>NZ_JAASQI010000001.1:0-688616 GCF_011762225.1 Pseudochelatococcus lubricantis
ATGATCCGGCTCCCGGTCCGTGAATCCGGTTCGCGTTTCCTGGAGCGAGTTCATGAAACCTCGCCCCGGTTCGCGAAACCTGGCACCCCGACAGAGGTTTTCCACGTCGCGCGCGCGCTCTTCAAAGTTAGATTCTCTGTTAGACTCTAAGTTAAGGGCGCGGTTTTCGCTTTTCGTGTCGTGGGTTACGGCCCGTTTGGGTTCCCGTTGGCACGAGGGGGCGGTTCCTGATGGCACGTGCCCTCGGGTTCCCGATGGCACGAAGCCTCCCACAGCTTTTCCACAGGCCGGCGTCGGCTCGAAGGCGAGCAGCGTGCGGCCGCCAGCGTCGATCTCCAGGAACAGCGTGTAGCCGGGGAGCGGTTGGCGACGGATGATGTCGCGCAGCTCGAAGGCGAAGCGCTTGAACGGCGACAGCGCGCCCGATTTCTGGTGGAGGTGACGGAAGTCGAACCGCCAGCCATTGCGTTGACGACCGCCATGCTTGCGGACGATCCGATAGAGCCAGCGATCGAGACCGCCCGTCAGGTCGAAATAGGCGCGGTCGATCGTGAGAACGAGCGCGTCGTCGAGGACGGCCTGGTAGAACCAGTCGGGCACGATCAGCTCGATTCCGTCGGGCTTCCCGTTCCGGTCGGTGCGTTCCTTCCACTCGTTGATCCACGAGAAGCGGTGCCGCCGGCCCTCGGCGGCCTGCCGGATCGAAGTGCAGATCGTCGTCGATTGCAGCCGGTCGAGCGCGGCCTTGAGGCGCTGATAGTCGCGCAGGGATGTCCCACGGCCGATGAACTTCAGGATTTCATAGGGGGTGGCGACCATCAGCCGAGAGGTGCGCAAGCCCGCGTCGCGCGCCTCGACGATCTGGCTCGCCGCCCAGATCAGGATGTCGGCATCCCAGATGGTCGCCATGCCGTGATCGGGTACGGCCTCGACGCGGATCGATACGTCGCCCGCGCAGAAATCGATCGGTGCGGCGCGATGGGACTTGGAGAGGGAGAAGAAGGGGTAGGCCATGAGATCCTGCGCATCTCGGGCAGCGAACTCGCCAGGGAGCGCTCGAAACAGGTCGAGCTGTCCGCGCTCCGATCGGGATTGTTGCCGCACCGCCACTCGGGGTTTCGCCAGCGATCAGCGTGCGTAACGGCCGGCATGGGCCTGAGGCGCCGGCGTGTGACGCTTGGCGGGGAGGATCGAGCCGCGAGGATCGGAGGTCGAGGTGACGGCGCCGCGTGCGGCCCAGGCTTCGAGATCGTCGACGGCATAGACGACACGGCCACCGAGCTTCCGATAGGCCGGACCGGTGCCGTAAGTCCGGTGCTTTTCGAGAGTGCGGGCGGAAAGACTGAGGAACTCGGCAGCCTCCTTGGTGCGTAGGAAGCGCGGCGGGAGAACGGCGAGATCGGGTCGCATGCGAGGGCCTCCGTCGGGTTCGTGAGGGCCGCTGGAGATCAGCGGCGAACGAAGGCCACGATGGCGAAGGGGGACCGGCGAAATGCAGGGTGAAATCAGAGGGGCCTAAAATCGCCCACCAAGCATTGTGTGGGTGCGATCAGCTCTGTCTGCGATGGCGCAGCAGCGCGCGATAGCCGCCAGCGATCATGGCGCGAGCGTCTCGAAGCAGCGATTTGACGGAATGGCGGGCCGAGGATTCCTGCCATTCATGGCGATCGAGCGGGTTGGTATGGAATACGACCTGCGCGATCTCTTGCTGCGTTGCTCCGTCGCGATGGCCGTCGAAGCATTGCAGCATCCTGCGTGATCGCATGCGCTGTTGCGCCGTCAGCCGCGTGTCGCGAGGGATGGCCTTACCGTGAAGGGACGCGAGCAGGCGACTGACGGCTTCGAGCCGGTCGAACCCCTCACTGTTGAGGGGGATTAGAGCGGCGAGCGGTTTGCCAATCGGCGCGGTCGTCCCACGGTCGATCTGGACACGCTGGCCATTACCAAGGTCGTAGAGAAGGACGTTTTCGTCATTGTCGCCGATGCGGTGGGCGGCATCGATCGTCGGTGGTAGCTCAGCGTCGGGGGCTAGAGCAGAAGGGGCCGGCCCGAGAAAGATGGCGCTCGTATCCTCGTCGGGCATCCAGACTATGCGGGCTTTGGGTGGTGGTTCCAGCGGGTCCACCGGGAAATCGCAACCTCCATCGATGCCGGATCCTTTCAGTCAGCGCATGGGGATCGGTCTTTCGGTCACTCAGTTCCTGGAAATCCGCGTCGTAGGCATCGTTGCGGCGGAGCCACTCCCAAGCGAGATCGGAGGCGCTCATATCGTCGACATGCTCATAGGCCGCGGACGAGCGCCAGCCGGATGCATCGGGTGTCATCGCGATCCTCCCTTAGCATTTTGAGCTAGTTGGGGAGGAGGATTGCTGATGGATCTCCGCTGCGGAAGCTGGACGACCGGCAATGGGTGATGCCAGAGCGGCATCACGACTATCAGTGCGTTGAGGTGATCAATTCGCGATAGCCGTGTTCCGTCATCCAGCGTGCACGCGCAAGATGCGTGTCATGGACATGGCGGCTGCGCAGCGGATCACGGGCGGGATCGAGGCCGAAAAGGATCTGGACGGCCTCTCGCCAGTCGGCACCATCGCGCGCCGAATCCAGCAAACGCAGATAGAGGACCATATGCTCGCGGTCATAGGCCGTTAGAGTCTGGCTAGCGGGTGGCTCGTCGAGGAATGACGGGGTCGGCTGTTCCATAGAACGACTATAATCGCTCGACGGACTTTCGTTAACACCGTTGCTGGAAATTCCGACAACGGCACCACGGATGGCGCCAGCCTGAGATCGGCAGGCTGCTAGCGCTTTGCTGGTAGATGCTTGCGATCGTGGAGCAGCAGCACACCTTCGCCCTTGTCGGTCGAAAGCAGGACAATGCCTGCGGCTTCGAGCGCTCTGCGAACGAGATCACGCGTCGACTCATACACCTCGAGGCCGTTTTCGGATTCGAGGCGCTTGAGGGCGGTCAGCGAAGTGCAGGCCTGGTCAGCGAGCGTCTCCTGTGTCCATCCCAGCAACGCGCGTGCGGCCCGTGATTGTCGGGCGGTGATCATGCATAACCACCTCCCACCGGCCAATATGCCGTTGCCAGAACTACGACTATTTTAGTCGCTCTAGGTGCGCGAGGGAGGAACGATGGCTTGTTCTTCTGTCCGTTCCGACGGAGAGGCGTCCCTGATTCGCTTGCAAGCAGAGGAAAGGCCCCGGCCTCTCTGGCCGGGGCCTTGCTCGGTGTTTCAGTCCGCCCGGCGGCTCGGGCGGGACCAGATCAGCGAGTAGCCATCGCCGTCCTCGTCGTCGAAGAGGTTGGCGTAGATGGGGGCGTTGAAGCTCGGATCGTCGAGCTTGAGGCCGAGATAGTCGCGGCCCTCGTTGGAGCGCTTGGACCAGGCGGCGCCGATCTCGACGCGGCCGACCAGAACCCGGTGGCTGGGGGCGTTTTCGCCGGTGGCGCGCTGGTCGGGGACGATGCGCACGCCCTTGGCCTGGACGCTGAGGGTGACGATTTCGCCGCTGAACTCGTTCGAGGCGGTCTTCTTGAAGGTGCCGATGGTCGCCATTTTCAAATCTCCGTTTCCGTGTTCGAGCCCGCACCATTGCGACCTCGATGGCGATCGACAGGCCGGAGGCGATCGACGGCGCACCCCGCAGGGGCTCGACAGCAAAGGAGGAACTTTCTTGTCTCGCGAGGAATGACGGCGAAGCCGGCAGGGGATGAAAGTTGTGACGCCGCTGTTGCGTCATAGGCGATTGAGGCGCAGCCGGCCTTCGGCCAGATCAGGCCATTGAAGAGGCCGCTTGGGTTGCGGTCTGGCTACGGGAAGAAGCGGAGAGGGTGGCGCCCCCATCGCGACCGGTGCCAAGACCTGCCTGACGTTCGTCGGCGTATCTCTCCCTCTTCTCAGGCGGGCTTTGCGTCCTTGCGTTCTCATGGCCTGCCGTGGGCGGGAACCTCCGCCGTTCCGTATCGATCGGCTGCACCGAGACAGGCGTTCGGGTCCGGGTGGTCCCGAGGGGGTGCGCGCTGCGGTCCTCTGCGTGATCCGGGCGCTGTCGCCCGCTTCGCCACCCCATGATACGACGTGGACGCAGTGCGGTGTCGTTGTTCCGGTCTCGTTGGTGTCCGTTGCGAGACGATCAGGCTTGAGCGGGGTGCTGGCCGGTCGGGCCGGTGGCCGCCATTGCCGTGACGCGCGCAAACGCGGTGATGCCGACTGCAATCGCGCCGATGACGGAGAAAACCAACTGCCACGTCTCCGACGGCATGGTGTGTTTCACGATGCCATGCGTCGCGTGGTAGCCCGCGATGGCCGCGGGCGCGACGAAGGCGAGCGCGATCAGCATCCGCGCCCAGAGCGGGCGGACGATCCCGAGCAGAACCTGACCGATGCCGAGCGTCAGCCCGGCTGCGACCACGCCGACAAGGATTGCGCCAAGCCAGCCTGCGCCGGTGTCATAGGCCCAGGCGCCTGCGGTGATCCCTGCGATGAATGGCAGCGCGAAGACGGCGAGCGTGAACAGCAGCCAGCAGAAGAAGCCGATTGCCGCGATGGAAAGGAGAATGCCGAGAAAGATCATGGTGGTGCCTCCGAGAGAAAAATTCTGACGGGCGCGCCTTCCACCACCACCACGGCGCGTGGGGGAACATAGCAAAAGATGGACGGCAACGGGAGCTGAAACGGATGAGGTTCAAGCTCCGCAGGCGATGACATTCGCCCCCTCATGGGATGAAAGGGTCGATTTCGCGGACGATCTGAGAGGCGTCGCCGTCATATTCACTGGCGAGTGTGACCGACAGCGTGCCGTCGCCTGCGCGGAAGATAACGATGACTGTCATCAGGGTGGTGGCGAGGCTGAGGGCGAAGGCGTGGGCGGCGTTGAAGGACATTGATCCAGCTCCTGTCTCGAGCGGAGATCCATTCCCCGCTGACAAGCGCCCGATGTGTTCGGCCGAGGGCCGCAATCACCGCGACAGGCGCAGCCGAAGCGGCGGCACGCGCATGCGTAGTCCGACCCTTTATGGGTTGATGGCGTCAGGCCCTCGGCCGGACCAAGGATCAGCGCATTTGAAGCGGGGTGGGGATTCCTAGAATCCGGAGCGGTCTCGTCGCAAATAGCCGATGCATGTTCTTGGCTTACCGTAGACATCTGCCGTGGCCGGCCGTTAGCGTGGGGAGCATGACTGATGAAACGAGAACTGGACTGACTACCGTATGACTCCCGAGGTGGCGAAGGGCGCGCTTGCAGATGCAGCGGATGGTGAAGAAGCGGCGCTTCTTACCCAAGCCGTGTTGAGTAAGCTGACGATCACGGACATACCAGAAGGTGGCCGATACGAGATTGGAACCCTCGATGATGGCGTGGTCCGGTTAGACTGGAATGGTTCCTTCTCCGTGGAGGATGGTAAGCTCTTCGGCGAAGCCGATCATACATGGACACGTAAATACTGGTATTCACCACTCGGCCTTGAGCAGTATCTCGACCTTGTGCGTCGCGCCGTTGAGGTGCGGCAACGTGTGCGTGGCGACGTAGAGTTGGTCCACCACGAGGATGATGGGGCCTATATTCAACTGCGTTATCGTATCGCTGCCACCAACGTGAAGCTGGATCGAGCCTACGCCGAGATCGTCAGGGTCGATGCAGAAATAGTTGAGGCTGCCGACCAAGCAGCCGATGAGGTAGGGGCCAGGATTGCTGAGGTTTCCGCGCGCCTTTCAGGCTGGGGAACGAACAGTCTGGACGAATTGATCGATGCTGTAGATGGTGCAGTAAGTGCCGATGAGAAGGGGCGAGCACTTGAGGAACTTTGCGCTCGCCTGTTTTCCTCCGTCGCTGGTTTTGTCGTGAAACAGCGTATTCGCACGGAGACGGAGGAGATAGATATTTCGATAGTGAATGGGAGTAGCGAACCTCGCCTTGCGCGCGAGGGCGCGGTGATTCTCGTAGAGTGCAAGAATTGGACTGCAAGGTGCGGCAAGAACGAGTTTGTTATCTTCCATGAAAAGATGCTTAATCGAAGCCGGCGCTGTTCACTTGGATTTCTCGTGTCGTGGAATGGATTCGCAGGTACGGTCACGAAGGAGATGCTTCGAGGGAGCCGAGAAGAGTTGCTTGTGGTCCCGCTCACAGGTGCGGAAATTCGGGCTGCGGTCCGGCAGGGTGACTTTACTGCCGCGTTGTTGAGCTGTTGGGACAAAGCGGTCGCCCTATAGAGCTCATCTCGTAGAAAAATCTGGGGCGGCGCTCACGCGCCGCCCGTGCCGAACCGATAGACCGGGATGCCGAGCTTTCTGGCCTTGTCGGCGAGGTTGTCCTGGATGCCCGTGCCGGGGAAGATAAGGACGCCGATCGGCATCACCGCCAGTATGGCGTCGTTCCGCTTGAACGGGGCGGCCTTGGCGTGCTTCGTCCAGTCGGGCTTGAAGGCTACCTGCGGCACCTTGCGGGTTTCCGCCCAGCGCGACGCGATCTTCTCTGCGCCTTTCGGGGAACCGCCGTGCATCAGCACCATGTCGGGGTGCTTGGTGTGAACCTGGTCGAGCTTGGCCCAGATCAGCTTGTGATCGGCGGTGTCGCCGCCGGAGAAGGCGATCTTCGGTCCTGCGGGCACGAGCACCTCGGTTTCCGCGCGGCGTTTGGCGGCGATGAAGTCGCGGCTGTCGATCATCGCGGCGGTCAGATGGCGATGGTTGACCCGCGACCCTGTGCGCTGGGACCAGGGTGAGCCGGTGGCGCGGTGGTAGTGGTCGACGGCGCTGTCGCGGAAGATTTCCAGACTGTCGCGGCGTTCGATCAGCGATTGCCCCAGGTCGATCAGGCGTTCGAGCTGGACGGATTTGACCTCGGAGCCATCCTGCTCGCGCTGGAGCCGCTTCTGCGCCTGCTCGTTGTCGTCGAGCTTGCGGTCGGCCCGTTCGACGGCGCGGTGGAACATATTGACGGTCGACCAGAGGAGGTCGTCGAGGTCAGGATCAAGGCTCGTATCGGCCACGGTGGAAATCAAGGCGTCGAAGATGTCGGCGACGGCGCCTTCGATGATGCGGTCTTCCGGCACGGGCCTGGGATCGGCTTCGTCTTCCGAAGGTCGGTAGCCGTAGAGCTGAAGCTCCTGCACGATATGGTCGGTCGGCGATGCGCTGTGTTCGGGTTCGTAATCGTCATGCCCGCTCATGGGATGCTCCGTCGGTTGGACCGCGACCGTCGCGGCCTTCATGGCGACGAAGCCGTCGGGCGGGACGGACCTGCACCCGGAGCGAAGCGAGAGGGCCGAAGCGCAGCGAAGGATGGCGAAGGCCGGCGATTTTGCTTCGCGATGGAAAGCGGCCCAGAGGGCCGCGCCGGAAAATCGTCGGCCACAGCCATTGCCGATCCGGCCCGGCTGACGGCCGATCGCCCTCTCGAAGGCCGAGGCGCGGTACTCTCCGAAGGTTGAACGCATCTGGGCGGCTATGATGATCGCGGCCTCGACACTCCTTGCCGGCGACTATGCTGCTTCGAGCCAGAAACGGGCGACGTCGGGCGGTGCGAGCTGCACCCGGAGATTGGCGCGGAGCGCGTCGATGCCGAGGCGCCGGAGATCCTCGTTGAAGTCCTCCAGCACCGGCGAGAGCACGATGGCCTCGATCCCGGCCGTGTTCGCCCGTTCGACCAGGCTATCCCGTGCGCTGTCGCCCGCCGGGTCATTGTCGCGGACGATGTAGAGCCGGCGCAGCGTCTCGGGGAACAGGATGGCGGCCAGATGGGCAGCGGAGAGCGCCGCCGCCATCGCCATGTGCGGTATCGCCTGACGTGCCGACAGGACGCTTTCGACGCCTTCGCCCGCCGCAATCACCTCGTCGGCGATCCCGAAACGGACGGCGTGACCGAGCAGGTCGCCCATCGCCTTACGCTGGGTTTGGATCGGCGCCTTGTCGGAGCCGTCAGGAGCGAGCCAGGTCCGATGCGCACCGGTGATCGTGCCCCTGAGATCGGTGACGGCGGCGATCATCGCCGGCCAGGTTTCGGTCGGGCCATGATCGTCGGGTCGGTAATAGCAGCGCGGATGGAAGCGGAGGTTTCCGGTTCCGTGCAAAGCCGTAATGCCGCGATTGCGGAGGTACGCCTCTACGAGTGTGCCGCTGATCGGCTGTGACATGGCGAACAGCCGCTTTGCCGCCTCGGCCGAGCCCGACGGGGCTGGTGTGCTCGCTCGCTTCTTCGTCGCCGGCGCGGGTTCGGGACGCGGCAGGCTGAGAAAGCTGCGAGCTTCGTCGACGACATCGGCGAAGTCGGTGAGGCCGCAGCTCTCCCGGATCACGTCGAGCAGATCGCCATGCTCGCCGGTAGCGGCGTCGGTCCATTTGCCCGCCGGCCCCTTCACCGTCGCCTTGAGCCGCACGAACATCGAGCGGCCGGGCGTGTTGCGGACGTCGCCGACCTGCCAGTAGTTGCCCTGGCGATGGCCGGCGTCGAGATAATGGCGGCATACCGCCTCGGCCTCCCGGCCAAGACGGTTCGCCAGATCAGAAGCGGCGAGACGGGTCATCGCGCCACCTCGCGTTCGCCGATGCGCTGGATCGGATAGCGGCCCAGCACGCGCTCCAGCACCACGGGGCCGGCGGCATCGGTCGGCACGAACATCCTGAGCTTCCAGGAGATGATCTCGTGGAACAGGCCGTAGGCGGTGAGCCGCTCGCGCATCGTGTCGGTGAAGCCGGACAGCTCGATGCGCTCGGCGCCCATGATGCGGACGCGGCGAAGCTGAATCCCCTCGGCGAGGTCGAGGATGGTACGGCCATCCATTAGCGCCACGAAAGCGTCGGCGGGCGTGAGCGTAGCTGCGCCGGCCGTGGCGGCGTTGGCCGCCCAGGCAGGCGAGACCTTGCGGCCGACGATCCGCTCGCCCTCGTCGGTCTGGAGCCGATAGACACGGGTGGACTCGTTGGGCAGCCGCTTCCAGATCGGCAGCAACAGGCCAGCGACGATGTGGATCGTGCTGTCGGAAAACGCCGGCACGTCTGCGACCTCGGCGCTCCAGGCCGTGGCGAAGTCGTTCCGCTCTGCCGCGGTCCAATGGGTCTCGCCCATCATCTTCACCGGAACGGTGTGCGATTCCATCGGCCGGATCAGCCGGACGCGGCGTTCGATCTCGCCATCGTCGAGCATGATCGAGGTGGCGGGGATCTGGACGGCGGAGCGGCCCGAACGCTCATTGACCAGCAACCTGGCGCCGGGTTCGCCGAGATAGGCGAGCGCCTCGTCCAGCGTGACCGGGCGGTTGCGGGTCCGCTGCGCGATGGTGAGCAGCCGGGTTTCCGCGCCCGTGCCCGGATGGGTGTAGATCGTCTGGCGGTCGGTGACGGTGAAGCCTTCCGCTGTCAGCGTCTCCAGCCCGACATCGTAGATGCCTGCGGCAATGGCCCCCTCGATCTTGGCGGTGAGAAGCTGCTCGAAGGCGGCGAACAGCACGCCCTGAAGCTCGATGGTCAGCGCCAGCAGCCGGTTGAGGAAGGTGGTGATCGGCGGCAGCTCGTCCTTGATGCCGTTCGCGTCCATCAACTTCAGGCCGGTGGCGGACTCGAAGCGGTCGAGCGAGCAGCCTTCGACCTTGCCGCGAACCAGCAGGAGATAGAGCTGGCGCAGCGCATCGCGGGCATAGGCGCTTTCCAGATTGTCCTCGGGGCGGAACAGGCCCTGGCCGCCGGTCTGGCGCTGGCCGCGGGTGATAGCGCCCAGCGTGTCGAGGCGGCGGGCGATGGTGGAGAGGAAGCGTTTCTCCGCCTTGACGTCCGTGGCGATGGGCCGGAACAGCGGCGGCTGCGCCTGGTTGGTCCGGTGCGTGCGGCCGAGGCCCTGAATGGCGGCGTCCGCTTTCCAGCCGGGTTCGAGCAAATAGTGGACGCGCAGCCGCGTGTTCCGCGCCGAAAGCTCGGCGTGGTAGCTACGGCCGGTGCCGCCGGCGTCCGAGAAGATCAGGATGCGCTTGCTGTCATCCATGAACGCCTGGGTTTCGGCGAGATTGGCGGCGGCGGCGCGGTTCTCGACGACGAGACGGTCGCCGCCCGAAGACGCGCGCTTGCGGACGATGCGCCGCGAGCGGCCAGTAACCTCCGCCACCAGCTCGGTGCCGAAATGCTGGACGATCTGATCGAGCGCGCCGGGCACCGGCGGCAGCGAGGCAAGCTGCGCGATCAGCTCGTCGCGGCGCGCCACGGCCTCGCGGCTTTCGACGGGCTGGCCGTCGCGATAGACCGGCCGCGACGACAGATTGCCTTCGCTGTCGGTGAACGGCTCGTAGAGCTGCACCGGGAAGGAATGGGCGAGGTAGTCGAGAACATATTCCCTCGGCGTGATGTCGACGCGGACGTCGTTCCATTCCTCGGTCGGCAGCTCGGCCAGCCGGCGTTCCATCAGCGCCTCGCCGGTCGAGACGATCTGGATGACAGCGGCATGGCCGGCTTCCAGGTCGCTGGTGATCGACCGGATCAGGGTCGGCGTCTTCGTGCTGGTGAGCAGATGGCCGAAGAAGCGCTGCTTAGCGCTCTCGAAAGCCGAGCGGGCGGCGGACTTGGCCTGTCGGTTCAGCGTGCCGGTGGCGCCGGTGATATTGGCCGCCTCCATCGCCGCGTCGAGGTGGTTATGGATGATGGCGAAGGCGCCGGCATAGGCATCGTAGATGCGGGTCTGCTCGAGGGTCAGCGTGTGCTCGACCAGCTCGTATTCCACGCCGTCGAAGGAGAGCGAGCGGGCGGTGTAGAGGCCGAGCGCGCGCAGATCGCGGGCCAGCACCTCCATCGCCGCGACGCCGCCGGCCTCGATTGCCTCGACGAACTCGGCGCGGGTCGAAAACGGGAAATCCTCGCCGCCCCACAGGCCAAGCCGCTGGGCGTAGGCGAGATTGTGGACCGTCGTGGCGCCGGTCGCGGAGACATAGACGACGCGGGCGTTCGGCACCGCGTGCTGAAGGCGCAGGCCGGCGCGGCCCTGCTGCGAGGCGGCGACGTCGCCGCGTTCTCCCTTGCCGCCACCGGCGTTCTGCATCGCGTGCGCCTCGTCGAAAATGAGGACTCCATCGAAATCGGAGCCCAACCATTCGACGATCTGCCGGACGCGCGAAACCTTCTCGCCACGGTCGTCGGAGCGTAGCGTGGCATAGGTTGTAAACAGGACGCCTTCCGGCAGCGTGATCGGCCGTCCTTGAGGGAAACGCGACAGTGGCGTGACCAGCAGCCGCTCCATGCCGAGCGCCGACCAGTCGCGCTGCGCGTCCTCGATCAGCTTGTCGGATTTGCTGATCCACACCGCCTTGCGGCGGCCCTGGAGCCAGTTGTCGAGAATGATCGCGGCGGACTGACGCCCTTTGCCGACGCCGGTGCCGTCACCGATCATGAAGCCGCGCCGGAAGCGCGCGGCGTTCGTCGCATCCTCGCGCGCGGCGGTGACGACATCGGAGGTGGCGTCCACCGTCCACGATCCGGCAAGATGATCGGAGTGAGCCTCGCCGGCATAAATGACGGTCTCGAGCTGCGCGTCGGACAGCAGCTCGTGGATATTGACCGGGAGGTGCGGCCGATAGCTCGGTCTGGGCGGGGCGACCGAGGCCATCGCCGCCGATTGCACCAGCCTGGTGGGGTGCGCCTGAGAACCGGCAATACGGATCGCCTGCATTCCGTATTCTTCATAGATGCCGTCGGACAAACGGCCGCCTTCGCCCGCTAGGCCGTCCTGGGTCTCGTAGGAGAGTGGCAGGCCCTCCGGCTCGGCCATCGGCACGGCCGCAGGGACGGCCTTGGCGGTGCGGTTGATATAGCCGCGCACGCTGCGAGGGGCGGAAGCCGCGACAGTCGGGACCGTGAGGGAGGGATCGACGGCGAGCCGTGTCGGCAGATGATCGTCGAGCCAGCCCAGCAGCGTGGCGGCGTCCGAGGCAACGCCGGGTGTGGCGGGGAACACGGCCGGATCGTCGGCGGGCCGCTTGTCGATGATGGTCAGCCGCGTCGGAAACGTCGTGCCGTGTTTGGCATAGACCGCGCCGTCGATGGTGGCGGAGAAGACGATGCGCCCGCGCTCCTGCAGGCGAATGAAGGCGTCCCGCCAGGCCAGATTGTCGGGCGCGAAGCTGGCGCCGGTGATCGTCACCAGGCGTCCGCCGGGAGCCAGACGCGCCAGCGCCGAGGCGACATGGCGATATGTGGTGTCGGCTATGCGGCCTTCGACATTGGCCATTGCGGAGAACGGCGGGTTCATCAGCACGACGCTAGGCGTGACGGCGGGATCGAGATGATCGTCGATCTGGGCCGCGTCGAAGCGGGTGATGGGAATGGCCGGGAAGAGCAGCGACAGCAGGCTGGCGCGGGTGTCGGCCAGCTCGTTGAGAACGAGCGCGCCACCAGCGATCTCGGCGAGGATGGCCAGCAGGCCGGTGCCGGCCGAAGGCTCCAGCACCCGGTCGGCCGGGGTGATCGCCGCGGCGTGGGCGGCGACCAGGCCGAGCGGGATCGGCGTAGAGAATTGCTGGAAGGTCTGGCTCTCCGTCGACCGCCGCGTATGCGTCGGTAGAAGGTTGGCGATTTTCGACACCGCGGAAAGGCGGGCTGCCGGAGACCCAGCTTTGCGGAAAAGCGCACGGCCGTATTTGCGGAGGAACAGGACGGTCGCCGTCTCGCAGGCGTCATAGGCCGTCTTCCAGTCCCAGGCGCCGGTGGCGTCCGATGCACCGAAGGCGGTCTCCATCGCCGCACGCAGGGCGGTGGCATCGACGCGCTCGCCGCGTTCGAGATGGGGCAGCAGCAGACCGGCGGCCGTGAAGATGGCGCCTGCGGGTTCGGGATTGGGGCCGAGTGGAAGCGGCGCGGCGGCGGACGCCGCCGCGGATGCGGAAATCAGGGTCATGATGTGAGCCTTAAGGAGAGCGGGAACGGACGAGCCGCGCGGCGCTCTCTCTCGACCGCACCGGCTCAAACCCGTTCCGGCCGCCCTCTCACTCTCGGGACGCCAGCATGGAAAAAGCGCCCGACCGTGAGGTGGGGCGCTTTTCCGGAGATCAGCTCCAGTGTCCGTCCGCGATCTCGCAGGCGACGAGCGTGCGGGACTTGCGGATGAGGTCATCGCCGCAGGTGTCGATGTGGCCGAAAAACCTAGAGCGGGCGCCGTTCTCGGCCCAATCGGCATAGGCGCAATATTCACGGGCTTCGGATCGGAACGCCCGCATGTCGTTGGCCCAATGCGGCTTGGGCTCGATGACGACGGTGACGCCGTCCCTGGTTTCCGGCCAGGGCAGAGACCGTTCACGCGGAGGATGCTGGCGATCCGCCGCGAAGATGGCGTCGATGTCGATCATGGCGCCTCTCCCGCGTCGGGCCGCACGAAGCCCTCGGGATCGCCGGGATCGGGCGGCAGATAGGCGTCGTAGGGATTGCCGTTGGCGAGATGGCCGAAGGGCGTGAAGACGTAATCGCCGTCGTCCCGACCCACGGCGCAGATGACGTAGCGCGGGCTGCCCGTCACCGCGTCGAGGCATTCCATGAGGGCGAGATTGCCGTCGCCCGCCGCGCGCAGCAGGGTCTGGAAATTGGTCCTGGCGTAGGAGGGAATGCTCATAGCGGTCCTCCCTCGCCGGAGATGGTCTGGGCGAGCCAGCCATCGGTGTAGATCCAGTCCACGGTCTCGCCGGTGGCGAGGTCGAGGACATGCGCACCGCCGCCGAAGCCATCGAGCCGGGGCTTCGAGCTGGTGTTGGCGTATTGGAATCCCCATCTGCCTTTGAGGCCGAACTCGGCGGCGCAGCGGTTCACGAACTGGATGAGGCGTTCGGGATCGCCGGTCACGTCGTCGCGCATCCAGAGTTGGCTGCCGCCATGCTCCGGTTGGATCGAAAGGAGGAAGCCTTCGGAGGGTGGTTCCTCCGATGCGCCGTCCTCGGACAGGCGGTTGTAGAGATCGAGCGCTCGGGCGGCGTTCTCGGGCGTGCCGACGTCGAGCAGGCACGAGAAATGGGTGAAATAGTCGGCCATGACAGGCTCCTGAAACGAGAAAGCCCGGCGCGATGGCCGGGCTGGGTTTGGGGGGATCGAAGGCGGTCAGTAGCCGAACCGCCAGGACGGCCAGGGCTGGCCGTCGTCGGCGGCGGCGACGGCTTCCGGCAGGTAGCCGGCATCGCCTTCGACCAGGGACGGATCGCGCACCGGCGTCTCGTCGATGATGGTGACGCAAACGACGAGGCCGTCTTCGACCTCGACGTGAACGGGCACGAGATACTGGAAGACGACGCGGCGCGTGGCGGACGGGTCGGGTTCAATCATGGAAGGTCTCCTTGCGACGATGCGGGGAAGCGACCCCACGCCGCTCCCCCGCCGGGAGGGTCATTCGGCCGCGATCGTCAGGGTGTCCTCGTCCTCGATCCCGTCGGCTTCCTCGTCGTCGCCATCCTCGCTGAGGAAGTCCGGCAAGGCGGCATCGTCTCCGGCGTCTGCCTCCGTGCCCGGTTCGATGGTCTGCCCCTCATCGAGGTCGACCAGGCGCAGCGGCTCCGGCAGCCAGCCGGTGTCGGCCAACAGGCGCTCGGCCTCCTTGGCCATGTCGCCCTTCTTCAGATGGTCGATGAGTTGGGCGGCCCGCTCGCCGGCGCCTTCGCGCACGGCTTCGAGGATGCGGGGCTTGGTGACGCGGCCGAGATAGTTGCCGACCGTCGGCCTCCAGCCCGCCGCCACCATGTCGAGGCCGGTGGCTCGCGCCAGCCGGTCGGCCTGCGAGAGGCGCACGTCCAGCCCATGCTGGCTGACGCCCGATCCGCTGTAGGGATTGGGCCGCTCGAACAGGGCGTTCACGCCGTAGCTGACGCAATGGGCGAGCAGATCGAGGCGCGTGCCGGGGTCGAGCAGGGAGAGCCAGTCCCACAGGGCCTGGTCGTCGTCGGGAACGTGATCGCCCCAGCGCTCGTGTCGCTCGGCGACCTCGCGCGCGGGCGTGCTGTCCTTCAACTCCTCGGACTGTGCCGAGAAGAAGATATTGTTGACGCGGGCCTCGAGGCAGCCGGCCGGTGCGGTGCGCCGGAAGGTGTCGCTGACCAGCTTGTGCAGCAGCATGGTCATGGCGACGTCGGGATGTTCCGCAACCGCGTTGCGCAGAGCGAGGGTGCGATGCGCGGTCAGCTCGATGACGAGGCGCTCGGGCAACGGCTTGATGCCGTCCTCCTCATCGTCCTCCGGTTCCGCGGGCTGGCCGCCGATGGTGATGACGGCGCGTTGAACGGCGGGCGCGGCCTGCTGGCCAGCTTCACCGTCAACCTCCGGCGCATCGCTGCCTTCGGTCTCGACGGGACGTTCATCCTCGGGACGGACATAGCCGCGATCCACCGACAGCGAGCCGTCGGCGTCGAGGCTGATGAAGACGCCGGCGACGGCGATGTCGGCCGGATCGTAGATCGTTGGGCGCTGCTCGAAGGCGTCGAGGGCCTGTTCGATCTCGCCGAGACGTGCGTCGATCTCGTCCGGCAGCTCGTCGGCTTCGGCAAATTCGGCTTCGAGCCGGTCGTATTCGTCGCGCAGCGCTTCGCGGGTAGCGCTCTCCTCCTCGGTCAGGTCGACCGTGACGCCAGCCAGTTCGCGAAGCCCATGCTGGTGGCCGTAGGGAAAGCTCAAGGCGGCCTCGACCCATTTCCAGCCTTCGCTCGCGATCTCGTCGGCGGTGGTCTTCAGCTTGTCGGCCACCAGGCGGTCGAGCAGGGCCGGATCTTGCAGCCAGCCACCATCGTCCGACTGGAACAGGTCGCGCAACACGATGCCGCCGGCCGCCTCATAAGCCTCGACGCCGATGAAGACGGCCCTTTTGTCGGAGGCGCGTACCGAGGTCTCGGTCAGCATCCGGCGGATCTGATAGGGCTCCTTCTGCCAGCTATCCTTGACTGCCTCCCAGACCTGTTCCTGACGGGCATGGTCGGAGCTGACGGTGAAGGCCATGAGCTGTTCGAGCGTCATGCCATCCTCGGCATGGATCTCGAGCAAAGTCGGCGAGACGGATGCGAGGCGCAGGCGCTGCTTCACGACATTGACGCCGACGAAGAAGGCGGCGGCGATGGTTTCCTCGGTCATGCCCTTGTCGCGCATGGCCTGGAAGGCGCGGAACTGGTCGAGCGGATGCAGCGGCGCGCGCTCCATGTTCTCGACCAGCGAGATCTCGTCGACCAGGATGTCGCTGTTGGCGTCGCCGACGACGCAGGGCACCGGCGCGGTCTTGGCGAGGCGCTTCTGCTTCGCGAGCAGTTCGAGGGCACGATAGCGGCGGCCACCGGCGGGCACCTCGAACATGCCGCTCTCGGCGCCATCGGCGTCGAGGACGGGACGGACATGGAGGCTCTGGATGAGACCGCGCCGGGCGATGGACTCGGCCAGCTCCTCAATCGAGACGCCGGCCTTGATGCGCCGAACATTGGACTGGCTCAGCACCAGCTTGTTGAAGGGGATGTCGCGCGCCGACGACAGGGTGATCTTCTGAATGGCAGTCGCCATGTTCGTTACTCCGCGACGGGCGGCCGGGAGCCTCTCTCTCGACCTCCAACCCGTCACGAAGCGAAGCGCCGCCCTCTCACTCTCGGAGGGCAGCGCCAGGCGGGCGGAAAGGCGTAAAGCCGGAAGCCCGCTTCTCTGCCTTTCCGGTTTTCGAAGATCGTCACGCCGCCTGCCGTTCGTCGTCGGCCGCATCGACATCGGCGCCCGGCAAAAACCCGAGCAGCCAGTCGGCCGCCTTGCTGGCTTGGGAAGCGGCGCGCACGATGGCCCGATTGTCCTCGCGCAGCACCTCGAGCCAGGAGCCGATATAATCGGCATGGCGGACGGTAGGCGTGATGCCGAGCGAGGCGCAGCAGAAGGCCGCGTTGATCTCGGCGACCAGCTCCTCGAAGGCGTATTTCTTCGAGCCGAAGGAACCCGAGAAATCGCGGTTCAGGCGCGAGGGGTGGCCTGTGGCGTGTCCCAGCTCGTGCAGGGCCGTCCTGTGCCAGTTGATCGGCTCGAAATACGCCTGCGGCGGCGGCACCTGCACATAGTCATGCGCCGGGACATAGAAAGCGCGGTCCCCGCCGATGCGGAAGTCGATGCCGGTGGCTCGGATCAGGGCCTCGACCTGCGGCTCGATGAGGCCGGGCGGAGGCGGCGGAGCCACGATGCCGACATCCTCCGGCAGGCCGTCGCATTGCGTCGCGTTGAACACCGTGAATCGTTTGAGGAACGGGATCGCGGTAGCTTCCTCGCCGGCCTCGCGGGCGCGGCGCTTCTCGTCCTCTGGTGTGAAACGGTCGGCATAGACTACGGTGGTGCCGCGCTCACCCTTGCGGACATTGCCGCCGAGCGACAGCGCCTGGCGGAAGGTGAGCCAGCTCTGGCCGGGAAAGCCGTGCTGGATTACCGCGCCCCAGAGGATCAGCACATTGATCCCCGAATAATGCCGCCTGGTCGCAGCGTTCCTCGGCATGGCGAGGGGCGCCTTGACCGAGGCCGATCCCCAGGGCTGGACCCAGGGGAAGCGGCCTGCCTCCAGCTCGGCGATGATCTTGCTGGTGATGTCGTCGTATAGGCTCGCACGGTCGGAGCCGGCACGCCCGTTGCGGTCATTCCTGAACATCGCGGTTCTCCGCGACGGGCGCCGGAGACCCTTCTCCAGCCCTCAACCCGTCACGGAAACCCCGTCCGCACTCTCACTCTACTGGGGGCGTTGCGGGGCAGGCTGTGCAAAAACTCATTCGTCTAATCCGCCGCCACCAGCACAGCGACGCGCGTCTCACCCCGCTGGCGTCAGTCGCTCGACACCGAAGGCATTTACTGCATGGAGGATGTTGAAGGCGACAATCGAGAGAGCCGCTTCGGCCTTTACCGCTCTGAGACCTCGCGTGAGGAACCTTCCGCCGCCGGACATCCGTTTAATCGTGCCGAAGGGGTGCTCTACAGTACATCGGCGGGTCACCATCAAGCTCGGATCCGCGTAGATTCTGGCCTCCATACGATCCAGCGCCGCCTGGTCGAACAACCGATGGATGGTCCGTTGGGCGCCGGACGTGCATCGGCTCTTCAGCCGACAGTCTTTGCATGCGGACGTTCTATATCGGATCGCACGGTTGCGGGTATGTTTGCCGGATGGTCTCAACGTCTTGCCGGCGGGGCACCGGATTGTGTCGGTCCCCTCATCATACACGAACTGCGCTGGCCGGAAAAAATCGGTGCTCATGGCGCCGCGTTTGATCGGCGCCGCGACCTCAATATGGTCGCGCTCGCATTGCGCGAC
Source organism: Pseudochelatococcus lubricantis (assembly GCF_011762225.1). Lineage (GTDB taxonomy): Bacteria > Pseudomonadota > Alphaproteobacteria > Rhizobiales > Beijerinckiaceae > Pseudochelatococcus > Pseudochelatococcus lubricantis. The sequence continues at coordinate 18,256 of NZ_JAASQI010000001.1, forward strand.
CGCCTGGGCGTTGGAGTAACCGCCGTCGGCCAGGACTTTGAGCTCGTTAACCTCAAGCACCTCCATCGTCGCCATCGACATTGGATGCAGGAGCTGGCTGTCGTTTGCCTCGTTGGTCACGTCGTGATGTATGATCAGGCCGCTATCTACATCGACCACGCTTTGCATGTTGTAGCAGGGTGTCTTGGGAGAACGTCCATAGCCCATCGGCCGCGCGTCGGACTCGCCAAAGACCAAAGCCGTCTCGTCGCGATCCTTCAGGATGTCCTGCCGGCGCACGAGCCTGTCCTTGCGGCGCCCGAGGGTCTCGATCGCAGTGGTGAACGCCTCCCGATGTTTGGGCTGATCGTCGAACCCCTGGGCCACTGCCTCATCTATGATGTCGAGCCGTTCAAGGTAGTAGGCGATCTCCTTTTCGGTGTGCGCAACGTCACGGGCCAGCCGGTCGGCGCCAGCGATGTTCTTTGGGCTCGCGACCGCGCGCATCTTCGTCCCGTCCAGCGCGACCAATCGACCGCTGATCAAGCCGGTTTCGCGGCAGAACTGGATGAATGCAGCGCTGGCGCCGACAATGGCTTCCGGATTGTCATGACGAAAGGAGGCGATCGTTCGGTAATCCGGGGCGAGCCGGCGCATTAGCCAAAGCGCTTCGAGGTCGCGGACACACGCTCGTTCCAATTGGCGTGAGGACCGTACCTGGTTGAGGTAGCCCCAGATGTACAGCCGGAGCATATCGCCTGGATGGTATCCAGGGCGGCCGGTGACCGCAGCGATAGCACGACCGAAGCCAAGCTCTGCCAAGTTCAAGCTGGTAACAAAAGCATCGACGACTCGGACCAATGCGTCCGGGGAAACATAGTCATCAACACAAGGAGGAAGCAGGCTGACCTGGTCTCGTGCGAGTCCCTCAATAAAACTCATGCACACCCCGGCGTGGAGGATGGGAAGATAATTGGATTCTACACTGACAGGTTCATGAGTAAAAGCTTGTTCTTGGCTTTGAACATCTGCGCTAGGTGGCGTAATAACTCATTACAGATGTTGCGGGCTTCCGAGAAGGATGAGGTCAGAATCGCCGGGTTCTCCGTTACGTCGAAGCAGTGGCCGCTTGCGCATCGAGCTGCCACCCGTAGCTTTTGGAATCCGGTACGAGATCGGCGATGGTGAACTGATCGAGGTGTCGCGCGAAAGCTTCCAGCGCGCCTGCCAAGGCATGGCGCAAGCCGCATGCGGGCGTCACGACGCAGCTGTTGGTCGCCGCGTCGAAGCATTCCACGAAGGTCCCGGTGTCTTCCATGGCGCGCATGATCGAACCGACGTTCAGGGCATTGGCGGGCCGCGCCAGCTTGAGGCCGCCGCTCCGACCGCGCACGCCCTCGACAAATCCTTCCGCAGCCAGTCGCTGCGCCACCTTCATCAGATGGTTCTTCGAGATGCCATAAGCGTGTGCGATCTCGGCGATCGAATGATGGCCGTCCTTCACGGCCAGGAACATCAGTGTGCGAAGGGCATAGTCGGTCTGGACGGACAATCTCATAAAAGATGGATATCATATATTGGTTTTATCCGCCAACGCGCGTAAACCATGCATAGGAATACATCTTAATCGAGTCGAGGCAGGCAATGACGTCGAACCATGCCGAGCAGGCGCGGGCGCGCAAGATGGCGGACGCGCTCGCCTGCGGAATCGATGATGCTTTCATCTCGCAACTCGTGGAGCGGTTCTACAGCACCGTCCGCCAGGACGACATGCTCGGCCCGATCTTTGCGGAACGGATCGGCGACTGGCCGCATCATCTGGCGCGGATGAAGGATTTCTGGGCCTCGATCATGCTCGAATCCGGGCGCTTCAGCGGCAATCCGATGCGCAAGCACATCGCGATCGGCGGGCTCGATGAGGCGCATTTCGCGCGCTGGCAGTCGCTCTGGAACCAGACGCTTGACCGGATCGCGCCGAACGCCGCGGTCGCGGATCGGTTTCGCGAAGCGGCACTGCGCATTGGCGAGAGCTTGCTGACCGGCATCAAGATCGACCGCGGCGGCCTGGCGGCCATTTCCGCGAGGGCCTCGTCATGACGCCCGCCCCCTATGGCGCCTCGCCGATCTTCGATGAGCAAAGCCTGCCTGATGCCCTACGCAACGATCATCGCACCAAGGCGGGCACCTGGGGATTGCTGCGGGTGCTGGACGGCGAAGTGCGGCTCATTTTCGTCGATCCGCCGAGCGAGCAGCTTGTGACGCCCGACAGGCCCGCGATCATCCCGCCGCAAGCAACCCATCATGTCGTTCCGCTCGGCCCCATGACGATGCAGGTCGAGTTCTACCGGGAACGCCCGTTCCTTGGCGAAGACGCCGGCCGTGGATGACTTCGCCCTTGCTCGCGCGGTGCATGTCATCGCGGTCCTGTTCTGGATAGGCGGCGTCGGCTTCGTCACCCGGGTGCTGATGCCGACGCTGAGGACAACGGAACTGCCTCAGGACCGCCTGCGCCGTTTTCAGCAGATGGAGGCGCGCTTTGCCTGGCAGGCGCGCCTGTGGGTGTTGCTTGCCGGCGCAAGCGGCCTGTGGCTGGTGGCGCGCGCCGATTTGTGGAGCCGCTTCCTCGACGCCCGGTTCTGGTGGATGCACCTGATGGTCGCACTCTGGACCGTGTTTGCGCTGATGTTGTTCGTGATCGAGCCGTTGCATCTTCATCGCCGCCTCGCCAATACACAGTCACCAGAGGCGGATTTCGCTCGAATGATACGGCTGCATCAGTTATTACTTGTTGTCAGCGTCATAACAATTTTCGGCGCGGTAGGCGGCAGCCACGGACTGTTCTGACCGGAGGGGGTTTGGGGTATGAAGAGCTATCAAACGACATTCAGCATCAATCGGCTCTGGATCATCCTGTCGGTCGGCATGGTGGTCATGTTCGGCATCCTGCTGCTGCTCGGTCAGCAGATCTACCAGCAGGCGCCGCCCATTCCCGAAGCGGTGAAATCGGCCTCAGGCGAAACCTTGTTCACGCGCTCCGACATCGAGGCCGGGCAGAATATCTGGCAGTCGATCGGCGGCATGCAACAGGGCTCGATCTGGGGCCATGGCAGCTATCTGGCGCCCGACTGGAGCGCCGATTGGCTGCACCGGGAGGCGGAGGCATTGCTCGCCCTATCGACTTCGCCGGTACCTGAGGGGGTATCCGCGACGCAAGCGGAGGCGATGCGAAAGGCCGCGCTGCAGGAGGAAATGCGCAGGAACACCTATGACCCCGCATCCGGCGTCATAACGGTCAGCGACGCGCGCGCGCGCGCGATCAGGCAGGTGCAGCAGCACTTCGTCAGCCTGTACGATGGCGGCGACCCCGCCTCGCTCCAGCTCCGCCGCGACTATGCCTTTCCGGTCTATGGCGAGCTGTCGGAAGCGGAAGCCCGGCAGCTTGCCGCCTTTTATTTCTGGACGGCATGGGGCGCGACCACGAACCGTCCGGGCCAGACCATTACCTATACCAGCAACTGGCCGCACGAACCCCTGGTGGGCAACAGCCCGACCACCGGTACATTGTTGTGGAGCCTTGCGTCTGTCATCCTGCTGCTTGCCGCAGCCGGGGCGCTGATCGCTTATTATGCCAAGCAGTTTGACGTCTGGCGCGGCGACATCCTGCCCGAGGATGGCATGGCGACCTCCGACCTACTGGGGCAGGCGGTCATCACGCCGTCGATGCGGGCCACGGCGAAATATTTCTGGGTCGTCTGCGCGCTCTTCGTGACGCAGGTGCTGCTCGGCATCGTCACCGCCCATTATGCGGTCGAGGGGCAAGGGCTCTACGGCCTGCCCTTCGCCGAATATCTTCCCTACACGATCACCCGCACATGGCACACGCAGCTCGCGGTGCTGTGGATCGCCACGGCGTGGCTGGCGACCGGGCTCTATGTCGCGCCGATGCTCGGGGGACGCGACCCCAAATTCCAGCGGCTCGGCGTCAACTTTCTGTTCGTCAGCCTTCTGGTCATCGTCATCGGCTCGTTCGCCGGGCAATGGGCGGCGGTCCATCGCTTCTTCACCAACCTGACGGCGAATTTCTGGTTCGGGCACCAGGGCTATGAGTATGTCGACCTAGGCCGTTTCTGGCAGATCTACCTCCTGATCGGCCTGTTCCTGTGGGTGGCATTGGTGGTGCGCGCACTCCGGCCCGTGCTGCGCCGGGAGGGCGGCAAGTCTCTCATCTATCTCGTGCTGGTGTCGGCGCTCGCCATCGGGCTGCTGTATGGCGCCGGGCTGATGTGGGGCCAGCATACGAACATCGCCATCATGGAATATTGGCGCTGGTGGGTTGTGCACCTGTGGGTGGAAGGCATTTTCGAGGTCTTCGCGACCGCCATCATCTCGCTGCTGTTCGTGCAGATGGGGATCCTGCGAACCTCCACCGCCACCGTGATGGTGCTGTTCGCGACGATCATCTTCCTGTTCGGCGGGGTGCTCGGGACCTTCCATCACCTGTATTTCAGTGGGACGCCGACGTCGGTGATTGCGGTCGGCGCGATGATCTCGGCGCTGGAAGTGGTGCCGTTGCTGGTGGTCGGCTTCGAGGCCTATACGCGCCACAAGGTCGAGCATGAGGCCGAGTGGGAACGAATCTACCACTGGCCGTTCATGTTTTTCGCCGCCGTCCTGTTCTGGAATCTGGTCGGCGCCGGGCTGTTCGGCTTCCTCATCAACCCGCCGATCGCGCTCTATTATATGCAGGGGCTGAACACGACGGCCAACCATGGCCACGCCGCGCTGTTCGGCGTCTATGGCATGCTCGGCCTTGGCCTGACGCTCTATTGCATGCGTGGACTGACCGACGTCACGCGGTGGAACCAGAAATGGATCAGGATTTCCTTCTGGTCGCTCAATATCGGCCTTGGCATGATGACGTTCCTGTCGCTGCTCCCGCAGGGCATCCTGCAGACCTACGCCAGCATCGAGCACGGCTATGCCTATGCGCGCTCGGCGGAGTTTATCCATAGCCCGATCATGCAGGCGCTGGTCTGGGCAAGGGTGCCCGGCGACATCGTGTTCGCATTCGGTGTCTTTGCGTTCGCATGGTTCATGGTTCAGGCGTTCATGCACGGCAGGAAGCCGACTCCAGAAACGGCGGCCATTCCAAAGCCGGCGCTTTAGATCCGCCACTCCGCTTCCCGGCTGTACCCCGGTTTTCAACGGACGGCCGGCTAATTTCGGGCGTTGGTCGCTCCCGGCCAACACCATTTGTCCGTGAAACGGCTTCAGGATCGCCGGACAGGCTTGCCTGATCCGTGGGTTTTAGCACACCCTGGGGGCTCTCCCCGCACAAGGGGTGGGCCGAGACCCTGGCTCGGCCGCAGGGGAAGGCTTTCCCCCTTATCCCGCCCTGTCCCTTCAGAAGGGCTTCCTTGAAAACTGTCAGAAAACTGCGTATATTTCTGACAGGAGAAAGACCATGACTCGGCTGACCGAACAGATTCTGACGCATACGGCGGGCTTGCCCGAAGGGGCGCCCGTGTCTGCCAAGGGCTTGCTTCACCTCGGAAATCGCGCTGCGGTGGATCAAGCGTTGTCGCGCCTGACCGAGCGCGGGCAGCTCATCCGTGCCGGCCGCGGCGTTTATCTTCGCCCCATCACCAGCCGGTTTGGTACGCGCACACCTTCGGTCGAACAGGCAGTCGAGGCTCTCGCGACCCAACGGGGGGAAACTATCGTCTCGAACGGCGCCGCCGCGGCGAACGCCCTTGGGCTGACGACGCAAGTGCCGGTTCGGTCGGTCTATCTGACCTCCGGGCGCAGCCGAAAGATGCACCTTGGCAAGCAGGTCGTGGAATTGCGGCATGCCCCGCGCTGGCAATTGGCCTTGGCCAATCGGCCGGCAGGGGAGGCGGTCCGGGCGCTTGCCTGGCTCGGCCCGGAGAAAGCGGAAACAGCGCTCAAGACATTGAAGCGGAGGATGCCGCCTGGTGCGTTCGGCGAGTTGGTCGCCGCAGCGCCACAGCTTCCGACGTGGCTCGCGCAGAGCGTCGGAAAGGCGGCTTATGCCTGATGTCTTTCTCCGCCTCTCGGCGCAGGATCGGCGCGATGCGCTGGGAGTCGCGGCTGACCGTTCGGGCCGTCCGACGCATCTCCTCGAAAAGGATGTGTGGGTGGTCTGGGCGCTCGCCACCCTCTATGCGGCGCCGCTCGGCGAGCATCTGGTGTTCAAGGGCGGCACATCGCTGTCCAAAGCCTATCAGGTCATCCGCCGATTTTCGGAGGACGTGGATCTGACCTACGACATTCGGGCGATTGCGCCCGATCTGGTCGGGGACAATGGCGAGGGTCTGCCGAAAACGCGGAGCGAGGAAAAGCGCTGGTCCAGCGAGGTCCGTCGGCGGTTGCCGGCATGGGTCGCGGAAACCGTGCAGCCCGTGATCGCGAACGCACTGGCCGCCGAAGGTCTGGCGGCGGCCATCCGCGTCGAGGATGACAAGCTCTTCATCGACTATGAGGCGACCGCGGCCGGGTCCGGCTATGTCGCGCCCAGCGTCATGCTGGAGTTCGGCGCCCGTTCGACGGGCGAGCCGGCGAGCCTGCGCGATGTTGTCTGCGATGCGTCGGGTCTGATCGAGGGCCTGATATTCCCGACGGCGCGGCCGCGTGTCATGCACGCGGAGCGGACCTTCTGGGAGAAGGCGACCGCCATCCACGTTTTCTGCCTTCAGGACCGGTTGCGTGGAGATCGCTTCGCGCGGCACTGGCACGATGTCGCCAGACTGGATGAAGCCGGCCTGGCAGAAGCGGCTTTCGCAGATCGCGAGCTGGCGAATGCCGTCGCACGCCACAAGTCGATGTTCTTCGCGGAAAAGGCCGCCGACCGCACGGCGATCGACTACGGGGCGGCCGTCAACGGCGGTTTGCAGCTCGTGCCCATCGGCGATGGCGCAAAGGCGTTGGAGGAGGACTATGCCCGCATGGTCGAGGATGGGCTGCTCTTCGACGACGCCGAGCCGTTCGAGGTGCTCATGGCGCGATGCGCTGATATAGCCGCGCGAGCTAACGGCGCAGCCAAATAGGAAATTGGGATGGGCACCTTAGTTCGATGAGCATGCCTGGAGATGATCCTATGACAGAGCTAGCTCCGGTGCGCCGAATCTCGCTCAAACGAATTTGTCATCGAGAAAGCGAAAGATAATATCTGGAGTGGCCTAAGTAGTGACTCGGGGGGATTTGATTGAAGATTATAAATTGTGGAAACGGCCTGCATGAGCGCGAGGTAAAGGGCATTGATGCCCTCGCTTCATTGCCCCCGCACTGGTTCGCCTACACCAACCTCGATCTTGCAACCGCGCCCGGCTCAAGCCGCGAGATTGACGTCATCATCGTAGCGGACGACCGCATTCTCGTCGTCGATATCAAGGATTGGTTCGGCCCCATCGAGAGCCGCGAAGGGCATTGGTTCAACGCTGGGCGGGACCATGGTCCGTCCCCGGTCGCGAAGATTTCTGCGAACGCGCGCCAAGTCTTCATTCAGCTCGAGGCCCACCTCAAGCGCTACGCCAAGGGCGCAAAGCCGATCGTCCCCAGGGTGCAAGGCCTCGTGGTCCTGACGAAGGCCACGGATCTCAGCGGCATTTCAGAGACCGAGCGCCAAGGGGTAATGCCGGTCGCGGCGTTCACCTCTTCGCTCAAGTCGGTTCCCAAGCGGATCGAGGTGTTTGGCAAGGCGCCACCCGCTGGAGTCCTGACCTCGGTGGAGTGGAAGGACCAGCTCTCGAAGTTCTTCAATGTGAGCAAGGGCGTCTTCCTGCCCGGCCGGCGAACCTATGGCGGCTTCTACGCCACCTCCGCCGCACCGGTGTTTGAACACCCTGGCGGAATCTTCGCGGAATTCGAGGCGAGCGACGACCGGCAGTCACCAACCCTCGGCGTGCTCCGGCTATGGGATTTCTCCAAGGCGGAGACGCGCTTCCAGACAGAGGAAGGACGCAGCGAGATTGCCGGTCGCGAGCAGGAGGTCATCGCCTACCTGCAGGACCGGTGCGAGCAGTGCGACAGCGTGATCATCGACGGTAAGACCCGCGATCCGAACTTCGGAGTGCGGTACTGGGAGGTCTACGACCGCCGGCGCCGGCTTCACCGCCTGACCGATTTTGCCAGCACCGAGTTGGTTGACCTCAATCGAGGCGATCGCATTGAACTGGCTCGCCAGTTGCTCGCATCGCTCGACGTGCTTCACCTCGCGGAGGCTGCTCACCTCGACCTCGGACAGCACAGCGTTTGGGTGCAGCGACCGTCGACCGTTCGACTCTCGCACCTAATGGCGGCAAGCTACCCCGATGTCCGCTCGCTCGGGGATTCGCGCTTCCAATTCCTGTCGACGGGCAAGCTGCCCGAGGACTTCTTCGGAGTGGAAACCACCCCAAAGCGCCGCGATGTGTTCCTCGCGGCTTGCGCCGTCCACCGCATTCTCCTGGGCACAGGCCCAGCAACGTCGAGCGGAATTCCCGAGTGGGACAGCGCAGCCGACAAGGCGTCCGACTATCTCGAATTGCACGATTGGCTGGCGTCCGCGCTCGCGCACGATCCGATGCACCGTTTCAGGGATGCGGGCGAAGCGCTGACGGCATTCAACGCCGCAGTCGCCATCCGGCCAACGCCTGCGGAAGTCATCGAGGGGCTCGAGCGGCATCGCGGCGCGATCAAGAGCCAGATGTCGCTCTTTCAGGCCTATCCGCCCGCCGAGATTCTGCGCGATGACGAGACGCGCGCCTTGTGGAGGACCAGCAAGGACGGTCGCGAGGTTCTGGTCAAAGTCTGGAAACGCGCTTCGTGGGGCGACCAGACGAAGGAAGGCCCGCGTATCCTCGACTTCCTCGACCAGCTTGCCGAGCTATCGGCAGTCGAGCCTGAGGGATGCGCGAAGATTCTGGGTGCGATGTGGCTGGGCGATGCCATCGTCATGATTCAGGAATGGATTGATCTCCCAGACCTAGCGCAGGTGGTGGCGGAACGGCCCGAGCATCTTGGCGAAGAAGCACGACTCCAATTGATCGACGCGCTCGCCCGGCGTGTCGAAGAGTTGCACACTCTTCGCCTGGCGCACGGCGACCTCAAGCCGGCCAACATCCTCGTCGATCCCGCAACGCCGAGCGAACCGATTATCGTCGACCTTAGCGATTTCACGACCCTCGCCGAGGGCGACACCGTAACTGCGCGCTATGCACCCGAGAGCGGCGGTCGCTACGAACGCGACTGCTTCGCGGTCACAGTCATCGGCGAGGAACTCCTCGCAGGAAGCGATTCAAGGATATCCGACCGCGTACGCGAGGCAATCGCGAAGGTGCGGACCGACGAGCCGGCAAACGCGACGTTGCTTCCCTTGATCGACGTGCTGGTAGCCGGCGAGCCAGACGGCGTCGACTTAGTGACGATCCGGCTCGCCAGCCCACACGTCGGGGCAGGCCCATTGTTACCGGACGAGGGCCATTATTTCCTTCGCCGTGCTCCGTGGGGACCCGCGCTCATCATCCGCGGCGCCTGCGAGGAGCTTGAGGTCAGCATCGGGGCAAATGGAAAGCCCTATCGGCTCAACCGGCGTGCGCTCGAGCAGTCAAGGATCAGGCTCTGCCAGCGGTTCGAGTTCGGCTCGCTCGAAGCTGCCATTGTCATTGAGGACGGTCCCGCTACCCAGCTCGACGATCTCACTCCGTTGCTCGAGCGCGAAGACGTCGCCGCAGCCCTAGCGCCGACGCAGCCGAAGGAGATTGAGGCCGGGGCCGAGGCGGAAAGCCAGCGGCCCGCCGAGGAACGTGACATCGTTCCAGGCGAGCCACCCGAGGACGACCTGATCGAGGCAATCGCCGCTCAGCCACCGCCCAACGGGCAGGTCGACGTGGCGAGGCTGTGGGAGATCCTCGTCGATGCCGAACGGGAGCTGGTCACCTATGGCCAGGTCGCCGAGGACAGCGTCTTCGATAGGAACATCAGCCGGCACAAGGTCCAGTTCGACCTGCTGAGCGGGTCGTTTGACTATAATCGCCGCGACCGTGTCATGGTCGAGCGCGAGGATCGTCGGGGCAATTGGCGGCCTGTCGGCCAACTCGACCTCCAGCGATCCAAGCCCGACACGCTCTATCTAGAAAGCATGCGGCCTGAGCAGCGAAACGGACCGCCGCTGGTCGATGAGGGCGACGAGCTTCGCTTCCGGAGCCGCATGGAGGAGACCAGCCTCGACCGCCGCCAAGCTGCGGTCAGGCGGATCGTCGGGCGCACCTCGCGCACCCGCAACCTCATCGGGATTCTCGATCCGCGCACCGCGGCAAACCCCCAGTCGCTGCCCGATCGCCAACCGGTCGAAAAGTTGAAGGAGCAGTACGGGCTCAATGACCAACAGGCCGAGGCCTTGTCGGCTGTGCTCGCCACACGGCCACTTGCTCTCGTGCAGGGGCCGCCGGGAACGGGCAAAACCGTCTTCATTGCGGCGCTGGTGCATGCTGCCCTCACCTCGGGGCTGGCGCGCAATGTCTTGCTTGCAAGCCAGGCGCATGAAGCGGTCAACAACGCCGCCGAGGCCGTGCTCAAGCTCTTCGCTCGCGCGGGCGAGGTGCCGAGCATCCTTCGCGTCGGCAACGAGGGCGTCGTCTCAGACCGCCTGCTGCCGTTCCACGTCGAGCGCGTCGAACAACTCCAGAAGGACAGGTTCCGTGCTGAGATGCGGGAGCGCCTGGCCGTTGCCGCCCAGGGGCTGGGCATCTCCGAAACTTTGACCGATGTGCTGACCCATATCGAGCTCGCGATAAGGCCCGTCGCGGCTCGGCTGGCCAGCTTGCTGGATGAGGAGAATTCGGCGCAACGCATCACGGCGCTTCGTGAGACGATCGACCAGCAGGTCTTGCCGCTTGGGATCGACGACATGCTGCCCACCGACATACCGCCCGAGAAGATCGTGCCGACCATTGTCGGTGCCTGCCTCAAGGCCGTGTCGCAGGACGAGCGCCCGAGTCCGGACCGCATTGCCAGGTTCCAGGCGGTCTCGGCGCTGGCGCGCGACTTCGTGGGAACGGTCTCGACCGAGCAACGAAGCCTCGAGACCTTCCTCGCCGGAACGCGCCAGATCGTAGCGGGCACCTGTGTGGGGCTTGGTCGGTCTGCGCTTGGCTTGACCTCGACCCCCTTCGACCTCGTAATCGTCGATGAAGCGGCGCGTTGCACTGCCAGCGAGCTCGCGGTGCCGATCCAGGCGGGTGCATGGATCGTGCTTGTCGGCGACCACAAGCAGCTCGAGCCGCAGCATCCGGAGTCAGTGGTCGACGAAGTCGCCGAGCGCCTCGGCGTGGGCGTGGCCGAGGTCGCGAGGAGCGACTTCGAGCGCGTCTTCGAGACACCCTATGGCACTGCCGCAGGGCACACGCTGCGTCGGCAATATCGCATGCTCCCGCCGATCGGCGAGATCGTCTCGCGGTCATTCTATGGCAAGCGCCTTGAGCACGGTCGCGCAACGCCGATTATCGACGCGGAAGCGCTCCCTACCGACCTCAGCGCACCCGTCACGTGGTTTGATACGGCGCCGTTTGGCGAGCGCGCAAAGCAAGCCGAACCCAATCATCGCAAGAGCCTGACCAACCCGGTCGAGGCAGACGTGATTGTAAGCCTTCTCAAGCGATGGAGCGAATGCCAGCCATTCCTCGACTGGCTCGGCCAACAAGCGTCGCACGCCCATGGCATAGGGATCATCTGCGCCTATTCCGCACAACGTGACCTCGTGAGGCGCAAGATCGCCTTGGCACCGATCCATCCCTCGTTGCGCGCTGCACTAAAGGTGGACACGATCGACAGCTACCAGGGCAAGGAAAACCCCATCGTGATCGTGTCGCTCGTCCGCAATAACTGGGACGGATCCATGCAAGGCGGCACCAAGACAATTCGGCCCGGCTTCCTCGCAAAACCAAACCGGATAAACGTCGCAATCAGCCGCGCGATGGACCGCCTCGTTATCGTGGGCAGCTTGAAACGGTGGGAAGAGGACGGGCCGATGGACCGAATCGCGCGGGCCTTCGCCAGCACCGTCGAAGACGGGCACGCCCGGCAGGTTGATGCAATGGCCTTGCTGGAGAATGGGCTCGACGCCGCACCTATCGATGGCGCCTTGGAGACGACACGATGACCGACAAGCCCCGCGGTAAGCTGACAGTCGCGCCCGTGCGCGAGGGTCTCGTCGGCGAGTCCGAGGACGGCCCGCTCCAGTTGGCGACGCTCGACCTGACACTGCCCTGCCGCAGGTTTGTCGTCGAGCATAAGGTTGCCGATGTCGGCAAGGTCTCCGTGACAGCCGAGTTCTTACTGCGTTTCGTTCGCGCAATGGGAAGCTGTACCGAGGAAGCGGTCCAGTCCTTCTTCGGTTATAGCCGGCGCGAGATGGCCTACGTTCTCCGCGAGGTCGAGGACGCCGACTATGTCCATCGCATCGAGGGGCGGATCACGCTGACACCGACGGGGCTTTCGCTCTTCCGTCCCGGCGTCGAGGAGCCACTGATCTACGAGGTCGAGCGCAAGATCGCACGCGTCGGCTTCGACCTCATCTCGCTAGCACCCGCCGAAAAGAAATTCCTGAGCTACTTCGAGCGGAGCCTTCCCGAGCTGCCACTGGCCGACGTTGAACAAGTAAGTTCGGCAACGGAAAGGGTGCCATCGTCGTTCCGTCGGTTCTTTCGCGAGTTCGCGCCGAAGATCGATCCCACGTCGACCCTGAGACGCGCGCTCTATTCGATCGACGGCGTGACAGCGGAAGAACGCTTTTCGACGCTCGTACGCGTCCGGCTTGTGTCATCGGGGCTCAAGCCGACCTTGCCCGACATCGACCTCTCCGAATGGAAGTCAGACTACGACCTGTCAGACCGTGAGGCCGTCGGGCGTGCGGTCGCCGAGTTAGTCGAGCGCATGGCTGTCACGCGGCGGGAGGACGATGGCGAGGCGTACCAACTCCTGGTCCAGCTCGCCCCAGAGTACCTCAAGGAATGGACGCGCCGTGATGGGTTAAGCGTGCAGCGCTTCTATCGGCACGCCTTCACGAGCCACGGCGACGTCCGCGCCGATCGCCCAACTGTGCCGATCATCGGCAGCCTATTCACCATGGAAAATGCGCGCAGGCTGTTCGAGGTCGCAAGCTATGGCTTGCGCAAGACGCGCCACGCCGCGGCCGCGGTCTATTGGGTGATACCTCAGGCCCCGCTGTGGGGAAGCACCTCGATCATGGCTGAAGCCGTCGAGCAGTTCCGCGAACGGATCATTCGCACGAATGAGGATCTCACTGTGCGGCAGAACGTCGAGTCGATCGCGTTGACCGCACAACGCCCGGAACGCTGGGTGAAGGAAGCCTTCACCCGCGAGCATGGGGCGAACGCCCGTGTATTTCCCGGCGGGTTCGAAATGCTACTCGTCCCCGGTGCCTTCGTTGCTGCAACTGTCCACGCGCCGATCGGCCAGCAATCTGGCCTGCCGGTCCCTTTGGGTTTCGCCAGTTTCGATCCGCGCGTGTTGGCGCGTGCAGGCGAGCTGCTCGACGCAAACGCTGAAGCGTTCAAACTGGATGACGTGCTCCGACGGAACCTTGTCGCGCTGTCAGCAGCGGACAAGAAGGAGAACTGTACCGGAGAGCAGAGCCCTGCGCCGGCCCCAAAATAGCAGGCGCACCCGTCGTTTTGCTGAACGGCCATGAACTGGCAAAGGTGCAGTTCCCGAGCCAGGGGACAGCTGCCGCTTCGCGTCGGTAGGTTGTTGTTGGCTCGACACCTCTATAGGGGGCAATGCATAACCGAGACCGTCGCGGATCGTGGAGCAGGCGTAGTGATTGCGGCAAAGCAGGCTCTGTCATCTAGGTGCTGCGGTATGACAATCGGTTGCCTTGATAATAAGACTGCAGCGTGAAATCGGTGGGATGCACGGATCGAGTCGGATCATTTCCTGCGTTCCTCGCTTGACGATAGTCCCCGAAAGTACGGTTTTTGGGCAATCCAGGAAAAATCCAATGATTTCAAAAGCCGGCCATTTTGGCAGGACGGCTGACGGTATATCGCCGACAAAAAATTTTTAATGGCGTAATTTCAAAGGCTTGTGACTGTCATTGATAATCGAGTGGGAGTGAGAGAGGCGGCAGCCTTTCCCTACCTTTCACACAGCGGCCGCGGCACTTCTGGTCAGCAGAATGTTGCCGATGCGCAGCATTCGACGGATGGAAAGGTGTTGGAAGAATTTCGTCCTAATGTTGACATAATAGAGCATCATGTCATTTTTCTGAATGGAAAGTGATATATATATGTTAATTTTGAGCGTGAGGCTTGCCAAATGCCTTGCGCAAACCTACGTTGTCGGTATCGATTTTGGCCAGATGACTGGGCCGTTGCCTGCGCCATTGCGGGGTGGACGTTCAGCTACCTCCAAGTTTCGACCCACCCGGACTGGGGCTTGAGCCCCGTCCGTCTGATATCTGTTTGTGACGACAAGGATTGATACAATGGCTACCGGCACGGTGAAATGGTATAATGAACAAAAAGGTTACGGGTTCATCCAGCCCGACGCCGGCGGCAAGGACGTGTTCGTTCACGTGACGGCCGTGCAGCGCGCGGGCCTCAACTCGTTGGGCGACGGCCAGAAGGTCACCTACGAACTCGAAACCGACCGCCGTACGGGGCGCGAGTCGGCAGTGAATCTGCAACTGCAGTAATCGTGCCCTTTTGGAGCGCTTGTCCGTCAATGAAATCATTCGATGGACAAGAATTCGCTCCGGAGAAAAAGCGGCGGAGCGTTCACCGATCCGGTCCGATCGGTGAACGCTCCGCCGCAATGCGTTTTTGAACGGAAAGAGGCCAGCCGCGTTATCTGCGCACTATCTGATTGTTCAGACACGGGATTCCCCGATCGATATCTGCACTTTCCGGTCCGGCGCATGCGGCGGTTTATCCGTCCGGTAACGCTTTTTCAGGCGAGGCATTGATTGCGTCGCCTGAAATGCTTTATATCAGCAACGATTGAACGGCATTGTCGACCCTCGGCCCGGCGCCCTCGCGGCGCATCGCCCTGCACCGGCCCTGCCAAACGTCATTCCGTCGGTTCGCGACGGCAGGTTGCCGCCAGAGTTCGGCGCTGAAGAAGGTGTGTTTATGGCTAAAGAAGAAGTGATGGAATTTGAAGGTCTTGTGACCGAGATACTGCCGGACGCCCGCTACAGGGTGCAACTCGATACAGGCCATTCTATCATTGCATATACAGCCGGCAAGATGAAAAAGCATCGGATCAAGACGCTTGCCGGAGACCGGGTGACGGTCGAGATGTCGCCCTACGACCTTGAAAAAGGCCGGCTGATCTTCCGGCATCGCGAACAGCACTCCGCCCCACGTCCGGGCGCAGGGGCCGCACGTCCGCAGTTCCGGCGCCGCTGAGGGCAACAGCAACAGGATCGGTGCCTTTCGGCCCACCAGCCGGAAAGCCGCCAGACTATGGGGCGGGTGTGTCGCGGACCACCTTCGAAACGGTATATCCTGAGGCGGCACATGGCATCTCCGTCTGGTCTGTTTTCGCTGTTCGATAACGCCGTGAAGCGATTTCTGCCGACGCAGGTCTCGACATCGCCGGCCCCCGGCGTGCCTGAACCGGCGCTGACGGCGCTCGCGGCGGTGCTTGTGCATGTGGCCCGCGTGGATGGCGTCATCGTCAAGCGCGAGCGAGATTATCTGGTGAACGTGCTCGTGGGCCGGTTCGGCCTGCAGCCGGCTGATGCGGGTGCGCTGTTGGAAAAGGCGCAGGATGCCGAGCAAGATCCGGTTGGAATCGTGGGCGTGCTGCGGCCGCTGCGCCGCGAAATGGACCGGGAAGAGCGCAAGCGGCTGATTCGCACGGCCTGGGACGTGGCGCGCGTCGACGGCGCCGTTCACGCTTTCGAGGACGACGCGATCTGGCGTTCCGCCCGCCTGCTCGACCTGACGGAACCCGAAATCACGGCACTGCGCGAGGAAGCCCTTGCCGGCCGATGAATGATGGATGCCGCACCTGGTCATCCATGCATATGACGCATTGACGAACCTGTGGAGATGTGGAATGCGCACTTGCGTTTCATATCGCAGTGCAGCATGTGTGATATAAGAAGATCACATTTTGGCAACGGGTCGCATTTTGCCCCCGGATGCTCACTAATAACGGCGAGGCAAGCCGGTTCTTTTCAGGGATGAGGCGCCCGGTGGTTAAGCCGGAGTTTGATGCCCGTCGATGAATGAATTCAGATTATCCCGATTGATACAGACGTTCCGTGTCCGCAAGCTATTCGCCACGGATCTGCATGAATACCGCGCGCATCTTCTGCGCCTCGATTCGCACACCCGCTACAGCCGTTTCGGGAGCTTCGTGCGCGATGCCTTCATCGAGTCCTACGTGGAAAGCAGCTTTCGGGACGATGCACTGGTTTTCGGCTATGTCGAGGATGGGCTGGTGCGTGGCGCGGCCGAGTTCCGGCCCTACCGCGGCGAGCACGGGCAGCATGCCGAGGTGGCGTTCAGCGTCGAGGACGACTGGCGGCGCAGGGGGATCGGCAGTTCCCTGTTCGAAAAGCTCATCATCACCGCGCGCAACCGCCAGACGGCAAGGCTCGTCATGCACTGCCTGCCCGAAAACCGCGCCATGCAGAACCTCGCCCGGCACTTCCAGGCGCGCATCAGGCTGGCGCCGGACGAGCGCACGGGCATCATCGTCAATCTCAACCCGACAGCGATGAGCCTCGCGCAGGAGGCGACGGACGACTGGCGGGCCTTCGCAAGCGCCGCGATGGGCATCCATCGCCGTGTCTGGGGCCCGCGGCAGCTCGCTCTCGATGCCGAGCCCCGGCCCCGCCTGTCCCCGCCCTGACGTCCTGAACAGCGGCGCAGGGACGCAGAGCGGTGCGCACGGCAGCGCGGCTCTTGCGCACCGCCGCTTCGCAGGCCATCCTTGCCAGATGCCGTACGGATGTCGTACGCGAGCGCCCGGCGTGCGAACACCGGGCGCGGAAAACCTGCAGGGGGAAGCTCATGAGCGTGTTGCTTGCCATTTCCGGCATGCCGTTGGAAGTCTGGCAGGAGCGGCTGAGCGCACTCCTGCCGGGCATGAGCGTGTTCGTGCCGGGGGAGCCCTTCGACCGGCGGGCGATCCATTACGTCGTTGCCTGGCAGCATCCGCCGCGCAGTCTCAACGGGCTGCCGAATCTGGCGGCGATCTTTTCTACCGGGGCCGGGGTCGACCATCTGCTGCGCGATCCCGATTTGCCGCCGGTGCCGGTCTATCGCATCATCGATGCGGATCTCACCGGCCGCATGAGCGAGTACGTGGTGCTGCATTGCCTGCTGCACCAGCGGGGCCTTTTGCGTGATCTGCAGAATCAGCGTCAGCGTCGCTGGGCGCCGGACCTGCTCCAGCCGGCGGCGCAGAGCGTGCGGGTGGGCATCATGGGCCTCGGCGTTCTGGGGCGGGATGCGGCGCAGAAGCTTGTCAACATCGGGTTCGAGGTCGCCGGCTGGAGCCGCACGCCCAAGGACATCCCCGGCATCGAAATCTTCGCGGGCGACGGGCAGTTGCCCGCCTTCCTGGCGCGTACGGATATTCTGGTGTCGCTGCTGCCGCTGACCGACGGAACGCGCGGCCTCCTCGACAAGAGCATTTTTGCGGGCCTCGCGCGCAATGGCCGCCTGGGCCGCCCGGTACTGATCAACGCCGGACGCGGCGGCCTGCAGAACGAAGCCGACATCCTGGAGGCGCTGGGTGACGGCACCTTGGGAGCAGCGTCCCTCGACGTCTTCCAGACGGAGCCGCTGCCGGCCGATTCGCCGTTATGGAACCACCCCGCGGTGGTCGTCACCCCGCACAGCGCTGCGATAAGCGACCTCGACGCCATCACCCGCCGCATCGCCAGCCAGATTAACGCGGTTCAGGCGGGCGAAACGCCGGAAGGCCTCGTCAACACCGAGGAAGGCTACTGATTCCACGGCCGATTCCGTCAGCCGACAAGAACCGGCCCGCGACACTGCCCGCCTCGCCAAGGTCGCAACATAGCACAGCCGGCCCAAAAGCCTTGCAAAGCAACGAAAGGCAGCTGTGCAAATTATGTGGCCGGCATAGTTTTCCACAGCCCGAAAATTGGGACTTGCACTCAGGGAAAATTCCAGACATAACCCACCCATCGGCGGCGGCAATGACCGCCGCGACAGTGGATGCGGGTGTAGCTCAGGGGTAGAGCACAACCTTGCCAAGGTTGGGGTCGAGGGTTCGAATCCCTTCGCCCGCTCCAAAAATTTGGTACGATCAAAAGCCGCGGTTTTCCGCGGCTTTCGTCGTTTTGGGCGTGGTTGAAGTCGCAGGCGGTTGATGGGGCTTCGGAGGGCGCGGTTACAAGCGGGTTACAAGGGCGCGGCGGCGAGGCGGTTTGGCGTCGTGGTGTCGCGGGGGTGCAGCGGAATGCCGCCGAGTCATCGTCTCAGAACTGATGTTCTTTACGGAATCCCTTTATGAAGCTCTCGCACAGCGCCGATATCGACCGGGACCGCCCCCCAAACTCAACGGCCCAATAAGGATGATCGGGGTGGCCGGCGTGCTGCCAAAAATCCGCCGACTCCCATGCAACCAGTTCCTGCTGTAAATCATCCGGGTGCGGTTTCCCTACGGCGCGTTTCGCATGTTTCACGCCGTTGCCGAGGTCAAGCAGAAGCCCATATGTCGGGAATTGTTTGCGTAGAACATCCTTTTGGCTTGGGCCGAAACCCACCCCTCTGTCAGCCTTGAAATACCAATCCGGAAGATGGGCCGCTGCCAGAATTGCCGCGAAAGCGTCTCCTGCATCGTTGCTGCTCACGAGCCTTTCGGCCAGTAGCAGCGCCATGTCAGCAAACTCAGCGGCATTCCGGGGGAACGTGTCAGCCATGTTCTCTCTCATGTAGGTGTTTGCATCCCGGCTCAGTTCCGGTTGAGGCCCTGCCAGCTCTGCCATTGCTGCCTGTCCCGTACCCAGATATCAAGGGGCTCGTCATGCTGATTCCATCGCGCAAAATGGAGTTTGTAATTGGTAAGATTTTGAATCGGCAAAATGTCGTTTAACAGGATGATCACAGCAGTAGGCCCTTTCGGCATTGCCTTCAGAACGCGGTACAGAATATAGATATATTCATAGATATATTTATAGTTTATCTTTCCTACTGCTTTTCGCCGACTCAATTGCTGACAGAACCCGTCGTCTACCTTCACCTGAATTTGCGTACACCGATTCGGATCGTATTGTTACGTTTCCATCTAAGATCACTAGGCGGCACTCTTCGAGTGGATCATCTTCTGGAACGATATGCCTGAAGTCGGGGTCTGATATCGGCCCAACAGCAGCAACGAAATGTTGATCTACTAATCGCTTTGTCGTCTCCCAGCCCATGAAGCAGCCTAGGCAGTAATCAAGCTGGCTGCGACTGGAGTGATCGGGATCGTATGCGACCGCTAACACTGGAACACCACGCGCTTCCGCTTCAGCCTTGGCTTCAGCCAAGTTCGTGTGCGGCACTCGCATGAAGAACCTGTCGGTAATAGGTAATGGACGCGGTGGGGTTGGTGTTTGAGCGTACTGTGAACCTGCAATCCATTTTGGGTATGAGCGGGGAAAGTAACGCGCCGCCACTACCCGACCTTTTGGCCCCGCCAACAATTGGGATTCAATACGTTCAGCATCAAGAATGAGCACAGGGTATTTTTGCTCTAGAGATGTAAAATGTGTTGCCAGCGTACTGCTTGGCACAGTGGAATAAAATGCAATAATTCCCTGACAATTGTGCGTTTCAATTCGATCACGCAGGTTTCGATCGTCGGATTCAAAAACAGCATTACCAGAATGCGCTTTATGCTTGCAGCTGACCAACCAATCTAAAATTGTAGTGCCACCAACACCTGTGCGCCTCTCACGCACAATCAAATCTCGCCCGGCATCAGGCCCACGATCTGGCCCCTTCAAAATCTCGAAACCAAATGCTTCTAATACGTCCCGCGCAAACAACTCGAACTGATCCCGTTGAGCGCCCTCATGCGCGGGGGCAATCTCTGTAAAGTCGAGGACAGGCATCGTACTTCTTTCGTCCAGTTATCAACCACGCCGGCGGGTTAGTTTAGGATGTATAAGGAACCCGACATAACTGCTTACCAACAAACTCGTTCACTCAAAAGATAGATCTAGCCCAGTTCCAATATGATATACGTCCGTAAATTCAATCTATCAACGCGCTCAGCATCTTGCTGGCGCGCACCAGTTGATCCTCGTTCATCCGGGATAGCTGCGTCTGGATTTTCTCGAGTTGCCGCGTGCGTGCGTTGTCGCTCGTCACGACCATACCTACGCCGAAAAACGCAACCTCCGGCACCTGCAGCACCTCGGACAGCCTCTCAACCGTGGCGAACGACGGCGCGGCGATGCCGTGTTCGATCTCGCTGATCATTTCCGACGAAAGCCCCACCGTGTCGGCAAGCGCATCCTGCGTCAGATACCTCGCTTTCCGATGATAGCGCAAACTGATCCGGAAACGACTGCAGGTTGCGCGCGGACCTTCCCTCCAAGACAGTCGGCGGCAAGGGCGCCAGTGCGAAGGAACGTGGGTGGCGAGTTTCTCGATGCTCACGACGTTAATATAAATAGCGGCACAAGCTTCGCCAAGCTCAGCATAGCCGGGCCTAATACTCGTCAACATCCCGGAAGCCGGCCAGCCCTCACCTCCACCGCCTCCGCTCAAATCGTCAAGCACGATGCAATAGAATCCAACCGCCGAATGCCTGGTCATTCGAGGCGCTGTGCCGGGGTGTCCGGCCGGGGGGCCGGCTTCGGGGCGGGCCGTCCTGCGGGTTTTCAGGCAGCGGCTATGCCGGATTGCGAATATCTGGTTCCGCATAGTCGAACGAAGCTGTCATGCTAACGTTTCTATGCAGACATCGCGAATCTGCACCCCAATATCCCCCTCGCCATCCTGGAATGGCGCAACGACAAAGCATATAAAGCTTTGTATATCAATAACATATATAACTTCCACAGACGGGAACATAACATGAAGCGAACTCTTGGTCCGTTAGCAGTTTTGCTATGTTCAGTCCTGCCGGCGACAGCTCAGGACCTGACGGTGACAGCCTTTGGCGGAATCTGGGAAGAATCCTTGCGCAAATGCACGATCGAACCTTTCGAGGCCAAGACCGGCAAGAAGGTGGCGATCCAGCTGGGCGGCTCCGCGCAATGGCTGAACCAGATTTCGGCCACGCCCGGGAATCCGCCTATCGACGTGCTGCTGATCTCCAGCGACGCGGCATTCGACGCCATCCACCGTGGGCTGGTCGAACATCTGACCGTCGATAAAGTGCCGGCGCTCGCCGAAAGCCTGCCCAAGTTCCGCGAATTCACCGGGGACAACGGCGCGGTTCACAATTTTGGCGCCATGGGTGTCCTTTACAATAAGGACACTGTTCCCGAACCGCCGAAAACCTGGGTCGAGCTGATCGACGGGACCATCGACGGAAAATGGACCTTGGCCGTCCCGGGCGTCAACAACGGCATCAGCGCCATGCTGACCACCGTCTGGTTCTGGTCCAGCCAGATGGGCGGCGGTCTCGACAACGTCGACAGCGCATTCGAGAAGCTGAAGGCGATGAAGCAGAGCGGCAACATGATCGTCTGGAACAGCTCCAGCGATGTACTGCCGCTGATGGGATCGGGCGAGGCGGACATCGCCGTCTACTGGGACGGCCGCGCCTGGGCCTTCGTGCGCGACGGCAACGAGAACTTCAACTTCTACGGCCCGGAGCCGGGCGTGGTTCCGGCAATGACCTGGGCGCAGAAGGTCAAGAACGGCAAGGAACTCGGCTACGAGTTCATCGACTTCCTGCTGGGAGAGAAGCAGCAGGCCTGCTTCGCCGCCAACATCCTTTATGGCGTGGGCAACATGAATGCGAAGGTGCCCGCGGATCTCGCACGTTTCATGCCCAATCACGAGGGCCTGGTCGTTCCGCCTTTCGATGGGGCCTCCACCAGATTGGCGAGCTGGATCGAACGCTGGAACAAAGAGATCGATAAGTGATCCGACGGGCCGGCCGGTGCTCCGGTCGGTCCACTCCTCTTCCTCACTAAAATCTGGACATCGCTATGGGTTATCGAGTCGGCGTCGACATCGGTGGGTCTTTTACTGACTTTGCGGTCTTCGATGAAAAAACCGGAAAGCTCAGCAGTATGAAGACCTTCTCCCGACCGGACGAGCCGGGCGCGGAAGTGATCGAGGGCATCCGCCTTCTGGGCGAACGCTATGGAATCTCTCCCGGGGAGATCACCTATTTCACACATGGCACCACGGTTGGCATCAATACCGTGATCCAGCGCCGGGGGCTGAAGCTGGCATTGTTCGTTACCCGCAACTTCGAGGACGTTCTCGAAATGGGGCGCCTGAAGGGGCCGGACATGTACAGTCTGCTCTCCAAGCGCCCGGCACCGCTGGTGAAACGCTCGATGGTTTTCGGCATCGAGGGGCGCCTCAATGCGGACGGAAGCGAGCGGTTTCCCCTGGACGACGCCTCGATCGTCGCCGCTGTCGACGCCGCCAGGGCGCGCGGCGCCGAGGGCATCATCATCTCGCTGCTGCATTCCTACCGCAATCCCGAGCATGAGCTGGCGGTGCGCGCGCGGGTGGAGGAGCTGTGGCCCGGCGTGTTCGTCAACTGCTCGTCGCAGACCTGGCCGATCATCCGCGAATACGAACGAACGATCACGGCCGTGATCGGCGGCTACGTGCAGCCGCGTGTCGCGCATTATCTCGGCTCGCTGCAGCAGGCGCTGAAGAAGGCCGGCGTCACCTGCGAGCCCCGCCTGACCAAGTCCAACGGCGGTATCATGTCTGCCGAACAGGGCAAGCGGGACTGCGTGCAGATGATCCTGTCCGGCACCGCCTCGGGCGTGATCGGCGCTGCCCATCTGGCGCAATCCTGCGGGATCACCAGATGCCTCAGCCTCGATATCGGCGGCACCAGCGCCGATATCGCGGTGATTTCGGACGGCCAGCCGAAGTTCGGCAGCGGCGAGCTGATCGGCGATTTCAACATTCATATCCCCTCGGTCTCGGTCTCGTCGGTCGGGGAAGGCGGCGGCTCGATCGCCTGGGTGGATGACCTGGGAGTGCTGAAGGTTGGGCCGGAAAGCGCCGGCTCGCGGCCGGGACCGGCCTGCTACGGACGCGGCGGGGACCGGCCGACCATCACCGACGCCATGGCCGCCACCGGGCTGCTGGGCCATGCGCCGCTGGGCTTCAACGCCGTCAATGTCGATATCGAGGCCTCCCGGCGCGCCATCGCCACGCTGTCCGACCGTCTCAACGACACCATAGAACAGACCGCCGAAACGATCCTGCAGATCGCGGTTTCGGGCATGTATACCGAGGTCAGCGCGCTGATCTCGAAGTACGGAATCGATATCAACGAGTTCTCCATGCTGGCCTTCGGCGGCGCCGGCCCGATGCTGGGCTGCTACCTCTCGCGCGAGCTTGGCGTGAAGGAAACCGTGGTGCCGCTGGTGCCGGGTGTGCTCTCCGCACTGGGCGGGCTGATCGCGGACCTGAAGAGCGACTTCCTCTCGACAGTCTATCTGGACCTCTCGGAAGGCGACGCCGTGCTCATCGCTTCGGAGTACGCGCGCCTGAAGGACCGGGCGGAAAGCTGGCTCGGGGATGAACAGGGCTTCGACGGCGACTTCCGGGTCACCGCCAGCGCCGACATGCGCTACAAGGGCCAGTCCTACGAGCTGGACACGCCGATCGATCTGGCGGCCGCGCTGGCCGGCGACGTGGCGGCGATGTCAGCCGCTTTCCACGCCGAGCATGCGCGGATGTACGGCCACAGCAATCCGGCCGCCCCGCTGCAATTGATCTCACTGAAGGTGGTCATCACCGGCATTGGCGACAAACCCATGTTCGAGGAGCAGGAGGTCGTTCCCGCCCGGGCGGAGCCGCAGCGTCTGGTCCGGGCGTTCATGGACGGCGACTGGCGCGACGTGGGGCTGTTCAGCCGCTACGACCTGTCCGCCGGCAGCCATTTCGACGGCCCGGCCATCGTGGCACAGGACGATACCACCACCGTCATTCCGCGGGGCCATAGCTGCCGCGTCGATCGCAACGGCAACCTGCGGATCGTGAAAGGGGATCAGGCATGATCAGCAACTCCCGCCTCCAGATTCTGGCCAATTACTGCGCGGCGGCGGCCGAGGCGATGGGTTTCACCATGATGCGCACCGCCTATTCGACCTTCGTCAAGGAGACCGAGGACTTCTCCTGCCAGCTCATGACGCCGGAAGGGCTGACCTTCGCCTCGCCGATCACCACGGGCGCGACCTGGTATACGGGTCTGGATTACGGCCCGGTCATCCGGATGATTGACGATTACCGCGAAGGCGACGTCTATGCGGTGAACGATCCCTACAGCGGCTTTGTCGCCACCCATACGCCGGACGTGCACCTGTGGATGCCGGTGTTCCGCGACGGGCAGCTGGTCTGCTTCGTGGGCAACCATGTCCATAACACCGACATGGGCGGTGCCGTACCGGCCTCGCTGTCGCGCACGCTGACGGAGGTGCATCAGGAAGGCATCCGCTTCCCGCCGGTCCGCATCATGCGCGACGGGGTGCTGGACGAGCGGCTGCTGAAGATCATCGACATGAACGTCCGCTCTCCCACCCAGAACCGCGGCGACCTGGACGCGCAGCTCGCCTGCCTCGTGACGGGCGAGCGCAAGGTGCATGAGATCATCGACCGCTTCGGCACCGAAGAGTTCATGGCCGGAAGCCAGCAACTGCTGGCTTACGCCGAATCCCAGGCCCGCCAGATCATCGCCTCGATCCCGGACGGGGAATATGTCTTCTCGGAATTCGCCGACGAGGACAGCGTGGACGGCGTGCCCTGCCGGATCAATATCCGGATGACCATTGCCGGGGACAGCGTCGATCTGGACTACACCGGCAGCGATCCGCAGGTCGTTTCGTCGCTGAACATGCCGACCGGCGGCAACATCCGCCATTCGCTGATCACCGTGGGGCTGATCTACAGCCTGCACACGCTGCGGCCCGACGCGCTGCTGAACGCCGGCACGGTCCGGATCCTGACGGGCACCCTGCCCCTCGGCACCATCGTCAATCCGGTGGCGCCGGCGGCCGTGGGCATGCGCAGCCTGATCAGCGCCGTCAATCAGGCGGCCATCTTCGGCCTGTTCTCGCAGGCGGTGCCGGAGAGGATGCCTGCCTGCCCGGCGGGCGGTTCGAGCTTGCTGAACGTGCGGGCGGTGGCCAGCGACGGGCAGCGGATCATCGCCTCCATCGGCCCGGTAGGCGGCGGTGCGGGCGGTGGCCCGACCGCGGACGGGCAGGAAGGCTGCGGCGCCAACTCCGCCTTCCTGAAAAACACGCCGGTGGAGATCAACGAGGCCGAGGTACCGATCCACATCATCCGTTATGGCGTCGTTCCCAATACCGGCGGCGCTGGTCGCTGGCGGGGCGGCAATGCAGCGGTGATGGAGTTTCGCATGCGCACCCCGGAGGCGATGGTGACCGCCCGCAACCGCAACCGCGCCAGCCTCGCCGCCTGGGGCGTGCTGGGCGGCAAGGCGGGAGCCAACGCGCGCTTTACCCGCAACCCCGGCACCGACCACGCCGTCGAGTTGGGCAATACCGACATCGTTCCCTGCGAGCCGGGCGACGTGATCCGCAGCCAGGGCCCGGGCGGCGGCGGGTATGGCCATCCGTTCGACCGTCCGGTGGAAGCGGTACTGGAGGATGTCGAAAGCGGCTTCGTCTCCGTCAACCATGCCCGCGATGCCTATGGCGTGATCGTCGTCGACGGCGCGGTCGACATGGCGGCGACAGCCCGACTGCGCGGCACGCGCGCGGCGCCGGAGGACCATTTCGACTTCGGCCCCAATCGCTCCGCCTTCGAAGCCGTCTGGAGCCGCCGGAACTATGATGCCATGACCGAGATCATGTCGCTCGTTCCGATCAACTGGCGTCATTTCGTCAAGCACCGGCTGTTCAGGGCGGCCGAGACCCTTGACACGTCCCTGTCCCCCGAAAGCATCCGGGAGACATACGCAAAGTTGCAGGCCAGCTTCAATGAGCTGCCATCCATCGATCTGACCGTTTCCGAGCAATGAGAGCCGCGATGAGCACCACGATCCAATGCCGGGCCAGCCGCCCGGCCTCCGACAACAGCCCGATGCTGTTCACGCCCTACCGGGTCCGGGATGTCGTCTTCCCCAACCGGCTGGTTCTGGCGCCGATGCAGATGTATGTCGCCGGCCCCGACGGCAAGCTCAACGACTGGCATTTCCAGCACCTTGCCCGTTTTGCCACCGGCGGCTTCGGCACCGTGATGACCGAGGCGCTGATGGTGGAGGCCCGGGGCCGCAACACCTATGGCGACTGCGGTATCTGGGACGATGGCCATGTCGCCCCGCTGCGTCGCCTCGTCGATTTCCTGCACGCCCAGGGCACCCTGGCGGCCGCGCAGCTCCATCACGCCGGCCCCAAGGCATCGCGGCAACGCCCGTGGGAGGGACGCGGCCCGCTCGGCGAGGCGGAGGCCGCCCGTGGCGAGCCGGCCTGGCAGCCGGTGGCCGCCGCGATGAACAAGACCCTGGACAACTGGCACGAGCCGCGCATGGCGACTGTCGACGACATCCGCGAGATTGTCGCAGCCTATGGCCAGGGCGCCCGGCGGGCTGACGAGGCGGGCTTCGACGTGCTCGATATCCATGCGGCGCACGGATATCTGATCCATTCCTTCCTCTCGCCGGTAAATAACGACCGCACCGACGCATATGGCGGCTCGCGGGAAGGCCGGATGCGGCTGGCGCTGGAGATCGCCGAGGAACTCAGGAAATACTGGCCCGCCGGCAAGCCGCTGTTCTTCCGGCTGTCCTGCGTCGACTGGCGCCCCGACTTGGACAATCGCGAGGATGGCTGGACACTGGAGGATTCCGTGGTGCTGGCGCGGGAGCTGAAGGCGCGCGGCGTGGATGTGATCGACTGTTCCTCGGGCGGTATCCGCTCGGCCAGCTCCGGCACCGACTTCCTGCTGAAGCGGCAGCCGCTGCGCAAGGGTCATCAGGTTCCCTATGCGGACCGCATCCGCCGCGATGCCGAGATCCCGACCATGGCGGTCGGGGTGATCCTCGACGGGCCGCAGGCCGAGGCGATCCTGCAGGCCGGCAAGGCCGACCTGATCGCCATCGGGCGGGAGGCTCTGGTCGATCCGCACTGGGCGCTGAATGCCGCGCGGGCGCTGAATGTCGAGAACCCCTGGTCCATGTGGCCGGCGTCCTACGGCTGGTGGCTGAAGATGCGCGAGGACATCGGAATCGCCGACTGACCCTCGGGGCGGCATGCCGCCCCGCCTCTCATCCTTCAAGGATATGGCCATGGCTCACTCCATCTTTGCGCCGGATTACGTTGCCGAACCCTATTGGTGGCAGGCGTTTCGGCCGCATAACGGCAGCACCGATCCGCTTCCCCAGGTGGCCGACGCGGTTGTGGTCGGCGGCGGCTACGCCGGAATCTGCTGCGCAACCGAGCTTGCCGCCGGCGGACGCGATGTTGCGGTTCTGGACGCGGGCCCGCTGGGCGGCGGCGCCTCCAGCCGGTCGGGCGGCCAGGTGACCGGCGGCGTCAACATCCAGAAAAAGGCCAATCAGGCCATGGCCGGCAACCGCAGCCCGGAGGCGCAACGCCTCCTGGAACGGCGGTTGAGCGACGCCTCCGCCTCCTACCGCTGGCTGAAGGAAGTCATCACCGGCGACGGCATCGACTGCGACTATGTGCAGAACGGCCGGCTGACCGCGCTCTGGGCTGCGGATCACTTCGCCGCGTGGAAGGCGCGGCTGCCGCAGCTCAACTCCCTGACGGATTCCGACGCGGTGATGCTGACGCGCGACGAACTGGCGGCGGAACTGGGCACCACGGCCTATCACGGCGCGGCATTCATCAGGAACGCCGGTCATCTGAACCCGTCGGCCTTCTACGGCGGGCTGCTGCGTCGCGCCATGGCGCAGGGCGTACGCGGCTGGGGCGGCGTGCAGGTGACGGCGGTGAAGCGCACCACCGACGGCTTCACGGTCCAGACCCCGCGAGGCGAGATCCGCTGCGGTCAGGTGGTGCTGGCGCTGAACGGTTCGAGCGGCCAGCTGGACGCCGAGCTGGCGCGCAGCGTGGTTCCGGTGACGAGCCACATGATTGCGACCGAGCCGTTGCCGGAAGGGCTGGCGCGCGAGATCATCCGCAACGACAGGGCCGTTTCGGAATCGCGGCGGGTCGTGAATCACTATCGCCTGTCCGGCGATGGCCAGCGGCTGGTGTTCGGCGGGCGGGCGCGCTTCACGCCCACTTCTGAAGAAACCACAGCCCGGTTGCTGCACCAGATGATGGTGCAGCGCTACCCCCGACTGGCCGGGGTGAAGATCACCCATAGTTGGGGCGGCGATGTCTCGATGACGCTGGACTACATGCCCCATATCGGCGGCCGCGAGGGATTGCACTGGGTTTTCGGCTGCAACGGCAGCGGCGTGACCATGATGTCCTGGCTGGGCCACATGCTGGGCCGCAAGCTGCGCGAGGGCGTGAATGAGCCGGTCTGCGCCTTCGACGGGCAACCCCTGCCGCGCCACGCCCTCTATTATGGTAACCCGTGGTTTATGTTCGCGCTCGGCAGCTATTATCAGATGCTCGACGCCATGGACCACCGCAGATCGAAGCCAGAACAGGGAACCAGATGAACAAGTCCGTCTCGCTTACGCTGACCGACATCTCGAAGAGATATGGCCAGGTGACGGCATTGAAGCCGATGAACCTTGAGGTCGCTCCCGGAGAGCTGATCGCGCTGCTGGGACCATCGGGCTGCGGCAAGACCACGACATTGCGGATCATCTCGGGTTTCGAGACTCCGGATACGGGTTCGGTCCGCATCGGAACGCGCGACGTGACGGGGCTGTCTCCCAACATGCGCGACATCGGCCTGATGTTTCAGAACTATGCGCTGTTTCCGCACATGACCGTCGCCGAGAATGTCGGCTTCGGCCTGAAGATGCGCGGGATCGCGAAAGCCGAGGCGGCCCGCCGGATCGAGACCGCCCTCGACATGGTCAGGATGCGCAACTTCGGCGACCGGGCGATCAGCCAGCTGTCGGGCGGCCAGCAGCAGCGGATTGCTCTGGCGCGGTCGCTGGTGGTCAACCCCTCCGTCCTGCTTCTGGACGAGCCGCTCGGCGCGCTGGACAAGAAGCTGCGCGAGGAAATGCAGTTCGAACTGCGGCAATTGCAGCGCAGCTTCTGCATCACCTCAATCCTTGTCACCCACGATCAGGAAGAGGCGCTCACCATGAGCGACCGCGTCGCGGTGATGGGTGCAGGCGAAATCCGGCAGATCGGCACGCCTCAGGATATCTACGCCCGGCCGAATTCAATCTTCGTGTCGGAGTTTCTCGGAACCAGCAACATCTTCAGCGGAAAGCTCCGGTCGGGATTCTTCGTCGCCGATGGCGTGCCGGCGCTGCGGATCGCGTGTACGGGTGAGCCGGATGGCCCCTCGTCTCTCGTCTTCCGCCCCGAGAAGCTGCAGATCACCGCCGCCGGCAAGGGGCAGATCAACGCCCGGGTGCGCGACGTAGTGTTCCGCGGCAGCCAGTACACCTACGAGCTGACCGTGGACGGCCATGAGAAGCCGGTCATCGTCTACAGCCAGCAGTCCTTCGACCTGCCCGGCGACGGCGTCGTCGGCCTCGACTGGTCGGATGCGCCCGTGCTTCTGCGCGAGGTGGCGGAATGAACGCCGTCACCACCCAACCCCGCCGCCCCCCCAGACGCTACCGCGTCGCCAATGCCTGGTGGACCGTTCCGGCGGTCCTCTATCTGGTGCTGTTCTTCGTCACACCGATGCTGACCAATGCCTGGCGCAGCACCGGCTCCCCGGCAGCGGCCGGAGCGCGGGGCATCTGGGAGAACTACGCGGTTCTCGTCACCGACCCGTTCTATTTCGGCGTCCTGCGCGAGACCATCCTCGTCGCGGTGATCGTCACGCTGGTTTGCATCCTGCTCGGCTATCCGCTGGCTTACTTCATGGTGCGGAAGGCCGGTCGCTGGAAGGGGCTGATCCTGTTCTGCCTGATCGCGCCGCTGCTGACCTCGGTGGTGATGCGGGCGTTCGGCTGGCGGGTGCTGTTCGCCAACCGCGGTTTGATGAACTCCGTGCTCATCGACTGGGGGCTTCTCGAACGGCCGGTCAACCTCGTGAACCATCCGGTCTCTGTCTATGTGGCGCTGATCCAGATTCTGCTGCCTTTCATGGTGCTGTCGATCTCTTCGGTGCTACAGGCGATTCCGCGCAACCTTGAGGAGGCGGCCCGGATGCTTGGCGCCAGCAAGCTGCGCGCCTTCTTCCACGTGACGCTGCCGCTCAGCGTGGAGGGCATCATCACCGGCGCCATTCTGGTTTTCGTCCTGTGCAACGGCAATTTCGTCGCCGCGCTGCTTCTGGGCGGCAACTCCGTGAAGACGCTGCCGCTGCTGATCTACCAGCAGTTCAACCTGACCCAGGACACCTCTTTCGCCGGCGCCATGGGCAACGTGCTGCTGGTGATCGCCCTGCTGGGGTTGTGGGCGCAATCGAAATTCGCCAGAAAGCAGGGAGGCTGAGATGAGCCTTGTTACCGTCCGAAAGCGCCGCGAGATGAGCGGGCTGGCGCTCGGCCTCTATACGGTGGCGCTGCTGACGTTCGTCATGCTGCCGATCGTGCTGGTGGTGATTGCGTCTTTTTCCTCGGCCAGTTTCATCCAGTTCCCGATCCGGGGCTGGTCGCTGAAATGGTATGTGAGGGCCATCGAATACGGACCGTTCATGAAGTCGCTGTGGATCAGCATCCAGTTGGCGGTCGCCTCGACGTTGGCCGGCTGTCTGCTGGGCGTGCCGGCGGCGCTGGCGCTGGCACGCAGCCGGACCGCCGCCGCGCGGACACTGGCGGCCTTTCTGGTGGCGCCGATCTCGATCCCGGCCATCGTCCTCGGCTTCGCGCTTCTGTATTATCTTTCGGCCGTCGGGATCGGGGTCTCGTTCTTCGGGCTGTGGGTTGCCCACACCGTGGTGGCCATACCCTACATCGCCCGCACGGTTCTGGCGGTCTATCGCTCGGTCCCGGAAAACCTTGAGGAAGCCGCCGCCATCCTTGGCGCCTCGCGCTTATCCACCTTGCGCCATGTGACCCTGCCCATGGTCCGGCCCGGAATCTTCGCGGGCTCGATGTTCGCCGCGCTGATCTCCTTCGACAACCTCTCGCTGTCATTCTTCTTCGGCTCGGCGTCGGCCACGACGCTGCCTGTGGTGATGCTGAGCTACATGGAGAACCAGTTCGACCCCGCAATCGCGGCCATCAGCGCTATCCAGATGCTGATAGCGTTGGCGGTGCTATTGCTGCTTGAACGGCTTTACGGTCTCGACACGCTGGTGGCCGCCTAGTAGCTTGGGCTGCGGCGGCTATCCGGCCGCCGCAGCCCAAACAGGAGGGGCAGGCCGCATTGGTCACCGGAACCAAGCTCAACGCGCGCAACCTCGGCTATCTGGTCAAGATCGCCGAATCCGGCAGTTTCTCGCGGGCGTCCATCGTGCTGGGCGTCACCCAGTCCGTGCTCAGCCGTCATGTGCAGGAGCTGGAGGCGGAGGCCGGCACGACCATCTTTCACCGCACCGGCCGCGGGCTGGTCGAGACGCGCGAGGGCGCCCTGATCATCGAGATGGCCCGGCGTATCCTGAGCGACATCGAGCAGGTCCGCGAACTGATCGACGAGAGCAAGGACTTCAATCCCGGCAGGCTGAGGATCGGCCTCATCCCCTCGCTGGCGGCCATCGCCACGGTTCCGCTGATCCGCAGGCTGTCGGAGATGCTCCCCGACACCCGACTGCTTATCCAGGAAGCGGCGGGCGGCACACTTGTCGAATGGCTGAACGACAGCCGGCTCGACATCGCCTGCCTCGACGACGGGCCGATGCTCAAGCGCTTCAATCCGATCCCCATCGCCAGCAACCCGCTGTATCTGGTCTGCCACCGCGATGATATCCGGCTTCCGCCGGAGACGCCGGTCGCCGATCTGCATCGCTACCCGCTCGTGCTGTCCGGCAAGGAGCACATCACCCGCCGGCAGATCGAGCAGGTGGCACGGTCGCGCAACGTGACGCTGAACGTGGTCTATGAATCCGGCAGCCTCTGGTCGGTGATCAAGATCACGGACAGCGGGATGGCCATGGGGATTCTGCCCTATCTGGCGACGTTCCACCCGAACTGGCAACGCAGCAAGCTGATCCAGCCGGCGGTGACGCGGGCCCTGTGCGTCGCGACGCCGCTGCGGCAGGCGCCGGCACGCTCCCGCCGGATACTGGAAGCCGTCAGGGACGAGATCCAGAATCTGCAGAAGCAGCTCGGCTCGCAGGTCACCACCCCGGTGCCGCGCGGGCACCAGAATCCATGAACCTTCCCGGAGGACAGCGATACTGCCGAAAGCCGCGGTTACCCGCAGCTTTCGGCGGCCTTAAAGCGTTTTCAAGCAAAGCGGGTACCGGTTTGCGTGAAGAAAGCGCGTAATATCAAAAACTTATAGCATTTCGGCGTTTCAATAAAATGTCGAAATGCTATAAGACAATTTCAGCAAAAGTAGACGCCACTTTTGCTGAAATGTTTTAAAAACAAAGACATAGATCATCGTCGCGTTTCAACAAAACCGAGAAATGCTCCAGATCCGCTGACGGCAGGTGTCCGTCATGCCTTGATGAAGGCGAGCACATCCGCGTTGAAGCGGTCGGCCTCGATTTGGGCGAGGCCGTGGCTGCTGCCCTTGTAGACGTTGTAGACCGCGCCCTTTACCAGCTTCGCAGCCTTGTCGGCAGCGGCCTTGATCGGCACGATCTGGTCGTCGTCGCCGTGGATGATCAACGTCGGCCGGTCGATCGCCTTGAGGTCGTTCGTGTAATCGACCTCCGAGAACTCGTGGACGCAATCGTACTGCCCCTTGATGCCGCCGGCGAGACCCTGCAGGCGGAAGCTCTCGCGAAAGCCCTCGTTGATCGCCGCGCCCCCACGGTTGAAGCCGTAGAAGGGGATCGTCAGATCGTAGTAAAACTGCGAGCGGTTGGTCGCGACGCCGGCGCGGATGGAGTCGAAAACCTCGATCGGCGTGCCTTCCGGATTGCCGGCCGTCTTCAGCATCAGCGGCGGCACGGCACCGACCAGAACGACCCGGGCAACGCGCTGCGTGCCGTGACGGCCGATGTAGCGGGCGACTTCGCCGCCGCCGGTCGAATGGCCGACCAAAACCGCGTTCCGGAGATCGAGCTTCTCGATCAGCTCCGCCAGATCGTCGGCATACTGGTCCATGTTGTTGCCGTCCCACGGCTGGCCGGAGCGGCCGTGGCCGCGCCTGTCATGGGCGATGACGCGGAAGCCCCGCAGGCCGAAGAAGAGCATCTGCGCGTCCCAGGCATCCGACGAGAGCGGCCAGCCGTGGGCGAAAACAATCGGCTGGCCGTCGCGCGGCCCCCAGTCCTTGTAGAAAATCGTCGTGCCGTCCTTGGTCGCGATGGTGCTCATGATCAGGTCTCCTCTCGTATGAAGGTTTCGGGTCGCCGCACCGGCTGGCGAGGCGGCGAGGAAGAAGGCCGCGGCGCCCGCGCCCAGGGCGAGCGCTCCACGGCGGGTGAGTTCAGGGTGTCCGAAGCTCATGCCAGGCTCCCTTAAATCGCTAACGATTAAATCGTGTGAGATTTATATGCCCGATCCCGGACATACTGTCAAGCGCTTGCGATCAAGGCGCGCGCGATCTACATGGAGGAGGCGATAACGATTCGTTGATGAAAGGCCCCTCCCCGTGGCGAATGCCCTGCAGCTCGACCAGTTCCTGTGCTTTTCCGTGTATCTGGCCGGACACTCCTTCAACCAGTTTTACCGGCCGCTTCTGGAAGAAATCGGGCTGACCTATCCGCAGTATCTCGCCATGGTGAGCCTCTGGTCGCGCGACGACCAGACCGTCAGGGAGATCGGCAAGGCCCTGTCGCTTGAGTCGAATACGCTGACGCCGCTGCTGAAGCGGCTGGAAGCGCTGGCGCTTGTCTCGCGCACCCGCGATCCTAAGGACGAACGCCAGGTGCGTATCCGCCTGACGGACAAGGGACGGGAGTTGAGGAAGCAGGCGGAGCACATCCCCGCCTGTGTGGTCGAAGCCCTGGGCCTTTCGCAGAAGGAACTCGACGATCTGCACCGCACGATGCTGCTCGTACAGAAACGGCTTCAGGAAAGCACGGAAAAGCCTTCCCCATCCGGCGTGTGACCACGGGCGCGGCACGGCTTCCGCAAGGTGGGCGGGGGAGGTTGCGGCCCCGAGCATATAAAAAAGGCTCCCCGCTCGCCGGCTGGCGGGAGCGTGGAGCCTTCAAGTCTGGTCGGTCTCTCTGGTTGTTATCCGAAGCATCGAACCGGAAAGCAGACGCAATCTCCGGAAAATCGACGCGCGAATACAAGAGGCGGCGCGGGAGGTGTGTGGCGGCCCCCTCCCGCGCCGGAAAACGTCAGAACGAGCCTGTCAGCGACATGTAGTAGGCGCGGCCCGGTTCGTTGAACGTGTTGGCACCGGCGCTGTTGCCCGTGCCCTCGCGCTTGACACTCTTGTCGAACAGGTTGGTGACGCCGGCGAGCAGGCGCAGGTTCTCGTTGAACTCGTAGCGCGCGCCGATGTTGACGAGCGTATAGGGCGAGCGCGAGCGGGTATTCGAGAGGGGCTGCAGCGTGGAATAGGAGATGGTCGGCGCCTCGATCTCACCGTAGTGGGTGACGCCGAGGTTGAGCTGAAGCTCCTCGGTGGCCTGCCACTCGACATTCGAGTTGATGGTGTACTTGGGCACAAGCGAGAGAGGCTCGCCGCTGCTCTTGTCCTTGGACTGGATCATGTAGGTGGCGTTGGTGCTCCACGTCACGGTTTCCAGAACCGGCACGCGCAGGTTGCCTTCAAGACCCGAGATGACGGCCTTGGGCACGTTCTCCCACTGGAAGACGTTGTTCGGGGCCCAGCGGCCCAGCCGCGAGTTGTATGCCTGGAACGTGCCGACTGTCGTCGTGCCCGCCTGGATACGGTTCTTGTAGTCGTTGTGGAAGTAGGTGATGCCGGCGTTCCACCCCTTCTCGTCGGTGTAGTTGATGCCGATTTCCTTGTTGATGCTGGTCTCCGCCTTCAGGTCCGGATTGCCCATCACCCAGCAGGGGCCCGTGCCGGGAGGGCAGCCGTTGCCGGCGGAGGAGTAAAGGTAGTTCGGATTGAGCTGGAACAGGTTGGGCACCTTGAAAGCGCGCGCGACACCGGCCTTGAGCGTGATCTCGTCGGTGATCGAATACGAGGCGTTGAGGCTCGGGCTCCAGTTGTTGCCCGCCTCGGTATGATGGTCGAAGCGCAGGCCCGGCGTCAGGATGAACTTGTCGGTGACGAGAATGTTGTCCTCGGCGTAGATCGCGCCGAGCATCGCCTGGCTCTTGGGATTGCGGTTTTCGGCGCTCGACACCCCGAACTGCGGCGCATCGAGCGCGTTGCCGTCGGCCATGTTCTCGTCATCCATCCACTCGCCGCGGAACTCGGTGCCGAGCGTCAGCGTCTGGGGTACGACGATGGTCAGCGGGAAGTTCCATTCGCTCTTGGCCGTGATGTTGTCGAGCGTAATAGTCTTGCGATCTTTGGCGTATTGGCTGTTGATCTGCCCTTCGACCGAGCCGGCGTTGCCTTCACCGAGGCGCTTGTTCTTGGTGTTTTCCCACTGGATGTAGGTATTCGACGTACCGAATTCCCACTTGCCACGATGGGTGGCGGACAGCGTGGTGCGCGTCACGCGGTTGGTCTCGTGGCCGCCGCGCGCCAGCTCCTGGTTGAGCGCGGAGCCGAGCACATCCTGGAACAGCGAATCGCCGGCATAGATGTTGCGCTGCTGGCTCCATGCCGCCTCGAAGTCCAGCACGTGGCGTTCGTCGAGCTTCCAAGACAGCAGGCCGCGGAAGTCGGTGTTGATCACGCCCTCATTACCGGCGGCGACGTTCTGGCCATCAGGCGTGGCGTCCTCGTTGATATCGATGTCGTCGGCGTCGCTGCGGTTGTAGTTGCCCGAGATGCGGTAGGAGAAACGCTCATCGATGGGCCCGCCCGCAACGACGGTGGAGCGGTACGTGCGGCCTTCGCTGCTGCTTTCCGGAATATTGGCGAAGCTCGTCGCGCTGAACGTGGTTTTCTCCGGCCGCTTGGTGATGATGTTGACCACGCCGCCTGCGGCGCCCGAGCCGTAACGCGCGGCGGCGGGGCCGCGCAGCACCTCGATGCGATCGACCGCTTCCGCCGGGACCCAGTTCGAATCGCCGCGCGTATCGCGCTCGCCGCCGCGGCGCATGCGGACCGAGTTGCGCGAGAACACCGGTTTGCCATCGATGAGGATCAGCGTATTTTCCGGGCCCATGCCGCGGATGTCGATCTGGCGGTTGTTGCCACGCTGGCCATTGGACGAATTGCCGGTGAGGTTGACGCCCGGCTGGCGGCGGATAATCTCGGCGAGGTCGCCGCGTGCCGGAGGATTGCGCTCGATCTCCTGCCGGCTGATGATCGACACGCCCGGCGCCTGGTTCAGCTGTTCACGGGCGGAGACCACCACGACCTCGTCGAGCAGCAGTTCGTCGCCCGTCAGCTCCTTGTCCGCGTTCGCCTGCTGGCTCTGCGCTCCAGCGCCCTGCGCGTGAGCAGCCCCGCTGGCAACAGCAAACAGCAACACCAGGGCCGTTGCCCCGACAAATTCTCCATGACGTGTCATGTTGACAGCCCCTTTTTATAATTCCTCTACTTCGAAAACAAGAATTCAATAATTCAAAAGTTTTCGCCTCAAGGAAGAATCAGAATTAGCACCCTGTGCACTGCTTATGCTTCTGACCTACGGTGAGATGAATCTGAAGTATTTTATGTGAAACGATGTTCATTTTGACGATTCTTGTGTCAATAATACATCGCTTTAGAAATATTATAATTCTTATGCCGATTCAGAACACCGGACCGGCGAGCAGCGGCGCGGCGAAAAAGGACGTACGGGGAGCCGGATGACGACATGCCCGCTGCTGCGGCGGGAGGCGGTTACCGTGGTAAAAGGCCGGATGCGGCCGTCGCGGACCGCCGGCATGAAAGGAGCTTCCCGGCCGCTGTTATTCTTGCAACCCGCGGTCGCTCTATTAAAGTAAACATCAGTTCACCGGACAGGAAAGCAGATGATCGTTCAGGCCTGCCTCAATGGTGCGCGTCCCGATGGCTTCCATCCCCGGCTGCCGCTCACGCCGGAGGCAATGGCCGGTGATGGTGCGTCCTGCGTCGCGGCAGGAGCCGCCGAACTGCACATTCACCCGCGTGGGACGGACGGCTGCGAAAGCCTCGCGGCCGTGGACGCGACTGTGCACGCCGTGCGCCGCGCCTGTCCCGGCACGCTGATCGGCGTTTCGACGGGGGCATGGATCGAGAACAGCGCAGCGAGGACGCGCGCCGCCATAGCGGATTGGCAGGCGCTGCCGGACCATGCGTCCGTGAACCTGTCGGAACCCGACGCGCCGGCCGTCATGGATCTGCTCCGGCGCCGGGGAATCGGCATCGAGGCGGGACTCGCATCAGTCGCCGACGCGGAGCGTTTCGTGAATCTCGCAGGTCACGGACAAGTGTTTCGCATCCTGATCGAGATCGGGGAGCAGGAGCCGGATGCGGCCTGGGAAGTGACGGACGGCATCGCCCGCGTGCTCGGCCGCGCGGAGGCGTCGCGGCCGGTCCTGCTGCACGGTTTCGACGCCATGGTCTGGCCCTTCGTCGCGCTTGCCCGTCAGCGACGCTGGTCGACTCGGGTCGGGCTGGAGGACGGCCAGCATCTGCCGGACGGCACGACGGCCGCTGGCAATGCCGCGCTGGTGGCTGCGGCCGTGGCAATCTTCCGGGCGGAACCCGCAGGCTGACGCGCCGTCCGTAGATGGAAAAGCGGACCTCAGGACGCAGCTTCGGCAACGGATGAGCGTTCCCGCACCGCTGCCAGTTCCACCGCGAGCGTCGCAACCAGCTCGGCCGCGGGCAGCGCCCGCGACAGGCCGGCCCCCTGTCCCGCCCATTGCGCGCCGAAGCCGTTCTCCCCAGCGGCTTTCGCGGCGGCGTTCAGCGCCTTTCCAGCATCGTAGGCGATGGGATAATCCGGCCGCGCCAATGCCGCATGCGCCTCCGCCCAGGCGGTGAAGCCGTTGCGCAGGCTGCGTGCGGCCCTGCCAGAGATGGCGTCCGTCATGACCGTGCCGGGCGCGGCGGCGAGGGCGGCGCGATAGGCGGCGTCGGCCGCGCTTTCCGGGCAGGCGACGAAGGCCGTGCCCAGCTGCGCCGCCACCGCGCCGAGATCGAGCGCCGCCGCGATTCCCCGCCCGTCCATGATACCGCCGGCGGCGATGACCGGCAGGCCGGCGCGGGCGGCCAGCAGCCGTGTGAGCGGCAGCACGCCCGCCTGCTCGTCGGGCGCGGCGGGATCGAACACACCCCGGTGGCCGCCTGCCTCGAAGCCCTGCGCGACCACGGCGTCGATGCCGGCCCGGCGCGCGGCTTCGGCCTCGGCCAGGTTGGTCGCGGTCGACAACAGGATGCAGCCGGCCGCCTTCAGCGCCGCGATGCGCGGGGCCGCCGGCAAGCCGAAATGAAAGCTGACGACAGGCGGCGCGAGTTCGACAAGAGCGGCAAGCATCGCATCGTCCCCGGCGAAGCTCCGGTAGATTTCCCGCAGGCCTCGCGGCGGCTCGGCTCCGAAACGCGCGAACAGCGGTGCGAGCGCCTCGATCCATGCGGCCTCGCGAACGGCGTCCGCCCGCGCGGGCGCGTGGACGAACACGTTGACGTTGAACGCCCGCGCCGTGCGCTGCCGCACTTCCGCGATCATCGCCCGCGCGCCGGCGGCATCCGTCGCTCCGACGCCGATCGAACCGAGACCGCCCGCCTCGCTGACGGCAGCCGCCAGCGCCGGCGTGGAGACGCCGGCCATGGGCGCCTGGACGATAGGATAAGAGAGGTTCAGACGATCAAGAAGAGACATGATTTCACAGCGCCCGTTACCGGAGCCCGACCCGGCATCGCCGGACCTGCCCCATGATTCTCTTGATATTGAACGCATTCCGGAAGCCTGGATGCTTACATCCAACCGGAAAGCGCCGCGGTTTCCGTCGCGGCGCGCCCTCGCCTGCCGGCGGGCGCCTCGCGGTGGAGGCGGTATAATACCCGTTCGCCGGGCGGTGTCATCCGATCGCCGCTTATTCCGGAAGCGCATCGAGCGCGGCGATGATCGTCCGCAACGTCGCCAGATAGGCTTCCTTGCTGGTCGGCCTGAACATCCGCGACGGGCTGAGAACTTGACTTTTTCATTCTACGATGTAGAAACGCAGCGTGGCAGATCGGGGGCGCCGCGTGGCCGCGCCTCTCCCCGGCAACGGTGCTCCCGTGGTGCGCCCGCTCGGGAAATCGCGCCGCGCGCTCCTTTCCCCGGCTTTCGCCGGGATGCAGGTCACAATGCCGGTATGCGCAGCCGGTGGCCGCCCGGGGCCGACGGGTTTCTTGCGGACGGAGGGCGGCAACATGCAATCGGAACAGGGTGTTCTCCGCGTCTCCATCGTGCTCACCGTCTTCATGTCGGGGCTCGGCATTCTCTTCGGCCTGCTGGCGGGCTCGTCGGCCATCGTCTTCGACGGCATCTACGAACTGACGGACGCCGCCATGACGACGCTTGCCCTGCTCGTCGCCAGGCTGATCGCGGCCGGCACCTCGGGCAGCCCTTCCCACGGCAGGCTGGTGGAGCGCTTCACCATGGGGTTCTGGCATCTGGAACCCATGGTACTGGGGCTGAACGGCACGATGCTGATCGGCGCGGCCATCTACGCGCTGATCAACGCCATCGACGCCTTCCTGTCGGGCGGGCGCCTGATCTCCTTCGACTACGCTATCGTCTATGCCCTCATCTCCCTCGTGGCGGAGGTCGGCATGGGGCTCTATGCGAGGTCGGCGAATCAGACCATCCGCTCCGATCTGCTGGCGCTCGACGCGAAGGGCTGGCTGATGTCGGCCGCCATGACGGTGGCGTGGCTCGCTGCCTTCGTTTTCGGCTATCTGGTGCAGGGCACGCAGCTTGCGTGGATCTCGCCCTACATCGACCCCGCCGTGCTGGCGGCGGTGTGCCTCGTTGTCATTCCGATGCCCATCGGCACGGTGCGGCGGGCGCTGGCCGACATTCTGCTGGTCACGCCAGCGGACCTGAAGCGGCACGTGGACACCGTCGCGCAGGAGATGGTGCAACGCTACGGCTTCGTCTCCTACCGCGCCTATGTCGCCCGGGTCGGGCGCGGCAGGCAGATCGAACTCTATTTCATCGTGCCCCCCGCGTGGCCTGCCAAGCGGCTGGAAGAATGGGACAAGCTGCGCGACGAGATCGGCAAGGCGCTCGGCGACGACAGCCCCGACCGCTGGCTCACCATCGTCTTCACCACCGACCCCGAATGGGCGGAGTGAGCCACCGCCTCAGGCTTCACCCCAGCCGACCACGCCCTTGATCTCAAGGAAGTCGTGAATGCCCCAGTCGGCGTATTCGCGGCCGTTGCCGGACTGCTTGTAGCCGCCGAACGGGGCGGTCGTGTCCCACTCAGGATAGTTCAGATAGACCGAGCCCGCGCGCATCCGCGCCGCGACCTGGCGGGCATGGCCAATATCCCGCGACTGGACGTAGGCGGCAAGGCCGTAAACGGTGTCGTTGGCGATGCGGATGGCGTCTTCCTCGTCCTCATAGGAAAGGATCGACAGGACCGGCCCGAAAATCTCCTCACGGGCAATGGTCATCCCGTTCGCGACATGGCCGAACACGGTGGGGCGGACGTAGTAGCCGCGTTCCAACCCTTCCGGCCGGCCGGGACCACCGACGACAAGCGTCGCACCCTCGCGGATGCCGGTTTCGATCAGTCGCTGGATCTTCTCGAACTGCGTGGCGCTCACCACGGGTCCATGCGTCGTTTCCTCCTCGCGCGGATCGCCCACCTTCACCGCTGCCGCCACTGCGCCCGCGATGCGCAACGCTTCCTCGTGGCGGTCCACCGGCACGAGCATGCGGGTCGGCGCATCGCACGACTGGCCTGAATTGCCGAAGCAGCCCCGCACGCCCTTCGTCACCGCCCGCTCGAAGTCGGCATCCGGCAGGATGATGTTGGCCGATTTACCGCCGAGTTCCTGCGCGACGCGCTTGACCGTTTCAGCGGCGGTGCGGGCGACAATGATCCCGGCGCGCGTCGAGCCCGTAAAGGAGACCATATCCACTTCCGGATGTCCGGCCATGACCTGTCCGACGTCCGGGCCGGTGCCGTTGACGAGATTGAAGACGCCCTTCGGCGTGCCGGCAGCTTCCATGATCTCCGCGAAGACGATGCCGCTCACCGGCGCGATCTCCGAGGGCTTCAGCACCACGGTGCAGCCGGCGGCGATGGCGGGCGCCACCTTGCAGACGATCTGGTTCAGCGGCCAGTTCCACGGCGTGATCAGCGCGCAAACGCCGATCGGCTCCCGGAAGATGCGCGTCGTACCGCGCTGCTCCTCGAAGGCAAAGGTCTCAAGCGCCGCGATGGTCGCTTCCAGATGTGCCTGTCCGGCGGCAGCCTGCGCCCGGCGCGCGAAGGTGATCGGCGCGCCCATCTCCCGGCTCACGGCCCGGGCGATGTCCTCGTAACGCTCGTTGTAGAGCGCCAGAATGCGCCGCAGCAGGGCGAGCCGCTCGTCCCGGGAGGTCGTGGAGAAGGCGCCGAATGCAGCCCGCGCGGCCGCGATCGCCCTGTCGACATCGGCGGCCGAGCCGATCGAAATTTGCGTGAACGCTTCCTCCGTCGCGGGATCGATAACGTCAAGGATATTCGGCGTGACCGGATCAACCCAGGCACCGTCGATGAAAAACTTCAGGTGATGACTCATGACCGTTCTCCTCTCGTGTAGACGCGCCGGCAGATTTTTATGGAAGGACTTTCATGGCACGAAACCCGGCCTCCGCTCAACCGCGTGCCGGAACGGCCCGGCGCGGAACAGAGAACATTGCGCGCGCCATGTCGGCAACGTAAAATCCGGAATCGACTGTCACAGACGACGGCTTGCGCCGCCGCCGCCCTCTCCGTCGGCGTGAGATGCCCAACACCAAACCCAAAACCAGTCCGGGTCCGCGCGGATTATCCAGAAAGGTCCTCGCGGAAGCCGCCATCGAGCTTATGGAGGCCGCCGGCGAGGCGGGCTTCACCCTGCGCAAGCTCGGCGCGCGGGTCGGGTGCGACCCGATGTCGATCCTTTACCATTTCAAGTCCAAGGAAGGCCTGTTCCGCGCCATGGCCGACCAGCTGGAAGCCCAGATCCGCCCCGCGCCGGAGGACCAGCCGTGGCGCGGGCGGCTGCGCCACCTCGCCGACCAGTACCGCAGCCTCGCGCTTCGCTTCCCGCACAGTTTCCGGCTGATGCAACGCTTCCCGCACACCGGCATCGCCGACTACGGGCACGTGGAGATGGTACACCGCGCCCTGAAGGAGGCCGGCATCGCCGACCGCGACATCCCGGGCATCTGCCTCGGCTGGTACACCTGCATCACCGGCCTTGCGATGGGCGAGGTCGGCGGGCTGATCCGCCCCGCGACCGACGAGGACGCCCTGGAGATCGACCAGCTTCCCGACGCTTCGTATCCGCTGCTGAAGCGGCTCCTGCCGCGCTATCGCGACCTCGCGCCGAACGCGGTTCACGCCCTCACCATCGAACTGCTGCTCGACGGGATCGTGGTGCATGCCGCCGCCTCCAGCGATGCGGGGGCGTGAGGCGCCGGCGCATTTGTTCAGTGGTCGCGCCGGAAGCCGTATTTTTCGAGCTTGGCGTAGAGTGTCGAACGCGCGATGCCGAGCCGCCTCGCGGTGAGCGAAATGTTGCCGCCCGTCTGCGCCAGTTCACGCTCGATCACCGCGCGTTGCGCCGCGCTCCATTGCTGGAGGCGGTCCTCGGCCGTGCCCGGCGCGGGATCCTCCCACTGCCCCGCAACCTCGCCGCCGACGACGGCGCGGACGATTTCGCCGGGCACCTCCCGCATCGTCAGATGCGCGCTGCCGAGAACGACCATGCTCTCGATCACGTTGCGAAGCTCACGCACGTTTCCCGGCCACGGATAGCGCCGGAAGACGTCCGCCACCTCGTGGTCGAGCGTCGGCATCGGCAGGCCCATGGCGCGCGCGCTCCTGTGCAGCAGGTGGCCGGCGATGAGCAGCACATCGTCGCCACGCTCGCGCAGCGGGGGGATGGCAAGCCGCAATGTCGCGATCCGGTAGTAGAGGTCGCGCCGGAAATTGCCGCACGCAACCTCGGACAGCAGGTCCCGGTTCGTCATGGACACGAGACGCACATTCACCGACCGGCCGATGTTCGAGCCCACCCGATAGACGACGCCGTCCTCCAGCACCCGCAGCAGGTAGGGCTGCAGGCTCGCCGGCATCTCGCCGACCTCGTCCAGACACAGGGTGCCGCCGTCGGCCGCCTCCATGCGGCCCGCTCGCCCGTGGTCGTCCGCGCCGGTGAAGGCGCCCTTCTCGTAGCCGAAGATTTCGCTGGCGATGAGATCGCGCGACATGCCGCCACAGTTCATCGGGATGAACGGCGCGCCCTCCGCGCTGCCAAGCATATGCAGCGCGCGGGCGAAAAGCTCCTTGCCGACGCCCGTCTCCCCTTCGATCAGCACCGGCGCGCGGCTCGCCGCCATGCGCCGGACACGCTCGAACGTCTCGCGCATGATCGCGCTTTCGCCCAGAATATCATCGAGAGCGACGGCTTCGCCTGCCTGCGGCCGCGCCACCACCGGGCGGGGCCTGCGCCGGGAGGGAAATGTCAGCACGGCGCCGATCTGGCCGTCCCCTGCGTCATCGCGTTGCGCCTGCCGCCGCGCGGCATCGATGATCTCGACCTCGGCGCTGGGCAGGCTTCCCCGCACCAGAGGCCGCCACAGGTCGAGGGGCACGCCGCGCAGGGGCTCGATCGACCGGCCGACGACCATGCCCGGATGATCGCGGGAGAGCGCCGCGAGCGCGGCGTCCGTCGCATGGATGATGGCGCCGCGGTTGTCCAACACCACGATCTCGTCGTTCTGCCAGCGCGAGCGGCGCGACAGGAAAACCCGCAGCAGTTCCTCCCGTGTATCCTGCACGTTCTGCAGCAGGAGCGCCTCGATCTGCTGGCTGACGGAAACGGCGAGCGCGAGGCTTTGCGGATTGAACGTCCTGGCCGGCCCGGAGATATCGATGATGCCGAGCATCTCCTGGTCTATGGGGTGCCTGACGGGGCTCGCCGCGCAGGTCCAGCGTTGCACATCCTCGCAATAATGCTCGGCGGCGTGGATCTGGACGGGGCGCTTCATCGCGATGGCGGTGCCGATGGCGTTGGTGCCGATATCATCCTCCGCCCAGCGCCCACCGCGTTCGAGATGGACGTCGCGCCCTGAATCGATGACGCGCGGATCGCCCCTCGTCTCGATGATGAGGCCGCCGGGATCGGTGAGGATGATCATCGAATTCGCCTCGGCCAGAAAATCGGCCGTGCGCGCCAGCGCGCCGCGGGCGGCGTTCAGAAGGATGCGGTTCTCGTGCCTGCGGCGGTAAAGCTCCGGCTCCGGCAGCTTCGGGGCATTGCGACGGCGCGCGATGCTCGTATAGCCGCGCGAGCGAACCCAGGATGCCGCAATGTCTTGCCGGAAATCCGACGGCACCCG
Organism: Pseudochelatococcus lubricantis; assembly: GCF_011762225.1. Lineage (GTDB taxonomy): Bacteria > Pseudomonadota > Alphaproteobacteria > Rhizobiales > Beijerinckiaceae > Pseudochelatococcus > Pseudochelatococcus lubricantis. The sequence goes on from NZ_JAASQI010000001.1 coordinate 63,132, forward strand.
GCCATCGGCCACGAACGTCTCCCACGCCTGACGAATCTCGCGTTCGTTCACAGCAGTTCCCTTCCCGTCGTGCCATGCCGCGTGTGAAGGAACGCCGCATCTGCAATGGCACAGGCATCAGGAGGAAAGGTGCAGACAGGCGTATCGGCCTGCCCGACGGTCGGCGCGATGCCCCAGGTCTGTCAACCGTCCACGTTTCCCCATCCCGTTGCGCTTCTGTAAGGCCGGCGCAACTGGGTCACGTAGCATAACCGTGTTTGACGGCATTTGCCAATATGTCTTCCGCTGACGTTCTCACGCAACAATATATTGATTTACCCTGTTCGAAATCCGGACAGGCCATTGTCCGATAGCTGTCGGACACGACACCGCCACGACAGCGGCCGGACACGCGCCGTTTCCCGAATTACCGTGCAATGGCAAGGCATTTCGCCGCCAGGGCACCACTGGCACGCCCCTTGCTCCATCACAGGCGGACCGGTCGACAAGCGGACCGGCTTCGCAAAAAACCACGGACCAAGGGGAGGTAACTTCATGAATGTCCATAACAAGGACGTGCCAGCCCGTAACGTGCAGGTGCTCGGCATCGACGCCGGCGGCACGATGACGGACACGTTCTTCGTCGACGCGGACGGCGACTTCGTCGTCGGCAAGGCGCAGAGCACGCCGCAGAACGAGGCCATAGGCCTCATCAACTCCAGCGTCGACGGCCTCGCGGCCTGGGGCATCTCCCTCGACGACGCGCTGAAGCAATTGCAGACCGGCGTCTATTCCGGCACCGCCATGCTCAACCGCGTGGTGCAGCGCAAGGGCCTGAAATGCGGCCTCATCGTCAACCAGGGCCTTGAGGACTTTCACCGCATGGGCCGCGCCATCCAGGCCTATCTCGGCTATGCCTACGAGGACCGCATCCACCTCAACACGCACCGCTACGACCCGCCGCTGGTGCCGCGCCACCTCACGCGCGGCGTGGTGGAGCGCGTCGACATGTTCGGCACGGTGGTCATTCCGCTGCGCGAGGAGAGCGCGCTGAAAGCCGCGCAGGAGCTGATCGATCAGGATGTCGAGGGCATCGTCATCAGCCTGCTGCACAGCTATCGCAACCCGGCTCACGAACGGCGCGTGCGCGACATCGTGCTGGAAGCGGTGAAGAAGAGCGGCAAGAACATCCCGGTGTTCGCCTCGGCCGATTACTATCCCGTGCGCAAGGAGACGCACCGCACCAACACCACCATTCTGGAGGGTTATGCGGCGGAGCCTTCGCGGCAAACGCTGAAGAAAATATCCGACAGCTTCAAGGAGCACGGCACGAAGTTCGACTTCCGTGTGATGGCGACCCACGGCGGCACCATCTCGTGGAAGGCGAAGGAGCTGGCGCGCACCATCGTCTCCGGCCCCATCGGCGGCGTGATCGGCGCGAAGTATCTCGGCGAGGTGCTGGGCTACAAGAACATCGCCTGTTCGGACATCGGCGGCACGTCCTTCGACGTGGCACTGATCACGCAGGGCGAACTCACCATCAAGAACGATCCGGACATGGCGCGCCTCGTGCTGTCGCTTCCCCTCGTCGCGATGGACTCGGTGGGCGCGGGCGCGGGCAGCTTCATCCGGCTCGACCCCTACACGAAGGCGATCAAGCTCGGCCCGGATTCGGCCGGCTACCGCGTCGGCGTCTGCTGGGCGGACAGCGGTATCGAGACGGTCAGCATCTCGGACTGCCACGTCGTGCTCGGCTATCTCAACCCGGACAACTTCCTGGGCGGCGCGATCAAGCTCGACCGCGACCGGGCAGTGGCCGCCATCAAGGCGCAGGTCGCCGACCCGCTGGGGCTTTCCGTCGAGGACGCGGCGGCGGGCGTGATCGAACTGCTCGACTCCGACCTGCGGGATTACCTGCGCTCGATGATCTCCGGCAAGGGCTACAGCCCCGCAAGCTTCGTTTGCTTCTCCTACGGCGGCGCCGGGCCGGTGCATACCTACGGCTACACCGAGGGGCTCGGCTTCGAGGACGTGATCGTGCCGGCGTGGGCGGCAGGCTTCTCGGCCTTCGGCTGCGCGGCCGCCGACTTCGAGTACCGCTACGACAAGAGCCTCGACATCAACCTGCCGCCGGACGCGCCGGACAGCGACCGCGAGGCCGCGTCGAAAACCCTGCAGCAGGCGTGGGAGGAACTGCGCGAGAACGTGCTGGAGGAGTTCCGGCTCAACGGCTACGCCGCCGACCAGGTGACGCTGACGCCGGGCTTCCGCATGCAGTATCGCGGTCAGTTGAATGACCTTGAGATCGAGTCGCCGCTCCCCGCCGTCGCCACGACGGAGGACTGGAACCAGCTCGTCGATGCCTTCAACGACACCTACGGGCGCGTCTACGCCGCCTCCGCCCGCTCGCCGGAGCTGGGATACTCGGTGACGGGCGCCATCATGCGCGGCTCGGTGCCGATTCCCAAGCCGAAGATTCCGAAGGAACCCGAGCACGGTCCGACGCCGCCGGAAGAGGCGTTCCTCGGTACGCGCAAGTTCTACCGCAAGAAGCGCTGGGTCGACGCACAGCTCTACCGGATGGAGGCGCTGTTGCCGGGCAACCGCATCACCGGTCCCGCGATCATCGAATCGGACGCGACCACCTTCGTCGTGCCCGACGGGTTCGAGACGTGGCTCGACGGCCATCGCCTCTTCCACCTCAAGGAAGTGTGACCCCAACAATAAGTTCAGAGAGGAAACATCATGAACGTCAATGTTCGCAAGGATGCCCTCGCCGGGGCGGCACGCGGCATCGTGCGCGGCGGCGAGACGCTGAAGCAGCACCGCGACCGGCTGATGGACGCGACGAAGAGCAGCGGCCACTATGCCGGCCTCAAGGGGCTCGAACTGCGCGACACCCAGCCCATTCTGTACAACAAGCTGTTCTCCCGCCTGCGCGCCGGCGTCGTCGACGCGCGTGAGACGGCGAAGAAGATCGCCGCCTCCCCCATCGTGGAGCAGGAAGGCGAGCTGTGCTTCACGCTCTACAACGCGGCGGGCGACTCGATCCTGACCTCAACGGGCATCATCATCCACGTCGGCACCATGGGCGCGGCGATCAAGTACATGATCGAGAACGGCTGGGAGCAGAACCCCGGCGTCGCCGACAAGGATATCTTCTGTAACAACGATGCGCTGATCGGCAACGTGCATCCGTGCGACATCCATACCATCGTGCCGATCTTCTGGGAGGGCGAGCTGATCGGCTGGGTCGGCGGCGTCACCCACGTCATCGACACCGGCTCCGTCGGGCCGGGCTCGATGTCGACCGGGCAGGTGCAGCGCTTCGGCGACGGTTACTCCATCACCTGCCGCAAGATCGGCGCCAACGACACGCTGTTCCGCGACTGGCTGCACGAGAGCCAGCGCATGGTGCGCACCACCCGCTACTGGGTGCTCGACGAGCGCACCCGCGTGGCCGGTTGCCACATGATCCGCAAGCTCGTCGAGGAAGTGATCGCCGAGGAAGGCATCGAAAACTACTGGAAATTCGCCTACGAGGCGGTGGAGCACGGCCGGCAGGGCCTGCAAAACCGCATCAAGGCGATGACCATTCCCGGCAAGTACCGGCAGGTCGGTTTCGTCGACGTGCCCTACGATCACCCGGACGTGCGCGTGCCTTCCGACTTCGCGAAGGTCAACACCATCATGCACACGCCCTCCGAGATCACCATCCGGGGCGACGGCACCTGGCGGCTGGACTTCGACGGCTCGTCGCGCTGGGGCTGGCATACCTATAACGCGCATGCGGTGAGCTTCACATCCGGCATCTGGGTGATGATGACGCAAACGCTGATTCCGTCCGAGATGATCAACGACGGCGCGGCCTACGGCACCGAGTTCCGCCTGCCCAAGGGCACCTGGATGAACCCGGACGACCGGCGCGTCGCCTTCTCCTACGCCTGGCACTTCCTCGTCTCGTCATGGACGTCGTTGTGGCGCGGTCTCAGCCGTTCCTACTTCGGGCGCGGGTATCTTGAGGAGGTCAACTCCGGCAACGCCAACACCTCCAACTGGCTGCAGGGCGGCGGTTTCAACCAGTACGACGAGATCCACGCCGTCAACTCGTTCGAGTCCGCCGCCGAAGGCACCGGCGCGAGCGCGGTGAAAGACGGCCTCGACCACGCCGCCGCCATCTGGAACCCGGAAGGCGACATGGGCGACATGGAAATCTGGGAACTGGCCGAGCCGCTCGTCTATCTGGGGCGCAAGATCAAGACGAACTCCGCCGGTTACGGCAAGTATCGCGGCGGCTGCGGCTTCGAGAGCCTGCGCATGGTCTGGAACGCCAAGGACTGGACCATGTTCTTCATGGGCAACGGCCACATCACCTCCGACTGGGGGCTGATGGGCGGCTATCCCGCCGCCTCCGGCTATCGCTTCGCCGCGCACAAAACGAACATCAAGGCGCTCATCGAGGAGGGCAAGCCGCTGCCGCTGGGTGGCGACACCGACCCGGAAAATCCTGAATGGGACGGCCTGTTGCCAGCAGCGCAGATCAAGCGCGACAAGCAGGCCATCACCACGGAGGAGATGTTCGCCGACTACGACCTCTATCTCAACTACCTGCGTGGCGGCCCAGGCTTCGGCGATCCGCTCGACCGCGAGACGGCGCGCATCCAGGAGGATCTCGATGGCGGCTACCTGCTGCCCCGCTTCGCCGAGCGAGTCTACGGCGTCGTGCTGCAGCACGAAGGCGGCCGGCATGTCATCGACGAGGACGCGACCGTGGCACGCCGCCTCGAAATCCGCAAGGAACGCCTCGCAAAGTCCGAACCGGTGTCCGACTGGCTGGCGCGGGAACGGGAGAAGATCGTCGCCAAGCAGGCGGAAACGCAGGTGCAGCAGATGTTCGCCGCCTCCTTCAAGCTCAGCCCGAAGTTCCTTGGCGACTTCAAGACGTTCTGGAAGCTGCCGGCGGACTGGGATCTGCGCGAGGAGGACCTCGATATCCCGAGCTACGGCGCGAACTACTCGATGGACGTGTCCGAATTGCCGGATGTCACCACGGTGAAATTCGTGGACGAATGAAACAACGCGGGGCGGCGTGAAGCGCCGCCTCCTTCCCGCCAAGAAACACCGGAGGAAACATCATGGCTTCTTACACCCGCACCAAGATCGCGGATCTGGTCGACGGCACCATCGACCACGACACCCTGCACCAGATGCTCTCGACGCCGAAGGACCCGGACCGCTTCGTCACCTACATCGACATCCTGCAAGAGCGCGTGAAGTGGGACGACCGCATCCTGCTGCCGCTCGGCCCGAAGCTCTACATCGTCCAGCGCAAGGATACGAAGCAGTGGGTGGTGCGCTGCGAATGCGGCCACGACTTCTGCGACGCCAGCGAGAACTGGAAGCTGCACGCGCGCGTGCGCGTGCGCGACACCCAGGCCGACCTTGAGGAAATCTATCCCCGGCTCATGGCGCCCACCGCCACCTGGCAGGTGCTGCGCGAGTACTACTGCCCGGATTGCGGCACGCTGCTCGACGTGGAGGCCCCGACGCCGTGGTATCCCGTCATCCACGACTTCGAGCCCGATATCGAGACTTTCTACCGCGACTGGCTGAACCTGCCGGTGCCGGAACGCGCACGCGCGTAACCCTTCACCACGGAAACCCGCCGTGCCAACTGGGGGAAGACGCTCTGGCGGCCTTCCCCTTTTTTATGACGATAGCCCGATTTGTGACGATAGCCCGAAAACGCGAAACGGTTTGAAATAATCGGATCATGCTCATCAATGCTTTGATTTCGAGCGAATCCTTATTGTCCGGATGATTCGACCGGAACGGAAAACGCTCCGCAAAGCCGTGTGACGCGCTCATCGTCCACTTTCCGGACAGTAATACCATCCGGCATCGAAACGCCACACGGCGCGACGCAAGTGACGCCGTGCTTGAAAAATATTGCGCATCAAGCAGAAAGTAACGGCCGGGTCGAAGCGATTCGGCGACACGAAAGGAGGTGAGACGATTGAAATTCCGGCTTACGCTGACAATCAGGATCAGGACTTGGCGGTTCACCCTGACAGTCAGTCGCTAAGAGAACGGGGGTCGGGCGAAAGCCCGGCTCCCACCGGAGGAAAGGTCGTCTCACCTCCCTTGGGATCATACATACCATAAAGGCCACGGAACTCATAGCCTGGCGTGGTCCGCTGCTCCCGCCGCGTGAGGGATCAGTGAGCGCGGTTCTTCTCGATCCATGCCGCGAAATCAGCGACGAACTTGCCGAGGAAGGTTCTCGTGCCCTCGTTCGTCAGCTTGCCGTCATCGTCGAGCAAATGGCCGACACCGCCGATGTAGGCTTCCGGCTGCTGCAGGGTCGGCACGTTGAGGAACACCAGCGACTGGCGCAGATGATGGTTGGCGCCGAAGCCGCCGATGGCGCCGATGGAGACGCTCACCACCGCGCCGGGCTTGCCGCCCCACACGCTCTGCCCGTAGGGGCGCGAGCCGACGTCGAGCGCATTCTTCAGCACCGCCGGCACCGAGCGGTTGTATTCCGGCGTCACGAACAGCACGGCGTCGAACCCCTTCACCTTCTCGCGGAAGGCGGTCCAGGCCGCGGGCGGCGTGCCTTCGTCGTCGAGGTCCTGATTGTAGAGGGGAAGATCGCCGATCTCGACGATCTCAAGCTTGAGGCTGTCGGCGGCGATATCCGCGAGGATATGTGCGATCTTGCGGTTGAACGAGGCCTTGCGCAGGCTGCCGACGAAGACGGCAACGGTAGCGGGAATGCTCATGAACGATGCCTTTCTGGGATATGGCCGGAGTGGCCGGACGCCGGGCAGTGTATAACGGATCAGGCGGCCCTGCCACCGCAACGCAGCATCGCGCGGCCGGCAACGAAGCCGCGACCGGCGCCGGAAACATCGCGCCCGGTCAGGCGGATCGCTCCCCGGCGATTGCCGTGCCCGCCGCCCGGCCCGACGACCACGCCCACTGGAAATTGTAGCCGCCGAGCCAGCCTGTGACGTCGACCACCTCGCCGATGAAGTAAAGGCCCGGCACCGCCTTCGCCTCCATGGTCCGCGAGTTGAGCGCCGCCGTGTCGACGCCGCCCAGCGTCACCTCCGCCGTGCGGTAGCCCTCGCTGCCGGCGGGATGAAGCTCCCAGCCGTTGAGCGCCTGCGCCAGCGCCGACAACTTCCTGTCGCTCATGTCGCCGATGTTGCCGGCGAGGCCGAGCCGGTCCGCCATATGGAGCGCCAGCCGCTTCGGCAGCAGGTCGGCGAGCACGGAAGCGATGGCCTTGCGGCCGTCCTGCCGCCGGCGCTCGCGCAGAACCTCGAACGGATCGGCCCCCGGCAGCAGCGCCACCGCAATCGGCATCTTCTCCCGCCAGTAGGACGAGATTTGCAGGATGGCCGGACCGGACAGGCCGCGATGCGTGAACAGCATCGCTTCCTCGAAGCGTGCCGCGCCGCACGTCACCGCGACATCGGCGGCGACGCCCGCGAGCGGGCGGAAATCCGCCATCACATCCTCCCCGAAGGTCAGCGGTACGAGCCCCGGCCGCGTTTCCGTCACGGCGAGCCCGAACTGCTCCGCGAGCCGGTAGCCGAAGCCGGTCGCGCCCATCTTGGGAATCGATTTGCCGCCCGTCGCCACCACGAGATTGCGGCAGGCGACGCCATAGGCTCCTTCCTGCCCGTCGAGATCGAGCGAGAAGCCGCCTTCCGTCTTTGCCACGCCGTCGATGCGGGTCTGCAGGCGCAGCTCGGCACCCGCCCGCGCCATTTCCGCGCACAGCATATCCACGATCAGCCTGGCGCTGTCGTCGCAGAAAAGCTGGCCGCGCGTCTTTTCGTGATAGGCGATGCCGTAGCGTTCCACGAGCGCGATGAAATCGTGCTGCGTATAGCGGCTCAACGCGGATTTGGCGAAGTGGGCATTGTCCGACAGAAAGCACTGCGGCTTCACATTGAGATTGGTGAAGTTGCAGCGCCCGCCGCCGGAGATGCGGATTTTCTCGCCCGGCGCGCGGGCATGGTCGACGACGAGCACCCGCCCGCCCGCAGCGCCTGCATGGGCGGCGCACATGAGGCCGGCCGCGCCTGCCCCGAGAATGACTGTTTCCACCTGAAGATGCTGACGCGCCATGCAATCGTGTCCCCGTCAGCCGCCCGCCAGCCCCGGCAGGCGCAGCGCCTCGTCGAGCCGGGCGGCCGGCACTTCCTGCACAGCAGGCCCGGCGGTGTAGATCAGGAAGGCGCGCACGGCCTTCCCCGGCAATATCTGCTGCAGCAGGGCGCGGTAGAGCGCAAGCTGCACCACATGAGACGGGCGCGTGTCGAGAGGGGGCGGCGTGCCCGTCTTGAAATCGGCAATGTGCACCTCGCCGCCCGCGACGGCGAGCCGATCGATGCGGCCGGAAATCGGCAGGACGCGCCGGCCGCCGGCAAGCTCCAGCGTGACGTTGCCCGCCAACGCCACTTCCGCGCGGCTCCCCGGCCCGAAGAGCACCGCGAGCGGCGGCGCGTTCAGCACATCGAGCGCGGCCGCGACAATCTGCTGCTGCTCGTGCACCGGCAAGCGCGCTGCGCGTGCCTTCACGAAGGCCGCCGCCGCGCCAGCCTGCGCCGCAACCGGAAGGCCGGGCAGACGTTCGATCAGCGCATGCACGAGCTGGCCGCGCAGGCGGGCGCGGGCGACGAACGGCGTCTCCGGCGCGCGGTGGGGCCGGTCCGCCGCCGAGAGCGCGCTTGACGGCCGCAACGGCGGCACGGCCTCCGTCTCGGCGCGCGCGGACGCGGTGAGCCAGTCCGGCATCGGCGGCGGCGGCGTCTTCGGCCCCCCCGGAGGCGGGACGGCGGGGGCCGGCTTGTCCGGCGTCAGCCAACGCAGCACCTCGCCGCCATCGGCGTCGCGATCGCGCAGCAGCGTTCCCCGGCCGGCGAGCCGACCCGCGCCTTCCGCCGCTCGTTCGAGCCCGTTGATGACCATGCCGGTCCAGCTTTCCTCGGGCGGGCGCGGCTCGCCCTCGGCAGGCGGCGAGCGGTTGATGGCGGAGGCGACGATGAGGCGGTTTCTGGCCCGCGTCAGCGCGACGTAGAGCAGGCGGTTGTTCTCCTCGACTGCCTTGTGGCGCAGGACCGCGCGCGCTTCGGCGACCGGCTCCGGATCGAATTTCTCGCCCGGCGACCACACGGGCACCGCAACGGTTTTCCCGTCCAGCGCGACCTCGACCTCGATCAGCCGGGGATCGTGCCGGCCGTCGGGCTTTTCGCCGCCGTCGGCGAGAATGACGACCGGCGCCTCAAGCCCCTTCGCGCCGTGCACCGTCATCACCCGCACCTCGTTGCGCGCGTCGTCCATGTCGCGTTTGATGTCGCCGGCCGTGCCCTCGAAGGCGTTGAGGAAGCCGGTCAGCGAGGGGGGAAAGCGCCTCTCGTGGTCGAGCGCCTGCGCGAGGAAGGCGTCGATGGCATCGCCAGCCTCGGCCCCCAGCCGTGACACCAGCGCGCGGCGCCCGCCGCGCGGCCCCAGCACGGTGGCGTAGAAGCCGAACGGCCCTTCCCGCGCCGCCAGTTCCCGCCATCCCGCGAGCGCCGCGAGCCCCTTCGCTGCCGCCGCATCGCCCGCCTCCGCCGCCGCGCGCAGCGCCTCCGCGAGCGGCGTACCGTCTTCGCGCGTTGCCGCGATGCGCATGAGATCGCCGTCGTCCCAGCCTGCGAGCGGCGATTTCAGCGCCGCCGCGAGCGTGAGGTCGTCGCGCGGCAGCAGCGCCGCGCGCCCCGCCGCGACGAGGTCGCGCACGCCGATGTGCTCGGCGACCGTCAACCGGTCCGCGCCGGCGACAGGCACACCCGCGTCCTTCAACGCGCGGATCACGGCCTCGAAGAAGGCGCCGCGCTTGCGTACCAGCACGAGCACGTCGCCGGGCGGGATCGCCGGGTCTTTTCCGTCGCCCTGCTCCATCCAGCGGCGGATGGTCGCCGCGATCTTGCGCGCGAGCCGCACGGCAGGCGCCGACCGTTCCGGCTCGTCGACGGGCAAAGCCCAGGCATCCGCGTCCGGCACCGGCGCCTTCCACTGCGTTTCCCACATCTCGACGATGCCCGGCGCCGCGGGGCGCGCGCTCTCGTGCACGGGCGCTCCCGCGCCGTCGTCGAACGACAGTCCCCGGCGGTGCTCCGGCACGTCGAACACGGCATCGACCGCCGACAACACCTCCGGCGCGGAGCGGAACGAGACCGTCAGTTCCACGTCCTCGAAGCGCATGCCCGCGCCGCGCGTGCGGGTGCGGAAATAGCGCCCGCTCGCCTCGAACTCATGCGGCGCCGCGCCCTGAAACCCGTAGATCGACTGCTTGGGATCGCCCACCGCGAACAGCGTGCGCGGGCGTGGGAAGACACCCTCGCCGGCGGTGAACTCCGCCACCAGCGTCTTGAGGATGGCCCATTGCTCGGGCGATGTGTCCTGCGCCTCGTCGATCAGCACGTGGTCGATGCCGGCGTCGAGCTTGTAGAGGATCCAGGCCGCGTCGGCACGTTGCAGCAGCGCGACGGTGCGGGCGATGAGGTCGTCGAAATCGAGCGCGCCGCGCGCGTTCTTCAGCGCTTCCACACGGCCGAAGACGGCGTCCGCCAGCGCGAACAGCGCCTGCGTGCGTGCCACCGCCTCCGCCGCCCGGATGCGGCCGAGCAGGTCGACGATCCGGTCGCGCTCCTCGACCAGCCGCTCCGCCATCGCCGCATCGACGGACTGCGTCGCCATCCGGGCGACGGGCGTGCCGGTTTTCGTCAGGAAGATGTCGCGATAGAGCGCGAACCGCTCATCCTCGTCAGCGGCGGCGAAGGCGCGGCGGAAGCCGTCCGCACGCTCCTTGTCCGTCTTCTTGCCCGCCTCCAGCGCCTCGGCGACGATCGGCCATTCGTCAGGCCCGAGGCCGTCTTCCACGATGGCGCGGCACAGACGCTCCGGCGTCTCGCCGGGCGCGAGGCCGCACAGCACGCCGAACGCCGCGAGCGCCCGCGCAAGCCCGCCAGGTTCCCGCGCGTAGTCGCGCAGGAACGACTTGCAGCGCAGCGCCGCGCGCAGCACCCTGTTCACCGCCTCGTCACCGGCCTCGCGCGACATTAACGCCAGCGCGCCGGTGAGAGCCGGATCGCCGGCACGCGAGGCCGCGATCAGCACATCGCGCACCGCCTGTTCGAGAATTTCCTGCGACTGCGTCTCGTCCAGCACCTCGAAGCGTGCCGGCACGTTGGCCTCGAAGGGGAAGAGATGCAGCAACCGTTCGCAGAAGGCGTGGATGGTCTCGATCTTCAGGCCGCCGGGCGTCTCCACGGCGCGGGCGAAGAGACGGCGCGCAGCCTCGATCTTGCCGGCTCCCGGCTCCCCGCCGACGAGTCTGGCGAGCCTTTGCCCCAGCGCCGCATCGTCCAGCGCGACCCACGCGCCGAGTTCGTCGAACACCCTGTTCGACATGTTCGCGGCCGCCGCCTTGGTGAAGGTGAGGCAGAGGATGCGCGCCGGATCGACGTCGGACAGCAACAGCCTCAGCACGCGGTCCGCCAGCACCTTCGTCTTGCCCGAGCCCGCGTTGGCCGACACCCAGGCGGATGCGGCCGGATCGGCGGCACGGCGCTGGTCTTGGCCGGTTTTCGGCGGAACGACGATGTCGCTCATGCGTCTTCCCCCTCTCCCGCCATCACCGACCATTCGCGCACCCGTGCCAGATGGTCATATGGTCCTTCGCGTCGCGCGAACTCCGCAAAGGGACGCGAGATAAAGCCGGAATTGCCGGCAAAATATCTTTCCAGCAACGCCCGCAAGCCGGCAAAGTGTTCCTCTGCGATCTGCTCCACGGTGCGTTCCTCGCCACGTGGCGGGTTGACCGGCCTGTCCAGCAGCGGCTCGCGCCCGCCGGTGGCATGCATGTAGAGCAGCGCCGGCGCATCGCAGGGTGCAACGCCGCGGAATGCACCGCGTTTCAGCATTGCGGCCTCCAGCGTCATCTGCGGCGCGAAGCCGGCGAACACCTGTTTGGTGGACGGTGGGGCGCCGGTCTTGAAATCCACGATCACGGCGCCGGCGTCAGTCTCCTCGATGCGGTCGGCACGGGCGGTGAGCACAAAGCTACCGCCGTCCGGCAGCGGGATGTCGAGCTTTCCCGATACTTCCGCGTGCACCTTGCGGATGGCGGCGCGGCGCGCCCTTTCCCAGCCGACATAAGCCTGCGCCAATCTCTCGAAACGCGGCCACCACAGCACGGCGATGTCGGGATAGACCGCCAGCGGCGCAAAGGCCGCGCGGCCGGCGGCGAGCACCTCGTCCAGCGGATCGTCCGGGAGCGACTGCGGCCAGCGTGCCGCGAAATCGCCGAGCGCCGCATGTACCAGCGTGCCCCGGTCCGCGGCGCCGGGCGGCACCGCGATACCGTCGAGCGGATCGAGCTTCAGGACATGGCGCGCATAGACCGCATAGGGATCGCGCACCAGCGTCTCGACGGCGGTGACGCTGAGGCGTCTCGGCAGCAGCGAGACAGGCGGCCGGGGCGCGGGCCGGCGGATGGGCGCCACCGCAACCGGCGCATCGAGCGCCTCCGCGAGCGCGACGAACCGGCGGCCGGCATCCGCCACCGCCTGCCACGACTGCGCCCCTGCAAGCGCCTTCATGCGCTGGAGAAACCGTGACGGCACGGTCGGCGCGCCGTCCCGCTTCACGGCGCGGGTCATCACCACCTCGCGCGCGCCGAGCGCCTCGGCGAAATCGTGCGCCGTCTGCCCGATGCGCCGCTCCGGCGAGGAGAGGCCGAGCATGGCGCGCATGGGCCGGTTGAGGAAGGCGTCGCTGCGCGTGCGCGGCGGCCAGACACCCTCGTCGAGCCCGCCGAGCACGAGCCTGTCCGCATGCAGCAGGCGCGCCTCCAGCAGGCCCCATATCTTGACGCGCGGATGGACGCTCGCGCCCGCATGCCTCTCCCGGCGGACGATGCGCATGTCCGCGAGCCCCTCGAACAGGGCGGGATAATCGGCGAAGCGCCCGCACACGCCGAGGCTTTCGGAAAACGCGAGTTCGTCGAACAGGTCCGCGAGTTCCTCGCCGCCTTCGCCCTCAGGCAACGTTTCCACGCCGTCGCGCGCGGCGATCCTGGCCAGCGCCGCCGCATGGCGCGGAGCGAGCGCGACGAGATCGAGACTGGCGGGATTGTCGCCCGCCTGCGGCAGAAACCCGGCGAACGCCTCCTGCAAGCGGTCCAGAAAACCTTCCGCCAGCGCCCAGTCGTCGGCGGAAAGCGCCGCGAGCGGGCGCAGCGCATGCGCTTCCCGCGCCGCGGCCCGGCGCACCGGCAGGATTGCCCGCAGCCCGTCAATGCCGGCGGGCGGCGCAGGCCCGCGCAGCAGGCCGATCTCGATCACGGCGGCCGCACGCTCCACCTCCGCCCGCGTCATGCCGAAGACTGCCATCGGGTGCGCGAGCAGCGCGAGCAGCGGCTCGGGCGCGAAGTTCGACACCGCGACCTGCGCCGCGAGCCGCGCGAGCGTGCCGGCACGGCTGCGCGACAGCGGTCGCCCGGCAGAGTCCTCCGCCTCGATCCCCCAGCGGGCGAGTTCGGCGCTGACACGCTCCGCCAGCGCCCGGTCCGGCGTGATCAGCGCGGCTGTCTGCCCGTCCCGCTCCACCGCCTCGCGCAGCGCGACAGCCGCGGCCAGCGCCTCGGTGCGCTCGTCCGCCGCCTCGATCAGCGCCACGCCGGCGAGCGCCGCTTCCGCCTGCGCGCCGGCGACATCCGCGCGGTTGATATGCCAGCGCTCCGTGGTCTCGGCCGGCCGCAGCGCCTCGCTCACGAAGCGGCGCCGCGCCTCCAGCCCCGGCGCGGCCGCGCCCAACGTCTCCACGTCCTCGCGCGAGACACCGATGGTGTCGAGCAGCCGGCGCAGGATCGCCTGCGGATGCGTCGCCTCGGGATGCGCCACGGGAGAGCCGCCGCGCCTGCCGCCGACGACCTCCCACGCCTCGTCGTCGAGCCTGTCGTCAAGGCCGGGCAGCACCACGGCCCCCAGCGGCAGGCGGGCGATGGCCGCGATGAGCTGCGCCGTCGCCGGGATGGAACCGGTGGAGCCCGCGACGATCATCGGATCGGCCGGCGGCGCCTGCCGCAGATGCGCGGCCTGCGCCAGGATCAGCCGGTGGTTGCGCGCCACCGGGTCGCTCGCGCCGCGCTCCTCCAGAATCTGCGGCCACTGCTCCGCCGCGATCTTCAGGAAGGCGAGCGTGATGGCGAAATACTGCGAGTGCCGCTCCTCCACCAGCGCCGCCAGTGCGCTCCACGGCACGTCCTCGGTGGTGAGCGAATCCATCAGCCGCGCGAGATCGCCCGCCAGCGCCAGCGCGTCGGCGGGCGAGGCCGGCACCAGCAACGGTTCACGCTCGTCGAGCCGCAGCAAGGCGCGGTCCACTGCCCGCGCCCATGCCAGCACGAGGCGGGTGAGAATCAGCCGGCGCTCGGTGTCCCCGAGGGCCGGCGCGAGCGACGCCGACAGCGCGGCGCCGAGAGCGACATCGATATCACCTTCGTCCAATGCTGCCGAGGCGGCCAGCGACAGTTCCGCGTCGTCGACATCGCCCAGCGGCACGAGGCGCGGCAGCAGCACCGGCGCCGGCGCGAAGCGCTCCGACAGCAGCGTCGCGAAGGCACGCGCCGCGCGGCGGGTCGGCAGGAAGATCGTCGCCCGCGACAGCGACAGCGGGTCGCCGCGATCCGGAAATCCCGGCACGACGCGCCCGTCGAGCAGTGCATCCGCGAGCGTCGGCAGGAACGGCGCTCCGGTGGGGATGGCATGGACGCGCGCCGCGCGCCGCGCGAGACTCAGGTCGCGCCCGCCGTCCTGTGCCTGTCCGTCACCGGGCGCTCGCGGCAACGTATTCCTCCGCCTCAAGGATGGCATGCGGCGTGCCGACATGCAGCCACTCCCCGTCGAGGCGCAGGCCGAAGAGGCGTCCGGCGCTGATGGCGCGGTCGAACAGCAGGTTCATGGAGAACGGCCCGTCGGGCGTGTCCGCGAACAGCTCCGGCTTGACGAGCCCGACGCCGGCATAGATGAACGGCGCGACCAGCCGCTCCGGACGGCGGCTGAGACGCCCGTCCGGCTCCATGATGAAATCGCCGCTGCCCTCGTGCCCGATGCTGTTGGAAGACGTGGCGAGCAGCAGCAGGATGTCCATTTCATCGGCATTCCAGCGCCGGATGAGCCGCGAGAGATTCGACGTCGGTCCCTCCAGCCACATGGCGTCCGTATTGACGACCAGGAACGGATCCGGCCCCAGCCGGTCCAGCGCCTTCTTGGTGCCGCCGCCCGTCTCCAGCAGCTTGGCGCGCTCGTCGGAGATGACGATTTCAAGGCCGTCGAAGTGCTTCAGGTGCTGCTCGACAAGGTCCGGCAGGTAATGCACGTTGACGACCGCGCGCTGCACGCCGGCGGAGACCAGCCGGTCCAGCGCCCGGTCGAGCAGCGAGCGCCCGGCGATGCGCACGAGCGGCTTGGGCAGGGTCGTGGTGACGGGACGCATGCGCTTGCCAAGCCCTGCGGCAAGCACCATGGCGGAGGTGGGCGTAAACGAAGGGCGCTCGGACATGATCGATGTTGCTGATCTGGCTCTTGCGAGAGACTATACGGCCAAGGGAGATCGATGGAACCATCTTTCCCGTACGGGATATTTTTCCGCCTTTTTAGAACCTGTACGCCATAAGGCAACCATTAGAGTGCTTCCGATGAAAACAGAAGCACTCCAGCATTTGCACCCGGCGGAAAAAGTTTCGCTTTTTCAATGCTCAAGCGCCACGCATCCCTGGACGTTTTTCAGCTTTTTTATTCAATCGGAATGCGAAAAGTCCTGACCTGCACGAAACGCCCGCGCGTGCACCCCCTGCAGGCGGAATCAGGCCTCCGTCGCCAGTTGCGGCAGGTGCGTGGCAAACCAGTCACGCAACTCGTGCAACGCGGGATGGGAGAGATTGCGGCGCAGATATTCGCCGATGCGCGGCAGGTGCGCCAGATAGGCGGGCTTGCCGTCGCGCCGGTCGAGTCGCACGAAGAGGCCGAACAGCTTCGTCGCGCGCTGTGCGCCGAGGATGGCATAGGCGCGCGTCAGCGCCTCGGCATCGAAGGCGGGATCCCGCGCGCGCCGCTCCCGTGCATAGAGCGCGAGCAGCCGCAGTTCGAGTTCCGGCGAAACGGTGACGCGGGCATCCTGCAACAAAGAGGCGAGATCGTAGGCCGGGTGGCTCATCACTGCGTCCTGGAAGTCGATCAGCCCGACGCGCGCCACGCCCTGCCTGCTCTTCAGCCAGATCAGGTTCGGGGAGTGGAAGTCGCGCAGCGCCCAGGTGTGAGGGCCGGCGGTCACCTCGTTCAGCAGGCCGGTCCAGATGCGGCCGAAGGCCTCGCGCCCCGCATTCGGCACGAATCGCTCCGCCCGGTAGGGCAGATACCATTCGAGCAGCAGGCGCACCTCGATCGTCAGCGCGTCGAGATCGTAGGGCGGTATGGCATGGTCCACGCCCTCGACGACCGGCAGGACATCCGGCACCGGCGAGGCATGCAGGCGGGCGAGCAGACGCACCGCCTCCGCGTAGCGCTCCGGAATGGGCCCCGCCGCGTCCGCCACGCCCTCGCCGCCGAAGTCCTCGACCAGCAGCAGGCCCGCGTCTAGGTCCTGCCCGTAGATGACCGGCGCGCTGAAGCCGAGCGCCCGCAGACCCCGGTCCACGGCGACGAAGGCATGCACGGATTCCGACAGGCGGGCGACCACGTGATAGGGCTTCTCCCGCCCCAGAGTGGGAACCTTCGGGCGCGGTGGCGAGAACATCAGGATCGCCGTCTCGCCGCCGGGTTTCGTCACCCGCTCGTAGCGCCTGCTCGACGCATCGCCGTAGATCGGCTTGCGCTCCCCGAGGCCCCATCCCGCGCGGTCGAGCACGGTGCGCACGGCCTTGAAATCCGCGAGCCACGCCGCCCGGCTGCCCGTCGCCGTCAGTACCGCGACCCGCTCGCCCTCCAGCCCCGGCACCAGCCGCAGGTTCACGTCGAGCCGGTCGGCCGTCAGGTATTCTCCCGCGCGATCCGGCCATTCCACCAGCACGACGGCGTCCTCAATGGCCTCGTCCCAGCCCAGATTGTCGAGTTCCAGCGGGTCGGAGATGCGGTAGAGATCGGCGTGCACGACATTGCCGCGCGCTGTCTCGTAAAGCTGCATCAGCGTGAAGGTCGGACTCGGCACCTCAAGTCCGGGATCGCCGGCGAAGGCGCGCACGAAGGCGCGCGCGAAGGTCGTCTTTCCCGCGCCCAGATCGCCCGAGAGCGTGATGAGATCGCCGGGCTGCGATTCGTCCGCGAGCACGCGGGCGAAATGTTCCGTCGCCGCCTCGTCGCCGAGGCGCACCGCCCAGGTCGTCATGGACGATGTCGCCGGCGTTCCGGCCGCGCCCGTGCTGGTTCCATTATCCGTCATGCGGCGGCTTCTCCGGCTTCACCCGCCTTGTCCTGCGCACGCGCGAGCGGGAATATGCAGACGATCCGCGTGCCCTGCCCGGGGACCGATTCCACCTCGACGCGCCCGCCGTGCAGTTCCACGAACGAGCCGACGAGCGACAGGCCGACACCCACCGAAAGCCGCATGCCCGTCGCGGCCTGCGCGCGCGAGAACAGCCGCTCCGCCTCGCCGGGAGCCATTCCCGGCCCGTCGTCCGCGACCGATATACGGATATCCTCGCCGCCGCGCACCGCGCCCACGACGATCGTCCCGCCTTCCGGCGAGGCATTGACCGCGTTGGACAGCAGATTGTAGAGCACCTGCCGCACCCGGCGGGCATCGCCGATGAAGACGCCGATATCCACCGGCACATCGACGCGCAGCCGCACGGCCTTTTCCGCCAGCCTGTCCTCGATGCCACGGATGGCGCCGGCGACCGCCTCGGCCACATCGACATCGCCCATGTTCATCTCGACGCCGCCGTTGTCGATGCTGGCGAGGTCCAGAATGTCGTTGATCAGCGCCAGCAGGCTTTCCGACGAGCGTGTAATGTGGTCCGCGTACTCGCGCTGCTTGGCATTGAGCGGCCCCACGGTCTCCTCCGCCAGCAGCTGGGCGAAGCCGATGGCGCTGGTGAGCGGGGAGCGCAGCTCATAGGAAACATGATGCACGAAATCGTCGCGGATGCGCGACGCTTTTTCGAGCGCCTCGTTGCGCTCGGTCAGCGCCCGCTCGACATTGACGCTGGCTGTCATGTCCGTGACGGTGAGCAGGGTCGAGCCGTCCGGCAGGGGTGCCGTGGCGCAATCGAGCGTGGCGCCATCCTTGCGCACGACGCGGAACGTATGCGCGGTGCGGGCGTCGTGCAGGCCGGCGACCGCCATGCGGATGTCGCGCCAGACAGCGGCATCCGTGGAGCGCGCGGCGCAATGGCCGGCGATGGCGTCGACATGCGGGCGCGAGGCGATCAGGCTGTCGTCGAGTTCCCAGAGTTCGGAGAAGGCAGGGTTCGACAGCGTCAGCCCGCCGTCCGAGCCGAACACGGCGACGCCCTCGCGCAGCGAATCGAGTGTCTCGCCCTGGATGCGCATCAGCGCGTTGTACCGCGATTCCAGCGTGAACCGCTCTGTCGCGTCGTCGAAGACGTAGGTCACGCCGCCCTGCGGGTTCGGTGTGATGGCGACGCGCAGCGTGCGTCCGTCCGGCAGATACCACCAGTGATCCTGCGGCGCGCTCGCGCCATACGCGGCGAACAGCTCGCGCTTCCAGGCGCGGAAGTCGGCCTGCTCCGGCAGCTTGCGCTCGCCGCGCAGCCGTTCGAGAATGTCGCCGTCGCCGGGCACGGTTTCCAGAAAGTCGGCGTCGAGCGCCCAGAGCCTGCGATAGGCAGCGTTGTGAAACACCAGCCGCTTGTCCGCGTCGAAGATCGCCACCGCCGTGGGCAGCTTGTCCAGCGTGCGGGCATGCGCCTCCCGCAGACGTTCGAGATCGGCGCGCGCCTCCTCCAGCGCCGTCACGTCGCTCGCCGTGCCGGCCGCGCCGCTGCCGCCGGGGCTCTCGACGATCTCCAGCGACAGCCGCGTTCCACCCGCCGCGGTCGTCACGCGGCCGGTGTAGATCGCCCCCTCCGCGATGCGCGTCCGAACGGCACGGCGCGCGTCCTCGTCGAGCAGCTCAACCTGCCGCGCCACGACCTCGGCACCGTCCGCCGCACCCACCGCCGCCGCGTAGGCGAGATTGGCCCAGATCAGCGCGCCTTCGCGGTCACGCAGCCATATGGGCTGCGCCATGGCGTCGAGCATGGTGCGCAGCGCCGCGAGGTCGCCGCGCGCGGCTGTGAGCGAATCGCGGGCGCGGGCGAGTTCCTGCCTGTCCGTCGTCATCTCGCGCAGGCGAAAGACCGCCTGCCCGCTGATGGCCCGCCCGTCCGCCTCGAAATAGCGGCCGTCCAGCGCGCGCACGCCCAGGTGAAACCGTTCGCCGCCGTTCTTCAGCGCATCGAGCGCGGCGTCCAGCGCCTGCGCGTGCGAGGGCGCGAGCCAGGCGCCGAAGGCCAGCACGCGCCGCGCCGACTGCCCCGGCACCGCAATGCCGGCGTCGCCCTCGATGACGGGTTCGCTGTCCCGCCCCGGCCAGCTCACGATCACCTGCGGATCGCTGGCGATCAGGGTGACATGCCGGTCGTGCCGCGCGCGCAGATCGTTCAGCTCCCGCAGCAGGGCGGTCGTCGCCATGCGCCCGCGCGCGCGTTCGCGCGCCAGCGCAGCAGCCGCGAGCGCGAAGGCGACCGCGAGACCGGCGAAACCCGTGAGAACGATGGCGGATCGGGGTGTGTAGCGCAGTGCAAAACCGTCAACGGCGCCGTCTGCCTCGCCGCTGGTCGCGCCCACCGCGTCCGCAACGCCGCCGGCGGCAAGGAGTGTCGTGAGCAGGCCCGCGCACACGGCCGCGCGGCGGGCGCGCACCGACAATGCAGCCCCGCACCGACGCCAATGCCTGCGCGCCATCGCCCTCATCATCCCCGCCCGAAGAGCCTGCCCGGAAAGTTTTGCCGATAATACCCGCCCGGCGAAAAACCGAGCCGCGAATCACCAGTACATTAACGTTTCGTGCAGCTCATCAGAAAGTGGTTAACGGGGAGGAAACGCAGCCTGCCCCCAGCTATCTGGACTTCCCGGACAGGGGGAATCGTCAAACGATTCAATATGTCGCAGCCGGACGTTCACAAGCGCCCGGCCGCGCCCGGCCAAGCTGCCGCCTCAGTAGCGGTAGTGGTCCGCCTTGAACGGCCCGTTCGCGGAGACGCCGATATAGGTCGCCTGCTCGTCCGTCAGCTTCGTCAGCGTGACGCCGATCTTGGCGAGGTGCAGCGACGCGACCTTTTCGTCGAGGTGCTTGGGCAGCGTGTAGACCTTCTTCTCATATTCGCCGCGCTTCGTGTGCAGCTCGATCTGCGCCAGCGTCTGGTTGGTGAAGGAGGCCGACATCACGAAGGAGGGATGGCCCGTGGCGTTGCCGAGGTTCACCAGACGGCCTTCCGACAGCAGGATGATGCGCTTGCCGTCGGGGAAGGTGATCTCGTCCACCTGCGGCTTGATGTTGTCCCACTGGAAGTTGCGCAGCGACCCGACCTGGATCTCGTTGTCGAAGTGGCCGATGTTGCAGACGATGGCGCGGTCCTTCATCGCGCGCATGTGCTCAAGGGTGATGATGTCCTTGTTGCCGGTCGCCGTGACGAAGATGTCGGCGCGCGGCGCCGCCTGCTCCATCGTCACCACCTCATAGCCTTCCATCGCCGCTTGCAGGGCGCAGATGGGGTCGATCTCGGAGACGAGCACGCGGCAGCCCGCGTTGCGCAGCGAGGCGGCGGAGCCCTTGCCCACATCGCCGAAGCCCGCCACCATGGCGACCTTGCCGGCCATCATCACGTCGGTGCCGCGGCGGATGCCGTCAACCAGCGACTCGCGGCAGCCGTAGAGGTTGTCGAACTTCGACTTGGTGACCGAGTCGTTGACGTTAATCGCCGGGAACAGCAGGTTGCCCTCCCGCTCCATGATGTAGAGACGGTGCACGCCCGTCGTCGTCTCCTCGGACACGCCCACGATGTTGGCCGCAAGTTCCGCGAACCAGCCGGGCTTTTCGGAAAGCGTGCGGCGGATGAGCGCGAACAGCACCTCCTCCTCCTCGGAGGACGGCTTTTCGAGGAAGGCCGCGTCGCCCTGCTCGGCACGCAGGCCGAGATGAACCAGCAGCGTCGCGTCGCCGCCGTCGTCCAGGATGAGGTTCGGCGTGCCGCCGTCGCCCCATTCCAGAATCCGGCGCGTGTAGTTCCAGTATTCCTCCAGCGTCTCGCCCTTCACGGCGAACACCGGCACGCCCGCGGCCGCTATCGCCGCCGCCGCGTGGTCCTGCGTGGAATAGATGTTGCAGGAAGCCCAGCGCACGTCGGCGCCCAGCGCCTTCAGCGTCTCGATGAGCACCGCCGTCTGGATCGTCATGTGCAGGGAGCCGGCGATTCGCGCGCCCTTCAGCGGCTGCGACGGGCCAAATTCCTCGCGCACCGCGATCAGGCCGGGCATCTCCGTTTCGGCGATGGAGATTTCCTTGCGGCCCCAGTCGGCCAGCGACAGATCCTTGACGACATAATCCTGCGACATGAACAGCGTCCCATCCTGAAGTGCGGTTCCGGCGTGCGGGCACACGCCGTTCTGGTCCGCTCTATAGCAGCGTCAGGAAAGAACGGCAATAAGCATATAAAGAAGTCTTTATATAGAAAACGCGCCAGACCTACTCGTCCTCTCCGAAACGGTCGGCGAGCAGCGCCTCGATGGCGTCGAGCGCCTCGACGGCTTGCGGGCCGGAGGCGGCCACGACGATGGTGGTTCCCTTGGCGGCGGCGAGCGTCAGCAGGCCCATGATCGAGCGGCCGCCGACTGTTTCCCCGCAGCGGGTGACAGTGACCTCCGCATCGAAGCGGTCAACCGTCTGGACGAACTTGGCGGAGGCGCGCGCGTGCAGTCCCTTGCGGTTGATGATCGGCAGCTCGCGCGGCGGCACGGCCGCGCCGTCTCCGGCATCCGGGGATGCGTTGTCGGTATGTCGGGGGGCGGCGCTGTCAACGGAGTCGGTCAAGGTCGGGCACTCTTCGCACGGCGCCTTACCCGGCGCAAAACAGTTCAGGCGCAACAGTCACAGGCGTGATCGCGGCCACACCGGCAGCATCCGCGCCGCGCACCTTTCAGGTAACCGCTTCAGCCGGCCTGTTCAACACACAAACGTGCGCTCCTTCGGCGGAGCGCCGCGACGTCACCGCCCCGTCAGGACGTGGCTGGCGACGTTGATGTACTTGCGGCCCGCCTCCTGGGCCTCGATCACCGCCTCGTCGAGCGGATGATCTTCCCTTACCGAGGCAAGCTTGATGAGCAGGGGCAGGTTGATCCCGGCGATCACCTCCACCTTGCTGCCGTTCATGCATGAAATGGCGAGGTTAGACGGCGTGCCGCCGAACATGTCGGTCAGCACGACCACGCCGTCCCCGGCATCTGCTCTGCATACGGCCGACAGGATATCCTGTCGACAGCCGTCCATATCGTCTTCCGGACCGATAGCGACGGTCTCCAGCTGTTTTTGCGGACCGACGACATGCTCCAGCGCGGCGCGAAATTCCGTCGCCAGAGAACCGTGAGTCACCAATACGAGACCGATCATTCAGAACCCTGTATCACCGTCACGATCCATGACAGGAGCAATCATTTTGTGCATTGCACGGAAAAGTGCAAGGGTTCTAAGTTCATTTTGTCATCGTTCAGCCATAAACCGCGCCTGCCGCCGCTTTCTCGTTGCGCAACAAGGCAGTCGACCACGTCGGCTGCGTCGATGAGGCCGCCGATGGCGAGACGCGGGAGAACTATTTCCAACACTGTGGTCATTTTGTCGCACGACTCAGGTAACCGTGGAGGTGTCACGTCGACGTCGACGACCATCCCGATCACGGCGGCGGGCTCGTGGGGAACCCTCACGATTCCCACGCCGCGCACCTCCAGCAGGCCCGCGATGGGCGCCACGGTTTCCGCCAACAGCCTGCCGTGAATGGCCGTCAGCCGCACGCGGTCGTCGCTGACGAGGCGGGCGAAGCGCCCGCCGCGCGCCGCGCGGTCGATCAGCCGGCGGGCGAACGTCGACTTGCCCGTTCCCGAACGGCCGCGGATCAGCACCCCCGTTTCGCCGATGACGACCGCCGTGGCGTGCTGCGTTTGCGAGCGCGGCTGGGTGTCCTGCGCCATCTCGCCCTCAGTCCTCCTGCACGAGGGCGGGCAGGCGCACAACGAAACGGGCGCCGGCGCGCCCTTCCGGCGCGCCCGGCTGCGGCGTGCAGTTGCCGGCCTCGATCCGCCCCCGGTGCGCCTCGACGATCTGGCGCGAGATCGACAGGCCGAGACCGGAGTTCTGGCCGAACTTCTGTTCCGGGCGATCCGTGTAGAAACGCTCGAACACGCGCTCCAGCGCATGCTCGGGAATGCCGGGCCCGTCATCCTCCACGGCCACGACCACGTCGCCGCCCTCCCGCGCGAGGGAGACGCGGATTTCGCCGTCCGGCGGCGAGAACGACAGTGCGTTGTCGACGAGGTTGTTCAGCACCTGTCCCAGCCGGCCGTCCTGGCCGAGCACGAGGAAATCCCGGCCCGGATCGTCAACGGCCGCGACCGTCACGGTGATGGGATGGTCATGGACGCCCCGCGCCACGGCCGCGACCGCCTCCACGAGCTGCAGCACGTCGACGGGCTCCGCCTCGATGCGCGCCAGCTCGGCGTCGAGGCGCGAGGCGTCGGAAATGTCGCTGATCAGCCGGTCCAGCCGTTTCACGTCCTGCTGGATCACCGCCATCAGCCGCGCGCGCGCTTCATCGTTGCGCGCCAGCGGCAGGGTCTCGACGGCGCTGCGCAGGGAGGTCAGCGGATTCTTCAGCTCGTGCGCCACATCGGCGGCAAAGCTCTCGATGGCGTCGATCCGGCGGTAGAGTGCCTGCGTCATGTCGCGCAGCGCCCCCGACAGGTGGCCGATCTCGTCCGACCGGTCGGTAAAGTCGGGAATCTCCTGCCGGGACTTGATGCCCCGACGCACGCGCTCCGCCGCCTCGGCCAGCCGCCGCACCGGGCCGGCGATGGTGCCCGCGAGCAGCACGGACAGCACCGTCATCACCGCGGCGGCGACGGCGAACACCCGCAGCAGTGCCCAGCGCTCGCCGGCGATGATGGCGTCGATGTCGCCACCCTGCGTGGAAAGCAGCAGCGCGCCGCGCACCGTGCGCAGCCGTTGGATCGGCACCGACACATAGACGATTGTCTGGCCCTGCCCATTGACGCGGACAGTGCTGGCGGCCGTGCCGGACAGGGCCTGCTTCACCTCGGCGAGATTGCGGCCGTTGGCCGTGCTTATCTCCTCCGAGAAGCCGGAACTGCCGCCGCCGAAAAGCCGGGTGAGCGGCGCGGTCCAGTCGCGCACCCGCTCCAGCGGGCCCGGCTGCTGGTCGATGGGCGGCAGGTCGTAGCGCAGGATGTCGCCGCGCGAATAGAAGTGCCGGGAGTCGAGCAGCAGCATCCCTTCCCGGTCGTAGATGCGGGCGCGGGTGCGCGTCGGCGTAACGAGGCGGCGCAGCACCGGCGCCACCTGCTCCGGATTGATGGAGAAATCGAGCGGGGACAGGTCGTCGCCGAGCCCGAGGCTCTCGCCGGCCTGAAGCTGCAGCAGCCGGTCGGGATCGATGGTGATGGTGTCCGTCTCGACCGTGGCGGAGGCAGCGATGGCGCCGGCGATGATCTCGCCCTGGATGAGCAAGCTCTGCGTGCGCGCCTCGATGAGGCCGGCACGGAACTGATTGAGGTAGAGAAAGCCGAGCAGCAGCGCGACGAGGCCGGCGAGATTGAGCAGCACGATGCGCCGCGTCAGGCTGGAAAGGCCTCGCCGCAGCACGCCGCGCAGCATGCGCCGTCCCGCGCGCCGCCACCAGCGCCGCGCGCCGGCGCGGGGCGGGGTGGCGGGCGCCTCGGCGGAAGCCCGGGCAACGCCTGTGTCAGGATACTCGATCGTCATCGCCCATCAGCGTGTCATCGTGATCAGCCGGCCGGGCCGCCGCGCGGGTTCGGTCATGCTTCCTTGAAGCGATAGCCGACGCCGTATAGCGTCTCGATCATGTCGAACTCGTCGTCCACGGCCTTGAACTTCTTCCTCAGCCGCTTGATATGGCTATCGATCGTGCGGTCGTCGACATAGACCTGGTCGTCATAGGCGGCGTCCATCAGCGCGTTACGGCTTTTCACCACGCCAGGCCGCTGGGCAAGCGCCTGCAGGATCAGGAACTCGGTCACGGTCAGCGTCACCGGCTGGTTGCGCCAGGTGCTCGTGTGGCGTTCCGGGTCCATCTTGAGGTGCCCGCGCTCCAGCACCCGCGCGGCGACGTCGGCGTCGCGCGGGGCGGACTGGTCGCGCGGCGCGGCGCGGCGCAGCACGGCCCGCACACGCTCCACCAGCAGGCGCTGCGAGAACGGTTTGCGGATGAAATCGTCCGCGCCCATCTTCAGGCCGAACAGTTCGTCGATCTCGTCGTCCTTGGAGGTGAGGAAGATCACCGGCAGATCGGACTTCTGCCGCAGGCGGCGCAGCAGCTCCATGCCGTCCATCCGCGGCATCTTGATGTCGAAGATGGCCATGTCGGGCGGATCGCTGGCCAGGCCGTCGAGCGCGGTGGCGCCGTCGGTGTAGGTCTGGATGCGGTAGCCCTCGGCCTCAAGCGCGATGGATACCGACGTCAGGATGTTGCGATCGTCATCTACAAGGGCGATGGTTGGCATACGATGTCGCTCTCCTCGGCACTGGCTCCCCCGGAACCTGCCCCCCCTTTTGCACGGGCGAGCGGGGCCGAATTATGGCGCTTCCCTGTCCGAAGCCGCTGCGGCAACCGGTTTTCGCTCCGGCGGGCCAGCCACAATTCGGCAAACTACACTTTCCCCGCCCCCGATACAATCGGAGAACGCCCGCGTGCGGCGGCGCGGGCGCCGCCGGCGACGCCCGAATCGCCGAAAGATGTGTAATCCCGGATTGCATTGTTTCGTCACATTGGCATCTACTGTAACGAACCGGAACCGGATCGTGGACGGACATCGGAAGCGGTCAGCCGAAACAATCAGGGAGAGCGTACCGTGGAGAACATCGGGGTATTCAACAACGCGGCAGATGCCGGAACGATCGGCGCCACGGGCGCCCCCGGCCTGCGCGACGCGGCGCGCATCTACTGGAATCTCGACGCACCCTTCCTCAGCGAGGAGGCCATCCGGCGTGGCGAGGCGACCTTCGCGGCGGGCGGCGCGCTCGTCGCCGACACCGGCGTTCACACCGGCCGCAGCCCCAAGGACAAGTTCATCGTCCGCGACGCCCTGACCGAAAAGGCCGTGTGGTGGGACAACAACGGTGCGCTCGCACCCGAATCGTTCGACGTCCTGCTGGCGGACTTCCTCGCCCACGCGGCCGGGAAGGAGCTTTTCGCGCAGGATCTCCATGCCGGCGCCGACCCCGCCTACCGCGTGAAGGCGCGGGTGTTCACCGAATATGCGTGGCATTCCCAGTTCATCCGCAACCTGCTGATCCGGCCCGACAAAAGCGACCTTGCGGACTTCGTCCCCGACCTGACGATCATCGACCTTCCCTCCTTCCGCGCCGATCCCGCGCGCCACGGCGTGCGCTCCTCCACGGTGATCGCCTGCGACTTCTCGCGGCGGATCGTGCTCATCGGCGGCACGTCCTACGCGGGCGAGATCAAGAAATCCGTGTTCACCTATCTCAACTTCGTGCTGCCGGAGCGAGGCGTCATGCCGATGCACTGCTCGGCCAACACCGGCGACGACGACGATTCGGCTGTGTTCTTCGGCCTGTCCGGCACCGGCAAGACGACGCTTTCCGCCGATGCCTCCCGCACGCTGATCGGCGACGACGAGCATGGCTGGTCGGCGAACGGCATCTTCAACTTCGAGGGCGGCTGCTACGCCAAGACGGTGCGCCTCTCCGCCGAGGCGGAGCCCGAGATCTTCGCCACCACCTCGCGCTTCGGCACGGTGCTGGAAAACGTCGTGCTCGACCCGCTGACGCGCGTGCCGGACTTCGACGACATCTCGAAGACCGAGAATACGCGCTGCGCCTATCCGCTCGACTTCATTCCCAACGCCAGCGCCACCGGCAGGGCCGGCATTCCCAAGAACATCGTCATGCTGACCTGCGACGCCTTCGGCGTGCTGCCGCCCATCGCGAAGCTGACGCCGGCGCAGGCCATGTATCACTTCCTCTCGGGCTACACGGCCAAGGTCGCCGGCACGGAAAAGGGCGTCACGGAGCCGGAGGCCACGTTCTCCACCTGCTTCGGCGCGCCGTTCATGCCGCGCCATCCGTCCGTCTACGGCAATCTGCTGCGCGATCTCATTGCCCGCCACGGCGTGGACTGCTGGCTGGTGAACACGGGCTGGACGGGCGGCAAGTACGGCGTGGGGCGGCGCATGCCGATCCGCGTGACGCGGCGGCTGCTGTCGGCGGCGCTCGACGGCTCGCTGAACCGGGCAGACTTCCGTACCGATCCCTACTTCGGCTTCACGGTGCCCACTTCCGTGCCGGGCGTCGAGCCGCACATTCTCTATCCGGTCAAGACATGGGCGAACAAGGCGGAGTTCGCCGAGACGGCGGCGCACCTCGTCGGCATGTTCCGCGAGAACTTCGCGTCCTTCGCGCCGCATGTCGACGCGGACGTGCACGCCGCCGCGCCGCACGCCTCCATCGCGGCCTGACGGCGCGGCCCCTTACGGCGCCTCGCCCCGCAACAGCCGGGGCGGGCGGCCGGTGAGGCCGCCGGCCTCGCGCGCCAGAAGCCGCTTGAGGCCGGGCCACCTGTCAACAACGCCGAGCCCCAGGTCGCGCGCGAGCCGCAGGGGCAGGATATCGTTGGAGAACAGCCGATTCATGCCGTCCATGGCAAGGCCGGTGCTCACCACGTCGAAGCGGCGCGCGCGCTCGTAGGCTTCCAGCGCGTCGGGATGCGCCGGATCGAGCCCCAGCCGGACCGCGTCGGCGACCGCCTCGGCGAGCGCCGCCACGTCGCGCAGGCCGACGTTGAGCCCGAGCCCCGCCAGCGGATGCACGACATGCGCCGCATCGCCCACCAGCGTCAGCCGCTCACCGGTGAAGCGGCGGGCGATACCCACCGCGAGCGGGAAGGCGCGCGGCTTGTCCAGCAGTTCGAGGCGGCCGAGCGAGGCGCCGAATCGGCGCTCGACCTCGCGGACGACGTCCTCCGCGTCGAGGGCGGCGAACAGGCGCGCCTCCTCCTCCTGCTCCACCCACACGATGGACGAGCGGTTGCCGGTGAGCGGCAGCATGGCAAAAGTGCCCGCCGGCAGGAAGTGCTGCACGGCCACGCCCTCGTGCGGACGCTCGTGGCCGATGGTGGCGACGATGCCCGCCTGCCCGTAGGGCCGGCCGATCCATGAAATGCCGGCAGCGCGGCGCAGGGGCGAGTTCTTGCCGTCCGCCGCCACGACAAGCGCCGCCTCGCGGTCGCCCCCATCCGCCAGCTTCACGCGGACACGGTGGGCGAGGTCGTGGCGGGAGGCGGTGTCGAGCGCCTTCACCGCCACCGGTTCCAGCGCGATACCCGCCTCGCGGCTCGCCTGCCGCAGCGCCTCGACCAGCACGTCACCCTCGACGATCCAGGCGAGCGGGCCCTCCGCCTCCCCCGCCTCGCCAAAGGTCAGCAGCGGCTGGCGCACGGCGTCGCCCGCCCGGCTGTCCGTGATGCGCATGCGGGCGACCGGCTGGGCGGAATCCGCGATCCTGTCCCAGACGCCGAGCACCGCCAGCATCCGCTGCGAACCGCCCGCGAGCGCGTAGGCGCGGCCGGCTTCGTGGGCGGGATCGCGCGCCAGCGCCGGATCGAGCACCGCGACCGGATGGCGCCCGCCGACCGCCCGGCCGAGCGCCAGCGCCGCCGCGAGGCCGGCAGCCCCGCCACCGGCCACCACGATGGCCCGCCCGTGAAACGCCGTTTCCGCCATTGCCGCACCTCCGCCTCGATCGGCGCGCACGTCGCGCCTGTCATCAACTCCATCTGAAAACATTCTATATACACTTGACGCGCCGCAATGGAACATGCCCCATGGAGGCAGGCCGACCGGAAGGTGGTGCAGCCTGATCTGCACCGAAGCAGCAAAACAAGTGTTTGTTCAATCGGGAGGGCCGTGGGCCCGCCGGCATCCGTCTAGAGACACCCGCCCAGCGATAGGGGATTGCGTTCATGAGTGCAGCCGTTGCCGCCCTGGTTTCCATCCTCGACCTCGAAGTGCTGGAGGACAACCTGTTTCGCGGCCGCAGCCCGCAGGTGGGCTGGCAGCGTGTCTTCGGCGGGCAGGTCATCGGGCAGGCGCTGGTGGCGGCCTCGCACACCGTGCCGCCCGAGCGCGGCGCCCATTCGCTGCATTGCTACTTCATCCATCCCGGCGATCCGGCCGCGCCGATCATTTATGTCGTGAAGCACATCCGCGACGGCCGCAGCTTCACCACGCGCTATGTCGAGGCCGTCCAGCACGGTCATGCGATCTTCACGCTGACGGCCTCCTTCCACAGGGAGGAGCCGGGCCTGCGCCACCAGCCGCCGATGCCGGTCGTGCCGCCGCCGGAGGAAACGGGCGCGGAAGAGCTGCGGGAGGCGTTCCTGCACCGCATGCCGCCCCACATTCGCGCCTATTTCGAAGCCGAGCGGCCCATAGAGCTGCGGCCCGTGGACTACAACCGCTTCATCCCGGGCGTCGAGGGCGCGCGCAAGCCGACGTTCGACATCTGGATCCGCGCCACCGGCCCCCTCCCCGACGACCCGGCGATCCACCGCTGCGCGCTGGCCTATGCGTCGGACATGACGCTGCTCGACACGAGTCTCGCCGTTCACGGCCGCTCCGTCTTCGACGGCGATATCCAGGGCGCGAGCCTCGACCACGCGATGTGGTTCCACCAGCCGTTCAGGGCCGACGAATGGCTGCTCTACTCGCAGGAAAGCCCGTTCTCCGGCGGTGCGCGCGGCCTGTCGCGGGGGCTCGTCTTCACGCGGGACGGCCGGCACATCGCCACCGTCGCGCAGGAGGGCCTCATCCGCCCGCTGCGGAATCTCGCCTGATTGTTGCACGAATTTTAATCACAGCCTGTTTTTTAGGCAGTGCCTCCTGCCGTCGAATGCATGCCGTTGCGAGCAATCGCAGCGTTTGATGCCGTTTGCGGCGTTTTTCGCCGTGCGCCCGCGTTTCCCCGCCTGCCGAAGGCGATTTTCGGGCGTTCCCTCCCCATCTGGCACGAAGCTTGATTGATCTCCCGCGTCGGCCGCAATGGTGCGCGCCGAATCCGCAGCGGGAGACAACGCCATGAAACTCGTCGTGGCCGTTATCAAGCCCTTCAAGCTCGAAGAAGTTCGCGATGCTCTGACTGCGCTCGGCATTCACGGGCTGACAGTGAGCGAAGTGAAGGGCTACGGCCGTCAGAAGGGGCATACGGAAATCTATCGCGGCGCCGAATACGCCGTCAGCTTCCTGCCCAAGCTCAAGATCGAGGTCGCCGTCGAGGCCTCGCAAGTGGACGCCGTGATCACGGCGATCAAGACCGCCGCCCGCACCGGCCAGATCGGTGACGGCAAGATTTTCGTTCTACCCATAGAGCAGACGATCCGTATCCGCACTGGCGAGACCGGTCGGGACGCGCTGTGACGGGAGGAATTCAATCGATGAAGTTCTTTAATTCCAGGCTCCGGGGTTCCGCCTCGCCTTCCCTGTCGTCGGGCGCCCTTGTGCGCTCCGCGCTTCCGCTCGCGCTCGCCGCGGCCTGCCTCGCGACGCCGGCGATGGCGCAGGACGCGCCGGTCCCCGAGAAGGGCGACACCGCCTTCGTGCTCATCAGCGCGGCGCTCGTGCTGTTCATGTCCCTGCCGGGCCTCGCGCTGTTCTACGGCGGGCTCGTCCGCTCCAAGAACATGCTTTCCGTCCTCTCGCAGGTGCTGGCCGTCGTCTGCCTCGCCGCGATCATCTGGGTCACCTACGGCTATTCGCTGGCCTTCACCAGCGGCGGCAGCCTCAACAGCTTCGTCGGCGGCTTCGACAAGCTCTTCCTCGCCGGCGTCGATGCCTCGTCGACGGCCGCGACCTTCTCCAATGGCGTGGTCATTCCCGAATACGCCTATATTGCTTTCCAGGCAGCGTTCGCCTGCATCACACCGGCGCTGATCGTGGGTGCGTTCGCCGAGCGTACGCGCTTTTCCGCCGTGCTGCTGTTCACGGCGCTGTGGCTGACCTTCGTCTACTTCCCCATCGCGCACATGGTCTGGTACTGGGCCGGCCCCGATGCGCTGGCGGATGCGGCGCGTGCCGTTGCCGCCGCCACGGATGACGCTGCGCGCGCGGCTGCCGTTGCTAACCTCGAAGCCGTGCAGGCCGACGCCGGGCTCATCTACAAGTGGGGGGCGCTCGATTTCGCCGGCGGCACCGTGATCCACATCAACGCCGGCGTCGCGGGCCTCGTGGGCGCGATCATCATCGGCAAGCGTATCGGCTACGGCAAGGAGGCGCTGCCGCCCCACTCGCTGACCATGACGATGATCGGCGCCTCGATCCTGTGGATCGGCTGGTTCGGCTTCAACGCGGGCTCCAATCTCGAAGCCACCGGCGGCGCGGCGCTCGCCTTCGTCAACACCCTGTTCGCGACCGCGGGCGGCGTGCTCGGCTGGCTGTTCGTGGAGTGGGGCGCGAAGGGCAAGCCCTCCCTGCTCGGCATGGTATCGGGCGCGATCGCGGGCCTCGTCGCCGTCACGCCCGCCGCCGGCTTCGCCGGGCCGGTTGGCGCGGCCTTCCTCGGCATCGTCGCGGCCGTGATCTGCTTCTACTTCTGCTCCGCCGTCAAGAACGCGCTCGGCTACGATGATTCGCTCGACGTCTTCGGCATCCACGGCGTGGGCGGCATCGTGGGCGCCATCGGCACGGGCATCCTCGTGGCGCCCTCGCTGGGCGGCGCCGGGTTGGTCGACTACGTGGCGAGCCCCGGTGAGGCAGTGGGCGCGGCCGTGTCGATCGGCTCGCAGGTCATCGCCCAGCTCAAGGGCGTGCTGCTGACCGTTGTCTGGACGGGCGTCGGGTCCGCCATCCTGTACAAGGTCGTCGACGTGCTCGTCGGGCTGCGCGTCAGCCCGGAAGTGGAGCGCGAGGGCCTCGACCTCGCCGAGCACGGCGAGCGGGCCTACAACCTCTGATTTCAACCGGCAAGATTACATAAGGGGAACGGTTGAAGCGGGGGCGGCCTTACGGGGCCGCCCCCATCGTTTCATCGCCGCCCGGTGCCGCCCCGTCGAGCGCGAGCAGGGACTGGCGCACGCGCTCCAGCTCGCCCGACAGCGCCGACACGCGGCCCGCGATCTCCACCTGAAACGCGGCTGCGGAAGCGGGAAACTCGCCCAGGATACGCCGCATGAGCGCACGCGACACGCGCATCACCGAGGCCGAGCGGCGTGCCGTCGCGGTTTCCCGCCATTCGATCTCGATCAGCAGCGCCAGTTCGCCCAGCATGTCGCCCGGCCGGGCCAGCGCGACGGTGTTGCCCGCCGCATCGACGAGCGCGATCTCGCCCGACATCACCACATAAGCGCCCTCCGCCGCCTCGCCGCGACGGTATAGCGTGTCCCCCGCGCGCAGGATGCGCGTCTGCACCGACAGGGCGATGCGCCGCAGGGCGCCCTGCTCGAAACCCCGCAATGCCGGCAGGGATGACAACACCGTGATTTCGTCATTCAACGCCATGATCGGCACTCCGCTCCGGCGAGGGGTGGAAGGCTCCGGAAAACCTCACGGCACGAGCTTGTAGCCGCCCGGCTCCGTCACGAGAATGCGGGCGTTGGACGGATCTTCCTCGATCTTCTGCCGCAAGCGATAGATGTGCGTCTCCAGCGTGTGCGTGGTGACGTTGGCGTTATAGCCCCACACTTCCGCGAGCAGCGTCTCGCGCGTGACGACCTGATCCTCGGCACGGTAGAGAAAGCGCAGGATCGCCGTTTCCTTCTCGGTCAGCTTGAGCCGCGATCCCTTGACGTCGACGAGCAGCTTCGCGCCGGGGCGGAACGTGTATTGCCCCACGGTCAGCACCGCGTCCTCGCTTGCCTCATGCTGGCGAAGCTGCGCGCGGATGCGCGCCAGCAGCACCGCGAAGCGGAAGGGCTTGACGACATAGTCGTTGGCGCCGGCCTCAAGCCCGTGGATGGTATCGGCGTCCTCGGCGTGGCCGGTGAGCATCAGGATGGGGGCGCGAAAACCGTTGCGGCGCATCTCCTTCACCGCCTCGCGGCCATCGATGTCCGGCAGGCCGATATCCATGATGACGATATCGAAACGGTCGTTGCGCACGGCCTCGATGGCGCCCGCGGCCGTATCGGCCGTCGAAACCTTGAAGTCCCCGGTCAGCTCAAGCTGCTCGGACAGGGTGTCGCGCAACTCCGCCTCATCGTCGACGATCAGCAGTTGGTAGGCGCTTGGCATCCGTAGGTGTTCTCCGGAACGTGTAAGGCGGAACGGTGTCGAACCGTTAAGGCTGATTCAACCATCGTTGACTATCCTCCATAAACTGTCCCCAAATCTTGGGCAACGTCGGCGCTTTCGGACAGACGATGAAGAAGTCCACCACCTTTTCACGGATTCGTGTGTTCGCCGGCGTCGGCGATCGCAGGCGCGGCCGCATCGTCGCGGGTCAGATGACGATCGCCTGCGCGCTCGGCAAAGGCGGCATCGCCGCTGTCAAACGCGAGGGCGACGGCGTCACGCCCGCCGGCGTCCACCATGCCGTGCGCGGCTGGTATCGCGCCGACAGGCTGCGCAGGCCGGCGACCGCCGTGCCGCTCGCGCCCCTGCGCGCCGACGACGGCTGGTGCGACGAGCCGGGCCACCGCCTCTACAACCGCCCGGTTCGCCTGCCGTTTCCGGCCCGGCACGAGCGCATGTGGCGCGACGACCGCCTCTACGACATCGTGCTCGACCTCGGCTGGAACGCCCGACCGCGCGTCCAGGGGCGCGGCAGCGCCATCTTCCTGCACCTCGCGCGCGAGAACTTCGGCCCCACGGAAGGCTGTGTCGCCGTGCCGCGCGCCCGGGCGGCACGGCTGCTCGCCGTGCTGGGGCCGCGCACGACAATCGTCGTCGGCCACAATGCCCGGCCGGTCAGGCGTTCCCGGCCGAAAGCAGCGCGCTGAGATCGGGCGCGGAGGCGAGCAGCGCGCGCGTATAGGGATGCCGCGGCGCGCGCAGCACATCGGCGGAAGCCCCCTCCTCCACGACGCGCCCGTCGTGCATCACGAGCACCCGCGTGGAGACGGCCTCCGCGACGCGCAGATCGTGGGTGATGAACAGGTAGGCGAGCCCGTGCCGCGCGCGCAGATCGGCGAGCAGGGCGAGAATCTGCGCCCGGATCGACATGTCGAGCGACGACACCGCCTCATCCAGCACGATGAGACGCGGACGGGTAATCAGCGCCCGCGCGAGCGCGATCCGCTGCCGCTGACCGCCGGAAAACGCATGCGGATATCTGTCGGCGTCGTCCGCTGACAGGCCCACCTCCTCAAGCGCCGCGGCGACGCGGGCGCGCACGTCCTCCCCCGCGTCCTGCGGGCCGTGCAGCGGCTCGGCCACGATCCAGCCCGCGCGCCGGCGCGGATCGAGCGAGCCGAACGGGTCCTGAAACACCGCCTGCACGTCCCGGCGCATGGCGCGCAGCGCCGTGGCGTCCGCGCAGGCAATGTCCCCGCCGCGATAGGTGACGGTGCCCGCGTCCGGCCTGTCGAGGCCGAGCAGCAGCCGCGCCAGCGTCGACTTGCCCGAGCCCGATTCGCCGATAAGCGCCACGCTTTCGCCAGCGTGAATGGCGAGACTGACATTGTCGAGCGCCAGCCGGAAGGGGCGGCGCGCGAAGGGATACGGGCGGGCGAGCAGATAGCGCCGCGTCAGCCCCTCCGCCGCCAGCAACGGCGGGCCTTCGGGCACCGGACCAGCGGGTGGCGCCTTCGGCATGGCTGCGGCCGCCGCGCACAAGGCCCTGGCGCGCGGATGCACGGCGCGCCGGAAGAAGCCCGGCGCACGCCCCGTCTCCACGATCTCGCCCCGGTGCAGCACGGCGATGCGGTCCGCCATCGCGCCGATCACGGCGAGATCGTGCGAGATCAGCAGCAGGCCGGGCCCATCCTCGCGCACGATCTCCTTCAGCAGCGCAAGAATCTGCGCCTGCACGGTGACGTCGAGCGCGGTCGTGGGCTCGTCGGCAATCAGAAGGTCCGGCCGCATGGCGATCGCCATGGCGATCACCACCCGCTGGCGCTGGCCGCCCGACAGCTCGTGCGGAAAACGGTCCGGCGCGATCTGCGCGGGATCGAGGCCGACGCGCGCCAGCACCGCTGCTGCCCGCTCCCGCGCCGCGCGCCGGCCGAGGGGCAGGTGCACGCGCAGGCCTTCCGCCACCTGATCGCCAATGCTCATCAGCGGGTCGAGCGCCGACATCGGCTCCTGAAACACCATGCCGATCCGCCCGCCGCGCACGGCGCACATCGCGGTCTCGTCCAGCGCGAGCAGGTCCTTCCCCGCCAGCCGCACATGCCCGCGCACCATGGCCGCATCGGGCAGCAGGCGCATCAGGGCCAGCGCCGTCATCGACTTGCCCGAGCCCGATTCGCCGACGAGGCCGAGCGTCTCCCCCCGCGCGACGGAAAAGTCTATCCCGCGCAGGATGTCGCGCCCGCCGACGCCGACGTGCAGGTTCTCCACCGACAGCAGCGTCATCGGCGCTCCTCCCGGCGCGGATCGAGCGCGCGGCGCAACCCCTCGCCCGTGAGGCTCAGGCCAAGCACCGCGACGGCGATGGCGAGGCCCGGCACGACGGCGAGCCTCGGCGCGATGGCCATGAAGGTCTGCGCCTCGAACAGCATGCGCCCCCAGCTCGGCTGCGGCGGCTGCACGCCGAGCCCGACATAGGACAGCGATGCCTCCGCCAGCACGCCGAGCGAGAGCTGGATAGTGGCCTGCACGATGAGCGTGCTGGCGATGTTCGGCAGCACGTGGGCGCAGCCGATCCATAGCCCCCGCCGGCCAGCGACGCGCGCCGCCATCACGTAGCCGCTGCCCCACACGGGCAGCGCCGCGCCATAGGCCACGCGCGCGAACACCGGCACGTTGAAGAGGCCGATGGCGACGGCGGCGTTCGTCACGCCGGGGCCGAAGGTCTCGCGCAGCAGGATGGCGATGATGATGGCCGGAAAGGCGAACAGGAAATCGCTGATCCGCATGACAACGTCGCCCGTCACGCCCCGCCGGCCCGCAGCCAGCACGCCGAGCGGCACGCCGGCCGTGACACCGAGCGTGACCGCGACGAACGAGACGGCGACGGAGGCGAGCGCGCCGCGCATGATGAGCGAAAGAAGGTCGCGCCCGAGCTGATCCGTCCCTAGCCAGTGGGCGGCATCCGGCGGCGCCAGCTTGTTGGCGATGTCCAGTGCCAGCGGGTCATGCGGCGTCCACACGAGCGACAGCAGCGCGCAGAACCCGACGAACGACACGATGGCGAAGCCGCAAGCGAGGCGCCCGTTCACGCGCGCCCCCTGAGTCGCGGATCGACGATGGCATAGGCGAGGTTGACGAGAAAGTTGACGATGACCACGCTCGCCACCAACAGCATGACGACGCTCTGCACCACCGCGAGATCGCGCTGGTTGATGGCCTGGAAGACGAGACGCCCGAGGCCCGGCAGGAAGAACACGTTCTCGATGATGATCGTGCCGGCGAGCAGGAAGGAGAATTGCAGGCCGACGACGGTCAGCACCGGGATAAGCGCGTTGCGCAGCGCGTGCCGCCGCAGCGCCTCGCCCCGCGTCAGCCCCTTGGCGCGGGCGGTGCGGATGAAGTCCTGATCGAGGGTATCGATCAGCGCGGAGCGCATCACCTGCGCGAGGATTGCGCCCTGCGGCAGCGCCAGCGCGACCGCCGGCAGCAGCAGCGCCGCCAACGCCGGCAGCACGCCGGCCTCCCAGCCCGGGAAGCCCCCCGGCGGCAGCCATCGCCAGGTGATGGCGAACAGCAGCACCAGCAGCATGGCGAACCAGAAATTGGGCACGGCGATTCCAAGCTGCGTGACGAGCAGCACGCCGCGATCCGCGAGCCGGCCGCGCCGCGCCGCCGCGAGCATGCCGAGCGGCAAGGCTATGGCGACGGTGAGCGCCAGCGCCAGCAGCGCCAGCGGCAGGCTGACGGACAGCCGCTCCCTCACCAGTTCCATCACCGGCACGGCATACGTGTTGCTCGTGCCGAGGTCGCCGGAGAAGAAGCCCGCCGCCCAGGCGGCGTAGCGCACGGGCAGGGGCTGGTCCAGTCCCAGTTGCGCTCGCAACGCCGCCAGCGTATCGGGACGCGCGTTCACGCCCAGCATCACCTCCGCCGGGTCGCCGGGCAGCACCTGCATGGCAGCGAACACCAGCACAGACGCACACGCGAGCGTCAGCAGCAGCGACAGCACCGCCCGCAGGAGCACGCGGATCATGGCGAGGGGCCGGCAGGCGCGGGACGGGAAAGGGCTAGTCCTGCCACGAAACGCCGGTCAGATCGTTGGCGGGAATCGGCGCGTTCTCCCACAGGCCCTTCAGCTTGGCGTCCCAGATGCCGATCTTGGGCAGCAGGAAGAGGAAGCCGTTGACGGAATCGTCCGCAAGCTTCTCCTGAATCCGCTTCAGGATGTCGAGCCGCTTCGCATCGTCCGTCTCGGCCACGAGCGCGGCATAGAGTTCCTTGTATTCCGGGCTGTGGTAGTCGAAGTAATAGTCGTCGCGCGCGTAGATATCGAGGTCGTTCGGCTCGACGTGGGCGACGATGCTGAGATCGTAGCGCCTGTCGCGGAACACGTCGGAGAGCCACTGCGCCCATTCCACCGGCACGATTTCCGTCTCGATGCCCACGGCCCGCAGCTGCGCCGCGATGATCTCGCCGCCGCGGCGTGCGTAGGACGGCGGCGGCAGCACGAGTCGCAGGCGCAGCTCCGGCACGCCCGCTTCCTTCAGCAGCTCGCGCGCCTTGTCGGGATCGTAAGGATAGCGGCCCGTAAGGTCGACATACCCCTTGTTCTGGGGCGCGTAGTGGGAGCCGATGGGCTGGGCGAGCCCGTCCATCGCGCCATCGATCAGCGCCTTGCGGTCGATGGCGTGCGCGATGGCGCGGCGCACGCGGATGTCGTCGAGCGGTTTCCGGCCGTTGTTGATGGCGAGCACCGTCTTGCCCTCGGTGTTGCCGACGACGACGGTGAAGCGCGGGTCGGCCCGGAACTGGGGCACGTTCTCCGGCGCGGGAAAATTCGGGAAGGCGTCGATATCGCCCGCGAGCAGCGCGGCATAGGCGGCGGAGGGATCGCCGATGATGCGGAACGTGGCCCGCGCCAGTGCGGGCTTCGCGCCCCAGTAGCGCTCGTTGCGCTCCAGATCGATCCGGTCGCCCTTCACCCAGCGCGAAACGCGGAAGGGGCCGGTGCCGTTGGGGTTGGTGCGGTTCGTATCGGCGGTTTCCTTCG
Organism: Pseudochelatococcus lubricantis; assembly: GCF_011762225.1. GTDB lineage: Bacteria > Pseudomonadota > Alphaproteobacteria > Rhizobiales > Beijerinckiaceae > Pseudochelatococcus > Pseudochelatococcus lubricantis. The sequence goes on from NZ_JAASQI010000001.1 coordinate 101,772, forward strand.
CCACGATGACGGCGGCGGGCAGGCCGAGCGTGAACGGGAACTGCGCGGTGGGCCGCCTGAGGACGATACGCACGGTGCGCGGATCGACGACCTCCACGCTTTCGATCGGCTCCAGCAGCGACTTCTGCGGGTTGACGCTGTCTGCCGCGACCGCGCGGTCGAGCGTGAACTTCACGTCGGCGGCGTCGAAGGAGCTGCCGTCGTGGAACTGCACGCCCTCGCGCAGGCGGAAGGTGTAGGTGCGCCCGTCGTCGGCGATGTCCCAGCTTTCGGCGAGCCCCGGCAGAACCTCGCCCTTGCCGTCGATTCGGGTCAGCCCCTCGAAGACGTTGGCATAGGTCACCTCGCCGATGGCGGCCGCCGCGCCGGCAGTGGGGTCTAGGTGCGGCGGCTCCAGCCGTACGCCGACCACGATCTGGCTGCGCGCGGCCATCGCGGACTGCACGCCGGACAGCAGGAACGCGCAGAGCGCCGCCATCGCGAGATAACCGATCAGCCGCCGGAATCCGCCCCGGGCTACAGGCGAAGTCATATGCAAAGCCACCATCCCGCATCTCCTGAGCGTGCCGCGGAACCCGCGGTTCGGTTTCGCAGGTCAGGTTATCCGGGGAAAGACAGCCTGACGCAAGCAACTTTATGGAGGAAGCAGGATTGCCCAATCACGACGAAGCTGTGCTAAACAACCCGGCACGAGTGGCAATATAATAACGTGAGCGAGACATGAGCGAGACAGACAGGCAAGCCCCTTCCGGACGCATCACTCCCGTCATTCTTTCCGGCGGCACCGGCACGCGGCTGTGGCCGCTCTCGCGCGAGACCTTCCCCAAGCAGTTGCTGCCGCTTGCCGGCGAGCGCTCCATGCTGCAGGAAACGGTGCTGCGCGTCGCCGACCGCAAGCGCTTCAACGCCCCCATCGTGATCGCCAACGTCGAGCATCGATTCGTCATTGCCGAGCAGTTGCGCGCTCTCGGCATCGACGACGCCACCATCGTGCTGGAGCCCGTCGGGCGCAATACCACGGCCGCGGCCGCCATCGCGGCGCTGGTCGAGAGCCGGCGCGATCCGCAGGGGCTCATCCTGTTGCTCGCCGCCGACCATGTCGTCCAGGACACACCGGCCCTGCTCGACGCCGTCTTCAACAGCCTGCCGGCGGCGGTGGCCGGCCGCTTCGTCCTGTTCGGCGTGCAGCCGACCGCGCCCGCCACCGGTTACGGCTATATCCAGCGGGGCGCCGGGGAAACCGACGTGCCGGGCGTCTATCCGGTGCAGCGCTTTGTGGAGAAGCCCGACGCCACGACCGCCCAGACCTATCTCGATTCGGGCGACTATCTGTGGAACAGCGCCATCTTCCTGCTTCCGGCGGCGGTGTTCCTGCAGGAGCTGGAACGGCTTGCGCCCGAGGTGCTGGCCGCGAGCCGCACGGCGCTCGACGCCGCGCGCGCCGATCTCGACTTCGTCCGCCTCGACGAGGCCGCGTTCGCCGAAAGCCCCTCCATCGCCGTTGACTACGCGGTGATGGAGAAGACTGCGCTTGCCGTCGTCACGCCCACCGATTGCGGCTGGACGGATGTCGGAAGCTGGTCGGCGCTATGGGCGATCGGCAGCCGTGACGGCAGCGGCAACGTGCTCATCGGCGACGTGGTGGCGGAGGACGTGCGCGGCAGCTACCTGCGCGGCGAGGGCCAGCTTGTCGCGGCGCTCGGCATCGACGACCTCGTGGTGGTCGCCACGCCCGACGTCGTGCTGGTGACGCGCAAGGACCGGGACCAGGACGTGAAGAAACTGGTCGAGCGCCTGCGCCGGAACGGCCACGCCGCCGCCACGCAGACCGTGCAGGTGCATCGCCCGTGGGGCTACTACCAGTCCATCCACACCGGCGAGCGGTTTCAGGTGAAGCGGATCACCGTCAATCCCGGGGCGAAGCTGTCGCTGCAGAAGCACTTCCACCGCGCCGAGCACTGGGTGGTCGTCAACGGCACGGCGCTCGTCACCCGCGACTCCGAACAGATTCTGCTGCGCGAGAACGAGTCCATCTTCCTGCCGCTCGGTTGCGTCCACCGGCTGGAAAATCCGGGCAAGCTGCCGCTCAACCTGATCGAGGTGCAGTCCGGACCCTATCTCGGCGAGGATGACATCGTGCGCATCGAGGACATTTACGCCCGCACGGACGACACGCCCGCGAAGTGACGGGCGCGGCGACCGGCGCCGGCGTTGCTACAGCACGCCGTCGCCATCGTCGCCGATGCCGTAAGCTTCCAGCACCTCCTCCACGGTGCCATCCGCCACGATGCGCCCCTCGGAGAGCATGACGGCGCGGCTGCAGTACTTGCGCAGCGTCTTGGCGTCATGGGAGGCGAGCACCAGGATGCTGGCGCGGTCCATCATGCGCTCGATGCGGTCGCGCGCCTTGTGGGCGAAGGAGCTGTCGCCGACGCTGATCAGCTCGTCCAGCAGCAGGATATCCGGCGTGCTGGCCGTCGAGATGGCGAAGGCGAGCCGCAGCGTCATGCCGCTGGAATAGGTACGCATCGGCAGGTTGACGTAGTCCCCGAGTTCCGAGAACGCCGCCACCTCCGGAATGAAGCCGCGCGCCTCATCGATGGTCATGCCGGTGAAGACGCCGCGCAGGATGATGTTCTCCGCGCCGGTCAGCTCGGGGTCCATGCCCATGGTGATGTCAAGGAGCGAGGCGACCTTGCCGACGATCTCGGCAGCGCCGCTCGACGGCTCGTATGCGCCGGAGAACACCCGCAGCAGGGTGGACTTGCCGGCGCCGTTGTGGCCGACGATCGCGAGCCTGTCGCCGTTGCGCAGCGACAGGGTGATGTCGCGCAGGGCCGTCACCGTCACCCCGTCGGCCTCGGTGCTCACCGCGCCCCCCACCCGCTGCAGCAGCGTGGAGCGGATCGAGCGGCCGCGCGCGTTGTAGATCGGAAACTCGACGCTCGCGTTGACGAGTTCGATGGACGGCAAAACGTTACTCTTCGCCATGATTCCTCACAGCCAGTAGACGATGCGGGCGCGGAAGCGGGCGAACAGCGGCCACGTGACCGCCGTGAGCACGGCGATGACCGTCAGCGCCGCGCCGTAGTCGTACAATTCCGGCACCTTGCCGTGAATCGGATCGGTGACGATGCGCAGGAACACCGCGAACGGGTTGAGGTGCGTCACATACCATCCCCGCCCGTCGAGCTGGCTCACGCGCCACATGATCGGAGTGATAAAGAAGGCGAGCTGCAGCAGGTTGGCGATGATCTGGGGCAGGTCGCGGAAGCGCGTGCACAGGATGCCGCACAGGAGCGTGACGAGAAACGACGCCACCAGCAGCAGCGCGAAGCCCGGGAGCATCAGGAAGATGCCCCAGTCCGGCACCACGCCGAACAGCAGGAACACCGGCGGCACGATCACGATGTTGTGCGCCAGCGCGATGAGATTGCGCACGATGACGCGCATCACGAAAATCGTCTTTGGCAGGTTCTCCTGCCGCAGGAAGACCGTGCCCTGCACGAAGGCCGTGGTGCTGTCCGACACCACGCCGGACATGAAGGTCCAGATGATGTAGTTGACGGCCAGATACGGCACATACTCGGCGACCGACTGCTTGAACAGCAGCGAGAACACGACCCCGATGCCGGCGACGAACACGGCCATCGACAGCGTGATCCAGAACTGGCCGAAGCGCGATCGCTTGTAACGTTGCCTGATGTCGCTGACGCCCATCAGGGTCCAGATTTGCCAGGACTTCATGCCGCGCAGAAAATCGTCGGCGGCAAGCCGCCAGTCTCTGGAAGTGGGATGAAGGGACATGCAGATGTTCACTCGACAACTGGTTGCAGCAACAGGTTGACCGCACGCGGACCCGAGGAATCAGGCCCGCGATGAGGCATCGAAGGGCGCCGCCTGCTCCCGGTCCCCTCGCAAGCATCCGCTCGGGAGCCGGCCGGGCAGCAACCGCATCACCCTTCGTAACCTGTCGCACAACTGGAGCAGGCTTGACCGCGCGTCCTGTCATTATCGGAGACGCCCCCCCGGGTCAACGTCCGTGCCGGGCAAACGGCACGATCCTCGTGGACCTTGCCGGATATCGCTGTTAAACGGTCCCGGGCGCAGGCGGCGGGAATGTCCGGCGCGGGCAGGGGCAACATGGAACGGATCGTCGCCGGCATCGTCACCTTCAATCCCGATTTCGCCGTGCTCGCGGATCTCGTCGCCACGGTCGCGCCCGAGACGGCGGAGGTCGTCGTGGTCACCAACTCCCCCATGCCGGCGGAGGAGCGCGCGCGCCTGCTGGATATCGCCGGGGACACGCCCATCCACATCGACGATCCGGGCGGCAATGTCGGGCTGGGCGAGGCCTACGCCCGCATCATGGCCAGGGCCGAATCAGCCGTGGCCAGCCGCGTGATCCTGTTCGACCAGGATTCGAGCCCCCCGCCGGGCATGGTGACGGCACTTTCCCGCCGGCTGTCGGCACTCCTGGCGGCGGGCGAGCGCGCGGCGCTGGCCGGGCCCCTGCCCGTCTCCGCCTCGCCCGACCACAAGCCGCCGACCGTGCATCCCCATCCCGACGGGCGCGTCGTGGCGGAGGCGCGGGCCGTGTGGTTCGCGATTTCGTCGGGCAGCCTCATCGATATCGCGGCGTTTCGTGAAATCGGCCCGTTCCGCGGCGACTTCTTCATTGACGCCATCGACGTGGAGTGGTGCTTCCGCGCCTGGTCGAAGGGGTTTTCCTGCTGGCTGGCGGATGACATCCCGATGCCGCATCGCCTCGGCGGCGGGCAGCTTCGGGTGCCCGTCATCGGCTGGGAACTGCCGGTGCAGTCGCCCCTGCGGCTGGGCACCTACGCGCGCAACCAGGCGGCGCTGCTGGGCATGGGTCACGTTCCCCTGCGCTGGAAGACGCGCATCTGTCTCTACATCGCCGCGCAGACGCTGGCCTACTGGCTGGCCGACGGCGGCAGGACGGCGCGGCCGCGCGCGATGGTAAAGGGATTCGCGGCCGGCCTCGCCGGGCGCCTCGGGCCGCCGCGCGCCTGAAGCGAACCGCCTGCATCGCCATGCAGGGAGGGCGCGTTTGACGCGCGCCCGGTGCCCTTTCCTTTTGCGGCAAAGGCAGCATAATCCGCCCGGGCCGCCAGCGCAGCGCGGCGAACGCACCAATGACTTCACCTGAGGGAACGACTTCACATGTATGCCAATGTCCAGCTCTTCATAAACGGCTCCTGGCGCGACAGCCTGTCGGGCAAAACCATCCCGGTCGTCAATCCCGCGACGGAGGAAGTCATCGGCACGGTTGCGCATGCCGAGATTCCCGATCTCGACCTCGCGCTCGCGGCGGCGGCGAGCGGCTTCGAGACCTGGCGCAGGACGTCTGCGTTCGCGCGCTCCAAGCTCATGCGCAAGGCGGCGGACCTGCTGCGCGAACGGGCAGAGCAGATCGCGTTGAAGATGACGCTCGAACAGGGCAAGCCGCTGGCCGAGGCCCGCATGGAGACGCTGGCCGCCGCCGATACCATCGACTGGTTCGCGGAAGAGGCTCGCCGCGCCTACGGGCGCGTGGTTCCCGCCCGCGCCGAGGGCGTCTACCAGCTCGTGATCAAGGAGCCCGTCGGCCCGGCCGCCGCCTTCACGCCGTGGAATTTCCCCATCAACCAGGTGGTGCGCAAGCTCTCGGCCGCGCTCGCCGCCGGCTGCTCCATCATCGTCAAGGCACCCGAGGAAACGCCGGCCTCGCCCGCCGAACTCATCCGCGCGTTCATCGACGCCGGGGTGCCGGGTGACGTCATCAGCCTCGTCTACGGCGTGCCGGCGCAGATTTCGGAATACCTCATCCCGCATCCGGTCATCCGCAAGATTTCCTTCACTGGCTCCACGCCCGTGGGCAAGCAGCTCGCGGCGCTTGCCGGCCTGCACATGAAGCGCGTCACGATGGAACTCGGCGGCCATGCGCCCGCCATCGTCTTCGACGATGCGGACCTCGACGTCGCGGCGAAGATGCTTGCCGGCGCGAAGTTCCGCAACGCCGGGCAGGTCTGCGTTTCGCCGACGCGCTTCCTGGTGCAGGAAGGCGTTTACGACGACTTCGTCAACAAGTTCACGACGTTCGCGAAGGCCATCAAGGTCGGCGACGGCACGGCGGAGGGCACCACCATGGGGCCGCTCGCGAACGAACGGCGCATCCCCGCCCTCGAAGGCCTCATCCAGGACGCCGTCCAGCACGGCGCGGAACTCGTCACAGGCGGCAACCGCATCGGCAACAAGGGCTACTTCTTCGAGCCGACGGTGCTCGCCAACGTGCCCACCACCGCGCGGGCGATGAACGAGGAACCCTTCGGCCCGCTGGCGCTGATCGTGCCGTTCCGCGATTTCGACGACGCCGTGGCCGAGGCCAACCGCCTGCCCTTCGGCCTCGCCTCCTACGCCGTGACCCGCTCCGCTAAGACCGCCACCGCGCTGGCGCAGTCCATCGAAAGCGGCATGCTGACCATCAACCACCTCGGCCTCGCGCTCCCCGAAGTGCCCTTCGGCGGCATCAAGGATTCGGGCTACGGCTCCGAGGGCGGCCTTGAGGCGATCGAGGCTTATCTCAACACGAAGTTCGTCTCGCAGGGCAGCCTGTAACCGCGACTGAAGCAGCCGCAACGCAGTGAGGCCGGCAAAGGGACATTCCCCTGCCGGCTTTTTCACGCCCGCTCACCCCCGCCGCCGGCGCTTGCCCGGCGACGGCCCGGCATCAGCCGACGTTCACGATGGCGACGAGCGCGATCAGGACGAGCGCGATCGCAACCCCGCCCACGAACAGGCTGAACGGCACCTCGGTCCCGACGCCGCCACCCTGCGCATTGTTTTCAGCCATTGACGCCTCCTGCGATCTCCATCCCGGAGCCTATCCCCGTTACCCGGAGCATATACGGACCGGCGCCGATGCGCCACCGCCCGGCTGCCCCGTCTCCGGTTACCACGCCGTGGCGCGGCCTGACAAGCGGGCGGCGGGTTAGCGGCAATGCATTTCCATTTTTCCTTCCCATACAACCAATTGCTAGGTTCCAAACCGCGCTCGCGCCGTTGATCGTATCGAATATCGCCACATATGCTGGCGGGTGAGTCGTGCGGCAACGAACGGCTCTCTCTGTCATGACGATGGACGGCCCCTTCCCGACGCCACGGGCGGGCCGTTCCCTGACGTTCATTTGCCACGTGGACAGGCATTGCCGGAAAGACGGCAACCGAAACCGCGCGCAGTTTTCGAGGACACGCTTATGCATCGCGAGAGAATCCGCCATCCCGGCCTCCAGTCCAAGGTTACGACGGCGCTGGAAGCATCGCGCCACATCCGTGACGGCATGACTGTGGGCATGAGCGGCTTTACCCGCGCCGGCGAGGCCAAGGCCGTACCGCTGGCGCTCGCGGCCCGCGCGAAGGAGGAACCGCTGAAGATCACGCTGATCACCGGCGCCTCGCTCGGCAACGATCTCGACAAGACGCTGGCGGAAGCGCACGTGCTGGCGCGCCGCATGCCCTTCCAGTCCGATCCCGCGCTTCGCAAGCTCATCAACGAGGGCGAGGTGATGTTCGTCGACCAGCACCTGTCGGAAACGGTGGAGCTGCTGCGCACGCACCAGATCGGCCCGGTCGACGTCGCCGTGATCGAGGCCGTGGCCATCACGGAGAACGGCGGCATCGTGCCCACCACCTCGGTCGGCAATTCGGCCTCCTTCGCCATCCTCGCCGAGAAGGTCATCGTCGAGATCAACCTGGAGCAGTCCGACGTGCTGGAGGGGCTGCACGACATCTACATCCCCAAGCGCCGCCCCTACCGCGAGCCCATCCCGGTCGTCACGCCGGAAAGCCGCGTCGGCGTGCCGTATATCGATATCCCGCCGGAAAAGATCGTCGCCATCGTGGTGACGACGAAGCTCGACAGCTCCTCCACCGTGCTGCCGCCCGACGACGAGACCCGCGCCATCGCCAGCCATCTGTCGGACTTCCTGCAGAACGAGGTCGCGCGGGGCCGCCTCACCAACACCCTGCAGCCGCTGCAGGCGGGCATCGGCTCCATCGCCAACGCGGTGTTGCACGGCTTCATCGAGACGCCCTTCCACGACCTGACCATGTATTCCGAAGTGCTGCAGGACAGCACCTTCGATCTCTTCGACGCCGGCAAGCTCCGCTTCGCCTCCGGCTCGTCGATCACGCTGTCGCGCGAGTGCTACGGCCGGGTGCTGCCGCGCCTGGGCGATTACAAGTCGCGGCTCATCCTGCGCCCGCAGGAGGTCAGCAACCATCCGGAGATCATCCGCCGCCTCGGCATCATCGCCATCAACACGGCGCTGGAGGTCGACATCTACGGCAACATCAACTCGACCCACGTCGGCGGAACGCACATGATGAACGGCATCGGGGGCTCGGGAGACTTCGCCCGCAATGCCTATCTGTCGGTGTTCGTCACCAAGTCCATCGCCAAGGGCGGCGCCGTTTCGAGCGTGGTGCCGTTCGCGAGCCATGTCGACCACACGGAACACGACGTGGACATCATCGTCACCGAGGCGGGTCTTGCCGATCTGCGCGGCCTGGCGCCGCGCGAGCGGGCGCGCGAGATCATCGACCACTGCGCCCACGCGAGCTACCGCGACGCCCTCGACGATTACTTCGACCGCGCCCTCAAGCGCGGCGGGCAGACGCCGCATGTCATCGAGGAAGCGCTGGGATGGCATGCCCGGCTGCGCGAAAAGGGCACCATGCTGGCCGGCTGAGGGCAGCGACACGGGAAAGCGGGCAAGGGGCGCGACGCAGGTCTGAAGGCCGCCGCGCCGCGTCCCTGCCGATGCGCTATTCGTCGGAAACCGGCGCCACCTCGTGCGGGCCGTGGCTGACGGATTCGCGGATGCGCTGGTGGCGCTGCTCCATCTCCTGCCGCAGGGCGCGGCGCTGGATGGCGGCCTCGTAGCGCTGGCGCTCCTCCGTGCCCTGCGGCACGCGAGGCGGCACGGGGATCGCCTTGCCGTTCTCGTCGACGGCGACCATGGTGAAGTAGCAGCTGTTGGTGTGACGCACGCTCCGGGCGCGCATGTCCTCGGTCACCACCTTGATGCCGATCTCCATCGAGGTGCGACCGGTATAGTTGACGGCGGCATAGAACGTCACCAGTTCGCCGACGTGGATGGGCTGGCGAAAGATCACCTGATCGACGGAGAGCGTCACAACATAGCTGCCCGCGTAGCGGCTGGCGCAGGCAAAGGCGACCTGATCGAGATACTTCAGGATGTGGCCGCCGTGAACATTGCCGGAAAAGTTGGCCATGTCGGGCGTCATCAGGATACTCATCGAAAGCTTGTGGCGCGCCTCTTCCACGGCCTACCTCCCCATCCTGCGTCCCGCGACCGCCGGACATTGGAAAAGCTGTAAACCGGCACCGTGGCCTTGTCCATGGCGGGCAGGACGACGCGACTGAGACGAGGCCCGGAAGTCTCCGCGAGCGGCCGAGCGCCACGCGGAGACGGGGCTGCCGCGCGGCGAAAACATGCGGCGGGGAGCGGGACGGCTCAGGCGCTCTTGAGCTGCAGCTTGGCGCGCCGCCAGAGGGGGGAAACGCAATAGCTCATGATCGGAATCATGAGCCCGCCGAGAACGAGGCCGAACGCACCCGAACCCGCAGCGCCGGCGAGCCAGCCGACAGCAGACCCCGCCGCGTGCTCCGCCGCCTCGGAGAAATCGTGCACCAGATGCGCGGCGCCGCCGAGGCCGAACTGCTCGAACCCGTGCAGGACGATGCCGCCGCCCACCCAGATCATGGCGGCGGTGCCGACGATTCCGAGGCCCTTCAGGAACCACGGCATGCCCTGCACGATACCGCGCCCCAGCCCCCGGATCAGCTTGCCGGGCGTGGAAGGCGCCTTGTAGCGCGACAGCATCAGGCCGAAGTCGTCCGCCTTCACGATCAGCGCGACGGCGCCGTAGACGCCGATGGTGATGCCGACGCCGACCACGGCGAGGACGATCGCCTGCATGCCGAGCGAGGCGTTCGGCACCGCGCCGAGCGTGATGGCCATGATCTCGGCCGAGAGAATGAAGTCGGTCTTGATGGCGCTCGCGACCTTCTGATCCTCGAAGGTCCTGGCGTCGACGGCCACCGTCTCCAGTTCCGCCTCGTGGCTGTGGGCCGCGTGCGGCAGGACGAGTTCGAACACCTTCTCGGCGCCCTCGTAGCATAGATAAAGACCGCCGATCATCAGCAGCGGCGTGATGGCCTGCGGCAGCAGCAGGCTCAGGATGAGGGCCGCCGGCAGCAGGATCAGCAGCTTGTTGCGCAGGGAGCCAACGGCGATCTTGCCGATGATGGGCACCTCGCGCGCGGCGGCGAAGCCCACGACGTAGCGCGGAGTCACCGCCGCATCGTCGATAACCACGCCCGCCGCCTTGGTGCCCGCCTGTGCCGCCTGGCTGGCGACATCGTCGAGGGAAGCGGCGGCAACCTTGGCCAGCGCCGCGATATCGTCAAGAAGTGCTACCAGACCGACACTCATCGAAGCCTCGCCCAGTTCGTTCCAATCGTCGTTGTGGCATCAAATCCTGCGGCAACAGGCGACTGCCGAAACTGTTCCCGCCGGAGTGCGCCCCCGGCGGGAAAGATCGTTACACGATGTTCCGGCGCAACCGGAAGCCCGTTTTACTCGGCCGGCACCGGTGCCAGCCCGCCCTCGTCCGCGCGGGGCGTCGGGGCCTGCTGCCGGGCCGCGCGCGCCAGCACGCTCTGCCGGTTCACGGACTTGCGTTCGGCGTCGATGCGGTGGATGAGCAGCTCCGCGCGCTCGATGGAGCCGAGCAGCGCGAGGATGGTGCCGCGTTCGCCCGCTCCGGCGTTGGGGCCGAGCGCCAGCGTGCGGGCACGCAATTCATCGACCCCGGGGAACGTGACGTGGCCTGCCGGCATCTGCGGATCGGCGATGCCGTAGTCGGGCAGGATCTCGCGCAGCGAGTAGTCGAGCTTGTCGAGGGCGACGTCGACGATCGCCTGCGCCTTGTCCGAGAACTTCTCACGCTTCACGCGGCGCGCCACCTGATGCATCGACTCGGTAAGGGCGGCGGTGAAGTCCGCCTCCTCGATCAGGCTGGCGATGAGGTCGAGCTGCTCGTAGGGCAGATCCTCCTTCATCAGCGCCGCCGTGTAGGCGCGGATGTCGCGGCTCAGGATATCCGTCGCGAGGTAGTGCTCGCCCGGATCGGACGGCGCGTTCTTCTTGCCGCGCGCGATGTCGAGGAACAGGGCACCGGCCTGCAGGTGGCGGGCGGTTTCCTGCTCCACCGCGGGAACGGCGCGGGCGAAGTCGTCAGCCACAGCGCGGTTGAGGAACTTCGGCGTGGAGTAATCCTCCACATCCTCGTCGTCCGTATGGCCGACACGCAGGAGAACACGTTCGAACACGCCCACGAAGGGGAAAAGCAGCAGCGTGTTGAAGATGTTGAACACCGTCGAGTACAGACCCACCGCGACCGGCACCAGCGGGAAGGTCTCCTTGCCGCCGACCAGAACCGGAACCGCAGGATCGCCACCGAACCACTGCATGCCCCAGCGCAGCACCTCGATGGAGACGAAGAACAGCGGCACCGTGATACAGACGCCGATGAGATTGAAGGATATATGGGCGTAAGCGGCACGCTTGGCGTTCTTGGACAGGTTGATCGAGGCCATCCACGAAGTGATCGTGGTGCCGAGATCCGCGCCGAGCGAGAAGGCGACGGCCGTCTTCCAGTCCAGGATGCCGGCGGCGCCGAGGCCCATCACGATGCCGATGGTCGCCGACGAGGAGTGGATCAGCGCCGTGATACCGGCGGCGATCAACACGCACTTGATGAGGTTGATGTACGAGTCGGCCTGCAGCGTGGAAAGCAGCGCCATGACTTCCGGCATGTTGCGCAGGGGGCGCAGGCCGCCGGTCATCAGGTTGAGGCCGTAGAAGATCAGCGCGAAGCCCATGGCCGACAGCGCGATGTTACGCACTTTCTCGTTCTTCGAGAAGCAGTAGACGAGCGCGAAGAAGCCGGAGAAGACGAGCCCGAGCGGCCCGAGCGGCAGCGCGATGAGGCCGTTGCCGAGCGTGGTGCCGATGTTGGCGCCCATGATCACGCTGATGGCGGGTCGCAGCGCGACGACGCCGGCGTTGACGAGACCGACCACCATCACCGTCATCGCCGTGGACGACTGGATGACGCCCGTGATCAGCGTACCCGCCATGACGCCCTTGATCGGCGTACCCGCGGCCTTGGCGAGGAACTCGCGCATCCGGTTGACGGAAAGGGCCTGAATGCCGTTCGACATGAATTCGAGGCCCAGCATGAACAGCCCGAGGCCGCCGATGACAGGGACAAGAATGTCCTTGAAGATATCAATATCCATAGTTACGCCATCCCCAGAAGGCACCGCGATCAGCTTCGCGTGCGCAGTTCCTCGACCCAGTATTGCTTGATCCGCTCCACGAGCGGCGCCGGAAGCGGTACGTAGCCAAGCGCGCGCGCATCCTCGCCGCCCTTGTCGAAGGCCAGGCGGAAGAAGTCATGCACGCGGCCATAGCGGCCCGCCGAACGCCGGGCGACCGGCACGATCGCGAAGGTCGCGGCCGTGATCGGATAGGCGTTCTCGCCGGTACGGTTGGTCAGCGCCGCGTAGAAGTCCCGCGTCTGCGACCAGTCGACGGAGTCGATGGCAGCCTGGAAGCCGTCGGGCCCGGGCGCGACGAAGCGGCCGGAAGCGTTCTCGATGGACGCGAAGGGCATGCTCGTACGCGCGACCTGCCCAAACTCGGCATAGGCGATGGCGCCCTTGGTCGCCTGCACGCTGCGGATAAGGTCCTGCGTGCCTTCAGCGCCCTTGCCGGCCGGCCAGGCGATCAGCGTATCCGCGCCCAGGCGCTCGCGCCATTCCGGGCTGACCGCCGACAGGTATTCGGTGAAGGCGAAGGTCGAGCCCGAGCCGTCCTTGCGGTAAACGACGGTGATCGGCAGATCGGGCAGGCCGAGCCCCGGATTGGCCGCCGCGATGGCCGGGTTTTTCCACGTCGTCACCCGGCCCAGATAGATGTCCGCCAGCACCGGCCCAGGCAGGCGCAGCTCGCCCACCCTCACGCCGTCGAGGTTGACGACGACGGCGATGCCGCCCAGGACGAACGGAAACTGCTGGTGGCCGCGCCGCGCAAGCTCCTCGGGCTCGACGGGCACGTCGCTCGCGGCGAAATCGAGTTCGGGCTGCTCAAGGCGCATGAGGCCCGCGAGCGACCCAACCAGTTCGTAATCGACCGTCCAGTCGGGAGAAACGAAGTCGCCGCCGTCAGCGCGCGCCTCGCTGTATGCCCGCGCCCAGCGGGCGATGACGGGCGCGGCGAAAGTCGACCCCGCGCCACGTATCGGCTCTGCACGGACCTCCCCGACAGCCAGAACCGTCACGAAAGAAAACACAGAAAAGCATATCGCCGCCACGAGCCCGAATGCCCGGGCAGCGACGGCAGGCTTGGCATATCCAGCCATGATCCATCTCACATTATGTGTTGCGCGCCCCGAATCCGGCGCGCCGCTTGTCGGCGCCCGGTTACGGCATACACACACCCGCAGACGGCCAGCTTATAGTTATTATAAACTGGCTGGCCGGACAGCCGGGCAGAGACGTCGTCTCGTTTATTCTCTTAAAACGGCGACTTAACAATTGTGTGTCAAGTCAACATGCTGCCGGCATAATTTTGCAGACGCAATAAAAGGCGGCACAAAACCTTATTTCGCGGCGATGGATACCGGTATCTCGTCGCCCTCTTCCTGCTGGCGCAGTTCCTGAAGCGTCCTGATGACCAGTTCGTAGCCTTCTTTCTGGTTCGCGCGGATGCCCATGTCGGAGAAGTCGTAGTCGCGCGAGGACGGTTCGCCGGGCGTGCCGACGCGCAGGAAACGGATGATCTTCATCGGCGCGCCGTCGCCCATGAGCTGGATGTAGTAGGGGCGCTGGCGGATGCGGGCGGCGGTTTCCTCCTCCACGTGGCTGAGCACGTGTTCGATGAGCCCGCGATAGGCGCTGACAACCTCACGGATGCGGATGTCGTTGCGCACCCGCTCCGAATAGATGATCTCGCTCAGGCGCGAGCGCACTTCCATCATGTTTTGCGGCAAGGGCTTGCTGGACGCGAACAGATCGACAGCGTAGACGCGCTTGCCGTCCGGGCCGCAGCGGTCGAGAACGATATCGAGCGGCGAATTGCTGATGATGCCGCCGTCCCAATACGCTTTTCCATCGATCTCCGTCCACGGAAAGCTCGGAGGCAGACTGCCGCTGGCGAGGATATGGTCCGGCGTCATGTCGTCCACGTAGCTGTCGAAGATTTCCAGCTCGGCGGTGTTGACGTTGACGGCGCTCACGAGCAGCCGCACCGGGCTGTCCTTCAGCGCGGAGAAATCCACATACTTGCGCAGCAGGGACTTCATCGGCGACGTGTCGTAGTAGCTCGTCCAGTTGAAGGGCAGCGTCATCGGGTCGTACACGGGCGGCAGCCAGCGCGGGCGGAAAAAGCTCGGCACGCCGAAAGCCAGAATCTGCAGCGACACCGCCGTGCGGCGCGCGTCGTCCGGCAGGAGGCGCGGCGCGTCCACGGTGAGATCCTTCCAGAACGCCTCCAGCGCGCGGGTCGGATCTTTCGGATTGCCGGCGATCACCGCGCCGTTGATCGCGCCGATGGACACGCCCGCCACGATATCCGGATAGATGCCGTGCTCCTCAAGCCCCTTGATCACGCCCGTCTCGAATGCGCCGAGCGCGCCGCCTCCCTGCAGCACGAACACGTTCTGGGTGGGAATGTCGTCGAGCGCGACGGAGGCGTCCGCGATGCGCTCCTTGCGGTCCGCGACGTTGACGCGATAGCGGATCAGCCCCTCGGCCGTGCGCGTCTCGCTCGCGGGGCGACCCATGGAGAAATAGCCCTGCACCACGCCGTTGCGGAGATAGAACAACGAGTAGGAGCGCGCATCGAGGCTTCCGCGCTCGATCCATTCGTCCGCCTCCTCCGAGACGCCGAGCGCGCTGAAGCTGAGTTCCCCAACCTCGCAGAAGAAGTACGACACCTGTTCGTAGCGCTGGCGCTTGCCCAGCATGTTGCGCGCCGCGATGCGCCCCTGCCGCATGGCGTTGTCGGCATGCTCGATGTGGCGCTTGGAGCGGAAAACGGGATCGTAGAAGGTGGTGACGTCGCCGGCGGAATAGATGCCGGGGACGTTGGTCGCCATGAACTCGTTCACCAGCACGCGGCCGTTCTCCAACGCGATGTCGGTGCCGCGCAGGAAGGATGTCGCCGGGTCGACGCCAATGCTGGCAATCACCATCTCAGCCGGAATGGTGCGGCCCTCGCGGGTAACCACCGACTGCACGTGCTCGTCGCCCTCGATGCTGACGACCTCGTCATAGAAATGGAAGGTCAGCCCTTTCGACTCCGCGAAGGCGCGGAAGTAGGCCGACAATTGCGCCGATTCGAGGTGGGTCAGCACCTTGTCGCCGCGCTCCACCACCGTGACCTTGAGGCCGAGGTGGTGAAGCGACATGGCGATTTCCATGCCGAGGAAGCTGCCGCCCATGACGACGGCGGTCTTCGCCTTCGCCGCCGCGCGACGGATGGCCTCGCCCTCGCTGCGCCGGCGCAGCCAGAAGACGCCCGCCCGCTCCCAGCCGGGGATGCGCAGCGGCTTCGGCTTCGCTCCCGTGGCGATCAGCAGCTTGTCATAGCCGATCACCTGCCCGGTATTCGTGACGATGAACTTGCCCGAAGCGTTGAGCGTCACCGCCGTGGTGTTCAGCGCCAGCAGGATGTCCTGCTCCGCGTAGAACTTCTCGGGGAATATCTGCAGTTTCGAGGGATCCTGTTCCTGCACCAGATATTCCTTGGACAGGAACGGGCGATAGTAGGGCGAGATGCTTTCCTCGGAGAGGATCAGGATTTTTCCCTTGGCGCCTTCATGTCGAAGGGTCTCGGCGGCGGTTGCGCTGGCGAGGCCGCCCCCCAGCAGGAGATAATCCACTTGCGTTATCGCCATCTCTTCCGCCGCCTTGTCTTGAGGGATTTCCGGGAACGAGACGTCCCGAACGATCAATTCATTCTATAACACCTTCACTGTGAAGGAATTATTAGGGTTTTCGTGCAGACGCGGAACAGGTCGCCGCCGCCCCCGCCCGGATGCCGCGAACCGGACTGGTGAAGCCCAGCGTCTCGTCGGCAACCCTGCCAGAGGCATCGACCACGGCCCGCCAGACCCGGTTGCCAAAGCGCAGCGTCAGGCGAAATCGTCCCGCGTCCTCCCCCTGCCCCGCCTCGACCATGCTCGTGATATGGCCGAGCGCCATGTTGCGGCGGAAGTCCGCGACGGACAGGCGGAAGCGGGCGGCAAGCACCGCGGGGTCGAGGACGAAGTCCCCGCCCGCGTCCCTTTCGATCCTGAAGTCGCCGGTCATGGTCAGACCTCTTCCGGCCGGGCCCATTCGCCTTTCCGGAACACCGGCACGCGGCGGCCGTCGGCATGCACGCCGTCGATGTCGACCTCGTCCGAGCCGATCATCCAGTCAATGTGGATGAAGCTCTTGTTGCCGCCGCGCGCCGCGATCTCTTCCGGCGTCAGCTTCGCGCCATCGACGAAGCACTTGGCGTAGCACTGGCCGAGCGCAATGTGGCAGGAGGCGTTCTCGTCGAACAGCGTGTTGAAGAACAGGATGCCGCTCTTCGAGATCGGCGACGAATGCGGCACCAGCGCGACCTCCCCCAGCCGGCGCGCGCCCTCGTCGGTGTCCAGCACCCGGTTGAGCACCTCCTCGCCGCGCGAGGCCTTCGCTTCCACGATCCGGCCCGCCTCGAAGCGCACGCGGATGTTGTCGATCAGCGTGCCCTGATGCGAGAGCGGCTTGGTGCTCGCCACGTATCCCTCCACGCGGGCGGCATGCGGCGTGGTGAACACCTCCTCGGTGGGGATGTTGGCGTTGCAGGTGATGCCGTTCTTCGCCGTCGAGGCGCCGCCATGCCATTCGTGGCCGTCGGCGAGACCGATCGTCAGGTCCGTTCCCGGCCCGGTGAAGTGCAGCGCGTGGAAGCGCTGGGCGTTCAGCCACGCCGAGCGGCGGTGCAGCGCCGCGTTGTGGGCCGCCCATGCGCCCACCGGATCGTCGCCGTCGACGCGCGAGGCGGCGAAGATCGCATCCGACAGCTTCCGCACCGCGACGTCCTGCGCGTCGTCCGGGAAGACCTGCCGCGCCCAGGAGAGCCCGGGATAAGCGACGATGTTCCAGTTGATGTCGAAACCCGCGATCTTCTCCAGCGCCGGCTGATAGGCGACCGAATTGGCCTTGCTGGCGCGCGCTACCTTCACGGGGTCCTCGTTAGAGAGCAGCATCGGGTCGTCGCCAACGATGGCGAGCCGGGCCGTGTTGGCCGAAAACGCCTTCGCCATGCCCTCATAGAGCCAGCCCGCCGCGCGGTCGAACCCGGGATCGGCGGCGAAGCGGTAGCGGGCAAGCGTCAGTTCCTCGTCGGAAAAGAACGGCGTCACCAGCCCGGCACCCGCCGAATAGGCATGGAAGGCGATGCGGCGCACGAGCGGCAGCGCCGCCACCGGTGCCGTCACGAGCAGGTCCTGCCCTGCCTGCAGTTGCAGCCCGACCCGGATGGCAACCTCCGCCAGCCTGTCGAGCTTCACCGGATCGATCGAGGGGGAAAGGTCCTGCGGATGCGTCGTCATGAATACCTGCCTGAATGGAGTTCCCGAAGCCCGGCACCCGGCCGGACCTCGCCTCCGTCGAGGAAAGTCCGCCCGCCAGCGCCTGTCAACAGAAACTCGCGCGTGAATTCACGCAGGAATTCACGCATGGCCGTCGGAAACGGAAGCCTCCATGGCGCCGGTCCGCCCGCGGCTTACCTCCTCGCCGGCCCGCGGCGGAAGGCGCAGGAACGATATGGCGGAGGCCGCCGCAAGCAGCGCCAGCACGATGAAGCCGGCCCTGATGTCGACAATGGATATCGTCGCCGCGCCGCGCGCCGTCATGCTCGCCTGGATGGCAAGCGCCGCGATGCTGACGCCCATGCTGAATGCCACCTGCTGCAGCATGCTCGACAATGTGTTGGCGCTGCTCATGCGCTCCGGCGGGATATCGGCATAGACCAGCGCATTCACCCCCGTGAGCTGAAGGGAGCGGAACATGCCGCCGACAAACAGCACGATCATGATGACGGATTGTGGCGTGAGCGGCGTCAGCGCCGCGCATGCGACGATCGTCAGCGCCACCATCACGGCGTTGGCGGTCAGCACCAGCCGGAAGCCGAAGCGCCGGAAAACCGGTGTGATCAGGATTTTGGCCATGATCGCCCCCGTCGCTCCGGTAAAGGTGATCATCCCCGCCGCGAACGGCGACATGCCCATCACGACCTGCAGCAGCAGCGCCATCAGGAAGGGCGCCGCCCCCACATCGAACCGGCACAGATTGCCACCCACGATGGAGGCCCTGAACGTCCGTATCCGCATCAGCCCGAAGTCCACGACGGGGTGGAGCGTGCGGCGCGCGTGGTGGACATAAAGCAGCGCACACACCAGCCCTACCAGCAGCACGAGCGTGCTGAACTGCCACGAGATCGCGCCGTGGCCGAGCGTCTCGAAGCCGAGCACGAGACACGCCAGCGCCACGCCCGTCAGCACGAAGCCGCGCACGTCGAGCGGCGGCACGCCGTCCTCGCGCGTGTTCCTGATGAACGTCAGCGCCAGCACGACGCCGATCACGCCCACCGGCACGTTCATCAGGAATATCCACCGCCAGGAGCCGAAGGTGGTGATGAAGCCGCCGACCGGCGGGCCGAGCACCGGGCCGAGCAGCGCGGGCAACGTGAGATAGGTCGTCGCCTGCATGAGATCGGCCTTGCTGACGGAGCGCAGCATGACGATGCGCCCCACCGGCACCATCATCGCCCCCGCCACGCCTTGCGCAAGCCGCGCGGCGACGAGTTCGCCGAGCGAGCCCGCAAGGCCGCAGAAGACGGAGCTGACCGTGAACAGCACGATCGCCGCGACGAACACGTTGCGCGCGCCGAACCTGTCCGCCACCCAGCCACTCACGGGAATGAACACCGACACGCTGAGCAGGTAGGACGTGATCGCGATATTGAGCCGCACGGGATCGGCGTTCAGCGACCGCGCCATGTCCGGCAGGGCCATCGCGATCACCGTCGAGTCGAGCATCTGCATGAACAGCGCGAAGCCCACGATATAGGGTACGATGAAGCGCGAGCGGGCGACCCGCTCGATCAGGCCAGGCTTTGCAGCGGAAGTCATGATGGGGGCAACTCGCTCAGTCTGATCAGCGGCTCGATTGCCAGCTGGATGCGCTTGCGTTCCTGGTCCGTCAGTTGCGCGATGCGGGCAGCGAGCCAGGCGGTACGCAGGCGCTTGACCTCGTCGAGCACGCGCTCGCCTTCCCCGGTGATCGCAAGGCCCACCCGCCGGCGGTCGTCGTGCGCGCCCTCGATGCGCCGCAGCAGGCCCGCCGTTTCGAGCTGCTTTATATGCGCGCTCATGCTCGGCGGCGTGATGCGCTCGCGCGCCGCCAGCTCGTTGACGCCGATGCCGGGCTCACGCTGGAGCGTGCCCAGAAGCAGCGTCTGGAACGGCGACAGGCCCACCGCTCCCCGCGTCTCCCGGCGCAGGTCGCGGTTGAGCCGCAGGATGGCCGGGCGCAGCAGATCGGCGATGGCCGCCGCCTCGTCCTCAAGACGCTCGGATGGCATGGTGGATATACTCTCGGGGTGCACGCCGCGACCGCAGCAAGACAGGAAAACGTCTTTCGCCGCCTCATAATATTAGTTAGACTAACTATATAAATGAGGCCATCGACCGTCAAGCTGCGTTTCGCGCACGGCAGCCTCGCGCGACCGGCAGGGAGCGTGACGCCCACAAAGCGCTTGCCCGCATCGGCATCCATCTCCTATTCAGGAGGCCCACGCACGGAGCATGTCATGAACGCCTCATCCGACGACGGTACGCAGCAGCGGGACGACAGCAACGCACCGAAACGCGGAAAAGGCGGCATCGGCGACTCGGTCAAGGTGGTCGCCCAGGCGATACTGATCGCACTCGTGATCCGCACCTTCCTGTTCCAGCCGTTCAGCATCCCCTCCGGGTCGCTCATCCCCACGCTTCTGATCGGCGACTATCTGTTCGTGTCGAAATATGCCTACGGCTATTCGCGCTATTCCTTCCCGTGGGGCATCGTCCCGTTCGAGGGGCGGATCTGGAGCGCGGAACCGCAGCGCGGCGATATCGCCGTCTTCGCCTCGCCGAAGAACGACGGCACCGATTATGTCAAGCGGGTGATCGGCCTGCCCGGCGACACCATCCAGATGGTCGACAACGTGCTCGTCATCAACGGCAAGCCGGTCGAACGCGAGCGGATCGGCACCTATCCCGACGCCGATCAGTGGGGCCGGCCGCTGAACGTGCCGCTCTACCGCGAAACGCTCCCCGGCGGCCGCAGCCACCTCATCATTGAGCGCGAGGGCGCGGCAAGCTACTGGGCGAACACCTTCGTCTACAAGGTGCCGGACGGGCACTATTTCATGATGGGCGACAACCGCGACAACTCCAGCGATTCCCGCGACCTCGCGTCCATGGGCTATGTGCCGTTCGATCACTTCATCGGCCGGGCCGAGATCACATTCTTCTCGCTGGACGACGAAACGCCCGCGTGGCAGATATGGAATTGGCCGTCGGCGGTGCGCTGGGACCGCCTGTTCATGCGCATTCACTGACAATCGCCTTCCGCCAGCTGCGGGAGGGCTCCGGCCGGTCACGGCGCGGCGGGGACGGCCCCGCCCTCGACGCCCGATGTCGACGCCTCCTCAATCCGGCGGGGACGACCCCGCCACGAACTGACTGGAGGCCCTTCATGGGACAATCCGGAATTGCGTGGCTCGCCCTCTTCGTCGCGGGCCTGTTCGAGACCGTCTGGGCGATCGGGCTCAAGTATACGGAAGGTTTCACCCGCCTTGTGCCCTCGCTCCTCACGCTGGCGGCGATGGCGGTCAGCTTCGCGCTGCTGGCGTGGTCGCTGAAAGTTCTGCCCGTCGGCACCGCCTATGCGATCTGGACCGGAATCGGCGCGATCGGCACCGTCATTCTGGGCGTGGTGCTGTTCCACGAACCGATGACGACGATGCGGCTCGTCTGCGTCGGGCTGATTGTCTCCGGGATCGTCGGCCTGAAGATTTTCTCACCCGTATAGCCCGAGTTCCGCGAAACATTCCCCAAGAACAAAAAAATCCGGCGGCCAGAACGGCCGCCGGTCAGAGGGTCACACGATCGAAGGGTCGGGCGCGCCGTATTCTCGAATTCACATTCCCTTCCCGTCCCGATGCAGGGCCGGGATACGCACACTTCGCGCCCTCGCCACAACTTGAACGGAAGATGTAAAATAGTCGTTTCTCCCCGGCGCGGCGAACGACAAAAATCGACATATTCCCCGCGCGTTCCGGAAAGTCCGCAAGACCTCCTACACGGGCGCCGCGCCGATGAACCATAGCCAGAACGTTATAGTGACGACCGAAACGAGTGTTGTCAGCGAAATGGCGTTCGAGGCCAACGCCTCGCCGGACCTGTAGCGGATCGCGACCAGATAGGCATTGATGCCGGTCGGCAACGCCGCGAAGGTCACCGCCACGGCGGCGAAAACCGGCGGCATCGCGAAGACGTGAAAGGCGAGAATCCAGGTTACGAACGGGTGCACGACCAGCTTGAACACAGTCATGACCGTTGTCGGGCCGAGATTGCCCCGCAGGCCGTAGCGCGCCACGGCCATACCCATCGCGACGAGCGTTACGGGCGCCGCGGCCACGGCGAGCTGCCCGACGATGTCCACGACAAGGCCCGGCAACGGGATATGCGCGACGCGCACGATGCCGCCGAGCACGATCGCGATGATGATCGGGTTCGTCGCCAGCGCCCGCAGCGTCGCCACGATGCCGAAGCCGCGCCCTTCCCCGTTGGCGCGGGAGAACATGATGGCCGCCGCCAGCATGATGATGGGCAGATGCACGGCGATCAGCAGGAACATCGGCAGCGCGCCGGGCTCGCCGAACACCATCACGATCAGCGGCACACCCAGTTGCACGGTGTTCGACTGCGCGGCGGAGAAGCCGCATATCACGGTTTCGGTTCCGCTCGCCGCGAACAACCGGCGCGCCAGCGCCATCGCCAGCAGCCACACAATGGCAACGCCCAGGAAATACGCCGCCCAGTAGCTCCATGGGCTGGCCTCGGGAACGCTGCCCTCCGACAGGGTGCGGAAAATCAGCGCCGGAATGGCGAGTGTCGCGACGAAGTCCGACACGCCGACCGCCGTGCTTTCGGGCAGCAGCCGTGTTCTTGCGACGAACCAGCCAAGCCCGATGAGCCCGAAAACCGGCGCGACGAGGGTCAGTATCTGATTCATCCGGTGAAGGCGGAGGGAAAGAAAGTGGGAGGGCGGAAGGCGCATCGACGCACCGGCAAGCGCGCGGACCTCGAAAAAGTACGCACTCCCTCCGCCAGGCGTCAATTGCGTGCAGCGCAGGACAGACTTGCGCTCCCGGTTTCCACCGCCCCGCCCGGAGGCTTACGCGGCCGGATAGACCTCGCTGAAGAACGCCAGCACGCCCTGCTTGTGCGCCTTGTCGCCAACCGCGAGATTGTGGTCACGGCCGGGAATCTCAAGAAAACGGCCGTGAGGCAGGAGCGCCGCCAGCGCCTCGCCGGAGCCGGCGATGGGATCGCGCGAGCCCACGGCGACGAGCACGGGCATGGCGATCGCGGCGACCTCGGCGCGGGTCAGCGCCCCGCCGCGCGAGCCGCGAATGCAGGCCGCGAGCGCCCGCAGGTCACTGCCCGTCTGCTGTGCGAAGGCGCGGAACATGCGCTGGTTCGGGGCCGTCAGATCCTCCAGCGACGACGCCTCCATCGCCTCCGCGATAGCGGTCGGCAGGCCGTCGCCATCGACGAGGTGAATGCCGAGCCCGCCGAGCACGGCCGCCGCCACCCTTTCGGGATGCAGCACGGTGAGCCGCGCCGTGTTGCGCGCGCCCATCGAATAGCCGATCACGGCGGCGCGCTCGATGTCCAGATGGTCGAGCAGGCGGCGCGCGTCCTCCGCCATGTTCGCGGTGGTATAGGCAGCCGGATCGTAGAGCTTCTCGCTCTGGCCATGCCCGCGGTTGTCGAGCGCGATGACGCGATAGCCGGCACGCCCCAGCGTCGTCGTCCACATCGTATTGACCCAGTTCACGGCATGATTCGAGGCGAAGCCATGAATGAGCAGCACCGGCCGGCCATCGCCGTCCCGTGCAGGAATATCGATGAAATTGATGCGAACGCCATCGGACGAGAACGCCTGCACGCTGCACTTCCTCCCTGCCGGTAACGGGCTGGTGCGCCGCGCGTGTCGCCCGGAAACATGGTGGGCGGTGAGGGATTCGAACCCCCGACATCCACGGTGTAAACGTGGCGCTCTAACCAGCTGAGCTAACCGCCCCCGACAACTTCAGGCTTGAAAACACGCCCGCGGGTCGACGAGGCGCAATCTTTTTCCGGCGACACCGGCACGCCCCCATCGTCTAAGGGAACCTGCCGGGTGTTTCAAGATGCAAATCGATTCTTCCCCGGCCCGCCCGAAAGGGCCTGCAGCACCAAGTCTCCGAAGATATCGGGAGCTGATCCACATCCGGGCTTTTCCGTGCACAGGCGCCGTCGCGCGACCCGGGAGAAAGCTTACTTGTTGTTGACGGCATCCTTGAGGCCGGCGCCAGCCTTGAACTTCGGCGTGCGGGAAGCAGCGACCTCGATGGTCTCGCCGGTGCGAGGGTTGCGGGCCGTACCGGCCGGACGGTCTGCGACCACAAAGGTGCCGAAACCAATCAGCTTGACTTCGTCGCCCTGGGCAAGCGCCGAGGTGATCACCTCGATAGCGGCGTCCAGCGCATCGCCCGCCTGGGCTTTGGTCAGACCGGCCTTGTCGGCGACGGCTGAAACGAGATCACCTTTATTCATATGGTCCTCCTGAACTCGTCAACCCGAGTTATGGTTTCGTATCATGCCGGCGTGGGCATCGTGTCCGATCATACGGCAAGTGCCACCGGATGCCGTAAATTATAAGCGAAAGCAATGCCTTCCCAGCATTTTTCGGCAAAAAAGCCCCCCGGATCCGCTCCGGGGGGCCGTTTTCAACAATTATTCGGCAACATCAGCCGGCTCAGTGCGCCACGGAAACCGCGCTTTCGCCGTCCTCGGCCGGCAGGGGCACCGCCGCGGCCTCTGCCACCGGCTGCACGAGAGCTTCCGGCAGCCGCACCAGCGCGTGCTGAAGAACCTGGTCCATGCGCGACACCGGCACGATTTCCAGCCCGTTCTTCACGCTGTCCGGCAGCTCCGCCAGGTCCTTGGCGTTCTCTTCCGGAATGAGGACCTTCTTCAGCCCGCCGCGCAGCGCCGCCAGCAGCTTCTCCTTCAACCCGCCGATCGGCAGGACACGACCGCGCAGCGTCACCTCGCCCGTCATCGCGATGTCCCTGCGGACGGGAATGCCCGTCACGGTCGAGACAATGGCGGTCGCCATGGCGATGCCGGCCGACGGGCCGTCCTTGGGCGTCGCTCCTTCAGGCACGTGCACGTGGATGTCGTGCTTGTCGAAGAACGCCGGTTCGATGCCGAAATCGGGCGCGCGCGAGCGGACATAGGAAGCCGCCGCCGAAATCGATTCCTTCATCACGTCCCGCAGGTTGCCGGTCACGGTCATCTTGCCCTTGCCCGGCATCCTGATGCCCTCGATGGTCAGCAACTCGCCGCCCACCTCGGTCCACGCCAGTCCGGTGACCGCACCCACCTGATCCTCGTCCTCGACCTCGCCGAAGCGGAACTTCGGCGCGCCGAGATAGTCGGCGAGGTTGGATGCCGTCACGTGGATGCTGTCCGCCTTCTTGAGCACGATTTCCTTCACCGCCTTGCGGATGAGGTTGGAAATCTCGCGCTCAAGGTTACGCACACCCGCTTCCCGGGTGTAGCGGCGGATCAGCAGCAGCAGGCCCGCGTCGTCGATCGACCACTCGCCGTCCTTCAGACCGTGCTTCTTCACCGCCTCGGGGATGAGGTGCCGGCGGCTGATTTCCAGCTTCTCCTCTTCCGTATAGCCGGCGATGCGGATCACCTCCATACGGTCGAGCAGCGGCCCCGGAATGTTCAGCGTGTTGGCCGTGGTCACGAACATCACGTTCGACAGGTCGTAATCGACTTCGAGGTAGTGATCGTTGAAGGCGCCGTTCTGTTCAGGGTCCAGCACCTCCAGCAACGCCGCCGAGGGATCGCCGCGGAAGTCCATGCCCATCTTGTCGATCTCGTCGAGCAGGATGAGCGGGTTCGACGTCTTGGCCTTGCGCATCGACTGGATGATCTTGCCGGGCATCGAGCCGATGTAGGTCCGCCGGTGTCCGCGAATCTCCGCCTCGTCACGCACGCCGCCGAGCGACAGCCGCACGAACTCACGTCCCGTCGCCTTGGCGAGCGACTTGCCGAGCGACGTCTTGCCGACGCCGGGAGGCCCGACGAGGCACAGGATGGGGCCGGTCAGCCTGTTGGCGCGCTGCTGCACCGCGAGATATTCGAGGATACGTTCCTTGACCTTGTCGAGGCCGTAGTGATCCGTGTCCAGCACGTTCTGCGCCAGCACCAGATCCTTCTTGACCTTCGACCGCTTCGACCACGGGATGCCGAGGATCCAGTCGAGGTAGTTGCGCACCACCGTCGCTTCCGCGGACATCGGCGACATCTGGCGCAGCTTCTTCAGCTCGCCGAGCGCCTTCTCGCGCGCTTCCTTGGTGAGGCGCGTCTTCTCGATCCGCTCCTCGATCTCGGTCAGTTCGTCGCGGCCGTCCTCGTCGCCCAGCTCCTTCTGGATCGCCTTCATCTGCTCGTTGAGGTAGTACTCGCGCTGGGTCTTCTCCATCTGGCGCTTGACGCGCGTGCGGATGCGCTTTTCCACCTGCAGGACGGAGATCTCGCTTTCCATCAGCCCAAGCGCCTTCTCCAGCCGCTCGGAAACGGACGAGGCCTCCAGGATGGCCTGCTTGTCGGCGATCTTGACCGCGAGATGCGAGGCCACCGTGTCGGCGAGCTTCGATGGCTCATCGATCTGCGTGACAGCGGAAACCACCTCGGGAGAAATCTTCTTGTTCAGCTTGACGTAATTTTCGAACTCGGCGACCACCGAGCGCGCAAGCGCCTCGACCTCGACATCGGCGCCCGTCGACTCGGGCAGGGCCTCGGCCTCGGCCTCGTAAAACCCCTCGCTGCGGGTATAGGTCCGCACGCGGGCACGTGTCGTCCCTTCCACCAGCACCTTCACGGTGCCGTCGGGCAGCTTCAGGAGTTGCAGCACGTTGGCAAGCGTGCCGACCTCGTAGATCGCATCGGTCGCCGGATCGTCGTCAGACGCATTGATTTGCGTCGCCAGCAGGATGTGCCGGTCGCTCTTGACGACCTCCTCCAGCGCGCGAATGGATTTGTCGCGCCCTACAAAAAGCGGCACGACCATGTGCGGGAAAACAACAATGTCACGGAGCGGAAGAACAGGGTAGATCCCGACCGTTCCTGCGGCCACCGCCTGTCGGGGCTTCGTTGTCGTCATGGCCCGTATCCTTTCGTTTGCGCCCGCGCCCCCCTCTTTGGCAGGTTCACGGACGGTTGCCGGAAGCGCTCATCGCGCGGGCGACTGCCTCCGGTGCGCTGCCTCCATCACCCTCCTGGCATGATGGTTCAGCAGCGACTTCCCTAAGTTGGAGAGAGTTGCGCCGGCTTTCAAGTTCGTTGGCGGCAAGAAGTGTGCACAAACACGCCAAACCCTCAACCAACGCGCGAGCGCGGCAAAAGCAAGGGCGCCGTCCCGGAGAACGGCGCCCGCATATCTCATCGTTCTGCTTCCCGGCGCCTGCCGGGACAGCCTTCCGTCACGCGCTGACGGATGCGTTCGCATCCGATCGGTCGGCATAGATGTACAGAGGATTCGCCTTGCCCTCGACCACCTCGGGGCCGACGACGATCTGCTCCACGCCCTCCAGGCCCGGCAGGTCATACATCGTGTCGAGCAGGATGCCCTCCATGATGGAGCGCAAGCCACGCGCGCCGGTCTTGCGCTCGATCGCCTTGCGGGCGATCAGCGACAGCGCCTCGTCGTTGAACGTCAATTCGACGTCCTCCATGTCGAACAGCCGCTGGTACTGCTTGACGAGCGCGTTCTTCGGCTCCTGAAGGATGCGCTTCAGCGCCACCTCGTCGAGGTCCTCCAGCGTGGCGATCACCGGCAGGCGGCCGACGAATTCCGGAATGAGGCCGAACTTGAGCAGGTCCTCCGGCTCCACCTCGCGGAACACCTCGCCGGTGCGCCGGTCGTCGGGCGCCTGCACGTTGGCGCCAAAGCCGATCGACGTGCCCTTGCCGCGTCCCATGATGATGCGTTCGAGCCCCGCGAAGGCACCGCCACAGATGAACAGGATGTTGGTGGTGTCCACCTGCAGGAATTCCTGCTGCGGATGCTTGCGCCCGCCCTGCGGCGGCACGCTGGCGACCGTGCCTTCCATGATCTTCAGCAGCGCCTGCTGCACGCCTTCGCCCGAGACGTCGCGCGTGATCGACGGATTGTCCGACTTGCGGGAAATCTTGTCGATCTCGTCGATGTAGACTATGCCCCGCTGGGCGCGCTCGACATTGTAGTCGGATGCCTGCAGCAGCTTCAGGATGATGTTCTCGACATCCTCGCCCACATAGCCCGCCTCGGTCAGCGTGGTGGCGTCGGCCATGGTGAAGGGAACGTCGAGGATGCGCGCCAGCGTCTGCGCCAGCAGCGTCTTGCCCGAGCCCGTGGGGCCCACGAGCAGGATGTTCGACTTCGCCAGCTCGACGTCGTTGTGCTTCGTCGCGTGCGACAGGCGCTTGTAGTGGTTGTGAACCGCCACCGACAGCACCTTCTTGGCGTGCGACTGGCCGATGACGTAGTCATCGAGCACCTTGCTGATTTCCTTGGGCGTCGGAACGCCCTCGCGCGACTTCACCAGCGAGGATTTGGATTCCTCGCGGATGATGTCCATGCACAGCTCCACGCACTCATCGCATATGAACACCGTCGGCCCGGCGATGAGTTTACGGACCTCATGCTGGCTCTTGCCACAGAATGAGCAGTAGAGCGTGCTCTTCGAGTCACTGCCGCCTGTCTTGCTCATGGTCCGTCTCCACTCGGTCACTGCTCGCGTCAAAATCGACGGAGCGTCATCATGTGTTCATATAGGCCAGGGACAAAGAAAAAGTAAGCGGTGTGACCGCAGCGTTCTGCCATTGCCCGACCCTGTCCCGCGAAGGTGGCCCGGAGGCCACCCCCTCCCGCGTTGCCACCGGCTGGCGACACCGCAGAATTTCCATGCAATCACGGTGCCCTGTCGCAATCAATAGCCGCGGCACCATCTCGCATGACCCGGCCGGGCGATCCACAGACGACGCCGCGGGCGCCCTCGGCCTTCTCAACAATCCACACCGTGCGCCGCGTTGTCAATCCATTGATATCGCAGGATCTTTTCCGCAGCGCCGCGTGCACCCCGCCCGGCAGGCGAGGCAACGCGCGTCAGCCTTCGATTTCCGCGCGCTTAGTATGGACCTGATCGATCAGGCCAAATTCCTTCGCGGCATCGGCCGTCATGAAGTTATCACGCTCAAGCGCCGCTTCAATCTCGGCGATGTCACGGCCGGTATGCTTCACGTAAATCTCATTCAGCCGCCGCTTCAGCGCCTCGATCTCGCGGGCGTGAATCAGGATGTCGGTCGCCTGCCCCTGGAAGCCGCCGGAGGGCTGGTGCACCATGATTCGCGCGTTGGGCAGCGCGAATCGCTGCCCCGCCTCGCCCGCCGCCAGCAGCAGCGAGCCCATGGAAGCCGCCTGCCCGAGGCAGAGCGTGGTCACCGGGCTGCGGATGAACTGCATCGTGTCGTAGATGGACAGGCCGGAAGTCACCACGCCGCCGGGCGAGTTGATGTAGAAGTTGATTTCCTTCTTCGGATTGTCCGCTTCCAGAAACAGCAACTGCGCCACCACGAGCGAGGCCGAATAATCTTCCACCGGTCCGGTCAGGAAGATGATCCGCTCGCGCAGCAGCCGCGAATAGATGTCGAATGCGCGCTCGCCGCGATTGGACTGCTCCACCACCATCGGCACGAGCGTGCTGTTGTAAACCTCGAACGGATCTCTCATCGCTGATCAAGCCTTGATTGGATGTCGCCGCGACGCTGCGCGGCACTGTGTGACGGGCACGGCACGCAC
The DNA here is from genome assembly GCF_011762225.1 of Pseudochelatococcus lubricantis. GTDB lineage: Bacteria > Pseudomonadota > Alphaproteobacteria > Rhizobiales > Beijerinckiaceae > Pseudochelatococcus > Pseudochelatococcus lubricantis. Next base: position 131,143 of record NZ_JAASQI010000001.1, read on the forward strand.
CTATGGCGCGGAACACGAATATTCAAGACCTCCCGCGCCATCATCACCTTCCCGCCCCCGTGCCGGCGGCGCCAGACGCCACGCGGATAAAACGACAGAAGCGCGATTCGCCGCCCCCGGCAGCGAGTCGCGCTCCTTCATAGCATTATGGAGGGCTGCAACGACAGACGCAGCGCCATCCATCCGTGCGATCACGCCCCGGCATCGTCTCCGGCCGCCTTTGCCGCGTCCGGCGCGGGAGCGGCTTCCTCGCCGTCCTCATCCGCGAAAAGCTCCTCGCGGGTCACCGTCCTGTCCGTCACCGTCGCCTGCGCGAGCAGGTGGTCGACGACCTTCTCCTCGAAGATCGGCGCACGGATTTCCGCCAGCGCCTGCGGATTCTTGTTGTAGTAGTCCCACACGGCCTTTTCCTGGCCCGGGAACTGCCGCGCGCGTTCCACCACGCCGCGCGTGACCTCGTCGTCGGAGACGCTCACGCTGGCCCGGTCACCGACCTCGGCAAGCACGAGGCCCAGACGCACGCGGCGTTCGGCGATCTTGCGGTAGTCCGCCTTCGACGCCTCTTCCGTCGTGCCTTCGTCTTCGAAGGTGCGGCCGGCCTGCTTCAGGTCAGAGACGACCTGCTGCCAGACGCCCGCGAATTCCTGGTCCACGAGGCTGGGCGGCAGTTCGAAGTCGTACTGCGCGTCGAGCGCGTCGAGCAGTTCCTTCTTCACCTTGCGGCGCGTCTGCGTCTGGAAGTCGCGTTCGATCGTGCCGCGAATCACGTTGCGCAGGGCTTCCAGCGAATCGAAGCCGATGCCTTTGGCGAATTCATCGTCCAGCGCGGTCTCGCCCGGCGCCTCGACAGCCTTCACCGTCACGGCGAAGCTGGCTTCCTTGCCCGCGAGGTGCTCGGCCTGATAATTCTCGGGGAACGTCGTCACGATCGTGCGTTCCTCGTCCTTGGACGCGCCGATCAGCTGCTCCTCGAAGCCGGGGATGAAGCTGTTCGAGCCGATCTCGACGCGGATGTCCTGGCTGGAGCCGCCCTCGAAGGGGGTGCCGTCGATGGAGCCGACGAAGTCGATCAGCACACGATCGCCGGCCTCTGCCGCGCCGTCCTTCTCGCTGAAGGGGCGGCTTTCCCTGGCGATGCGGGCGATGGCCTCGTCCACCTCAGACTCCGGCACTTCCGCGACCTCGCGCTCCAGCGCCAGCCCTTCGAGCGACTTCAGCTCGAACGTGGGCAGCAGCTCGACGGCGACGCTGAAGGCCAGATCGCCCTTGGCGGCAATGACGGCGTCGATCTCTTCCTTGTCTTCCGGCAGCGTCACCTTCGGCTCGCCTGCCAGACGCAGCGCGTTGTCCTCGACGATCTGGCGGTTGGCGTCGTTGATGGCGCCCTGCACCACTTCCGCCATGAGCGACTGACCATAGAGGCGGCGCAGATGCGCCACCGGCACCTTGCCGGGGCGGAAGCCGTTGATGCGCACGCGGTCCTTCAGGCCCGCGAGTTCACTCGACAGCTTGCTTTCCAGCTCGGTGGCGGGCACCACCACCTTGAACTCGCGTTTCAAACCCTCTGAAAGAGTCTCGGTCGCCTGCATGGTACAGTTTCTCAATCCAGTTCGCGTTCAGAATTAGACAGCGGAGCTATGGTGCGGGCGGAGGGCCTCGAACCCCCACGACTTGCGTCACAGGAACCTAAATCCTGCGCGTCTACCAATTCCGCCACGCCCGCATCACGGACCCGCTGCCGCAGCGAGCCCTTCCCCGGGTCGCGGCTCTATATCATGGCCGCCGGCTATTGCAGCAAAAAAATGACAGGCACGCTAGTTCTTTACGCCTCGCCTTGCGCGCCGGGCCCGGATAAAACAGCGCGACGGCGCGCTGCCGGCCAATGACGCAGAGGACCGACAGGAACCCGGAATCGATGAGCAACCCATTGCGATACAACGGAAACCCTCTTTTCCCGAGCCGCCGTTCGCTGCTGGCGTCGCTTGCCCTCGCCGCCGTTCCCGGCCTGTCGCCGGCGGTGCGCGCCGACGAGGCGGCGCCCTCCGCTTCATCCACAGAATCCCCGCTCACGCTGACCGCGGGCGAATCGGCCCATGCCCTCGACGGTGTGCCGGCGCCCGTGCGGCTGTGGACCTACGACGGGCGTTTCCCCGGCCCGCTGCTGCGCGTGCGCCGGGGCGCCGCCCTGAACCTGCGGCTGCGCAACACCCTGCTCCAGCCGACCTCACTGCACTGGTACGGCCTGCGGATCGCCAACGCCATGGATGGCGTCGCCGGCCTCACGGGCCCGGCGCTCGCGGCCGGAGAGAGCGCGGACATCGGCTTCACCGCGCGCGATGCCGGCACGTATGTCTACCGCCCTCTCGTGCCGGAGCACGCGGCCGAACAGACGGAGCGCGGCCTTGCCGGCATCCTCGTCGTCGACGAGGACACGCCGCCCTACGCGGACGACGTCGCCCTCGTGCTCGATGACATCGCTCTCGACGACAACGGGCAGGTCCGCGACAGCTTCGGCTCCCCCGCCGAGATCGGCCTGGCGGGACGCCTCGGCAACCGGCTGCTGATCAACGGCCGCACCGCGCCGGAACAGCTCTCCCGCCCGCCTGGCCGGCGGCTGCGGCTGCGGATCGCCAACATTGCCAATGCGCGGCCGCTGACGTTGCGCTTCGAGAACCTGACGACCCACGTCATCGCCGCCGATGGCCAGCCGGTCGACTCGCCTTTTCGGCCGGTGCGCGACAGCATCGCGCTGGCGCCGGGCGGGCGCGTCGACGTGGTGGTGGATACGCCGGACGATGGCGTTTCCGGCAAGGTGGTCGCGGCCCTCGGCAGCGGCCTGCCGCTTCTGGCCCTCACGGGCGCGGGCACGCCCGAGACGCACGCGCCGGAACCCGTGGCCGGCTTGCCGCCAAACGACCTGCCCGAATCGCTCGACCTCGCCCGCGCGCGGCGTTTCGACCTGATCATCGATGGCGGCCTCGACCCCGCCGCCAGCGAGAGCGCGGGCGATCCCACACGCATCTGGCGGCTCGGCGGCCTGTCCTGGCGCGATGCGGCGGCGCGCCCGCTGTTCCGGGTGCCGGGCGGCACGCCGGTCGTGATGGCGCTGGAGAACCGCACGGCCTTTTTGCAGGTGCTGCATCTGCACGGCCACCACGCCCGCCAGCTGCACCGCCTCGACGACGGCTGGGAGCCATTCTGGCTCGATACCATCGCCGTGCCGGCGGGGCAGACAGTGCGCGTCGCCTTTCTCGCTGACAATCCCGGGCGCTGGATGATCGGCTCCGCCGTTCTAGACCGGCTCGGCGCGGGACTGGCGGGCTGGTTCGAGGTCGGATAGGACAGCAGGCGAAGGGCGCCCGCTCATTTTTTCCGGAGCGGCTCCAGCGGCTTCAGCACTTGCGGCAGGACGCGCGGCAGCAGCTCCGGCAGATCCTCGGCGATGAGGCCGGCGCCCCCGAGTTGCGCGGCGGCGCCGTGCAGCCAGACACCGGCGCAAGCCGCCTCGAACGCCGGCACCCCCTGCGCGAGCGCGCCCGCGATCATGCCGGCCAGCACGTCGCCCGATCCCGCCGTCGCCAGCCAAGGCGAACCATTGTCGTTGATCGCGGCGCGGCCATCGGGCGCAGCGATCACCGTGTCGGCGCCCTTGATCACCACGACCGCCCCGGTGCGTTGCGCGGCATGCTGCGCCCGGGTGAGCTTGGAGCGCGCGGACGCGACCGCCGCCTCCTGCGCGAAGAGCCGGGCGAACTCGCCCTCGTGCGGTGTCAGCACGACACCCCGCCGCGTGGCGGGCCCGATTGCCGCGCGCAGGCTGTCGACATCCCCGGCGAAGCTCGTCAGCGCGTCGGCGTCGAGCACGAGCGCGCGGCCGGCCGCGCCCGTCGCCGCCACGAAAGCGCGCGTGCGCTCGCCCACACCGGCCGCCGGGCCGATGACCAGCGCGTTGAACCGCTCGTCGGCCAACGCTTCCGCAAGCTGCGCGGCATCTTCGACCGGGCGGAGCATGATGGCGGTCAGGTGGGCGGCATTCTCGGCGAGCGCATCGGCAGGCGAGGCAACCGTCACCAGCCCGGCACCGATGCGCAGGGCTGCCCGCGCCGCAAGGCGCGCCGCGCCGGTACGCGCCCTTCCGCCCGAGACGACGAGCGCATGCCCGCGTCCATATTTGTGGCCGGTCACGGACGGCACCGGCAGGCTGTCGCCGAACAGCCCCGGCCCGTTGACCGTGAGCCCGTTCGACAGCTCGTCCGCCAACACATCGGCAATGCCGATGTCCGCCACATGCAGGTCGCCGCGACAGGCGCGTCCGGGAAAGAGATAATGCCCGGGCTTGGCGCGGGCGAACGTCACGGTAAGGGTTGCCTGCACCGCCGCGCCGCGCACGGCACCGCTGTCGCCGTCGATCCCTGTCGGCACGTCGACAGCCACCACTGCCGCCGGACTGGCGTTCACGCGCGCCACGAGCGCCTGAAGCTCCGCCGTCAGGTCCCTGTCGAGACCCGCGCCGAGGAGCGCATCGATGATCACGTCCGCGTCGTTGAGCGTCACATCGTCGATGGACAGAACCTCGCCCTGCCAGTCCGCCGCCGCGGCGGCGGCATCGCCCTTCAGCGCGGCGACCGCGCCCATCAGCGCCAGCCGCACCGTGAAGCCGCGGCCGACCAGCAGGCGCGCGGCCACGAAGCCGTCACCACCGTTGTTGCCGGGCCCGCACAGCACAATGATCTTGCGCGCGGGAGAACCGGCGAGCTGCGCCGCCTTCTCCGCGACCGCCGCCCCGGCCCGCTGCATGAGCGTGTAGCCGGGCGTGCCCGCCGCGATCGTGCGGGCGTCGGCGTCGCGCATCGCACGTGTCGTCAACAGGGTCGTCGCCATCACCGTTTCTCCGTCGCTGCCGAAACCGCATGTCCTCCGCAAGGGAAGCCGCCGGAACGCCGCGTGTCAACGGAGCGCCCGGGCGTTTCCCGCCGTGACGGCTGTTGTGGCGCGGTGAAGTGCAGCATTTGCCCATTTTATCACCAGCATTTGCCTATTTGCTGGGCATACATCGTCGGGCGCAACGATTTTGGGCATGTCCGCCCCCGGGCATTGATGGTAATTATCGTCGGCAGAGAGCGGCGCGCGGCGCCGCGCCAACGTCGCGAAGGCCCCGGCCGGAGGCGACGTGGAATAGATACGCGAACCGATACCGGCTCACTGGCCATGGGAGGGCTTCCGACGTGAAAAAGATCGAAGCGATCATCAAACCCTTCAAGCTCGACGAGGTGAAGGAAGCGCTGCAGGAAGTCGGGCTGCAAGGCATCACGGTTATTGAGGCCAAGGGCTTCGGACGTCAGAAGGGCCATACCGAACTGTATCGCGGCGCGGAATACGTGGTCGACTTCCTGCCCAAGGTGAAAATCGAGATCGTGCTGGCCGACGAGCAGGTCGAGCGCGCGGTCGAGGCCATCCGCAAGGCTGCCGCCACCGGCCGCATCGGAGATGGCAAGATTTTTGTATCTCCGGTCGAGGAAGCGATCCGCATCCGCACCGGCGAGACCGGCCCGGACGCGATCTGACCCGGCGACCTCTACTCAACGGCCAACGGACGACGTGCGTCGCAAATGGCCCGGCACCTAACGAAAGCAACAAGGAACGTTACTCATGACGACCGCTCAGGATGTCCTCAAGCTCATCAAGGACAACGACATCCGTTACGTCGACCTGCGCTTCACCGACCCGCGCGGCAAATGGCAGCACGTCACCTTCGACGTGTCCTTCATCGATGAAGACTTCTTCAGCGAAGGCACGATGTTCGACGGTTCGTCCATTGCCGGCTGGAAGGCCATCAACGAATCCGACATGGTGCTGCTGCCCGACCCGACGACCGCCCAGGTCGACCCGTTCTTCTCGGCCTCGACGCTCTCCATCGTCTGCGACGTGCTGGAACCCACGACCGGCGAGCCCTATGAGCGCGACCCGCGCGGCATCGCCAAGAAGACGGAAGCTTACCTGAAGTCCACCGGGATCGGCGACACGCTCTTCGTGGGGCCGGAGGCCGAGTTCTTCCTGTTCGACGACGTCAGGTTCACCGCGACCCCCTACAACACCGGCTTCAAGCTGGATGCCGCCGAACTGCCGACCAACGGCGATACCGAATACGAGGGCGGCAACCTCGGCCACCGCATCCCCACCAAGGGCGGCTACTTCCCCGTTCCCCCGCTCGATGCCAGCCAGGACATCCGCAGCGAGATGCTGGCCGCCATCGCCGCCATGGGCGTGACCGTCGAGAAGCACCACCACGAGGTCGCTTCCGCCCAGCACGAACTCGGCATCAAGTTCGCCACGCTTGTCGAGACCGCCGACGCGATGCAGATCTACAAGTACTGCATCCATAATGTCGCGTCGAGCTACGGCAAGACTGCGACCTTCATGCCCAAGCCCATCTACGGCGACAACGGCTCGGGCATGCACGTGCACCAGTCCATCTGGAAGGAAGGCAAGCCGCTCTTCGCCGGCAACAAGTATGCCGACCTCAGCCAGGAGTGCCTGTGGTACATCGGCGGCATCATCAAGCATGCCAAGGCGCTGAACGCCTTCACGAACCCGTCCACGAACTCCTACAAGCGTCTCGTGCCCGGCTTCGAGGCCCCCGTGCTGCTGGCCTATTCGTCGCGCAACCGCTCGGCCTCCTGCCGCATTCCGTGGACGACGAACCCGAAGGCCAAGCGGCTTGAGGTGCGCTTCCCCGATCCGGCCGCCAACCCCTATCTCGCCTTCTCGGCGCTGGCGCTGGCAGGTATCGACGGTATCCTCAACAAGATCGATCCCGGCGAAGCCATGGACAAGGACCTCTACGATCTGCCCCCGCGTGAGCTGAAGCAGATCCCGACCGTCTCGGCCAGCCTGCGCGAGGCGCTGCAGGAACTCGACAAGGACCGCACCTTCCTCAAGGCCGGCGGCGTGTTCAGCGACACGTTCATCGACTCCTACATCGAACTGAAGATGCAGGAAGTTATCCGCTTCGAACACACGCCGCACCCGGTCGAGTTCGATATGTACTACTCCGTCTGACGACGGCCCACGAATAATGAGGGGAGCAACTCCGGCGGTCTCTGACCGCCGGTTTTTTTATGCGGACGGCGCACGTCGCAAACAAAAAGGGCGGCCCTGCGGCCGCCCTGTCGTCTCTCGCGCCGGTTGCCGGTTTCGCAGCCGGTAACCGCCGTGAAGAATCAGCGCTTCGAGAACTGGAAGGAACGGCGGGCCTTGGCGCGGCCGTACTTCTTACGCTCGACGGTACGGCTGTCGCGGGTGAGGAAGCCTTCCTTCTTCAGCGGGCCGCGCAGTTCCGGCTCGTAGTGGGTCAGTGCCTTGGAGAGGCCGTGGCGCACCGCGCCCGCCTGACCGGAGAGGCCGCCGCCGGTGACGGTGACGGTGACGTCGTACTGGCCGTCGCGGTTCACCAACACCAGCGGCTGGCGCAGGATCATGCGCAGCACCGGACGGGCGAAGTAGGTCTCGACCGAACGGCCGTTGACGACGATCTTGCCCTCACCGGGCTTGATCCACACGCGGGCGATGGCGTCCTTACGCTTGCCGGTGGCGTAGGCGCGGCCCTGGGCGTCGAGCTTCTGCTCGTAGCGGGGCGCTTCCGGCGTGTCGCTGACAACACCGGCGATCTGGCCGAGATCGGCAAGGCTCTGGATGGTATCGGACATGATCAGGCGCTCCTCGCGTTCTTGCGGTTGAGGGCGGCAACATCCAGCGCCTCGGGCTGCTGGGCTTCGTGCGGATGCTCCGCGCCGCCGTACACGCGCAGATTGCCGAGCTGGCGACGGCCGAGCGGACCGCGCGGCAGCATGCGCTCCACGGCCTTCTCCACGACGCGCTCGGGGAAGCGGCCTTCCAGAATGGACTTGGCGGTACGCTCCTTGATGCCACCCGGATAGCCGGTGTGGTGGTAGTAGCGCTTGTCGGTATACTTGTTGCCGGTGAAGACAACCTTTTGCGCGTTGATGACGATGACATTGTCGCCGTCATCGACATGGGGCGTGAAGGTGGGTTTGTGCTTGCCGCGCAGACGAAGCGCGATGATCGAGGCGAGGCGGCCGACCACGAGGCCGGATGCGTCGATGATCACCCACTTCTTCTCGACTTCGGCGGGCTTGGCCGAGTACGTCGTCATGATGGATCTTCTTCACATTCAGAAGGTCCCGGCCCGGAAGAACCGCAGTGCGGCACCGGACGGGAGCGGAAAAACAAACGAGCCGCCTGCCCTCACAAGCAGACGACGCGGGATGGCGGATCACTAAGCTACTGAAATCGCTCTGTCAAGAGGACGTCAATTCGATGACGCCATGAAATAATTATATATTTCAACATGTTACGATATTAGGTATTATAATACCGCTATCGCTAGCGCTCTCCGCTCAACTCCCGCCGCCGCCGATCGAGTTCCTGGGCGTAGCGCCTCAGCGCATGGGCCTCCGTCACGTAGCCCAGAACGGAACGGCATTGCGGATCGTCGACCACGGCCAGCGTTTCGGTTTCCGCCCTGTCGAATGCCTCCAGAATCATGTTGATGTTCTGGCGCGGCAGCAGGAAGACGTCTGGCGCGTGGCGCAGGTTGCGCACCGGCACGGTCTCCGCGTCGGTGTCCTGCCCGTTGGCATGCACCTCCGCCGCCAGCACGAAGCCCACGTAGCCGCCGCCCTCGTCTACCAGAAACACGCGCTCCGTGGAGCCGATGGGGAAGCGCTTGCGGAAGGCCGCGACAGTCATGTGCTCGCCCGCCGTGCGCGCCTCCCGCCGCATCAACTTCACCACCGTCAGGTCTTTTACGAAGCTGATGTCGAAGGCCGAGCGGATCGACTCGCCGCGCACGTGGAAACGCCAGGTGGCGAACGAGTAGCCGAACAGCCGCCGCACGATCAGCGAGGCGATGACCGCGCCGATCATCACGCCGCTGGCGATGGCGATATTGCCCGTTTGCTCGAACACCAGAAAGATCATGGTGATCGGCGCGCCAATGATGGCAGCTGCCATTGAGGCCATGCCCACGAGCGCATAGACGATGCGGTCCACCGGCAGCGCCGGGAAGAGCGACGTGATGCCGAACCCGATGACGTCGCCGAGCAGGATGCCGACGAAGAGCGACGTATGGAACAGGCCGCCGCGAAAGCCGGTACCCACCGACAACGCCGCCGCCAGCACCTTCGCGGCGAGCAGCCCCAGCAGCACCGTGAAGCCGTGCGCGTGCACGAGATAATATTGCATCGCGCCGTGCCCCGCGCCGAGCACCGCCGGCGAATAGAGCGCCAGCACCGCGACGCCGAGGCCGCCGAGCGCGGGACGCAGAAGCGCAGGCACCTTGAAGCGGCGCAGCACGAAGTCGCCCGCCGTGGCCATCTTCATGATCCAGATGCCGATCACGCCCGCGACGACGCCAATCCCGACGAAAACGATGATGTCGTAGCGCGAGAAGTAGAGGTCGATGTTGAGCAGCGGGCTGGTCAGCTCCTGCGTCAACAGCCCGGCGACGGCCGGCGCGGTCAGTGCCGACAGCATGACAGGCGCGAGCGTCACCACCGCATAGGCACCCAGCACCAGCTCGAAGGCGTAGAAGGCGCCGGCCATCGGCGCATCGAACGCGGCGGCGATGCCGGCGGCCGCGCCGCAGGCGACGAGCGTGCGCAGGTCGGCGCGCCGCAGGTTGAATTTCCGCCCGAGCCACGACCCCATTCCCGCGCCGAACTGCGTGTAGCCCGCCTCCATGCCGACAGCCGCGCCGCAGCCGCTGGAGAGCACGGTGCCGCCCGTCAGCAACACGCTGTCCGTCAGCGAGACGCGCCCGCCGTAGAGCGCGTTCGCCTCGATGGGGTCGACGGCATCGCGCCGGCGCAGCCGGTGCACCGCCCACGTGTAGCAGCCGACGACGAGACCGCCGACGATGAGCGACGTGAAGACGCGCACGGGATCGAGCGATAGCGAAGCGCTGAGATACGCACCCCGCTCAAGCCCGAACAGTTCCTCGTGCAGCCATTGCGCCGCGCTGTGGGCCAGCGCCACGCCCACGCCCGTCACCGTGCCGATCAGGATGGCGAAGACGGAAAGCGACAACTCCTCTGCCCGCGCAAAGGCCTTGATCCTCCACCACATAGCATCAAACATGGACGGATTGCCTCGTCATGGCGGACCATCGCTCCCATACGTCGGAAAGGTCGTAGCCAAAGCCCCGGGTCGGGTCAATGCGCCAGCAGCGCCCAGAAGCGCTCCATCATGCCACGCAGGCTGTTGACCGGACGCGGCGTTCGTTATATCGAACATATACGCTCTTCCCTCGCCGGGGAAACGCCCGCGGAACAGGAGCGCGGCCTTGTTTGACACGCCGTGTCCCGACGAGGTCGATCCATTGCCGTGAACCGCCCGTTCCGTCCTTTACAGACCGTGTCCGTCGCCACATTGTTGCCATTTGGCGGAGAATAACAACCATGTCATCCGACTGTAGAAACCACTTCGCAACGCTTGCCGTGCACGCAGGCGCCAGTCCCGATCCCGTCACGGGCGCGCGCGTGACGCCTCTCTATCTCACCAACGGCTTCGCGTTCGAGACGCCGGAGGCCGCCGCCGACATTTTCGCGCTGCGCAAGAGCGGCTATTCCTACGCGCGTGGCGGCAACCCGACGGGCGCCGTGCTGGAAAAGCGCATTGCCACCCTTGAAGGCGGCACCAACGCGGTCGCCATCGCCTCCGGCCAGTCGGCTCTGCTCGTCATCCTGCTGACGCTGCTGAAATCGGGCGACGAGTACGTTTCCGCCAACCGCCTGTTCGGTGGCTCGCTCGGCCTGATGCGCCGCCTCGAAGAGCGCCACGACCTCAAGGTGACGTTCGCCAACCCGCTCGATCTCGACGCCTTCGCCGCCGCCGTCACCGAGCGCACGCGGGCCATCGTCATCGAGTCCATCGTCAACCCCTCGGGCGACGTGGTCGACATCGCCGCCGTGGCCGATATCGCGAAGAAGCACAACATCCCGCTCGTCGTCGACAACACACTGGCCACACCTTACCTGATCCGCCCCATCGAATACGGCGCCGACATCGTCTTCCATTCGCTGTCGAAGTTCATCGGCGGCCACGGGCAGGTGATCGGCGGCATCATCGTGGATGCCGGCAAGTTCAACTGGGCGGGCGACGCCCGCTACCCGCTGCTCTCGGAGCCGTGGGAGGACTACGGCGGCATCGTGCTTTCCGAGAAATTCCCGCAGACGGCATTCGGCGTCGCAGCCCGCGTCTACGGCATGCGTGATCTGGGGCCGGGCCTGTCGCCCTTCAACGCCTTTCTCGCCCTCACCGGCACGGAAACGCTGCACCTGCGCATGCCCCGCCACGTCGCCAACGCGCAGGCCGTCGCGCGCCATCTCGCCAGCCATCCGGCAATCGCCGAGGTGAGCTATCCGGGCCTCGAAGGCCACCCGAACCACCCGCTCGTCCAACGCTACACGCCCGAGGGGCCGGGCGCCGTGTTCACGGTGCGCGTCAAGGGCGGCGAGACGGCGGCGAAACACCTCATCAGTACGCTGAAGATCTTCTCGCACCTCGCCAACATCGGCGAGACGCGCTCGCTGATCATCCATCCGGCGACGACGACCCATAAGAACATGCCGCCGGAGGAACGTATCGCCGCGGGGCTGGGGCCGGACGTGGTGCGCCTCTCCATCGGCCTTGAGGACGCGGCAGACCTGATCGCCGACCTCGATCAGGCGCTCGCCGGCTGAACCGGAAACACGCGCGCCGGCGACATCATGCGCCGGTGCGCGACCGCGTGGCCGAGCAGCAGCACGGCCATCGCCTGATGCAGCAGCGCCGCCCACAGGGGTGCGAACAGCAGCAGCGTCATGATGCCGATGGCGGCCTGCGCCAGTACCAGCCCTGCCAGCACGCGCGCCATCCGCACCGTCTTCGAGCCCGGCGCGGCCCTTGCCGCGTCGATGGCGTGCCAGACGACCAGCGCCAGCAGCAGATAGGCACCGACGCGGTGATTGAACTGCACGAGCGCGGTCGACTCCACCAGATTGCGCCACCACGGCGAAACCTGCAGCAGGGTGAAGCTGTCGGGAATGAGGCGCTCCGCCATCAGCGGCCAGGTGTTGAACGACATGCCGGCATTGAGCCCGGCAACCAGCGCCCCGAGCGCAATCTGCACCAGAATCGCCGCGACCGCGATGGAACCCGTGATCCGCAGCCGCGCGGGCACGGCGATGCGCGCATGCCTGTCGCGCAGGCCGACGGCGATCCACACCACCGCGACGAACAGGCCGCAGGCCGCGACGAGATGGAGCATGAGCTTGATCGGCGCGACAGCCGTCATGCCGGGTTCCAGGCCGGACGCCACCATGATCCAGCCGATGCCGCCCTGCGCCCCGCCGAGCAGGCCGATGGCGAGCAGCGTGGCGAGGAACCGCCCACGCACGACGCCCCTGTAGGCGAACCACAGCAACGGCAACAGATAGATGAAACCGATCAGCCGGCCGAGCTGGCGATGCCCCCATTCCCACAGATAGATGAACTGGAACTCACCCAGCGTCATGCCATGGTTGAGCAACTGATATTGCGGCGTGGCGCGGTACTTTTCGAACTCCGCCAGCCACGACGTCTCCGTCAGCGGCAGCAGCATCCCGGTGACGGGCCGCCATTCGGTGATTGAGAGGCCGGAGCCGGTGAGCCGCGTCGCGCCGCCGACGATCACCATCAGCACAATGAGCGCCGCCACCATACCCAGCCATATCCGCACCGAGCGGCGGGTGGGATCGGCCATTTTTTCGGCGACGGCGACGGATGGGGGGAACGTGCTGATCGTCATGAGTTGCGGCTTGACGCTTCCGGGATTACGGGTATCGATCAGCCCAAACATAGTCCGTCGACGCGCCCGGCACAACGCACGCGGATGCGGCAGATTTTCACGCCTGCGCGGCCTCCGGCCGCCGCGGACCCGAGCGGGGCAGACGACATAATGAAGCGGCGCACGCGAAAGTTCATCGGTATGATCGCCATTCTGGCGTTCGGCATCTTCTACGCGCTGCTCGTCATGGCCTTCGCCCATTCGCGCGTGCCGGAGTGGCCGAGCGCAGCGCAGCTCGCCTTCTATATCGTATTCGGCATGGGCTGGATCCTGCCGATCCTGCCGCTCATCCGCTGGATGGAGAAGCGCGGCGCCGGCGAGGAATAGGACAGCGCCGGCGGTTACGCGCCCGCCAGCGCCACGACGATGTTGTCGATCCCCTGCTCGCGTAGCGCCTCGTAGGCGGCGAAGGCGGCGACGTCGACGACATCGCCCTGTGCAACCAGCACCACGCCGTCGGCGCGCCGGGCCAGCCTGTCGGACAGATCGCCCTGCTCGTCCGCCCCCACCGCGGCGACGACCCAGTCGTAGGTCTGGTCGAGCGCGGCGAGCGCAAGTTCGGCTGCGTCGCCCGCCGGCAGGCTTTGCGCGATGGCCCGCCCGCGCTCCATCCGATGGAGCCGGGAACCGGGATCGCGGACGATGATTTCCGAAAACGATGCGCGGCCCTCGACGAGATCGGCGAAGCCGGCCGCCGCGACGTCGGCCGGTGCGGCGGGCAGCGTGAGATCGAGGAAAATGACCCGTTCCTGCAGGGCGAGCCGCCGCGCGAGTGCGCCAGCGGCTGCCGCCGTGCGCCCGGACGGCGCCGCGCCGAGGACGAGCAGGCGCCGCCCTCTCTCGGGAACGGCGGCGATGGCGAGCCGCGCCAGCAGGGCATCGAGCGCATCGTCGCCCGCGCCCTCCACCCGCACCGAGGCAAACGGCGGCCGCTGCGCGACCGGCGGCGGAACGGACCCTCCCGCCCGGATCGGGATGCTTGCGGGGGCGGCGGGCGCAACAGGGGCGATATCGGCCGCCGGTGGAGGACCGGCCGCGGTTTCTGCCTCTCCCGCCGTGAAAACCGGCGGTGGCGCGCCGACCGCACCCGGCGCGAGTCCGCCGCGCGGACGCCCGCTCCGCCCGGTGCCGCCGCCGAACAGCGCGGTCGCGACGAGCGCGGCGACCAGGGCCGCGCCCGCGCCGACGCCCACCGGCACCGCGCGGTCGGGCGCCTCGGGCGAGCCGGCAGGGGTGAGAACGCGGGCAGCGCCCGCGCCGTCACGCACGCGCGCCGCCTCATCCTGCAATCTTTCGCGCTCAAGCGCCAGTTGCAGGCGCGCCCGCTCGACGTCGCGGTCCATCGCCTCCTGGCGCCGGCGATTGTCATGCGCGGCAGCTATGATCGCTTGCCGCAGCCGGATGGCGGTATCGAGCTCCACGACACGCGCCGCCAGATGCTCGCGCTCACCGGCCAGCCATTCACGTGTCGATCCCTGGGCCTGCGAAATCTGGTCGTCCAGATCGGCGGCCCGCGCCGTGAGCGCCCGCACCCGCCAGTGCCGCGCCTCCCGGATGCGGCGCTCGGCGGCGAGTTCGGCGCGCAGCGTGAGCCGCTGCTCGACGAGGTGGCTCAACAGGTTCGCACCCTCGGACGGCGCGCGGAACAGATCGCCCGAGGCGCCCATCGTCTCGACCGATGCGAGACGGCGCCCGATCGCATCCTGCTCCGCCAGCAGTGCCGCCCGTTCGGCGATCAGCAGGGCGAGGTCGTCCGCGGCCGTGCGCGCACGCTGCGCGGTCTCACCGCCCGCCGGATCGGCCCGGAAGGCCGCGGCGGAATCGAGGCCGCGCTGCAGCGCCTGCTGCGCCTCGGCAACGTGCAGGGATGCAGCGCGCAGCGCATCGTCCCGCTCGGTGACGGCGGCCCTGCGACGGTCGAGGTAGACCTGCGCCACGACATTGGCGGCCCGCGCCGCGGCCTCCGCGTCGTCCGCCGTCATGGTGATGGACAGAATGCCGGCATCGTCTGCCGGGCGTGTGCCGAGCGCCTTCAGGAAAGCGCGTTCAAGGCCGGCCTCGCCGTCGCGCCCGGCGCCGTTCCTGCCCCCAGTTTCCCCCAGCCATTGACGGACGAGCCCGGGCAGGCCGTCCAGCGGGTCGCCGCGCAGTCGCGCGACCGTCTCCGCGCCAAGCAGCGCCACCGCTTCGCGCGCGAAATCCGGCGAGGCGACGATCGCCGCCGCAACCGATGGCCTGTCGCCCACCGGCGCGAGGCCCTGCCCCTCCGTCAGCAGCAGCGACGTCTGCGCCGTGAAGCGCGGCGGCACCAGCGAAGCAGCCAACGCGCCCGCCAGCAGCGCGACGAGCCCGACCGCCAGTGCGACCGGCAAGCACCGCAGCAACGCGCGGGCGCGCCTCCCCGCTCCGGCGGGGATTATCGGCGCGGCGTAAACGGCGCCTGACGGCTGCGTCATGGGCTATTCACCTGGGCTACTTACCTGAGGCTGTTCATGGGGCCGGTTGACCACGGTCGCAGGATGTCCGGACGGTATCCATCCGGATCAGGCAACAAGAAAAGCCGTTCAAGGTTGAGGTCCGGTTAACGGCGCCCCGGATCTGGCAGCGCCGGGAGGTGGCCCATAACGAAAAACCCCGGCGCAGGAGCGCCGGGGCCGTGGATCCCGATACGACGGAGAGCGCGTATCAGAAGTCGCGCTGCAGACGGATGCGCGTCTGGACCTGGTCCTCGTTGCGCTTCACGTAGTAGGGCTGGTTGAAGTCGACGACGCGGAAGCGGTCGCGCTCCAGACGGCCGTAGAGGACCTCGACACCGATGTCGAACTTGGACACCGGCGACCAGATCAGAGCCGTACCGGCCTGCCACATGTTGAAGTCGCGGAACAGCGCGTTGCTGAACTTGACCGCAGAGTTGTAGGACACGTCCGTGTACGAACCCCAGAGGGTCGAACGGACGCTCGGGGTCCAGTAGTGGACGCCGGCAGCGGTGATGTTGAAGCCCGAAGAGGTCTTGATGTCGCCGTTGATGACGTAGCCATCGATCACGGTGTTCGAGACCTTGCCGGCAGTGGTGCTGCCGTTCAGGCCGAGGTAGCTGAGAGCGCCGTCCGCGTAAGCGGCCTGCAGCCACAGCACGTCACCCGCGCCGAGCTGCGGGAGCTTGAACTTCACGCCACCCTGAATGGCCCAGCCATAGGTGGTGTCGACGCGCGTGCCCCAGCTGCCGCCCCACGGATTGTAGATCGTGCCGGAGTTGAGCTGATGCAGGGCGCCCGACAGCTGAGCGGAGCCCCAGTCCTGATCGACGCGCAGGTTGGCGATGACGTCGGGCAGACGCTGGCCAGCGCGGTCGTAGTAGCTCGAGTTCAGCTCGCGGTTGCCGCGGTCTTCGAGCGAGATGGTGGCCGAGAAGCCCGAACCGAACGTGGCGGTGTAGGCCAGCAGGTTGGTCGAGGTATCCGAACCAGGCGCGCCGCCGAAGCTGCCCCAGTTCAGGTCAGACGCGTAGAAGTCGAAGAACGACTGGGCCTGACCGGCGGTGATGCCAGCCCACTGGATGTAGGCCTTGTCGAGCAGCGCACCGTTGCTGGTGCCCTGGTTGCCGGTGTTCTTGTCGATCTGGAAGCGCATGTAGGCGCGCAGCGTGCCCCACTCGGTCGGCGTACGGACGTCGACGTTCAGACGGGCGCGGGCCTTGATGCCGGTGGCATCCTTGTAACGACCATTGCCAGCCTGGTTCGGGGAGGCGTTGGTGTTGCGCGGCTCGATGTAGACGTAGTCAGCACGGACACGGCCGGAGAGCTGGATGCAGCTATCCGTGCCGGGGACGTACCAGAAGCCAGCGCCGTACGTGGAGCAGACGCGGACGTATTCGACGGGAGCAGCCTTCGTGACGGGAAGATCTGCAGCCTGAGCTCCGGCAACCGCGGCGATGCCGGCGGCGGTTCCGAGGAGAAGGCTCTTCACGAGCTTCATTGTGTGACCTCCAGAGAGATATCGAGACCCTTACGAGAGCAGGCCGTCCCCTATAAGCCGCCTTCCAAGAGACCGGCAGATGAAGCGCCTTTGTTCTTCCGAAAACCAGTCTTGCCCCACAATGCCCCGCCGATAGACAGGTAATCTGCGACTCATCCGATTGTCCGGTTGCCCTCGACGCGACAACCATGACCGACCGACACCGTTCATTCAATAATTATGGAACGATTATGATGCGTTTTGAACCTTGTGTTGCGAAAACGCCACGCGAATATGAGAGGGAAACTTGATATAGATACAAGTCAAAATTTGGAATTTTTGGAAAAATTTTTCCTTTTCCGTAATAAACATGATGAAATATTCTCTCGAACCGCGTTAAAATTCATTAAATTTTTGTTAAAAAAACGCAGAGCGCCAATAGAAATCAAGTCAATAAGCTTTTCGGCGCCGGATATTTCTTCTTGTGGTTCAATATGGCGTGACTGCGTGGAATTATGTTAATGTCAGATATCACGCATGCCCGTACAGTTCGTGCCGAACCGATGACTGGGCTGTTTCCGCCCGCGCGGTGCCCGTGCCGCCGCAACCTTCACCCATCAAAAGAAAAAAGCAGCATGCCCCTGCGGACGTGCTGCCAGATAACACTGATTCGACACTCGATAGCATACGGTCGAATCAAGGCGATAAATCGACAATCCGCCAAACAGGCCGTTTATTGGCCGGAACGGGGAGCAGCAACACCACCATAGCGCCGGGCGCCGCACGACACGACCCCGGTTTTTGCAACGAACGGACATGAGCCCGTCCCCGTCTGCGGGACACCCGAAGCGGTTGTCCCACCGGACATCAAGCCCATGAGGCCCGATATCAATCGAGAGCGATGTTTGACGCCTCGCGGCCCTTGGCGCCGGCAACGACACCCATCTGCACGCGCTGGCCTTCCGCGAGATCGGTGAGACCCGCGCGCTGCAACGTCGAAGCGTGAACGAAAACGTCCCTGCCGCCGTCGTCGGGCTGAACGAAGCCGAAGCCCTTGTCGCGGTTATACCACTTCACCGTTCCGTTGATGTCCTCGGCCGGCCCTTCGATACGCGGCGGATAGCCGCCACCGAAACCGCCGGCACGCGGCGGACGCGCGGGACGCGACTGGGGCGGAAGGTCTTCGAGTTCGAGAACCTCGGCCACCTGAGGCCCCTTCGGACCGTCGCGCAGGCGAACGATTGCGCGCGCCCCCGCCTCGGCCCCGGAATGCCCGGCGGCTTCCAGCGTCCGCAGCGACAGGAACGCATCGCCCGAGCCGTCCGACGCGGCCACAAAGCCGAAGCCCTTGCTCGGATTGAACCACTTCACGGTTGCTTCGATGGCGGGCCCCGTCGGGCCGCCGATCGACTGGGGATAATAGCCGTTGTCACTGTCGTCACGGCTGGAATGGCCATACCCGCCATCGCGCGGCTCGAAACCGTCTCTACGGGCGCCCCGCCGGCGCGCGTCACGGGAATCGTCATATCGGTTCATACAGAAAGATCCAACTACAGGTGGTCAATGTTAACAGGACAGGCAACCCCCGCACGAACCATTCGTATGGTTGGCCCCTCTCCATCGCAGTTTACCGGCGACGGAGCATCATACCCTTGTTTTCGTCCATGTGCGAGGACGTTAATGCGAGAAAAATGAGTAATCGGGTCGATAGCTCTCTATTCGAGCACCACCAGCAGATCCTTGGCGTCCACGGGGCTGCCCGCGCTCACCAGAACCTCACGCACAACGCCGTCACGCGCCGCCCGCAAGGCGGTTTCCATCTTCATTGCCTCGATGGTGACGAGCACGTCGCCGGCCTTCACGCTCTGCCCCGCCTGCACCGCGAGCGTGGCGATCAGGCCCGGCATCGGCGCGGCGACATGGGCGTCGTTGCCGTCCTCCGCCTTGCGACGGGACGGCAGGTCCGCCACCGCCGCCCGGTTCGGCACCTTGATGATGCGCGGCTGGCCGTTAAGCTCGAAGAACACGCGCACGAGCCCGTCCTCGTCAGTCTCGCCGATGGCCTGCAACTGGATGACGAGTGCCTTGCCGCGTTCGATCTCGACGGTAATCTCGCCGCCGGGCTGCATGCCATAGAAGAAGTTGGGCGTCGGCAGCGTGGATACCGGACCGTACTTCCAGCTCGTCATGGCAAAATCGGTGAAGACTTTCGGATACATGAGATAGGAAGCCAGCTCCTGATCGCTGACCGGCCGGTCGATCTTGCCCGCCACCGTCTCCCGCTCCACGGAGAGGTCGGCCGCCGGGATGAGCGCGCCCGGGCGGGCGGTCGACGGCGTCTCGCCTTTCAGGACCTTCTTCTGCAGCGCCTCGGGCCAGCCACCAGGGGGCTGGCCGAGATCGCCGCGCAGCATCTCCACCACGGAGGCCGGGAAGGCGATCTCGCGTGCCGGATCGAGTACGTCGGCGGGCGCCAGTTCCTGCGCCACCATCATCAGCGCCATGTCCCCGACCACCTTTGACGACGGCGTGACCTTGACGATGTCGCCGAACAGGTCGTTCGCATCGCGATAGGCGCGCGCCACCTCGTGCCAGCGCGTCTCCAGGCCGAGTGCCCGCGCCTGCTCCTTCAGGTTGGTGAACTGGCCGCCCGGCATCTCGTGCAGATAAACCTCGGACGCCCCCGCCCGCAGGTCGCTCTCGAAGGCCGTGTACTGCGCCCGCACCGCCTCCCAGTAGAAACTGATGCGGCGAATGGCGTCCGAATCGAGACCCGTGGCGCGCTCGTCGTTGTGCAGCGCCTCCGCCAGCGAGCCGAGACATGGCTGCGAGGTGAGGCCGGACATGGCGTCCATTGCCGCGTCGACTGCATCCACCCCGGCGTTGACCGCCGCGAGCACGCTCGCGGCGGAAATTCCGGAGGTGTCGTGGGTGTGCAGGTGGATCGGCAGGCCAATTTCCTCCTTCAGCGCCTTCACGAGCTTTTTCGCGGCGGAAGGCTTGAGCAGGCCAGCCATGTCCTTGATGCCAAGGATGTGGCAGCCCGCCGCCTCCAGTTCTTTCGCCAGATCGACGTAGTACTTCAGCGCGTATTTCGGCCGCGCCGGATCGTCGAGATCGCCCGTGTAGCAGATCGCGCCCTCGACGAGCTTGCCCGCCTCGCCCACGGCATCGATGGCGACGCGCATGTTCTCCACCCAGTTGAGGCAGTCGAACACACGGAACAGGTCCATGCCGGCCTCGGCCGCCTGCCGGACGAAGTAGCGCACGACGTTGTCGGGATAGTTCGTGTAGCCGACGCCGTTCGCCCCACGCAGCAGCATCTGCAGCAGGATGTTTGGCGCGCGCTCGCGCAGCAGCGCCAGCCGCTCCCACGGGTCCTCGGAAAGGAAGCGCATGGCCACGTCGAAGGTCGCGCCACCCCAGCATTCGAGCGAGAGAAGCTCGGGCAGGCCCTTCGTATAGGCATCCGCCACCGAGACGATATCGAAGGTGCGCATGCGCGTGGCAAGCAGTGACTGGTGCGCGTCACGCATGGTGGTGTCGGTGACGAGCACGCGCTTTTCGGCCTTCATCCAGTCGGCGAAGCCCTTGGCGCCGAGGCGCTCGAATATCTGCTTCGAGCCTTCCGGCAGATCATCGCGATGGAAAGCCGGCGGCGCGGGAAAGCGTGCCTCCGCCGGCGGACGGGCGCGCCCGCGCGCCTCCGGATGGCCATTGACCGTGACGTCCGCGAGGTAGCCGAGCAGCTTGGTGGCGCGGTCGCGCTTGCGCGGCATGGCGAACAGCGCCGGCGTCTCGTCGATGAAGCGGGTGGTATAGTCGCCGCGCAGGAACTTTTCGTGGTTCAGCAGCGCTTCGAGGAAGCTCAGATTGGTGGCCACGCCGCGAATGCGGTACTCGCGCAGCGCCCGCACCATGCGCGCCACCGCCTCGTCCGGCGTCGGTGCCCAGGCGGTGATCTTCTCCAGCATGGGGTCGTAGAAGCGCGTCACCACCGCGCCCGAATAGGCCGTGCCGCCATCGACGCGGATACCGAAGCCGAACGCACCGCGATAGGCGGTGATGCGGCCGTAGTCAGGGATGAAGTTGTTTTCCGGATTTTCCGTGGTGATGCGGCACTGCAGCGCATGGCCGTTGAGGCGGATTTGCTCCTGCGGCGGAATGCCGGTTTCGGCGACGTTGCCGACATGCCCACCCTCGGCCACGTGAATCTGCGCCTTGACGATATCGAGCCCGGTCACGGTTTCGGTGACCGTATGCTCGACCTGGATGCGCGGATTGACCTCGATGAAGTAGAAGGCCCCCGTGTCGGCGTCCATCAGGAACTCGACGGTGCCCGCCCCGACGTAGCCCGTAGCGCGGCCGATCCTGAGCGCGGCCTCGCACAGCTCGGCCCGCTGCTTCCCGTCGAGATAGGGCGCCGGCGCGCGCTCGACCACCTTCTGATGACGGCGCTGGATGGTGCAGTCGCGCTCGAAGAGATGCACCAGCCCGCCGTGCGTATCGCCCAGCAACTGCACCTCGACATGCCGGGCGCGGCGCACGAGCTTTTCGAAATAGACCTCGTCCTTGCCGAAGGCCGCCTTCGCCTCGCGCCGCGCGGTCGCGACCACGCTGACGAGGTTGTCGGGCCCCTCGATCGGACGCATGCCACGCCCGCCCCCGCCCCAGCTCGCCTTGAGCATGACGGGATAGCCGATCTTCTCCGCGATGGTTCTGACCGCCTCCGGATCCTCGGGCAGCGGATCGGAGGCCGGCATCACCGGCACGTTGACGGAAATGGCGAGGTTGCGCGCCGAGACCTTGTTGCCGAGCGTACGCATCGTCTCCGGGCGCGGGCCGATGAAGATAATGCCGTTCGCGGCACAGGCATCGGCGAATTCCGGGCTTTCCGACAGAAAGCCGTAACCGGGGTGGATGGCGTCGACCTTCGCCTCGCGCGCTACGCGAATCACTTCATCGATGGACAGATACGCCTCAAGCGGCCCAAGCTGCCGGCGCCCCTCCTGGGCCTTGCCGACCTGATACGCCTCATCCGCCTTGAAGCGATGCAGGGAGAGTTTGTCCTCCTCGGCATAGATGGCGACGGTCTCGATCCCAAGTTCCGCCGCCGCCCTGAAAACCCGAATGGCGATTTCCGACCGGTTGGCCACAAGCAGACGGCGTATCTTCATCTACAGCTCCCCTACCCGCTCGCGCGCATCTTCCAGGCGCAACGCCCTCGCCACCCCCGATCGGCGGCGTTTGTTGCCGATTCTGTCTATCGAAACGGTTTTGTTGCCAAACCGGACGCATTGCAAGCATCCTTTTCGATCCGCGCGGGGCGGGCGCGAAACGGCCGCTCAGCCCACGCTCTCCACCGTCCAGCCCACGCTCTCGCCGCCGCGATACACATGGACCCGATCGCCGCCGGCGACATCGAGGTCTTCCGCCACGAAGCGGGAAGCGCGCCGAAGGACGATCCGGCGCGTGTTCGCCGGCAGGCCGTAGTGACGCGGCCCGTTGAGGCTGGCGAAAGCCTCGAAATGGCCTAGCGCACTTTCCTCGTCGAATACCTGCGCGTAGGTGGCGAGCGCCACGGGCGCGACGAACAGGCCCGCGCAGCCGCAAGCGGCCTCCTTCGCCCGGCGGGGGTGGGGCGCCGTATCCGTGCCGAGAAAGAACCGCGGATTGCCCGATGTCACCGCCCGCCGCAGGGCCTGCCGATGCTGTTCGCGCTTGGCGATCGGCAGGCAATAATAATGCGGTCGGATGCCGCCCTGAAAGATGGCGTTGCGGTTGAACATGAGATGGTGCGGCGTCACTGTCGCGCCGACGCCTTCGCGCGCGCCCGTCACATAGTCCACGCCTTCCTGCGTCGTCACGTGCTCCAGCGTGACGGTCAGGCCCGGAAAGCGGCGCACCAGCGGATCGAACACGCGCTCCAGGAACACGGCCTCGCGGTCGAAGATGTCCACCTCCGGATCGGCGACCTCGCCGTGCACCAGCAACGGCACGCCCGCCTTCTCCATGCGCGCCAGCACCGGATAGACCTTCGCGATATCGCTGATGCCGAAATGGGAATTCGTCGTCGCATGCTGCGGATAAAGCTTCACCGCAGCAACTGTGCCTTCCGCATGCCCGGCCACGACGTCTTCGGGCGCCGTATCGTCCGACATATAAAGCGTCATCAGCGGCGTGAAGGCGCTGTCCGGCGGCAGGGCGGCGCGGATGCGGCCGCGATAGTCCCGCGCCTGCGCGGCGGTCACGACGGGCGGCACGAGATTGGGCATGATGATTGCCCGGCCGAAATGTGCCGCCGTCGCCGGCAGCACCGCCGCAAGCATGTCGCTATCGCGCAGGTGCACGTGCCAGTCGTCCGGCTGCAGGATTGTCAGGCTGTCAGTCATGCCACATGTTCCGCGCTGCTGTATCTATTGCTCCCGCACTCGGGGCCGCGTTGTAGCAGGCCTCGCGGGCTGCGCATATAGAATTGTCACCCGCGCGGCGACCTGCCGGCACAGCGCGCGTCAGATCCGGCACAGCGCGCGTCAGATGATGGGCGGCAGTCCGCCGTCCTGCGTGCCGTTAGCGTCCTCGGCGCCACGCTGTGCCAGCCTGATCAGCGATTCGCCGCATTTCACCGTCGAGCTGTCGTCAAGCTGCAGCGTGAGGCTGACATTGCCGGGCAGGATCACCGTGACGAGCGGAAACCCGTTGCGGCTGGAGCGCGCCGCGATCCAGCGCAAAACTGGGAACTGGCAATCGTCCACCGGCGTGCCGGCAACCGGACGTGAAGCGCCGGCATGGGTTGCCACCGCGGCCGTCAGGAGCGCGCGCCCGAGATGCGCTGCCTGCGCGCTCGTCAGCGGCAGGGCGGTTTCGGCGTGCGGGGAGCGCGCCTTCAGAAGGACCTGATCGCCCTCGCCGACCTCTGCGTGAAACGTCAGGGCCAGCGGTTCCTGCGCCCCGTTCTGCGGATTCTGAGAGGTCGCGTCACTCATCTTGCAATCTCCATTACCTGATTCGTGCGCCACTTTACACGAACACCGGGAGCCCCTGAAACGGCAGGCACCATATGCATGACCAATGTGAGGGCGATGACAAGGAAAAAATGTCCGCTCTCATACGGCGCCCGCCTCCCTACGACCCCCGCCCCGCAATGCCCGGCATCAATAACGGAGCGAAAGAGAGTTTATGAATCCCTCATTTTTTGTAAAACATCATCCATAAACTCGCATCAAGAAGACGTTATAAATATTCGAAAATCATTAACCTTTCTTTTTCATGGCATTTTTAATTGAATTACGCTCATCACTATTTTGCGATCTGGAATCTGAACATGCCCAGCGGAAATTGACAGTCTGTGCTTGTACGTGTTACGTTCTCAGCACTGATCGTCAGCGGCAATCCATCCTTGCCCGGCCGCATGTTGGGGAATCGCATGTCCTGTGCCTCTCGCATTATCGGCACGCTGGTTGCCGCCTTCGTCGTCGCCGGATCGTCCTTCCCTGGCGGGGAGCCGGCACGGCCATCGCTCCTCGCCCTCCTGGGGCCTTCTGCGGCATACGCTGCCTCTGACATTTCTCTCGCGAATATCGGGATTTCCGGAAACGGAGTCGAGATCGCGATCCCGAGCGCGGCCATTACCGGCTCCAGCCTGCCGGAAGCGGAACTGCGGGCGCTGTTCGCCACGGGGGCCGGATCGCTGCCCGCACGTCTCGACACATTGTCGGCGACGCGCATCGCGATCCCCGAACTGACCGTGACGCAGCACTCCGGCGGCGTGCGGCAGGTGACAACCTATTTCGACATGGAATTGCATGATGTCGTCAACGGCGTCATCGGATCGCTCCGCTCCGCGCGCAGCGCCGTCACGGCCACGCTCACCGACGACAGCGGGGACAAGGTACAGTTTACCGGCACCTCAGGCGAAACCTCGGTCGAGAAATTCGATACCGTGCTCTTTGCGCGCCTTTTCGGCGGCGATGAAACGGACGGCGCCGCGCGGGATCGGGAGCAGCCTGCGCAGCCCCTCCATGGCCCGTTTTCAATCAAGGATTACCGTGTAACCGGCAACGCGGACGACGCCACGTTTTCGATGGAGATTGCCGGAATCGACGGCGAGGGCCTCTCCGTGCGACCGGGCAGCACCTCCCTGTCGGAACTGGCCGGACTGGCGGAAGCTGGGAGCGGCAGCTTCGATTCACTGTCGCCCGACGGCAAGCGCAAGGTGCTCGCGGGACTTGCCGGCCTGCTCTCCGGCCTCGAACTGGGCGAGACCACCGCTTCGGGCGTCACCGTCTCGCAGACCGGCGCACACGCGAAAGAGGACAACTATTCCCTGCGCGTCGATACGATCCGAACCCGCTTCATCGACCGGAAGCTCGGATTTTCGTTCGAGGGAATTACGTTCGAAGGCAACGCCGGCAAGGCCTCGGTGCGGACTTTCGCTGTGGAGGATCTCTCGTTCAGGTCGACGGCAAGCGCGCTGGCCGAGGCCGCGCGGCCCGATCCGGACAACCCCGATATCACGCTCGATAACGCGCGCCTCGCGCCGGAGGGCGGGCGGCTGCGCGTCGAAAATGTCAACGTCGATTTCAACATCGATGATGCGGACGGGAAACAGGTGAACGACGCATCTGGACGGGTGGCTTTCTCGATCGCCTCGTTCACCAGCATGACGGATCTTGTGCCGGACGGGGATAGCGCGCAGTTCGAAACCGTTCTCGACGGGTTTCATGCGCTCCTGCCCGCGACCGACAATGACGGCGTCAACCAGTTGCGGGAGCTGGGCTACGACGAGGTCACCCTCTCGGCGACCGCGCGCGGACACTGGACAGCGGAGGGCGGCCGGCTCGCCGTCGAGGCACTGTCTCTGTCGGGAAAAGAAATCGGCAGCATCGACGTGCGAGCACGGCTCGGGCAGGTGGACAGGCGCGCCTTTTCCGGCGACACCGATCTGGCGTTGCAGGCGCTCGGCAAGGCCACGTTGCACGACATCACCCTCACCCTTGAAAACAAGGGCCTGTTCGAGCGGATCGTCAAGCGGCAAGCCGCGGATGCCAGCCCGGACGACGTCAAGCAGCAGTTCGCCGCACTCGCGACGATCGGCATTCCGGCTGTCATCGGCGACTCCGCCGCCGCACGAAAGATCGCCTCAGCGGTAGCGCGCTTCGCAAACTCGCCGGGCAAACTCGCCCTGACTGCGACGGCCAGGGAGCCCGCCGGCGTCGGCATCGGCACCATCGATTTCGGCGCCTCCGAACCGCGCGCCATTCTGGACCGTTTCGACATCAGCACGGCAAACGAATAAACACCGCGACAAGGCACCCGCCAGAGCATGATCCCGGAAAAAGATCATGCTCGATCAGAGAGATGGATCGGGATGACGATTCAGCGAAAAGTCATCCCGGCCCGACGGGAGGCGCCTTGCCGGCTCTGCTCAGGCCCGCTGCGGCTGCGCGCCGGCCTGTCGCTGCGTTTCGGTCTGCGCACGTGCCTCGACGACGGCAACCGCCGTCATGTTGACCACGCCGCGCGCCGTGACCGACGGCGTCAGGATGTGTGCGGGCTTTGCCGGGCCCAGAAGAATGGGACCCACCGGCAGCGCGTCCGCCAGTACGCGCGCGAACTGGAAAGCGATGTTCGCGGCGTCGAGCGTCGGCAGGATCAGCACATTGGCCGCGCCCTTGAGGTGCGAGGACGGCAGTGCCCGGTCGCGCACCACCTGCGACAGCGCGGCATCGGCCTGCATTTCGCCGTCGGCCTCAAGATCGGGCGCGCGCTCGCGCAGCAGCGCCAGCGCGGTGCGCATCTTGCGCGCCGAGGCAGTGTCGGCGGAACCGAAGTTGGAATGCGACAACAGGGCGATGCGCGGCTCGATCCCGAACCGGCGCACATGGACGGCACAGGAGACAGCCATATCCGCGATTTCCTGCGCGGTCGGATCAGGGCGAATATGCGTGTCGGCCAGGAAGTAATGGCCCTTCGAGGTGATGACGAGGCTCATCGCGGCGAAGTCGTCGACGCCCGGCGCGACGCCGATGATGTTGCGGATATGCTTGAGGTGGGAGTCGAAGCGGCCCTCCACCCCGCAGATCAGCGCGTCGGCATCACCCCGCAGCAAGGCCACGGCGGCGATCACGGTGGGGTTTGTGCGCATCAGCGTGCGCGCGGCGTCCGGCGTGATGCCCTTGCGGCCAGCAGCCTCCAGATAGGTGGCGACGTAGTCGCGGTAGCGCGGATCGTCTTCCGGATTGATGAGATCGAAGTCGCGTCCCGCCTCGATCGACAGGCCGAAGCGCTTCAGGCGGGCATCCACCACGGCGGGACGGCCGATGAGGATGGGCCGCGCGATGCCATCCTCCACCACCGCCTGCGCCGCCCGCATCACGCGCTCATCCTCGCCTTCGGCGTAGATGACGCGGCCCGGCTCCGAACGCGCCTGACTGAACAGCGGCTTCATGATGAAGCCGGAGCGGAACACGAAACCGTTCAGGGAGTCGGCATAGGCATCGAAATCCGCGATGGGCTTGCGCGCGACGCCCGATTCCATGGCTGCCTTCGCGACAGCGGGCGCGATGCGCAGGATCAGGCGCGGGTCGAACGGGTTCGGAATGAGCGACTCCGGGCCGAAGTTGGGCGTTTCGCCGCCATAGGCGCGCGCCACCACTTCCGAGGGCGCCTCGCGCGCCAGTTCCGCAATTGCCTTGACGGCCGCGGCCTTCATCGCCTCGTTGATGGTCGAAGCCGCGACATCGAGCGCGCCGCGGAAAATGTATGGAAAGCAGAGGACATTGTTGACCTGGTTGGGGTAATCCGAACGCCCCGTGCAGATCATCGCATCGGGCCGCGCCTCGCGCGCCACCTCGGGCAGGATCTCCGGATTGGGGTTGGCGAGCGCGAGGATGAGCGGCTTCTCGCCCATCTTCTTCACCATCTCGGGCTTCAGCACGTTCGCCGCAGAGAGACCAAGGAAGATGTCCGCGCCCTCGATAACCTCGCCAAGGGTCCGCTTGTCGGTGTTCTGGGCATAGATCGCCTTCCAGCGGTCCATCAACGCGGCGCGGCCCTCGTAGACGACGCCCTCGATGTCGGTCACCCAGATGTTCTCGCGCCGCGCGCCGAGCGACACGAGCAGGTTGAGGCAGGCAAGCGCCGCCGCGCCCGCGCCGGAAGCGACGATCCTGACCTTGTCGATCCGCTTGCCTGCCAGCGCCAGCGCGTTGGTGACGGCCGCGCCGACGATGATGGCTGTGCCGTGCTGGTCGTCGTGGAACACCGGGATGTTCATGCGCAGCTTGAGCCGCTCCTCGACCTCGAAGCACTCCGGCGCCTTGATGTCCTCAAGGTTGATGCCGCCGAACGTCGGCTCCAGCGCGGCCACGACATTGACGAGGCGCTCTACGTCGTTTTCCGCCACCTCGATGTCGAACACGTCGATGCCGGCGAATTTCTTGAACAGGACGGCCTTGCCCTCCATCACCGGCTTCGAGGCCAGCGGCCCGATGTTGCCGAGACCGAGCACGGCCGTGCCATTCGACACCACGGCGACGAGGTTCTGGCGGGTGGTGAGGCTGTCGGCCTCCGTCGGGTCTGCCGCGATGGCCTCACAGGCAACGGCGACGCCCGGCGAATAGGCGAGCGCGAGGTCGCGCTGGTTGCCGAGCGGCTTGGTCGGCTTGATCTCGAGCTTTCCCGGCCGGGGGTTGCGGTGATAGAAGAGAGCCCCCGATTTGAGATCTTGCGAGATATTGCCGGTCATTGGCGCGATGTCCCCTGTCTTTGGCGAATGGCTGGTACGAATTTCCGGGTCTGGTGTCCCGCCGTCCGTTTGTCGCGTGTCGGTGCACGTTCGTCAATGCTCTGTCCCGCCTTCGGCTTGCGTTCCAGGAATAGCTGATGTCCCTTTTCAGACGTGTGAAACGCTGGCGCAATCCGCACAACGAAACGCGGCTTTTTCTGGCGCGCGATATTCGCCGTTACGGATTTTCCGTTGGCGCGCATAGCTATGGCCACCCCAAGGTGCGCTTCGCCGACCAGGGGCACAGCCTCGCCATCGGGCGTTTCTGCTCCATCGCCGACAAGGTCGAGATTCTGCTCGGCGGCGGCCATCACCTGCACTGGACGACGACCTACCCGTTTTCCGCCTTCCCGGACCGGTGGCCCGGCAGCGAGACACTGCCGGACTATCGCGCGGGCGGCGGAGACGTTTCGATCGGATCGGACGTGTGGATCGGATCGGGGGCGATGATCATGCCGGGCGTGACCATCGGCCACGGGGCCGTGATCGCGGCACGGGCGGTGGTGACGCGCGATGTACCGCCGTATGCGATCGTGGCGGGCGTGCCGGCGCAGGTCGTCCGGCACAGGTTCCCGCGCGACGTCATCGACGCTCTCCTCGACACGGCCTGGTGGGACCTGCCCGACGCCGCCATCGCCACCCTGCTGCCGCTGCTGCAGAGCGAGCGGACGACGGAACTGATCGATGCCATCAGGCGGCTGCGGACGACCGGCGCGCTGTCAGCATAAGCCGACCCTTGAAGGCAAGCGCAGGCTGCTCGACGAGATACCACGACAGCGCGGCGACGAGCGCCGACAGCACGAGGGCCGGCCCGATCATCGCCCACGCGGCGATCTGCGGAAAGAAGCCGAACAGAACCTGCTGCACCGGCCAGCCATAAAGATAAAGGCCATAGGACAGATCGGCCCGCGGGGGCCTGCGCAGCAGCGGCGGCACGGCGAGCGCGAACCACAGCACGCCGTAAGCCTGCGTCACGAACAGCAACGTCCGGTAGAGCGGCGTGCCGGCAGCAAGCCACATCGCGAACGCCAGCACCGCGAGGAGCAGGAGGCCGAGGCGAACCCGGTCGCGATAGAGGAAGAGCAGGCTTCCTGTCATGAAGATGAGCGGCAGCCGGATCGCCGTCTGCTGGCCCTTGCCCGCCTCGGGATACAGAAAATCGAGCAGGAGACTCGCCGCGGCGAGAGCAATGACGCCGGCGAGAACCAGTGTCCGGCGGCGCAATACGCCGGCCATGCCGATGGCAAGCACGAGAACATAACAGGCGATCTCGTATTTCAACGTCCAGACCGTGCCGAGCGCGAACCGGAACGGGTTGTCCTCGAACACACCCGGCAGCGGCGCGGTGCTTTTCAGCGTCGTCAGCGTCGCCTGCACGAAACGCCACAACATCGGATCGCGGAAGTAGTCGCCGGGCGACAGCTGCGTCAGCAGCGGGCCCATGACGAAAGCGCAGAGCAGAACGGCAGCGACGAGCGCCGGCGCGATGCGCAGTGCGCGCGCCACGACATAGTCGAGCGGCCCGCGCCGCATGAAGCTCATGGTGACGAGAAAGCCGGACACGGCAAAGAAGCCGTTGACAGCATGCTCACCCAGCGAAAAACCAGTCGTGGCATGCAGCGGCTCATCCGCACCGATGCCGGTGCCGACGCTGAAGGCGTGCGAGACGACGACCGCCGCCGCCAGGCAATGGCGGATCAGACTGAAATTGTCGCCGCCGCGCGCCATCGCCGTCTCGATGGTGGCGCCGTACCGATATGAATCTTCCGCCATTCAGGTTCCCGATTGCCGACGACAGCCGGACTGACCCGAACACAAATAGCAGAATCGTTACAAATTGCGAAACCGCGAATGACGTCCCGTTTTCGGCGCCGTTCCGCTCCCGTCGTCTTCCGGCCCTCACCTGCCGGGGGAAGTCGCGCCGCCCGGCTCAAGCCCCTGCCGCGACAGCGCGTTGCGGCCCCGCAGCCACGCCCAGGCGCCGGCCGCCGAACCGCCGTAGCGGACAGCGCGGACACGATCGAGAATGAGCAGCGAGCCCAGTGCTTTGAGGCCGTTGACGAGCGCCATGCCCGGCGCGGGGTCGGGCAGCCCGTATTTGCGGCTGATATAGGCGCGCGACCATGCGAGGTGCCAGCGGGCGTTGAAGGCGCGTGCGAGATCGGGTGCGCTCGAAGCGCCGCGCTGATGCTGCGCCGTGGCCTCATGCACATGGACGAGTGAATGACCGGCATCCGCAAGGCGCCGGCACAGGTCGTCATCCTCGTAGAACAGGAAGATGTTCTCGTCGAACCCGCCGGCATCGAGAAAGGCGGCGCGCCGCACGAGCAGCACGGCGCCCGAGAGGAAAGGGGCGCAGCAATCGCCCTCCGGAAAGCGGCGGATGGCCCTCGGATTAGGAAGATACGGCGACAGCAGCGAGCGGAACTGGAAGAAGAAGCGCCCTTCCCGCTCGACGATGCGCGGCGCGAGCAGGGCCGCATCGGGATAGCGCCCGGCTGCCGCGACGAGCAGCGCCAGCGCGCCGGGACCGAGTACGGCATCGGGATTGACGATCAGCACATGATCGGCCGCCGCCATGCGGATGCCGATGTTATTGGCGCGGCCGTAACCCTCGTTGCGGGGATTGCGGATGACATACGCGCCGTGTGCCTCCGCAACCGCCACGGAATCGTCGCTGCTCGCGTTGTCGACGACAATCGCCCGCGCGCCCTCCCGCCTCAGTGCATCGAGGCAGGCGGGCAACACGCGGGCGCTGTTGAAGCTGACGACGACCGCGTCGACCGGCTCCATCTCAGGCCGGCTTTTCCGGCAGGTTCAGGCGGATATGCAGTTCGCGAAGCTGCTTCGCCGTCACTTCGGAGGGCGCGCCCATCAGGATGTCCTCGGCGCGCTGGTTCATCGGGAACAGCACGACCTCGCGGATGTTGGGCTCATCGCACAGCAGCATGACGATGCGGTCGATGCCGGGCGCAATGCCGCCGTGCGGCGGGGCGCCGTAGCTCAGGGCGCGCAGCATGCCGCCGAACTTCGCCTCCAGCACGTCCTCGCCGTAACCGGCGATGGCGAAAGCCTTGCGCATGATATCCGGGCGATGGTTCCGGATCGCGCCCGACGACAGCTCGATGCCGTTGCAGACGATGTCGTACTGGAAGGCAGTGATGTCGAGGATCGTCTTCTCGTCGGCGGGATCGAGCGCGAGGAAGGCGTCGTGGTCGAAGTTCGGCATGGAGAACGGGTTGTGCGAGAAGTCGATGCGCTTCTCCTCCTCGTTCCACTCGTACATCGGAAAATCGGTGATCCAGCAGAGGTCGAAGCGGTCCTTCGCGGAAAGATCGAGTTCGTCGCCGATCCGCAGGCGCGCCGCGCCGGCGAGCTTCGCCGCCTTCAGCACCTCGCCGGCCGAGAAAAAGACAGCGTCGCCCGCGCCGACGCCAGCTTTCGCCGCAATGGCGGCCTGCACGTCGGCCGGGATGAACTTGGCGATGGGGCCCTTGCCGACGAGCGCGCCACCCTCGTCCTCGAACACGATGTAGCCGAGCCCCGGCGCGCCTTCGCCGCGTGCCCAGTCGTTCAGCTTGTCGAAGAACGAGCGCGGCTGGCTCGCGGCGCCAGGGGCGGGAATGGCGCGCACGACGCCGCCCGACTCGATCACGCCGCGGAACGCCTTGAAGGTGACGCCCTCGGCGAGGAATTCCTGCGAGACGTCAGCGATGACGAGCGGGTTGCGCAGGTCGGGCTTGTCGGAGCCGTACTTCAGCAGCGCCTCGGCGTACGGAATGCGCGGGAAGGTCTGCGTGACCTGCCTGCCGTCGGCGAATTCATCGAACACGCCGCGCAGCACCGGCTCCACGGCCTGGAACACGTCTTCCTGCGTGACGAAGCTCATCTCGATATCGAGCTGGTAGAACTCGCCCGGCGAGCGGTCGGCGCGGGCGTCTTCATCGCGGAAGCAGGGCGCGACCTGGAAATAGCGGTCAAAGCCCGCGACCATGAGGAGCTGCTTGAACTGCTGCGGCGCCTGCGGCAGCGCATAGAACTTGCCCGGATGCAGGCGGCTCGGCACCAGAAAGTCACGCGCGCCCTCGGGCGAGGACGCGGTGAGGATCGGCGTCTGGAACTCGAAGAAGCCCTGCTCGCGCATGCGGCGGCGCAGCGAATCGATCACCTGCCCGCGGCGGATGATGTTGCGGTGCAGCTTGTCGCGGCGCAGATCGAGAAAGCGGTACTTGAGGCGCGTCTCTTCCGGATAGACCTGATCGCCGAACACCTGCAGCGGCAGCTCCGCCGCCGGGCCGAGCACTTCGAGGCCCGTGATGTAGATCTCGACCCGGCCCGTGGAAAGATCGTCGTTTTCGGTGCCCTCGGGGCGGTGGCGTACCTTGCCGTCGATCCTCACCACCCATTCCGAGCGCACCTGCGACACGGCCTCGAAGGCCGGCGAATCGGAGTCGGCGACGCATTGCGTGAGGCCGTAGTGGTCGCGCAGGTCGATGAACAGCACGCCGCCATGGTCGCGGATGCGGTGGCACCAGCCTGACAGACGCACTTCGGCGCCGATATCGGATTCGCGCAGAGCGCCGCATGTGTGGGAACGATAGCGATGCATGACGGAACAAGCCACAGTAGATGACGGGAAAAGAACACCGACGCGCCCGGTCGACGCGACAGACCGGCGGGAGAAGTCCACGACGGGCACCGCTTGTCAAGCATCGTGCCGAAAAAGACGCCGGATTGGCCGCTAAATCGCCGCGACCCCCGCGACAAGCGCCGGCCGCTCCGCTATAGCGGGACCATTATGGATCTGATTTCGACAACAGACACGCTGGCGGCGGCCTGCGCGCGCCTCGCACGGCATCCGTTCGTGACCGTGGATACCGAATTCCTGCGGGAGACGACCTTTTTCGCGCGGCTCTGCCTCATCCAGATGGCGGGCCCCGACGAGGCGGTGCTTGTCGATCCGCTCGCCCCCGATATCGACCTTGCCCCCTTCTTCGCGCTGATGACGAACGAGGCGGTGGTCAAGGTGTTCCATTCGGCGCGACAGGATGTGGAGATCATCTGGCAGCGCGGCCACGTCATTCCCGCGCCGCTGTTCGACACGCAGGTCGCGGCCATGGTCTGCGGCTATGGCGATTCGGTGTCCTACGAACAGCTCACCAACGATCTCGCGCACCAGCGCATCGACAAGTCGTCCCGCTTCACGGACTGGTCGCAGCGGCCGCTCGACAACCAGCAGTTGCTCTATGCGGAATCGGACGTCACGCATCTGCGCACCATTTACGGCGCGCTGTCCGACGATCTCGCGCGCAGCGGGCGCCTCGGCTGGCTGGATGAGGAAATGGCAATCCTCACCTCGCCGGACACCTACGAGCTGAAGCCGGAGGATGCGTGGCAGAGGCTGCGCGGGCGCGTCCGGAAGTCACGCGAGGTCGCCGTGCTGATCGAAGTCGCGGGGTGGCGGGAAAACGAGGCGCGCACGCGCGACGTGCCGCGCTCACGGGTGATGAAGGACGACGGCCTTGCCGACATCGCCGTCCATGCCCCGCGCTCCGCGGAGGCGCTGGGCCGCCTGCGCTCGATCCCCAACGGTTTCGAGCGTTCACGCGCCGGCACAGAGATCCTCGCGGCGGTGGAGCGCGGCCTGGCGCGCGATCCAGCCACGTTGCCGCAGCTCGAACGGCCGCGGGGGCGCAATGGCGGCGGCGCGGTGCTGGAGCTGCTGAAAGTGCTGCTGAAGAGCGTCGCCGAGACGGCGCGCGTGGCGCCCAAGATCCTCGCTACCGTCGACGATCTCGAAGCCATCGTCGCCGATGACGATGCCGACGTGCCCGCGCTGCAGGGCTGGCGGCGCGGGTTGTTCGGCGAACAGGCGCTGAAGCTCAAGCACGGCAGGCTCGCCATCGCCGTGGAGGGCAACAGGGTGATCCTGATAGAGCGGTGATGCCGGACTTTTTCGAGGGCCGGGCGGTCGGCAGAGCGCCCGGCACCTTCCTTATGCCGCCCCGCCGCCGGGGTTCGGCACGGTGACCACGGCGGGATCGCGCCCGACGATGCGCGCGAGCTGACGCAGGCGGTTGACCAGCCGTTCGTTCGCCACCGGTTCGAGATCGCCCGGCAGCGACAGCGCCAGCCGCGCCCCGCTGCCGACGAGCGGCGTGCGCGGCAGCACGCCCGGCATCGCCGCCGAAACGAGATAGGCCACCCGCAGCATGCCGCCGAGAATGCGGGCGCGGTTCAGCATCCGCGGCGAAACGAGTTCGCGCATGCGGGAACTCGCGCCGTCCAGCGACAGGCCCTCATGGCGGAAGAACACCGACAGCGCGATGAAGGCGCGGCCGGGGTGGTCGACGCCCGTCAGGCCCGCATGCGCAATCAGGCTGAGGCTCTGCTCGCCGCGGTAATCGGGATGCGTGCGCCAGGCCAGATCGGACAGCAGGCACACGGCCTCGCGCTGGCGGCGCTCGTCTTCCGTCTCGTCGAGGTGCAGCGACGCGGACAGGCGCGCCGTCCAGGCAATGAGATCGGTCGCGTGGCCGGGCGAGCGGGACATCAGCCGGTTGAGTTCGCCCGCGCCGGCCAGCAGCGGATCGGTGCGGCGCTCCTCCTCGTTGAGCAGCTCGTAAAGAAGCCCCTCGCGCACGCCCTGCGCCGACATCACGACGGCCTCGGGCCGGCCCCTGCGGATGATCTCGTCGAGCAGCAGCGCGCCATAGCCCAACAGGGGGCGGCGGGCTTCGGAAACGGACTCGATCGACTCCAGCATATCCGTGTCGGCGCGCTCGACGAGCTTGGTGAACTCGACCGCGTCGCGGGCCGGAATGGAATAGCCGTGCATCACGTGCAGCGGATAAGCCTTCTGCGCCATGTGCAGCGCGGCGAGCGCGCGCCAGGTGCCGCCCACGGCATAGAAATTGCGGCCGCGCAGGGCATCGAGCGGGGCTGCGTCCGCGAGCGCATCGCGGATCACCCGGACCGCCCGCTTCAGCGAGCCGCCGGTCACGTCCTGCAGCGCGAGGCCGCCGAGCTTGGTGGTGATGCCCTGCGCCACGGTGTTGCCGATGACATCGATAAGTTCGAGGCTGCCGCCGCCAAGGTCGCCGACGACACCGTCCGCGTGATGGAAACCGGAGAGGATGCCATAGGCGGACAGTTGCGCCTCGCGCCGGCCGGACAGCAGCTCGATCTTGTAACCGAGAATGCGCTCGGCCTCGGCGATGAAATCGGGACCGTTGGCGGCATCCCGCGCCGCGGCGGTGGCGAGCACATGCACGCGCTCGACCTTGATGGCGTCGCAGAGAATGCGAAAGCGGGCGAGCGCCTTGAGCGCCCTCTCGACCGCATCCTCCGGCAACCGTCCGGTGGAGACGACGGAGCGCCCCAGCCCGCAGAGCACCTTCTCATTGAAGAGCTGGGCGGGCGAGCGGCTCAGCTCCTCATAGACCACGAGGCGGATGGAGTTCGATCCGATATCGATAATAGCAATGGGCGAGCCGTTGCCGGCCCGCCCCAGATATTGCGGCTGTTCTACGATGCGTGCCCCCTGATCGGCGGCGCCATGCGCCCGGAAACCCTGGTCGGGCGGCACACGATCAGCCGACGGGCCCCTTGGCGAGGCTCCGGGGGCGTGAATTTCTGAGAGACTTTCCACGGCCAGACAAACTCGGGTTGGTCATAAAGTAAGCATGGGCGTTGAACGGCTCCTCACCCTCGGCAGGCGTGATGCGCGTGCTCGTCCCATCCGGCAGGATCGTCCAGCTCTGCTCGTTATCGAGCAGATTGGCAAGCAGAATCTGGTCAAGAACCTGTTGATGAACTGTGGGGTTCGAGATCGGGCACATCGCTTCCACGCGCCGGTCCAGATTGCGCTGCATCAGGTCCGCAGAGGAAATATACAGATGTGCCTGCGGGTTAGGCAGTTCCTGGCCGTTGCCGAAGGCGTAGATCCGGCTATGTTCGAGGAAGCGGCCGACGATCGACTTGACCCGGATATTTTCCGACAGGCCGGGAATGCCGGGGCGCAGGCAGCAGATGCCGCGCACGACGAGATCGATCTGCACGCCGGCCCGACTCGCCTCGTAAAGCCCGTCGATGATGTCCGTGTCGACGAGCGAGTTGCACTTCATCCACACCGAGCCGGGACGGCCGGCCTTCACGTGCTCGATCTCCTCCTGCAGGTGCTGGAGGAGGCGCGGCTTGATGGTGAGCGGCGACACGGCCATGCGCTCCAGCTCCGCCGGTTCCGCATAACCGGTGATGAAGTTGAAGATGCGGCTGACGTCGCGCGCGATCGCCGGATCGGCCGTGAAGAACGACAGGTCGGTGTAGATGCGCGCCGTGATCGGGTGGTAGTTGCCGGTGCCGACGTGGCAGTAGGTGACGAGCTGGCCGCCCTCGCGACGCACCACCGACGACAGCTTGGCGTGGGTCTTCAGCTCGATGAAGCCGAACACCACCTGCGCGCCGGCCCGCTCCAGATCGCGCGCCCAGCGGATATTTGCTTCCTCGTCGAAGCGCGCCTTCAGCTCGACCAGCGCCGTCACCGACTTGCCGGCCTCGGCCGCCTCCGCCAACGCCTTGACGATGGGCGAGTCGGAAGAGGTGCGGTAGAGCGTCTGCTTGATGGCGACGACGTCGGGGTCGCGCGCCGCCTGCTGCAGGAACTGCACCACCACGTCGAAGGATTCATAGGGGTGGTGGACGATCAGATCCTTCTCGCGGATCGCGGCGAAGCAGTCGCCCGCGTGCTCGCGGATGCGCTCCGGATAGCGCGGATTGTAGGGCGTGAACTTGAGGTCGGGCCGGTCGAGGCCGACGAGCTGCGACAGCTCGTTGAGCGCCAGCATGCCGGTGGAGACGAAGATTTCGTCCGGCAGGACATTCAGCTCCTTGGCGACGAAGTCGCGCAGGTTCTCGGGCATTGCGCCCTCAAGCTCCAGCCGGATGACGACGCCGCGCCGGCGCTGCTTCAGCGCGCTCTCGAACACGCGCACCAGATCCTCCGCCTCTTCCTCGATCTCAAGGTCCGAGTCGCGGACGATGCGGAAGCTGCCCTGGCCCTGCACCGAATAGCCCGGGAACAGGCGGTTGATGAACAGCACCAGCACCTGCTCCAGCACGATGAAGCGCGAGGCGCCCGTCTCGGCAAAGTCAGGCAGCTTGATGAAGCGCTGCACCTTGTTGGGAATGCGGATCAGGGCGTTGAGCGACTTGTTGTCGCTCTGGCGGTGCAGCGCGAGCGCCAGCGAGAAGCCGAGGTTGGGAATGAACGGGAAGGGATGCGCCGGGTCGATGGCGAGCGGCGTCACCACCGGGAAGACGTAGTGCAGGAAGTAGTCGTCGAGCCAGTTCAGCTCGGCGCGGGTCAGCTCGTCCGGGTTGATGAGCACGATGCCGTTCTCGACCAGCTCCTCGCGCAGCTCAAGCCAACGCTTCTGCTGATCGCTGGCGAGCTTCGTCACGCCGGCGCCGATGCGGGCGAGCTGTTCGGCCGGCGTCAGGCCGTCCTGCGAGACAACGGACACGCCCGAGCGGAGCTGGCCGCGCACGCCCGCCACGCGGACCATGAAGAACTCGTCGAGGTTGCTGGCGGAAATCGACAGGAAGCGAAGCTGTTCCAGCAGCGGGTGGTTGCGGTTGGAGGCCTCCTCCAGCACCCGCCGGTTGAACTGCAGCCACGACAGCTCCCGGTTGACCAGCCGCTCGGGGGAATGAAGCAGGGCGTCGCCCGCAGGGAAATCCTCCGCCGGGGCGCTCACCTCCGCGGGAACACCGGCATCCTCGTCTACCACGTTCAGAACCGTTTCGACATCCGTCATGGTGAACCTCCACATTCGACCCGGGCCGCGTGCGATCATCGCCCGCCGTTATCCTATTCAAGCCGCGTTGTCGCAATCTTCTGCGACAATTCCACGACGAAAAACCATGAAACCCCAATATCATGAAACCCCGATATGAAGCGCGACGGACTCTATGCGTCGTCCGCGCCCGATCGCACGGCCAGCCGGTCCAGTACGGCGAGCGCGAAAGGGCGGGTGATGCGCCGGCGGTCGCTCAGCGCCTCGCGGTCCAGCACCTCGACGAGTTCCCGCGCCGCCGCGAGCGAGCGTTCCATCCGCCGCCCCAGCGCCTCGACGACGCCGGCATCGACGACGAGCTGCCGGTCGACGAAGAGCTTCACCAGGACGGCCCGCAACAGGGCGTCGTCCGGCGGATCGATGGCGACGGCGGGCGACAGCCGCAGGCGCGACAGGAGATCGGGCGTGGCGAGTCCCCACATTCCGGGCTGCGCGCGCGCCGTGATCAGCATCGACGCGCCGTTGCGGCGCACCGCATTGAGCAGGTGGAACAGCGCGTGTTCGTCGCGCGGCGGCCGGTCCGCATCCTCGATGACGAGCGCCTCGCACAGGGCCAGCTCCTCCACGCCCTGCGCGGTGACCTCGGCAGCCGACACGATGCGCGCGCCCGCGCGCCGCGCCCAGATCGCCGCGAGATGCGTCTTGCCCGATCCCGCCGGGCCGACGAGCCGCAGCAGCCTGTCCGGCCACGCCGGCCAGCTCTCGATCATGGTGAACGCCTGCGCGTTGGCGGGGCTGACGAGAAAATCCGCCGCCTCCAGACGCGGCTCCACGGGCAGGTCGAGCGGCAGTTGCCTCGGCGCTTGCGGCCGCTCTTCAGACATCGACGTGAATCCGGGCCCTCGGCTCACGGTCCGCCCCGGTATAGAGCGGGCTCGCCAGATAAAGCTGCAGTGCGAAGCGCGTCAGCACGCCGATGGCGGCCGCGATGGGTACCGCGAGCAGCAGGCCGACGAAACCGAACAGCGAGCCGAAGGCCACCAGCGCGAACATCAGCCAGACCGGATGCAGCCCCACCGCATCCCCCACGAGCTTGGGCGACAGGATGTTGCCTTCCACGAACTGCCCGAACAGGAAGATGCCGACGGTGACGGCGATCATCGTCCAGTCCGGCCAGAACTGCACCAGCGCCACGCCCACCGACAGCACGAAACCGGTGAACGAGCCCACGTACGGAATGAAGGTGAGCGCGCCGCTGACGAGGCCGATCAGCAGGCCGAAGTTCAGGCCGACCGACGTCAGCGCGATGGCGTAGAACGAGCCGAGGATGAAGCACACCAGCGCCTGCCCCCGGATGAAGCCGGCGATGGCGCCGTTCATGTCCTGCGCCAGCGTCCTGATGGTGTCGGCGTGGCGGCGCGGCAGCCAGCTATCGATCGTTTCGACCATCCGCCCCCAGTCCACCAGCAGGTAGAAGGCGACGACGGGCGTCACCACCAGCAGGGCGAGCACACTGATCACCGCCTGCCCGCCCGACCAGAGGGAGGTCGCGAACGTGCCGAGCCACCGCGCCGCCTGCCCCACGATATCCGTGAGCGAACGCTCCACGGTGGCCAACGCCTCCGGCCCGCCGAGATGTTCGATCAGCGGGCCGCCGTATTCCGTCGCCCACTGTTGCAGGTTCCTGGCGTTCGCCGGCAGGTTTTCGAGCAGCACCCCGAGCTGGTTGACCACCACCGGCAGCAGCAGCACCAGCGTGAGAATGAAGGCCAGCACGAACAACAGCAGAATCAGCAGCGATGCCGTGAGGCGCCCCATGCCGATCCGCTCAAGCCGCGTCGCCACCGGGTCGAGAATGTAGGCGAGCGCCAGCCCCGCGACGAACGGCAGCAGGATGCCCCGCAGCAGGTAAACCCCGACAAGCAACGCCGCCAGCGCCACGATCCAGAAGCGCATCTGACGCTCGACAGGAGAGAAATCACTCATCCGCCAGTCCATTTTCTGCCAGCCCCCGGTTTGGGCGCAACCGCCTTTCCGCGCAGGATACCGCGCATGCACTCCATCTAACACCGATTATTCATTCGGCCATATGACGAAGCCACAGCGTGAGATAGGCACCCGCGGAAAGCAGCGTCAAGCCGACGACCGAAGCCATGCCCGCGTTGAACAGCCACGGCGCGGCGACCGCCGGCCCGGCGCCGGCGAGGCCGAGGCTCCCCAGCGTCAACGCGGCGAAGCCGATCTGCGCCGCCGTGTTCAGCTTGCTGACGAGGAGCGGGCGGATCGCCACGGGCCGCGTCATCAGCCATGAGATGGCAATGGCCATCAGGATCAGCACATCGCGCGAGACGACGAGGATCGCCAGCCAGCCCGGCAGCACGCCGACGACGGAGAGCGCCACGTAAATCGACACCAGCAGCGCCTTGTCGGCGAAGGCGTCGAGATAGGCGCCCAGTTCGCTGCGCATGTCGAAGCGGCGTGCGATATAGCCGTCCACCCCGTCGGAGAGGCCCGCCACGACGAACATTACGAAGGCGGCAAGCCACGCCTGCGCGCCGATCGACGCCACGATGACTGGCACCAGCAACAGCCGCAGGATCGTGATCAGGTTGGGGATCGTCATGGAACCGCGTTCATCCTCCGGCGCCCGGTCGGCGTGGGGTCCGCAGGCCGCGGGAGGCTCGCCGTTCTGCGCATTTTTTCCAGCTATACCAAATCCCGCCCGCCCGACAAGCCACGGCGCGGCGGCGGTCCTAAAGGCTTCCTCGCCATCCGTGGCGGCCTGTCTATATAATGACTGGCGCGGCGGGCGCGGTTCACCGAAAAATCGGTATTCCGCGGCCGTGCGTCCGCCTTCGCACTTGCCTTCGGGCGTCCGCCGTCGTAGGTGCCAGATGGAATTGTTCACAGGAACCGCAAGCGATGTCGCAAAACGGACATGACGGATCGATCAGGAACGGGCTGACGTATGCCGAGGCCGGGGTCGACATCGACGCCGGCAACGCCATGGTGGAAGCGATCAAGCCGCTCGTGCGCGCGACCCGCCGCCCCGGCGCGGATGGCACGATCGGCGGCTTCGGCGGCCTGTTCGACCTCAAGGCCGCCGGCTACGTCGATCCCATTCTGGTCGCAGCGAACGACGGCGTGGGCACCAAGGTCAAGATCGCCATCGAGACGGGCCATCACGAGACGATCGGCATCGACCTCGTCGCGATGTG
The DNA here is from genome assembly GCF_011762225.1 of Pseudochelatococcus lubricantis. Taxonomy (GTDB): domain Bacteria; phylum Pseudomonadota; class Alphaproteobacteria; order Rhizobiales; family Beijerinckiaceae; genus Pseudochelatococcus; species Pseudochelatococcus lubricantis. The sequence continues at coordinate 172,786 of NZ_JAASQI010000001.1, forward strand.
CGTCAACGATCTCGTGGTGCAGGGCGCCGAGCCGCTGTTCTTCCTCGACTATTATGCCACCGGCAAGCTCGACCCGCGCGAGGGCGCGCTCGTCGTGCAGGGCATCGTCGACGGCTGCCGGCAGGCGGGCTGCGCGCTGCTCGGCGGCGAGACGGCGGAGATGCCCGGCCTCTACGGCAACGGCGACTACGACCTCGCCGGCTTTGCCGTGGGCGCGGCGGAGCGCGGCCGGCTGCTGCCGCGCGCGGACATCCGGCCGGGCGACGCCCTTCTCGGCCTGCCGTCGTCCGGCGTTCATTCCAACGGCTTCTCGCTCGTGCGCAAGATCGTTGCCGCCGCAGGGCTGGACTGGAACGCCACCGCCCCCTTCGCCCCCGAAAAGCGTCTCGGGATCGCGCTGCTGGAGCCGACGCGCATCTACGTGCGCCAGCTGCTCGGCGCCCTTCGGCGCACGGACGCCATCAAGGGCCTCGCCCACATCACCGGCGGCGGCTTCATCGACAATATTCCGCGCATACTCCCCGAGGGCACCGCGGCGCGTCTCGACCTCGCTGCCATCCTGCCGCTGCCGGTGTTCGGCTGGCTCGCGCGCGTCGGCGGCGTGGACGCAGGGGAGATGCTGCGCACCTTCAACTGCGGCATAGGCATGGTCGTCGTCGTGGAGGCCGGACAGGTCGAGACCGTGACGGACGCGCTGATCGCGGAAGGCGAAACACCGGTGCTGATCGGCGACGTCATCGCGGCGGGCGACGGTCCGCGCGTCGTCACCACCGGCGAGTTGCGGCTGTGACCGGAATGACGGCGGGCGGAAAACGGCGGCGCACGGCGGCGCTGATCTCCGGGCGCGGTTCCAACATGGCCGCGTTGCTGGCGGCGGCCGCTGCCACCGATTTTCCCGCCGAGATCGTCCTCGTCGCCGCCAACCGGCCGGAGGCGGCGGGCCTCGCCACTGCCCGCGATGCCGGAATCGCCACGGAAAGCATCGATCACAAGCCTTTCGGCCGCGACCGTGAGGCATTCGAGCGCGCGCTCGACGCGCGGCTCAATGCACACGGCATCGAACTCATCTGCCTCGCCGGCTTCATGCGCATTCTCACGCCGTGGTTCGTGCAGCGGTGGCTCGGGCGGCTCATCAACATCCACCCCTCGCTGCTGCCTTCCTTCCCGGGCACGCAGACCCACGAGCGCGCACTGGCGGCGGGCGTCAGGCTGCACGGCTGCACGGTGCATTTCGTCGAGCCCGAAGTCGACGCCGGCCCGATCATTGCGCAGACCGCCGTGCCCGTCCTGCCCGGCGATACGCCGGACATCCTGTCGGCGCGCGTGCTGGCGCAGGAGCACCTGCTCTATCCGCACGCCCTCGCCCTCGTCGCAGGCGGCGCGGTGCGCTTCGTGCCCGGCGCCCCGTCGGGTCGGGTGGAGACGGACCCCACCGCCGACAGAACTCCTCCCACACTCTCGCTCAGCGTTCCCGCCTGATCGAAAAATGCCCGCCGGCCCGGCCGCCGGGAAGCGGGGAAGGACATCGCCCTCCCCGCATGCGGTTCGTCAGCGCAGCTCGCGCGGTGCGGCGCTGACGGTGACGGCCGCGTTCTGGCGCACTTCCAGCACCGCGAGCGCGCGGTCGTTGGTGCCGTTCGCGTTGAAGCGGAACACGCCGTCCGCGCCGGCAAAGCCCGCGCGGTTCGTCAGCACGGTGGTGGAGAAGCGCTGCGATCCCTGCGTGCGCACCAGCGCGGCCGCCAGCGAGACCGCGTCGTAAGCCAGGCTCGCGATGCGCGCCGGCTCCGCGCCGAACTTCGCGCGATAGCGCTGGGAGAAGGCGTTGAAACCGGCCGAATCGGGCGCGGCGAACCAGCCGCCCTGCAGGCCGGGCGCCGCCAGTGCGCGCGGATCGTTCCACAGCGAGGTGCCGAGCAGCTTCACCCGCCCCGTATCGACGCCCGCCGTGCGCAGGTACTGCGCCGCGCTCGGCAGAGTATCGGCGTTGTCGGGCAGGAACAGCGCATCGATCTGGCCGGCGTGCGCCGCGATGCGCTGCACGGCCTGCTGCAGGTTGGAGCGGTCGGCGGCGTAGGTTTCGATGGCGACGACGCGCCCGCCCGTGGATGCGACGGTCGTCTGGAACGCCGCCTGCACCACCTTGCCGTAGGCGTTGTCGGGAACAAGCGCGGCAAAGGACTTGCGGCCGCGCTGGGAAGCGAAGCGGATGATGCGGTCGACCTCCGTCTCCGGCAGGAAGCTCAGCAGGTAGACGCCGGGCTGGGCGACGGAGCTGTCGGTGGAAAACGAGATGACCGGACGGTTGTGCGGACGCGCCACCGCCCCCGCCGCGCGGGTAGAGGCCGAGAACAGCGGCCCGAGCACGAGTTCCGCGCCCTGATCGATCGCTGCCCGCGTCGCATCGCGCGCGCCGGCCTCGGTGCCCCGATCGTCCCGCACGAGAAGCTGGATGTCGGGCTCGTTGAACTCGCTGATCGCCAGCTCCGCCGCGTTGCGAAGCGACTGCGCCGTGGCGCCGGCGCCACCCTGCGCCGAGAGCGGCAACACGAGGGCCACCTTCACCGAACCCGTGCCGATGGTGCTCGCCGGCGCAGCCTCGGTGCCGCCGCCGCCTTCCGATCCGCCAAGACCGAAGAACCCGCCCGAGCCGGAACAGCCGGCAAGGAACAGGCTGGCGAGCACGGCAGCCGCGAGGCCCCTGAAACCTGCGGCGCGCATCCCCGACGCGGGGGCGGAACTCTGCGGCCCTGAAGCACCCGGTCTTGAGACGCTGGATGGCAGGTTGCGGTTGACGGCACGGAACACGGCACTCTCCCTGGCTCGTGGCATGGCAGGCTCATACAGGACGGCAGGTCTGCAAGACAGCGGGGTTTGCAGGCACCCGGCACGTTCGGACGCTTGGCGACGAACACGCCGGCGGCGCGGCCGATCGTAGCGACCGGACAGACCGCTGCCGATACTACCGGCTTGAAGCTATTTCGCAATCAAAGGTTAACACCTCTTTACGTCGCTTCCAAAACGTCGCCGCGTCCTTCCGGGCGTTGTCCGGGGGGCCGCGGGCTGTTATCCCCATTTATCGACGGCCCGCCCCTGTGTCATGCTGCCGGCGCGGGAACAGAATCACGTTGACGACACCCGGAAAGCCGACGCGGCAGGGAGGCATGGTCGGTGTGAAGAGGATATGGATGAAATGAGTGAAGACAAGCGCGCGCCGGTGCGCGACCCCGGCAGCGCCACGCCCCTCCCGCCTCCGCCCGGCGCGGCGCCGGCCGCCGCCTCCCGCTTCACCGCCTTCGGCCTCGCGGCAGAGGCGGAGCCGATCGCGCCGGGCCTGCACATCGTCGCGACCCCGATCGGCAACCTCAAGGATATCACCTTCCGCGCGCTCGGGACGCTCGCCGCCGCCGACGCCATCCTTGCCGAGGATACGCGCGTGACCAAGGTGCTGCTCGCCCACTACGGCATCACCACCCCGCTCATCGCCTATCACGAGCACAACGCGGAGCAGATGCGGCCCAGGGTGCTCGCCCGCCTGGAGGCCGGCGAGGCGCTGGCGCTGGTGTCGGATGCGGGCACGCCGCTCGTTTCCGATCCCGGCTACCGGCTGGTCGAGGATGCGCTCGCCCACGGCATCAAGGTCACGTCCAACCCCGGCCCGTCGGCGGTGCTCACGGCGCTCGTCGTCTCGGGCCTGCCGACGGACCGCTTCTTCTTCGAGGGCTTCCTGCCGACGAAAAGCGGCCCCCGCCGCGCGCGACTCGCCGCGCTAGGCGACATTCCGGCGACGCTGGTGCTGTTCGAATCGCCCCGCCGGCTGAGCGAAATGCTGGCCGACGCGGCGGACATTCTCGGCGAGCGGCCCGCCGCCGTGGCCCGCGAACTGACGAAGCTTTACGAGGAAGTGCGGCGCGACACATTGCCGGCCCTCGCCCGCAGCTATGCGGACGAGACACCGAAGGGCGAGATCGTGGTGCTGATCGGCCCGCCGCCCGAGGGCGCGAAGGCACTGTCGCAGGCCGACCTCGACGCGCGCATCGAAACCGCGCTCGCCCGGCACAGCGTCAAGGACGCCGCAGCCATCGTCTCGGCCGCGACCGGGCAGCCGAAACGAGAGGTCTACGCCCGCGCGCTGCAGCTCGCCGCCGCCCGCGACGAGGGCGGTGAAGGCGCGCCATGAACAAGCCACCGCCGGGCCTGCGGCGGGCCGCGACACATGACGCCGGCCAGCGGGCCGAAAGCCTCGCCGCCCTGCTGCTCATGCTGAAGGGCTATCGCATCCTGGCGCGCCGCTACAGGGCGGCCGGCGGCGAGATCGACATCATCGCCCGGCGCGGCGGCACCGTCGCCTTCGTCGAGGTGAAGGCACGGGCGGCGCTCGACGACGCCCGTGTCGCGATCACGGGCGGGAAGGAGCGGCGCATCGCCGGCGCCGCCCGCCACTGGCTGACGCGCAACGGCTGGGCGATGCCGCTGACGCTGCGCTGCGACGCGGTGTTCATCGGCCGCCGCAGCCTGCCCCGCCATGTGGCTGACGTCATGACGCTTTGTCTGGACTGAAGTTTTGCGATTGCGGGACCAGCCGCGCCGGCGCATAAAAACGGACCGTTGCTGACAACCGGAGTATCGTGGCGATGAGTCTTGTCGTGGCCGTCCAGATGGACCCGATCGAGCGTATCAACGTGGCTGGCGATTCCACCTTCGCCCTGCTGCTGGAGGCGCAGAAGCGCGGACATGAACTGCTGTACTACACGCCCGATTCCCTGACGCTGCGCGACAGCCGCGTCACGGCGAAGGTGCGCCCGCTCGCCGTGCGCGACGTCGCCGCGCCCGACTACGCGACACTCGGCGAGGTGCGCCGCATCGATCTGGAGGAAGAGACCGACGTCGTGCTGCTGCGGCAGGATCCGCCCTTCGATCTCGCCTATATCACGTCAACGCACCTGCTCGAACGCATCCACCCGAAAACCTTCGTGGTCAACGATCCGGCCTCCGTGCGCAACGCGCCGGAGAAGGTTTTCGTGACCGCTTTTCCCGAGTTGATGCCCCCCACCCTGATCACCCGCGACAAGGACGAAATCAACGCCTTCCGCGCCGAACACGGGCCTGTCGTCATGAAGCCGCTCTACGGCCACGGCGGCGCCTCGGTGTTCCAGGTGAACGAGCAGGACGGCAATTTCGGCTCGCTCTTCGACCTGTTCTCCGTCACCTTCCGCGAGCCCTGGGTGGTGCAGAAGTTTCTGCCGCAGGTGAAGCTCGGCGACAAGCGCATCATTCTTGCCGATGGCGAGTATGCGGGCGCCGTCAACCGCGTGCCGGCCGAAAACGATATACGCTCCAACATGGTAAGGGGCGGCGCGGCCCTCGCCACTGAGCTGACGGAGCGCGAGCGCCAGATCTGCGAGACCATCGGCCCGCATCTGCGCGAACGCGGCCTGCTGTTCGTCGGCATCGACGTGATCGACGGCTATCTCACCGAGATCAACGTCACCTCCCCCACCGGCATCCGCGCCATCAAGCGCAACGGCGGGCCCGACGTCGCCGCCATCATCTGGGACGCCATCGAGCGCCGCCAGAAGGAAACGGCCGCCAGTTGAATCCGGGTTCCGTGACCGTGATTCCCGTTTCCGGGACCGCTGTTCCCGGCGAAGAGTCAAGCGGTTTTCGGCTCATAGCGACATAAGTCGTTGATAAGGCAGCGCGGGCATTCCGGCTTGCGCGCCTTGCAGACATAGCGGCCGTGCAGGATGAGCCAATGATGCGCGTGGCGGGCGTAGCGGGCGGGCACGATCCGCTCCAGCCCGAGTTCAACCGCAAGCGGCGTAGCGCCGATAGCGAGCGGAATGCGGTTCGAGACGCGGAACAGGTGCGTGTCCACGGCTATCGTCGGCTGGCCAAAGGCGATGTTGAGCACGACGTTTGCCGTCTTGCGGCCCACGCCCGGCAGTTTTTCCAGCTCCTCGCGCGTGCGCGGCACGGTGGAATGGTACTGTTCGACCAGCATCCGCGAGAGCGCGATGACGTTCTTCGCCTTGTTGCGGTACAGGCCGATCGTTTTGATATAGTCGCGCAGCCTTTCCTCGCCGAGCGCCGCCATCTTCTCGGGTGTGTCCGCAACCGCGAACAGCGCGCGCGTCGCCTTGTTGACGCCCACGTCCGTCGCCTGCGCTGACAGCGCCACCGCCACCAGCAGCGTGAAGGGATTCGTGTATTCGAGTTCGCCCTTCGGCTCCGGGTTGGCCGCCTCGAAGCGGCGGAAAATCTCCTCCACAGTGGCGGGATCGACGGGGCTGGCGGCGGATGACGGTACGGCGCTGCTGGTCACGGCTTTTATGATTCGCTCCGGATGATTTTCGGGTATAAAGTTACTTGCAGAAAAAGTTACTCGTAGAAAATGTGACGCCCCCAAGGCCCCGGCCGAATGACCCCAGCCGACGTTCCCGCCTCCGTGAACGCGCATGCGCCCGATGCGACGCTGTTCGCCGCACGCATCACGCCGCACCGCTCCATGGGGCGGCAGGCGTTCCGCATTACCATGACGCTCATCTGTCTGGCGAGCGTGATTTCCAGCCTGCCTTTCGTGCTGATGGGCGCGTGGCCGGTAGCGGGCTTCTTCGGGCTCGATCTGCTCGCACTCTACATCGCCTTCCGCGTCAACTTCCGCCGGGCCGCATCCTTCGAGGAGGTCTGGCTGTCGCGCATCGAACTGCTGCTGCGCAAGGTCAGCCATCGGGGCATATGGCGGGAATGGCGCTTCAATCCTCTCTGGACACGCCTGGAGCAGACGGCGCATGTCGAGTCGGGCGTTGAGAGACTCGCGCTCGTCTCGCGCGGCCAGCGGGTGACGGTGGGCGACGCCCTCTCGCCCGACGAACGCGCCAGCCTCGGCGAGGCGTTGCATGAAGCGCTGCTGGAGGCGAAGCGATAGGCGGCCAATCGCGCGCCGCATGCAGGATGCGCCAGATCGAGATCGCCTGCAGTGTTTCCGCGTAGTTAGAGCTGTAGTTGGACCTGACAATCATCTCACGTGTGCCCGCCACCCGCCGCGCACGATAAAGCCTGCGATAATCCGGAGTAAGGCCGGCCTTTACCTGAATCTCTCCCTGCAACCGCTGGGCGGCGTCGGGATTGTCGTCGGAAATGCAATCGACGGGCGCCGTCGTGTTGACGATGCGTCACGCCGCAAGATCGGCGATGAGTGCGTTCAGCACGGGCAGGCCGGCGGCGGTGGCGCGCAGGCGGCCGCCCGCCGTGTCGACGAGGCCCTGCTCGGCGAGGAAGCGCAGGTTTTCCGCCGGCAGCGGACGGCCGGCGAACTGCGCGTAGCGTTGCGGGTCGATGCCTTCCACCAGCCGCAGGCCCATGAGCAGGAATTCGTCCGCCTGCGTCCCCATGTCCAGGCATTCGCGCTCGATAATGGCGTTGCCGTCGCGCTCGACCAGCGCCAGCCATTGCTCGGGATTGCGCTCCGTGGAAAGCGCCATGCGCCCTTCGTTGGTGACAAGCCGCCCGTGCGCGCCGGGACCGACGCCGGCGTATTCGCCATAGCGCCAGTAGAGCAGGTTGTGGCGGCTTTCCGCGCCGGGTCTGGCATGATTCGAGATTTCGTAGGCGGGCAGGCCATGGCGGGCGCAGACCTCCTGCGTGACGTCATAAAGGTCGCGCGCCGCGTCGTCGTCCGGAATGACGAGCTTGCCGGCAGCGTGAAGCCGGGCATACCAGGTGCCGGGCTCGATGGTGAGCTGATAGAGCGACAGATGCTCCACGGCATGCGCGATGGCCTGCTCCAACTCCGCCGCCCACGCCTGCGGCGTCTGTCGCGGGCGGGCGTAGATGAGGTCGAAGGAATAGCGCTCGAAACTTTGCGCGGCGAGCCGGACGGCGGCAAGCGCCTCCGCCGCCGTGTGCCTGCGTCCCAAGGCGCGCAAGTCAGCGTCGTCGAGCGCCTGCACCCCCAGCGACACGCGGTTGACGCCGGCCAGCCGGTAGCCGCGGAAGCGCTCCGCCTCCACGCTGGTAGGGTTGGCCTCCAGCGTGACTTCCGCGCCGGGAGCGACGCTCCAGTGCGTGGCGATGGCGTCGAGGATGACGCCGATCGTCGCCGGCTGCATCAGCGAGGGCGTGCCGCCGCCGAAGAAGATGGACGTCACCGTGCGCCCGGGCGCGAGCGCGGCATTGTGGGCGATCTCCCGCGCGAAGGCGGCCGCGAAACGGCGTTCGTCCACCGGCTCGTGGCGAACGTGGCTGTTGAAGTCGCAGTACGGGCACTTCGAGGCGCAGAACGGCCAATGGACATAGACGCCAAAGCCGACGTCGCGCGTGGGGTGATCGCTCATGGCCGCTGTGTGAACCGATCGGACGCGAAACGCAAGAGCGCGGCGCGTTCGCGACCGACTGGCGCAAACGTCCGCAACGTGCGAGAAGGAAGTCTCACTTCGCCGCGACAGGTCGGCTTGGAACAGACAGTGGCCAGACAGATCAGGAACCGCTCCACCACGGCAACCGCCGCACCGGCACGGGCACGCAAGACGCGCGCGCGCCCCGAAGCCGCCGGGGAAGGAAGCGCCGGATCGCCGGAGGAATTTCTGCCGACCAAGGAGCAGATCGTCAGCTTCATCACGGAGTCGCCCGGCAAGGTCGGCAAGCGTGAGATCGCCCGCGCCTTCGGCATCGGCGGCGGCCAGCGCATCTGGCTGAAGCGCATCCTGCGTGAACTGGAAGACGAGGGCGCGATCGACCGCCGCCACAAGACGCTGAACCGCACGGGCAGCCTGCCGCCCGTGGTGCTCGCCGACATCACCGCCCGCGACCGCGACGGCGAACTCATCGCCAGGCCCGCGGAATGGGACGACGCCGATGGCGACGCACGCGCGCCGCGTATCCTCGTCCACCTGCCGCGCCGCCAGCGGCCCGGCCAGCCGGTGCCCGGCGTGGGCGACCGCGTGCTGCTGCGGATCGAGGCCAACCGTGACCGTGATTCCGAAGAAACTCCTTCTGCGACAGTAGCTTACGTTGGCCGCGTCATCAAGGTGCTGGCGAAGGTGCGCGCGCAGGTGCTCGGCATTTTCCGCGCCAACCCGGACGGCCCCGGCGGGCGGCTCGTGCCCGTCGACAAGAAACTGCTCGGGCGCGAGATGCCGATCCGGCCGGGGGATGCCGGCGATGCACAGGACGGCGATCTCGTTTCCGTCTCCGTCGCCCGCGCGGGCCGATTCGGTTCGTCCTTCGCCAAGGTGAGCGAGCGGCTGGGGTCGCTGAAATCGGAACGCGCGGTGAGCCTGATCGCCATCCGCGCGCACGACATTCCGGACGTCTTCTCCCCTGCCGCCCTGCGCGAGGCGGAAGAGGCGCAGCCCGCGCCGCTGGCGGGCCGGGAGGACTGGCGCACGCTGCCGCTCGTCACCATCGACCCCGCCGACGCGAAGGACCACGACGACGCGGTCCATGCCACGCCGGACTCCGATCCCGCGAACGCCGGCGGTTTCATCGTGACGGTGGCGATCGCCGACGTCGCGGCCTATGTACGCCCCGGCACGGCGCTAGACAGGGACGCGCTGGAACGCGGCAATTCGGTCTATTTCCCCGACCGCGTGGTGCCGATGCTGCCCGAGCGCATCTCCAACGACCTCGGCTCGCTGCGCCCGCGGGAGGACCGCGCGGCGCTCGCCGTGCGCATGGTGATCGACGTCCGCGGCCGCAAGCGTCATCACACCTTCCACCGCATCATGATGCGCTCGGCCGCGAAGCTCGCCTATCCCCAGGCGCAGGCCGCCATAGACGGCGCGCCGGACGACACGACCGGCCCCATCCTCGACAGCGTGCTGAGGCCGCTGTGGGACGCCTACGCGGCGATGACCGACGCGCGTGACGAGCGCGACCCGCTGGCGCTCGACCTGCCGGAGCGCAAGCTGATCCTGAAGCCCGACGGCACGCTCGACCGCGTCGTGATGCCCGAGCGGCTGGACGCGCATCGCCTCATCGAGGAATGCATGATCCTCGCCAACGTCTGCGCGGCGGAAACGCTGGAGCAGGCGGGCTCGCCGCTGATCTACCGCACCCACGACGAGCCCTCGCCGGAGAAACTGCGCGCGCTCGCGGAGGTGCTCGCCTCCATCGGCATCAAGGCTCCGAAGACGGGCGCGCTGTCGCCCACACTCTTTAACCGCATCCTCGCGCATGTCGAGGGCTCGCCAAACCGTGACTTCGTCAACGAGGTGGTGTTGCGCACGCAGGCGCAAGCCGAGTACTCCGCCGACAACTACGGCCATTTCGGCCTCAACCTGCGCCGCTATGCGCATTTCACGTCGCCCATCCGCCGCTATGCCGACCTCGTGGTGCATCGCGGCCTCATCCGGGCGCTCAAGCTCGGCAAGGATGGCCTGCCGGCCCACGCCTCGCGCGAGGAGCTGGCGGAGGTCGCGGCCCAGATATCGGCGGCCGAGCGGCGCGCCATGGCGGCGGAGCGGGAGACGACGGACCGGCTGATCGCCCATTTCATGGCCGACCAGATCGGCGCCACCTTCGCAGGCCGCATCGCGGGCGTGACGGGCGCCGGCCTTTTCGTGAAGCTTGACGACACTGGCGCCGACGGCTTCATTCCCGCTTCCACGCTGGGGCAGGACTATTTCCGTTTCGACGAGACGCTGCATGCCCTCGTCGGCAGCCGCTCACGCAAGACCTATCGGCTGGGCGACCGGGTGGAGGTGCGGCTCGTCGAGGCCGTGCCGATCGCCGGCGCCCTGAGGTTCGAGCTGCTCGGCGGCGACGCCGGGCGCACGCCGCGGCGCGGCAGCCGCATACGGCGCGCCGGAATCGACGAGGCACCAGCACGCGGCGCGACAACGACAGGGGGAAGGAAACGCCGCCCATGACCATCGAACGGTTGACAGGCAGGCCGGACCTGCATCCGGCGGCGGACGCGCAGCCGCAACGCGACATCTGGCTTTCCGTGCGGCGCGGGCTGCAATGCCGCTGCCCGGCTTGCGGAGAGGGTGCGATCTTCGACGGCTATCTCAGGATCGCGGACCGCTGCCCCGCCTGCGGAGAGGAACTGCACCACCACCGTGCCGACGACCTGCCGCCCTATATCGTGATCACCATCGTCGGGCACATCATCATCACGCTCGTGCTGGCGGTGGAGATGTTCGCGGATTACTCCACCACCACGCAGATGATCCTGTGGCCGCTGCTGACCCTCGCCGTCGCGCTGGTGATGATGCGGCCCGTCAAGGGCGCGGTGGTGGGCTACCAGTGGGCGCTGCACATGCACGGCTTCGGCGGTCCGCAGGAGGACGAGGCGGCCCTGCGCCCGCGCGCAGGCAACACTGACAAGAAGGAACGGGAGAGACCATGAGCGAGGCAGCCACCACCCCGAAGGCGCCGGAAGACAGGCCGGACTACACGAAAATCGTACCGCGCGACGCGGCCTCGCTCATCATCCTGGACCACACGCTCACAGGCCCCTACGTCCTGATGGGCAAGCGGCACGAGCGCCATGTGTTCATGCCCGGCGCCTATGTTTTCCCGGGCGGGCGGCTGGAGGCGTGCGACAGCGAGATGGTGGTCGCCGGCGCGCTGCATCCGGCGGCGGAGCACAAGCTGATGCTGCAGGTCGAGGACCCCTCACCCCTCACCGCCCGCGCGCTGGCACTCGCCGCGATCCGCGAAACCTTCGAGGAAACGGGTCACCTCATCGGCTCCACCGATTACGGTGCACCGGAGGAGACGCCGGCCGAATGGCACGCCTTCGCCGAGCACGGGGTTTTTCCGGAACTCGACGGGCTGCATTTCGTCGCCCGCGCCATCACGCCCCCGCGCTATCCGCGCCGCTTCGACGCACGCTTCTTCGTGACGGAGGCATCGAGCATCGCCCGCACGGTGGAAGGCGCGCACGGCCCCGACCACGAACTCGTGGAACTCGTCTGGGTGCGGCTCGACGACGCGGCCTCGCTGAACACGCCGACAATCACACGTATGGTGATGGCGGAACTGGCGCTGAGGCTCGCGGAAGGTTTCCGGCAGGAAGCGCCGGTGCCGCTGTTCCGCAACGACACACCCAACCCGCGCGACGAGCTGTGACGGGCGCCGCTCTGCCATTGTGATATAAATGTTGTATTTCCGATGGAAATGGTATAGGCGGATTTCTTCGTCTGTTATCGTTGCGTGCAGGAAAAGGAGCCCGTCATGGCTCGCGTCACCGTCGAAGATTGCATCGACAAGGTTGAGAACCGTTTCGAGCTCGTGCTCCTCGCGAGCCACCGCGCCCGCATGATTTCCTCCGGCTCGTCCCTGCTGGTCGACCGCGACCGTGACAAAAATCCCGTCGTGGCGCTGCGCGAGATCGCCGAGGAGAAGTTCGCGGCGGAGGATCTGAAGGAAGACCTGATCCATTCCTTGCAGAAGTATGTCGAGGTCGACGAGCCGGAAGAGGACGCGGTTCCCCTGATCGGCACCTCGACGGGCGGCGCGGTGGACGACACCGAAGTGCAGTTCGACCGCATGAGCGAGGAAGATCTGCTGCGCGGGCTTGAAGGGCTCGTGCCGCCGGCCGCGAGCGACGACGAAGACTGATTGTCGCTTTCAGCTCAGGCGCGTTTGGCAGGCCCGGATCGTTCCGGGCCTTTTCCGTTCCGGCCTCGCACCCGTTTGTTTTTCATCGGAACCTTTGTCATAATTCTTCATGGGTCCGCGTGGGCCGGGTGAAAAGTATCGGGATTACCGTGGCAGACAGTCAGGTGACGGAAGGCCGGCCCGTGACGGAGCGGGGCGAGGCGGAGCGTATCGAGACGGAACGGGCGGGCGCGGAGCAGTCCCGCGGCGTGAGAGGCGCGCTGCCGATCATGCGGCAGTACGAGCTTGTAGAGCGCGTGAAGCGCTACGATCCCAACGCCGACGAAGGGCTGCTCAACCGCGCCTATGTCTATGCGATGCGGGCCCACGGCACCCAGAAGCGCGCGTCGGGCGACCTGTTCTTCTCGCATCCGCTCGAAGTCGCTGCCATCCTGACGGACCTCAAGCTCGACGACGCCACCATCGTCGCCGCCGTGCTGCACGACACGATCGAGGACACCGAGGCCACGCGCGAGGAGATCGACCAGCTCTTCGGCCCCGAGATCGGCGCGCTGGTGGACGGGCTGACCAAGATCAAGAAGCTCGACTTCGTCTCTCGCAAGGCCACGCAAGGCGAAAACTTCCGCAAGCTGCTGCTCGCCATCGCCGCCGATGTGCGCGTGCTGCTGGTCAAGCTCGCCGACCGGCTGCACAACATGCGCACGCTCGGCTTCATGGCGCAGGAGAAGCGGGCGCGCATCGCCGAGGAAACGCTGGAGATCTACGCGCCGCTCGCCGGGCGCATGGGCATTCAGGAACTCCGCGACGAGCTGGAGGACCTCGCCTTCCGCCACCTGAAGCCGGAAGCTTACGAGACCATCGCCCGCCGGCTGGAGAATGTTAGCGCGCGCAACGGCAAGCTGGTCGAGACGATCGAGCACGACCTGACGGAGCGCCTCGCGGAAAAGGGCATCGTCGCCTGCGTCAAGGGCCGGCGCAAGCGCCCCTATTCCATCTGGAAGAAGATGGAGCGCAAGTCGCTGGCGTTCGAGCAGCTGTCGGACATCTTCGCCTTCCGCATCATCGTCGCTTCCATCGACGACTGCTACCGGGCGCTTGGCGTCGTGCACACCGCGTGGCCGATGGTGCCAGGGCGCTACAAGGATTATGTGTCGACCCCGAAGCAAAACGACTACCGCTCCATCCACACCACGGTGATCGGCCCCGGCCACCAGCGCGTGGAGCTGCAGATCCGCACGCAGGACATGGACGAGGTCGCCGAGTACGGTATCGCGGCGCATGCGCTCTACAAGGACGGACGCACCGGGCGCTTGCTGAATGAAAGCCGCGCCTATCAATGGCTGCGCCGCACCGTCGACCTGCTGGCGGAAGGTGACAGCCCCGAGGAATTTCTGGAGCATACCAAGCTCGAACTGTTCCACGACCAGGTGTTCTGCTTCACGCCGAAGGGCCGGCTCATCGCGCTGCCGCGCGGCGCGACGCCGATCGACTTCGCCTATGCCGTGCATACCAACGTCGGCAACACGGCCGTCGGCGCCAAGATCAACGGCCAGATCGCGCCGCTGCTCTCGGAACTGCAGAACGGCGACGAGGTGGAAATCGTGCGCGCCGACGGCCAGACACCGCCGGCGGCATGGGAATCGCTCGTCGTCACCGGCAAGGCGCGGGCCGCGATCCGCCGGGCGACGCGCGACGCCGTGCGCCGGCAATATGCGGGGCTCGGCGCGCAGATTCTGGCGCGCGCCTTCGCACGCGCAGGCCGCGCCTACTCCGACGAGAAGCTGAAGGCGGCCCTGCCGCGGCTGGCGCGCGCCTCCCTCGACGACGCGCTGGCGGCCGTGGGGCGCGGCGAGATGTTCTCGGGCGATGTCGTCAAGGCCGTCTATCCCGACTTCAAGGACGAACGGCGGCCGACCGTCGACGGGCTGTCCGGCCACGGCTGGTTCGGCCTCAAGGGCAGCGAGACGCTGAAGTTCAAGGTGCCCGACAGCGGCAAGGAAGCTGACGGGCGGCACGCGATCCCGATTCGCGGCTTCAACAGCGACCTGCCGGTCACCTTCGCGCCGGAGGGCGGCGCCGTGCCGGGCGACCGCATCGTCGGCATCCTTACCGCCGGCGAGGGCATCACCATCTACCCGATCCAGTCGAAGGCGCTGGCGGCGTTCGAGCACGAGCCCGAACGGTGGCTCGACGTGCGCTGGGATGTCGACGAGGAGAACATCCAGCGCTTCCCGGCCATCATCTCGCTCAGCGCCGTCAACGAACCGGGAGCGCTCGCCGAGATCACCCAGATCATCGCCGACCACGATGCGAACATCGAGGATATCGCGATGAAGCGGCCCACGCCCGATTTCACGCATCTCACCATCCGGCTGTCGGTGTGGGACCTCAAGCACCTCACCAGCCTGATCGCCGAACTGCGGACCACACGGTCGGTGAGTTCGGCGGAACGCATTACGGATTAGGGCGGCCGCCACGGCCGTCCACCGGTTCTTCGGCCCGGCGCCCGCCGTCCGGCCCGTCTCGTGGAAATCATGCGACAGAAAATGTCCAGAATTTTCCATACGCGACAACATGCGCGAACTGAAAGCGGCATGTATAGCCCCATGGCGAGTAGACATATTGACGTAGTCCATGGATAATACGAGATAGATGCGCGGCCTTTGCTTCGCGCTTCCGCCTGCATGCATCACCGATAAGAACGCAATATGCTGCAATACATTTGAAAGCAGGACTATTATTTTTCTATATTCGACTTTCGTTACTTGTAAGGATATCGGTACATGGATAAATTTTGAGTAGCGGTTGTTTGAATTGATGCGAAAGTTATGTAGTATAGTTTCTTCGAGGTTGCATTCGACGTCCTTCGGGTTACCGTGCACGGCACGCCCCCGGCGGATACGGCGGGATACGCTCGCGGCTATGGTCACAGAGGAGCAGGTGAAAACAGAGCGATTGAACAGCACTATGCATATTGCCGGAGCCAGAAAGTAAACACCCGTTGTCCGCCAACCATTGCCTCGGATTCCATAGGTCGGCGGGAGCAGCACCCATGAATTATACTTAACCTATAGAGATTGCATCATGTCTACGATCTGCCGGCGCGCCGTGTTCATTGATGGGGCCAACCTTTACGCAACGACCAAGACCCTCGGCTTCGACGTCGATTTCAAGCGGCTGCTGCGGTCCTACAATCATAATGGCCGCCTGATCCGGGCGTTCTATTACACCGCGATGATCGAGGACCAGGAATACTCATCCATCCGTCCGCTGGTCGACTGGCTCGACTATAACGGTTACCGCGTCGTCACCAAACCGACCAAGGAATTCATCGACTCCTCCGGCCGGCGCAAGGTCAAGGGCAACATGGATATCGAGCTTGCCATCGATGCGCTCGAACTCGCGCCCCACATCGACGAGATGATCCTGTTTTCCGGCGATGGCGATTTCCGCTCGCTGGTGGAGGCGATGCAGCGTCGCGGCGTGCGCGTCATCGTGGTTTCCACCATCCAGACCCAGCCGCCCATGATCGCCGACGAGCTGCGCCGCCAGGCCGACGAGTTCGTCGACATCACCCAGCTCGCTCCCCTGATCGGCCGCGAACACAGCGAGCGGCCGGAGCGTTCGGTGCGGCTCGCCACCGATGCCGATGACCGCGCCGAAAACGTCAAGGGCCGTTCGCTCGTCGAGCGGCGCTACGGAATCAGGAACCAGCCGGTGGACAACAATGACGACGGCGACCTGTCCTGATCCGGGCAGCACGCCGTCTCCCGACTGCAATCTTTGCCCGCGTCTCGCGGCGTTCCGCCGGGAATGGCAGGCGCGTGAGCCTGCGTGGTTCAACGCACCGGTGCCATCTTTCGGCCCTGTGGGCGCGCGCCTGCTGGTCGTCGGCCTCGCGCCCGGCCTGCGCGGCGCCAATCGCACGGGGCGGCCGTTCACCGGCGACTATGCCGGCGACCTTCTCTACGAAACCCTGCTGACCTTCGGCCTCGCGCGCGGCCGTTACGCCGCTTCGCCCGACGACGGCCTCGAACTCGCCGACAGCCGGATCACGAACGCCGTGCGCTGCGTACCGCCCGAGAACAAACCGACCGGCGCGGAGATCGTCACCTGCCGGCGCTTCCTCTCCGGCACTCTCGCGGAAATGGCGAATCTGCAGGCCATCGTCGCCCTCGGGCGCGTGGCGCACGACACGGTTGTGCGCGCGCTGGGACGCGCGCCAACGCGCGTCCCGTTCCGCCACGGCGGCCACTACGACCTTGGCAACGTGCGGCTTTTCGACAGCTACCATTGCTCGCGCTACAACACGAATACGCGGGTGCTGACGCCGGAGATGTTCCGGGCGGTCTTTGGCGACGTGCGGGATTTTCTGGACGCCGTCCCTCGCGCGGCCTGAAGCCGCGCAGGTTCGACCGTTCGCGATGAGCATGGCCCGTCGCGGAACGGCGTTATCCCTTTTCGCGCATGATGCGCGCGCGGTCGCGATCCCACGTGCGCTTCTTCTCGCTCTCACGCTTGTCGTGAAGCTGCTTGCCGCGCGCCAGCCCGATCTCCACCTTGGCCCGCCCGCGATCGTTGAAATAGATCTTCAGCGGCACGACGGTGAAACCCTCGCGCTGGGTGGCGCCGAGCAGGCGGTTGATCTGTCGCTTGTGCAGCAGCAGCCGTCGGGGGCGGCGCGTCTCGTGGTTGAAACGGTTGGCTTGCAGATATTCCGGGATATAGGCGTTGAAGAGGAAAAATTCCTCGCCCGACGGGCCTGCGTAGGCCTCGCCGATGGTCGCCTTGCCGGTGCGCAGCGACTTCACCTCCGTCCCGGTCAGCGCGATGCCTGCCTCGATGGTATCGACGATTTCGTAATTGAAGCGGGCCTTGCGGTTGTCGGCGACAATCCGCTGCCCGCCCTTGTCATTGGGAGCCATCAGGTCAGCCGTCGATCACGCCGGCAATTGCGAGGGCCTCATCCACCTTTGCTTTCGTCGCGGCCGACACCGGAACCATCGGCAGGCGCACCTCGTCGTGAATCCGTCCGATACGCGACAGCGCGTACTTGACTGGCGACGGGTTGGTCTCGGCGAAGAGCGCCGTGTGCAGCGGGAAAAGCCGGTCCTGCAAGGCGAGCGCGGAGGTGAAATCGCCCGAAAGCGCCGCGTGCAGCAGGTCCGCGCATTGCCGGGGGGCGGTGTTGGAGGTAACGGAAATGCAGCCGTGGCCGCCGTGCGCCACGAAGCCGAGCGCCGTCACGTCCTCGCCCGAGAACTGGACGAACTCCGGCCCCAGCACCTGGCGCTGCAGGCTGACGCGGGCGATGTTGGCGGTGGCGTCCTTCACACCGACGATGTTCGGCAGCTCATAGAGCCGCGCCATCGTCTCCACGGACATATCGATCACCGAGCGGGGCGGAATGTTATAGATGATGATCGGAATGCCGATGGCGTCGTTGACCGCCTTGAAGTGCTGATACAGCCCTTCCTGATTCGGCTTGTTGTAATAAGGCGTGACGACGAGCACGGCATCGGCACCGACCTCTTCTGCGTGGCGGGCGAAATCGATCGCCTCCGCGGTGCTGTTCGATCCCGCCCCGGCCACGACCGGGACGCGGCCTTTCGCCTCTTCCACCGCCCACGCGACAACCTGCTTGTGCTCCTCGTGGCTCAGCGTGGGGCTCTCACCGGTGGTGCCGACCGGCACAAGGCCGTCGACGCCATTCTCGATCTGCCAGGCGATGAGCGCGCGAAATGCATCCTCGTCGACCCTGCCGTCGCGAAACGGCGTCACGAGGGCGGTGTACAAACCCTTGAAGCGGCGATGTGCTGTCATGATATATCCCCCGAGATGACGGGGGCTCTCCCGATATGGTCTGATCATCGTCGGGCCTCGACCCGCGCAAGCTGATACTTAATCACTTGGAGGCGGTTGCGCAAAGGCTCATATTGCATCACGCGGGACGATCGGACACATTTATCACCGCGTTGCCCGCGCAGTCGCACTCTATCTGCGGTTCTGGTTAACAGTTCTTGAACGATTGGAGGCGACGATGCGGGCGACGGAAACGCGGTGGCGGAGCCGGAAGCAGACAGAAGCCCGTTCCCGCATCCTGCGAGGGAGACCCATTGATGCGCTTTAGAACCGGGCTTGTCCTCACGCTTGCCGTCGTTGCCGTCATCCTGGGGCCGGGCCTCGTGATGAACGAGCGCGAGCCGGCGGACGAGGCGCTGGTCACGAGTTCCATCGGCGCCCCTCCCGCCACGACGCCGGAAGAGGCCGCCCCGCGGCAGATGGCCGCCCTGCCCGACGATTCGCCGAAGCCGCCTGAGGTTATCATCCCGATCGTTCCACGCTGGCCCACGTTCGACCTGTCCGTCTTCCGCGAGGCCGTCGGTTTTTATCGCGCCGGCCAGCTCGATCAGGGTGACGCCGTCGCCGCGCGGGTGAGCGACCAGGCGACGCGCGACGCGCTGGAATGGATCGCCCTGCGCGCGAGCAGCGCGGGCATCGACCGGGTACGTATCGAAACCTTTCTCGCGCGCAATCCCGACTGGCCGGGCGCCGAAGCGCTCCGGCGCCGCGCCGAGGCGACCTTTCTGCAGGGCGCGCCGGCCGACGACGCGGTGCTGGCGTTCTTCGACAGGCAGGCGCCGGCGACGACGGTGGGGAGACTGGCCTACAGCCGCGCGCTCGCCAGCAGCGGGCGGGACGGGCAGGCGCTCGCCATCGCACGCGCGCTCTGGCACCAGGAAGCACTGTCGCCCGCCGCGCGCCGTTCCCTGCTCGACACCCACGGCTCGGGCCTTTCCGCCGACAATCACCGCATCCGCCTGCGCAACATGCTCTACGCCGAACAGTGGGATGCGGCCACCGATGCCGCGCTGCGGGCGGGGCGCGGGGAAGTGGCGCTCGCGGAGGCCTTCATCGCCGCGAGCAAGCGCACACGGGATGCGGGCAAGCTGCTCGACGCCGTTCCCCCCGCCATGCGCGACACTCCGGAATGGCTGCTCGCGAAGGCGCGCTTCGAGCGGCGCGGCGGCAACCTGAAGGAGGCGGCGGCCGCGCTCGCCCGCGCGGCGGCGAAGTCCGTGCGCGAGGAGCCGCCGGCGCCCGCCGGCGAGGCGGAAGACACGCCGGCGATCAAGGTCATCACAGCGCCCATTCCCGAAGACGCCATCGCTGAAGACGCAATGGCCGACAGCGGCACGACCGGCTCGCACTGGGCGCTGGAACAGCGCCTCGTCGCGCGCGCGCTGCTGGACGGCGGCAACGCGAAGGCCGCGTACGACGTGGCGGCCCTGCCGTTCGCCATCCGCGAATCGGACAGCATCGACGCCTCCTTTTTCGCCGGCTGGATCGCACTGCGCTTCCTCAACCAGCCGGAAAAAGCCGCCACGCACTTCGCCGAGGCTGCGCCGCACGCCACCCTGCCGATCTCGATAGCCCGCGTCGCCTACTGGCGCGGCCGCGCGGCACAGGCGCAAGGCAGTGAGGAAGAGGCGAAGACGTATTTCACGCAGGCCGCCGACCACGCCACGACCTACTATGGGCAGCTCGCACGCGAGAAGCTCGGCCTCAACGCCGTCGCCGTGCGCGCCCTGCCGGAACCCACCGCGCAGGCCCGCTTCGATCTGTCGCAGACCAAGGCGGTGCAGGCCGCGCGGCTGCTGTTCGAGGCGGATGAAGCCGACCTCGCGCTACAGTTTCTTCCCGGCCTCTCCCGCACGCTCGACGATGCCCATCTCGCGGCACTGGCGGAACTGGTGCAGGAATCGCGCGATGCGCGCGCGGCTCTCATCATGGGCAAGGCCGCGGCCTACAGGGGCAAGCCGTTCGACGTGCCGGCCTTCCCCACTTTTGGCATTCCCGACGTGAACAGCGCGGCAATCGAGGAGCCGATGATCTACGCGATCACCCGGCAGGAAAGCGCCTTCGACGGCAAGGCGGTGTCCCACGCCGGCGCGCGCGGCCTCATGCAGCTCATGCCCGCCACCGCGCAGGCAACAGCGCGCGCCGCAGGCCTGCCGTTCGATCTCGCGCGGCTCACCAGCGATCCTGCCTACAACGCGCAACTCGGCGCGAACCATCTGGCGGAACTCGTCGAACGCTGGAAGGGCTCCTACATCCTCGCCATCGCCTCCTACAATGCCGGCCCGGGCAACGTGCGCAAGTGGATCGCGGCCTATGGCGACCCGCGCTCGGCCGGCATCGACCCTGTCGACTGGGTGGAGCGCATCCCCTTCACCGAAACGCGCAACTACGTGCAGCGGGTGCTCGAAAACCTGCAGGTCTATCGCCTGCGCCTCAACAGCGAGACGGCGCTGCTGCTCTCGCAGGACATGGTGCGCGGGCGCAACTGAAGCAGCAGGCGCCGCGCGCCCGTTTGTCCTGAAGTCCCCCCGCCTGTGCCGGTTTTCGCGCGCCCGAACATGAGCGAAAGCAAGGATTTATCCCCCGCGAATAATATAGTGGTCATATACGGGTGCTACGTGGACGGATGCAGCATGCATAGTGCTGTCCAGAACGACATGTCAGACATCCGACCTGATCACAACGCCAACGGGCGCCGGACGCGAGAAGCCGGGCGATCGCCGAGAGAGGAAAGAATGGCCACGAACAATACGTTCCGCGATGTCTACGTTTCGGCGAAGGATGGGCTGAAGCTGCATGTGCGCGAATACGGCCCGCGCGTCACGGATACGCCCGCTGTCGTCTGCCTGCCCGGCATGGCGCGGACCGCACATGATTTCCATCCGCTCGCGGAACTGCTCGCCAACGATCCGCAGCAGCCGCACCGCGTCATCTGCGTAGACTATCGCGGACGTGGCCTCTCGGACTGGGACCCGGACTGGACGCACTACAACCCGCTCATCGAGATCGACGATCTGCAGCAGGTGCTTGCGGCGCTCGGCATTCCCAAGGCCATTTTCGTCGGCACCTCGCGCGGCGGGCTGATCGTTCTCGGCCTCGTCACCGTCGCGCCAGAACTCATCCACGCCGTTGTCTTCAACGACATCGGCCCTGTGGTCGAGCCGCAGGGGCTTGTACGCATCCGCGGCTACCTCGGCAAGCTGCCGAAGCCGGCCAATTTCGCCGACGCCGTCGCCATTCTGAAAAGCTATCAGGACGCGCAGTTCCCCACGCTCGGCCAGGAGGACTGGGAATGCCTCGCCCACGGCACCTGGCACGAGATCGACGGCGAACTGAAGCTCGCTTACGATCCGGCGCTCAAGAACACGCTGGAGGGGCTAGACCTCACGGCCGCCGTGCCACCCCTGTGGCCGATGTTCGAAAGCCTGAAGGATTTGCCGGTGCTGGTGATGCGCGGCGAGAAGTCGGACATTCTGCGCCCCGAGACGCTGGCCGAGATGCAGGCTCGTCACGACAAGCTGGAAACGGTGCTCGTCGCCGACCAGGGGCATACGCCCGTCATGAGCCATCCCGACGTCAGCCAGCCCATCGTGAGCTTCATCAACCGCATCGGCCGCACAGGCGCGGCAGCGCACACGCCGCGCGAGGATGAGTGATCGCCGTTGAGTGATTACAGCGTGATCCGCATGCCGTCGTAGGCGGGCTCGATGCCGGCGGGCAGGCGTGCGGCGAGCGCATCGTAGTCGAGGTCGGCGTGCAGATCGGTGAGGACGGCGCGGCGAGGTGCGACGCGACCGATCAGGTCGAGCGCATCATCGACGGAAAAATGCGACGGATGCGGACTGTAGCGCAGCGCGTCGAGAACCAGCACCTCAAGCCTGCGCAGGGGCACGAGGCTCTCCTCCGGCACGCTTCCAACATCGGGAATGTAGGCGATGGCGCCCGTGCCGCCGTTGAAACGGAAGCCGAGCGCATCGATCTCGCCGTGCCGCACGCGCACCGGCAGCACCTCGATCGCGCCGCCCGCCCCGTCGAAGATCAGGGGTCGGCCGGGCACGAGCCGGCGCAGCGACAGGATCGGCGGATAATTGCTTCCCTCCGGCGTGCTGAAGCAATACGAGAAACGCTCGGCCAGCAGCGCCTCGGTATGCGCGTCCGCATAGACGTCGAGCCTGTGGTGCATGGTCAGCACCAGCGTGCGCAGGTCGTCGATGCCGTGGGTGTGGTCCGCGTGTTCGTGCGTATAAAGAACGGCATCGAGCTTCGTCACCTCCGCATCGAGCAGTTGCTCGCGCAGATCGGGCCCGGTATCGACGAGAAGCTGCGTATCGCCTCCGTTCTCGCGGCGCGACACGAGGATGGAGCAGCGGCGGCGGCGGTTCTTCGGGTTATGCGGGTTGCATGCGCCCCAGCCGGCGCCGACGCGCGGCACACCGGCTGACGAGCCACAGCCCAGGATGGTGACGGTCAGCGTCATGCCGCGAGGCTTCCAGCGAGCCGATCCGTCCCGGCCTTGCTGAACAGCCGCCGGAAGTTCCCGGTCGTGAGTTGCGCCAGCGCCTGCTCGCTCATGCCGCGCACCTCCGCCAGCACCCGCGCCGTGTGGGCGACATAGGCGGGCTCGTTGCGCTTGCCGCGGAAGGGCAGCGGCGCGAGATAGGGCGCGTCCGTCTCCACCAGCAGCCGGTCGAGCGGCACCCGCAGGGCGATATCGCGGATTTCCTCGGATTTCTTGAAGGTCAGAATCCCGGAAAACGACACGTAAAGCCCGAGTTCCACCCCCACTTCCGCCAGTTTCGGGCCTGAGGAGAAGCAGTGCAGCACGGCGGTGAAACGGCCCTTGGCCATTTCCTCGGACAGGATGGCGATCATGTCGTCGTCAGCGCTGCGGGCGTGGATCACCAGCGGCAGGCCGGTGGCGCGCGCCGCCGCGATATGGCGCACGAAAACCTCTCTCTGCACGGCCATCGACTCGCGCTCATAGAAATAGTCGAGCCCGGCCTCGCCGATGGCGACGCAACGCGGATGCCCGGCGAGCGCCACGATCTCCGCCAGCGTCACGTCCGGCTCGTCCTTGGCCTGCATGGGATGCGTGCCGACGGAGAAGAATACGCCGGAATGCGCCTCGGCGATGGCGCGGCAGGTCGCGACCTGCCGCACCCGCGTGGAAATGGTCACTACCTGCCCCACCCCGGCGGCGGCGGCGCGCGCTAGCACGCCGTCCAACTCGTTCGAAAAGTAGTCGAGGTGGCAATGCGAATCGACGAGCATCAGACGCTGCCCCCGTCCTCCGGTTCGACGTAGCGCGGAAACACGCCCGCCGGCTCCGGCAGCGCCGTGCCGGGCGCGATCCGGCCCGCCTCGCCGAGCGCGGCGAAATCGCGCGCGCCCGCCGGCACGGAGAGCAGGTCGAGCAGGCGCCCGGCGGCTTGCGGCGTCGCGATCTGGGCGAAGATAGTCACCTGGCGCAACACCTCGGCCGTGACGTAGAGCACCGTTCCCATGCGCTCGGGATCGGTCTTGCGCAAAGCCCACGGCGCCTGCGCCGCGAAGTAGCGGTTGGCGTCCGCCACCACGGCCCAGACATCGCCCAGGATGGAATGGAGGGCGAAGTCCTCGATCGCCGCGCGCGCCTTGCCGAGCAGCGCATCGGCGGCTGCAAGCAGGGTACGGTCCGCTTCCTCCAGCGCACCGGGTGCGGGCAGCACGCCGTCGAGATTCTTGGCGATCATCGACAGCGAACGCTGCGCCAGATTGCCGAGATCGTTGGCGAGGTCGGCGTTGATGCGGTTGACGATGGCCTCGTGGCTGTAGCTGCCGTCCTGACCGAACGGCACCTCGCGCAGCAGGAAGTAGCGCAACTGGTCCACGCCGTAGGCCTGCGACAGCGCGATCGGGTCGATGACGTTGCCCACCGACTTCGACATCTTCTCGCCCCTGTTGAACAGGAAGCCGTGGCCGAAGACCCGCTTCGGGAGCGCCAGTCCCGCCGACATCAGGAACGCCGGCCAGTAGACGGCATGGAAGCGCGTGATGTCCTTGCCGATGATGTGCGCATCGGCCGGCCAGAAGCGCCAGTCCGCATCGTTCTCGTCGGGGAAGCCGACGCCGGTGAGATAGTTCGTCAGCGCGTCGACCCAGACATACATGACATGGCCCGGCGCGTCCGGCACCGGCACGCCCCACGAAAGCGTCGTGCGCGAGATGGACAGGTCCTGCAGGCCGCTCCTGACGAAGCTCACCACCTCGTTGCGGCGGCTGTCCGGGCCGATGAAGTCCGGGTGCTCATCGTAATAGGCGAGCAGGCGGTCCTGATAGGCGGACAGGCGGAAGAACCATGTCTGCTCCTCCGTCCATTCCACCGGCGTGCCCTGCGGGCCGTAGCGCACGCCGTCGCGCACGGTTGTCTCGCTCTCGTCGTAGAAGGCCTCGTCGCGCACCGAGTACCAGCCCTCATAGGTGCCGAGGTAGATGTCGCCCGCCTCCTTTATCCGCCGCCACAGCTCCTGAGAGGCGGCGTAGTGCGCGGGCTCCGTGGTGCGGATGAAGCGGTCGCGCGAGATATCGAGCGCGTCGGCCATGGCGATGAAGCGGGCGGTGTGGCGGTCCGACAGTTCCCGGGGGCTGATGCCTTCCTTCGCCGCCGTCTGCGCCATCTTCAGGCCGTGCTCGTCGACACCGGTCATGAAGAACACGTCATACCCGTCAAGCCGCTTGAAGCGCGCGATGGCGTCGGTCGCTATCGCCTCGTAGGCATGACCGATGTGGGGAGCGCCGTTAGGGTACGAAATCGCAGTCGTGATGTAGAAAGTCTCAGCGTCGGCCATTGAATCCGCCAAAGATGCGAAAACGCGGATTCATGCAGCACGGGCACGCCGGGCGGCATCCGCGAGTTCGCCGAATAGGGTGAGGACCAGCGGGCGGCGATCGAGATTCAAGATCTGCGTCTCGCGCGCCGCACGAGCGATGTTGTCCCACACCTCGACAAAACGCGCAAGCTTTGCCGGTCCCTCGCCGGCACGATTATGGATCAGCTCTGCAATCCAGTCATGCGTCGTGGACAGCAGCACGTTGAAGTCGGTTTCCGCCTCCCGCCCCGTCATCTCCTCCGCGAGCGCGTGAACCTGCGCGGGGTCGGCGGCCGGCAGCCCCTGCAGCAGCGCGCGTACCCGTTCCACCAGTGCGATCGTATGCGCGTCCATCAGGCCGAGCGCGGCGCGGACCGAGCCGTTGGCGAGTTCCGCCGCCCGCGCCAGCACGGCCGCCTCCGCATCGCCGAACGGCGCCGGCAGCGAGCGCACCGCGTTCTCGACCTCCGCCACCGGCAACCGGCGCAGCAGCAGGCGCCGGCAGCGGGAGCGGATGGTGGGCAGGGTGCGGCCCGGCGCATGGGCGACGAGCAGGAACAGCGCGCGCGGCGGCGGCTCCTCGATGACCTTGAGCAGCGCGTTGGCGCTGGAGACGTTCAGGTCCTCCACACTGTCGACGATGCAGATGCGATAGCCGTCGTTGCCCGCTGTCGACGAGAACAACGCCAGCGCGCGGCGCACGGCATCCACGGGGATGATGGTGGACGCGGCCTTCTTCTCGCCCGCCGGCGCGCGCCGCAGCACGGCGAGATCGGGATGCGACAGAGCGGCGACCTTCGCCGCGACGCCGGCGGCGGGGTCGACCGCGAGAGAGGTCGCCCGCCGCACCGCCTCGCTCGCCGGATCGGGATGCGACAGCAGGAACCGCGCCGCGCGGTAGGCGAACGTCGCCTTGCCGATGCCCTGCGGCCCGCCGATCAGCCACGCATGATGCAGCCTGCCGGACCGGTAGGCGTCGAGAAACTCGTGCTCCGCCGCCTCAAGGCCGAACAGCGCCGTCTGCGCGCGCGGGTGCGGCGCACCGGGAAACTGGTCGGGCTCGGTATCGGCTCCGGTCATCATTCGTCACTTTCGGCCGCCGCATCCTCGTCGGTGGATGCAGACGTCCCGTCTTTTGCCGGCGAAAGCAGGCGTTCGTCAACCGCCTTCCAGATGCGGTCCCCGACGGTCTCGACCGGCGCGTCGGCGTCGATGACGACGCAGCGGTCGGGCTCCGCCGCCGCGATGGCGAGGAATCGCGCCCGCAGATCGCGGTGAAAGGCAGGCGCCTCGCCCTCGAAACGATCCGTTACCTCACCGCGCTGCCGGCGGCGCACGTCGGCACGGGCAAGCCCCACCTCAGGCGGCAGGTCGAGGATGAGGGTGAGGTCGGGCCGGTCGCCGCCGACCACCACACGTTCGAGCGCACGCAGCACGGCAGGTTCCGGCTCGCCCGTCGCGCCCTGATAGGCGGTGGTCGAATCGGAGAAGCGGTCGCAGATCACCCAAGCGCCGCGCGCGAGCGCCGGGCGGATGAGGGAATCGAGATGATCGATGCGGGCGGCCGAGAATAGCAGCGCCTCCGCCATCGGCCCGAGGAACTTCGTGCGGCCGGACAGGATCGCCTCGCGGATGGCCTCCGCCTTCGGCGACCCGCCGGGCTCCCGCGTGGCGACGACCTCCAGGCCGCGCGCCTCCAGCCGGGCCGCGAGCAGGCGCATCTGCGTGGATTTGCCGACACCCTCGCCGCCTTCCAGCGTGATGAACAGGCCCCTGCCGGACGCGAACGGCGCGCTCACATCAAACGCTCGAACGCGCGGCGCACGACGCCGGTGCCCCATTCCAGCGCCGCGTCGAGCGCCCGTTGGGACAGGGTGCCCCGCGCCACCGCCTCGCCGGTGACGAGCGGCACGTCGAGCGCCTTCAGCCGGCCGCGTTCCACCTGCAGATGGCCAACCGGCACGCCCTTGTCGACCGGCGCGATGACCGGGCCGCGATAGACGATGCGCGCCGAGATCCGCTCGTCCGACCCGCGCTGCACCAGCACGCGCACGGGCGTGGGCGACACCAGCGCCACGCCGCCCTTCTCGCCGCCGAACACGCTGGCCTCGCCGATCACGTCGCTGGCGGCGAACAGTTCCCGCACCTCGAACGACCGCAGGCCCCAGTCGAGCAGCTTGCGCGCCTCCGTGTCGCGCTCGCGCGCCGTCTTCGCGCCGGACACGACCACAATCAGCCGCTGGCCGTCCAGCACCGCCGAGCCGACGATGCCGTAGCCCGCCTGCTCGGTGAAGCCGGTCAGGAAGCCGTCGGCGCCGATGTTGAGCGCCAGCAGCGGATTGCGGTTGCGCTGCTGGATCTTGCTCCACGTGAAATCCGGCTCGGAAAAGACACGGTAAAGCTCGGGGTAGGTCGCGATGACGTGCGCCGCCAGCCGCGCCAGATCGCGCGACGTCGTCACCTGCCCCTCCGCCGGCAGTCCCGAGGCATTGACGAAACTGGAGCGGGTCAGGCCGATCTCCGCCGCGCGCCGGTTCATTGCCCGCGTGAACGCCGTCTCGGTTCCCGAAATGCCTTCCGCAATGATGATGGCGGCATCGTTGCCGGAGGGAATGGCGAGGCCGCGCAGGAGATCGCGCACCGGGATGTTGCTGTTGACGGCCGCGAACATCGCCGTGCTGCGCGAGGGGGCGCCGCCCGTCCGCCATGCATATTCGGAAACGAAGAACTCCTTGTCGAGCGACAGACGGCCTTCCCTGATCTCGTGGAACAGCACCTCCGCCGTCATGATCTTGGCCATGCTCGCCGGCTCGAACGGCTCGTCGGCGCCCTTCTCGAACAGGACGGTGCCGGTGCCGACATCGATGAGCAGTGCGCGCGGCAGATCGGTCTGGAAACCTTGCGCGGCGGCGCGCCCGGCCGTTCCGCCCACGAGCAGGCACACCAGGACGAGCGCCTGAAGCACTGCCACGACGCGCCACGGCAACGACGGAAAACTCCAGACCATGCTCATCCCTTCCGCCATTCAGCGCCGAAGGAGCCGGAACTGCCTTTACCGTTCCGTCTTCTGGCGGCCGTTTGCGCCGAAAGTGACGAAGCGCTGCGGCGTCAGGTCCGACAGGGGCATCGGTTCAAAGAAGACGCCGGCCTTGTCCGTCTGCCCGGCGTAGGGCAGGCTCGCGACGAGCGAGCGCCGCGCCGGCGGCTGTTCGGCGTGCGTGGCCGACGAGGCGGCATTCACGAAGACAGCGCGCCGGGGCGCGAGATCGAGCGGACGCGAGGGCGGGATCGGCGCTGTCTCCGGGGCGGCAACCTCGCGTACGAGTTCGGTCAGGCCGCCTTCGGCAGCAGGCACGAAAGCCGTGGCGGGCTGAACGGGAACGGCAGGAGAAACGGGCGCGGGGGCCGGCGCCGGCGCGATCTCCGAAGCCGCGACCGGCGCGCCGACGGCGGCCACCTCGACCGGCGCAGGGGCGGGTGCGGACGGCATCGGGCGCGGGGCCGGGGCGGCGACGAGCGTTCTGGAAACGAGCGGCCTGTCGCTCTCGGTCGTCTCGTGCGCGACGCTGGCGACGACGGTCCGCGACGGCGCGACGGCGGGTGCAGGGGCCGGCGCTTCGGCGCGCGGCTCGGGCAGTGTCTCAGGACGCGGCTCGGCGCTCGCCACCATCACAGGTGCCGCAGGGACAACCGGGGCCACGGCGGGCGCGGAAGGTGCAGCGGCCGGAATGGCAGCAGGGGCGCCCGCGTTCAGCGTCGCGAGCAGCTTGCGGTCGTCGCTGCCGCCGAGCGAGGCGCGGCCGACGTATTCGACCTTGACGCGCGCGGTACCCTGACGGTGGAAGTCGAGCGCCTCGGCGGCGGTGCGCGAAAGGTCGATCAGCCGGTTGCCGTGGAACGGGCCACGGTCGTTGACGCGCACCACCATCGAGCGGTTGTTGCTGAGGTTGGTGACGCGCACGTAGCTCGGCAGCGGCAGCGTCGGATGGGCGGCGGCGATGGAGTGCTTGTCGAAAATCTCGCCGTTGGCCGTCTTGCGGCCGTGGAAGGCGGACCCGTACCACGAGGCGGTGCCGACGGCGACGTAATTATCCGACTCGCGCGGCGTGAATTTTCTGCCGGCGACCGTGTAGGGCTTGCCGACCATGGCGCGCCCGCCGCCTTTGGGCACCTTGCCGTTGGTGACGACGCGCGGGCTGGGCTTGACGCCGTATTTGGGATCGACCTTGGCCGGGGAACTGACCTTGGCGCCGCCGGTCGACCGCGGCGCGGTGCTGCAGTTGGCCACGCCGAGCGCCAGCAGAGAGACACCCAGCAATTTCAGAATGATACCACAGGAGGAAGGTGGCGGACCGTCAACGAGAGGGACATCAGTCCCATCCGGATTTCCCGAACGAATCGTGATGTTGGCTCGTTTCGTCAACCGCATAGGCTCGTCCCGCATAATCGCCCTCATCGCCTGCCAGCGTCGACAGTAGGGCGGCATCTTGCGCATGCCACCGCTCATCCTGCGATAAGGAACGAACTTCGTTGACGGAACGTTAACAGGATCGTTCCGCTTGTTACAAGTGGGGACGGGCGCTTTCCCGTTCCCCGATTTGTAGAATGGTTACCGGCCGCCAGCCCCGGCGCGGCGTTGCCGCCGCGCCGGGCGGCGAATGGTCGCACCATTCGCCGTCTGGCTGCTTACGCCACCAGATCCCAGTCGCTGCCGGCGAGAGTGCGGCCGCCCACCTGGAACTCGTTGCTTTCGACGAAGGCCTGGCCGACGAGCCGGAAGTCGGTGCCACCGTCGAGCTGCGCGATCCAGAAGGTCCGGCCGCCCTCATCCGCCGTGCGGGCGAGGACGTTCTCATACAGCGCGTCGACCAGGTCGCCGGACGACTTGCCGTTGCGGAACGCAGCCGCCTCGTCGGAGCCGCCGATCTGGGCGATGAGGGCGGAAAGGTCCGCGCCCGTCGCGCTCTTGCCGGCCCAGAAGGAGAAGCCATCCGCGTCGCCCGCGACGGAGCGGCCGAGCAGCGCCCGGTAGACGCCCGCGAGTTCCGTCTGGTCGGTGGTGAACAGGTCCTGCTCGCTGTCGCCGAACACGATCTGCTGCACGTTGACGACGCTGATCGCGGCGCCGGTGTCCTTGTCGGTCACCACGGCACGGCCGCCTTCGATCGTGATCGTGTAGCGGCTGGCCGCGCCTTCCAGACGCAGGATGTCGTGGCCGGTGTCGCCGTCGACGACGTCGTTGCCGCCCTGGCCGAGCAGGAAGCTGTTGTCGCCGGCGTTGCCCGTGATCGCGTTGTTAAGCGCGTTGCCGGTGACGGAGGCATTGCCCGTGCCGGAGAGAACGACGTCCTCGATGTTGCCGGGCAGCACGACCAGAGCGTCGCCGCTGTAGAACACGCGATCCACGCCGTCCGTGCCGTGGTCGGCCGAGAGCGCCGCCACGTCGCGGACGTAGATGTCGTGACCGCCGACGCCGTTGTTGCCTACAACGATGGAGCGCTCGCTGAAGTTCACCACGCGCGTGTCCTCGGTGGACGGCGTGTCGGCGACGTCATACGGCGTCTCGGAGTAGTTCGCCTTGAGATACTCGGCGAAGGCGTCCTGCTCGGTGCCGGCCTTGGCGAAGGTGGCCGCGCCATCCTGGTCGGCGAGGGCATCGGTCAGCAGCACGAGTTCGGTGCCCGCGACGCGGTTGTTGACGAACGCGGTGTAGCCGTCGCCGCCGGTGGCGAGGTACGTCAGCGTCACCACCTTGATGGCGCGGTCGGCATCGCCCACGACCTCGCCGTTGGCGACAACGTTCTGGACCAGGTTGCCGGCATCATCGACGATGTCGAGGCTGACGACGCGGCCGCCCGCGGCGTGGGACGGATCGTAGACCACCTTGACGCCCGAGATCTGCGGGAAGGAGCCGGGGGTCGCGCCCGGGCGAACGCCCGAGAAGCCCTGCTCGAACACGTTGCGCAGGCCCTCGGCCGTCAGCGTGACGATGGCGAGGTCGTTGTTGAAGCGCAGCGAGTTGACGATGTCGAGCTGGGAGATGTCGCCTTCCAGCTTGCCGGCGCCCGGGTTGGCGGCCGGCGGCGCCAGGATGGCCTCGTCGCCGACGGCGTTGACGAAGCCGATGGCATCGCGGATGCCGCCGCCGTTCTTGATCGAGACGACGACGTCCGTGTCAACCTTGCGCGCCTCGGCGAGATTGGCGTCGGCGGTCAGGTTGCCGAGGTTGGTCTCCTGCGTGCGCACCTCGCTGCGGCGGCCTTCCAGGAACACGTCGGTACGGCCGAAGATGTTGCCGTCCTGCTCCTGGATGATGGTGCCGATGCCCTTGGTGGTGCGGTCGCCGCTCTCGTTCTTGGCGCCCCAGACGATCTCGTCGACGAGATAGCCCTTGCTGCCTTCCGCGAACGGATCGGCATCGCCCCACAGTTCCTTGACCTTCTCGTCCGTCGTGACGTAGGCGCCGTTGATGGTGTTGTCGAGGCTGTCGAGGATGATCTTGCCCTCGGCGTCGAACTCGACCACGAGACGGCCGACGTAGGAATACTCGTTGTCGGTGTTCACGATCAGCAGCGGATCGCCGTTCTTGTTGGCGGTGACGATCGGGTATTCGCCCTGGGCCTCGTCACCGTCGCGCAGCGTGTCGTTGCTGTCGGCGAGGCGCGTATGGGAGCCGCCGGCGACGATGATGTCGACGTTCTCCAGCAGCGGCGCGAGCGCCTGCTCGTTGCTGAGCTGCTGCAGATGGCTCTGCACGATGACCTTGTTGATGGTCGGGTCGGCGGCGAGGATGCGCGCCACCTCGGCGTTGATCTGCTGCGCGAGCAGCGCGATGTCGTCGCCGGTCGCGCCGATCACCTTCGTGTCGCCGGGAGAAGAAATGGTGGCGAGCGCCTGAGTCGTCGCGCCGACGATGGCGATCTTCTCGCCGCCCTCGGTGATCACCGTGGAGGGGGCGATCTTCTTGGCCGCGTCGCGGGCGAAGGAAGACGCCTCGCGGATGTCGTTGGTGTAGAGGCTGCCGAGGTTGCCGTCCTTCGAGAAGTCGAGGTTGGACGACAGGTAGGGGAACAGCGCGCCGATGCTGACGTCGTCAGCCGTGCCGACGATGCCGTCGGTGCCCGCCGCGGTGGCGATGATATCCTTGATCGCGGCCGTCTGGGAATCGAACTCGTGGTTGCCGAAAGTGGCGGCTTCCACGCCGATGATGTTCTGGATGGCGATGTCCGCCCGGCCGGCCGCGGCGCTCAGCGCCGTGAAGATGACCTCGACCTCGTCGGTGGAGAAGAACTGGCTGTAGACCGCGCGCAGCGTCGCCGCGAAGTCGCTGTCGGCGCCGGAAGCGTAGAACGGGCCGGGGATCCAGCCGTCGCCCGACGAGAGGATCAGCGTGTTATCGTACTGCTCTTCGAGAACGTCGATGATCGCGGCGAAGTTCGCGGCGCGGTCGAGGGCCTTGACGCCCGCTTCCCAATCCGACGCATGCAGGAGCTGCAGCTTGAAGTTACCGGCGGTGACTTCCTCGGCGGTGGTGACGACTGTGGTATCCGACATGAAACAGCTCCCTGGAGGGTAATCGGCGAGATGACGGCGTGTGTGCCACCGGAACGATGCGGACAACCGGCGGAACCCGGCCGGAACAACGGCCGATAACGACATTCCCCCCGATCCAACCCGGAAACCGTCCAAGTTGAAAACGCACACTGTTCAGATAACGATATCCGACGAATAGCGATTCCCGTTGACAGTTGGATGACCGCCGCGATTTACAAGCACCGGCGGGGAATTATGTGCACCGTATACCGTCGAAGGGGACGGAAAAACTTGATCGCGGAATGGTGCGTGCGGCGCCGACAAAATCCGCCGGAGGCCCCGACAAATCTGCACTGCGGAGTTGGCGTTTCAACCGCAAGCGATTATGGTGCGCGCGAACATCACACGGGCTGCCGGCGCGATCGCCCGGGCGGGAGCGGCAGTTGCGGACGATGAAGCTTGTCGTACTCTGGTGAAGGATCTCTGTCGATGGCCGCGAGCACCATTCCCCACTTCCACAACACGCCGGGCGTGCGCGTCATCCATGTCGGCTCGAAGGAATTCATGTGCATCGGCGCGCGTCCGCCCTTCGACCACCCCCACATCTACATCGACATGGGCGGTGATTCGGAAACCGTCTGCAGCTATTGCTCCACGCTCTACCGCTTCGATCCCTCGCTCGCCGAAGGCACCTGCATGCCGGCCGATTGTCTGTGGGAAGGCGACGAGGCGGCAGCCGCGTGACGCATCGGCGCTGAACGCCTCATGTCCATATCATCGGAGCCAATCGTCGTCGCCGGCGCCGGCATCGGCGGGCTGACCGCCGCGCTGCAACTGGCACGCCAGGGCATGTCCGTCACCGTGCTGGAGAAGCGGACGGCGCTGGTGGAAGCCGGCGCTGGCATCCAGCTTTCGCCGAACGCCAGCCGCGTGCTCGTCAGCCTCGGCTTCGGCGCCGCCATCGGCCGACGGGCGGTCGCGCCCGAACAACTGTCGATCAGACGGCTCGGGGATGGCCGCCGGCTCGCCACGATGCCGCTCGGCGCCGCGATTCGCACCCGCCACGGGGCGCCCTACTGGGTGATCCTGCGGGCAGACCTGCACGGCGTGCTGCTCGATGCCGCGCGTGCCGAACCCGGCATCAGGCTGCTGGTCGGCAAGCACGTCACCGGTATGGCGGAGCGCGACGACCACGCGGAAGTCCAATTCGAGACGGGGAACGGCACGCCGCAAACGTTGCGCACGCCGTTGCTGATCGGCGCGGACGGCGTGCGGTCGAAGCTGCGCAGCGTCATCGGCGACGGCGACGCGCCGCGCTTCCGCAACTTCGAGGCATGGCGCTGCGTGATCCCGCGTGACAGCGTTCCCGAGCGTCTGCGCGCCCACGACGTCGTCGCCTGGCTCGGCCGGAACGCGCATGTGGTGCACTATCCCGTCGCCGGCGGCGGTGCCTGGAACCTCGTCGTCATCGTGCGCAGCCAATCTGCCGCCGAGGGCTGGGGACTGCCCATGGAGCACGGCAAGCTGGGGGCCTTCCTCGCTTCCATCCCCGCCCCCGCGCTCGGGGACCTGCGCGCCCTGCTGCTGGGCGGCGAGAACTGGCGGCTGTGGTCGCTTCACGATGCGCTGCCCGCAGTGCGCTGGAGCACGCCGCACGCCACCCTGTTGGGTGACGCCGCCCATCCCGTGCTGCCCTTTCTGGCGCAAGGCGGCGCCATGGCGATCGAGGATGCGGCCGTGCTCGGCGAGGCGCTCGCCGTGCACGCCGGCAATACCCGCGCCGCGCTCGCGGCCTATGAGGAGGCGCGCTATCCGCGCGTGCGCCGCGTCATGGAGGAATCGCGCAGCAACGGGCGCTCTTTCCACTTCTCCGGCGCGATCGCGGTGGTCCGCGACCTGCTTCTGCGCCACTTCGGCGCCGAGGGGCTGAACAGGCGCTACGACTGGCTGTACGGCTGGCAGCCGGACTGACAACGAAGCGTAGAAATGGTCTATATCAAAGCTGCTGCGCGGCAAACGTGTCGCACGCGGCGATCTTGCCGTTCTGGAAGCCGCGCGTGAACCAGCGCATCCGCTGCGCCGAGGAACCGTGGGTGAACGAATCGGGCACCACCCGGCCTTGGGAAGCCTGCTGCAGCCGGTCGTCGCCGATGGCGGAGGCGGCGTTAAGCGCCGCCTCGATGTCGCCGGGTTCGAGCGCGTTCCAACCCGTGTTGCTGTGATAGGCCCACACGCCGGCGAGGCAGTCGGCCATCAGCTCCACCCGCACAGACAGCCGGTTCGCCTCGGCCTGCGAGCCCGCCTGCTGCTGCGCCCGCTGCACCTTGGGCAGGATGCCGAGCAGATTCTGGACGTGATGGCCGACCTCGTGCGCGATCACATAGGCATAGGCGAAGTCTCCCCCGGCGCGGAAGCGGCTGCGCATCTCCTCGAAGAAAGCGACGTCGAGATACACCTTCTGGTCCAGCGGGCAATAGAACGGCCCCATGGCCGACTGCGCCGAGCCACAGCCGGAGCGCGTGCCGCCCGTGTACATCACCAGGCCAGGTTGGCGATAAGGCGTTTGCGTCTGCTGCGGCAGCACTTTCCCCCAGACATCCTCCGTGTTGCCG
The DNA here is from genome assembly GCF_011762225.1 of Pseudochelatococcus lubricantis. Lineage (GTDB taxonomy): Bacteria > Pseudomonadota > Alphaproteobacteria > Rhizobiales > Beijerinckiaceae > Pseudochelatococcus > Pseudochelatococcus lubricantis. The sequence goes on from NZ_JAASQI010000001.1 coordinate 208,211, forward strand.
AGAACGGCCGCCACGAACTGGCCGTCCTTATCCGAAGGGGTGCCGGGCTTGGTCTGCTGTTCGGTGACGTATCCCGAGCTGCCACCCGTCAGCATTTCCGCGCCGCTGATCAGGACGCGCGGATCTATGCCGAGCGCCCAGCCCACGAGGCCGAGCACCACAAGCGCCCCGATGCCGAGGCCGCCGCCTCCGCCCGTCGGCAGCCGGAAGCCCCCGTCGCCGCCACGCCTGTCCTCGATGTTGCCGGAACGGCGAAAATCATCCCAACGCATGGTGCTCTCCCCGACAGGCGCAGCTCCGCCGCCTGAATTTCCTCTGGATAACGTGCATAACGGCAAACGGGTTCAAACCACAAGACAGCACCGCCCGCCCGCCGGCCCGTGCGGCCACACTTGACGCGCCTTCGCCATTCATGGCAGAAAGCGGGCCGGTCTGGAATGGGCCGGATGCCGGGTTAGCTCAGTTGGTAGAGCAACCGCCTTGAATCACGAGTGCCCCGGGAGAAATTCCGGGAGTAGAACTGCCCAAACTCGGGGAACGCTAACGCCGATCCGGCCACGCCAATCCCGAGCCAAGCCCCTGAGCCTCACGACGGGGAAGGTGTAGAGACTAGACGGGCAGCGCCTAAGGCCTCGCGGGGCTATGGCGAAGGGATAGTCCAGACCACGAACGCAAGCGGGAGCACGGGCTCGCGCGGCAAAAGCGATTGCGGCGGCGAAAGCCGAAGTGGGACGGTAAGCGGTAGGTCGTCAGTTCAAGTCTGACACTCGGCACCATACATCTTCCGAAGCAGTTGCGACTGCCGAGGAGTTACATCAGGCAGTTTCAGTGCCCGCCCTGCGCCCCCAGGACGACGGGATCGACTGCGCCTCAGCACCGCGACAATTCTATATACGATTCAGAAGCCATCCGCCTTGGCCAAGCGGCAGCGGATGACCATCCTGTTACGACGCCACGGGCATCAGCGAACGCCAGCCGGCGGAGCCATCGTACTTATTCGTATGGTATCTGGCTGCACCATCTTTGCAGACCCCGGTTGGCGGCCGGCGCATCGTGCACCGGCGTTTCTTCAGCATCTTGCCGCCCGGGCAGGTGTATTCGTTGGCTTCGGGATCGCCGGGGTGACGCGACTGTCCTCAGTAACGACATGGCTGCGCGCAACTATGTCCTCCCCGTATTCACACAGGAGAGCGTCTGAACGATAATCGTTTAATTACAAATAGATGTCCGGCTGGCACGGAACATGCTTCACAAAATACAAGGGGAGACGGCACTCCCTATCGACAACAAACATCGAGAGGAACGTCATGAGAAAATGGGCTCTCGCCGGCCTCGCCATGCAGATGGCGCTGGGCATGGGCGCTTCGCAGGCTGCGGAAGAAGTTAAGATCGGCGTCATGACCGACCTGTCCGGACCGGACAGCGACATGGCCGGCGCCGGCTCCGTTCTCGCCGCGCAGATGGCGGTCGAGGACGCGGGCGGCGTGGCGGGCAGCCGCAAGGTGGTCCTGATTTCGGCGGACCATCAACGCAAGCCCGACGTGGCCTCCTCGCTCGCGACACGCTGGTACGACAATGAGGGCGTGGACCTGATCCTCGACGTGCCGCTTTCCTCCGCCGGGCTCGCGGTGCAGGAGATCGCCCGGCAGCGCGGCAAGGTGGTGATCTTCGCCACTTCCGCCACGTCGGACCTTACCGGCAAGGCCTGTTCGCCGACCGGTTTCCACTGGGTCTACGACACCAAGGCCGTGGCCAACGGCACCGCCGCCGCCGTGACGCGGGACGGCGGCAAGGACTGGTTTTTCGTCACCTCCGACTACGCCTTCGGCCACGCAATCGAGCGCGACGCCACGGCCGTGATCGAGGCGAACGGCGGCAAGGTCACCGGCCGCGTCCGCCACCCGGTGTCCAATGGCGACTTCTCCTCGTTCCTGCTGCAGGCGCAGTCCTCCAAGGCCAGCGTGATCGGCCTCGCGAATTCGGCCAACGACCTCACCGGCTCTCTGCGGCAGGCCAGCGAATTCGGCATCGCGCAAGGCGGACAAAGGGTCGCGGCGCTGCTCGCCTTCATCACGGACGTGCACAGCCTCGGTCTGCCGGTAGCACAGGGCACCTTCCTGACGGAGAGCTTCTACTGGGATCTCGACGACGAGACGCGCGAATGGTCGGCGCGCTTCGCCCAACGCCACAACGGCGCGAAGCCGACCATGATCCAGGCCGGCATCTACAGCGCCACCCGGCACTATCTGAAGGCCGTCGCGGCGGCCGACAGCAAGGACGGCCCGACCGTCGCGGCCAAGATGCGTGAAATCCCGGTCAACGACTTCATGACCAAGGATGCGCAGATCTGGCCCTCGGGCTGGGTGAACCGCGACTTCTACCTGTTCAAGGTCAAGTCGCCCGAGGAGTCGAAGGGTCCCTGGGACTACTACACGCTGGTTGCGAAGGTGCCCGCCGACGTCGCCAAGCCCGCCGGCTCCGACGACGCCTGCGAACTGATGAAAAAGGGCGGCTGAACCTTCCCGCCTGCGCGAAACGGATAATGCCGCCGGCGCGTCCGGCGGCAGATGGGTAGACGCTCGGAGATAGCGCATGACCGCTCCCCTTCTGACACTGCATTCCCCCGCCAAAGCCCGGCACCATTACGAGCGAGGCCTGTGGCGCGACGAGACCCTGTACATGCTCCTCGCGCAGCACGCGGAAGAGCGGCCGGATGCCTTCGCCCTGCAGGACCGCCGCCACCGCCTCACCTGGGCGCGGCTCAAGCAATGGGTGGACAGCGTCGCTGCGGATCTTGCAGCCGCGGGCCTGGGCGCCGGAGACCGCGTGGCGGTGTGGCTGCCCAACCGGGTGGAAAACCTGGTCGTCTTTCTTGCGTGCTCGCACAACGGCTATGTCTGCATCCTGTCGCTGCATCAGAACCACACGGCGAGCGAGGTGCTGACGCTGCTGAAGCGCTGCTCCGTGCGGGCGTTTCTCGGTCAGGTCGGTTATGGCGCGGATGCTGCGCTCAACGACATCTTCGGGCGTCTGGGCGAGCTTGACACGCTCCGCCGCACCTACGTGCTGGACCCGGCGGACGGGCCGGCGCCTGCCCGCCCCGACGGAACGCTGCCCTTCCCCGGCATCGACACGCGGGCGGAGCCGCCGCCGGTGGACACCGATCCGGACAAGGTGGTCTATATCGCCTTCACTTCCGGCACCACGGGCCAGCCCAAGGCGCTCATGCATTCCGACAACACGCTTCTCGCCAACGGCCGCGCCATGGTGGCGGACTGGGGGCACGGCGGCGACACCGTTCTCTACTGCCTCGGCCCGCTGAGCCATCATCTGTCCATGGTGGCGTTCGAACAGGCGATCGTGAGCGGCTCGGAGTATATCACCAACGATCTTGCCAGGGGCATGAAGGCCCTCGACCGTATTATCGAGACGCGCGCGACCTACGTGATGGGCGTGCCGACACACGCCATCGACATCCAGCAGGATGCGGCGGCGCGCGGACTGGGGAAGATCGGCGATGTCGCGGTGTTCTACATGTCCGGTGCCTCGATTGCCCCGGAGATCGCGCGCCGCTTCCTCGATTTCGGCATCACACCGCAGAACACCTACGGCATGACGGAGAACGGCTCGCATACCACCACGCTGCGGGACGACAGCTTCGAGACGATGGTAGGCACGGTCGGTCAGTGCTGCGGGCGGGCCAATCCCTGTTACGAGCTGAAACTCTGGAGGGCGGACGACCGCGACACGCCGGCCGGGCCCGGCGAGATCGGCGAGCTTGGCGGGCGCGGAGCCTCCCTCATGCTCGGCTATTTCGCCAACCAGGAGGCGACCGAGAAATCCTTCAACCGCCATGGCTGGTTCATGTCCGGCGATCTGGCGCGGATGGATGCGGCCGGCAACATCGAGATCGTCGGCCGCTCGCGCGATATCGTCATCCGCGGCGGGCACAACATCTATCCCGTCGAGATCGAGAGCCTCGCCCTGCGCCATCCGGACGTCGCCACGGCCGCCGCGTTTCCGATGCCGGACGAGCGCCTGGGCGAGAAGGTGTGCCTGGCCGTGCTGCCGGTGGAAGGGCGCGAGGTCGAGGTGGAGGCGATGCTGGCGCACCTGGCCAGCGAGGGGCTGTCAAAATACGACATGCCGGAATACTTCCTCGCCGTGGAATCCTTCCCCCTGACCGCAAGCGGCAAGATCCTCAAGCGCGTGCTGGCCGAACAGGCCCGCAACGGCGAGCTTGCCCCCCTCCCCGTGCGCTACCGGGCGCCCCCGACCGGCGCCTGATAGCCAAAAGGACGAAGGACGTCAGCCTTGCGGCCGCGTGGCGGCCCTCTCGAACAGCAGCGAGCGCGACACATGGCGATCAACTACGCTGCCCTGAAGCAGCGCCCCTTCCCGGACATCGCCCACACCTACGGACCCACGGATTGCATCCTCTACGCGCTCGGCGTCGGCGCGGGGATGGATCCGCAGGACGGAGGCGCGCTGGCCTTCACGTGGGAGCGGGAGCTGAAGGCGCTGCCCACCATGGCGGCGGTGCTCGGCTATCCGGGTTTCTGGCTGCAGGAGCCCGATACCGGGCTGGACTGGAAGACGGTGCTGCACATCGATCAGGAAATCGTCCTGCATCGTCCGCTCGCCACGTCCGGCACGGTGATCGGACGTACCCGGATCGAGGAAATTCATGACCGCGGCGTGAAGGACGGCGTCGGCCGTGGTGCGCTGCTGCATACGCGGCGCGACATCGTGGACGGGATGACCGGCGCCCCGGTTGCCACCGTGCGCCTCACCGAGCTGTGCCGGGGGGAAGGCGGGTTTGGCGGTCCGCCACCTCCCCGGATCGTTACCCGGCCTTTTCCTGAAGACGAGCCGGACGGGAGCCTTCTTCTGCCCGTCTCGCCGCAGGCCCCGCTCATCTATCGCTTGTCCGGCGACGACAACGCGCTGCACGTGGACCCCGCAACCGCACGGGCGGCCGGGTTCGAACGGCCCATCCTGCACGGTTTGTCCACCTTCGGCATGGCCGGGCGCGCAGCGCTGCGCTTCTTCTGCGGGGATGAGCCGGCGCGATTGAAAGCCATGCGGGTGCGCTTCACCGCCCCTGTCCTGCCCGGCGACACGTTGCGCGTCGACATGTGGCACTCGGCGCCGGGACAGGGCCGCTTCCGGGCCTTCGTCGCCCGCGAAGACCGGCTCGTCCTCGACGACGGCGACGTGGAATTTCACCCGAGCCCGAGCGCATTCCGATCGGATGGAAGAACCTGTCGGATGGAAGAACCTGATCGATAAGAATTCGCTCAAAATTAATAACTCAGATCGGGCGGGGGCGGCACCGCCGGTCATCCGCCCGACAACATGCGGGAAGACCCATGCACCATACAGACGCGAACGAGGATGCGGATATCGTGGCCCGGGCGACATGGCATCCAACCGAGGCCCACAGGCGCGAGGCCAACTGGACCCGCTTCCTTGCCTATGCCGGTCTGCCGGACTATCCGGCGCTCGAAGCCAGGGTAGCCACGGAGCCGGACTGGTTCTGGGAAAAGCTGATCGCCTTTCTCGACGTGCGTTTCGAGACGCCGTTCACGGCCGTGCGCGATCTCTCTGGCGGCATAGCACATGCGCGCTGGTGCGTCGGCGGGCGCATGAACGTGACGGAGACATTGCTCGACCGCCATCTCGCCGCCGGGCGCGGCGGGCACCCGGCTCTGCTTTACGAAGCGGAGGACGGCGCTACCCGCAGCCTCACCTATGCCGAGCTGGCGCGGCAGGGGGACGCGCTGGCGCTGGGTCTGGTGCGTGACGGCATCCGGCCGGGCGACGTGGTCGGCCTGTTCATGCCCATGGTTCCCGAGGCGGTGGTCGCCTTCCTGGCCATCGTGCGTGCCGGCGGCGTCGTGCTGCCGCTGTTCTCCGGTTTCGGCGCCGCGGCGCTGGCCTCGCGCATGTCGGATGCGGATGCGGTGGCGGTCATCGCCGCCGAGGCCACCGTGCGCAGGGGCAGGGCCGTCGCCATGAAGAGCGCGCTCGACGCCGCCCTCGCGGACGTGCCCACGGTCCGGCGCGTCGTGGTCCTCCCGGCGGGCGGCACCGCCCCGATGCTGGCCGGGCGCGACAGGTGGTGGGACGAAGTGGCCGTTCCGGGCGGGGCGGCAGCGCCGGTTATCGTCGATGCCGAGCACCCGATGATGGTCATCTACACCTCGGGCACGACCGGCAAGCCGAAAGGCACGGTGCACACGCATTGCGGCTTCGCGGTAAAGACCGGCGAGGACTATCTGCTCGCCTTCGACCTGAAACCCGCGGACCGCTGGCTCTGGATGAGCGACATGGGCTGGCTCGTGGGGCCCATCCAGATCGTCGCCACGCTCATGGCGGGCGCGACGCTGCTGCTGGCCGAAGGCGGGCCTGACTATCCGCAGCCCGGACGGCTGTGGCGAATGGTGCAGGACCACAAGCTGACACTCCTCGGCATCAGCCCCACTATCGCCCGGCTGATGAAATCGCACGGAGCGGCGGAGGCGCAGGCCTACGACCTGTCCACCCTGCGCGCCATCGCGTCGACCGGGGAGCCCTGGGACCTTGCCTCGTGGGCGTGGATGATGGAGCACGTTCTCAAGGGGCGTGGGCCGCTGATGAACAACGTGGGCGGCACGGAGATGGGCGGCATTCTCGCCACCAACATCCTCTACCCGATCAAGCCGACAAGCTTTTTCGGCCCCATTCCGGGTACCGGCGCCGACATCGCGCTGGAGGATGGCGCCAGCGCACCGGCGGGCGAGGTGGGCGAGCTCGTCATGCGCGCGCCCTGCATCGGCACCACACGCGGCCTTTGGCGGGATCAGGAACGTTATATCGAGAATTACTGGAGCCGCCACGAGGGCGTGTGGACCCACGGCGACTGGGCGTCGCGCGACGGAGACGGCTACTGGTTCATCCACGGGCGTTCGGACGACACCATCAAGCTGGCGGGAAAGCGCACCGGGCCGGCCGAGATCGAGGCGCTGCTGCTCTCCACCGGCAAGGTGACGGACGCCGCCGCCGTGGGCGTGCCGGATCCGGTGAAGGGTTCGGCCGTGGTGTGCGCCGTGGTGCCGGCGGAAGGCGTGGTGGCGGACGAGGAACTCGCCGCCCTGCTCTCCCGGGCCGTGACCTCGGGGCTCGGAGGGCCGTTCAAGCCGCAGCGCATGATCTTCGTCACCGACCTGCCCCGCACCCGCAACCTCAAGGTGATGCGCCGCGTCATCCGCGCCGTGCTGACGGGGCAACCGCCGGGCGACGTCACCGCCCTCATCAATCCCGAGACCGTGGACGAGCTCGCAACCGCGCGACCTGAAACGTAAGCCCGGGCAATCCGGCCCGGGCGGTCGATGCCTGCTCCGGTTGGGGCAGGCGCGGCTGACGTCCGTCACCGAATCTGCCACGCATCTCCCGAAGGCAGTAACCTGGAAGAGGCGCACCGCGCCTCTTCCTTTCTTTTCAGGCCGGATCTTTTCAGGCCTGGCCGGATGATCCACCCCGTCGCGCGCGGAGATAATGGATGATCGTGCCCACGATCCCGGCCCGAAACAGCAGCACGCAGGCAATGAAGGTCGCGCCCTGGATCATCATGACCCACGATCCCAGATGGGCGAGATAGTTCTGCATCGCCACCACGATCACCGCGCCGACGACGGGGCCGAAGATGGTCCCCATGCCGCCGATCAGCGTCATGAGCACCACCTCACCCGACATGGCCCAATGCACATCCGTAAGCGAGGCCAGCTGGAACACGAGCGCCTTCGTGGAACCCGCGAGGCCCGCGAGAGCTGCCGAGAGGACGAAGGCCAGCAGCTTGTAGCGGTTGGCCTTGTATCCCAGCGAGATCGCGCGCGGCTCATTATCCCGGATCGCCCGTAGCACTTCCCCGAAGGGCGAATCCACGGTCCGCCAGATGATGCCGAAGCCGATGAGGAACACGGCGACGACGAAAACGTACATGGCCAGCGTGTTGTTCAGGTCGATGATGCCGAACAGATAACCGCGCGGAATGGCCTGCATGCCGTCCTCGCCGCCGGTGAAGGGCGCCTGCACGCAGAAGAAGAAGACCATCTGGGCCAGCGCCAGGGTGATCATCGAGAAATAGATGCCCTGACGGCGGATCGCCAGCCAGCCGAAGCCGACGCCGAGCAGGGCGGAAGCCGCCGTGCCAGCGAGAATGCTCAGTTCGGGCGTGAGGCCGAGCGTCTTGGCGGCATAGCCGCAGACGTAGGCGGCGGCCCCAAAGTAGGCTGCATGCCCGAAGGACAGCAACCCGCCGTATCCGAGCAGCAGGTTGAAAGCGCAGGCGAACAACGCGAAGCATAGCGCCTTCATCAGAAAGATCGGATAGACGAAGAAAGGCGCGGCCGCAAGCAACACGCCGGCCGCCACCACCGCCAGGACGCGCAAGGACGTGGAACCGAGGTTCGGGGCGGCTTTCCGTTCTGAAACAACGAAGCTCATGCTGTCCTCCCGAACAGGCCTGCTGGCTTGACGAGCAGGACGATGGCCATGACGACGAAGATGACGGTACTGGAGGCCTCTGGATAGAACACCTTGGTAAGGCCCTCGATGAGCCCCAGTGCGAAGCCGGAAACGATGGCGCCGGAGATCGAGCCCATGCCGCCGATGACCACCACCGCGAAGACGACGATGATGATGTTCGAGCCCATGACCGGGCTGACCTGATAGATCGGCGCCGCCATCACGCCCGCAAGCGCCGAGAGGCCCGCGCCGAAGGCGTAGGTGAGCGTGATCATCATCGGAACGTTCACACCAAACGCCTGCACGAGCTTGGGATTCTCGGTGGCGGCGCGCAGATAGGAGCCAAGGCGCGTCTTCTCTATGAGGAACCAAGTCGAGGCGCACACAACGACGGAGGCCACGATCACCCACGCGCGGTAGTTGGGCAGGAACATGAAGCCCAGATTCTGCCCGCCCTGCAGCTCCCGGGGGATCGCATAGGGCATGCCGGAGACGCCGAACTGCTGCCGGAAGCCGCCCTCCAGCAACAGGGCGACGCCGAAGGTGAGCAGCAGGCCGTATATGTGATCCAGCTTGTAGATCCGCTGGAGCATGGTCCGTTCGAGCATCGCGCCGAACAGCCCGACGCAGACCGGCGCGAGAACGAGCGCCAGCCAGTAGTTGATGCCCAGATAGTTCAGCAGCATCCAGGTGACGAAGGCACCCAGCATGTATTGCGCGCCATGGGCGAAGTTGACGATGTTGAGCAGCCCGAAGATGACGGCGAGGCCAAGGCTCAGCATGGCATAGAACGCGCCGTTGATGAACCCGATGAGTACCTGGCCGAACAGGGCCTGGGAGGAGATACCGAGTATTTCCATGAGAACCGCCTCCTAGATGCCGAGGTACGAGTGGAGGCGCGACACCTCGTCCGGGTTGGACAGGGCCGTATTGGGCACCATGTCCACCACCCGGCCGCTTTCCACAACGTAGTGGCGGTCGGCGACTGTCGCGGCGAAGGGAAAATTCTGTTCGACCAGCAGAATGGTGAAGCCCCGCTCCTTCAGCAGGCGTATCACCACACCGATCTGCTCGATGATGACCGGTGCGAGACCTTCCGTGACTTCGTCCAGCAGCAGGAAATCGGCCCCCGTGCGCAGGATGCGCGCCATGGCCAGCATCTGCTGTTCACCGCCCGAGAGCTTGGTTCCGGGGCTGCGGGCCCGCTCTTTCAGATTGGGAAACAGCGTGTGGATTTCCGCGATGCTCATGCCGCCGTCCTTGACGACGGGCGGCAGCAGCAGGTTCTCGGTCGTGTCGAGACTGGCAAAGATGCCGCGCTCCTCGGGCACGTAGCCGATCCCGCGCCGCGCGATGCGGTTGGCGGGCATGCGCGCCAGTTCGTCACCGTCGAAGCGGATGGAGCCGTTGCGCCGGATGAGGCCCATGATGGCGCGCAGCGTCGATGTCTTGCCCGCGCCGTTATGGCCGAGAAGCGTGACGAGTTCTCCGCGCCCCACCTCGATGTTCATGCCGTGCAGCACGTGGCTTTCGCCGTAATAGGCGTTGAGGCCCTCGACCTTGAGCCGGACGGGTTTCGAGACATCAAGCATGGACGCCTCCGATATAGGCCTCGCGCACGGAGGGGTTCGTCGACACGGCGGCGTAGTCTCCCTCCGCCAGCACGCTGCCGCGGGTGAGCACGGTGATGGTGTCCGACAGGTCCGCCACGACGGAGAGATTGTGCTCCACCATCAGCACCGTGCGGTTGGCCGCCACGCGCTTGATGAGCGAGGAAATGCGGTGGATGTCCTCGTGCCCGAGCCCGGCCATCGGCTCGTCCAGCAGGAGCATTTCCGGTTCTAGCGCCAGGGTCGTCGCAAACTCCAGCGCGCGCTTGCGCCCGTAGGAAAGCTCGCCGGCGTTGACGTCGCGGTAGGGCGTCAGCCCGACCCACTCGATCAGCTCGTCCGCCCGCTCGTGCAGGGGATGCAGCGTCCTGCGCGGCTTCCAGAAATGGAACGATATACCCAGCGGCCGCTGCAGCGCGACACGCACGTTTTCCAGCACCGTGAGGTGCGAGAAAACGGACGAGATCTGGAACGATCGCACCATGCCCTGGCCCGCCATGTCGGCGGGCGCGGTCCGCGTGACGTCGACGCCATTGAAATGGATCGAGCCGGACGTGGGTCTCAGGAACTTGGTGAGCAGGTTGAAAACGGTCGTCTTCCCCGCTCCGTTCGGACCGATCAGGGCATGGATCGTATGGCGCTTTACCTTCAGATTGACATCCCGGACGGCGACGAATCCGAGAAATTCCTTGGTGAGGCCCCGGGTCTCGATGATGTTGTCGCCGTCCCCGGTGGGCCCGGATGGGCGCGGCGCATGCTGTTGCATGTGATCCTCCCTGGATTTATTGTTTGCGGGTCATTTCCGCCTTTTGGTTGTCGCTATCCCCCGCGCCGAGGCGCTATGGTGCCGGGAGTGTGACGCCCACGTCTCTTCAAGCCGATCCGCGCCCGCCATATGCGCGGCGACGATCGCCCGGCCCTCCGCCTCGCGTACAAGCCCGCCTCAGAGGCTGAGGGCCTCCGCCTCCATCCCGGTGTGCAGGCTCTGCCCGGCCGCCACGCGGTGGCGCAGCAGCGCCGACGGACGGTAGCGATCCTCGCCATAGGTCGCCTGCAGGTTCTCCAGAATGCGGAGGATGCGGGCCGGCCCCACGTCCTGCCCCCAAGCCAAGGGGCCACGCGGATAGTTCACGCCGAAGGTCATCGCGCGATCGATATCGGCCGGCGTCGCCACCCCCGTCAGCACGGCCTCGCCGGCCTCGTTGGCCAGCATGGCCACGGTGCGCGCCACGATGAGGCCGGGCACGTCGCGCACCGCCGAGACCGCCTTCCCCAGCGCCTGGAACAACCCCGCCGCCTGTGTCAGCGCCTCCGGCCGCGCCTGGCAGGCAGCCGCGACGGCGATCCGCGAGGCGGTGCCGTAGTCCAGCGCGAGGTCGAACAGCACGAGGTCTTCAAGCTCCCCGCCAGCGGCCCGCGCGGTGGCCGTGCGCCCGTCGCTCAGCGCGAGGCTGGCGCCATCCAGCCGGATAACGCCCGCCCCCGCGCGGCGAGAGACGGCGATGCCCGCCCGCTCCATGAGCGCCACCAGTGGCTTGGCCGGGCCGAGGTCGCCCTCCACCGCCGCGGCCCGCGGCGCCGGATACGCCGGCAGCGTCGCCGGCACGGGGCGGACGGCGCCGGGCGCATGATCGTAGAAGCCTCGGCCGGACTTGCGTCCATACCATCCTGCGGCCACCAGCTCCTGCTGCGTCAGGGACGGGCGGTAGCGCGGATCATGGAAATAGGCCTCGAACACGGACCGGGTGACGGCGAAATTCACGTCATGGCCGATGAGATCCATCAGCTCGAACGGCCCCATGCGGAAGCCCCCCGCCTCCCGGACGACGGCGTCGATCGTGGCCGCGTCGGCGGCGCCCTCCTCCAGCAGCCGCAGGCCTTCCGCGTAGAATGGACGCGCGACGCGGTTGACGATGAAACCCGGAGTGGACTTCGCCAGCACGGGCTGCTTGCCCCATTCCCGCGCCGTTTCGCTGAGCGTGTCGAGCACCCGGCGGTCGGAGGCGAGGCCGGCGACCACCTCGACCAGCGCCATCACGGGCGCGGGATTGAAGAAGTGCAGCCCTGCCACACGCTCCGGATGCTTCAGCCCGGCTGCAATGGCGGTGATGGAGAGAGAGGAGGTGTTGGATGCGAGAATGGCATCCGGCGCGACGATCTCCTCCAGCCCGGCGAAAAGCTGGCGCTTCACCTCCAGCCTCTCGACGATGGCCTCCACCACGAGCGCCGCGCCGCCCAGCGCTTCGAGCGCCGGCGCGACCTCCAGGCGGGCGGCGACATCCTCACGCGCGCCCTCGGGCAAGCGGCCCTTCTCCACCTGCCGCGCGACATTGGCGAGGATGCCTTCCCGTGCTTTCCCGGCCGCACCGGGGGCGGCGTCGAACAGCGTCACGGGGTGGCCCGCCTGCGCCGCCACCTGCGCGATGCCGGCGCCCATGGCCCCCGCCCCGACGACGGCGACAGGCGCGGAACGTGGCAGCGCCGTCATGCCGCGCCCCCGCCGATGGAGACCACGGCCTTGCCCTGGACCTTGCCCTGCGCGACGAGTTCCAGCGCCTCGGGCAGTTCCTCGAACGGGAACACGCGCATGATGCGCGGCCTCACTGCCCCGGCGCGCCAGAGATCGAACAGCTCCTGCTGCACCTTCAGCACCAGTTCGGGCGTGCGGTCCCGATAGTCGCTCCACTGGAGGCCGCTCACCGAGATGTTCTTGACAAGCAGATAGTTGACCTTAACTGTCGGGATATCTCCCGCAGCGAAACCGATCACCACGAGGCGCCCGCACCAGGCCGCAGCCCGCAAGGCGGCCGCGAAGAAATCCGCGCCGAGCGGGTCGAGCACCACGTCGGCGCCATGGCCGTCGGTGGCCGCGTGAACCTGCGCCCGCAGGTTGTCGCGCAGATCCGCGACGGACAGATCGATGACCGCATCCGCGCCGGCCTCGCGCACGACCGCCTCTTCCGCGGCCGAGCGCACGCCGGCCAGCACCCGCGCGCCCAGTCCCTTGGCGATCTGCACCGCCGCAAGGCCCACGCCGCCCGCGGCGCCGCCCACCAGCACGGTCTCGCCGCGCTTGTACTGGCCGCGCTCAACCAGCGCGAAATAGGCGGTCTGGTACACGAGGCCCATGGCGGCCGCGGCCTCGAAGGACAGGCCGTCCGGCAACAGGAATGCCTGGGAGGGAGGGACGCTCGCCTGCTCGGCGAAAGCGCCGTGTTCCACCTGCGCCATGATGCGGTCGCCCGACGAGAAGCCCTCGACCCCCGCTCCCACGGCGCGCACGACCCCGGCGAGGTCCTTGCCGGGCGTGAACGGGCGCGGCGGCAGGACCTGGTACTTGCCGGAGACCACCAGCGTATCGGGAAAGTTGATCCCGACCGCCTTCACGTCCACGATCATTTCCCGAGGCGCGGGGACGAGGTCGGGGAGGAGATCGACCTGCATTGAAGAGGGAGCGCCGTGCTCCCAGACGCGGTAACTGCGCATATCGAATCCTTTCAGATGGACAGGAGGGGATCGGTGGTCTCGCCCAGCCCCGGGGCAGCGCCGCGCGTGGGTGCGGCACGGAAAACGGGGGCGATCGGCACCGGCACCGCCGGCAGCTCCCTGCCTCCTGCCATCAGCGTGTGGTCGAACAGGCGGCGGGCGGCCACGTGCGGATCGGCGACCGCCTCTTCCAGCGTCGCCACGATGGAGCAGCATACGTCCCGCCCGGCCATAAGGGCCTGCCATTCGGCCGCCGTCTTGCCCGCGATGCGCTCGGCCACCGCCGCCCGCACCTGGGCGGCCGGCGCGCCAGCGCCGCGCAGGACGTCCGGCAGCCCGATGATGCGGGTAAAGTTCTCCCAGAACTTGTCCTCGATGGGCGCGGCGGCCAGATAGCGGCCATCGGCCGTGCGATAGATCTGGTAGCGGGGCGACCCGCCCGTCACCAGGTCGGCGCTAGGACGCGGCCAGCCCGCGCCGGCGAAGCCCGCCCCCAGCCCCCAGTAGAGGAACGTGAACAGGTTGTCGCCCATGGCGATGTCGAGGTAGCTGCCGAACCCGGTGATGTCGCGCTGGCGCAGGGCCAGCAAGATGTTCACGACGCCCGGCAGCGCGCCGCCGGCGATGTCCGCCGCCAGCACCGGCGGCAAAACCGGCGCGCCGTCCGCGCCGGCCGTGAGCCCGAGCATGCCGGTCTCGGCGACGTAGTTCAGATCATGGGCCGCGGTTTGCGCCTTCGGCCCGTTCTGGCCCCAGCCGGTGATGGAGCAGTAAACCAGCTTCGAGTTCAGATGGCGCACGGTGTCGTAGCCGAGGCCGAGCCGCTCCATGACACCGGGGCGGAACTGCTCGATCAGCACGTCCGCGCGGCGGATGAGCGGGACCAGTTCGTCCACCGCACCCGCAGCCTTCAGATCGATGGCGATGGACTGCTTGCCCCGGTTGAGCATCGCGAAATTCACGCTGTCCTCGCCCAGCTTGGGCTCGTAGCTGCGCATTTCGTCGCCCCGTCCAGGGCGCTCGATCTTCACAACGCGCGCACCCGCCTCGGCCAGGACGAGGCTGGCCAGCGGGCCGGGCAGCAGGGTAGAGAAATCGAGAACGAGAAGACCTTCCAGTGGACGCATGATCACCTCCCTTTGAGCTGGCGGGCTTTGGCCACCTGCGCGCGGCGGGCCGGGGCATATGCCGGGTCGCCGAGCGCATCGTGAAGCACCTTCGTCGTGTCGTGATGGGCGGCAAGCCCTGTACGTTCCAGAAGCTCGACGGGGCCCTCCGGATAGCCGAGGCCCAGCTTCAGCGTCAGGTCCATATCGGCGGCCGTGGCCAGCTTCGCGTCGAGCCGGTTGAGGGCGGCGTTGTAGTAGGGCCGCACCAGCCGGTCGACGATGCGGCCCGGAAAATCGCCGCAGACAGCCGTTTTCAGCCCATGCGCCTCGAACAGCGCCCGCGCGGCCTCCACGGCCGTCTGCGCGGTCTGCGGCTGGCGCACGATCTCCACCAGATCGGACGGCTTCGCATCCCCGAGGCGGAAGCGGGCGAAGCCGAGCACGTTGCTGCCTTCCTCGCCCCGGCTCTCGCCGGTATGCACGCCAAGGCACTCGCTACCAAGCTCGATCAGGACCACGCTGTAGCGTGCCGTGTCGGCAAGGCCGGCGAAACTCTCGCCGGCGTCTGCACCGGCGAGGACGAGAATGTCGCCATCGGCCACCGTGGCGTCGAGCAGCGGATGGGACTCGGGAAAGGATCGGCTCTCGCCGTTCAGTATCACGCAATGCGAATGGGGATTGGACATGCGATCAGGCTCCGAAGATGGCGGCGGTCTCGTAGGAGAGGAAGCCGCGCCTCGTCTTGCGGCCGAGGCGGCGGGCGGCGACCATGCGGCGCAGCAGCGGCGGGCAGGCCGCGCGCGGCTCATGGGTCACCCCGTGCAGCGCCTCGCACAGCAGTACCTGCGTATCGAGTCCGATGAGATCAAGCAGCTCCATCGGCCCCATGGCGTAGCCCAGCGCGCCCTTGATGGCCTTGTCGATCTCCGCCGGCTCCGCCACGCCCTCCTCGACGAGCCGGATGGCGTCGTTGTTGAAAGGGACGAGGAAGTAATTGAGGATGAAGCCGGGCGCGTCCTGCGTCTTCACGGGCCGCTGGCCCATCTGCTCGCAGATCTGCCACGCCCGCGCGAAGCTTTCATCCGACGTATTGATCCCGGGCGACATCTCCACCAGCTTCATCAGCTGGGCCGGCAGGCAGAAATGCATGCCGACGAAGCGGTCGTCGCGCCCGGACCGCGCGGCTATCTCGGTGATCGAGAGGGTGGAGGTGTTGGAGGCGAACAGCGCCTGCGGTCCGCATACCTTGTCGAGATCGGAGAAGAGCCTGCCCTTCACCTCCAGTTCCTCGAAGATGGCCTCAATGACCAGGCCGCAAGGGGCCATGGCGGCGATATCGCTCGTGCCGGACACCCGGCCCATGATTTCGTCCACCTGTTCCCGCGTGAGCTTGCCGCGCTGCACCGACTTGGCGAAGAAGGCACTCATCTGCCCGATTGACGCCTCGACGCGCGCGGAATCGACGTCGTAGATAATGATGGGGAAGCCGCCGCGCGCCGCGACGATCGCTATTCCCGTCCCCATGGTGCCGGAGCCGGCGACTCCGATTGTGATCTGTTCGCTCATCTGTCTTTCTCACCGTTCAATGAAGCTGCGGCCAATGAGCTGGCGATGGATCTGGTTCGTGCCTTCCCAGATCTGCGTGATCTTGGCGTCGCGCATCAGCCGCTCGACCCGGTACTCCTTGACGTAGCCATAGCCGCCGTGGAGCTGGACCGCCTCAGTGGCCATCCGCATCGCGAGATCGCTCGCGCGCATTTTCAGGATGGAAGCCTCGATGCCGATATCGTTGACACCGGCATCCACCAGCCGGCCGACATGCGTCAGCCAGGCCTCGCAGAGCACAAGCTCACTGGCGAGGTCGGCGAGCAGGAACTGGATGCCCTGAAACTCGATGATCTTGCGGCCGGATTGCTTGCGGCCGTTGATGTAGGCGGTCGCCTCGTCGAAGGCGGCGCGGGCGATGCCGAGGGCGTGCGCGCCAATGGACGGGCGCGACTTGTTGAGCGAGGCGAGCAGCAGCTTCAGCCCCTCACCCGGCCCCCGCAGCAGATTGGCGCCGGGCACGCGGCAGCCGTCGAAGGCGAGAGACGCCGTCGACGAGGCGCGGTGCCCCATCTTGTCTTCCAGCCGCTCCACGCTCAGGCCCGGCGTACCCTTCTCCAGCACGAGGCAGGAGATGGCCGCTTTCGGGTCCTCGGTCTGCGACCACTTGCCGAAGACGACATAGAAATCGGCCACGTCGCCATTGGTGATGAAGGTCTTGAAGCCGTCCACGACGATGTCGTCGCCGTCGGGCGTGAACTTGGTGCGCATGCCGGTCGCATCCGAGCCGGCATCCGGCTCGGTGATCACCAGCGACGCGAGCGCGCCCTCGGCGACGGCTGGCAGAAAGCGCTGCTTCTGTTCCTCGGAGCCGAAGTCGATGACAGGCTTCATGGCGTGGAAATTCGTCGCCCAGATGATGCCCGTGGACGCGCAGGCGGCCGTGATTTCCTTCACGCAGGCCAGATAGGCGAGATAGCTCAGGCCCGCGCCGCCATAGGCCTGCGGAACGAACATGGCGTTCAGGCCAAGCGCGTTGATGCTCCTGACGTTTTCCCAGGGGAACTCCCCGGTCTCATCGTGATGCGCGGCGCGCGGGGCGATCTCCTCGCGGGCGAGCTGACGCACGCTTTCCAGAAGGATGGCCTCGTCTTCGGACAGGCCGAGCTGGCCGTCGAGGCGTGTCATGACAGTCATGGGATGTCCTCAGTGCGCCATACCCTGACCGCCATCGAGATAGATGGTCTCGCCGGTCAGGAAGGGAATGTCCTCCTCGAAGAGGCTGGCGATCAGCCGCGCCACCTGCCCGGGGCCGGCCGGACCGCCCGTGGGAATGCGGGACGCGAGCAAGGTGCGTACCTTCTCCGAAGCCAGATAGTCCTTGTTGAGATCGGTCTCGATATAGCCCGGCGCCACCGTGAGCACGCGGATGCCCATGGCCGCCCACTCCACGGCCAGGCAGCGCCCGAGCGCGGCGACCGCCGCCTTGGAGGCGCAATAGGCTGCGTTGTGACGCACGCCCAGCTTGTCGAACAAGGAACCCATGTTGACGACGAGCCCGCCGCCCGCCGCGACGAGGTGGGGGTAAGCCTGCTGGCACACGCTGAACGTGGCCGTGGTGTTGGTGGTCATAACCTCCCCGAACTCCGCCAGGGGCTGGCTGTCGGACGGACGGGCGATGTGCACGCCGGCGTTATTGACGACGCCGTCGACGGATCCGGCGGCCGCAGCGAAGGCCGCCAACGCCGCTGCCACCGATTCCGCGTCCAGCACGTCGCCCTTCAGGGGCACCAGCCGCGCCTTCAGCGCTTCGGGCACGTCCGCGTGCTCCAGGCCGCTGCCCCGGCGCGAGAAGCAGCCGACGGTATGGCCGCGCCGCGCCAGCTCGATCGCCACCACGGCCCCGATGCCGCGGCTCGCGCCGGTGAGGAAGATGTTTCGGCTCGTCATTTCACTTGTCCCGGAATTGCGGCTTGCGCTTCTCGATGAAGGCGGTGAGACCCTCGGCGGCGTCTTCGGTGCGGTAGGCAAGCGTGGAAAGATCCGCCTCGATGCGCAGCCCCTCGTCGAGCGGCACGTCGAGCGCGCGCCGCACCGCGGCCCGCGCAAGGGCGAGCGCGGGCAGGCCGTAACCCGTGAACTCGGCGGCGAACGCCTTGGCGGCTTCGACCACGTCGCCGTCGGCCAGCCGGGTGACGAGCCCTATCGCGAGCGCCTCCTCGGCGTCGATGGTGCGGCCGGTGAGGACGATCTCTGCGGCTCGCGCCTCACCGACGAGGCGCGGCAGGCGCTGCGTGCCGCCATAGCCGGGAATGAGGCCGAGCTTGATCTCCGGCAGGCCAACCCGCGCCTTGGACGATGCGACGCGGAAGGTGCAGGCCATCGCCAGTTCCAGCCCGCCGCCGAAGGCATAGCCATTGATGGCGGCGATGGAGGGGACCTTGAAACTGTCGAGTTTCGCGAACACGCGCTGGCCGAGTTCCGACCCCGCGCGCTCGTCCATGAGGGAGCGGCCGACGAGTTCCTTGATGTCCGCGCCGGCACAGAAGGCTTTTTCCCCGGTGCCGGTCAGGATGAGGGCGCGGATGTCCCACCCCGCCGCCTCGTCGATGGCCGCGCCGATGTCGCGGATGACGGCGAAGGAAAGCGCGTTCAGCGCCTCGGGCCTGTCGAGTGTAAGGAGGGCGAGAGCGCCCTCGCGCAAGAGTTTCACCATGTCAGCTTCCCTTTGTCGTGAGGGGATCGGTGGCCGCGACGGGCTTGGTGGCGGGTTTGAAGCGGACAGGCGTCGGCTCGATCTGACGGGCGCGCACCTGTTCCACCATCTCGCGCTTCAGGACCTTGCCGCTGGCGGTCAGGGGGAAGGCATCGAGCACGAGGAAGTATTCGGGCATGTCGTATTTCGACAGGCCGGTCTCGAAGAGATGGGCCAGCATCTCCTCGGCGGTGACGTCCGCTCCCTCGCAGGGGATGACGGCCAGGCACACTTTTTCCCCCAGCCGGTCGTCGCGCACCGGAAAGGCCGCCACCTTGAAGACAGACGGATGGCGGATGGCGAGATCCTCGATCCGGGAGGGGTGGATGTTATGGCCGCCGCGGATGATGAGATCCTTGGAGCGGCCGACGATTTCCAGGTTGCCGTTCGGATCGAGCCTTCCCAGATCGCCGGACATGAACCACCCGTGCGCGTTGAAGGAGCGCTCGGTGATGGCCTGATTGCCGAAATAGCCGAGCATCAGGCAGGCGCCCCGCCCGCCGATCTCGCCCACCTCGCCCGGCTCCGCCTCGATGTCCGGCGCGTCGGGCCGCCAGATCCTCACTTCGTAGGCCGCGCAGGCCTTGCCGCAGGTGCGGACCATGGTCTCGACGTCGTCGTCGGGCATCGTGTACTGGTGGGAGCCGTTCTCGGTCATGCCGTAAATGTTCTGCGGCGTGATGCGATAGGCGAGGAAACGGCGCGCCACTTGCATCGGAATGGCGGCCCCGGCCATGTAGAAGGTCTTGACGGCGCCCAGGGAGGCGAGTCCGCGCCGTTCCATCTCGCCCAGTATGTCGATCGCATGCGTGGGGACGCCCATCACGTAGGTCGCGCCGGTCTCGACGATGCGGTCGACCGGGCTCACGCCCTTTGCGGCGTCGTTCAGCACCAGTTCGCAACCGGCGACGAGCGTCTGCTCAAGGGCCACGGTGCCGATGTGATGGCTGAGCGGACTGAGTGAATAGATCACCGTATCCGGCCCCAGATGCCAGTCCGCCACCATGGCGCGTCCATTGGCCAGCAGCGTGTTGTCGGAGTGCATAACCCCCTTCGGGGCGCCCGTGGTGCCCGAGGTGAAGGCGAGGTATGTGATCTTGTCCGGATTGGCGACGGGCGGCGGCAATGCCGCCGGCGCATCGGCGGGCGGGAACGCCGCCACCCTGCCGGACAGCCCCGGCCGCGCCTCCACCGTATAGACGCGGCGCATGGCCGGCAGGTGGAGCGCCGCGATGAAGATGTCATGCCGGTCGGCATCCGCCCCGTAACCCGGCTGGGCGACGAGGGCAGCAGCCGCGCAGCGCTCCATCAGCGTGACGATTTCGCCCACCGTGTGGTTCTGGTGCAGCGAAGGCACGCAGACGAACCCGGCACGCGAACAGGCCAGGAAGGCCACCGTGGCCTCCACGCGATTGGGCAGCCACACGCCGACCCGATCCCCGGCGCGCAGCCCGGTGGCCAGCAGGTCGGCCGCCGTCGCGTCGGCCCAGCGCAACAGCTCCGCCCAGGTCAGGCGGCGCGTGGCGTCGCGCAAGGCGTAGCGATCGGGACGCGAGGCGGCATGAGCGGCCGCGAGGCCGTAGAGAGTGTCATCGCGCCACTGCCGCGCCTCGTAATAGGTACGCGCCGTAGCCGGATCGTGAAGGGTTAGCAGAGTTGACTGCATCGGACATCGGCTCTCGCTTCGTGCCACGCTCACTTGCCGAACTTGGCCGGGTCCGGCTTGCGGCGCTGCGCGAAAGCTTCCGAAAGCTCGTGCGACTCATCGGAGTCGAGATAGCCGCGCAGCAGCAGATCGTGCGCCAGGCGGGCCAGCCCGCCGACGCCGGAGTGCCGCGCGGAAAACGCCGCCTTGAGCGATGCAAGGGCGAAGGGGCCGCGCTCGGCGATGGTCAGGGCCATTTCCCGCGTCGCGGCAGCGAGCTGGTCGTCCGGCACGACCTTGTTGACGAGTCCGTATTCGAGGGCCTGCCGTGCGGTCAGCTTCTCGTTGAGGTACCAGATCTCCTTGGCGCGCCGCTTGCCGACGATGTCCTCCAGGAACCAGGTGCCGTAACCGGCGTCGAACGAGCCCACCATCGGCCCCACCTGGCGGAAAACGGCGCTTTCCTTGGCGATGGAGAGGTCGCAGACCATCTGCAGCACGTTGCCGCCGCCCACCGCGAAACCGTTGACGCTGGCGATGACGGGCTTCTGGAGACGCTCGATCGCGTCGTACATTTCGAGCGTGGGAAGCACGCCGGCATAGAGGTTGGTCGGCTCCAGGCCGTCCTTGCGGCCCCCGGTACAAAAGAAGCGGTCGCCCGCACCGGTGATGACCAGAACCCGGGTGCGCGTTTCGGTGCGCACGGCCTCGATGCAGTCGCGCAGCTCGCGGCACATGACGGCGTTGAACATGTTGCCGTCGTCGGGCCTGTTCAGCGTGAGCGTGCCGACGGGGCCGTCTTCGCTGTAGAGAATGGTTTCGTATGCCATGGGGTTTCCTCCTGAATAATCGGGGCTGTCAGCCGCTCAGATCACGCCGAGCGTGCGCAGCCTCTGTATTTTTTCACAGTCGTAGCCGAGCAGACCGCGCAGCAGTTCCTCGCTGTGCTCGCCGAGGCGGGGTGGCGCGGCGACGTAGCCCGCCGCCTCGCCATCGACATGAATACCCAGTGAAACCTGCGGTATCTGGCGGTCATTCTGATCGATTCGGAAGAAGGTATCACGCTCAAGCAGGTGTCGGTCTTCCACCACCTCGTCGACGCGGTAGATCGGCCCGGCAGGCACCCTCGCCTTCGAGAATCGTTCCAGCCATTCCGCACGCGGGCGCCGGCGCAGGATCGTCTGGATCCGGTCGACGATCTGTCCACGGTTGGCGCGGCGGGCCGCATTGGTCGCCACTTCCTCTCCCTCCGCCCCGGCGGGATCCTCCACCGCGTCCCAGAAACGCTTCCAGATCCCGTCGTTCCCCAGGCCGAGCGTCAGAGGCAGGTCGGCGGTGTCGAAGGTCTGGTAAATGGCGATGACGCTGTCGGTGCCGCCGCTCCTGCGCGGTACCTCGCCCGAGCCGAGAAAGGGCACGATGCGCGGCGCCATGAAGCGGACCATGCTTTCCGCCAGCGCGATGTCGATAGTGCAGCCCTCACCCGTAACGGCGCGGCGGTTCAGAGCGGCCAGCGTCGCGAGCGCGGCATCGGTGCCGGCCAGCATGTCGGCGGCAGGCGCGCCCACCTTCTGCGGCGCGGCCCCGCTCGGCCCGGTCAGGTCCATCACGCTGGAAAATCCCTCGGCGATAAGGTCGTAGCACGGGCGCGCGGCATAGGGCCCGTTCAGGCCGAAGCCGGTGATGGACACATGCAGCAGGTCGGGCCGGGCCGACCTCAGCCTGCCGGCATCGATGCCGAACTTGCGCTGGGCCGTGGGTAGCAGATTGGTCACCAGCACGTCGGCGCTGTCGATCAGGCCGGCGAGCACCTCGCGCCCCTCCGGGACTGAGAAGTCGAGCCGGACACTCTTCTTGTTGCGGTTGACCGAGAGAAACCAGAGGGATTCACCGTCCAGGAACGGAGGCCCCCAATGCCGGGCATCGTCGCCCCCCGGACGCTCGACCTTCACCACCTCCGCGCCGAAATCCGACAGGAGCATGGTGGCATATGGCCCGGCAATGGAGGTGGTCAGATCCAGCACGCGCACGCCGTCAAGCATTCGGAACTTCTCCGATCTGCGGCCCGGCGGCAGCTTCGAGACTGGGAGTTTGAAGTGAGGCGGATTTGTTGCGGTCATTGCTAGTCATCCTTGTGCCAACGATGACTAGCAAGCCCCGTGCCACCCACACGAACCGCATATATTTCATACGGTTGCAGGCTATTTTCTCCTTGCCACCGCGTTTCCGTTGTTGTTTGCTGTTTTCAGCATGGACACTTGCAAGAATCATATGTCCTCAAAGAACACACGGAAACGCCCCATGCCCACCCTCCTGAATATTGTCGTCCTGGACGACACCGGCGCCATATCCTTTGCTTCCGAGCCCGCGCGCACGTCCGGGCTGGCGGATGCGATCGTGGATCACATGAAGGGAGCGGGAGCGGGCAAACGCATTTCCGCCACGACGTACAAGGACGAGCCGCACGTCGTGCTGGCCACGCCTACGGCCGACGACATGACGGCGGTGGTTGTCCATCGTGAGGACAAATCGTCCACGCTCGTGGACTTCATCCTCAGCGTGGACATCGCGTTCGACATCCTGAACCACTTCCTCACCAACCCCTTCGAGGGGATCACGGTGGTCGACCAAGATTCCGTGCTCCGCTACCTCAGTCCGGTCCACGAACGCTTCTTCGGCCATGCGCGCGGCGACGCCGTCGGCCGTCCCGTGCAGGACGTGATCGAGAACACCCGCCTGCACATCGTCGCAAAGACCGGGACGCCGGAAATCGGGCAGGTGCAGGAGATGCGAAACGTGGCCCGTGTCGTCAATCGCGTGCCGATCCTGCGCGATGGCCAGCTCGTGGGCGCGATCGGGCGCGTCATGTTCAAGGCCCCTGAGGAGGTGCACGAACTCTCGCGCCAGATTTCATCGCTGCGTGCCGAGGTGGATTACTACAAGAAAGAGCTCGCGGGACTGCGCCATCGCGCCTTCGGCCTTGAGGAAATCGTCGGCGAGAGCGATGCCATCCGCCAGCTCAAGGAGGAGATCCGCAAGGTCGCGCCCCTCGACGTGCCCGTATTCATTTCCGGCGAGAGCGGCTCCGGCAAGGAACTCGTGGCGCATGCCATTCACAATCTCAGCCGGCGGGTCGAGCGGCCCATGGTGGTGCTGAATTGCGGCGCCCTGCCGTCGACGCTTGTCGAGAGCGAGCTGTTCGGCTACGAAGCCGGCGCCTTCACGGGCGCACGCCGCGAGGGCCGCAGCGGCAAGTTCGAGATGGCGGATCGCTCCAGCCTGTTCCTCGACGAGATTGGGGACATGCCGATGGAAACGCAGATCAAGCTGCTGCGCGTGGTCGAGAACGGGGTATTCGAGCGGGTCGGCTCCAACCGCGCCCGCACCACGAATTTCCGCCTCATCAGCGCCACCAACCGCGACCTGCGCCGCATGATCTCGGAAGAGGCTTTCAGGGCGGATCTCTATTTCCGCATCAACGGCGTAACGCTTTACGTTCCGCCGTTGCGCGAGCGGTCGGGCGACATTCCGCTGCTGGTGCGCCACTTCGTGCAGAGAGTGAGCCAGCGCATCGGCTCGCCCGTACGGCGCATCCATCCGCTCGCCCTGCAGATGCTGCAAGGCCTTTCCTGGCCCGGCAACGTCCGCCAGCTGCATCACGAGGTGCAGCGCGCCATGATCTTCGCGGACGGGAGCGAGCTGACCCTGGCGAACTTCCGCAGCCTGGAAGACGAGGCGGAGCATCATCAAGCCCCGCCCCCCGTCAACAGTTCCGCCACCATCCGCGAAACGGTGGGCAACGTGGAGCACGCGCTGATTCGGGAGGCGCTGGAACGCCACAGCGGAAACAAGAAACGCGCCGCCGAGGAGCTGGGCATATCGCGCTCCTATCTCTACAAGAAGCTGGCAGAGATTTCCCAACGTCCATAGAGCGCTTTCCGATCTGAAAAGTTCATTCAAAATCAAAAAGTCATATCGTGTCATCGCTCCACAGAAACGATGACACGATCCGGCGCCGGGAGACCGGGCGGACTCAGCTCTTCCGGACGAGCCGGCAGGTGGAAAGGGACAGCGGCCGGAAGGCCCTACCGCCCGGGATGGTCCGCAGAACCTTCATGAGATCCCATTCTCCGGTCGACTCTTCCGGCGTCTTCGCCCGGACCAGATACATGTCGTGCACCATGCGCCCGTCCGCGCGGATGACCGCCATTCGTCGCTTACCTCACCTTTAGCAATACCTTTAGCAATACGCATGCCACGTCCGGGGAGGGAGCCGGACCGGCGGGCCTTCCATCGCTCTTCCGAACCTGAACGGCGGCCCGCCTCAGCTGCCGATGGCGTCCGCGGCTTCCATCACCAGCCCGGAAAAATTCGCCACAAACTCCTCCTTCGACCATTCGAGCAGCGACCCGGCGATGTGAATGGCGGCCAGCGGGCGGCCGTCGTGCGCCGTGATCGCCACGCCTATGGCGACCTCTTCGTTCATGATCTGGTTCGTGAGGCAGGCGAAGCCCTTCCTCCGCGTTTCCTCGACGGCCTGCATAACCTCCTCCACCTCGCGCATCGTGAAGGCTGTGAAGGGGGTGCGGTCGCTGCGTGCAACGATGTCGCGCGCCTGCTCGTCGTCGAGCCGCGCCAGGATCGCCACGCCCCCCGAGGAGCAGTAGACGGGCACGCTGTGCCCCGGAAGCGTGGCGTGGAACGCCTCCCGCTTGCTCGGCATGCGCATGGCGTAGAGCACCCTTGTGTCGTCGAACAGCGACAAGTCCACGCGCTCGCTCACCCGGCGGCGCAACTCCAGCAGGATGGGGCTCGCGCGCTTCACCAGCGGGTTGAGGCGCATGAAATCGAGCGTCAGGTCGAGCACGCGCAGCCCGAGCATGTAGCCCCTGTCGTCGTCGTCGCGGGCGATGTAACCGAGTTTCCGCAGAGTATGGACGATGCGCTGGGCGGCGCTGCGGTCGATGCGCGCGGCAGTGGCGATCTCGCTCAACGTCAGCGGGCGGTGGGCGTCGTTGAACGCATTCAGAACCTGCATCACCCGCGCAACCGAGCGCAGGAACAGCGGATCACCCTCGGCGTCGCTCTCCAAATTGATGGCCCTTTGTGCGTTCGCACGGTGCACGCTCCGAAATGTCATCTGCGCACCAAAAGCGATTGACAAGACATTCAAGACCCTCCTAGTATTACCAATATGACTATATCGTTGAGCGATACAGGATATCCACAGTCCGATCAGGACGCAAGAAAAAGTGGAATCCATCCAGAGCGGGATGCGGGTCATGACAAGACGCATAGGTGTCGCCGGTTTTCTTCATGAGACGAACACGTTCGCCCCGTCTCCGGCGCGTATGGGCGATTTCATTCAGGGCGGAGGCTACATGCCGTTCGCCCGCGGCGCGGACGTGATCGTGCGTTCGCGCGGCATCAACCTCGGCATCGCGGGCGCCATCGCCTACGCGCAGGAGCAGGGATGGGAGGTCGTGCCGGTGCTGTGGGCGGGGGCGATCCCCTCCGCCCCCGTCGAGGCCGCTGCCTACGAGGCGATCGCCGGCGAGATCGTCGCCGGCATCCGTGACGCCGGCCCGCTGGACGGCGTTTTCCTCGACCTGCACGGCGCCATGGTCGCGGAGCACGAGGACGACGGGGAAGGCGTGCTCCTTTCGCGCGTGCGGGAAGCGATAGGCCCGCGGGTGCCCGTCGCGGTTGCGCTCGACCTGCACGGCAACATCACCGCGCGCATGTTCGAGGCGGCGGACGCCATGGTCGGCTTTCGCACCTATCCGCATATCGACATGGCCGACACCGGCCGGCGCGCGGCGGCAGTCCTCGGCGAGCTGATGGAACGGCCGCAGCCGTGGTTCAAGGCCATTCGCCGCCTCGATTACCTCATCCCGATCGCGTGGCAATGCACGAGCGAGGAGCCCGCAAAAGGGCTCTACGCCCGCACCGTGGCGCAGGAAAGGGACGGGCAGGTGACGTCCAGTTCGCTCTTCACCGGGTTCCCGGCAGCCGATTTTCCCGAATGCGGCCCGGTGGTCGTGACCTACGGCCGCTCCGAGACAGCGGTCGAGGCAGCCGCCGACGCGCTGCACGACGCAGTCCTCGCCGCGGAGCCGGCATTCGCCGGCACGTCCTACGAACCAGACGCGGGGGTACGCGCGGCGATGGAGATCGCCCGCACGGCCACGCGGCCCGTCATCATCGCCGATACACAGGACAATCCCGGCGCCGGCGGCGACTCCGACACCACCGGCATGTTGCGGGCACTGGTGGCGTGTGGCGCGCGGGCGGCGGCGCTCGGGTGCCTCTTCGATCCGGAGGCGGCGAAGGCAGCGCATGCCGCCGGAGAAGGAGCACAGGTCACGCTTGCGCTCGGCGGCCGCTCCGGCGTGCCGGGCGACGCGCCGTTCGTCGGCACCTTCACGGTCGAGCGCCTTTCGGACGGGAACGTCGTCGCGCCGGGCCCCTACTACGGTGGGGCGCATATGCGAATGGGCCCCTCAGCCGCGCTGCGCATCGACGACATCCGCGTCGTCGTCGTCTCGCACAAGGCGCAGATGGCCGACCGGGCGCTCTACCGCATGGTCGGCATCGAGCCCGAGCGGCAGGCGATCCTCGTCAACAAGAGTTCGGTGCATTTCCGCGCGGACTTCGATCCCATCGCGGAAACCATCCTGGTATGCACCGCGCCCGGCCCCATGCCGCTCAGCCCCGCCGTGCTCGCCTGGAAGCGGCTCCGGCCCGGCATCCGGCTGGAACCTCTCGGCCGGCCGTTTTCGCCGGCGGCATAACCTCGGCAGGCGTCGGCGTTTCCGGGAGGTAACGGCCTCCTGAAACTGTCTTCAGCCTCCGCAGCAACGTCAATATAAAACATGACAAACGAAAATCATGTTCTCCAGAGGGATAAAAAACCATGTCTATTATCGGTCAGGAAAGAATTGTATCAGCAACGCATTGTATTGACGACGAAGTACATGCCAGGCGTCCGGCGAGGCGCGGTCTCCGGCCGCGCGCGCTGCTGAGCAGCCTCGCGCTCCCGGTGCTGATGCTGGTCGCAGGGTTTTCGGCGGCGCCCGCCTCCGCCCGGACAGTGACCGCCGTGATGCACTCAGACCTGCGCGTCCTCGATCCGGTCATCACCACCGCGCATATCACCCGTGACCACGCCTACATGATCTACGACGTGCTGATCGCGGTCGACGAGAATTTCAAGCCGCAGCCGCAGATGGCGGACTGGCAGGTATCCGGCGACGGCAAGGTCTACACCTTCACGCTGCGCGACGGCCTGAAATTCCATGACGGCGCCCCCGTGACGGCGGCGGACGCGGTCGCCTCCCTCCAGCGCTGGGCCAAGCGCGATGCGGGCGGCCAGCTCATCATGGACATTACGGCGTCGCTCGAAGCCAAGGACGACAAGACGCTGGTGTGGACGCTCGACAAGCCTTTCCCGCCGCTGCTCGACACCATCGCCAAACAGTCGGCGCTGCCGCCCTTCATCATGCCGGCGCGCATCGCGGAGACCCCGGCGGACACCGCCATCAAGGAGCATATCGGCTCCGGCCCCTTCAAGTTCGTGCCGGAGGAGTTCCAGCCGGGCGTCGGCGTCTCCTACGTCAAGAACACGGACTACGTGCCGCGCAGCGAACCGGCGAGTTGGCTCGCGGGCGGCAAGGTCGTGAATGTCGACAAGGTGCGGTGGCTCACCATGACCGACGGCCAGACCGCCGTCAACGCGCTCGCCAGCGGCGAGATCGACTACATAGAGCAGGTTCCGGTCGATCTCGCACCGCTCCTCGACGGCGATGACAAGGTGGTGCTCGAACTGCGCGACCCGCTCGGATACCAGACGATGGGCCGGCTCAACTTCAAGCACCCGCCGTTCGACAACCAGAAGATCCGCCAGGCCGCCCTGCTCGCGCTCTCTCAGGAGCCGGTGCTGGCGACGATGATGGGCGATCCGAAGTTCTACAAGCCCTGCGGCGCGATCTTCGGCTGCGGCACGCCGCTCGCGTCCGAGGCCGGGGCCGAGACGCTCATCGCCAAGGGCGACCCCGAGCGCGCGAAGGCGCTGCTCAAGGAGGCGGGCTACGACAATACGCCCGTCGTGCTGATGCAGCCGACCGACGTCTCCAGCCTCACGGCCCAGCCCGTGGTCGCGGCCCAGCTGCTGCGCGCCGCCGGCTTCAATGTCGACATGCAGCCGATGGACTGGCAGACGCTGGTCGGCCGGCGCGCTTCCCAGGCGGCGCCAAAGGACGGCGGCTGGAACGTCTTCTTCACCAATTGGCAGATCCCGGAAATCGCCGGCCCGTTGAACAACGTGATGCTGAACGGGCGCGGCGACACGGCCTGGTTCGGCTGGCCGCAGGATGCCGAGATCGAGAAGCTGAAGCAGGAGTTCATCGCGGCGGCGACGCCGGAGGACCAGGCGAAGGTTGCTGCGCGGATCCAGGCCCACGCCATGGAGAATGTCCTCTACATCCCCCTCGGCGAGTACAACCCGCCCCAGGCGCGGCGCGCCAGCGTGACGGACATGATCCGCGCGCCGATCCCGGTGTTCTGGAACCTCAACAAGGCGGAATGAACCGCCCCCGTCCAGCACGGGCGGCGTCGCGCTCGGCGCGGCGCCAATAACAACCGGCCCCCTCCCTGACAACCCGGACAGCGGCAAGCCGCCACGTCCGGGAACGGGACGGTTATGGCCGGAAGGAGGAAAAGGCCGGCGGGAACGCCGGACGTGTCCCGGGCGGGTCTCCCCCTTCAACAACCATTCGGCGAGCGAGGATCGACATGCTGGCCTACATTCTCAAACGGATCGCTGCCGTCATTCCCGTCATGTTGCTGGTCGCGGTGTTCGTGTTCCTGCTGCTGCGTCTCACCCCCGGTGACCCGGCTGCGATCATCGCGGGCGATGCCGCGACCCCCGCCCAACTGGAGCGCATCCGCGAGGCCATGGGGCTCAACCAGCCGATCCATATCCAGTTCATCACCTGGATGGGCGCGCTGTTGCAGGGGGACCTCGGCGTCTCTCTCATCTCGGGCGTGCCGGTCATCGATATGATGAGCCAGCGCCTTGGGCCGACCATTTCCATCGCGCTGCTCACCATCACCATTTCCGTCGTCCTCGCCATCCCCATGGGCGTGGCGGCGGCGTGGCGGCGGCGCTCCTGGATCGACTACTGCGTCATGAGCTTCTCCGTGCTGGGCTTCTCGATGCCCGTGTTCCTGGTCGGCTATCTCCTGCTGCTGCTGTTCGCGGTGAACCTCGGCTGGCTGCCGGTGCAGGGCTTCACGCCCATCAGCAAGGGGATCGTGCCGTTTCTCGAACGGGCCATCCTGCCGGCGCTGACGCTGGCCTCGATCTACATCGCGCTCATCGCCCGCATGACGCGCGCCAGCATGCTGGAGGTGCTGGGCGAGGACTATGTGCGCACGGCGCGCGCCAAGGGCGCGGGAGAACGGCGCGTGCTGTTCATCCACGCGCTGCGCAACGCCGCCATTCCCATCGTCACGATTGTCGGCACCGGCTTCGCGCTGCTGATTTCCGGCGTCGTCGTCACCGAGAGCATCTTCAACATCCCGGGAATCGGCCGCCTGACGGTGGATGCGGTGCTGGCGCGGGACTACCCCGTCATCCAGGCCATGATCCTGCTGACGAGCGCGATCTACGTCCTGATCAATCTGCTCATCGACATTTCCTACACCATTTTCGATCCGAGGATCCGTTACTGATGGCCCAGACAACCCGCCCCTCCGGGATGCGATCCATCCTGCGCTTCCTGCCGCTGCCGCGTGTGGCGGCCCTCGGGATCGGTCCGACCATCGCCGCCGTCGTGCTGCTCCTCATCATCGTCGTGACGATCCTGTCGCCGTGGCTGGCGCCGCACGACCCCATGGCCATGTCGCCGCTCCAACGGCTGAAGCCCGCGAGTGCCGACTATATCCTCGGCACCGACGCCTACGGCCGCGACCTCCTCTCCCGCGTCATCATCGGCGGCCGCATATCGCTGTTCATCGGCATCGCGGCGGCGGCGGTCAGCGTGGCGCTCGGCGTGCTGATCGGCCTGGTGGCCGGCTTCTTCCGCGGGGCCGACGCCGTCATCATGCGCATGATGGACGCGCTGATGGCCATGCCCTCGATCCTCATCGCCATTGCCCTCGTGGCGCTGAATGGCCCGAGCATCGGCTCCGTCGTCGCGGCGATCACCGTTCCGGAAATACCCCGCGTCGTGCGCCTGGTGCGCGCCGTGATCCTGACGGCACGCGAGGAGCCCTATGTCGAGGCCGCGGCGGCGCTGGGATCGAGCACGTTCAAGATCCTGTTCCAGCACCTGCTGCCGAACACGATGGCGCCGATGATCGTGCAGGGCACGTATATCGTCGCATCCGCCATCCTGACCGAGGCGATCCTCTCGTTCCTCGGCGCGGGCGTCAGCACCGAGATCCCGACCTGGGGCAACATCATGGCGGAAGGGCGCACCTTCTTCCGCATCAAGCCCTCGCTGGTGCTGTGGCCGGGGCTGATGCTGACGCTGTGCATCCTCTCGATCAACCTGCTCGGCGACGCCGTACGCGATACGCTCGATCCCCGTCTCAAAATGCGCGAGGGCTGAGGCATGAAACTGCGCAACCGCGACTTTTCCGGCGCCCCCGTCGTGCTCGACATCGAGAACCTCGTGGTCGGCCTGGCCCACACGTCGAAAAACGAACCATTCCTGCACGGCATCTCGCTGCGCATCCGCAAGGGGGAGACACTCTGCCTCGTCGGCGAATCCGGCTCGGGCAAGTCCGTCACCTCCCTCGCCACCATGGGGCTGCTGCCGAAGGGCTCGCTCGCCGTGCGTTCCGGACGCATCTCGCTTTCGGGCGAGAACCTGCTCTCGCTCGGCGAGGCGCAGATGCGGGAGATGCGCGCCACGCGACTGTCCATGATCTTCCAGGAGCCGATGACCGCCCTCAACCCGGTCATGCCGGTCGGCCGGCAGATCACCGAAGTCCTCGACCTCCACACCCGGCTCGGCAAGGACGAAAAACGCGCCCGCGTGCTCGACATCATGCGGCAGGTGCACCTGCCCGACGTCGAACGCATTTACCGCTCGTTCCCGCATCAGCTTTCCGGCGGGCAGCGCCAGCGCATCATGATCGCCATGGCGCTGATCCTCGAACCCGTCCTGCTCATCGCCGACGAGCCGACAACCGCGCTCGACGTCACGACCCAGAAGCAGATCCTCTCGCTGATCACCGAATTGCAGGAGAAGCACGGCACGGCCGTGCTGTTCATCACCCACGACATGGGCGTGGTGGCCGAGATCGCCGATTCCGTCTGCGTCATGCGGCATGGGCGGGTGGTGGAAAGCGGCCCGATCGGAGATATCCTGCGCACCCCGCGGGAACCCTACACGCGCGACCTGCTCGACGCCATCCCCGGCCTGACGCCCCGCGTGCCCCGCCCGGAGCCGAAGGAGCCGCCGGTCATGGAGGTGAGCGACCTCGGCAAGACCTATCATGCCGGCTCGCTGTTCAACCGGCGGCCGCCGGTGAAGGCCGCGCAAGGCGTCACTTTCACGCTGAAGCGCGGCCGCACGCTCGGCATCGTGGGCGAATCCGGCTCCGGCAAGTCGACGGTCGCGCGCTCGATCATGCGCCTCATCGACCCCACCGAGGGGCATGTTTTCCTTGAGGGCCACGACATCGCCTATCTGCCCCACCCGCAGCTCAGGCGCCATCGCAAGCACCTGCAGGTGGTGTTCCAGGACCCCTTCCGCTCGCTCAATCCGCGCTGGACCATCGAGAAGAGCCTCACCGAAGGCCCGCTCAACTACGGCATCAGCCGGGACGAAGCTGTCGCGGAGGCGCGACGCCTGCTCAAGATCGTCTCGCTGCCCGAGGACGCCCTGAACCGCTACCCGCACCAGTTCTCGGGCGGACAGCGCCAGCGCATCGCCATCGCCCGCGCGGTCGCGCTGCGTCCGGACGTGCTGGTCGCGGACGAGGCCGTCTCCGCCCTCGACGTGTCCGTGCAGGCGCAGGTTCTCGACCTGCTCGCGGAACTGCAGCAAGCGGTCGGCATCGCCATCATCTTCATCACCCACGACCTGCGCGTCGCCGCCCAGATCTGCGACGACGTCATCGTCATGCAGCGCGGTGTCGTCGTGGAACAGGGACCGGCCGCCGAGGTGCTCGCGCATCCCCGCCACGAGTACACCCGGACGCTCATCGACGCGGCGCCGGGGCGCTTCTGGGATTTCGCCGGCCGTCGCTATCTGGAAGCCAGCTAACATGAGAAACAGAGGGCCAGCATATGCCTGTCATTCCCGCGATACATGAACGGTCGGCCGATCTCCTTTCGATCTTCGAGGACCTGCACCGGCACCCGGAACTCGGCTTCGAGGAAAGCCGCACCGCCGCCGTCGTCGCGGACAAACTGCGCTCGTGGGGGTTCGACGAGGTCCACACCGGCATCGGCACGACCGGCGTCGTCGGCATCCTGCACGGCCGGGGGACGCGCGGTGGCGCCGGCAATCGCCGCGTGGGCGTGCGGGCCGACATGGACGCGCTGCCGATCGAGGAGGCGTCCGGCGTCGCCTACACTTCCGGTAACCCCGGCAGGATGCACGCCTGCGGACACGACGGCCACACCACGATGCTGCTCGGCGCCGCGCAATATCTCGCCGCCAGCCGGGGCTTCGCCGGCACCG
This sequence comes from Pseudochelatococcus lubricantis, assembly GCF_011762225.1. Taxonomy (GTDB): domain Bacteria; phylum Pseudomonadota; class Alphaproteobacteria; order Rhizobiales; family Beijerinckiaceae; genus Pseudochelatococcus; species Pseudochelatococcus lubricantis. The sequence goes on from NZ_JAASQI010000001.1 coordinate 241,570, forward strand.
CCGTCTTCGTCTTCCAGCCCGCCGAAGAAGGGCTAGGCGGCGCGCGGCGCATGCTGCAGGAGGGATTGTTCGAACGCTTTCCCTGCGACGAGATATACGGCATGCACAACCAGCCGACCGGCAAGCCCGGCCATGCCACGCTGCGCAAGGGCGCGGCACTGGCCGGCGCCTCGTTCTTCGACATCCATCTCCGGGGCCGGGGCAGCCATGCCGCCATGCCTCATCAGGCGCGCGACGTGCTGGTGATCGGCGCCTACCTCATCCAGCAGTTGCAGAGCATCGTCAGCCGGAACGTGCGCGCCACGGATGCGTGCGTGGTCTCCTGCACGCAGTTCCACACCGGTTCTGCGTACAACGTCATCCCGGAAACGGCCACGATCACAGGCACGATCCGCTTCTTCAGCACCGACGTGCGGGACCTCGTCCAGTCGCGCATGCGCGCCATCTGCGAGGGCCTCGCCCTTGGCCACGGCATCGCCATCGACGTCGCCTTCCATGAGATCTTCGACGTGCTGCTCAACGACGCCGAACTCTCCGATGCCTATCTGGCGGCCGCCGCCGACGTGGTGGGCGCCGGGAACGTCGCCGAGGAAGATGCGCCCTTCATGGGCAGCGAGGACTTCGCGGACATGCTGCGGCGCGTGCCGGGCAGCTACCTCAATCTCGGCCACGCCGGGACCGTTCCCCTGCATAACCCCGCGTTCGTGCTGGATCCCGACATCCTTCCCGTCGGCGCCTCCATCTACGCGCGCATCATCGAAACCCGATTGCCCATCGACAAGGAACCGACGGCATGAGCGCCCTCAATCTTCCCTTCGACATCGACGACATGGTGAACCGGCTGCGGCCCTGGATCACGTGTGAAAGCCCCACGTTCGACGCCGCCGCCGTCGACCGCATGATGGACGTCGCCGCCTTCGACTTCGCGACGGCCGGTGCGCATGTCGAGCGCATCCCGGGGCGCCTGGGCTACGGCGGGTCGCTGCGCGCGCGCTTCCCCCACCGGGACTTCGGCGCGCCGGGCATCCTCGTCTCGGGCCACCTCGACACCGTGCACCCCGTCGGCACCTTGGAGAAGCTGCCCTTCCGCCGGGAGGGGGACCTTTGCTACGGCCCCGGCATCCAGGACATGAAGGCGGGCAATTTCGTCGCCTTCGAGGCAATCCGCCAGCTCGTGCGCGCCGCCCTGGTAACGCCGCTTCCCGTCACCTTCCTGCTCACTCCCGACGAAGAGGTGGGCACGCCCTCGACGCGCGAGTTGATTGAACAGGAAGCCTTGAAGAACCGCTACGTCCTCGTTCCCGAGCCCGCGCTGGCCGACGGCGGCGCAGTCACCGGCCGCTATGCCATCGCCCGCTACAACCTGCGGACCACCGGCCGCCCGAGCCACGCGGGCGCCGCTTTGGCGGAGGGGCGCTCGGCCATCGCCCGCATGGCGCAGAAGATACTTGAAATCGAGGCGATGACGACCGACGACTGCACCTTCAGCGTTGGCGTCGTTCATGCCGGGCAATGGGTGAACTGCGTCTCTTCCTCGTGCGAGGCCGAAGCGCTGAGCATGGCGAAGAAGCAGGAGGATCTGGACCGGGGCGTCGAGCGCATGCTCGCGCTGGCGGGCGAAGCCGGCGATGTCGTCTTCGAGGTGACGCGCGGCGTCACGCGGCCGGTGTGGGAGCCGGACCAGCCGGGCACGATGGCGCTCCACGCCGTCGCACGCGACATCGCCCGGGAAATCGGCTTCGAGCTTACCCATGCGAGCGCCGGCGGCGGCTCGGACGGCAATTTCACCGGCGCGCTCGGCATTCCCACTCTCGACTCGATCGGCGTTCGCGGCGCGGGCCTGCATACGCTCAACGAGCATATCGAGGTCGCGAGCCTGCGCGAGCGCGCGCAGCTCTTCGCGGGCCTGTTCACACGCCTGCGGTAACGCGGCCGGACCACGACACGGCGCGCCCCTCAAGAAGGATGAACCAGCCATGCCCGGAAACGCCCCCGCCCCGATCGTCGTCGAGGGGTTGCAGGAACCCGTCGAGATCGCCGTCGACACATGGGGGGTGGCGCACATCCGGGCGCGGAACCGGGACGACCTGTTCTTCGCCCAGGGCTGGAACGTGGCCCGCGACCGGCTATGGCAGATCGACCTGTGGCGAAAGCGCGGACTCGGCCTGCTCGCCGCCGATTTCGGGCCGGGCTATCTGGAGCAGGACCGGGCCGCGCGCCTCTTCCTATACAGGGGCGACATGGCGGCGGAATGGGCGGCCTACGGCAGCGACGCGCAGGCCATCTGCGCGTCCTTCGCCGCAGGCATCAATGCCTATATCGCCGGCATCGAGGCGGGCGCGCACCCCCTGCCACCGGAGTTCGCGCAACTTGGCAACGCGCCTTCCCGCTGGGCGGCGGAGGATGTCGTGCGCATCCGCAGCCATTCCCTCACCCGCAACGCGACGTCGGAGATCCTGCGTGCCCGGCTGACCGCGCGCGCAGGCGCCGCGGCGGACGAACTGCGCCTGCGACGCGAGCCGCCCGTCGTACCGCAGACCGCTCCCGACCTCGATCTCGCCTCCCTGCCGCTTGCGATCCTCGACGACTTCAATCTCGCGGTCGCCCCGGTGAGCTTTTCGGCACAGCGCCTCGCGGCCACGCCGGCGGAAGCCTCCCGGTGGCGGAGGGTCGCGCCCACCGGGGAAATCGTCCAGGCGGTCCAGTCGGAAGGGTCGAACAACTGGGCCGTGTCGGCGGAAAAATCCGCCACCGGGCGGCCCATCCTGGCGCTCGACCCGCACCGCATCCACACCCTCCCCTCGATCCGTTACGTCGTCCACCTCTCGATGCCCGGCTTCGACGCCATCGGCGCGGGAGAGCCGGCCGTGCCGGGGATCTCGATGGGGCACAACGGCACCGCCGCGTTCGCGCTGACGATCTTCGGCGCCGATCAGGAAGACGTCTTCGTCTACGACACGCGCCCCGACGATCCGCTCAGCTACCGCTTCGGCGATGGCTGGGAGAGGATGACGGAATGCGTCGAGGACATCCCCGTCAGGGGAAGCGGGTTCGAGCGGCGCAGCCTTTACTTCACCCGCCACGGCCCGGTGATCCACCGCGATCCCGCCGCCCGCCGCGCCTACGCGCTGCGCACCGTGTGGACCGACGCCGGCATGGCGCCCTACATGGCGAGCCTCGCGGTGATGCGGGCACGTAGTTTCGATGCTTATACGCAGGCACTGCGCGGCTGGGGCACGCCGTCGGTGAACCACGTCTATGCGGACTTGGCCGGCACCATCGGCTGGAAGCCGTCCGGCGCGACGCCGCTGCGCGAGGGCTGGAACGGCCTGCTGCCCGTGCCGGGCGACGGCCGCTATGCATGGGCGGGCTACCTCGCGCCCGAGGACGGCCCCGTGGAAAGGAACCCGGCACGCGGCTTCATCGCCACGGCGAACGCCATGAACGTGCCCGCGGATTGGGCCGCGACCCATCCGCCCATCGGTTACGAATGGCTCGACGCGAGCCGCTCGGACCGCATCCACGACGTGTTGTCGCGACGGGACAAGGTCACGCTCGACGATTGCGCGCGGCTCCAGAACGACACTTTTTCAGTCTCCGCCGCGCGCCTCGTCTCCCTGTTGGGGGAACGCTACCGGGCAGGCGGAGACGCGGCATCGGCGCACGCCCTTCTGCGGGCGTGGGATGGCGACCTGCGGGCCTCGTCCGGCGCGGCGGCGCTTTTCGAGATATGGCTCTCGCGCCATATCGGCAATGCGCTCGGCCGCGCCGCGGGGCTCGCCGACGAGGACCTGCCGCTGCTCCAGCCCGTCAACCTGCCGGCGATCGCCGACTGGGTGCGGGCGGCGGACGAGGACGTGCTGCAGACCACGCTGGACGCAACCCTGTCGGCCGCCTGGGCCGAGTGCCGGTCGCTCATGGGGGAGGACCCGGCAGCCTGGGCCTGGGGCGACATCCACCGGCTGTCGCTGAAGCATCCGCTTGACGGCATCGCCGAGGGCGCCGCCGCGTGGTCGATGCCGCCGGTGCGGCTCGGCGGCAGCTCCTCCACCCCCAACTACGCGGGTTACCGCGCCTCGAACCTCGACGTCACGACGGGACCCTCGGTGCGCATGATCATCGACGTCGGCGGCTGGGACAACAGCCTGTTCGTCAACACGCCGGGCCAGTCCGGCCTGCCGGGCTCACCCCACTACGGCGATCTCGCCACCGCCTGGCGCGACGGCGATTACTACCCGCTCGTCTACAGCCGCGACGCCGTCGACGCCGCCACCAGGCAATTGTTCGTGTGCGTGCCGGGATAGTGTTTCCGTCGTTTTGATTGCATCGAACGGCATACACGCCGGGCGCGGTCGGGCGCGACGGGAAGATCGCTTCATATGCCGACGGATTGCATCAATTATTTGACATAATTGATGTTTCTGCGGCACCTTGCGTTGCGGCCGGCAATCTGCGTAAGCCCGGGACCGGACTTTGAGCATCATCGTCCCGCTTCTGCGATAGCCTATGCCTTGCCGGAACGGTCACGGACCCGGCTGGGACAGGCTCGGCCCGTCCTTATGCCGTCGCCACGCGGCGGCCGTGCTCGTCCACCACGCGCTCGCCGTCCTCCTTCGTGAACGCGCCCCGCTGGGGCGGCAGCAGATCCAGCACCTCTTCGGACGGACGGCAGAGCCGCACCCCCTTCGGGCTGACGACGACGGGCCGGTTGATCAGGATCGGATGCGCCAGCATGGCGTCGAGAAGCTGGTCGTTGGTCAGGCCCGGATCGTCGAGGCCAAGCTCCGCATAGGGCGTGCCCTTCTGACGCAGGAGGGCGCGGACGGGCATGCCCATGCGCTTTATAAGTTGCTGGAGCATCGTCCGTGTCGGCGGCGTCTTCAGATATTCGATGACGTGCGGCTCGATACCGGCGTTGCGGATCATGGCGAGCGTATTGCGCGACGTGCCGCAGGCGGGATTGTGATAGATGACGACGTCCATGATTCACCTCATGCCGAAACTCACCTCGGACCGGGGCGACGTGGCCCTCGCTCCGGCCGATCTCCCGCAGATTCGTGCCAGGCGTCGCCTTGTCAAGGCTTTCGATGGGGGGAGCGACGGACATGCGGCTTCCAAAATGACGAAACGGGGTGACGAAGGCCGCCTCCCTCCCGATACCCGCCCCTCGAAGGCGACTGTCAGTTCTTTGCTTACATATTCTTTGACGCAATGTAAGCAATTGGTTTACATGCGCCTTCCGGGCTTCGATTGCTGCATGGTTTCGACCCCATGCGCCATGCCGTCCATGTCAATGGCCCGTTCTTGATCGCCCCGTCCATGATCACCAACAGTCTTTCGCTATAATGAAGTTGCATATGTTTGAGCCAATTGCCTATAAAACAAGGAATATCAGCCCGTTCGGCGGTGCGCGCTACGCGGTTGCCCCGATGCTCGACTGGACTGATAAACATTGCAGGTTCTTTCATCGCCTGCTGTCGCGCCGCGTCCAGCTCTATACGGAGATGGTGACGACCGGCGCCATCCTGTTCGGCAACAAGGCGCGATTTCTGGATTTCTCACCCGCGGAACACCCGATCGCGGTACAGCTTGGCGGCTCCGACCCCGGCGAGCTGGCGAAGGCGGCGCGCATCTGCGCGGACTGGGGATATGGCGAGATCAACCTCAACGTCGGCTGTCCGTCCGACCGCGTCCAGAACGGGCGGTTCGGCGCTTGCCTGATGCGCGAGCCTGCGCTCGTCGGCGATTGCGTGGCGGCGATGAGGGGTGCCGTCTCCATTCCCGTCACCGTCAAATGCCGCATCGGGGTCGACGATCAGGACACGCAGGAGGCTCTCGACGCCCTCGCGGAGGCCGTGGTGCAGGCGGGCGTCGACGGGCTCGTGGTGCATGCGCGCAAGGCGTGGCTCTCCGGCCTCAGCCCGAAGGAGAACCGGGACATCCCGCCGCTCGACTACGCCCGCGTCCACCGCCTCAAGCAGGACCGGCCCGGGCTGCCCGTCATGCTGAACGGCGGTCTCGCCACGCTAGCGGCGGCGGAAGATGCGATTCGCGACTGCATCGAGCGGCCGCTCGACGGCGCCATGATCGGACGGGCCGCCTACCAGAACCCGGAGATCCTGCTCGGTGTCGACGCCCTGCCACCGCCGGGAGAGGCGCCCGCACCGGCGCCCGTGGCGGACGGGTTCGAGGCCATCGACGCCTTCATGCCCTATGTGGCGGCGCAGCTGCAGGCGGGTGTACGCCTCAACCAGATGACGCGCCACCTGCTGGGGCTGTTTCCCGGCCGGCGCGGGGCGCGCCTCTTCCGCCGCCACCTCGCGACGGAAGCCGTCAGACACGGCGCGGGCCTTGAGGTGCTGCGCGCGGCTGTCGCGCTCGTCAGCCGTGAGCCGGCCGGCGAGGCTGACGAAGGCGCCCGCCAGGCCGCGCTGCCGCAGGGCGCCTCCTGATACTTGTCGGCAACCGGGCTTTACCGCGGGCCGATTAGTCGGGCTCGTCGGCCCGCGGATATGAGATCCGCGCCCGCAGATTCATGCCGGGGCCCCCGCCGCGCATTTGGGCCTTGCATCCGCGCGCACGGCGCGCCATGACACAAGAGAGGTTCGACAGGGTTGCCATGACCGACAAAGCACAGATCTATCTCGTTTCCCGCACCATCGACGACCCGAGTGGCGCCATGGCGCCGCTGGCCGAGGCGTGCGACGGCGGCGGGGTTGCGGCGGTGCTGCTGTCGTTCGCCTTCACCGACGAGCGCGAGCAGACAAAAGCGCTGAAGACCATCGTACCCGTGTTGCAGAAGGCAGGCGCGGCGGTGATCGCGCGCACCTCCCCTCTCGTCGCCGTGCGCGGTGGCGCGGACGGCGTGCATATCGATACCCACGGCGCCGTGCAGGAGGCGATCGACACCCTGAAGCCGGACCGCATCGTCGGCGTCGGCGGCTTGCGCACCCGCCATGAGGCCATGGAGGCAGGCGAGCGCGACATCGACTATCTCATGTTCGGCGAGCCCCGGGCGGACGGCAGTCTGCCCGACCTCGACACCACGATCGAGCGCGCGGCCTGGTGGGCGGAGATCTTCGCCGTGCCCTGCGTCGGCTTCGTCCACGATCTCGATAATGTCGCCGCCATGGCCGAAACCGGCGCGGAGTTCATCGGCGTCGGCGAGGCCGTCTGGTCGCATGCGGAAGGCCCGGCGGCCGCCATCGCCAGGGTGCGCGCCATCATCGCCACGACCGACGTGCCGGGCAGGGAAGCGCCGGGCCGATGACGCGGGAACTGCCAGACGGCCCGTCTTCCGTTCTGCCGCGCGCCGGTGTCCGGCAAGCCGCCGTTGCGGTGGCCGCCAGCCTGCTCCTCGGCCTGCCGGCGGCGGCGCAGGATGGCAAGGACAAGGCGCCGGCCATTCCTTTCACCGGCGATTTCGGCCTGCCGGGCGCGAGCGGCCCCCGCAACGCGCTGCCGCGGACGCAGCCGGCACCGACCGGCGCACCGCCGGGAGCCCGTTTTCTCCCCTCCCCCGTGATGCCGAGTGATTCGGGTGCGGACGACATCCCGACGCTGCCGGATTTCACGGCGGACTACGCCTTCGCGGACTATCAGCGCGGCTTCTACAAATCGGCCTTCGAGGGCGCCTCCCTGCGCGCTGCGCGCAACCCGCGTGACGGCGCGGCGATGACGCTGCTCGGCGAAATCTACGCCCAGGGGCTCGGCGTGGCGAAGGATCTCACGCAGGCCACCGCGTGGTATCGGCGCGCCGACGCGGCGGGAGACCGCAACGGCACCTTCGCGCTCGCCATGCTGGCCGTCGCTGAAAGCGCAGACGGCGCCGCAGCGGGCGCCGAGGAGAAACGCAAGGCCGCCGTCGCGCTGCTGGAGAAGGCTGCCGCCGCCGGCCATCCGCTGGCGGCCTACAATCTGGCGCTGTCACTGCTCGCCGCGCGCCGCGCCGACGACGTTTCGCGCGCCGTTTCCCTGCTGGAGAAGGCCGCCGCCGCCGAGGTGCCGGATGCGCAATACGCCCTCGCCGTCATGCTGCGCGAGGGCCAGGGCGTCGGCCGCGACGCCGCGCGCGCGGCGCAATGGATGGCGCGGGCGGCTGCCAACGGCAACATCGCGGCGCAGGTGGAACTCGCGATCATGCTGTTCAACGGCAACGGCGTGGAGGTGAACGAGGAGCGCGCCGCGCGCCTGTTCGCCGTCGCCGCCGCGCGCGGCAACGCCATTGCCCAGAACAGGCTGGCGCGCATTCTCGTCGCCGGCCGGGGCCTGCCGAAGGACCTCGTGCAGGCAGCGGCGTGGCACCTGATGGCCTCCGCGCAGGGGCGCACGGATACATGGCTCGATACGGCGCTGAAGAACCTCACGCCCGAAGAGAGAAAACGGGCCGAACTGCTGGCGCGCGAGCGCACGGACGACATCAACTTCGGGCTGGCGCCATAGGAGCGGGCACGGCGGCCCGGTGAAACATACCTTGACGCCGCGGCTGCTTGCGGGCAGATAACGGCACACGCATCCGTTATCCGTCATTCGCCATCCGTTCCGGAGCTGGCGTTCATTCGGCTTGTCCCACAGGCAATTCAACATGATTCGCTCCCCCCTCATCACCGTCATGACCGATGCCGTCATGAAGGCCGCCCGCTCACTGAAACGCGACTTCGGCGAACTGGAGGCGTTGCAGGTTTCCCTGAAGGGGCCGGGCGACTTCGTTTCCGCCGCCGACAAAAAGGCCGAGACCGTCCTGCGCGAGGCGCTGGAAAAGGTCCGCCCCGGCTACGGCTTCGTGCTGGAGGAAGGCGGCATCGTGCCGGGCACCGATACGACCCATCGCTGGCACATCGATCCGCTCGACGGCACCACGAACTTCCTGCACGGCATTCCCCATTTCGCCATCTCCGTGGGACTGGAGCGGCAGGGGCAGATTGTCGCCGGCATTATCTACGACCCGATCAAGGACGAGCTGTTCGTCGCGGAAAAGGGCGCCGGCGCCTATCTCAACAACCGCCGCATCCGCGTTTCCGCGCGCCGCGACATGGCGAGCGCCGTTATCGCGACCGGCATTCCCCATCTCGGCAAGGGCGGACACCCCGCTTTCATCCGTGAACTCGCGGCGGTGACCGTTCGCACGGCCGGCGTGCGCCGCATGGGGGCGGCGGCGCTCGACCTCGCCTATGTCGCAAGCGGCCGCTACGACGGCTATTGGGAACGGGGCGTCAACAGCTGGGATATCGCCGCCGGCATCGTGCTGCTGCGCGAGGCGGGCGGCTTCATCGCGGATGCCGACGGCGGCGACAACCCGCTGGAAACCGGCACCGTCGTCTGCGGTAACGAAGTGATCCAGCGGGAGTTGCTCGGGCTACTGCGCAGTGCCAAGGCCTGACTCACGGGAATCGGCCGCCGCCGGGCAGGAGCACCTTGCCGAGCAGCCTCTCGGCTTGCTCCCGAAATTCACTGCGGCCGAGAGCGAGCGCGCTGCGCAGCTTCAACGTTGCCCACATGCTGCTCCCCTTCAGGTCCACGTGCACCTGCGCGGTCGAGACGGGCGATCTCGTATCGGAAAACTGGAACCTGACCTGCCCGGTGAGGTTCTCCAGCATCTCGATGTACTCGCCGGCCCTGGCCGTGACATCGAATGTGATGGTGTTCCCGTCCTCGCTCTGCTTCACGGCCAGTTCGGGCAGCGAAGTGTAATCGCGGCTGAATATGATCTCCCGCTTGACGAGGCTGAAGACCACTGCCTGAAACCCGGCACGGACGGCTTTCTTCTCGGACGCGCTCAGGCTTCGTCCGAGATCGAATTCGAGATAGCATCTGGACTGCGGCTTCTGCACAGACGTGATTCTGATCGGTCCACGCGCCGTATTGAACTGCTGCTCGGGCAGCGGCCGTGAGACGCCCGACAAGGCCGGCCGCCGCGAGGAGCCCATGCCGTCCGGAACAGGATTGGTTTCCCATTCGACGCATCGACCCGCAAGCGGCCTGTCCGCAACGGCGAGACCGGTACCCGGAATACCCCGCCAAATGGATTCATAGTCGACTGTATCTTCAAAATCCCCACGCTTTGCATAAATATATCCAAAACTTACAGACGAAATATAAGACATATACTGCTATCCTGATGTTTCAAAGAAGACGAAAATCATAAACATAAACAGCGCGTTATTTTTAATATTATCCATTTTTACATCAAGATTTCTCATATATCCTTGCAAAAGTCAAATGTGTCGCCCCAGACCGTGGGGATTGCGACCTCCGGCGTCTTTCAGCCGATGCCCGGCAGGCCGCCGGGCAACCCGACTTCACGGGTTGCTGCCCCTGCCCGCGATTGTCATTGTCGTTTGGCATGTTTATCCTTAACTTCCGTCGCGATACCGCATTGCACAAACTGGAGCCCCGGGGGCCGAGACGATGACGTTTGCCGCTCCGAAGTTGTCCGCGCCACGGATTTATCTCGTGCGCGCTGCCGTCTTCCTTATCCTTATCGGTTTTGTCGCGCTGGTGCTGCAACGGCGGATCGTCGAGGCCTTCATGGCCAATCCGGGCCTGAACGGGCTGATCATCGGCGTACTGCTGGTCGGCATCGTGATGTCGCTGCGGGAGATGTGGCAACTGTTTCGCGAGGTAAACTGGGTCAATGCTTCGCAGCTGACGGGCGAGGGCGTGGCGATCGCCGCGCCCCCGGTGTTGCTCGCGCCCATGGCCGCCGTGTTCGGCGAACGGCTGGAGCGCGCCTCCGCCCCGACGCTGACCGTGCGCGCGCTGCTCGATTCACTTGCCGCGCGCCTCGACGAAAGCCGGGACATCGTGCGCTACCTCGCCGGGCTTCTCGTGTTTCTCGGCCTGCTCGGCACCTTCTGGGGCCTGCTGGAGACGGTGAGTTCCATTGGCGGCGTCATTGGCTCGCTACGCACGGACGGCGACTCGGCCGTGCTGTTCGATGACCTGAAAACGGGGCTCTCGGCGCCTCTCGCCGGCATGGGCATCTCGTTCTCGTCATCCCTGTTCGGGCTTGCCGGCTCGCTGGTGCTCGGCTTTCTCGACCTGCAGACCGGCCAGGCGCAGAACCGTTTCTATACCGAGCTTGAGGATATCCTTGCCCGCTCAGTGGTGGACCATCCGGCGCCGGAAGTCATCGTGCCCGCCGTTCCCGAGGCCGGCCGGCCAGTGCAGACGGCAGCTCCCCCGACGGCGGAACTGAGCGTCGCGCTCGACAGGCTCTCCGCGCTGGTGAGCGAAAACCAGGGCAACCGCGCCGCCACACAGGCGCTCGCCAATCTCGCCGAGGGCATCCAGTCGCTCGTGCAGCACATGCGCGGGGAGCAGCAGCTCATCCGCGACTGGGTCGAGGCGCAGGCCGACCAGCAGAGCGAGATCAAGCGGCTGCTCGAACGCCTCACCGCCCCCCCCTCCAGACGGGTGGACTGAGCCATGGCCCTGTCGCGCGGGCGCCGGGAAGCCCGGCGGATCGACTACTGGCCAGGGTTCGTGGATGCGCTGTCGACGCTCGTCCTGTCGATCGTATTCCTGCTATCGGTTTTCGTGCTGGGCCAGTTCTATCTCTCGCAGGAACTCTCTGGCAAGGACGAGGCGCTGCGCCGCCTCAACCAGCAGATCGCCGAACTCACCGACCTGCTCGCCCTTGCCCGCTCCGAGAACCGGAACCTGCAGGACAATCTCTCCACCCTGCAATCGACGTTGCAGACGAGCGAGGCGGAGCAGAACCGTCTGCAGGGGCTGCTGACCGCCGGCACGGACGCGCGCTCGTCCGCCTCCAGCGAAATCGGGCGCCTGTCTTCCGCGCTCGCCAGCGAGAAGGAAATCTCGGGACGTGCACTGGCGCAGGTGGAATTGCTCAACCAGCAGCTCGCGGCCCTGCGCCGGCAGCTCGCCGCGCTGGAGGACGCGCTTTCCGCGTCCGAGGCGCGCGACCGGGAATCGCAGGCACGGATTGCCGATCTCGGCAGCCGCCTCAACGTCGCCCTCGCGCAGCGCGTGCAGGAACTCGCGCGCTACCGCTCGGACTTCTTCGGCAGGCTACGGCAGATTCTGGGCGAGCGGCAGGACATTCGCATCGTCGGCGACCGCTTCGTGTTCCAGTCCGAGGTGTTTTTCGACACCGGCGCGGCCGAACTGTTGCCGGAGGGTCAGCGCGAACTCGACAAGGTGGCGGACGCGCTGCTGGAACTCGTCGAGGAAATTCCGCCGGATATCCCGTGGGTGCTGCGCGTCGACGGCCATACCGACCGCAGGCCGCTCTCCGGCGCCGGCGCCTTCCGTTCCAACTGGGAGCTTTCGTCCGCCCGCGCGATCGCGGTGGTGCGCTACCTGCAGTCGCGCGGGCTGCCGCCGCAGCAGCTGCTCGCCGCAGGCTTTGCCGAGTACCAGCCGCTCGATCCCGGCGACGACGAGGAAGCCTTCAAGCGCAACCGGCGCATCGAACTCAAGCTGACCGAGCGATAGAATTGGACAACGCGCCGCAACCGCTGTTCCTGCCCCGCACCAGCGTCCGCGTCGTCCGCTCGCCCTTCGACGGCTTCGCCTACCGCATCTTTCTGGCGCTGCCTGAGCAGGCGCCGCCGGCAGCCGGCTATCCCGCCATATTCCTGCTCGACGCCAACGCCACCTTTCTGACCACCGTCGAGGCCGTGCGCATGCGCGCCGCGCGGCAGGATTCGACGGGCGTCGCGCCCGCTATCGTCATCGGCATCGGCTACGACACCGATAATCCCTACGACCAGCACAGGCGTGTCCACGACTTCACCCTGCCGCATACGCGCGACCGGCCGCGCGGCAACGCCGGGCCGCGCCCGACCGGCGGAGCGCAGACGCTGGCGCGGTTCATCGCCGAGGTGGTGCGCCCGCTCGTGGAGCGGGAGGCGCCGCTCGACCGCGCGCGCCAGGCCCTGTTCGGCCATTCGCTCGGCGCGTACTTTGTGCTTTCGCAATTGCTGCTCGATCCGGGCGCATTCGAGAGCTACGTGGCGATCAGCCCCTCGGTGTGGTGGGATGAACCGTGGCTGCACGCCAACGTGCCGCTGCTGCCGGCGCGGATCGGCGAGGAGCAGGCGCCGCGCCGCGCGCTGATCGCCGTGGGCGAGTACGAGCAGGCGCTTGCACCCTGGCAGCAGGCGCTGCCCGACACGGAGCGGATCGTTGCCCTGCGGCAGGAACGGGCCATGGTGGACCGCTCCCGCGATCTTGCCCGCCTGCTCGCAGCGCATGCGCCGGCGCGCCTCATCATGCGTTTCGAGGAGCTGGCCGGGGAAGATCATTCGTCTTCCGCGCTGACCGGCATCAGCCACGGCCTGCGGCTTGCGCTATGGGACGGCGCCGGGACGCTCCATAACGTATGAGAATCCCCGCTGGCAGGCTGCACGGGCTACGGAATCTAACGGCGCGTTCAGTTCCGTTTGCAGATTTTTTATATTGTTTTTCAGATGGATTTACAGCCGCTCGCCTGTGGGCTCAACCACTCTTTTCCGCCTGTTTCTGCCGGTAGCGCGCGTACAGGGTATCGAACTCCTGCTCCAGAAACACGCTGAATTCCGGCGCCGCCGCTTCGTCGACGACGAAGACCGTGCGATCCTTGCGGGACTCGATCCGCACCACCGCCCGCCCCTCCTGATCGCGCCAGATGCGCTCGGACGTTTTCTCGGCCACAGCCTTGTCCGCCAGCGCCGCGAACACCTGCGCAAAACGGGCATTGCTGTCCGCCTGCCGGAACTCTTCGCTTTCCAGCACGGACTTGAGCCGCCGGCTGGCGCCTGGACGCTTGAGGTTTTCGGCGAGCAGCAGCCAGCGTGCGCGGCCGACGCGACCAGCCGGGCCAATGGCCTGCGCGACGTCCTCCGGAATGAGGCGCGCCACGGAAATATAGCGGCTGAGGTCTGCCTTGTCCGTCGACAATGCGGCGACGATGGTGGCGCGTTCGAAGCCGGCGTCCTCCAGCCGGCGGGCAAAGAGTGCCTTTTCGATATAAGAGAGATCGCGGCGTTCGAGGTTTTCCTTGCCCTGCGCGACCACCATCTCGGCGTCGGTCAACGGCCGCACGATCGCCTTGACGGAGATCCCGAGCTGCTGCGCGGCGCGTAGACGCCGATGTCCGTAGGCCACCTGATAGCGGCGCGGTGTCTGATCCTGATCGCGCGGGCGCACCAGAATCGGTACCTGCTGGCCGGAGTCGCGGATGCTGGCCACGAGTTCGTCGAACGACGGATCCACCTCCGGCTGCAAGCGGTCCGCCACCATGCCGCTGTCGACCAGCGCGGGATCGAGATTGACGACGACCGTCCCCTCCTCGATCTGCTCCTGCAACCGTGCCGCGTTACGCGCCCCCTCGGTGAGCTGCTGCAGCGACGCCCCCATGGCGGAGATCGCCCCGCTCCTGATGCGCTCCCGTTCCGCTTCGCCGACGGGTGCCGCAGGCGGCGTGACGGCCTTTTTCTGCGTGAACAGGGCGGCGAGAGTGTCCTTGCGGCTCATCGGTGCTTCCTTCTTCAATTTCCCGATCCGGTCCGTAGCCTGTTGGGAGCTCCCAACAGAACGCCGCCGGACTATGCCCCGCGCCCCCAGGCGCCCGCGATCAGCCGTTCGATTTCGCCATTCACCGCATCGAGCGCTTCCATCGCCCGGTCGTAGGTGGAGCGCGTCAGGTTCTCGCGGCCGATCTCATAGAGCGTCTGCTTCGTCAGCCCCGCGTCGGAAACAGCCGCCGACTTGACCATGGGGTTGGTGAGTACGTGATCGCCGAACAGGTTGCGCAGCAACGCGACGACCTTGGTCTGCGGCCCGTCCTGCGGTTCGTACCGGGTGATGAGGTAGCGGACGAAATCGTAGTCCAGCGACGCGCCGACGCCGCGCACCACCGTCAGCAGATCGTGCGTCATCAGCAGGAACTGGCTCATGGACGCGATGTCGAGCATCTGCGGATGCACCGTGATGATCATCGCGGTGGCCGCGCACAGCCCGCTCAACGTGAGGAAGCCGAGATGCGGCGGGCAGTCGAGCACCACGATGTCGTAACGGTCGGCCACGTCGTCCAGCGCACGGGCGATGCGGGTATAGAAGATTCCGTCCCCTCCCTGCGCGCCGGCGGCAAGCGCGCGCGGCGTGTCGTGCTCGAACTCCATCAGTTCGAGGTTGCCCGGCACGAGATCCAGCCCGTCGAAGTGCGTCTGGCGCACGACTTCACTCAGCGGGCGAATCTTGTCGTCGTACCGGATGGCCGCGTAAAGCGTGTCGTTCGCCTTGACGTCGATCTCCGGCATGACGCCGAGAAGCGCCGACAGGCTCGCCTGCGCGTCGAGGTCGATGGCAAGCACCCGGTATCCGTGCAGCGCCAGATACTGCGCAAGATGCGCGGCCGTCGTCGTCTTGCCCGATCCACCCTTGAAGTTCGTCACCGCCACGACCTGCAGGTGGTCACCCTCTCCACGGCGCGGCAGCAGCGCCTGCGTGTCCCTGCCACGCATGTTCCCCGCCAGCAGATGCCGCAGTTCGTTGATCTGCGACAGGGAATAGAGCCGGCGCCCGTTGCCCGACATCTCCGGCGCCGGCCCCTCATTGGCCAGCGACAGCTTGCGCAGCGTGGAATCGGACACTCCTATCAGGCGAGCAACCTCGCCGGAGGTGAAGCGCCGCAGCGTCTTGCGCGACGACGGCGGAAACAGGGCGTCACTCAGCGCCTGCAACTGGCTGCTGAGCAATTCCGCATGCTCGCCGATGGTGACGTCGACCGCCGTTTTGGCGGGACGCGGGAGAAGTTCGCTGGCTGTCATTTTGATTCCGTCGTCACGGATTAATATCCGTATCCGCAATTTCAGCGTGATGGTATCAGATCAACCACATAACGCAAGACACCTCGCGCCGACTTGCGCATTTCGGCGGGCCGCGCGCCGCCGTGCGATCATACCGGAAGGATGACTGTCAGAACACGTCGCTCCCCGCCATGCCCTTGGTCAGGGTCAGCAGGATGATCTTGATATCGAGCCATAGCGACCAGTTCTCGACGTAATACAGATCGAGTTCCACGCCGCGCTCGGCTTTCTCAAGCGAATGAATACCGCCACGCATGCCGTTGATCTGCGCCCAGCCGGTAATACCGGGTTTCATGCGGTAGCGGTGCATGTAGGCACCCACCGTGTCGTACTGCCGGCCGCCGACATCCATCCTCGCCACGTGGGGACGCGGTCCGACGATGGACATGTGGCCCTCCAGCACGTTGAACAGTTGCGGCAGTTCGTCGAGCGACGTCCTGCGCAGGATCGCACCCACGCGCGTGATCCGCGCGTCGCCGCGCAACGTCCCCCGGGTGCCGTCGTCGACGGGGTCGACGCGCATGGTACGGAGTTTATAGAGCGTGAACGGTCTGTCGTTGCGTCCCACACGCTGCTGACGGAAGAGCACGGGGCCGGGCGATTCAAGACGTATGAGCAGTGCCGCGAGCAGGAGCAGCGGCAACGTAACCGCAAGCCCGGCAACCGCCACGACCTTGTCCTCGATCCATTTCGCGAACAGCAGCGTGCCCTTGAGCGGCTGACGGACGACCTGTAACGTCGGCAACTCGCCGACGCGCAGGACCTGCGCGAAACGCGGACGGAATGCGTCATGCGTCAACGACACCGTGACATCGACCGACAGGCGGCCCAGGCGGTCGATCAGCATCCCAAGACGCACGATGTCGTCCCAGGGCAGGGCGACGATCACAAGGTCGAGCGCATCGCGCCCGTCCCATGTCAGCAGATCATCCGTGCGGCCGAGCACAGGCACGTCGGCGACGGCGCCCATTCCCGCCGTGTCGTCGGTGAAGACGCCGATGCACTGCATCAGGCCCGCATCGTTCCGGTTCAGCCGGGAGATGGCCCTTTCCGCCTCGGCGACGGCGCCCACAATGACGACGCGCCGGCGCAGGACAGCCCGGCGGGCGAGATGATGCATGCCAGGCAGCACGATGGCCAGACGGCCGAACAGCAGCGCCGCGAACGGCGGCAGCATGGAGAGCGGAACGGCGGCGCCATAGGAGGGCGCGCCCGGCACGAGGGCGGTCTCGAAGACAGTCACCGCCACCACGGTCACGCCCGCGCCGACGGCGACCTGGCGAATCTGGCGCCCGGCCGACCGGTAATATTCGGCCCGGTAGGCGCCGCCAGCTTTCATGACGGCGCGATAGATCGCAGCCTGAAGCAGGCACAGCGCCGCACTGCGCGCGGCGGCGCCGTCCGCCCACAGGACATGCGCCGCCACCGCGCCGGCCGTGAGCATCGCAATGTCAACGAGCATGGCCAGCCTGTTGATCAGGCCATGCGTCCACCGTGTCATTCAATCACCTCGCCGAGCCCCCGGCACCGCAGCATCGAGGCAACCTCGCGAGAATTCGCTAAAAAGGCAATAATGACGCTAAATTTCCGCTTCCTTAAACATCAATATAACACTTAAATTTTATATTGATTTTTACATATAAATATAGATCAATTTATTGAAATTATTATTTAATTTAATGAAACTTCTATATTTAAATATACATTCTTATAAATGAAAATTTTATTCAATATTCGTATTTTTGTTATGAAATTCCATTTCGTGACCGCCTTTCCTGTGGAAACTGGCCGCAAGAGCCGCCGACCACCATTGCGCACTGTCGCCAACCCGGGCCGCCGTGGTAAACAATATATAGATCGATTCACCGCAATTATAAAGGTCGTATATTTTGCTATTATCACAAATGATATTTGCTTTTTATAATTAATATACGGAGAATAAGATGCTTTTTGGGGAGACATTATACAATATTTATTATGATAATTATCATTAGTTATTTTTTATTTTCTTATTTTTTGCATTTTTACGTCCAGCTGTTCCACGGATATCAGAAGGCAACTCGAATTGGTGATCGCCACACATCGCGATGCGCATGGTCCCGATAACGCCGCAGGCGGTATCCGCGTGTCCGTGCCGGCGCGACATTTCACCGTCCGCGACCTGCTGGCGGCAGCCGCCTATCACAGGCGCGTCATCGTTCTGGCGGCGCTTGTGCCGGTCGTCGCCGCCATCGCCCTCGCAGTCTTCTCGCGGATTCAGTACACGTCGAACGGCCTGCTGATGGTTCTCGTCTCCCGGGAGTATTCCGGCACGCAGGGCGTGACGGACAACGGTCCGGCCGTTCTGTCGGTCGAGGGCCTCAAATCCGTCGAGGCGGAGGTCCTCATCCTCGAAAGTGCCGAGGTTATCCGCGCGACGCTCGCCGACATCGGCTCGCAGGCTTTATTCCCGCCTTCGCTTGCCTCCCGCTGGTCCGTGGCGCTGGGACGGGATGCGGGTTCCAACGAGGACGCGGCACTCCAGGCGTTTCGCGAGCGGCTGCGCGCCAGCGTCCAGTCGGGCTCCAACGTCATTCTGGTGGGTTTCACCCATCCGGACCGCGATCTCGCCGTGATGGCGATGGACAGGCTCATCCACCACTATCTCGCCCGCCGCAAGACGCTGTTCGATAATCCGACATCGGCCATCCTGACATCGCAGGTCGAGCACCTCGAAACCCGCCTCCGGGAGACGGACGGCGCCATTAGCGAAGAGATGACGCAAGCCGGCATCATTGACCTCGCCCAGGATCTGACGCTCGCCGCCAACCAGGCCGACAGCATACTGGACCGCAGGCGGCAGGCGAGCGAGCGCCGGCGTGCGATCGACGGGCAACTCGCGCAGGCGGAAAAGCAGCGGGCGGCGCTGCACGACACCGTTTTCGACTCTCGCCAGCGTAGCAACGAAGCCGTACCCGGCAGCAACGCCGGCGACCTGCTGGTGCAACTGCGCACCGAGCGTGAATCGCTCATCAGACGCTATGCGCCCGGCCACCCGCTCATCCGCGAGGTAGACGCCAAGATCGCCGTGGCGATCGACAGCGCGAAACACCCGCCGGAGCGCTCCACGTGGTCGGAACGCGACGTTCGCAACCCTTCCGCCGACTTCATCGATAACATGGTGGTCAGCCTGAACGTGGAGCGCGACGCTCTCGACCGGCAGATGCACGAACTCGATGCCCAGCAGGAACAGGCACAGCGGCGCGTGGACTCGCTGCGGAACGCCGAGACGCGGCTGCGCGTACTGCAGCGGGAGCGCACCGTCCTCACGGATACGCACGGCGAATACGTCAAACGCGCGGAAGCGGCCCGGATCGAGGAGACCGCCGCTGCAGTGCGGGCCTCCAATGTCCGGGTGATCCAGTCCGGCCGGGACGATGTCGTTGCGCGGCACCTGGCGCTACCGTTCATTGCGGCAGGGCTTCTCGCGGGCCTCCTTTCGGGCGCCGCAGCCGGCGTCTGCGCGGCGGAACTGCGCCCCGGCTTCATTCGCCAGCAGGATGCGGAGCGGGCGCTGCGCCTTCCCGCGCTCGCTGTGTTGGCGGATGCGCCCGGGGGTTTCGACGCGCCGCAGAACCGGCAGGCGCTGCTATCGCTCGTCGCGCGCCTGCGCGACATCGATGTCGGCGGCGAGCCGTTATCGACCCTGCAACTCGTGGATATTGGCGCTGCCGGCGACAACGTGCGCCTCACCGAAGCGCTCGCGGTCGAACTGGGCGCGGGCAGGGGGCTGCGCACGCTCGCCATCGGCGTATCCGTGCCCGTAACGCAGGAAATCGAGAGTTACGACGGCGTCCGGATCGCGGAGACTGCCATTCCCGGCCTCGACGTCGCCTCGGTCGACGCCGACTCGCCGCTCGTAAGCCTCAGCGCGCCGCCCCGCAGCGCACGCGACGTGCTGGCGGGGCTGCGCCATCGCTACGACGTGATCCTGATCGGCTTTCCAGCCCCATCGATTCATCTCACGCGCCGCCTCGCAGTTGCCGTCGAGGCGAGCCTGCTGGTGGTGCGCGCGGAACAGTCGCGCGGCCCCGTCGCGACGTGGAGCCGCGACAACATCTTCGACGCCGGCGGCGGCATTGCCGGCTTCGTGTTCACGGGACGCAAGTTCTACCTGCCGGAATGGATTTACCGATGGCTGTGATGCTTAAGCACGCGCGCGCCGCAATGGCCGCCACGCTGCTGGCCGGATGCGCCGCTGTGGACCGGAACGAGACTGCCCTGTCCACCGGCCAGAACCTGACCTTCGTCGAGGCCAACACCGAGGGCTTCGTGGCCTGGAGCGACACGGCACCGCCCGTATACCGCGTCGGCCCGGGTGATCGCCTGAAGATCAAGTTCCTGCTGACGCAGGAAATGGACGAGGACGTCATCGTTTCGCCGGACGGCCATATCGGCCTTCGCGCCACCGGGCAGGTACGGGCCACCGGACGCACGCTGCCGGAGCTTGAGACGCTCATCCGCGCGGTCTCACGCAGGACGGTCGCCGATCAGCAGGTGGTGGTGTCGATCGAGGAGGCGGTATCGTCCCGCATCTACATCGGCGGCGCGGTCCGCAACCCGGGCTCGATGCAACTCACGGACATGCGTATCAACGCGCTGCACGCCGTTCTGCTGGCCGGCGGCTTCACGGACGACGCACGCCTCGGCCAGATCGCCGTCATCCGCCGCAGTCCGGAGGGCAAGGCTATGCTGCGCACACTGGACATCCGCGCCGTGATCGAGACTGGCGGCGTCGAGGACATTGCTCTGCAGCCGGGCGACGTCATCTATGTCCCGCGCAGCTCGATCGCGGAGGTCAACCTGTGGGTCGACCAGTTCATCAACAAGGTGGTGCCATTCCAGCGCAGCTTCGGTTACACGATCGGCAGCTACAGCACGACGACCGGGGGCATCATGCCTTGAAGCGCGTGCCCGGACCGGATGAGCCGAACCATCCCATAACCCCTCCCGCACCCGCAGGCGCCACTCCGCCAGCGTTGGAAGCCATTTCGCCGGGAGCGGACATCGCCGGTGGCGGTGCGGCGGAGCCGACGGGCGGGGCCCATAACGTGGCGATCACCGTCATCCTGCTGGTCGTGTTGCCGTTTTTCGGCCAGAGCTTCTACTACATGAGCCAGTGGCCGGCGGTCTACTATCTGTCGAAGGCGTGGCCGGTCATCGTCGTCCTGCTCACACTGCGCGGGCTGACGTCGGCGGATGCGCCGCTGCGTCCGTTCTTCCTCATTCTCCTCGCGTATCTGTTAGGCATCGCTCCCGTCGTGGCCATGGCGAACTGGGGCGGCGGCCTTGCCGATGCGATGCTTACTACGGTGAAGGTCTGGCCCTTCACCTATTACTTCGCGCTGCTCGCCCTGCTCAGGCTGCTGGCTCCGACGCCGCGGCAACTGGCGTGCTCCATGCTGGCGCCGGGTGTTGCCACCTTCGTGCTGATGCCGTTGTTATGGCTCACCATTCCTGAAAGCGGGTATTCGACCGATGCCGTTGGCGCGAAGTTCCTGCTTTATGACGTCGAACGCGGCTATCGCATCTACATGCCAATATTCTTCGGTGTATTGCTGCTGTTCTATCTTGTCAGACGCCTACAGCAACAACGCGAGTTATGGGTGGCGCTCGCGATCCTCTGCTGTTTTGCCATGCTGGTATTTATCTACAAACAGCGCATGACCATCGCTGCCGCCGCCGTCGTGGCGGGGCTCGCGCTGATACCGCCGCGGTGGTTCCGGCTTGCCACGGCGCTGGTGCTTTGCGGCGGTACCGCGGCGGCGGTTGGCGCTGGGTTCAGCCCTTTCGCCACATCGGTTCAGGAGGCGCTCGGCGGTTCGCTGTCGGTGCGCCTGCAGTCGCTGCGGTCCGCTTTCGCCTATCTCGGCGACGATCCCTTCGGCTGGCTCGTCGGCATGGGTGCGATGTCGCGTTTTGGGGAGGTGACGATGGGGGACATTCTCGGCAACGACTTTTTCTTTCTCGCGGACATCGGCTGGGCCGGCATTGTTTTTGAATACGGCCTTGCAGGCGCCGCGATGATCCTCGCCATCCACTTCGCAGGCTTCCATCTCGCGCGCGGACTGGCCCGGGGCGAGGCGGCGTCGCCGTTCGTGATGGCCGTCGGCGACTACATCCTGTTCATGCTTGTCCAGTCCGCCGTCTATTCCCTCGTCTTCGTTCCTGGCGAGTTCGCATCGTTGCTCGCCATTGCCGTCTATCTCGATCGGCCCGGCGGCACTGCCCCCACTGATGCGCCGCAAGCGCATACACCGGCCGCTGCCATCCATTTCGAACCCCGACCGCCGGCGATCCTTCATGCGCCGGCATGTACGCGAACCCGTCGATGAGTCGGTGTCGCGCACCCGCAATCACACAGCGAGCGGGAACGGCAGCTCGATCTGCTCCTGCTCGATCCTGCGCGGCAGCGCGTGCTTGTAATGATAGCGGCGGATCTTGCGCTTGCCGGCCCCCAGCAGTTCGATCGACCATTCCTTGAGACCGCCGGCGCGGATCATGTCGTCAAACGCCTGCCGACAATCCTTGCGGAACTGGGAGCGGGTCGAATCCGTCTCACGCTCGCCATAGACCTCACGGTCGACAAGGCTAGCCAGCATGGTCTCGTCGACAAAAAGGTGGGTGGGCTTCGAGTCGATATACGGCCAGAACGACTTGGCATAGTCCGACTTCAGCGCGAACTGCACCTCGGCGTTGAGGGAAACGAGGTTCTTGGTACGGAACGCCGCCAGCACGCCGCGCCCGAAACGGACCTTCACGCGGCTGTCGAGATTGACGCCGTCCCATTCCACGGTATCGATAATACCGGTGATCATGCCGCGTCCGCCGAGCCTGCCGCGATGCAGCTTCTCCATGATCTGGTCGGGATTGCCTTCATAGATGGTGATCACCACCTGGCGCAGATCCTGAAACACCTGTTTCTGGGTGAGCAGGTTGTTGACGTGCTGCGTGAGGCCCTGGGCCTTGAGCAGCTCGCGCCAGGTGGTGACAACCTCGATCACCTCGTAATGGGACGGAACACCTTGCAGCGTGCCATTTTGCGGCGCATCGGGATTGGGAATGCGCAGCGTCGTCATGCGCTCCTTCAGGCGGAACAGCGCATAGATGACATCACGGTGCAGGCTGCCGAGTTCGCCGCCACGCACCTGCACCACGGACTGACCAGGAACATAGAAAATGCGCTCGATATTCGAATCAATGATACCGCGGCGCTTGGGGGCAAACGCCGACGTGCGCGTGAGCTTGGCCGGCACGGGCGCGGGATTGCGGCGCCCGCGCCTGTTCTGGCGCGTCCGACGGTCACGCTCAAGCCGCTTGCGCTCAACTTCACTGAGTTCCTCAGCCATGCCTTCCTCCGCCCGCTATCCGGATCGCCACATCCGGTCCCGACCAACCAACCCACGACCTTGCCAACGCCGTCAGCTTTGGCGGCATATGCACCGACCGTCAAGCAAACGGGAATAGCGGTCACGGAAACACAGGTTTTCAACAGGCCGAGCGCATGGGAACGGCGGTCACGACAACGGAAGCACCGGCCCCGGAAACGGGAACAGTGGTCTCGGCAACCGGAGTCGTGGTCACGGAAATCGGGAACAGCGGTCACGAAAGCGGCCGTTAACACTTTGTAAATGCTCAGGATGGGGAGTCAGACTCTTTATAAAGGATTCTTTTAAGGATAATTTCTAACGACAGCGCTCCTTCGAAAACGCCTCCTAAAAACCAGCATCGCCCGTCTCCCGTAAAATCAGTCCGTCATGTCTCCTTAGGCTCTCCAGCCAACCGCATCAGAATCCGCTCTCTTCCCCGAACAAAAGCGGGCCCCACGCCAAGCACCTGATTCCATACATCTCTATCCGGAATAGCGATCACGGAATCACCCTTCTGAAGCGTTTCCGATTCGGTACGCTCCCGGAATCCGTCAACATGCATCAGTTAAAATTATCAAATTTTATCAATGCGGTAATCGGGAACAAAAGCCCCGGAAGGCTATAGTGCCTGCTTCATGCCTTGCTCCCCGGCGCATTACGGGACCTATTGGACAGGCGGGCCAAAAAGGTTAACGGAATTCCCCATGATTTAGTAAGATTTTGAAATATCGTGTAGTTTTCGGGAACGCCGGTCACGAACCATCGCGATTCCGGCCTCCGGCTGCGGCTTCGACTACCCGGCCAACTTGCCCCAGCGCCAGAATCAGCCTCCTGATACGCCTCGACAAACCGGCCCTTATCGCCTCTTCAGCAGATATTCACTGTTTCCACCATGTTCAGTCCACACAGCGCTTCATTTCCCGGCGTTTCTCATCGACGGCGTACGCCAACATCTCGCAACGCGGGAATGGCAGTCACGGAACAGCCATCCAAGGCACGTGCTTCCACTGTCAACGGAGGCATATAACCGTCTGGAAACGCAGGCAGACAAGACATAGCCGGAGGCCGGAACAGCGGTCACGGAACCGATCGCCGTGGCGTGGCATGACACGGGCACATTATCGCATTCAGTGCGGGAATAGCGGATACGAAACAACCACACGGCCCCTGCGGCACGGAATGATGGTGTCCGGGAAGCTATAGTTCACCGTGCATGAAAAGGGCCTTTGAATGGAATTATTATAATAAAACAAAATGTTATTATTATTTACATTTAGCCGATAAAGGTCCAATAGATATTCATAAACTTGCTCATGTGTCGTGAGACACCAGACCGTTGAGGATGTGCCATGTCCAGCCCCTTTCGCGCGATGATGCTTCGCGGCGTCCCGGTTCAGACCGATCCCCGCACCCTCGTCCAGAATGTCGGCAGCCCTGTGAAGACCGGCTGCGGCTTCCACGACGTCCGTGAGATACTGCGTTCAGCCGGTCTGCGGCCGACACGCCAGCGCATCATGTTGGGGTGGCTGCTGTTCGGGCGCGGTCACCGCCATCTGACGGCCGAGATGCTCTATGACGAAGCCTGCGAGGCCAAGATCAGCGTGTCACTGGCCACCGTCTACAATACGCTACACCAGTTCAGGGAAGCGGGTCTGCTGCGCCAGCTCGCTGTCGACGGCACCAAGAGCTATTTCGACACCAACATTGCCGAACACCATCATTTCTTCGTGGAAGACGACCAGACGCTGGTCGATATTCCGGACGGACTGATTTCCGTCGCCGGCCTTCCGGAAGCGCCCGAGGGCATGGAGATCGTCTGCGTCGAGGTGATCGTGCGGGTGAAGCGCAAGGCCGCGAAAACCGCTGCCTCGTCCACGCGCGGACTGGTCGAAGCTTGATGCACCGGTTTTTCCCGCGCGTTCCTGTGCTGCTGCGTTGCGGCCTCGCCGCCATGTTCGTGGCGTGCGCCGGAACGATGGTGCTGGCACAGACAGCCGCCCCACGCCCCGGCGCCGGTGAGAACGCGAAGGGGCGGACGGTGCCGCCGCGCCCCTATCCCGGTGATGTGATGAAGCACTGGCCGGCCTATCCCGATGAGGCGCGCGCCGCGGGACAGGAAGGCACGGTCGTCGTAAGGCTGCGCATCACCGCCGCGGGCAATCCGGAAAACATCACCGTCGAGCGCAGCAGTTCCGTGGTGTCGCTCGACGTCGCGGCAGCGCTGGCCGTGAGCCGCTGGAAGTTCGAACCCGCGACCCGCGATGGCAAGCCCGTCGATGCGACCGTATCCCTGCCGATCCGTTTCTCGCTGACGGATGCCCCGCCCGCGCAAGGCGCCGCGCCGCAATGACGGGGCGCTACTGCAGCCGCTGCAGGTGGCGGTAGAGCGTGCTGCGGTTGATGCCGAGACGGCGCGCCGCGAGCGATATGTTGCCGCCGCAGGCTTCGAGCGTCGCACGCATCACGTCGCGCGTGTGATGCTCCAGCAGGCCGGTCTCGATGGGCTGCGCGACGGCCGGCATCGGCTGTATCCGGCGCAGGGCCGTCGGCAGGAGGTGCGGGCCGGGATGCGTTCCGGATGTCGCAAGTGCCGCCAGCGCTCGCAGCGCGCCCACCAGTTCACGATAGTTGCCGGGCCAGTCATAGGCAGCCATGCGGCTGCGGGTTTCTTCCGGCAGGGGAGCCGAACCGCCCGTCACCTGCCGCCACAGGCCGTCGATCAGCGGCACGAGATCGGTGCGCGTGCGCAGCGGGTTCAGCGTCATCGTGAACTGGGCGAGGCGGTAGTAGAGGTCCGGCCGGAAATGCCCCTGCCGTGAAAGCGCCTCGATATCGCGGTGGGTCGCGCTGATCACACGGATGTCGACGGGCGAGGGGCGCCCGCCGCCGAGCGGCATCACCTGCCTGTCCTGCAGCACGCGCAGCAGGCGGGATTGCAGCGCGAACGGCATGTCGCCGATTTCGTCGAGAAACAGGATGCCGCCGTGAGCCTCCCGCAGCAGCCCCCGCGAGCCCTGCCGACGCGCGCCGGTGAACGCGCCTTCCTCATAGCCGAACAGCTCCGATTCGATCAGGCTTTCGGGAATGGCCGCGCAGTTGACGGCGACGAAGGGCTTGTCGGCGCAGCGGCTTTTCCCATGGACGGCGCGCGCGAACGCCTCCTTGCCGGACCCCGTCTCACCATGAATCAGCAACGGGATATCGGCGTCGACGAGCCGTGCCGCATTCTCGACATCGGCGAGCGTCTGCGCGTCGAATATCGGCTGCGGCCAGGGAATGGCGGTCATGAAAGCGGCGGGTGAGGGACGCTCACGCGCGGGGACCGGCGCTCTCGCGGCCGCGGCTGGCAGCGTCGGGCCGCCGCGACGCGGCAGCCTGTAGTGCACGGTCTCGCCCGAGTGGAACCTTAGCGTCCCTTCCTCGCCAAGCGATCCGCCGCCGTCGAACAGGGCGTCGAAGGACGTGCGGCCGAGCGCATCCCAGCCGCGCGATATGGCCTGAAGGGCGTGCCGGTTGGCGGCGATCAGGCGGTCTCCCTCGAAGACGAGAATGCACTCGCGCGCG
This sequence comes from Pseudochelatococcus lubricantis, assembly GCF_011762225.1. Lineage (GTDB taxonomy): Bacteria > Pseudomonadota > Alphaproteobacteria > Rhizobiales > Beijerinckiaceae > Pseudochelatococcus > Pseudochelatococcus lubricantis. The sequence continues at coordinate 268,358 of NZ_JAASQI010000001.1, forward strand.
GTGCCGAGCAGGGATCGTTCCGTATGGAAGCGCAACATCTCGATGTCGCCACGGTCCGCCCGGTTCCCGAAGGCCTGATCGAACAGCCGGTGCTCGATCTGGTCGATGACGAGCCGCACCATCGACAGGCTCTGGCGGGAAATCGTGGCGGCGCTGCCCGACAGGTCGAGCACACCGGCGATCGCTCCACGGGGATCGAAGATGGGCGCCGCAGCGCAGCTCAGCACGCGATGCGGCTCGTAGAAATGCTCCCCGCCGCGCACCATGACCGGCCGCCGCTCGACGAGCGCCGTGCCGATGGCATTGGTGCCGATGCTGGCCTCGCTCCACGCCACGCCCGGGCGCAGCGCGACGCCCGCCGCCTTCCCGGCGAAGGCTGTGTCACCGACGGCGTCGAGCACCATGCCGTTCGCGTCGGACAAGACCACGATGCCGCCCGTGGTGCGCGCCTCGCGTCGCAGAGACTCGATTTCCGCCTGGCACAGGCGGCGCAGCATCTCGTGCTGCTCGTGGGCCTCGCGCAGGTATTGCGGGCCGACGGGCTCGACAGTGGGGTCGCGGCTGGCGTCGTGCCCGAGTTGCGAACACCGCAGCCACGACTGGAGGATGGTCCGCGAGACGAGCGATGCGGGGACTTTCTGTTTGGAAAAAAACTGCTGTCGCGCGACCGCAACCGTATCCGTGGATTGCGGCGTCGTTGAACCTGTTGCCATGGCCGTTCCTCCAGGTGTTGTTATTTGCCGCGGCTGTTGCAACAATCATGCGGCATTCTGCAACACCTTTCCAGCACGATCGTTGCGTCAAACGTGACGTTCTTTTTCGAGTTATTCCGCAAACTGGCGATTTCTTGACGCCTGTCAATACTTGCCGCGTTGCAGCACGGAATTGCGGCGCCGCACCCGGAACGTGGCATGCACGGTGCTAGGAGACCGTCAGGCACACTTCAGGGAGGATCGCCGTGAACAAGTACGAACCAGCCACCTCGCTTCTCAAGACCCCTTTTAAGGAGCGTTATGACAACTTCATCGGCGGCAAATGGGTGGCGCCGGTCGACGGCCGCTATTTCGACAACACGTCGCCGATCACCGGCAAGAAGATTACCGAGGTCGCTCGCTCGCAGAAGGAGGACATCGAACTGGCGCTCGACGCCGCCCATGCCGCGCGGGAAGCGTGGGGACGCACCAGTGCGGCCGAGCGCTCGCTGATCCTCAACCGTGTCGCCGACCGCATCGAGGAAAACCTCGATCTGCTGGCGCTCGCCGAATCGTGGGACAACGGCAAGCCGATCCGCGAGACCACCAACGCCGATATCCCGCTCGCGGTGGACCATTTCCGTTACTTCGCCGGTGTCATCCGGGCGCAGGAGGGCGGCATCAGCGAGATCGACCACGACACCGTCGCCTACCACTTCCATGAGCCGCTCGGCGTCGTCGGCCAGATCATCCCGTGGAACTTCCCCATTCTCATGGCGGTGTGGAAGATCGCCCCGGCGCTCGCCGCAGGCAACGCCATCGTGCTGAAGCCGGCCGAGCAGACGCCCGCCTCGATCCTGGTGCTGGCTGAGCTCATTCAGGACATCCTGCCGCCCGGTGTTCTGAACATCGTCAACGGTTTCGGCCTGGAGGCCGGCAAGCCGCTCGCGTCGAGCCCGCGCATCGCCAAGATCGCCTTCACCGGCGAGACGACCACGGGCCGCCTGATCTCGCAATATGCCAGCCAGAACCTCATCCCGGTGACGCTGGAGCTTGGCGGCAAGTCGCCGAACATCTTCTTCGCCGACGTGCTGGACGCGGATGACGACTACTTCGACAAGGCCATCGAGGGCTTCGTGCTGTTCGCCTTCAACCAGGGCGAGGTCTGCACCTGCCCGAGCCGCGCGCTTATCCAGGAATCGATCTACGATCGCTTCATCGAGCGGGCGCTGGAGCGGGTGAAGGCGATCAAGCAGGGCAACCCGCTCGATCCCACCACCGCCATCGGCGCGCAGGCGTCGAGCGAGCAGCTCGAGAAGATCCTGAGCTACATCGACATCGGCAAGCAGGAGGGGGCGGAACTGCTCGTCGGCGGCGAGCGCAACGTGCTGGAAGGCGAACTCGCCGGCGGTTACTACGTCAAGCCGACCGTGTTCAAGGGCCAGAACAGGCAGCGCATCTTCCAGGAGGAGATCTTCGGCCCCGTGGTCGCGGTGACGACCTTCAAGGACGACGACGAGGCGCTGGCGCTGGCCAATGACACGCTTTACGGGCTGGGTGCGGGCGTGTGGACCCGCAACGGCACGCGCGCCTACCGATTGGGGCGCGGCATCCACGCCGGGCGCGTGTGGACGAACGTCTACCATGCCTATCCGGCGCATGCGGCCTTCGGCGGCTACAAGCAGTCCGGCATCGGCCGCGAGAACCACCTGCAGATGCTGAACCACTACCAGCAGACCAAGAACCTGCTGGTGAGCTACAGCGCGCAGAAGCTCGGCTTCTTCTGATCACGATCCTGCCCCGCCGCCGAAGTGTGGCGGGGCAGGTCCATACCGCACTGCCGCGGGGAACGGCATTGGCGGGTCCACGGGGAGGCCGACGATGAACGATGCAACCGTCAAGCGTGTTCTGGCGACTGACGCGGCGCTTACGCTGATCGATACTTTGCGTGCCGATCATGGTCCGATCCTGTTCCACCAGTCGGGCGGTTGCTGTGACGGTTCCTCGCCGATGTGCTATCCGCAGGGCGAGTTCCTTATCGGCGACAGCGACGTGCGGATGGGCGAGATCGGCGGCGCGCCGTTCTACATGAGCCGCCCTCAGTTCGAATACTGGAAACACACGCAGCTCATCATCGATGTCGTGCCCGGTCGCGGCGGCATGTTTTCGCTGGAAAACGGCCGCGATGTGCGCTTCCTGACGCGCTCGCGGCTGTTCACGGAGGAGGAGGAAGCGGCGCTGCCGGTGTTGTAGGCGCCCGGATCGCGGTGCGCCCCCCGGCCGGGACCCGAGACCCGGGAGAGGGGGCCGATGGCGGAAGGCGGTAATACCACGGCTCCCGGTCTTCAACTGCTCGTGTGCTGTGTTTGCCCAAGCGCCGCACGGGCTTGACCGCCGCTCGACGAGCCGGGCTCGTAGAGTAAGGTATTGCGCCTTCCGCCTTTTTTCATGACTGACAATCGCGGGAATAGCGGTAACGGAAACGCAGCGGCCGGGCGCTGCCGAGGTGCGCGGCAGCCGCGATAATGTGGCCGTTGTCAACGAGCTGACTGTCGAATTGCCAGTCGTCCGGATCGTCCACGACATGCCCGGCAAAGGCGATTTGCGGCGGATCGAGGCTGAAGCTGCAATCCTGCAGCGGAAACGACAGCCCAAGCCCGCGCGCCTTCACATAGGCTTCCTTGAGTGTCCACAACGCCAGAAACCGCTGTCGTCGCGCACCGTTCTCCAGCGCCGACAGCGATGCCTGCTCGGCAGGCGAGAGCACGGATGCGGCGAGTTCGCAGGGGTCGACAGCGTTGTCGAGAGGTTCGATATCCACCCCGACATCGGCGGCATGGCAGACGGCACACGTGACCGCCGTTCCCGCGTGGGACAGCGAGAAATAAAGCCTGTGCATCTGCATCTGGTCGGCGCGCAACGCGGGTTTTCCGTAGGCGCCGCGCGTGAACGTCCAAGCGGACGGAAGCACCGGCGCGTAGCGGGCGAGAGCCATTCGCAGCAGCGCATGTGCCATCGTGAACAGCTTGCGGTCGCTACCGAATCGCAATCGTGACCGCCGTTCCCGCTCCTCGGGGGCGAGGATGCCGTCGAGCGAGGTGTTGGGAACTCCCAACACCGCCGTGTCATCGATGTGCGCGATCCAGATGTCGACGGTATCGGGGAGAAGCGGCACGGTTGCCTCGTCGGAATTGCCGTATAATGATCCGCTTTTCTGGACCGCTGGAAGACATGAACAAACAAAGGGGCGGCTGTGCAACGCCGGGTTCTTACCGCTGAAATTAGCAGGAACGGCGCGGCCTGTCACCGCGCCGTTCCTGACAGCGAATGGAGTCCGATGGGAACGAGTGGCGCGTCCGTTTCCGTGACCGCTGTTCCGCGTGATTTCGCTAGCGCGAAACACGTATTGCAAAGCACAAGTCCGCCGATTTGCTTCTCAGCTAAAGCGGCTGGTCCGTCAGGACTTCCACTTGCCTTCATACTTGAACGCGGGAGCCGCTTTCAACTGCTCGGCGGTAGCGTTCGCGCGAGCCTCCCACTTCTTGTCGGTCTCGTTGTAGGTTACGGCGACGGTGGAGGGATCGAGAACGACGTAATGTTCGCCAAGGCCCAGAAAGCCGCCGACGGAGACGACGATGCCTGTCAGTTCGTTGCCCGTCCCGAGCACCAGATCTTTGATTTCGCCGATGGTTTCATTGCCGGCGTTGGCGACATTGAGGCCGATCAGGTTGGAACTCAGCACGCTGGCGGCGGAGACGGGTGCCACCGCCGCCGGCGATGCCGGGGTCGGCGCGGTCTGTGCCAGTGCGGGGACGGCGAGCGCGGCCGAAGACAGCAACACAGCGCCGAAAACAATGTTACGCATGGTATTCTCCTTGTCAGGTGATGACATGGGAAGAACAGCCGAGCGTTCGATTTGTTCCAGCCCGAACAGGGGAAGCGTAAGATTCACCCGCGTTGGGTGGCGCCACCGTCCACATAGAGATCGGCCATCGTGATGTGGCGGGCGCGGTCGGAAGCGAGGAAGACCACCGCATCCGCGATATCCTCCGGCGCGGCGATGCGGCCGAGCGGAATGCCGGTGCGGAAAATTTCCGGCGCGCCCGCGATCACCCGCGCCGGGCCGTTCCCGTCCGTCCACATCCCTTCCTGCATCGGCGTCAGTGTGGAGCCGGGCGCGACGATGTTGCAGCGGATGCCATGCGGCGCCAGTTCCAGCCCCAGCGAGCGGGTGAACATGGTCGACGCCGCCTTTGAGGCGGCATAGGCTGCCATGCCGTGGCGGGGAATGCCGGCCGCGTTCGAGCTGACTGTGACGATCACGCCCCGCCCGCGCGGTTGCATGCGGGCGGCGACGGCCTTCGAGACCAGGAACACGCCGGTGGCGTTGACGGCGAACACGCGCTGCCATTCCGCCAGATCCGTTTCGGCCACCGGCGAGGCCGACAGCACGCCGGCGACATTGGCTAGGATATCGATCGGGCCGGTCCGTTCCTCGACGGCGGCCACCGCGCGTTCCACCGCATCGGCCTGCGTCACGTCGAGCGGCGCGGTGACGAGCCTGTCCGGTGCGTTCGCGTTCGCGAGGCGCGCCAGTGCCTCCGTGTCCCGGTCCGTCGCGACCACGGTCGCGCCCTCGTCGAGCAGCGCACGCACAACGGCGGCGCCGATGCCGCCCGAAGCGCCGGTGACGAAGGCGATTTTTCCGGCGATGCCGCTTTCACGCATGGCAAACTCCTGTCAACTCAACGAAAGCCGCCGCAGCCTGTCGGCGATCACGGGCGCAATATGCGCGGCCGCCGCCGCGCCCGTCAGGTGGGCATGGAGCGACGGCACGTCGTGCACGTCGAGCGACGCCGCATAAGGCGTCCACAATTGCGGCGTCAGATCGGTGCCCGCATGGTCGAGGGCGGCGCGAAAGTAGAGAACCCCGCCGGGGTAGAAGCGATGCCAGTGCCCGCGCACCAGGCGGTTGTTCGCCGCCACCACCTGCACGACGCCGGTCAGCGCGCGGTCGGAGAGCAGTCCGAGCGGGTTGTCGATGCCGCGCAGATACGCGACCACCTTCTCCCGCGTCAGCGGCCCGTCGCCGAGTTCCGACACGTCATGGCCGGCGATCTGCACCAGCGCCTTCAGCGAGACATCTTCCGAGGGATCGGACTGGTCGCGCCAGCTATCGCTCGGATAGGCGTCGAGCAGAGCGAGAAGCCCGTGCGGCGCACCGCTTTCCACCAGTTGCACGGCCATGGCATGGGCGATGATGCCGCCTACCGACCAGCCCGCGAGGTGGATGGGCCCGTCCGGCACGATGGTGCGGGCGAGGGCGATGTAATCGGCCGCCATCGTCTCGATGCTGGCGGGCGCGGGCGCCTGCGGATCGAGCCCGCGCGCCTGCAGGCCGTAGACAGCGTGCGCCGGGAGGGCGCGCGCGAGGCCCCCGTAGCACCACGAGATGCCGCCGGCGGGGTGGATGCAGAACAGCGGGCTCGCCCCCCGCCCGTCGTTGAGGCGGATGAGCGGTGCAAGCCCCTCGTTCTCGGTGGCGGAAAAACCGTTACCCGGCGCGCAAGCCGCGTCGATCCGGGCCGCGAGCCGCGCCACGGTGGGATCGGTGAACACCACGCCGAGACCGAACGGGTTGCCGCCGAGTGCCTGCGCCCAGTCGTCGCGCACCTGCTGCATGAGCTTCGCCGCGAGCAGGGAATGCCCGCCGAGGCTGAAGAAGTCGTCGTCCGCCGCGATCGTGGCCTCGTCGAGCCGGAGGCAGCGCGCGAACAGGGCCGCGACGCGCTTTTCGGTCGCGCTCTCCGGCTTGCGCCCGGCGTGGCCGGCGAAGGCCGGTTCCGGCAGGGCCTTGCGGTCGAGTTTGCCGTTGGCGGAAAGCGGCAGGCGCGCCAGCGTCACGAAGGCGGCGGGCACCATGTAGTCCGGCACGCGCGCGGCGATGGCGGCGCGCAGCCGCTCCGTGTCGATGTCTCGGCCGGGCTTCTGCGTGACATAGGCGACGAGCCGCTTGCCGCCTGCGCCGTCGTCGCGCGCATCGACCACCGCCTGCGCCACCGCTTCGTCCGCGAGCGCCGCCGCCTCGATCTCGCCGAGTTCGATGCGCAGGCCGCGCAGCTTCACCTGATGGTCCGTGCGGCCGAGGAACACGATGGCGCCGTCCTCGCGCGCCAGCGCCAGATCGCCGGTGCGGTACATCCGCTCGCCGGGAAAGAACGGGTCCGCGACGAACCGCTCGTCCGTGAGTTCCGGCTGGCCGAGATAGCCGCGTGCGAGTTGCCGGCCGGAAAGGTAGAGTTCGCCGACGATTCCCGCCGGCAGGGGGCGGCGGCGCGCGTCGAGCACGTAAAGCCGCGTGTTCCACACCGGGAAGCCGATCGGCACAGGCTGGCTGCGGTCGGCGGCGGAAGCCTCCCAGTAGCTCACATCCACCGCCGCTTCCGTGGGGCCGTAGAGGTTGTGCAACTCGCCCGCAATCAGCTCGTGGAAGCGGTCGCGCAGCTTCGCCGGCAGCTCCTCGCCCGAGACGAAGACGCGGCGGATGGCGAGGCCCCGCACCTTCGGCTCGTCGAGAAACAGCGCCAGCATGGAGGGCACGAAATGCATCGTGGTGACGGCGTGTTCGCGCACCAGCGCCGCGAGCGCGCCGGGGTCCTTGTGGGTGTCGGGCGGCGCGACGACGAGCGTGGCGCCGGTGATGAAGGGCAGGAAGAACTCCCACACCGAAACGTCGAACGTGGCCGGCGTCTTCTGAAGGATGCGGTCGCCGGGACCGATGCCGTAGTGCGCCGCCATCCACAGCAGGCGGTTGACGATGGCCCGGTGCTCCACCACCACGCCCTTGGGCACGCCGGTCGACCCGGAGGTATAGATGATATAGGCCGCATCCCCCGGTGCGGGGTCGTGGAAGGGCTCGCCGTCGGGGGGTGCCGCGTCCTCCTCGTCGATGACAAACGGCGGCGCGCCTTCCGGCAGCCTGTGCCGCAACTCGCGCGTGGTGACGACGACACGCGGGGCGGCTGATCGCAGGATGCGCGTCAGGCGCTCGCGCGGATGGTCGGCATCGAGCGGCAGATAGGCGGCGCCGAGCCGCACGATCGCGAGCAGTGCGAGCACGAGATGGCGCGAGCGCGGCAAGGCCACGGCCACCGCGTCGCCCGGCTTCACGCCGGCCGCGCGCAGCCGGTGCGCGAAGGCCGCCGTTTCACGCTCCAGTTCCGCATAGGTCCAGCGCTGCGCACCCTCGGCGAGCGCAGGCGCGTCGGGCGTGCTGCGGGCGGTGCACGCCAGCAGCGCGGCAAGCGTCGTCTCGGCGACGGGATGCGCGGTCGCCCGCTGCGCGGCAAACCACTGACCGTATTCGTCGGGGGAGAGCGTCGGCGCATCGGCGAGGCGCTCCGCCTGGGCTGCGGCATGCACGAAAGCGATGAAGCGCCGCCCGAGCTGCCGCGTCCGGTCCGCGGAATAGAGCGCGGGATTCGCGTCGAGTTCCAGGCGGATTTGCCGGCCTTCCCGGTCTGCGCGCAGCGTGAAGGTAAGGTCGTCGACGGCGCCGGCGCCGGGCACCGCGATGTCGGAGGCCACGCCATGCAGGCCGAGCGGCTCGTCGAAGGGCAGGATGTTGATGAGCGGGCCGTAGAGGCGGCGATCCTGCCCGATCAGGCCCAGGTCGCGTCGCAACTGCTCGCTGCGGTAACGTCCGTGGCGGCGCGTCCGCGTGAGCTTGCGGGCGGTGTCGGCGGCAAGGTCGCCGAGCGGCGCATCCTCGTCCACGCGCACGCGCACCGGCAGCACATTCATCACCATGGACGGCACGCGCGCCGACGCGGAGCCGAAGCGGCCCATGTGTGGCACGCCGATGATGGCCTCATCGCCGCCCGCATGGCGGACGATGAAGGCGCCGGCCAGCGTTGTCAGCAGATCGGGCCAGCTCAGACCCATGTCCGCTGCCCGCGCCGTCAGCGCCCTGGCGGTTTCTTCCGGTAGGGAAAGCGTGAAGCGGTGGAAACTGTGCGCGCTCGCCGCCTCGCCCGGCGCGATGCCGGCGACATGCGGCCTGTCCGCGAACAGGTCGTGCCAGAACGCCCGCTCCCGGTCCTCGCGGGTGCTGCCAGCATAGGCCGCGTCCTCGGCGAGATAGCCGGAAAACGCCCCGAATTCAGTCTCTTGCGCGGGAACGGCAGCCACGGCCTCGTTATAGAGCGCGGCAATACGGCGGTTGAGCAGCGCGGTGCCGAAACCATCGATCACCAGATGGTGGATGTTCTGATGCCACAGGTAAAGGCCCGGTCCGACAACCAGCAGATGCTCCGTGACCAGCGGATCGCGGGTAGGATCACGCGGGCGGGCCATGTCGCGGTCGATGTGGGCGCGCGCGGCGGCGAGGGGATCGCTCTCACGGCTGAAATCGAAGATCGAAAGCGCGGCCGGGGGCGCTGCGCCGATCGTCTGCTCCGGCCCGTCGCGTCCGTCGATGAAGCGCGCGGCGAGCGCGGGCGCTTCCCGCAGGGCCTGCTCCACCGCCGCCTTGAAGGCGTCGCGGTCGAGCGGGCCCGACAGCGTGACGATCTGCCCGGTGTTGAAGACGGGATTTTCCGGGTCGAGCCGTTGCGCGAACCAGATGCCCTCCTGCGCCTGCAGGAGCGGATGACGCTCCGGCGGCGATGGACTGGGCCGGCCGGCGGCCGGCGCGGGAGTGGCGGTCATGGTTACTCTGCCGGATGGCGGCCGGCCAGATGACGGCTGGCGATAGCCCACCAGCGCGCCAGCGTCGGCTTTTCGGCAAGCTGCGCGAAGTCGAGCTTCACGCCCAGATCGCTCCAGCGCTGCACCAGCGCCATGGCGCGGATGGAATCGAGGCCGAGATCGATCAGGCTGTCGTCGTCGCCGATTTCGGAAGCATCCTCGCCGATGATGCGGGCGATGTCGGCGCGCATAGTGTCTTTCGTGAAGGCGCTCATCGGTTCACAGGCTCTCCAGCAGGTGGTTCGTCAGGGTGGCGACGGCGCAGCGTTCCGCCGCGTAGTTCACGGCCAGATCGTGCTTCTCGCGCGAGAAGTCCGCCACCGCGTCGGCGACAAAGAAAGGCTCGATATCGCGCTGGAATGCTTCCGCCGTGGTCATGAGGCAGCCGATGTGAGCATAGATGCCGGTGACAATCAATTGGTCGCGGTTACGCACGCGCATCAGGTGTTCCAGATTGGAACGCTGGAAAGCGCTGTAGCGCCACTTGTGCAGGACGAAGTCGCCATCGAAGGGCGCGAGCACGGCGTGGATGTCCTGATGCTCCGGCCGCGTGCTCATGCCCGGCCCCCAGAAATCGCGTTGCAGGCCCCGGTCGCGCGGATCCTGATCGCCCTCCTGCGCGGTGTAGAAGATCGGGATGCCGAGCAGATGCGCATGGCGGCGCAGCCGGTCGATGTTGGCTATGACCTGCCGGATCGGCAAGGCATCGGCGGGGAAGGGCGCCAGGAAATAGTTCTGCATGTCGTGGATCAGCAGGGCAGCGCGGTCGCGACTCGCCCGCCATGGCACGCGCGCCGCGGGCAGGTTGCGCGCGTCCGGCAGGGCATAGGCGCTGATGCTCGGCAATCCCATCGTTCAATCCTTCTCTTGCGTCTGCGCGCGGGCTTCCGCCGCGTCCGCTTCCAGCAGACGCTGGCGTAGCGTGGCGCGCAGGTCCTTGCGGCTGACCTTGCCGACGGCTGTCGTATGGAAGCTGTCCACGAACACCACCCGGTCCGGCACCTTGAAGGCGGCGAGGCCCCGTTCGCGCACCCACGACTTGAGCGCCAGCGGCCTGAGCCCCGCGCCCTCGGGGACGGACTTGCGTGGAATGACGAAGGCGCAGGAGCGCTCGCCGAGATAGGGATCGGGAATGGATACCACCGCCGCGTCGAACACCCCGGGATGCGCAAGGAGATGGTCCTCGATCTCTTCCGCGGAGACCTTCTCGCCGCCGCGGTTGATCTGGTCCTTGGCGCGGCCCTGCACCACGAGATTGCCGTCCGGCCGCAGCAATACGATGTCGCCGGTGCGGTAATAGCCTTCCGGCGTGAACGAACGGGCGTTGGCCTCCGGCTCATTGAAATACTGGCGGATGGTATAGGGGCCGCGTGTCAGCAGGTTGCCCGGCGTGCCGGGCGCCACGGGCCTGTCGTCGTCGTCCACGATCAGCAGTTCGTCGTCCGGGCTGATCGGGCGGCCCTGCGTTTCCGTGACGACCTCCTCGCTGTCGTCGAGGCGGGTGTAGTTGACGAGCCCTTCCGCCATGCCGAACACTTGCTGCAGCACCGGCCCGAACACCGCCTGGATGCGCCGCGCCACTTCCGGCGTCAGCTTCGCGCCGCCCGCCTGCAGCACTTTAAGGCTGGAGAGGTCGTGCGTCGTGGTTCGCGCCGCGTCCGCCCACACCAGTGCGAGCGGCGGCACGAGGCCGGTGATGGTCACCTTCTCGCGCGCGATCAGCGGAAACGCCGCATCCGGCGCGGGGGAGGGGCTGAGCACCACCGTGCCGCCGCCATGGAGCGTGCCGAAAGTGCCGGGCGAGCTCATGGGATAGTTATGCGCGATGGGCAGCGCGCCGAGATACACGCTGGTTTCGTCCATCCGGCAAATCTCGTTGCTGCCACGCAGGCTGTAGATATAGTCGTCATGCGTGCGCGGAATGAGCTTGGAAAGGCCGGTGCTGCCGCCGGAAATCTGGAGGAAGGCGACATCGGAGGGCAAGGGGCCTTCCGGCAGCGGCCCGTCATGCTTCTCCACCGCGGCGAGCGGCGTGAAGGGGCCGGCGTCGTCGGCCGCGACGATCACATGGCCGAGAGCCGGCACCTTCGCCCTTACCTCCGCCGCGAGAGCGCGATAGTCGAAGCCCTCGAACGTATCCGTTATCACGTAACCGCGCGCTTCCGTGCGGGTGAGGAAATGCTCGATCTCGGTGGAGCGATGCGCGGGCAGCGCGAAGACGGGCAGGATGCCGGCGCGGAACAGGCCGAAGACGACGCTGAAGAATGGCGCGACGTTCGGCAGTTGCACCACCACGCGCTCTCCGGCGCGAAAGCCCAGCGCCGCGAAGCCGCGCGCCACCGCGTCCGCGCGCGCGTCCAGCTCGGCATAGGTCCAGCGCGTGTCGCCCGCCACGATGGCGGTGCGATCGGCGAAGCGGCCGGCGCGGTCGCGCAGCATGGCGCCGAACGTCTCGCCGCGCCAGTAGCCGGCCTCCCGGTAGCGTGCGGCCAGTTCCTCGGGCCATTTCTGGATTGCCGGAATCACGTTGCATCCTCCTCATGCCGCTCAGTGCGGACCGCGCTTGCGGCGCGGGACGGGGCGTATCGCCAGTCTGCCGCGTCAGCGCGGCTCCTGCGTCCTGCCGGCTTCGTCGATGCCGAGCGCGGCGAGCAGGGCCGCGAACTTCGCCGAGGTCTCGGCGACTTCCGACTCGGGATCGGAACCCGGCACGATGCCCGCCCCCGCATAGAGGCGTGCCGTCGCACCGGAAAATTCCGCGCAACGGATCGCCACCATCCAGCGTCCGTCTCCCGCGCGATCCGCCCAGCCCACCGCCCCTGCGTAGAAGCCGCGGTCGAAGTCCTCCAGCGTGGCAATCGCCTCGCGCGCCGTTGCCCGTGGCAGGCCGCAGACGGCGGGCGTGGGATGCAGGGCGGCAGCGAGTTCAACGACGGACACTGCCGGATCCTTCAGCTCGCCGTCAATGGCCGTGCCCAGATGCCACATGGAGGCGGTCGAGACCAGCGACGGGCCTTCCGGCGCGGACAGCGCGCGGCAATAGGGGGTGAGCGTGTCGAGGATGGCCTCGACCACGAAGGCATGCTCGCGCAGGTCCTTTTCCGAGTGCAGCAGGCCGTCCGCGGAGGCCCTGTCGGCGGCGGCGTCGGCGTGGCGGCGCGCGGAGCCGGCGAGCGGCGCGGAGCGGACCGTGCCGCCGCGCTTGTCCACGAGCAGCTCGGGGCTGGCGCCGACGAGCGTGCGCGGTGCGCCCGACGCAGCCGCCGGCAGCGGCACCGCATAGGTCGTGATGGTGGAGTCCTGCGCGAGGCGCGTCAGCACCGCATCGAGATCGATGGCGTGGGGGGCTGTCACGAGCAGGCTGCGCGCCAGCACGACCTTGCGCAGGGCCGCAGCTTCGTCGTTCAGCAGCGCGAGCGCGCGCGCGACGCTGTCGGCGTAGGTCGCGGCCGGCGGCTCGGCGATGCTGGTCCAGCCTCCCGCCGCGCGCGGCAGCGACCGCACCTTGCCGATGGGCGCGGCCGCGGACACGCTTTCCGGCGCGTAGAGGTGCGCCGCGGCCGTCCGGTCGAAGGGCAGGGCGCCGACGAGCAGCGTCGCGTGGCGCTGCTCCTTCCAGAACACCTCGACGGCGGCGGCGAGGCTGCCGGCGGCTGTCGGCGCGAGGCTGCAGCCCGCGCCATGGCCGACGAGCGTTCCGCCGGCTCCACTGAAAACGAAAGGCGCGGCGAAGCCCGCGTTCTCGATATCGCTGCCTTCGGCGGGTTGACGCATTGCGACACTTGCCATTCTGTTCACTCGGATGATGCGCCGCCGGCCTGCTGGCGCAGGTCGATCCAGTTTGGCCCCGCGAGCGGGACGGCGAGGAAACGTGTGTTCAGCTCTTCGATCGTCTTGTCCGGATCGACGTCGGCGAAAAGTTCGGGATGGATCCAGTTGGCGAGCCGTTCGGCGACGAGGATGTCGAGCGGCGAGTTGAGAAGCTGATGCGCTAGCCCGTGCACCTCGCCGCGCTCGACGGGGGCGAGGGAGGCGATGCCCGGCCGCGCCGCCATGCGCGCCAGCGAAGCCCGCGCTTCAGCGGGCGAGAATTCCGGCCCGATGACGAAACCGCCGGCCTTCGCGGTGTGCGGGCCGCCGGTGGCGATGTAGATTTCCGGCTCCGCGCTGATGATGTACTCGATGCCAAGCTTGCCGCTGGCGCCGGGCAGCACGTCCGCGCCGATATTATGGCCACCGGCGAGTTCGACGTAATTGCCGACATTGCCCCGCCCCGGCGAGTTGCAGCATTCCGTCAGCCCGGCGTGCACTTCCAGGAAAACACGCGGGCGCCGGAGGGCCGGCGTCTGCGCGATCCGCCCGGTGATGCGCTTCAGATGCGCGTCCCGGAAGTCGATGAAGGCCTGCGCCCGTTCTTCCGCCCCGATCAGGCGGCCGAGGATGAGCAAGCTCTTCTCCAGGTTTTCGAGCGGCTGCGAGAAGAAGTCGATGAAGACGACGGGAATGCCGGCCGCCTCGATCTGGCGGATCTGCTCCGGGTTCGGTCCCAGCCCGTCGCGGAAGATCGCCACGTCGGGCGCGACGTCGATGACCTGTTCGACGGAGAGAGAGTCCGCCGAACCGGCAATGCGCGGCTTGTCGGCGATGGCGGGAAAACGCTCGCGATAGGCGCCGTAGGCGGCGTCGCCGAGACGGTGGACGTCGTGCGGCCATGCGGCCACGAGCGAAACCGGATCGTCCGCCATCAGCGACAGGGCGATCAGATAACGTCCGTCGTCGATCAGAAGCCGCTGTGCCGGCCGGGGAAGGGAGATCGTCCTGCCCGCGATATCCGTTACCGTGACGGGCCGAACGTCCTGGGCACGGGCTTGGACAACAGAATCAAGAATAATTATAAAAGAAATCGAAAGCACGAGAGAAAGCATACGCACGAGAAAAGGAACACGGCGAACTATGATATACAGTTTAGAATTATTATATTGTGATTGCATTTAGCTGAGTTCTCGCGTTTCTCGTTGGATGGCTATGTGCCGGCGCGAGCTATAAGTCAATATCCTGCATGGCCGCCAGCCATGCGTTGCGGGCAGGCGCGGACATCACGTTTTCCTGAACGGTTCACTTTCCCGCGAGATCGCGGCTCCGCGATCTATTTCCGTATTCTTGAGGTGTGGCGTTTCCTCAACGCGGCCGCCGCGCGGGCAGGAGGCGGCACATACATGCGGCACATACATAAGGCGGAACGGCGCCTGGGGCCGTCAATGGCCCTTGTTGCGCAACGCCTCGGCTTCCGTGTAGAAGCGCTTTTCCCACGCCTTGTGGTTGTCGAGCCCCTCGCGGATGAAGGGGGTGAAGACGGCGACGTTCAGCAGCAGCCAGTTGATCAGGCTCGCGGGGAAATGCAGCGGCTTCACGAAGTCGACGAACAGGACCACGCGCGTCCTGTCGGTGTGATTCCACGCCTCGTGCTTGTAGGCGTCGTCGAAGACAAGCGCCTTGCCTTCCTCCCAGTGCAGCACCTGGTCGTCCACGCGGATGGCGAGCTTGTCGCGCGGCTCGGGCACGATCAGGCCCAGATGCAGCCGCAGGACGCCGTTGTAAGGGCCACGATGCGGCGGCAGGTGCTTGCCCGGCTCGAAGATGGAGAACATCGCCGTCTTGAGGCCGGGGATCTTCTGGACGATCCGCCACGTCTGCGGGCAGGCGGCGATGTTCTGCTCCGATTTGAGGCCGTAGCCTGTGAGGAAGAACGTCTTCCAGCGCGAATCGGTGCTGATGGTCTTCACGTCGGCCGAGATGTCCTGAAAGCTCGGCAACTCGCTCTGGCGTTCGAGCACCGCGTCGAGTTCGTGGCGAATCAGATGCCATTCGCGCTCGATGTCCGCGACCCAGGGAAAGGTGGCGTTGTCGTAGACCGGCGGGTTGCCGACCCTGGAATATCGCAGGTTAAGCTGCTCCGCCCACGCCACGATTCCCATCAGGACACGGGTGATGCGGCTCGGGCGCGTCATCGGCGCGATGCCTTCGGTTCCGAACTGCTGCGAGCCGGAATCCGGCGCCGGCGGCTTGTTTGCGGTGTCGGTAGCCAAGATGACCTCCTGCCCAACCTCCTGCACGGGTGACGCCGGATCGGCGTTATCGCGGAGCAGCGCCAGGAGAATGCGGCCGACTCCGCTCCGGTCCCCGTCTCTTGCTAGATCGTTTCGGCTGAGTCGGCAAGTATGACCGCAGTCGCATCTGCGATACGCTATTATACTCCAGTCATATTTGAATCATTATAAGTAA
The DNA here is from genome assembly GCF_011762225.1 of Pseudochelatococcus lubricantis. Classification (GTDB taxonomy): domain Bacteria; phylum Pseudomonadota; class Alphaproteobacteria; order Rhizobiales; family Beijerinckiaceae; genus Pseudochelatococcus; species Pseudochelatococcus lubricantis. Next base: position 284,080 of record NZ_JAASQI010000001.1, read on the forward strand.
CGTGCGGGCTTCGATAAATCGTTACTTGTCGAGCCCGCTGTTCCTATAGATCTCCGGCAAGGAAGCGCTCCCACATATGGGCAGTGCCGAAAAAGGCGTTGCGGTCCACGGGCTCCCCGATGCCGGGGATGGTGCCCTTGGCGGTATACTGCCAGAAATACCACCGCCGCCCGTCGAAGCGGGGTGTCGGATAGCGCGGGATGCTGCGAACCCAGATCGGATAGCGCTCGAATTCGCCCTGCATCACATCCTTGAAGAACGTGATGTCGGTGTAGATCACCGGCCGCTTGCCGTAGTGCTGCTCCATCGCGTTGAGCATGATCTTCATCTCGGCGATGGCCGCGGCGCGCGGGATCTTGCGCGGGCAGGTCTTCGAATGGCCGTTCCACTCCACGTCGAGCACCGGCGGCAGCGCATCGGGGTCGACGGGCACGTTCCGGATGAACCACGCCACCTGCTCGACCGCCGGCCGGCACCAGTAGGTGAAGTGATACGCGCCGCGCGGCACGTTGGCGATCCCCGCGGCATACCAGTTTTCGAGGAACCTCGGATCGATGTGGTCGCCCCCTTCCGTCGCCTTGATCCAGGCGAACGCGACGCCGCTGCGTCGGACTGTGACCCAGTCGATGTCGCCCTGCCAGCGGGAAACGTCTATGCCGTGGATCGGGTAGTCGGAAGGCACGGGCTCGCGCCGCTGCGTGGCGCAGGAGGCGACCGCCACGGCAAGCAGGGCTGCCGTCAGCGGCTTCGTGAACCGGCTGGAAATAGACGCAAACATCGCAAGACGATCCGCTTCAGGAACTATCAGACACGGATCGTGACGAAGCCGGCCGGCGCGAATCCGCCGGAATGAACGCCTGCGTCCCAGACCGCGTGGTCACCATTGTACGTTTTCGGTTAAGACGAAGTGAATTGGCGGCAAAATTCCACCGGCTCCCGCGTCTCCGACGGTGCCCGCCGCGCGGCACGGTGCGGCGGCGATACGAATTCGGTTAATACAGTATATTGAATAGCATACAAGATACACAGTTCGGATGTATTCTGTATTCTGCCATATGTGGGGGCAGATGCACGCCGCGACGCCTCTCCAGGTGGTTATCGGAATCGATCGAACCAGGAGTTCTAAGATGAGCGACAGTTTCCCCGGAGCGGGCAAGGCCCTTGCGGCCGAGTTTCTGGGCACTTTCTGGCTGGTGCTCGGCGGCGCGGGCAGCGCCGTGCTGGCCGCGGGCGTCCCTGACGTGGGCATCGGCTATGCCGGTGTTGCCCTTGCCTTCGGCCTCACCGTCCTCACCGGCGCCTATGCCCTCGGGCATATCTCCGGCGGGCATTTCAACCCGGCTGTCACGGTCGGCCTTTTCGTGGGCGGCCGCTTTCCGGCCCGGAACATCGGGCCCTACATCGTGGCGCAGGTGCTGGGCGCCATCGCGGCCGCGTTCGTGCTTTACCTGATCGCTTCCGGCAAGGCGGGTTTCGACGCCTCCGCGAGCGGCTTCGCCTCCAACGGCTACGGCGAACATTCGCCGGGCGGCTACTCGATTTTCGCCGCGATCGTGGTGGAGTTCGTGCTCACGGCCTTCTTCCTCATCGTCATCTTCGGCGCCACGGACGGGCGTGCGCCCGCCGGGTTCGCCCCGCTCGCCATCGGTCTCGCACTCACCCTCATCCACCTGATCAGCATTCCGGTCACCAACACCTCGGTCAACCCGGCGCGCAGCACGGGCGTCGCGCTGTTCCAGGGCGGCTGGGCGATCGCGCAGCTCTGGCTGTTCTGGGTGGTGCCGCTGCTCGGCGGCGCGGCGGGCGGCCTGATCTATCGTCACCTGCTTTCCAGCAACGACCAGCGCTGATCCCTTGCGATCACGGCGGTATGAGGGTGCTGCCCTCATACCGCAGGCCGCCCTCGCGATCGCGGGCGAGCAGCAGCGGGCCGTCGAGATCGACGTAGTCCGCCCCCTCGGCGATGACGAGCGCCGGCGTCATGCCGAGCGACGTGCCCACCATGCAGCCGACCATGATGCCGAGACCGCGCGCGGCCGCCTCCCGCCGCAGCACGAGCGCGTCTGTCAGGCCGCCGGTCTTGTCGAGCTTGATGTTGACGGCCGTGTACCACGCGGGCAGTGCCGCAAGCGATGCCGCGTCGTGGATGCTTTCGTCCGCGCAGATGGCGACCGGCGTATCGATGCGGGCGAGGGCCCCGTCGTCGCCCGCCGGCAGCGGCTGCTCGATGAGTTCGACTTTCTCCCGCTCACAGGCCGCGATGTTGGCGCCGAGGTTGTCCGGCCGCCAGCCCTCGTTCGCGTCCACGATGAGGCGCGCGCGCGGCGCGCCCTCGCGCACGGCGGCGAGCCGCTCGATATCGCCGTCCCCGCCCAGCTTGACCTTCAGCAGCGGCCGCTCCGCCGCGCGCCTTGCGGCCTCGTACATCGATTCCGGTGTCCCGAGGCTCAGCGTGTAGGCGGTGGTCATCGGCGCGGGCTTCGGCGCGCCGGCGAGTGCATGGAGCGGGCGGCCACTGGCGTGGACTTCGAGGTCCCACAGGGCGCAGTCGAGCGCGTTGCGCGCCGCGCCGGGCGTAAGCCGCCGGAGGAGGTCGGCGCGCGTCAGGCCGTCGCGCACGGCCTCCGCGAGTCCGCGCAGCTGCGCCACGACGCTGTCGACGCTCTCGCCATAGCGCTTGTAGGGCACGCATTCGCCCCATCCGGCGTGTTCGCCCTCGCGCACGGTTGCGACCACGACGACGGCCTCGGTGCGGCTGCCGCGCGCGATGGTGAAGCTGCCGGCGATGGGCCAGTGCTCGACCGCGATCTCAAGTTCGCGCATCATGCATCTGCCGCCGTGCCGCCCGTCGCCGCCTGCACGCGCACCGCGTCCGGAAGCGGGATGAATTCGTCCCGGTCGCCGACGGGCAGGTCGAACGCGCCCTTGCCCCACTGCTGTGCCTTCCAGGCCTCCTTCGCCGCTGTGATGCGCTCGTGCGACGAGGCGACGAAGTTCCACCACACGTAGCGCGGGCCGTTGAGCGTCGCGCCGCCGAGGATCATCAGCCGCGCGCCGCGCTCGCCGGCCGCGACGGTGATCGTGTCGCCCGGGCGGAACACCATCATGCGCCCGGCTTCGAAAGTCTGCCCGGCGACGGCGATGCTGCCTTCCGAGACGTAGATGCCCCGGTCCTCGTGGTCGTCCGGCAGCGGGAAGCGCGCGCCCGGTTGCAACTGCACGTCGGCGTAGAACGTTTCCGAATAGACGGTGGCCGGCGCTTTCTCGCCATAGGCGTGCCCCAGGATCAGCTTCAGCGAGACGCCCTCGTTCTCGATCACCGGCAGGTCGCGCGCGCCGTGGTGCTCGAAGACGGGCGCGTTGTCCTCCGCCCCCTCGGGAAGCGCGACCCATGTCTGGATGCCGAACAGGCTGTGCGGGCCCGCGCGCCCCTGCGCGCTGGTGCGTTCGGAATGGGTCACGCCGCGTCCCGCGACCATCCAGTTCAGCTCGCCCGGGCGGATGATCTGGTCGCTGCCGATGCTGTCGCGGTGGTGAAAGTCGCCGCGATAGAGATAGGTGACGGTGCCGAGCCCGATGTGGGGATGCGGGCGCACGTCGATCCCCGCGCCGGTGAGGAACTCGGCCGGTCCGGCCTGATCGAAGAATATGAACGGCCCCACCATCTGGCGCCTTGGCGCCGGCAGGGCGCGGCGCACCTCGAAGCCGCCGAGGTCGCGCGTGCGGGGAATGATCAGCGTTTCGATGGCGTCGGCGCCGGTGTCGTCCGGGCAACCGGGTTCGAGGGCGGGGTTCCAGCTCATGATGCGTCCTCCCGGCGCGTGTGCGCCCGTTGTTCTCGCCGGCGCCGATTCTACAGCATCGGGCCGCGGGGCGGATACCGCTAATTCGACAGGGGCCGGAAAGAAACCGGCAGGCGCCCAGTCAGGGCACATCCCGGCGGCAGGGTGCCTGCGGCGGCCCGTCGTCGAGCATGAGCTGCAGGATGGCGAGATCGAGCCAGCGGCCGAATTTCGTCCCCACCTCGTTGTGGCGGCCTGTCTCCACGAAACCGAACCGGCGGTGCAGCGCGATCGAGGCGCCGTTTCCCGCTTCGATGGCGGCAATCATCGCGTGCCGCCCCTGCGCGCGCGCTTCCTCGATCAGCCGTGCCAGCAGCAGCCCACCGATGCCCGCGCGATGGTGGCGCGGATGCACATAGATGGAATGCTCGACGGTGTGCCGGTAGCCGTCGTGGGGCCGCCACGCGCCGAAGGTGGCATAGCCGAGCACCTCGCCGGCAGGCGTATCCTCCGTGGCCGCGACCAGAACCGGGAAGCCGCCACCCTGCCGGGCCGCGAGCCAGGCGGCGCGGTCGGCCTCGTCCACGATGGTCTCGTTCCAGATGGCGGTCGTGTTGGCGACGGCGTCGTTGTAGATCGCCGTGATTCCCTTCACGTCCGCCGCAGCGGCGGGCCTTATCAGCATTCCGAACCTCACGCATCGCGGGTGGCCCGATGGCCCCCACGCTTCTTTTCTGGAGCGAGCGCCTTTACCCGTCAAATGATTCCATGGCTCAGCCGCGCTGGGGAACGAGCATCCGCCGCAGGGTTCCGTCGTGGAGCCAGAAAGCGTGGAAAAGTGCCGCGCCGGCATGCCCGAGGATGAGCACGATGAAGAGGGGCTTGGCGACCGTATGCACGCCTCCCCACGGCTCGCCCGCATAGAAGCCGAGCAGGCCGGTGACGGGTGCGGCGACGAGCAGCAGGTAGAACAGGTGGTGCATGCCAGCCGCGAGTTTGCCGGTGAGGCCCTCGTCGACCGGCGCCGGCACGCCGCGCGCGACGCGCAGCGCAAGCCGCAACGCCACCAGCGCGAGGACGGCGATGCCCAGCCAGTAGTGCGCGCTGGCCAGCGCGCCATCTGCGCCGGCGGGCGTACCGCCTTCCTCGCGCGCCTTGATGGCGTGAGCCATGCTCTCCCCGAAGGCGAGCTGGAAGAAGACGATGGCGGCAATGATCCAGTGGAGCGTGATTTGCGCGAGCGAATATCCGGTTGGTGCGGGGTGGGACATGGTTCCGTTCTCCTGACGTCTGCGATGGGCGCGACGGCACCGATCTGACGCTGCGAAGCTGACACCACTCTGAAAACGGATGCGGCGCGCGCGCCGGGCGTCATTCTGTCGCAATTGCCCGGTGCCTGACCCCACGCCCGGTCCAGCGCCTGCCGGGAACGGCCGTTTCGCGCCGCCTCAGGGATTGTCGAGGCTGAAGACGCGCCGCCGGTCGTCGTAGGCGAAGATCTCGGCGTAGCGGCCGAGGTCGATGACGGTGCGCAGGGTCCGCGCGCCGGCGCGTGGCGACATGTGGTCCTCCAGCTCGTCCAGGAACCGGTGCCAGGGCGCGCGATGGCCGGGCCGCTCGTCGAGCACGCGCCGGATGTGGGCCGCGAGCGCGACATAGGTGAGCAGATGCTGGGCGAAGAGGTGCTTGCGCGCGTCGGTGTCCGCGTCGGCGAAGCGCTTGCCCTCCGGTGTCAGCGTGATGTCGCCGCCCGCCATTTCCGCGAAGCGCAGCATCTGCAGCGTCTCGGCGACAGGGAAGAGCCTGTCGATCTCCAGATTCAGCGACGCGGCGATGACGGGCAGATCGGCCTTGCCGTCATAGGGCGGTCCCGCGACGGCCTCGATCAGGCCCGCCAGCATGTTCGACGACACGGGCGGCAGAACGGTGCCGATCCCCGCGCCGGGAAAAAGCTCGGTTCGCGTGCCCGTGGCCCGGACGGCGGCGGCGGTCGTCATTTCCACGTAAAGGCGCTCGACGATATCGCGGAAACCGGGGTCGAGGCGGACGCGGGGCTGCGGCAGGTCGACCGCGATCTCCTTGAGGATGCGGCCCGGATTGCAGCCGAAAACGAGGATGCGATCGCACATCAGCACGGCCTCCTCGATATTGTGGGTGACGAGGATCACGCCGCGGATCGGCAACTGGCCCTCCGCCCAAAGGTCGAGAAAGTCGGTGCGCAGGGTCTCCGCCGTCAGCACGTCGAGCGCCGAGAACGGCTCGTCCATCAGCAGGATGGCGGGGTGGACGACGAGTGCGCGCGCAAAGCCGACACGCTGGCGCATGCCGCCCGACAACTCGCGCGGATAGGCGGATTCGAAGCCGTCGAGCCCGATCAGGTCGATCGCGTCGAGCGAGCGGCGGCGGATTTCATCGGGCGGCAGGCCCAGTGCCTCAAGCCCCAGCTGCACGTTTTCCAGCACGGTGAGCCAGGGAAACAGCGCCGCGCTCTGGAACACCATGGCCACGCCGGGCGGCGGCCCGGCCACCTCCTGCCCCAGGCAGGTGACGGAGCCGGCGACCGGCGCGGCGAGCCCGGCGATGAGCCGCAGAAGCGTCGACTTGCCGGAGCCCGATCGCCCGAGCAGGCCGATGACCTCGCCTTCCCGCAAGGTCAGGTCGATTCCGTCGAGAACGAGCAGCTCGCCTCCGTCCGGCCTGGGGAAGGACTTGCGCACGCCGCGCAGCTCCAGCAGGGGGGCGGCGTCCGGAAGGGCGGGGCCGCGGGATGCCGGGTCCGGGCGGCCGGTAGTATCGTGGTGCGAGGTGTTCATCCTGTCCTCCCGTCAGTCGAGGCTGAACTTGCGTTCGGCGAAGGCGTAGAGGGGCCGCCAGAACGTGCGGTTGATGACGACGACGAACCCGCTCATCACGGCGATGCCGAGCACGACGCGGTGGAAATCGCCGGCCGCCGTCGCCTCGGCGATATAGGCGCCGAGGCCGTGGGCCTTCAGCGTCGTGTCGCCCCAGCTCGCGAGTTCGGCGACGATGCTGGCGTTCCACGAACCGCCGGAGGCGGTGATCGCGCCCGTCATGTAGAACGGAAAGACGGCGGGCAGCGCGATCCGTCGCCACCACAGCCAGCCGCGCACGCGCAGGTTGGTGCCGATGTCGCGGAACTCGCCGGGGATCGTCGACGCGCCGGCGATGACGTTGAACAGGATGTACCACTGCGTGCCGAGGATCATCAGCGGGCTCAGCCAGATGTCCGGATCGAGCCGCAGCGCCGCGATAGCGGAGACGGCGAGCGGGAACAGCAGGTTGGCGGGAAACGCCGCCAGAAACTGGGCCACCGGCTGGGCGATGCGCGCCGCCGCCGGCCGCAGCCCCAGCCAGACGCCGACGGGCACCCACACAAGGCTCGCGAGCGCGATCAGCACGAAGACGCGCACCATGGTGGCGAGGCCGAGGAGGACGGTGCGCCCCGCTTCCGCCAGCGTGACGCCCGTGAACACGAATGTGGCGGTCTTCCACAGGGCGAACAGGCACACGGCCGCGACCGCGGCATACCAGAGCCGCTCGCGCCAGCGCGCAGCCGTTTCCCCGGCCGCCGTGGCCGGCACGCGGGCAGCCGCCGGGGGCGGTGCTATCCGGTAAGTCCACCGCCAGGCGGCCGCGAGCGGCGCGATGGCCGTCGCTATCAACCGCGAGCGGCGCAGTGCGGTCAGCACCCACGCGCGTGGCGGCGGGCCGCCGGTGTCGTCCTGCCCGACGCGGAACCGGTCGGCCCAGGCCACCAGCGGCCGGAAGAGCAACTGGTCCCAGAGCAGGATCACGGCCAGCATGGCGGCAATGGCCCAGCCGATGGCGCCGATGTCGCGCCGCTCGATGGCTAGCGCGATGTAGGAGCCGACGCCGGGCAGTGTGACGGTGGTCTCGCCGACGCTGATCGCCTCCGCCGCGACGACGAAGAACCAGCCGCCCGAGATGGACATCATCATGTTCCACACCAGCGCGGGCATGGCGAACGGCACGTCGAGCCGCCAGAAGCGCATCCATGCGCTGAGGCGGAAGGAACGCGACGCCTCGACGAGTTCCTTCGGCACCGTGCGCAGCGAATGGTAGAAGCTGAACGCCATGTTCCACGCCTGGCTGGTGAAGATGGCGAAAATGGCGGCCAGTTCCGCGCCCAGTGCCTTCCCCGGCGCCAGCGACATGAAGAAGACGACCGTCACCGAGATGAAACCGAGGATCGGCACGGACTGGAGAATGTCGAGCAGCGGAATCAGGATCTGTTCCGCGTGCCGGCTGCGCGCGGCACAGGTCGCGTAGGTGAAGGTGAAGACGAGCGACAGCGCCATCGCCGCCAGCATGCGCATGGACGTGCGCAGCGCATATTCCGGCAGGGCCGCTGGAGAAAGGTCTATCGCGCGGGTGCCCGGGCCGGGCAGGGGCTGCATCAGCCCGAGGCTCGCCTGCGCGAGCAGGACGACGGCGCCGAGCACGAGCAGCACGGCGACGAGGTCCCAGACGGTCAGGGTACGGCGGAAGGACGGTGGAGCGGCGCGGGGATCGCCGGCCGGTGCGCTGGAATTCGCGATCATGCCCGCTCACCCCCGTCGCGGCGGAGCGCTCCGGCCGGACGTTCCGTTTCCCGGCTGCAGGCCGCCCTCATATGCCACTTTTCGATACCACCATCGCGTCCCGATGTCACGGGGCGCACGGCGTGAAGCGGGCCTCGAAGCCGTCGTGACGTCCCGGCGCGGGCGAGGCCAGCGTCAGCGCAGCGCCGGTGCCCCGTGCGATGGCGGCGGCGATGGCAAGGCCGAGGCCGGAGCCGCTCCCCCTGCTGCCGGCGCGTTCGAAGCGGGTGGTGAGCCGCGTGAGCGTTTCGGCGGGAATGACAGGGCCGGCGTTGGTGACGGTGAGCGTGCCGCCGGTCGAGAGCCTCACCTCGACAGGCGTGGCCGGGTCGCCGTGGGTCAGTGCGTTCTCGATCAGGTTGCGGGCGAGGATGGCGAAGGCGTCCGGATCGATGCGCAGCCGCGCGCCTCCCTCCGGCAGGGCGAGCCGCAGGCGCCCGCCGTGGCCGGCGCGGGCAAAATCCTCCCCCACCAAGGCGAGAATGGGTGCCACGTCGCTGTCCGCTCCGGCCAGAACGCCACCGCCTTCGGCGCGCGAGAGGTGCAGGAGCTTTTCGGCGAGGCGGGCGAGGCGCTTCAGTTCCGCCTCGATGGTCAGCGCCCGCTGGCGTAGCGGCCCTTCGGGCGCCTCCGCCAGCAGCCTCTGGGTTTGCGCCAGCACCGCCGCCATGGGCGTGCGCAATTCGTGCGCGGCATTAGCGGTGAAGCCGCGCTCGGCCTCCAGCGTGCGTGCGAGCCGCGTCATCAGCCGGTTCACCGCGTCGCGGATCGGCACCAGCTCCTCCTGCAGGCCGGGCGTGCTCAGGGCCGAGAGGTCCGAGGCGTCTCGCCCCGCCACCTCCGCCGACAGTGCCGCCACCGGCGCGAGGCGCGCGCGGGTGAAGACGGCAATGCCGGCAAGGCTCGCCGGCAGCAGCAGGAGCAGCGGCAGAAACATGAAGCCGATCGTTTCCCGGCGCGCCTCGCGCCGGTAGGAGAGCGGCTCGGCTACCTCGATCCGATAGGTTCCCGATACGGCGAACCGCGCATGGACGCGATGATCGTTCACGTTATGGAAGCCTTCGGCCAGCGGCTGCGCGAAAACCGCAAGGTCCGCGTCCTCGGAGGCCAGCACGATCCGCCCGTCCCGATCGCGCAGGACATAGGTGATCTGCCCCTCCCGGTGCGGCCCGACGGTGGAGATATGTCGCGTGGCGGGTGCTTCCCCGCTGTTGGCCCGCTCGATCACCGCGAGCGGCAGGATGCGCTCGGCGGTCTGGCGCAGGGCGGCGTCGAAGATTTGCTCCAGCTCGTGCCCCACAATCTGCGCGGCCGCGGCCATCGCCATGAGCCAGAAGGCGCAGAGCCCGAGGGAAAGGCCGAGCGCGAGGTCGCGCCGCAGGCTGCGCGGGGCATCCGCCGCGTTCATCCACGCCCCAGCCGGTAGCCGAGGCCGCGCAGCGTCTCGATGCTGCCCCGCCCGAGCTTCCGGCGCAGGCGGCTGACGTAGACCTCGATGGTGTTGCTCTCCACCTCCGCGTCGAAGGAATAGAGCCGCTCCTCAAGCGCGGATTTCGGCACGATGCTGCCCGGGCGCTGCAGCAGGGCCTCGAACACCGCCCATTCGCGCTGGCTGAGGGTGATCTCGCCCTGGGGGCCGGTGACGCGGCGGGCGGCGATGTCGATCGCAAGCCCGCCGAGTTCGATCAGCGGGTTGGGGTTCCCCGCGTAGCGCCGCGCCACGGCGCCCATGCGGGCGGACAGCTCGTCGAGATCGAAGGGCTTGACCAGATAGTCGTCCGCGCCGGTGTTCAGGCACTCGATCCGCTCCGTGATCCGGTCGCGCGCGGTCAGGATGATGACAGGCGTCGCCGAGCCGCTCCGGCGCAACGCGCGCAGGAAGCCGAGGCCACCGCCGTCCGGCAGCATGAGGTCGAGCAGGATCAGGTCGTAGGCGACGGTGTCGAGGCAGGCGCGCGCGTCGGCGAGAGTCGTCACCAGGTCGGGCGTATGGCCCTCCGCCGCGATCTGGGCGCGCACGGCATCGCCGATGCCGCGGTCGTCCTCAACCAGAAGGATGCGCATCCTCCGTCCTTTCCCCGCCTCGCCCGATGATCGCCGGCCTGCGCGCCGGCAGGCGGCTGAACAGGCGCCGCCGCATCCAGCCGTCCGTCGGAAGAATCCGCGCATCCTCGTTCCACAGACAAGGTAGAGCATCCGCGCGTTCTTTGGAACGGTTCAAATAATGTCGGGGAGAGGAGCCATGGGATGAGCGGTGGATCATGCTGGCGCCGTGCCGGGTCAGGCACGCTTACGGTCGCAGCGGATGGGGTCGGCGAGCAGCCGGAGGCCGTTCAGCACCACGAGCACCGTGCCGCCCTCGTGCCCCAGCACGGCGAGCGGCAGCGGCAGGGCGAGGAACAGGCTGGATGCCACCAGCACCACCATCGCGCCCATGGCGAAGATCAGGTTCTGCCGGATGATGTTCCGTGTGCGCCGCGCGAGCCTGCGGGCGGCGGCGAGGCGCTGCATGTCCTCGGACAGCAGCGCCACATCCGCTGCCCGCAGGGCGACCTCGCTGCCCGCCGCGCCCATGGCGATGCCGATGTCGGCCCGCGCCAGCGCGGCCGCGTCGTTCACGCCGTCGCCGACGAAGGCGACCTTGCCCCGGCCCGCGAGTTCGCCCACCAGCCGCACCTTGTCCTGCGGCAGCAGATCGGCGTGGATATCCTGCGGCGCGAAGCCAAGTTCCGCGCCGATCCTGATTCCCACCGGGCGGCGGTCTCCGGTCATCATGACGATGGTCGTCACGCCCTCGGCACGCAGCGCCGCGAGTGCCGCCGCCGATGTCGCGCGCGGGCGGTCGGCCACGCTGACGGCGCCCAGAATCCGGTTCCCGCGCCCCAGATAGACGACCGTCTGCGCGCTGTCGGCAAGCGCCGCCAGATCGGGCCGCGCATCGGGTTCCGATGCCGGCGTGTCCGCCATCGCGTATATCCGGGCCGCCATACGCGCCGCCATGCGGCGGTTGCCCGCCCAGACCACGCCCCCGGCGTCGATCCCCCGGATGCCTTCGCTCGGGATGGCTCGCACGTCGCGTACCGTCGCGGGCGCGATGCCGCGCGCCTCGGCGTGGCGGCGGATCGCGTCCGCGACGGGGTGTTCGGAATGCGCCTCCAATCCCGCGAGCAGCGCCAGGAACGCCGTCTCGCCGCCGCCGGCCGCAACCTCCGTCACCTCCGCCTTGCCGGTGGTGAGCGTGCCCGTCTTGTCGAAGGCGAAAGTGTCGACCTCCGCCAGCGTCTCCAGCGCCGCGCCACCCTTGAACAGCACGCCGCCCCGCGCCGCAGCGGCGAGGGCAGAGAGGACGGCGGCGGGAACCGAGATCACGATGGCGCACGGGCTTGCAGCCACCAGCAGCGTTGCCGCGCGGTAGAGCGCTTCCCGCGCCGGCCAGCCGAGCCACAGGAGGAGGCCGAAGGCGAGGGCGGAGCCCGCCAGCACCGCCACCGTATAGCGCTGGCCGAACCAGGCGCTGAAGCGTTCCGACGGCGCGCGGGCGGCTTGCGCTTCCGTCACCAGCGCGATCATCCGCGCCACCGTGCTGTCGGCGACCGAGCGGGCGACGGTGACGGCCAGCACGCCGTCGAGGTTCACCGTCGCCTCGAAGACCTTCGCGTCGGCGCGTTTGTGCACCGGCATCGACTCGCCGGTGATGGTGGCCTCGTCGAGCGAGCCGTCGCCGTCGAGGATCGTGCCGTCCACGGGCACCCGCGCACCGGGCCGCAGCACCACGACATCGCCGGGTGCGAGGCAGGCTGCCGGCACTTCGGCCATCGTCCCGTCCGGCAGGCGCTTCAGCGCGGTGTCCGGGCGCAGCGCCATCAGCGCCTCCACCGCGCGGCGCGCCCGGCCCATGGCGCGGTGTTCGAGCGTGGTGGAGATGCTGAAGAGCGTGAGCAGCACCGCGCCTTCCAGCGGCGCGCCCACGGCGGCGGCGGCGAGGGCGGCGGCCACCATCAGCAGGTCGATGTCGAGGATGCCCTCGTGCCACAGCGCCGCCAGCGCCCGCGCCGCCGCCGGCAGCCCGCCCGCGAGATAGGCCAGCGCGAGGCCGGCGGGGCCCCACGGCCCCGGGACGGCGAGCGCATCGCAGGCGGCAAGACCCATGCCCGCCACGGTGGCGCCGGTGAGCACCGTCATCGAACGGTCGGAAGAAAGGTGGAGCATGCGTTGTCCCGGCTGTACGGCAAAGACGTGGATAGCCGGGCAAATGCATGGAAAAATTTGCTGACACGCGCCTGAACGTGCCGCCCGATACCGGAGCGGTCGCGATTGACAGGAAAGACAGCCGCCAGTAGCGTCATGCGAAACATGACTCATATGTCATGAATAACGGGAGGAAATCATGAACCGTGTTCTGGCGGCCGCTGCGGTCGCCATCGGCCTTCTTGCGTCCCCCGCGCAGGCCGAGATCCGGATTGCACACGTCTACGGCAAGACCGGCGCCCTCGAAGCCTATGCCAGGCAGTCTCACGAAGGACTGCTGCTCGGCCTCGAATACGCGACCGGGGGCACGATGGAGATCGGCGGCGAGAAAATCGTCGTGATCGAGAAGGATACCCAGCTGAAGCCCGACGTCGGCCGCGCCGTTCTGGCCGAGGCCTATGGCGACGACGATGCGCTGCTCGCGGTGGGCGACGTCAGTTCGGGCGTAGCGCTGGCGATGCTGCCGGTGGCCGAGGAACATGGCAGGATTCTCATCGTGGAACCGGCGGTGGCGGACTCGATCACAGGGGCGGACCGCAACCGCTTCATCTTCCGCACCGGCCGCAACTCCAGCCAGGACGCCATCGCCAACGCCGTGGCGCTGGGCGGCGAGGGCGTGCGCATCGCCACGCTGGCGCAGGACTACGCCTTCGGTCGTGACGGCGTGGCCGCCTTTCGCGAGGCGCTGGCGGACACCGGTGCGAAGATCGTGCACGAGGAATACGTGCCGCAGGACACGACCGACTTCACGGCCGCGGCCGAGCGCATCTTCAACGCGATGAAGGATGCCGGGGGCGACAGGAAGCTGCTCTACATCATCTGGGCGGGCGCCAACAACCCGATGGGCCGGATCAACGCCATGAACCCCGGCCGCTTCGGCATCCGGATCGCCTCCGGCGGCAACATCCTCTCGGCGCTCGCCGCCTACAAGGAACTGCCGGGCATGGAGGGCGCGACCTACTATTATTACGAGATCCCGCAGAATCCCGCGAACAAATGGCTGGTGAAGACGCATCAGGAGCGCTTCGGCGCGCCGCCGGACTTCTTCACCGCCGGCGGCATGGCAGCCGGCATCGCCATCGTCGAAGCGATCAGGAAGGCGGGTTCCACCGATACGGAAGCGCTGATCGCGGCGATGGAGGGTATGGAGTGGGAAACGCCGAAGGGCAAGATGATCTTCCGTCCGGAGGACCATCAGGCGCTGCAGGAAATGTATCATTTCCGCATCAAGGTCGATCCTGCCGTGGCCTGGGGCATCCCGGAACTGGTGCGGGTCATCGGCATCGACGAGATGAAAGTGCCCGTGCGCGACTGAACCCGGCCCTGGCCGCGAGCGCGGCGGAAGCTTGCCTGACGGGGTGATGCATGAACGGGCCTTCGCTTGAAACGCGCGGACTGACAGTCCGCTTCGGCGGGCATGTCGCGGTGGATGCCGTGAGCTGTGCCTTTCGGCCCGGCGAGCTGACGGCCATCGTCGGGCCGAACGGGGCGGGCAAGACCACCTATTTCAACCTGATCTCGGGGCAGCTCCCGGCGACGGCGGGGCAGGTGCTGCTGGAGGGGCGCGACATCACCCGCGCTCCCGTCGCGGCGCGCACGCGGGCCGGCATCGGCCGCGCCTTTCAGTTGACGAGCCTGTTTCCCGCGCTTTCGGTGCTGGAGAACGTCCGCCTCGTCATCCAGGCGCGGCAGGGGCGGGGCCTGCGCGCGTTTCCGCGCGTCTCCGCGCAACGCGACCTCATCGCGGCGGCCGAGGCGGTGGTGGAGCGGGTGAAGCTGACGCGGCTCGCGAAAAGTCCCGTCGCCGCCCTGTCGCACGGCGACCAGCGCAAGCTTGAGGTGGCGATGATGATCGCGCTCGAACCGAAGATCTACATGTTCGACGAGCCGACCGCGGGCATGTCGCTGGACGAGGCGCCCGTGATCCTCGGCCTGATCGCGGAAATCCGGGCCGATCCCGCGGCGACTGTGCTGCTCGTCGAGCACAAGATGGACGTCATCCGCAGCCTCGCCGACCGGCTGATCGTGCTGCACAACGGCGCGTTGGTCGCCGACGGCCCGCCCGCCGGTGTGATGGCCTCGGCCATCGTGCGGGAAGCCTATCTGGGAGGGGCGCTGGAGGATGTCTGAGCCGATCCTGACGCTGCGGTCGGTCGCCACCGACATCGGGCGTTACCACATCCTGCATGACGTGAGCTTTTCGGTGCCGCGCGGCGAGGTGACGATGTTGCTGGGCCGCAACGGCGCCGGCAAGACGACAACGCTGCGTACCATCATGGGCCTGTGGCGTGCGCGCACCGGGCAAGTGCTGTTCGCGGACGAGGATATCGCCGCGCTTCCGACGGCGGAGATCTCCCGGCGCGGCATCGCTTACGTGCCCGAGGACATGGGCATCTTTTCGGACCTGACCGTCGGCGAGAATCTGCGCCTTGCGGCGATTTCCGGCCCGATGGACAAGGCCCGGCTGGCGTGGATCACCGCTGCCTTCCCGCCGCTGAAGACTTTCTGGGACAGCGCGGCCGGGACGCTGTCGGGCGGGCAGAAGCAGATGCTGTCCGTCGCGCGCGCCATGATCGAGGAGCGCCGGCTCTACCTCATCGACGAGCCCTCCAAGGGGCTTGCGCCCGCCATCGTCACCACGCTGGCGCGGGCGCTGAAGGACCTGAAGCGCGCCGGCGCGACGATCCTGCTCGTCGAGCAGAACTTCGCCCTCTCCCGCGCGCTCGGCGACGGCGCGGTGGTGATGGAGGACGGGCGCACCGTCTGGTCCGGGCGGATGGCGGACCTCGCCGCCGATGCGGCGCTTCAGGGCCGGCTTCTCGGCATGGAGGGCGCCGCATGAGCCGCGCGCCGGAGCACGCCCCCACCTTCACCCGCCCGCCGCTCGCCCGGCGCCTGGAGCCCTGGCTGCCGGTGCTGCTGATCCCGGCGCTGATGCTCGCCGGCCTCGTGCTCATCCCGCAAGGGTCGTCGTGGCTGACGCTGACCGTTTCCGGCCTTGCGATGGGGATGATGATCTTCACCATCGCCTCCGGCATGACGCTCGTTTTCGGGCTGATGGACGTTATCAATTTCGGCCACGGCGCCTTCATCTCCTTCGGCGCCTTCGTCGGCGCCACGGTTCTGCTCGCACTGCCGGGCATGGCGGGGGCGGCGGACATGCCCGCCAACGTCGCCGCCGTGGCGCTCGCCATCGCCGCCGCCATGGCGGCGGCAGGCGGCCTCGGCCTCGGCTTCGAGCGCTGGATCGTCCGCCCGGTCTACGGCTCGCACCTGAAGCAGATCCTCGTCACCATGGGCGGCCTGATCGTGGCGGAGCAGCTCATCCACGTCATCTGGGGCGGCGAACAGATCGCCGTGCCGCGGCCCGAAACGTTGAAGGGCGCCGTCACCTTCGCGGGCGCGGCGCTGGAGAAATACCGGCTGCTCGCGGTGGCCATCGGGCTCGTGCTGTTTCTCGGCATGCGCTGGCTGCTGCGCGCCACGCGGCTCGGCCTCATCGTGCGCGCCGGCGTCGAAAATCCGGAAATGGTGCAGGCGCTCGGCTATCGCATCCGGCGCGTCTTCGTGCTCGTCTTCGTCGCCGGCTCGGCTCTCGCCGGCCTCGGCGGCGTGATGTGGGCCCTGTATCAGGAGGTGATCACCGCCGGCATGGGCAACCAGATCATGGTGCTCGTGTTCATCGTCGTCATCATCGGGGGGCTGGGCTCGGTCGAGGGTTGCTTCATCGGGGCGCTGCTGGTCGGGCTGCTGCAGAACTACGTTGCCTTTCTGGAGCCCAAGGCCGCGCTGGTGTCGAACATCGCGCTGATGGTGGCGGTCCTTATGTGGCGCCCGCAGGGCATGATCCCGGTCGTGAAGGCGAAATGACCATGCTGAGAGCGATCCTTTCCGACGACCTGCCGCGCAGCCGCCTGCTGGCGGTGTTGCTCGCCGTCATCCTCGTCGTACTCGCCGCCGCTCCCTTCCTGCTGCCCGGCACGCGGGCGCTGGAGACGGCGGCGCGGATCTGCATGTTCATCGTGCTGGTGGCGAGCTACGACCTGCTGCTCGGCTATGCCGGGATCGTGAGCTTCGCCCATACCATGTTCTTCGGCATGGGGGCCTATGGTGTCGCCATTGCCGCGGCTCACCTCGGGCCGGGCTGGCTGCCCATCGGTGCAGGCGCCGCCGCTGGCGTGGCGCTCGCGGCGTTGACGGCGCTTGCGATCGCACTGTTCTCGCTCCGGGTGCGGGCGATCTTCTTCGCCATGATCACGCTCGCCGTCGCTTCCGCCATGGCGGTGCTGGTCAGCCAGCTCTCGGGCATCACGGGCGGCGAGGACGGGCTGAACTTCCGCATCCCGCGCGAGCTGACGCCGGGTTTCCGGCTGCTGGAGGAGCCCGTGTTCGGCACGCGCATCACCGGCAGGGTGATTGCCTATTATCTCGTGTTCGGCACGTGCCTCGCGCTGTTCCTCGTCATGCTGCGGGTGGTGAACTCGCCCTTCGGCTCGGTGCTGCAGGCGATTCGCGAGAACGCCTTCAGGGCAGAGGCGATCGGCTATCGCGTAGTCGTTTACCGCGCGGCCGCGACCTGCCTTGCGGCGGTGATCGCGGCGCTGGCGGGCGCGGTGTTCGCGGTGTGGCTGCGCTACGTCGGCCCCGGCACGACACTCGGCATGGAGATCATGATCGACATTCTGTTGATGGTGGTGATCGGCGGCATGGGCACGATGTATGGCGCCGTGCTCGGCGCGACGATCTTCGTGCTGGCGCAGAACTATCTGCAGGCGCTGATGGAACGCGCTGCAGCGGCAACTGCCGGCCTGCCGCTGCTGCCTGACATCCTGAACCCCGACAGGTGGTTGCTGTGGCTCGGCCTCGTCTTCATCCTCAGCGTCTATTTCTTCCCCGCCGGGATCGTGGGCCGGCTGCGCGGCCGGGCCTGACGCCGCTCACGCCGCACCGGCGCGGCTCCCGGCGAAGCGGCTTCCGGGCAAAGCGCATCGCAACCCCGTGATCAAGGGCTGCTCGGCGTGACGATTCGATTGACGTGATTGAATGGTACAGCTGGCCCGGTTCGAACGGGCGACCTCTTGATCCACAATCAAGCGCTCTAACCAACTGAGCTACAGCTGCACGGTGCTGCCGGAGGCAGGTCTTCTACCGTCAGAACGGTATTGCATCCCGCAAACGGAAACCGCAGCGGCCCGTTTGGAGAATCAGACGCCACTACATAGCGGCTTCGCGCGATTGATGCAAGAACCGCGACACATTGTCGGCGCATCGAGTCCACAGGGGTCTCGTGAGGGAACGGCAGACGGGCGTCCGTGAACGCCCGTCGCGTCTCAAATGCCGCATGGCGGCCCGGGAAGCCGGGCGCCGCGATCAGGACCGGTCGTTGGACTTGGACTGCCGCGCCTGGACCTGGCTGAAGGCCTCGCTCAGCAGCCGGTTAGACGTCTGCGCGATATCCTTCAACTGGCTCGACGTGGACTCAAACTGGCGACGCAGTTCCCGCGTCTGCAGCTCCACAGCCTCGGCGAGCGAACTGACAGTCAGGAGCTGGCGCCAGAGGTCGAGCGTGCCGTCCGTCTGGCTGCGCACGAGATCGAACATCTTGCTGTTCAGTTCCGTGACGCCGCGCGAGGCGAGCGAGACGCCGGTCGAGAAATTCTTCGTCCACAGCTCGCTCTGCTCATGCAGACTGCTGTAGCCCTGGCGCGCGTAGCGCAGGCCGACCTGCGTCGTGGTCGAAACAGCGGTGATGGTGGCGGGGGCAGCCTGTGCGACCGCGCTTTCCACGACAGACGCCGGCGTCGTTTCCGCAGCCGCCGGCGCTGCGGCGGGCTGCACGTCCGGTGCCGCCGGAGCGACCGTTGCCGTCACGACCGGAGCCTCCTCCTTGGGGGCAACCGGCGCCGCAGGGGTGCGCGGAGGCGCGAGCGGCTTGTCGAACAGTCCTGGAGCAGCAGGCGCCGCGCTCGCAGCCGGTGCGGCGACCTTGCGGGGGGCAGGCTGCTCGGCGGGTTCGGCTGGCTGGGACGGCTTGGCGGCCTCAGCAGTTTCGACGGGTTTGGCAGTTTCAGCTGGCTTGGCGGGCTCGACCGGCGTTGCCGTCTCTACGGGCTTTGCAGCCTCGACAGGCTTTGCGACCTCGGCGGGCTTGGCGGTCTCAACAGGCTTCGCAGCCTCGACAGGCTTGATGGTCTCGACAGGCTTGGCGGCTTCAGCGGGCTTCACCGCCTCAGGCTGGGCCGGCGCGGATTTGGCGGGCTCCGGCTTGGTTTCGGTCGCCGGGCTGTCTGCCTTGGCGGGGGCTTCCTTGGCAGGAGCTTCAGCGGGCTTTACGGCTGCAGCCGGGGCGGCCTTGACGGACGGAGAAGGCGTGGCCACGGGAGCGGTGGCCTGTCTGGGGGCCGGGGCCGCAGCGGGAGCCGATGCTGCTTGGGGAGCCGACGCTGCCTGCGTCTTGTCTGCGGCGGTCGCGGCGGGCTGCGCAGTCGTATCCGTAACGCTCACGTCCTCGGCCGTCGTCGTGCTTTTCGCGGAAGTTGTCCTTCTTCTTCCGCCTGCCGGAGTGCCGGTTACCTTACGTGTCGTCATGGAAATTCTGCTCCGTCTCTATATCACTGGACCTGATACCCGAACTGTTCTCGCCTGAACGGACGCCTGTACTGCCGGAAACCGCGCCACGTATCATGCCAGTCAGCGGTAGCATCGGACAAGGGGCTGTTGCGGCGCAGTAAGGTCGCGGCCGGGACAGTCGCCCCGCGCCGCAGTGCAATCCGGCATGACGTCGGGCAACCGGCCGCATGGTTGCGGCCGGTCTCGCGTATGTCACGCGCCGGTCTTGGTCGCGTCCTTGGCGGCCTGCGCGGCTTCCTTGGCGGCTTCGGTCGCGTTCTGGGTGGCTTCCTTCACAGCGTTCTGGACCTGCTGCGTGGCTTCCGTGGCGGTCTTCTGCACGGTGGCGCCGAAGTCGCGGGCCTGCTCCTGAAGCGCAGCGAACTGGTTCTTCAGGTACTCGCTCTGGAACTGCGTCACTTCACGCAGGTCCTTGGCGCGGACGAGCTTCTCGGCGAGGTCGAAGGCAGCAGCGATGTTGCTCTCGGCGTAGGAAAGCGTGCGGCGGGCGACTTCGTGCGAGTTGAAGGGGACAGCCGTCGTCTGGTTCTCAAAGGTGGCGATCGCCTTGTGGGCAGCGCCGAGGAAGCCATCAAACGCCTTGCGGGCCTGGTCGACGCTCTTCTCAGCGAACTCACGCAGCTCGGCGGGGATCTCGTAGGTCGGGAGGTTGTTGCTCATCGTAATCTCCTTGGAAACGCTGGACGAAAGGGACATACACTGACGGATTGTGCACTGCAATGCATATATGCTGCATCGCAGCAATGCAAGGGGGCTTATTCCGTCAAACCTACATTTTGGCGTTCCTGACGCAACGTTAACGTTGATGCCGGATTGCGCCGGCAATCTACGCAGATTCCGTGACGCTCTGAGGACAAAGATATATTAACATTTTATTAGTCATATGTCGCGGTCCTAATGTGACAGTGAGGCGGGTGATTCGGATGTCGAGGCGACCGGACGCATCGAAGACAGGTATCTGGGGAGATCCCGCGCTTGCCGCGCTCGTGGAGCAGGAGGCGGCTGCGGTGCTGTGGTCGCTTGACGGCAACCGCGTCATTGGCGCCTCGGTTGGCACCGCCGGGCTCGCGCCCGCGTTGCGGGCGGCCGGCGGCGAGAATCTGCGCGGGCGCCTGCGCCGCATCGCGGCGGCGCTTTCCGCTGGCAGCGGGGTCCGGCTCGAACGCATCACGCTTCCGCAGGGCTACGGCATCGCCCGCCTGCTGCTCGAATGCCACCGCGTCGCCACGGGGGAGGGCGAGTTCCTGCTCACCATCCTGCGCGGGCCGTTGCCGCGCCTGCCGCGCGTGGTGGAGGACGGCTTCGTTCATCGCGGCCCGGACGACGGCGCAGCGATGCAAGCCGTCGCCGCACCATCCGCGCCGCGCGGCGGCGACATTGCTGTGGAGGGGAACGCGGGGGCCGCTCGCCAAAGTGCGCTCGACCGCCTGCTCGTCTATGCCGGCAACCGGTCGACCGTGCGCTTCATCTGGGAGACGGACGCGCAGGGCAGGTTCGCGCGCGTCTCGCAGGAGCTTGCGGGGCTTGTGGGGCGGCAATCCGGCGGCATCGAGGGGCGAAGCTGGCGCGATCTCGTGGCGGAAGGCATCGTCCACGATCCGGACGGCGTCGCGGCCGCCCTGTCGCACCATGATACATGGAGCGGCCGGGAGGTGCTGTGGCGCGTCGGCGACAACGTGGCCATACCGCTGCTGCCGGTGGAACTCGCCGGCATTCCGATGCACGATGCGAAGCGCCGCTTTCAGGGATTCCGCGGCTTCGGCCTCTGCCGCATCGCCCGCCTGCGCGATGCGGGAGGCGGCGCTGCCGCCCCGGCTGCGCCTGCCGCGCCGGCCGTCTCCGCTCCCGCCGCGCCGGCCGCTCCGGTCGCCGAACCGATGATTGAGCCGGCCGAGGCGCCGCAGCGCTCGCGGCTGACGGACAGCGAGAAACAGGCGTTCCGCGATATCGCCCGCGCGCTGGGCATCTCCCGCATCGGCGACATTATGCCGCACGACGACCGGGAGCCTGACGGCGGCGCGGCCAGTGAGCCCGCGTCGGACATTCCCGCCGCCGGACGTCCCGAAACAGCGCCGCATGCTAAACCGGGACCGCGCCCCGTGGCGGATATCGTCACGCCGGCGGCGGCATTGCCGGCGGAAGCCCGCCCGGCTGTGCCGCGCGCGCTGGAAGAGGCAGGCGACGCGCATCGGGAAGCTGCAGCCGGCGTCATCCGGCCGGAAGACGCGGAGCAGGATTCCGTCGCCGTCTTCAGGCGAATCGCCGACCGCCTGCCGCTCGGCCTGCTGGTGACACGCGGCAGCTCGGTGCTGTTCGCGAGCCGTGGCCTGCTTGATCTGCTTGGCTATACGGATGCCGCCGCCTTCGCCGCAGCGGGGGGGTTGCAGGCGCTGTTCACGAACACGCCGGGCGGCGGAGATGCGCCGTTGGCGTTGCGCACTGCACAGGGCACGCCTCTTTCCGCCGACGCGCGCATGGTCAGCGTGCCATGGGAGGGCGGGCCGGCGACGCTGATGTCGTTCCGCCGCGCGCTTGAACCCCGCATGGAAGCGCACCTGCGCGATCTCGAACGCGAACTGCGCTATCAGGAATCGCGCGTGCGGGCGCTCGACACCATCCTCGACACGGCAACAGACGGCGTGGTCACGCTCGACGGCGCGGGCCGCCTGCTGTCGCTCAACCGCTCGGCGGAGGCGCTGTTCGGACGCGAGGAAACCGACGTGGTAGGCACGCCTCTGTGGCGACTGCTGACGACGGAGAGCGTCGCCGGGGCGAAGGCCTATTTCGAGGGGCTGCGCGAGGGCGGACTCGCCAGCGTTCTCAACGACGGGCAACTGGTGACGGCGCGTGCGCGCGGCGGCGGCACCATCGAGCTGATGATGGTCATGGGTCGGCTCGCGCCGGACGTCGCGGACGCGCCGGCGACCCGCGACGGCGAGCGTTTCTTCGCCATCCTGCGCGATGTCAGCGGCGCTCCCCGGCGCGAAGGCGCGCTGCCGGAGGCGGCCGGCGGAGAGGCGCAGGGCGGCCATGCCGCGTTTCTGGCGCGCGTCAGCCACGAAATCCGCACCCCGCTCAACGCCATCATCGGCTTTGCGGAGATCATGCTGGAGGAGCGGTTCGGCCCCGTCGGCTCGGAGCGCTACCGCGAATACCTGCGTGACATCCACGCCTCCGGCGGGCAGGTGATCAGCCTCGTCAATGATCTTCTCGACCTGGCGCGGATCGAGGCCGGGCGGCTGGAGCTTGCACCCTCCCTCGTTTCCCTCAACGACGTGGTGTCGGGCTGCGTCGGGTTGCTGATGCCACAGGCAGGGCGACAGCAGGTGGTGCTGCGCACCAGCCTCGCGCGCGCGCTGCCGCCGGTCAGTATCGATGAGCGTGCGCTGCAGCAGATCATTCTCAACCTGCTGTCGAACGCGGTGAAGTTCACGGACGCGGGCGGGCAGGTCATCGTTTCCACTGCGCGCGCGGATGACGGCGGCGCGACGCTGCGCATCCGCGACACCGGCATCGGCATGACACGCGCGCAGGTATCGGCAGCGCTGGAACCCTTCGCGCAGCTCACCACGACGCGGCTCGGCCACGGCACGGGCACCGGCCTCGGCCTGCCGCTGACGCGCGCGTTGGTGGAGGCAAGCGGCGGGCGCTTCCACATTTCGAGCGCCCTGCACGAAGGCACGATGGTCGAGATCGCCTTTTCCGCCGCCTCGCCTTCCGCCGCTGGTCAGGAGAGCGTCAGGCCGTCATCCCAGTAGGGCGTCGGGCCGAACAGCGCGGCGAGATGGTCCACGAACACCCGCACCTTCTGCTCCAGATGGCGGCGGCTGGGATAGACCGCGTACACCGCGACGCGGTTGGAAGCGCCGTAGCCGGGCAGCACGGCGCGCAACTGGCCGCTGCGCAGCTCCGGCCCGATGTCCCACGTCGAGCGCAGGGCAATGCCCATGCCCGCGATCACCGCCTCGCGCACCACCTCGCTCGAATTCGTGCGCAGCGGCGCGTTGATGCGCACGACATGCTGCCCGTGCGGCCCTTCGAGCCGCCAGTGATCGCTGTTGTGCGCGATGAGCGTGTGCTGGGGCAGGTCGTCGACGGATTGGGGAACGCCAGCGCGCTCCAGATAGGCGGGGGCGGCGACGAGCAGGCGATGGTTGGGGGCAAGCCTGCGGGCAACGAGGCTGGAATCGGCGAGATCGGCAATGCGCACCGCGACGTCATAGCCTTCCCCGACGAGATCGATGAACTCGTCCGACAGGTTCAGATCGACGGTCAGATTCGGGTGGCGCCGCAAAAACGGCAGCAGGCGCGGCGCGATGTGCAGGCGGCCGAAGGAGGTGGGCGCGGAAACCTTCAGCACGCCGCGCACCTCGGCGCTGCCGCGCGCCACCCAGGCCTCGGCCTCCTCCACGCTGGCCAGAATGGCGACGGCGCGTTCGTAAAGGCCCTGCCCCGCCTCGGTCAGTGTGATCTGGCGCGTGGTGCGCTGCAGCAGGCGCACGCCCAGCCGCTCCTCCAGCCGGCGGATGCGCTTGGAAATGACGGCCGTCGACAGCCCCATCTCCCGCCCCGCAGCCGACATGCCGCGGGCCGTCACCACCTGCGCGAAGACATCGAGATCGCCCATCCTGTCCATGACCGCCGACTATGGCCGATTGTTGCCCTTATGGCAACAGTGCCGGCTTATTGGAGGCGATACGGCAACAGCGGTTCCCGCCGCGCTTCGCGATATCCTCGATAATGAAGATGGCGTCCGCTCTATTTATAAGGAGCATGCCCTCTCACCGCCTCTCCCGGAAGAAGGTGCGCAGCATGTCCGCCGCCTCCTGCGCGCGGATGCCGCCGTAGACGTCAGGCGCGTGGTGGCAGGTGTCCGCGTGAAAGAAGCGCACGCCGTTGTCGACCGCGCCGCCCTTCGGGTCCTCCGCCCCATAATAGAGCCGGCGGATGCGGGCGAACGAGATCGCCGCCGCGCACATCGGGCAAGGCTCCAGCGTCACATAGAGGTCGCAGCCCGGCAGGCGGTCGCTGCCGAGCCGCAGGCACGCCGCGCGGATGGCCAGCATCTCGGCATGGGCGGTGGGGTCGTTGTCGGTGCGGGTGCGGTTGCCGGCGCGCGCGATGACGATGCCGTCGCAGACCACGGCCGCGCCGACGGGCACCTCGCCGGCAACCGCGGCGCGGCGCGCCTCGTCGAAGGCGATGGACATCGGGTCGTCCGGCGGGAGGGCGGAATGCGGTGGCATTGTGACGGCAGCAGTCTCCGGCATTGAAATATTTCGCGCGAGAGCGCGGATATTATGCGTCGATCCTCTCGCGTCAATGCATCCGTTCTGATATGAGCAGGCAATGACCGATAAATGGAAAGACGAGCGTCGCCCCGCTCGGCGGCCGGGCGGCGATACCGCGCGGTCGTCAAAAGGTGTCAGAAAATTCAGTGCCCCGCGCAAGTTCGCCGGCCCCCAGGGCGAGGGCGAGCGCCCCCGCGCGGGCTATGGCAAGCCGCGCCCCGGCGGCGCGGGTAAGGAAGAAAAGCGTAAGGACGGGATGCGCGGGGGCGGCGAGCGGCCGGAGCGGCCCGCACGCCGCTTCGCCGATGTCGGCGGCCCCGATGCCCGCAAGCCGCGTGCCGTTGAGCAGCGCCGCGAACCCGTCGCCGTGACGTCCGGCCCGGAGCGCATCGCCAAGGTGATGGCGCGGGCGGGCGTCGCCTCGCGCCGCGATGCCGAGGTGATGATCGCGGAAGGCCGGGTGTCCGTGAACGGCAAGGTCATCGACACGCCCGCGACATTGGTCGGCCCGGCCGACCGGGTGTTGATCGATGGCGCGCCGATGCCGGCGCGTGAGCGCACGCGCCTGTGGCTGTTCCACAAACCGCGCGGTCTCGTCACCACGGCCCGCGATCCGGAAGGTCGCCCGACGGTGTTCGACAGCCTGCCGGCGGACCTGCCGCGCGTTGTGGCCGTGGGCCGGCTGGACATCAACACCGAGGGCCTGCTGCTGCTTACCAACGACGGCGGCCTCGCGCGCGTGCTGGCGCATCCCGATACCGCATGGCTGCGCCGCTACCGTGTGCGCGCCTACGGCGCCGTGGATCAGGCGCAACTCGACGCGCTGCGCGATGGCATCACCATCGACGGTATGCACTACGGCCCGGTCGAAGCCGCGATCCAGCGCGCTCAGGGTGACAACGTCTGGCTGACGCTCGGCCTGCGCGAGGGCAAGAACCGTGAGGTCAAGCGCATCCTCGAACATCTCGGCTTGCGCGTGAACCGCCTGATCCGCGTTTCCTTCGGCCCCTTCCAGCTCGGCGATCTGGGCGAGGGCGCGCTGGAGGAAGTGCGCACCCGCATCCTCAAGGACCAGCTCGGCGAAGCGCTGGCACGCGAGGCGGGGGTCGATTTCGAGACCGGCCTTGCCCAGGCTGACGAGTTGCCCGCGCGCCAGCCCTCCGCACGTCCGCTGTCCGCACGAACGGACGCGGTGCCCGCGCGCGAAGGCCGCTTCCGCTCGCGCGAGGATTTTCTCGCCCGGGGACCGCGTGCTGCCGCTGCGCCCGCGCCCGCCTACAAGCGCGAGGCCTACGAGCAGCGTTCCAAGGAACGTGCCGTCTGGCGCGATGAGGAGACCGAGGCCGTGCGCCCCAAGGGCACACGGGTGCCCCGCCGCGGCGCAGACGCACGCGAGTCGCGCGCCCTCAGCGGAGAGCGCGAGCACGTTCGCGCTGGCGCGATCACCGATCCGGGCGGCCGTACGGTCAAGGTCGAACGGCTGGTACCGATGCCGAAGCTCGCCGAGCGGTCGGCCCGCAAGGTCCGGCCCGACCTGCCGGATGAGGCGCGCGAGGGCGGCTTCAGAAAGCGGGACGGCTTCGACAGGCGCGGTCCTGCGAGCGCTGACTCCCAGCGTCCCGCCCGGCGGTTCGGACGGGACGAGCAGGGCGATGAGCGGCGCACTTTCGCCGACCGCGCCAATCGTCCGGCCGGTCGCCCCGACGAAGGCTTCCGACGGGATCGCGACGACCGCCCGCGCGGCGACAGGCCGGGCTTCCGACCGCATGGTGACAGGCCCCAGGGCGACCGGCCGTCTGGCGATCGTCCGCGTGGCAAGAGTTTCCGTGACGAAGGTTTCGGCGGCGATCGCCCGCGCGGCGACCGGCCGGGTTTCCGGCCGCATGGTGACAGGCCCCAGGGCGACCGGCCGTCTGGTGATCGTCCGCGAGGCAAGAGTTTTCGTGACGGAGGTTTCGGCGGCGATCGCCCGCGCGGCGACCGGCCGGGCTTCCGGCCGCACGGTGACAGGCCCCAGGGCGACCGGCCGTCTGGCGATCGTCCGCGTGGCAAGAGTTTTCGTGATGAAGGTTTCCGCAGCGAGCGCCCGTCCGGCGAGAAGCGGCCGGAGCGGAAATTCGCCGGCAAATCGTTTGAGAAAAAGCCGTTTCGTGGCCAAGCGGCGGATGATAGCCAGTCACGCGGCAGGCGGGATTTCGGTGGGCGTGATCGCTTCGCCGGCAAACCGCCGTCGGGAAAGTCGTTCGGCGGCAAACCTTCCGGTTCGCGTCCAGGCGGCTCGCGTCCGCCGCGCAAGTCGTAAATGCTTGAGTGACGGAGGCAGCGGTTGCGTATCGTCGCAGGCCGTTTCAAGGGCCGCGCCCTGACCACGCCGAAGTCGGACGCAATCCGTCCGACGTCGGATCGCGTGCGCGAGACCATCTTCAATGTGCTGGCGCACGCCTATGGCGATCCCGTGACCGGCGCGCGGGTGCTGGACCTGTTCGCCGGCACGGGCGCGATGGCGCTGGAGGCCATCTCGCGCGGTGCGGCCTTCGCGCTGCTGGTCGATGACGGCGCGGAAGCGCGTGCCGTCATCCGCACCAATACGGATGCGCTGGGCGTCGGCGGCCTGACGCGCATCTACCGGCGCGATGCGACAAAGCTCGGCGAGGCAAAGCCGCTGGAACCATTCTCCCTGGTGTTCTGCGATCCGCCCTACGGCCGCGGACTGGCGGAGAAAGCGCTCACCGCTGCCCGCGAAGGCGGCTGGCTCACCGACGACGCGCTCGTGGTGGTGGAAGAGGCGAGCGATGCCGCCTTCGTCTTTCCCGAAGGTTTCGAGAAGCTGGAAACCCGCGACTACGGCGACACGCGCTTGTCCGTCGGGCGCAGGGTGCTTTCAACTGCGCCCGAACAGGCGCTCGATGTCGGATAGTTTGAGTTCGACGTAGGTCGGGCGGCCGTGGTTGCATTGGCCAGAGAAGGGGGTCGCCTCCATCTCGCGCAGCAGGGCGTTCATTTCATCGGGGCGCAGCCGCCGGCCAGAACGCACGGAGCCGTGGCAGGCCATGGTCGCGAGGACGTGGTCGAGCCGTTCGTCGAGTGCGCGGGCATCGCCCCATTCGGTCAGCGTGTCCGCGACATCCCGCACCAGTGCCCGGATGTCGCCGCCCACGAGCGCTGCCGGCACCTCCTGCACGGCGACCGCCCCCGCACCGAAGCCCTCGACGACAAGGCCGAGCGCCGCGAGCGTGTCGCCATGAGCGAGCAGCCGGTCGGCCTCGGACGGGTCGAATTCCACGATTTCCGGAATAAGCACGAGTTGCCGCGCGATGCCGCTGGCGGCGCGCTCGCGCTTCAGCCGCTCGTACACCAGCCGCTCGTGAGCTGCGTGCTGGTCGACAATGACGATGCCGTCGCGCGTCTGGCTGATGATGTAGTTCTCGTGCACCTGCGCGCGGGCCGCGCCGAGCGGCTGCTCCACGGCTTCCGCCATGGCGGCGGTCTCGCCGGCGCGCGCATCCGCCGCTGGAGGGGCAAAGGCGTGAAACGCCGTTTGCGGGCTATCCGCGAAGCCAGTCGGCGCCTGCCAGTTGTCGAAGGTGGTGGGCGCGGGGCGGGCCCGCCCGCCGAAAACGGAGGAGGGGAAGGGCTGGCCGGTGTGGATGTGCAGATCCGGCTGCGGCGCGCCCTGCATCGGCGGGCTCATCGCTTCCGGTATGGACTGCGGCCGTAACGCCGCCAGCGTTCGCAAGCCGCCGGTGGTCGTTGCGCGGTGGCCCGCGCCCGCAAGGGCCTGTTTGAGCGCGCCCACGATCAGCCCGCGCACCAGACCGGGGTCGCGGAAGCGCACTTCGGACTTGGCCGGATGCACGTTGACATCGACAAGGCGCGGATCGCAGGCGATGCGCAGCATCAGCGCCGGATGGCGGTCGCTGGGCAGGAAATCCATGTAGGCGGCACGCACCGCACCCAGTATCTGCTTGTCGCGCACCGGGCGGCCGTTGACGGTGGCGTGGATGTGCGTGGAGGTGCCGCGGTGATAGGTCGGCAGGCCGGCAAAGCCCGTCACCGCCACGCCCTCGCGCTCCGCGTCGATGGGGACGGCGTTGGGCGCGAACTCGGCGCCCAGAATGCGTGCGAGACGGCGCAGCAGCGCGGCCTCGTCGTCGCCTTCCGCCGGCAGGTCGACGGTGGAAAGGTGATCGCCCGCGACCGTGAAGCGCACCTGCGGATGCGCCAGCGCCAGCCTTTTCACGGCTTCGACCGCGGCCTGGGCCTCGGCGCGGTCGCTCTTCAGGAATTTCAGCCGTGCCGGAGTGGCGGAGAACAGGTCCGTCACCTCGATGCGCGTGCCACGGCCTGCCGGCGCCGGGCGGACGGACTCCTTGCGCCCGCCGTCCACCACGATGGCCCAGCCGTTGGGATCCGTCCCGTTGCGGGTGAGGATGGACAGGTGCGCCACAGCGCCGATGGACGGCAGCGCCTCGCCCCGGAAGCCGAGCGAGCGGATGTCGAACAGATCGCCCTCGGGCAGTTTGGAGGTCGCGTGGCGCTCCACCGCGAGATCGAGGTCGATGGCCGACATGCCGCAGCCATCGTCCGTGACGCGGATCAGCCGTTTGCCGCCCGCCTCCACCACCACCTCGATGGCGCGGGCGCCGGCATCAACCGCATTCTCGACCAGCTCCTTGATGGCGGCGGCTGGCCGCTCGATCACCTCGCCAGCGGCGATGCGATCGATCAGGACAGGTTCGAGACGGCGGACTGCCAAGCCAGCTGCGATGCCTGCTGCCATGCCATTCAGCTCCGCCGTCAGCCCCGGCCTTCGGCCAGATACTGCTTGGCGAGCACCTTCGCTTCCTCGACGGCCGGCTGGTCGAACGGATCGATGCCGAGCGCGAAGCCGGTGAGGATCGTCTCCAGCATGAACTGCGCGAGCAGCGCGCCAAGAGTGTACTCGTCGAGGCGCTGCAGGCGGATCTGGCGCACAGGCCGGCCGTTGGCCGCGAAAGTGTCCGTCATGGCAAGCCCTTGTGCAGCCACGAAATCACCCACGTGCTTGCCGGCGAAACCGGCCTGGCCGGCGCGCGCGGCCAGTTCCGCGTCGATGAGCGGGCCCGTGCCCTTCACGTCGAGGGTGATGACCGTGAACAGCTTGTCGCGCGGCCCGTCGAGATAGAGCTGCTGCTGGCTGTGCTGATCGACGGGGCCGAGCGCGCCCACGGGCTGCGAGCCGAGGCCCTTCTTGCCCAGGCTCTCGGCCCAGAGCTGGATCCACCACTTGGCGAAGCGCTCCAGCCGGTCAGTATAGGCCATCAGCACGGCGATGCCCTTGCCTTCGAGATGGGCCGCGACATTGAGCGCCGCGCCGACCGCCGGCTGGATGGCATGCACGTCGCCATCCTTCAGCGAGGCGACGACCGCGCGCGCGCCGGCGCGAATGGCGTCGATATCGAGACCGAGAATGGCGGCGGGCAGCAGGCCGACGTTGCTCAGCACGGAATAGCGGCCACCAATGCCGGTGTGGTGGTCGAGGAACTGGACGCCCTCCGGCTCCAGCAGATCGCGCAGCGGATGCGCCTTGCCGTCCTTACGCGGTTCGGACAGGCCGAGGATGAGGCTTGCGGCGCGGTCGCGCAGCCCCGCCTCGTCCAGCTTCGCGAGCAGGGTGATCGCCTGGATCAGCGTCTCGCCCGTGCCGCCGGACTTGGAAACCGCCAGCACCCGTGTGGTATCGAGCGGCAGGCGCTCCAGCGTGATGCCGAAGGTAACGGGATCGAGGTTGTCGAAGAAATGCAGGCGCGGCTCGTCGCGCCGGCCGAGGCCCGGCACCTGATAGAACGCAAGCTGTGCCAGCGCCTGCGCGCCGAGGCTCGACCCGCCGGTGCCGAGCACGACGATGTCGGTGACGGGCGAGGCGCCCAGAAACCGCGTCGCCGCGCCGTGGATGGCGGGCAGGTCGTCGCTCCCGCCGGCGACGTCGACGAGCGGCAGATCGCCCTTCTCCACAGCGGCGTTGAGGCGCGCGAGCGCGGTCCCTACGGCAGCGAAGGCCGCATCGATCGCCGTGTCCGGCAGGCCGTTGCCGCCGATGCGGGAGGCGCGCGCCAGATCGATGGATTGCTGAAATGCGATGGTTCCCGACATAATTCCTCGCCCCGTTTGTGCGGATGTCAGGCCAGCCCCTCCGGCCGCCCCGCCGCGATGACAAGCAGTTTGCTCGTTCCGAAAAGCCGCTCGCCGACACGCCTGACATCGGCGAGCGTCACCGCCTCGACAAGGCCGCGCCGCCGGTCGATGTAGTCGATGCCAAGGTCGTCGAGCGCGATCTGCAGCAACTGACGGGCGATCTTGGCCGAGTTGTCGAACTGCAGCGGATAGGAGCCGATGAGGTATTGCTTGGCCTTGGCGAGTTCGTCCGTGTCCGGGCCGTCGGCCGTCAGGCGGGCGATTTCCGCGCGAATGACGGCGAGCGATTCGGCCGCGCGCTCATTCTTGGTGGCGGTGCCGCCCACCAGAAGGCCGGCCGCGCGCAGCGGCACGAGCGAGGTGGAGACGCCGTAGGCCAGTCCGCGCTTCTCGCGCACCTCCTGGAACAGCCGCGAGGTGAACGCGCCGCCGCCCAGAATGTGGTTGAACACGATCCCAGCCATGAAATCCGGATCGTTGCGCAGGAAGCCCGGCACCGCGAAGCGCAGGGACGTCTGCGGCACGTCGACATCGATGACCTCAAGCGCGCCTGACGCCAGCGGCGCCGCCGGCGCGACGGCGGGCACCTGCCCGCCTGCCGGCAGATCGCCGAAGACGGCGTCGAGCTGCGCCGAGAGCGTCGCGGCGTCAATGGCGCCGACCACGCTGACGGTGAGATTCACCCGGGTGAGCGCTGCGGGCTTGATGGCGAGGAAGATGTCGCGGTCGAGCGCCGGCACGGTATCGATGCTGCCCTTGACGGGCTGCGCGTAGGGGTGGCCGGAGAACGCCCGTGCGAACAGGGCGCGGCTCGCGAGTGTGTCCGGGTCGTTCGCCTCGTGCCGCAGGCCGGCGAGCAGCTGCTCGCGCACGCGCGCCACGGCGCTGTCGTCGAAACGCGGCTCCGTCAGCGCGAGGCGCAGCAGCTCGAACGCCTGCCCGGCGTGGCGCGCCAGAGTCTTCAGCGAACCCCGCCAGGTGTCGCGGTCGGCGGAGAAGTGCAGCTCGATGGCGTGTTCCGCGAGCTTTTCCTGGAAGGCTTCGGAATCGTAGGGGCCCGCGCCCTCGTCGAGCAGGCTCGCGAACAGCTTCGCGGCGCCGGCCCTGTCCGCCGGGTCGAGGGACGCGCCGCCCCTGAATGCGAACTCCACCGCGATGAGGGGAACAGCGTATTCCTCAACGAGCCAGGCCTCGATGCCGCCGGGCGAAACGACGCGCTGGATGGCGCGCGAAGCGGACGTCTGACTGGAAGCGTTTGCGGAACCCGGCTCGACAAGCGACATGCGAAAACCTCGACAGAAACGGAAAGCGCCGGATCAGGCGCGGAAGGCGGCCGGCGTCGTCATGCGGGCAGCAGGAAGCCGGATGTGTGCGGCCGGCTCAGGAAACGCCGCGCCGCCTCCTGAATGGCACCCGCATCGACCGCCTCGATGCGGTCCGTCCACTGCTGAACGTCCGCCACGGTTTCGCCGATGGCGAGCGCCGACCCGTAGATATGGGCCATGTGCACCTGGCTGTCCTGCGCATAAATCATCTCGGAGACGAAACGGGTGCGCGCGCGCGTCAGCTCCGCCTCGTTCACGCCGTCCTCGACGAGGCGCGTCACGACCTTGCCCACCGCCTCGTCCAGCGCGTCGAGCGTGACGCCTGATGCCGGCACGGCATAGATGTCGAAGCGGGAATCGTCGAGCATCGTGGCATGGTAGCTCGCGCCGGCGTTCACCGCCACGCCCTGGTCGAGCACCAGATGGCGGTAGAGCAGGGACGTCGGCCCCCCGCCCAGAATTTCGGCCAGCAGCTCAAGCGCATAGGCCTCCTGCCCGGTCTGGGTGCGCACGGAGGGGACGAGCCACGCGCGCTGCAGGTAGGGCTGCTCAACACGCGCATCCGCGACTGAAACGCGCTTCATGGCAACGGGAAGGGGCTCGCGCGGGCGCTGGCGCTGCGGCCGTTCGCCGCGGGCGGCGATCCGGCCATAGGTGCTTTCGGCCAGCGCGATCACCTCATCGGCCTCCACGTCGCCGGCAACGACCAGTATCGCGTTCTCCGGCGTGTAGAAGCGCCGATAGTAGGCGAGCGCGTCGTGCCGGTCGAGGGTCTCGATCTCGTGCTGCCAGCCGATGATCGGGGTGCCGTAGGGATTGTGCGTGTAAAGCGTGGCGGCGAGCGCCTCCGACAGTTGCGCCGATGGATCGGTGTCCGTGCGCATGCGCCGCTCCTCCAGCACGACGAGCCGTTCCGGGTCCACGGCCGCGTCGTCCAGCGTGAGGCCGGTCATGCGGTCGGACTCGAAGGCCATCATCGTGCCGAGATGCTCCTTCGCGATGCGCTGGTAATAGGCGGTGTAGTCATAGGAGGTGAAGGCGTTTTCCTGCCCGCCGAGACTTGCCACGAGGTGCGAGAACTCGCCGGCCGGGTGTGTCGCCGTGCCCTTGAACATCAGATGTTCGAGAAAATGCGCGATGCCGGACTTGCGTAGCGGATCATCGCCCGAGCCGTTGCGGTACCACACCATATGGGTGACGACCGGCACCCGCCTGTCAGGAATCACGACGACGTCGAGGCCGTTGGCGAGCGTGCGGGTCACCACTTCCGGCCCTGCCTTCGTGCTGGTTCCGGTGCCGGCGGCCTGTCCGGCGGCGGAGATGGAGCCTTCACCCGTGGAACTCGCGCCGCTGGAATCCGGGCCGGAAAATGGACTGGTCATGCACAACTCACTTGTTCAGGGCGCGTCGGAGGGAAGGATCGGACGGCACGGAACCGCCCGCCGATGCGGCCCGGTGCGCGATCCGTGACAGGGGGCGCGCCGAATCCGGACGGCCCCGCTCCCGCATCAATTGCGATTCTGGCTGTTGAGGAAGAAGTAGGGGCTCGCGGGATCGAGGCGATCCACCGGCGTGACCTCCGGCTCCGGAATCCGCGCCTTGTCGGAGGGCATGCGGTAGCCTTTCGGCGGCTCGGTCAAAGTCGCGCGTGCCGGCTCCTTCCCGTAGGCGACGGCCGGCTCTTTCTCCTTCTGCGACGCAGTGCCGCGCAGCTGGCGCGGGTCGAGCGGCCGTGCGCTGCAGGCGTCGCCATGGCAATCGTCGGCTGTGGGCGCCGGCACACCGCCGCCGCCGACACGCCGCCCGGCGCGCAGTTCGTCCGGCCTCAGAGGGCGGGCTTCCTCGTTGTCGCGGTTGACTGGCACAGGTTTGTTGGCGGCTTCGATCGCCCGCCGGCGCGCGGCGACATCCGGGTCCGTCGGCCAGTTCGGATGGCCGCCGCCCGCCGCGCGAGGTGGCGGCAGGTTGTTGCCGGCACTGGGCGGCAGCACGAGCGGCGCGCGCTCCTGATAGTCGATAGTGGGGGCGTCGCCCTCGATGATGCCGAGCTTGCCCAGCACGTCTTTCATGAAGACGCCGGTGGTGTCGCGTTCCTGCGCCAGAGCTTCCGACGATCCCGCCGCCATGCCGAAAGCCAGACCGGCGCAAACCGTGCCAATGACAAGTCCGGCCTTTTTAAGATCAACGCGCGTCATGTCCCATCCCGTTCCGCCGCAGAGCTTGCCCGCCCCGCCCAATCCGTCGGCCCGCGAGCCGTAACCGCGCCGCCGCATCCTGCCGCCTATCGTCCCGGCTGTCTGCGGCGATAATGGGGCAACGGCTCATTTTCCGTCCGAAGCCCCTTTTCGCCGCTCGATGACGAGCGAATCATACAGAAGTCCGGCCACCCCGGCAACAATGGCGGCGTCGGCCACGTTGAACACGTACCAGCTGAAGCCGAAGGCGTGGAGGTGCAGGAAGTCGAGCACCGCGCCATAGACGCTGCGGTCGATGGCGTTGCCGACGGCCCCGCCCAGAATCAGCCCGAGCGAGACGCCGACGAGCGTCGTCCGCGCCCGGCGCGCCCAGACGGCCATCACGATGGCCGCGCCCACCGATACGCCGACAAGCAGCCAGCGGCCCAGGTCGCTGTCCTGCTGGAACAGGCCGTAGGAGACGCCGCGGTTCCAGACCAGCACGATGTTGAAGAACGGCGTCACCTCCACGGCCCCGCGCGTGGCGATGTCGAGGACGTGATAGACCCAAAGCTTCGTCGCCTGGTCGAGGACGAGCGTGGCCAGCGCCGCGATGATGCCGGCCTGCTGCGGGGTGATGGCGCCGCGCGTCACGTCGTTCATGCGGAGCGCGCCTGGTGGACGGCGTCCCATTCCCGTAGCGCTTCGGCATCGCGCAGGGTGACGTCGGGATAGTCGGGGTCGGTGCCGACTTCGGGCAGGATCTTCCACGAGCGGGCACACTTGCGACCTGCGGCGCGCTCGAACACGACCGCGACGCCGGGCACTTCCGGCAGGCGGAAGGCGTCCGCCGGCCCGTCGCCCGCCTCGACGTGGATGCCGGAGGTGATGCAGATGTCGGCGAAGGGCAGCCCGTTCAGGACGGCGCGCAGCGCCTCGTCATCGACGAACACGCGCGGCGCCGCTTCAAGGCTCGATCCGATGCGCTTGGCAGCGCGTTCGATCTCAAGCGCGCCGGTGACGACGCGGCGGACGTCGCGCACCTTCTCCCATTTCGCCTTCAGCGCATCGTTGCGCCAGGTGGGCGGAATCTGCGGGAAAGGCTCAAGGTGAACGGAGCCCGTCTCCGAGGGGAAACGCGACAGCCACGCCTCCTCCGCCGTGAAGGCGAGTATGGGCGCGAGCCACGTGGTGACGGTGCGGAACACCTGATCGATGACGGTGAGCGCAGCGAGCCGCGTCTTGCTGGAGCGCGGATCGCAATAGAGCGTGTCCTTGCGGATGTCGAAGTAGAATGCCGACAGATCGGTGTTCATGAACGCCGACAGCACGGCGACGATCCGCTTGTAGTCGAAGGCCGCATAGGCGGCGCGCACTTCCTCGTCGAGTTCCGCGACGCGGTGCAGGATGAGCTGTTCGAGTTCCGGCAGTGCCTCGTAGACCACGAGGCGGCTGCCGTCGAAGTGGTGCAGCGAGCCCAGCATCCAGCGCATCGTGTTGCGCAGCTTGCGGTATGTCTCCGCGAAGGTTTTCACGATCTCCGGGCCGATGCGCAGGTCGTCCGAATAGTCCGAGGCCGCGATCCACAGGCGCAGGATGTCCGCGCCGGAGGTCTTGATCACGTCCTGCGGCGCGGTGACATTGCCCTTCGACTTCGACATCTTCTCGCCGCGCTCGTCGAGCACGAAGCCGTGGGTCAGCACCACGTCGTAGGGCGCGCGCCCGCGCGTGCCGCAGCTTTCCAGCAGCGACGAGTGGAACCAGCCGCGATGCTGGTCGGAGCCTTCGAGATACATCACCCTGTCCGGCCCGCCGTCGATGACGCGGTTGGTCCTGAGGTCGTCGCGCACCTCCAGCGTGAAGGCATGGGTGGAGCCCGAGTCGAACCACACGTCGAGAATGTCGTTGACCGGCGCCCAGGCGGCCGGATCGTCCACGAGCCCTTCGAGGAAGCGGCGCGGATCGGCATTGAACCAGGCGTCGGCGCCCTCCGCCTCGAAGGCGTCGGCGATGCGCTTCGCCAGTTCCGCGTTATGCGCGAAACCGTGGCCGGGGGCGATATCGGTGACGTTGCCCGAATCGTCCTCGCGCACGAAAACCGTGATCGGCACACCCCAGGCGCGCTGGCGCGACACCACCCAGTCCGGACGGTTGGCGATCATGCCGGTGATGCGATTCTCGCCGGAGGCTGGCACCCACTGCGTCTGCGTGATGGCTTTGAGCGCGCGCTCGCGCAGCGTGGCGCCGTTCGGTCCATCGATGGGCTTGTCCATGGCGATGAACCATTGCGGTGTGTTGCGGTAGATGACCGGCGCCTTGGAGCGCCAGGAATGCGGATACTGATGCTTGATGCGCCCGCGCGCCACGAGTGCGTCCGCCTCCCGCAGCGCCGCGATGACGCGCTCGTTGGCGTCGCCTTCCTTGCCCTTGTCGTCGAGCACCCGCGCGCCCGCGAACAGGGGCACATGCGGATAGTATGTGCCGTCAGGCCCGACAGTGTGCGGCAGCTCCACGGTGCCGGCGGCGGCGAAGAGGGCGCGGTTGGCGAGATAGGCGTTGTAGTCGTCCGCGCCGTGGCCTGGCGCGGTGTGGACGAAGCCCGTGCCGGCGTCGTCGGTGACATAGTCGGTGGCGACGAGCACCACGTCGAACTCATAGCCCTTGCCGCGCAGGGGATGCGCCGCCGCGCGGATCGCCGCCGGATCGACGGCGCGCACCTTGCGGAACGCCTCGACGCGCGCGGCCTTGAACAGGCCCTCCGCCAGCTTGTCTGCGATCAGCAGCTTCGCGCCCGGGCGCACCCAGTTGTCGGCGGGCGCCTCGGTCACCTCGTAGAGGCCGTAGGCGATGTCGCGGGAATAGGCGATGGCGCGGTTGGCCGGGATGGTCCACGGCGTCGTGGTCCAGATGACGACGCGCGCGTCCTTCAGGCCCGCGTCGTCCGTGTCGACGATGGGAAAGGCGACGAAGATGCTCGGCGAGGTGTGCTCGTGATACTCGACCTCCGCCTCGGCCAGCGCGGTGCGCTCGACGACGGACCACATCACCGGCTTCGAGCCGCGATAAAGCTGGCCGGAAGCGGAGAACTTCATGATCTCGCGCGCGATCTGCGCCTCTGCGGGCAGCGCCATGGTGAGGTAGGGATGCTCCCAGTCGCCCACGACGCCGAGACGCTTGAATTCCTCCCGCTGCACGTCGACCCAGTGCCCGGCGAAAGCGCGGCATTCGCGGCGGAACTCGACGACCGGCACCTCGTCCTTGTCGCGGCCCTTGGCGCGATACTGCTCCTCGATCTTCCATTCGATCGGCAGGCCGTGGCAGTCCCAGCCCGGCACATAGTTCGCATCGTGGCCCAGCATGGACTGGGCCCGCACGATCATGTCCTTCAGCACCTTGTTGAGGGCATGGCCAATATGGATATTGCCGTTAGCGTAGGGGGGGCCGTCGTGCAGCACGAAGCGCTTGCGCCCCTTGCCGGCCTCGCGCAACTGGCCGTAGAGGCCGTTCTTCTGCCAGCGGGCGAGAATTTCCGGCTCGCGCTGCGGCAGGCCCGCGCGCATGGGAAAATCGGTCTTCGGCAGGAACAGGGTGTCCGTGTAGTCGCGGGCGGCGTTGTCGGAAGTCGTCTTGTCTGTATTTGTCATGGAAGGGCAACGTCTCGGTAAACACGGCGAGAGAACGCCGGAGTAAGGCGATATAATCCAGGACCGCAGTTAGCGGTCATCTCCTCCCGGACCCGGCCCGTATCGCCATCGGAAGAGGCGAGGCGGTCACCGGGGCCGGGCCGTTAATTCGCCTGCTGCCCCTTTGGCCCCATGCGGGCATGGGCATGCACGTGGGCATGCCCATGGGGTCGCAAATGCAGCGATATGTCATGACGCTATGTTTCATGGCAGACTTCTAGCAGCCGGAAGATCGGCACGTAAAGGGGAATGCGCCGCAAAAGCCCCGCCGCGGATCAGCCAAGCAGCGAGGGAGCGCGCGGATCGGGCGGCCGGGTCGCGATCGCCCTTGCCTCGGCGCTGTCGCGGTCCATCTGGACGACAAGCGCGTCGACGTTGTCGAACTTCAGCTCCGGGCGCAGCCAGGCCAGAAACTCGACCTCCGGCTGCTTGCCGTAGAGATCGCCCGAGAAGTCGAACAGATGGGTTTCGAGCAGCGGCGCGCCGTCGTCGAAGGTGGGGCGGCGGCCGAAGCTGGCGACGCCCGCGTGCATGATGCCGTCCACCCGCACCCGCACGGCGTATATGCCGTGGCGCAGGCCGCAGGCAGCGTCGAGGCGCATGTTCGCGGTGGGATAGCCGAGCGTGCGCCCGCGCGCATCGCCGTGCACCACCTCCGCCTGCATGAGCCAGCGATAGCCGAGCAGATGGTTCGCCGTGGCGATGTCGCCTGCCACGAGCGCGTCACGGATGGCGCTCGACGAGACGGGCGTATCCGCCTCCAGCACAGGTTCCACGACGACGACCGGCAGGTCGTGGCGGCGGGCGTGATGCTGGAGGAAAGCAGGCGAACCCTCGCGGCCTTTGCCGAAATGGAAATCGTGGCCGACAACGACGCCCGAGGCGGCGTAGCGCGTGATGAGCACGTCGTCCACGAACTCCGCCGCCGTCAGGCCGGCGAAGGCGGCGTCGAAGACGAATTCGATGACGGCGTCCACGCCGAACGCGACGGTGACGGCCGCCTTCAGCGGCACGGGCGTGATGCGGAACATCGGCTTCGCCGGCGCGAAGAAGCGGCGCGGATGCGGCTCGAACGTCAGCACAATTGCCGGTCTGCCGAGGTCGCGGGCAAGTGCGTGCGCCGCACCGATCACGGCCTGATGCCCACGATGCACGCCGTCGAAATTGCCGATGGCGATCACCGGCCGCTCAAACCCCTCCGGCAGCGGATCGAAACCGCGCACGATGCGGGGCGGGGAGAGGGGAAGATGCGGCAGGGGTGCGGTCATGCTCGGTTCGATGCGGTTTCGCGTGACTTGAGCGGGACGACTTTTCCGCGAATCGCCACCCGCCCGCTCCGGTTGTTTATGCACGATCTTTTCCGGAAAGGGGCATCCGTTTTCGGGAATCGTGCGTCCGTTCCCGGCGGACTTCTCTACCAGACCAGCCGCTCGATCGCCACTGTCGGCGACGGTTGCCGGCCGGCGATGAGGCTGGAGAGGCGGGTTTCGTCGATATGCCCCCGGTCGTCAAGCGTCTCGGCGGCGTGAATGCCGCGCGCGACAAACAGCGAGTCGAAGCCGGCCGCCCGCGCGCCGGCGATATCGGTGCGCAGGGCGTCGCCGATGGCGAGCACGCGCCGCGCGTCCGGCGCCGCTCCGCGAACGGCGACGGCGCGTTCGATCGCCCGGGCGTAGATCGGCAGGTGCGGCTTGCCGGCATAGATCGATCGCCCGCCGATGGCTTCATAGGCGGCCGCGATGGCGCCGGCGCAGTAGATCAGCTCATGGCCCCGCTCCACCACGAGATCCGGGTTCGCGCAGACCATCGTCAGCCGCCGCTCAGCCATGGCCCGCAGCCTGTCGGCGTAGTCGTCGGGCGTTTCGGTGTCGTCGTCGAAGAGGCCGGTGCACACGACATAGGCGGCATCCTCCAGCGCGGCGAGCGAAACGTCGAGCCCCTCGAAGACCGGCAGGTCGCGCGCCGGGCCCAGATGCCAGACCGGCAGGCCATGCCGGGCCGCGATCTCGCCCCGCGTGACGTCGCCCGAGGTGACGATGGCGTCATAGGCGTCGCTGCGGGCGTTCAGGCCGTCGAGCATCACGCGCACGACGCCGTGCGGGCGCGGCGCGTTGGTGATGAGGACGACGGTGCCGCCGCGCGCGCGAAACCGCGCCAGCGCCTCGCCCGCTTCCGGAAAGGCCGCGACGCCGTTGTGCAGTACGCCCCAGACGTCGCACAGCAGCACGTCGTAACGGTCGGCGATGGTGCCGAGGCCGGCGATTACTTCCGTGGCGTTGTCGTTCGGTGAGGTCATGGGCAATGCCGTCCGGGGTGCGGATGGCCGCGCGGCGCCATCCTGATGCGATATCTCGGTGCGATGTTCTGGCGCTACAGGTCATCGGCCCTGTCTGTCAAGGCCGCGCGAGGCGCGATCGCCGGTCACGGATTTGTTATTGCCGTCCCCCCATTGGCGAACGCGCCGCGGCTTCCTACTTCTGCGGCATCCGACGCTTCGCGAGGAGCGTCCGGAATCTGGAATCTTGCTTCAAGAGGGCCATGCAATGAATCCGCAGGAACGTGACGTTATCAATGGAATTTTCGACCGGCTGAAGCAGGCCGAAGGCCAGCCGCGTGACCCTGAAGCCGAGGCGTTGATCGCCAACCGTCTCGCCGGTCAGCCCGGCGCCGCCTATCTGCTGGCGCAGATCGTGCACGTGCAGGAGCAGGCGCTCACCACGCTCAACGACCGCGTCAACGCGCTGGAAGATGAGGTCGCGCAGGTCAAGGCGGCGCCCGCCGCCAGCGGCGGCTTCCTGTCGAGCCTTTTCGGCGCCTCGACGCCGCCCGCGCAGCAGGCGCGTCCCGCCGCCGCGCGGCCCAACAACCCGCAACAGGGTAACGGGCCGAGGAACGGGCAGGATGGTCAGCAGGGGCCGTGGGGCGCGCAGGGTGCCCAGCCCGGCCCGTGGGGCAATCGCGGCGGGGCCGGCGGCGGCGGCTTCCTCGCTTCTGCCATGACGACGGCGGCCGGCGTCGCCGGCGGCCTGCTGATCGGCAACGTGCTCGCCAACGCCTTCGGCCTCAACGGCGGGGCGCAGGCCGCTGATGCCGGGGCGGCCTCGTCCGCCAACGACGCTTCGGCGCAGGATGCCTCGGCTCAGGACACTTCGGCTCAGGATACGGCCGACGCTGGCAACGACGCCACCTATCAGGACGCCAGCTATGACGAAAGCGCCGACGGTGGTTTCGACGACTTCGGCGGCGGCGGCGGCGACGACTGGGTCTGATTCGCGACCGCTGTTCTTCCGGACGGCTTTTTCGACACCCCGGCTCGCGCCGGGGTGTTTTTCGTTGAGCCGCTTTATGCGGGCGTGAGCGCGGTATCCTTCCCGACGCCCGCGGCCGTGAGTTCGATGCGCCGGTCGTGGAAGGCGTCGAGCGTGGAACGGTGCCCGATGGAGACGATTGTCGTGTGCGGCAGCCTTTCGGCGAGCAGCGCGTACATTTCCTTTTCCATCGGTTCGTCGAGCGCGGCGGTTGCCTCGTCGAGCAGCAGCCAGTCGGGCTTCGCGAGCAGGGCGCGCGCCACCGAGAGGCGTTGCTGCTCGCCGAGCGACAGCGTGAGCCCCCAGAGCCCCTCGTCGTCGAGGTGAGGGGCGAGATGGCCGAGATGTACCGCCTGGAGCGCGTGCGCGACCTCCTCCTTCGGGTAGATGTCGCTCGTCGACGGATAGGAGACGGCGTCGAGCAGGGTGCCGATCGGAATGTAGGGCCGCTGCGGCAGCAGCATCACGCTGGCGCCTTTCGGCAGGGCGATGCGGCCCGCGCCGAAGGGCCAGATGCCGGCGATTGCGCGAAACAGCGTCGACTTGCCGACGCCGGAACGACCGGTGACGAGCGCACGCTCGCCCTTGTTCAGCACGAGATCCGGGATCGACAGCACCGTGCGGCCCGAGGGCAGGCGCAGGTCGACCGACGAGATGACGATGGCGCCGT
Source organism: Pseudochelatococcus lubricantis (assembly GCF_011762225.1). Lineage (GTDB taxonomy): Bacteria > Pseudomonadota > Alphaproteobacteria > Rhizobiales > Beijerinckiaceae > Pseudochelatococcus > Pseudochelatococcus lubricantis. Next base: position 325,987 of record NZ_JAASQI010000001.1, read on the forward strand.
TATCGGACGTGGGCCGGACCGGATGGTCTAGCAGGGGCTGTACGCCCGGCCGCTGTTCCTGCCGGCGCGTGGCGTCGATGGCATGTTCGAAGCTCGACAGGCGGTCGACCACCGCCTTGTAGTCGGCGACCGTGGTATAGGCGGAGATGAAGAAGGTCAGCGCGCCCTGCACGCGAGAGAAGGCATCCACCGTCTGCATCATCTGCCCGAGCGTCACCTTCTTCAGGAACAGGTAGGGCGCCACGAAGAGATAGGGGATGACGACGCTGGCCTGGAAGAAGGAGGCGGTGAACAGCGTCAGCTTCTTCTGCCGGTTGAGGATCGCCATGAAGTTGTCGATCACGCGGCCGAACTTCTGGCCGAGCTGCTCCTTCTCCGCGTTCTCGCCCGACAGCAGCGCCACCTGCTCGCCGTATTCGCGCAGGCGCGCCAGGGAGAAGCGGAAATCGGCCTCGTAGCGCTGCTGGGCGAAGTTCAGGCCGATCAGCTTCCGGCCGATGATATGCGTGAGCCACGTGCCGAGCACCGCATAGATCAGCGCCACCCACAGCAGGAGCCCCGGCACGGCGATATCGGTGCCCGGCAGGGTGAAGTTCTCGGACAGCGACCACAGGATAGCCGCGAAGGAGGCGAGTGTCGCGACCTGCGACAGCAGCCCGAGGCTGAGCGTGCGCGTGTTGGCGATGAACAGGTTGATGTCTTCCGCGATGCGCTGGTCCGGATTGTCGGCCTCCGCGCCCGAAAGCTGCATCTTGTAGTGCGCGCTGCCGGAGAGCCAGTTGTCGATATAGCGGCGCGTCATCCACGCCCGCCAGCGGATGTGGAAGATGTACTGCACGACGATCTCAAGGATCGCGATCGCGATCCAGACGGCGGCGAGCGGCGAGAAGACGGCCAGAAGCTGGTGCCAGAAGGCTGCCGCATCCATCTCCTGCAGGGCGTTGTAGAGATCGCGCGAGAAGTAGCTGAGGCGCACGTTCAGCGCGACCTGGAACAGGTTGATCAGGATGAGCGAGATGAAAAGCCCGATCCCGATCCATCTCTCCTGCAGGCGCACGCGACCGATAAGCGGAATGGTCATCTCGCCCGCGTCGCGCGTCGTGGCATAGGGCAGGATGAGCCGCCAGATGGTGAGGAGTGCGCTCTTCAGCCCGTGCATAGGATACGCTTTTTCATGGAGGGACGGACATTCGCGGAAGGACGCACGGCTGCTCAGAAGGCCTTGAAGGTGATGATCGTGCGCGTGTCGGAGATGCCGTCGATGGTCTGCACCTTCTCACCCACGAAATGGCCGACATCGACACCGGCATCGACATGGAACTTGGCGAGAATGTCATAGTCGCCGGCGATGGAATAGATCTCGGACGCGATTTCCCGATCCGCCAGCGCGCTGGCGACGGCGTAGGTCTGTCCGAGCAGGCACTTGATCTCGACAAAAAAGGTCTGCATCGCCCTCACTCTCCCCGATAGGCCGGCGGGGAACCGACCGCCGTTTCTCCATCTTATGCGCCAGCCGGAAGCCGGATGGCAAGCGTCCGCGCGCACGCCCGGAGAACGGCACGCCGTCGGCAGAAGAATAAAATAATATCGCAAGTTCTGCGCGGGTATCGTCAGGTCTCTGGCGGGCGGCTACAGTTGCCGGGTCGTCAGGGTTGACCTGACCCGCAGGGAATCAACGATGGCCCGCAACGTCTATCTGCCCGACCAGATTGCCCGGCGTCTCGCCTGGCGCCGCGACGTGGTCGCGCGGCAGCGCGATGCTGCCGGCACCACCCTGTGCTGCTGGCGGGAAACCTACATTCTGCCGCGTGAGAAGGCGCGCATGAAGGTGCGCGAATGGATGGACCGCTTGCGGCGGTCCGCCTATGTGACCGAGGTCGAGAGCTGGCGCGAACTGGGAGACGGGCGAATCGAATTCATCGTCCGCCGCGTTCCCGCCGACTGACGGCGGCCCGTCGAGGCGGGACGAGGCGTGTGCGCACGGCCTGCGATGATGTGACGCAAGCGACCCTGTAACGCATCGCGCGCGGGCCTGCCCGGCGCCAGCACCAATACAAACGCCACAATTCCGGGGCCGCCCTCGCGGTCCCGGAAAACGGTGACGCCTGATTCGCGTAACGGGCTGTTACGCTATGTCGTCTTCGTCGTCTTCCTCTTCCTCGTCATCCTCTTCCTCGACGTCGATGTCGTCCTCGTCGTCGAACAGGATGAGGGTTTCGGGCGGAAGCACGGTGTTGCGGAAGTTGTCCTCGCTGTCGGCGTACCAGACAACGGAAACGCCCTTGTCGTCGACTGCCGTGACCGTGAGTGCCGGACCGCCCGATTTGAGCATGACAACGTCGCCAACGGTGAAACTCATGTCTGTCTCCTCCCAACGAGATGGCACAAAAGACCGATGAACTGTGCGCTTTCTGGTGGAGCGAGAAGCACCCCACCACAAGCGCGCCGAACCGCGAGCCGGGCAACCTTCCGAACCGGAAAACGCTTTAGCACGCCCGAAAAACGCTTTAGCAGGCCCATGTGACAGGTTTACGGCTAACAGCGCAAGCGCCCTGCGCGGTTTTGCCGCCAGCCTCGCGCCGCAAGGCCGGGCCTTGCTTGGCCGTGGCGAATCGCCGTTGCATTTTAAGACTGTTGTAGTGTAACTCTGGACATGGTTCTGGAACCATGCCAAAGAGCCGAAGGATGGAAATCCCGGCCGCCCGGCCGGGGGGTATCCGTCGTGCGCTCGATGCGCCGGCAAGCGGCGTATGTCGTGGTAACGCAGGTGGTTCGCGCGGTTTTCCGGTCCGGCGGTGGTTGCCGGGCACGGCGGCTGTGCGGCGGAGAACGATTTGGGGGGCAACGTGGCAGAGACTGCGAGCGTCGAGCCGACACGGCGAGACTTTCTCTACATCGCGACGGGCGCCATGGGCGCAGTGGGCGCTGCCGCGCTTGCCTGGCCGTTTATCAACCAGATGAACCCGGACGCCTCAACGCTGGCGCTGAGTTCGGTGGAAGTCGACGTCGGGCAGGTCGCCGAAGGGCAGAGCATCACAGTGAAATGGCGCGGCAAGCCCGTGTTCATCCGCCACCGCACGCCCAAGGAGATCGAGGAAGCGAAGGCCGTCCAGATCAGCGACCTCGTCGACCCCCTGGCCCGTAACGGCAACCTGCCCGCCGACGCGCCGGCGAGCGACACCAACCGCGCCGCCGAGGGCAAGGAAGCCTGGCTCGTCATGATCGGCATCTGCACGCATCTTGGGTGCGTCCCCCTCGGCAGCCAGGGCGACTACGATGGCTGGTTCTGCCCCTGCCATGGTTCGCACTACGATTCGGCCGGGCGCATCCGGCGCGGGCCCGCGCCGGAGAACATGCACATTCCGGCCTATCAGTTCGTCTCCGATACGGCGATCCGTATCGGTTGACATGCGTACCGGTTGACTTGGGTAGACCGTTACTCGGGTAGACCGCAGCCAGAACAGCGACCCCTGATGCGCTGAAGCCGAGAAGAGCCATGCACGGACATTCGACCTACGTTCCCCAGACCGGCCTGACGAAGTGGCTGGAAAGCCGGCTGCCGATCATCAGCCTCGTCCATTCGTCGTTCGTCGCCTTTCCCACGCCGCGGAACCTCAACTACCTGTGGACGTTCGGCGCGATCCTCTCCTTCATGCTGATCGCGCAGATCCTCACCGGCGTCGTGCTGGTGATGCACTACACGCCGCACGTCACGCTGGCCTTCTCGTCGGTCGAGCACATCATGCGCGACGTGAACTTCGGCTGGCTGCTGCGCTATCTGCACGCCAACGGCGCGTCGATGTTCTTCATCGCGGTCTACATCCACATCTTCCGCGGCCTCTACTACGGCTCCTACAAGGCGCCGCGCGAGGTGCTCTGGATACTGGGCGTCGTGATCTTCCTGCTGATGATGGCCACCGCGTTCATGGGCTACGTGCTGCCGTGGGGCCAGATGAGCTTCTGGGGCGCGACCGTGATCACCAACCTCTTCTCGGCGCTGCCGTTCGTGGGCGATCCGATCGTGACGTGGCTGTGGGGCGGCTTCTCGGTCGACAACCCGACGCTGAACCGCTTCTTCTCCCTGCACTATCTGCTGCCGTTCATGATCGCGGGCGTGGTCGTGCTCCACATCTGGGCGCTGCACCATGTCGGGCAGAACAACCCGACCGGCGTCGAGATCAAGGATATCCGCAAGGACTCGGTGCCCTTCACGCCGCATGCGACGATCAAGGACATGTTCGGCGTCATCGTCTTCTTCATCTTCTTCTCGTGGTTCGTGTTCTACACGCCGAACTACCTTGGCCACGCCGACAACTATACCCAGGCCAACCCGCTGGTGACGCCCGCGCACATCGTGCCGGAATGGTACTTCCTGCCGTTCTACGCCATCCTGCGCGCCATTCCCTCCAAGCTCGGCGGCGTCATCGCAATGTTCGGCTCCATCGCCGTGCTGGCCTTCCTGCCGTGGCTCGATACGTCGAAGGTGCGCTCCGCCGTCTATCGCCCGCTCTACCGGCAGCTGTTCTGGGTGTTCGTGCTGGTGGCGATCGGCCTCGGCTATCTGGGCGCCATGCCGGCCGAAGGCGGATACGTCATCGCCTCCCGTATTCTGACGGTCTACTACTTCGCCCACTTCCTGGTCATCCTGCCGCTGCTGGGGCTCTTCGAAAAGACGAAGCCGCTCCCGAACTCGATCGCGGAGTCGGTGCTGGCGAAGCCGCAAGGCGCGGCGGTTGCAGCCGCAGGCAGTAACGTTTGACATGAGGGCAGATATGTTGACGACTGTCGCAAGCGACGAAAGCTGCCTGGTTGCGCAGGGAAAGCAGGACATGAGCCAGAACAAGCGTGTCGGCGCCATCGCCTCGGCGGCGTCCTCCATCGGGCGCGGGCTGCGGGGCTTCCTCCTGACGCTCGGCGCCGCCGCGGGCCTTCTGGCGGGGCTGTCCCTGCCCGGCGCCGCCCCGGCGCGGGCGGCCGAGGCCATTCATCCGCCGGCGGTGTCGTGGTCGTTCGCCGGCCCCTTCGGCAGCTACGACCGCGCGCAGCTCCAGCGCGGCTTCAAGATCTATCGCGAGGTCTGTTCGAGCTGCCACGCGCTGAGCCGGGTGGCGTTCCGCAACCTCTCCGAGCCGGGCGGGCCGGGCTTCACCGAAGATCAGGTGAAGGCGCTCGCCGCCACCTACCAGGTGCAGGACGGGCCGAATGACGCGGGTGACTATTTCGAGCGCCCCGGCGTTGCTTCCGACCGCTTCCCTTCGCCGTTCCCCAACGAGCAGGCGGCGCGTTCGGCCAACGGCGGCGCCTATCCGCCCGATTTCTCGCTGCTGGCCAAGGCCCGCACCTACACGCGCGGCTTCCCCACCTTCCTGTTCGACATCGTCACCCTCTATCAGGAGCAGGGGCCAGACCTGATCCACGCCATCCTCACCGGCTACGAGGACGCGCCGGAAGGCGTGACGGTGCAGCCCGGGCAGTACTACAACAAGTTCTTTCCCGGCCATCTCATCGCGATGCCGCCGCCGCTTTCCAACGAACAGGTGGAGTTTCCGCGAGGCGAGGACGGCCGCGCCCTGGTGCCGGAGACCGTGGATCAATACGCCCGCGACGTGACCGCCTTCATGATGTGGGCCGCCGAGCCGCATCTCGAAGCGCGCAAGGCGATGGGCTTCAGGGTCATCATCTTCCTGGCCGTGTTCGCGGCGCTGCTCTACTTCACCAAGAAGAAGATCTGGGCCAGCACCCACGCGGAAGAACACCACGCATAAGCGCGAACGCTGACGAAAAACCCCCGCAAGGGGGTTTTCCTGCTTGGCACGTGCCGGGAAGGCATTATTCTCGAATCATGTTCCGGCCCGCGAACCTGGCCCGCGACAATGCCGAAGGTGATTTGACATGAGCAGCAATCCGACGGCTGATCTCAGGGCGGCGATCCGCTCCATTCCCGACTATCCGCGTCCCGGGGTGATGTTTCGCGACATCACCACGCTGCTCGGCAACGCGCGGGCGTTCCGGCGGGCCGTGGACGAACTCGTGCAGCCCTGGCCCGGTGCCAAGATCGACAAGGTAGCCGGCATCGAGGCGCGCGGCTTCATTCTCGGTGGCGCGGTCGCGCACCAGCTTTCCGCCGGCTTCGTGCCGATCCGGAAAAAGGGCAAGCTGCCGCGCGACACCGTCTCGCTCCCCTACTCGCTTGAATACGGCCTCGACGCCATCGAGATGCACCGTGACGCCATCGACACCGGCGAGCGGGTCATCCTCGTCGATGACCTGATCGCGACCGGCGGCACGGCGACTGCGGCAGTCGATCTGCTGCGGCGGATCGGCGCCGAGGTGGTGGCCGCTGTCTTCGTCGTTGACCTGCCCGATCTCGGGGGAGCGGAAAAGCTGCGCGCGAAAGGGGTCACCGTGCGCACGCTGGTCTCGTTCGAGGGCGAATGACCGACGGCGACGTGACGATGGCAGACGATCGCGCCGATGTCGTCGAGGATCGCCTGTTCGCTGAGCGGCTGCGGCTTCTCCAGCCGCGCCGCGGCCACCGGGCAGGAACGGACGCCGTGCTGCTCGCTGCGGCGGTGCCGGCGGATTTCGACGGGCATATCGCCGATCTCGGGGCGGGAGTAGGCACCGTGGGGCTCGCGGCCGCGGCGCTCAACCCGCTTGCGACCGTGACGCTCGTCGAGCGCGATGCCGGCGCGGCGGCGCTGGCGCAGCGGAACATCGTGCTGAACGCGCTGGAGGAGCGTGTGCGCCTCGCCGCCGTCGATCTGTTCGCCGCCGCCGCCCGGCAGGCGGCCGGATTGCGGGAAACGGCCGATCTGGTGCTGACGAATCCGCCCTTTCACGATGAAAACGCCGTGCGTCGCTCGCCGGACGCCGCCAGACGTTCCGCCCATGTGCTGGAAGGTGGCACGCTGGACGATTGGCTGCGGGCCTGCACCGACGTGACGCGGCCGGGCGGATGGATCGTCGCCATCCACCGGGCGGATGCGCTGCAGGGCCTGCTTGCGGCCCTGGAGGGCCGGTTCGGCGGCATCACCGTGCGTCCCGTCCATCCGCGCGCCGATGCGCCCGCCACACGCCTGCTGATCGCGGGCGTCAAGGGATCGCGTGCGCCGCTATGCATCCTGCCGCAACTCACGCTGCACACGGCGCAGGGGGCGTTCACGGCGCAGGTGCAGGCCGTCAATCGTGGCGAGGCGCGCGTCGCCGTCAGGGCGTGATCCGGGAAAGGGCCGCGGTAGCTGTACGGCCTTCACCCTGTGCGTGGAGGGCGGCGAGCCCCTCGCGGTATGTGGGGTAGGTGAGCCGGAAGCCCGGCAGCGTCTTGAGTCGCGCGTTCGCGACCCGCTTGTTTTCCAGATGGAAGCTGCGCACCATGTCCGACAGCTCCGCCGTGGCGAAATCGACCGGCGCGGGCGGCGTAACGCCGAGTAGCCCGGCGGCGAAGGCCACGACCTCGCCCTGCGCGGCCGGCTCGTCGTCTGCCACATTGTAAATGCCGTCGGCCGTCTCGTCCCGTATCGCGGCGGCGATGGCGGCGGCGATGTCGGCGACATGGGCACGGTTGAACACCTGTCCATCCTTCACGATGTTGCGCGCCGTGCCGGTGGCGAGGTCGCGTAAGGTGTTGCGGCCCGGTCCGTATATGCCGGGAAGCCGGAAGACGAGGCCGCGCGCGCCGGCGGCGGCGGCAAGGGCCCGCCAGCTTTCCTCGGCGGCCAGCCGGCGCAGCGAGCGCGGAACGCGGGTGACGGCAGGCGACATTTCGTCGACCCACGCGCCGCCGTGATCGCCGTAAACGCCGACCGTGGACAGGTAGCCGACCCACCGCGCATGCATCTCGACGCCGCCGGAGAGCAGCAGCGAGAGCGCCGGGTCGCCCGCTTCACCCGGCGGGATGCCGGCGAGAATCGCGTCTGCGTCCGAGATGTCGCGCAGCAGCGAATCGCTGACGGCGGTGCCGTTGAGGACGTGCGCGGCGACGCCCCGCCCCCTCAGCGCGCGCGCCTTGTCGTCCGTTCTGACCGTGCCGCCGATACGGGAAAAGAGCGGCCGGTGCGCCTCGATCAGGGCTTGCGCCGTGTAGCCGACGCCGAAAATGAACAGCCTCATGCCGCACCCCTTTCGTCGAGCGCCGCCTGCCACTCGGCGGCTACCTCCGCGTCGCTCTCGCGCGGGTGGTGCGTGTGGGCGAGAGCGGTGAAATCCTGCGCCGGCAGGAGCTGTGCGAGCGCCCACACGGCGGCGGCGCGCACCACGGGCGAGGGATCGCCGATGAGCGCGCGTGCCTCGTCCACGAGGGCGGTATCGCCGGAGTTGCCGATGGCGATCAGAACGTTACGCACGAAGCGCTCGCGACCTGTGCGCTTCACGGGCGATCCGGCGAAGCGCAGGCGGAAGGCGGCATCCGTGAGGCGAGCGAGTTCCGCCAGCGGTGGCGCCACGTTTTCTTCGCACGCGATGAGCTTCGCCTCGCGCGCGACTGCGGCGAACTTGTTCCACGGGCAGACGGCGAGGCAATCGTCGCAGCCGAACACCCGGTTGCCGATGGCGGCGCGGAACGCGCGCGGGATCGCGCCCTTGTGCTCGATGGTGAGGTAGGAGATGCAGCGGCGCGCGTCGAGCTGGTAAGGGGCGGGAAAGGCGCCGGTGGGGCAGATGTCGAGGCATCGCGTGCACGAGCCGCAATGGTCCCGCTCCGGCGTGTCGGGCGGCAGGTCGGCGGTCGTGAAGATGATGCCAAGCAGCAGCCAGCCGCCATGGTCGCGCGAGACGATGACCGAATGCTTGCCCTGCCAGCCGAGCCCGGCGGCCTGCGCGAGCGGCTTTTCCATGACGGGGGCGGTGTCGACGAACACCTTCACATCCTCCCCCGCGCGCGAGGCGAGAAAGCCGGCGACCTGCTTGAGTTTGCCCTTGATGATGTCGTGATAGTCGCGGTTGCGCGCGTAGGCGGCGATGACGCCGTGGCTTCTGCGGGCGAGCAGCGCCATTGGGTCGTCGGCCGGGCCGTAGTTCATCGCGAGCACAATGACGGAGCGTACCTCCGGCCACAAGGCGTGCGGCGAGGCGCGCCTGTCCGCGGTCTGGGCCATCCAGTCCATCGAGGCGTGGTGCCCGGCTGCAAGCCAGCTTTCGAGACGCGCGCCCGCCTCCGGGATTGCATCCGCGCGCGTGACGCGGACGACGTCGAAACCCTCCGCCCGCGCCCGCGCTACAAGCGCCTGCTTCAACGCCGCCCCGCCGCCGGCCGGACGGGCATCGGCAGATCGGGACGTGGCCGGAACGGGCGAGGGGCGGATGTGCAATCGACGGGCTTTCGCGACAGGCGGCCGAAGGGGCGCCCCATCTATATCACACCCCGTCAGAAATCGAGATCGGCATAGTGGGCGGCCGGCGGCATGCCCGGCACGCGGTCTGCCAGCAGGGGGCGGAATGAGGGGCGCGACTTGACCCGCGCATACCAGGCGCGGGCGGTTTCGTCCTCCTCCCACGGCACGTCGCCCAGATAGTCGACGCTCGACAGGTGGGCGGCGGCGGCGAGGTCGGCGTAGGTGAGTTCCGGCCCGGCCAGCCAGTTGCGCTTGGCGATGAGGAAGCCGATGTACTTCAGGTGATAGCGCACGTTGGCGCGCGCGGCGCGGATGGCGCTCATGTCGGGCGGGCCGCCGCCGTTGGCCACGCTGATGAAGCGCTTGTAGATCTTCTCCGTCACGAGATAGTCCGACACTTCCGCATGAAACTTGGTCAGGAACCAGTCCATCAGCCGGCGCACTTCCACCCGCGCGGCGGACTGCTCGGGCAGCAGGCGCCGGTTTTCGAGGCCGAGGCCGCGCGTCTCGTCCAGATATTCCGCGATGACGGCCGGGCCGGGCACCGCAAAGCCCTGTTCCTCCAGAAACACCGGCAGATTCCCGGCCGGGTTCATGATCAGGAATTCATGGCGGCGTTCCCACGGTTTTTCCTCGATCAGGGCGGATTCGAGGCCCATCTCGGCCATGACGAGGCGAATGAAGCGCGAATGGGGGCAGAAGGGGTAGTGGAATAATGTCGCCATCGATTCAGCCAAACGAGCCCTGGGGTGGAAGCTGCGGTGCCGCACCGCGCGTGCGGTGTCGACAGATCAACACATGCGCGGGGGAATCCTGCAAGACGATGTCAGCCATCCGGGTTGTCAGCCCACTCATAGAGCCGGCTCGCGGTGTGAACAACCGATTTTATGCGCTGCTGCCGGCCTAAGCGAGTATGTCATTAAAGGTTCGCTAACGCTACACCGGCAGAACGTTAGCGCATGATCCCGGAAGATGGACGCCGCTTTCCGGCAGGGATCGTGCGCCCGAAAACCGGTGGGGCGCGGGACAACTGAGGGCGGCGGCACGGACCGTCGGGCGGGCGAGACATCCGCGAAAAGGGAAATATCATGGTGATCGGCGATCTGCTGGAAGCGGTGGCGCTGGGCGTGGTCGAGGGGCTGACGGAGTTCATTCCCGTCTCCTCCACGGGCCATCTGCTGCTGCTCGGCCATTTCATCGGCTTCGAATCGAACGGCAAGACATTCGAGGTGCTGGTGCAGCTCGGCTCCATCCTCGCCATCATGCTGGTGTATTTCCACCGGCTGTTCGCGATGGCGCGCGACATCCGCACCGATCCGGCCGTGCAGCGCTTCGCGCTCGGCGTGCTGGTCGCGTTTCTGCCGGCGGTGGTGGTCGGCGCGCTTGCCCATGGCTTCATCAAGAACGTGCTGTTCGATCCGTGGATCGTGTGCCTGTCGCTGATCACGGGCGGGCTCGTGCTGATCATGGTGGATAACGTCAAGCTCTCGCCGCGCCTGCACGATGCGACGCAGTTTCCGCTGCGCACGTGCCTCATCATCGGGCTGTGCCAGTGCGTGGCGATGATCCCCGGCGTGTCGCGTTCGGGCGCGACCATCGTCGGCGCCATGCTCAACGGGGCCGACAAGCGGGCGGCGACGGAGTTCTCCTTCTTCCTCGCCATGCCGACCATGGCGGCGGCTTTCGCCTATGACCTGCTGAAGAACTACAAGAACCTGGACGCCAACGACGGCCTGCTGATCACGGTCGGTTTCATCGCGGCGTTCCTGTCAGGCCTCTTGGTAGTGCGCTCGCTGCTCGTCTTCGTGGCCCGCCACGGTCTGGGCGTGTTCGCGTGGTGGCGCATCATCGTGGGCACGGCGGGCCTTGCCGGGCTCATGGTATTTGGCTGACGGGCGCGCCCGCGTCCTCTGCTCTGCGCTGTGGATTCCGCACCGCCCGCCGGCTCGCCCCGGGCGGAATCGCGATGTATTTTCAAGGGTAGTGGCAGGGTTGTTATTTTCACTTCACATGTTTCGGCTTATCTTGAACGATGTTTTGAAGAGCATATTTTGAGTTTGTTGACACGGTTTTGCTGCAATGCGGTAGCATTGGTGCAAGAGGGCCCGCTTCGAGAACGGTGGAACAGCGGTGCCAGGGTCCCGGGGTGACGTCGCGTTTTCTTTCGTCGCTTCCCTGACATCCCCACAGTTCGGCAACAAGAAAGATGGAGCAACATGACGGGAATTGCATCGACGACCGCCAATCTCGCCCTGTGGCGGATGCAGTGGGATACGCTGTTCTCGCTGCCGCATCTTCTGGATGATGGCGAGGTCGGCAGCGACGAAGGCTGTCGCATCTCCGAAGTCGAACATTTCGGCGACAATCCCGGCAACCTGCGTATGTTTCAGTATGTCCCGCACGATCTCCCGCCCGGCGCGCCGCTGGTCGTGGTGCTGCACGGCTGCACCCAGACCGCGGCGGGTTACGACCGCGGTTCCGGCTGGTCGTATCTGGCGGAGCGGGAGGGCTTCGCCGTGCTTTTCGCGCAGCAGCGCAACGAGAACAACCCCCGCCGCTGCTTCAACTGGTTCCGCGTGAGTGATATCGAGCGCGACGCGGGGGAAGCCGCGTCCGTCAGGCAGATGGTGACCTTCATGACGAAGGCGCATCAGATCGATCTCAAGCGGATATTCGTCACCGGCCTCTCCGCGGGCGGCGGCATGACGAATGTCATGCTGGCAGCCTATCCGGAAGTGTTCGCCGCCGGCGCCGTCGTTGCGGGGCTTCCCTACCGCTCGGCCACCACGGTGCACGAGGCGCTGCAGGTGATGATGGAGGGCAGCAGCCGCACGCCGGAGGAGCGGGGCGACGACGTTCGCCGGGCATCGCCGATTGGCGACCTGACGGAGAGCCGCATTGCCGTGGAGTGGCCGCGCATCGCCGTCTGGCAAGGGCTCGCCGACGATGTGGTGAGGCCCTCGAACGCCATGGAGATCGTCAAGCAATGGGCCAACGTGCACGGCCTCGACGAGCTGGCGAGCGATGAGGACGAGATCAAGGGCAACAGGCGGTTGCGCTGGCGTGGCGCCGAGGGGCAGATCCTGATCGAGGCGGTGGCCATCGAGCACCTCGGCCATGCCGTGCCGATCGATGCCGGACGCACCGACATCCATGAGCAGCCAGGGCCGCATTTCGCCGATATCGGCCTCTCTGCAACGGAAGAAATTGCCCGCTTCTTCGGCCTGCTGGAGGAACCCGCGCACGTGGTCGCAGACGGCGGCAAGCGGCAGGTCGCCGGCCATCCCGCAGCCGCTTCGGCGGCTTTGCCTGCCTCGCGTAGCAGGCGGGGCAAGGGCGCGCGCGTGCTGCGCTTGCGGGAAGGCGGAGCAGCCGGGCGCCGTCACGAGGCGGAACAGGCGGCGGGCGAACCCGCCGTCGCCGCGCCGCCGGAGGAGGCTGCGCCGACAGCGCTGCCCCCACCCGAGCCGCCGGCGGCGGCTGTGGCTCTCCCCGTGGCTCTCGCGGTGCCCTTGCCCACGGCGCAGGCAAGCGCCGGGGGGCAAAAGGATGAAGCGCCGCAACGTCCGGAGACGGCGGAGCCATCGGCTGATAGCGGGGATGTCCGGCCGGAGGCGCCCGACCGCAACGCCGGGAAGAGCCTGTTCCTGCGTGTTCTCGGCGCGCTGGGACTTTCAGGCGACAAGTAAGATTCCGGAGATGCCGGCATTTGCGCCGGACTGCTTCATATTCCCGATAGACTCATACTTAAAAACAGCATGTTCCGGTTGCCGGAACCGATCGCGCCCCCTGTCCGGCGCGCCACTCAGCCGGCCATCCGCGCTTCCGTCGGGCTGATGTCCCGCAGCACGTAGCCGCGCCCCCACACCGTCTCGATGTAGTTCGTGCCCTCCGAAGCATTGGCGAGCTTCTTGCGCAGCTTGCAAATGAACACGTCGATGATCTTCAGCTCGGGCTCGTCCATGCCGCCGTAAAGATGGTTGAGGAACATCTCCTTGGTGAGCGTCGTTCCCTTGCGCAGGGAAAGCAGCTCCAGCATCTGGTATTCCTTGCCCGTCAGGTGCACCCGCGCGCCGCTGACCTCGACGGTCTTGGCATCGAGGTTGATGACGAGATCGCCGGTGGTGATGACGGATTGCGCGTGACCCTTCGACCGGCGCACGATGGCGTGGATGCGCGCGACGAGTTCGTCCTTGTGGAACGGCTTGGTGAGATAGTCGTCGGCGCCGAAGCCCAGGCCCTTCACCTTGTCCTCGATGCCGGCGAGGCCGGAGAGGATCAGGATCGGCGTCTTGACCTTCGCGACACGCAGGCTGCGCAGGACTTCGTATCCCGACATGTCCGGAAGGTTTAGATCGAGCAGGATGATGTCGTAGTCGTAGAGCTTGCCAAGGTCGACGCCTTCCTCGCCAAGATCAGTCGTATAGGCGTTGAAATTTTCGGACTTCAGCATCAATTCAATGCTTTGCGCGGTAGCGCTGTCGTCCTCAATGAGCAATACGCGCATGGCCTCGTCCTTAACCTCGTTGCCGAGGCTCCCTGTGCTGTTGGCCCTGAGACAATCGGCGCCAATGACGGGTGTCCCCGGCGGCGTCGCGCAGTCTCATCCCACTTCAACCCGAAACGCTATGCTGTAATGGTTAACAAACCCTGATTCGTGCTGGCAAGTTATTTACGCGGGAGGTTCACTCTTTCGGTGTAAATCTCTATGCGGGAAAAATGGGCACGAATGAGCTTCATGACGTTTCAAGGTTCTGAATCGGGCTAACCGATTCTATTGATTCATTACTTCACCGCCGTCGCGCTCCATGGGTCGTCCGACAGGACGTCGCATGGGCCGCGTCAGCCGCGTCGGGGGATATTCTTAACGACAGCGGTAAATGAAAGGTTGACGCGCCGCACACAGACGAATCATTCGTTGACGAATGTGGACATCTGCGGGCAGCGCCGGGCGGGGCCGGCGCTGCGGCGGTTCCGTCAGGGGCGTCAGGGCGGGGGCGCCCAGCGCAGCACGGGCTGGCGCGCCGCCCGGGTTTCGTCGAGCCGGCTGCGCGGCGCGTAGTGGGGGGCGCCGGTGAAACGCTCTGTCTCGCCCGCCAGCGCGCTGTGGGCGAGATCGCGCAGCGTGGCGATGAACAGGTCGAGAGAGGCCTTCGACTCGCTCTCCGTCGGCTCCACCAGCATCGCGCCGTGAACCACGAGCGGGAAGTAGACCGTCATCGGGTGGTAACCCTCGTCGATCAGCGCCTTGGCGAAATCGAGCGTGGTGACGCCGGTCCCCTTCAGCCAGGCGTCGTCGAACAGCACTTCGTGCATCGTTGGCCGGTCGAAGGCGACGGACATCAGGTTGCCGAGGCTGGCGCGGATGTAGTTGGCGTTCAGCACCGCGTCTTCCGACGCCTGCCGGAGGCCGTCGGCACCATGGGACAGCATGAAGGCGAGCGCGCGCACGAACACGCCCGCCTGCCCGTGGAAGGCGGTGAGGCGGCCGAGCGGCGCCGCACCCGCCTCGCGCGCCGACGCCTCATCCTCCACCAGCGTGAACGTCTCTCCGTCCTGTTTCAGGTAGGGCAGGGGCGCGAAGGCCGCAAGCCGGCCGGAAAGCGCGACCGGCCCCGCGCCGGGACCGCCGCCGCCGTGGGGTGTCGAAAACGTCTTGTGCAGGTTCAGGTGCATGGCGTCGACGCCGAGGTCCATCGGCCGCACCTTGCCCATGATGGCGTTGAAATTCGCTCCGTCGCAATAGAAGAAGGCGCCGGCCTCGTGCACGGCATGGGCGATGGCCCGGACGTCGCGCTCGAACAGGCCGCAGGTGTTGGGGTTCGTCAGCATGATGGCGGCCACGTCCGGCCCCAGTGCCGCGGCGACAGCTGCCGCATCCACCGTGCCGTCCGCGCGTGCCGGCACGGGGCGCACGGAGAAGCCGAGCAGCGCGGCCGTCGCCGGATTGGTGCCGTGGGCGGAATCGGGCACCAGCACGACAGTGCGGGTCGCCGCCTCGCCACGCGCCGCGATTGCCGCCTTGATCGCGGCCATGCCGCAGAACTCTCCGTGCGCGCCCGCCTTGGGCGGCAGCGCGATGGCCTCGGCGCCCGTCAGCTCCCGCAGCCAGCGGGACAGCTCGTCGAACAGCGCCAGTGCTCCCTGCACGGTGGAAAGCGGCTGCAGGGGGTGAATGTCGGCGAAGCCGGGCAGCCGTGCCAGCGCCTCGTTGAGGCGTGGATTGTGCTTCATCGTGCAGGAGCCGAGCGGGAAGAGGCCCGTATCGATGCCGTAGTTCTGCTGGCTGAGGCGCACGTAGTGGCGCACGGCCTCCGGCTCCGAGAGGCCCGGCAGGCCGATGCCGTCCTGCCGCGCCAGCCCGCCCAGCCGCGGCGCGAAGGCGGTGGGCTCCTCGATATCGACACCGGTCGTCCCGACGCGGCCGATCTCGAAGATCAGCGCTTCCTCCTGCGCCAGCGCGCGGTTGCCGGTGAAGGTGCCGCGCGTGTCGCTGTCGTCGCCGTTCCGCACGGGAGCAGTGGGGCGGCCCTGATCGTTCAGCATCACAATACCTCCCTGAGGCCGTCCGCGAGCGCGGCGCGGTCGTCCGCCGTGTTGAGTTCGGTCGAGGCGACGAGCAGCAGGTCGTCGAGCCCCGCGTCCGGCAGCAGGCGCGACACCGGCACGCCCGCGAGGATGCCGCGCCCGGCGAGTTCCTCCACGACGTCGGCGGCCGCGCGCGGCAGGCGCACGGTGAATTCGTTGAAGAAGGTGCCGTTCAGCACCGCGACGCCGCCGACGGTGGCGAGCGCCTCGGCGAGCGCGACCGCGTTGGCGTGGTTGACGAGCGCAAGCCGCCGCAGCCCCTCCGACCCCAGCAGTGTGGCGTGGATGGAGAAGGCGAGCGCGCACAGGCCCGAGTTGGTGCAGATGTTCGATGTCGCCTTCTCGCGCCGGATATGCTGTTCGCGCGCCGACAACGTCAGCACGAAGCCGCGCCGGCCGTCGGCGTCGAGCGTCTGCCCGGCGAGGCGGCCCGGCATCTGGCGCAGGTACTTCGTCCGCGTGGCGAACAGGCCGACATAGGGGCCGCCGAAGTTGAGCGCGTTGCCGATCGACTGTCCCTCGCCGACGACGATATCCGCGCCCGTCGCGCCGGGCGGCGTGACAAGCCCGAGGGACACCGCCTCCGTGAACACGGCGACGAGCAGCGCGCCGCGTGCATGCGCGGCTTCCGCCACCGCCCGCAGGTCGCGCAGGTTGCCGAACACATCGGGCGTCTGCACAACGACGCAGGAGGTGTCGTCATCGATATGCGCCGCGAGATCCTCGCCCGCGGCGACATCGGGCGGCAGCGTGACGGTCGCATGGCCGCCCAGCGACGAGACGGTGCGCACGACCTGCGCATAATGGGGATGCAGCCCGCCCGACAGCACCGCCTTGCCGCGGCGGGTGAGGCGGTGGGCCATCAGCACGGCCTCGGCCGCCGCGGTCGAGCCGTCGTACATCGAGGCGTTGGCGACCTCCATGCCGGTGAGCGCGGCCACCTGCGTCTGGAACTCGAACAGCATCTGCAGGGTACCCTGCGCGATCTCGGGCTGATAGGGCGTGTAGCTCGTCAGGAATTCCGACCGCTGGATGAGATGGTCGACCGTGGCCGGCACGTGATGGCGATAGGCGCCCGCACCCACGAAGAACGGCACCGAGGCGGCCGGCACGTTGCGGCCGGCAAGCGCCCGCAGGTGACGCTCGACGGCGAGCTCTCCCTGATGGCGCGGCAGCGGCAGGTCGCCGCTCAGGCGGTTCTCCTGCGGGATGTCCGCGAACAGGGCGTCGATGGAATCGATGCCGATACGCGCCAGCATCTCGGCGCGGTCGGCGTCTGACAGCGGAAGGTAACGCATGGGAAACAGCCTTTCTGGCGGGAACCTGTCGGCGGGAGACCGCGCGCCGGACGCGGTTTCGCGATCGCGGGTTCAGGCCAGATCGCGGATGTAGTCCGTGTAGGCGGCCTCGTCGAGCAGTTGCGCCAGTTCGCCCGCGTCGGCCAGCTCGATCTTGAAGAACCAGCCGTTGCCGAACGGATCCTCGTTGACGATGGCGGGATTTTCCTCCAGTGCCGTGTTGATGGCGACGACCTTGCCGGAAGCCGGCGCGAAGATCTCGCTTGCCGCCTTCACGCTCTCGACGACGGCCGCTTCCTCGCCTGCCTTGAGCACCCGCCCGATCTCGGGCAGCTCGACGAACACCACGTCGCCGAGCGCGGACTGGGCGTGGTCGCTGATGCCCACCGTCGCCACGGCTCCGTCGTCGATGCGGATGTATTCGTGATCCTTGGTGTAACGGATGTCGGTCATGCTTTTCTCCGGAAGCTCATGTTGGCGGATGCCTGTGCGGCTCTTCGTTGTTTATCGGCGGTAGCTGTGCGCGACGAACGGCAGCGGGACGACGGTGCCGGCGATGGTCTTGCCCCGCACGTCCAGCCCCAGCGGGGTGCCGACGCGCGCGCAATCGCTGACGACGTAGCCCATGGCGATCGGCCCGTTGACGGTGGGGCCGAAGCCGCCCGAGGTGACCTCGCCGACGAGTTCCCCCTTGCTGTCGTGGATGGCGGTGCCTTCCCGCGCCGGCGTGCGGCCCTGCGGCAGGATGCCGACGCGCTTGCGCAGCGTGCCGTTTTGCAGCTCCGACAGAATGCGGCGGTGGCCGGGAAAGCCGCCTTCCTCGCGCCGGCGTTTCTGGATCGACCAGGCGAGGCCGGCCTCGACGGGCGAGGTTTCCTCGTTGATGTCGTGTCCGTAGAGGCAGAGGCCGGCCTCAAGGCGCAAGGAATCGCGCGCACCGAGCCCGGCGGGCTTCACCTCCGGCTCATTGAGCAGCAGGTCCCACAGCGCCGCCGCCCGGTCGGCGACGACCGAAAGCTCGAAGCCGTCCTCGCCCGTGTAGCCCGAGCGCGTCGCCGACACCTCTATGTCGCCGATACGCGCCGACGCCAGGCCCATGAACGGCTGCTCCCGCAGCGCGGGCGCGAAACGCGCGATCACCTCCACGGCAAGCGGCCCCTGCAGCGCCAGCAGTGCCCGGCCGGGGTGGGGAACGAGCCGCACGGCCGCCGGCAGGTTGAGCGCGAGGTGGCGGAAGTCGACCTCCTTGCGCGCTGCATTGACGACAAGATAAAGGCGCCCTTCCGAGGACGGATCGGCCGAGCGGCTTACCATCAGGTCATCAATGATGCCGCCCTGCTCGTTGAGCAGCTGCGTGTAGCGCTGCCGGCCGGGCGCGAGGCCGAGGATGTCGGCGGGCACGCAGGCCTCCAGGGCGCGGGCCGTCGTCTCGTGGTCCGGGCCGGCGAGCGTGGCCTGCCCCATGTGCGAGACGTCGAAGAGGCTCGCCGCCTGGCGCGTGTGGCGATGCTCGGCGAGGATGCCGTCCGGATACTGGACCGGCAGCGCGTAGCCCGCGAACGGTACGATGCGCGCGCCGAGCGCCTCGTGACGCGCGAAGATCGGAGTGGTCAGCAAATCGTCGGTCGCCATGGTTCCCCCTTTTTTGATACCGGCTGCCGACGGGCCCTATCGCCGGGGCGCGCCTAGGCCGATCTCGATCAGCACGTTGGACGTATCCTCCGGCAGCGGGAAGCCTTCCTCCACGATGCGCGTCATGGCCTGCGCCTCGCCCGCCGGAATGGTGATCGAGACCTGCCGCGTGCGGGTGGAGAGAACAGTGTTGTCCCGCTTGATCGAGATGCGCAACGGCGCGGAATAGGTGCCGGGCCCGCCTGTAGGGCCGAGCAGCGCCAGCACCTCCACGCCCACGTTCACCGTGTGCCTGCCATCCGGCTGCGGAATGCACTCGCGCGCCGTCGTCCGGATCGCGAGCTGATAGCGCAGCGACCGTCCCTCGCCCGAGCGCACGGCCGAGCCGCCCTCGAAGACGTCAAAACGCGGGCAGGCGATGACCTCCGGATCCGGCGGCATTTCCGGCGGCACGGTGGCGCCGCCATAGAGCAGGAAGTTCTTCAGGCTGGAACCGCCGCCGTCCGCGCCGCTTCCCGAGGACTGGCAGCCGGCGAGCAGCAGCGCCGCGCCGACCGCCGCGGCCGGCAGCAGCCGGCGCAGGACCGGCACGCCGGCTTTCGTGCCGCGGGAGGTGATGCGTGATCCGGTGTCAATCATGGTCGCCTCGTCGACTGTGCGGCATGGACCTGAAAGGCGCACGCCCTGGTGCGGATAAAATTGCCGCGCAACGGATGTCCGGCGCGAAACGTGTTCCCGGTCGGCCGCATGCCGCCGCCGCCCGTGCGGGGGGATCAGGGCAGGGCGTCGAAGCCGGCGTTGAAGCCCTGGAGCGCGACCGGGATGCCGACGCCCTCCTCCGGCGTCTGGAACACGATGAAGGTGGCCGTCTTGCCGGCCTTGAGCTGGCCGAGGAGGGTGTCGTCCATCACCACTTCGGCGATGCACCCGGTGTTGAGGCAGCGCACGAAGCCCGCGCGGCCGACATCCGTCTGGTCGATCTTCAGGCCGAGCCCGGCGGGCAGCAGCACGCCGAGGGGCGCCACGACGCGCAGCAGGCGGCTCTTGTTGTCGGCGGTCTTGAGCACGATCACCAGCAGGGTGATATTGGGCCGGTCCTCGGCTGCGACATTTTGAACCAGGGCGCATTGTTCGGCCGATGCGCCGGGCGGCGTCTCGCACCGTAGCTGCCACTCGCCGTGCGTGGCGCGCACCACGCCCTGCGCGGCGGCCGGCGTGCCGGCGGCGCAGACGAGCCCGGCGAGCGCGACGGCGGAGACGATGGGGCGGAACATGCGCTTCACTTCCAACATGCGCTCACTTCCCTGGGGTCTGGGTCACGTTGCCGGAGGGCGGCATCCGCCCTCCGAAAAAGATTCGATGCACGGACGATCATGCGTGAAGGCGCTCCGCATGCGGAGCGTCGCCGCATCCGGCGCACCGGGAGAACGCGAAGAGATAGAACCATTTCCCGTCCGCGTAAATTCAGGAAATCGTCGCCTGGCCCGAATTTCAGGCGGAAATCGTGTCGCGCCACCACATATCCGCCGGACTGCTTCGCATCGGTATATGATTCGGGGCTGGTTAACCACGGTTATCGCCCGCCATCCGGCCTTGCCGGGCGTCTCCGCCGCCGGAGCGCTTCCTGCCCGACGGACGGGCCGAACGGCCAGGCTCATGTTTTTCAAGCATTCCAGAGTGGGAAGCCGTGGAAGCGCCGGCTAAGGGCGCGCGAAGGCGCTTTATCCCTGTTGCACCGGGCGCTTTGTTGTGATCTTTGATAAAGCTCAAAAGTAGTAGCAGGGGAGGGGAGATGGTATTCTCGCTTGCCCGTGCGTCGAAGGCTGTTTAATCGGGCAGCCGGGATAACCGGTCCGGCGTTAACCGGCCCAAGGGACAAGGGATGAGGATCGCTCGCCTCACCGCTAACGGGAGCATCGGACGAACGATGGGCAAGACGTTTTTTCGTTTGCGGTCGCTGACGGCGCTGATCGCGGGTGTCGGGGCTATGGCCGGGCAGGCGCAAGCGGCCGAGGGCCAGCCTTCGCCGTGGCAGATCAGCCTGCAGACGCCGGTGACGGAAGTCGCGCACGCCATGCATGATTTCCATAACCTTCTGTTGTGGATCATCGGCCTGATTGTGGCCTTCGTGGCGGCGCTGCTGCTGATCGTGATCCTGCGTTACAACGAGAAGGCCAACCCCACCCCGTCGCGGTTCTCGCACAACTCGCTTCTGGAGGTGGCGTGGACCGTGGTGCCGGTGCTGATCCTCGTCGTGATCGCCGTGCCGTCCTTCAAGCTCCTGCGCCAGCAGCTCATCCTTCCGCCGAGCGACATCACCGTCAAGGTGACGGCGCATCAGTGGTACTGGACCTACGACTATCCCGAGGACCAGGGCGGCGGCTTCGGCTTCGATTCCAATTACATTCCCGCGGACCAGCTTCAGGCCGGACAGCCGCGCCTGCTCGCCGTTGACAACGAGCTGGTGTTGCCGGTCAACAAGACCGTCCGCGTGCAGGTGACGGCCGCCGACGTGATCCACGCCTTCGCGATGCCGTCCTTCGGACTCAAGATCGACGCCATTCCCGGGCGCCTGAACGAAACCTGGTTCAAGGCGGAGAAGGAAGGCATCTACTACGGACAGTGCTCGCTGATCTGCGGCCAGAACCACGCCTTCATGCCGATCGCCATCCGCATCGTCAGCGAGGAGCGCTATGCGGAATGGCTGGCGGAGGCGAAGACGAAATTCGCGGCCAACGATAATAACGGCCGGCCGACGATGGTCGCCAGCCGGCTGGCTTCACGATAGACTGAAACCATCCAGGAACGCCGCGGGCGGAACATTCCAAGGAGGAGCTTGACCATGGCTTCTACAGTAACGGCGCATGACGCGCATGAGCACGCGCATCCGACGGGCTGGCGGCGCTGGGTGCTCTCGACCAACCACAAGGACATCGGCACGCTGTACCTCATCTTCGCGCTCAGCGCGGGGCTCGTCGGTGGGGCGCTGTCCATCCTGATGCGTATCGAATTGCAGTCCCCCGGCCTGCAGCTCTTTTCCAACGGGCAGCTTTTCAACGTGGTCGTGACTGGCCACGGGCTGATCATGGTGTTCTTCGTCGTCATGCCGGCGCTGATCGGCGGCTTCGGCAACTGGTTCATCCCGATCATGATCGGCGCGCCCGACATGGCCTTCCCGCGCCTCAACAACATCTCGTTCTGGCTGCTGGTGGCTGCGTTCTCGCTGCTCGTCATCTCCATGTTCGTGCCGGGTGCTCCGGGCAGCCTTGGCTTCGGTGGCGGCTGGACGGCCTATCCGCCGCTCTCCGTGTCCGGCCATCCGGGTCCGTCGTTCGACTTCGGCATCCTCGCGCTGCATATCGCGGGCGCGTCGTCGATCCTGGGCGCGATCAACTTCATCACCACGATCCTGAACATGCGCGCGCCGGGCATGACGCTGCACAAGATGCCGCTCTTCGCCTGGGGCATGCTGGTGACGGCCTTCCTGCTGCTCATCTCGCTGCCGGTGCTGGCGGGCGCCATCACCATGTTGCTCACCGACCGCAACTTCGGCACGACGTTCTTCGACCCCGCGGGTGGCGGCGACCCGGTGCTCTACCAGCATCTGTTCTGGTTCTTCGGACACCCGGAAGTGTACATCATGATCCTGCCGGCCTTCGGCGTGATCTCGCACATCGTGTCGACCTTCTCGCGCAAGCCGATCTTCGGCTATCTCGGCATGGCCTACGCGATGGTGGCGATCGGCGTCGTCGGCTTCATCGTCTGGGCGCACCACATGTATACGGTCGGCCTGTCGCTCGACACGCAGCGCTACTTCGTGTTCGCGACCATGGTGATCGCGGTGCCGACGGGCATCAAGGTCTTCTCGTGGATAGCCACGATGTGGGGCGGCTCCATCCGCTTCACCGCGCCCATGGTGTGGGCGATCGGCTTCATCTTCCTGTTCACGGTGGGCGGCGTGACCGGCGTCGTGCTGGCGAACGCGGGCATCGATCGCGAGCTTCACAACACCTACTACGTGATCGCGCACTTCCACTACGTGCTGTCGCTCGGCGCGGTGTTCGGCATCTTCGCCGCCTGGTACTACTGGTTCCCGAAGATGTTCGGCTACGTCATCCCGGACTGGATTGGCAGGCTGCACTTCTGGATGGCCTTCATCGGCGCCAACGTGTTGTTCTTCCCGATGCACTTCCTCGGGCTCGCCGGCATGCCGCGCCACTATGTCGACTACCCGGACGCCTTCGCGGGATGGCACTTTGTGGCCTCGCTCGGCTCCTACATCTTCGCCCTCAGCCTCGGCGTCTTCTTCTACGGGCTGTGGGTCGCGTATGCTCGCAAGGAGCGCGCGGCGGACAATCCGTGGGGCGAGGGTGCGACGACGCTGGAATGGACGCTGTCATCGCCGCCTCCGTTCCACCAGTTCGAGACGCTGCCGCGCATCTCGGGCGGCGGTCACTGAACGGGCAGACGGTTGCGGTTTGGCGGATAGTTGATGATGACGGTTGTAACGGATGGATGGCCGCAGCAGGAACGGGCGATGGCGTCGCCCGTCCAGCCCCCGCTTGTCTCGACGGGGAGCGTCGGCGACTTCGTTTCGCTGCTGAAGCCGCGCGTCATGTCGCTGGTGGTGTTCACGGCGCTCGTCGGCATGCTGGTGGCGCCGGGAACCGTGCATCCGGTGGTGGGGGCGATCGCGCTGCTCGCCATCGCGGTCGGGGCCGGCGCCTCCGGCTGCCTCAACATGTGGTGGGACGCCGATATCGACGCGGTGATGATGCGCACGCGCAACCGGCCTATCCCGGCCGGGCGCATCACGCCGGATGAGGCCTTCACCTTCGGCATGATCCTGGCGTGCGGCGCCGTCTTCGTGCTCGGCATCGCCACCAACTGGTTCGCCGCGGCGTTTCTCGCCTTCACCATCTTCTTCTATGCGGTGATCTACTCCGTTTGGCTGAAGCGCTCGACGCCGCAGAACATCGTGATCGGCGGTGCGGCGGGGGCGTTTCCGCCCATGATCGGCGAGGCGGCCGTCACCGGCTCGGTGAGCGTGGACGGTCTGGTGCTGTTCCTGATCATCCTGCTGTGGACGCCGCCGCATTTCTGGGCGCTGGCGCTCGTCAAGTCGGAAGACTACGCGCGCGCCGGTGTGCCGATGATGCCGAACGTCGTCGGGCAGGCGTCGACGCGGCTGCAGATCCTGCTCTACACGCTGGTGCTGGTGCCGGTGGCGACGCTGCCTGTGTGGCTCGGTTCGGGCCATGCGCTCTACGCCGCGGTGGCGGGCTTCGGCGGCGCGGGCATGCTATGGCTGGCGTTCCGGCTCTGGCGGCGCGGGGGGGATGCCGCCAGTCTGAACGCCGTCGGCGTGAGGACGGCGTGGCGCCTGTTCGGCTTCTCGATCCTTTATCTTTTCCTGTTGTTCGCCGCCCTGCTCGCGGAGCATGCGCTGGGCAGGCTGGTTCCGGGCCTTGGCGCCATTTCGGGAGGGCATCTGCTGTGAGTGGCGGAGCGACGCATGGCAAGCAGGGTGCGGACAAGACAGTGCCGGCAGGCGCGCCGGAGGGTGTGCGGCTGTCTCCGGAGGAGCGCCGCCGCCAGCGCGCGCGCAACGTCGCCATCGGACTCGCGCTGGGCGGGCTGTTCGTGCTGTTCTATATCCTGACCATTGCCCGGCTGGGTTCAAACGTTTTCAACCGGCCGCTGTGACGGCCTGCGAGGGGACATGAGCGAACAGGAGCCGCAAACGCATCGCGAACTTTCCGTCAGGGCGCGCCGCACGGCGCTCGTCTGCGTGGGCGTGGTCGCGGGCATGTTGGGCCTCGCGTTCGCGTCGGTGCCGCTCTACCGGCTGTTCTGCCAGGTGACGGGCTTCGCCGGCACGCCTGTGGCGGGCGTCAAGTCCGACGGCAGCGTGTCCGACAGGCGCATCGCGGTGCGGTTCGACGCCAATGTGTCGCCCTCCATTCCGTGGCGGATCGTGCCGGAGACGCCCGTGGTGACGGTGCGGCTCGGGGAAACGCACACCGTGTTCTACGAGCTGACGAACAGGAGCGACAAGCCGGTGACCGGCGTCGCCACCTACAACGTGCAGCCCGATCAGGTGGGGCAGTACTTCGTGAAGCTCGACTGTTTCTGCTTCGAGGAACAGACGCTGGGGCCGGGCGAGACGATCATCGCCCCGGTGGTATTCTTTATTGATGCCGATCTCGACAACGAGCGTGACCTGAAGGGGCTCGACTCGATCACGCTTTCCTACACCATGTTCCCGGTTAAGGACGGCAAACCCCTGTCATCGTCGGCATCCATCAACGATTCTGCAGGGCGGAAAAGGCTGTGATGCCGCGAGGCGCCAGCGACGAATTCGGAGACCGGAAAATCATGGCTCAGGCTCACGCGAAACATCACGATTACCATCTCGTCGACCCGAGCCCCTGGCCGGTCATCGGTTCTTTCAGCGCGTTCATCCTCGCGGTGGGCGGCATCATGACCATGAAGAGCCTGGCGCTCGGCGGGCTGCACATCGGCCCCTACGTGTTCGGCGCGGGCATCATCGGCGTGCTGTATACGATGGCCGCGTGGTGGACGGACGTGATCACCGAAGCGCAGCGTGGCGACCATACCCGCGTGGTGCAGATCCATCACCGCTACGGCATGATCCTGTTCATCCTCTCCGAGGTGATGTTCTTCGTGGCGTGGTTCTGGGCCTTCTTCGATGCCAGCCTGTTCCCGGGCGAGGCCATCCAGTTCCAGCGCGCGGAGGTGACCGGCGGGCACTGGCCGCCGCAGGGCATCGAGACGCTCGATCCCTGGCACCTGCCGCTGTTCAACACCCTCATCCTGCTCACTTCCGGCACCACGGTGACGTGGGCGCACCACGCGCTGCTGGAGGACGACCGCGAGGGACTGAAGCAGGCGCTGTGGCTGACGGTCGCGCTCGCGGTGCTGTTCACGTTCGTGCAGGCCTATGAGTACGGCCACGCGACGTTCGGCTTTTCCGGCAACATCTACGGCGCGACGTTCTTCATGGCGACGGGCTTCCACGGCGCGCACGTAATCATCGGCACGATTTTCCTCGCGGTCTGCCTGCTGCGGGTCTATCTCGGACATTTCACGCGGACGCAGCATCTCGGTTTCGAGTTTGCGGCGTGGTACTGGCACTTCGTCGACGTGGTGTGGCTGTTCCTGTTCGTGGCGATCTACGTGTGGGGTTCCGGCGGCAGCGGCGGCCACTGAGACCGTCGGCCGACCATGGACGAGCGGCGGACGGAGAAACGGCAACCATCCGCCGCCGGCAGCGCGGCTTCGGACGGGCCGGCGTGGCGGGCCCTGCTGGCGCCTGGCATCTTCACGCTCGCCGGCGTGATCATCCTCGTCGTGCTCGGTGTCTGGCAGCTTCAGAGGCTGGCGTGGAAAGAGGCGCTGATCGCCCGCATCGAGGCGCGCACGCATGCCGCGCCCGTTCCCGCGCCGGCGGAGGCCGAATGGGCGGCGTGGCAGCGCGACGAGGCGGAGTACCGCCCAATCACCGCGACGGGCGGGTATCTTTACGACCTGCAGGTCTATGTCCACGGCAATGCGCAGCTCGACAGACGCGGCGGCGGCAGCGCGCTGATGGGCTATTTCGTGCTGACACCGCTGAAGCAGGCCGACGGCAGCATCATCATCGTCAACCGCGGTTTCATACCGGTGGAGCTGAAGCAGGACGCGGCGGCATTCCGCCAGTGGTCCGACGGCGACCGCCGTGACGGCGCGGTCACGGTGACAGGTCTGCTGCGCGCGCCACAGGAGCGCGGCTGGTTCGTGCCGGCGGATGTGCCGGAGGCAGGTGAGTGGTTCACACGCGATCCGCAGGCCATCGCCCGTGCCACGGGGATGACGCGCGTGGCGCCTTTCCTGATCGACGCCGTCGAGGCAACCGGCGAGGGCACTGCGGCCTGGCCACGCGGCGGGCTGACGGTGGTCAGCTTTCCGAACAACCATCTCGACTATGCCTTCACGTGGTTCGGGCTCGCCGTGACGCTTGCGGCCGTCTTCACGCTCTACGCGCGCCGGTATCTCGCCGACAAGGAGCGCCGGCCGCCACGAGAAGGGTGACTCGCGTGGAATGCAGCCGGTCAGGTGTGGAAAACGATATTTCCCGCTTGACCCGCAGCACAGGAAAGGTAAAAGCACAACATGCATAGCGATGACGGATGCGCCATAGGCGTACTGTGCCGTTATCGGAATGGTTGGCCGCTTTAGCTCAGTTGGTAGAGCACATCATTCGTAATGATGGGGTCAGGTGTTCGAGTCACCTAAGCGGCACCAAAACTCCCGAAAAAATTCCGATAGATAGCCATCGCGCTCGGTGTAACGCCGGTAAGGCCCTTCAGGGGATGAAGGTTGCCCCGCTTCAGGTAGACGAGATGCACATGGTGTTGGGCGACGAATCGCCGAAGCGACGCCAGCTACGGGCGCGCTTCGAAGGCGAGGCGAATGAGATGGGTTGCGATATCTCCCGGCCACTCAGCGACACAATGCTCCAGCATCTTGCGATCATCTGCGAAAAGGGCACGAGCAGCCTCATCATAATTTGGCAAGTCGCCGGCGATCCCTAACATGAATTGGTAGGCAGCCTCCTGCGCAATTCGTCGTTGCCGGGAACCGCCATTTCGTTTGGCTTCATCAACGAGCCGCCGGAGAACGGCGGAGGCGCCGCCCGGTTGCGCCGCCAGCCAATCCCATTGTCGCGGCAGCAAGGTCACCTCACGGGCCACCACGCCTAATTTTGGCCGTCCCCGCCCTCGTGGTTCCGAAGCGTCTGCCCTTGGCAACTCTGATGGTTCGCTCGATCGAGCCGCAGAATGCTCGGCAGATTGCTGCGCGGAACGCGATAGCCTTTCAATGATCTCGGCCTTGGAGCCGCGCAGATCAAGATCAATTACACGTCCCGTCAAATCGTCGAACACCAGAACTGCGCGCGTGGCGTCGGTTTCGATCGTCGCTTTTACAGCGAGGGCGACCTCGATCAACGGCCCGGACAATAGCAGCCGATAACCGTCGAATGCGGTGCAGGGTTTCGAGAGATAGTCAGGCACTGGTCAACTCCATATGATCACGGGCATTAAATACCCGGATAAAATTCTTGCGTCAATATAACCCGGATAATATTATCGCTGCCGGTGCGCTTCTCGGCGAGGCCGTTTGCGGAATCGGGAATTGATCGGGGTATTAAGATGAACAGCGAAAAGAGGAAGGCGGCAGTTGCCGCCTACAAGGAGCGCAAGGTGGTGGGTGGTGTTTATGCCATTCGCTCTGCCGTCTCTGGTGATATCTGGATCGGCCAATGGCCCGATATAGAAACCATCCAGACACGCATATGGTTCGCACTTCGGCAAGGTACTCATCCAAGACCGGATTTGCTGGCCGCGTGGCGTCAATACGGCGAAGCTCATTTCAATTTCGAGGTCATTGAAAAAATCGAAACCGATGAGTCTCCTTATATACGCGACAAGAACCTGAAGGAGCGAGCGCTCCACTGGCGAACGAAGCTGAACGCCAAAGCTATGTGAGCACGGCAAGTCTTTCGCGCCAATCCCGGGCGGTCACCGCGCGGTTATTGGCATGGCCTTCATCAGAGTTCAGGCCTAATAGCCGGGTGTGCGATGAAATGCGGGCGCTGGAGCCACGCTGTCAAATGTGCGGCCCTGGCTGCTGTCAACCTTGTTGATCCAGACCGAATGCGGCGTGATGGATCACTTCGCCGCTCGGTTCAGTGGCATCGAACGGCAAGGCCTGAACTACCTCTGACGGGCAGCCATCTATCCGCAACCCCGGAAACGCCCTGAAGCCGAAACGACCATAATATCCGGGGTCGCCTACCAAGGTCGCGCCCGGGCAGGTCGCCCTCAATCGAAGGATCGCCTCGGCCATCAGGGCGCTGCCGATCCCCTGCCGGTGCCTCGACGGCAAGACCGCAAGGGGGCCGATCAGGCCCCAGCCGTCCTGCGATCCAATCCGCGCCTTCGAGGCGGCGAGATAGCCGACCACCTCACTACCGTCTTCGGCCACGAGCGACAGGGTAAGGGCATCCTCTGCCCGCAGCCTGTCAACGATGGCCGCCTCGGTTCCGGTGGATTGCGGCAGCATCCGCATGGCCTCGGTCACAACCGCACGGATCGCCGGGGTGTCACTGGCGATTTCGTTTCGGATCAGCATGTTATGTTCCTTGATTGTCAAGTTGCGCGTGTACGGCAATGCGTCCGCGTTTCAAGATGTGATATGGGCTGCCGAATTTTGAGCGAATTCTGATCGGAACGCGCTCCAGGCACAAGCGGGACATCGTGCTGTCCTGCTCCCCGTCTCGGGCATTAACGATATCAAGCCCTTGGCGGCGCGGTCAGCGGTCACGCAAGCGGCGCCACTTTCCCCAAAATTGTCATGATCGCTCAGGTGGTTGGTGCCAATGCTTTCGTACGGGCGGGGGCTTGACTTCCTTCATGCCCTGACCCAATGCTCTGCTTATCCGAGGGGTGCACCGAACGGTGCTGAGATGGCGGCGAGCCGGACCCTTGAACCTGATCCGGTTCGTACCGGCGTAGGAACGGAAAGCCCCGCTCTGCACAAGCGGCGGCCCATATCCTTTTCCTGGCATTGGACAATCCGGATCGTCACTGGCGCGGCAAGGCTCTGGCCGGTTCGCGCCGCGCGGCTGATGCGGAGTCGATGTCGTGGTTTTTCTGTCTTTTCGCCCCTTCGCCGACCCCGGCCACCCGCGCGCGAGGCGTTGAACGGCATGGCGCGGACCGGCGCGGCGTTGCGCACCCTGATCGCGCTGATTCTCGTCTGGCAGGGCGCGGTCTGGGTGTTCCAGCCTCCCCGTTACATCCTGCCGTCCGTGGCCGACGTCGCTGCCGTGTTCGGCGCACAAGCGGGCTATCTTGCCCGTCACAGCCTGACGACGGTGACGGAAATCGCGCTCGGCTTCGTTTTCGGCACGAGCTTCGGCGTGCTGGCGGCGTTCTTTGTCGCCGCGGTGCCAAGACTCGGGCGGCTTGTATGGCCGATGCTGCTCGTGCTGCAGGCCCTGCCGGTTTTCGTCATCGCCCCCCTGCTGGTCGTCTGGTTCGGTTTCGGCATGCTGTCGAAAGTGGTTATGACGACGATCATCATCTTCTTCCCCGTCGCCTCGGCCTTTGCCGATGGCCTGCGCCGTGTCGATCGCGACATTCTCGATGCAACGGCGCTCACTGGCGCCAGCCATTGGCGGACGCTGGTCGATATCCGCGTGCCGCTCGCCCTGCCGGCGCTGATGACGGGCTTGCGCGTTGCGGCGCCGCTTGCCCCGCTCGGCGCGGTCGTCGGCGAATGGGTGGGAGCCTCGGCCGGCCTCGGTTTCGTGATGGGGCAGGCGAATGCCCGTATGCAGACGGCGACAGCCTTCGCTGCGATGGCGATCATCGCGGCGCTCAGTCTCGCGCTGCGTGCGCTTGTCGACGAGGTGGCCCGCCGCGTCGCGCCGTGGGCGCATGAGCAGGAGTCGTGACGCTCTGCTTCCTGAAACCCGGGCGCCGACTGCGGGAGCGCCCCGTCGACCCGTTTTCGCATCAAAGGAGGAACCGATGAGAAAAATCCCCCTGCTCGCCATCGCGCTCGGCGCTCTGGCGCTGGCCGTGAGTACCCCCACCCGTGCGGCGGACAAGCTGACAGTCCTGCTCGAATGGTTCGTCAACCCGGACCATGCGCCCCTCGTTGTCGCTGACCGTCTGGGGCTGTTCGAAAAGGCCGGGCTCGATGTCGAACTCGTTGCTCCCTCCGATCCGTCGTCCGTGCCGCGTCTCGTGGCCGCTGGCCAGGCCGACGTCGGCGTTCATTACCAGCCGTCGCTCTATCTCGACCATGCGGCCGGCCTGCCCATCGTCCGCTTCGCGACGCTCGTGGAAACGCCCCTGAACGGTATAACCGTCCTTGCCGATGGCCCGGTCAGGACGCTGGCCGATCTCAAGGGCAGGAAAATCGGCTATTCGGTGTCGGGCTTCGAGACAGCGCTTCTCGGCAGGATGCTCTCCAGCGCCGGCGTTGTCATGGATGACGTCGAACTGGTCAACGTCAACTTCGCGCTTACCCCGGCGCTCATCGGCGGCAAGGTGGATGCGACCGTTGGCAGCTACCGCAATTTCGAGCTGACGCAAATGCGGCTGGAGGGGCGTGAAGGCCGGATATTCTATCCCGAAGAGCACGGTGTGCCGACCTATGACGAACTCATCCTCGTTACGCGCCGGGCGCTGGAGGGGGACGACCGCCTGCCCCGCTTTCTTGCCGCAGTCGAGGATGCAACGCTTTATCTGACCAATCATCCGGAGGAAGCGCGGAAACTGTTCGTTGCCGCCTATCCGGACCTCGATAACGAGCTTAACCGCCGGGCGTGGTTCGATACGCTGCCGCGCTTCGCCCGGCGTCCCGCCGCGCTCGACCGGCGACGCTACGAACGCTTCGGCGCGTTTCTCGTTGAGCAGGGGCTGATCGGGAAGGCGCCCTCGCTCGACGATATCAATATCGACGTTCGCTGAACGTGCCTCGCTGCCGCAGCCGGCGGCCCTTATGCGGGGCGCGCCGCCGTCCGCGCGGCCGCGTCATGGTTCTCGCCGTTCAGCGCCAATACCCGTAACGGCCTCGATAGTAGTAGCCTGGCCGCGGCCCATATACAGGACGAGCGCGGTAGACGCGCGGCTGATAATAGTAGCCCGGCCGTGGCCTGTAGTCTTGGCGCTGGTAACGATATCGCGGCGCCGGGACGACGCGGGGTGCCGGGTAGGCATACCGCTCGCTATAAACTCTGCCATAGCCGTCATGATAGACCGGCCCCGGGCCGTATCCATACGAGACGCATCCGGATAGCAGTACACCGGCGACGATGACAGCCATGCTGCGCAGAAGACGTGGAAATCTCATGGCGAGCCTCCTCCCTCTCCTTATCCGGTGAGTGAACAGCCCTTCTATGGCGATATAGGGGCGGCCAACACCGCGAGGCATGGCCGCCCTCACATCCGGCCCCGCGCAGCAAAGGCGCGGGCGAGGATGGAGCTGTCGCGAGGGACTGTTGTTTCCGCAAGCGGAGGCGAGCAGACCGGGACGCTTCTCGACAGGTTACGCCTGGCCACTTCTACGTTTCGCCGAAACGCAAAAATAGCCTGTCATTTTGTTTTTACATATTTCCGGGCGCAAGCGCAGCGTCTGCTTTTGCTGGAGTTGCTCTTGTCGAGAAGCGTCATTGCTTTGCTTGATGAATGCGCCTGATCTCGAAGCCGGGATCTGTTGATGAAAAGGCCCCGGTGTGTGGGCGCGGCTTACGGGTTCCCCGCTCTCTGCGGAAAATTCAGTGCGCCGAGGAAGCGTTCAATCTCTTCGCGAACGCCATCCCTGATTGCATTGTCGTGTTCTGCGACCGCTTCTGAAAAGCTGGCGCGCGAAAGATCGTCTATGGAGGCGGCTTTCAGATTCTCGATGAAGAGCCGCGGATCATTGGTTTCAAGAGCTCTTCTGCCGACAAGCCCCTGAACCACAATGCGGAGTGCAGTCAGTTCGGTGAAGAGATGGGAAATCTTGCTGTTCTGATCGCTCATTCGGTTACTCCTGATCGATTGACGCCGGGAGCGTAATCGAACCGCGACGAGAGTCCAGCATTCAGTCAGCATGGCAGGGCCGCAGATCTCCGCGCCATGACCACAGGGCGGCCGATGCGAAGCCGGCGCCGCTGTGTGTGCTTCAACCCCGCACTGCGCGGGGTTTACCGGTGTCCGAAGCCTGTCCCGGAGAAAACGACGGCCGGTCAGGGCTGGCCGCCTGTATTCCGGAGCTAGAACGGAACCGTTGTCAGGTTGTTGTCTCGCCTGATTTTCGGTTTGTCCTTTTCAAGGGGATACCTTCCGCAGCCGCTTTCACACGTATCGAATCTTCGGACCGGCCCAGTTCGATGCTGATCATGCGGGTAGGGGTGTTGGCGGCGGCGAGGTCTTGAAGTCGCTTTTTTTCTGCATCGGTCCAAGGTCTCCTGTGATTTTCGGGTATCATAGCAATCTCGTTGATTGGCCCCCAAGAGAATGCTGCCTGATTCTTTCAGTATGTCAAAGCAAAAAATGAATTCAGGAGCGCATAGCATGGCTGATAAAGAATAGAGTATGCATATCCGCGATGGTGAATACTTTATTAAAAAGCTAACAGCGCCCAATGGAGCGATACAACTATAACGAGCATTCTGGAATTTGGTTGTAATTCGCTCAGACCAGAGGTCGAGGCCGGCGCTACTGTAATCGCCGCTCACCATGTTGGATCGGGAAGTGCTGCCGGGACAGGCGGCAGAGGGCAACCGGCCGCGATTCCCGAAAACGCAGAACTGCGGCGGGGTGTTCTGTGCCGCGGCGTGCCTTGTTTCAGGTCCCGTTTCGGTCGCCGCCCGATAGCCGTTCGATCACGGCCAGCAGTGGACCTGTCAAAACGAACACGAAGTGCAGCCCCACCATCCAGGCCAGTTCCCTGTCCGAGTAAAGACTCACATCCATGAAGTTCTTCAGCAACTGAATGGACGAAATAGCCACGATGGATGACATCAGCTTCAGTTTGAGGCCGGTGAAATCGATCTGGCCCATCCACTCCGGAGAGCTGTTCCGCTCGTCCGCAGCTCTGGTGGAGACAAAGTTCTTGTAGCCCGAGAAGATGACGATGACGACCAGCGCGCCGATAAAGGCCAGATCGATGATCGTGAGGACGCGCAGCACCATGTATGACGGCGGCAAGGACAAGATGAGAGGCAAGAAGTCCAGCAGTTCCTTGATCGTCGTGATCAGCAACGCGATCAGGGCGACGACCAGCGCCAGGTAGAACGGCACCAGCAGCCACCGGCTTGCAAACAGCAAACGCTTGATGCCCGACTCCAGCATGCGAACTCTCCGCGATATCGGCGCCCCCACCAGTCCGATCCGGCGCGGGCAGCCGTCACCGTGTACGGGCTTCCTATGCGACCCGTATGACACCGCGCTTCGCGGAAGGTTGTGGTGCGCGCCCTGTTCCGGCGACGGGGTCGACGTCCAGCTCGCCGAGAGTATCCGGGAGATATGCTGAGTTAGCCGACGAGTCTGTCGTTCCGGGTGACGCCGTAGACCGACTGCCTCGACCTCCACACCGGTATTGTCCGAAAGCGTGCGGCTTTCAACCGCTTTCGCGAAGGCTCTATTGTGCCGTGCACAAGCAGCTTGGCAATTGCGGTGCTCTCGCCTATTATAGAATAATTCTAAAATGGAGCCTGTCGTGCTGACCGCCCTGTCTTCCCGTCGTCGTTTCTCGGACCTGAACGAGCAGGAGATTCTTGCGCTCGCCATATCCTCCGAGGAGGACGATGCCCGCATCTACCGCCAGTATGCCGAAAAGCTGCGGGGCGACTATCCCGACACCGCGGCGATCTTCGAGGGCATGGCCGCCGAGGAGGACGACCACCGCCGCAGCCTGATCGACCTGCACGAGGCGAGATTCGGCCCGGTCATCCCGCTGATCCGGCGCGAACATGTGGCGGGCTACTACACGCGCAAGCCGGTCTGGCTGTCGGCCAATCTCTCTCTGGACACGATCCGCGGCGAGGCGGCGGCCATGGAGAAGGAAGCCGAAGCCTTCTACATCCACGCCGCCGGCCGGACCATGGACGCAGCGACGCGCAAGCTGCTGGGCGATCTGGCCGCGGCCGAAGCCGGCCACGAGAAAACGGCCGAGGCTCTGGAGATTGCCCATCTGGGCGCGGATGCCAAAGCCGCCGAGGACTTCACCGAGAGGCGGCAGTTCATCCTGACCTGGGTGCAACCGGGACTGGCAGGGCTGATGGATGGTTCGGTCTCGACGCTGGCGCCGATTTTCGCCACCGCCTTCGCCACCCAGGACAGCGGGACGACCTTCCTGGTCGGCCTTGCCGCCAGCGTCGGGGCGGGGATCTCGATGGGCTTCACCGAGGCGGCGCACGATGACGGCGTTCTGTCAGGCCGCGGTAGCCCGTGGAAGCGCGGCCTTGCCTCCGGGGTGATGACCGCGCTGGGAGGACTGGGGCACGCGCTGCCCTACCTGATCCCCGATTTCTGGACCGCGACTGCGATCGCCGTCCTCGTGGTCTTCATCGAGCTTTGGACTATCGCCTGGATCCAGAACCGCTACATGGAAACGCCATTCCTCCGCGCCGCGTTTCAGGTCGTGCTGGGCGGCGCGTTGGTCTTCGCCGCGGGGGTGCTTATTGGCGGCGGATAAGCTTCCTGCCGCCTCCGACATTCAAGATGCCTGGACGCTGGCCAAAGCGAGCCGCCCGCGATTTGCCGCAGCGGAATGATCAGCCAATCCGTGGAATGTACAACGCATTGATTGACATAATTTCTTGGTGAGCGCGCTGGGGCTCGAACCCAGGACCTACTGATTAAAAGTCAGTTGCTCTACCGGCTGAGCTACGCGCTCACTCACCAATGGCGGCATATATTGCCGCGTATCCGTTTCTTCGTTTCCCGTCAAGCCTCAGTGGATGAAGGAACGTTTCGGGCCAATTGTGACCTGCCTGTCATCGGATTGCGTAATCAGATACGGAGTCGCGGTCGCCGGGTCAATATGCAAAGCGGGCTTCCCGGGCAGAAGGGCGGTTTTTGCACATATCTAGCCCCGCCCGCCGATGCTGCCGTTCAGCCTGCCGCGCCGTCGCGGATCGGTGGCTGGAAGGTCAGGCCCATGTCCCAGGGGAAGTAGATCCAGGTGTCCTGCGATACTTCCGTGATGAAGGTGTCGACCAGCGGCCGGCCTTGCGGCTTGGCGTAGATCGCCGCGTAGTGGGCCTCTGGCAGCAGCGTGTGCACCAGCGCGAGCGTCTTGCCGGTGTCGACGAGGTCGTCGACGACGAGCACGCCCCGCCCGGCGTTCTGGCTGATGGACGGCGCGATATCCTTGATCAGCCTCAGTTCGCCCTGGTTGGCATAGTCATGGTAACTGGCGATGCATACGGTTTCGATCAGCCGGATTTCAAGCTCGCGGGCGATGATCGCCGCCGGCACGAGGCCGCCGCGCGTGATGCATACCAACGCTTCGAACGGTCCCGCTTCATGCAGGCGCCACGCCAGCGCGCGGGCGTCGCGGTGAAACTGGTCCCACGAAACCGGGAATGCTTTCCGGGAAGGCGCAGTCATGTGAAAAATGCCTTTTGCTGAATCGGGAGGAGGAGATGCCGTTAGCGCGCCTTCCGGCAATTGTCCATAGTCCTGATGCACGGCCTCACGTGACGGCTGTCTGAACGCATATTATCTGGATGACTGCTGCCCGGCGGCAGGTTAGCCGGCGGCAAGCGTCATCCGCGCGACGAGCGCGATCACCTCGTTGTGCGCGGCTTCCAGCGCCTGCGCGTCGCGCGAGCGGAGCACGAGATGCGTGCCATACTGCCCGTTTTCCATGAACGGGTAGCTGCCGATCGACACCGTCCCGTGGTTTGCCGCGATCGTCGCCAGATCGGCGGCGACGTCGCCCTCCCGGCATGCCGCGCGCACTGTGCGGGACATCATCGGCACACCGGTGGCAAGCTGCGGGGCGACATTGTCGAGCATCACCTGCATGATGGCGGGAATGCCGGCCATCACGATGACATTGCCGATCCAGAAGCCGGGCGCCTTCGAGATGGGGTTGACGACCAGCCGGGCGCCGGCGGGAATGCGCGCCATCCGCCGGCGCGCGGCGTTCATGTCCTCGGGGCGGATGTATTCGAGCAGCATGGCGATCGCCCGCGGATCCTCGTCGATCGACACGCCGAAAGCGCGCGCGATGGCGTCCGCCGTGATGTCGTCGTGCGTCGGGCCGATGCCACCCGTGGTGAACACATAGGTATAGCGGGCGCGCAGCGCGTTGACGGCATCGACGATCTCGTCCTCAACATCCGGAACGACGCGCACCTCGCGAAGATCGATGCCGATCGCCG
Source organism: Pseudochelatococcus lubricantis (assembly GCF_011762225.1). Lineage (GTDB taxonomy): Bacteria > Pseudomonadota > Alphaproteobacteria > Rhizobiales > Beijerinckiaceae > Pseudochelatococcus > Pseudochelatococcus lubricantis. The sequence continues at coordinate 362,793 of NZ_JAASQI010000001.1, forward strand.
TCAGATATTCCGCGATATAGCCGCCGTTGCGGTCCTTCGTCCGGCCGGAGAGGATTTCATCGCCGATGATCAGCACCGCCGCCGTTATCGTCGCCGGCTTTGCTGCCGCCTCGATGCCTTCCGTCATCACCTTTTACGTCTCCGATCGTTGCCCGGCATGCCGCAGCGGGCCGTGGGCGGGCATTTGAGACGGCGGCCAGACAGTCAGGATCGCGCCGTCGCTCTATCCATTCTTCCGCATCAATTTACCCGAAAAGCCGATTTCCCGGTTCGATGCGCCAGAGCGCCAACCCTTCTGACGGAATCAGACCGCGCACTCAGAATTCTATATGTTGGCGCAACTTGCATCCAACCCGCTGGAGCGAATTGAATGCAAACTGCTTCAGAATCTGTCCTGTTTACGTTGAAACAGGACAGATTCTCGATTCCTTATTTTGAGCGAATTCTCATCGATCAGATGTTTCCATCTGATCGGAACGCGCTCTAGGTTTTCGGAAGCGCCGCCGGGTCGAAGCTCGTGATCATCGGCCTGGCTGCGGGCTCCACCAGCCCGGCGAGCCAGCGGGTTGGAACCTTGGTCACAAGACGGTTGTAGGCTTCCGCAGCGCGGGCATAATCGCTGCGCGCGACGACGATGCGGCTTTCGCTCTGCGCGAGCCGCCCGAGCACCGTGCTGACCGGTGGCTGCGCCCGCCGCTCCGGATAGAGCTGCATCATGTCGAGCACCTTGCCGAGTTCCACGGAAAGCGCGTCCTGCGTCGTCATGAAGGCGCGGAACAGATCGGCCGAGTAGGGCGTGCGCGCATCCGCCGCGTAGTTGATGACCTGCTGCCGCTTGTTCTCAAGGGCCGCGATCAGGTCGAGCTGCGCGGGATTGACCGCGCGCACGGCGTCAATCACATCCTGCGTCAGATAGGCGCGCAGCTTGAACTGCCGCTCCACCTCGCCCCAGGCGCTCGTCGCGCGGCTTTGCACCTGCGGCACGTTCATGAAGCGCGCGCCGACAAAGGCGAGCGCAAGAACAAGGATCACGCCAACCACGACAAAGACGCGGCTGCGGGAGGGAGCCCCCATACCTGAGATCCTGTGAGTCTGGCTTACCAAATCTCTGTGTCCGTTATCTTCGCGGAGTGGCGCTTCATCGAACAACCGATTTCAATAAAGGCCGAATCTCCGTCACATACAAGGCCGGCGCTGTCAGGCGGCGGGGTTTTCCTCAAGGTTCCGCCCGGCGGCTTCGCCTTCCAGCATCAGGCGGGCCCGGGCGCGCATCTTTTCCGTCTCGCTCTTCAGCTGCCCGCATGCGGCCAGGATGTCGCGCCCGCGCGGGGTGCGCACCGGGCTCGCGTAGCCGGCCCGGAACACGATGTCCGAGAAACGCTCGATGCTCTCCCAGTCCGAGCATTCGTAGCTCGTGCCGGGCCACGGATTGAAGGGGATGAGGTTGATCTTCGCCGGGATGCCCTTCAGCAGCCGCACGAGTTCGCGCGCGTCGGCCGGCGTGTCGTTCACACCCTTCAGCATCACGTATTCGAAGGTGATGCGCTTGGCATTGGAGAGGCCGGGATAGGCGCGGCAGGCGTCGAGAAGCTGTGCGATCGGGTATTTCTTGTTGAGCGGCACGAGCTGGTTGCGCAGATCGTCACGCACGGCATGGAGCGATATGGCCAGCATGGAGCCGATTTCGTCACCCGCGCGCTCGATCATCGGCACGACGCCGGACGTCGACAGCGTGATGCGCCGTCGGCCGATGGAAAGCCCCTCGCCGTCGCTCACCACGTCCATGGCATCGCGGACGTTGTCGAAATTGTAGAGCGGCTCGCCCATGCCCATCAGCACGATGTTGGAGACATAGCGCCCGCCGTCCGTCGGCACGAAGCCTTCTGCCGGCGGGACGGCCTCCGGCCAGTCGCCCAGCCGGTCGCGCGCGACAATGACCTGCGCGACGATCTCGGCCACGGTGAGGTTGCGCACGAGACGCTGCGTGCCGGTGTGGCAGAATGTACAGTTAAGCGTGCAGCCGACCTGGCTGGAGACGCACAGCGTACCCCGGTCTACTTCGGGAATATAGACGCACTCGATTTCCGCCCCGCGGTCGTGCGGGCCGGTGGGGGCCATGCGCATGAGCCATTTGCGGGTGCCGTCGGAGGAAACCTGCTCGGTGACGACCTCGGGACGCGCAAGCGTGTAATACGCCGAAAGCTGCGTGCGCAGGCCCTTGGCGATGTTCGTCATCGCGTCGAATTCGGTCACGCCGCGCGAATAGAGCCAGTGCCACAACTGGGTGACGCGCATCTTCAGCTCGCGCTCGGGCACGCCGATCGCCACCAGCGCGTCGCGCAGTCCGGCGCGGGTCAGACCGAGAAGAGAAGAGCGCCCGGCAGCCAACGCGCGCGCGCCGTCCGCGGCGGGTTTCCTCGCCGTGGAATGATCATTCGCGATGTCCAGCGCAACCGCCGCCATTGTCATACCGACCCCAACTGCCGATCCGAATTGTTCAGGAAAGCCGCCCTATAGCACGTCTTCACCCGAATAACCAGAGGGAGATCGCCGGTCGTGGCGTCGCGGCCCTCAGGGGCACTCGCGCGCGAGCTGCTGCAGGGCCGCGCTGACGCCGGAAAGGGAATATTCGTCGGTCAGGCTGGAGCCGCGCGCGGAGGTGGACCTGATGCTCAGTTTCGAGCCCGAGCGGAATGCGGCCAGCACTGCGGCCTCCTGCGCCGTGTCCTTCACCCAGGCGTTCTCGGCCTTGGTGACGAGGGGGAAGGACTTGCCGTCGATGACGGCCTGCGCATCCTGGCCAGGGCGCGCCGGGAAGCCCAGCACGAGGCTGATCTCGTTGCGCACCTTCTCGGCCGGGCGCGAGGAAACGAACAGATAGGCCGGGTCGCGGTTGAGACCGGCGGGCAGGCGCGCCTTCGGCTGGGTGACGGCGTAGCACACCTTCGCGCCCCCCTGTCCGGAGGTATAGACGCTCCAGTCGGAGAAGGTGCCGGCGAGCCGCGATCCGGCCTGCTGCTGCGCCTGTGCTGCCGCGCCCGTCAGTACGAACGCGAGGATCGAGGCTGCGAGAAGACCCTTGAGGGGGCGTGCCGAAGTCAATCGAATCATGGTCGCATCATACCCTTTCCAGCCGGCGGTGTCGCCGGACGTCGCATTACATCTATCACGTCATCCGCGGTGGATGCCACCCGCCGCGCCGTTTGACCGGACCGCAGATGCCGACTTGCGGCTCGTTTCGGCCATGACCTTGTCCAAGCCATGACACGGGATGGTAAAATTTCTGTCACCGGTCGCGGAGAAGCCGTCGGCGGATGCGATTTCCACCCCGGGGAGCGGGCGCCGCACCACGCGGGCATCGGCCAGGCCGCCATGCGGTGAAACGGAGCGACGGCCGGCGCGCGCCGGCTGTTCACATGTTCGGGATCAGGTCGCGGCCGGCGCCGCCGGTCGCGACCTGATGGCGGCGTGCGCGTCGTTCACCGCGTCGCGGACATTGGCCTTGAAGTGCACCAGCGGGTGGCGCACCCCGTGCAACAGCAGCGTGCGGCGCACGCCGGGCCGCGCGCCGGTGATGGAGATGATGGCGCCGCGCGCGTGCGCCTTGCGCACGAAGCCCTCGATGGTCGCGGCGGCGGTGGAATCGAGGAACGGCACGGCCGAGAAGTCGATGACGTAAGCCTTGGGCTGGCGCGCGATCTGGTCGAGCGTCGTGGCGACGGTCGCGGCCGCGCCGAAGAAGAACGCGCCCGAAATCCGCGAGACCACCACGTCCGGATCGCTCGCCTCGGCTGCGTCATATGGCAGCAGCGGGTCGCGCTCGTCGGTATCCGACGTGTCGGACGGGATGTGCGGGGTGAGGGCGGCGTTCTCCACCTCCACAGATTGCGCCATGCGATGCAGGAACAGCAGCGCGCTCAGTGTGAAGCCGACGACGATGCCTTCGATGAGGTCGCGGAAGACCGTGAGCAGGAACGTCGCCGCCAGCACCACGGCGTCGCCGCGCGAGGCGCGCAGCAGAGTGGCGACGGCGTGCTTCTCGACCATGTTCCACGCCACCGTCGCTAGCACGCCGGCAAGCGCGGCGAGCGGGATATAGGACGCGAGCGGCGCCGCGATCAGGATGAACAGCAGCAGGAACAGCGAATGCAGTATGCCCGCCACCGGCCCGTGCGCGCCGGAGCGCACGTTGGTGGCGGTGCGGGCAATGGTGCCTGTCACGCAGAAGCCGCCGAACAGGGCCGAGCCGATGTTCGCCGCGCCCTGCGCGACCAGCTCGCAGTTCGACCGGTGCCGGCGGCCCGTCATGCTGTCGGCGACGACGGCGGACAGCAGGCTCTCGATGCTGCCGAGCAGCGCGAAGCTGACGGCCGCAGGCAGCACCGCGATGACTTTTTCGAAGCTCATGTCCGGCAGGCGCGGCGCGGGCAGCGACTGCGGAATGCCGCCGAACTTCGTGCCGATGGTCTCGACCGGCAGGTCTAGCGCGAAGGTGGCCAGCGCCGCGAGCGTCACTGCGATCAGCAGGCCGGGCAGGCGCGGGCGGTATTCGCGCAGGCCAATGATGACGACGATGGTCGCGGCCGCCAGCATGAACGCCGCGAGGTTGAAGGTGGGCAGCGCATCCGCCAGCGCGGCGAGTTTCTCGAAGATCGGGCCGGGCTCCGGGCCGCTGAGCGTCAGGCCGAACAGGTCCTTGATCTGGCTTGAGAAGATGATGACCGCGATGCCCGCCGAGAAGCCGACGGTGACAGGGTAGGGAATGTATTTGATGAACGTGCCGAGCTGCAGGAAGCCGATCAGCAGCAGCAGCACGCCCGACAGCAGCGTCGCCAGGATCAGTCCGTCCACGCCCTGCGTACTGACGGTGGTCGCGACGAGCACGATGAAGGCACCGGCCGGCCCGCCGATCTGGAACCGGCTGCCGCCGAGCAGCGAGACAAGGAAACCGCCGACGATCGCCGTGTAGAGGCCCCGGTCCGGCCCGACGCCGGACGCGATGGCGATGGCCATCGACAGCGGCAGCGCAACGATCGCCACCGTGAGGCCGGCGACCACGTCGGCCTTGAAATGGGCGAACGTATAACCCTCGCGCAGGACGGTGATGAGCTTGGGCGTAAACAGTTCGACAAACGTCGGCGCGTTGCTGGCGCGGGTAGCTGTCGGCGAACGGGACATCGTGACACCTCAACGCGCGGCGTCCGTCAAGGGGGCGCCGCGCACTCTGGACGCAGGGCCGGCCATGTGCGCGGCTGAAGCTTCCTTCGCACGCCACGACCACACGCCGGATTGTCGCAGCGTGGCGGGATCGTCGGACCCAGAATGCGCCCCCGGAAGCGATGGGCTGCCGGGGTGGGAGGCGGCGGTCGCCGTTACGCGGCGTCAAACATGAACCAGACTGGTGGACGCCTGTGGCACCCGCCGGTCGGAAAACAGGCTCAGGCCGAGCCGGACGTCACCGGCGGCGAGGGCTCCTTGAGCCGCACACCGCGCCCGCCACCCTGGCTTGGCGCGTTCTCGCCAAGCAGCATCACGCCCGCCCGATCGAAAGCCTCGATGACCTTGGTCAGCGTATCCACGACGCCGCGCACGTTCCCCTCGCTCGCTTCCATCCGCTGGATGGTGGGCAGGGAGACGCCGGAAAGCTCGGCGAGCTGTCGCTGGTCAATCCCCAGCAAAGCCCGCGCGGCGCGCATTTGAGCGGCGGTAATCACGCTATAGACCCGATCTGAAACATGAACGATCCTATATCATCTATTATTTATGATGTCAAAACCATCATTATCCAGATCCCGTACATGATGCGAGGTGCCGCATGCGAGGTGCCGCGACCGCGCCGTCGGGCGACAACCGGCGCCGTTCCTGATATATTGCAGGACGACGTGAAGGCCTGCGTATGGAGGTTGGCATGACGAACACGCAATCCGGCGCTCCCGGAAAAGCCGGACAGGACGACGCGGCCCGGCGGAAGGAACTGGAAGAGCAGGAGGCGCGCGTCGACCGCCGCCTGGACGAGGAACTGGTGGAGACCTTTCCCGCCAGCGATGCGCCTTCGGTGACGCAGCCGGGCGCTGGGCAGGAGACGGGCGCCGAGGTCGAGAAACGCTGACGGACGCCGCTGTATCGGACCAGGACGCGAACAGTGTTTCTGGGGCGGTTCGTTGCATGCTGCCGGAAGTCGCCGGCCGGAGAACGAAAAAGGGAGCGCGATAACCGCGCTCCCTTGTTTTTTGATGACAGGCTGCTGGCGGATGCGTCAGCGATGCCAGCCGCCGGGATCGAACGTCCAGCCGTTGTGGCTGCGCACCCAGCGGGGATCGCGATGCCGGAAGCCGGGACGGTTGCGCACCCACTGGCCCGATCTCCACACGTAGTCGCGGCGGCGCGGGTTCCACTCCCAGAAACCCGGAACCCACACATAACCGGGGCGCGGCGGGGGCCTGCGCTCCTGGCGCGGACGCGGCGGCGCGCGGTTGGGCTGATGCGGCGGCGGCGGCCTGTTCCCGCCGGGGCGGCCGTTATGCCACTGGTCGGGGCGCTGCTGGGCCTGCGCTTCGCCAATGGCGGCCATGCCGGCCAGCGGCGCCGCAACGCCGGCGACGAGCAGGGCGCTCAGAAAATGTCGTCTTGAAACCATCATGCCACTCCTTGGGAGGTGAGTCGCTGCAATTTGCCCGGCCGGTCGCGGGGTGACGTCGGCCTGTGCCGGCCGCCCGTCTCCCCGTCCCGTTTTCCGGCCGGCTGCTCGAACCGTTTACGCTTGCAGGTTGCAGATGAATTGTTGCAATCCCGTGGCAAGAATTAGTCGTCGACGTGGAAATATATCGTTAACAGGTATAGATGAAGAAAATTTCATGTATACGAAATGCCGCTACAAAAGAAAACCAAACTATACACGTTCCTCCGGAGCCACGCCGTTTGCGAACGACCGGCGTGCTCAGTTCCCGTGCAGCGGCTCCTGCACGGGAACGAGATAGGGCGCGACAATCCGGACGCTGCGCCGCGAACCGTCGGGACCGGACGAGACGATCGTGCGCCCGTCCTTGCGGGAGAGCGGCCGGTCTTCGCCGGCGATGGCGGGGCCGATGCCGGCGGATTCGCCGCTCGCCGTCGGGACCGCCGCCGTGTCGGGGATCTCCTCCGCGTCGCCGGCCGCGGCGGGCTGTACCGCGGCCTGCCGTGCGGCGCGGGCGGCGCCGGGGCGGGAGAGTTCGTCCGCCTTTTCGGCGGTGACGATGATATCGTCGTCGTTGCGCCCGATCAGGGTTTCCGCGCCCTGCAGCGCATCGGCCCAGCTCTGGCCCGCCGGCAGGCAGGCGGCTTCGGGCACGAGGCGTTTCTGGTAGACGAGGGCGGTCGGCAGGGTGCTGTAGGGCACGCCGGAAGCGCTCTGCGCCCGCTCGATCTTGCCGCCTTCCGACATGAAAAACAGTTCGGTGCGGGTGGCCGGGCATTGCGCCTGGCACATCTGCTGTGCCTGCTCCCGTCCACGATACCGTGCGCCGAGCGGGAAGAAGTAGCCGTCGGCCAGGCGCACGCACACGGGCTGCGAGCCGCCGAGCCCGCGCTCGCCGCCTGCCGGTTTCTCGGTTGCCGGCGCGGTCGCGCGTTCGGGCGCGGGCGCGGTGGGCGGGGGTTCGTCCGCTGGCGCCGGTTGCCCGCCGCCGAAAAGCCGCTCCAGAAAGCCGCGCGGGCGCGCCGGCTCGTTGGCGCAATAACGGTCCAGCGCGGCCTGCAGTTCGCGCCGCCGCGCCTGGCTCCGCTGTCCGCCGCCCAGCCTGTCGGCGTAGGCGAGCATTTCGTTGAGGTTGGCCTGCATCTGCCGCATGTGGGTGCGCAGCGAGGAGCACTCGGCCGGCGGTCGGTAGATGTCCGTGCGCGTGCAGCCGATCTGGTCGAAGTAGGCGCGCGTGCGCTCAAGCTCGGCCCGCTGCCGCTGGGCGGCGACGGTGTACTCCTGCGCGCGCGGATCGACGGACCGGGAGATGCCGGCGAGTTCGGCCCGGTAGGCCGCGCAGTCGACGGCCTGCGCCACGGCGCCCGTGATGCCCCAACCCGTCATGATGCCGAAACCGGCCAGGGCAAGCGATGCCCGCATAGCTTTTTTCATACGTTGCGTGACCACTTGCTCGACCTGCCCGGCCGGCGCCGGGCCAACCGCATCCTGTCTGCCGCAGGGGCCCGACGAACCGTTGGCTGAAACCATCTGGTAGCATCGTTACTATAGTCGCGGCCAGCTTTTCCAGCGCTTTCGTCGGCGCCGGCGGCCGCGCCGGGGTTGAACCGGCCGCGCGATCCCGTTGGGGCGAAGGAAAGAACCAGCCGTGGGCCGGAGGCGGCGGCCGATCAAAAATTGTTTATGACGCGGCGCTTCGCCGCGCCGACGGGTCGGGATCGCCCGCGCCGTCGAGGGGCTCGGCGCTGTCGATGCCGGCGCGCTCCATGAGATGGGCGATGATTCGCTCGAAAGCCTCCAGATCGGCCTCGGGAAGCCCTTCCGTGAGTTGCTGCGAGTATTCGAGCGCCGTGGGCACGATCATGGCATAAGTGCTGGCGCCCTTCTCGGTGAGGGACAGGAACGCCTCGCGCCGGTCGCGCTCGTTGGGACGGCGCAGGAGCAGCCCGCGTTCTTCCAGCGTCGCGACGGCGCGCGACACTTTCGTCTTGTGCATCTGGCTGTGGGCGCCGATGTCGCGCGCGGTCATGGGGCCGAACTCGCCCAGTGTCGCGATCAGGCGCCACTCGGGAATGCCGAAGCCGAAACGTTCGGTATAGATGCGGTCGAGCCCGCCCGCGACGACGTGCGCGAGGACATTCAGGCGGTAGGGCAGAAAGCGGCTCAGCGCCAGCGGTTCTGCGGGGGTGTCCGTCATGCTGCCGGATCTCGCAGGTAATAAGGGAACAAACCCCGCCCGATTGTTTCAGGCGGGACAGCCAGCAATGGCATACAGCGATCCCGACGTCGCGGCAATCGCTGCTTGCGACAAATCCGCTGGCAACCGCGAAAATGTTCGGCCGGCCAACAAAACGCCCCGTTTTCCGCGCAATACGCTATATATTGTCCGTCGCGATCTGCTCCGGAGTTTTCGATGTCCTTCGTTTCCCGTCTTGCCGCCGCCGCTCTCGTGGGTGTTCTTGCCGCGGCGGGCGGCCCCGGCATCGCGCAGGCGCGTGCCGACGGGCCGGACCTCATCTTCAGGAAATCCACGGTGTGGAAGATGCTGACGCCCGACGACAAACTCGCGGTCTACGGCATCGACGATCCGGTCGTGTCCGGCGTTTCCTGCCATTACACCACGCCGGAGCGCGGTGGCGTCAAGGGCATGCTGGGTGTCGCGGAGGAGGTGTCGGACATCTCGCTCTCCTGCCATCAGGTCGGCCCGATCACCTTCAACGAAAAGTTCGCGCAGGGTGACGAAGTGTTCAGCGAACGCCGCTCGCTGATCTTCAAGCGCATGCAGATCGTGCGCGGCTGCGACGAGAAGCGCAACGTTCTCGTCTACCTCGTCTATTCCGACAAGCTGATCGAGGGGTCGCCGAAGAACTCCACCTCCGGCGTGCCCATCATGCCGTGGGGCGCGGCTGATGCGCCGCGCTGCGCCGACTGGCTGAAGCGCTGACGGCCGATCGCTGCTTCCGCCAAAATCGCCGACATTTTGTTGCGCGGGGTTGTCAGCCGTCTTCACGGTTGTTACAAGGGGTCATCGTCGGGCACATAGCCGCGACATCAGGGAGGGCGTGAGCGTGGGCATTTCCCGCTCCAAGGACACAAAAGGCCGGTCGGCCGCGGACGGTATGTCCCGCCGCGCCGATGCGCGTGTCCGCTCCCTCACCTCCGTGCTTCTTCTTTCCGGCCTCCTCCTTAGCTGCCCCTGAGGGCCGGCTGGGCTTCGCCTGGGCCTTCAGGGGATGATCGCCTTCCGCCCGGCGCACGGTTGCGTGCGCTCTGGGCAATGACGCTTTTCCGGATTCATGCATTTTCCGCCTGAAGGCGGCCCCATTCAAAGGAGACCGGCCAATGAGCACGGCAACGACGAGCGCCAAGGAGCACATCGTTATTTTCGACACCACCCTGCGCGACGGTGAGCAATGTCCCGGCGCCTCGATGACTTTCGAGGAAAAGCTGCAGGTCGCGACCGTCCTCGACGAGATGGGCGTCGATGTCATCGAGGCGGGCTTTCCCATCGCCTCCGAAGGCGATTTCGAATCGGTACGCGAGATCGCCAGAACCCTGAAGCGCTCCGTCGTCTGCGGGCTGGCGCGCGCCAACCCCAACGATATCGACCGGGCGGGCGAGGCCATCAGGCCGGCCGCGCGCGGGCGCATCCACACCTTCATCGGCACCTCGCCCCTGCACCGTCAGTACCAGTTGCAGCTCGACCAGGAGCAGGTCTACGAGCGCGCCGTCGCTTCGGTGAAGCGCGCCCGCAACTTCACCGACGACGTCGAGTGGTCGCCCATGGATGCGACGCGCACGGAGCATGACTACCTCTGCCGCATCGTCGAGGCGGCCATCGACGCGGGCGCGACCACGATCAACATTCCCGACACGGTCGGCTATGCGACGCCGGAAGAATATTACGAACTCATCCGCATGCTGATCGAGCGGGTGCCGAACGCCGACAAGGCGATCTTCTCCACCCACTGCCATGACGATCTCGGCCTCGCGGTCGCGAACTCGCTGGCGGGCGTGCGTGCCGGCGCGCGTCAGATCGAATGCACCATCAACGGCCTCGGCGAGCGCGCCGGCAACGCGGCGCTGGAGGAAGTGGTGCTGGCGATCCGCACGCGCGGCGACATCCTGCCCTACGAGACCGGCGTCGACACCACGCACCTGATGCGTGCCTCGAAACTGGTCTCGACGGTGACGTCCTTTCCCGTCCAGTACAACAAGGCCATCGTCGGCCGCAACGCCTTCGCCCACGAGAGCGGCATCCACCAGGACGGCGTGCTGAAGAACGCCCAGACCTACGAGATCATGACGCCCGAATCGGTCGGCGTCAGCAAGAACGCGCTCGTCATGGGCAAGCACTCCGGCCGCCACGCCTTCCGCGAGAAGCTGAAGGACCTCGGCTTCAACCTCGGCGAGAACGCGCTGGAGGATGCCTTCAAGCGCTTCAAGGATCTGGCCGACCGCAAGAAGGACGTCTACGACGAGGACATCGAGGCGCTCGTCGGCGACGAAATCCTGACGTCGCAGGACAGGATCAGGCTGGTGTCGCTATCGGTCGTCGCCGGCACGAGCGGGCCGCAGACGGCAGCGATCACCCTCGACATCGATGGCGTGGAGCACGAGGCGGAAGGCGAGGGCAACGGCCCGGTCGATGCGGTGTTCAACGTCATCAAGGCGCTCGTGCCGCATGACGCCACGCTGGAACTCTATCAGGTGCATGCCGTGACCGGCGGCACCGACGCGCAGGCGGAAGTTTCCGTGCGGCTGCGAACCGCGAGCGGCGAAACCACCGGCCGGGGCGCCGATCCCGATACGCTGGTCGCCTCCGCTCGCGCCTATCTCTCGGCCCTGAACCGCCTGCGGGCAAGGGGCGCGCGCACCCACGCGCACGCCACGACGCCGTAATACGCATCTCAACGAGCTTGCCTCGTCGAGGCACGGTCAAACCCGTGCGGCGCAAGAACCATCTTGACGCCGCAAAGCCCGATGCTCCCGGTCGGGGACGGGGAGTATTGGTTTAACGTGGATGCGGCCGTCATCGACGTCGTATTCGGCCGCCTCCCGTTGCTTGCGGCGGTAGGCGCGCGTTAGCCGCATCTTCACCTTTCCCGCGCATCCTGCCGGCGACAGCCATCGGGATGGGTGAGGATGGGGTTTCTGGCGCGGTTTGCGGTTTGTATCGGCATTGTCTACTGGTTCGCGCCGGAGCCCGCGGGCTATCGCGCGGGCTACGAGATGCGGCAGGAGCGGGAGCGGGCCGCCGAGGTGCTGGCCGCGCTCACCGGCCTGAGCACGCGGGACGGCGCCTCGCGTGACGAGGTCGAGGCCCTTGCCGTCGAGGCGGGAAGGATGCTCGCCGCGCTCGATCCCGAAACGCGGAAGGCGCTGATCGACCGGTACTTCGGTGCCGGCGGGGGCAACCTGTCCGCCCTGAAAGGCATGATTAACTGAAAAGGGCCGGCTTTCGCCGGCCCTGAGCGCAGTTGGCGTTTACTCCGCCGCCTCCGGGAAGGCGGGCCGCCCCTTCAGCAGGCGTTCCTGCTTGAGCCGCTCCGCCACGAGGAAGGTGACGTCGAGCGCCTGTTCGGCATTGAGGCGCGGGTCGCAATGGGTATGGTAGCGGTCCGAAAGCTGATCTTCCGTCAGCGGGCGGCCGCCGCCGGTGCATTCGGTCACGTTGCGGCCGGTCATCTCCAGATGGATGCCGCCCGCATGCGTGCCTTCCGCATGGTGGATGTTGAAGAAGCTGTCGATCTCGCTCACGATCCGCTCGAACGGCCGCGTCTTGTAGCCGCTCGCGGTGATGGTGTTGCCGTGCATCGGGTCGCACGACCACACGACCGCGCGCCCCTCCGCCTTCACCGCGCGTACCAGCGGGGGCAGGTGGTCCTGCACCTTGTCGGAGCCGAAGCGAGCGATCAGCGTCAGGCGGCCGGGCTCGTTGTCAGGGTTGAGTGCGTCGATGAGGCGCAGCAGGTCGTCAGCCTTGAGCGAGGGGCCGCACTTGAGGCCGACGGGGTTCCTGATGCCCCGGAAATACTCCACGTGCGCGTGGTCGAGCTGGCGCGTGCGGTCGCCGATCCAGATCATGTGGCCGGACGTCGCGTACCAGTCGCCGGAGGTGGAGTCGACGCGCGTCAGCGCCTCCTCATAGCCGAGCAGCAGCGCCTCGTGGCTGGTGTAGAGCTGGGTGGCACGCATCTCCGGGTTTGATTCCGGGTCGATGCCGCACGCGCGCATGAAGTCGAGCGCTTCCGTGATGCGGTCGGCGATCTCACGGTAGCGGTTCGACAGCGGGCTGTCCTTGACGAAGCCGAGCATCCAGCGATGGGCGTTGTCGAGGTTGGCGTAGCCACCGTTCGTGAAGGCGCGCAACAGGTTCAGCGTCGCCGCCGACTGGCGGAACGCCTTGAGCTGGCGGTGCGGATCAGGCGTGCGTGCTTCTTCTGTGAAGCCGATGCCATTGACGATGTCGCCGCGGTAGCTCGGCAGCGTCACGCCGTCGACGGTCTCCGTGGGCGAGGACCGCGGCTTGGCGAACTGGCCGGCGACGCGGCCGACCTTCACCACCGGCAGGCCGCCGGCATAGGTCAGCACCACGGCCATCTGCAGGAAGAGCCGCAGGAAATCGCGGATGGTATCGGCCGAATGTTCAGCGAAGCTCTCGGCGCAATCGCCGCCCTGCAGCAGGAAGGCCTTGCCTTCCGCCACCTTCGCGAGCTGGCGCTTCAACTGGCGGGCCTCGCCTGCAAAAACGAGGGGGGGAAAGGAGGCGAGCTGCTTCTCGACTGCCGCCAGCGTATCGACGTCCGGATAGGTCGGCACCTGCTGGATGGGCTTCGATCTCCAGCTCGACGGTGTCCAACGCTCGGTCATGACAGACTCTCCCACACGTATTCAGTCGAATTGCGGGGCGATACGCAGCAAGACGCCGCCCCGAAACAGGATTGCCACGTATATACGGATTGGGAACAAATTGCGAGCGGCAATTCGGCGCCGGGATGCCCGCGCGTTCAGGCGACGGGCGTGCGCAGCGTCACCAGTTCCTCCGCCGCCGACGGGTGCACGGCGATGGTGCGGTCGAAGTCGGCCTTGGTCGCGCCCATGGTAACGGCGATGCCCGCGAGCTGGATCATCTCGCCCGCCGCCTCGCCCACGATATGCACGCCGAGCACCCTGTCGCTCGCCCGGTCCACGACGATCTTCATCAGCACCCGTTCGGGCCCGCCCGAAAGCGTCGCCTTCATGGCACGGAAAGACGTGCGGAAAATCGCGACATCCGCATGCTTCTCTCGCGCCTGTGCCTCCGTGAGCCCGACGGTGCCGATCTCCGGCGTGGAGAAAACGGCCGTGGGGATGACGGAGTGATCGACCTGCCAGCTCTTGCCGCCGAACACGGTGTCGGCGAAGGCGTGTCCCTCCCGGATGGCGACGGGCGTCAGGTTCACACGGTCCGTGACGTCGCCGACGGCATAGATGGAAGGGACATTGGTGCGGGAAAAGCCGTCGACCGGGATGGCGCCGTTGGGCTTCAACGCGACGCCCGCCGCGTCGAGCCCGAGGCCCCCGACGTTCGGCCGGCGGCCGATGGCCGACAGCACGGCGTCGACCGTCATCGTCGTGCCGTCCGAAAGGCTGACCTCGATCGCCGATCCGTCCTGCGCCCGGCCCAGGCCGCTCACTGTGCGCCCCGCGAGCAGGCCGATGCCCCGTGCCGTATAGGCCGTCTCCAGCGCCGCGCGCACGTCCTCGTCAAAGCCGCGCAGCAGCTTCTCGCCGCGATAGACGAGCGACGTCCGCGCGCCGAGCCCGGCGAAGATGCCGGCGAACTCGACCGCGATATAGCCCGCGCCGATCACCAGCACCCGCTGCGGCAGCGTGTCGAGATTGAACGCCTCGTTCGAGGTGATGGCAAGTTCGATCCCCGGAATGGAGGCGTCGCGCACGGGCATGGCGCCGGTCGCGACGAGAATGGTCGCGGCGCGGATGCGTGCACCCGTGGAGAGCACGCGCACCGTATGCGCATCCTCGATCACTGCCCGGCTCCGCACGATCGATACGCCCGCCGATTCGAGGTTCGCCGCGTAGACGTTCTCCAGCCGCGTGATCTCGGCGTCCTTGTTGCGGATCAGCGTCGCCCAGTCGAACGACGTTTCGCCCACGTGCCAGCCGAAGCCGGCCGCATCCGCGAACTCGCCCGCGAAGCGGCTTGCGTAGACAAGAAGCTTCTTCGGCACGCAGCCGCGGATGACGCAGGTGCCGCCGTAGCGGAACTCTTCCGCAAGCATGACCCTCGCGCCGTGATTCGCCGCGATGCGGGCTGCCCGCACTCCGCCGGAGCCGCCTCCGATGACGAACAGGTCGACGTCGAACGTATCCATGACCCAATCTCCCAGGCAGCGCGCGGCGGGCGAGCGCGCCGCCCTGTCAGCATCGCATCGTCGTCAGATATCGCGACCGTGTCAAATATCGTGACCCTTCTTGCGCATTTCCTCGCGCGCGCGGCTGACGATGAAGGCCGACACATCCCCGACCCACGTGTTCATCGCGCCGAACAGATCCTCCAGCACCAGCGGCTGGGTGGCGACATACTGCTGCCCGGCCGTCGACTGGAAGAACGCGCGGATTTCGGTCAGGTTCTGCTCGTTGATGCGGTTGGCCAGGATGCGCGCCGAGGCAGTCAGGATATCCTGCTTGCGCGCCTCCAGCTCGGGCTTCAACTGCTCCAGCACGGCGTTGAGGTCGGCGGAAATCTCCGGCCGGGTGATGTATGTCTGGCGGACCTGGTCGGCGAAGGTCGGCAGCATGCCGTCGAACGTGCGCGCGATACCGGACAGGATGACGACGTCGCGGGCCACATCGACGTGGCTCTGCGAGAGTGCCGGAGAGGACGGCAGGCTGGTCGCCGGCTGCTGCTGCTGCGCACGCGCCGGGAGCGCCGAGGCCGCGACGCCGGCGGCAAGGGCGCAGGACGCGACCGCGCCCAGAAAAAGATGTCGTGCGGAAAGACGGTTGAAGACGGGACTTTTCATTGGGATCTCCTGAGTGCAGAACAGCGGCCGTGCCGGACGAAAACAAATCCGCCGCTCTACCTCTTTGCCTGTGCGTTGAATGGAGCCAAGAAGGGTATCCGTTCCGGGGTTCGATGCGTCAGGCGGGCTTATCAGAATTTTTCCAGATCGGTAAGGCCCGATGATGGCCCGATCTGCGTGCGGATGCGGGATCAGCCCGCGCTGTTCTCGATGACGACGACGCCCCCTTCCGTCGCGAGAAACGCCGTCGAGCACATCCCGATGAAGAGACCGTGCTCCATGACGCCCGGGACGGCATTGAGCGCGGTCGCGAGCGTCTCTGGCTCGTGGATGACGCCGAACGCGATGTCGAGGATGTAATGGCCGCCGTCGGTGACGAAGGGGACGGCGCCCGCGCGGCGCAACGTCACGGCGCCCTGGCTGCCGAAGTGCGCCGCGATCTTTTCCACCGCCGCCTGCGTCGCCGCGAGGCCGAAGGGCACGACCTCGACGGGCAGCGGGAAGCGGCCGAGGCCGGCGACGCGCTTCGAGGCATCGGCGATGACCACCATGCGGGCACTGGCGGCGGCCACGATCTTTTCGCGCAGCAGCGCGCCGCCGCCGCCCTTGATGAGGCGCAGGCGGTCGTCGAGCTCGTCCGCGCCGTCAACGGTGAGGTCGAGCCGCGGCGTCTCGTCGAGCGTGGTCAGGCGGATGCCCTCCGCCTCCGCCTGGGCGCGGGTCTCCTCCGAGGTGGGAACGCCGACGACATGAAGGCCCTGGCGGACGCGATCGCCCAGCAGTGCGACGAAATGGCGCGCGGTCGAACCGGTGCCAAGCCCCAGCCGCATGCCTGGTTCCACGAGTTCGATGGCGCGCGCGGCGGCCTCGCGCTTCAAGGTTTCGCTCACTCGGCATCCTCCTGCGGTTACTGGGCCGGGGTGGTGGGGGGCTGCGGCGCGTGGTTGCCGTTGGAGATGTCCGTCTGCGACTGCGTTCCGGCCTGGCCGGGGGCGGCAGGGCCGGACTTGTCGGCGGCGCTCAACTGGGGCGTGCAGACCACGTGGATGTTGAACACATAGCAGCTGCTGATCTCGCCCGTGCGGTAGTTCACCCGGAAAACGCCGCTCTCGCGCGTGTGGTTGGAGGGAACCAGCCCGTATTCGCCGAGTGCCTGCGGCCCCGCGCCCTCGCCGGCCGGGAAACAGAAGGTGACGCCGATCGTGCCTTCCTTCAGGCCGTACTGGCAGGCGCCGACCTCTCCCGTCGCCGTGTTGACGCGGTAGATGCGGTTCAGGTCCGCCTGCGGCGCGGGCGCGAAGGCGAAAGGCGCCGCACCGCTCAGCAGGACGAGCGCGAAGACGCCGCCCAATACCCTGGATGCCAACGGCAGACAGGCTGAGGCGCGGCGGCGGCCATCCGCCGGGGATGCCGTCTCTATGGGCAGCGATCGATAAGTGGGCGATCGACAAGTGTCCGTCATGAAGGTGCCTCTCAAGAAGATGTCCGTCATGGCACGTTCGCCCGTGAACGCCCGGCGGCCCGACCGGCCGTTCATAGCATTCCTCGCCTCCGCCGTCAGCCACCGGACGCGGATTCCACAGGATGCCGGCAGCATCGGCGCCGGTTTAGCGCTGTTGCCGGCCGCCCGCGCAGCGCCTATAGTCCGCGCGACGTTCCTTCCCTCATACAGCGACGAAATCCGACCATGTCCGACAATGAGCGCCCGATTGCCGTATTCGACCTCGATGGCACGCTTGCCGATACGGCGCCCGATCTCATCGCGGCCCTCAACGCGGTGCTGACTGAAGAGGACGTGCCGCCGCTCGGCGTCGCGGAGGCGCGCGACCTGATCGGCGCGGGTGCGCGTTCGCTCATCCAGCGCGGCCTGCAGGTGGCCGGCCACACCACGATTGACGATGCCCGGCTGGAGCGGATGTTCCGTTCCTTCCTCGCCCACTACGGCGAGCACCTCAACGACCACACGACGCTGTTTCCCGGCGTCACGGAATCGCTCGACAGGTTCGCCGATGCGGGCTGGATACTGGCCGTCTGCACCAACAAATACGAGAATCACTCGCTGCAGTTGCTCGATCTGCTCGGCATTGCCGACCGCTTCACGGCCATCTGCGGCCGCGACACCTTCCCCTATTTCAAGCCCGACCCGCGCCACCTGACACTCACGATCGAACGCGCCGGGGGATCGCCGCGACAGGCGATCATGGTGGGCGATTCGCAGACCGACATCAAGACCGCGCGCGCTGCCGGCATCCCGGTCGTGGCCGTGCCTTTCGGCTACAGCGACATCCCGGTGGCCGAACTGGCGCCCGACCGGCTGATCAACCATTTCGACGATCTGTGGACAGCGGCGGTGGAAATCACCGGTTACGGCCAAAAGCAGCCGAAAACGACGCTTTCATGAACGAGACCGCTTGACGGAAGGCACGGAGCTTCTTAGAAGGCATGTCACACGCTCCGCGCAGCAAACAGGCGGGGAGCTTCATGCTTTATACCCGGTACCTCGCTGGATGACGCGATGCTCGTCATCGGCAGCGGGACGGCAGCATGATCTGGATGGGCGGTTAGCTCAGCGGTAGAGCACTGCTTTCACACGGCAGGGGTCACAGGTTCAAACCCTGTACCGCCCACCATCCAAAGCCTGCAGATATAAAGTTTCCTGAGGCGTTGGCTGCGCGCGCTGGAGCGGGCGTTTGAAGCCCGTTACCATCCTGCGCAACGCACAAAAGCCAGCATCCCCGCCCAGCTTCTTGCCGGCCGGTGTGGACGGCTGCCGATGTCTTGAGGTTGATCCGTGCTGTCGCTCAACCCGCGCGCAGGATGGCGTCGGCGGCAATGCCGGCGAAGAGGAGAAGGCCGGCGTCGCGGTTCGATTTGAACAGCGTCAGTGCCAGATCGCCGTTGGCCGGATCAAGGGATTTGACCTGCCAGGCGAGATGCGCGGCGAACAGCGCCAGCCCGACATAGGCGGCGAGGCCCGCTCCGGCGGAGATCAGCGCGCCGAACACCAGCACGGCGGCCGCAGCGTAGCAGGCCGCTATCCCCTGACGCACGCGCGCGCCGAACAGCCGGGCGGAGGACTTGATACCGACGATGGCGTCGTCCTCGATGTCCTGCAGCGCGTAGATCGTGTCGTAGCCGATGGTCCACAGAATCGCGGCGGCATAGGTCAGGATGGCGGGCGTGTCGACGCTGCCCGCTATCGCCGACCATCCCACGAGGCCGCCCCAGGCGAAGGCGAGGCCGAGCACGAGCTGTGGGATCGGCATGATGCGCTTCATGAACGGATAGGCGGCGACAATAATGAGCGAGGAAAAGCCGAGAATGATGGTGGGGCGGTTGAATTGCAGCAGCACGCACAGCCCGAGCAGGCAGAGCCCGATGAGGAACAGGAGCGCCTGCTTCGCGCTCACCTGCCCCGCAGGCAGGGGGCGATGGCGCGAGCGCGCCACCTGCGCGTCGAGATCGCGGTCGACGATGTCGTTGTAGGTCGTGCCCGCGCCGCGCATGGCGACCGTGCCGACGATGAACAGCATCAGGTGCCAGACATCCGGATAAAGGCCGAAGGCTCCCGAGGCGAGCGCCGACGACCACCAGCACGGCAGCAACAGCAGCCAACTGCCGATGGGCCGCTCGATCCGCGCGAGACGCAGGTAGGGGCGCCACTGAACCGGCGCGTGCCTGTCAACCCAGTTGTCGGGCCGGGCGTCCGGCAGCGGCTGGTCGGCGCGGGTCATGTCACAGCGCGCCTTGCGGAATTCTTATCTGGCCGGTCACAGGGTCGCCGGCGCTGCCGCCCAGCATGGGCGACTGGCTCTGCTGCTGTTGTTGCCGCTGGACTTCGCGCGCACGCTTTTCCATGGTGGCCTGCTGGGTGGCCGCCTTGCAGGCCTGCCCCCGGATCTGCACGGCCTTGGCGTTGTCGGCCTTGAAACCCTGGATGAACTGGTCGGGAATCTGGCACCAGTCCTTGTTGCTCTCAAGCCATTTCAGCGTGGCGCTGCCGTTCGACACCAGACTGCCGAACAGCGAACAGGCCGCTTTGGGGTTTGGGCGCTTGCCGAGCTTGTTGATCCGCGCGACGAGTGCCTTGCGATCCTCCAGATAGGTCGAAATCTTCTGGCAGCTCGATGCCTGTGCATGCGCGACCTGCACGGTTCCCCCGACGAGAGAGGCTGAGGACAGCACCACTGCAACGACCGCCCCGATCCGCACGCAAAGGATAGCGGCTCGCTTCATATTCCACCCTCTCCGATCATGACGAAAACAACCAATAGACAAACCGCGCCCCCGACGCCGATCCACTGCAGTCGTCATACCCTGCTTTCCGCGGCGGGCAAATGCGATTATGCAAGTTTACCGCACCGGAACATCCGTCGCCAGTTCCTTCAGCGGCACTTCCGTCCTGTAACATAGGCAATGCACGCCGTCTCACAATACACTGTTGCGCGAGTTCGCGGCCAGCGGGAAAATTTGATGCGGCGGACGGGCATCGCTATTCCCTCACCGGAGACGAAGGCCGGTCGGGCGGGGGCTTTTCGGTTTGACGCCGTACCGGGCCGGCGATAGTCAGGCGGACACGCAGTCCACATGTCCGCCGCATACGGCAGGGAGACATCTTGAGCGATTACGATTTTTCGGCGCCGCGGCTTTTCGTCCAGGCAGCGATTGCCGCGGGCGAGGCGATTGCGCTCGACAAGGCGCAGGCCAACTATCTGGGCAACGTCTTGCGCCTGTCTTCCGGCGACGGGGTGCTGATCTTCAACGGACGCGACGGCGAGTGGCTTGCGCGCGTCGAGCAGGGCGGGCGCAGGGTCGCGGGATTGATGCCGGAAAAGCAGACGCGCCCGCAGCCGCCTGGGTCCGATCTCCTCTGCCTGTTCGCCCCGCTGAAGCACGCGCGGCTCGATTACATGGTGCAGAAGGCGGTGGAAATGGGCGCCAGCGTGCTGGCGCCGGTGCTGACGCGCCGCACGCAGGTCTCCCGCGTCAATCTGGAACGCATGGAGGCCAATGCCGTCGAGGCGGCCGAGCAGTGCGGCATCCTCGCCATTCCCGCCGTGCGCGAGCCGGCGCGCCTCGACGATGCGCTGGCGCGGCTCGAACCGGGGCGGCTGCTCGTGTTCTGCGATGAGGGCGCGCCGGTGGCGAATGCCGTCGCGGCACTTGCGCAGGCCCGGGAGGAGGGGGCGCACGCCGGAATAGCCGTGCTGATCGGTCCGGAAGGCGGGTTCGACGAGGCGGAGCGCGATCTGATTCTCGCGCGTCCCGATACGGTGCGGCTGTCGCTCGGCCCGCGCATCCTGCGCGCGGATACGGCGGCAGTGGCCGCTCTTGCCGTTGTGCAGGCGGTGCTCGGCGACTGGTGCGGGAACGAGGCGGCTTCCGGCTGAAGCGCCATCCCGCCCTGTCTCTAGCGGCGTCCGCTTCCGGAGATCGAGCCGGCCGTTCAGGCGAAGCGCCCGGCTCGCTCGATGACCTCGATCTTGTAGCCGTCGGGGTCCTGAATGAAGAAGAAGCGCGCAAGCGGCGTGCCGGCGTGGTTCAGCGCGCGGATCGGGCCCGGCGCAAGCCCGGCTTCGTCTAGACGCGCGCGTTCGGCGTCGAGGTCCTCCACCACGACCGCGAGATGCCCGTAGCCGTCACCGGGCGTGTAGGGCGCCGTGCGATCGTGGTTGACCGTCAGTTCGAGTTCAAAGGGGCTGGCGGCATTGCGCAGGTAGATCAGCGTGAAATCGTCGAACTGGATGCGATCGGCGGGCTTGAGGTCGAATGCCTTCTCGTAGAAGGCCAGCGAGCGGCTCTCGTCAAGCACGCGCACCATCGCGTGCACGAGCTTCGCGGAGGTGTGCTGATTTGTCGCCATGGTTGCTCCGGTGCTCGCGGTTGCTCAGTCGTCGCGGTAGACGCGCTCGTTGCGCTCGTGACGTTCCTGGGCCTCGATGGACAGGGTGGCGATGGGGCGGGCTTCGAGACGCTTGAGCGAGATAGGTTCGCCCGTTTCCTCGCAATAGCCATAGGTGCCGTCGTCGATGCGCCCCAGGGCGGCATCGATCTTCGAAATGAGCTTACGCTGGCGATCGCGGGCACGCAACTCAATGGAACGGTCGGTTTCGGAGGAAGCGCGGTCGGCGATGTCGGGGTGGTTCTCGTTCTCGCTCTGTAACGCTGCAAGAGTTTCCCGGCTCTCGCGCAGAATATCCTCTTTCCATGCCATCAATTTACGTCTGAAATACTCACGTTGCCGATCGTTCATGAACGGCTCGTCTTCGGTCGGGCGATAGCCTTCGTCAATCAGCGTATCAGACATGCGCAGCTAATGCTCTTCACATTCGACAGCGCCAGGACCATTCCATGGCTGCGTCTATATAACGACCCCGTGCGTTTCCGACAACGTTCTTTAATGTAATCTTTTTGTCTTGATTGACGAACGGGGCGCATTTTCAGATGCCGCTTCAGGAACTCCGGAGAAGGGCTTGCCGCGCATGCGCATGGCGGGCGCTCAGCGCGGCGCTCGCGGTGTGCTCCCGCGCACGGGCGGATCGCGCGAGAGGTTTTTCGTGGCGAGTTCCGCGAGATAGGCCTCCCACCGCGCCGTCTGGTCGCGGCCGAGTTCGTGGAGGTAGTCCCACGTGTAGATGCCGCTGGCGTGCATGTCGTCGAACACCAGCTTGACGGCATAGCGGCCGACGGGCTCCACGCCGAGGATGGCGACTTCCCGCTTGCCGGAGACGGTGACCGCCTGTCCCGGGCCGTGGCCGCGCACCTCCGCCGAGGGGCTCGATACCCGGAGATATTCCGCCGGGAGGCGGAACGCGGCGTCGTCGAACGTCACGGTCAGCATCGCGCGGTCGCGGGAAAGGCGCAATTCGCTGGGCCAGTGGCTTGGCATGGACCGTTTCTCCCTGTTGCCGGGGCAGGCTGCTCTATCCCTGCGCGCGGGCGCGGATCATGAAATTGTCATATGTATACTCCGCCACCTGCCACCACAAATAGGTATCGGTGCGGAAAAGCCTGACCGAGTCGTAAAGCGTGCGGAAGGCGGCATTGCTGGCGCCGAGATTTTCGGCGAGAGAATCGGTCGCCTTGAGGAGTTCCGTCAGCACCGTCTGCGGCATCGGCTTCAGCTTCGCGCCACCTGCGACCAGCCGCTTGATCGCGGGGGAGTTACGCGCGTCGTAGGCCGCCTGCACCATGTCGTGCGTGCGGGCGGCGGCGGCCGTCAGCGCCGCCTGATGTGGCTTCGCCAGCGCGTTCCAGGCATCGGCATTCACGAGGAAGCTCAGTTGAGAGGCACCCTGCCAGCCCGGATAGTAGTAGAAGGGTGCGGACTTGTGCAGCCTCAGCCTTTCGTCGTCGTGGGGGCCGCTCCACAGGGCGACATCGAGGCGCGACTGCTGAAACGCGGCGGCGAGATCGGTCGGGAACAGGGTCTGCGGCAACGCGCCGAAGCGCGCGAGCATCGGCCCGCCGAGGCCCGGCACGCTGACCCGAAGGCCGGCGAAATCGGCCACGCTGCCGATCTCCTTCGTGAACCAGCCGCCGGTGAGCGCGCCGGTGTTCCCGCCGGGCAGCACGCGCAGGCCGTGCGGGCGATAGCTGTCGTTGAGGAGGTCGAGCCCATGCTGGTGCAGCAGCCAGGCGTTGAACTGGCGCGCGTTCGGCCCGAAGGGCAGGCCTGCGCCGATGGCGAACACGGGATCGCGCTCCACGTAGAGCGCGGTCGTCGTATAGGCGATCTGCACCCGGCCCTCGCGTGCGGCGTCGAGCGCGGGGGTTTTGCGCTTGTCGTCCCGCGCCGGCTCGATGCGGAAAGCGCCGTCGGTGATGTCGGCGAGCGCGGACGCCAGCGTCTCCACGCCCGAGCGGGGAATGTCGAGGGCATCCGGGAAATCCGACGCCAGTTGCCAGATAACGGGAGTGTCGGCCTTGGCGTCCGGCGTCTGTGCGGATGCCAAGGCGGGAGCAACCGCACCCGCCGCGGCGGCGAGGCCGCCGACCCGCAGAAACTGGCGTCGCTTCATGGCTTTCGTCTCCCGTCTGTTCCGCCCGGCGCGGCGCCGGACCATGCCCGTGCGGACAGCCATAGCAGGCAGTTTCTAACCCTGAGTGAACGGCCTGCGCGGCGGGGCGTCGTTCAGCGCTCGATGACGATTCGCGGCGCCGGCCGGCCGGCCGTTTCCAGGCCGTCGACGATGCGGCGGGCGATGGCGAGATAGGCCTGCGCGTGGGGGCCGTCCGGCGCGGACACGACCACCGGGGAGCCACTGTCCGAGGTGGCGCGGATCGTCATGTCGAGGGCTATCTCGCCAAGGAAGGGCACGCCGCGCCGCTGCGCTTCCGCCCGCGCGCCGCCGTGGCCGAAGATGTCGGAACGCTCGCCGCAGTGCGGGCAGATGAAGTAAGACATGTTCTCGACGATGCCCAGCACCGGCACCGCGACCTGCTCGAACATGGTGACGCCCCGGCGCGCATCGATCAGCGCGAGGTCCTGCGGGGTGGAAACAATGACCGCGCCGGACAGCGGCACCGTCTGCGCCATGGTGAGCTGCGCGTCGCCCGTGCCGGGCGGCATGTCGACGACGAGAATGTCGAGATCGCCCCAGGCGACCTCGCGCAGCATCTGCTGCAGGGCGGACATCACCATCGGTCCGCGCCAGATCATGGCCGCTTCCTGATCCACGAGGAAGCCGATCGACATCAGCCGCAGGCCGTGCGCCTCCAGCGGCTTCAGGATGCGCCCCTCCTCGACCTCGGGCTTGCTGTCCGCGAGGGCGAACAGCTTGGGCAGCGACGGGCCGTAGATATCGGCATCCAGAATGCCGACCCTGTGGCCGAGGCGTGCCAGCGCCAGCGCCAGATTGGCGGCTGTCGTCGACTTGCCGACACCGCCCTTGCCGCTCGCCACCGCGACGATGTGCCGGACGCCGGGCACTCCGGCCTTCGTGGTGGCGGCGCGGGCGCGCGGCCCCGGTTGCCGCTCCCCGGGGGCGGGGGGCTCGCCGCCGGCGGGCTTCTCGCCGGTCAGCGACACGAGCACGCCCGCCACGCCGGGGATGGCGCGCACGGCATTCTCCGCCGCCAGACGCAACGGCTCGAACTGGGCGGCGCGCGCTGCGTCGACGTGGATGGCGAAGTACACCGTGCCCTTATGGACGACGATTTCCGACAGCGCGTCCGAACGGGGAAGGGGCGTGCGGCCGTCGGGCCCGGGCACCGCCGCAAGCGCGGCGAGTATCCTGTCCGTCGTCGGGTCCTGTGTCACCATCTTCTGCTTCCATTCCGTTCTGCGGTGCTGCTTCGGCCGGGCCTGTCCTCGCTGTTGCGATTTCGCGGCAAGCCGACGATAACAGGGAACGACGGGCCGGCAAGTTCATCATCTTTCCAGGCTGGCATCTCTCGAAGCACGGACGGCGATCGCATGCAAGCCGCCGCTTCCCTCCCGCCGGTTTACGGTGTATCGGCACCTGAGGTCTACGACAGGAGAACAGACCAATGACGCAGGCAACAGTAGCAAGCGATGCGCACACCGGGATCTCCTCGGTGAAGGTGGCCTTCCTCGGCCTTGGCGTCATGGGCTTTCCAATGGCGCGCCACCTGGCGGCGGCGGGCTATGATGTCGTCGTCTACAACCGCTCGCCGGCCAGGGCCGATGCATGGCTGGCCGAAAACGGCGGCCGCGCCGCGCCGACGCCCGAAGAAGCCGCGCAGGGCCGCGATATCGTGTTCTCCTGCGTGGGCAACGACGACGACCTGCGCGCCGTGACGATCGGCGAGGGCGGTGCCTTTGCCGGCCTCGCGCCGGGCGCCCTGTTCGTCGACCATACGACGGCCTCCGCCGCCGTGGCGCGGGAACTCGCGGCTATCGCGGAGGAGCGCGGCATCGGCTTCATCGATGCGCCCGTGTCGGGGGGGCAATCCGGTGCGGAGAAGGGCGTGCTCACCGTGATGTGCGGTGGCGCACCCGACGATTTCGCCCGTGCCGAACCCGTGATCGGCGCCTATGCGCAGGCCGTGCGGCTGCTCGGCCCCGTCGGCAGCGGGCAGCTCGCCAAGATGGTCAACCAGATCTGCATCGCCGGCGTCGTGCAGGGGCTGGCGGAAGCCGTCCACTTCGGCAAGCGCGCGGGTCTCGACATCGACGCCGTCATCGCCACCATCTCGAAGGGCGCCGCCCAGTCGTGGCAGATGGAAAACCGCGCCGGCACCATGGCGAAGGGCGAATTCGACTTCGGTTTCGCGGTGGACTGGATGCGCAAGGACCTCGCGATCTGCCTCGACGAGGCGCGCCGCAACGGTGCGCACCTGCCGCTGACGGCGCTGGTCGACCAGTTCTATTCCGAGGTGCAGTCGCTCGGCGGGAGCCGCTGGGACACGTCGAGCCTTATCGCTCGCCTGGAGCGCTGAGGGCGCCCGCCGGGCGAGAGTGTCCGGCAGGGATTTGAGACATGAAAGGCAGTGTCGGGAAATGAATTCCACCGATCAGGCGCCAGGGCGCCATCAGGTCGAGCGCGTCCGTCATTCGCTGCGCGTCCGCCTGGCCACTGTGCGCGCCGCGCGGCATCTGACGCCCAACATGGTGCGCGTCACGCTGGCGGGCGACGAGCTTGCCGGCTTCCTCAGCGCGGCGCATGACGATCACGTCAAGCTGTTCTTCCCGCGCGACGGGGAAGCGCTGCCGATTCTGCCGACCATAACGGCGGAGGGGCGCGTGCTCGTGGACGAGAACGCCCGCCCCACGGCGCGCGACTACACGCCGCGGCGCTTCGATGCCGCGGCTGGCGAACTCGACATCGATTTCGCCCTGCACGAAACCGGCCCGGCCAGCGACTGGGCGCGGGCGGCGGCCCCCGGCCAGCGCATCGGCGTCGCGGGGCCACGGGGGTCGTTTGTCGTGCCCGACGATTTCGACTGGTACCTGTTCATCGGCGACGAGACCGCATGGCCCGCCATCGCCCGGCGGCTGGAGGAACTGCGTCCGGCTGCCCCCGCCATCGTGCTCGCGGAGGTGGCGGATGCGGGCGAGGAGCAGGCTGTGCCGCAGCGGATCGGGCTTGACCTGCACTGGCTTTACCGCGATGGCCGGGCGGCGGGCGCGGTGCTGGAGACCGCCGCCGCGGCCCTCACCCTGCCGGCGGGCGAGGGCTACGTATGGATCGCGGGCGAATCCACCGTTGCGCGGCGGCTGCGGGAGCACTTCCTCAGGGAGCGCGGCCATCCCAAGGCATGGCTGAAGGCCTCCGGCTACTGGAAGCGCGGCGTCGCCAACGCCCATGAGGAGCACGACGACTGAGCGGCAGCCTGCCGCGCTGCATTCCGTTATCATCTGAAGCGCTTTCCCGCGCCGGGCGGATATGGCGAACATTTCGCCCGGCGTGTCAGAACGCCATTGTCTGTTGCCTTATTAGTATATAAAATCTACAGACAAAAATTTGAGCCAGTTTGTGGAATTATCTGAAAGGGCGGATTGACATGGCTATTGTCGCGGCGGTCGCTTCGGGCAAGGGCATTCGGGCATGAGCGTCGAAGCGAGAGAAAGCGGCCCGCGCGTGACGGACTGGCTATGGCGCAAGGTGCAGGCCGAGGCGCATGACGTCGTCCGGCGGGAGCCGGAACTCGCCACCATCGTCTACGCCTCCATTCTCGGCCATCAGACGCTTGAGGATGCGCTGGCCTATCGCATCGCGCAGCGGCTCGACCGCGGCATCGTGTCCGCGGAACTGATTCGTGCCGCCTATACGGAGGCGCTGCGCGCCGACCCCGATATCAAGACGGCCTTTCGTTCCGATCTGGTGGCGGTCATCGAGCGTGACCCGGCTGTGGGGCGTTACATTGACGCGATGCTGTACTTCAAGGGTTTCCACGCCATCGAGGCACACCGGCTGGCGCACTGGCTGTGGAAGAGCGGCCGGCGCGACTTCGCCCGTCATCTGCAGAGCGTTTCCTCCGAGGTGTTCCAGACCGACATCCACCCCGCCGTGCGCATGGGCCGGGGCATCTTCCTCGATCACGCCACGGGCTTCGTGGTCGGTGAAACGGCCGAGATCGCCGATAATGTCTCCATCCTGCAAGGGGTCACCCTGGGCGGCACCGGCAAAGGGCTCGGCGACCGCCACCCCAAGGTGCGCAGCGGCGTGCTGATCGGCGCGGGCGCGAAAATTCTCGGCAACATCGAGGTGGGCGAGCGCGCGCGTGTCGGCGCGGGGGCCGTCGTGCTGTCGTCCGTGCCGCCGCGCACAACCGTGGCCGGCAGTCCCGCCCGCGTCGTCGGTTCAGCGGGCGCGGAAGAGCCGTCGCAGGCCATGAACCAGATGTTCTACGACGTGGGCTTGTAAAATCTGCCGGACATAAATAACAAAAATAAAATGTAATATATTTTAAATACCATCGGATAATTGACTTTTTATCTGTAGCCTACATTATCTATGAAGTTTATTGCCGCGTAGCGAGAACGGAGGCGCTACGGCCCCTGCCTCGCCGCGCCGGCCATTTCGAGGGAAGTATCATGAAGCTTGGTGCACTTGTTCTGCTGGCCGCCGTGTTCGTCGGCGGCGCCGCGCATGCTGACCGCCTGGACGACATCAAGAAGGCCGGCGTCCTGCGCGTGGCGGCCTTCGACAGCAATCCGCCCTTCGGCTACGTCGACGAGAAGTCCCGCCAGATCGTCGGGCTCGATGTGGACTATGCCAAGGCGTTTGCCGACAAGCTTGGCGTGAAGCTTGAGCTGCGCCCGACGAATCCCGCCAACCGCATCCCGCTGCTGACTTCCGGCAACGTCGATCTCGTGCTGGCGAACTTCACCATCACCGAGGAGCGCGCCAAGCAGGTCGATTTCAGCGTTCCCTACTTCTCCTCCGGCCAGCAGTTCCTCGCCAAGAAGGGCGTTCTGAAGTCCCCGGACCAGTTGAACAGCCTGCGCATCGGCGCGGACAAGGGTACCACGAACGAAATCGTGCTGCGCCGCGACTTCCCGGGCGCCACGATCATTTCCTACGACGACACGCCGTTCGCCTTCACGGCGCTGCGCAACGGCAACGTGCAGGCCATCACGCAGGACGGCCCCAAGCTGGTCGGCCTGCTCGCCAACGTGCCCGACAAGGAGAACTACGAGATTCCCGAGTTCACCATCTCCAACGACTACATCGGCGTGGGCATCCCGAAGGGCGAAAAGCGGCTGGTGGAGTTCGTGAACGAGACCCTGACGGAACTCGAAACCGCCGGCAAGGCACAGGCAATCTATGACGCCTGGTTCGGCCCCGACACCAAGACGCCGTTGCCGCGCCTGTTCAAGATCGGCGACAAGCAGACCAATTGACCATCGTCCCGCCCTGTCGATCCGGCCGCGTGGAGATTTTTCCGCGCGGCCGCGCGCTTGGGCGGCGTCTCCGGCCCCGGGCCGCGATGCCGGCTTCCGGGCTTCATCCTCCTGCGATACTGATGGCGCATATCGTCCCGGCATCCTGCCGCACCGTTGCGCGTGGCGGCATGAACAGAAGCATTTGCGATGAGCCTCGCTGCATTTGGACTGGCACCGATCTACGTTGAGTGGCTGTTGTGGGGTTTCGCCGTCACGCTTCTGCTGTCGGCGTCGGCCTGCGTGGCTGCGACGCTCGGCGGCGTGCTGCTCTGCGCCGCGCGCATCAGCCCGCTCGCCGTGCTTCACGTCCCTGCCCGCATCTATCTCGGCGTGTTCCGTAACACGCCGCTGCTGGTGCAAATCTTCTTCTGGTATTTCGCCGGTTCGGCAATCTTCCCGACCCCGCTGCTCGACTGGTTCAACAATCCGCATACGGTCGTGCTGGGCTTTGGCGGGCAGACTTGGTTGTCGTTCAGGCTGCCGTCGTTCGAGTTCTGGGCCGGCTTCACCGCGCTCACGTTCTATACGACCGCCTTCATCGCCGAGGAGTTTCGCGCCGGCCTGCGCGCAGTGCCGGCGGGCCAGCGCGAGGGCGGCCTTTCACTCGGCCTCTCTCCCGCGCTCGTGTTCTTCCTCGTCGTCGTGCCGCAGGCCGCGCGCCACGCCTTCGCGCCGCTGCTCGGCCAGTACATGAACGCGGTGAAGAACTCGTCGCTGACGATGGCCATCGGCGTGGCGGAATTGTCCTACGCCTCGCGGCAGGTCGAGACGGAAACCTTCCAGACGTTCGAGGCCTTCGGCATCGCGACCGTGCTCTACATTCTGGCCGTGGCCGTGATTGAGGGTACGGGGGAGCTGGTGCAGCGCCGGCGCGAAAAGAAATATGGGCGGGGAGCGCTGTCGTGAATTTCGACGTTGTCCTTAACAACCTGCCCTATCTTCTGTGGGGTGCGTGGCCGCAAGGCCCCATCGGCGGGGCGGCGCTCACGGTGTGGCTCAGCCTGCTGTCGGGCGTCGCTTCGGCGGTAATCGGGCTCGTGCTCGGCATCTGGCTGTACATGTCGCGCGGCGCAGTCCATTCCGTGCTGATCCTGTTTCTGGGGTTCTTCCGCGCGATCCCCGTGCTGATGCTGATTTTCTGGACCTACTTCCTGCTGCCCGTCGTGCTGGGCTTCTCGGTGCCGGAACTGACGACGGTGGTCTGCGCGCTGGCGCTCATCGGCGGTGCCTATCTGGCGCACAGTGTCGCGGCGGGGCTGCGCAGCGTTGGCGGAGGGCAATGGGAAGCCGGCATTTCGCTCGGCCTCGGCCGCTGGCGCGTGCTGTGGCTGATCGTCCTGCCGCAGTCGCTGCGCCGCATGGCGCCTTCCTTCGTCAATCAGTGGATTTCGCTGATCAAGGATACGTCGCTTGCCTATGTGATCGGCGTGCCGGAGCTGTCGTTCGTGGCGACGCAGGTGAATAACCGCGCGATGGTGTATCCGGCCGAGATTTTCCTGTTCGTGGCGTTCGTCTATTTCGTCATCTGCGGTGTGCTCGATCTCGTCGCCACCGCCATCGCGGGCGAAGCGGAGCCCGAAGCGCGCACGCGCAGCGTTTGACGGAACGGCGCCGGCGTTATCGGCGGGTGCCGCGGGTGATGCGCTCGATCTCGGCCCGGACGAGTTTTTCGACCAGCGGCGGCAGATTCTCGTCGAGCCAGGTTTTCAGCAACGGCCGCAGCATGTCCTGTACGAGATCGTCCAGTGTGCGCGGATTGCGGCTGAGCACGACTGATGACAGGGATTCGAAGGCGGACGCCGCTGTCGCATTGGCCGATGTGGACAGGAGCGGCTCGTCGTCCTGCGCAGGGCGGGCAGCGTCATCCGCGCTGGCGAGGCGCTCTTCCGCCTGCCGGCTCGCGGGCGCCGCAGCGGTCTGCGGCGGGCTTGCCGGAGGCGCGGCGGGCGGCGGGCTCACCGTCTCCGCCGCTCTGGCCTCGTTGCCGGAGGCGCGGGCAGGTTTGTCGGTTCTGGCCGCGGGGGCAGGTTGGGGCGCGACGACCTGCTCCAATTCCTCCGTCTCCGGCGAAACATCGTCGTCGAACGTGATGCTGCTGCTGTCGAGGCCGAGGGAGTCGGGCTGGAGCGGGGGCAGGGAGTGCGCCTGATCGTCCGCGATGATGCGGCGGATCGAGGCGAGAATTTCCTCCATGGATGGCTCAACACCCAACCTGTCGTTCCCGGCCCGGGGCACCTCCCGCGGGACCGGCTGAAGCCTCTGGCTCGTTGCTGCGCTCATCGACCGACCTGCCTGTTCTGTCCACGTCCGGTGCGTTCGCGCCCGACCGGACGGCCTCATCATACTCATGCTGCGTGCAGAATACCTTGCGAGGATTCGGCTGCACAGAGGTTAACGAAAGTTTAACGTTGATACCTCTCTTCGGAACGGCATTTTTCATCCGGCGCGGCGGCATGACGCCTGAAATGAAAAACCACGGCGATGCCGTGGTTTATGCCGGTGGCGCCGGAGAGCGATGCGGGCGGCCGGTCAGCGCCCGTCCGGCGTGCTCGTGCCGATCCACTTGGTCTTGACCTGCTCGAAGTGGCGCTTCGCGTCGTAACGCGCGACCTTGAGGCCAAGCCCCTCCGCCGAAAGCCGGCCGATGGCGTTCAGCACCTCGTAGGAGGCCACGATGCGGTCGCGCTGCGCCGTCACCAGCGACACGCGCGAACTCAGCAGCGTCTGCTGCGCGTTCAGCACGTCGAGTGTCGTACGCTGGCCGACCTTGGCTTCCTCGCGCGTGCCGGAAAGCGCGATCTCGTTGGCCCCCACGGCCGCCTGCGCGGCGGTGATGCGCTGCTTCGCCGCTTCCAGATTGGCCCAGGCGGAAACGACGGCCTGCTGCACCTGATCGCGGGTGATGTCCACTTGCAGACGCTGCTGTCCCGCCTGTTCCTTGGCCTGCCGCGTCTGGGAGTAGACGAGGCCGCCTTCGTAGATCGGAACGCGAAGCTGCGCCACGAGGGTGCCGGAAGTGATCACGCTGTCGCGCGTGCCCGAGCCGTCGAAGTTGCGCGTGACGGCGGCACTCACGCCGAGCTGAGGATAGAGCGCGCTCTCGACGACCTTGACCTGAAACTCCGCCACGTCCACGCCATGCAGCGCGGCGATGATGGCGGGATGCTCGGCAAGGCCGATGCGGATCGCCTGTTCGAGGGATTTCGGCAGGTGCCGCTCCGCGGCCACGCCGGGGCCGAGCTGGCGCGGCGTCTCGCCGATGTACTGGCGGTAGATGGCGATGCTCGTGCGCAGGTTCGCCTCGGCAAGGCTCGCCTGCGCCCGGCTGCTGGCGAGCTGCGCCTCGGCCTGCGCGACATCCGTGCGCGTCACCTCGCCGACACTGAAGCGATCTTCCGTCTGCCGGAGCTGCTCCACGAGCACCTCGACGTTGTTGCGCTGGAGGTTGAGGACAGCGGTGTCGCGCAGCACATTCATGTATGCGGCGGCACCGTTCAGCAGGATGGACTGCTCGGTGTTGCGAAGCTGCTCACGTCCGCCGAGGACCTGCGATTCGGCTGCGCGCACGGAGTTGCGGGTCCGATTGCCGTCGAAGATGTTCTGGTCGATCTGGATGCCCAACGAACTCGGGTAGAGGGTGTGGGTCGTTCTGTTGCCGGGAACGCGGGTATCCGTGCGGGCCACCGAGGTGCTGCCGGAGGCGTTGACAGTGGGGCGATAGCCTGCCAGCGCCTGCGGCAGGTTTTCATCGGTGGCGCGCAGAGTGGCGCGCTGTGCGTTCAGGGTCGGATTGGCCGCGTAGGCCTTGGCCAGCGCGCCTAGCATGGTTTCCGCCTGAGCCGGCGCGGACAGGGCCGTCGCCATCAGGAAGAAACCGCTGAATACCGCCGCGCGGGTGGTTCTGCCGTTGCGTTTCACGTTCACCTTCCCGACTTGCTCATGACTTGTTCGACTCGCTCAACACATAAAAGACGGCCGAACCGCCCGATCCGGTTACCCGAATCCAGTTAACAAAGTGACGCCCCCGCGTAGGGCTATTCTAGTTTGCTTCCCGACAAGCTGGAACAGCGCTTTCGCCCGGCCACACCGTTTGAGGCAAGGTGCAGCAAAAATACGACACCCTGACGGCATCCCTCAGCCTTTGAAATACAAGGCGTTCCGCGCCCGGCGGCAGGAGGAATGGCACGCTGGTCCGCGAGGATGTCAGAAAACGAAACCCGAGGGGGCCCTGAAGCCGTCCAGTACCGGCGCCGGTGCGTTGAACAGCGTGCGGGAGCCGAACGCTGTTCCCGCGCGCTGGATGATGACGGCCTTTGGCGCGCCCGAATCATGGTCGATGCCGACCAGATGGCCATTCTCCGCCAGTTGGGAGAGCAGCTCGGCGGGCTCCGCCTCGAAAGCGCCGTTGATCAGGATCGCGTCATAGGGGGCGCCGGCTTTCCAACCCGCTTCCAGCGGGCCGGTGACGACGTTGATTCGGCCTTCGCCGAACTCGGCCGCCAGATCACGGGCACGCGCGGC
The DNA here is from genome assembly GCF_011762225.1 of Pseudochelatococcus lubricantis. Taxonomy (GTDB): domain Bacteria; phylum Pseudomonadota; class Alphaproteobacteria; order Rhizobiales; family Beijerinckiaceae; genus Pseudochelatococcus; species Pseudochelatococcus lubricantis. Next base: position 396,373 of record NZ_JAASQI010000001.1, read on the forward strand.
GATCGTCCCGTCCGATTCGAGGGCGGTGACATTTGCGCCGAGCCGCGCCAACACGACAGAGCCGTACCCCGTCGCGGCGCCCACATCGAGCACGCGCTTGCCGGCGCCGGCGCCGAGTTCCTGCGCCATGCGGGCAAAGATCAGCGGTGCCAGCAGAAAGCGGCCGTGTTCGATATCGGGCGAAACGACGAGATGCTGGTCGCTGAAGGCCAGGACCTGTCGGTCCTCAGGGACGAATCGCTCGCGCGGCAGATCTTCCAGAACCGCGAGCAACGCCCTGTCGGTCACGTCGAAGGTGCGCACCTGACAGTCAACCATCCTGCGCCGGGCAACGGAAAAATCGAACATCGGGTGGACCTTTTGCTTGCTGACGACGCATCCGGGACAAGGCAATCCCTGCGAGGTTCGGCCCGCATGGCTTGCCGCTGGAGGCCTCGCCCGGAATCGAACCGGGGTGCAAGGATTTGCAGTCCTCTGCGTAACCACTCCGCCACGAGGCCTCACCCGGTGCTTCATAGCAAAGCCACGCGGAATGGCAACTGCCCTGTGCGGCTTTGTCACCGGTTGCCGGGGATTTATCCATCACGTTGATGATATGTGACGGTGCCGGGGTGCTCCGCCCGTCAGGTTATCCACATGTTGGCCTCTCGAAGCGGGGCGAACGGAAAAGTACTTGCATCGGCTAAAAGCTTCATGTAATCCCCTCTTCATTGATCCTCGATAGCTCAGCCGGTAGAGCAAGCGACTGTTAATCGCTGGGTCGCAGGTTCGAGTCCTGCTCGGGGAGCCAGTTTATAAACAGCCTGCGGACTGACCGGTCCGCAGGCTGTTCGTTTATGCGGACCTGGCGGATCGTCCGGCTGCCGTGCCGGCGCTCAATTGACAAAATCCGTGATTGCGGCGAGCATGAGCCCATGGGAACAAAGGCTTGCATATGGCACGTCATGCCGCGCGGAATAATGCCGGAAGGTGTGTCCGCGAACGTGGAGATTGTCTTCTCCGCGAAGCCGGACCTGTGTTCCCGCCGGACATGGTGGCAGCCGTCCCGCAGGATGGCGGCCGCGCGCCATGCGGGGTGGCAGCCGGCCTTGCCGGATACCGGGCTCTGACGGCCGGTTCACCCCTGCCGCCCCTTTCCCGCGCCGCCACCCGGAAAGCGTCGCGCTCCCGGCGTCGATAGAGACTTCTTCTCGGATTTTCCTGATGGCCGCGCCGGCGAGGCCCGCGGCACAACGTTTTCACAGATCGCGCCCCACGGCACGAAGGCCGGGGCGCCGAATTTCACGAAGGTGACTACCATGACAAAATCAGGCACCCGCCTGCCGAGGATTGTCGTTAGCGAAGAGGAGCAGGAGCGCCTGTCCGCGCTGGCTGCCTCCATCAGCGCCCGCAACCCGGAACTTGCCGAGGAGCTTCAGGGCGAAATGGAGCGCGCGCGCGTCGTGAGGCCGGACAAGATGCCGGCGGGCGTCGTGCGGATGAATTCGCGGGTCGAGTTCGAATCGGACGACGGCCAGCGCCGGCGCGTGACGCTCGTCTATCCGGGCGAGGCCGATATCTCGGCCGGCCGCATTTCGATTCTCACACCGATCGGCACGGCCCTGATCGGGCTCTCCGAAGGCCAGTCCATCAACTGGACGGCGCGGGACGGGCGCGAGCAGCGGCTCACCGTCCTTTCCGTCGACAACGGCGGGGAATCCGCGCCGGAGGAGGGCGTCGTCGATCTCGCGGGAGCCCGTGCCGCGCGCCGGCAGGACGCAAGTGCGGCGGGCGACGACGATCCGGGCCCGTCTGCGGCGTGAGTCGATGATACATGCTGCGGGATGACCTTTCCGGGGCGTCATCCCGCTCCCCGGGGCGTGCCCTACTGGCCGGGGGGCTGCGGTTGTGCCGGCGGCGGCTGCCCGCTGTCGGCGCGGCCGAGATCGAAGAACTTGCGGAAGATGCCCGGTGCGATCGCGGAAAGCGGGTTGACGGTGAGCGCCGGCGAATCGAGCGCCCCCGTCGCACGGAAGTTGATGGCGAAGAGGCCCTCGTACTGCCCGCCCCCCAGCAGCGGGCCGAGCAGGGGCACCTGGCTGAAGATGTTGTTGAGAGCATAGGCCGGCACGTAGGTGCCCGACACATCGATGCGCTCGTTGCGCGTGTCGACATTGCCCTCGATGGTGACGCCGACACCCGGCCCCCACAGCACGCCTTCCTGGATGTTGATGCGGCCGGGTGCGCGGGTGAAACTCACCCGGAGCTTGGTGAAAGGCACATTGCCGGGGTCGACGGCGATTTTTTTCGGGCTTTCCGTGAGGATGCGCTCCATCGTCGGCTCGTTGCGAATCGCGAAATCGCGAATCAGCACCTTTCCGGCGCCGCCCTGCGCCAGATCGACGTGCATCTGCATGTCGCCGCCGGCCATGTGCGCGTAGATGTCGGCGAAGCGCAGCGCTGCGCCGGCGTTCTTCGTGGCGAGCGAAATCCCCGTGTTCCCGCTCATCTCGGCCGACAGCGGCGCGCCGCTGAAGCTGCCGGTCAGCCGCAGTCTCTCCGGCTCGCCGCCACGCAGCCCGAGCTTGAGGGCCGCTTTCGAGATCGTCTCGTTGTTGAAGCCGGCGATGATGTTCACCGCGACATTGACATCGAGGTTGAGCCCGGAACCACCGCCTGCCTGTCCGCCGCCCTGCCTGCTCGCGCCCTCGCGGAAAATGCGCAGGAAGGAGCGCGCGTCGAGCAGGTTGCCCTGCACGGCAAGCCGGAGGACACCGTTGCCCTGATCGGCGTCAACCGCGAAATCGTCGTTGGGGGACAGCCTGACCTGCGTGAGGCTGGCGCTCTTCAGCGCGCCGTCGGCGTTGAGCCGTGCGGCGCCCCGGGCGCTGACGGAGCCTGCGTTAAGGACAATGTCCGACAGGGCATAGCCGTTGTCGTCGAGGGCGGAGAACGTCAGCCGGCCCGGCTTGCCGGCGGCCTTCGTCCAGCCGGGCAGAAGGTTGTCGATGCGCGCGCGCGTCAGATCGACATCGACCTTGGCGGGCGCCGACGGCTTGGCGGCGCCCGTGCTGAACGACGTGCTGACGCGCGCGACGACCGGCCCCGTCAGGCGCTTGCCGAGGTTGATGCCCCGCGCGGCTCTCGCGGCATCGTCGAGAGTGAGGGTGATATCGGCCTGCGCGCTGCCGTCGCGCTTGCGCAGCGGCTGGCGCAGGCTGAGTTCGGCCGGCATGCCGCCGAGCTGGCCGTTTCCGGACAGCGACAGATTCTTCGAGTCGAGATTGAGCTGCAGGCTGGCGTTCGTCAGCCGGTCCTTGCCGCCGTCGAGATCGATTGCCAGACGCTCGATGCGCCCTGCAGCCTGCGTGACGACCTGCTCCGGCCGCAGGTGGTTTACCATCGGCAGGGTGATGGAAACGGCGAGGTCCGCGTCGCCGCCGACCGATTCCGGCGATACATCGACATTGAACATGTCCTTCAGCGCCTCGCGCCGCAGCAGATGCGCCAGTGCCGCCGTGCTGCCGCGCAGGCGGAAGCCGATGTTGGCTTCGATGGGGGGCGTCAGCCGCGGGACGTCCATGCGCCCCTCGCTCAGGTCGAGGATCGCCCCCGGCGCGACCTCCGCCTTCGCGGACGAGGCGGTGACGGATGCGGTGGCGCCGGTCACGAGGCCGCTGACGGTCGCCTGCTCCAGGGGCGGAAAGCCGGGCGCGGCCGTGAGCGTGACCTGCGAGGCGGAGAACTGCGTGCGCACCGAATCCGCCGGCAACGGTTCGCGGCGGCGGGAGGCCGCGAGCTGTTCGGCCGTGAGATTGACCGCGACATTGAGGGAATCAACGATGCCGGCGGACAGGTTGTCGATCAGGTAGCGGCGCGGTTCCGGCGTGACGAACGGCGGCCAGAAACGCAGGATCGACCGCGCGTTCGAGCGCGCTGTCTGGATGCCGAGGCGAACGCCGTCCTCGTTGCCGGGACCGCCGATCTCGCCGTTGAGCGCGACACCGAAGCCCGCGCCGGAGACCGCCACCCGTTCGATGCGCAGGCCACCGCCCCGCATGCCCGCTGCCATGACTTCCACGGCGTCGATGGCGAGGGGAGCCTCGCGCGGCGAGAGCGGCGGCAGGACGGCGTCGCGGCCGTCGAGCTGCAAGCGCCAGGAGCTGTCCGGATCGTCGAAAGCGACGCGCCCGCCGAGCGTGAAGCGGGAGCCGTTCGTCTCCAGCAGGAGGGAGGGGATGCGGATGCCGCTGCTTCCCTCTTCCCGCTCCGCCTCCAGCCGGAATGCGGAGACCTCGAAAGACGGCTGGTCCCGGTCGTGATAGATCACCGTGCCGGGTGACGATTCGAGCTTGCCGGAGAGCGCCGCGAGCTTGTTGTCCGCGGTGATCGCGACCTTGAGCCTCGCCGAAAAGGTGAGGTCGCCCTCGACGAGCCCGCCATGCGCGCCCGCCAGCATCAGCAGGTCCGTCATCGGCGCGCCGTCGAGCGCCAGTGCCACGGTCCGTTCCTGTCCGCTGCCGCCGGTGACGTCGCCGCGTGCCGTCCACCGTCCGGAAGGGCCCTGCAGGGCGAGGGAAACGGCGAGGCTGCCGGAGGCCTCGCGCGTCAGGTCGGCGGTGACGTCGGCGAAGGTGAGACGCTCCGCGCCGTGGACGTCGATGACCGTCACCCGCGCGTCGGAGAGCGCGACCCGGTCGAGGGAGCGTGTGAGCCCTGTCTGGTCGGCCAGCAGGTTGGCGATGCCGACCACGGTCTCGTCAAAGGAAACGGCGGGCTGTTGTTGCTGCGGCGTCCCGGCGGGCGGTGGCGGAACGTTCGCTGCGTCGCCGGGGTGCAGACTGCCGTCGGGCATCATGGTGAGGCGTGCGTCGAGGCCCGAGAAGGCGACGGACGTCAGGCCGATCTCGCCATAGGCGAACCGCCACGGATCGACGGCGATCTCGCCTGCGCGTGCGCGCAGGAAGACGGTGCCGTCCGGCTGCACGATCTCGATGTTCTCGGCGAGCAGCGCCGGGCCGTGGTCGGTGAGTGCGATACCGGTTTCCGAGATGCGCGCGCTCCAGCCGGGGGAGAGCTGGTCGGTGAGCGCCCTGGCGATCGGCTCGGCCAGCGACTGGGTCGACAGCGAGCCGAAGGACATCCGCGTGACGATGGCGACGACGCACAAGACCAGTATCGCCGCCGTCCACAGGCCGCTGCGCAGCAGGCTGGCCAGCGCTCTGCCGGCCGCGCTCCGGCGCCTGATGCGCCTGCGCCGTTTGCTGCGAATCTGTCGTGGCCTGATCATGCCCTACCGTTGGTCTGCCGGTTGCGAAGTCCGCGCGAAACGCCCGGCGTGGAAACTGTCGACGCCCGATTCTCCACCGGGCTCGCATAGGCATTGTCCGCCGGGGCGCCGATGCAGGCGGGCGGGCGAGCCTTCAGGCTATACCAGTGTAACGCGAACGCCTGTCCGGCGAATCGCGTCAGACGCGAAATCCCGTCCAAAATCGTCCTTTTCCCACAAAAAGTTCTCCTGTCGGACTACACTGCTGCGCGGTACGCGCGAATCCTGCTAGCTTTTCATATTTATATATTGCGCGTTTTGCTGCCTGGTTTGGCGCTTTTATGACGATGGAGGACGCTATGAGTCTTGAAGCGGGTGACATCGCCCCCGATTTCACGCTGGCCGGCAGCGGCGGCGAGACATATTCGCTCGCCGGGTTGCTGGGGCGCAAGGTGGTGCTCTACTTCTATCCGAAGGATGATACCAGCGGCTGCACCAAGGAGGCCATAGCCTTCAACGGCCTGCGTCAGGCCTTCGCGGACGCCGGTGCGGAGATCGTCGGCGTGTCGGCCGATAGCGTGAAGAGCCACGATTCCTTTCGCGAGAAATACGATCTCACCATTCCGCTCGCCTCGGACGAGAAGAAAGAGGTCATCGAGGCCTACGGCGTGTGGGTCGAGAAGAGCATGTACGGGCGCAAGTATTTCGGCATCGAACGGGCCACGTTCCTGATCGACGGCGAGGGGCGCATCGCGCAGGTGTGGCGCAATGTCAAGGTTCCCGGCCATGCCGAGGCCGTGCTGAAGGCGGCGCAGGCGCTTTAACGGGCTCCTGGCACCGCGGGCGTCGGGCCGATGCGCCTTGACAGGCGCGTTCCCGTCCGTTTCATCTCCTGCGGAAAGAAGCGTGCCGCGCGGCGCGCTCCCGTGGTGTCGCGCCCCGGCGCGCCAGAAGACGAGTATGCAAGTTGAGTGCGATGGAAAAGACTTTCGAGCCCGCGGCCGTCGAGGCGCGCATTTCGAGTTCCTGGGAAGAGGCGGGCGCTTTCCGTGCCGGCCGGCCGGACCGCAGGGCGGCGGCGCCTTATTCCATCGTCATTCCGCCGCCCAACGTCACCGGCTCCCTGCACATGGGCCATGCGCTCAACAATACGTTGCAGGACATCCTGTGCCGGTTCGAGCGCATGCGCGGCAAGGACGTGCTCTGGCAGCCGGGCATGGACCACGCGGGCATCGCCACGCAGATGGTGGTGGAGCGTCAGCTCGCCGAGCGCCAGCAGCCCGGCCGGCGCGAGATGGGGCGGGAAGCCTTCGTCGCGCGCGTATGGGAATGGAAGGCAGAGTCGGGCGGCACCATCGGCCGCCAGTTGCGCCGCCTCGGCGCTTCCTGCGACTGGTCGCGCGAGCGCTTCACCATGGACGAGGGCCTGTCGCGGGCGGTGCGCAAGGTCTTCGTGCAGCTCCACCGCGACGGCCTGATCTATAAGGACAAGCGCCTCGTCAACTGGGATCCGCGCTTCCAGACGGCGATCTCTGACATCGAGGTGCAGCAGGTGGAAGTGAAGGGCCATCTGTGGCACCTGCGCTATCCGGTTGCGGACGAGCCGGGCCGCTTCATCGTCGTGGCCACCACGCGCCCCGAGACCATGTTGGGCGACGTGGCCGTGGCCGTGCATCCGGACGACGAGCGCTACCGCGATCTCGTCGGCAAGGATGTGCTGCTGCCACTCGTCGGCCGGCGCATTCCGGTCGTCGCCGACAGCTATTCCGATCCCGAGAAGGGCACCGGCGCGGTCAAGATCACGCCCGCGCACGATTTCAACGACTTCGAGGTCGGCAAGCGCCACGGCCTGCGGCTCATCAACGTGCTCGGGCCGGAGGCGGAGGTGCGCATCGTCGGCAACGAGGATTTCCTGCGCGGCGCCACGCCCGGCCCGGATCTCGACGCGGTGCTGGCGCTGGAGGGCGTGGACCGCGCCAAGGCCCGCAAGGCCGTCGTCGCCCTGCTGGAGGAGCGGGAACTCGTCGAGACGATCGAGCCGCACACGCACATGGTGCCACACGGCGACCGTTCGGGCGTCGTCATCGAGCCGTGGCTGACGGATCAGTGGTACGTCAACGTCAAGCCGCTGGCGGAAAAGGCGTTGAAGGCCGTGCGCGACGAGCGCACCGTCTTCATTCCGCGCAACTGGGAAAAGACCTTTTTCGACTGGCTGGAGAACATCGAGCCGTGGTGCATCTCGCGGCAATTGTGGTGGGGCCACCAGATCCCGGCGTGGTATGGGCCGGACGGCCACGCCTTCGTCGCCGGGACGGAGGAGGAGGCGCGCGACGCGGCCATCCGCCACTACGGCAACAGCGACGTCACGCTCACCCGCGACGAGGACGTGCTCGATACGTGGTTCTCGTCGGCGCTGTGGCCGTTCTCGACGCTCGGCTGGCCGGACGAGACGCCCGAGCTGAAGCGCTTCTACCCCACCAGCACGCTGGTGACGGGCTTCGACATCATCTTCTTCTGGGTGGCCCGCATGATGATGATGGGGCTGCACATTCTGGATGAGGTGCCGTTCCGCAACGTCTACATCCATGCGCTGGTGCGTGACGAGCGCGGCGCGAAGATGTCGAAGTCGAAGGGCAACGTCATCGATCCGCTCGATCTCGTCGATCGCTACGGCGCGGATGCGCTGCGCTTCACCCTCGCGGCCATGGCTGCACAGGGGCGGGACATCAAACTGTCCACACAGCGCGTCGAGGGCTACCGGAACTTCGCCACCAAGCTGTGGAACGCCGCCCGCTTCGCCGAGATGAACGGCTGCGTGCGCGTGGCGGGCTTCGATCCGGCCGACGTGAAGGAAACGCTCAATCGCTGGATCGTCTCGGCGGCGGGGCGGGCGACCGCGGAAATCACGACGGCGCTGGAGGAATTCCGCTTCAACGAGGCCGCGGGCGGGGCGTATCGCTTCGTCTGGAACCTGTTCTGCGACTGGTATCTCGAACTGGCGAAGCCCGTCCTGCAAGGAGAGGACGGACTTGCGAAGGACGAAACGCGCGCTACCGTCGCCTGGGTGATCGACGAGATCGCCAAGCTGCTGCATCCCTTCATGCCGTTCCTCACCGAGGAGCTGTGGGCGATCAAGGGCGCGGAAGGCCCGGCGCGCGACGGTCTGCTCACGCTCAGCTCCTGGCCCGTTCCCGTCGCGATCGGCGGGGAGGCGGCGGAGGCCGAGATCGGCTGGGTGATCGAACTCGTTTCCGCGATCCGGTCCGTGCGCTCGGAGATGAACGTGCCGGCCGGCGCGCAGATTCCGCTGGCGCTCGTCGCCGCCTCGCCGCAGACGCTGGAGCGCGCGCAGCGCTGGCGCGAGATCGTGGCGCGGCTTGCACGCCTGTCGGGCATCGACTTCGTGGACGCCGCCCCCGCGGGCGCGGTCCAGCTCATCGTCTATGGCGAGGTGGCCGCGCTACCGCTCGCCGGCATCATCGACCTCGACGCCGAGCGCGCGCGTCTGAAGAAGGAGGCCGAGAAGCTGGTGGCGGACATTGCCCGTATCGACGCCAAGCTCGGCAATGCGGACTTCATCGCCCGCGCGCCGGAGGAAATAGTCGACGAGCAGCACGAGCGCCGCGCCGAGGCCGAAGCGCGCCACAGGCAGATCGCGGCGGCGCTGGAGCAGCTTGCGGCGCTGGGATGAGGGTGCCCGCCGGCAGGCGTGGCTTTTCTGCCACGCCTGCGGCTTTGTTGCATCGGGGGTGTATCGGCATGTGCCAAATACCTGTATTGCCGCGATGCCGCCATAAAGGGCGCGCTTCATAGGCTGCGATGAAACGGAAGCCGGCTTCGCAGTATACCGGTTTCGTTCGCGTGCCAGTTGGCTGGCATGAACGGTGTCGCGGCAGGTGGGGACGGGTAGAGCGGGTGCAGTGATGTTGGCGTGCTTTTCGATGCGAGCGCTGAAATAAATGAAATACGCTCGGAATGGCTCGGTCGTACTGTATTGCGTGGCGTCTTGTCTTGCCGCAGGTGTGTTTTCGTTCCCGGCGCGCGCGGACAATCTCGCCCAGGCGGCTCTCGCACCCGTGAAAACGAACGAGGGCGCTGCCAATCCGATCGAGGCGGCCAATCCTCTCCAGTCCCAGCCGCAGGGCGGCTTCAAATCCGTGGGCGATGCGTTCCGCAGCGGCATTCGTGACTACAATGCGGGCGACAAGACCGGCGCGGTGCGCGCGCTGCAATATGCCGCCATGCAGGGGCATACGGTGTCGCTGTGGAAGCTCGGACGCATGTTCGCGGAAGGCGACGGCGTCGACCACGACGATTTGAAGGCCTTCGAGTATTTCTCCCAGATCGCGGACCGCTATGCCGACGAAAGCCCCGGCACACGGCAAGCGCCGTTCGTGTCGAGCGCGTTCGTGGCACTCGGCGGCTACTTTCTGGACGGTATTGCAGGCAGCTACGTCAAGGCCGATGTCAGCCGCGCCGTGGACATGTTCCAGTACGCGGCGTCCTACTACGGCGACCCGGACGGGCAATACGCGCTTGCGCGCCTCTATCTGGACGGGCAGGGCGTGCCGAAGGACCCGCGCCAGGCGGCGCGCTGGCTGAAGCTGGCCGCTGAAAAAGGGCACAGGCAGGCGCAGGCGCTGCTCGGCAATCTGCTGGTGTCGGGCCAGGGCGTGCCGCGCCAGCCGGGACTGGGCCTCATGTGGCTGACGCTGGCGCGCGACGGCTCCGACGCCGACAAGGATGCGTGGATCGCCGAACTCCACGACAAGAACTTTGCCGCGGCAAGCGAGGCGGATCGGAAGCAGGCCCTTTCCTACCTTGAGCAATACATTCGTAAAAAGCAGTAAACATTTCCCTAAGGCCTCGGCGGGAAAAGTGGATACAGGTGGATATCGCTTTTCCCTTCCGTGATCGCCCGCAGCCCGTGTTCAGAGGTCGAGGTCGATCGAAACCGGCACGTGGTCGGACGGTTTCTCGTGCGCGCGCATCTGCTTGTGGATGTGTGCGGCCTTGAGGTGGTCGGCCGCCTGCGGCGACAGCAGCAGGTGGTCGATGCGGATGCCGTTGTTCTTCTGCCACGCGCCAGCCTGATAGTCCCAGAAGGTATAGAGCCCGTCCCGGTCGTCGCAGGCGCGCACGGCTTCCGTGAGGCCGAGATTGAGAAGCGACTGGAACTTCGCGCGGCTCTGCGGCAGGTACAGCGCATCGCCCGTCCATTGCTCGGGATGGGCGGCGTCGCGTGCCTGGGGGATGACGTTGTAGTCGCCGGCTAGCGCGAAGGGCTCCTCCAGAGCCAGCAGCGTGCGTGCGTGGTCGGCGAGGCGGTCGAGCCACTTCAGCTTGTAGGGATACTTTTCGCTGTCGGGCGGGTTGCCGTTGGGCAGGTAGAGCGAGGCTACGCGCACCGCGCCGGTTTTCACGGAAACCACGGCCTCGATATAGCGGGCCTGTTCGTCGCCGTCGTCGCCGGGCAGGCCGCGCGTCACGTCCTCCAGCGGCAGGCGGGAGACGATGGCGACACCGTTGAAGGTCTTCTGCCCGTTCACCGCCACGTTGTAGCCCTTGTCCTCGATCTGCGCGCGCGGGAAGGCGTCATCGACGCATTTGATTTCCTGCAGGCAGAGAATGTCCGGCTTCGCCTCGTCGAGGAACGCGGTCAGGTGGTCGATCCGCAGGCGGACGGAATTGATGTTCCAGGTAGCGATGCGCAGCATGGTGTTTTTTCCGTTGTGGTGAGTCAGCCGGCCCGTAGCAGGCGGATGGCCTCGTCGCGTTCGAAGAGATAGAGCAGGACGCGCAACGCCTGCCCGCGTTCGGACGCGAGGCCGGGGTCGCGCTCCAGCACGAGGCGCGCGTCGTCGCGGGCGATGCGCAGCAGGTCCGCGTCGTCGTCAAGGCGCGCCAGATGGAAGACGGGCGCGCCGGACTGCCGGGTGCCGAGAATTTCGCCCTCGCCCCGCAGTTTCAGATCTTCCTCGGCGATGCGGAAGCCGTCCTCCGTCTCGCGCATGATGGCGATGCGCGCCTTCGCCACCTCGCCGAGCGGCGCCTTGTAGACCAGCAGGCAGGTGGAGGCGCCGCTGCCGCGCCCGATGCGCCCGCGGAGTTGGTGAAGCTGCGCGAGCCCGAAGCGCTCTGCGTGCTCGATCACCATGATGGTGGCCTCCGGCACGTCGACGCCGACCTCGATCACCGTTGTGGCGACGAGAATCCGCGTTTCGCCGCGCTGGAAGGCGCTCATGGCGGCATCCTTGTCGCGCCCGTTCATCTTGCCATGCAGCAGGCCCACGACCGGGCCGAAGATGCGCTGCAGATCCTCGAAGCGCTCCTGCGCGGCGGCGACATCGATGGTTTCCGATTCGGCCACGAGCGGGCAGACCCAGTAGACCCGCGCGCCGCGCGCCAGCGCCCGGTGCAGGCCGTCGATCACCTCGTGCAGACGCTCCAGCGGCAGGGCGCGCGTGTCGATGGGCTGGCGGCCTGCGGGCTTCTCCTTCAGCAGCGATACGTCCATGTCGCCGAAGCAGGTGAGCGTCAGCGTGCGCGGAATCGGGGTCGCGGTCATCACCAGCATGTCGACGCCGTCGCCCTTGCGGCTCAGTGCAAAGCGCTGATGGACGCCGAAACGGTGCTGTTCGTCGATGACGGCAAGCGCGAGATCGTGGAAGGCGACGGCCTCCTGAAACAACGCATGGGTGCCGATGACGATCTGCGCCTCGCCCGATTCGAGCGCGGCAAGCGTCGCCGCGCGTGCCGCGCCCTTCTCGCGGCCCGTCAGCAGCGCGACGTTGATGCCGGCGGCGCGCGCCAGCGGTTCCAGGCGGGCGAAATGCTGGCGGGCCAGAATATCCGTTGGGGCCATCAGCGCCGCCTGCCGCCTGGCTTCGACCACGCCCGCCATGGCCAGCAGGGCGACCACCGTCTTGCCCGATCCGACATCGCCCTGCAGCAGGCGCAGCATGCGCTGTGGCTCCGCCAGATCGCGGCGGATATCCGCGACCGCCTGCTGCTGCCCGCCGGTGAGCCGGAAGGGCAGCGCCTTCGTGAGCGCATCGACGAGACGGCCGTCGCCGACAGTCACCCGCCCGGCCGCCTTCCGGTGCGTGGCGCGCATCAGCGCCAGCGCCAGTTGCGAGGCGAGCAGTTCGTCATAGGCGAGGCGCTTGCGCGTCCGGCTTTCGGGCGCGAGAGCCGCGGCCGATTCGGGCCTGTGCAGCGCCGTGAGCGCCGTGGCGAAATCGGGATACTGCTGTCGGGCGAGCCAGGCCGCGTCCTGCCATTCCGGCAGGTGCGGCAGGCGGTCGGCCAGCGCCGCCTGCGCGATTCGGGCGATGGTGCGTGAGGCGAGCCCTTCCGTCTGGCCGTAGACGGGCTCTATCAGCGGCTGGTCGCGCGCCTCCTCCTCCGTCATGATCCGGTCGGGGTGCACCATCTGGCGGAACCCTTCCCAGAACTCGATCCGGCCGGAAACCACGCGGGTCGCGCCGAGCGGCAGCATCTTGTCGATGCGTGCTTGCGTGGTGGAGAAGAATACCAGCGTGACGTCGCCGGTGCCATCCTCCACCAGCACGCGGAACGGCGCACGCGCCCGGCCGGTCGGCGGCGGGCGATGCTCCGCCACGCGCACCGTGAGCGTCACGATATCGCCCTCTTGCGTGTCGCGGATCGGGGGGCGGCTGCTGCGGTCGATGACGGAATGGGGCAGGTGAAACAGCAGGTCGACGACCCGCGCGGGTCTTTCCGCCGTCCCCAGCAGCCGGTCGAACAGCGCGCCCAGACGCGGCCCCACCCCCGGCAACACCGTGACGGGCGCAAACAGCGGGTCGAGCAGGGCAGGGCGCATGCGGGCGGCGATCCGGGCGTTGAGGTCGGCGAGACGCTGGTGACAGAAGCGAACGTACACGCTATATAGTCCAGCCGAACGCCCGTGGCGACCATATGTCTTTCAAGGGACAAATCATGAACAGTTTTTCAGAGGCAGATGGCGATGCCCAGGGGGCCGATCTCTCGGGCGGGCTTGCGCTCGACGCGCGGCGCAGGCGCATCCGTTTTCGCGCCTGGCATCGTGGCACGCGCGAGATGGACATGGTGCTCGGCCCCTTCGTCGACGCGGAACTCGACGCGCTCGACGAGGAGACGGTGGCGGAGCTGGAGCGCCTGATGGCGCTTCCCGACCGCGACCTCTTCACGTGGTTCAGCACGGGCGAGGTGCCGCCCGCGAACGACACGCCGATCTTCCGGCGAATCAAGGCGTTCCACACGCACCAATCCCCGATCAACGTCTGAGTTGCTGCCGGCCTGACGCATGTCCCAGTTGAAACGCGCCGTCGATGCCCTTGCGCGGGGCGACAGTCCAACCATCGCCAGCGTTCCGGACGGCTACGATGTCATCGTCGTGGCGGAGCTGGCGCGCGGCCTGCGCGAGAAGGAACTGCCCGCCGTCCTCGTGCACGTGGCGCGCGACGACCGCCGCATGGCGGCGCTCGAAGCCGGGCTCGCTTTCGCCGCGCCCGAGATCGAGGTGCTGTCGTTCCCCGGCTGGGACTGCCAGCCCTACGACCGCGTGTCGCCCACCTCGGCGGTGACGGCGCGGCGCATGATGACGTTGGCGCGGCTCGCGCGCACGCGCTCGTCGGAGCAGAAACCGCGCGTCGTGCTCACCACCGTCAATGCGCTCCTGCAAAGGGTGCCGCCTCTGCGGCAGGTGGCGACGGAGACGTTCTCGGCCGCGCCCGGCAACGCCATCGATATGGACAGGCTGGTCGAGTGGCTGGAGGTGAACGGCTTCGCGCGCACGCCGACCGTGCGCGACACGGGCGAATATGCCGTGCGCGGCGGCATCGTCGATCTTTTCGCGCCGGGCCTGGCCGAACCGATTCGCCTCGACTTCTTCGGTGATACGCTCGAATCGATCCGCGCCTTCGATCCCGAGACCCAGCGCACCACCCATCAGTTGCGTTCGCTCGATCTCGTGCCGATGAGCGAGGCGAAGATCACCACCGAGACGATCCGGCGTTTCAGGCAGGGTTACGTCAAGGCCTTCGGGGCGGCGACCCGCGACGACACATTATATGAAGCCGTGTCGGAGGGGCGCCGCCATCCCGGTCTCGAACACTGGCTGCCGCTGCTGCACGACCGTCTCGACACCCTGTTCGACTACCTGCCCGGCGTGCCGCTGGTGCTCGATTCGCTGTCGGGCGAAGCGGCGGTCGAGCGCTTCGCGCAGGTGCGCGACTACTACGAGGCGCGCAGGGCGGCGGCCGGTGATCCGGCGCGTTCCGGCGCCGGCACGCCCTACAATCCGCTGCCGCCCGGGCAGCTCTACCTCACGGAGAGCGAATGGGCCGAGCGGCAGGCGACGCTTCCGCTGGCGCGGCTCACGCCCTTTCACGAGCCGGACGACGCGGCGCGCATGGTCATCGACGCGGGGGCGAAGCCTGGCCGCAACTTCGCGCCCGAGCGGGTGGACGACACGGCCAACGTGTTCAAGGCCGCCGTCGATCATGTGCGCGACCTCACGCAGGCGAAGAAGCGCGTGGTGATCGCAGCGTGGTCGGACGGCTCGCGTGAGCGCCTGTCGCACGTGCTGGCCGACCACGGCCTGAAGCCGTTGACGAACGTCGGGCGTCTCGATGTCGCGCTGGCGCTGCCGCGTAACGAGGTGGCGCTCGCCGTCTGGGGGCTGGAGGCCGGTTTCGAGACGGCGAATCTCGCCGTCATCGGCGAGCAGGACATTCTGGGCGACCGCCTCGTACGCCAGAAGCGCAAGGCGCGCCGTGCGCAGGATGTCATCACCGAGGCGGCCGGCCTTTCGGCGGGCGATCTCGTCGTGCATGTCGACCACGGCATTGGCCGTTTCGTGGACCTGAAGACGATTACGGCCGCCGGCGCGCCGCTGGACTGCCTCGAAATCCACTATGCGGGCGGCGACAAGCTGTTCCTGCCGGTGGTCAACATCGAACTGCTGTCGCGCTACGGCTCCGAGGATACCGAGGTGCCGCTCGACAAGCTCGGCGGCGGCGCCTGGCAGGCCCGCAAGGCCAAGCTCAAGCAGCGTATCCGCATGATGGCGGGCGAGCTGATCAAGGTCGCTGCCGACCGCGCCATGCGCGAGGCGCCGCGGATCGAGGTGCCGGCCGGCCTCTACGACGAATTCGCCGCCCGCTTCCCGTATGAGGAGACGGACGACCAGCAGAGCGCCATCGACGCGGTGCTCGACGATCTGGCCGCCGGCCGTCCGATGGACCGGCTGGTGTGCGGCGACGTCGGCTTCGGCAAGACGGAGGTCGCGCTGCGCGCCGCCTTTGCCGTCGCGCTATCCGGCCACCAGGTGGCGGTCGTTGTGCCGACGACGCTGCTCGCGCGCCAGCATTACAACGGTTTCGCGGAGCGCTTCCAGGGGCTCCCGGTGCGCATCGCGCAGATGTCGCGCTTCGTTTCCGCTCCGGAGCTGAAGAAGGTGAAGGCCGGGCTCGCGGACGGAACCGTCGACATCGTGGTCGGCACCCACGCCGTGCTGTCGAAAACCATCCGCTTCAATGACCTGGGCCTCATCATCATCGATGAGGAGCAGCATTTCGGCGTTGCCCACAAGGAGCGGCTGAAACAGTGGCGGGCGGAGGTGCATGTGCTCACGCTCTCGGCGACGCCGATCCCGCGCACGCTGCAGCTGGCGCTCACCGGCGTGCGCGAGCTGTCGATCATCGCCACGCCGCCGGTGGACCGCCTCGCCGTGCGCACCTTCGTGATGCCGTTCGACGGGCTATCGATCCGCGAGGCGCTGCTGCGCGAGCGCTATCGCGGCGGGCAGTCCTTCTACGTCTGCCCGCGCATCGACGATCTTGCCGAGGTCAAGACGTTCCTCGACAGGGAGGTGCCGGAGGCCAAGGTCGCGGTGGCGCACGGGCAGATGCCGGCGGGCCAGCTTGAGGACATCATGACCGCCTTCTACGAGGGCAGGTTCGACATTCTGCTGTCGACGACCATCGTCGAATCGGGCCTCGACATCCCGCGCGCCAACACGCTGGTGGTGCATCGCGCCGATATGTTCGGTCTGGCGCAGCTCTACCAGTTGCGGGGGCGTGTCGGACGCTCCAAGACGCGCGCCTACGCGCTGTTCACCGTTCCCGCCAAGCGGCGCATCACGGCGACCGCCGAGAAGCGCCTCGAAGTGCTGCAGTCGCTCGACACGCTGGGCGCGGGCTTTATGCTGGCAAGCCACGATCTCGACATTCGCGGCGCCGGCAACCTGCTGGGCGACGAGCAGTCCGGCCATATCCGCGAGGTCGGTTACGAGCTTTACCAGCAGATGCTGGAGGAGGCCGTGGCGCAGTTGAAGTCTGGCGCCGCGGACGAGGAGGCGGAGGACCAGTGGTCGCCGACGATCACCATCGGCACGCCGGTGATGATCCCGGAAAATTACGTCGCCGACCTGCAATTGCGCCTCGACATCTATCGCCGCCTCTCCACCATCGACGAGGACCGCGAGATCGAGGCGTTCGGCGCGGAACTCGTCGACCGGTTCGGCCCGCTGCCGGAGGAGGTGGAACAACTGTTGCGCATCGTCGCCATCAAGGCACTGTGCCGTCGCGCGAATGTCGAGAAGATCGAGGCAGGCCCCAAGGGCGTGATCGTGTCGTTCCGCAACAACGCTTTCGCCAACCCGGCCGGACTCGTGTCCTACGTGGCCGGGCACGGGTCGCTCGCCAAGGTGCGGCCGGACATGCGCGTCGTGTTCATCGATTCGTTCGACAACGCCGAACAGCGGCTGAAGGGCGCTTCCACGATCCTGAAGAATCTGGTGCGCATCGCGGAGCGCCCGATCAAGGCGGCGTGAGGCTGTTCAGCAGATAGGCAAGGCCGGTGAGGGCGCCGAGCAGCACGATCTGGTGCGTCAGGTAAATGACGAGGCTGTTGCGGCCGGCGAACACGAGAAGGCGCCCGATGGCACCTTCCGCACGCCACGCGCGCGCCTCCTCGGGGATATAGGGCGCCAGCCATCGCCAGACCGCGATGCCGGCGAGCACGAAGGCGAACCAGGGAAACACCGGCACATAGTCGTTGCTGAGGGGCGGAATGACGCCGAGGCCGAGCCACGACAGCCACCACGCCTCGAAGGCGGGTGAGGCGACGGCCCACGGCAGGGCTAGCGCCGCCAGCGCGGCGGCGGCCACCAGCCACAGCGGTGCGCGCAGGAACGGCAAGGCGAGCACGCTGCAAAGCGCGATGCAATGCAGAATGCCGAAGAAGATGAAGCTTTGCGGAAAGGCGAACCACGACCCCACGGTGACGGCGAGCGCCGCGCCGGCGATCACCGCGAGGCGACGCAGGAACGTTGACCAGCGGATGCCGCGGCCATGCGCCAGTACCAGCCCGATCCCGGAAATCGCGAGAAAGGAGCCGGCGATCGTCTTCGCGTAAAGGCGCAGCCATGGATCGGTGGCGGCGTTGATATCGGAAAAGCCGGTGAAGTACAGGTCCCACGCGAGATGGTAGGAGATCATCGCCGCAATCGCGAGCCCGCGTGCAACGTCGAGCGCGGGGATGCGCCCGGGCGCGCGTTCACCGGACGGAGCGGGGCGTCGGCCTGTCATGCAGCGTGACCTTCATCTTCGCATGGTATGGGAGAAGACGTTTTCGATTCCGAAGTAACGGCATTCGGACTAGACTCGCAAGCGTGGCGTGAAACAAAGGTACGGACGGCGAGGTGCACGATGCGGCAATCGCACCTTGACCGGATCAGGGCGTGTGCCGGCGGTCGCGGCCGCAAGCGCGGGGGAGGCGTTGCTGTCGGCGTCGATGCAGTTGCGGCCACAAAGGCTGTGCGTGAATCACAAAGATGGCAGATTCGCGCCTGTTTTCGACTTTTGTTGGTGTTATCGTTAACCATATCGGATTCGTATTTTTCGGGTGCAGTGAACCATGACGGATGAGACGCATTCTGGTGCGCGCGTGGCGGCCGAGCGCGGCGAGGCGGACGGCGTTTCCTGTGATTTGATAGAGATCAGAGGCCGGATCAAATGGTTCGATACGTCGCGTGGCTTCGGCTTCGTTGTCCCCGATAACGGCATGTCGGATGTGCTGTTGCACATCACCTGCCTCAAGCGCGACGGTTACGAGACGGCGGTGGAAGGGGCGACGATCGTCTGCGACGCCATGCGCCGCGACCGCGGGTTGCAGGTCTTCCGCATCCGCTCCATTGATGTCTCCACCGCGCCTCACCCGTCCGAGCTGCCGGTGCGCACCCACGTTTCCGTGGTGCCGACGGGCGGCTTCCAGATGGTGGTCGTCAAGTGGTTCAACCGCCAGCGCGGCTTCGGCTTCGTGACCTGCGGCGAGGGCACGCCGGACATCTTCATCCACATGGAGACCATGCGCCGCTACGGCCTGATGGAACTCGTGCCGGGGCAGGCGCTGCTCGTGCGCTATGGCGATGGCCCCAAGGGCCGGATGGTGGCGGAGGTGCGCCTGCCGGACATCAGCCACGCGCCGGTTTCGCACTAGAATCTGTCCTGTTTACGTTGAAACAGGACAGATTCTCGATTCCTTATTTTGAGCGCGTTCTGATGGAATCAGATCGTGCGCTCCAATTTTCATATTTTACCGCAACTTGCAGAACATGGTCCGGCCAGGAATGAGCACCACGAAACTGAGCAGACGGGATGCGGGGGCTTTTCTGGCCGGCCTGTTGATGACGGTTGGTCTTGCGCTGTCGCCCGCCGCAATCGCGCGGGCGCCATCGATTCTCCCCACGGAGCCGCTGACCATCGTGACCGCCTCCGGGCGGCACAGCTTCGTGGTGGAAGTGGCACGCTCGCAGGAGGAACAGGCCCTTGGCCTGATGGGTCGGCGCTACCTGCCCGCCGATCGCGGCATGATCTTCGATTATACTGACGCGCAACCCGTGGCGATGTGGATGGAAAACACGTTCATTTCGCTCGACATGCTGTTCGTCGACGCACAGGGCCGGATCGTGCGCATCGCCGAGCGGACGGAGCCGCTGTCGCGCCGCATCATTCCCTCGGGAGGGCCGGTGCGCGCGGTAATCGAGCTGAACGCGGGAACGGCGGCACGCATTGGCGCCGCCGTCGGGGATTCGGTCGAGCTTTCGTTCATCGCGCCGGGCCGGTGAACGGCGGGGCATCATGCCAACGCTCCCGGTCTTCGGCCGCTCCCGTGCGGGTTTCGCGTAAGCGCCGCGTTGGCTTGAGCATTCCTCGATGAGCAGGCTCATCGAGGAATGATGTTATGGCGTCGGATCGGCGTCGCCGCGCTGCCGGCGGAAACGCTCATAAACGTCCGCGCCGCCGGCCCGTTCCTGATCGAGGAAGGCGCGGAAGGCCCGTACCTCGTCCGCCAGCTTGCCGCGGTCGTTATTGATGCGCTGCAATTCCGTGCTCACGTGCGTGTCGAACCGATCGTTGCCGGTAGGCGCGAAAAAGTCCTCGTCCGCACTGCTGGCGGGCGTCCCGCCGCCGAACACGTCGCGCAGCCCGGCGCGCACCCGGCAGAAGCCTTCCGTCACCACGTCATCAAGGCTGCGGGGAGAACGCGAGCGGTCGTTCCAGTATTTCCACGCCAGCACCACGAGACCCAGCGGCCAGTAGATGATGAAGCCGATGACGAGCGCCGCCAGCTCGGCGGGGCGCCAGTCACGCAGCACTGAACGATGATCATGTTGCGTCATAGTCGTCTCCGGGAGCCGTGACACGCCCGGCGATCAGCGCCGTGCCGCGCGGCACAAGGTCTCCTGTCGGAGAAATAGTAAACGTCGGCGTGTAAACAAGAGGAGGCGCCTGGCGGAACCGGACCGCCGGTCCGGCGGCGCTATTCGCCGTCGTAGCGCACCCACCCCTCCGGCAGCAGGCGCTCCTGCGGATGGAAGCGGCTCTTGTAGCCCATGCGCCGCGAGCCATCGACCCAATATCCCAGATAGACGTAAGGCAGGCCGAGGATCTGCGCCCGGGCGATATGGTCGAGGATGAGATAGGTGCCGAGGCTGCGATGCGGAGCATCGGGCTCGTAGAACGAATAGACCATCGACAGTCCGTCGCTCAGGATGTCGGTCAGCGCCACGGCGACGAGTTCGTCATTCTCGCGCCGGTACTCGATAAGGCGCGTGGTAACGTGCGTATCTTCCACCATCACGGAATAGTCGAGAACGCTCATATCCGCCATGCCGCCGTCCGCGTGGCGGGCATCGAGATAGGCGCGGAAGAGCCCGTACTGCTCCGACGATGCATGCGGCAGCACCATCGTCCCGGCGAGATCGCGGTTCTGGTTGATGACGCGCCGGAAGCTGCGCGTGGTACGGAAATCGTCCGCGACCACCCGGACGGAGACGCAACTGCGGCAGCCCTCGCAGGCGGGACGATAGGCGATGGTCTGCGAGCGGCGAAAGCCGCCCTGGGTCAGCACATCGTTGATTTCCCCCGCGCGCCGGCCAATGAGGTGGGTGAACACCTTCCGCTCCTGCTGCGCCGGCAGGTAGGGGCATGGCGCCGGCGCCGTCAGATAGAATTGCGGAGCATTGCGCGGTTGCGTCGTCACGGCGGGAGATCACCGATATCGGGTTTCGGGGGCGACAGGTTTGTCCGGAAAGTGCATCATACCCGGTCGATGCGGTCATATGACCCTTCGGATAAGGATAGCATGCCGCCCGCGCAACTCAAGGGGCGCGCGGGCGCATCCCACACGTCGCGTCAGGACCGGGTGACCGTGACGCCGGTAAGGACGTCGTGCAGCATGCGCCGGTCGTCGCGCACGAGGGCGGTCAGCACGTCGAGCACGAAAAGGATGCACGTCCCGATCGCGATATAGAAAAAGATGGCGTGGACGGCGGCGATGAGGAAGTCGACGCGCGCGCCGTCCGGCCCGACGACACGCAGCCCCAGCCAGCGCATGCCGATGGTCGCCTGTGCCTCGCCCCCTACGGTGATCGCGCTATAAATGACGCCGGTGCCCGCCAGCAACGGGAACAGCAGCCAGGCGACGCCGAAGGTCACGATGCCGAGAAGCGCGATGACCCAGCCGAGCGCGATCGTCAGCATGAAGATGATCACGGCATCGACGAGGTAGGCGAAAAACCGCCCCGTCAGCACGCCCCGCGTGTCGAATCTCGGCCGCAACGGTGCCGGAACCTGAGTCATGAATGCCTCCCCCACCATCGTATCAAACCGCTCCCGGAAAAGCGTGAAGCCCGCTTCCATCCGGAATGGCGCGGAACGGGCAGCGTGCCGCCGGGCGATTCCGCGAAGACATGAACCGTTCCGGCGCCCGGTCGTATGCGATATAGGTGCGGCTCGCGGCGCTGTCATCCCCGCCCCGTCACGCTCCCTGTGGCGTGGCAACGCGCCGCCGTTACTCGGACTGGCGGTTCAGCGCGCTGGCGAGCAGGCGGCGGCACTCGCGCAGCTCGTCGACAACGGCCTGAAGCTGCTCGCGCGTGCTGCCCGCTAGCTGATAGCTCGGCTCGATCATCCGGTTGATCACCGCCGGGCTTCCTTGTGGATTGTTCCTGCGCGCACGCAGCGACAGCGGGCCGGGGGCGTAACGGTCGATGACGGCATCGATTTGCGCCGATGCGCCCGCATTGAACTCCGCCTCATCCGCCTCCGGTATCCGGGCGGCGTGGCCGGCGAAATCAGCGTCATCGGTCGGTGCCGGGGGATCGTCGTCAACGATATCGCCGGCGGCATCGACCTGGTCATCCGGGTCGTCGGCGGGCCGCCATGCCTGCGCATCCGCATCGTCCTCGCCGCCGGTGAAGGAGGGCGCGCCGGGATCGTGCCCGTCCGCCGTGAACCCCTCGCCGGTAAGGTGAGACCCCGCCGCATGCCCGGCCGGCGTTGCGGCGAGGGCATCCGAAACCAGCCGTGACGAGCCCTGCGCCTGCGCGACCAGCCCCTGAACGTGGGCGACGCCCTGTTCCCTGAGGATGCGCTGCACGCCGCGAATGGTGTATCCCGCCCCATACAGGAGATGGCGGATGCCGCGCAGCAACGCGACATCTTCCGGCCGATAGAAGCGCCGGCCGCCGCCGCGCTTCACAGGCCGAATCTGCGCAAACCGCGTTTCCCAGAAACGCAGCACATGTTGGGGAATATTCAACTCTTCCGCGACTTCGCTGATGGTGCGGAAGGCGTCCGGTCCCTTGGTCACCTGTCACTCCTTCACGCAACAATCCGAATCCAGGGCCGCCTGCCCGGGATCGCCCCGCGCATCAGTATTGCGCTGCTCGGGAGTTGCGTAAATCCGATATGACACGCGAAACTGTCGCCAGGCTGTCCTAAGCCCGTCCCGGCGGCATCCGCCACGGCGCGTCGTCGCGGCGGGCCGGCTGCGATCAGTCTTTATCCTTCACTCCCGGCTCCTCGCCGTTGATGCGGGCGCGCAGGACGTTGGACGGGCGGAAGATCATCACGCGGCGCGGCTCGATCGGTACCTCGACGCCGGTCTTCGGGTTGCGGCCGATGCGCTGGCCCTTGTCGCGGACGATGAACGACCCGAAAGAGGACAGCTTCACCGTCTCGCCCCGGGCGAGGGTGTCCGAGATTTCGGTCAGCACGGATTCCACCAGTGCCGCCGATTCCGTCCGCGACAGGCCTATCTTCTGATAGACGACCTCGCAAAGATCCGCTCGTGTTACTGTCCGTCCTGCCATCGTCTTCCTTCGCGCGTCAACCGCACGCCCCCTGTGCAGCAGGCCGCCCGCCCGCAATCCATCGATACACACCGCTTCGCACGCCGCCTGCCACAGGCACGCCTTTATCGAACCGGCCCACTGCACGGCGAAAGCGACACTCCGCCCGGCAAAACCGGGCGCGTCGCTTCAACCATGATTTTTCACGCTATTCATATCGCCAGCGCCGGTCAATGGCGCAAATCAACTCAATCGCCTGTTGCCTATAGCAGTTTATGGATGCAATCGGACAATGTTACGGCCATATGACGACAGTAACGATCAAGGATCACGATCTTGCGCCGCGTATCGCGGCCCGCCTGCCGGCGGCATCTACCAGCGGATGACGGCGCTGCCCCAGGTGAAGCCGCCGCCGAGCGATTCGATCAGCACGAGGTCGCCCTCCCGGATGCGCCCGTCCGCCACGGCGACAGACAAGGCAAGCGGGATGGACGCGGCCGAAGTGTTGCCGTGCCGGTCGACGGTAACCACAACTTTCTCGGGCGCGATGCCGAGCTTTTGCGCGCTGGCGTCGATGATGCGCCGGTTGGCCTGATGCGGCACGAACCAGTCGATGTCGCTCGCGCTGATGCCGAGCGCGTTCAGCGCATCCTCGATGACGTCGGTAATCATGCCGACAGCGAAACGGAAGACCTCGCGCCCTTCCATGCGCAGGTGCCCGACGGTGCGCGTGGACCCCGGCCCGCCGTCCACGAACAGCTTTGAGCGGTGCTGTCCGTCGGAACGCAGATGCGATGTCAGCACGCCGCGGTCCATGATGGATTGGGTGCCGTTCTGCGCCTCCAGCACGATCGCGCCGGCGCCGTCGCCGAACAGCACGCAGGTGCCGCGGTCCTCCCAGTCAAGGATGCGCGAGAAGGTTTCCGCGCCGATGACCAGCGCGCGCTTGTGCGAGCCGGAGTTCAGGAACTTGTCCGCTGTCGCCACCGCGAAAACGAAGCCGGAGCAGACCGCCTGCAGGTCGAAGGCGACTCCGTGATCGATGCCGAGAGCGTGCTGGATCTGGGTCGCGGTGGCGGGGAAGGTGTAATCGGGCGTCGACGTGGCACAGATAATGAGGTCGATGTCGCTACCGGTCAGTCCCGCCGCATTGAGCGCGGCCTGCGCCGCCTTCGTGCCGAGCTGCGACGTCGTCTCGCCCTCCGCCGCGATGTGACGCTGGTGGATTCCGGTGCGCTTGACGATCCAGTCATCGGACGTATCAACCATGCGAGACAATTCGTCGTTGCTCAGGACACGCTCCGGCAGGTAGGCGCCGCAACCGCGCACGACAGATCTCAGATTGGCGAGATGCAACGAAAAAACTCCCTCACTGGGCGCTTCGGGGCGCCGGATTATGTATTGGACCATTCACCGGCCGGGGCCGAATCGTCGAATGTTCCGCCATTCATGCCTGGAACGGATTCAGGCCGGTCAGACGATTCCGTCCGACTCGGAAAGCGCTGGCGCCGCGATTGGCCGTGTCTGTGTCACGCTGTCACGAATACGATCGATCAGGCCGAAACGCGACATGTCGTAAGCAAGTTCCACCGCAGCCGCAAATCCGAACGCATCGGTGCCGCCGTGGCTCTTGATGACAATGCCGTTCAGGCCGAGGAAAATTCCGCCGTTGGAGCGGCGTGGATCGAGCTTTTCCCGCAGCGCGCGGAACGCGCCACGCGCGAACAGATAGCCGATGCGCGCCATCAGCGAGCGCTCGATGGCGCTGCGCAGATAAGCCGACACCTGCCGCGCCGTTCCTTCCGCGGCCTTGAGCGCGATGTTGCCGGCAAAACCTTCCGTTACCACGACGTCGACCGTGCCCTTGCCCAGGTCGTCGCCCTCGACGAAACCGTGATATGCGAACTGCTCCGATGCGCTCTCGCGCAGGATGCGGCCGGCCTCTTTCACCGCCTCGTTGCCCTTGATTTCCTCCACGCCGACATTGAGGAGGCCGACTGTCGGCTGCTCGATGTCGAAAACGGCGCGCGCAAGGGCCGCGCCCATCACGGCGAGGTTGACGAGCTGGCGGGCATCCGCGCCGATGGTCGCGCCGATGTCGAGCACGATGCTCTCGCCGCGCAGTGTAGGCCAGATGCCGGCGATCGCCGGGCGGTCCACCGGCGCCATGGTTTTCAGGCAGAACATCGCCATCGCCATCAGCGCGCCGGTGTTGCCGGCCGAGACCGCCGCGCGCGCCTCGCCGTTCTTCACCGCCTCGATGGCTTGCCACATCGAAGATTTGTACCGCCCGGCCCGCAGCGCCTGGCTAGGCTTGTCGTCCATGCGGACGAAGACGTCGGTGTGGCGGATTTCGGACGCCGCCCGCAGCGCGGGATGCTTGGCCAGCAGCGGCGCGATGACGTTCTCGTCGCCATAGAGCAGGAAGCGGACGTCCGGCCGCCGCTCCAGCGCGATGGCCGCGCCGGGAACGACGACGGCAGCGCCGAAGTCACCGCCCATGGCGTCAAGCGCAATCGTGATCGATGCAGGCATAATGAACGTGTCAAACTCCAGAATGGCGACCACAAAAGCCGAGTTGCCGCAGCCGACCGGGAAGCACGGCCGGCGGCGGCGAAGGGATGCGCGCTGGCGCGCCAGAACCCATCATGCGCCGCAGCTCTATTCCTTATTGCCGGAAACGGCCTGCTTCAAGCCCGAGAGGGCGGCAAAGGGCGATTCGTTCCCCGCAACGCCGTCGTCATACAAGAATTCCACGCCAGGTTTGCGGGGGTAGGGATCGAGCCCCAGAGCCAGAAACTCCGCCGTCAGGGCGCCGAGATCGATCTGTCCGTCGATCAGGTCGTCGGGAGCGTCGAGTTCCGATTCGGGATCGCGCGGCTCGCGCGGTTCGGCCTGGGGCAATTCCGGATCGGCGAACATGACCTCCACCTCTTCATGCACGGAGGCATCGAAGGGCTCCAGCGAGACCGTGCAGGTCTGCACGATCGCCGCGCGCACGTCGCCCCGCACCGTCACGCGCCGGTCGTTGCCGGAGAGGTGGAAGGCGCCCGTCAGCGCATGGATGGCGGGAAGATCAAGGAACGCTGCAAGCGCCGCGCGCTCTTCCGGGGTCGTCTCCACGGTAAAGTCCACACCCTCCGGCTTGAGGTCGGCCACGTTGAACACGCGCTGCAGGGGGAATGATTCGGTGTCCGTCATCGTGGACCTCCATCGGGAAACGGCCGCCGTGGCGGCCCGGTGGCGCCGGCAGTCGCGGGCGCCGGCTGATCAGCTTCGGGGTGCGTCTGGGAAAAGGGGCGCACCGGACATAATATACGCCAGATCGTAGGTGGTCATTGTTGCATCAGCATGGCGGATATGGCGGGCGAAGTCAGCGAGATTTCCCGCCTTTTCCCCTGCCGGACGCGAGAGCGCCGCGTGCAGCGCCTCGTCGTCCGCCGCCGCCAGCGCCTTCTCGAAAACCCGTGCGCGGCCGTAGAAAGTCTCGGCAAAGACTTTCATTTTCTTTGGAACGGACAGGTCGCCGATGCCGATTTCGCGCAGGCTGCGATCGATTTCCCGGAACAGGATATCAACAAGATCCTGCGCCACGTCGGCGGCCGGCGGAGGCAGGCCACGCAGCCGGCGCATGGTCAGCACCGTGTGCAGGGTCAGCGAATCGAATCGCCCTTCCAGCGTATCCGGCACCCCGAAATGCGTGTAGAGGAAGGGCGCGCGGGAAGCGTCCGAGATGCGCCGGTAAAGCGCCTCAACGGCGCCGGCGTCGCGCTTGCGGCCGAACAATCCGAAAAACATCTCCCCCCGCAGTTTCATCCTGCCTTGCAAATCCTCAACACGCGGGTTACGGCATGTGCGAGGTATTATGCAAGCACAATGCCGCATGCCTCGCGCCGGGGCAACGCGCCTCCCGCGCGGTTTGCGCCGCACCCGCGCGCGGTCCACAGGGACGGTGCGGTCGAGCGGGGGCATCCGGCGTCAGCCGCGTAACAGTCAGGAGACCATCGGGTGAGCAACTCTTCGGCCCAAGATTTCGCGTCCCAAGATTCCGTGTCCCGAGATTCCGAGTCCAACGGTTCGACGACCGCGCGTGCTGCGGCCGCAGGCGGTGTCCCGGCGAAGCGTCGCCTGCGGCTGATGCACCTGTCGGCGGCGGTGCTGGCCCTTTCCCTGGCAGGCGGGCTTGCCGCCTGCGGCAGCAGCGAGACGATCTCGCGCGGCTATGTCATCGACGAAAGCGCGCTGGCCCGCATCACGCCCGGCACCAGCGTCGAGCAGGTGCTCACCATTCTCGGCACCCCCTCGACCGTCTCGACCGTCGGCAACAAGACATTCTACTACATCAGCCAGAAGCTGCAGCGCACGGTGCAGTTCATCGAGCCGCGCATCGTCGACCAGCGTGTGGTGGCGATCTACTTCAACCAGGCGTTCAAGGTGGAGCGCGTCGCCCACTACGGCCTGAAGGATGGCGTCGTCTTCGATTTCATCAGCCGCACCACGCCGACCAGCGGCTCCGAGCAGAGCTTCCTCGGCCAATTGTTCCGCGGCGGCGGCACCTCCTTCACGCCCGGCCTCGGCCTCTGAGAGCGCGCTCCGATCAGATGGACTCATCTGATCGATCAGAACTCGCTCAAAATAAGGAATCGAGAATCTGTCCTGTTTCAACGTAAACAGGACAGATTCTAGCCCCGCGCTGCTGGGTTCAGGGCCGGTTGGCGATGGCGACGCCCACGGCGGATATCGCCATGCCGGCGATCTGGACGGTCTCCAGCGTTTCCCCGAACAGGAAGAACGCCATCAGTGCCGACACTGGCGGCACCAGATAGAGCAGGGCGGCGACGCCCGCGACCGCGCCCTGCCTGATCAGGAAGAGCAGCAGCGTGATGGCGCCCACGGAAAGGCCCAGCACTGCCCACACAAGGCCGATCCACATCTCCGTCGTGCCGTCTAGGCGCAAATCCTCGGTCAGCAGCGCCAGCGGCAGCAGAAACGCGACACCGCCGATGAACTGGACCGCGGCGTTGGTGCGCAGGTCCGACGACGCGGCGGTGCGCTTCTGCCAGACGGTGCCGAGCGTCATCGAGACCATGCCGGCGAGGGCCACCAGCATTGCCGCAGGCGGCAGGGCGGAGGCCTCCCCGATGCGGGGAAACAGCACCAGCAGCGCGCCGGCGAAGCCCAGTACGATGCCGAACCAGCGCTGGCCGGAAACCCGCTCCCCCAACAGCGGCACGGACAGGATACCCGTGAGCAGCGGCTGCAGCCCCATGATCAGCGCCACGATGCCTGCGGGCAGGCCGCGCTTGGTGGCCCAGAACGTCGCACCCAGATAGCAGCCCTGCATCAGCACGCCGGCGACGAAGGCGTTGAACCAGTGGCGTGGCGTCGTCGGCCATCTGGCGCCAACCGCGAGCGCGATCAGTATGAATACCGCCGCCGCCAGCGCGCAGCGCAACGCGAGGAACGTCATCGGATCGGCATGCGGCGCCACGAGCCGGGCAACGATAAAGCCCGTCGCCCAGATGACGACGAAGAACGCCGGAACGGCGCGCGCGAGGGCGGGGCTCATAAACGGTCTTTCCACCACGCGACCTGTGCCGCCACCTGCTCCGGAGCGGTGCCGCCAAAGCTCCTGCGCGAGCGCACCGAGTTCTGCACGCCCAGTACCTCACGGACATCCGCCGTGATGCCGGCTTCCACCGCCTGGAATGCGTCGAGCGGCAGTTCCTCCAGGCCGACGCCGCGCCGCTCCGCTTCCGCGACGAGCCGCCCGGTGACATGGTGCGCCTCCCGGAACGGCATGTCAAGGCTGCGCACCAGCCAGTCGGCGAGGTCGGTGGCTGTGGAGAAGCCGGCGCCGGCGGCGGCGGCCATGCGCGCGGGCACCGGCTGCAGATCCTCCACCATGCCGGTCGTGGCGGCGAGCACCAGTTCGAGCGTATCGGCGGCGTCGAACAGTTGCTCCTTGTCCTCCTGCATGTCCTTGGAATAGGTCAGCGGCAGGCCCTTCATCACGGTGAGCAGCGCGACGAGCGAGCCGAAGACGCGCCCGGTCTTGCCGCGCACCAGCTCGGCCGCATCCGGGTTCTTCTTCTGCGGCATGATGCTGGAGCCGGTGGTCCAACGGTCGGACAGGCGCACGAAACCGAACTGGGCCGTCATCCACAGCACGATTTCCTCGGCGAAGCGCGACAGGTGCATCGCGCAGATCGAGGCGGCGGACAGATATTCCAGAATGAAGTCGCGATCCGACACCGAATCGAGCGAGTTGCGCGTCGGCCCGTCGAAGCCAAGCGCCAGCGCTGTCGCGTGGCGGTCGATGGGAAACGAGGTGCCCGCAAGAGCGGCCGCGCCGAGCGGGCATTCGTTCAGCCGGCTGCGGGAATCGCGGAAACGGCTGCGGTCGCGTCCCAGCATCTCGACATAGGCGAGAAGATGATGGCCGAAGGTGACGGGCTGGGCGCTCTGCAGATGCGTGAAGCCCGGCATCACGGTATCCGTGTTTCGCTCCGCCTGCGTGACGAGCGCGCGCATCAGGCCGGTGATCTGGGCGACGGCGCGGTCGTGTGCCTCGCGCACCCACAGGCGCACGTCGGTCGCCACCTGGTCGTTGCGGCTGCGCGCGGTATGCAGGCGCCCGGCCGGTTCCCCGGCGATCTCCTTCAGCCGCGATTCGACATTCATGTGAATGTCTTCCAGCGCCGTCCTGAAATCGAAGGTGCCTGCCTCGATCTCGGCTTGCACCTTCCGGAGCCCGGCGTGTATCGCGTCGCGGTCGTCGTGCCCGATGATGCCTTGCGCCGCGAGCATGTCGCTGTGTGCGAGCGAGCCGCGGATGTCCTGGTCCGCCAGCCGCTTGTCGAATCCGATGGAGGCGTTGATCGCTTCCATCAGGGCGGCGGGGGAGGCGGCGAAACGCCCGCCCCACATCGCGTTCGACTGGTCTTTCTTCCCGCTACCTTCCGACATCACACAATCACCTCACGCACGGTCTGCTCGCCCACCTCGAAAATCCGCTTGTAGCGCTCGATTTCCTCCGGCGGTCCGAGCGCCTTGGCGGGGTTGTCCGACAGCTTGACGGTCGGCCGGCCGTTGGCCGACACCACCTTGCAGACGATGGAGAAGGGATCGAGCAGGGCATCGGGCGCGAAGCCGCGGAAATCGTTGGTCAGCAGTGTGCCCCAGCCGAAGGCGAAGCGCACGCGCCCGCGGAAGTGGGCATGGATCTGCTGGATCACCGGCACGTCGAGCGCGTCGGAAAAGACGATCAGCTTGTCCCGTGGGTCGGCGCCGCGTGCCTGCCACCAGGCGATGGCCTCTTCGCCGCCCTTGATGGGGTCCTTGGAATCGATGCGGATGCCCGTCCATGTCGACAGCCACGGCGGCGCGTTCCGCAGGAAGCCCGTCGTGCCGTAGGTGTCGGGCAGGATGACGAGCAGGTTGCCGTCGTAGTCCTCCTGCCAGTCGTTCAGCACCTGATAGGGCGCCTGCCGCAGCTTCTCGTCGTCGGACGCGAGGGCGGCGTAGACCATCGGCAGCTCGTGCGCGTTGGTGCCGACGGCTTCCACCTCGCGCCGCAGGGCGATGAGGCAGTTCGAGGTGCCGGTGAAGGCGCCGCCGAGGCCCTCCTGCAGGGCCTGCACGCACCAGTCCTGCCACAGGAAGCCGTGCCGGCGGCGCGTGCCGAAATCGGCGATCTGGAGATCGGGGAGGGTCTTGAGTTCCTCCACCTTCTCCCACAGCCGCGCCATGGCGCGCGCATAAAGCACCTGCAGCTCGAAACGTCCCATATGCTTAAGGGAGGCGCGCGAGCGCAGTTCGGTGATGATGGCGAGCGCCGGGATTTCCCAGAACGTGGTTTCGACCCATGGCCCCTCGAAGGTCAG
The DNA here is from genome assembly GCF_011762225.1 of Pseudochelatococcus lubricantis. Classification (GTDB taxonomy): domain Bacteria; phylum Pseudomonadota; class Alphaproteobacteria; order Rhizobiales; family Beijerinckiaceae; genus Pseudochelatococcus; species Pseudochelatococcus lubricantis. Next base: position 427,151 of record NZ_JAASQI010000001.1, read on the forward strand.
CTCGTACTGGCCGTCCTTCTCCTCCAGCTCGTAGGGCGGCAGGCGGAAGCTCTCAAGCCAGGCGATGAAGTCCGGCTCGAACATCTGCCGGCGGCCGTAGAACATGTTGCCGCGCAGCCAGGTCGATTCCCCGCGCGTCAGCGACAGCGTGCGCACATGATCGAGCTGCTCGCGCAGCTCCACGACGTCGATGAGGTCGGCGAGCCGCACGTGCTTCGAGCGGTTGATGATGGAGAACGTGACACGCGCGTCCCGCTGGCGGCGGAAAATCATCTGCGCCATCAGCAGCTTGTAGAAATCCGTATCGAGCAGCGAGCGCACGATCGGGTCTATCTTCCAGCTATGGTTGTAGACCCGGGTGGCGATGTCCGTCATGCGTTGCCTCCCGCGGCCAGGCGGTCGTCGACCAGCGCGCGCAGTGTGCGCAGATCCTTCACGAACGCGCGGATGCCCTCGGCGAGCTTTTCAGTCGCCATTGCATCCTCATTGAGGGCGAAGCGGAACGCCTTCTCGTCGAGATGCAGGCGCTCGGGCGCATGGCCGGTGTCGTCCGGCGACAGGGCGCGCGGCAGCCCGCCCTCGCTCGCGGCGAGTTCATCGATGAACGCGGGGGAGATGGTGAGCCGGTCGCAGCCCGCAAGGGCCTCGATCTCTCCGAGGTTGCGGAAGGAGGCGCCCATCACGACGGTGCCGATGCCGTGGCGCTTGTAATAGGCATAGATGGTGCGCACGGAGAACACGCCGGGATCGGTCTCGCCCGTGTAGGGGCCGCCGCCGTTCCTGACGTGCCAGTCGAGAATGCGACCGACGAAGGGCGAGATCAGGAACACGCCCGCGTCCGCGCAGGCGGCCGCCTGCGCCAGCGAAAAGAGCAGCGTCAGGTTCGTGTCGATACCCTCGTTCTGCAGGATCTCGGCGGCACGAATGCCTTCCCACGTCGCGGCGATCTTGATGAGGATGCGCTCGCGGCCGATGCCGCGCTCCTCGTAGTCGCGGATGAACGCGCGGGCCTTGGCGACCGTCGCCTCCTTGTCGAAGGACAGGTCGGCGTCCACCTCCGTCGAGACGCGGCCCGGCACGATGCGCGCGAGTTCGGTGCCGAAGTTTACCGCGAGCCGGTCCGCCACGCGGGAGACGATCGTGTCACGCGAGCCGCCGAGCGTGCGGCCGAAGGCGAGCGCCTCGTCGACGACGGCGGCATGGCTGCCCGACTGCACCGCGCGCAGCAGCAACGTGGGGTTGGTGGTGCAGTCCTGCGGCTGAAGGCGGCGCACGGTCTCGATATCGCCGGTGTCGGCGACGACAACGGTGACGGCTTTCAACTGATCGAGTTTCGTCGGCATCGTCTTTCCCCAGGCTTTCCTCTCGGGCGCATCGGCCCGTTTCCCGATCCGTGCGCGGCGCTTGCCCGCGTCAGTCGTTTGGACCACGGACGTTGCGTCAGTGCAAGGCGCAAGTGTCCACAAAAGTCGCAAGTGTCCGCAAAAGGCGCAAGTACCCGTAAAACGGGCCGAACCCGCCCCGGCGGGATGGTCCCGCGCCCCGTGCGTCATATCAGCGTCACGGCGGAAGTCTAGGCAACAGGTTCATCATTTTCGACGGTCCGCGCGACGGCGGATCCGTCGTCCGGTCCGTCTCCGTCCCGTTCAGGAGCGCTGTTCCATGAAACGTATCCTCGCCGCCATTCTCGCCACGACCCTTGCGCCGGCAGCCGCTCTCGCCGCCGATGTGTCCGGCAAGCTCGTGCTCTATACCAGCCAGCCCAACACCGACGCGCAGCAGACCATCGATGCGTTCAAGGCGAAGCATCCTGCCGTGGACATCAGCTTTGTGCGCGACGGTACGCCGCCGCTGCTCGCGAAGCTGCGCGCCGAGTTCGAGGCCGGCCAGCCGCAGCCCGACGTGCTGCTGATCGCCGACAGCGTCACCATGGAAGGGCTCAAGAAGGAAGGCCGTCTGGCCGCCCACGAGGGCGCGGACGTTTCCGCCTACCCGGCCGGCACGCACGACCCGCAGAAGTACTGGTTCTCGACGAAGCTGATCACCACCGGCATCACCTACAATACCAAGGCCGGCTTCAAGCCGCAGTCGTGGGAAGATCTGACGAAGCCGGAGGTCAAGGGCCAGCTCACCATGCCGAGCCCGCTGTCGTCGGGCGCCGCCCTGATCCACGCCGCCACCCTCACCGGGAACCTGCCGGAAGGCTGGGGCTACTATGAGGCGCTGAAGAAGAACGACGCGATTGCCGGCGGCGGCAACGGCGCCGTGCTCAAGTCGGTCGCCGGCGGCGAGAAGCTCTACGGCGTGATCGTCGACTACATGCCGATCCGCGAGAAGGCCAAGGGCGCGCCGGTCGAGTTCGTGTTCCCGACGGAAGGCGTCTCCGCCGTCACCGAGCCGGTCGCTATCCTGAAGACGACGAAGAACCCCGAGGCCGCGAAGGCTTTCGTCGACTTCATCCTCTCGAAGGACGGCCAGGAACTCGCCAGCAAGCAGGGCTACCTGCCGGCGCATCCGGAGGTCGCCCCGCCGGAAGGCTTCCCCGACCGCAGCAAGATCAAGGTGCTGAGCTTCGACGCCGCGAAGGCGCTTGAGGACGAGGCGAAGAACAAGAAGGCGTTCGCCGACATTTTCGGCCAGTGACCGACGGTCTGAATGACGGACGTCATCCGTGAACGGATAGCCGACAAGGGCGACGCGGCACGGCCGCGCCGCCTGCCGGATGGATGGTGGGTGCTGGTGCTGCTGGCGGCGGCCGTTCTGCTGTTCGCCGCGCTGCCGTTCGGGCGGCTGGTCCTTGCGGCGGTCGCTCCCGGCGGGGCGTTCGATCTCGCGCCGGCGCTGGCCGAGATCGGCGGGCGGACGGCGCTTAGGGCGACGTGGCACAGTCTCGAAACCGGCGTGGTTTCCGCGTTTCTCGCGCTGGCGCTCGGCACGGGCATGGCCTTGGCGCTGACCTTGACGGACGTGCGGGGCAAGCGCGCCATCGCGTTCTGTTTCCTGCTGTCGATGATGATCGCGCCGCAGGTGGTGGCACTCGCCTATTTCACGCTGGCCGGCCCGTCGTCGCCGCTGCTGAACGCCTTCGGCCTCGCGCCGCCGCCCGGCAGCGACAATCCGCTGATGAGCCGGGAAGGCATCATCGCCGTGCTTGCGCTGCACCACGCGCCGCTGGTGTTCGTCACCATGCGCGCGGGGCTGCGTACCGTCCCGGCCGATCTTGCCGAGGCGGCGCTGGTGGCGGGCGCACGTCCGCTGCGGGTGTTGCGCACCGTGATCCTGCCGCTGCTGCGGCCCTATTTCGTGGCCTCCGCCGCGCTCGCCTTCGTGGCGGCGGTGGGCAACTTCGGCATTCCCGCGCTGCTCGGCGTGCCGGTGAATTACTTGACCTTGCCGACGCTGATCTATCGCCGCATGGTGAGCTTCGGCCCTTCCGTCATTGCGGACGCGGCGGCGCTGTCCGTGCTGGTGGCGTTTATCGCCGGCTCGGGCGTTCTTCTGGGCGCCTGGATGCTGGGCGGCCGGTCGGCGCGCTTCAGCCGTGGCAGGGCCATCGGTGTGGTGTGGTCTCTGAAGCGCCGTGCGCTTGTGGAAGCTATGCTCTGGCTCGTGGTCGCCGTGGTGTTGGCCCTGCCGCTCACCGCCCTGCTCGCCTCCGCGCTCGTGCCTTCCTATGGGGTGCCGCTGTCGTGGGCGACGGCGACGCTCGATAATTTCGTGGAAGTCCTTGTCCGTCAGGATGTTACGGTCCGCGCCTTCCGCAATTCCCTCCTGTTTGCGCTCGCGGCCTCCGTGCTGCTGGCGTTGGGCGCGGTGCCGCTGGCCTATGCGCTTGACCGGCGGTCCGGCCGGTTTCGCGGCGCGCTGGAGCTGGTGCTGGAAATTCCCTATGCGCTGCCCGGCGTCGTGCTGGCGATTGCCTGCATCCTGCTGTTCCTGAAGCCTTTGCCGCTCGTCGGCGTCAGCATCTACGGCACGCCGTTCATCATCCTGTTCGCCTATATGGCGCGCTTCCTGCCGGTGGCGCTGAAGGCGCCGGGCGCGGCGGTGGCGCAATTGCCCGTCGAGCTGGAGGAAGCAGCGCGCGCTTGCGGCGCCGGGTTCTCGCGCCGGTTGCGCAGCATTGTTCTGCCCATCGTGCTGCCGGCGGCGATGGCCGGCGGCCTGATGGTTTTCCTCATTGCCTTCAATGAATTGACGGTGTCGGCGCTGCTGTGGTCATCCGGCACGGAGACGATCGGCGTGGCGCTGTTCAGCCTTGAGGAAGCCGGTTTCGCCTCGCCCGCCGCCGCCGTGGCGCTGACGGCGGTGGTGGCTGTCGCGGTGATCATGGGGCTGCTCGACGTCAGCGCCCGCCGCCTGCCGCCGGGGATTCTGCCGTGGCGGGAATGACCCAGCCGTCGTGGATGGTCAGCCCGAGGGCGGTGCCGGGCGCGGGGGCGGACGGGAGATGGAGTTGCAGCCGCTGGCCGTCCGCCAGCTCCGCCGTCACCGTGTGGAACGCGCCCTTGTAGATCGTCGACAGGACGCGCGCTTCGAAAGCGTTTCCGATGCCGACCGCCTCCGGCCGCACCAGCACATGCACGGGGCCGGCGCTGACGCCGGCGTGGGCGCGGAAAACCGGCGTGCGGCCGGCAAGCCGCACCCGGACCTTGCCGCCGGCAGGGGGCGCCTCGGCAACGGCGTCGACGATCGCGCCCTCGCCGACGAACTTCGCCACCGAGATGTTCGCCGGCTCGCTATACACAACCTCGGGCGCCGCCCGCTGCGACAGGCGGCCGCGATCCAGCACCGCGACGTCCGTGGCGAGCGCCAGTGCCTCCGCCTGGTCGTGGGTGACGTAGATGAAGGTGCGGCCGGTGTCGCGGTGCAGGCGGCGGAACTCCTCCAGCATGGCGGCGCGCAGGTGGATGTCGAGATTGGCGAGCGGCTCATCGCACAGGATGACCGGTGCATCCTGCACCAGCGCCCGGGCGAGTGCCACGCGCTGGCGCTGGCCGCCCGAAAGCGCCTCCGGCCGGCGCGCGGCGAGCCCGGCGAGGCCGACCGCTTCGAGCGCTTCGCCGACGCGCCGGGCCATTTCGCCCTGCCGCACGCCGGCGACCGACAACGGAAAGGCGATGTTCTCCGCCACGCTCATATGCGGCCACAGGGCATAGGACTGAAATACCATCGCCACCTGCCGGTCCTCCGGCGGCACGTGCAGGCCGGGGCCAGCGACGGTGCGGCCGTTGAAGGCGATGGCGCCGGACGATACTTTCTCGAAGCCGGCGATCAGCCGCAGCAGCGTCGTTTTGCCGCAGCCCGACGGTCCGAGCAACGCCAGAAAGGCGCCGTCCGCCACCGTGAGGCTCACGTCGTCGAGCGCGACGACGGCGTCGTAGCGACGACTGACGTGCGACAGTTCAAGCATGGGCGGGTTCAGGCATGAGAAAATCGGGATATGCGGGGAGTTCAGGCGTCATCGGATACGGCGGCGATCATCCGTTGGTCGGACGACAGGCGAACGTCGTCCGCATCGCCCCTCTCTGCGCCTTCCGCGTGACGTTTTCGTGAAAGCGTCGTGCGGCAACCCGCAATTCTGGAAATGTTACATCTTGGTAAGTGTTGCATTCCTTCTACAGTATCCGCGCCCGGCACAGGCTAGGGTACGTGCGCTGGGCGTGCATCGGGCGCGCTTGTACCGGAAGAAGCGCCACGGGAATGGTCACGCGCCCTCAAACATCCCCGCTCGACCCCGCCGCCGATGCGGCGGCGCTGCTGCGCCGTCTCGGCTTCGCGCTGCTGGTCGTCGTGCTGCCCGTTGCAACGTTCCTGTCCCGCAGGGCGACCATCGTGCTGGCACCCATCGGCGTGGCGCTGCTGATTCTGTCGAGCGTCATCGAGGCGCCTCCGCGCGGCCTCGCGCGGGTGTTCGCCGCCCTGGCAAGGAGCCCCGCGGGCATTGCCGGCATCCTGTTGCTGGTGTGGTCGGCGCTGTCGGTCTTCTGGTCGCCGGATCGCGGGGAGGCGGGCGACAAGCTGTTCAACATCGTGCAGGCTGTCCTGCTCGCGCTGCTCGGCGTCACCACCCTGCCCGAGCGCGTCCGGGCCTCGAACCTTTATCTGACCGGCATCGGCGCCGCGCTGGCCGCGCTGTTGGCGCTGGCGCTGCTGGCCACGCGCTCGCGCGATGCACTGCTGAACGATACGGCGATCTTCGAACGCGGCCTCACGGCGCTCGCCCTTGTCGTGTGGCCGGCCATCGCCTGGCTCGAATCGCGCAGCCGCAGGGGGCTTGCGGCGGCACTCGGCGCGGCGACGGCGGCCGCGCTCGTGGCGGCCCGCGTCTGGACGCCGCTGATCGGTTTCGCGGTCGCGGCGGCGATCTACGGCTTGACGGCCTGGCGTCCGGTTGCAGGCAACCGGGTCACGGCCTGGGGAACGGCGGGCATCCTGCTCGGCGCGCCGCTGTTCGCGGTGTTGCTGTCGCCGGCGGTCGCGCTGCTGTTCGTCGAGGGCAGTGTGGTGCGCGAGGCAATCGCGGCGTGGCATGCGCTCGTGTTGGCCGCGCCCGGCAGTTTCCTCATCGGTCATGGGCTCGACACGGCGTTGGCGGCGCGCGTGGCCGGCACGATTCCGGCCGCGACCCCTTACGGCTTTCCGTTCGAGATCTGGTACGAACTCGGCGCGGTGGGCGCCGCGCTGGCGGCGCTGGTGCTCTATTTCGTGGTGCGGCGGCTCGACGAGACGTCGGCAGGGCCGGCTGGTTCCGGGCAGCTCGTGCCGGGTCTGACGGCCGCCGTCGCGTCGGCTTTCACGCTGTCGGTGCTTGGCGTGGGCATGGCGTTTCCGTGGTGGATGACGACGCTTGCCGTCGTCGTCATTTCCTTCGCCGCCATCACCCGGGGCCAGTTCCGCACCCGCCGCCCCAAGGCGGGCGCGAAGCCGGCGGGGGAAAGCCCGTCGCCCGCCTCCGCCCAGGCCCAGGCGCGGGCCACCGGAACGGCAGGATACAAGGGATCGTGATCGCATGCTGACCATCTGGGGACGGAAAAACTCATCCAACGTGCAGGCCCTGATGTGGTGCGTCGGGGAACTCGGCCTGCCTTACGAGCGGCACGATGTCGGCCATCGCTACGGCGGCAACGACACGGCGGAATTTCTCGCCATGAACCCCAACGGCACCGTGCCCGTCCTGCGCGACGGCGACAGCGAGCCGTTGTGGGAAACCGGCGCCATCCTGCGCTATCTGGCCGGCCGCTACGGCAGCGCGCCGTTCTGGCCTGCCGAGGGGTTGGCGCGGGCGCGGGTCGACAAATGGGCCGAATGGGCGAAGATCAATGTCACGCTGGCGTTTTCAGGGCCCATTTTCTCGCGGGTGGTGCGGACGGCTCCGTCGAAGCAGGATCCCGCCGCCATCGCCCAGGCCATCGTCGCGCTCGACAGACTGCTCGACATCGCCGAGGCGCAACTCTCCCGCGGCGCCTTCCTTGCCGGAGACCACTTCACGCTGGCGGATATCCAGCTCGGCCATGTCCTGTACCGCTATTTCGATATCCCGATCGAGCGGCAGGACCGCCCGGTGCTGCGCCGCTATTACGACACGCTCACGACGCGACCCGCATTCCGCGAGCATGTCATGGTCTCCTACGAAGAGCTGCGCGTGACGGATTGAGCCGGGCTGCGGCGAGACGCCGCGTCGTCCACAGGCCGGCATCCGCATTTCGGGCGGCGCGCTCTGGAGCATTCGCGTACAAGATGCTATCCAGCGTCCCTCAAGGCCTTGCATCCAACACAGGCCGGGCGGGCTGGCGGGCAAGGCCGCGCAAGTTGTCCTGCCCCGGCGCTCGCGGAGATTGTTCATGCGCTCCCTGATGCTTGCATCCTGTATCCTCGCCTCCTGCGCGCTGCCGGCCCTCGCGCAGCCCGCCGCGGTGGCTTCCGCCGACCGGCCGGTGCTGGTCGCGCAGGCACAGCAGGCTGATCCGCAGAATGTCGTGCTGCTCGATACGGCTCATGGCCGCGTCACCATCCGGCTGCGTCCCGACCTCGCGCCCCGGCATGCCGAGCGCATCCGCGCGCTGGCGAGCAAGGGCTTTTATGATGGCGTGGTGTTCCACCGCGTCATTCCCGGTTTCATGGCACAGACCGGCGACCCGACGGGCACCGGGCGCGGCGGCTCCGACCTGCCGGACCTGCCGGCCGAATTCTCCGACGCGCCGTTCAAACGCGGCACTGTCGGCATGGCGCGGGCGCAGGATCCCGATTCCGCCAATTCGCAGTTCTTCATCTGCTTCGATGACGCCTCGTTTCTCAACGGTCAGTATACGGTCATCGGCGAGGTGATCTCGGGCATGAATGCGGTCGACAAGATCAAGGCCGGCACCAGCGCCAACAACGGCGCGGTCACGAATCCCGACAAGATCACCCGGATGCGCCTTGCTTCCGACGGCAAGTGAGCCCATATCCCACGCCTGTTTCGTATTGTCCTGCACGCGCTTCCCGGATCGGGGCGACTGTCCCCGTCCATCCATCCGATCGGGCATCCGCCTTCCGGGAACATGCCATAGAGAAAGGAATCATCATGACGGCCACCGTCGACGCGGAAAACACACTCGTTCTCGAAACGACCAAGGGCCGCGTGGTCATCGCGCTGCGCCCGGACCTCGCGCCCCTGCACGTGGCGCGCATCAAGGAGCTGGTGCGGGCGAAGTTCTATGATGGCATCGTGTTCCACCGCGTCATCGAGGGCTTCATGGCGCAGACCGGCTGCCCGCGCGGCACCGGCACCGGCGGCTCCGACCTGCCCGACCTCAAGGCGGAATTCAACGCCGAGCCGCATGTGCGCGGCACCGTCTCCATGGCGCGGGCGCAGAACCCCAATTCCGCCAACTCGCAGTTCTTCATCTGCTTCGCCGACGCCCGCTTCCTCGACAAGCAGTATACGGTGTGGGGCAAGGTGATCGAGGGCATGGAGAACGTCGACAAGATCAAGCGCGGCGAACCTGTGCGCGATCCCGATTCCATCGTCACGGCGCGCATCGCCGCCGATATCGAGGCGTAAGCTCTTTCCGCGATGGACGTTTCCCTGTTCGATTTCGCCTTGCCGGAAGCTTCCATCGCCCTGCGTCCGGCCTCCCCGCGCGACAGCGCACGCCTGCTGGTGGTGCGGCCGCAGGCCGCGGCCGGCGAGAGCCTCGCGGACCGCACGGTGCGCGATCTGCCGTCGTTGCTGCGGCCCGGCGACGTACTGGTGCAAAACGATACCCGCGTCATCCCGGCGCGCCTTTACGGCATCCGCGTGCGCGGGGAAGCGGTGACGCACGTCGAGGTGATGCTGCACAAGCGCGAATCGGCTGATTCGTGGCGCGCGTTCGCCCGGCCCGGCAAGCGGCTGCGTGCGGGCGAGCGCATTCGCTTCGGCGACGGGAACGAAAGCCATGCCTGCGAACTCGCCTCGCTCGACGCCGAGATCGTCGAGAAGGGCGATGGCGGGGAGGTGCTGCTGCGCTTCGCCTTTTCCGGCCCGGCGCTGGATGAGGCCGTCGCGCGGCTCGGCCACATGCCGCTGCCGCCCTATATCGCCTCGAAACGGGCGGAGGATGCGGCCGACCTTACCGATTACCAGACGATCTACGCGAAGCGGGACGGCGCCGTCGCCGCGCCCACGGCAGGGCTGCACTTCACAGACGATCTCGTCGCCCGGCTGCGGGCTGCGGGCATCGAGCGCCATTTCGTGACGCTGCATGTGGGCGCGGGAACCTTTCTGCCCGTGAAGACGGAAGACACGCGCGACCATGCGATGCATGCGGAATGGGGCGAGATAGACGCCCAGACGGCGCAGGCGCTCAACGCGGCGCGGGCGGCGGGCGGGCGCATCGTCGCCACCGGCACCACGGCGCTGAGGCTGCTGGAAAGCGCGGCGCGCGAGGATGGCACCATCGCGCCGTTTTCCGGCGACACGTCGATCTTCATTACCCCCGGCTATCGCTTCAGGGCGGTTGATGTGCTGATGACCAATTTTCACCTGCCGCGCTCCACGCTGTTCATGCTGGTGAGCGCATTCGCGGGGCTCGACACCATGCAGGCGGCCTATGCCCATGCGGTGGCGGCCGGTTACCGCTTCTATTCCTATGGCGACTCAAGCCTGTTGTTCCGCAATGACGGGGCGGCGTGATGGCGGCGTTCTCCTTTCACATCGCGGCCCGCGACGGCGCGGCGCGCACCGGCGAGATCAGGCTGCCGCGCGGCACGATCCGCACGCCGGCCTTCATGCCGGTGGGCACGGCGGCGACCGTCAAGGCCATGCACACGCACGAGGTGAAGGCGCTCGGCGCCGACGTGCTGCTCGGGAATACCTACCACCTGATGCTGCGCCCGGGCGCGGAGCGGGTGGCGCGGCTCGGCGGCCTGCACAGGCTGATGAACTGGCCGCACCCCATCCTCACCGATTCAGGCGGCTTTCAGGTGATGTCGCTCGCCAAGCTGCGGCAGATCGACGAGAGGGGCGTGACCTTCCAGTCGCACATCGACGGTGCGCGCCATGAATTGACGCCCGAACGCGCCATCGAGATTCAGGGGCTGCTGGGTTCGGACATCCAGATGCAGCTCGATGAATGCGTGAAGTTGCCATGCACCGACGCCGAAGCCGCGCGCGCCATGCGGCTCAGTTTGCGCTGGGCGGAGCGCTGCCGGACGGCGTTCGGCGACCAGCCGGGGCGCGTGGAGCACGGCCGGGCGCTGTTCGGCATCGTGCAAGGCGGCGCGAACCGGGACCTGCGGGTGGAGAGCGCGCGCACGCTCGCCGGCATGGATTTCGAGGGCTATTCCATCGGCGGGCTCGCGGTGGGCGAGCCGCAGGACGTGATGCTCGCCATGATCGATACCGTGATGCCGCATCTTCCGGACGGCAAGCCGCATTACCTGATGGGCGTGGGCACGCCGGATGACATCGTGGAATCGGTGCGGCGTGGCGTCGACATGTTCGACTGCGTCATGCCGACGCGGGCGGGGCGGCACGGACAGGTGTTTTCCCGCTTCGGCAAGATCAACATGCGCAACGCCCGCCACGCGGACGATCCGCGCCCCATCGACGAGGCGTCGCCGTGGGAACCGACGCGCACCTATTCGCGCGCCTACCTGCACCATCTCGTCAAGTCGGGCGAGATTCTGGGCATGATGCTGCTGACCGGCATCAACCTGGCCTATTATCAGGAACTGATGGCGGGACTGCGGGCGGCGATAGCCGCGGGCAGGCTCGACGACTTCATTGCCCGGACGAAGGAAGGCTGGGCGCGCGGCGATGCATGACGACGTAGAAGTCGTCTGAGGGCTGCGGGTTCGCCAGCGCCTCCCCGATGCGGCTTGCGAACGGCAGGCGGTAGTGCAGCGGGTCCCAGAAATTGGCGTCCTCGCGCGTGACGGCGGAGGGGCGGCGAAAGTCGAGCACGGTCGCGTTGTGGCGTGCGCCAAGTTCCGCGAAATGCCGCTTGCAGGCCTGCTCCATCGCCTCGGCCAGCGAGCCGGGGCGGGGCTGGGCGGCGACGTGCGCGGGCGGGAACACGAGGAAGGTCTGCGTGTCTGCGGGCAGCGCGGCGAGCAGGCCGTCGAGCCATTGGCCGGCGGGAAAGCGCCATGCGGCCCTGTCCGCGGCGGTGGGAACCGCGGGCGGCTCCACGGGCACGACGGCGGCGGGCAGCCCGGCGGCAAGGTTCTCGTGCCAGATGTGCGTGCGGGCGCGCTCAAGGTCGTAGGCGGCGTCAGGTGGCACGAAGACGCCGTAGCCGTCGTCGCGCAGGTTCACGCCCCGCAGGCCAAGCCGGTGGGAGACGAGGCGGCCCGCGATCTCCAGCGTGTTCAGGCTGAAGGCGTCACGCCAGTCGTTCCAGGGGTCGTCGTCGTAGAAGCGGACTGGGAAGGCGCGGAAGGTGAGTCGCCTTTCCGGTGCGTCGGCATCGGCGTCGCACCAGCCCCGGTCGAGCCCGAAGACGAGCACGCGCGGCGCGGGCTCCACCTTCACAAACAGGCGCGCAAGCTGCATCTGCTCCCAGGGCGTGGCGGCGTTCATCGCCAGATTGGCGAAATGCACGGGCTTCTCCGGCGTGCCAAAAAGGCGATCGAGTTCCTCCGGATCGAGCAGGCGCAATGAGGAGGTGCCGAAGATGGCGGCGTCGTAGCGGCGCGAGCGGGCAATTTGCGGATACATGTACCGCTGGTTGATATCCACGACGGGACGCGGCGCATCGCCCGCCCTGACGCGGATGCCATAGGGATCGACCGTGGCGACGAAGCCGGCGAGCGCCGCTCCCACCAGCACGAGGGCCAGCAGGAAGGTCTTCAGGAAACGCCGCCAGGGGAGAGAATGCCGCATCCCGGTCAGGCACGCGCGGCCGGGTTATTCACAACCGGATCGTTCACGGCTTTGTCGAGAGCGTCGGCCAGCACCTCGGCCGACTGCGCGCCGGCAATGCCGTAGCGTCCGCCGAGGATGAAGAACGGCACGCCGGTGACGCCGAGACGGGCGGCGACCGCGATCTCGTCGATGACGTCCTGCTTGTCCCAGTCGCCCGCGAGACGGTTGGCGACGACCTCGCCGTCGAGCCCAGCATCCTCCGCCACCTGCCGCAGCACGGCGGCGTCGCCGATGTCGGCCCCTTCGGTGAAGTAGAGCGCGAACAGGCGCCGCGCGACGTCCCCCTGCGCACCGGACGGCTGCGCCCAGCGAATCAGGCGATGCGCATCGAGCGTGTTGGGGGCGCGGGTGATGCGGTCGAAGCGGAAGTCGATGCCTTCTTCGCGGCCGAGGTCGACGAGGTGCGCGTGGATGGCGTCGAGACGCGCCTGATCGCCGCCGAATTTTTGCAGCATGTAGGCGGCGCGGTCGAGCCCGCCGGCCGGGACGGTCGGGTCGAGCTGAAACGGTCGCCAATGGACGGCGACATCGAGCGCCGGCCGCGCGGCGATGGCGTGCGCCAAGCGGGCCGAGCCGAGGTAGCACCACGGACACACGACATCGGAGACGATATCGACGGTGATGGGCCTGCGGGCGGTACTGTCAGTGGCGTTCGTGGGCGCTGTCGTCATAGGCGCTGTGGTCATGGGCAAGGTTCCGGCTTACGTGCGGTTGTCCTGCATCGACGTTTACGGCTTTCGCCACCAACTGTCGATGACCGGGCCGAACAGTGGCACCTTTTCCGGCCGGTCGATCTCCGCCCGCCGCGCCACCCACTGCCCGTCGGCATGGAACAGCGGTACGACGTAGAAGCCGGACAGCAGCGCGCGGTCGAAGGCGCGCGTGGCATCGGTGAACTGCTCCATGGTACGGGCGGCAAGCAGCGCGTCGATGGTGGCGTCGACGGCGGGCGACTTCGCGCCGGTGATGTTCAGCGATCCGGGCCGGTCGGCGGCGGCCGAGGACCAGCGGTTCGACTGTTCCGAGCCGGGCGACGCGGATACGTTCCAAGTGTAGAGTATGACGTCGAAATCCGCCGCCAGCAACCGCTTCCAGTATTGCGCCTCGTCGACGAGGCGCACGTCCGCCACGATGCCGGCGGGCTTGAGGGACTGGGCGAAATTGAGTGCCAGCCTCTCCTGATCGCGCGACACCACCATGATCTCGAAGACGAGCGGCGCGCCGCCATCGTGGCGCAACACACCGTCGCGCAGGGCGAAGCCGGCTGATTCCAGCAGGTCGAGTCCCTTGCGGGCCATCGCCCTGTCGCGCCCGGAGCCATCGGCCTCGGGCGGGCGCCAGGTGCCTTCCAGAATGTCGGCGCGCACCGCGCCGGGGAAGGGCGCGAGCAGCGCCCGCTCGCCAGCCGAGGCCGGCCGGCCTGCCGACGATAGCGACGAACCGGCGAAATAGCTGCCCGTACGCCTGTAGAGATCGTAGAACAGGTTGCGGTTGACCCACGGAAAGTCGAGGAAGTAGCCCAGCGCCTCGCGCACCCGCACGTCGGCGAGCGGCGGCCGGCGGCTGTTGAGAGCAAAGCCGTACATGGGGCGCGGCGTGCCCACGGGCAGCGTTTCGCGCAGGACGGCGCCGCTGTGGACGGCGGGGAAGTCGTAGCCGATGGCCCAGCGCGAGGCGCTCGTCTCGACGCGCACGTCATAGAGGCCGGCCTTGAACGCCTCGAACTGCGTGTTGACGTCGCGGTAATAGTCGAAGCGGATTTCGTCGAAATTGTAGAGGCCGCGCGTCGCCGGCAGATCCTTCGCCCAGAAATCGGGATTGCGGCGGAAGGTGATGCTGCGTCCGGCATCCACGGCCGCCACGACATAGGGACCGGAGCCGACGGGCGTCTGGAAGGTCGTCTGCTCGAACGTGTCGCGGTCGATCAGGTGGGCGGGCAGCACCGGCAACTGGGCGAGAGTCAGCGGCGTCTCCCGGTTGCCGGGCTTCAGGTCGAAACGCACCGTGAGCGGATCGAGCGCCTGCGCCCGCTCCACCTGGCCGAGGTAGCTGCGATAGTAGAGCTGCCCCTTCTCGCGCAGCAGCTCGAAGCTGAACAGCACATCCGCGGCGGTGACGGGATGCCCGTCCGAGAAACGCGCGCGGGGATCGAGGTGGAACACGACGAAACTGCGGTCCTCCGGCATGCGCACGGCGTTGGCGATGAGACCATAGACCGAGAAGGGCTCGTCGGCAGAGCGCGCCATCAGCGGCTGGAACACGAGCGTGGTGATGCCCTGTGCGGCGATGCCCTTCGGCACGAAGGGGTTGAGGTTGTCGAACGTGCCGATGATGCTCTGGATGAGGCGGCCGCCCTTCGGCGCATCCGGATTGACATAGGGCAGCGATGCGAAGCCCGCGGGCAGCCGCGGCTCGCCGTGCATGGCGAGCGCCTCGCGGCGCGGCAGGCTCTGCCAGTCTTCCTGCCCGGCGGGGGCTGGCAGCGCGCAGAGGCCCACGACGAGCAGCGCGGCGAGAGCGCCGCGGCATGCGCGGGCCGCCGGGACGGCGAACGATGCAAGGGACATCATGGGCACGGACGATCCTGACATGGTGTCTATCATGGCGCTTGCCATTGGCGCCTGTCATGGCGCGGGTTCTGGCGATTCGCGGTGAAGTTTATGCGATCCCCGGTCGGGCGCGCAGGACACTTATCGCCCGAGAACCGCACCAATTCGTGAACGATGCTGGAAAGCAGCCGCGAGACAAGGTAAACACCGGGCCGGGTGGCGTCACCCCGACGTCTTGCGTGACGCGAATCAGGGAGAGGGAATTGGTCGGGTTCGATGCCGCCGGACGTTTTCCCTTTCGCGCCAGCACGGTAAGCTTTTCCTGCCGGGGAGGCCGCTGGTGCGCGCAGCCCGCATCCGCATCGCCCCCGTTTCCGGGGGCGCCGCAAACTCTGGCCGGCCGCGTGGATGAAGCGGGCGGCAGGGCGGAAAAATTGCGGATTGCGGGATGACCGCAGTTTTTGCGGACGGCATGCTTGCGTCGGGGGACCAGCGGGTTTACGGGCGTCTGTTGCCAGAAGGTCGGGGTAGAATAGTCGTGTATCTGCCAATCAGGAAAGAGGATCAGTCGATGAGCCGCGTGAAACAATCGGCGCCGCTGCGGGCTGCCAGCGGAATAGCGATGGCGTTGGTGGCCGGGATAAGCGCGCTGGCGCCGGTCGCCGCATATGCCCAGAATGCCCCGGCCCAGACGGCCCCCGCGCAGGGCCAGCAGCCGCCGGCCGGCCCCTCCCTCGTGCAGTTGAAGGCCGAGCCGTCGCAGGCGGACTGGACCAAGGTCTGTGGCCGCGACGAAGGCGCCAACAAGGAAATCTGCTACACCACGCGCGACTTCGTCAGCGAGCAGGGCCAGCCCGTGCTGGCGGTCGCCATCTACGACGTGAAGGGCGACGCGACGAAAATCGTCCGCTTCCTGATGCCGCTCGGCCTGCTGCTGCGGCCGGGCCTGCGCTTCTTCGTGGACAAGAACGACCCTGTCGCCGGGCAGTACGCTATCTGCTTCCCGAACGGCTGCTTCGCCGAGGCGCCGGTGCCGGACGCCTTCATCAACTCGCTCAAGCGCGGCAACATCCTCAACGTCAGCGCGCAGAACCAGATGGGCCGCGAAGTGACGTTCGCCGTGCCGCTCGCCGGCTTCACCAAGGGCTTCGACGGCAAGCCGATCGACCCGCAGGCGCTGGAGGCGCAGCAGCGGCAGCTTCAGGAAGCGCTCCAGAAGCGCTCGGAAGAGCTGCGCCAGCGCTCCGGACAGCCGGGGCAGGGCGGCGCTCCGGCGGCACCCGCTGCTCCCGCGCAGCAGTAAAGGCAGCGGCAATGCCTGCGCGCCCGACTACTTGGCCGGGCGCGCAAGTCTCGCTCGGGCTTTTTATACGGAAACAGAACCCCGGCCGCTGTGCCGGGGTTTTTCATGCGCGCCATTACGGCGCGTCCGGCCGGGAGGAGGCGGGCGTGTGGGCGGGAGCAAGCGGCACGGCGGCGCTCGATCGTTCGATCAGCGAGCGGATGTCCGGCGTCACCACCGGATAGTCCCACGAACCCTCGATCTCGATCGGGAAGGCGGCTGGCGATTCGCCGTCGGAGCCCTGCGAGCCGGCCGCGTCCGCGTTCGGCTCGGACGTCATGGCGAGCGCGCGCAGGGCGAGCGTCCTGTGGGCGATGTCGATGACACCGGACATGACGCCGTAAAGCCCGTTTCCGGCGCGCAGTTCCCCTTCCAGCTCGCCGGAGCCGCGCTCGATCTTCAACGTCGCGTCGATCGTGTCGAAGGGTGTGCGCCCGCCCCGCCAGTCGAGCGCGGTGGCGAGCGGACGCTGCTCCATACGCTCCACGACGTTGTTCAGGTCCACCGCCGACAGCTCCCCGTCCGTGATTCGCGCCGATACGACGCCCGCGAGGTTTCGCATGATGGCGTTGAGGGAGTTGCCGTTGCCCCTGAGCGTGACCTGCCCGCCGGCGCGTCCGGAGATGAGGGGCGCGCTAGTGAGGCTGCGCAGCGTCTTGCGCGCGTCGACTCCGTCGATCGTTCCCGTGAGCTGGGCGGAAAGGTCGTCCTGCTCCGGAAGGAGCTGCAGGCGCCCCCTGACGAGACCATCGTCCAGCTTCGCCTGGTTGAGGGCGATTTCCAGCCTGCCGCCCGAGGTCAGAATGCCCGCCGCGACGTCGGAAAGTAACAGCGGGCCGATGGCGGCCCTGGCGACGGACAGGCGGATATCGAGATCGTTGCGGGGGAAGTCGGCTTCGCCCGGCCGGCGCACGAGCGGCGCGCGCGACCATTCCGATACGCCACCGGGCGGCCTGGCCGGCCCGATGCGACGGTCGGCGGCGAGAAAACGATTGAAGTCGAGCGTTGCGGCATCGAGCGTGGCGGAGACGCGCATGCGCCCGTTGTCGGCGATCCGCGCGGAGAGCGCCCCTTCGAGCACGCCGCCGCCGGCATCGATGCGGGCATCGGGAACCGAAAGGCCCTGGCCGGAAAGGCTGACGCCGCCCTTGAGCGTCACTGGCCCCACGGCGTCGGCGAAGGCGAGCGGCGTGCGCAGCCATGCGGCCGTCTGCCGCAGCGAACTCGTTCGGAAGCTCATGTCACCGCTGAGTTCCGGCACCTCGTCCGCCGAAATCCGCCCGATGAATGAAAAGGTTGCGGGGCGGGCCGACAGGCGCAGCGCGAGCGGGGAGTCGAAACCGGCGGCGAGGGATGCCGGCCGCAGCTTCTCGATGCGCAGGTCGACGGGCTCGCCACGCCACAGCGCCGACGCGGCGAGATCGAGCGGCCGGCCCGTGGACGGCCAGTCGACAGTCGCGTTCAGCCGGTGCAGCAGGCGGCGGTTGCCGTTGCGGTAGAGGACCGCGCCTTCGCTGATGACGAGGCGGCCGGGCAGCGACTGCGCCAGCACCTGCACGTGGTGGGGGATGGTCGTGTCGCCAGGCGCCGGTTCCCCTTCCATGTTTCTGGCCTCTATCAACGCGGTGAGATGCCGGCGCGCCAGCGTCCAGAGCTGGCGGGGCTGTTCCGGCCCGAACCAGCGGATGTTGGGATTGACGAGCGTGATGCTCACCGGCTCGGCGCGGCCCAGCAGAAGCGGCAGCAGGCCGAGGCCGACCCGGACCTCGCGTGCGCTCAGCAGGGCTGTCTCCGGCGCGGCATCGGGGCGCGCGTCCAGCGACACCCGCGACATCTTGATGCGCGGTGTCGGCAGCAGACGCAGCGAGGCTCGCTCGACGCGGATCGCGAGACCCGTCGCCTCGCCGATGCGCCCGACCAGTTGCTGCGTGAGCGGCAAATGCGTCACGGGCCAGTGGAAGGAACCGGCGGCGATCAGGACCAGAGCGACAAGCGCGAAGATGATATAGCGTCGACGTATGGCCATATAACCCGCATGTTACGATGCACCCCGCCACCCTGCGGGATCATACCCTATAATGAATTCCGGCGCCGGTATATCTTAAGCCGGGCTGTGAATGCATCCAGGAAATGCCGTATGCGGGAGAACGCGCGGCGCGGGGGGACTTGCGTTTCCCGTTGTGGACAAGTAATGAGGAAGTTCAGTGTCCGTGCTTCCGAAGGCGCGGGCATGCTTTGTGCTGGTTGAATTCAGAAAGCCTCGGGCGCGCGATTCGCGACGGGCGCGGCTGAGTTCCCGGCGATATCCAGCAAGGGCGGCCCGCTGAACCGGGCCTTGGAGCAACGATGGCGAAGACGAATCCGGTCGAGTTTCTTCAGCAGGTCCGTGCCGAGACGAAGAAGGTGACATGGCCCACCCGCAAGGAGACGCTGGTCACCACGGCCATGGTCTTCGTGATGGTGCTTGTGGCGAGTATTTTCTTCTTCGTCGTCGACCAGCTCATCCAGCTCGGCATCGGCGCCCTGCTGGGCCTCGGCTGAGGCGCCGCCGCCGCGCGGGCGCGGGGGCTGATTTCATGTGAAGGTTATCCGGTCCGGCTGGCTCATGCGGCGCCGCGGGCCATGGGGAGAGTCGTTGATGGCCAAGCGTTGGTACATTGTCCACGCCTATTCGAACTTCGAGAACAAGGTGGCCCAGTCGCTGCGGGACCAGGCGGCGCAGCGCGGGCTTGAGGACAAGTTCGACGAAATTCTGGTGCCGACCGAGAAGGTGGTCGAGGTGCGCCGCGGACGCAAGGTCGATACGGAGCGCAAGTTCTTTCCCGGCTATGTCCTCGTGAAATGCGACCTGACGGACGATGTCTATCATCTGATCAAGAACACGCCGAAGGTGACGGGCTTCCTGGGCGCCGACAAGTCGAAGCCGCTGCCGATCCCGGACTACGAGGCGGAGCGGATCAAGGGCCAGGTGGCGGAAGGCGTCGAGCATCCCAAGCCGTCGGTCAGCTTCGAGGTGGGCGAGCAGGTGCGCGTGTCCGACGGGCCGTTCGCTTCCTTCAACGGCATCGTGGAAGAGGTCGACGACGCCCGCGCCCGGGTCAAGGTCGCGGTGTCGATCTTCGGCCGCGCCACGCCGGTGGAGCTGGAGTACGGGCAGGTCGCCAAGATCTGAGGCTGTGGGAAGGGTCCTGCCCGCCTGTCTGCAGCGGCGGGCTGGCGCGCCATTTGCATCAGGCACCTCTTGCATGTGACATCGGCATGCTGTAATGAAGCGCCTTCGTTTATTTTATATGACGATTCACGAACGCGGGAGATCCGCCCGGCCAGCCTGCCGGGAGAACGGCTCGAACCGCGGACTGCAACTATGGCAGCCGGCGCTCCCGGTTGCCGTTCTGTTTGGGAGCAGCCATCATGGCAAAGAAGATCACGGGCTACGTGAAGCTTCAGGTTCCGGCGGGCGCGGCCAATCCGTCGCCGCCGATCGGTCCCGCGCTCGGTCAGCGCGGCCTGAATATCATGGAATTCTGCAAGGCGTTCAACGCCAAGACGGCACAGATGGAGAAGGGCACCCCGATTCCGGTGATCATCACCGCCTATCAGGACCGCTCCTTCACGTTCGAGACCCGTCAGCCGCCGGTTTCGTACTATCTGAAGAAGGCCGCTGGCCTCAAGAGCGCCTCGAAGACGCCCGGCAAGGGTGGCTCCGTCGGCAAGGTCACGCGCGCGCAGGTTGTCGAAATCGCCCAGGCGAAGATGTCCGATCTCAACACGGACACGATCGAGGCGGCTGCGACGATGATCGAAGGTTCTGCCCGTTCGATGGGCATTGAGGTCGTGGGCTGAGGGAGGCACGCATGGCACATGTTGGAAAGCGCGTCATCGCCTCTCGCGAAGGCATCGATCGCAAGAAGCTCTACGGCATCGACGAGGCCGTGAAGACCATCAAGGAACGCGCCACGGCGAAGTTCGACGAGACGGTCGAGGTCTCCATCAATCTCGGCGTCGATCCGCGTCACGCGGACCAGATGGTGCGCGGCGTCTGCCAGCTCCCCAACGGCTCCGGCCGTTCGGTGCGCGTGGCCGTGTTCGCCCGTGGCCCGAAGGCCGATGAGGCGAAGAAAGCCGGTGCCGAGGTGGTGGGCGCCGAGGACCTGATGGAGCAGATCCAGAGCGGCAACATCAACTTCGACCGCTGCATCGCGACGCCGGACCTGATGCCGCTCGTCGGTCGTCTCGGCAAGATCCTTGGCCCGCGCGGCCTGATGCCGAACCCGAAGGTCGGCACGGTGACGATGGACGTCACTGGCGCCGTTTCGGCGGCCAAGGGCGGCGCTGTGGAGTTTCGCGTCGAGAAGGCCGGCATCGTCCACGCCGGCATCGGCAAGGCTTCGTTCGATGAGCAGAAGCTGATCGAGAACATCCGTGCCTTCGCCGATGCGGTGGCGAGGGCCAAGCCGTCGGGCGCCAAGGGCACCTACATCCAGCGCATCGCCATTTCCTCGACGATGGGCCCGGGCGTGAAGGTCGATCCCTCGTCGGTGTTCGCGGTGGCCAGCGCAGCGTAATCCCGGATGTAGCCGCGTGGCGGACTGCCATGCGGCTCAGCCCTTGCGTTTTGGGCGCAGGGAGATTATGTAGGTTGGTTGATCCGGGAAGCCGGGTCAAGACTTTTCTGGAATTCCGATCTGACGATCGTGAAGATGGCGGTTCCAGGGTGTGCCCAGCGGGGAAAATCTCCGCCGGGCGACGCCTCGGGGCCGTCGGTGTCCTGTCCGAGACTGCAGGTGCCCGGCGATATGCGCCGGGTCTAATCCCGTCCTGGGGCCTGCATAGACGGGTAAGGCTGATGTCGGTAGCCGTCGGTATCGCCGGTGAAACGGGATTGGTTCGTACCTTCGCATCCGCGTCGCGGCTTCTGCCGTGGAGCGGGGACAGGGCTCACAAGCGCCGCCTTTCGGTGCCGGGCCTGATGGTAGTCGGTATCGCGAGGGCGGTATGTGTAGCTGGCGGATGGGCATCTGTCTATCCGTCTATTGGAGAGAGCCCCGTGGATAGAACGGCGAAAGCTGAGCTTGCGGCGTCGCTTGGCGAAGTGTTCGGCACTTCAGGCGTCGTCGTTGTTGCTCATTATGCCGGCCTGAGGGTCGCTGAAATGCAGAAGCTCCGTCAGGAAGCGAAGCAGGCAGGCGCCAAGGTGCAGGTCGCAAAGAACCGCATCGCCAAGATCGCTCTCGAAGGCACGGACGTTGCCGGAATCGCGCCCCTTCTGAAGGGGCCGACGTTGCTGGCCTATTCCAGCGACCCCATCGCAGCGGCCAAGGTCGTGACCGATTTCGCCAAGACGAATGACAAGCTCGTCATTCTCGGTGGCGCGTCGGGCAAGTCCACTCTGAACGTCGACGGTGTGAAGGCGCTCGCCTCGCTGCCGTCGCTCGACGAACTGCGCGCCAAGCTCGTGGGCCTTGTCCAGGCTCCCGCGACGAAGATCGCCCAGGTTGTCACCGCGCCCGCCGCCAAGGTGGCCCGCGTGTTCGGAGCCTATGCCAACAGAGATGCGGCGTAAGGCCGATTACCAACAAACTGACGAACCGATACAGGGATTATTATCATGGCTGATTTGACCAAGCTCGTCGACGAACTGTCGAGCCTTACCGTTCTCGAGGCTGCCGAACTCGCCAAGCTTCTCGAAGAGAAGTGGGGTGTTTCCGCTGCTGCCGCTGTCGCCGTTGCCGCCGCTCCGGCAGGTGGTGGCGCCGCTGCCCCGGCTGCCGAGGAGCAGACCGAATTCACGGTTGTTCTGGCCGCCATCGGCGACAAGAAGATCGAAGTCATCAAGGAAGTCCGCGCCATCACCGGCCTTGGCCTCAAGGAAGCGAAGGACCTCGTCGAGGGCGCTCCCAAGCCTGTCAAGGAAGGCATTCCGAAGGACGAGGCCAACAAGCTCAAGGAGCAGCTTGAGAAGGCCGGCGCCAAGGTCGAACTCAAGTAAGTTCGGATGGATCGGCGGGGCCGGAGTCGCCCGGCCCTGGCGGTGTTTTTTCGGACAGGCTGATCGCATGCTGCTGGACGGATCGAAACTCTGAGCAGGTCTTTGAGCGCGCGCACCGTTAACCTAATCTGAAGAAATTGCGGTTCCGGGAGATTTCTCCCGGGACCGCATCGTCGTCCGAAAACGCCATCGCCGTTCGTGGCGGTCGCCTTTTCGGCCGTTGAGCGGCGGAACCGTTCGCTGACCTTGCCGCGGGATAGCGGCCCGCCTGACCCGGCGGCCCTCCGAGCAACCCTTGCCGGAGTGGCGCCCGAGGACCGCCCGGTCAGGCGTGCGTTGAGGAGCAAGAGTCCACATGGCCCAGACGATCACCAGCCGCAAGCGTGTTCGCAAGTTCTTCGGCAAGATCCGGGAAGTTGCGGAGATGCCGAACCTGATCGAGGTTCAGAAGGCGTCCTATGACCAGTTCCTGCTGATCGATGAGCCGGAAGGCGGACGGCCTGACGAGGGGCTGCAGTCCGTGTTCAAGTCGGTATTCCCGATTTCGGACTTCTCCGGTACTTCGCTTCTGGAATTCGTGAAGTACACGTTCGAGCCGCCGAAGTATGATGTCGACGAGTGCCGGCAGCGCGGCATGACCTTTTCCGCGCCGCTGAAGGTGACGCTGCGTCTCATCGTGTTTGATGTGGACGAGGACACCGGCGCGCGCTCCGTCAAGGACATCAAGGAGCAGGACGTGTACATGGGCGACATGCCGCTCATGACCGACAACGGCACCTTCATCGTCAATGGCACCGAGCGCGTGATCGTGTCTCAGATGCACCGCTCGCCGGGCGTGTTCTTCGACCACGACCGCGGCAAGACGCACTCCTCCGGCAAGATCCTGTTCGCCGCGCGCATCATCCCCTATCGCGGTTCGTGGCTCGATATCGAGTTCGACGCGAAGGACATCGTCTACGCGCGTATCGACCGCCGCCGCAAGCTGCCGGTGACGACACTGCTCTATGCCCTGGGCCTCGACTCCGAGGAAATCCTCGACACGTTCTATAACAAGGTGCCCTACACGCGCGACGACCACGGCTGGCGCGTGCCCTTCGACCCCGAGCGCTACAAGGGCTTCAAGGCAAGCGCCGACGTGATCGACGCCGATTCGGGCGAGGTCGTGCTGGAGGCCGGCAAGAAGCTGACGGTGCGCGGCGCGCGCCAGCTCGTGGAAGCCGGCGTCAAGGCGCTGCGGGCGGCGGACGAGGACCTGTTCGGCCAGTATATCGGTGAGGACGTCGTCAACCCGCAGACGGGCGAGATCTATGCCGAGGCTGGCGAGGAAATCACCGAGAAGGTGCTGAAGGAACTCGATGAGGCCGGCGTCTTCGAGATCCCCGTTCTCGACATCAACCACGTCAACATCGGTCCCTACATCCGCAACACGCTGGCGATCGACAAGAACAGCGCGCGCGAATCGGCGCTGTTCGACATCTATCGTGTGATGCGCCCGGGCGAGCCGCCGACGCTGGATACGGCGGAGGCGATGTTCCACTCGCTGTTCTTCGATCCCGAGCGTTACGACCTTTCGGCTGTCGGCCGCGTGAAGATGAACATGCGCCTCGACCTCGACGCGGCGGATACCGTGCGTATCCTGCGCCGCGAGGACATGCTCGCGGTCGTCAAGGCGCTGGTCGGCTTGCGCGACGGCCGTGGCGAGATCGACGACATCGACCATCTCGGCAACCGCCGCGTGCGTTCCGTCGGCGAGCTGATGGAGAACCAGTACCGGCTTGGCCTGCTGCGCATGGAGCGCGCAATCAAGGAGCGCATGTCCTCCGTGGACATCGACACCGTGATGCCGCAGGATCTGATCAACGCCAAGCCGGCGGCGGCGGCCGTGCGCGAGTTCTTCGGCTCGTCGCAGCTCTCGCAGTTCATGGACCAGACGAACCCGCTGTCGGAAGTGACGCACAAGCGGCGCCTCTCCGCGCTTGGCCCGGGCGGCCTGACGCGCGAGCGCGCCGGCTTCGAGGTGCGCGACGTGCACCCCACGCACTACGGCCGCATCTGCCCCATCGAGACACCGGAAGGGCCGAACATCGGCCTGATCAACTCGCTCGCCACCTTCGCGCGCGTCAACAAGTATGGCTTCATCGAGGCGCCGTACCGGCGGGTGCGCGACGGCAAGGTAACGAACGAGGTGAACTACCTCTCGGCGACCGAGGAAATGAAGTATGCCGTGGCGCAGGCCAATGCGGCGATCGACACGGAAGGCCGGCTGACCGAGGACCTCGTCGTCTGCCGCCAGGCCGGCGACGTGGTCGTGGTGCCGCCGGAGCGCGTGGACTATATGGACGTGTCGCCGAAGCAGCTCGTGTCGGTGGCGGCGGCGCTCATTCCGTTCCTTGAGAACGACGACGCCAACCGCGCGCTGATGGGCTCGAACATGCAGCGCCAGGCCGTGCCGCTGGTGAAGGCGGATGCGCCCTTCGTCGGCACGGGCATGGAGGCGGTGGTCGCGCGCGACTCGGGCGCCGCTATCGCGGCGCGGCGCACGGGCATCGTCGACCAGGTGGACGCCACACGTATCGTTATCCGCGCGACGGAAGATCTCGACCCGACCAAGTCGGGCGTCGATATCTACCGGCTGATGAAGTTCCAGCGCTCCAACCAGTCGACCTGCATCAACCAGCGGCCGCTGGTAAAGGTGGGCGACTTCGTGAAGAAGGGCGACATCGTCGCCGACGGTCCCTCGACGGAGCTGGGCGAACTCGCGCTCGGACGCAACGTGCTCGTCGCGTTCATGCCGTGGAACGGCTACAACTATGAGGACTCCATCCTGCTCTCCGAGCGGATCGTGAAGGAAGACGTGTTCACCTCGATCCACATCGAGGAGTTCGAGGTCTCCGCCCGCGACACCAAGCTCGGGCCGGAGGAAATCACGCGCGATATTCCGAACGTCTCGGAAGAAGCGCTGAAGAACCTCGACGAGGCGGGCATCGTCTACATCGGCGCCGAGGTGCAGGCGGGCGACATTCTGGTGGGCAAGATCACGCCCAAGGGCGAAAGCCCGATGACTCCGGAAGAGAAGCTGCTGCGCGCCATCTTCGGTGAGAAGGCCTCCGACGTGCGCGACACGTCGCTGCGCGTGCCGCCGGGAGTGACGGGCACCATCGTCGAGGTGCGCGTGTTCAACCGCCACGGCATCGACAAGGACGAGCGCGCCCAGGCCATCGAGCGCGAGGAGATCGAGCGCCTCGCCAAGGACCGCGACGACGAGCAGGCGATCCTCGACCGCAACGCCTACGCGCGCCTCGCGGACGTGCTGATCGGCCAGACGGCGATCGCCGGCCCCAAGGGCTTCCGCAAGGACACGGAGCTGACACGCCAGGTGCTGGCGGACATCCCGCGTTCGCAGTGGTGGCAGTTTGCCGTCGCCGACGATGCCGTGACGGCGGAGCTGGAGGCGATGCGCAAGCAGTACGACGAATCGAAGAAGCGGCTCGAACAGCGCTTCCTCGACAAGGTCGAGAAGCTGCAGCGCGGCGACGAGCTGCCGCCCGGCGTGATGAAGATGGTCAAGGTCTTCGTCGCGGTGAAGCGCAAGATTCAGCCGGGCGACAAGATGGCCGGCCGCCACGGCAACAAGGGTGTCGTGTCGCGCATCGTGCCGATCGAGGACATGCCGTTCCTGGAGGACGGTACGCACGCCGACATCGTGCTCAACCCGCTCGGCGTGCCGAGCCGCATGAACGTCGGGCAGATTCTCGAAACGCATCTGGGATGGGCCTGCGCCAACCTCGGCCGGCAGATCGGGCAGGCGGTGGATGTCTACCGCCGTGCGCACGACACGGCGCAGCTGAAGCAGGCTCTGAACCAGGTCTATGGCGAGGATGCGGTCTCGGACGAACTGACGCCGGAGGATCTCATCGATCTGGGCGAGAGCCTGCGGCGCGGTGTGCCGATCGCGACGCCGGTGTTCGACGGCGCCAAGGAGAGCGATATCGAGGACATGCTGGAGGAGGCGGGGCTTCACCCGTCCGGCCAGTCCACGCTCTATGACGGACGCACGGGCGAGCCGTTTGACCGCAAGGTGACCGTGGGCATCATCTACATGCTCAAGTTGCACCACCTGGTCGACGACAAGATCCATGCACGTTCCATCGGCCCGTACTCGCTCGTCACCCAGCAGCCGCTGGGCGGCAAGGCGCAGTTCGGCGGCCAGCGCTTCGGCGAGATGGAGGTGTGGGCGCTCGAAGCCTATGGCGCGGCCTATACCCTGCAGGAGATGCTGACGGTGAAGTCGGACGACGTCGCCGGCCGCACCAAGGTCTACGAGGCCATCGTGCGCGGCGACGACACGTTCGAATCCGGCGTGCCGGAGAGCTTCAACGTGCTGGTCAAGGAAATGCGGTCGCTCGGCCTCAACGTGGAGTTGCTCTCGTCCAAGCAGGTACCTGAGGATGACTTCCCCGCGGAGGCGGCCGAATGAGCGGGCGGGGTGCGCGCATCCATACGCGGCATTGAAGATCAAGGCGGCATCCGGCCATAAAACAGCCGGGTGTCGCCGATATATTTCCAGTTTCAAGGCATCGCGCTGCGGGCGGCAGGGCAGGTGCCGGCGGGAGTTCACCCGGAGGCGCGGGACTCACGCAGACTTGAGGAGACGGCGATGAATCAAGAGGTGATGAATCTCTTCAATACTCAGGCTCCCGCACAGACGTTCGATCAGATCAAGATTTCGATCGCGAGCCCTGAGAAAATTCTGTCATGGTCCTACGGTGAAATCAAGAAGCCGGAGACCATCAACTATCGTACGTTCAAGCCGGAACGCGACGGCCTGTTCTGCGCGCGTATCTTCGGCCCGATCAAGGACTATGAATGCTTGTGCGGCAAGTACAAGCGCATGAAGTACAAGGGCGTCATCTGCGAGAAGTGCGGCGTCGAGGTGACGCTTGCGCGCGTACGGCGCGAGCGCATGGGCCACATCGAACTGGCGGCGCCGGTCGCGCACATCTGGTTCCTCAAGTCGCTGCCCTCGCGCATCGGCCTGCTGCTCGACATGACGCTCAAGGATCTTGAGCGCATCCTGTATTTCGAGTCCTACGTGGTGCTGGAGCCCGGCCTCACGCCGCTGAAGATGCTTCAGCTCCTCACGGAGGAAGAGCATCTGCGCGCGCAGGAGGAATATGGCGACGACAGCTTCACCGCGCTGATCGGCGCGGAGGCCATCCGCGAGATCCTGCGCAACCTCGACCTTGAGAAGACCGCGCAGGAAATCAAGGAAGAGATCGCGACCACCACGTCCGAGCTGAAGCCCAAGAAGCTGATGAAGCGCCTCAAGATCATCGAGGCGTTCCAGCAGTCGGGCAACAAGCCGGAATGGATGATCATGACGGTCGTCCCCGTCATTCCCCCGGATTTGCGCCCGCTGGTGCCGCTTGATGGTGGCCGTTTCGCCACGTCCGACCTCAATGATCTGTACCGGCGCGTCATCAACCGCAACAACCGCCTGAAGCGGCTGATCGAGCTGCGCGCACCCGACATCATTATCCGCAACGAGAAGCGCATGCTTCAGGAGGCGGTCGACGCGCTGTTCGACAACGGTCGGCGCGGCCGCGTGATCACGGGCGCCAACAAGCGGCCGCTGAAGTCGCTTGCCGACATGCTGAAGGGCAAGCAGGGCCGCTTCCGCCAGAACCTGCTCGGCAAGCGCGTGGACTATTCCGGCCGCTCGGTGATCGTCGTCGGCCCGGAGATGAAGCTGCACCAGTGCGGCCTGCCGAAGAAGATGGCGCTGGAGCTGTTCAAGCCGTTCATCTACGCGCGGCTCGACGCCAAGGGCCTGTCGGCCACCGTCAAGCAGGCCAAGAAGCTCGTGGAGAAGGAAAAGCCGGAAGTGTGGGATATCCTCGACGAGGTTATCCGCGAGCATCCGGTGATGTTGAACCGCGCGCCGACGCTGCACCGCCTCGGCATCCAGGCCTTCGAGCCGGTGCTGATCGAGGGCAAGGCGATCCAGCTCCACCCGCTCGTCTGCTCGGCGTTCAACGCCGACTTCGACGGTGACCAGATGGCCGTGCACGTGCCGCTGTCGCTTGAAGCGCAGCTTGAGGCGCGCGTGCTGATGATGTCGACGAACAACATCCTGCACCCCGCCAACGGCCAGCCGATCATCGTTCCGTCGCAGGACATGGTTCTGGGGCTCTATTACCTGTCGATCATGGCAGATGGCGAGCCCGGCCAGGGCAAGGCCTATGCGGACCAGAACGAGATCGAGCATGCGCTGAACGCGGGCGTGATCACGTATCACAGCAAGATTCGCTACCGCTGGGTGGGTGTGGACGAGGACGGCGCGCCGGTCTCGAAGATCCACGACACCACGCCCGGGCGCGTGTTCCTGTCGCGCCTGCTGCCGAAGCACCCGAAGATCACCTTCGACGTCGTCAACAAGCTGATGACGAAGAAGGAAATCTCCAACATGATCGATGCCGTCTACCGCAACTGCGGTCAGAAGGAATCGGTTATCTTCTGCGACCGCATCATGTCGCTGGGCTTCTACCACGCCTTCAAGGCCGGCATCTCGTTCGGCAAGGACGACATGGTCGTTCCGGAGAACAAGTGGGAGATCGTCGACCAGACGCGCCTGCTGGTGAAGGACTACGAGCAGCAGTACAACGACGGCCTGATCACGCAGGGCGAGAAGTACAACAAGGTCGTCGACGCCTGGGCGAAGTGCTCCGACAAGCTCGCCGGCGAGATGATGGCGCGCATCTCCGCCGTCCGGAAGGACGACAACGGTCGCGACAAGCCGGTGAACTCCATCTACATGATGGCGCACTCCGGCGCGCGCGGCTCGCCTGCGCAGATGAAGCAGCTCGCCGCCATGCGCGGCCTGATGGCCAAGCCCTCGGGCGAGATCATCGAAAGCCCGATCATCTCGAACTTCAAGGAAGGCCTCGACGTTCTCGAATACTTCAACTCGACCCACGGCGCCCGCAAGGGCCTCGCGGACACCGCGCTGAAGACCGCGAACTCGGGTTACCTGACGCGCCGTCTCGTCGACGTGGCGCAGGACGCGGTCATCCGCGAGACGGATTGCGGCACGGATCGCGGTATCTCGATGCGGGCGATCATCGACGCCGGGCAGGTCGTGGCGACGCTCGCCTCGCGCATCCTGGGCCGTACGGCGGCCGAGGATGTCGTCGATGCGGAAGGCAATGTGATCGTGCCGACCGGCATTATGATCGAGGAAAAGGACATCCCGGCGATCAACGCGGCGGGCGTCCAGCAGGTGAAGATCCGCTCGGTGCTGACCTGCGAGTCGCGTAACGGCGTATGCGCCACCTGCTACGGCCGCGATCTGGCGCGCGGCACGCCCGTCAACCATGGCGAGGCGGTGGGCGTCATCGCGGCGCAGTCGATCGGCGAGCCGGGCACCCAGCTCACGATGCGCACGTTCCACATCGGCGGCGCGGCGACCATCGCCGACCAGTCGTTCCTCGAAACCAACTTCGAGGGCGAGGTGAAGCTGCGCAACCGCAACGTGGCGCGCAACTCCGACGGCGATCTCGTGGTCATGGGCCGCAACGTCGGCGTCATCATCCTGGGGCCGGATGGCAAGGAGCGCGCGGTGCACCGCGTGCAGTACGGTGCGCGGCTGAAGGTGGACGACGGCGACCAGATCAAGCGCGGCCAGCGTGTGGCGGAATGGGACCCCTATACCCGTCCGGTGCTGACCGAGATCGATGGCACCATCGGCTTCGAGGACCTGATCGAGAACATGTCGATGTCGGAAACCATCGACGAGGCGACCGGCATCGCCAAGCGCGTGGTGATCGACTGGCGCGGCTCCGCCCGCACGGCCGATCTGCGCCCGGCGATCGTCATTCTCGGTCCGGACGGCAAGGTCGCCAAGCTGCCGCGCGGCGGCGACGCGCGCTACCTGCTGCCGGTGGAGGGCATCATCGCCGTCGATCCGGGCGCGAAGGTGAAGGCCGGCGACGCGCTGGCGCGTATCCCGCTGGAAAGCGCCAAGACGCGCGACATCACCGGCGGTCTGCCGCGCGTGGCGGAGCTTTTCGAGGCCCGCCGTCCGAAGGACGCCGCGATCATCGCCGAGAAGTCTGGCACGATCCAGTTCGGGCGCGACTACAAGAACAAGCGCCGGCTGACGCTGGCGCCGCACGACGGCTCGGAGCCGGTGGAGTACCTGATCCCGAAGGGCAAGCACATCCATCTGCAGGATGGCGACGTCATCGAGGTCGGTGACTTCATCGTCGACGGCAACCCCGCGCCGCACGACATCCTCGCCATCAAGGGCGTGGAGGAACTGGCCGCCTATCTCGTCAACGAGATTCAGGAGGTCTACCGTCTGCAGGGCGTGCATATCAACGACAAGCACATCGAGGTGATCGTTCGCCAGATGCTGCAGAAGGTCGATATCACGGACCCGGGCGACTCCGAGTTCCTGCATGGCGAGCAGGTCGACCGCACGGACTTCCGCGACGCCAACGACCGGCTCATCGCGGAGAACAAGCGTCCCGCGCAGGGCACGCCGGTGCTGCTCGGCATCACCAAGGCGAGCCTGCAGACGAAGTCGTTCATTTCGGCGGCATCCTTCCAGGAGACGACGCGCGTGCTGACGGAAGCAGCCGTCAACGGCAAGTCGGACACCCTGGAAGGGCTGAAGGAGAATGTCATCGTCGGCAGCCTGATCCCGGCCGGCACGGGCGCGGTCGCCGCCAAGCTGCGCGAGATCGCGGTGCGGCGCGACGAACTCATCCTCGGCCAGCGTGCGCGCGAAAGCGCGCAGGCGGCGAAGGCCGTGGGGCAGGGGTTGCCGGAACCGCTGGCGTCCACGCCGTCGTTTTCGGAAACATCCCAGCCGGATGTATGATCCGCTGAAACGAGCGAAAAGCAAAACCCGCAGCTTCACGGCTGCGGGTTTTTTCTTGGCTTTCCGGGTTCATGACCGGGAAGAGCAATCAGGTGGCTGACACAGGGCTATTTTGACCTCATATCCCGCGCGGTTTGGCGCGCGTGGTGGCGGTGGCACTGGCAGGGTCCTCGGGCCAGACGTGCCTGGGATAGCGCCCGCGCATCTCGGCGCGCACCGCGGTCCATGAGCCGCGCCAGAAGCCGGGGAGATCGCGCGTGATCTGGATCGGGCGGTGCGCCGGGGACAGCAGTTCGAGCGTGAGCGGCAATCGGCCGTTCGCGATGGCCGGGTGTCCGGCGAGGCCGAACAGTTCCTGCACCCGCACGGCGACGGAAGGGTTATCCCCGCTATAATCCACAGGAATGCGTGATCCCGTCGGGGCGGTGAAGTGGGTCGGCGCGTCGCGTTCGAGCTGCTGCTGCCGATCCCACGGCAGCAGGGCCTTGAGCGCCGCGTCGAGCGTGCCGGTATCGATCTGCGCGAGGCCGGTGAGGCCGACGAGATGGGGCGTGAGCCATGTCTCGACCGTGGCCGCGAGCGCCTCGTCCGAAAGGTCGGGCCAGAGGTCCGCGCCTTCCGCCTTGCGCAGAAAGGCGACGCGCGTGCGCCATTGCGTGAGCGCCTTCGTCCACGGCAGGGCGGCGACGCCGAGCCCCGCGATGCCCCGCGCGAGGATGGCGGCGGCCGATTCATCGGGCTTCACCGGCAGCGGCTGCCGGTCGAGCACGATGGCGCCGAGCCGGCGTGTGCGACGGCTGCGCAGCGCCTTCGCGCTGGTGTCGAAAGTCGTCTCCGCCGCCTCGACGATCATATCGCCGGCAAGCGTCTCCACATCCTCGGGCGTGAGGGGGGCGGCGGAGACGATGCGCGCCGATGCGGCCGAGCCGGTGATTTCAGCGACCGCAAGCCAGGTTTCGCGCGCAAGAGGATCGGCGGGATCGAGCGTCGCGCCGCGGCCGTTGGCAAGGACATAGATGCCGTCGCCCGCGCCGTCGCCCGCGCGGGCACGGGCGATGCGGTCCGGAAAGGCGAGCGCGAGCAGGGGGCCGGGGTCCGGGGCGCGCGTCGCGTCCGCGGCGGGGCCTGCCCAGTTGCGCGCCAGCCTGCGCATGTCGCCGGCGCGCGGCGAGCGGTCGCGGCGGAACTGGCCGACGCGCTCCGTGATGTCGACGGCGTTGCCGCCCAACCCCCGCTCCACCAGCACGGCGGCGATCTCGGCGGCTTCGGCGCCACGACCGCCGCGACGCGCCTCGACGACCATGCGGGCGAGGCGTGGCGGCAGCGGCAGTGCCTGCAGCGCCCGGCCGGTATCGGTGAGGCGATGGCGGGCATCGAGTGCGCCGATGCCTTGCAGGAGCTTGCGCGCCTCGGTCACGGCGGCGGCCGGCGGCGGATCGAGAAAGGGGAGGCGGGCCGGATCGTCGATACCCCAGGCGGCGCAGTCGAGCAGCAGGGGCGCGAGGTCAGCGGAGAGGATTTCGGGCGTAGAAAAGGGCGCCAGCGCGCCGGTGGCGGCTTCCTCCCACAGGCGGATGCACACGCCCGGCTCCGTGCGCCCGGCGCGGCCCCGGCGCTGGTCCGCGGCGGCGCGCGAGGCGCGCACCGTTTCAAGGCGCGTGATACCGATGTCGGGCTCGAAACGTGGTACGCGAGCAAGACCCGAATCGATCACCACGCGCACGCCATCGATGGTGAGCGAGGTTTCGGCGATGGAGGTGGCGAGCACCACCTTGCGCCGCCCGGCGGGGCTCGGCCGGATGGCGAGGTTCTGCGCGGCGCGGTCGAGCTGGCCGTAGAGGGGGGCGATATCCACAGCCTGTCCACCGGCGGACGCCTGGCTAAACCGCTCCTCCAGCAGCGCCTCCGTGCGGCGGATCTCGCCCTGCCCGGGCAGGAAAACGAGGATGGAGCCGGGCTCCGACGCGAGCGCCGTGCGCACGGCGGCGGCCACCTCCTCCTCCAGCCGGCGGGCTGGATCGCGGCCGCGATAGCGCGTCTCGACCGGGAAGGCGCGGCCTTCGGATTCGATGACGGGAGCTGGAGCGCCCGGCGCGCCGAGCAGGCCGGCGACGCGCGCGCCGTCAAGGGTGGCGGACATGACGAGGATGCGCAAGTCCTCGCGCAGGCCCGCCTGCGCGTCGAGTGCGAGGGCGAGGCCGAAATCGGCGTCGAGCGAGCGCTCGTGAAACTCGTCGAAGATGACGACGGCTATGCCGGCGAGTTCCGGATCGTCGAGGATCATGCGGGCGAAAACGCCTTCCGTCACGACCTCGATGCGCGTGCGCGCGCTCACTTTCGAACCGAGACGCACGCGCAGGCCCACGGTCTCGCCGACCGGCTCCGACAGGGTTTCCGCCATGCGCGCGGCGGCGCCCTGGGCGGCGAGGCGGCGGGGTTCCAGCATGACGATCCTGCGCCCGCCGACCCAGGACTCGCCGAGCAGGGCGAGCGGCACGCGCGTCGTCTTGCCTGCGCCGGGCGGTGCGACGAGCACAGCGTTGCGGCCGCGCGCCAACGTCCCGCGCAGGGGCGCGAGCACTTCGTCGATGGGCAGGGCAGGCGGGGTGTCGGTCATGAGGCTGGCTTGCATGATTCGTTCCGGTGACATCTTGCGCATCTCCCGCCCGTACGTCACCATTGTCATCGAACTGTTGAAAGCCTATGCTCTGCTTGCGGGATGATAACGTGGGCGAATCCGTAAGGCCCTGAAGCCAAAGAGCAAGGTGCGCGCGGTGCGCCCGGGTTCGTCACGCGAGGGGCGGGGGTGGGAATTTATATGGGTGCCAGGAATCATACGGGTGCCAAGAGTGCGGCCGGCGCCAGAATTTTCAGGGAGGATGCGTTCATCGGGGCGCGGGGCGGGCGGATGCCTGCATTCCTGCAGCCCAAGGTCTGGGGCAACCCCAAGGCGTGGAACTGGGTGCAGAACGGCAAGTTCGGCGGCGGCTTCAAGTTCGGCCTGCCGCTCGACACCGGCGGCCTCGACCCCGTTCTCGGCCGCATCGGCTCCCTCGAAGTGCGGCTCGCAACCACCAAGCGCGATATTCGCCGGGCGCAGCGCCTGCGCTACCGCGTGTTCTACAACGAGATGTCGGCGGTGCCCAACGCCGCCTGCATGCTCGCGCAGCGCGACATGGACGAATACGACGCCATCTGCGACCATCTGCTGGTGCTCGATCACGACGCGCCGCGCAAGCCGTTCCGCCCCAACAAGCCGAAGGTGGTGGGCACCTACCGGCTGCTGCGGCAGGAGGTGGCGGATCGCTCCTTCGGCTTCTACACGGCCGGCGAATTCGACGTGCAGCCGGTGATCGACGCCAACCCGCAACTGCGCTTTCTGGAACTCGGCCGCTCCTGCGTGCTCAAGCCCTACCGCAACAAGCGCACCGTCGAACTGCTCTGGCATGGCATCTGGACCTATGTGCTGCATCACCGCATCGACGTGATGTTCGGCTGCGCGAGCCTTGAGGGCACCGACCCCGCGAAGATGGCGCTGCCGCTGAGCTTCCTGCATCACTATGCCCGCGCGCCCGAGGAATGGAACGTGAAGGCCCTGCCGGACCGTTTCGTGCGCATGGACCTGATGAGCAAGGAGGGCATCGATGCCCGCGCCGCGCTGCACAGCCTGCCGCCGCTGATCAAAGGCTATCTGCGCCTTGGCGGCACCGTGGGCGAGGGCGCGGTGATCGATCGGCAGTTCGGCACCACGGACGTGCTGGTGATGCTGCCGGTGAAGGCGATCAACCCGCGGTACATCGGTCACTTCGGCGCCACCGCCGACCGGCACGCCGCCTGATCCCCGGGCTATTCGATCCTGCTCCGCCCGTGCTTCAGCGCTTGCGTTCCAGAATGCGCGAGACGACGCGGGCGGTGTAGTCCACCATGGGCACGATGCGCGAATAGTTGAGCCGCGTCGGGCCGATGACGCCGACGACCCCGAGGATCGTCTGGCGCGAGTCGCGGAAGGGCGCGGCGATCATCGACGAGCCGGACAGCGAGAACAGCTTGTTTTCCGAGCCGATGAAGATGCGCACGCCCTCGCCGCCCTCGGCGCGCGACAGCAGGTCGATGACGTCCTTCTGCGTCTCCAGATCGGCGAACAGCAGGCGGATGCGCTCGACGTCCTCCGCCGCCTTGAGATCGTCGAGAAGGTTCGCCTGTCCGCGCACGATGAGCTGGCGCCCGTCGGAGGGGCCGACGCTGACGGCGAGGCCCGCGTCGATGAGGCCAGTGACGAGCGCGTCGAGTTCCTGTTCCATACTGGCGCGGCGCTGCTCAACCTGCGCGCGCAGCTCCGCCAGGGTGAGGCCGCGCAAATGCGCGTTGAGATAGTTGCCGGCCTCGATCAGGGCGCTCGACGGCAGGCCGGGCGGCAGGTCAAGCAGGCGGTTCTCGACTGCGCCGTCCTCGCCCACCAGCACCACGAGCGCCTTCGCGGCATCTAGGCGAACGAATTCGATGTGCTTCAGCGGCGGGTTCTGCTTGCCGGTGACGACGACGCCCGCGCCGCGCGTGAGGCCCGACAGCATCACGGTGGCCTCCGACAGCAGGCTGTCGAGCGAGGTGCCCGTCGCCGCCGCGGCCACCTGCGATTCGATGCGGCTGGTCTCTTCCGAATCGAGGTCGCCGATTTCCAGCATTGCATCGACGAAGAAGCGCAGGCCGCGCTCGGTTGGCATGCGCCCGGCGCTGATGTGGGGTGCGTAAAGCAGGCCCGCCAGCTCAAGGTCCGCCATCACGTTGCGTACGGAGGCGGGCGAGAGCGGCATGGAGAGAAGGCGCGCGAGATTGCGCGAGCCGACGGGCTCGCCCGTGGCGAGATAACCCTCTACCACATGGCGGAAAACCTCGCGCGACCGCTCGTCAAGGTCCGCAAAGAGGCGCGCGCTGTCCGCAGTCGGGACGGTTCGATACGGCATGGTCATCAGAAAACAGTCATCACGGTATGGTTTTTGGCTCCTGACTTGCCTCTCCCTGATTAGGGCAACAGGGGGGGCTGCTTCAAGAGGGGGAGCAGGCAGGCCTTGCGGAATCGGCTTGTCGGCGGCGCGCGAGATGCTACAAGCCGCGCAGGACGATCATTATTCCAGGGATAAGTTCGGTGAATACCTCCATCCGCCCCTCAGGGCGCGCTCCGGAAGAGCTGCGCAAGGTAACCCTCGAACGCGCCGTGGCGCGTTATGCGGAAGGCTCCTGTCTGGTGAAATTCGGCGAGACGCACGTGCTGTGCACGGCCTCGCTGGAAGACAGGCCGCCGCCGTGGCTGCGCGGACAGGGCCGCGGCTGGGTAACGGCGGAATACGCCATGCTGCCGCGCGCCACGCTGGAGCGCACGCGCCGCGAGGTGACATCCGGCAAACCCTCCGGCCGCACGCAGGAAATCCAGCGCCTCATCGGGCGCAGCCTGCGCGCGGTCGTGGACCTGCATGCGATCGGCGAACGGCAGATCGTGGTCGACTGCGACGTGCTGCAGGCGGACGGCGGCACGCGCACCGCCGCCATCACCGGCGCGTGGGTCGCGCTGCACGATTGCCTGCAATGGATGCAGGCGCGCTCCATGCTGTCTGCCAAGGCGCTGAAGGACCACGTCGCCGCTGTCTCCTGCGGCATCTACAGAGGCACGCCGGTGCTCGACCTCGATTACGCCGAGGACTCGGCGGCCGAGACCGATGCCAATTTCGTGCTGACCGGCACGGGCGGCATCGTCGAGGTGCAGGGCACGGCGGAGGGCGCTCCCTTCAGCGAGGAGGAGCTGCTGCGCCTGCTGGCACTGGCAAGGGCCGGGACGGAAAAGCTCGTCACCCTGCAGAAACTGGCGGTATCCTGATGGTGCGCAAGCTGGAAGGGCGGCTCGTCGTCGCCTCGCACAACCCGGGCAAGTTGCGCGAGATGCGTGAGCTGCTCGCGCCCTATCACATCGAGGCCGTGTCGGCGGGCGAACTCCACCTGCCGGAGCCGGACGAGACCGGAACCACCTTCGCCGAGAACGCGGCGCTGAAGGCGCATGCTGCGGCGACGGCCACCGGCCTGCCCGCCTTTGCCGACGATTCCGGCCTGTGCGTCGAGGCGCTCGACGGTGCGCCGGGCATCTTTTCCGCCCGCTGGGCCGGCCCCGACAAGGACTTCCCCGCCGCTATCGCTCGCATCGAGCGGGAACTCGAACGGCGCGGCGCGCTGGACGACGCCGGGCGCCGGGCGCATTTCGTTTCCGCGCTCGTGGTGGCATGGCCGGACGGGCACGAGGAACTGTTCGAAGGCCGCGTATTCGGCAAGCTGGTGTTTCCCGCGCGTGGCGACAGGGGTTTCGGCTACGATCCGATCTTCCAGCCGGAAGGGTACGACATCACTTTCGGCGAGATGTCGTCGGAGCAGAAGCACGGCTGGTCGCATCCGCAAGGATTGTCTCACCGCGCCCGGGCGTTCCGCCGTCTCGCGGCGGCGCTGCTGGGCTGATACCTGAGCCCCACTCATCGGGAGATGATGAAGCCCATGCGGGGCCTGGCAAGGCACGCACGTGAGTGGCCGCAGAACGGGAGCGCCGGTGTCAGTCAGCGGTTCTCGCGCAGGAAGGCGGCGATGGCGTCCGCGAAGGTCTGGCCGTAGCGTTCCAGCTTGTGCTCGCCCACGCCCTGCACCATGCGCATGGCATACAGGTCGGTTGGTTTGAGGCGGGCCATGTCGACCAGGGTGCGGTCGGGGAAAACCATGTAGGCGGCGGCGTTCTCGGCCTTCGCGAGTTCGAGGCGCAGGCTGCGCAGATGCTGGAACAGGGCGTTTTCCGCCTCCGTGAGCAGGGACGCCGCCTCCCCTGTGCGCGGGCTGTCGCGCCTGCGACGCGGTTCCTCCGCGACGGCGCGCAGCGTCAGCTTCTCGCGGCCGAACAGGATGTCCTCGCCCTTCTGCGTCAGACGGTAGCCCGAATAGGCTTCGCCCGTCTCGCCGACGGCGCCGGTGGCGAACAATTGCCGGATGATGGTGAGCCACGTCCGCTTGCCCTTGTCCGCGCCAACGCCGAATGTCTTGAGCTTGTCGTGGCCAAGGCGGGACACCGCCTCGTTCTCCGTGCCGGTGAGGATGTCGGCGATATGCGCCGCGCCGAAGCGCTGGCCGGTGCGGGCGATGGCGGACAGCACCTTCTGCGCATCGATGGTGGCGTCGTAGAGGCTGACGCCGCCCCGGCAAAGGTCGCAGCCGCCGCAGGGCTCGCTCGCCTCACCGAAATAGGCGAGCAGCGCCTGCCGCCGGCAGGTCGCGGTTTCGCACAGCTCGATCATGGCATTGAGCCTGCGGTGCTCGATGCGGCGGCGCTCGTCGTCGATGTCCTTCTCGTCGATCTGCCGCCTGCGCAGCGCCATGTCGGAGGCGCCGTAGAGCGTGAGCGTCCACGCCGGCAGGCCGTCGCGCCCGGCGCGGCCGATCTCCTGATAGTAGCCCTCGATGCTGCCGGGCATGT
The DNA here is from genome assembly GCF_011762225.1 of Pseudochelatococcus lubricantis. Lineage (GTDB taxonomy): Bacteria > Pseudomonadota > Alphaproteobacteria > Rhizobiales > Beijerinckiaceae > Pseudochelatococcus > Pseudochelatococcus lubricantis. The sequence continues at coordinate 465,804 of NZ_JAASQI010000001.1, forward strand.
CGGCGTGGGCGACGAAGCGCACGTCCGGCTTGTTGATGCCCATGCCGAAGGCGACCGTGGCCACCATGACGATGTCGTTTTCCTGCAGGAAGCGGTCCTGCCGCTCGCCGCGCAGCGCCTGATCGAGCCCGGCATGGTAGGCGAGCGCGCGCACGCCCTTCTGCGACAGGCTTTCCGCGATTTCTTCCGTGCGCTTGCGGGCCGAGGTGTAGATGATGCCGCTCGCCCCCTTGTGCGAGAGGACGAATTCCGCAAGCTGGCTCGCGGGACGCTCCTTCGCCGCGAAACGCAGATCAAGGTTGGGCCGGTCGAAGCTGTGCACGACGACGCGCGGCTCCTCCGGAAAAAGCTGCTGAACGATGTCGGCGCGGGTGGTGCGGTCGGCGGTGGCGGTGAGCGCGATGGTCTGCGGTGAGCCCAGTTGCTCGCGCACCTGCCGCAGATTGCGGTAATCGGGGCGGAAATCGTGGCCCCATTGCGATACGCAATGCGCCTCATCGATGGCGAGGCGGCGAATGCCGATGTCGCGCAGGGCTGACAGCATGTTGTCGCCCGCGAGTTTCTCGGGTGAGACGAACAGAAGCTTCAGCTCGCCGCGGCGCATCATCCGCCACGCCTCGCGATTCCCGTCGTCGGTGTTGGCGGAATTGATGGTGGCCGCCGGCACGCCGAGGGCCGTGAGCTGCCCGACCTGGTCGCGCATCAGCGCGACCAGCGGCGAGACGACCAAGGTCATGCCGCCATCGTCCGTCATGGCGGGCAACTGGTAGCACATCGACTTGCCGCTGCCGGTTGGCATCACCGCGAAGACGTTCTCGCCGTTGAGCACGGCGGCGATCACCTCGTCCTGCCCCGGGCGGAAATCGTCGTAGCCGAACACCGACTTCAGCACAGCCCGCGCACGCTGCGCGAGTGCGGGGCTGACGGGCTGAACCTGTGCTGCGCCGGCCTGTGTCATGAGCGGGTGGCGACCGCGACCGCCGTGCCCACCATCACCGTCCCGGTGGCGCGGTTGATGAAGGCGAGCGCCCGCGGGCTGGAGAAAAGGCGGCGCGCGCGGGCGGCGGCGAGGACGTAGGCCGAGAAGATCACCGCCAGCACGGCGAAGGTGACTGCCGCAAGCTCCGCGAAGGTCACGGGTGTGACGGCGTCGAGCGGGATGAAGCCCGGCAGCAGCGCCAGATAGAACATCATCGCCTTCGGGTTCGACAGGCCGACCATCAGGCCGCCGAGGAAGGCAGCGGGCCCGCCCTCGCCCACCTCCAGCGGTGCGGAGGCGATAGACGTCGCCGGCGCCGTCCAGAAATGCCACGCCAGCCAGAGCAGATAGGCGGCGCCGAGGTATTTGATGACGATGAACACGCCCTGGAAGGTCTGCGCCAGAACGGCGAGGCCGGAAACGGCGACCGTCAGCCAGAGGACATCGCTGATGATGATGCCGAGCAGGAAGGGCGCGAGCCCCCGCGTGCCGCGTGCCAGCACCCGCGCCACGATGGCGGCGACGGCCGGCCCCGGCACGGCGGCGGCAATGGCGAGCGCGCTGGCGAATATCGCGAGCGCGGTGATGTCGATGCCATGCACGGGAGGCTCCTGACAGCGAAAAGAATACGCGGCGCGAATCCGCCCGCGCCGGGAAATCATGCGTTGAAATGGATAGCCTGTCCGGGCGTGACGAGGCAAGTGACGGCCGAGGCGGGCAGGTCCGCGAACAGCGCAGGGTCGGCGCCGGTCATGAAGATCTGGCTCCCGAGCCGCTCCAGCGCCGCGAACAGCGCCGCACGTCGGCGCGGATCGAGATGGGCGGCGACCTCGTCGAGCAGGACGAGCGGCGCGATGCCGCTCATGTCCGCGACGAGGCGCGCATGCGCAAGCACGAGGCCGATCAGCAGCGCCTTCTGTTCGCCCGTGGAGCACAGGGCGGCGGCCATGTCCTTCGCCGCATGGCGGATGGCGAGGTCGCTGGTCTGCGGGCCGGCGAGCGCGCGGCCGGCGGCGCGATCGCGCGCGCGGCCCTCGCGCAGCCCGCGGCGGAAACGGTCCTCCACCTCCACGGCGGGCAACGCGCCGAGTTCGTCCTCCAGCGTGCCGGCGAGGGCGATCCGCGCGGAGGGAAACGGCGAGGCGCTGTCGTGGCCGGCGTCGATCAACGCCTGCAGCCGCGCCACCGTTTCAAGGCGCGCGGCAGCCACGGCGACGCCGAGTTCCGCGACCTCGTGCTCGATGGAATCGAGCCAGCGGGCATTCGTGGGCGCCTCGTCGAGGATGCGGTTGCGCGATGACAGCGCCCGTTCGTAGGCGCTGGTGCGTGTGCCGTGAGCGGCATCGATGGCGAGCACCAGACGGTCGAGAAACCGGCGTCGGTCGCCGGCCGGGCCGAGGAACAACCCGTCGAGCGCCGGCGTCAGCCAGACGATGCGCAGATATTCGGCGAACGCCGCGGGAGAGGGGACGGGCGCGCCGTCGATCCGGCATTTGCGGCCCGTCGCGGACGGCTCCAGCCCCGTGCCGAGCCGCGCGCCGCCGGTTGCCCGATCGAGCGTAACGGATACGGCAAAGCCACCGCTGCCGCCCTTGCGCGCCATGTCCGCGAACGGCGCACGGCGCAGGCCGCGCCCCGGCGTGAACAGCGACAGCGCTTCGAGCAGGTTGGTCTTGCCGGCGCCGTTTTCGCCCACGAGCGCCACGATCCGCGCATCGGTATCGAGGTCGAGCGCCGCGTAGCTGCGAAAATCCGCAAACGAAAGCCGCGTCACCCGGCGCGGCGCGGGCAGTGCGTCAGACACGCATCGGCATCAGGACATAGAGCGCGGCCGCGCCCTCGCGGTCCTGGATGAGGGTCGGCGATCCCGGGTCGGCGAGCAGCAGCACGGCGGTGTCGCCATCGAGCTGGGCAGCGATGTCGAGCAGATAGCGGGCGTTGAAACCGATATCGAGCGGCGCCGAATCGTACTCCACCTCAAGCTCTTCCGTCGCGCTGCCGGAATCCGGATTGGTGACGGAAAGCGTCATGCGGCCTTCGGTCAGCGAGAGCTTGACGGCGCGCCCGCGTTCTGACGAGATGGTGGACACGCGGTCGACGGCGGTGGCGAACTCGGCGCGGTCGACCACGAGGCGCTTGTCGTTGCCCTGCGGGATGACGCGCTGGTAGTCCGGGAAGGTGCCGTCGATCAGCTTCGACGTCAGCACCACGGTGCCGGCGGTGAGGCGGATTTTGTTCGCGGACAGTTCGACCTGCGCCTCGCCATCGATGCCGTCGAGCAGTTTGTGGATTTCGGTCACCGCCTTGCGCGGCACGATCACGCCGGGGATGTCCTGCGCGCCGGAGGGCGAATCCATTTCGACGCGCGCGAGGCGGTGGCCATCGGTCGCCACGGCGCGCAGCTTGACGGCGCCGTCGTTCTCGAAGGCGTGGAAGTAGATGCCGTTCAGGTAATAGCGCGTCTCCTCGGTGGAGATCGCGAACTGGGTCTTGTCGATCAGCTTCTTGAATTCGGCCGCCTGCACGGTGAACGTGTGCGGCAGCTCGCCGGCGGCGAGGTCCGGGAAATCGCTTTCGGGCAGCGCCTGCAGCGTGAAGCGCGAACGCCCGGCCCGGATGACGACCTGCGCGCCGTCCTGCGCCGATTCGAGCGATATCTGCGCGCCGTCCGGCAGTTTGCGGATGATGTCATAGATGACGTAGGCCGGCACGGTGGTCGCGCCTTCGAGCGCGACGTCGGCGGGAAGCGTCTCCGTCACCTCCAGATCGAGGTCGGTGGCGCGCAGCCGCAGCGTCCCGCCCTCGGCCCGCAGGAGCACGTTGGACAGGATCGGGATCGTATTGCGCCGTTCCACGACCCGGTGGACATGGCCGAGCGATTTCAGGAGCGCGGCCCGCTCGACGGTAACCTTCATCGACACTTCCATTCAACTGCAACGCCACACACGCCCCGCCCGGCATGATCCGACAGGCAGGGACGGCACAATGGCGTTTAACGCGCTGAAGCGCAAGAGGGGAGCCGCCCTGACACGCACTTTCCCCGCCACCCTGGGGAAAGGCGGGACAGCGGGCAGGGGTCATTCCTGCAGCATGCGCTTGAGCAGCTCGATTTCCTCGCGCAGCGCCGCGTCGTCGCCGACCATCTTCTCGATCTTGCGCACCGCGTGCAGCACCGTGGTATGGTCGCGCCCGCCGAAACGCCGGCCGATCTCCGGCAGCGAGCGCAGGGTGAGGATCTTCGACAGATACATCGCGATCTGGCGCGGCTTCACCACCGCCGCCGTGCGCCGCTCGGAGAGGATATCGGCGCGCGAGACGTTGTAACGGCTGGCGACCAGCTTCTGGATGTCCTCGATCTTGACCCGGCGCGGTTCGCGCGTGCGGATGAGATCGCGGATCGCGGCCTCCGCTGTCTCCAGCGTCAGCGGGGTGCCGGTCAGCGTGGTGTGCGCCAGCAGCCGGTTGACCGCGCCGTCGAGATCGCGCCCGTTGGTGGCGATGACGCGCGCCACGTAGGCGACGACGGTGTCCGGCACCTGGAAGGTGGGGTTGACGGCGCGCACCGCCTCGATGCGGGCGGCGAGGATGCGCCCGCGCAGGTCCTCGTCGAGCGCGTTGACCTCCACGACGAGCCCGCCGGCGAGCCGCGAGCATACCCGCTCGTCGAGCGCGTCGAGGTCGGACGGCGGGCGGTCGGCGGCCACGACGATCTGGCGGCCGGCGTCGATCAGCGAATTGATGGTGTGGCCGAATTCCTGCTGGATCGACTTGCCCTGCAGGAACTGCACGTCATCGATGATGAGCAGGTCGATGCCGCGGAGCTTCTCCTTGAAGGCGAGCGCGGTCTGCGACTTCAGCGCGGCGACGAAGCCATACATGAAGCGGTCGGCCGTGAGATAGATGATCTTCTTGCCCTGGATGCGCGCCTCGTGCGCCACCGCCTGCAGCAGGTGCGTCTTGCCGAGCCCCACCCCGGCGTGGAGGTAGAGCGGATTATAGAGTGCGGGGCCCGTGGCGTGGCGGGCGACGCGCTCGGCCGCCGCATGGGCGAGCGCATTCGAGTTGCCGATGATGAAGCTCGTGAAGGTCAGGCGGCTGTCGAGCGGGTTGCCACCGAAGTCGCTCACCGTGGCCGCCTCCTGCGCCGTGAATGTCGCGGCGGGCGCCGCTGCTGCCCGGCTTGCCACCGGCTGCGCGGCAGCACCCTGCGAGGCGGTCAACGCGGTGGCGGCCGGGCGCAGCGCCTCGACGGCACGCGGCTGGGCCGCCGTATGGACGCTGCCCTCGCGGCCGACGGAATCGCGCACGGCGAAGGAAACGCGGGCAACGCCCGGATACTCCGCCTTGAACAGCGTGAGCACGCGGTCGGCGTAGTGAGACTCGATCCAGCTCTTCAGGAAGCGGGTGGGGACGGTCAGATGAGCGGTCTGCCGGCTGACGGATTCGAGTTCAAGGCGCCCGAACCAGCTCGCGAAGACATCCTCGCCAAGCTCCGCGCGCAGGCGGCGCTTGACGCGGGGCCACGCGGCCTCCGGCGTGTCGGTGTCGCGGGGAGGGGTGTCGTCCGCGTTGTCGTCGTCGGAACCGCCGTTCCCGGAACGTGACAATGCATCCATGGCGCGAAAGGACGACGCGCTCTCGCCGTCCTGAAGGCCACGGGCGTATTTCGCATTGTCATCCGTTTTGTACATTGTCTGGCCGCTCCGCCTTGAAAACGGAGCCTGACGCATCGCGTCACGCTCCGGTTGCCTCATCCCGCATGCCCTCGCCAGCCGGAACCGCCGCCCTGAACGGCGGCCTGCCCTGACCGGAGGCACAGTTTATTGTCGCCGCACCAGCCGACGCCAAGCGCCGGGCCGATGCCCCTCCATATATTCCCGAACGGGACGCCGCCGCCTTGCGGCAACCGACGCCCCTGAATACGCTCCTGCCGGCACACCGGGTCAACAGCCGGCATTGCGGTTACCCGCCCACCGGACGTTCATGCCGACGCCTGCGCCGCCATCTGCCCGCCTGACCATCCGAGAACGGGGACGGTCATGCGACTATGTCAATCATCTTACATCCAGGCGTCATCCGTCTGGAAAATATGTTCCACCAGCCGGCTCAGAAGAACCTTCTGTCGAAAACCTGCAGTCCATGGTGAGATCAGATGAAATGCAGAACCGGTGGCGTATCAGATATTAGTAAGTGCAAGTATAGATATATTCTCAAAAAATAATAACTACCTCGCAAACACAACTACGCACACTCGGCATACAAAACGCTGCTCGTAAGCTGTCCGGCAGGAGTATTGCCGGTGCCTTCGGTCGAGCGCGTCTTGACTGCAAAAAGCCCCCCGAACGAGGGGACTTCCCGGCCGCTGCCCTTCAGTTTGGAACGGGCAGAAGATTTCCCGAAGACATCCAGACCTTACTTCATCCGGCAGGGGGCGCGCAACTGCTCAAAAGGCTTGCGCCAGCCCGAAGAGCCCGAACGGGCGATTCGCAAGGGGAGCCGCGGCCTTGACCGGGGTCACAACGCCTTGTCGGAGCGGCGGGATTTTCCGTTGGATGTTTTTTGCCGGCGTACTCACATTTGCGCATTCAGGCTCTCCGTGACGCTCGTTTTCCCGCGGGTTCCGAAGCAGATTCGCGGGCGGTCGAGACCTTTGCCCCCTAACAGTTTGTTTTGCCGATGGATTATTTGCGCGGTCCCGCAGGCCACCGTCAGGTTCTGTTCTCGTTGCAATGAAGGGCTTGTCAAGGTGTTTCTCGCAACGCCGATGGCCGAAATAGCGGTTCGGGCGGCGCTCGCGGCACCCTTCCGCCGGCTCCGGCAGGTGCCACATCCGTCGCGCTCCCGCAGCCGCGTCAAGTCCATTTTGCCGACTTCCGTCATCTACCCACAGCGGGATGAAATCCTGCCCGTTCAGCTGCGTCGCCGCAGGCGATGGATGACGACAGCCGGGAGGAGGCACGGAAACAACGAAAAAGCCCGGCTCTCGGCCGGGCTTGCTCGCCATATCTGTCTGCCGGATATCGGGCGCTATCAGGCCTGCAGCGTCTTCACGCGGCTTGCGAGGCGGGAGACCTTCCGCGAGGCAGTGTTCTTGTGCAGGACGCCCTTCTGGGCGGCGCGGACGATCTCCGGCTCCGCCTGACGCAGGGCAGCCAGCGCGACCGTGTGGTCACCGGCGCGGATGGCGTCTTCCACCTTGCGCACGAACGTCCGCATACGGCTCTTGCGGGACTTGTTGACAGCAGTCCTTTGAGCGATTTTACGCACCGCCTTCTTCGCGGACGCAGTATTGGCCATGTTATCCTCTTATCGTCCCTATCGACGCCACGCGAACGACTGGCCGCGCAACCGGGATCGGCTTGGGTGTTGAACTCAGCTTCAGATGTTCGGTCGAGTCGGACATCTGCGCGAAGGCGGACGCCCTGAAATGCAAAACCTTTATGAAGGCGCGCTTATAGTGCTTCCCGCGCCGGTCGTCAATGCCCAACGCATGTCCGGATCGACTTGCGTTGGTCATCCCGCCTGCGTCACGGGCTCGGCGCGGCGAACAGCGTGCCGATCGCCGACATGACGGCATTGCGCAGGGGGTTAGCGGGATCGAGCAGCAGCCGCGCCGCCATCGCGCAGCTCACGGTGACGAGCAGCGGGCGGATGATGCGCGCGCCGTTGCGCAGCGCCATCCGCGCCCCGAGCCGCGCGCCCGCATACTGCCCGAGCCCCATCGCCACGCCGATGATGAGGTGGATGCCGCCGGTAAAAGCGAAGAAAAGCAGGGCGCCGATGTTGCTGGCGAAGTTCAGCAGCTTGGTGTGCGCGACCGCGCGCATGATCGACAGGCCGAGCAGCGAGACGAACCCGATCATGAAAAACGAGCCTGTGCCCGGGCCGAAGCAGCCGTCGTAGAAACCCACGCCCAGCGCGACCGTGAAGGTGAAGGTGCGCGGCGATACGCGCGCCCGGCCCTCTTCGGCCGATACGCGCGGAGAGGCCATGAAATAGATGGCTACCGCGATCAGCAGCAGGGGCATGATGCCGGCGAGCAGATTGGCGGGCATCGCCTTGATGAGCGAGGCGCCGGCGACCGCGCCGGCGAAGGAGGCGCCCGCCATCGGCGCCGCCTCCCGCCAGTTCATCTTGCCCGCGCGGGCGAAGGTGAGGGCCGCGGAGAAGGAGCCGAAGCTGCTCTGCAACTTGTTGGTGGCGAGCGCGGCGACGGGGTCCAGCCCCGCCGAGAGCAGCGCCGGCACCGTCAGCAGCCCACCGCCGCCGGCGATGGCGTCGATGAAGCCTGCGACGACCCCGACGGCCGCGAGCACGGCCACCATCCAGAAATCCGCATCCGGCAATTGAGTTTTGTCCGTCCGTTACACTGTTGCCGGATCGTGCCGGAACAGGGCGACAAGGTAGACGGCCGGCGCCGTCAGTAGGCCCGGCCGATGCAGAAAGCCACGGTTTCGATGAGCGCCCGCCGCAGGGGGCTGTCCGGAAAGGCATCGAGCGCCTCGACGGCGATGTCGCCGTAGTGGCGCGCGCGCGCCACTGTAGCCTCCAGCGTGCCGTGGCGGCGCAGGATGCCGACGGCTATCTCCAGATCGCTTTCGGCGATGTCGCCGTTCTCCAGCGTCCGCGACCAGAAGGCGCGCTCGGCCTCGTCCGCCCGCTGCAGCGCGAGAACCACGGGCAGCGTGATCTTGCCCTCGCGGAAGTCGTCGCCGACATTCTTGCCGAGCAGTTCCGACACGCCGCCGTAGTCCAGCGCGTCGTCGACGAGCTGGAAGGCGATGCCGAGCGCGTTGCCGTAGGCGCGCGCCGCCTGCCGCTCCCGCTCGCCCAGCCCGCCCAGGATGGGGCCGACTTCGGCGGCGGCGGCGAACAGCGCGGCGGTTTTCGCCGTGATGACGCCGAGATAGGCCTGCTCGTCAGTGGAAAGGTCCTTGGCGGCGGATAATTGCCACACCTCGCCCTCGGCGATGATAGCGGCGGCGCTGGCGAGCACGTCGAGCGCCGGCAGCGAGCCGACCTCCACCATCATCTTGAAGGCCTGCCCCAGCAGGAAGTCGCCGACGAGCACGCTCGCCTCGTTCCCCCACACCATGCGCGCCGCGAGCTTCCCTCGGCGCATGTCGCTCTCGTCGACGACGTCGTCGTGCAGCAGGGTGGCCGTGTGCATGAACTCGACGCTCGCGGCGAGCCGCACGCCACCGTCGCCCTCGTAGTCCGACAGCCGGGAGAAGGCCAGCGTCAGCATCGGCCGCAGCCGCTTGCCACCCGAGGAAATGAGATGGCTCGCCACCTCCGGAATCAGCGTGACGTCAGAGCCCGTGCGCGACAGGATGAAGCTGTTGACCCGCTCCATGTCGTCGGCGACGAGCGAGACCAGAGCCTCGATCCCGCCCCGTTCCGCCGGCCTGTCTGCGAGAGGCGCCGCCATGACCACGATATCGACCTCCGTTGCTCGCCCCATCGGGACAGAATTCGCGTGAGCGGCCAACCGGCCGCTCAAGGCATGCCGCAACCATCCCGCGACCGCAAGAGCGGGTATATCGTTTTCCGCCCGATTGCAAAAGGGCGCGGCCACTTTTACTTGCCGGTGCGGCAGCGCGAAGACACACCCGCGCTTCAGGTGCCGAACTGGAGCTGCGCCAGACGGGCGTAAAGCCCGCCGCGCGCCACCAGGCCTTCATGGGTTCCTTCCTCCACGATCCGCCCCTGATCCATGACGAGGATGCGGTCCGCCGACAGCACGGTGGCGAGGCGGTGAGCGATGACGAGCGTCGTGCGGCCCAGCATCAGGCGGTCGAGCGCCTCCTGCACCAGCCGTTCGTTCTCGGCATCGAGCGCCGAGGTCGCCTCGTCAAGCAGCAGGATCGGCGCATCGCGCAGGATGGCGCGAGCGATGGCGAGGCGCTGGCGCTGGCCGCCGGACAGCGTGACGCCGCGCTCGCCGATGAGCGTGTCGTAGCCCTGCGGCAGCCCGGCGACGAAGTCGTGCGCGGCGGCGAGCCGCGCCGCCTCCTCCACCTTCACGAAGTCGGCATCGGGCGTGCCGTAACGGATATTCTCGGTGACGGTGGCGCCGAAGATCACCGGATCCTGCGGCACGATGGCGAATCGTTGCCGCAGCCGCGCGAGGTCGACTTCCCGCGCATCGACGCCGTCGATCAGCACCCGCCCTTGCGCGGGATCGTAGAACCGCTGCAGCAGTTGCAGGACGGTGCTCTTGCCGGCGCCCGACGGACCGACGAGTGCCACCCGCTCTCCTCGCGCCACATGCAGGTCGAGCCCGTCCAGCGTCCGGGTGCCGGCGCGCGTCGGATAGGAGAAGGAGACGTTCTCGAACGCGACCGTCGCCAGCGGCGGTTCCGGCAGCGGCACGGGCGCGGGCGGCGACACGATGCCCGGCCGCGTCGACAGGATCTCGCTGAGCCGTCCGGCTGCACCGGCCGTCTGCGATACCTCGCCCCAGACCTGGCTCAGCTCGCCGAGCGACGAGGCGGCGAACACCGCATAGAGCACGAACTGAGACAGCCGGCCGCCCGTCATCCGTCCGGCCAGCACATCCTGCGCGCCGTACCACAGCACGGCCACCACGCTGGCGCTGACGAGGAACAGCGCGATCGCGGTGAGGAAGGCGCGGGCGCGGGCGGAAAGACGCGCCGCCGTATAGGCTTCCTCCGCTGCGGCGCGGAAATGCTCCGCCGCATGCGCCTCCGCGTTGAAGGATTGCATGGTCCGCACGGCGCCGATGGCCTCCGTGGCATAGGCGTTGGCCATCGCGAGCCTGTCCTGTGCCGCGCGCGAGCGCTTGCGCACCCCCCGCCCGGAGAAGACCAGCGGCAGCACGATGAGCGGGATCGCAGCCAGCACCAGCCCCGACAGACGCGGGCTCGAATAGACCATCATTGCGCTCGCGCCGACGAAGATCACGAAGTTGCGCAGTGCCTGCGAGATGCTGGAGCCGAACGCCGACTTGATCTGCGTGGTGTCGGCGGCGAGGCGCGAGGTCAGCTCACCCGTGCGCGCCGTATCATAAAAGGACTGGTCGAGCGTCGTCAGATGGCGGAAGGTGTCGGCGCGCAGGTCCGCGACCACCCGTTCGCCAAGCGTCGTCACGAAATAATAGCGGGTGGCGCTCGCGAGCGCGAGCACCAGCACCACGATGGTGAGCATCAGGAAATAGGCGTTGATCAGCCGGCTGTCGACGCCGGAAAACCCGTAGTCGATGACGCGCCGCACCGCGAGCGGCAGCGCGAGGGTGGCGCCGGCGGCAACAATCAGCGCGACGAGGGCGACGAGGACATGGCCGCGATAGCGCCATGCATAGGGCATCAGGGTTGCGAGCGCGCCGAGCGGCGGACGGCCGGAATCCGCGTCGCGGGAGCCGCCGTCGCCGGCCGACTCGCCGGCCGCGTTGTCTCCCTTCTGCGCTCTGGTCAGCACCCGTCCGCTCCATTGTTGCCGGATCACGATGGAACATCGCTATAGATAGACGGGAACGGTTCCGCAAGGCGTCCGTTGCAACCGTTATAAACTGCGACGAGGTGTCGCCCGCCGGGTGGCGGCTTGTCGCTGCCGGACGGTGCGGGCGCGGCAACGCATGAATTGCCGGCTTGTGTTGTGCGCCATCTTGCGCTATAGGGTCACGACTTCACCTTTTTCACTGACAGTCGTCAAAGGTCGCCGGCATATGGTTGGCCTCGACGGAGACTTTTTTCGAGGGCTGCGCCATGAAGGCCGATATCCATCCCGACTACCACTTCATCAAGGTCGTGTTGACCAACGGCACGGAATACCTCACCCGGTCCACGTATGGGCAGGCGAACGGCACGCTGAACCTCGACATCGATCCGTCGAGCCATCCGGCGTGGACCGGCGGTTCGCAGCAGCTCCTCGACCGCGGCGGCCGTGTGTCGCGCTTCAACAACAAGTTCGCCGGCATCACCTTCGGCAAGAAGAATTAAGATCACGGCACGCCGCTGCGGCGCCACGCATGGATGGCGCCTCCGGCAACTTCAGCAAGAGCGGCGCCGCTTTTGCGACCGGAGTTGCGCAAGAAGAAAAAGATAGACCATTGCAGCGTTTCCACGAAACGTAGAAATCGTCTTGTCGCATCGTCCTGCAGTCAGACGAAAGCCGGCTCCCGCGGGAACCGGCTTTGTTGTTTCATGGCATAGGGATCGGCTCACCACGCCGGCAGGATCGAGCCCTTGAAGCGGGTTTCGAGGAAGTCCGAGACTTCCTTCGACTGGTAGGCCTCGACGAGCGTCTTCAGCGCGGGCTTGTCCTTGTCTTCCGTGCGCACGGCGATGAAGTTGCCGTAGGGGTTGTTGGTGCGGCTTTCCTGCACGAGGGCGTCGGAGACGGGGTTCAGCCCGGCGCCGAGGGCGTAGGTGGTGTTGATCACGGCGCCGTCGAGATCGTCGAGCTGCTTGGTGATCAGTGCGGCGTCGAGTTCCTTGAAGGACACCTTCTTCGGGTTCTCCGAAACGTCGAGCGGCGAGGCGTCGGCTTTCGCCGGATCCTTCAGCTTGATCAGGCCGTTGGCGGCCAGCAGCTTGAGGGCGCGCGCGCCGTTGCTGGGATCGTTGGGGATGCCGATGGATGCGCCTTCGGGCAGGTCCGCGAACGTCTTGTGCTTCTTCGAATAGAAGCCGATGGGCTGGACGATGGTGTAGCCGATGGGGACGATCTTGTAGCCGCGCGCGGCGATCTGCGCATCGAGATAGGGCTTGTGCTGGAAGGCGTTGGCGTCGAGATCGCCGCGCGCCAGCGCCTCGTTCGGCAGCGAGTAGTCGGCGAAGGTCACGAGTTCGACGTCGAGGCCCTTGGTCGCCGCGACCTTCTTCACGACCTCCGCGATCTCCTCTTCCTCGCCGCCGATGACGCCGAGCTTGATCTTGTCCGCCGCCTGCGCGGACGAAAGGGCCGCTACGCCGGCGAGCACCGCGCCGATGGTCAGCGTCGCGATCCTGCGGGTAATCCTTGACATTGCCGTCTCCTGAGAAAAGCTGCGATCCGGCGCGGCGCGCCGGACCTGTGCCTCGAATGTGGCCATATTCCACACAGAATGTCTATGGATTTTATTTTTCCACAGCGGCGGACGTGTTTTTGTTTCCCGGCGGCAATCAGCGTAGCAAGGCGATGCCCGCGCCGCCGAGCGCCGTGAGCAGCACGACGAGCCACGCCGGCGCCCGCCATACCATGAGCAGCAGGATCGAGACACAGACGAGGGTGAAGTCGCGCTCGTCCTTGACGGCGCTCGTCCATACGGGGTGGTAGAGCGCCGACAGCAGGATGCCGACCACCGCCGCGTTGATGCCCGACAGCGCGGCGCGCGCCGTGGGGCGCTCCTTCAGTTGCGACCAGAACGGCAGCACCCCGTAGACGAGAAGCAGGCCAGGCAGGAAGATGCCGGCAAGCGCGATAACCGCGCCCGCAAGGCCGGATGGCGGCAAGGTGTCCACCGCGCCCAGATAGGCGGCGAAGGTGAAGAGCGGGCCCGGCACGGCCTGCGCCGCGCCGTAGCCGGCGAGGAAGGCATCGGCGCTCACGCGGCCGCTTTCGACCATTGATTCCTCAAGCAGCGGCAGGATCACGTGGCCGCCGCCGAACACCAGCGCGCCGGCCTTGTAGAACGCGGAGAACAGGGAGGCGGTCGCCGACGCCCACGGCACGAAGGCCGCCGCCAGCAGCAGGGCCGCCAGCGCCAGCGCGACGCGCCCGGCCTGCGGCGATACGCGCACGGGGGCGGGCGGCGCATCGCTCTCCGCGCGCCCGGTGCTGTCGGCGCCGGCGAGCAGCCCGACAACGGCGCCGAGGACGATGGCGAGCAGTTGGCCCGCCGGCCCTCCCGGCACGATGGTGACGATGACGGCGGCGATCGCGAGCGTTGCGTGGAGGCGATCCGTGCAGAAGCTGCGCGCCATGCCCCACACGGCCTGCGCGACTACCGCGACCGCAACGACCTTGAGGCCGTGCAGGATGCCGGTTGCCACGATGCCCGTCAGGAATGCGGCGCCCTGCGCGAAGGCGAGCAGCAGCAGCACGGAGGGCAGCGTGAAGCCCGCCCACGCCACCAGGCCGCCGGCGAGCCCGCCCCGCATCACGCCCACGGCAAAGCCCGTCTGGCTCGAAGCCGGCCCCGGCAGGAACTGGCAGAGTGCGACGAGATCGGTGAACTCACGCTCCGACAGCCAGCCGCGGCGCGCCACGAAGCGCTCGCGAAAATAGCCGAAGTGGGCGATGGGGCCGCCGAAGGAGGTGACGCCCAGGCGGGAAAACTCCAGCAGGATGTCGGCAAGATTCGCGAGACTGTCCGGCGCCCCCGCACGGTCCCGCTCCGAATCGGCGGCGGTGGGGCGGCGATCTTCTGCTTTGCTCATGGTTCGTCGCTCATGGTAACGCGGCCTGTCGCGTTTCAGTTTATAGTTTTTTCAATCTAGGCGGTTCCGGATGAATATCATGTGACGCGGACCTTTGCCCCTGTCATGAAAGCGGAGCCGGCGTCATATGTGGTGAAACCGGCTTTGGATTCCCCGTGAAAAGTGCTACGCGCATGTCGCGCCGTCTTTCGGGCGCGGCTGCTTCGGCGTGATGCGCCGCCACGGCGCCGCCCGCGCGAGGGCCGCTTCGAGCCACGAGACACGGGGCCCGCGGAATGCGGGCCTCCCGACGAGGACCCGCCACGCGGCGGGGAGCAAGTGATGCCGGAAGAGAAGTACTTTCTAAGCCTGTCGTGCCGTAACCGCCCCGGAATTGTCGCCGCGGTGGCGCGCTGTCTGTTCGAGGGAGGCGCCAACATCCGCGAGGCGCACCAGCATGACGACGTCGAGACCGGGACCTTCTTCTCGCGCATCGGCTTCAATTTCGTCAGAGGCGGCGATCTCGACGACATGCGCCGTGCCTTCGCCGCCGTTGGCGAGGAGTTCGGCATGACGTGGTACATGCGTCCCGTCTCCCTCCCGCAACGGGTACTCGTGCTGGTTTCGCGCTTCGACCATTGCCTCGCCGACATCCTGTATCGCTGGCGCATCGGCGAACTCAACATGACCATCGCCGGCATCGTCGCCAACTACCCGCGCGAGACCTACCAGCACCACGACTTCGACGGCATCCCCTTCGACTATCTGCCCGTGACGCGGGAAACCAGGGCAGAGCAGGAAGCGCAACTGTGGCGCATTGTCGAGGAACGACAGGTCGACCTCGTCATCCTCGCGCGCTATATGCAGATCCTGTCGCCGGAACTGGCGTCGCGGCTCGCCGGGCGCTGCATCAACATCCACCACTCGTTCCTGCCCGGCTTCAAGGGCGCGCGGCCCTATCATCAGGCCCACGAGCGTGGGGTGAAGCTCATCGGCGCCACGGCCCACTACGTCACCGGCGACCTCGACGAGGGCCCGATCATCGAGCAGGACGTGGAGCGCGTGACGCATCAGGACACGCCGGATGCGCTGGTGCGCAAGGGCCGCGACATCGAGCGGCGCGTGCTGTCGCGCGCCCTTGCGTGGCATCTCGACGGGCGCGTCATTCTGAACGGCCGCAAGACCGTCGTATTCAGGGATTGAGCGATGAGTGCAAGGATTATCGACGGCAAGGCCATCGCGCAGGAGTTGCGCGACGCCATAGCGGCGGAAGTGGCGGGCATCGCGGCGCGTGGCGGCGGGCAGCCCGGGCTCGCCGTCGTGCTTGTCGGCAATGACCCCGCGAGCGAGGTCTACGTCGGCTCGAAGGCGCGCCAGACAGTCGCCGTCGGCATGCGCTCGTTCGAGTATCGCCTGCCCGCCGACGTGCCGGAAGCGGACCTGCTGGCGCTGGTCGACCGGCTGAACCGCGATGACGCCGTCGACGGCATCCTGGTGCAGCTGCCGCTGCCGGGCCACATCGACGCCAACCGCGTGATCGAGGCGATCGACCCGGACAAGGACGTTGATGGGTTTCACCCGGTCAACGCCGGGCGGCTGCTGATCGGCCTGCCCGGCCTCGTTCCCTGCACGCCGCTTGGCTCGCTGCTGTTGCTGCAGAGCGTGCATCACGACCTTTCCGGTCTGTCTGCGGTGGTTGTCGGGCGCTCGAACATCGTCGGCAAGCCGCTGGCGCAACTCCTGCTGCAGCAGAATGCCACCGTCACGATAGCCCATTCCCGCACCCGCGATCTGCCGGCCGTCTGCCGTGGCGCGGATATCCTGGTGGCGGCGGTCGGCCGTCCGGAAATGGTGCGCGGCGACTGGATCAGGCCCGGTGCGACGGTGATCGATGTGGGCATCAACCGCCTGCCGCCCGCGCCTGGCGCGGCGAAAGGGCGCCTCGTCGGCGATGTCGCGTTCGAAGAGGCGAGGACGGTCGCGGGCGCGATCACGCCCGTGCCGGGCGGCGTGGGGCCCATGACCATCGCCTGCCTGCTGCGCAATACGTTGCAGGCCTTTAAGGCGCGGCACGGAGTTTCCTGACCGCAAGGCGCATTCGGTCGCGCATCCGGATGCCCTCTCGCAGAACGGTCGGCCTGATTCAGCGCATTTTCCGATCACACCAGACCGGAAAATGCGCTGCAATTCTCTCTCTTGCGTGAATTCTGGCGCCGAACAGCTTCAGCGTGACAGCGATACCGGTGCGCCGGACTTGGCCAGCACGCCGTTGAAGTTGCCGCCGCCGCCGCGCAGCCGCGCGACCACATTGCCGCGCGCGTAGAGATAAACCTCGTTGCCGCGCAGGTCCCAGGCGTTGACGCTCTTCAGGTCCTGCGAGGCGCAGCCGCTGGACGAGGCCCGGTAGAGATCGAGCGAAGGCGCGCTCGACAGCGTGACCCGGCAGGAACTGCCGGCAGCCTCGCTCGCCCGCCAGCTTCCTGTTACCGACGTGCGCGAGGGAGCGACAGCCGGCGGCGGCGCTGCCGGCGGCGGAGAGGCGGGCAGGGAGGCGACGGGGCCGGGCGGCGGATTGTTGTCCAGCGCGGCATTCGGGTCCGCCCCCTGCGACAGGTCGGCTCCCGGCGGCGGCGTGGTGGCCGACGGCATGGGTGTGAGGGTTGGCTCCGGCGCGGCTTGCGAGCCGGGCGGCGGCGGCAGCGGCGTGGAAACCACCGGGGCTGCGGGCGCGCGGCGTGGTGCGGGCTCGATATCGTCAACCGGCGCGGCGATGACGCGGGGACCTCCGCCGACGGGACCGCCATAGGGACCGGACGTCGAGAAGCGGGCGGAATCGGCGCACGCGCCGAGAAGCAGCGCGCCACCCAGCGCCGGCGCGAAGCGCATGGCGCGTCGCCAGCGCCGGTTCGCGGCCCGGGGCGTCGAAGCCTGAGGACGCGCGGCGACAACGCCAATCGTCCCTTCCGCGACCCTGATCATGCCGGAGTTCATCTCATTCCCTCGCGATAGCAAACGCACTGCAACGACCGGTTCGATGCGCTAACAAATGGATAAAGCTGTGATGTTATCCATGTCTTGTGTCCGCAGCTCAATCATGACCTGTTGACGAGCAACAGCGTCAATCCGCCCTTTTGTCCTTGTGCCATGAATACGGACAAATCGGGAGAAGATTTTCGCAGCAAGGGATCATCTCAATGAAATATGGCGCATTCCTGCAACAGAATGCGCCATATTTTGCAAGAAGTTGTGATAAATGGCCACGCTACCCGGCCGGCGTCATACCTGCCGCACCACCATCATCTGCTTGATTTCGGCGATCGCCTTGGCCGGATTGAGCCCCTTCGGGCAGGCGTTGGCACAGTTCATGATGGTGTGGCAGCGGTAGAGCCGGAACGGATCCTCAAGGCCGTCGAGCCGCTCGCCCGTCGCCTCGTCCCGGCTGTCGATCAGCCAGCGATAGGCCTGCAGAAGGGCGGCGGGGCCGAGATAACGGTCGCCATTCCACCAGTAGCTCGGGCACGACGTCGAGCAGCAGGCGCAGAGGATGCACTCGTAAAGCCCGTCGAGCTTCTGGCGATCCTCATGGCTCTGGCGCCATTCCTTCTCAGGCGCGGGCGTCACCGTGTGCAGCCACGGCTCCACCGAGGCATGCTGAGCGTAGAAGCGGGTGAGGTCGGGCACCAGATCCTTCACCACAGGCATGTGCGGCAGCGGATAGATGTTGACGATGCCGTTCTGCGCCACCTCGTCGATGCCGCGCGTGCAGGCGAGGGTGTTCGAACCCGAGATGTTCATCGCGCACGAGCCGCAGATGCCCTCGCGGCAGGAGCGGCGGAAGGTCAGCGTCGCGTCGACGTTGTTCTTGATCCAGATCAGCGCGTCGAGCACCATCGGGCCGCAATCGTCGCGGTCGACGTGATAGCTGTCCATGCGCGGGTTGTTACCCGTATCGGGATCGTAGCGGTAGATGTTGAACAGCGTGGTCCGCGTGGCCCCAGCCGGAGCCGGCCAGACCTTGCCGGACGTCACCCGCGAATTCTTCGGAAGCCTGAACTCAGCCATTGTCTTTGCTCTCTTCGCTCATCCTTGCGGGGGCCGTATCAGTAGACGCGCGCCTTCGGCTCGATGTACTGGATTTCGTTGGACATCGTGTAGGTGTGCACCGGACGGTAATCGAGCGTCACCTTTTGCGAACTGGTGTCGAGCCACGCCAGCGTGTGCTTCATCCAGTTGGCGTCGTCGCGGTTCGGATAGTCCTCGCGGGCGTGGGCGCCGCGGCTCTCCAGCCGGTTGAGCGCGCCCTCCATCGTCACCACGGCCTGCGTGATGAGATTGTCGAACTCCAGCGTCTCGACGAGGTCCGAATTCCAGATCAGCGAGCGGTCGGTGACGTGGACATCCGCAGCGGACGACCACACCTCGTGGATCAGCTTCACGCCCTCTTCCAGCACCTCGCCGGTGCGGAACACGGCGCAGTTGGACTGCATCGTGCGCTGCATGTTGAGGCGCAGTTGCGCCGTCGGCGTGGAGCCCGACGCATGGCGGAAGTGGTCGAGACGCGACAGCGCCAGTTCGGCCGAGTTCTTCGGCAGCTCCGGCTGCTTCTCGCCCGGGTTGACGATTTCGGCGGCACGCAGGCCAGCCGCGCGGCCGAACACGACAAGGTCGATCAGCGAGTTAGATCCCAGGCGATTCGCGCCGTGCACCGACACGCAAGCCGCCTCACCGAGCGCCATCAGGCCGGGGACGATCGAGTCGGGATCGCCGCCGCGCTTCGTCACCACCTCGCCGTGGTAGTTCGTCGGGATGCCGCCCATGTTGTAATGGACGGTCGGCAACACCGGAATAGGCTCCTTCGTCACGTCGACGCCGGCGAAGATGTGAGCCGATTCGGAAATGCCCGGCAGGCGCTCTGCCAGGATGGCCGGATCGAGGTGATCGAGGTGCAGGTAGATGTGGTCCTTGTTCTTGCCTACACCGCGGCCTTCGCGAATCTCGATCGTCATCGAACGCGACACCACGTCGCGCGAGGCGAGGTCCTTGGCGGACGGCGCGTATCGCTCCATGAAGCGCTCGCCCTCGGAATTGGTGAGGTAGCCGCCTTCGCCGCGCGCGCCCTCGGTGATCAGGCAACCCGCCCCGTAGATGCCGGTGGGGTGGAACTGCACGAACTCCATGTCCTGCAGCGGCAGGCCGGCACGCAGCACCATGGCGTTGCCGTCGCCCGTGCAGGTGTGGGCGGAGGTGGCCGAGAAGTAGGTGCGGCCGTAGCCGCCGGTGGCCAGAATGACGAGCTGCGCCCGGAAGCGATGCAGGGTGCCATCGTCGAGCTTCAGCGCCACGACGCCCCGGCAGCGGCCCTCATCGTCCATGATCAGGTCGATGGCGAAATACTCGATGAAGAATTCCGTGTTGTTCCGGACTGCCTGCCCGTAAAGCGTATGCAGCATGGCATGGCCGGTGCGGTCGGCGGCCGCGCAGGTGCGCTGCGCGGTGCCCTTGCCGAAATGCGTCGTCATGCCGCCAAAGGGGCGCTGATAGATCTTGCCCTCTTCGGTGCGCGAGAACGGCACGCCCCAGTGCTCCAGCTCGTAGACGGCCGCGGGCGCGTTGCGCACCAGATATTCGATGGCGTCCTGATCGCCGAGCCAGTCCGACCCCTTGACGGTGTCGTACATATGCCACTGCCAGTTATCCTCGCCCATGTTGCCGAGCGAGGCCGAGATGCCGCCCTGCGCCGCGACGGTGTGCGAGCGGGTGGGGAACACCTTCGTGACGCACGCCGTGCGCAGACCGGCCTGCGAACAGCCGACGGTGGCGCGAAGACCCGCGCCGCCCGCGCCCACCACCACCACATCGAACGTGTGATCGGTGATCGGATAGGCGTTGCCGATGACGGCGGGAGAGGAAAGCGTGGCCATCGTTAAACCCCGAACGAAATCTTGAGAACGGCGAAGATCGCCGCAATGGCGACGGCCGCGGTGAACAGCGTGTTGGCGATCACCGCCGCGACCTTACATCCCTCGTGATGGACATAGTCCTCGATCACGACCTGCAGGCCGAGGCGGCCGTGGATCGCACCGGTGACGACGAACAGCAGCAGGATGATGGAGGTGAGCGGGTGGCCGACCAGCGCCCGCGCTGCCTCGTAGTCGCGCCCCGAGGCGCAGATGACGATGGCGATGAACGCGAGAACCAGCGGCACCAGCGCCACGGCGGTCAGCCGCTGCTGCCAGAAATGCCCGGTGCCCGACTTCGCCGAGCCAAGACCGCGAACGCCCTTGACCGGCGTGCGGATGGAGAAATCAAACTGTCCCATTGCAGCCTCCTGTCCGATGCCCGGTTAGCCGACGCTCAGGCCGATGGCCCACAGAACCACCGTCAGGATGCCGGAAACGATCAGCGTGGCGCGCGCCATTCCCATGCGCGTCTTGAGGTCGTAGCCGTAGCCGAGATCCCAGACGAAGTGCCGCAGCCCGCCCGCGAGGTGGTGCAGCAGCGCCCAGGTGTAGCCGAACAGCACGAAACGGCCGATGGCCGAACCGAACACGGCCTGGGCCGTGGCGAAGGCGTCCGGCCCCGCCGCCAGCGAGACCAGCCAGTACACCAGCAGCAGCGTGCCGGCATAAAGGGCGACGCCGGTGGCGCGGTGGATGACCGACATGGCCATTGTCCATGTCAGCTTGTAGATCTGCAGGTGGGGGGACAGCGGACGAGCCACTGCGCGCGGGGTGGTGGGGGCTTTCGCCTCGGCCATGATCTCAGGTCTCCTCCATGACCGCGGTGCCCCTGGCGGGCACGGACGGTAAACCGGAGCACGCTCTTACAGTCTAGAGCTACTCGAAGTTGCAATGCTTCGTATCCAATATGTCGCACGTTAGCAACGTATTGCGCCGAATCCCCGGTGACAAAATTTTCCGTCTGTCACTGCGCCGTTCCGGGCGGGGAGGGCTCGCCTGCGCGGGGGCTGGCTGCGCCTCGGCCCAGCCCTTGCACCCGTCATTTGCGGCGGGCGGATTTTCCGGCAGCGCCACTGTCGGTCGCGTCGAGGCAGTCGGCAAGGGCCGCGGCGATTCTGTCCGCGTCTCCCGACAGGCGGACGGATTTCAAGCGCGAGGTATGGCCGGCGATCACTTCCGCAGCGGACGCCGGCAGGCCCGCGCTCTTCGCCACCAGCTTCAGCAGCGCGGCATTGGCCGCGCCGTCCTCCGGCACCTGGCGCACGCGCGCCAATATCACGGGCCGCCCGTCCGACAGGATGCCCCGTCCGTCGATCGAATCACGTCCGCCCCTGGGCGTGAGCCGCACGGTGAGGATGAGGCCCCCGCGCTCCGCCCGCCACGGTTCCGTTTTTCCGGCGTCCATCGAAGCCGCGCCGTCAGGGCAGCAACGGCCGCAGGTAACGGTCGATGAAGCTTTGCAGGAAGAACACGCCGAGCAGCAGAATCACCGGCGAGATATCGATGCCGCCGAGATTGGGCAGCACGCTGCGGATGGGGCGCAGCAGCGGTTCTGTCAACTGGTAGAGGAAGTTCACCGCCGAATGGACGAAGCCGTTGCGGGTGTTCACGACGTCGAAGGCGATCAGCCAGCTCAGAATGGCGCTGGCGATAATGACGTATGTATAGAGGTTCAGCACGAGCTGAACGACGTCGAGCACCGATTGCATGTCGTCTCCTGGGGCAGTCTTCCGGGGCAGGCTTCAAGGCCGCCGAAGCAAATGTCGCCACACCTTATAGCCTTCACTTCGGCCAAGAGCCAGATGTGTTCGGGCGCGGCGCACAACGGCGACCGGCGGCCGCGCGGCGATGCCTGTGCACAAATCGACCGATCCGGGCAAGGAACCGATTGACAGCGCGCCGGCCGGGACATACAAGGGCCAGCACCTTGGGGCTGTAGCTCAGTTGGGAGAGCGCTGCAATCGCACTGCAGAGGTCGTGAGTTCGAATCTCATCAGCTCCACCAAGCACCCCGCTCTTGCTGGGTCTTCGATAGCCGGACCGAGCGCAACGGCAGAATCGAGTGCGAGCGGCGCGACTATCTATCATCCGCAAAGCTCGACGCCAAAATCTTCGCTGCTGCCGTCCGCGCCTACTGGGGAATCGAGAATCGCTCCCACCGCGTGCCCGATTTCGTATTCCACGACGATCTCGCACGCTTGCGAATCGTTTTTGGTCCAAAATACATGGTCGTCGTCAAACACCTGGCAATGAACCTCATCAGAGGTGCAAAAGACTTCCTTAGAGCGCGTTCCGATGAGATGGAATCATCTGATTGATCAGAATTCGCTCAAAATAAAGAATCTGAAATCTGTCCTGTTTCAACGTAAACAGGACAGATTCTAGGCTCAAGGTCAGGCGAGAATAGGCAAATCTCAACCTCGCCTATCTCCAAACCATCATCACCCAGACCAAAAATGAACCTGAAGCACTTCCCCCTGTGCCGGTCGCCGGTCGCCCAACCTCGTTCCCCGCGTCACGCCGGTGAAAAGTCCCGAGTTCGGACGGCATGTCCGAGGCGCTCGTGAAGACCTTCAAGCGCGACTAGCTGCACGTCAATCATTTGCGGGATGCCCAAACGGTGCTACCGCAGGTAGCCGGTAAGATATTGAATATAATATATTCTATATCTGCTACACACTGAGATAGCGCATGCGCGATTCTTCGTCTGACAGCAACCGCGGGGTGTCGCCTTCCCATACCACTTCGCCCTTCTCGACGATGTAGTGGCGATCCGCGAAGCCCGCGAGGCTCTCCACTTCCTTGTCGACCAGAATGAGCGTGAGCCCGGTCTTCTTCAACTCGTGCAGCCGCGCCCAGATCTCGTCGCGAACGATCGGGGCGAGCCCTTCCATGGCCTCGTCCAGGACGAGCAACTGCGGATTGGTCATCAGCGCACGGCCGATCGCCAGCATCTGCTGCTCGCCACCCGAGAGCTGGTTGCCGCCATTGTGGAGGCGCTCGCCCAGGCGCGGGAAAAAGTCGATGACGCGGTTGAGCGTCCACGGCTCCCTTACCTTCCGATGATTGGCTGCCGCCATGAGCAGGTTCTCCCGGACCGTGAGGTTCGGGAAGATGCGCCGCCCTTCCGGTACGATGCCGACACCGAGACGGGCGATGCGGTGCGGCGGCAGGCCGGAGACGACCTCGCCGTTCAGCCTGACGGTTCCTGCTTTCAGCTTCAGCAGGCCCATGACGGAACTGATGGTCGTCGTCTTGCCCATGCCGTTGCGGCCCATCAGGGTCACGACCTCGCCGGGGTTGACGTGAAAGCTCATTCCGAAAAGAACCTGACTGCTTCCGTAGGAGGCCTCCACATTCTCGACTTCCAGCATGATGGCCGCTCCTCTCAGCTTTAGTGTTGTCTGTGGCCCAGATACGCGGCCTTGACGTCGTCGTTGGCGCGGATGTCCGCCGGCGAGCCGGTGGCGATGGTGCGCCCGGCCACGAGGACGCTGACCCGGTCGGCAAGCGCGAAGACGGCGTTCATGTCGTGCTCGACAAGCAGGATGGTGTAGTTCTTCTTCAGATCGGCGAGCAGCCGGGTCATGCGCGCCGAATCCTGCTTGCCCATTCCCGCCATCGGCTCGTCGAGGAGCAGCAGCGACGGGCGCATGGCGAGCACCATCGCCAGTTCGAGCTGGCGCCGTTCGCCGTGGGACAGATCCTGCGCGAGCACCTCGGCGCGATCGCCCAGGCCGACGAGTTCGATAGCCTCCCGCGCCTCGTCCATCATCGCCCGGTCGAGCCACGCAGCCCCCAGGAAGCGAAAGGAATCCCCCTTGCGCGCCTGCACGGCCAGCGCCGCATTGGCGATGGCCGTGAACTTCGGGAACACCGACGAGATCTGGAACGAGCGCGCCATTCCGGAGAGCGCGCGACGCTCCATGGAGGTCTCGGTGATGTCCTGTCCATCAAGAAAGATGTGGCCTTCGTCGGGCCTGATCTGTCCCTGAAGCTGCGAGATCAACGTAGTCTTGCCGGCGCCGTTGGGGCCGATCAGGGCATGCGTCTCGCCGCGCATGACCTCCAGGCTGCAGTTGTTGGTGGCCGCCAGGCCGCCGAAGCGCTTGACGAGGTTGCGCACCTCGAGGAACGGCTTGCTCAATTCTTCCCTCCCGACACGTTGCGGCCAAGCCAGGGAACCAGCGTCCCGAGATCGGCGATACCGCCACGCAGAAGCGTCACCATGGCTACGATCAGCAATCCGAAGGCGAGGTGCCAGTATTCCGTCCACGATTCGAGAATGAGTTCGAGGCCGAGATAGACGGCGGCGCCGACAAGGGGACCGCTGACGCTGCCAAGTCCGCCCATCACCACCATCACCACCAGTTCGCCGGAGCGCGACCAGGACATGTCGGCCGGGCTGATGAACTGCTGGCCGGTCGCCAGCAGCGCGCCGGCCATGCCTGTCAGCGTGCCCGAGATGACGAAGGCGAGAAGCTTGTAGCGAAGCGGCGCTATGCCGATCGCCGAAAGTCGCCGCTCGTTCTGCGCGGCCGCCCGCAGCACGATGCCGAACTTGCTGTCGACGAGCAGCGTTACGAGCACGAGCGTCAGCGCAAGGACGGAGAGGGTGAAGAGGTAGAAGGTCGAGCGCTGCGACAGATCCAGTCCGCCGAAGGTGATCGGATTGATGATCTGGAGGCCGTCCTCGCCCCCGTAGGCCTGAAGGGCGACGAAGAAGTAATAGGCCATCTGGTTGAAGGCCAGGGTGATCATGATGAAGTAGGTACCGCTGGTGCGAAGCGAGATGAGGCCGGTCAGCGCCGCGAACGGTACGGTCACAACGATGGCCAGCGGCAGCAGGATCGCGAGATCCGACGTGCCCGTGAAGGCGAACGGGCCTATCATCAGCGGTTCGAGATTGGCGTCGTGATAGGCGAGGATTGCGACGACATAGCCGCCCACGCCGATGAACGAGGCATGCATCAGGCTGACCATGCCGCCGAAACCAAGCACGAAATTCAGCGCCACCGCGACGATGCCGAAGATCATGATGCGTGTGAAGACGCGGATCAGAAAGGTGTCGCCGGCGCTTTGGGCATAGGCGAGGATCCCCACGAGCGCCACGACCAGGACGAGGGCGGGCACGAACCGCTGCGCGGAGGCAAGCAGCCGCGACTGCCGATCCGGATTGATGAGCGAGAGGTCAGCCATGGACGGAAAACAATCCTTTGGGGCGCCACGCCAGGATGGTCGCCATGAGAATGAAGATGACCATGCTGCCCAGCGCCGGCGGGAGCAGGATGCGGCCGAGCGTGTCGACGACGCCGATCAGCAGCGCCGCCACGAAGGCGCCGCGCACCGAGCCGATGCCGCCGATCACCGTGACGACCAGGGCAAGGATGAGCACCGGCTCGCCCATGCCGATCTGCACGGCGGTGATCGGCCCGGCCATCATGCCGGCGAGGCCCGCGAGTGCCGCCCCCAGCGCGAACACCAGGACGAAGATCGTCTCGACATTCACGCCCATGGCGGACGCCATCGGCCTGTCGCTCGCGCCCGCCCGCACCCACATGCCGACCCGGGTATGGGAGATCAGCACGTAGAGCCCGCCGGCGACGAGAACGCCGACCGCCAGGATCGCCAGGCGGAACGTGGGATACTGCAGGCCGGGCATCAGCTGGACGGAGCCCGCGAGCAGGGACGGCAGCGGCAGCGGCACCGAGACGGGCCCCCACAGCATGCGCACGAGGTCGTTGAAGACGAGGATGAGGCCGAAGGTCACGAGCACCTGGTCGAGATGCGACCGGTCGTAGAAGCGCCGCAACAGGAGCCGCTCCAGCACCGCGCCGACGAGCGCCGTCAGCAGCATCGCGGCAAGAAACGACAGCACGAACTGCCCCGTCATCTGGTAAAGGGTCGCCGCCAGATAGGCCCCGATCATGTAGAGCGAGCCATGAGCGAGGTTGATCAGGTTCATGATACCGAAGACAAGCGTCAGTCCCGCGGACATGAGGAACAGCATCACGCCGAACTGTACACCGTTGATCGCTTGTTCGAGCAGAAGAGGAAGGCCCATCGTCGCCTCGCATCCTGAAAGCGGCCGATGCGGACCGGGATGAGGGCCCGCCGTCGGCATGTCCTATATTGATAGACGATGAAAGGCGGCGGCACGGGTCGCGCGGCCGCCCCCATGCCCGTCAGAGGGGCAGCTTGCACTTCTCGACGAAGGAGTCGGGATGCTGCTTCACGATTACCTCGCGCAGCGCCATGATCGGGCGGCCCCTGTCGTCGTTCTCGATCTGCGTCAGGTAGAAGTCCTGGATCGGATGGTGGTTGGTGTTGAGCCGGAAACCGGGGCGCACAGAATCGAAGCTGACGGTCTGCAGGGCCTTGCGGAAGGCATCCTTGTCCTCGATCTTGCCGCCGATGCTGGTCAGTGCCGCATCGAGCAGCCGGGCGCCATCATAAGCCTGCGCGGCGGAAGGCGACGGGATGCGGTTATACGCCGCCTCGAAGTCGGTCACGAACTTCTTGCTCGCCGGATTGTCGAAGCTCTCGCTCCAGAACGTGGAGGCGAAGGCACCAACGGCTGCGTCGCCCATGGCCGGCAGAACTGTCTGGTCGAGCGAGAAGGGCGGCCCGTAGAGCGGGATTTCCGCCTTGAGGCCGGCCTGGGAATACTGCTTGACGAAGTTGATGCCCATGCCGCCCGGATAGAAGAAGAACACCGCATCGGGTTTGGCCGCGCGCAGCTGGGCGATTTCGGCGGCATAGTCGAGCTGACCGAACGCCGTGTAGACCTCGCCGATGACGTCGCCCTTGAACGTGCGCTTGAAGCCCGCCAGGAAGTCCTTGCCCGCCGGATAGTTCGGCGCCATCAGATAAACACGCTTCACGCCTTTCTGGGTCAGGTAGATGCCCATCGCCTCGGACGGCGTGTCGTTCTGGAACGAGACGTTGAAGTAGTTCGGATTGCACAACTGCCCGGCATACTGCGACGGCCCGGCATTGATGCTGTAGACGAAGACGCCGGCATCGAGCACGGGTTTCGCGACAGCCAGCATGACGTTGGAAAAGTTGATGCCGGTGACGATCTGGACGCCGTCGCGCTCGACCAGCTTGTCGGCGGCCTGGCGCCCGGCATCCGGCTTGCCCTGATCATCCGCCTGGATCAGTTCAACCGCTCGCCCGCCCAGCTTGCCGCCGGAACTCTCTAGGCCGAGCTTGAAACCTTCTAGCAACTCCCTGCCCAGCACGCCCTGCGGACCGGAGAAGGTGGAGATGAAGCCGATCTTGATCGGCTCCTCGGCATGCGCGCTTGCGGCCAGCAGGCTCGCGGCGAACATCAATGCGACTTTCTTCATCACTATTCCTCCCATCATTGCGCTGCTACCTGCGCTTTCTCATTGTTCACTGATCCCGACCGGCATCGCGGCCCCGGTGGCCTCACGATGCAACGCCGGGAACGACAGCGTCCTCGGCCAGACAGTTGCCGACGTTCCAGCCGTAGAGCCACTCGATCGCATCGTAGAAGCGCTGCTGGCTCTGCCCCTTCCAGAGCGAGTTGCGCACCAGGCGCTCCACGTCCTTGGCGTGGTAGATGCGCCCCATCTCGCGGGCCGACAGCACGATGCGTGCCGTGCGCGTCACGCGCGAGCGCTGATAGAGATCGAAGGCGCGCGGAATGTCGTTGTCGCAGACACGCAGCGACTGGCCGAGCGTGACCGCATCCTCCATCGCCATGCAGGCGCCCTGCGCCATGTATTGCGTGGTCGGATGCGCGGCGTCGCCCAGCAGCGTCACACGGCCGAACGTCCATTGGCCGATGGGCTCTCGATCGGCGGTTGCCCAGCGCTTCCAGCTCTTGGGCAGCTCGATGAGGCGCCGCGCCTTGTGGCAGACCTCCGTGAAATAGCTTTCCACTTCCTCTTTCGAGCCGTCCCGCACGCTCCACTCCTCCTTGTCGCGGCTGTGGAAGGTGACGACGACGTTGTATTGCTCGCCTCCGCGCAGCGGATAGTGGACGAGGTGACAATGGGGGCCGACCCAGATAGAGGCGGCGTTCCATTGCAGGTCGACGGGAAAGTCCTGCTTGTCGACGACTGCCCGATAGACGACGTGCCCGGTCACCATCGGCGGATCGCCGACATACTGCTCCCGCACCACGGACTTGCCGCCATCCGCGGCGATCAGGCCGATGCCGCGATGCGCCTCGCCGTGCTGATCGTAGACGGTGACGCCGGTCTCGTCCTGCTCCACGCGCACGATCCGCGTTGCGGTGACGAAACGGGCATTGCCGCTATCGCGTACGCCCTCCAGCAGCGACAAGTGCAGATCGACGCGATGAATGACCGCATAAGGATTGCCGAAGCGCTGGCGGAAGGCTTCGCCCGTCTCGATGCGGCCGACGAGCGCGGCGTCGATGGCGTCGTGCATCACCAGTGCTTCGGTGTAGACCGCGCGCCGGCGCATCTTCTCACCAACGCCCAGCGCATCGCACGCATTGAAGGCGTTGGGGCCGAGCTGAATGCCCGCGCCGATCTCGCCGATCTGCGGGGCCTGCTCGAAGATCGTGACGCGAAAGCCGCGCTGCACCAGCGCCAGCGCCGCCGCCAGCCCCCCGATGCCGCCGCCCACGATCAAAAACGGAGCGGATAAACTGTCCTGAGCCATTATGTTTCCTCCTCGCGGTCTTCTGCGCGGAAGCGTTGTCCCTGAAGCACTTGTCAGGGAACAAGGAACCGCGTGTCTGAAGCGCGTCCCTGCTCCTATGCGTTCTTTGCCGCGCGTGCCCGATCCAGGACGTCCGTCATCCCGGAGCGTCGCGCTGGAGCATTTTTCGATCACTCATGATCGCCAAATGCTCTGCGATTCTTTCATTGAGCGAATTCTGATCGGAAAGCGCTCTAGGTGATCGTCACTTCGATTTCGCCCACACCCTCGACGCCGCCGGTCACGTTGTCGCCGGCAACGATAGGGCCAACACCGGCGGGTGTGCCGGTCATGATGAGATCCCCCGGCCGCAACTCGATGGATCGCGAGATGATCGAGATGATTTCCGGCACGCTCCAGATCAGATCGGCAATATCCTGATCCTGCTTCACCGTGCCATTGACCGCGAGCCAGATGCGCCCGCTCGCCGGGTGGCCGACATCGGCCGCGGGACGCAGGGGCGCGATCGGCGCCGACCGGTCGAACGACTTGCCCCAGGACCAGGGACGGCCGGCGTCGCGCGCCGCCAGCTGAAGGTCGCGCCGGGTCAGGTCGATACCAACGCCATAGCCCCAGACGTGATCGCGCGCCTCGTCGAGCGGGATGTCGGTGCCGCCCTTGCCGATCGCGACGATCAGCTCGATCTCGTAATGGAGGTTGCCGGTATCCGGAGGATAGGGAATCTGCGTCGGAGTATCGAGGGCGACATCGGCCGGCTTCATGAAGAAGAACGGCGGCTCGCGATCCGGGTCCCTGCCCATCTCGCGCGCGTGCGCCGCGTAGTTGCGGCCGACGCAGAAAATGCGGCGGATGGGAAAGCGTGCGCTGTCACCGGCGACGGCAAGCGAGGGCTGGGGCGGCGGAGGGAAAACGTAAGCGGTCATGAGCGGTTGTCCATGTGGCCTGCTTGCAGGCGGGTTGCCGGAAAAGGTGTCAGGCAGCGTCTGGCTGGCGGCCGGGCGCTGCCTCCGCGAAGGCAGGCAGCGCCTCGCAGGCAATCCTGACGGCCCGCAAGCGCGGGAAAGCCGCGGTATCGATACCGAAGCGGTCGGCCGAGAACATCTGCGGCACGAGGCAGATGTCCGCGAGACCCGGTGCCTCGCCGAAGCAGAAGGGGCTCTCCGGGCGGCGGGACAGCAGGGCCTCGCAGGCCGCCAGCCCCTCGCCGATCCAGCGCGTCAGCCAGCGGTTCACGCCGGCGTCGTCCTGACCAAGCTCCTGGCGCAGATAGTCGAGCACGCGCAGATTCTGCAGCGGATGAACCTCGCAGGCGATCACCTGGGCGAAGGCACGCACGTGGGCCCTTGTCGCCGGATCGGCCGGCAGCAGCGGCGGCGTCGGATGGGTCTCGTCCAGCCATTCGATGATAGCGAGCGACTGGGTGAAAACCTCTCCGCCATCCTCTAGCGCCGGAACCAACGCCTGCGGGTTCAGGGCGCGGAAAGCTGCCGTCCTGTGCGCCCCCTCGCGCAGAGGGGTCGAGACGAATGCGTAGCTCAGCCTCTTCAGATTGAAGGCAATACGACAACGGTAAGAAGAACTTGAACGAAAAAATCCATGAAAGCGCATCATTCCGGCTCCCCGATAGTGACTTCCACAGGCGTGAGCCCCTCGATCTGACCGCGGATCCGCGCGCCGGGGGCGAGCGGCGCCACGCCCGCCGGCGTGCCGGTGAAGATCAGGTCGCCAGGCGCCAGATGATAGAATTTCGACAGCTCGGCGATGAGCGCCATCGGCGAGCAGAGCATGTCCGACAGGTGCGCATCCTGGCGCAGCTCGTCGTCGACGCTGAGCCAGATGCGTTGACCATCCGGCACACCGAAATCAGCTGCGGGCGTGATTTCGGCGACGACAGCTGATGCCTCGACGTCCTTGCCGAGATCCCATGGCTGTCCCGCCGCGCGCAAAGCGCGCTGGAGGTCGCGCCGCGTCATGTCGAGCCCGCAGGCATAGCCGTAGACGGCCGCGACCGCTTCGCTCTCCGAAACCCGGAACGCATGGGAGCCCAGACACAGCACGAGTTCGAGTTCGTACTGGTAGTTCCGCGTCCCGGGCGGATAGGGGATGGTCTCGCCCGATTGCGCGAGCGCGCTCGGCGATTTGGTGAAGAAAAAGGGAGCCGAACGCCCGGCCTCCGCGCCGAGTTCGAGTGCATGGGCGGCGTAGTTGCGCCCGGCGCAGAAAATGCGGCGGACGGGCAGCCGCGCGCTCAGCCCGCGCACGGGCAGGGTCGGGGCGACAGGCGGGGGAAACACCAGTTCCTGCATGGCTCAGACTTCCAGCGCCGCAACGAAGTCGGGCGGTGCGTCGGCAAGGCGCCCGCTCGCGCGCAGATCAAGCGCGCTGGCCCACAGTGAGCGGGCACGCGCGAACACGCTCTCCCGGGCGATCGTGCAGGATACGCCCTCGATCGGCAGATCCCACTGCGCATCGGTCAGGTCGCGCCAAGTCACGTCGAGATGGATGGCGGCATGCGTGACGAGATGGCGCAGCGCGGTAGCTGGCAGCGTTTCGGCGAGGTCGAGAGCGCCAGCACCGACGTCGGCGAATTCCTCGCTCGGACCGCTCGTCGCCAGGGCGATCGCCTGTGCGATGGCGCGCCCCTCAAGCCCGACCGCCGCGATCACGCGCCGCCGCGTCCAGCCAGAGCGCGATGACGCGGCCCACAGCGCGGCATCGCTCAGCTCGTTGAGCTGGCGGGCAAAATAGGCTGTTCCAAGCCGCGCCCAATAAAGCTCCCGGGCCGGCGCGGCCGACGCATCGTAGCGCGCGCCGCTCCCTTGACGTGCGCGCAGGGCGACGCGCGCTCCCGCCAGCTCGTCCGCGCCCGGAGCCGTACCCATAGCCATGCCGGCCGGACCGGGGCGGGGTGCAGCATCGCGTTCCCCGTTCATGACTCGACCCCGTCGATCATCGTACGATCGAAGTGCAGACGCTCCATGATCGGCGCATCGGAAAAGCGGAACAGGTCGAACGGCGTCTCAGCCTGCAGCGACCACGACACCCAGCTTGGGGCAACGAAGATGTCGCCCTTATCGAGCTTGTGGGTAATGCCGCCGAGCACGACCGCGCCGCGACCGGAGAAGACCTGGAAAACGGTCGACCCGACCTCACGCCGGACGGGCGTCTGCACTCCTGCACGCAGGCGGTGAAACTCCGCCCGGATGGTCGGCATGACGTCGCCGCCCGTCGTCGGATTGATATAGCGCACTGCCGCGTGACCCTGGCCGACCGTCGCGGGAACGCCCTCTTCCTCCAGCAGCAGCTGCTCGGTGAGAGCGCGATCCGTGTGCTCCCAGCGGTATGCGCCGATGGGCGAGGAGACCGTGTTCTGCAGTCCCGAGAGCGGACGCAAGCCCGGATGGCTCCACAGGCGCTCGCCCCGCGAGAAGTTCGGCGTGGAATAGTCGGTCACCCGATCCGCGCCGAATTCGAAGAAGCCGACGTCGTTCATGAAACTGAAGGGAATGTCGAGGCCGTCGATCCACATCATTGGCGCATCGGTCTGGTTGTGATGACCGTGGAAACACCAGCCCGGGGTCAGCAGAAAATCGCCACGGCTCATGCGCACGGGATCGCCGTTGACGACCGTCCAGACGCCCTCGCCCTCGACCACGAAGCGGAAGGCGTTCTGCGAATGGCGATGCTCCGGCGCGGTCTCGCGCGGGCCAAGATACTGAATGGCGCACCACAGCGTCGGCGAAATATAAGCCTCGCCGCCGAGGCCGGGGTTGGCAAGGCCGATGGCCCGGCGCTCACCGCCCCGTCCGACCGGCACCAGCTCACCGGACGCCGCAGCAAGCTTTCCCAACGTCGCCCACTGCCACACGTGCGGAACCGCCCGGGGCTTCGGGTGGCGCGGCATCAGATCACCGATCTGGGTCCACAGCGGGTTGAGATGATTGGTCTTGAAATCCGCATAGAGCTGGCGAAGCGCGGGCGTGTCTGCGGGCTGCATCGCGTTGTGCGACAAGGTATCCATGGCGTCCTCCTGGGTGCTTCTGTGATCGAAGCTTTTGCGCAGTATAATGAAGATAAGTATGCATATCAATACCCATCTTGCAATCCCACGTGTCTGCGGGTATCGCGGCCTTATGATGGATTTCCTCGACATGCCCGGACACCTGATCCGACGGCTGCACCAGATTTCGACCTCGATCTTCGCGGAGGAGATGGCGCATTCGGGTTTCGACCTGACGCCGGTGCAGTATGCGGCTCTCAGCGCGCTCGCCGGCCATCCCGATGTCGACCAGAACACGCTCGCCGGCCTTATCGCGCACGACAGGGCGACTCTCGGCGGGGTGGTGGAAAGGCTTGAGCGGCGGGGCTATCTGCGGCGCGAGGTCAGCCGGGTGGACCGGCGCGCGCGCGCCCTGAGCCTGACCGAGAAGGGACGTGCGCTGGTGACCACGGTATTGCCCGCCGTCCGCCGGGCGCAGGAGGACATCCTCGCCCCTCTGACACCGGCCGAGCGCGCGACGTTCCTCGCGCTGATGGACAAGGCCACCGCCGCCGGCAACAAGCGGGCACGGGCACCGCTGCGTCTGCCGCAGCGCGAGGGCACGGCAGTGGCGGACGATTGATCATCACACCAAGGGCGGCATCTGTCGGCTCATAATTGTGAGCGAAGCGGCATATGGGGCGGCTATAGCGACACGCAGTTCGGCTGGCGTGCCACCTCTTTAGGCATTGGGCGTCAAAAGGAGTTAGGCAATCTCGCGCGCACCTTTCCGGTTATCTTCACCGTCATCGCCGAAGGCAGTTCCCGGACCTATTCTAGCGAAATGTTCACGTTCTTGAGCTGGGTGCAGTCGAGCAGTTCCTCGATCGATTCCTCGCGACCGAGGCCCGATTGTTTGCAGCCGCCGAAGGGTGTGCCAACAAAATGCTTACCCGAGCCATTAATCCATATATAACCAGCCTCGACCTGTGTGGCGGTCCGAAGCGCCTTATTGATATCGTGGGTCCAGATTGAGGCAGTAAGCCCGTAGTCGACATCATTGACGGCCCGCAACATCTCCACCTCGTCACTCCATTTGAACACTGACAGAACCGGGCCAAATATTTCCTCGCGTGCAAGACGCATGGCCGGTGTCACGTCGGCGAAAACGGTTGGCTTAATGAAATAGCCATTGCCGAGATGCGGATCGTCCGCCGAATTTCCGCCAGTGACGAGCCGGGCGCCCTCACTCTGGCCCAGCGTGATGAACCTCATTACCTTGTTGAACTGGGCCTCGCTCACCAGCGATCCCATCGTGGTGGCTGGATCGGTCGGAATGCCCGGCACGAATGCCTTCACCTGCTTGACGATCGCGTCGAGCACGGCGTCGTGAATGCTGTCGTGCAGGAACACGCGCGAGGTCGATCCGCAGGACTGGCCGCACCAGCTGAAGTTCATACCGCGGACTGCCCCGACCGCCACCTTGTCGGGATCTGCGTCGGGATAGGCGATCAGGGCATTTTTGCCGCCGAGTTCGAGCGTCACCTTCTTCATGCTGTCTACTGCCCCGCGCAGGATCGCCTTACCGGTCGGAACCGATCCTATCAGGCCGACCTTGGCGATGTGGGGATGGGCCACCAGTGCCTCGCCACAAGTCCGCCCTCCGGAAACGACGTTGAAGACCCCCGGAGGGAACAGCGGGCCGATAAGCTCCGCCAGCCGCAGGCTGGAGAGTGGAGCCTGCTCCGGCGACTTGATGATCAGCGCGTTTCCGGCTGCGAGCGGGGCGCCGGCGCGGCTTACGGCGAACATGAAAGGATGATTGTAGGCGTTGATGCGGGCGATGACACCAAGCGGCTCGCGGATCGTGAAATTGAGGTGGTCCGGCCCCAAGGGGACGGTGTAACCCTTCACCTCGGTGGCGAGGCCGGCGAAATACTCAAGGGCGGTCGCTCCGATTTCGGCATCCTTGATCATCTCCCTGATCGGATTGCCGCAATCGGCCGCATCGAGCAGCGCGAGTTCTTCCGCGTGCTGGCGCACCAGTCGCGCGGCCTCCCGCAGAAGTGCGCCGCGGGCGACAGGCGTGGTCTCCCTCCAGACCCGAAACCCCTCGCGGGCCGCCTCCACTGCGTGGTCGACATCGACAGAATCAGCCCAGGCCGTTTCGCCGAGGCTCTCGCCGGAGGCGGGACTTCTCGTCTCGACGTAAACACCGTCTTCCGGCTCGTGCCACGAGCCACCGTAGTAGAGGCCCCTGTTTATCGGAAGACGAAGACGCTCGGTTACCGAGGGCTGCAGGCGATTGATCATGGTAGGCTCCGGATGGGGACGCCCGGCGGTTGGGGCCGGGCTCTCCCTGCTGCTTTCTCTTTGGCCGAAGTGCCGTTCACTAGTACCTGTCGACATGACTGCGGGTGCAGAACATGCGAACGTCATTGCATCTCTTGCCTTTCGCAGATTCTGCGAAGCTTCAGTTGCCCGCGGCCTTCATGTCGCAGTCCTGCGAATAGGAATCAGTGTGGCTGGATACGATCAGGTCGCGCTTCGACAGAAGCGTACGGCCCTTCTCGTCCTTCGCTACCTCTGCCAGATAGTAGTCGATGATCGGCATGTTGTTTGCCCCGAACCTGAAGTTGCCGCGGAT
Organism: Pseudochelatococcus lubricantis; assembly: GCF_011762225.1. Lineage (GTDB taxonomy): Bacteria > Pseudomonadota > Alphaproteobacteria > Rhizobiales > Beijerinckiaceae > Pseudochelatococcus > Pseudochelatococcus lubricantis. Next base: position 501,391 of record NZ_JAASQI010000001.1, read on the forward strand.
CGACTCGAAGGATACAGCCCCCAGAGCCTTCTGGAATGCGGGTTTGTCCTCGATCTTGCCGTCGATCGTCTTCAGCGCGGCATCCAGCATTCTCACCGTGTCGTAGGCATTGGCCGCATTCGGCGACGGGATGCGGCCGTAGGCTGCCTCGAAATCGTCCCTGAATTTCTTGCTGGCGGGATTATCGAAATCCTCGGGCCAGAAGGTTGATGCGAAGGCGCCGATCGCCGCATCACCGATGCCGGGCAGGACTGTCTGATCGAGCGAGAATGACGGGGCGTAGAGTGGGATCTGCTGCGCCAGGCCAGCCTGCGCATACTGCTTCACGAAGTTGATCCCCATGCCGCCGGGGTAGAAGAAGAACACGGCATCGGGTCGAGCCGCCCGCAACTGGGCAATTTCCGCGGCGTAGTCGAGTTGGCCGAAGGTGGTGTAGACCTCTCCGGCGATCTCGCCCTTGAAGTAGCGTTTGAAGCCAGTGAGCATGTCCCTTCCGGCCGGATAGTTCGGAGCCATCAGGTACACGCGCTGCACCCCTTGCTTCTGCAGATAGATGCCCATCGTCTCGGATGCCGTATCAGTCTGAAACGAGGCCACGAAAAACCGGGGGTGGCACAGCTTTCCGGCATATTGGGAGGGTCCGGCGTTCACGCTGACGATGAACGCGCCAGCGTCGAGCACCGGCTTTGCTATCGCGAGCATGACGTTCGAGAAGTTGATGCCGGTGATCAGTTGGGCGCCGTCACGCTCAATCATCCTGTCGGCCAGTTGCCGGCCGATGTCCGGCTTTGCTTGGTCGTCACCTTGGATGACATCGACCGGACGCCCGGCAAGCTTGCCGCCGACGCTCTTGAGGCCAAGATTGAAGCCGTCGAGCAATTCGTGGCCCAACTGGCCGCTCGGGCCGGAGAACGTGGAAATAAAGCCGATTTTGATAGGGTCCTGAGCCGAGGCCCCGGTCGACACAGCGGCCGCGACCGCAAAGGATAACATTAGCCGTTTCATTTTTTTCCCCGCCATCGTTAGTTCAGACTCGATTTTCGGAGCGTTCACCCCTTTTTACTGTTCGCGGTTACACAGCCCTGGCTACGACGCCGACCGGACGATGCCGCCCGGCCCTCTCGGTGTCAGATCCGGAAATGGTCATGGGTGCCTTCCGCGAATATGTCATCGACCGTCAGCAGGCGGCAGGACAGGCCCTGATCGAAGTGGTAGCGCAACAGAACATCGATCGTCCGCCGATTTGCCTCGACGCCGTAAGGCCACGGTTCAGGTCCCATGACGGAACGTGTCCACTCGGCCTCCGCGATCAACCACGGCAGTGAGACGTGAAGCGCGGTGGCGTCGCTGAGCGTCGGCAGCGACGCGCGGCGCGCGTGTTCGAATGCCTTGAGAAGACTGCCCGGCAGCCAGGGATTTACCCCCACAGCGCTCTTCCTCACGCCGATCAGATGCATGATCGGGAAGATGCCGGTTTTGCGGAAGTAATCCGCCTCGACGGCACGATAATCCTCGAACAACCGCGTTACGTTCGGCACGCGGTTTGTGAAGCACGAGGGTGCACGCGGCGCGAGAATGGCGTCGATTTCCCCATCGGCCAGCATTTGCGCCAGTGGACGCGGCGCGGTCTCGACCCGTATCTCCGGAGGCAGCTCTATCGGTACCTTTTCATGCCGGCCGAGATCTTCCACACCGCCAGTCACCCAGTTGATATCGCGCGGCTTTACGCCATATTCGTCCTCCAGAATACCGCGTGCCCATACCGCCGCTGTAACCTGATATTCCGGCACGCCGACCCTGGCCTGCACGAGATCCGACGGTGAGCCGACGCGGTCGGAGCGGACGTAGAATGCGGAATGGCGGAACGAGCGGGACACAAAGGCCGGGATGCCGATATATTCGCATTCGCCGCGCGCCGTCTGGATAAGGTATGTGCTCAGGGATAGTTCGGCGACGTCAAACTCCCCGCCGGTGAAGGCGCGATAGAAGATCTCCTCGGGCGCCAAGGGAATAAAGTTCGCCGCGCAACCCTCAATCGCCACACTGCCTTCGAAGAGAGCCCGGGTGCGATCGTATTCGCCACATGCAATAGTCAGAGGAAGGGTCATCGACAATTGGCTCCTCAAGGATGTGTTGCCCCACCATCAACCGTGATCGACTGGCCGGTGATGAAGTCCGACCTTCGGCTGGCGAGGAAGAGCATCACCCCAACCAGGTCATCGGGGACCTGCCTGCGGGGGATGCACTGCATTTCCACGATCCGCTGCCCGGATGCGCTCGTGACCGTCTCGCGGTCGATTTCCGTCTCGACGGACCCAGGCAGCACCGCGTTCACGGTGATCCCGTGCGCGCCCACCTCACGCGCCATCGAGCGCGTCATCCCGATCAGCGCGGCCTTGGAGGTGGTGTAGTGCAGGTAGTTTGGGCGACCGAGCGTTACCGCGCCCGATGAGATATTGACGATGCGGCCGAAACCTCGCCGCCGCATTGCCGGCATGACTGCCCTCGCGCACAGGAACGGGCCAGTAACGTTGACACGCTGGACACGCTCCCAGACATCGAGCGGTATGTCCTCGAAGGGCTGCATCTTCAACGTGGAGAAGATCGCGGCGTTGTTGATCAGAATGTCGACATGGCCGAGCACGTGTTCAATCTCCGCCACCATCGCATCGACTGATGAGGCATCGCCGACATCCACTTTGATCGCGTGCGCCCGCCCGCCGGCCGAAACCAGTTCCTCTGCAGCTTTCTGCGCCTTCTCCAGATTGATATCGGCGACGGCCACGGCCGCTCCCGCATCGGTGAAAGCAGCCGAGAGCGTCCGGCCGATTCCCTGCGCTGCCCCGGTGACAAGGACGACCCGTCCTTCAAGATCCAGCTCTTTCATGCGACTGACCTGAGCTTGGCGCGAAGGTCGCCGCGGTTCCACCAAGGCTTGAGGCCGATGTCTTCGGCAATAACACCGGCACCGATATAGCCGGCGCCGCCAGAGATCGCCCCGCCGGGATGGGCGGGGGAGCCGACCATGTAGAGCCCTTCGATGCCAGTGCGGTAGCCGAAATGACGGTCCATCACCTGATCGGCGCTAAGCGCTCCCATAAAGATGTCGCCATGGCGCATATTGACAAGCTCCTTAGTATACTCCTTGGCTGTGTAGATACTGCGGCCCAAAACATTGGAATTTCTCATATTCGGGCAGTATTTTTCCCAGGTTTCCATGATCCGGTCTGCGAACTCCTCCTTCCACTCGGAGTAGTCCTTTCCGCCGATATCTGGATTGAGCGGCATCACATGCCATGCATACGTATTGTGTTTGCCCGGAGGCGCCAGCGTCGGATCAAGCGCCGAGAGCGGCCCCGATCCGAACTGGATGATCTCGGGAACGCGGTTGTTCTTCACATCATCGAACGCACTGGTGAGATCCGAGAGCGTCTCGGCACCGATGCTCCATTTTTGTGTCAGTTGAATGTTTGGATCGAATGCGGCTGCCGAGAAGCGGGGCGTCTCTTCGAGTGCAAGGTGGAGGCCGAACAGTGTCCATCCCGTATACTTGAATCCGTCCAGCTTTTCCGCCATCCGCTGCGGAAGTTGATCGCGCCCGATGAACTTTTCGAAAGTCTGATGCACGTCGAGCGTCGAGGCAACGAAGCTCGTGGCTCTGGCGCTGCGGCCGTCGGTAAAGTCGACGCCGACCGCACGTCCGTTCTCGATGATGATCCTGTCCGTTTCGCACTGGTTCCAGAAAGTGCCGCCGGCCTGGATGAAGCGCTCCATCAGGCCACGCGCCAGGTTGAAGCTACCACCCTTGCACAGTTGGTATCCCGACTGCAGGTCGAAAGCACGGATCACTGAACCCATCGGGCTTGTTTTGTTGAGCGTATCGGTTAGCCAGGTCCCGAACAGGGAGACCTTGAACAGGAAGAGCAATTTGACCTGTTCGCATTCGAATAGCTCGTTGACGAGTTCGAATGGCTGCCGCGAGCATACCGCAAGGAAATCGCGCCCCAGCGCACTTGCCGACAGAAGCTCTTCCCGCTCTGCGTGGGTGAGTGGCTCGGCATAACGTTCGGGCAGGAAAATCCGCTCCGTGATCAGTTCAGCCTTGCGGTTCCACTCGCGGAACGTCCCGGCATCCTTTTTCGAGAAGCGCGCGATGTTGGCGAGCGTCTCCTCAAGATCCCGCCCGAAAACCAGCGCGCTGCCATCCGAATGCGCTTGGCCGAATTCATAGCGCGGCGTGATGTAGGGTACGCTCTCGTTGAGTTGCAGGTCCTGGTACCATGGTGTGTGCGAGATATGAAAATGATTGATGGAATGGAGGTTATGGTAAAATCCGGGCAGCGTGACTTCGCTCGTGTTTAGCCCGCCACCGTACATGAGGCGCCGTTCCGTCAATAATACCCTGAGGCCGGCCTTGGCCATGTAAGTGCCAAGGATAAGGCCATGGTGACCAGCACCGATAATGACCGCGTCAAACTGCATGCACACCTCCCTCACGCCTCTCGTTGCAGCGACCTGCGCGCCAACACGCCGCCGATTGACATCATTCATAAAGCCCCCGGCATTGCCTGTCCAAATCAAAGGCATTAGACTAGCAATAAGTTTTCCTTTTGACTGGAGAGTGGGTTGGAGCTGAAACAGCTGCGGGCACTGATCGCCGTGGAGCGGTGGAGCAATATTACCCGCGCCGCAGAGCAGCTTGGCATCTCGCAGCCAGCCCTCGGCATGCAGCTTAGCGCGCTTGAGGAAGCGCTGGGCGTCAAGCTGCTTGAACGCCACTCACGCGGCGTACACCTCAGCACCGCCGGCCGTCATCTTGCCTCACGTGCGAAGGAGATCCTCTCGCTCACAGACCGTGTGCGGATCGAGGTCATGGACATGGCCGAACGGCCTCATGGCACTATCCGTGTCGGGATGTCGCCAAGCGCCAGCCTCCTTCTCGCGATGGATCTTATCACGGTCGCATCGGCGGCTATGCCTGATGTCAAGCTAAAGTTCGTGGAGAATTCGAGCGCCGTTACACTCGAATGGCTTGACCTCAACCGTATTGACCTGGCCTTCGTATTTGGCACAGTCAGGCATAAAACATTCGATGCGCAGATACTTCTGAATGAGCGGCTTTGCTACGTGGCGGCAAGCGGCGACGCACCAAACTACCGCTCGATTACACTTTCGGAGATCGCATCGGGCAACATGATATTGCCAGGTGGCAGTGACACAGTGCGTCAGGCCATCGACCGAGCGGCATCGAGCTTGGGGCTGACGCTCAACATTCTTTTCGAGATGCAATCAATTCATACTGCCATCGACTTTGTCGCTCGACGTTACGGAGCGACCATTCTGCCTGCCGCGCTGATCAAGCGACTGCGTGTGATGGGCGACTTCGATGTCCGCCCAATTATCGAGCCGGATATCGTCCGTCCTTTATCCATGGTTCATACGCGAGACCGCGAACTCTCCAAAGCAGAGCGGCAACTGATCTCCATCAGCCGCAAGCTCATTCGTGAAAAACAAAAAAGCCTTGAGCCGTCATGGTACACGCTGACTCTGTAAGATTGAACCGACCATCATAACCGTTCGGGCAAGGGCGGCGACAGGGGAAGCGTCGAGGGCCTGTCGCTCGCGCTCGGCAGCATGCGCCAGAGCCTCGCTCTAATACAACGGACTCTACAAAATCTGGAGGAAGTTAAGGGGTCCAGGTCATAACCAGTACAGTTGGGTTTATGTCGTACCGACGGCGGCGGCGATAGTTCCGGCTCGGCTGGTGAACTGCTCTGTCGTCCCGGCGGTGCTGACGATTCTGTCCGGCCTTACCAGCAGCCATTGCCCGTGATAGCCGGCCAATATCGCGTCCAGCCGGTCGTCGACGACATTAACGGTAACGACCCCGGCATCCGGTTCGGAAGCGTTTTTTACCGACGGCGTCGCCTCCCGCGGGCTAACGCTGACGACGCGGGCGTCGAGCGTCCTTGCGAATGAAAGGATATCCGGCGGAACCTGGCTTGTATCGACGCCCACGATTGCGAAGCGCAGGCCGATCACGTCATCGAGCTTCCGTTCCCCGTCCTGCGTCCGGATGGTCGGATTGGGCAGCAGGCGTCCGACGACTTCATGATCGGCCCCGGTTTCCGCGCCCTGCTCGATCAGGCGCGAACGCAGAAAGGGCTTCGGGACGTATTTCATGTTGGCGATGTAGCGCCGCGCGGGTGGGACGAGCCTCAGCAGCCCGAAGAACAGATCCCGCAGCAGAGAGACGACCGGTGAATGAACGGCTTGCAGCTTGCCGTTCACCGTCGCCATGCGAATGGTTCTGCGCACGGCTTCCCACCGCTCGTCGTGATAGGTGTCGAGCAATGCAGGGGGCGCCCCGCCGCGAATGACGCGCGCCAGTTTCCAGCCCAGGTTGCCGGCGTCACGCGCGCCGCTGTTCATACCTTGCGAGCCGAACACCGGCATGAGATGGGCGGCATCGCCGATCAGGAAGGCACGCCCCTTGCCCAGGCGCGCCGCGAGAAGCGAACGGAACGTGTGGACGACCTTGCGGATGATCTTCAGGCTGTCGTAGTCGCGATAGGGTTTGAACAGCTTCCGTAAGGTCGTGTCATCAAGCAGCTGATCGGCGGTTTCCTCGGGACGCAGCGAAAATTCGAACCGCCGGCCGTTTGGCGCCGGCATGCTGAAGAAGTTGCGTCGCCAGCCCATCCTGGTCAGGGCGAGGGGGCTGTCATCGATGTCGTCGAGAACGTCGATGACGACATGGCGTATGTTGAAGCCATCGACCTCATCCAGCGGGATGCCGAGCTGCTTCCGGCAAACGCTGTGCGCGCCGTCCGCGCCGACCAGAAAGCGTCCGGTGTCATGCGTGACGCTGCCGTCCGCATGCGTGCTGGTGACATGCACGCCGTCGCCGTCTTGTGTGAAGCCGGTGACCTCGCTGCCGAACCGGACATCCACATACCCGGTCGCGAGCGCCCCCTCATACAGGATTTCCTCGAAGCGCGGCTGGAAGATGGCGGCGCGGTTGGGGAAGTTGTGTTCCGTCAGCCGTCCGTCGACATGCGCGAGCGTCAGTCCGAGCGGCGAAACGTAGTCGTAGGAAATGGGATATTTCGCGTGTTCCGCCACGGCCTTGCCCAGACCAAGAGTGCTGAGCAGGCGGAAGAACTCGTCATCGATGTTGAGCGCCTTGGGCAGCGGCGACAGGGCGGGGTCCTTTTCCAGTACCAGGACCCTGACAGCAAGCCTGCCCAATATGTTCGCCAGGGTCAGGCCGGAGGGGCCGGTTCCCACGACGACGACGTCATAAGTCTGTGTCACGTTACCTTGTCCCGGGTCCGGTTTCGATGGGAAGGTCTTCGCGATGGCCCCATTCGTACAGCGACGCGTCGTACAGGGTCGTGTCTTCCCGCCCGGCCAGGGCGAGGGCGAACAGCACCAACGTCGCGGAGATGCCGCCGCCGCAATAGGCGACGATATCGCCTTCATGGGTCAGCAGGCCCTTGTCGCGCAAAAGGCCGATGATGCGCTCCCTGTCGAGGAAAAGGTTGGTTTGCGGGTCGATCAGCGAGGCTGCCGGCAGGTTCAGGCTGCCGGGGATATGCCCTGGCCGGCCGCCGTGGACGGGGGTTTCTCCTGAAAACCTGTCGGGAGAAAGCGCGTTGACCAGCAGCAGGTCCGGGGCGCCGAGCCGTTCCCGGAGTCTGTCGGCGTCGATGACGCGGTCGAGCCGCGTCGCGACGACGATGTCGCCGGGCGGCGGAACGGGGGCGGGGCCTGTTTCGACGGGATGCCCGCGCCTGCGCCATTCTTTCAGCCCGCCATCGAGAACGGCAATGTTCTTCAGCCCATGAAGCTGGAAAAGCCACCATATGCGTGTCGCCCACCACGGACTGGCGGTACTGTAGACCACGAGCGTGTCATGCTGCTTCACGCCCAGTTTTTGCAACCCTTCCGCGAAGGCCTCTTTGGAAGGCACGGTGAACGGATAGCTGCCGTCGGGATCGGACAGGTCCCGCTGAAGATCAATGAAGCGCGCACCCGGAATGTGCGCTTCCTCGTAGGCGGCGATCCCGGGGACGATGCGTTCGACACCGGCTTCGCTGATGATGCTCGTGCTGCTGTCGAAAACGACGACATCATCACGGTGCAGATTTTGCGCAAGCCAGTCGACGGTCACGACCGGGCCGGGAAGCGTGGGACTGTTCTGGGACATGACGGCACCCGGTTCAGGCTGTTACTGCTGGAGGAAGAAACGCTGGAGCTGTTCGGCCGAAGGCTTCGCCTTCAGGAGCCCCAAGGCTGCCATGTTGGCCGACAGGGTCGCGGCTTCGGTGGGGTAGAGCGTCGAGTCGAGCGTGACGCGCTTGACGCCGATTTCCACGATATCTTTCGGGAAACCCTGCGATGAAATGATGAAATCGACCCACTTTCCTTCATCCTCACGGAACTTGGCCGTCGATTTGTTGGCGGCGTTCCGGATGTCTCCCACCAGGTCGCCGTGCTTCTCGATGAAGGCCGTGCTGGCGGCGATGCCGTTGTTCAGCCCCTTGAAGGAATTGTCGCCGATGTTGGTGGGCGGATAATAGGCATACTTGCCGCCGACGGCGGTCGCTCCGAAGGGCTCGAAAACCGACACGCATTCGACCGTCTTATCCTTCAGTGCCTGCAACACGGGAGGACCCGCCACGGCGAAGTTGACCTTCGTGATGTCTTTTTCGCTCTGGCCGTGGGTCCTCAACGCATCGTCGATGAAGATCTCGGGAAATCCGGAGACGACGCCGACCGTCTTGCCCTTGAGGTCCGGCCAATCCGCAATCTTGACGTCGTTGCTGCAGACCAGGTTGATTGCACCGCGCGCCAGACCGGTGATGAATTTGAAGTTCGGATCGGTATTCTTCGCCGCCTCGGTGATCAGATTGGCGTAACCCAGCGACGAGATGTCGATGTCGCCGCGGACCAGCGCGATAGCCGCGTCTGCATAGCGCTGAAACTTGACGTACTCGAAATTGACCTTGTCCTTGAGATCGCCAAAGGGAAGATCGAGGATGGCCGCGTCATGCAGCTGGGAGAAATAACCCACCTTGACTGTCGGCTTGTCGGCGGCCTCGGCCGGGCGCAGGCCCGTCGCGACACCCGATATTGCGAGCGCCAGCGCGGCAATGACATGAAACTTCATCATGAACTCCTGTTTGCTATAGCCCGAGTGTTTTCAGTGCGATCGATTTGAGCCGGTTGAAGGCGCTGTCGGTGACTTCGCGCGGATAGGGCAGATCGACGGACAGTTCGGCGGCGACCTCGGCCGGTCGGCGCGTCAGGATGTAGACACGGTTGCCGAGATAGATCGCCTCGTCGACGCTGTGGGTGATCAGCACGATGGAAACGCCTGTCGCCTGCCAGATATGGAGCAGCTTCTGCTGCATCTGCTGTCGGGTCAGGGCATCCAGCGCGGCGAAGGGCTCGTCCATCAGCAGCACGCGGCTTTCGGTCACGAGGACGCGCGCGATGGAAGCCAGCTGGCGCATGCCGCCGGAAAGCTGGTGCGGCCAGCTGCCGCTGAACTGCTCAAGCCCCACCGTGGCCAGCGCCGCGCGCACCTTCGCGTCGCGCTCGCGTCGCGTAAGCCGCGTGTTCATCAGCCCGAAGGCGACGTTATCGTGCACCGACAGCCAGGGAAACAGGGCGGCTGTATCCTGAAACACGACGCCCTGACCGTGCCGGGGGCCGTGGATCTCTCTTCCGCCGATCAGTGCGGTGCCGCCCGTAGCCTGTTCAAAACCGGCCAGAATGTTCAGCAGTGAGCTTTTCCCACAGCCGGACGGGCCGAGAATCGTGACGAACTCCCCGGCCTCGACGAAGAGATCCACGTTCTTGATGGCGAGGACGCCGCCACCCGGACCCGGGTAGGTTTTGGCGAGGCCGTGGACGTCAATCCGTGCCGCGGACGGAGCGTGCCCGAAAGGAGCGTTCATCGGAACGTCCCCTGATGCCAGAACAGATAGCGCCTGACCACGCGCTGCACGATGAGGTCGGACAGGAAGCCGAACAGGCCGACCGTCGCCATCGCCGCGACGACGACGTCCATCCGGTTGTAGTAATAGGCGTCCCACAATTCGTAGCCCAGTCCCGATTTCACGGCCACCATCTCGGAGATCACGACCAGCATCCACGCCAGCCCGATGGCAACCCGCGCTCCCACCAGCAGCGATGGCAACGCTGAAGGAACGACGACACGGCTGAGTATCTGGAAGCGAGTCGCGCCAAGCATGAGCGCGCTGCGCAGGTGCAGGGGAGAAACCTGCCGCGCGCCCGCCATGGCATTCAGGACGATGGGGAAAAACGCGCCGACCGCCACCAACGCAATGGCTGCCGAGTTGCCGATGCCGAAAAAGATCAGGCAGAAGGGGATCCACGCTACGGTCGGAATCGGCCGGATCAATTGCAGGACGGGGTCCACCAGATTGGCCGCGACCCTGTAGGATCCCATCAGGATGCCCAAGGGAGCGCCGATGGCCAACGCTACCAGAAAACCACAGATGACCCTTCCGGCACTGTCGCGCAACGAAGCAGCCCAAGTGCCGGAATAGCGTCCGCCGCCGCCGAACACCCACTCGGTCATCGCTTGCACGACCTCGACCGGAGAGGGGATGAACCCGTCGCCGAACCGATATACCTGAACGAGATATTGCCAAAGGCCGAGAAGGAGGATCAGCGGTATCGATCGCCAGATGACGGTTGTGTCCGATACCGCGCCGGCAAGCCTGTTCTTGAACGACATCGCAGATAAGGGCCGTAAGTGAGTTTCCAACAGAGACGCAGGAACGTAGAGCTATCAGGTTCAGTTCATTCGATATCTGCGAATCGTCGATATAATCACATAATCAATAGTTTTTGTCAACAAAAAGGGCGCGCCTGTCGCTATCCAGCCATTTAGCTCTCTGCTGCAGCGGAGTAGTATTGGTTATTTTTACGATTGCGGTTTATGCTGTTTCTAGCGGCTGTTATTGGACATAGATAGGATATGGCCGAGATAAACCTGATCGGATACAAGGAGAATTGCGTAGCCAATACGACAGGTATTGGCTACGCAATGCGTGGACGCTGATAGCTCTTGGACCGCGCGGCCAGCCTCCACGGCTTTGCCGGGCCGGAGGACTGGGACAGACAGTCGAAAGCTGGCACAACGGCAAGATCGTGGCGGATGAACAGGCAGTCGCGCTGGGACAAGCGTAGCAGATCCGGAATTCCCGCCTGAACCGGGACGTCCGGCGTGGATATCGCGTCAGGAGGCGTGGACCGCGTTGACGAATTCGATGCCACCGAGCTTCGGCGCGAAGAGCGTCCAGACTTGCTGCGCGGCATTCTCCCAGGCAGTCCTGTCCGTCACCGCCAGAATCTGGCCGCCCGCACTCTTCGACTGCGCGACGGAGACGTCCTCGTCCTTGATGATGAGTTCGTTGAAATAGGTGGCGCCTTCGGCGGCGGCTTCCGAAAACGCCTGCTTTTCCTCGTCGTTGAGGGAGTTCCAGAACTTCGCCGAGAGATATACCGTTCCGCTCGCCCAGATGTGCGCCGTCTCGATGAGGAAGGGCACGACCTCATACAGCTTCAATCCGGCATATGCCGATTTCGTCAGGTCCATCGCGTCGGCGACACCCGTTTTTAGAGCGTTGTAGGTCTCCGCGATGGGCAGGGCGATCGGCTGCGCCTTGAGCGCCTTCCAGAGTTCCGTGTGGACGGGGTTCGGAACCGCCCGCACGCGCTTGCCGGCGAGGCCCTCCGGCGTGAGAATGGCTTCCTTCGCCAGCAGGTGGCGGGCGCCGTAGTTGATGTAGCCGAGGGCGACGAACCCCTGCTCGGCGATGGCGGACTTGAGGTCCTGCCCCACCTGTCCATCGAGGACGCGTTGCAGGTGTTCGCGATCCCGGAACAGGAAGGGCAGGTCCAGGATCTGCGCCTGCGGCACCCAGCCGGCGAAAACCGAGGTCGTTGACACGCTGCCCTGGATCGAGCCCAGCCGGATGCCTTCGGCGACTTCCTTCTCGCCGCCGCCCAGCGCCCCGTTCGGCACGATACGGAACTGGAAGCGACCGGGAAGCTTGTTCTCCACGATGTCGCGAATGCGATGCCAAACCAGCGTCTCAGGCTTGTCGTTGCCGAGCAGGGAGGCAATCGTCACCGTGCGCCCGGCCGCCTGCGCGCCGCGGGGCAGTCCGAACGCCGCCGCCACGCCGGTGCCGATGAAGGCCGTTGCCTGACGTCTCGTAATGGAACTCATGTAATGGTCCTTTCTGGAGCAAATATCTGATGGAACTAGACGATTGCCCATAAGCCGGCCGCGATCGACATGACCAGCAAGCCAAGTATGAGCGCACCGACAAGCGGCAGGACCGCGCGGAAGACCTTGCCGGCGGGCAGGCCGGCGATACCCGCGGCGATGAACACCAGCGACCCCACCGGCGGCGTCAGGCTCCCGATCATGAGATTGACGACGATGATCACGCCGAAGTGGATGGGATCGATGCCGGCGGACACCGCCGCCGGAAGCAGGAGTGGCCCGAACAGCAGGATCGCCACGCCGATCTCCAGCGGGCATCCCACGATCAGAAGGAGGATATTGGCGGCGAGCAGGAAGGTAAAAGGATCGCCGCTCACGCTCTGCAGCGTGGCATCCAGTGCCGCCGGTATCTGATCCACCGCCAGCAGGAAAGTGAAGGGCGCCGTTGAGGCGATGAGCAGGCCAACGGCAGCGGCTTCCCTTGCTGCCTGCGTGAAGGCGCCCGCCAGCGCCGCCGCGACACCCTTGGAGCGGTGGATGTAGAACGAAGCCAGAAGCAGGGCGTAGCCGGCCGCAAGCGCGCTCGCCTCCGTCGTCGTGACGACGCCGAGGCGAATGCCGAGCAGGATGATGACGCCGAGGCCCAGCACCGGCGACGCGCTTGCGAGCGCACTCCAGCGCTGCTGCCCTGAGGCGGCAACGCCGCTTGCCGTCTCCGGCGCGACGAGGCGCAGTGTCAGCGCAAGCACGAGCGCGATGAAGAGCCCTCCCACAAGGCCGCCGACGAAAAGCGAGCCGATGGAAAGATTCGTCGCCACGGCAAGCATCAGGAACGCGACCGATGGCGGCAGGATGTTCGGGAGGACCGCCGTGGTGGCGACGATCGCCGCGGCGAGTTCCGGCCGATAGCCGCGCGCCACGAGGCCGGGGGCGAGAACCTTCGCGCCGAAGGCCGCGTCCGCCAGGGAGGAGCCCGAGATGCCCGAGAAAAAGACGTTGGTGAGCAACGTGGTTTGCGCCAATCCGCCGCGCCTGTGACCGACGAGAGCATCCGCCAGCGCGACGAGCCTGCCTGCGAGCCCGCCCACGAGCATGAGCGTCCCGGCGAGCAGGAAGAAGGGAATTGCAAGGAGCAGAAAGGAGCTGACGCCCGATACCGCAGTCTGGAGAACTCCCGTCTGCGGCAGGAGGCTGCCCAGCGGCACCACGAGCGACAACGCCGACAGCAGGGCATGGGGCAGGGGAGCGCCGAGCAGCAGCCCCAGGAAGCCCGCAAGCCCCGCGACGAGGCTCGGCATGGCGAAAGAGGCGACCTCACGCTGCTCGCTGAAAAGGAACAGCGCGATGCCGACCGCCAGGCTGCCGGCAATGAGCCGCGGGTGGCGACCTTCGGCGACAAGGCGTAGCAGGACGACCGCGCCGCCTAGGAGCCCCGCCGCGGGCGCCAGCCCGTAGCGCCACCATTCGGGCCAGCCCAGCACCGGGGAAACGCCGCCGGTCTCGCCGATGAGCGCGAGACCGCTCGCGACAAGCAGCAGCGAGGCATGGATCACGATGCCGTGGCTGACCATCTCGCACACGTCGCGCGGATATCCTTGCAGGCGGGATGAGATGAGATCGAAGCGCATGGCGAGCGCGCTGCCCGCCACCAGCGGATAACCGACGAAGATCAGCGCGATGTAGAGCCAGGTCGCCAGCTCGTCCGAGCCGCTGATGCCGCCCGTTCCCGAATAGCGCAGGGCGACCGCGACCAGCACCATCGCCAGCAGTATGGCCAGCAGGACACCGCCGACGGCCGCCAGAGACTGCTCCAGGATGCCCAGGACGGCGGCCGCGCGCATAGAGGAACGGGAGATGGCGCCGGGAGACGCCGCGTCGGCGCTCACAGCCGCAGTTCGACGGGCTTGACTGCGGCGAGGGCCAGAATGATCGGCACGGCGTCGCCGTCTCCCGGCCCGCCCTCGACGACTTGCGCGATCAAAAGGCCGGCGCGGGCGAAGGCGTTGAGCAGGTCCGCCAGCGGCCAGTGCCAGCCTCCGGTGCGGCTGCGGATGCGCGTCTGCGGGAAATGCGAGGGTTCGAGCCAGCCGCCCTTGCGGTATCCCGGCTTCAGGCGCACCGAGCCGTCCTCCTCCGCCAGCGAATAGCCGCCGTTGAAGCAGGGATGGACGCCGATGTTGACGATGCGCCCGCCGGGGGCCAGCACGCGGTATATCTCGCTCAGGGAGCGGTCGAGGTCGCCCCAGGACGCGGTGGTGAAGGTCGTATAGGCCGTTGCGACCGAGCCCGAGCGCAGGGGGAGGGCGTGCGCCGTTGCCTGCGCCACGGCAAGCCGACGCGCGGCGATGCGAAGCTGGTCGATCGACAGGTCGACGCCGACCGGCTCGTAGCCGAGTTCCCGAACGACACCCGCCGATTGCCCGGTGCCACAGCCGATATCGATAGCGATCCCGTCACCCTTTCCGAGCAGGTCGGCAAGTATGCCGTAGCCGGCGGTCGCCAGCGCGCCACGCTCGCCGGGCGCGCTCATGGCGTCATCATACCACCCGGACAGGCCCTCGAACTGGGAAACCGGGCGTAGCTGCGTCGGCTGCGGCGCCGTTGGGGAAAGGGGCGTCGCCTCCGCGGCGAGGAGCAGGGGGATGCCGTCCCGGACCGGATAGCTGCGTAGCGCCCCGCGATTCTCGAGCGCGTCGGCGGCATCGGACAGCACGAGCGGCTCGTGATCCTGCGGGTCGGCCAAGAGGGACAGAAGTCTGTTATCGAGCGCCATCGTGTGTATCCAGTCGGAAAAGATGATCGAGCAGCAGGGGAGCGAAGGTGCCGGGACCGCCGGCCTCGCGACCGGCCCGCTCTCCGGCGGCGGCGAAGACGGCAACGGCGGAGGTGGCGGCTTCCAGCGGTGCGATACCGGCGCCGAGGAAGGCGCCGATGATGATCCCGAGCGCGCAGCCCGTTCCCGTGACTCGGGCCATGAGCGGATGTCCGCCGCCGACCGCGCGGAGGACGTGCCCGTCGGTGATGAAATCCGTCGCCCCCGTGACGGCGACGACCCCGCCCGTCCGGCGGGCGAGAGCGCGTGCGGCATCGACGGCCGCGGCGGAGTCGACCGTCGTGTCCGCCCCCTTGCCGCCGCCGTCGATGCCGGCCAGCGTCAGTGTTTCCGACGCATTGGCCTTGATGACAGTGGGCTGGAGATCGAGCAGCCGGCGCGCGAATTGCGTCCTGAAGGTGAGGCGGCCGATGGCGGCGGGATCGAGCAGCCATGGTTTGCCGGTCCTGTGCGCGGCTGTCGCCGAATCCAGCATCGTCGCGGCCTTCTGCTCCGTGATGGAGGCCAGGTCGATCACGATCGCATCCGCGATCGCGGCGAACTGCGTCACCTCCTGTCCGGCGGCGATCATCGCCGGGGATGCGCCCGTCGCGAGGGCGGCATTGGCCATGAACATGGCGGCGATGGAGTTCGTCAGGCCGTGGACGAGCGGCGCGGCCTCCCGCATGCGGCGCAAATTCGCCACAATGTCCGGGTCTGGCCAGGCTTTCCAGGCGCACGAGGTGTCGCTTGTCGCGTTCATGATGACCTCATCCAGGCCTCGATCCATCGTCACTGACGGCCTCTAGTGCAGTGTCCCGCGGAGGCTCTCGTCGTATGGCCGCGCTTCTGCGAGACGGCCCGTCCGGAATTTTTCCACCCATGCGGGATCGGCCAGGTGGGCCCGTCCCAGAGCCAGCATGTCGATCTCCTCACGTTCCACGGCGCGCGCCAGCGTTTCCAGATTCCCGAGCGTCACGGCGGGATCCGCCACGGCAATGCCTCCGACCGCGATGACGGGCCGGCCCGTCAGTTCCCGCACACGGGAGGCAAGCGGACGATCGCCGGCGAATGCGCCACCGTAGGGCAAGACGTCGAACGCCGCCGTATCGAGGTGGAAGATGGACACACCGGCATCGGCGCAGGGGCGCAGCAGGGCCGAGAGTTCCGCGTCGCTTTGCGCGAGCGGCGTCCTGCCGTCGGAACGGCGCCACTCGCTCACGCGCAGGATGATCGGAAAATCATCCCCCACCTCCCTGCGGACACTGCGGACGACTGCTGTCACCAACGGCTCTCCGTCACCCGTCGTGGTGAACAGGTCGGCGGTATGCTTGCCTCCGCCCTGAATCTCCACGCCATCGAAGCCGGCGCGGGCGATTTCCGCGCCGGCCGCTACATATGTGTGTAGAAGTTGCGCAACGCTTTCCGGCGGGATCGACCCCGTGTCCGGATCCGGCTTCAGGTGGGCATGCCAGATCTGGGGCGCGATCCCCGCGCCGGCGTCATGCACCGCATGGACGATTTCACGCCACGCGGCCAGCGCCGCCTCGCCGAAGAAGACGGGAACATCCGGCTGTGACAGCGGCCCCTCGGTGTCGATGTATCCGCCCTCGGTGATGATGAGGCCGGTGCCTCCCTCCGCGCGCCGCTTGTAGTAGGCGCCGACATCACTCCCCGGCACACCTCTCGTGGAGAAGCGCCGAGTCATCGCCGGCATGACAAAACGATTCCGGAGAATGCGTCCGCCAAACCTGAATGAGTTGAACAACGGCACTGCGAAACTGGGATGGGCGACCATTCCGACGATACTCGACCTGAGTCATTGATGATTTTGTCGATGAACTTACTAGAGAATTGTGTGATGTCAAACGAATAAGGCCTCTCCCGGCGCCGTCGACGACGGCGGTGCTGCTCGTGTCACAGGCGGCTATCATATTGAATAAAAATATTTATCAGAGTGCCGTCCTGCTGGACGAGGGAAGAGGCGGTGATGCCCTCCCGGCGGGGGGCAGTCTCCGTCAGGATGGCCTTGGCGGGGCTATTCTATCCTGTTTATGTCTTCTCTAGGTTCTCCGTCTCTGCCGGGTTATATCCGTGATCACGTGGTCTGGTGCGCGATGCCGGATCAGGAGGCAACTGGGTGCGCAAGCTCACGCGCCCGGTGATACGCTTCGCCGCAGGCTTCGAACGCGAAGACATCGCGGTCCGCGCTGCCCTTGATCCGGTCGGCGTCCGAACCGGCCGGGTTGGCCTCATCGCCGGCACCGCAGGTTGGTTATAAGTTGTCCAGTTTGTATATTGGTTTTCGCTGAAAGGCTAACTGGAGGATCGAGGCTTGGTATCTGCAATGCCACCGCTCCATACGCATCCTGGCCTGCGCACGCGGGATCCGGATGAACTGCGGCAATGGCTCAGCCCGATCTTTTCCGTGCGTTCCGTTGACATTCCCGCCAGAGGACGAGCGTTCGACAGCGTCGTGAACCATTGCGCACTGGGCTCGATCGGCCTTGCGTACATGAGCTACGGAGCGCCTCTGCGCGCGAGCGTTCTGCAGCTTGACTGCTTCGTTCAGGGCTTTCCCCTGAGAGGGGCTGGAGAAGTTGACTGGAATCACCACACGGTGACGGTAGACGGGGCGATCGGGGTCGTCGGCGGCCCGGGGGCCGGAGGAAGACTGACGTACGGCGAAGATTTCGCCCATATCGTCTTGCGGATGGGGGCCGCCGCGCTAACGCGCAAGCTTGCCGCATTGGTCGGCCAATCGATTGATCCACCCCTGCAGCTCATCGGCGGTCCGACCGGCAATCCCCGGCACTCCGCATCGCAGGTCCGGCTGATCGACTACCTCACGCGGGAACTCGACCGCAGCGATGCGCTCCTGCCACCCCTGGTCGTGGAGGAAATCGAGCAGGCGATCATCGTGCACTTTCTCTATGGCAATCGGCACAATTACAGCCACTGGCTGGAAGGCACGCCGCGTGCGGCAGCGCCCTGGCAGATACGCCGCGCTGTCGACTATATCGAGGCGAACTGGAACCGTGCCATCACCATCGAGGCGATAGTCGAGGAAACACAGACGACGGCCCGGAGCCTGTTCCATCTTTTCCGGCGAACTTACGGGATCTCGCCAATGACCTATGTGAGCCGCGTCAGGCTGCGATACGCGCATGCGCTGCTCAGCGCCCCGGCGGAGGATACCAGCGTCACCTCCGTCGGGTTGCTTTGCGGCTTCGGCAACATGGGACATTTCGCGCGGCGATACTACGAGGCTTACGGTGAGAAGCCGTCCGAGACGCTGAAACGCCATCGCTAGAGCGCGTTCCGATCAGATGGAATCGTCTGATCGATCAGAATTCGCTCAAAACAAGGAATCTGGAATCTGTCCTGTTTACGTTGAAACAGGACAGATTCTAGCTGCTCTAACGGCCTTTAAGGCCGGCAGCCGCTTTCCTTGCAGGATCCGGCCAGTCCGTTCCGCTTATTGAGTAGCACGGCGACGGTATATTGGTACACTCTGTCCGGGTTCAGCAGAGATTGTTGAATTCAATTGGTTTCGAGTTTCGTCGCTGGCGACTTCAAGGGATGTGAGCGGTTTGACGGGAGCTGTATTGACCCCGTCATTAGTTGTCGACTATAATATTAAAAGTTGGGTATAAACCTAAAAGTGGCATCTGCACTTAAAAAACCAACAGCGCGGCGGAGCTTGAACTCCGCTGTGCGCGAAGAAGCGTTACGCATCGCGACGATCGTTTCACACATTATCCATTACCCTGAGCTGACCGACAGCTGAAGCCCGGGCTGGTCGAGCGGGCGAATGAGTGTCGTGTTCTCGGCGCTCCCGCAGCTCCTGTACCGGCTGCCGGAACGCGAAGCCGTGCTTGGGAGCCTGGCTCCGCGACGTGCGCGGTCGCCCTGTGGCGGCATGCCTGCGTGTAGTTCCGGGCCGGCCGGAGCGTCGGTTTCCTGCCGCCTTCCTTGCTGTCTCCCGTTCTCTGATGGTGACGAAATGAGCCATACGGTCCGCCGCGCAGGTTTATCCGAACCTGTTGCCGACCCTCCCTCCGAAATGGTTTTCATCGCCGGCGGCACGTTCCGCATGGGCTCTGACCGGCATTATCCGGAGGAGCGGCCGGTCCATCGGGTGACGGTCGACAGCTTCTTCATAGACGCCGCGCCGGTGACCAACATCCAGTTTCGTGCCTTCGTCGAGGCGACCGGATATGTCACCGTCGCGGAAGTCGCGCCGGATCCGAAGGATTATCCGGGCGCGCGTCCCGAGATGCTGAAGGCCGCCTCGCTGGTGTTCTCGCCGCCCGACGGGTGGGTGGACCTGCGCGACTGGAGCCGATGGTGGGAGTTTCGCTCCCGCGCGAGCTGGCGACGCCAGTATGGTCTCGGCTCGTCCCTCAGGGGGCTGGACGATCACCCGGTGGTGCATGTCGCGTATACGGATGCGGAAGCCTACGCCCGCTGGGCCGGCAAGGAACTTCCGACGGAAGCGGAGTGGGAGTTCGCGGCGCGCGGCGGCCTCGACGGCGCCGAATTCGCATGGGGCGACGAATTAAACCCCGACGGCCGCCAGATGGCGAATACATGGCAAGGCGAGTTCCCGTTCCAGAACCTCGCGCTCGACGGCTTCGAGCGGACGTCGCCCGTGAAATCCTTCCCGGCAAACGGCTATGGCCTTTACGACATGATCGGCAATGTCTGGGAATGGACCGCCGATTTCTGGTCCACCCATCATCCGGAAGATGCAGGGAAGGCTTGCTGCATTCCCCAGAACCCCCGTGGCGGCAATGAAGAGGCGAGCTTCGATCCCGCGCTTCCGACCATCCGCATTCCCAGAAAGGTGGTCAAAGGTGGCTCGCACCTGTGTGCGCCCAACTATTGCCGCCGATATCGCCCGGCTGCCCGGCATGCTCAGCCGATCGACAGCGCCATGAGCCATGTCGGCTTCCGATGCGTGCGGCGCGAACGGCACCGTGAAGAAAGCTGACTGTCGCGATGCAAGACGTCATCCATGAGAAAGGAAAATCCATGTCGAAGGATCAGAACAATTCTCCGGAACCCGGCGCCTGGTCGCGCCGCTCGCTTCTTGCGGGCTCGACCGCGCTCGTTGCCGCGGCGGCGACGCTCGGGTCCAGATCGCGGGCCGCTGCCCAGTCCTCTCCGAACGCCGCTCCGGCGTCCGGCGCCGGCGGCAAGCCGCCGAACATCCTCGTCATCTTCGGCGATGACATCGGCGTATCGCAGATCAGCGCCTACACCATGGGCCTGATGGGCTATCGCACGCCGAATATCGACCGCATCGCAGCCGAGGGTGCGATCTTCACCGATTCCTACGGCCAGCAGAGCTGTACTGCAGGGCGCGCCTCCTTCATCCTGGGGCAGGAGCCGTTCCGCACCGGCCTGCTCACCATCGGCATGCCCGGCGATCCCCACGGCATCACCGACTGGATGCCGACCATCGCCGATGTCCTGAAGACCAGGGGCTATGCCACGGGCCAGTTCGGCAAGAACCATCTGGGCGACCAGGACCAGCACCTGCCGACCAATCACGGCTTCGATGAATTCTTCGGCAATCTGTACCATCTGAATGCCGAGGAGGAGCCGGAGGGCTATTTCTATCCGAAGGATCCCGAGTTCCGGAAGAAGTACGGCCCACGCGGCGTCATCCATTCCCATGCGGACGGGCGGATCGAGGATACCGGCCCTCTCAACAAGAAGCGCATGGAAACGGTGGATGAAGAGTTCCTCGCCGCCGCGAAAGACTTCATCGACCGGCAACACAAGGCCGAAAAGCCGTTCTTCGTGTGGTTCAATTCGACCCGCATGCATGTCTTCACCCACCTGAAGCCCGAGAGCGACGGCAAGACCGGCAAGGGCATCGAGGCGGACGGCATGGTGGAGCACGACGGACATATCGGCCAGCTCCTCAAGCAACTGGACGACCTCGGCATCGCCGACAACACCATCGTCCTCTACACCACGGACAACGGCGCGGAACTGGCCCTGTGGCCGGATGGCGCCATGACGCCGTTCCACGGCGAGAAGGGCACCACCTGGGAGGGGGGCATGCGCATTCCCATGCTGGTGCGCTGGCCCGGTGTGGTGAAGCCGGGTTCGCAGATCAACGACATCGTCACGCTCATGGACTGGATGCCCACCTTCGCGGCGGCGGCAGGCATTCTGGATTTGAAGGAGACATTGAAGACGGGTTTCACCTCCGGCACGAAGACGTTCAAGGTCCATCTCGACGGCTACGATCTCACCTCCCTGCTGAAGGGAGAGGCCAAGACGCCACCTCGCGATGCGATGTATTACTTCGATCAGGGCGGCAACCTGAATGCCATCCGCTGGAACGACTGGAAGCTGAGCTTCGCCATCGCCGGCGAGGGCAACATCGCGACTGCGACGCGAGAGACCCCGGCCTGGGCGCTGATCACCAACCTGCGGATGGATCCCTATGAGCGCGGGATGAGGGAAGGCGGCGGCGCCACCGAGTTCCTGGCCCGGAACATGTGGCTGCTCGTTCCCATTCAGGGGAAGATCAAGGAGTTCTTCACCGATTTCGACAAGTTCCCCTATCAGGAAGGCAGCTCGCTGAACGCGGGCGGCATCAACTACGGCATGTTGCGCCAGCAGGCAGCGTTGAAGCGCCTGCAGGATGTCGAACGGCTGACTCCGGCACGATAAGTCGCGCGTTGGACAAGGAAGAGGGGCCTTCCGGGGCTCCTCTTCCTCCGCCGGATCCCGCTCACCGCGATTCATATCGATGGCGTATCGGCCTGCTTTGCTGCCCCCCTCGGCCGCGTTCACGCAATATCCAGGCTGCCTCCCCCGCGCTGGCGGGCTGCCTGTTCGGATGTCGCATTCCCGACGCCGTTTCCGTCGCGGTTTCCATGTCGCGCCGACATCCGTGACATATTCCCCATGCATAACGACATATGAAGCGTCATTTGTGCAACATCAGGCAAGAATGGTTCGAATTGCGACATATTTGCGGAAAGTGGTATTGTCTTGTCGCGCGTTATGAAACAGGTTGCGGACATGGATCGTGTTTGCCCAGTCCGAAGCCGGATATGGCGGCGGGATCGGATACGTTCCGGCGAGCCTCGGCTTGCGGTTTTTGGCTTCCATATGAAGCCGCAAGATATGACATTTGGGAGATTGATGATTATGAAGATCGCAAAAGGCCTTCTTCTTTGTTCCGCAGCCGGACTCTTTGCTTTCTCGGGTGCGCAGGCTGCCGATCTGCCTGCAACCAAGGCTGCGCCCGTGGAATATGTTCGTGTTTGCTCCACATACGGGGCTGGCTTCTGGTACGTTCCCGGCACGGATAGCTGCATCCAGCTGTCCGGCCGCATGCGCGCCGATTATGTCTATGTCGAACCGAAGAACGGCCGGACTGACGCCTATGGCGTGGGCAACGGCCGCTACAAGGATGCCACCGGCATCAAGGCCCGCGCCCGTCTGAACGTCGATGTCCGCACGCCGACCGACTTCGGCACGCTGCGCGCCTATCTGCGCTTCCAGATCGACAAGAACACCGGCAACCAGGGCACCGGCAGCGGCGCGCTGGTCGACAAGGCCTATATCCAGTGGGCCGGCATCACCGCCGGTCAGGCACAGTCGTTCTTCGACTTCTACGCCGATGACCTGAACTGGGGCAGCTTCGGCGGCAATGCCGGTTCGGATGCCTCCACCAACCTGCTGGCCTACACCGCCACGTTCGGTTCGGGCTTCTCGGCCACCATCTCGCTCGAAGACCGCGGCAACCGCCAGATCAATGCGAACTATTACGATGTTGCCGGCCAGCGCTTGCCGGACGTCGTCGCCAATCTGCGCGTCGATCAGGACTGGGGCTCCGCCCAGCTGTCGGGCGCCCTGCACCAGCTCAACTCCGGCACGATCTATAATCCGTGGGGCGGCAGCTGGGGTACGCGCGTCGACACGGCCTACGGCTGGGCCGTTCAGGGCGGCGTGAAGTTCAAGCTCCCGCAGCTCGGCGCGGGCGACGTACTGTGGCTGCAGGCCGCTTACGCGGACGGTGCCCTCAGCTACCTCGGCATCACCGGTAACAATACGACGGGCAAGGTCGTCAACACCATTGCGGACGGCTATATCGTCAACGGCGATATCAAGACCACCGCCGGCTGGAACATCACCGCCGCGGGTGTTCACTACTGGACGCCGTCCGTGCGTTCGACCCTCTGGGGCTCCTACACGAACGTGTCCTACGACTCGCCGGTCAAGCTCGATAACGCGCTGTTCCGCGACTTCAATGTCTGGCAGGTCGGCTCGGCCCTCATCTGGTCGCCGGTGTCCAAGTTCGACATCGGTGTCGAGGTCCTCTACGGCCGTCTGGAGCGCAACCGCTTCGACGTCGTGGACTACAACGCGCCGATCTACGTGAAGCGTTCGGAAGACTCGATCCAGACCCGCCTGCGCCTGCAGCGCGACTTCTGATTGCGGTTGCGCCGGCCGCCTCGTGCTGCCGGCGCTGCGGCAGGATGGGACAGGGCCTTGCGAAGATGCAGGGCATGACGACGCGGGGCATGAAAAAGCGAAAGCCCGCCGGTCCGCACCGGCGGGCTTTCGCTTTGTGCCGATGCCTCAATCGTGCGACGGGGAGGCACCGTCCGCCGGCGCCGTTTCGGCAAGGCGAATCGTGGTGCGCTCCAGCCGGTGGGCGAGTTCGCGCATGACGGCGATGGAAATTTGCGGGAACTGGTTGAGCAGTTCCAGAAACACCTGCTTGTCGATGCGCAGCACCAGCAGGTCCGTCGCGGCGCGCACTGTCGCGGTACGCGGCGTATCCGCCAGCACGCCCATCTCGCCGACGATGTCATGGGCGCCGAACTCGGCCACCTTGAACGCACCCGCGGGCGTGTCCAGCAGCGCATCGGCGCGGCCGTCGAGAATGACGTAGGCGGCGTCCGACGTGTCGCCCCGGTTGAACAGGATCTGGCCACCCGGAAAGCTCACGCGCTCGCTGGTGAAGGCGAGGAGCTTGAGGCGTCCCTTGTCGAGGCCCCGGAACATGGGAACCCGCCGCAGCACCTGCACTTCCGTTTCAAGAGTCATGGTCCGCCCTCCGGTGACCGTTCCCCGCCACGCCCGATCCATCCGCCCGCGACAATGCCGGAACGATAAGGCGGTCGGGCGAACAAATAAAGCGTCCGAATCGGACGCGCCCTCCCGGCCGCCTTCAGGTCAGTGCCGATTGCCGGCGCGGCGGCGCCCCCGCCGCATCCTCCCGCTGCGAGAACGAGCCCTCGTCGTTGAAGGTGATCACGGTGTCGAACCCGCTGAGGCCGGTTTCGTCCCGGCCGATCATGACGAGGCAGCGGTCGCTGAACAGGGTGTGCAGGCATTCGAGAATGGCGTCGGCATCCGTATCGGAAAAGGCGGACAGCGCGCCGTCGATGACGAGGATATCGGGTTTCTTGACGATGCAGCGCACGAGATCGGCGCCCCCCCGCTGGCGGGCGGTGAGCATGCGGCCGCCCGGCCCGACCTCGAAATCGAGGCCGACGGCGCTGATCGCCGGCCGCAGTTCGAGATCGTTGACGACATCGACGACCACCTTCGTGACCCGCGCCCGCGCGTTGGCGATGCGCAGGTCGACGCGGCCGAAGAGCAGGTTGTCCCGCAACATCGCATTGTGACAAAGCTTGTCGGGGTCGTAGGGCTCAAGATTCCACTGGCCGTCCGTGCGCGCTATCTCGTCGCGCACGTGCCGCCGCGCTTTCAGGATGCGCGCGCGCAGGGCGTCGTCCAGCAGGCTGAGACGGTGTCGCGGCTCGATATAATCGAAGGAGGGGGCCAGCAACCGCTCGCGGTCGTCCGGGCCCAGGCCGCGCAGGCCCTGCTGCGACCAGCGGGAGAGCGCGCGCTCGTAGTCGTCCATTTCGTTCGATGCCAGGAACGAGAACTGCGTCACCAGGGGATGATCCGGAGGCAGGTCGGCGAAGATCTCCATCATGGTCGAGGCGATTCGCGCGCCTATGCCGACGAGGTCGCCGGTCAGCCCCTCCGCGTCCAGCACGCGCAGCAGCAGCGGATTGCGCGCCCGCCCGCGCCCGTTGAACAGCGGATCGCGCGAGGCGCCGAACAGCAGGTTCTCGCCGATGCTGGCGAGGTTCGCATAGCGGCTTTCGTCGAAGGTCTCGATCAGTTCGCTCATGTCGCACTGGGCGAGCCGCGCGCGCAGGTGGTTGCGCGCCTCGACAATCTTGTCCGCGAGCGCGGGATAGCGCGCGGTGTCGACCCAGCCGTTGATGCCGAAGTTGAAGACGTCGTCGCCCATGCCCACGAGCGCGAGATTTTCCAGCAGCATGTCGTCGATTTCCTTGTCCGAGAGCATGCCGATGGTGGCGTGGTCGAGCCAGTCGTCGTCGGGGCTGTCCAGCGGGTTGCCGGTGCGCAGCGCCTCCCTGATGCGGATGTATTCGGCCGCGTCGGCGGTGTCCGGCAGGCGGGAATCGGCCGGGGTCACCTTGTGTTGCAGGCCGTAGAGCAGGTTGTGGCGCAGGCTGCCGGGGAAGAGACGCGGCTGCGCGCCCGCGCAGGCGATGCGGCGGCCGGTGACCTCCTCCGGCAGGCGCAGGAAGTCCTGCCCGGCGATGGTGACGGTGCCGGCGGCGGGGATGATGCGGCGCGCCAGCACATCGGCGATGGCGTGTGGCGCCGGACTTGGGTTGCCGACGAGCGCGACGCTCGCCGGATATTCCCAGGAGACGGAAATGTCGTCGACAAGCGTAGCGCCGTTACTGTCCAGCACGCGCAGCTTCTCGATGCTGACGGGGCCTGCGAGCCGCGTCGTGTTGATGCCGGCGGAAATGCCGGGCTCCTCCGGCAGCAGATGCTCCGGCACGAACTGCTGGATGATCTGGTCGTACTTGATCTGCACGTCGAGGCGCTGCTGGTCCCAGTCGATCAGCTCCTTGAGGGGAGGGGGCAGGTCGCGGTAGGCGGCGATGACGGCGACGAGCTGGCCGATATCGAGGCGGCCGGTGAGCGCGAAATAGCCGCCGACGGAATAGAAGAAAAACGGCGTGAGCTGCGACAGGAAATTGTTCAGGAACTTGACCATGAACTTCCACTTGAAGATGCGGAAGCGCAGGTCGAACAGCCGGTAGAGGCGCTCGCCGATCTCGGCCTTTTCCCAGCGGCCGGTGCCGTGGGCGTGGACGGCGTCCATGCCTTCCACCACCTCGCCGATTCTCCCCGCCAGCAGCCGGGAGGCGAGCTGGCGCTCCTTGCCGAGCCGCAACTGGATGCGGCGAAGGCGCGGGATGACGGTGAACTGGATGCCGACGATGAAGAGCACGACGAGACCGAGCTGCACACTCTGCATCATGATGAAGGTCATCGCCGTCGCCGCCTGACTCGCGAGCAGCAGCGGCTGCACGAAGGCATCGCCGATGAAGCCGCCGATGGGCTCGACCTCGTCCTTGATGATGGTCGCGGTTTCCGAGGGCCGCACGGCCCGCAGCGTATCCGGCGTGAAGCGCACGACGGTGGAGAAGAGATCGAAGCGAAGCCGCCGCAGCATGCGTTCGCCCAGCGCGCCCTTGGCGATGTTGATCCAGTACTTGAAGGCGCCGTTGATGCAGACGAAGGCGAGGAAGAGGAAGGAGAGCCCCAGCAGAAGGCCGATCTGGTTGACGGAGATGCCGGGAAAGAGCGTCACCGTGCCGCCGCCGAGAAAGGCGGGCAGGTCGAAGCCGAGGTCGAGAAACGTGGTGTGCGTGACGCCGTCGCGGAACGCCTGCCCCACGATGGCGTCGTTGACGATCTGCTTCGGCAGGTCGAGCGACAGGAAATAGAACGGCAGCGACGCGATGACGACGATGAATATCGCGATCTGGTCGCGCTTCGAATACCGCCATATGTATCGGAACAACGACCTGTCCAAGAGCATTTCCCCGCGACGTTGCCATCCCGCGATGTCCCGCGCCGACAGCAGTATGCGACCTGCGGCGTGTGGCGCAAGGGCTCCGGCTGCGCTTGCGGGCGAATGGCGCCGCTGTGGACAAGCTGCGCGGAACGCCCGATAAGCTGTGTGCCGGCGGTCCGATTTTCTTGCGCCGGCGCGACATTCGGGCGATTGCCTGCCGGCGGGATTCCGTTCATGCTGGTACCCTGTCCGTTCAGGGCGCGAGCTATTGTCATCATGGTTACGGGAGGCTGTCCGTGATGGCAGCGGTCAATGATATGGTGTCGGGGCCGGGACGGTCCAATGGCGTAGGCGCCGGGGAAGCATGGCCATTGGCCGACCGGGTCATGATTTACAGCCACGACACGTTCGGCCTCGGCCACCTGCGCCGCGCGTGCGCGATCGCCAACGCCATCGTGGCGCATAACCCGGCGGTATCGGTGCTGATCGTCTCCGGCTCGCCGGTGATCGGCAACTATGAGTTCGATCCGGGCGTCGATTATGTGCGCATCCCCGGCGTGGTGAAGCAGCCGGACGGAGGCTACCGCAGCCTCAATCTCAACATGAGCATCGATGAGGCGGTCGCGTTGCGCGCCGCCATCATCGCGCGCACGGCGGAATCCTTCCGCCCGGGCCTGTTCATCGTCGACAAGGAGCCGACCGGCTTTCGCGGCGAGGTGATGCCGGCGCTGGAGCTGCTGCGCGCGCGCGGCGCGAGGCTCGTGCTGGGTATCCGCGACATTCTCGACGAGCCGGCGCTGCTGGTGCCGGAATGGACGCGCAAGGGCGCGACCGAGGCGCTCGCCGCCTGTTACGACGAGATCTGGATTTATGGCCTGCCGCAGATCCACGAGCCGCTGGAGGCGCTGGGCCTGTCGGAGGAGGTCAGGCGGCGAATCATCTACACCGGCTACCTGCGCCGTGAAGTGCCGCGCGAATCGCGGCTCGCGCGCTATCCCGAACTCACGCACGACCGCTTCGTGCTGGTGACGACGGGCGGCGGCGGCGACGGCGAGGACGTGATCGACTGGGTGATCTCCGCCTATGAAACGCAGGATGCGCCGGACATCCCCGCGCTGATCGTGTTCGGGCCGTTTCTCAACCGGGAGCGGCGCGACGGCTTCATGGCGCGCATCGCCCGCATTCCGCAGCTCGACGCGCTCGGCTTCGACGCCAAGCTGGAGGTGCTGATGGACCGCGCCGCAGGCGTCGTGGCCATGGGCGGCTACAACACGTTCTGCGAACTGCTGTCTTTCGACAAGCGCGCGCTCATCGTGCCGCGCACGCGCCCGCGGCTGGAGCAGTACATCCGCGCCGTGCAGGCCGAGAAGCTCGGGCTGGCGCGCATGCTCTGCGAGGATGGCAGCGGGCGCGATCCGGCGCGCATGGCGTCGGCGATCAGGATGCTGCAGCAGCAGCCGCGCCCCTCCGACGTCGTGGTGCCGGGACTGCTCGACGGGCTGGAGGTCATCAAGACACGGCTTGCATCCTTCCTCAAGGAGGCGCACCATCTGCAATCCGTACCCACTCAGGCGGCTGAATGACCGAGGCCCTATCGACCATCCGGCGCCGGGAAGCGCCTCACAGACGAATCGCCATGGTGGTGAAGGGCTACCCGCGCCTTTCCGAGACGTTCGTCGCGCAGGAGCTGCTCGCCCTGCAGCAGCGCGATCTGCCGTTCGAGATCTGGTCGCTGCGCTATCCCACCGACAAGGCCGTGCATCCCATGCACAAGGCGATCCATGCGCCGGTCACCTACTTGCCGGAATATCTGCACAACGCGCCGTTGCGGGTGCTGCGCGGCTTTCTCGCCAGCGCGCGCCTGCCGGGGTTCGGCGCGGTGCTACGCCAGTTCTGGCGTGATTTCGCGCGCGATGGCACCATCAGCCGCATCCGCAGGTTGGGGCAGGCGTTCGTCATGGCGCGGGAGCTGCCCGGCGACATCGGCCACCTGCACGTCCATTTCCTGCACACGCCGGCATCCGTCGCCCGCTACACGGCGCTGCTGCGCGGCATAAGCTGGAGCTTCTCGGCCCACGCCAAGGACATCTGGACCACGCCGGAGTGGGAAAAGCGCGAGAAGCTGGCCGATGCGCTGTGGGGCGTCACCTGCACGCGCACGGGCCGCGAGCATCTGAACGCGCTTGCGCCGCATCGCGACCATGTGGCGCTCGCCTATCACGGGCTCGATCTGTGCCGCTTCCCGGCGCCGCCCGAGCCCTCGCACCGGGATGGCTCCGATCCCGCCGATCCGGTGCGGATCGTGTCCGTCGGGCGGGCGGTGGCGAAGAAGGGCTTCGACGACCTGCTCGCGGCGCTGGCTGCGTTGCCGGAGGGGTTGCACTGGCGTTTCGCCCATCTCGGCGGCGGCCCGCTGCTCGACGAGTTGAAGGCGCAGGCGCTGCGCGAGGGCATCGCCGACAAGGTTGCGTTCCTGGGGCCGCGCGCGCAGCCGGACGTGATAGCCCTCATCCGGGAGGCGGACCTGTTCGTGCTGCCCTCCAAACCGGGCGAAGCCGGCGACCGCGACGGCCTGCCGAACGTGATCATGGAGGCGGCGAGCCAGGGGCTCGCCATCGTGGCGACCGATTTTGCCGGCATTCCGGAGTTTATTCGTGACGGGCGCGAGGGCGTGCTCGTTCCCCCGGCGCGTTGGGACCTGCTCGCCAACGCCATCAACCTGCTGGCGCGCGATCCCGCCCGGCGCGAGGTGCTCGGCTTCGCCGCGGCCGATCGCCTGCGTGAGGATTTCTCGCTGGACGCGGGTATCGACACCATCGAGGCGCGGCTGCGGGCTGCGCTGGGCGTTGCCGTCTCCTTCGCGCATGGGCAGCGGGACCCCGTCACGTGACGGCAGCCGGCGGGGGTAGGGCGGTTGCCTACTATGCGCCGATGAAGGCGCCGGACCATCCGGTGGCGTCGGGCGACAGGCGCATGGCGCGGCTGCTCTTCGCCGCGCTGTCGCACGCGGGTTTCCGGCCGCGCCTGGAAAGCCGGCTGCGCGCCTATGAACCCACAGGCGCGGACGGCGCGCAGGACGCGCTGGCCGAGGCGGCGGAGGCGGAGGCGGCGCGGCTGCTGACGCTCTATGCGCGGGAGCCGGGCGCGCGGCCCGCCCTGTGGTTCACCTATCACAGCTATTACAAGGCGGTGGACCGTATCGGCCCGGCGGTGGCACGGGCGCTGTCGATTCCCTATTGCATCGCCGAGGCGTCGCACGCGCCGCGCCGTGCGGCCGGCGCCTTCGCGCGGGCCCATGCGGCGAACGAGGCGGCGCTGCGGGCGGCGGACGTGCTGTTCGTCATGACGGCGCAGGACCGCGCGATGCTGGAGCGGCTGCACGCCGGCGGGCAGCGGCTCGTCGACCTGCCGCCTTTTATCGATGCCGTCCCGGGGCGCCGGGAGCCGCGCCCGCCGCGGCCGGTCGCCGAGCTGCTGACGGTGGCGATGATGCGCCGGGGCGACAAGCTGGAAAGCTTCCGCCTGCTGGCGCGCGCCCTCGCGCGGGTGGCCAAGCCGTGGCGGCTGACCGTCGCGGGCGACGGCGAGGCACGCGCGGAGGTGGAGGCGCTGTTCGCGGGGCTTGCCGGCGAGGTCGTCTTCCTCGGCCTTGTCGACGACGCGGCGGCACTCGCCGCGCTCTACGCGGGGGCGGATCTGCTGGTCTGGCCGGCCGTCAACGAAGCCTACGGCATGATTTTTCTGGAGGCGGCTGCGCAGGGCTGTCCGTCGCTCGCCGGTGCATGGGGCGGTGTGGCGAGCGTCGTGATCGACGGGGAAACGGGCGTGCTTACGCCGCCTGGCGACGTCGAAGCTTTCGCGCAGGCGCTCGCGGCGCTGATCGAAAATCCCGCCCGCCGGGCGGTTCTGGGCGGTGGCGCCCTTGCGCTGGTGGCGCGATCGCGCACGCTGGATCATGCCGCCGATACGCTGCGCGCCGCGCTGTCGCCGCTGCCTGGAATGAATGCTGATCGATCAGCATTCATTCCAGGCAAAGAATCGCGGAGCTTTTTCCGACTTCCTGAAATCGGAAAAAGCTCCGGGAGGGAAGGTGTATGACATCGAGGGTGCTCATCGCCGTCACCCATCTGCTGGGCGTCGGCCATCTGGCACGGGCGGCGGCGCTCGCGCGCGGCCTCGCGGCGGCGGGGAACGAGGTGACGCTTATTTCCGGCGGCGCGCCCGCGCCGCTCGTCGCCATGGATGGGGTGAGGCTGGTGCAGCTCCCGCCGGTGCATATCGTCGGCACGGCCTTTTCCGCGCTGCTCGGATCGGACGGCGCGCCGGCGGGCGACACCATCATGGAGGAACGGCGGCGGCTGATGATGGAGGCCGTGGCGGGCCTGCGGCCTGATGTCGTGATCACCGAACTGTTTCCCTTCGGCCGGCGGGTGCTGGCGGACGAGTTTCTGGCGTTGGCGGGAGCGGCGCGCGCGCTGGTGCCGCGTGCGGCCATCCTGTCTTCCGTCCGCGACGTGCTGGTCGTGCCGTCCAAACCGGGGCGGCTGGAGGAAGCGCATGCGCGGCTTCTGGCGCTTTACGACGGCGTGCTGGTGCATGGCGACGCCGCCGTGCTGCCGCTGGAGCGGTCGTGGCCTGTCGCGGCGGAGATCGCGCCGCTGCTGCACTACACCGGCTACATCGATGACCGTCCTGTCACGCCGGCCGGCGAGGGTGCCGACGGCGCTGGCGAGATCGTCGTCTCCGGCGGCGGCAGCGCGGCCTCGCTGCCGTTGTTCCGCGCCGCGCTCGGGGCGGCGCGGTCCGTTGCCGGGCACCGCTGGCGCTTGCTCGTGGGGCGCGGCGTCCCGGAGGAAGCGTTCGCCGCGCTGGCCGGGGAGGCGCCCGCCCATATGACGGTCGAACGGGCGCGGGCCGATTTTCCGGCGCTGCTGGCGCGGGCGGCGTTATCGGTCAGCCAGGCGGGATACAACACCGTTATCGACATCGTGCGCGCGCGCGTGCGTGCGGTCGTGGTGCCTTTCGAGGCCGGGCGCGAGACGGAACAGCGCCTGCGCGCGGAAAGTCTCGCCGAGGCGGGCGTGTGGCCGTTCGCCGTGGTGCCGGAGGCCGGGCTTTCGGCGCAGGCGCTGGCGCAGGCTGTGACGCAGACGTTGGCGCGCCCGCTGCCGCCGGGGGCTGCCATCGACCGGGACGGCGTGGCGGCGAGCGTCGCTCTCGTCGCGTGCTTCGCGCAGGCGCGGTGCCGGCGCTTTCCGGCGTTGTCGCGGGCGCTCGACGAAGTGGCCGCTGGCGGAGGCAGCGTGGCGCTGTGGTGGCGGGACGACGATGCGGTGGCGCCGACGCCGGCGCTTGACCGCCTGCTGTCGCTCGCCGCGAAACATGCCCTGCCCGTGGCGATCGCCGCCATTCCCGCCCACGCGACGCAAGCGCTGGCGGACCGGCTCGCGGGTGAGCCGCTGGCCAGTGTGCTCGTGCACGGGCTGTCGCACGCAAACCACGCGCCGGAAGGGGAAAAGAAAGCCGAGTTCGGCCCGCACCGGCCGCTCGCCGCGCTGTGCAAGGACGCCGCCGAGGGCCTGCGCCGTGCCGGCGAGACATTCGGCGCGCCGCTGCTGCCGGTCTTCGTGCCGCCGTGGAACCGTGTCAGCGACGACCTTGCCGCGCAACTCGCCGCCTGCGGCTTCGCCGGCCTTTCGGCGGCGGGCAAGGCCACCCGGCCCGATGCGCGACGGGCTCGGGGCCTCGCCATCGCCCACACGCACATCGACCCCATCGACTGGCATGGCGGCGGCGGCCTGCTGCCGCTGGCGGAGATCGACGACCGTGCGGCGCTCGCGGTGCGCGCCCGGGCGGCGGCGGG
Organism: Pseudochelatococcus lubricantis; assembly: GCF_011762225.1. Lineage (GTDB taxonomy): Bacteria > Pseudomonadota > Alphaproteobacteria > Rhizobiales > Beijerinckiaceae > Pseudochelatococcus > Pseudochelatococcus lubricantis. The sequence goes on from NZ_JAASQI010000001.1 coordinate 534,245, forward strand.
CGGCGAGATCGTGCTCGGGCTGCTGACCCACCATCTGGCGCAGGACGAGGCGACCTGGGCGTTCTGCGACGATCTGCTGGCCTTCCTCCTCGATCATCCGGCGGTGGTGCGTGCGGACGCGCGGCGGTTATTCCGGGAAGCGGGCGAGGAAGAAGCCTGGTGTGCCGCGTGACATGAGGACGTCATGCAAAAATCGGTATTCACTGGATCAGGCGGTGCTAGACTAGGCTGCAATTGTCGGGCTGGAGTGATGCGGCGTGGCGGAGGACGAGCGTCGGTTCCCTAATTCAGCGTCTCAGGCGTCGCCCGTGCTCACGGTGCGCGATCTGGTGATCGATTTCGCCGGCGGGGGCACGCCGTTCCGGGCGCTGCACGGCGTTTCCTTCGACATTCCGGCCGCGCGCACGCTGGCGCTGGTCGGCGAATCGGGTTCCGGAAAATCGGTGACGGCGCAGGCGATCCTGCGCATCCTGCCGCGATCGGCGGCCATCACCGGCGGCTCGCTCGTCTTCGCCGATCCGGCAGGCGGCAAGCGCATCGACATCGCCCGACTGGATGCGGACGGCAAGCCCATGCGCCGGCTGCGCGGCGGGCGCATCGCCATGATCTTTCAGGAACCGATGACCTCGCTGTCGCCCCTGCACACGGTCGGCGACCAGGTGGCGGAAGCGGTGACGCTGCATCGGGACATCACCGCGAAGGAGGCGCGGCGGGAGGCGGAGGCGGTGTTCGCCCGCGTCGGCTTCGCCGATCCCGCGCGCGTGTTCGACACCTATCCGTTCGAGCTGTCGGGCGGCATGCGCCAGCGGGCGATGATAGCGATGGCGCTGATCTGCCGCCCGGCGCTGCTCATCGCCGACGAACCGACGACCGCGCTCGACGTGACCACACAGGCGCAGATTCTCGACCTGATGCGCGACCTGCAGGCCGAAACCGGCATGGCTATCCTGCTGATCACGCATGATCTCGGCGTTGTCGCCAACATGGCCGACACCATGGCCGTGATGTATCGCGGCCGGATCGTGGAATCGGGCGCGCGCGATGCGCTGTTCCGCGATCCGCGCCATCCCTATCTCAAGGCGCTGCTGAAGGCCGTGCCGCGCTTCGGCATGCAGCCCGGCGAACGCCTGACGCCCATCCGCGAGGCCGTGGCGATTGCGCCGGTCGCGGCGGCGGAGCGGCCCGCCGCCGCCCGGGGGCCGATCCTGATCATCGACGACGTGTCGAAAACCTACACGCGCCGCGCCGGTCTTTTCCGGAAGAACGTGGGGGAGGTGCGCGCCGTCTCGCATGTCAGCCTGTCGCTGCCGCCGGGCCGCACGCTGGGACTGGTGGGGGAATCGGGCTGCGGGAAGACGACTCTGTCGAAGATCGTCATGCGCGCCATCCCGGCCAGCGGCGGGCGTGTGCTGTTCGATGACGGCAAAGGCGCGAACACGGGGCCGCGCGACATCGCCACGCTCACGGGCGACGACCTGATGGCGTTCCGCCGCGATGTGCAGTTCGTGTTTCAGGACCCGTTCTCGTCGCTCAATCCGCGCATGACGGTTTACGAACTGCTGACCGAGCCGCTCGTCATTCACGGCGTGGGCGACAGCGACGCGCATTACCGGCGGGCCGTCGAACTCGTGGAGCGCGTCGGGCTGGAACGCCGCCATCTGCGCCGCTATCCGCATTCGTTTTCCGGTGGCCAGCGGCAGCGGCTCGGCATCGCCCGCGCGCTCGCGCTGCGTCCCCGCCTGTTGCTGTGCGACGAGCCGGTCTCGGCGCTTGACGTTTCGGTGCAGGCGCAAGTGCTCAACCTGCTGAAGGACCTGCAGACGGCGATGGGGCTGTCGTACCTGTTCGTCTCGCACAACCTCGCGGTGGTCGACTACATCGCCGACGAGATCGCCGTGATGTGCCGGGGTTATATCGTCGAGCAGGCGCCGAAGCAGGTGCTGTTCTCCAATCCGCATCACCCCTACACGCGGGCGCTGCTCGCGGCGGTGCCGAGCCCCGATCTCGACCATCCGCTCGATTTCGCCGCCCTGCGCTCCGGCAGTTTCTCCGACCCCGCGCAATGGCCGATGCCGTTCCGCCTGCAGCCCGGACACGTCGGGACGATGCAGGACCTCGGCAACGGCCACCGCGTGCGCATCGGCGTGCACACAGTCGAGGAGGCAGCATGACGATCGATCGCCGGCAGATACTCCTCGGACTGGGCGGCCTGTCCACCGCCGCGCTGCTCGGCGTCGATGCCGGTGCGGCCCAGGACTTGACGCAGACGCGCGAGACGGGCAGCCCGCCGGAGGAGCCGCTGGTCTACGACCCGCGCGCGGAAGGCGGCAGGATCGGCGTACGCGGCGGGCGCATCGTCACGCTCGTGCCGCGAGCGCGCGACATTCGCTATCTGTCAACGATGGCCTACACCCGCCTCGTCGGCTACGACCGCAACCTCGATCTCACGCCCGACCTGCTGCGCGCCGTCGACAGCGAGGGCGGGCGCGTGTTCACGCTGCACCTGCGCAAGGGCCACCGCTGGTCGGACGGCGCGCCGTTCACCGCGGAGGACTTCCGCTACTGGTGGGAGGATGTGGCGCTCCATCGGGACCTCAACCCGGCCGGGCCGCCCATGTTCATGCTGGCGGCGGGCGAGCCGCCCCGCTTCGAGGTGCTCGACGCGCTGACCGTGCGCTACACGTGGGAGGTTCCCAACCCGCGTTTCCTGCCGGCGCTGGCCGGGCCGCGCGATGCGCTGATCTATTCGCCCGCCCATTACCTGCGGCAGTTCCACAGCCGCTATGCGGGAGACGCGGAACTGGCGCGGCGGGTGGCGTCGGCGAACGTGCGCTCCTGGGCGGCGCTCCACAACCGCTACGACGCCATGGGCGACGAGGCCGACCCGGACATGCCCACCGTCTATCCGTGGCGGGTGACGAATGCCGGGCCGGCGAGCCGGTTCGTCTTCCGGCGCAACCCCTATTACCACCGCGTGGATCCGACGGGGCAGCAACTGCCCTACGTGGATGAGATCGTCGTCGATCTCGCCTCGCCGGGCCTCTTCGCCGCCAAGGCCAACGCAGGCGAGGTGGACCTGATGTCGCGCGGGCTCAACATGGCGGATATCCCCGTGCTGAAGCAGGGCGAGAAGGCGCATGGCTACCGCACGCTGATGTGGCCCATCGCGCGCGGCTCGGAAGTGGCGCTCTATCCCAACCTCACGGCGGCCGATCCGGTATGGCGGGCGCTGAACCGGGACGTGCGCTTCCGTCGGGCGCTGTCGCTCGGCATCGACCGCAACACCCTCAACAACGCGCTGTTCTTCGGGCTGGGCACCGAGGGCAACAACACGGTGCGCGAGGGGTCTCGCCTGTTCCGGCCCGAGTACCGCAGCCGTTTCGCGCAATACGATCCGGCGGCCGCCAACGCGCTGCTGGACGAGGCGGGGCTCGCCGCGCGCGGGCCGGGCGACGTGCGCCTGCTGCCGGACGGGCGCATCCTGGAGATCGTGGTCGAGGTGGAGGGCGACGCGGCGGTGGCGGTCGATGCGCTGCAGCTCATCACCGAGTTCTGGCGCGATATCGGCGTCAAGCTGTTCATCAAGCCGCAGGACCGCACCGTGCTGCGCAACCGCTCCTATTCCGGCCTGCCGGTGATGATCGCCGCACCCGGTCTCGACAACGCCATGCCGACCGAGATCATGCCGCCGACGGGGCTCGCGCCCGTGTATCAGGACAACTACGCCTGGCCGAAATGGGGGCAGTACATGGAGACCGGCGGCAAGGTCGGCGAGGCCTGCGACATGGAGGTGCCGCGCCGGCTGCTCGCGCTCTACGGCGAATGGCTGGAGGAAAGCAGGGACGCCGTCAAGACCGGCATCTGGCACCAGATGCTCGAAATGCACGCCGACGAGCAGTGGATCATCGGCACCGTGGCGGGTGCGTTGCAGCCCATCGTGCTGCGGGACGGCCTGCGCAATCTGCCGGAGGACGCGGTCTATAGCTGGGAGCCGACGGCGATGATCGGCGTCTACCGCATCGATGCGCTGTTCTGGGACGACGCGGGCAGGCGCGGGCAGGCGCCGTCATGATCCGCTATCTCGCCCGCCGCCTCGCGACCATGCTGGTGACGCTGCTGATCATCAGCGCCCTGATCTTCATCATCATCAAGTTGCCGCCCGGCGATTTCCTCACCAACCAGATCGCGGAACTGCGTGCGCAGGGCGATGCCTCGGCAGCGGCGCGGGCGGAATTCCTCGTGGCGCAATACGGCCTCGACCGGCCCGCGTGGGAGCAGTATCTCGCCTGGGTGGGCGTGTGGCCCGGACCCGGCGGCGATCATGCCGGCCTGCTGCAGGGCAACTGGGGCTGGTCCTTCGAATACGACCGTCCGGTGCGGGAGGTGGTGGGAGACGCGCTGTGGCTGACGCTGCTGCTCAACCTCACCACGGTGATCTTCGTGCATGTGGTGGCGATCCCCATCGCGATCTATTCCGCCCGGCGCCAGTATTCGATCGGCGACTATGTGGTGACGCTGTTCGGCTATCTGGGGCTCGCGACGCCGAGCTTCCTGCTCGCGCTGATCCTGCTCTATTACATGAACCGCTGGTTCGGCATCTCCATCGGCGGGCTCTACGACCCGCAATTCGCCGGCGCGCCGTGGACGGCGGAGAAGGTGCGCTCGCTCGCGGAGCATCTCATTGTGCCGACCATCGTCATCGGGCTCGGCGGCACGGCGGCGATGATCCGGCGCATGCGCGCCAACCTGCTCGATGAACTGGGCAAGCAGTACTACGTCACCGCCCGCGCCAAGGGGCTGCCGCCGGGCAAGGCGCTGCTGAAATATCCGTTCCGCATGGCGCTCAACCCGTTCATTTCAGACATCGGCAATCTGCTGCCGCAACTCGTCTCCGGCTCGGTGCTGGTGTCGCTGGTGATGAGCCTGCCGACGGTGGGGCCCATCCTGCTCGCGGCGCTGAAGGCGCAGGACCAGTACCTCGCCGGCTTTATCCTGATGTTCGTGGCGGTGCTGACGGTGGTCGGCATGCTGATCTCGGACATCCTGCTCGCGTGGCTCGATCCGCGCATCCGGCTCGGGGGGCGCTGAGGCATGAGGGAACAGCTCGCGACGCCCCATTTCGTCGATGCGCAGCCGTTCGATCCGGGCGTTTCCGATCCCGGACGGCACGAGGACGAGCGCTTCTACCGCGCCTCGTCGCTGGCGCTGATCTGGTGGAAGTTCCGCCGCAACCGGCTCGCGGTCGTCTCGGCCTTCGTGCTGCTGTTCTTCTACGCCATGGTGCCCTTCGTCGAGGTGATCGCGCCCTATGGGCAGTCGGAGCGCAACGGCGATTTCCTCTACGCGCCGCCCCAGCCCGTGCACCTGTTCCACGACGGTGAGTTCGTCGGGCCGTTTGTCTATCCCTACAGCTTCACCTTCAACAAGGAGACGTTCACGCGCGATTATGTCGTGGACCGCACGGCGCCGCAGCGGCTGCGCTTCTTCTGTCAGGGTTCGCCCTACCGCTTCTGGGGGCTCGTGGAAATGCGCTTCCGCCTCGTCTGCCCGCCGGAGGGAGGTACGTTCTTCCTCATGGGCACGGACAGGCTCGGCCGCGATCTGCTGTCGCGCATCATCTATGGCGCGCGCATCTCGCTCGTCATCGGGCTGGTGGGAATCGGCGTGTCGTTCGCGCTCGGGCTGTTCTTCGGCGGCGTCGCGGGCTATCTCGGCGGCTGGGTGGACAGCGCCATCCAGCGGCTGATCGAGATCCTCCGCTCGCTGCCGGAGCTGCCGCTGTGGCTCGCGCTTTCCGCCGCGCTGCCGGCAAACTGGTCGCCCGTCGCCGTGTTCTTCGGCATCACCATCATTCTGGGCCTGCTCGACTGGCCGGGGCTGGCGCGGGCCGTCCGCTCGAAGCTGCTGGCGCTGCGGGAGGAAGACTTCGTCAAGGCGGCGGAGTTGATGGGCGCCTCGCGGACGCGCATCATCGCGCGCCATCTCATCCCCAACTTCATGAGCCACCTGATCGCCTCGGCCACGCTGTCCATCCCGTCGATGATTCTCGGCGAGACGGCGCTGTCGTTCCTGGGGCTCGGGCTGCGTCCGCCGGTGACGAGCTGGGGCGTGCTGCTCAACGAGGCGCAGAACCTCGCCGCCGTCAGCCTGCAGCCGTGGCTGCTGTGGCCGATCGTGCCGGTGGTGCTCGTGGTGCTGGCCTTCAACTTCGTGGGGGACGGCCTGCGCGACGCAGCCGACCCCTATCACGAATGATCTTCAGACGAGCGGCTTGCCCTTCCGCGCCCGCAGCGCAAGCGCCACGGCGATGAAGGACCAGCCCTCGAAGATGAGTTCGATGGCGAGGATGAGCCCGATCAGGTAGAGCGAGTTCACGGGCCAGCGCGCGGCGATGACGATGCCGACGACAAGCGCCGCCACGCCCGCCGCCACGAGCCAGCCCCAGCCCTCGCGCGGGCGGGCGGCGAAGCCCGTCCAGATGCGCAGCACGCCCGAGGCGATGAGCGAGACCGCCAGCACCAGCGTGAACGCCACCGAGGCGAGCTGCGGGTTGTAGAAGGCGAAGAAGCCCGCGAGCGCATAGAATGCGCCGCTCAGCAGCCAGACGAGGAAGTTGCCCCATTCCTTGACCTGGAAGGCATGCGCGATCTGCAGCACGCCGCCGATGAGGATCAGCGCGCCGATGTAGTAGACGGTCGCCAGCGTGGCCACCAGCAGGTTGCCGAGCGCGATGCCGCCGAGGACGAGCAGGATGATGCCGAGCAGCAGGAACCACACCCACTTGGAGCGCACTTCTTCCGCAATGGCGTTGATGGCCGGTTCGTGATTGTGCTGAACGGATGTAGGCATGGCAGCCCTTTCCTTATGCTTTGTCCGGGTGGACGTTACTTGCGGCACTCTAGTATCATTCGGCCGTATTGCATAGCAGCAAGGTCAATTCGCGAATTTTTACAATATATTTATGCTGCATTCCGCGCCGCCCGGCGGCGGCGGTCCGCGCATCGGCGCTTGACTTATGGCGAAGAAAAGCCCATATGGCTGCCATGCGCCCGGTCGGGCGCTTTTGTGTTCAGGTCGCGTGAGCGGTCCCCTCGTGCGGATCGTCCTGCCGGACACGGTTATTTTCAGGAACAGCCCGGATCACGCGGGGCGTCCACCACCCCGCGATCGCTCTGCCCGTCGGTTTCCGCCGGGGCGGAGATGTCGCTTCATGCGAAAGATTATCGAATTGACTTCCTTTCAGGAACTTGGTCTGGCCGCTCCCCTCCTGTCGGCGCTGGCTGAAGAGGGCTATGAGAAGCCCACGCCCATCCAGGCCCAGGCCATCCCCCATCTGCTGCAGGGCAGGGACCTGCTCGGCATCGCCCAGACCGGTACCGGCAAGACGGCAGCCTTCTCGCTGCCGATTCTCGACCGCCTGTCGCGCGACAGGAAGCCGGCGCCACGCCACGGCTGCCGCGCGCTGGTGCTGAGCCCGACGCGCGAACTCGCGAGCCAGATCGCGGAAAGCATCCGCTCCTACGGCCGGCATCTGAAGCTGCGCGTGGCCGTCGTGTTCGGCGGCGTCTCCGCCCGCCCGCAGGCGCAGGAGCTGGCGCGCGGCGTCGACATCCTCGTCGCCACCCCCGGCCGCCTCATCGACCATCTCGACGGGCGCGCCGTGAACCTCAGCCATGTTGAGGTGTTCGTGCTCGACGAGGCCGACCAGATGCTCGACATGGGCTTTATCCACGCCATCCGCCGCCTCGTGCCGCTGCTGCCGAAGGTGCGCCAGAACCTGTTCTTCTCGGCCACGATGCCGAAGGAGATCGGCGCGCTCGCGGCGGACCTGCTGCGTGACCCGGTCCAGGTGTCGGTGACGCCCGTCGCCACCACTGCCGAGCGTATCGCGCAGAAGGTGCTGTTCATCGAGACGGCGCGCAAGCGCAACCTGCTGGTCGATATCCTGCGGGACGACGACATGGGCCGCACGCTGGTGTTCAGCCGCACCAAGCACGGGGCGGACCGCATCGTGCGCCATCTGGAGGAAGCGAGCATTCCCGCCTCCGCCATCCACGGCAACAAGAGCCAGAGCCAGCGTGAGCGCGCGCTCGCCGACTTCCGCTCCGGCAAGCGCAAGATTCTGGTGGCGACCGATATCGCCGCGCGCGGCATCGATGTCGAGGGCGTCACGCACGTGGTGAACTTCGACCTGCCGAACGTGCCGGAATCCTACGTGCATCGCATCGGCCGCACGGCGCGCGCGGGGGCGGAGGGCTCTGCCATCTCGTTCTGCGACGCCGAGGAGCGCGCATACCTGCGCGACATCGAACGGCTGACGCGCCAGAGCATCCCGAGCGAGGATCGCCGCCTGCCCGGCGCCGCCGAGGCGGAGGAGAGCGCCCGTCCCGCGCCGAAGCCTGGCCGTGCCGGCAGGCCCGGCGGTAATGGCGGGCGCCCCGCCGCACCCGGCCGGGGGCAGGCACGCCCCGGCAAGCCCGGTGAAGGCCAGCGCGCGAAGCCGCGCACGGAAGCCGGTGGCGAGCGCCACGATCGCCCGCACGCGGGCGAGCAGCGCGCCCGCGGCGGCCACAACGCCCGGCGCGACAACCGTGGCGGCGAGCGCATCGGCGACATGTCGTTCATGAAGCCCGCGCGCGGCCGCTGAATGCCGCAGGAGCGCCCGCCGGGCGCTCCTTCAGAGCGCTTTCCGACCGGATGAAATCGTCTGATCGATCAGAACATCGGGCGCTCTGAATCAAGGCTTGCGTGGCGCCGGCGTCGCGCCGCAACCGCAACGGAAGAACTGCATGGACAGCACCGCGCCCATCCGTATGAGTGCGTCGCGGCGGCCGGGCCCGCCCATGCTTGCGCTGGCGACCATGGTCGCGGCGGTCACGCTCATGGCCATGCTGCCGTATCTCGCCGGCTATCGTCTGTCTGGCGATGACATCTGGTTTCTGCAACTCGCCATCGAAGGTAGCGAGGCGGTGGCGGACAATGCCATGCACGCGGCCATCGAGCAGGGGCGCGTCGGCCAGTTGCTGATGCTGCCGCTCAACGTGCTCGGCGCCTATCTGTCGGGCGATCCCGTCTGGCGGGCGGTTTTCGTGGCGCTCTATGTCGCGCAGCTGCTGCTTTTCGCGGTCTTCGTCAGCACGGTCCTGCAAACGGACCTACGTGTCTTCCTGTTCGTGCTGCTGGTGGCGCTGCATCCGCTGGCCTTCGCCTTCATGCCGCCGAACGCCTATCCGCTGCAGAACACCGTTCCCCTCATCGCCATCCTCGGTGCGCGCATCGCGATCGTCCGCCTGCGGCAGCGGCATGCATTGCGCGCGGCAGCGGAACTGCCGGCGCAGGTCGTCTTCGCACTCGGCATGCTGGTCAGTGAATTCGCGGTGGCGTTCGGCACGGCGCTGCTGCTGGCGGAATACGCGGCCCGCGCCGGCGTGGCCCGGCAGGAGGGGCGGGGCTGGCGGCAGGCGCTCCAGCTCGCCTTGGCACGCCGCTTCGTGCATGCGGACGGTCTCGCCGTGCTCGCGGCCGTCGGGCCCTATCTTCTGTTCCGCTGGTGGAATCCGGGCGTTTACGACGGCAACTCGGCGGGCGGCATCGCGCATCCGCTCAAGGTCGCGGGCACCATCTTCGGCCATGTCCGCGACGGCACGGCCTTTCCGCGTCTGGGTGGCGGCCTGTCGTCGGCGGAGGCGTGGGAACTCCTGGTCGCGGCCGCGACCGGCGTCGCCGTGGCCGCCGCGCTTTTCACTGCCGCAGGCGGGCTGCTGCGCCTCGCCGCGCCCGCTGCCACCGGCCTCGCCACGCTGCTGCTCGCGGCGTGGGTCACCCTGCCGGTCGCCATCAGCACGAAGTATCAGGCCGCCTGCATGGACAGGGGATCGTGCGCGTACCTCGACAGCCGCATCTCCTATCTGGCGGTGACGGTCGCTGTTGCCTGCGCTGTCGCCTTTGCCTGCCGGCATCCGCTGGGCCGTGCGACCGCGCGTCAGGCGCTGGCGATCTGCTGCGTTCTGCTCGGCGTCATGGCGGCGCTGACCTCCATCTACAATGCCGGCAAGGCACGGGACATGCGGCGCATCCATCAGGTGTGGGAGCGCGCCGACCGGCTCGCCTGCACCGCCGCCCCGCCGCAGGAGGCAGCGGCGATCCGGGCGGCTGTCGATCCCGACGGCCTGATCGCCATCACGCCGCCAGGCAGCATCGCCGACTTCTGGAAAGCTTATTTCGGCTGGAAGGCTCTCCGCTGCCCGTGACGGGTATTCGCACACTGACTCGTTGTTTTCGGGCGGTTTCCTATCGATCGGATGATTCCATCGGATCGGAGCGGAGCGCCCCTTGGCGTGACCGCCGGGTCAGGCCCGGCGGTCCGCGATGTCAGTTGCGCGCGAACAGCTTGTCGAGGGTTGCGCCGCTGGCGAAATGCTCTTCGGCGACCTTCTTCCAGCCGCCGAAGACGTCCTCCACCTTGAGCAGGCGAACCGGCGGGAAGGCATCCTTGTAACGCTCGGCTACCGTCGGGTTGTGAACGCGGTAGAAGTTCTTGGCCAGCAGCTCCTGCCCCTTCTCGCTGTAGAGGAATTCGAGATAGGCCGTCGCCTCCCGCGTCGTGCCCTTGGCCTCCGCGACCTTGTCGACCACGCTCACCGGAAACTCGGCAAGGATGCTCGTCGGCGGCACCACGACCTCGAAGCCCTTGTCGCCGTATTCGCGGCGCACGCCGTTAACCTCCGACTCGAAGGTGATGAGGACATCACCCAGCCCACGCTCGACGAAGGACGTGGTCGCGCCGCGTCCGCCCGTGTCGAAAACCGGGACGTTGGCGAAGATGCGCTTGATGTCGGCTTCCACCTTCGCGGCGTCGCCCTTGTGGGTTTCGAGCAGCGAGGCATAGGCCGCGAGGTACGTGTAGCGCGCGTTGCCGGAAGTCTTGGGGTTGGGGAAGATCGGCTGCACGCCTTCGCGCGCGAGGTCCGACCAGTCCTTGACGCCCTTGGGGTTGCCGGTGCGCACGAGGAACGCGGGGAAGGAGTAATAGGGCGAGGCATTGTTGGGCAGGCGCTTCTGCCAGTCCGCGCTCACCAGCCCGCCGCGGTCGTGCAGCACCTGCACGTCGGTGACCTGGTTGAAGGTGACGACATCCGCCTTCAGGCCCTCCAGAATGGCGCGCGCCTGCGCGGAAGAGCCCGCGTGCGACTGCTTGATGGAGATCGTCTCTCCAGTCTTCGCCTTCCATTCCTCGATGAAGACGGGATTGATCTCGGCGAACAGTTCCCGCGCGATGTCATAGGACGCATTGAGCAGCTCGACCGGCTGCTTCACCTCCTGCGCTCCCGCCTGCCCCGACAGCACCAGCAGCGCTGCAACGGTTGCCCCTCCTAACCACCTCATACGATTGCCCCTTCCGAAAAGCCGCGAGCGGCGCCATTGATGTCGCCGCTTAATTCACGACAGATTGTCGGAAAGGTCAACTTTAATCGCCATTGTGGCGGTGAATAAAGATTATCACATAATTTTCATGTGATTTATCTCATCCGGGCGCCATGAAGTGCTTCGACAGCTTGAGGCCCTGCGCCTGATAGTTGGAGCCGGCTTCGGCGCCGTAGAGCGTTTCCGGCCGCTGCGCCATGCGCTCGAAGATCAGCCGGCCGACGATCTGCCCGTCCTCGATCAGGAAGGGCACGTCGTGCGAGCGCACTTCCAGCACGGCGCGGGCGCCGGCGCCGCCAGCGCCCGCATGGCCGAAGCCGGGGTCGAAGAAGCCCGCGTAATGGACCCGGAACTCGCCTACCAGCGGATCGAAGGGCACCATCTCGGCGGCGTAGTCCGGCGGCACGTGTACCGATTCCTTCGAGGCAAGGATGTAGAACTGGCCGGGATCGAGGATGAGCTGGCCACGCCCGTCGGCATCGAGCGGCTCCCAGAAGTCGCGCACCGCATAGGCGTTGACGCGGTCGACATCGACAAGGCCCGTGTAGCGCTTGGCGCGGTAGCCGATGAGCGTCTGTCCGCTGCCGGCTGTGAACCCCGCGAGGTCGACGCTGACGGCCACGCCACCCTGGATGGAGGCGCCGGCGCTCGCGACGATGGTCTCCCGCTCTTGCAGCAGCAGGAGTTCCGCGTCGCTGAGGCGGCTTTCGCCGGTGCGGAACCGGATTTGCGACAGGCGGGAGCCGGTGCGCACCAGCACCGGGAAAGTGCGCGGCGAGATTTCCGCGAACAGCGCCCCTGCGTAACCTTCCTCCACGGCGTCGAACTCGCGCGCGCCGTCGGTGATGACGCGGGTGAACACGTCGAGCCGGCCCGTCGAGCTTTTGGGGTTGGCGGAGGCGGAAAGGCCCTCCGGCAGCGCCAGCGTCTCCGCGATTTCGGCGATGTAGACGCAGCCCGTCTCCAGTACCGCGCCGCGCGTCAGGTCGATCTCATGCAGCGCGAGGTCGCCGAGGCGGCGGGCGACGGCGCTGCCCTGCCCTGGCAGGAAGCTTGCCCGCACGCGCCACGCCCGTGCGCCGAGCCGCAGGTCGAGGCTTGCCGGCTGCACCTGCCCCGCCACGAAAGGGAGGGGGCTGTTGATAACGCCAGCCGCCGCCAGTTCCCTGATGGATTGGGCGGACTGGATTCCGGGGAGAAGGGCGGTCATGATTGCCTCGGGAAGATCGGTTCGCTGCGAAGGGTCCGGTTCTTGCGAAAAATCCGGTGCGTGAAAGTGCTGTCTTTCGGAAGACTGTTGCGCTGCGTTCATTCTGCCATGAAATACAAGCGCTGGTCCTGCTTATGGATTCTGTCCGCACTGCCGCCTATCATGCAGAGCGGACAGAATCCATAAACGATCTTGACCGGCACCGCCGCACTTCTTTTCGCGGGGCAACCGCGCCGCGCCCGAACACCGACGACAACGGAGCGACCATGACCGGCCAACACCTGACCCCCGTCAACATGCTGGCCCGCCTGGTGGCGTTCAACACGGTCAGCTCCGAATCGAATCTCGACCTGATCGCCTTCGTCGAGGACTACCTGCGCGGCTGGGGCGTCGCTTCCGTGCGCATTCCGGACGCCACGGGCAGGAAGGCGGCGCTGTTCGCCACACTCGGCCCGGCGGACCGCGGCGGCGTCGTGCTCTCCGGCCACACCGACGTCGTTCCCGTCGAGGGACAGATGTGGACGAGCGATCCGTTCGCGCTGCGCATCGAGCAGGGCCGGGCCTATGGGCGCGGGGCGGTCGACATGAAAGGGTTCTGTGCGCTGGCGCTGTCTCTGGTGCCGGAATTCCTCGCCCGCCCGCTCGCGACGCCGGTGCATCTCTTCCTCTCCTACGACGAGGAGGTCTCGTGCCTCGGCGCCGTCGACGGCATCGCGCGATTCGGCGCCGATCTGCCGCGCCCGGTGGCGGTGATCGTCGGCGAGCCGACAGACCTTGAGGTGGTGGACGGGCACAAGAGCATCTCCATGTTCACCACCACGGTTTTCGGCGCGGAGGCCCACTCCTCGAAGCCGGAGCTGGGCGCGAGCGCCGTGCACGGGGCCGTGCTGATCGGCGCGGAGATTGATCGCCTGTCGCTGGAGTACGCCGCGCGTGGCGATGCCTCGGGGCGCTTCGACCCGCCGTGCAGCACGGTCCACATCGGCCGCATCAGCGGAGGGACGGCGCGCAACATCCTCGCCCGCGACGCGGCGATCCAGTGGGAGGTGCGAGGGCTGCCGGACCTCGACCTCGACGAGATCCCGAGCCGGCTCTCCCGCTTCGCGGAGGCGGAGGTGCTGCCCCGTTTCCGCGCCACCTTCGCCGGCTTCCGGGTGGAGACCGTTCTCGACGGCATCGTGCCGGCGCTCGGCTCCTCGCCGGGTTCGCGGGCGGAAACGCTGGCGCTGAAGCTCGCCGGGCGCAACAGCACACGCACCGTGCCGTTCGGCACCGAGGCCGGGCATTTCCACAACGCGGGCATCCCGACCGTCGTCTGCGGGCCCGGCTCCATCGATAGGGCACACAAGGCGGACGAGTACATCACCCTCGACGAACTGGCGGCGGGCGAGGCCTTCCTGCGCCGGCTCATCGACGAACTGGCCTGAGCGGCGCGGCGTTTACCGGGGGCCGGCGAGAATGACGGCGACGCCGGCAAGGCAGATCGTTGCGCCCGCCACGTCCCACCTGTCCGGGCGCACACCTTCGATCCCCCAGAGCCATACCAGCGAAGCCGCGATGTAGACACCACCATAGGCCGCGAAGGCACGCCCGGCCGCGTCGCTGTCGACCTGCGTCAGCAGCCAGGCGAAGGCCGCGAGCGACAGCATGCCCGGCCCGAGCCACCAGACCGGCTTGCCGAGACGCAGCCACGCCCAGAAGGCGAAGCAGCCGGCGATTTCGGCAAGCGCCGCGAGGGGATAGATCAGCGCTGTCTTGAACATCGGGAATCGCCGGATAGAATGGAGAGGCAAAAGGAAAATGCACCGGCGCAAGCAGGGGCTGGCGTGGCGCACGAACCTGATATAACACAATTTCAATAAATCGTTTCGCCGTCCATAAATGGGTCCTCGGCGAGAAACATGACAAAGCTCGGCGCGGGACGCGCCAGCGGAAAGGACGCCCATGTCAGGAACCGTTTCGGCTCAGCTTAGCAAGCCGTCTTTCAGCCCGCTGCGGCTGCAGGAACGCACCCTCGTGCTGCAGATCGCCGCCGTCGTGCTCGGCACGGCATTTCTGGCGGCCTCTTCCTACATCACGGTGCCGATGTATCCCGTGCCGGTGACGATGCAGACCTTCGCCGTCACCCTGATCGGCGCGCTGTATGGCTGGCGTCTCGGCGCGGTGACGGTCGCGGCCTGGCTGTTCGAGGCGGCGGTGGGCTTTCCGGTGCTCGCGGAAGGCAAGGTCGGCCTCGCGGCCTTCGTCGGTCCGACGGCCGGTTATCTCGCCGCCTTCCCGGTTGCCGCCGCGCTGACCGGCTGGCTCGCCGAACGCGGCTGGAACGGCCGGCGCCCCTGGCTTGCCTTCGCTGCGGCGCTCGCCGCCAACGCGCTGTGCCTCGCGATCGGCGCGACATGGCTCGCCACGCTGATCGGCGCGGAGAAGGCAATCGCGGCTGGCGTGCTGCCGTTCATCGTCGGCGGCGTGCTAAAGGCCGGCCTGTCGGCCACGACGCTCGCGGGCCTCAACCGCGTGCAGGCCGGAAATCGCCGGGTGTGACCGTCCGGCTGCGCGGGCATCATCTGTTGTGCATGCTTACCTATGTCGGCAGGGGATATACGCCCGCGTTCGCCGCTAACTTCAATGCCATCGCGACCCGTCTGTCCGAGGGGGAGGACATCCTCCTCGTCGATGGGCCGGACGATATCTGCGCGCCCTTGCTTGCCGAGGACGATACGCATTGCTTCGGTGAAAGCGCCTCGCGGCGTGACAGGACGGCGCTGGCCACCGCTGGCCGTCAGCTGGCGCTGCAATTGCGGATCGGCACGCGACTGTGCCTGACGCCCGCCACCCTCACCAACCTGCGGGAGGCATTCTCCCGGGCAGTTCCTGCCGACATTGCACAAGCCGGACTCCGCCGCGCCTGTGCCGGCTGCGAGTGGGCCGCTCTGTGCACCGGCATCGCGGAGCGCGGCTATGACGGCGCGTTGGTGCGCATGACCGGCCGGGTCAGGCTTCCGCAGAATCGGCCTGCGCGGGCGTGAAGGTCAGCGCGAGGCCGTTGATGCAGTAACGCAGGCCCGTGGGCTGCGGCCCATCCGGAAACACATGGCCGAGGTGACCCTGGCACTGGCTGCAATGCACCTCGATGCGGCGCATGCCGTAGGAATCGTCCTCGCTCGTGCCGATGGCGCCCGGAATCGGCGTCCAGAAGCTCGGCCAGCCTGAGCCGCTTTCATACTTCGTCGTTGATTCGAACAGCGCCTGCCCGCAATCGGCACAGTGAAACGTGCCTGTGCGCTTCTCATCGTTCAGCGGGCTCGTGAACGGCCGTTCGGTGCCGTGCTCACGCAGGACGGCAAATTGCTCCGGCGACAGAACGCCGCAAAATCCCTGAATCGGTTGCGCCATGATGACCTCCGTCGATCGGCAGGCGGGAGGGGACCTCCCGTGGATCGCTTACAGGTAGGAACGTTTCTCGTGGACGTTAAGCCCAGCCGACGACTTCCGCGAGCACTTTTGCGAGAGCGGCGTCGAGCGTCGCTGCCGCCGAAGGGCCATTGACAGTGCCGGGCACCGGCACCCGGCCGGTGAACACGCGCGCGCGCAACACGTTGCCGGAAAGCGTGTCGACGACACGGGCGGAAATCTCCACCACCGCCTCGCCGGTGGCACTGTCGATATTGAACTGGCGCAGCTCCGTGTTGAGCTGACGGACCGTGACGACACCGTCATTGGGGCGCGTGACGCGACCGAGCCGCCCTGCGTCCTCGAAGGCGCGCAGGAGTTGCGCCTGCACGAGGCGGGGCAGGCGATCCGCCCACTGCGCATCGCTGAGCATCGTGAGTTCGCCCCCGCGCCCGCGCACCACGATGGTGTTGCCATCGAGCGACTGCAACGCGACGGGCTCGGTCACGGTCAGCGCCTCGCCGGCGCGCGCGCCGCTGCCCCTGCTGCGGGCGGCGGACGAGGCCGCGAGGTCGAACGTGGCGACCGGCGGCGAAGCGCAGGCCGCAACCGCGAGACCGAGCGACAGCGCGGCCAGTTTCGTCATCCGGGTCGCCAAGGTCGCCCCCTTTCGGTCATGGGTTCGGTGTCGTGGTCAACTGACACGGCTCAACGCTGCCCCTGATACTGCGGCAAGGGCGGGCGGTTGCCGAACAGGAACTGCTGCGGATTGCGCTGCACGTCCTGCAGCAGGCGCGTGAGCTGCGCGAGCGCCTGCTGGCCCTTCACCGCCAGCGCCTGATACTCGCGCAGGCCCGGGCCCGCGAAACTGTTGATGCCGGAGGTGATCTGGGCCGTCCGCTTGTCGAGGTTGTCGGCCAGCGTGCGGATGGAACGCGCCGCCTCGGCGACCTGATCGAACGCGCCGTTGCCCCCCGTCGAGGATACGAAGTTTGAGATGCTGTCCATCAGGCCGGTAATCCCTTCGGCCGCCTTGTTGAGCTTCGCCGTGAGTTCGGCGGCGTTGGCCGCGACGGTCTCGACGTCGCCGCTCGAATTCCCGAGCGAGGTCGTGAACTTCTCGATATTGTCGACGATGCGGTCCACCCGCTGCGGCTCGATGGACTTCACCAGTGCGTCGAGATTGGAGGTCAGCCCGGTAAGCTGCGAGGCGAGTTCGCCGGAATTGGCGAGCAGTGCGCTCACCTTGTCCGAGTTGTCGCCCAGCGCCTTCGAGAACTTCTCGACATTGCGCACCGTGTTGGTGATCGGCTCGCGCGATTGCTCGACGACGCCGCTCAACTGGTCGATCATGGCGGTGGCGCGCGTCGCGAGCCTCTGGATCGTGTCGAGCATGTCCTGGAAGTCGGACCGCTCGCCGTAAAGCGTCGGCAGCGGCTGGCCGGGGCCGGCTTCGAGCTGCGGCGCGTCCGGCGCGCCGCCCGAAAGCTGCACGGAGGCGATGCCGGTCACCACCTGGAATTCGAGCTGCGCGCGCGTATCCTGCTTGATCGGCGTCGATCGGTCGATCGAGGCGATGGCGACAACGTGGCGCGGGTCCTCCGGCAGCAGCTCGACACTCACCACCTCGCCGACGCGCAGGCCGTTGAACAGCACGAGCGAGCCGCGCGACAGTCCCGCCACCGAGCCGGAGAAAATGATTCGGTAAAGCTCGCGCGTGTTCGCGGTGTTGGCGCCGGAGAACCAGTAGACGAAGAAGAAACCGGCGAAGATAACGGCGAGCGTGAACAGGCCGATGAGGGCGTAATTGGCGCGTGTTTCCATCTCTCTATCCGTCGGCCCTCTCGCGAGGTGTGCCTCTTCGCATCGCCCTCATTCCTCTTCGCCTGCGCGCACGGCTTCGCCCGCCGCGGCGCGGGAGCGCTTGCCGTGGAAGTAGGCCCTGATCCACGGATGATCCGACGCCAGCATGGTGGCAATCGGGCCTTCCGCGAGAATCCGGCCCTCGCCAAGCGCCGCGATCCGGTCACAGACGGAATAAAGGCTGTCCATGTCATGGGTTACCATGAAAACCGTCAGCCCCAAAGTTTTCTGCAATGTGGCGATCAGGTCGTCGAACTCCGCGGCGCCGATAGGATCGAGGCCCGAGGTCGGCTCGTCGAGAAACACGATTTCGGGATCGAGCGCCAGGGCGCGCGCCAACGCCGCCCGCTTGATCATGCCGCCCGACAGATCGGAGGGAAATTTGTCCGCCGCGTCCGGGTTCAGGCCCGCCATCTCGATCTTCATCATGGCGATCTCGTCCAGCAGCTCCTCGGACATGTGCAGGTACTCGCGCATCGGCATCTGCACGTTCTGCTTCACCGTGAGCGCGGAAAACAGCGCGCCGTGCTGGAAAAGCACACCCCAGCGCCGCTCCAGCAACCGGTGCTCGGCCTCCGATATCCTGTCGATGTCCTTGCCGAAAACGGTGATGGTGCCGGCCCGCTTCCGGATGAGCCCCAGGATCGTGCGCGTCAGCACCGATTTGCCGGTGCCCGAGCCGCCGACGAAGCCGAGAATCTCGCCCCGGTATATGTCGAGATCGAGCCCCTTCATAATGGTTTTTGGGCCGAAGCCGACTTCCAGACCGCGCACGCCGATGAGAACCTCGCGCTCCGCATGCCCGGTCCGCGCCGGCGTTTCCGGCTGCTGGGGGGTAGTCACCTTTTCGGCCGGCTGTTGCATAATGGCCTCAAAAATTGATCGCGGCGAAGAACACGGCGAACAGCCCGTCCATGACGATGACCATGAAGATGGCCTTCACGACCGACGCCGTCACCTGCCGGCCGAGCGATTCGGCCGAGCCGCCCACCGCCATGCCCTCATGCGAGGCGATGATGCCGATCACCAGCGCCATGAACGGCGCTTTGACCAGCCCGACCATGAAGGTCGAAAAGTCGATAGCGGCCTTGAGGCGCGCCAGGAAGATGTCGGGCGTGATGCCGCCGTAGATCCACGCCACGAGCCCGCCGCCGAGCAGCGCCGCCATCGAGGCAAGGAAGGTGAGCATCGGCAGGCCGACGAGCAGCGCCAGCACGCGCGGCACGATCAGCACCTCGACGGGATCGAGCCCCATCACCCGCAGCGCGTCGATCTCCTCGCGCATCTTCATCGAACCGAGTTCCGCCGTGAACGCGCTGCCGGAACGGCCGGCGATCATGATCGAGGTCAGCAGCACGCCGAGTTCGCGCAGCACGAGGATGCCGGTCAGATCGACCACGAACATCGCCGCGCCGAAGCGCTGCATCTGGAAGATGCCCTGCTGCGCCACGATGCAGCCGACCAGGAAGGAGATCAACGTGACGATCGGCACGCTGCGGAACGCCGTCTGCTCCATCTGGTTGACGAAGGCGGGAAACCGGAAGCGCCCCGGATGCACGACAAGGCGTGCGAGCCCGGCCACTACCTCGCCGAGAAAGCTGACGCCACGCCCCATCTCGCGGCCGAAATCGACCACGCTCTCGCCCACGCTCGCCAGAAAGTCGATCAACCGCCAGTGCCCGGCCGCCGGCGGGCGTTCGACCTCCCGGTAATGCACCTTTTCGAGCAGGAGCAGATGGTCGGGGCGGGTGTTGACGAACGGCGCCTTGCGGCCGTCTGCAGCGCCTTCCTGCCGCGCCCTGTCGAGCACCCATGCGCCGACGGTGTCGAGGCGTCCGATTTCGCCGAGGTCGATGGCGACATCCTGCGTGCGGCTTCCGTCGCCGGCCAATTGCCTGGCGAGGAGCGCCGCCTGTTCCTCGACGGCCGTCGCCTGCGTCGACACCCAGTCGCCTGTCACGACCAGCCTGGTCGCACCGCTCGACTCGTCTATCGCAACGTTCGGGTCCGTCGTCATGAAGCGTTTTTCAAACCGTCGCGCTGGATATTGTCAGGGGGCGCGAGCGCGCCATTGCCGCCTTCAATAGCAGGCAACTTATGGCGCTGTCGAGGGCGGGGGATATCCCGGCCGCTGGTCAGGCAGCGAGGTCCGTCTGCGGGCTCGTCTGCACGCGGCGGATATTGTCGAGGAATTGCCGTGCGCTGGCCTGCCAGTTGAAGGTCAGCGCATGCGCCCGGCAGATCTCGGACGGAATGTCGAGCGCCGCCAGCGCCGCAGCGCGCAGGTCGTTGTCGAGTACGCCCGTGCCGCTGTCGCCGACCACGTCGAGCGGCCCCATGACGGGGAAGGCGGCGATGGGCAGGCCGCTGGCGAGCGCCTCCAGCAGCACGATCCCGAACGTGTCGGTAACGCTGGGGAAGACGAAAACATCCGCCGAGGCGTAGACATCCGCCAGTTCCTGCCCGGTTTTCACGCCCAGGAACCGGGCTTCGGGATAGCGCGCCTCAAGCGCCGCGCGGGCGGGCCCGTCACCCACCACGACCTTGGTGCCCGGCAGATCGAGCGCCAGGAACGCCTCGACGTTCTTCTCCACCGACACGCGCCCGACATAGAGGAACACCGGGCCAGGGAAGGAGAGCGGCCGTTCCTCCCGCGGGCAGAACAGGTCCGCGTTCACGCCGCGCGACCAGCGCACCAGATTGCGGAAGCCGCGCTCGGCGAGATCGCGCTCCAGCGTGGGCGAACTCACCATCGTCGCCGCGCCCGCGTTGTGGAAGCGGCGCACGGCGGCATAGCACCAACGCTCCGGCACGGGCATGCGGGCGGAGAGATATTCGGGGAAGCGCGTATGATAGCTCGTGGTGAACGTGTGCCCGTCGGACAGGCAGACGTAGCGCATGCTCAGTCCGATCGGCCCTTCCGTGGCGATGTGGATGAAGTCGGGCTTCACCTCGTCCACGACGCGGCGCACCGCCCAGGGCATGGCAAAGGCCAGCCGGATCTCCCGGTAGGTGGGCATCGGCACCGTGCGGAAGGCATCGGGCGTGAGAAACGCGATGGAGGCACCGAGCGCCGGCGCTTCCTGCGCCAGATGCTCCAGGGAACGTACCACGCCGTTGACCTGTGGACGCCATGCGTCCGTTGCGATCAGCACACGCATCAGGCTGCACGCTTGTTGTCAGGGCCTTTGGAACGGGAGCCTTCGGCCGCCGGCCTGTCGGACGACGTCAGGCCGAGCGCCGCCTTCAGCGTATCGGCCACCGGCAGCGCGGCGGCGTGGTCACCATCGTCGTCGTGCATGACGGGCGGCAGCGGCGACGGAGCGGGCAGCGCCGCCTGGCCGCGGGTGCGCTTGCGCGTGGCGCGGCGCTCGGCCGACACCTGCACCTGCCGGTCAGTCCAGCGCAGGATCTCGAAATTGCCGTCGTAGTGCTCGACCACGGCCGAGCAGGACTCGACCCAGTCGCCGGTGTTGATGTAGCGCACGCCGAACTTGTCGTGCATCGCGGCATGGTGGATGTGGCCGCAGATCACGCCGTGCACTTCATAGCGCTGCGCCTCCGACGACAGAAGCTCCTCGAAGCGGCCGATGAAATTGACGGCGTTCTTCACCTTCAGCTTCGCCCAGGCGGACAGCGACCAGTAGGTCAGCCCCAGGCGGCGGCGGACGATGTTGACGTAGGTGTTGGTGGCGAGCGCCGCGCCGTAGGCCCAGTCCCCCAGGAAGGCGAGCCAGCGCGCGTGGCGCACCACCATGTCGAACTGGTCGCCGTGGATGACGAGATAGCGCTTGCCGTCCGCCCCCTCGTGAATGGCGTGATCGACGAGTTCGATGCCGCCAAAGGAGCTGCCGACGTAGTCGCGCAAGAATTCATCGTGGTTACCGGGCACATAGACGATGTGCGTGCCCTTGCGCACCTTGCGCAGCAGCTTCTGCACCACGTCGTTGTGATTCTGCGGCCAGTACCAGCCGGACTTCAGCCGCCAGCCGTCCACGATGTCGCCGACGAGATAGACCGTATCGGCATCGTAGTGGCGCAGGAAGTCGATCAGAAGGTCCGCCTGACACCCTTTTGTACCGAGATGAACATCAGACAGAAACAGGCTTCTGACGCGGATGACTTCTGGCTCTGTCGACACCGGATCTATCCATCACTTGTCGTTAAGGTTCGCTATCGGAACCTTATTACCATTGCAGTTTGATGACGAGCGGATTTTTTCGGCGCATGAGGTGCGTAACCCGCTCGTGACAAAGGCTTCCGCGCCGCGCGCAAGGCTGCGGTGCCAGCGGGGGCCGGGCCGGCGGCGGGCGCATACACGATTCGTTAGGCACGAATCGAGAGAGACCGACGGCGGGCGCATGACTGCCTTGCCCGGCCGGCCCTTCAATTGAAGGGTGTTGCGACATATAACCACACGCAACGCCGGAGCTGGAATACCCCAGCGACGGCTTTTCCGTGGTGTCACGCCGTGAATCCCCCCCTTGCCATCGTCCTGAAGGTGCTTTCGGCGCTCGTCTTCACCGTCATGAGCGCCAGCATCAAGTATGTCAGCGACCGCATTCCCGTGGGCGAGATCGTGTTCTTCCGCTCGTTCTTCATGTTGCTGCCGCTCCTCGTCTGGCTCGCCTGGCAGGGGCAGGTGATGGCGGCGCTGCGCACGCGCAATGTCATGGGGCACTTCCGGCGCGGGATCATGTCGAGTTCGAGCATGTTCCTCAACTTCCTCGCGCTGTCCTACCTGCCGCTGACGGACGTTGTCGCGCTCGGCTATACGGCGCCGCTGATCGTGGTCGTGCTCGCGGCCGTGGTGCTGCGGGAGAATGTGCAGGCCTACCGGTGGATAGGCACGGGCATCGGCTTCGCCGGCGTGATCGTGATGCTGGCGCCGCATCTCGGCGGCGGCACCCTGCTGGCGGGCGGCGCGGCTTCCGTCGGCGTGATGATCGCGCTCGCCGGGGCCATCCTGACGGCCGGCGCGCTGATCCAGGTCCGCCGCCTGGTGGACACCGAGACGACGGGCGCCATCATCTTCTACATGTCGGTGATGACATCGGCGCTGGGCTTCGTCACCATTCTCGGCGGCTGGGTCGTGCCCACGGCCGAAGAGATGGCCGTATTGATCGCGATCGGCATCATCGGCGGCGTCGGGCAGATTCTGCTCACCATGAGCTTCCGCTATGGCGATGCGTCGCTGCTGGCGCCGTTCGACTATACGACGATGCTGTGGGCCTGCCTCTTCGGCTGGCTGATCTTCTCCGACTGGCCGCTTCCCGCGGTGTTCGTCGGCGCGGCCATCGTCATCGCCTCGGGGCTGTTCATCGTGTGGCGCGAGCGTGTGGAGACCCAGCGCCACGCACTCGCCCATTCGACGCTGACCTACACCGCGCTGACACATACGCCCTCGGCGGACGAACATCAGGTGGCGCCCATCGCCGTAGCGGTCAATCCCACCACGCCTCCGCGCGCCGTGTGACCGGATAGCGCGGTTGCCGAAACCGGTTGATCGGACGCTCCCGAGCGGGAAATATGTCTGCCCACGGTCTCCTCCGCATCGAATCGGGAAACGGAACCCCTTTCCCGGACGGATCCGGTGCATACATCAAAGAGACGGAGCGGACCGGCGTGCAAGGGGGATGCGATTCGTTTGTCTGACGACCTGATCACGCCGGAGATATTGCTGCGCGCCTATGCGGCGGGCCTGTTTCCCATGGCGGAAAGCGCCGACGACCCCGGCCTGTTCTGGGTCGAGCCGCGCGAGCGCGGCATCATTCCGCTCGATACGTTTCATGTGCCGTCGCGCCTGGCGCGCACCATCGCCGGCGACCGGTTCGAAATCCGCGTCGACACGGATTTCGAGGCGGTGATCGACGGCTGTGCCATGCCCGCCCTCGGCCGCGAGGAGACGTGGATCAACCACCGCATTCGCGTTCTCTACGGCGAACTGTTCGATCGCGATCAGGTCCACACCGTAGAGGCTTGGCGCGACGGACAGCTGGTTGGCGGCCTCTATGGTCTGGAACTCGGCGGCGCATTCTTCGGCGAGAGCATGTTCCACCGCGACCGCGACGCCTCGAAGGTGGCGCTCGCGCATCTCGTGGCGCGCCTGCGGCTGGGCCGCTTCCGGCTGCTCGATACGCAGTTCGTGACGCCGCATCTCGCCCGCTTCGGCGCCGTCGCCATCGGACGGCGCAACTACATGCAGCGCCTGGCGAAGGCGCTGCCGCTGCACGCGGACTGGTGGGTGTGGCCGCGCGGCGCCGTCGTCAGCGGCGCCGAGGTGCTGGCAGCGCTGGAGCCGTGCGCCGGCAATAGGGCCGCCTCCGGTCAGGGGCAGTGATGCAGCCAGAAGCGGGCGGGCGCGGTGCGGAATGCCCGCACGGCCTCGCAGCCCGCAGGGCCCTACTGCCTGATGGGCGCGAACAGCGGATCTGCGGGAATCATTTCTTCGCCGGGAGGAGCTTCCTCTTCCGGAGGGGGCGGAGCGTCCACCAGTGCATCCGCATCGCCGCCCAGCAGGCGACGGGGAGGCGGCGGCGGCGGTGCGTTGGGGTCGATCCCGGCGCCATCGGCTTCCGGCGGCGTTGCTTCCGGCGCGCCGGCGGCCGTCCCGTTGCCGTTGGTACCACCGCGGCAGTCCGTCAGCCAGATGTCGTAGACCGGGTGTTCAATGCCGTGCAGGCCGGGGCTCGATGCGAAGACCCAGCCCGTGAACAGGCGCTCGACCTTGCCGCCCGCGCCCACTTCGTCGACTTCCAGAAAAGCGTTCGTGTTGGGCGCTTCCGTCGGCGGGCGCGTGTTGCAGATGCGCGGCGTCAGCTGCAACGAACCGAATTGAACCGTTTCGTTGATGCCGACCTCGAAAGCCACGATACGGCCGGTGATCTTGTCGAGGCCATTAAAGACGGCGACCGGATTGGGAATCGCGTCGGCGTGCGCGGCTGGCGGCGCGAACGACGCCAGCGCTGCCACGAATGCCGGCACGACACCCCGCGCGCCGCGCCGGAACCCTGACCACTTCCTGACGATGGGCATCAACGGCTTCCCGCTCAATTCCCGGGAACCCACGCCTCGTAGTCGCCTGTTGCGGGCGGGCGGTGTCCGGTCGACAGCGTCGAGCCCCTCGGGCGCCAGGCATCGGGCGTGCCGGTCAGATTGGGCTGATGGGGGAGTTCCCATTCTTTCGGCACGTATTCTTCCTTGCTGGGCGGCACGTCCACCGTGTGGTGAAGCCAGCCGTTCCAGCCGGGCGGAACGTTCGACGCCTCGGCGTAGCCGTTGTAGATCACCCAGCGGCGCTCGATGCCCAACGCCGGGTCCTTCTTGCCGTTGCGCGTGCGGTAATAACGGTTGCCGAACTGGTCCTCACCGACCAGCTCGCCGTAAAGGCGCGTCGTGCGCAGGGTACCGAAGGTGGGGCCGTTCCACCAGGTGAAGACGCGCAGCAGGAAATCTTTCATGAACTGGTCCCGGTTACCGCATACTGCAGCCGATCAGGCGCCGGCGGGCGACGCCAGAAGCAGATGAAATCCGTCCGCATCCTTATGACGCTTCCCCCGCGCGATGTCCAGATCGCCGCCGGAATTTCGGCGGAACCGGACCCCGCGGGGGAGGGGGTGCCCGGGCGGTTCAGCTGTCCGCGCAAGCGCCGGACCGCCTCCATTCCCGAACGATTCTGGAGTTTTCCGCATTTCGATTGAAGCAGAAAGCCGAAAAGCTCCTGAGGCAGCGCGGTGCTTGAGCATTTGAAAAGCGAATCTTTTCCGCCAGAGGCAAACGTTGGAGTACTTCTGTTAAAAACAGAAGTACTCCAACGTTTAGTCGAAGCGCCCCGTCGCGTGCGAAAGCATCGTGTAGACCTTGCCGGTCTCCGACGTGAGATAGGTGCGCGTCAGCACCTGATCCTGATCCTTGCGCGCTACTTCCGCCAGCAGGTGTTCGAACTCGCCGATGTAGCGGTCCACCGTGTCCCGGAATTCGGACTCCTGCCGGTACTTGCGGCCGATTTCGTCGAAGACCTGCTGGCCCTGCAGCGTGTAGAGCCGGCGGGTGAACACGTTGCGCTCTCCGCCGCGGTAGCGCTCCCACAGCTCCACGGCCGCATCGTGATCGATCATGCGGGCGATGTCGCCGGAGATGGCGTCGAGCACCGCGAGCGTGTTGCGCTGGCTGCGGCCCTCCCGGCCGGTCGCGACGGGCTCATTGTCGTCGGAGGCACGCACCAGCAGGTCCTTCAGCCAGCTGCCGGTGCTCGCGACGGGCGTTCCGGCGACGGGCGTGTGCACGACGGTCTCGGCCACCGGTTCCGCCGTGGCGGGCTGCGGCGCCGGAGCCGGCCAGCGGGCGGGCGCCGCGATCAGCGTTGCGGCGCGGATGGCCGCCAGCGCGTCCTGGCTGGAGGCAGTGGCAACCGCGCCGCCGGCTGGCTCGGCCGGGGTGACGGCCTGTCCAATTGCCTCGCGAGGCGCTGCCACCGCGCGGGAGAGCTGGCTGGCGTTGCCGGCCTGCGTGACGATATCCGTCAATTCGTTCAGCGCCCTGATCTGGTCCGTGACCACCTTGCGCATGGCGGCGGTGCTTTCCTGCGTCTCGCGGGGCAGTGCCTCCAGACCGGCGTGCAGCACGGCGCGGGTGTCGGCGAGTTCGCGCTGGATGACGCTGGTGGTGGCCTGCATGCTGTGCGCCACCTCGTGGAAGTTCTCCGTGGCGCGGTCAAGATCGGCGCGCAGCGCCGCGATGACCGCCTCGTAGGACTGGCGCAGGGCCGTGACCGTGCGCTCGCGCTGGTCGGTGGCCAGCGCATCGAGCTGGGCCAGCTGCGCGGCGACATGGGCGCTCGTCGCCTCGCTGCTCCCGGACAGGGTCGCGCCGATGCGCTGCGCCTTTTCCTCGACCGCGTCCAGCGATTGCGTCAGCGCCGTGTCGAAGTTGCGGGTGATCGCCGCAAGCTCGTCCGTGCGGGCGTTGACCGAGGCAACGACCGCCTCCAGCGCGGTGCGGCGGCTCTCCACGGCGTCGCCGAGCTTGCCCTCGACGGCGGCGAGCGCCTTCGCCGCGCCTGCCAGCGCCGTGACATGCTCATGCGTGATCCGCGATACGTCGGCGCCCTGCTCCGCGAGGTTGCTGGCGACGGACGCCGTTTCCGCGATGGTGCGCGTGGCGACGGCCTGCAGCGCTTCCACCTGCTCGCGCACGCCGTAGGTCGCCCGTTCGCTTTCCTGCGACAGCGCCTGCACCACGTCCCGCAGCGATGCAACGCGCTCGGAAAGGCCGCTCTCGACCTCGGACAGGTTGCTGCCCGCCGTGCTCGCCAGCCGCTCCAGCGCCGTGTTGGCCTCCGAAATGCGGTGGATGACGTCCGACAGCTCGCCGCGGATGCGCTCGTTGGCGCCCACCAGCGCATCGATGGAGCGGGCGGTGCCTTCGTCGATGGCCTTCTGCAGCGTCTCGCTGGAGCGGATGAACAGGTCGGCCATGCCCTCGCTGCGTTCGCGCAGCGCGTCCACCATGGAGCCGCCGCGTGCCTCTATGGTGCGCACCACGGCCTCGCCGACGGACGCCATCTCGGTTGCGATCGCGTCGCCGCGCTCGCTCAGCGCCGAGACGAGATCGGCACTGCGGCCGTCGAACAGGGCGGTGAGTTCCTGTGTGCGGTTGCCGAGCGTCGCGTCGATAGCCTGCGCGCGCTGTGCGAGGCTTTCGTCGAGCGCGTTGCCGCGGTCGGTCAGGCGCGTGCCCAGCGTCTCCAGCCGGCCGACGATCCGCTGCTCGAACTGCGATACGCCGGTATCGAGCGTGTCGGCAATCGTGCGCGTGCGCTCGCCGAGGGTCGTGTCCACGAACGAGACCTGTTCGGCGATGCGCTGCGCGACGGCCTCGCCGCTCTCGGACACGGCGGTGCCGATGGCGGCCACCTTCGTCTCCAGCGCCTCGGCAGCGGCGCGCCCGCCGTCGGCGAGCGTGCGCGCCAGCTCGGTCGTGCGGCTGACGAGCGCCTCGTTGAGGGCGGCGGCGCGGGCGTCGATGCGCGTGTCGATGCCGTCGATGAGGGTTTCGAGCGCCTCGCTGACCTGCGCGGTGCGCGCCCGCGTCCGCTCCTCGAATGTCGTGATCCGTTCCTCGATGAGGCCGGCGGACTGGCGCGCGCTCGCGCCGATCTGCTCCGCTGCATCGCGCGCAGGGCCGGTGAGGCGTTTCTCGACGTCGTCGAGTCCGTTTTCGACGATGGTGGCCAGCGCCTGCGTGTCGCGCTCGATGCGCTGCGCCACCTCGCCGCCGCGCCGCACGACGGTGTCTTCCAGCGCCGCGAGCCGCTCGCCGAGCAGGTTGTCGAGATGCTGGCCGCGCGTGTCGACGATCTCGCGCAGCGCCGCAAGACGCGCCATCAGCGAGGAGTCGAGTTCCTGCCCGCGCGTGGCGATCGCCGTCTGGAAGGCGTCGAGGCGCGAGGCGATGCCGGCCTCGAAGGACTGGCTGTGCATCTCGATGCTGCTGCGGAAGCCCTCGATGCGCGCGCCGAGTGCCGTGTCGAGCGTCGCTCCCGTGCGGGAGACGAGCGTGTTGAAATGGTCGAGGCGGTTGGCGAGCGTGCCCTCGACTTCCTTGCCAAAGGCGGACACGCCGTCCTGGAATGCCGCGATGCGCTCGCCGAGCTGCGCATCCAGCGTCGCGCCGCGCTCGACGATGGTTTCCTGGAACTCGCCCAGCCGGGCGGACAGGACGGTGTTGAGTTCCGCACCGTGCCGGGCGATGCTTTCACCGAAGGTGGAAAGCTGGCCGCTGATGGTCTCGTCCAGCGCGCGGCTGCGCCGGTCGAAGACGTGGCGGAAGGTTTCGAGGTGGTTCGTCAGCAGGCCGCTGATCGCCGTCTGCTGTTCCGAAACCGTCTTGCCGACGTGCTCCAGATGGCCTTCCACCTTGCTGCTGCTGGCGGCGAACGCCTCGCTGATCGCGGCCGCGCCTGCCTCGACCGCCGTCTGCAGCGTCTCGACGCGCGTGTCGATGCCCGCCTCCAGCGACGACCGGCCGGCGTCTATGACGGACTTGAAGCTGCCCAGCCGCGACAGCAGCGCCGCGTCGATCTGGCTGCCGCCCTTGTTGATTGCCTCGTGGAACTGGGCGAGCCGTGCTGCCAGTTGCTCGTCGGTCTTGCGCCCGTAGTCGTCGAAGGTGGTGCGGAAGCTGTCGAAACGGGTGGAAAGCGTCGCGTCGAGCGCCGAACCGCCATTGTCGACGATGTCCTTCAGGCTGTCGAAGCGCGCCGAGAGCACGCCGTCGAGCGTCGTCGAACCCTCGTCAATGGCCTTGCGCAGCGCGGCGAGGCGGCCGGTGAAGGCGGCATCGAGCGTCTGCGCGCCGCCGTCGAGCGTCTCGCGCAGGTTGCCGAGCCGTTCGGCCAGTTTGCCGTCGAGCGCTTGCCCGCGGGTTTCCACGGTTTCCTCGAAGCCGGCGAGGCGCTTGCCGAGCGTATCCTCGATTCTGGCCGCGCCGCTCTCGATGCTGCCGTCGACAGCGCTGACGAGCTTGGCCACGGTGCCATCGACGGAGGTTGCGAGGCCGCCGACGAGCTTCTCCAGCGTGGCGCCGCCCTGGTCGAGGGCCGTGCGCAGTTCGCCGAGGCGTCCCGCGAGCCTGTCGTCGAGGGCCTGCCCGCGTGTCGTGATGGTCTCCTCGAAGCCGGCGAGGCGCTTGCCGAGCGTGCCCTCGATTCTGGCGGCACCGCTCTCGACGCTGTCGTCGACCGCGTTGACAAGCTTGGCCACGGTACCGTCGACGGAGGTTGCGAGGCCGCCGACGAGCTTCTCCAGCGTGGCGCCGCCCTGGTCGAGGGTCGTGCGCAGTTCGCCGAGACGCCCCGCGAGCTTCTCGTCCACGGCTTGCCCCTGCGTCGCGATCGCCTCTCCGAACCCGGACAGGCGCGTCTCGATGATGTTCTCGATCCTGTTCGCGCCAGCGCTGACGGAGCCGTCGACCGACGAAAGCAGGTTCGCGAACGAGGTCTCGAATGCGCCGGTGCCGCGGTCGAGCGTCTGGCGCAATGCCGCGACGTGGCCGCCGAGCTGCCCGTCGATATCCCGCCCGCGCGTCTCCAGCACCTCGCCGATGCCGGTGAGGCGGTTCGTCAGCAGCGTGTCGAGTTCCTTCTTGCCTGCATCGAATGCGGTTTCAAAGCGATCGCGTGCGGCGTCGAAGCCGCCGAGCGTCGATTTCAGGTTGCCGAGAGCGTCATCCAGACCGCTGCGCGTGCTCGTGAGAGTGCCGAGCGTTTCGCCGAGCCCGGTGAGCGTGGTGTTGAGATCGCCGACGAAGCGGGAGAAGCCCTGCAGGCGGGCGTCGAAGAGCTGGTCGACAGCGCGGGCGCTGTGGCCGATGACGGAACGCAGTCCGTCGAGCTGGCTTGTGAAGGCGGTTTCCAGCGTCTTGCCGCCGGTCTCCAGCGCATCCCGCAGGGTCTGCGTGCGTTGGCCGATGGTCTTGTCGAGGTCTTGCGTGCGCTCGCCGATGACGCCCTGGAACGCATCGAGATGCTGCGCCAACGTCCGGTCGAGCCGTTCGCCGCCGGAGGAGACGGTGGCCTCGAAGGCGACGAGACGCGCGCCGAGCGCCTCGTCGACCGCCTGGCCGCGGACGTCGATGGTGCGTGCCGCGTCCTCGGCGCTGGAGGCGAGCGATTCGTTGACGCGCACGCCCTGCGTGGCGATGGCGAGGACGACGTCCCGGCCCACGGAGGTGAGGGTGGCGTGGGTGGCCTCGACACGTTCGCGCATCGTGTTGTCGAGCGTTTCCGCCTGCTCACGGAATGCCGTCAGCATCTGCCCGGTGCCGTCGGCGAACTGCGCGCGCGCGGTCTCGGTCTGCTCGGCGATCGCCTTCGACAGCCGTTCGCCCGTCTGCGCGAGGCCCGTTTCCAGCGCCTTGCCGTCGTCGACGATGACCTTGCGGATGACATCGCCCGTGCGCGTCAGGCGCTCGGCCAGCCCGGTGCCGTTCACATCGATAGCCTCGGCGATTTCATGGCCTGTCTGCGCGATGCGCTGGCTCACTTCCGCGCCGTGCAGGCTGAGGGACACGGCAAGCGAATCGCCAGTCGATTTCAGCGTCTTGTTCACCTCGCCCGCGCGTGCGGCGATGGAATCCGCCACCGTGGTGCCGGCTTCGGCAAAGGCCTGCGCGGCCTTCTCGGTGCTTTCGCCGAGCACTCCGGCAAGGTGCTTGCCCGTGCGCGTCAGCCCTTCGCCGATTTCCCGCGCCTTGTCGTCGAGGGCCTGCGTGAGATCGCCGCTCGCGCTCGAGAGCCGCTCGTTGACGTTTTTACTGACGCCCGTGAGTTTGTCGAGGAGCTGGGTGCCGTGCGCCTCGATATCCTGAACGACCCGGTCGCCCGCCTGGGTTAGCGACTGCGAGAGCTGCTCGCCCCGCGCGGCGATGGATTCCGCGATGCGCGTGCCGACGATGGACAGCGACACGGTCAGCGCGTTGCTGCGCGATTCGAGGTCCTTCACCAGCGCGCCTTGCGAACTGGTGATCGCCGCCTGTGCCCGGTCCGCGCTGCCGACGATGGCGTCGCGCTGGGCGACGAGTTCGTCGATCAGGCCCCTGATGCGCACCTCGTTATCGGAATAAGAACGCTCCAGCGTGGCGATCTCGGTGCGCACCAGCGTGTCCAGTTCGCCCGCGCGCGCGAGTGCCCTCTCGACGCCGTCACCCATCGCCACCATCTCGCGCCGGACGGCCTGCGAGAGGCTCGCCACCGAATCCGAGGCGAGCGTCTCCGGCTGCGCCAGCCGCACGGCCACGCCCGTCATGGCGCGCGCCACGTGGCGAATCTCCTGCGTGCGCGCATGCAGCGCCGCGAGCACGAAGGCGAAGATGACCGGGCCCGCGACAGCCGCCGCATAGAGCGCCCACGATTGCGGATCGAGCGACGCAACGGCGGCCGAAAGGCCCGTGCCGGATACATCGCGCTGCACATAGAAGAAGCTCGCGACGATGCACGCCCAGATGACGGACAGCGCGGCGGCGATCCAGTACGGCCCGGCGGAGGGCTTGCGCTGCAGCAGCTGGAGGAGGGCGCCGACGGCCTCCTTGTCATCGTTCGCCACGCGCGCGGTATCGGGGGCGACGATGACGCCCCTCTGCGGGTCGCGCACGAAGGCGCTGCTTTCCGCGACGTGGCTTTCCCGGCCCTCGGGCTCGCCGGCCTCGCGCGGCGCGTTGCCGCGCGCTTCGGCGGAGGGAGCGGGGCGGGCGTGCTGGCCGTCCGTGCGCGGCAGCACTGCATCGGCGCGCGGCAGGCTGGCCTTCGCGGCTGAAGCGGCGCCATCGCCGGCGGCCGCGTTGCCGCTTGTGGAGGTCTGCCCCTGCGGCGGCGCGGACGCGGCCCGGGGCTGGGCAGCGCCGGTTGCCGGCTGCGCGGGAGCCCGGGCGGCAGCCTCCTGAGCGGGGGCGGCGGGTGCTGGCGGCGCGGCTTTCTCGGCGGGAGCCGGCTTTTCCGGCGCGGCAGCCTTGCTGTCGGCAACGCCGGATTTTTCCGCGGAGACGGGTTTTTCCCCGGCGCTCTTGGGCGGCGACTTCAGGTTAAGCGCTTCCTCAATGGCGGAAAGGGCTTCCGCCGTTGCATCGATACGCTTGCTTGTCTGAACCATCTTGCCGCCCCATTCGTGCGATTGAAGCACAACTATGCCAAGGCCCCGAGGGAGTTGGCCCATCTGAAAACACTCTAACGCTGCGCTCACCCTAAACTTTGCATCGCCGGATGAAAACCCGCTCCGACGCCTTTGCCGGACATCGTTAATCAAATATTAAGCTTATGGTAAACGCCGCGGTAGGGATTGAACGATGCCTTTGCCTGTCAATACGCTGCATAACGCTGCGCGGCGACAAGGGCACGCCATACCGCCCCTCGATGGGCCTGGCTCACCGAGGGGCGGTCAAGCCCGTACGGTGCTTGAGCAAAACTCACGCGCGAGCGGTCGAAGACCGGGAGCGAGGGTATAAACGCCTTCCGCCGGCAGTGTTGTGAGCCGGTGTTGCAGAAAAGCCGCGATCCGGATGCCGTGTGCAGAACAGTCAGGAAGTTTTATGCCGATCATTACCTATATCGATTCGACTGGGGCTGCGCGCAGCGTCAATGCCGCTTCAGGCTCCACAGTCATGGAGACCGCCGTCCGCAACGCCATTCCGGAAATCGTGGGCGAGTGCGGGGGCGCGTGTGCCTGTGCCACCTGCCACGTCTATGTCGATGACATGTGGGTCGACATCGTCGGCGAACCCGTGGACATGGAGGAGGATATGCTCGACTTCGCGCTCGACGTGCGGCCGAACTCCCGACTCTCCTGCCAGATTCGCGTCAGCGACGCGCTCGACGGGCTCGTTGTTCACACGCCGGAACGTCAGGCGTAATAATATGGACGGCGCGCGATTCATGCGTGCGATTGATGCAGGACAAGGCCGCAGGCGGCCATCGCCGCGATAGTGAGCCTGTTGAGCGAAGGAGAGCGGACCATGTTCAAGAAGATTCTCGTTCCGGTCGACCTGGCGGATCTCGATATCGCGCGCAAGGCTGTCGCGCGGGCGGCTGCGCTGGCGCGGGAATCGGGCGGCACCGTGCGGCTCGTCTATGTGCGCTCCGTGCTGCCGGTGTCGTTTGTGGAGTTCGTGCCGCCGGATTTCGACGAGGAGCAGGCGAAGCAGGCGGCCGACGACCTGACGGAGTTCGCCAAGAGCGTTCCCCTGCCGCCCGAGCGTGTTTCGACCGCTGTGCGGCTCGGCGCGGTCTACAATGAGGTGCTGGAGGAGGCGTCGGAGATGGGCGCGGACCTGATCGTCGTGTCTTCGCACCAGCCGGGCGTCTCGACCTACCTCATCGGCTCCAACGCCGCGACCATCGTGCGCCATGCAACCTGTTCCGTGCTGGTGCTGCGCGACTAGAGGCTGCCTTGTTTCAACGTAAACAGGACAGATTCCGGTTTCCGTGAATTGAGGCATGATCTGACACGCCAGCCGCCGAGCCGGTAAGCGACTCGGAAACGATGAAGGCCGGCGTCCTCGCGGGCGCCGGCCTTCCTATGAACAGGGTGAAGAGGCGGTCAGCGCTGGTGGCGAGGCCCGCCGGGGCCGCCGAGCGCATCGCGCAGCAGCACGCCAAAACGCCGCTTCTGGGCATCGTTCAGGCTGTCATAGAGCGGCTTGGCCGCCTCGGCCACCTTGGTGAGATTGTCCGCACGCGCCCGCAGGCCCTCGGCCTGCCAGGAGAGCACCTGCAGCACATCGCGGCGCTCGCGGCGTTCCCCGCTATCCGCCTCGCTGTCATCCTCGTCGCGGCCGGCGCGACGTTCGGCGAACCGTTCCGCACGCTCGTCGGCGATGCCACGCAGCGCGGTTTCAAGAGCGGTCCAGTGGGGCTCCTGCTCGGACGTGAGCTGCAGTCCGGCCTTCAGGGCCGCGAGTCGGGCGGCGACGAAAGCGGCGCGGTCCTCAGCGGAGAAGCGCGGACCCTGCTGGCGGTCGCGCTCGACCTTCTCCACCGCGGGCTTGCCGTCCTTCTGGTCGGCCTGGGCGAACGCGGGCGTCAGGCCGGCGAGAAGCAGGGCGGTGGAAGCGGCAACGATTGCTTTTTTCATATCCGGTCGTCCTTTCGGATCACTCTCGGTTGCGATGCAAAAAAATATGCCGCCGCCCCGGCCCGCATTCAAGTTAACTTTCCTTAAGGTGGCAGAAGCCATTATTAAGTTTATGTAACATATGAAATAATAAAGAGAAATTGTAGTTAAATATCTAAATTTTTTATTAAAAAATCATCAAATAATATAGAATTTTTTTATTAATTACGTATTTTGATTTTCTTTAAATAATAAAATAAAGGAATTTTGAATTATGTTCATTAATTGTTCTTGAGTGGCGCTGATGCCTGTACTATTGTGCTCGCACATGGAGCGCCGGTGTGCGGTTTTCGGGGATGATGGATGGTTGCGCGGGTTGCGACGGTTGCTTTCGAGGGGATCGAGGCGCGCCCCGTCGACGTGCAGGTGCTCGTGTCGTCGGGGGTGGTGGCGTTTTCCGTCGTCGGCCTGCCGGACAAGGCGGTCGGCGAATCGCGGGAGCGCGTACGCGCCGCGCTTGCGGCCTCCGGGCTGGCGATGCCTGCGAAGCGCGTCACCGTCAATCTCGCGCCGGCGGATATGCCGAAGGAGGGCTCGCACTACGACCTGCCGATCGCGCTGGCGGTCATGGCGGCGATCGGCGCCATTCCGGCCGATGCGCTGGCCGGTTACGTCGTGCTCGGCGAGCTGGCACTCGACGGCACGTTGGCGCCGGTGGCGGGCGCGCTGCCGGCGGCCATGGCCGCGGCGGAACGCGGGCTCGGCCTCATCTGCCCGGCGGCCTGCGGTCCGGAGGCGGCATGGGCGGGCGGCGATCTCGACATCGTGGCGCCTGCCTCGCTCGTGCAGCTCGCCAACCATGTCAGGGGCACGCAGGTGCTGGCGCGTCCCTCGCCGGCGGTGGAGCGGGCAGGCGCGCCGATGCCCGATCTCGGCGACATTCGCGGGCAGGAGAGCGCGCGCCGCGCGCTGGAAATCGCCGCGGCCGGCAGCCACAACCTGCTGCTGCACGGCCCGCCCGGCAGCGGCAAGTCGATGCTCGCGAGCCGCCTGCCGTCGATCCTGCCGCCACTGACGCCGCGCGAACTGCTGGAGGTGTCGATGGTCCATTCGGTCGCGGGTCTCCTTGCCGAAGGCGCGCTCACGGACAGGCGGCCGTTCCGCGCCCCGCATCATTCCGCCTCCATGGCGGCGCTTGTCGGCGGCGGCGTGCATGCGCGGCCCGGCGAAGTGTCGCTGGCGCACAATGGTGTGCTGTTCCTCGACGAATTGCCCGAGTTCGCGCCCCAGACGCTCGACGGCCTCCGCCAGCCCATGGAGGCCGGCGAGGTGCTGATCTCCCGCGCCAACAGGCGGGCGGTCTATCCAGCGCGCTTCCAGCTCGTCGCTGCGATGAACCCCTGCCGTTGCGGCCATGCGACGGAACCGGGCTTCGCCTGCCGGCGCCAGCCCAACGACCGTTGCATGGCGCAATATCAGGCGCGCCTTTCCGGCCCGCTGCTCGACCGCATCGATCTCGCCATAGAGGTGCCGGCGGTGACGGCCGCCGATCTCATCCAGCCGCAGGCGGCGGAAAGCTCGGCCGCCGTCGCCGCGCGGGTGGCGCGGGCGCGGGACATGCAGGCGCGCCGCTATCGCGCCCTCGGCCTCGCCGCCGGCGGAACCAACGCCCACTGCCCGCCGCCGCTGCTGGAGGAGGTGGCGCAGCCGGACGGCGCGGGCCTCGTCCTGCTGCGTGACGCGGCCGACTCCATGCGCCTGTCGGCCCGCGGCTATCACCGCGTGCTGCGCATGGCGCGCACCCTCGCCGACCTCGACGGTGAGGAGAGAGTCGGCCGGCGGCATCTGGCGGAAGCGTTGTCCTATCGCGGCGGCGTCGGGCGGATCGCGGCGGCGGCGTGAGAGGAATGGTTGTTGCGTGCATGCAACAGTTTTTTATCAACATGCATATTCCGCCCGGTGTTAACCGCATTGCAATAACTTGCTGGCGGCGGGCGCGTCATGGCCCTATGGTAACAGGCAAGGGACAGTCGACGCAGTCTGGTGAGCGTGAGCATGATCATAGACGTAAACGAAACAGGCGATCTCCATGACGTGATGGACGAGAAGCGGGCAGCGCTCTTCTATCTGAAGGAGGCGTTCGCGGAGGCGCAACTCGACGGTCTGGACGAGGATTGCATCGCGCATGCGGCGCTGTTCGCCGCTTTTCATACGCTGGTCGCCACCTACGGCGAGGAAGCCGTGGCGGATTTCGCCGAGCGCCTGCCCGACCGCGTCCGCGCCGGCTGCTTCTCGTCCCGCCCCCGCCACTGAAGGCCGGGTGCGTTTTCAGGGAAGCTTCTCAGCCCGCAAGCCGCCGTTCCCACGTCCATGCATGGCGAATGATGGTGGAGAGGTCGTCGAAACGCGGCGCCCATCCCAGCGCGAGGATGCCACCGTTGGCGGCGATCAGCGAGGCGGGGTCGCCGTCGCGCCGCGGCGCATCGCGGGTTTCGACGGCCTGGCCGGTGACGGCGCGCACCGTGGCGACGACGTCCCGCACCGACGAGCCGTGCCCGTAGCCGCAATTCAGCGTCAGATTGCCGCCCCCGTCGCGCAGATGCGCGAGCGCCAGCATATGGGCGCCGGCGAGGTCCGAGACGTGGACGTAGTCGCGCAGGCAGGTGCCGTCGGGCGTCGGATAATCTTGGCCGAACACATCGATATGGGACCGGCGGCCGAGCGCCGCGGCGAGTGCGACCTTGATGAGATGGCCGGTCGGCGTCGACTGGCCGGCACGGCCCAGCGGGTCGGCCCCGGCGACGTTGAAATACCGCAGGATGGCGAATTGCAGGCCGTGCGCCGCCGCCGTGTCACGCAGCATCTGCTCGACCATGAGCTTCGACCAGCCGTAAGGGTTGATCGGCGCCAGCGCCGTCGTCTCGGGAATGGGCGACACCGTTGCATCGCCATAGACGGTGGCGGTGGAGGAGAAGATAAAGCGTTTCACACCCTGCCGGACGGCGGTCTCGATGAGCGCGCGGGTCCCGACCACGTTGTTGAGATAGTACCCCAGCGGATCTGCGACCGATTCCGGCACGCTGATGCTGCCCGCGAAATGGATGATCGTGTCGACGGCATGGTCGCGGACGATGCGCGCGACCAGCCCCGCGTCACCAGCGTTGCCTTCGTAAAAGGGCGTGGCGCCGGGAATGGCCTCCCGGCGGCCGACGGAGAGGTCGTCGAGCGCGACGGCCGCCTCGCCGCGGTCGGCGAGTTCGAGCACCATGTGGCTGCCGATGTAGCCAGCTGCGCCTGTGACGAGAACGGCCATTTGAACTCCATGTCCAGGATAGATGACGTGGCGAATCTCCGACATATATGTCGGAGGTTCCCGAAAGTCAGCAGGTTTGTGAAGGGTGCGCCATGCGGCTGAAAAGCGAAATCTGGGTGTCGGCTTATCTGCGCCGCTGCGCGGTGGAGGGGGCTTTCGCGGTGTTGCGCCGGCGCGGCGCGGCGGAGGCGGGCGCGATCTTCGTGCTGGTCGACCGGCTCGACGGCACGGCCCGGCTTTTCGGTCCCGCGCCGCAGAGCCTGGCGGACGAGGATGCGGGCGTGCGCCTCTTCGCGCCTGTTCCCCTGAAGTCCGGGCCGACGCCGGCTGCCGCGGAAGAGCGGTTGCGGCGCGAGATCGACTTCGATTCCGATCTGTGGATTGTCGATGTCGAGGATCGCGAGGGGCGACATTTCCTCGATCTGGCGCGGGAATAGGGTAGCGAAAGCGAAGCCGGAAGCACCCCGCCGCTCCACCCGTCTGTCTTCGCATCAGACCGGCAGTTCCCCGTCCCAAGGCGGGGAGGGGGAGAAGCGCTCGCCCAGGAAATCGATCAGCGCGCGCACCTTGGCCGGCGGCTGCCGGTCGTGCGGGAACACGGCGTAGACGTTGCCGGTGTCCACCAGCGGCCGGTCGAGGAAGATCGGCTTCAGCCGGCCGGCGCGGATCGCGTCGCCGACAAGGAAAGTTGGCTGGTAGATGATGCCCTGTCCGGCTTCCGCCGCGATGACGAGCACGTCGCCGTTGTTGACGCGCAGGTTGCCGGACACGCGCACCGTCTCGCCTGTATCGCCGAACGGCCAGCGGTCGGCGCCGAGGCGCTGGGACAGCGTGTAGCCCAGGCAGTTGTGGCGGGCGAGGTCGGCCATGGAGCGGGGCGTGCCGTGGTGGTCGAGATAGGCCGGAGCGGCGCACAGCAGGTTGTGGCAGGGCGCGAGCTTGCGCGCAATCAGCCGGGAGGGCGCCAGCGTGCCGATGCGCACGGCGACGTCCCAGCCCTCGTCGACGAGATCGACCACACGGTCGTTGAGCCCGAGTTCGATGTCGAGCTGCGGATGCGCCGACAGGAACGCCGGCAGGGCTGGCGCGATCTGGCGGATGCCGAAGGAAAATGGCACGTTGAGGCGCAACACCCCGCGCGGCTCGACGTTGCCGGCGCCCGCCTCGGCCTCGGCTTCGTCCACTTCCGGCAGGATGCGCAGGCAGGCGTCGTGAAAGCGCCGGCCCGCCTCGGTCAAGGTCAGGCGGCGGGTTGTGCGATGCAGCAATTTCGTGCCGAGCCGTGCCTCAAGGGCCGCGACATGTTTCGTGA
The DNA here is from genome assembly GCF_011762225.1 of Pseudochelatococcus lubricantis. Lineage (GTDB taxonomy): Bacteria > Pseudomonadota > Alphaproteobacteria > Rhizobiales > Beijerinckiaceae > Pseudochelatococcus > Pseudochelatococcus lubricantis. The sequence goes on from NZ_JAASQI010000001.1 coordinate 573,358, forward strand.
CCATGGTTTGCGACATGCCGGAAAGCCGCGCCGCGGCAGTGAAGCTGCCGGAGGCGACCACTTTCGCGAACACGCTCATGCCCGTCAGCCGGTCGAGCATCGTCCACCCCTCGTCGTCATCAATCTCACACCCCTGGTTATAATTATAATGCACGCAGACGTGATTAACACCATGGGTGAAATTAACGATATTGCTTTGCAGCATTGCGGCCACTTCCGTCACCGGTCTCCGGCGGCCGCATTTCCGACACCGCAAGGAGCAACCCATGTCACTGATCGCCACCCTTGACAATTTCCGTCCGAAGGCGCTCGCCGTCCTGCGCATCGCGTCGAGCCTGTTCTTCCTGCAGCATGGCCTCGCCAAGCTTATCCGCTTCCCCTATGTCGAGCAGCTTGCGAATGTCCCGCTGCTGTCGCAATTCGGCATCGGCGGCATCATCGAGGTAGTGGGCAGCGTCCTGATCCTGATTGGTCTCTATACGCGCGCGGCCGCCTTCGTCCTTTCCGGCCTCGCGGCGGTGGCGTACTTCCAGTTCCACAGCCCGCACAGCTTCTTCCCGATCCTCAACGGCGGCGAGCTGGTGGCGCTGTTCTCGTTCGTGTTCTTCTACCTGATTTTCGCCGGCCCCGGCGCCTGGAGCCTCGACGGCCGTCGCGGCGAGGCGTGATACGCGCCGTGATGTGACAGAATGCGAATGACATCTCGCCGGGCGTTTCCTTTCCGGAATGCCCGGCGTCCCGGGGGGCAAAGGCAACAACAACGTTACAGAAAGCCACGATCATGACCAGACTTCCCGTCATCGAACCCGAACTGACGCCACGGCCCATCGATCCGGGCGTGCGTATCGGCCATGTGCATCTCAAGGTCGCCGATCTCAACCGCGCGCTCGCCTTTTATAACGGCGTGCTCGGCTTCGAGCTGATCCAGCGCTATGGCACGCGGGCGGCCTTCGTCTCCGCCGGCGGCTACCACCACCACATCGGGCTCAACACCTGGGAGAGCGCCGGCGGCCGCCCGCCCGCACCCGGCACCACGGGCCTGTATCACCTGGCGATCCTCTATCCCACGCGCGCCGCCCTCGCCGATGCGCTGCGCCGGCTGATCGCGGCGGGCATCGAACTCGACGGCGCGAGCGACCACGGCGTCAGCGAGGCGCTCTATCTGCGCGATCCGGACCAGAACGGCGTCGAGCTTTACTGGGACCACCCGCAGGACGAATGGCCGCGCAACCGCGACGGCGTGCTCACCATGGTGACGGAGCCGCTCGACCTGCGCGGGCTGCTGGCGGCGGTGTAACTCCGGGCATTCTCCGGTTTTTCCGAAGCGGAGAGGCGCGCCGGCGGGATCACATGTCCGTGTGCCGCGCCGCTGCGCGACGCCTGCGGACGGAGGGAGAAGAAGGACTGGGCGCCGGATCCTCCATCGGCCAGTCGACGATGCGCGCCGGCAGGTCGTCGACGGCGATCTCCTCCTCGGTCGCGGAAATGCGCCCCCGCGCCGAGATGCCAGCGCTGTGCACCGTTTCCGGATCGCCCGACACCAGCGGATGCCACCAAGGCAGGTCCGCACCCTCGCGGATGAGGCGATAGCCGCACGTCGGCGGCAGCCAGGTGATGCGCGCCACCTCCTGCGGGGTGAGGCGGATGCAGTCCGGCACCTTCTGGCGCCGGTTGGCATAGTCGCTGCAGCGGCAGGTGCCGGCGTCGAGCAGCTTGCAGGAAACATCGGTGGCGTAGACCCGTCCGGTGTCCTCGTCCTCCAGCTTGACGAGACAGCAGCGGCCGCAGCCGTCGCACAGCAGTTCCCATTCCTCCGGCGACATCTCGTGGAGCTTCTTTGTCTTCCAGAAAGGCAGGTCGGAACCGCTCAACGTGGTTTCTCCGGGAACAGGGCGTGGCGGTCGCGACGGCCGTGGCGCGGGGCGCCCGGCGGCGGATCGGGACGGCGATGTGAGTTCCATACAACAATGTTTGCCAAAGCACACCCCGGTTAAGGATGTCGATCTTTGATGGGCGGCATGCGATTGCGATGCGACCAAATGTGAACTACCAAAGGAGCAGTCATCAGCCTCGCCCCGGGGAGCGATCGCGGTGTTCAGGTTCGGCAGGCCATCCCTTTCCAAGCGTCTGAAGCGCGCCGCGCTTGCTGTTGACTCGTGGCTGGACGCCTCCCTCTACAGCGCCGGTTCGGGGTTCGGGGAAATCTGGCAGAAGATCTCCGCGCGCATGGACAGGCTCGCCGTCACCGGCGTGCGGCGCGTGCTGGTGGAGTGCGCCAGCGAGGCGGCGACGCTGTCGGTGGCCGGCGGCATGCTGCTGCTGGCCTTCGCCCAGTCCGCCTTTCAGGAAACGAGCGACGACTGGCTGAAAAAGCCCGAGTTCGCCGTCACCTTTCTCGACCGTTACGGCAACGAGGTCGGGCGGCGCGGCATCCTGCACGACGATTCGCTGGCGCTCGACGAATTTCCCGATGTGCTGATCAAGGCCGTGCTCGCCACGGAGGACAGGCGCTTCTACCAGCACTTCGGCATCGACGTCATCGGCACCATGCGTGCGTTGACTGCGAACGCGCAGGCGGATGGCGTGGTGCAGGGCGGCTCGTCCATCACCCAGCAGCTTGCGAAGAACCTGTTCCTGAGCAACGAGCGCTCGATCGAGCGTAAGGTCAACGAGGCATTCCTGTCGCTCTGGCTGGAGTCGCGCCTGTCGAAGAACGACATCCTGAAGCTCTACCTCGACCGCGCCTATATGGGCGGCGGCACGTTCGGCGCGGCGGCGGCGGCGGAGTTCTATTTCGGCAAGTCGGTGCGCGACGTGACGCTGCCGGAGGCGGCGATGCTGGCGGGCCTGTTCAAGGCGCCGTCGAAGTACGCGCCCCACGTCAACCTGCCGACCGCCCGCGCCCGCGCTTCGGACGTGCTCGGCGCCATGGTCAACGCCGGCTTCATCAGCGACGGGCAGGCCGAAATCGCGCGGCGCAACCCGGCGACGCCGGTGGACCGAGAGCGGGACGCGAGCCCCGACTATTATCTCGACTGGGCTTTCGACGAAATCCGCGCCATGGCGCAGGAAGGCGCGCTGCGGGGCGAACGGGTGCTCATCGTCAAGACGCCGCTCGACATGTCCGTCCAGCATCTCGCGGAGACCTCGCTGGAGGAGGGCCTGCGCCAGGACGGCAAGCGCTGGGGCGTGAAGCAGGGGGCTATCGCGGTGCTCGATCCCGATGGCGCGGCGCGCGCCATGGTGGGCGGGCGCGACTATGGCGAAAGCCAGTTCAACCGCGCCACGCATGCGCTGCGCCAGCCGGGCTCCTCCTTCAAGCCCTTCGTCTACGCGGGCGCGATGATGGACGGCCTCGTCACGCCGGACAGCACCATCGTCGACGGCCCGACCTGCATCGGCAACTGGTGCCCCAACAACTACAGCCGCGGCTATGCCGGCCGCATGACGCTGACGGCCGCGCTGCAGCGCTCCATCAACACGACGCCCGTGCGGCTCACCCTGATGATGGGCAAGGGCAACGCCCGCAACGGCCTCGCGCGCGTGATCGAGATGAGCCACGCCATGGGCATCACCACGGAGCTGCGCAACACCGCGCCGCTGCCCATCGGCGCGGAAGGCGTGCGGGTGCTCGACATGGCGGCGGGCTTCGCCGTGTTCGCCAACGGCGGCCTGCGCGCGAAGCCCTATGCGGCGGTGGAAATCCGCAACGGCCACGGCGACGTGATCTGGCGGCACGACCGCGACGCGGGTGAGCCCGCGCGCGTGCTGACGCCGGAGGTCGCGGCTGGTATGAACTTCATGATGAACAAGGTGGTGGAAGCCGGCACGGGCCGGCGTGCGCGCATCGAGGGCGTTCCCGTCGCGGGCAAGACCGGGACGACGAACGCCTACCGCGACGGCTGGTTCGTGGGCTTCACCGGCAATCTGGTGGCAAGTGTCTGGCTCGGCAACGACGACTACAAGCCCGCGAACCGCATGACCGGGGGCACGCTGCCGGCGCAGATATGGCAGATGATGATGGTGCGCGCCCATCGCGGGCTGACGCTGCGACCGATTCCCGGTGTCGACATGGTCCCGGCGGCCGCGACCGCGAGCGCGGCGGAGGCGGCGGAAGACGAAGCCGGCGCGCCGATCAACCTTTCCCGGCAGTCCTATGAGCTGCTGCAGGGCATGAACACGCTTTTCCACGAGGCATCCGCGACCCTGCCCGGCGGCACGGCGAAGGCGGCCGCGCAGGGCGATGCAGCGATTCCGCGCGCGGGGGCGGGAACGGCCGCGGCCGCGGAGGCGCCCGAGGCGCTTCACCTCGCGGCGCGCAACGTCGCGGTGCCGGCACAGGCGGGCGAGGCGGCGCCATGACGGCTGCCATGAGAGGCGCCACAAGGGGCGCCACGGGGCGGGACGGCCTGACACGCGCGGCGGCCGGGCGGTTCCGTGGCGGCGCGCGCTCCTTGGGCTTGCGTTGATTCCGTGCGCGTCATTCTCGCCATCCTCACCGCCCTTTTCATCGCCGCCGCGACCGGTCTCGGCTCGGCCTGGTATCTGACGCGCGGCGAGCCGCCGCTCGGCGGGGTGCAGGTGGGGCCGTGGACGGCGTGGCCGGACGTCGGCTCGCCGGCCATCGATCCCTATGCGCGGGCGATCGTGGCGCGCACAGGGGCGCTGCCGCTCGGCGCGGGCGAGGGGCTTGCCCTCACCGCGACTCATGACAGCGAAGGGCGGGCGCTCGACGGCGCCTGCACCTATTCCATGCGCGGCGCCCTGCCGCCCTCGCGGGCGTGGACGCTGACGGTCTACGATGCCGACGGCCGTTTGCCGGCCAACGACACCGGCCGCAACGGCTTCACCTCCTACGAGTTGCTGCGCCGCCCGGACGGCACGGCGGAAATCCTGCTCTCGCGCGCGGTCGAGCCGGGCAACTGGCTGATGCTGCCGCAGACGCAGCGCTTTTCCCTCATGCTGCGCCTCTACAGCGCACCGCTTGCCGCGATCACTGGCGCCGTGGAGGCGGCGGCGCTGCTCGCCATCGACAGGCTGGCCTGCCCGTGAGATCGTGACGATGAAAGCGCGCGCATGAAGAGCACCAGAGTCCTCAAGCCCAACATCCCGGGCGGCCCGGCGCGCCGGTCGGCGCGCGGCGGGCGCTTGCGGCGGGCGGTGGCGTGGCTGACGAGCACGATGCTTTATGCGCTGGCGCTCGGTCTCGCGCTTGGCGGGCTCGTTCACATCGTGACCGTGTTCGCCATCCCGCTGGTGGGATCGAGCGACGCCGTCAGCCGTCTGTCGCGCGAGTTGGCGCCGGATGTGCCATCCGCGCAGACGGGGGAAATCGGCGCTGGCGGCTTCGTGCCGCCGTGGCCCGACCCCGCTTTCGTCACCACCTATTGCCGCTTCGACCTGACGCGCGGCCCGCAGCGGATCAGCGCCCGTGCCGGCGACGGATTCGCCGGCCTTTCGCTGCACGGGCAGGGCGGCGGCGTGCTTTATGCGGTGACGGACGAAATCGCGCAGGACGGCGAGCTGGTACTGCTGGTGCTCACGCCCGAGCAGGCCGCTGACGACCCGGGCGAGGCCGGCGCCGAGGTGCGTTTCGTCGCGCCGGTGAACCGGGGCATCGCGACGACCACGGGCCTCGCCGTCTATCGCGTGCTGGCGCCGCTGCCGAGCCTGCGGGAAAAGGCGCGCGAGACGGCTGCGTCGCTTCGCTGCGAGGAAGCGGCGCCCTGACGCGCGCGCCTCTGGCAAACCGCCGCGATCCGGGGTATGGAGGCGCATGGCTCCACCTCTGCTTCTCCTTCAGGATATTCGCCTCACGTTCGGCGGCACGCCCTTGCTCGAAGGCGCGGAACTCTCCGTGTCGGAAGGCGAACGCCTGTGCCTCGTCGGCCGCAACGGCTCCGGCAAATCCACGCTGCTCAAGATCGCGGCCGGGTTCGTGCAGGCCGACTCCGGCACGCGCTTCGTGCAGCCGGGCTCCACCGTGCGCTACCTGCCGCAGGAGCCGGACCTGTCCGGCTTCGGGAGCACGCTTGCCTATGTCGAGGCCGGACTCGCGCCGGGCGACGACACCTATCGCGCCGCCTATCTGCTGGAACAGCTCGGCCTCACGGGTGCGGAGGAGCCGTCGAACCTCTCCGGCGGCGAGGCGCGGCGGGCGGCGCTGGCGCGGGCGCTGGCGCCCGAACCCGACATCCTGCTGCTCGACGAGCCGACCAACCACCTCGACCTGCCGGCCATCGAATGGCTGGAAAGCGAGATCCGCGCCATGAAGTCAGCGCTGGTGCTGATCAGCCACGATAGGCGCTTCCTCGAAAACCTCTCGCGCGCCACCGTCTGGCTCGACCGGGGCGTCGCGCGCCGCCTCGACAGGGGCTTCGCCGCTTTCGAGGAGTGGCGCGACGCCGTGCTGGAGCAGGAAGAGGTCGAGCACCACAAGCTGGCCCGCCGCATCGCCGCCGAGGCGGACTGGATGCGCTACGGCGTCACCGCCCGGCGCAAGCGCAACATGCGCCGCGTGCGCGAACTGCAGGACATGCGCAAGGCATTCCGCGAGCACCGCCGCGCGGCAGGCTCCGTCACCATGACGGTGACGGAGGGCGAGACGTCCGGCAAGCTCGTCGTCGAGGCGAAGAACATCGGCAAGCGCTTTGGCGACCGTGTGATCGTGGATGATTTCTCCATCCGCATCCTGCGCCACGACCGTATCGGCATCGTGGGGCCGAACGGTGCGGGCAAGACGACGCTGCTCAACATGCTCACAGGCGACCTCGCGCCCGACAGCGGCTCCGTCAAGCTCGGCGCGAACCTGCAGATGGCCTTCCTCGACCAGCGCCGCGCCACCCTTGCGCCCGAGACGACCCTGAAGGACGCGCTCACCGGCGGCGGCACCGACACGGTGACGGTGGGCGGCGTGGTGAAGCACGTCGCCAGCTACATGAAGGACTTCCTGTTCTCGCCGGACCAGCTCAACACGCCTGTTTCCGTGCTGTCCGGCGGCGAGCGGGGGCGGCTCACGCTGGCGCGCGCGCTGGCGCTGCCATCGAACTTCCTGGTGCTCGACGAGCCCACCAACGACCTCGACCTAGAAACCCTCGACCTGCTGGAGGAGATGATCGCCGACTATCCCGGCACGGTCATCCTCGTCAGCCACGACCGCGATTTCCTCGACCGCACCGTCAACGCCGTGGCGGTGGCCGAGGGCAACGGGCGCTGGCAGGTTTACGCGGGCGGCTACACCGACATGCTCGCCCAGCGCGGCGAGGGGGTGACGGCGCGCAAGGCCGACAGCAGGCCCGCGGCCGAAAAGTCGAAGGCCCCGGCACCCGTGGCGCCCGAGGCGGAGAGGAAGCGCAAGCTCACCTTCAAGGAAAAGCACGCGCTCGACACACTGCCCGAGCGCATCGCGGCGCTGGAGCGAGATATCGCCAAATTGCAGGCGCTGCTCGCCGATCCCGAACTCTACACCCGCGAGCCCGCCAAGTTCGAGAAGGCCAACACGCTGCTGGCCCGCGCCGAGCAGGAGCGCGCCAATTGCGAGGAGGAATGGCTGCGGCTCGAACTGCTGCGCGAGGAACTGGAAGGCTGATGCCGGAGGCCGTTCCCGCCGCCATCCGCATCGACCGGCCGGACGATCCCCGCATCGCCGCTTACACGGACATCCGCGAGCGCGATCTCGTTGGCCGTGGCCGGCGCTTCGTCGCGGAGGGCGAAACGGTTCTCGCCGTGTTGCTGCGCCAGAGGCTGCACGCCATCGAATCGCTGTTCATCCTGGACAAGCGCCTGCCGCTGCTCGCCGGTCTGCTGGCGCGCCTGCCGGACGGCGTGCCGCTCTACACGGCGAGCCGGGAGGTGATGGACGCCGTTGCCGGCTTCCCCATCCATCGGGGCATTCTCGCGGTGGGGCGGCGTGGCGAGCCCGGGGAAGCAGGGGCGTTTCTCTCCCGCCTGCCGGAACGGGCGCTCGCGGTCGGGCTCGTGGGGCTTGCGAACCACGACAACGTCGGCGGCATCTTCCGCAACGCGGCCGCCTTCGGCGCAGATGCGGTTCTGCTCGACGGGACGAGTTGCGACCCGCTTTATCGCAAGGCGATCCGCGTGTCGGTGGGCGGGGCGCTCTGCGTGCCGTTCTTCCGCGCCGCCTCCGCCCACGCGCTGGTCGATGTTCTGGAAGGCGCCGGGTTCGCTGTGCTGGCCTTCAGCCCGCGTGGGAGGGAAGAACTGTCGGCGCTCACGCCGCCGGCGCGCGCCGCGCTGCTGCTCGGCACCGAGGGGCCCGGTCTGCCCGACGACGTGCTGGCACGCTGCCGCACGGTCTCGATCCCGATGCACGGTGCGTTCGATTCGCTCAATGTCGCGACCACGAGCGGCATCGCCTTGCACCACCTCGCCCTGCACCACTTGGCCCTGCACCACCCGGTCAGCCGTTCAGCGCCGCGTTGAAGTGAGCGAGGAAGCGCGCCTTGGCGGTTTCCGCGTCCCACGGCTGCAGGAAATCCTCGCCGCCCCGTGGCAGCGGCACGATCTTGCCGAAGAAGCCGCGCGCCTCATCGAGATCGAAGCCGGCCAGCCGCGTCGCCTCGTAGAAGGCGGCTGCCCGGTCCGCGCGCTTGATGGCCCCCGCCAGCGCCGGCGACGGCTGCGGCGGCAGGCCGAAGCGGATGTGGATGGCTGCGAGCAGCCGCTTCTCGACGTCGCGGTAGCTGTCACCGAGCACGGCCTTGAAGGGCGAGATGATGTCACCGACCACGTATTCCGCGCCGTCGTGCAACAGCACGGCCAGCCGCGCCTCACGGGTCAGCGCCGGGTCGGCGGCGGCATCGGCGAACAGTTCCACCAGCAGCGTGTGCTGGGCGACGGAGAAGATATGCGCGCCCTTTGTCTGCCCGTTCCAGCGCGCGACGCGGGCAAGGCCGTGGGCGATATCCTCGATCTCGACGTCGAGCGGGGAGGGATCGATCAGGTCGAGCCGGCGGCCGGACAGCATCCGCTGCCATACGCGCGGCGTCCTGGAGGGGCGGGCGGCCATGGTCAGCAGCGAGGCGGAAGGGCGAGAGCGGCGCATTCGGCATGGCGGCAGCAATCGACCATGTGGTCGTTCACCATGCCGACCGCCTGCATGAAGGCATAGGTGATGGTCGGGCCGCAGAATTTGAAACCGGCCTGCTTCAGCGCCTTCGCCATCTTCTGCGACTGTTCCGTCTCCGCCGGCACGTCCGCGCGATTGCGGAAATGATTGATGCGCGGGCGGCCGTCGACGAAATCCCACAGGAAATCGCTGAAGGAACCGCGCTCCTGGATCGCCAGCCAGACGCGCGCGCTCTCGACTGTGCCGTTGATCTTGGCGCGGTTGCGCACGATGCCGGCGTCCTGCATCAGCGCCTCGACCTTCGCGGCGTCGAAGCGCGCGATCGTTCCGGGATCGAAATCGGCGAAGGCGGCGCGGAAGTTGTCACGCTTGCGCAGGATGGTGATCCACGACAGGCCCGCCTGAAAGCCGTCCAGAATGAGCTTTTCGAACAGCGCCCGGTCGTCGTATTCCGGCACGCCCCATTCCTCGTCGTGGTAGGCGACGTAGAGCGGGTCCTCGCCCGGCCAGAGGCAGCGGCTCCTGCCGTCCGGGTGCAGCTTCACGAAATCGCTGGCGGGCAGGTCAGTCATGCGGGGGCTCTTCCTCGCCGGGGAAGGGGAAGCGGATGAAGGCGGGCTTGTCGAGGGTCAGCGCGACGCCGTCCGCCGTCACCGGCTCGCCGGCGGCGATGGCCTCCGCCGCCCTGTCGAGGCGCAGGCTCGCCAGCGCCCGGCCCGGGATGGCCGTGCCGACGCGGCCGGAAACCTTGCCGCCCGTCAGCACGTCAGCCCCTTCGGCGGGGCCGGCGCCCTCGAACGTGACGGGCACGATGCGCGTGCGCGCCGTCTTGCGGTGGTGCATGCGCGAGACGACCTCCTGCCCCACGTAGCAGCCCTTGTCGAAGGCGACGCCCTGCAACTGGTCCATCAGCACCTCGTGCGGAAAGGCATCGCCCCACGGGAAGTCCTTTCCGCCCTCCGGCACGCCGAGCCGCACGCGGTGCGCGTGCCACGCCGCCGCGTCATCGCCCAGCGCCGCGACGCGCTCGCGCTCCGCGACGATCCGCGTGCCGAGTTCCGCCAGCCGCGGGTCGGTGAAGGCGATGCCGAGCCCCGCCGGCGGCGCGTCGTCGCCCCAGACGACGCCGACGCCCAATGTCTCCGACAGATCCTCGACGATGACCTTCGCACGCAACTTGTAGAAATTCAGCCGTCTGGCCAGCGTCTCGGCCTGATCGCGCGCGACGTCGAGCAGGAAGCCGCCGCCGCGCTCGTCCGGCATGGCGACGGCGAGGCCGTCGAACAGGATCTTGCCCTGCGGCGTCAGCAGCCCGAACCAGCGCGCCTCGCCGGGCGCCAGATTCTCGACGTGGCTGGTGACGAGGTTCTGGAGAAAATGGCGGGCTTCCTCGCCCACCACCTTCACCACGCCCCTGTCCGCAAGGAAAGTCTTCGGCATGGGATCAGAGTCCGAGTTTGCGCCGGCGCTGCGCCAGCGTGCGCAGACGCAGCGCGTTGAGGCGGATGAAGCCCTGCGCATCGCGGTGGTCGTACGCGACGGCGCCGTCCTCGAAGGTGACGAGGTCCTGATCGTAGAGAGAGAACGGGCTCTCGCGGCCCACGATATGCACGCCGCCCTTGTAGAGCTTGAGCCGCACCCGGCCGGTGACGAATTCCTGGCTGGCATCGATGAGCTTCTGCAGCAGTTCGCGCTCCGGCGAGAACCAGAAGCCGTTGTAGATAAGCTCGGCATACTTCGGCATCAGCTCGTCCTTGAGGTGCGCGGCACCGCGGTCGAGCGTGATCTGCTCGATGGCGCGGTGGGCGTACCACAGGATGGTGCCGCCGGGCGTCTCGTACATGCCGCGCGACTTCATGCCGACGAAGCGGTTCTCGACGAGGTCGAGGCGGCCGACGCCGTTGATGCGGCCCAGTTCGTTGAGCTTCGTCAGCAGGCTTGCCGGCGACAGCTTCTCACCGTCGATGGCGACGGCGTCGCCCTTCTCGAAATCGACGGTGATGTAGGTCGGGTGATCGGGCGCGGCCTCGGGCGAGACGGTGCGCGAGAACACGTATTCCGGCACTTCCTCGGCCGGGTCCTCCAGCACCTTCCCCTCGGAGGAGGTGTGCAGCAGGTTGGCGTCCACGGAGAAGGGCGCGTCGCCGCGCTTGTCCTTGGCGATCGGAATCTGGTTCTGCTCGGCGAATTCGACGAGCTTCGTGCGCGAGGTAAGGTCCCACTCGCGCCAGGGTGCGATCACGGTGACGTCCGGCTTCAGCGCATAGTAGCCGAGTTCGAAGCGCACCTGGTCGTTGCCCTTGCCGGTGGCGCCGTGGGAGACGGCGTCGGCGCCGGTCTTCTCGGCGATCTCGATCTGCTTCTTCGCGATCAGCGGACGGGCGATGGAGGTGCCGAGCAGATAGAGCCCCTCGTACTGGGCGTTCGCGCGGAACATCGGGAAGACATAGTCGCGCACGAATTCCTCGCGCAGATCCTCGATGAAGATGTTCTCGGGCTTGATGCCGAGCAACAGCGCCTTCTGGCGGGCGGGCTCAAGCTCCTCGCCCTGGCCGAGATCGGCGGTGAAGGTCACCACTTCCGCCTGATAGTTGGTCTGCAGCCACTTGAGGATGATGGAGGTATCGAGGCCGCCCGAATAGGCGAGCACAACTTTCTTCACACGCTTGTCTGTCATTGTCTGGTCCATGCGGCGGGCGACCCTCGCCGGGGGGTTTTATTGTCGTTGCCGGATTCCGGCCCTCATTGCGATCCGGCGACTATAGTAACACCGGCGCCGCGCGCAACCCTCCACTTCAAAGATGACCTTTGCGGCGGTCTCTGCTAGGAGGCTGCGAGAACCAGTCCGCCGGAAGGAAAGCCGCTCATGTCCGCCGCACCGCATGCCGCCCCCGCGCCTCTCGCCGCCCGTCCCTCCGGCCCGCTCGCGGGCCGCGCGCGCATTCCCGGCGACAAGTCGATCTCGCACCGGGCGCTGCTGTTCGGCCTGCTCGCCATCGGCGAGACCAGCGTGACCGGCCTGCTCGAAGGCGAGGACGTGCTGCGCACGGCGGATGCGGTGCGCGCGCTCGGCGGTGTCGCGGAGCGGCTGGGCGAGGGCGAATGGCGGGTCGTGGGCGTCGGCATCGGCGGCCTGCAGCAGCCCGCGGGTGTGCTCGACTTCGGCAATGCGGGCACGGGTTCTCGGCTCACCATGGGCGTCGCCGCCAGCCATCCGATCACCGCGACCTTCGACGGAGACGCCTCGTTGCGCAAGCGGCCGATGCGGCGCATCGTCGATCCGCTGGTGCGCATGGGGGCCGAGGTCGTGTCGGAGGCCGAGGGCGGGCGGCTGCCGTTGACGATTCGCGGCCCGCGCGAGACGGCGCCGATCGTCTATGAAACGCCGGTGCCCTCCGCCCAGATCAAGTCGGCCGTGCTGCTCGCGGGGCTCAACGCGCCCGGCAAGACCACGGTGATCGAGCAGGAAGCCTCGCGCGATCACACGGAGCGCCTGTTGCGCCACTTCGGCGCGGAGGTCGTCGTGGAGCCGCACGGCCAACACGGCAGGCGCATCACGCTCACCGGCCAGCCGGAACTGCGCGCGGCGCCCATCGCCGTGCCTGCCGATCCATCCTCCGCCGCCTTCCCGCTGGTTGCGGCGCTCATCGTGCCGGGCTCCGACATTGTGCTCGACAACGTGATGGTCAACCCGCTGCGCACCGGCCTGTTCGCCACCCTGCGCGAGATGGGGGCGGATATCGAGGAGCTGAACGCGCGAGAGGAAGGTGGCGAGACCGTCGCGGACCTGCGCGTGCGCGCGGGCACCCTGCGGGGCGTCGATGTGCCGGCCGAACGCGCGCCTTCCATGATCGACGAATATCCGGTGCTGGCCGTGGCGGCCGCCTTCGCTTCGGGCGAGACGCGCATGCGCGGCCTGCACGAGCTGCGCGTGAAGGAATCGGACCGCCTGCAAGCCGTCGCGGACGGGCTGGCGGCGGCGGGCGTCGGCGTGCGCATCGAGGGCGACGATCTTATCGTCACCGGCGGCAACGGCGAGGTGCGTGGCGGCGGCACGGCGGCGACGCATCTCGATCATCGCATCGCCATGGCGTTCCTGGTGCTGGGGCTCGCCGCGCGCGCGGGCATGCGCGTCGACGACGGCACCATGATCGCCACCAGCTTCCCGACCTTCGTGCCGCTGATGCGCGAACTCGGCGGCGACATCGACGCCGGACTGCAGGGTGGGGGAGCCGGCGCATGATCATCGCCATCGATGGTCCGGCCGCCTCGGGCAAGGGGACGCTCGCGAAAAGGCTCGCCGCGCATTTCGGCCTGCCGCATCTCGACACCGGCATGCTCTATCGCGGCGTCGCGCGGCAGATGCTGGACGAAGGCGCGCGTCTTGACGACGTCGACGCCGCGGCGGGGTTCGCCCTGAGTTTCGAGCCGGGCCTGATCGATGACGAGCGCCTGCGCGGCCGTGAGATGGGTGAGGCGGCATCCGTCGTCGCCGCGCATCCGCCCGTGCGCGCGGCGCTGCTCGCCCTGCAGCGCGCCTTCGCCGAGCAGCCGGGCGGCGCAGTGCTCGACGGGCGCGACATTGGCACGGTGATCTGCCCGGGGGCGGACATCAAGCTGTTCGTGACCGCGACCCCCGAGGTGCGGGCGCGGCGGCGGGCGCTGGAACTCGCGGGACGCGGCGAGCCCGTCGACGAAGCCGCGATCCTCCTGGACATCCGCCAACGCGATGCCCGCGATTCGCAGCGCGACGCCGCTCCGCTCGTAAAGGCGGACGATGCCGTGGTGATCGATACGTCGGCGCTCGACGTGGCGGGCGTTGTGGCGTCGGCGCTCGCCATCATCGAGGGCAAGAGGCACCGGATCATTTCATCGTTTCAGTGAAACGATCCGGAGGCGCGCCACTCTCACCGGCTCCCGACGAACCGCCGCAGGATGTAATAGGTGCCGGCGATGCTGAGCAGCAGGAGCAGTACGCTCCACCAGAAGCCGCCGCGCGTTTCCGTCAGCGGCAGGTTGGCGACGTTCATGCCGAAGATGCCGGCGATCAGCGCGGGCGGCATGAAGAAGGTCGTCATCATGGTGACGATATAGAGGCTGCGGTTCGATTCGTTGGCGATGCGGGTCGAGATTTCATCCTGGAGTATCTTGGCGCGGCCCTGTTCCGAGACCGTGTCATGATCGAGGACGTCGAGCCGTTCCACATAGACATGCAGCGCCCTGCGCCGGTCGTCGGGCGGCATCGCCGTTTCCGCGCACTCGACCTGGAAAACCGTCTGCCGCAGGATCAGCGTCTGGCGATGGACGCGCGCCATGGCGCGGCGCAGGGGACCGAGCAACTGGGTGGTGTTGGCCTTCATCCGCTCGCTCAGCACGTGGTCCTCGATGTCGTCCAGCTCGTCGGAGGCGGCGGCGCTCGCCGCCTCCAGCCGCTGCGTGATCTGGCCGACGAGCGCGCCGAGGAGGATGACCGGCGTGGCGAAGTGCTGGCCCTTGTCTGTCGCGGCGACGACCTCCGCGACGGCCGCGACTTTCCGCCGCCGCCCGGTGATGATGAAATCCGCGCCCACGAGGCATTGCAGGAACGTCATTTCGTCGGTCGGCGTATCGAAGTTCAGCGCGCTGTCGGGCAGGCTGAAGTTCAGCACGCCGTCCTGGCAGGCCACGGATCGGCGGCCAGTGCTGGTGATGAAACGCTGGCGCAACGGCTCCGGCACGAAGGGCAGCCCGCCGATCCAGTTTCGCGCCCGCGTATCGACGAGATCGACGTGAATCCAGACGAAGCCGCGCGTGCCGTCCTCGTCGGCGGGGCAGAGGAGCGTGTCGAGGGCCAGCGCCGGCGGATCCTCTTCCCTGATGCCGTCCCAATGCGCCTGGCCGTTGCCGTCGAAGCGGCACAGCCACATGGTATCGCGCGTGTCGCTGATGATCGTGGCCAGTGGTGTCTGCTGCATGGTTTGCCTTCCGCATCGCCTGTCAGGGCGAATCCGTCTGATCGTCCGGGACACTCCCGCGGAGCCGTCCGGTTCTGTTGTCGGCGCAATAGCCGACATACGAATGACGGATATGATAAACGTGCTTTACCCGGCTGCGCACCGTCTGCTCCGCTCGGCGATGGGGGCTGAAGCAATTTCAGCAAAAGCGGACGCCGTTCTTGCGTCGTAAGTTGTTAAAAAGCAAACACATAGGCCGTTTTCGCATTTCAACGAAACGTGGAAATGGTCTATGCCGGGCCTACGCGGGTGCTGTATACCCGAAAAGAGCGGCGCGCCCGGCCGTTTGTCCCGACAGAGGGTTCAGGGGAAACGAAGGATGACTGCAATCAGGCTGGCGCTCGTCGCCCACGATGCGCGCAAGGACGAACTCGCCTCCTTCGCGGAGCGCCATCGCGTCTTTCTGGGCCAATGCGCGCTGTTCGCGACCGGCACGACCGGCTTGCGAATCATGGAACGCTGTCCCGAACTCGATATCACACGGCTGAAGAGCGGCCCCTACGGCGGCGACCAGCAGATCGGCGCGATGATCGCCGAGAACGCGATCGACGTGTTGATCTTCTTCGTCGATCCGCTCTCGCCCCTGCCGCACGATGTCGACGTGAAGGCGCTGATGCGCCTCGCGCTTGTCTACGACGTGCCGATGGCGCTGAACCGCGCCACGGCGGAAATGGTTCTCGCGGCCGTCTTGCGCGGCGGGAAGGCCGCCGGCGAGGCGGCGGGATAGGCGCCGGCGGTTCAACCTGCGGATGCCTTTTTCCGCGGCACGTCCGGCGTGTCGGCCTCGACCGGCGGGGCAGGCGCGTCTTCCGTTCCGGTCAGCACGGCAATCCGCTCCGCCACCTCCGTGATGCGCTTGCGCAGCAGCGCGTTTTCCTGCGCGGCGCTGCCGGCCGTGAGGCTCGCGAGCCGCGTCTCAAGGCCGGCGATGGCGATGCGCCGTGCGTCGCGGTCTTCGGTCATCGCGTCGAGTTCCGCCGTGAGCCGCACGTTTTCCTGCGTCGATGCATCGTGCTCCCGGCGGAGGCTTGCGAGGGCGGAAGCGTCGGCCATCATCTGCTGGCGCAGTGCGGCCTCGACGGTGCCCGACCCTGCCCGGTCCTGCGCGTGGGCGGCGCGCTCCTTTTCGAGCTGACGCTCCACCTTTCGCACGGCGATGGCGCCTTCGGCCCGCACATAGTCCATCTGCGCGGTGAGTTCATCGATCGAGATCGGGAACTGCGCCGCCAGCCGGCGCCGGGCGAGACGGCCCGCGCGCGCGTTGACGCCCGGCAGGATCATCAGCGCCAGGACGCTGGCGGCCAGGAATCCGGCCGCAAAGATCAGGACGGTTTCGAACACGTCAGCGCCTCGCCTGTTCGGATAATGATTCGGGATCGGAGAGCCCGATCAGAACGGATTCCACGTGGATTGGGGAGTGAATTTCAGGTAGCCGATATTGACACCCAGTTTAAGCCCCACGCCGGTGCGGATCGGCACCAGAACGACATCCCGCGTCCCTTCGCCTCGGCCCGCGAGCGCGGAAACCGCGAAGCCCGCCACCAGATAGGCCGAGCCATCGATGCCGGCGAAGCGCTGGAACATGATCTCGACGTTAGGCAGGTGATAGATGAGGATCATCGTCCTGTTGCCCGCCCCGCCGAAATCGAAGCCGAGCGAAGGCCCCTGCCAGAACACGACGCGCTCACCCATGTTGCGCGTGTAGACGCGCCCTTCGCCGTAGCGCAGGCCGCCGAAGAAGGCGCCCGCCGCCTCCTGCCCCAGGATGTAGCCGTTGGGCTTGCCCCAGCGCTCGAAGACGTTCTGCACCGCGAGCGCCAGGCCACGTGAGGTGGAGCCGAAGAAGCGGTGTCCCGAGTCGACGATTTCCTCTACGTTGAACGTGTCGCCCGAGGCGGGCGCCGGCTCGAAGCCGGGCGGCGGCGGTTGCTGGGCCAGGGCGCCTTGCGGGCCTGCCGACAGCAGCGCGGCCAGTCCGCTGCCTGCCGAAAGAGCCAGCATTCTGCGCCGTGTGAGCTGCGGTTGTTTCGTATCACGCGGTGACGAATCCATGCACCCGTTCCTCCTGAGGCATCGCCGGTCGGCACTGTTGGGCCGACGTGTGAAGGTTGGCGCAGTATCTATGCCAACAATGGCTGTCGCGAGGCAATCGCCGTCGCACGCCTCCTCACGGGCGGCAAAAGGCGCCGACAGCAGCAGGATCGCCCCAGGCGATGAACGGTCCGTTAACGTGGCCGTCCCGCGCGCGCCCGTAGGTCAGCGGTGCGCCGGCCGGATCGACCACGGTGCCGCCAGCGGCGCGCAGCACTGCGTCTCCCGCCGCCGTGTCCCACTCCATGGTGCGGCCGAAGCGCGGGTAGACGTCCGCCTCACCCTGCGCGATGACGCAGAACTTGACGGACGAAGATGCCGAGACGCGCTCGCATACGGGCAGGCGGGCCAGAAATTCTTCCGTGTGCTCATCGCCGTGGCGGCGGCTCGCGAGCGCGGTCAGGCCGGCCGGCGGCGCCTTGCGTGTGTGAATGGTCCGCCAGTCCGCCACGGTCGGGCGCGGCTCATAGGGTGTGCGCTTCGTGGCGGCAGCGTGCGCGCCACCGATCCACAGCAGGCCGCTCGCCGGCGCGTACACCGCGCCCGCCACGGGCACGCCGTTGACGATCGCCGCGACGTTGACCGTGTATTCGAGGCCGCCGCTGGTGAAATCGCGCGTGCCGTCGAGCGGGTCGACGAGGAAGAACGCCCTGTCCGCCGTTATATCGCCGGCCGTCTCGCCTGCTTCGGCGCGCGCCGCCGTCTGTTCCTCGGCGATCACGGGTACGTTTGGAAAATGCACGGCGAGCGTGTCGAGGATATAGCGTTCCGCCTCGACGTCGGCGTCCGTGTAGCTCGACCCGTCCGTCTTGCGGTAGACGCCGAAGCCGCGCGCCACCGCCTCCAGAATCAGGCCGCCGGCGAGGCGGACGATTTCGCCCAGATGCTCCGCCAGCCGGTCGCGGATGGCGGGCTCGTGCCACCGGCGATAATCGCCCGCCGCGCCGTCCGGGGGGAAATCGCGCGGGTCTGGAGGCGTCGGCATGATGGTTCCTCGGGGCGTGTCGCCGCCCGGTCCGGCCTGTGGGTCGCGCGATGCGGCTGCCGCTTGACCTGACGATCTGTTAACCTGATTTGGTTAGCGTGCAGTGTAGCCGCTTTTCAAGCCCGGCGGCACCGTGTAACAGATTTTTTTCGCAAGGTGTCGCCGATCGCAGGAAAACGGCCGCAGCGCGCCAAGGCCACATCAGGATAGAAACAGATTTTCGCCCGCGGAGCACTCATGACTTCTGTCTCCCTCGACGCACTCGACCTCGCCGCCTTGCTGTGCAGCCGGGTGTGTCACGACGTCATCAGCCCGGTGGGCGCCATCGTCAACGGCCTCGAAGTACTGGAGGACGAGGACGACGCCTCCATGAAGGAGTTCGCGCTCGACCTCATCAAGAAGAGCGCGCGCCAGGCCTCCGCTCGCCTTCAGTTTGCACGCCTGGCCTTCGGCGCGGCCGGTTCCGCCGGCGCGGAGATCGATCTGGGCGACGCCGAGCAGGTCGCCAAGGGCTTCATCCACGACGACAAACTGTCGCTGGTGTGGAACGCGGAACGGCGGCTGCTGCCGAAAAACAAGGTTAAGCTGCTGCTCAACCTCATCCTGGTAGCGACCAATGCCATTCCGCGCGGCGGGCGCATCACGGTCGACGCCGATTTCGGCGCGGCGCCGGCGGAGACCCGTCTGCGCGTCACGGCGCAGGGGCCGCAGGCGCGCATTCCCGTCAACGCTCAGGAACTCGTCGCCGGGCGCTCCGCCACGGGCGAGGTGGACGCGCACGGCATCCAGGCCTTCTATACCGGGCTCGTGGCGAATGCGGCGGGGCTTGGCGTGAGCTTCACCATCGACGGCGACATCGTCACCATCAGCGCTGATCCCCTGAGCTGAGCGGCACAGCCGGCGGCGGAGGTTCGCCGCTCCCGCTTTCCAGATAGCGCAGGATGCCCGCCGCGGCCGCGTGGCCGGTGGCGAAGGTGGCCTGCAGCAGGTAGCCGCCGGTGGGGGCCTCCCAGTCGAGCATCTCGCCGGCCGCGAACACGCCGGGTCTCTTGCGCAGCATGTAGTTGTCGTCGATCTCCGCCCTGTGGATGCCGCCTGCCGACGAAATGGCCCGTGCCAGCGGCTGCGTGCCGGTGAGGCGGATAGGCACGCCCTTGACGAGCGCCGCGAGTTCCCGCGCGGTCGTCGGCAGCGGGCCGGGCTCGCGCACCAGCAGCGCCGCCGCTGGCGACAGGCCGGCGACCTTGCGCAGGGTGGTCGCTGCCGACTGGCCGGACCGCGCCCGCTCCAGCCGCCACGCCAGTTCCGACTCGTTCATGCCGGTTTGCAGGTCGATCGTGAGCGTTGCTTCGCCGTCGCGGGCGATGGCCTCTCGCAGTACCGTCGACAGCGCATAGACGGCACCGCCCTCGATGCCGGTCGCGGTGATCATCGCTTCGCCGTTGGCGGTCAGCCCTTCCGCGTGTAGCGCAATGCGCTTCAGCGGCTCGCCCTCGGCACGGGCTCGAAACACGTCCGACCACGCGACGGTGAAGCCGCAATTCGCAGGGCGCAGCTCCGCGACATCGATGCCCTCGCCGCGCAGCACCTCCACCCAGCCGCCGTCAGAGCCGAGCCGCGGCCACGATCCGCCGCCGAGCGCCAGCAGCGCGGCATCGGCGCAGACGACACGCTCGCCCTCCGGCGTGGCGAAGCGCAGGCCGCCGTTCGCGAAACCGAGCCAGCAATGGCGGAAGGAGAAGGCGACGCCGGCCTGCTCCAGCTGTCGCAGCCAGGCGCGCAGCAGCGGCGTGGCCTTGTAGGAGCGCGGAAAGATGCGCCGGCTCGATCCCTCGAAGGTGGGTTCGCCCAGATCAGCGCTCCACCGGCGCAGGCGCCCGGGCGGAAACGCGCGGATAGCGGGCTCCAGCCAGTTGCGCGCCGGCCCGTATCGCTGCAGAAACTTGTCGAGCGGCTCCGCGTGCGTGAGGTTCAGCCCGCCGCGTCCCGCCATCAGGAACTTGCGGGCGGGGGAAGGCATGCGCTCGTAGACCGTCACCGCGCAACCGGCGCGCGCCAGTTCCCCGGCGGCCATCAACCCCGCCGGTCCCGCGCCGACGACGGCGACGGTTCGTCTCGTCTCGTTATCGGCGGACACGGCAGAATGTCCCGCGCCGGCCCGGTGGGCTCATGGTTATGGTGAAATGCGATGACAAGGCGTTCTCCGGACGGATGCGGCGCAAGACAACGCCGCATGGAGTGAAGCGGCCTCTTGCGAATCGCCGCCTCGCTTTCTCTGGCTGTCGAGGCGCAATCCCGGCCCTGAGGGCAAGGAAGCGCGCCCTATTCCGCCGCCGCGACGACATTGCCGCGCCGGCTGTGATTGGCATAGGTATCCCAGGTGATGTCGTACTCGCCGGCCTGATTGCCCCACGCCATCCATCCCGTGCGGGTGCCGCGCGCGAAGAGTTCGAGATAGGGACCCGGGCTGCATGCCTCTATTATATCATAGAATTCGTCCGGCTTGCGGCTGTGCTCGCGCTTTTGCGCGGCGAAAAGATTGACCTGCCTGCGGCCGGGAGCCTGCGTCCGGGCGTTCTTGCCCCGCACGCCGAACAGCACCAGCTCCGTCACGTTACGAAAATAGAACCCGACACCCCGGCCATCGGAGCCCCCATCCTTCCGCACCTTGTGCCAGACGAGGTTGGACTTGTAATCGAAGCCCCACGCCTTCATGACCGCAAGCCCCTCGGGCAGGAGAGCATTTGGCACCCACAGATAGAGATGCGCGGGGCTTGCAGCCGCTTCGGAGACCGGCAACGCCGCGATCTCGGCGAGTTCCATGGTGCCATAGCGACTGAGGCGCTTGTGTTCCGGGGCCATCTTGCCGGTCCGGTTCTGGAATCGCCACGGTGGATCGGCGAGGATGGTCGCAAACTTGCGGCCGGCAAGCTGCTGCCGGAATTCCTCGACGGGGTTCGGGGAGCCTGTCATTCCGCACTCCAGTCGCTGACGCACTCAGGCGTGATGCCGATGGCGAGCACAGGACAGCCGCCATTGCGCCCGGCATTGAGGCGATAGAGGAGTTTGCCCATCCACGTTGTGCTCGCGCCGTATTTTTCCATCGTCGGGCGCGGGTCGCCGTTCCGCTTCGTCTCTATGTTCCCATCTTTTTTCAGCGCCGGCCCCACCTGACGGAACACCATATCCAGACTGCGGCTGCGCGTGACCAGAACGGCAGCATCGATCACGCCGCATTGCGCGAAGGCGCTGAATGCGTAGAGGTCGCGATCGAACGTCTGATCCTTGCTGTTCCATTCGAGATCGAATGCAACCCTGCCCTTGACGTAGTCTATCTTGTGCCCGTCCAGAAAGTTGGCCCGTCTTATCTCCTTCTGCCGGCGCTCGAACACGGGCCTGCCCGCTTTCGTATTGCGGCTCTGCTCCCGCCACAGCAGGCGGACGAGCAGGTCTCCCTGCACGACGGTCTCGTGCCAGTTCAGCGGCCGCAGAACCTGAGAGAAAAGCTTGGGAATATCGGATTCGTTGCCGCCGGCGGTGCGGATCATCTGCGTCGTGATGCTGAAGCCGCGCAGCGCCTCAAGCAGTTCTCCGTACTCGGCCCTGTGGCTCTGATTCAGGATGACGGCAGCGTTCCGGTAGCTGTAGACCTCGTATTTCGTGCGGATGTCCGCTGGAACCATCGCGTCGACCAACGCCTGCGGATCCGCCGCGTCGCCCGGCGCCGTCGCCACTTCCGCAAGGGCGATGTCTTCCAGTGCGATTTCGTCCGCCAATTCATCTGCGGCAATATCGTCGACCACGCTCAACCTCATCTCCCGTCAACTGACTGGTAACAGAAAACCGTGAGAACACAAGCGGAACGACTGGCCGGACCGAGCAACCCGGGGCATGATTCACAGCTTTCCGGTTTCCTCTCGCCGCCGCCTGTCCGTGTGCCCCGATCCGGTCCGCGCCAACTGTCCGCCTGTGCGTTGCCCGCGCGATTCATGCTATGGAAAGCCATGCAATGGCAGGACGAAGGCATTGTACTCGGCATCAGGCGGCACGGGGAGACGAGCGTCATCCTCGATCTGCTGACGCGCGCGCGCGGCCGTCACGGCGGGCTGTTGCGTGGCGGGCGTTCGTTGCGCATGCAGCCGGTGCTGCAGACGGGAAATTCGGTCGAGGCCGTCTGGCGCGGGCGCGTCGAGGGCCAGCTCGGCCAGTACCGCGTCGAGGGCACCGTGTCGCGCGCCGCCCGCTTTCTCGATTCGCCGCTGGCGCTGAACGGTCTCGGCCTGCTCGCCGATCTGCTGCGCCTGTTGCCCGAGCGCGATCCGCATCCTGCCCTCTACGACGCCGCACTCGTCGTGCTCGACCACCTGGACGAGGCCGGCATCGCCCCCGTGCTGCTCGTGCGCTTCGAACTCGCCCTGCTCGCGGAATTCGGCTTCGGTCTCGATCTCACGCAATGCGCCGTGACGGGCGCGACGCAGGACCTCATCTATGTATCGCCACGAACCGGGCGGGCAGTGTCGGCGCGGGCCGGCGAGCCATACCAGGACAGGCTGCTGGCGCTGCCGGCCTTCCTGCGCGATTCCGGCAACGGGCGGGGCTTCATGGCGGGTGCAGGCCATCCCGGCAACGCGGCGGTGCGGGCGGGCTTCGCGCTCACCGGCCATTTCCTCGCGCGCCACATCTACGGCTCCCGCGACGCACCGCTGCCGGACGCGCGGGCGCGCCTGCTGTCGCTGCTCGCGTGATGCACGGGCCTGTCCGACGCAAGGCGGCTTGCGATGATCGGTGTCGTTCGATATATGTTCGCGATAAGACGGGATTCGGTGCGGAGTTCTCAGGGGTTCAATGGGCAAGAAAGCGGATTTGCCGCCGGCGGGCGGGCGCGATGACGGCGGCATCGAGGAAGTCGGCCTGCGCGAGGCGCTGGAAGAGCGCTACCTTGCCTATGCGCTCTCCACCATCATGCATCGCGCGCTGCCCGACGCGCGCGACGGCCTCAAACCCGTCCACCGGCGCATCCTCCACGGCATGCGGCTGCTGCGGCTTGAGCCGGGCGCGGCCTTCAAGAAATCCGCGCGCGTCGTCGGCGATGTCATGGGTCAGTTCCATCCGCACGGGGACCAGTCCATCTATGACGCGCTGGTGCGCCTCGCTCAGGATTTCGCCCAGCGTTATCCGCTGATCGAGGGGCAGGGCAACTTCGGCAATGTCGACGGCGACAATGCCGCCGCCATGCGCTACACCGAGGCGCGGCTGACACCCGTCGCGCAGCTTCTGCTGCAGGGCATCGATGAGGATGCGGTCGACTTCCGCGACACCTACGACGAGACCAACCGCGAGCCTGTCGTGCTGCCGGCGGCCTTTCCGAACCTGATGGCGAACGGCGCGCAGGGCATCGCGGTCGGCATGGCCACCTCCATCCCGCCCCACAACGCCGCCGAACTGTGCGACGCGGCGCTCTATCTGATCACGCATCCGGCCGCCGACACCGACGCCCTGCTGACCTTCGTGCTGGGGCCGGACTTGCCCACGGGCGGCATCATCGTGGACGACCGCGAGACCATCGCCGAAGCCTACCGCACGGGACGCGGCGGCTTCCGCGTGCGCGCCCGCTGGACGCGGGAGGAGGGAGCGCGCGGCCAGTGGACGGCGATTGTCACCGAGATTCCCTATGGCGTGACCAAGGGGCGGCTGATCGAGAAAGCCGCCGATCTGCTGCTCGCCAAGAAGCTGCCGCTGGTCGCCGATATCCGCGACGAATCGGCGGAGGACATCCGCATCGTCATCGAACCGCGCGTGCGGACCGTCGATGACGTGCTGATGATGGAATCGCTGTTCCGGCTGACCGAACTCGAATCGCGCCTGTCGCTCAACCTCAACGTGCTGGCGGCGGGGCAGATTCCGAAAGTGCTGAGCCTTGCGGAAGTGCTGCGCGAATGGCTTGACCACCGGCGCGACGTACTGCTGCGCCGTTCCCGCTTCCGGCTTGGCGAGATCGTGCGCCGCCTCGAAATCCTCGACGGCCTGCTGATCATCTATCTCGATCTCGACCGCGTCATCAGGATCATCCGTGAGGAGGATGAGGCGAAACCCGCGCTCATCGCCGCCTTTTCGCTCACCGACGTGCAGGCCGAGGCCATCCTCAACACGCGGCTGCGTTCGCTGCGCAAGCTGGAGGAGATGGAGCTGCGCCGCGAGCATGATAAGCTGACGGAGGAGCGCGCTGGCATCGAGGCGCTGCTGGCCTCCGAGGAAAGCCAGTGGAAGAGGGTGGCGGGGGAGGTGCGCGAGGTGCGCAAGCTCTTCGGCCCCGAAACCGCGCTCGGGCGCCGGCGCACCACCTTCGCCGAGGCGCCGGAGGCGGCGGGTGCCGACCTCACGGAGGCGATGGTCGAGCGCGAGCCGATCACCGTTGTGCTGTCGGCCAAGGGCTGGATCAGGGCGCTGAAGGGCCACGGCGTTGACCTGTCGAGCCTGCAGTTCAAAGGCGACGACAGGCTCTTCCTGTCGTTCCCCACCGAGACGACGGCACGGCTGCTGGTGCTGACCGACGACGGGCGCGTCTTCACCATCGAGGCGGCGAAGTTGCCCGGCGGGCGCGGCGTGGGCGATCCGTTGCGACTGATGGCGGATATAGACGAGAACGCCGCGATCGTCGCCGCCTTCCCCTACGTTTCGGGCGAAAAGCTGCTGCTGGCGGCCTCTGACGGACGCGGCTTCATCGCGGCGGCGGACGACATCGTCGCCAACACGCGCAAGGGCAAGCAGGTGCTGAACCTTGATGCCGCCGGCCGGGCGCGTCTGTGTGTGCCGGCGAACGGCGACCACGTTGCCGTCGTCGGCGAAAACCGCAAGCTGCTGGTGTTCCCGGTCGTCCAGTTGCCGGAGATGGCGCGTGGGCGCGGCGTGCGCCTGCAGCGCTATGGCGACGGTGGCATCTCCGACGCGCGCGTCTTCAGTATTGCGGATGGACTGACATGGACCGACGCCTCAGGCCGCACGTGGACGGTGCCCGAGGCCGAAATCCGCGCCTGGCTCGGCAACCGCGCCGATGGCGGGCGCCTGCCGCCGAAGGGCTTTCCGCGCAACAACAGGTTCCGGTAATCGTAGCGGGCATGCGGGGAGGGCGGCCGGCTGGCGGGTTTTTCCGCCACGGGCGCGAGGGTATTCGCGTGGTGCGGCAAGAAAACGAAATGTAATTACATTGCATTTAGAAACGTTATTTCATATCTATGCAAGTACAGCGAGCGTCGCGGCGCGTTTTTTCATGTTCGGTCATCTCATTGACATGGGGCGTTCCTACTGTCCGGACAATCCCGCGACCGGGTATGGCCGCGTCTGTGCGGGGTGGGCGAAGTACTTCTGTCTAACAAGGAAATTGCAACATGCGACACTATTGGTTGGTCGCGACGGCCGTGGCGCTCGTGCCGGGCGTCGCTGGCGCGCAAGCCATTTATCCGATCGATCGCGCGACGATCCTTTCCGGTTCGAAGTTCGACTTCAAGGTCGAATTTCCCGAGGTTGTGAAGGAAGCCGACGTCAAGGTCCTGGTGAACGGTGAGGATCATGCCTCCGTGTTCGGCAAGAAGGCCGAGTTCACCGAGAAGGAAAAGGATGCCAATGCGTCCGCGATCCGTCTCAATGACGTCGTCATCGCCAAGCCCGGCACCTACAAGATCGAGGCCAGCGTCGCCGGTCAGCCCGCGAAGTCCGTGACTTGGGAAGTGTACGGCACCGCCGACAAGCCTGTCGCGAAGAACGTGATCTTCCTGATCGGCGACGGCATGTCCGTCGCCCACCGCACGGCCGCCCGCATCATGTCGCGCGGCAACACCCAGGGCAAGGCTAACGCCAAGCTCAACATGGACTACCTGCCGAACCTCGCCTTCATCGGCACGTCGAGCACGGACTCGATCGCCGCCGATAGCGCGAACACGGCCTCCGCCTACTTCACCGGCCACAAGTCCGCCGTGAACGCGCTCGGCGTCTACGACAGCCGCGCCAAGAACTCGCTTGAGCATCCGAAGCAGGAAACCCTCGGCCAGGCGCTGCGCCGCGCGGCCCCGAACAAGAAGCTCGGCATCGTCACCACCGCCGAGGTGGAGGACGCGACGCCGGCCGCGCTCGTCGCCAACACCCGCAAGCGCGCCGACAAGGACAAGATCGTCGGCATGCACTTCGCCGTGCTGCCCGACGTTCTGCTCGGCGGCGGCTCGGCCTACTTCCTGCCGCAGGGCACGCCTGGCTCCAAGCGCAAGGACGACATCGACTACATCGCCAAGTTCCGCGACGAGGGCTACTCGATCGCCACGGACCGCGACAGCCTGATCAAGTCGGCCGCCGAGACCAACTCCGGCAAGGTCCTCGGCCTGTTCCACACCGGTAACATGGACGTGCTGCTCGACCGCCAGTTCCTCAAGCGGGGTACCGTCGACAAGTTCCCGAACCAGCCCGGTCTCGTGGACATGACCAAGGCGGCGCTGGACGTGCTGTCGAAGAACGAGGACGGCTTCGTGCTGATGGTCGAGGGCGCCTCCATCGACAAGATGTCGCATCCGCTCGACTGGGACCGCGCTGCTGTCGAGACGATCGAGTTCGACAACGCTGTCGGCGTGGCGCGTGAGTTCGCCGAGAAGCACCCCGACACGCTGGTCATCGTCACCGCCGACCACACCCACGGCGTGGGCGTTGTCGGCACCATCGACGACAACAAGCCGGGCGATGACATGCGCGAGAAGGTCGGCACCTACCAGGACGCCGGCTTCCCGAACTACGAGGACAAGGACGGCGACACCTATCCTGACGACATCAACGTCAGCAAGCGCCTCGCCATCTTCTCTAACAACTTCCCGGACTACTACGAGACGTGGCGTCCGAAGCTCGACGGCCCGTTCGTCCCCGCGATCAAGAACGAGAAGGACGAGTACATCGCCAACGAGCAGTACCGGAACGTTCCCGGCGCCGTCCTGCGCATCGGCAACATCCCGCGCAGCGGCGATACCGGTGTGCATGCGGTCGACGACGTGGTGCTGCAGTCGCAGGGCCCCGGCTCCGAGAAGCTCAAGGGTTACATGGAGAACTCGGACGTCTATCGCGTGGTCGTGGACGCTCTCGCCCTCGGCGCCAAGCAGTAATTATCCGATATGAAGATTTCGTCCGGACGGGAAGCCGTCCGGACGTGCTGTTTTTGAGATACCGGCAGTTTTCGCGTAAGTGATAATTGTCATGAAACGGAACTGCGTTCTGATATATCGTTATGGCGTTATCGGATTCCCGCTGCGAGTAAACGGAAAGTGAATCGACGTTTCCTCGTGTTTGTCCGATTTCTGGCCCGGGAAGGTGTCCACCTTCCGGACGCCGGAAGGGCGGGATGGATATCGGAGGCTGAAATGAAACGTTCCTCATGGACAGGCGAGCCGGTGTCGCGCCGCGATATCGTGCGCGCGGGCATGGGCGGCGCGGCCGCGCTTGCATTGGCGGGCCATGTCGCCCCGGTGCGCGCGCAGGGCGGCGATATGCTGACGTTCGAGCAGCTCTATGGCAAGTTCAGCGTGCTGGGTCTGGAGTTTTCGGAGCAGGTCAAGCGACTCAAGGGGCGGAAGGTCTCCATGCGCGGCTTCATGGCGCCGCCGCTGAAGGCCGAGTCCAAGTTCTTCGTGCTCACCAAGATGCCGATGGCGCTGTGCCCGTTCTGCTCGTCGGACGCCGACTGGCCGGAGGACATCGTTGTTGTCTACCTCGGCGACAAGCAGACCTTCGTGCAATCGAACCAGACCATCGAGGTCACCGGCACGCTCGAAGTCGGGTCGTGGATCGATCCGGAAACCGGCTTCGTCAGCCAGTTGCGCCTCACCGACGCTCGCTTCAGGTCCGTATAGATGGTCGCGCTCCAGCTTTCCGACGTCAGGGTGAGCTTCCCCGGGCTCGACGCGCCGGTGCTCGACATCCCGCGGCTTGAAATCGCGCCGGGCGAGAATGTCGTGATCACGGGGCCGTCGGGCTCCGGCAAGACGACGCTGATCAACGTCATCACGGGGCTGGAGAAACCCGATCAAGGCACGGTGCGCTGGGGCGATATCGATCTCGTGCCCCTCACTGAATCGCAGCGGGATGCGTGGCGTGCGACGCACGTCGGCCTCGTGATGCAGGAGTTTCATCTGTTTCCGGGCCTCAGCGCCATTGAGAACGTGCTGCTGCCGGTGCGCTTCCGCGTCTTTTCCGTGCCCGCGGAATTGCGCGGCCGCGCGGCGGCGCTGCTGGAGCGCGTGGGCCTGAAGCGGCACGACCAGCGTATCGAGACCATGTCGCGCGGCGAGATGCAGCGCGTGGCGGTGGCGCGTGCGCTGCTCGGCAAGCCGGCCGTGCTGGTCGCCGATGAACCGACTGCCAGTCTCGACGCGGCGAGCGGCGCGGTGGTGGGTGATCTGTTGACGGAGCTGGCGGACGAGGAAAACGCCACGCTGATCGCCGTCACCCACGATCCGCGTCTCGCCTCGCGGTTGCAGCGGCGGCTGCGGCTCGTTGCCGGGCGCATCGTCGAGGACACGGCTCAGACGGCGGTGCCGCCCACGGCCGCGTCCGCCGCAACCGCGCAGCAGGGGCAGGTGACATCATGATTCCCGTCCGTTTCATTCTGGCCGACCTGCGTCGTCTGTGGGCCGGATCGCTGGTGATCGTGCTGCTGATCGGCCTCGCGACGGCGCTCGGCATCGCCGTGGGCATCCAGGAGCGGGCGTTGCGCCTTGGCAGCGCGCGCGCCGCGGACCGTTTTGACGTCGTTATCGGCGCGGCCGGCAGCGAAACGCAACTGGTGCTGAGTTCCGTCTTTCTGCAGGCGGCGCCGCTCACACTGCTGCCGGGGCAAGTGCTGAAGAAGCTTGCCGAGGATCCGCGTGTCGACTGGGCGGCGCCGGTGGGCTTCGGTGATTCGTTCCAGGGCTCGCCCATCGTGGGTACCACGAACGAGTTCCTGACCGACAAGGGCCGCCGGCAGTTGCTCGCGGGCCATGTCTTCGAGAAGCGCACGGACGCTGTGGCCGGTGCCCTGGTCGATCTCCAGCCGGGCGATACGGTCAAGCCGATTCACGGCCTGCCGGGCGAGGGTGGGCATAGCCACGACGAACTGGCCTACACCATCGTGGGGCGGCTCGCGCCGACGGGCACGCCGTGGGACCGGGCGATCCTCGTCCCCATCGAGGCCGTCTGGAGCATCCACGGGATGGGGCCGGCGGGCGCGCATGCGGAAAGCGATCACGCGGCCGCAGGCGACCACGACCACGATCACGACGGTGCGCAGGACCACGCGGCGGCGGACCATCTGGGCCCCCCGTGGTCTGCCGGCGTTCCCGGCGTTCCGGCAATCATCGTCAAGCCGAAGTCCATCGCCGCCGCCTACCAGCTGCGGCAGGAGTACCGCGCGGAAACGACGGTCGGCGTGTTCCCGGCGGAGGTGCTGACGCGCCTCTATGCGACGCTCGGCGACGCGCGGCTGGTGCTGACCGCCATTGCCATCGGCACGCAGGCGCTCGTCGGCGCGGCCGTGGTGCTGGTGTCGGTGGTGCATCTGTCGCAGCGCCGCCGCCAGATCGGCGCGCTCAGGGCGCTCGGCGCGCCGCGCGCGGCGATCTTCGGCGTGGTGTGGGTGGAACTGTTGCTGCTGATCGGGCTCGGCGTTGCTCTCGGTGTCGGTCTGGGCTATCTGGGCGCGAAGGTTGCAGCTTCTTTCTTCACCGTGCAGAGCGGCATCGTGCTGCCGGTGACGCTGGAGGCAAGCGACGTCGGCTTCGCCGCCGTGCTGCTGCTGGTGGCCGCGCTGATCGCGCTCATCCCCGCGTGGCTCGCCTACCGCCAGCCGCCGGCGGCTGCGCTGAGGGCGTGACAGCATTGCTGCCTCCGGGCGGCTTGCGGTATCGATTGTGCCTATAATAAACGGCGGGGCGGCAGGCTCCGTCGTTATACGTTCGGGTTCGATGACTCACACGCTCACTTTGACATTCTCCGTCGCGCCGGATGCGGAGATTTTCGCCATCGGCGACATCCATGGCCATGCGCCGCTGCTGGACGACCTGCTGGAGCGCATCGCGCGCACGCCGCGCCTGCCCGGCAAACGGCGCATCGTGGTTTTCCTCGGCGATCTCATCAACCGTGGGCCGCAGTCCATTGCCACGCTCGATCTCGCTGCCGCGGCGCGCGAGCGCGTGCAGGCGGACGAGGTCGTCGGCCTGTGGGGCAACCACGAGCAAATGCTGCGTCTCGCCATGCTGCCCGCGCACGATCCCCGCTGCATCAGCGCCCGGGCGCTGTGGATGCAGCACGGCGGCCCGGGCTTTCTGGCGGAACTCGGCATCGGCTCGCCCTTCGCGCTGGCCGATGCGCTGGGGGAACGGCGGCTGGCGTGGCTTGCCGGCCTGCGCCCGCATTTCCGATCGGGCAACGTGCTGTTCGTCCATGGCGGCGTCAACCCGCGCATCCCGCTCGCGGCGTTCCTGCTCGCGCCGGTCGAGGTTGACATCGCGAAGCTGGACTACGACCTGCACTGGGCCTGGATACGCTACACCTTCGCCCGTTTCGAGCCGCGGCAGGAGGGGCGGCGCGGCCATCAGGGCGTGTTCGTTGCGCACGGCCACCTGCAGGGCCATCTCGACGTCGTCACGCGCGCCGACGCGCAGCTCGCCCGCGACCGCATCAACCTCGACGGCGGCTCCTACAGCACGGGCCGCGCGCGCATGGCCCGCTTCGTCGATGACCGGCTGTCGCTGTTCGAGGCGGCGGTCACGGAAACCGGCATCCCGGGCAAGGGCTTCGATGCCGTGCCCGTCGACTGGATCGATACGGTGTCATAAGGCCGTGCGCCGCCATATGTCGCAGCGTGCGGACCTGCACAATCGCGTTATCCCGCTTGCGCGCGCCGTCGCCGGCGGCTACTCAGCGGCGAAGCGGAGCCGGGAGCGCCGACAGGCATCGCGCTCCGTCAAATAGACGGACCGGAAGGGCGATCCGACCGGAAATCGTCTTCATCTGGCGAACGACATGGGAGGTTCGGGATATGGCAATGGCAGGTGTGCGTCGGGCGCTGCCCCTGATCGTCTTTCTCGTCGGCCTGCTCATTCTCGGCAGCGCCATCCTGCTGCAGCTGCGCGGCGGCGCGGACGCACCGGCTCCCTCGGCGGTCGGCGGTGCGTTCACGATGACCGACCATAATGGCCGGCAGGTGACGGAGAAGGATTTCCTCGGCGCGCCAACCCTGGTCTTCTTCGGCTTCACCCATTGTCCCGACATCTGCCCCACGACGCTGTTCGAGGTGTCGGAGGTGCTGCGCGCGGCGGGAGACCGGGCGAACGGCGCGCACGTGCTGTTCGTCACCGTCGATCCGGAGCGCGATACGTCCGTGGTTCTCAAGGACTATCTCGCCAGCTTCGACGACCGCATCCTCGGCCTCAGCGGCGACCGCGCGCAGACCGACGCCATCATCAAGGCGTTCAAGGTCTACGCGAAGAAGGTGCCGACCGGCGACGCGCCGGAAGACTACACGATGGATCACACGGCAATCGTCTACCAGATGGACAAGCAGGGGCGCTTCGTCGGCGCGTTCAACCTGCAGCGCCCGCCTGAGGACGCCGCCAAGGAGCTGATCAGCCGCCTGTAAAGGGCGACGTGCGCCTGCGCGAGAGGCCGTGCCGTGTCTTGTGCCAGTGGTGGGGAGCGATGAGCAGTTCGAGCAACCCCCACCACGCGGCGAGCGACAGCATCAGGAGATAGACGGGCAGGAACGGCGTCACCCACAGCAGCCGCAGCCGGCGTTGGCGCCGGAGCCCGACGACCATCGGCAGCATCAGTGCCAGCAGGCCGCCTATCCAGACGGCGGACGAGAAGCCGAGGACGATGGCGTCCGGCCATGCCTGCGTCGTGCCGAACGCGCTCCATAGCATCCAGGCCGAGGCGGGCATGAACAGCGGCATGCCGAGCGCGCCGAGGACCGTGCCGAAGGTCAACGTCGAGGCAAGGATGAAGCCGGCAGGCCCGAGTTCGCGCCAGGCGGCGCGGGGATGGCGCGCATGGGTGATGCACACCTGCATCCACCCTTTCAGCCACCGCGCGCGCTGCCTTATCCAGGCGCCGGCCGTGATCGGCGCCTCCTCCCGCGTGGCGGAGGGCAGGTCCATGACGCGCCACCCGAAGCGCGCCAGACGGATGCCGAGGTCCGCGTCTTCCGTGACGTTCCAGGCGTCCCAGCCGCCGATCCGGCGCAGGACCGCCGTGCGCAGATGGTTGGAGGTGCCGCCGAGCAGCACTGGCAGCCGCCCGGCCGCGAGGCCCGGATTGACGGCGTCGAACAAGGCGGCGTATTCGGCCGCGAACAGGCTCGGCAGCAGGCCGTCGCGCGGGTTGTCTATCACAAGGTGTGCCTGCAGGCAGGCGGCGTCCGGAAAGGCGCGGAACAGGGTCGCCGCGAGCCTGAGCTGGCGCGGGTCGGGGATGTCTTCCGCGTCGTAGACCACGACATGCCTGCCGCGCGCGGTCGCCAGCGCCATGTTGAGGGCGCGGGGCTTCGTGCGCGGACGGCCCGC
Organism: Pseudochelatococcus lubricantis; assembly: GCF_011762225.1. Taxonomy (GTDB): domain Bacteria; phylum Pseudomonadota; class Alphaproteobacteria; order Rhizobiales; family Beijerinckiaceae; genus Pseudochelatococcus; species Pseudochelatococcus lubricantis. The sequence continues at coordinate 606,082 of NZ_JAASQI010000001.1, forward strand.
GGGCGCGACGAGAACCCGGAGGTGGGGCGGCGGCTCGCAGGCCTCGATCGCCTCGCGCGTCTGCGTATCGTCTTCCTCCAGCACGAGATTGATGTCGAGCTTGGCGGGTGGATAGTCGAGCGAGCGCAGCGCGTGCAGAAGCTGCGGCACCACCTGCGTCTCGCGGTAGAGCGCCACGATGACCGTGTAGACGGGGAGTTCCGCGTCCGCGAGCAGCGGCGGCAGCAGCGTTCGCGCCGTCCATTGCGGCCTCTCCAGGCAACAGGCGATCCGCTGCATTTCCATCGCCAGAAAGACGACGGCAGCGGCCAGCATCAGCCCCTGCAGGACGGAAACGGGGAAGAGTGCCATCCCGGTCAGCAACAGGCCGGCGCACACCAGCAGGCCGGCGCGCTGGCGCCGGACGAGGCCGTGGAAGACGGAGAACTGGGGCATGCGCGCCGCCAACCCGCCGGAAATCTCGCTGGCGATCTCGCGCTGGAAGCGGCCGCTGGCGAGCCGGGCGAGGCGGCGTGGCGTGGTGAGCGCGAATCCCCGGCCGCTCAGCCGGTAGCGGTGCTGGAACAGCATGCGGATGGCCCGCCCGTCCGGCGCGATGGCGTAGCGAAGCCCGTGGCGGTTCGGCGCGAGCGGCAGCGCGCCGGCGTGCAGCGCCTCCGGATAGTGGGCATCGGCCCCCAGCTGCACCTCTTCCGGCAGGAAGGGCAGGCCGAGTTCGCGCGCGAGGGCGCGGTAGAGCGCTTCCTCAGGCATGAGTTCGAGCGCAAGCACCGCTTCGGATGCCGGTACCTGCCAATGGCGCGCCCACCGCGCGGCATCGCCGAGGAGGGCGGGAGGAATGCCGTGGCTGGCGAGAAACGCGATGTCGGCAGGAATATCGCCCGGTGGCCGCGCCTGTTCCCCGCTCATCGCGGGCCGCCTGACCGCACGACGGCGGGCGGCGGGAGACGGCCGGGCGGGCCGCCGGGGCAGGCGCGTTTTATCGTCGGGTCAGGCGTCAACATCGGTTTCCACGGTTATGCATTCGATATAAGATCGTCGGCGCAATGCGGCATTCATTTATCTTTTTGCGACAGATATGTCATGTTTCAGCTTTGCTGTTTGCGGCAGCATGGCTTGGCCTGTGCGCGCGCGCCGATGCGGCGACCGTGACGGTTCCCGGTTTCTGGGGCGCGGAGGCACGGATGCAGAAGCCGGATCTGCTCGGGGCGCGCGTCGTCCGCTTCCTCACGGACGACGAATTTCCGCCGTTGCATTTCACTGGCCCGGGCGGCCAGCCGACCGGCTTTTCGGTGGAGCTGGCGCGGGCCGCCTGCGCGCTGCTTGAGCTGAGCTGCACGATCCAGGTGCGCCGCTTCGACACGCTACTCGATTCGCTGGCCGACCGCCGCGGCGATGTCGTGGCCGCCGCCATCCCGATCCGCCCGGCGCTACATGAGCGCTTCAGCGTCACCGCGTCTTATCACCGCACGCCTGCGCGCTTCGTCACACGCCGCCCTGCAGTTGCAGAAGGGCCGGCGGACGGGCCACTGCAGGCGGCGGTGCTTACCGGGCGCAAGGTCGCGGTGGTGCGGGAGACGGCGCACGAGGCTTATCTCGCCGCCTTCTTCCCGCAGGCGGCGCGCGTGCCGTTCGCCAGCCTGCAGGCGGCGCAGGCGGCACTGAAGGCGGGGGATGTCGACTACCTGTTCGCGGACGGCATGTCGCTGGCCCTGTGGCTCAACGGCGCGGCGGCGGGCGACTGCTGCATTTTCGCCGGCGGCCCCTATCTGGAGAGCCGCTTTTTCGGCGAGGGTGTCGGCTTCATCGTGCGAAACGACGACACCGTATTGCGCGATGCACTGGATTACGCGCTACGAAAGCTGTGGGAAAACGGCACGTATACCGAAATCTACCTGCGCCATTTTCCCGTCAGCTTCTATTGACCGGAGCCGCTGCGCAGGATGCGCAGCAGCAGCCACACCGGCACCACGATCATGGCACCGTAGCCGATCCAGATGCCCACGTTGCGCAGGCTGGCGAAGCCCTCGTCGATCAACTGGCGCACCAGCGAGGTGATGCCCTCGTAAAGGTCGACCGGCGACACGCCCCACCACGACATCACCGCGCCGACGATCAGCGACAGGAACAGCAGCCGGATGAGGACACCGCCGGGCGAGCCGCCAAGGAAGCGGTTCAGGGAACCATTTGACATCACATTCTCTCCGTCGGACGGGCCTGTCGTCGGCTTCGGGGCTGGTTGCCCCGTTTTGTCATAATTCGGCAGCACGGCATACCTTAAAGCGGAAGAAAAATCGGACGGTCTCCGGCCGCAGCCGGCGTGTGCGGTTTCGCGCTGGCCGGGCACGCCGGGCTATCATAACGTTGTATTCGAATCACGCGATATCAAGCGACGCATTTCAAGCTCCCGGCGCCGCCGGCGCCGGCAGGCAACACGGGGGAAACGATGACCGGGGCTGTGCCATGCCAACTGCCCGCGCTCGATGCGGCGCTGTTCGATTCCGAGCGGATCGACGCGGAGACGAGGAAGCTGAACACGGCGATCGTCGACCTGATCAACGCCGCGCCCGACCAGTGGAGCCTGCCGCCGCAGGAGGTGCGCGACCTGCGCGCGCAGGGACGGGGGGCGTTTCCCGCGCCGATCCTGAGTCCGCGTGCCCGCACCGTCGAGATCCCGGGCCCGCGCGGCGCCATTCCGCTGCGCATCGTGGAGCCGCGCGATAGCGCGCGCGGCGCCTTCCTGCACATTCACGGCGGCGGATGGACGTTCGGCACCGCCGACGGGCAGGATGCGCGGCTGGAACGCTTCGCCGACAACCTCGGGCTCGTCGCCATCTCTGTGGAATACAGGCTCGCTCCCGAACATCCCTATCCGGCCGGTCCCGACGACTGCGAGGCGGCGGCGCTCTGGCTCGCGCGCGAGGGTGCGGCCCTCTTCGGCGCCGAGCGGCTGTTCATCGGCGGCGAATCGGCGGGCGCGCACCTGTCGCTCGTCACGCTGCTGCGGCTGCGCGACAGGCATGGGCTGTCGCCCTTCAGTGGCGCCGTCCTCACGGCGGGCTGCTTCGACCTCGGCCTCACGCCGAGCGTGCGGCACTGGGGCGAGGAAAAGCTGGTGCTCAACACCCGCGATATCGAAAAGTTCGTGGAAAGCTACCTCGGCGGACCGGAACTCGGCGGACACGACCCGCGCCACCCGGACATCTCTCCTCTTTATGCCGACCTGTCCGGCCTGCCGCCAGCGCACCTGATCGTGGGCACCCGCGATCCGCTGGTCGACGACACGCTCTTCCTGCACACGCGCTGGGTCGCGGCCGGCAACCGGGCCGAACTCGCCGTGTGGACGGGCGGCGCGCATGTCTTCGTCGTCTTCCCCGGCACGCTTGCGGACAGGGCGCTGGCGCGCTCCGAGGCGTTCCTCGCGACTTTCCTGTAGCGGAGAGGTGTCCGCCGGTCAGGCGGCGCTCGTCGAGCCCGCGGCGGAGGCGATGCGCGCGGCGGCGATCACCGCCTGCGTGCGGCTTTCGACGCCGAGCTTCTGCAGGATCGCGGAGACGTGCGCCTTGACGGTCGCCTCCGAGACCATGAGTTCGTAGGCGATCTGCTTGTTCAGCAGGCCTTCCGAGAGCATCATCAGCACCCGCACCTGCTGGGGCGTGAGGCTGGAGAGCCGGCGTACGAGTTCGTTCGTCTCGCGGTCCGGCGGCTGCGAGAGATCGACGTCGGGCGGCGTCCATGTCTGGCCGGCGAGGATGGCCTGCAGCGCCTCGCCCATGGTACGCACGTCGAGCGACTTCGGAATGAAGCCCGAGGCACCGAAGTCGATCGAACGGCGGATGACGGCCGGATCGTCGTTGGCGGAAACGATGGCGACCGGCACGTCGGGATATTGCGCGCGCAGGTATATGAGCCCGGAGAAGCCCTGCACGTCGGGCATGGTGAGGTCGAGCAGCGCGAGATCCACGGGCCCGCTGTGCGCCAGGGCATCGAGGAGCGCCTCGAAGGTGCCGCTTTCGGAGATCGCCACGTTGGAGACGACGGCTTCCACCGCCTGACGCAGGGCGCCCCGGAACAATGGATGATCGTCCGCTATGACGATCCGTGCCGATGATCCAGCACTCAAGGACCTTCCCCCGATATGTTTATGGTTATGCCTTCCACGGAAAAGCCGACAATCTTGCGAACGACGGCGTCCCCCCGCGACGATGGCTTGTGCAAGGCCGTGCGCCCATTGTCGAGAACTATATTAAATTATTAGCAGAGATGTCGATGACAGAAGCATGATCGGCGTCAATTCGTTGCCGGACAACCATGTCGGCGGCGTCGGGGCCGGTCGTCCGCCGTGCCTGCCCGCGTGTTCACGACAGGCGCGCGGCGCCATGCATGAGCGCTGCGCTGATCTGCGCGGCGCCAGTGGCCGCGATGAGCGCTCCGAGGCCGATCATCAGCGAGCGCCGCCGCGAGGCCGTCGCAGCATCGTCGGAGGCGGCATCACCGCCCTCGGCGCCCTGGCTGCGCGTCTCGTCCGCGCCCGCCATGGCCGCGCGCCGGGCGGCGGCGATGAAGCTCGCGGTGAAGCCCACGTTCTCGGTCAAGCCCGTCGTCTCGCGCGCCAGCAGGTTCTCGGGGCCGTCCGCGGGCGGCGTTTCCGGCCCGGGCCCTCCAGTGGCGCCGGCGCGGGCAAGCGCCTGCGCGGCGCGGCGCTCCGGCTCCTCAGTGCCCTTGCCGCGCAGCCCGCGCGCGCGCAGATCTTCTTCGAGCAGTGCGAGCCGGTCGACGATGCGTTCCAACGTGCTGTGCACGGCGTCCAGCGTATCCGACGCACGCAACTCCCGCTCCCGCAGTTCCCGCGTGCGCTGGTCGGGCGCGTCGTCCCGGGCGGAGAGGGCGGCGAGCGCCTCCCGTGCCGCGACGCGGGCCATGCGCTCCAGCGAGGCGTCGTCGGCCTGCGGCAGCCCGCGCAATTGCGCCGACAGCGCGCCGATGCTGGTCTCCAGCGCTTGCAGCCGCCCGTCGTGGACGGGCTGCGCGCCGTCTGCGGCGGTGCTCTCCCGCGTGTGGCGGGCGACGTCGTCGAGGCGCTGGGCGAGATGGCTGATCTGTTCGGCCAGCCTGTCGACCACGCCCGTCGAGGTGGCGTCGTGCAGTTCCCGCTCGCCGCCGTTGTCGGGGGCGCCGGCGAGGTGCAGACGCTCGACGTTTTCCGAGAGGCTGCGCACCATGTCCTCGATGCGTGCCAGTTCCAGCGGCGGGCGATCCTCTTCCAGCCGGGAATCGATACGGTCGAGCCGCGCCAGCACTTCGCCCAGCTCCGGCTGCTGCAACGCCTCGGTCGCCGGGCGCAGCGCCGCGTCCAGCTTGCGCGACAGCCCTTCGAGCCGCTCGATGATGGCCTGCTGCGGGGCGCCGTCGTCCTCGCCCGCCTCAAGCCGCGCCAGTTCGACCTGCCGCGAGCGGATGTCGACGATGGCGCGGGCCAGCCGATCCTCAACCTCGATCTGCCCGGCCTCGGGCGTCGCGTCGCGTGTGTCGCGGCCTTCCTGCAACTGGCGCAGGATGTCGTGCATCTGGTGCGCGAGGCGCAGCTCCATGGCGGCGATTGCCTGCGTCTGCTGAAGGGCGGCCTCCTGCAGGGGCGCGGTGACGTCCTTCGGCAGATGCTCCAGCCGATGCGCCGTCTGCTGCTCGATGCGCCGGATGCGCTTCGCGACGGCAGCCAGCGTGCGCGTGAGTTCCGCTGTCGCCTGTTCCTGCTGCGTGGCGGCGCGGACAGCGTCCTCCCGCCGCCGTTCCTCGGCGTTCGCCATATAGCGGGCAAGGCCGGTGAGCGCCTCTGCGAGGCGCGTTGCCTGCTCGCGGCTGCGCTGCTCGCTGCGGGCGGCGATGTCCCGCAGCAGCCGCTCGATGGCGGAGGCGGGGAAAGCCTGCTGTATTCCTGGGTGCGGCGGTGCCTGCGGCGTGTCATGTCGCGCGGTGTCCCGCCGGGCGAGGCGCGAGAGATGGGCGGCGATCTCGGCCCAGCGCTCGTCCCGCGGGTTCGGCCGGTCCGCCGGGCGGGCTGCCTGCTGCATGTCGGCCTGCTGCGTGATGACGAGGCTGAGCCATTCGCCGATGGTCATGCCGGAGCGGCGCGCGGCTTCCTTCACCGCCTCGCGCACCGGCGGGGCGATGCCCTTGACGCTCCAGGACTGTTGCGAAGACTGCTGCTGCGCGGATTGCGGCGTGGCGTGCTGTGCTTGGCTCGTCATGATCCGGCGTCATCCAGTTCCTGCATCGGGGTGCACCCGTCCTCGCCGGCGGGTTGGCCGGCGCGCGTGTCGATCCGGCTGGACCGGCCCATGTTCCGAAGCCCGCGCCGCGATCCCGAATCGCGGAAAACGTCGGTCCCCGTAACCGGTTCTCCACCGTCTGACTTTTTGCCGCTCACGGTAAACAGACGGTTAAGCCGGCTGCCTTTTCCACGCCCGGGGGCGGGCATCGTCACAACGGTGTTGCCGCGCCGCCGCTATGCACTTGGGGGATGGCAGCATCGGAAAAATCGCGACTCGACGCTGCCCCGAAAAACGTGGTAAACGTCAGCGCCAACCCAGCTTCCGCCTGATCGGCGTCCGGCTTCCCTCGGTACGCTGTCCGCCCGGCACAGGTGCCGGCCTCGCGGTCATGCTGAACCATACGAATCAGAAAGGTTGGCGATGCCGGCTATCCGCGAAAAGACCATCCGTGAGGCTTTGACCTTCGACGACGTGCTCCTGCAGCCGGGGCATTCAGAGGTGATGCCGGGGCAGGTCGACCTGAGGACGGCGCTGACCCGTTCCATCTCGCTCAACCTGCCGATCATCGCTTCCGCCATGGATACGGTGACGGAGGCGCGCATGGCCATCGCCATGGCGCAAAGCGGCGGGCTCGGCGTCATCCACCGCAATCTCACGCCCGAACTGCAGGCCGATCAGGTCCGCCTCGTCAAGAAATACGAATCCGGCATGGTGGTGAACCCGGTCACCATCCACCCGGATGAGACGCTCTCCGATGCGTTGACGCTGATGAAGACGCATGCCATCTCCGGCATTCCCGTGGTGGAGCGGGGCGCGGGCGGCCACAACGGCAAGCTCGTCGGCATCCTTACCAACCGCGACGTGCGCTTCGCCACCAGCCCGGAACAGCGCGTATCGGAACTGATGACCAAGGACCGGCTGATCACCGTGCGCGAGGGTGTGGGGCAGGAGGAGGCCAAGCGGCTCCTGCATCAGTTCCGCATCGAGAAGCTGATTGTCGTTGACAGCCACTATCGCTGCATCGGCCTCATCACCGTCAAGGACATCGAGAAGCAGGTCGCCTATCCCAGCGCGGCCAAGGACGACCAGGGCCGGCTGCGCGTCGCCGCCGCGACCACGACCGGCGACGAAGGTTTCCTGCGTTGCGAGATGCTGATCGACGCGGGCTGCGACCTGCTCGTCGTGGACACCGCCCACGGCCATTCCCAGCGCGTGCTCGACACTGTCGCCAAGGTCAAGAAGCTGTCGAACGCCGTGCAGGTAATCGCCGGCAACGTCGCCACCGCCGCCGGTACGCAGGCGCTGATCGACGCGGGGGCGGATGCCGTCAAGATCGGCATCGGGCCGGGCTCCATCTGCACCACCCGTATCGTGGCGGGTGTGGGGGTGCCGCAGCTCACCGCCATCATGGACTCGGCCGAGGTGGCGCATGCGGCGGGTATCCCGATCATCGCCGACGGCGGCATCAAGGTCTCGGGCGATCTCGCCAAGGCGTTGGCGGCTGGCGCATCCACGGCCATGGTCGGCTCGCTGCTTGCCGGCACGGACGAGACGCCCGGCGAGGTTTTCCTGTGGCAGGGCCGTTCCTACAAGTCCTATCGCGGCATGGGATCGGTCGGCGCGATGTCGCGCGGTTCCGCCGACCGCTACTTCCAGCAGGACATCAAGGATACGCTGAAGCTCGTGCCCGAGGGCATCGAGGGGCAGGTCGCCTACAAGGGCAGCGTCGCGGCCGTGCTGCACCAGCTCGCCGGCGGCCTGCGGGCGGCTATGGGCTATGTCGGGGCGCGCACCGTCCCCGAGCTGCAGGAAAAGGCGGAGTTCGTACGGATCACCAACGCGGGCCTGCGCGAGAGCCACGTTCATGACGTGACCATCACCCGCGAGAGCCCCAACTATCCGACCCGCGGCTGACGCGGACGGGAACCGGACCATGACACCTGCCGCGCGCGTTTCCGCCGCCATCGCGATTCTGGCGGACCTTGAGGTCCGCCGCCGCCCCGTCAACGATGCGTTGCGCGAGTGGGGGCAAACCCACCGCTTCGCCGGATCGAGGGACCGTGCGGCCGTGGCCACGCTCGTCTACGACGCCTTGCGGCGGCGCGCGTCGGCCGCGTCCCTGCTTGGCGGCGACAGCCCGCGCGCCGTGGTGCTCGGCATGTTGCGTCTCGGGCGCGGCCTTGAGGCGGATGACATAGCCCGCCTGTTCTCCGGCGAGCGCTTCGCACCCGAGGCGCTGACCGCCGACGAGCGCGGGCGGCTCGAAGCACCGCCGCCCGACATGTCGGCCCCGGCGGCCGGCGACTTTCCCGACTGGCTGGAGGAGCCGCTCACGCGGGCATTCGGCGACGACCTGATCGCGGAAATGCAGGCGCTCGCCGACCGCGCGCCCATCGACATCCGCGTCAACACGCTGAAAACCTCGCGCGAGGCGCTGGCGGAAGCGCTGGCGCACCTTTCCCCCCAGACGACGCCCCTGGCGCCCGACGGGCTGCGCTTTCACGTCGACGCCGATGGCCGTGGCCCGGCGCTGCAGGCGGAGCCGGAGTTCATCCAGGGCCTGTTCGAAGTGCAGGACGAGGGCTCGCAGCTCGCGAGCCGCCTGACGCTGGCAGCGCCCGGCGAACAGGTCATCGACCTCTGCGCCGGCGCGGGCGGCAAGACGCTGGCGTTGGCGGCGCAGATGGACAACCGTGGCCAGATCTATGCCACCGACATCGACGCCCAGCGCCTCGCGGCCATCCATGCGCGGCTTGAGCGTTCCGGCGCGCGCAACGTGCAGTTGCGGGTGCCGCGCGGACGCTACGACCCGGTGCGCCGCCCCGAAGTTGCCGATCCGCTGGCCGATCTTGCCGCCTCCGCCGATCTCGTGCTGGTCGACGCGCCCTGCACCGGCACGGGCACATGGCGGCGCAATCCTGACGCCAAATGGCGGCTGCGCCCCGGCGCGCTGAAGGAGCGCATGAACGATCAGGCTGTCGTGCTCGACCGTGCGGCCGGGCTGGTGAAGCCGGGCGGCCGCATCGCCTATGTCACCTGCTCGCTGCTGCCGGCGGAAAACGACGACGCCATCACGGCTTTTCTGGAGCGCCATGACGAATTTTCGATTCTGTCAGCGGAAGATGTCTGCCGGCAGGCCGGATTGCCGGACCTCGCGCCATGCGCAACCGCGGCTGGCGGCCTGCTGCTGACACCGCACAGGACGGAGACGGACGGATTTTACGTGGCGGTGCTGAGCAACGGCACAACCGGCGCCGCAGGGTAGGGCGGCATGCCGGCGGTAGCCAAGTGAATGGTCAAGCGGGCTATCTTCCTGACGGGGCCGATCGGCGCGGGCAAGACCACGCTGGGACGCGCGCTCGCGCAGGCGCTGGGCGGCTCCTTCATCGACGGCGACGACTATGCATTGTCGGGCCGGCCCTGGTACGCCTCAAGCCTGCGCACGAGCCGGGCGATCGTCAAGGCCGCCACGGCGGAACTGATACGTGGCGACCACGTCGTGATCGCGTATCCGCTACGCTGTATCAACTGGATTTATTACCGCCGGTGCTTCGCCGATGCGGGTGTGGTGCTGTCGGTCATCAATCTGCGGGCAACCTGCGCGCAGATCGTCCATCCCGCGCGCGGGCGAAGTTTCGATGCGAGCGAACGGCGGCGTATCGCGGAGATGATCAGCGAAGGTTATGGCGAGCGCACCTTTGCAGACGCTACGGTCGATACGGGAAGTCTGCAGCCGGCGGCGGCGCTGGAGGCGCTCGTCGCCGCCATCCGTTGACGCCCTGTCGCAGCGCGTGAGCCGCCACGCGGCGGATGCCGCCCGGTTCTCGCCCTACTACTCGCCGGGACGCACGTGCGCGGATCGCCGTCCAGCTTCGTCGCCGCGTAACCCATCGCGAGAATGACGAGACAAGCGACAATCCAGATATCCGTTATCTCAGGCTTCCCGCAGCGGTGAGCTTGCTTCGTTCGTTATGGACGATTGCCATATTGTCGGCGTCTGAAGCGATTGGCGCACAGCACTATATCACTTCTTCCTGTCGTACGGATTGTCCCCTGAGCGCAGCGCCAGTCTGATGGGGGTGCCCTTGAGGCCGAAGGTTTCGCGCAGGCCGTTGACGAGGTAGCGCGTGTAGGAGCGCGGCAGTTCGCCGAGCTGGTTGCCGAACAGGGCGAAATGCGGCGGACGGCTCTTTACCTGCGTGATGTAGCGGATCTTGATGCGCCGGCCGGAGACGGCCGGCGGCGGGTGGCCTTCCAGCATGTCGGCGAGCCATTTGTTGAGGCGCGCGGTGGAAATGCGCTCGTTCCAGATGCGGTAGGCGTCCATCACCGCTTCCATCAACGGGTCGATACCCCGTCCCGTGAGGCCGGAGAGCGGGATGATCGACACGCCCCTGACCTGCGCCAAAAGGCGGGCGGCTTCCTCGCGCAGTTCCTTCAGCAGGCCGTGCTGGTCGGAGACGAGGTCCCACTTGTTGAGGCCGATGATGACCGCGCGGCCTTCCTTTTCGATCAGGTCCACGATAGTCAGGTCCTGCTTCTCGAACGGAATGGTGGCGTCGAGCAGGACGACCACCACCTCGGCGAAACGAATGGCGCGCAACCCGTCGGCGACTGACAGTTTCTCCAGTTTGTCATCGATGCGCGCGCGCTTGCGCATGCCCGCCGTGTCGTAGAGCTTGATGTCATGGCCGCGCCATTGCCAGTCGAGCGCGATGGAATCGCGCGTGATCCCCGCCTCCGGGCCGGTCAGCAGGCGTTCCTCGCCGATCATCTGGTTGATCAGCGTGGACTTGCCGGCATTCGGCCGCCCGCAGATGGCGATCCTGAGCGGCCGGCGCAGGTTGCCCTGTTCGTCGGGGCCGTTCTCCTCCTCCGCCTCGTCGTCGGGGTCGGGAAAATAGGGCATCAGCGCTTCGAGCAGGTCGGCCGTGCCCTCGCCGTGTTCGGCGGAAAAGGGGACTGGGTCGCCGAGGCCGAGCGAAAACGCCTCATAGGCGCCGTCGAGGCCGATCTTGCCCTCCGCCTTGTTCGCGATGAGGATGACCGGCTTGCCGGAGCGGCGCACCAGCTCCGCGAACTGTCTGTCGGCGGGGGTGACGCCGACGCGCGCGTCGATCACGAACAGGACGATGTCGCTGTCAGCGATCGCTGTTTCCGTCTGCTGGCGCATGCGTCCCGCGAGCGTGCCGTCATCCGCCTCCTCAAGCCCTGCCGTGTCGAACACCGGGAAGGTGAGATGGCCGAGCGTCGCCTCGCCCTCCCGCCTGTCGCGCGTGACGCCGGGCCGGTCGTCGACGAGTGCGAGCTTGCGCCCCACCAGCCGGTTGAAGAGCGTCGACTTGCCGACGTTGGGACGGCCGATGATGGCGACCGTGGGGGTCATGGATGCTCCGGACAAAACAGAATATTTCCAAAAATCAATCAGTTGGTGGTTTCGCTGCCGGTGGCCGACGGGCCGCCCGCGACGAGTGCCAGATAAATCTCCTGCACGCGCTGGCGCACGCCCTGCGTCGCGGCCGGGTCGGTCAGAATCTGGTCGAACCAGCGTCCTGCGTCTTCCAGCTTGCCGGCACGCAGCGCCACGAGGCCAAGCGTCTCCAGCGCCGTCAGCCGCCAGGGCTGGCCGGGTGCCGCGAGCGGCTGCAGCGCAGCCTGCGCCTCATCCGGCGAGAGCTTGTCGATCTGCAGCAGGGTGGCGCGCAGCCGGGCGAGATCGCGCCACACAGCATCGACCTTGCCATCGTCCGCGATGGCCGTAAAGGCGGCGGCACCCGCCGCCGGGTCTTTCGCGCCGGTGATGGCGGCAAGGCGCAGGCGCGCCAGTAGCTGGTAGCCCGCCGGTCCGTCCGCGGCGATGGTGGAAAGGGCATGCTCCGCGTCCGCTGTCTTGCCCTCGCGCGCCGCCTGCAAGGCTTCCTCGAAGCGCGCGCCGGTGTCCTCGGCGGATTGCCTGTCGAACCAGCGCCACGCCTGCCAGCCGCCCACACCCACGACGACCAGCACCACAACGGCGATCAGGAGCGGGGCCACCCGACGGAAAAGCTGCGAATAGCGATCGCGGCGCAGGTCTTCATCGATTTCGCGGAAAATGTCGGTCATTGGCCTAACTGTGATGGGCAACGGTGGCCCGGCTGCGCCGGCGCGGGCGGGAAGGATGAAGCCGGACCATTATCACAGCCCTGCCGGGAAAGCGAGATCGCCGGTTTCCCGGCATTATCCTATACGATGTCGCCTTCCGCCTCGACAAAGGCCCGCAACAGGTGGTGGGCGATGGCCATGGGGCGAGGCGCCGTCAGCCCGTCCGGATGCCCGTCCGCCAGCATCAGGCGGGCCTCCTCGCGCGTGAACCAGCGCGCATCCTCAAGCTCCAGCCGGTCGACGACGATGGTGGTCGCCAGCGCACGCGCCACACAGCCGATCATCAACGAGGAGGGAAAGGGCCACGGCTGCGACGCGAGGTAGCGCACGGTCCCCACGGGCACGCCCGCTTCCTCCATCACCTCGCGGCGCACGGCGTCCTCAACGGTCTCGCCCTGCTCCACGAAGCCCGCCAACGCGGAATACATGCCGGGCGCGAAGCGCGGCTGCCGGCCGAGCAGGCAGCGGTCGCCATCCGTCACCAGCATGATGACCACAGGGTCGACGCGCGGGAAATGCTGTGCCTCGCAGGACGGGCAGTCGCGCCGGAAACCGCCGGTGAAGGTAACGGTCGGCGCGCCGCAGTTGGCGCAAAAGCGGTGACGGCGGTGCCAGTCCATGAGCGCCTTCGCCTCGCCCAGCGGGCCGAGTTCGTCGGCGGGCAGCAGCCCCTCGGCCGCAATGGCGCGCAGGCCGACGGGCGCGACGTCGCCGCGTCCGGAAAACGCCTCCGTCGCTGTTTCGGGAAAAAGCAGCGCGAACAGCGGCGTGTCGTCGAGGGTGCCAAGATAGGCGCTCTCCTGCTCCTGCCCGATCTCCGCGGCCTGCGCGAAGGTGAAGCGCGCCCGTTCCGAACCGCCCTCCGTCTTCAGCAGGGGCGCGTCGCCGACGATGAGGAAGACGCGCGTGCGAGGGTCGACGCGCAGCGCCGCGAGTTCCGACTCGATCTCCCGCCTCTCCGAGTGCCGGTTCAGGCGGTTGCGGGCGAAGGCCGTGTGCGCCGAGAGTTCGCGCGCGGTGAAGGGCCGGATTTCCGGCTCGGCGTTGGCATCGCGCGTCATTGCGTTTCCTGCATCGGAGGGAGAGAATCGGTTGCGGCCGCGGCCGGGACGAGCGATCGTAAAGCCGCTTTCCGCCCGACGCCAGAGCGCGTTCCGATCAGAATTCGCTCAGGATAAGGAACCTGGAATCTGTCCTGTTTCAACGTAGACAGGACAGATTCCAGCACCGATTGAAGGGCTTCCGGAACGCCTGCTACCCGGTTGATCCGGCTGTCGTTTCCGGTGTGAATGGCAGCTATGCGCACAATTCATTCCCGATGGGCGGATAGGCCGAATTTTCCCCTTGACGTCGCCCTCAGTTAGTCGCATTTACCGTCCATACATTTCGTCATCGCGTGTGTTGCGCGAGACGAATCCCATCGGAAATCAAACCATGCCCAGCGACAGTATAAGTCGATCGCGTTCGCCGTCTGCGGCCTTCTGGGCAGCCTGATTTCTGACAGGCTCACCCGGATACGGCCGTTGACGGCCGTATCGACAGGAAGGTGAGCCAATGACCTCTGCGAAGATCAATCGCAGCCTGGCGGCTGCAAGCTACGAAGAAACCCGCGCCGATCGTTCCGTCGCGTGGCTGCTCGTATTGATGCTCGTCCTCGTCTTTCTCCCCGTGATGGGAGTATGGATGACGGCCTTTTTCACGCGCTGACTGTCGGAACCCGGCAGCGCACGGATACGCAGGCGTGATCCCGGAAAGCGTTGCCCGCTTTCGGGAAGGGATCAGGCATAAACAGACGGTGCGGCGATACGGCTTCGATTGGCTGTCCGCCGCTCCATATGTATCGATCGCGGCATCGCACCAGCGGGAAGGCTTCCCGGCAGGGCGGTGCCGTAATCGTTTATGGGACGGCTGCGGATGGGACCGGCTTCCCGATGGGGCGCCTGCGCGATCCATCCATCCGTCGGTCCGGGCGCCAAAGCCTTCCGGGGCTGTCCCGGAAGGCCGTTGCCGCAATCAGCCGATAGCCTTCTGCAGGTTTTCGTCGACCTTGTCGAGGAAGCCGGTCGTCGACAACCACTTCTGGTCCGCGCCGACGAGCAGGGCCAGGTCCTTGGTCATGGAGCCGGATTCGACCGTGTCGATCACGACCTTCTCAAGAGTCTCGACGAAGTTCTTCAGCTCCGCGTTGTCGTCGAGCTTGGCCCGATGGGCCAGGCCGCGCGTCCAGGCGAAGATCGAGGCGATGGAGTTGGTGGAGGTCTCCTTGCCCTTCTGGTGCTCGCGGTAGTGGCGGGTCACGGTGCCGTGGGCGGCTTCCGATTCCACGATCTTGCCGTCGGGCGTCAGCAGCACGGAGGTCATCAGGCCGAGCGAGCCGAAGCCCTGCGCCACGGTGTCGGACTGCACGTCGCCGTCGTAGTTCTTGCAGGCCCAGACATAGCCGCCGGACCACTTCAGCGAGGAAGCGACCATGTCGTCGATCAGGCGGTGCTCGTAGTGGATGCCGGCCTTCTCGAAGTCCGCCTTGAATTCGGTTTCGTAGATCTCCTGGAAGATGTCCTTGAAGCGCCCGTCATAGGCCTTCAGAATGGTGTTCTTCGTGGAGAGATACACCGGATACTTGCGCGACAGGCCGTAGTTGAGGGAGGCGCGGGCGAAGTCACGGATCGAGTCGTCGACGTTGTACATCGCCTGCGCGATGCCGGAGCTCTTGAAGTTGAACACCTCGCGCTCGATCTTCTCGCCGTTGTCGCCGACAAAGGTGATGGTGAGCTTGCCGGGGCCGGGCACGCGGAAGTCCTGCGCACGGTACTGGTCGCCGTAGGCGTGGCGGCCGATGATGATCGGCTGCGTCCAGCCGGGCACGAGGCGCGGCACGTTGCGGGCGATGATCGGCTCGCGGAAGATGACGCCGCCGAGAATATTGCGGATGGTGCCGTTCGGCGATTTCCACATCTGCTTGAGGTTGAATTCCTTCACCCGCGCCTCGTCGGGGGTGATGGTGGCGCATTTCACGCCCACGCCGTATTGCTTGATCGCCTCGGCGGCCTCGACGGTGACCCGATCCTCGGTGGCATCACGGTGCTCGATGCCCAGGTCGTAGTACTTCAGGTCGATGTCGAGATAGGGGTGGATCAGCTTGTCCTTGATAAGCTTCCAGATGATCCGGGTCATTTCGTCGCCGTCGAGTTCGACGACCGGGTTCGCCACCTTGATCTTGCTCATGGGTCTTTTCACCTCGCACGGGACAACAGCGTAGGGGGGCCTCGGCGCGGGTCCCCGTGCGCAACCCACACCGGCAGACTGCCTATACGCACTTTCGCAGTGGAATGTCACGTGTGGCGGCGATGAAACAGTGACAAAATCGAGATTTTGAACGGGGGTGTGGGCGCGGGGCAGGTTGCGCGGGGCCGTTCATCACGATTCGTGTCGATTCGGCCGGCAATGTCTCGCCGTGCTTTCCAGCGGCGCGCTGTCCCGCCTCCCGCCCTGGCCGCATCCACCCGCGTCAGACGCGCGGCATCGCACCTTTCCGCCTCAAGCGGCACACTGGAACCCTCACGGTTTAGTGAAAGTGTGACGCAGGACAAGCGACACATGTTGCACAAAATGGTAAACGCGAGATTCTTGTGTTGTATCAGATGGTTGGCTCAGGTGGCATACGCTGCTTGCGGGTCGTGGGGCCTTCGCGGCCCGCTGGACTGGCGGTTATGCGGGGGGACGCCCTTGCGCCCGCGTATGATTCGGTTCACACATGCAAGTGGCTGACGTTGGCGGAAATTCTGTCCGCATCGCGTCGGGGTTGGGAAATCGGGACTACTCATCATGCGCCTTATTGCCGCTGTTGCCGGGCTGTGCGCCGCCTTTGGCGTCATGCCCGCGGTTACGCCTGCCGCCGCCTACCAGATCGACCCGCTGACGCGGGAAATCCTGCCGGAGCCGGAGAACTTCGGCCCGCGCGCGTCGCCCATTCCGCGCGAAACGGTGGATTACCAGGGGCCGCACAAGCCGGGCACGATCATTGTCGCGACGCAGGAACGCCGCCTCTATCTGGTGCAGCCGGGTGGGAAGGCGCTGAAATACGGTATCGGCGTCGGCCGTCAGGGCTTCCAGTGGGGCGGCAAGCAGGTCGTCACCCGCAAGGCCGAGTGGCCGGGCTGGACGCCGCCGCCGCAGATGCGCAAGCGCCGTCCCGACCTGCCGAGGTTCATGCCCGGCGGTCCCGACAATCCGCTTGGCGCCCGCGCGCTTTATTTGGGCTCCACGCTCTATCGCATCCACGGCTCGAACGAGCCGGAGACGATCGGCCAAGCGGTTTCGTCCGGCTGCATCCGCATGATGAACCAGGACGTCATCGACCTCTACAAGCGCGTCAAGGTCGGCACCACGGTCGTGGTGCAGCGCTGACCGCGCGGCCGGAACGGCGTCAGTCCGTTCCGGCGTCGGGATGGCGTTTTCTCGAATCGCCGCTCCTTTTCATGCATCCGCCGGCGTGACCGCGCGGCTCAGGCGGCCTTCCTGTCCCGCGCGCCGGCCTCGTCCTCCCGGGCGGTCGGCAGGCGCGCCAGCAGGTCGAGCAGCGCGCGGTCGGTGTAGAGCACCGTGCGCTCCTTCGGCGAGAGCCAGGCGCGCACATCGGCGAGCGACTCGGCGTCAACAAGCTTGGCCTGCGCCAGCGTCCGGTCCGTGTCGAATTCGCCGCGCCTGCGCGTGCGTGCGGGCGGCAGCAGGCTTTCGTGCCACGAGCGCGCCTGCGCGTCCTCATGCAGCACGGCGAGGCTGTCGGCGTCGTCATAGCCCAGCGCCGCGAACTCTTCCGCGATCTCCTGCGCCCGCGTCGCGATGCGGGGCCGAGATGTTTCCTCCGGAATCATCAGCAGACCCGCGCGCCGCAGTGCAAGCCCGATGGCGAGCTTGCCGCTCGCCCACGAGATCGGGATCGCCAGCACGAGGCCCAGGATGGTGGGCGACATCCACGCGAACAGCGACGGCGCGATCATGAAGGCCGAGATGCCGGTCGCCACGCCGAGCAGCACATGCCAACGGTGGCGGCGGACGATGTCGCGGAAGGGGATGGAGCCGTCGTCGCGCCGCTGCGGCTGCCAGCCGGTGTCGCGCCCGGCCAGAATCTGCGTCACCGCGCCGGACTGGATCACCATCATGATCGGCGCCAGCAGCGCCGACATCAACACCTCGAACAGCATCGACAGGAACAGCAGCACGCCGCCGCCGGAAGCGCGCCGCATGCTGCGGTCGAGCAGCGCGAGCAGGAAGCCAAGGAACTTGGGCGCGAGCAGGATGCCCATCGTGAGCGCGAACAGCGCCAGCGCGCGCTCGGAGTCGAAGCGCGGCCAGACGGGGAACAGCGAGAAATCGCGGGTGAAGTATTCCGGCCTCACGTAGTGCGTCTGCAGCACGAGCAGGATACCGACGAGGAGCTGCGTCAGCCAGAAGGGCGAGGAGAGATAGGATATGATGCCGGTGGCGAAGTGCTGGCGCGTGGCGAGCTTCAGACCGGCCGCGCCGATAACCCGGCTGTGCTGGAGATTGCCCTGGCACCAGCGCCGGTCGCGCGCCGCGACGTCGATCAGCGACGGCGGGCTTTCCTCGTAGCTGCCCGAAATCTCCGGCAGCATGTAGACGGACCAGCCCGCGCGCCGGATCAGCGCCGCCTCGACGAAATCGTGGCTGAGGATATGTCCGCCGAAAGGCGGCTTGCCCTTCAGGTCCGGCAGGCCGCAATGGGCGGCGAAAGCCGCCGTGCGGATGATGGCGTTGTGGCCCCAGTAGTTGCCGTCCCGCCCCGACCACACGGCGAGCCCCTTGGCGATGACCGGGCCATAGATGCGGCCGGCGAACTGCTGGATGCGCGCGAACAGCGTATTGCGGTTGATGATGAGCGGAAGGCTCTGGATGATGCCGGCGTCCGGGTCAGCCTCCATCGCGGCGGTAAGGCGCACGATCGCGCCGCCGGTCATCAGGCTGTCGGCGTCCAGCACCACCATGTGGGCATAGGCGCCGCCCCAGCGCGTGACGAAATCGGCGATGTTGCCCGCCTTGCGGTGCGTGTTCTTCGGCCTGCGCCGGTAATAGATGCGCGCGTCCTCGCCGGCCTGCTCGCGCAGCGCGAGGAACATGCGCTCCTCCGCGATCCAGATATCGGGATTGGTGGTGTCGGAGACGATGAAATAATCGAAATGACGGCCGAGGCCCGTCTCCTCCACCGATTCGCGGATCGCGGCGACGGCGGCGAACACCTGCGAGGGCGTCTCGTTGTAGATCGGCATCACCACGGCCGTGCGTTCCCGCAGGGCGGTGGGCAGCGGACCCTCCTGCGGGCGACGTAGCAGCACGGCGAAGCCCACGATGGCGCTGGTGAAGGCAAGCGCGATCCACGAGAAGTTGATGGTGAAAAGCACCAGCAGCACCCACTGCAGCACCGTGGTGCGGCTGACGGACACGACCTGGTACATCTGCCACGCGCCATAGGCCGTGAGTAGCAGCGCCCCGCCGAAGATGACGATCCGCGCGATCCAGCTGCCGATTCGGCGGTGCTGCTGCCCCACCGGCTGGCGTTCTTCGTCCCGCCGCCAGTGACGCAGCGATTGCACCGGCATGTCGAGCCGGTGCTCTTCCGGCGTCGCCGGCGGCCAGATCGCTTCCTCCGTCGCGGGGACGCCGCCGGGGGGAGGGGGGACGGGCGTCTTGTCGTGCATGGCGCTGTCACTCATGGCGCTATCGTTCGTGGCGCTGTCGTTCATGGCGTTTGGCATTTCATGGCGTCCATCGGAAAAGCCAGCTTTCGCTCACCGGCTTTTCGGCGGCCGTCAGTTCCAGCCGCAATTCGCTGCTCGCTTCGTTGCCGGGATCGAGATCGAACAGAACCCGCACCAGCTTGCGCTCGGGATAGGTCCACACCCGCGTGTTGCCAACTGTTCCGCGCGAGGCGGACAGCGACACCTTCACCGCGGTGCCGATGTCCGGCCGCGCAAGCTCATCCCCCACGAAGGAGACGGCGAAGCGGCGCACGCGGCTGCCCGGCAGCGCGCCGATGCGCGTGCCGCGCACCAGCGCCAGGTTGGGCCGCTCGGGCAGGGACCAGCACCAGAACAGGCGCCACGAGAAGCGGGCCTCGGTGCCGGCCTCGATGGCCTGCGTCGGCCGCCAGTAGGAGATGATGTTGGGCGTGCCTTCCGACGTGGTGGGCACCTCGATGAGTTGCACCGCGCCCTCGCCCCATTCCTGCAACGGCTCCACCCACAGGCTGGGGCGACGCTCGAAATGCTGCACATCGTCCTCATAGGCGCCAAAATCGCGCCCGCGCTGCAGCAGGCCGAAGCCCTTGGGACTCACGTCGAGGAAGGCGGATATCTGCAGCGTCTGCGGGTTGTCGACCGGCCGCCACAGCCATTCCGACCGTCCATTGTGGATTTGCAGGCCGCCGATGTCGTGGACCGCGACGCGCGTATCCGGAACGGTCGACTGACGGATGGGGCCGAACAGGAAATTGGCGGTCGAGCCGCCGATGCCGATATGATCAAGGCGCGCGCGCGGAATGAGCGTGGCCTCGACATCGGTGATCGCCGTGTCGCCGGTGCGGAAGGTGAAGCGCACGACGCCGGCGACGCTTTCCGAATCGAGCAGGGCGTGGATGACGAGCACGCCCGAGCCCGCGAGCGGGCGCTCGATCCAGAAGGCGCGGAACTGCGGCAGTTCCTCGCCCTTGGCGTCCGCGGGGCGCAGCATGAGCGTGTGCGCGTGCACGCCGTAGTTCTGCCCGCGTGCCTTGGCGCGGAAGAACGTCGCGCCCTGGAAGATGGCGACTTCCTGCGGCGCCTCGCCGGGAACGTCGGTATACATGCGGAAGCCGGAGAAATCGAGCGGCTCTTCAGCTGGTGCTGCGGGTGCGTTGGCGGCCTGTGCCGCAGCGGCCGGTGGCGTCCCGCCCGCTCCCGGCGCCGGCTGTCCGGCGGTGGCCGGCTTGCCGAAATCGAACAGGTCGCGGGCATAGCGGACGCGCCGGATCGCGCCGTCGTCGACGGCGTAGAGCCGCACCGGGCTGGCGAAGATGAAGCCGCGGTGCAGCGGCTCGACCGTGAAGCCGCGCCCTTCGCCGTGCCAGAGATAGGAACCGGGCTTCGCGCGGATGCCGATATACTGGTCGTAAGTCAGGTTGCTGAAATCGTCCGGCAGTTCCGACGGGCTGTCGGTGTAGGGGCGCTTGGCGAGCAGGCGCGCGATCTCCAGCAGCCTGGCGGGATCGAACGTCTCCCCGTCGCCGACCGTCGCCAGCGCGGCTTCCAGAAAGGAGGGCTCCTGCGCGCGCGCCGGGCCCAGACCCGTGACCGTCGCGCCGGCAGCGGCAAGCCCGAGCGCCAGCGCGGCACGGCGGCTGACGGAGAACGCGCGGCTGTCGTCCGCCGCCGGAATCGGCGCGGTTTTTCCGGCAGAGGCGGTCTCACCAGCCATTGCAGCACTCTTCAGCATGTCGCACCTCGGCATGTCGCACTTGAATATCTCGAAAAATCCGGCTTCGTGGGAGATTTGCGGGAAAATCATATCCTGAAAAGCAGCATATCCTGAAACATCGCATCAGAAGGCCTTGTTTAGCCGGGTCTGGTGGCGATTTGGGGGCGGGCTGCAACAGTTTTTCGTGTTGTGGCACAGAGACCGGCAGGCAACGCGCCGCCCTTGCCGCGCCGGGACGCCCCCGGCAACGCTTGTTGGCGCCCTTCCCGCCGGGGTTGTCGCCGCCGCGACCGTAAAAACGCGCAAGACCTGAAGGATGACACAACATCGCGATTTCTGCTGGATTGAAACGTGCCGGGCGCTTTGTAGCACGTCTGAATCACTCCATGTGAGGCCCGTTTATGTTTATTTTCAAAGTCGTTAAAAGAAGCTGCATCGCGGCCCGCCACCGGCCGGGAAAGGGCGGGCGCGGGTGCGCGAAAACCGGACCGGCTTCTGCGCGGCGCGCCACATCCGTCACGGCGGCGGTCTTTTTTACGTCGTATTCGCCGCGTCATTTTTCCTTTGTTCATTAACCTCTGCACGTTAACGTCCGCCGTTATTGAGCCGCTGCGGGCGACCGGGCCCGTGCCGGCGACGGGAGCCTCAGCTTCCTGAACCATCGGAGCGGTCTATGTCTGCAGATCACGCTACCTTCTCCGCCGCTTCCGGCGCTTCGTTTCCGGCGCAAGGCCGCCGCGCGCTTGCGGTGGTGCTGGCGGCGGGCGAGGGCACGCGCATGCTTTCGCGCCTTCCCAAGATCCTGCACAGGATCGCCAACCGTCCGATCGTCTCCCACGTTCTGGACTCCGTCAGGGCGGCGGGCGTGGAATCGGTCGCCGTGGTCGTCGGGCCGGGGCGCGAGGACGTCGCGGCCGAGGTGCGCAGCACCGCACCCGGAGCCACCATCCACATCCAGCAGGAGCGGCTCGGCACCGCCCATGCCGCGCTGGCGGCGCGCGCCGCGCTCGAAGCCGGGGCTGACGACGTCATCATCGCCTTCGGCGACACGCCGCTTGTCGAACCGCAGACCTTCGACCGCCTGCGGGCCGTGCTGACAAAGGGCGCCTCGGTCGTCGTACTCGGCTTCGAGGCGAAGGACCCGACGGGCTACGGACGCCTGCTGATCGAGGACGGCGAACTCGTCGCCATCCGCGAGCATCGGGATGCAAGCGAGGCCGAGCGCGCCATCCGCCTCTGCAACGGCGGCATCATGGCCATCGCCGGCGCGCACGCGCTTCCCCTGCTGGAGAAGATCGACAACGCGAACGCGAAGGGCGAATACTACCTCACCGACGTGGTGGCGCATGCCCGCGCCGCCGGCCTGCATGCGAAGGCGCTGGTCGCCGGGGAGGAGGAACTCCTCGGCATCAACGATCGCGCGCAACTCGCCGCGGCGGAAGCCGTCATCCAGAATCGCCTGCGGCTCGCGGCGTTCCGGGCCGGCGTCACTCTCGTGGCGCCGGAAACCGTGTTCTTTTCCTGGGACACGGCGCTGGGGCGCGATGTTGTCGTGGAGCCGCATGTGGTCTTCGGCCCTGGCGTCACTGTCGAGGAAGGAGCCGTGGTGCATGCCTTCTCGCATCTTGCCGGCGCGGTGGTGCGCTCGGGCGCGGATGTCGGGCCGTTCGCGCGGCTGCGTCCCGGCGCGGACGTCGGCACGGGCGCGCATGTCGGCAATTTCGTCGAGATCAAGAACGCGAAGCTCGGCGAGGGCGTCAAGGCCGGCCATCTCTCCTATCTGGGCGATGCCGAGATCGGTGCGGGCACCAACATCGGCGCCGGCACGATCACCTGCAACTACGATGGCTACAGCAAGCACCGCACGCTGATCGGCAGCGGGGCGTTCATCGGCTCGAACTCGTCGCTGGTCGCGCCCGTCAGCATCGGCGACGGTGCCTACACCGGTTCGGGCTCCGTGGTGACGCGCGATGTGCCCGCCGACGCGCTGGCCCTGGGGCGCGCGCAGCAGGTGGTCAAGGAGGGCTGGGCGGCGAGACTGCGCGAGTTCCGCGCCGCCGTGAAAACCGGCAAGTCATAAACGGTCATCTAACGTGATTTGGGCTGTCCGCTGCGGTTCGGCTAAACATGTGCCGCGATTCACTGGCAACGATTGGAAGTGTGCATGTGCGGCATCATCGCTATTCTTGGTAAGTCGGCAGTTGCGACGGCTCTCGTCGATGCGCTGAAGCGGCTGGAATATCGGGGTTACGATTCGGCCGGCGTCGCCACACTTGAGGACGGGGTGCTGACGCGCGTGCGGGCGGAGGGCAAGCTGCGCAATCTGGAAGCGCGGCTCGCCGAGCATCCGCTCCATGGCCATGTCGGCATCGGCCACACCCGCTGGGCGACGCACGGCCGCCCGACCGAGATCAACGCCCATCCGCACGCCACCGGCCGCGTGGCCGTGGTGCACAACGGCATCATCGAGAACTTCCGCGAACTGCGCGACGCGCTTGCCCGCGAGGGCGCCGTGTTCCATACGCAGACGGACACCGAGGTCGTCGCGCTGCTGGTTGACCATGCGCTGGAGCGGGGGCTTTCGCCTGTCGAGGCGGTGTGCGAGACGCTTCCGCGCCTCAAGGGCGCCTTCGCGCTGGCCTTCCTCTTCGCGGGCGAGGAGGATCTGCTGATCGGCGCCCGGCAGGGCGCCCCGCTCGCCATCGGCTTCGGCGACGGCGAGAACTATCTGGGATCGGACGCGCTGGCGCTCGCGCCCTTCACGGACCGCATCGCCTATCTGGAAGACGGCGACTGGGCCGTGCTGTCGCGGTCCGCCGTCACCGTCTACGACGCCGGCAACCGGGAGGTGACACGCCCTGTCAGCCTGATTCCCGCCGGCACGCTGCTCGCGGACAAGGGCAACTACAGCCATTTCATGGCGAAGGAAATTCACGAGCAGCCGGAAGTGGTGGGCCGCACCGTCGCCCATTATGTCGACCTCGCGACGGGCACGGTGCGTTTGCCGGAGGAGGTGGCGATCGACTTCGCGGCCATCGACCGGCTGGCGATCGCCGCCTGCGGTACGGCCTATTATGCCGGCATTATCGCCAAATACTGGTTCGAGCAGCTTGCCCGCCTGCCGGTCGAGATCGACGTCGCCTCCGAGTTCCGCTATCGCGAACCGCCGCTGACCGGGCGCGGGCTCGCACTGTTCATCTCGCAATCGGGCGAAACGGCGGATACGCTTGCCTCCCTGCGCTATGCGAAAGCGGCCGGCTGGCCGGCGCTCGCCGTGGTGAACGTCGCGACCTCCACCATCGCGCGCGAAAGCGACGTGGTGGCGCCGACGCTGGCGGGCCCCGAGATCGGCGTAGCCTCGACGAAGGCTTTCACCTGCCAGCTCGCGGTGTTGCTGGCGCTCGCCATCCACGCCGGCCGCGCGCGCGGCGTTCTTTCGGCGCAGGAGGAGCAGGAACTTGTCGACGCGCTCGTCGGCGTGCCCTCCCATATGACGAAGGTGCTGGCGCGCGAGACGCAGGTCGAGCAGGTGGCGCGCGACCTGGCGAAGGCCCGCGATGTGCTCTATCTCGGGCGCGGCCTGTCCTATGCGCTGGCGCTCGAAGGCGCGCTGAAGCTGAAGGAACTGTCCTATATCCACGCCGAGGGCTATGCCGCGGGCGAACTGAAGCACGGTCCCATCGCGCTCATCGACGAGGCGATGCCGGTCATCGTGCTGGCGCCGCGCGACAAGGTTTTCGAGAAGACGGTCTCCAACGTACAGGAAGTCGCCGCGCGCGGCGGCCGCATCATCCTGATCGGCGATGCGCATGCGGCCGGGGAGGCTGGCCTTGCCGGCGAAACGGCTGTCGTGATGCCGGAGGTGCACCCGGCCGTTGTGCCGCTGCTCTATGCGCTGCCGGTGCAGCTTCTGTCCTACCACACGGCCCGCGTAATGGGGAAGGACGTCGACCAGCCGCGCAATCTGGCGAAATCCGTGACGGTGGAATAGCGCATCAAACCGAAAAACGGATTCTGTTTCTTGGTAAGCTCGATGCACATCCAAACGGCACGGACACCGGGCTGCCCCTATCGTCTGCCTTAGATCATGTCAGCATTTCACCGAAACGCTGACATGATCTAACTCTTTGATTTTGAGCGAATTCTGATCGATCAAATGATTCCATTTGATCGGAACGCGCTCTAAAGCGTTTTCAAGCAAAGTGGATACCGGTTTGCGTTAAGAAAGCGCGTAATATCAAAAACTTATAGCATTTCTGCGTTTCAATGAAATGTCGAAATGCTATAGCCGGCATGCGTGCCGGAGGAGGGGGGCACGGTCTTGGCCGCGCTCACTCCGCAAGCTCGGCTGCGACATACTCGGCGATCGCGAGGGAGGCGGTGAGACCGGGGCTTTCGATGCCGAAGAGGTTCACCAGCCCCGGCAGGCCGTGCGTTGCCGCTCCGTCGATGCGGAAATCGGCTGCGGGCTCGCCGGGTCCCGATATCTTGGGGCGCACGCCGGAGAAGGTGGCCTCCAGCGCATCGGCTGGCAGCGCCGGCCAGTATTTGCGGATCTCGCGCTCGAAATGCGCCTTGCGCCCGCCGTCGACGCTGTAATCCACCTCCTCGATCCATTCGACATCCGGACCGAAACGCATGCCGCCGCCGAGGTCCAGCGTGAGATGTACGCCGAGGCCGCCGGGTTCCGGCACCGGATAGACGAGATGCGAGAACACAGGGCGCCCGGGAAGGGCGTAATAGGTGCCGCGCGCAAAGTAGGCTTTCGGCACATGGGCGGAAGACAGGCCCGCGATCCGCCCCGCCACACGGGGCGCCGCGCAGCCGGCGGCGTTGATCAGCAGGCGCGTCGCCAGCGTGAAGCCGTCCCCGGTGGCCGTGTTCACGGTGTCGACTTCGAAACCTGCCGGGGTGGCGCGGATGGCGGTGGCCTCGGTGTTGAGGCTGAGCATGGCGCCGAGCGCCTCGGCCTCGCCCAGCAGGGCCAGCATGTAGCCGTGGCTGTCGATAATGCCCGTCGACGGTGACATCAGCGCCGAGACGCAATGCACCTCGGGCTCGATTTCGTGCGTCTCCTCCGCGCTCAGGCGATGCAGATCGTTGACGCCGCAGGCGGCCGCGCGGTGCAGGATTTCGTCCAGCACCGGCTGCTGGGCAAGATCGGTCGCCACGATGAGCTTGCCGCAGCGGCTGTGCGCGACGCCGTGGCTGGCCGCGAACGCATAGAGCATGTCGCGACCGCGCACGCATAGCCGCGCCTTCAGGCTTCCGGGAGTGTAATAGAGCCCGGCGTGGATGACTTCCGAATTGCGCGAACTCGTTTCGGTCCCGAAGGCGTCGTTGCGTTCGAGAACAACGGTCTCGCGTCCCGCGGCGGCCATGGCGCGCGCCACGGCCAGCCCCACCACACCGGCGCCGATCACAACGCAGTCTACATGCTCCATCGGCTTCCCCTGTTCATCCGGCCGTCACGCAGCAGTGTAGCCGAAATAGGCCTGTTCCAGGGCCTCGTCGCTGCCGATTTCGTCGACGCGGGCGTTCAGGACCACCTGGCCGTTACGCAGGATGTAGATATGTGTCGCAAGATCGAGGATACGAGCCGTCGACTGCTCGACGATCAGCAGCGTCAGGCCGCTTTCCTTGTTGAGCTGCCGCAGGCTCTCGTAGACCTGGTCGATGATGAGGGGGGCGAGGCCCAGCGACGGCTCGTCGATCATGATGAGCGAGGGTTGCTGCAGAATGGCGCGGGCGATGGCGAGCTGCTGCTGTTCGCCGCCGGACAGGTGGCCGGCGATGCCCTTGTAGCGTGCGCGCAGGACCGGAAAGGTATCGAGCACCCCCTCGACGTCGCGCTGGACGCCCGCCCGATCACCGCGCCCCATCCCGCCGAGGGCGAGGTTTTCTTCCACGCTGAGGGTGCGGAAGATGCTGCGCCCTTCCGGCACAAGGACGAGGCCTTCGCGGCAGAGCTGCTCCGGGGCCCGGCCCACAATGCTCTTGCCGTTGAAGGTGATGGTGCCGCCGAAGGGCGCCTGCAGCCCTGAAATGGTTTTCAGCAGAGTCGATTTGCCGGCGCCGTTGGGCCCGACCACGAAGACGATTTCACCCTTGCCGACGGCAAGATCGATTCCCCCGAGCGCCGTCAGGCGCCCGTACCCGGCGCGAAGGCCTTCCACTTTCAGCATGTTTTCCCCTGTCTGTCCGGACGCTCCTGCGGCTTGTCGGAGCCGGGGCGTCTCTCTCGACGATGGTTGGAGCATAGCCTTCAAATCTGTCCACAGTCCACTGTTTGACGCCTCCGGTTGTGAAATTTTTTGTTGACTCGGGGCCGGTGTGCGTTTCTTCTGTCCACAGTCCACGATTTAAGCGTGGACAACAATAAAAATTGATCCACAGGGGTAAAGCAATATGGGTGCCAAGTTTACACTTGGGCTGGCGTTCGCTGCTGGCCTGGGGCTCCTGTCCGCTGCGGGAGCGCGGGCTGAGGAGCCGATCCGTATCGGCTTCGCGATCGCGCAATCGGGCTGGCTGTCGAACTACGATCTGCCCCCGTTCCGGGCGGCTGTGACGAAAATTGACGAGATCAACGCGGCCGGCGGCCTGCTGGGCAGGCAAATTGCCTATACCGCCGCCGACACCAAGACCGACCAGGAGCGTTCCGCCTCCATCGGTTCCGAGATGGTCAACGGCGGCGTGGACCTGCTCGTGGTCTCCTGCGACTACGACTTCGGCGCCCCGGCGGCACTCGCCGCCAATCAGGCCGGCATCATCACCATCAGCCTCTGCGCCGCCGATCCCAAGATGGGGGTTCAGGGTGTCGGCCCGTATGCCTTTACGGCAACTTCCGCTGCCCAGGCAGAGGGCGTGGCCATGGCGGAATACGCCCGGACCAAGATGGGGCTCAAGACCGCCTATGTTCTTGAGGATTCCATCATCGAGTACAACAAGTCCGCCTGCGCGGGCTTCAGGTCCGCCTTCACGGCGGCCGGCGGCGCGGCGGCGATCCTCGGCTCCGACACGTTTCGCAACGAGGATCCCTCGATCGCGGCGCAGATCACCCGCATAAAGGCGCTACCGGCAGCGCCCGATGCGATCTATCTCTGCTCGGTGACGCCGGGTGGCGCCTCGGCCGTCCGCCAGTTGCGCGCCGCGGGCATCGACACGCCGATCCTTGCCAGCACTGCCATGGTCGACAACTATTGGCTGAACGCCGTGCCGGGCCTCAAGGACTTCTATCTGCCCGGTCTGATGTCGCTCTACGGCGACGACCCGCGTCCCGAGATGGCGACCTTTCTGGAGGCATTCCGGAAGCGCTGGAACGAGCCGCCGGTCTCCTCCTACGCGGTCCTCGGCTACAGCATGATCGAGGCCTGGGCGCGGGCGGTCGAGAAGGCGGGCACGGTGAAGGCCGATCCCGTGCTCGCGGTGATGAACAGCTTCCGGGACGAGCCGTTCACCGCTGGCCCCACCACTTTCACCGACCAGATGCACATCCAGCTCAACCGCCCCTGGCTCATCATGAAGGTCGAGAACGACTCCTTCCACGCTGTCGAACTCTTCCGCAACACGATCGTGCCGGACATGAAGCTGCTGTTCCGCGTCGGGCAATGATGCGTTTTCCGCCATCGGCCTGATAAGTCCAGGTTTGCCGCGCAATCCCTTGCGGTGCGCCTGGTCCCGGTCCCTCCGTCGTCGCCGTATCCGTCTTCCGGGCGAGGGAGAGGTGCATCTTCACGGAAAGCAGCAATGACGACACAGACCCTTCAGACGCTGGAAGCGCGGGATGTGCATATCTCCTTCGGGGGTATCCGCGCCCTTTCCGGTGTTAACATGAAGCTCCGGCGCGGCGTCGTCTTCGGACTGATCGGGCCGAACGGCGCGGGCAAGACCACGATGGTCAACGTCCTGTCCGGTTTTCAGCGCCCAACCTCGGGCACGGTGAACCTCGACGGTGCCGACGCCTCCGGCATAGGCCCCCAGAAGATGGCGCGCGCCGGGATAGGGCGCTCGTTTCAGGCCGCGCGGCTCTTTCGCGACATGACGGTGGAGCAGAACCTCATGGTCGCGGCCTTCGGCGCCGGATTGCCGGCCGCCCGGGCGGCCCGCGCCGCGCACGAGATCCTGGAATGGATGGGGCTCGCCGCGGCGGCCGGAAAGCGCTGCGACACGCTTTCATACGGCGACGAGCGCCGGGTGAGCATCGCGCGGGCATTGGCGCTCGACCCGGCCTTCGTTCTGCTCGACGAGCCCGCCTCGGGCATGAACGACGCCGAGTGCGACGCGCTCATGCATACAATCGCGCATCTTCCGGCGCGCTTCGGCTGCGGCGTGCTGCTCATCGAGCACAACATGAAAGTCATCATGGGAGTCTGCGACCGCGTGCATGTGCTCGACGGCGGCCGCAGCCTCGCCGAGGGCACCCCTGTCGAGGTGCAGAACGATCCGACTGTCCGGCGCGCCTATCTCGGCGAGAAAGCCGCGCCGAAATCCGCCGCCCTCTTCTAGAGCGCGTTCCGATCAGATGGAGCATCTGATCGATCAGAATTCGCTCAAGATAAGGATTTCAGGGGGCTTGCCAGAGCGGGATGAGCCTGCCGTCGAGACGTCATTCCGCTCCGTCGCTTTGTTGACGCACGATCTCTTTCCGGAAGGCGGGAGCCGCTTCCGGGATATCGGTCCAGGAGAACGTCAGTGTCCAATATCGTCCAGATTCTGGCGGATGCGATCTCGCTCGGCAGCCTCTACGCGCTGGTCGCTCTCGCCATCGGGCTGGTCTTCGGGGTGATGAAGCTCATCAACTTCGCCCAGGCCGACTATATCACCATTGGCGCCTATGCACTGGTCGTCCCCAGCGCCAGCGTCACACCCGTGCTGTTGCTCGGCGCCCTGCCGGTCGCGCTCATGGTGCCGGGGGTCATGCTCGTGGTGACGCTGCTCGCGCTCGCCACCGAGCGGCTCGCCTTCCGCCCCATGCGTAACGCCAATCCGGCGACGCTGCTCATCTCGTCCTTCGCGGTGAGCTACTTCCTGCAGCACCTCGTGATGATGGTCCACACGGGCCGACCGAAATCCGTGGGCATCGGCAACAGCCTTGCGGGGGCGGTCGAGGTACTGGGTGTCCGCCTGCCGGGTAACCAGATCCTGACCATGGCCGTCGCGGCCGTGCTGCTGGTGGCGCTGGTGTTCTTCCTGAAGAAGACACCCATGGGCATCCAGATGCGCGCCGCAGCGGAGAACTTCCAGATGGCGCGTCTCATGGGCGTGCGCGCCAACCGCGTCATCGCCGTGGCGTTCGTCATGAGCGGCATCATGGCGGCAACGGTCTCGCTGCTGCTCGTGATCCAGACTGGCACGCTCGATATCCGCATGGGCCTGATGCCGGTGATCTTCGCCTTCTTCGCCACCGTCATCGGCGGCATGGGCTCGCTTCCCGGAGCGGCGCTCGGCGGCTTCATCGTGGGCTTCATCTCGGTGCTGCTGCAGGCATTCCTGCCGGCCGAGCTGCGCGCCTTCCGCGATGCGGGCGTCTTCCTGCTGGTGATTCTGATCCTGCTGGTGCGGCCCCAGGGCCTGATTGTTGACCGCGCCGCAAAGGAGCGTGTGTGATGTCTGTTTCGCCCCTTTCCCCCCATGCCCCGGCGACGACGGACCGGGGCCCGGCCGAGCGCCTGCTCCGCTGCTGGTTTCCGGTCCTCGCCCTGATCGTGCCGCTGTTCGCCGTCGCGATCGTGAGCGATCTCGCGGGCTCGGTGATGATCCAGCGCACGGTCACGGAGGCGCTGATCCGCATTGTCGTGGTGGTCGGCATCTATGTCTTCGTCGGCAACACGGGTGTCATCTCCTTCGGCTCGGTGACCTTCATGGCCATCGCCGCCTATGCAACCGGCTGGCAGACCTGCTGCGAGGCGCTCAAGCCGATTACGATGCCGGGCCTGCCCGAGTTCCTGCGCGACCACAGCTATTCGCTGTTTCCGGCGGCGCTCGCCGCGGTGGCGCTGGCGGCGCTGGCGGCTTTCGTCACCGGCCTGGTCCTGATGCGGATGAGCGGCCTTGCCGCTTCCATATCCACGCTCGCCGTACTGTTCATCGTGAACGTGGTCTATTCCAACTGGGATAGCGTCACGATGGGAACCGCCTCGATGGTCGGCCTGCCGCGCTACGTGACGCTCTGGGTCGCGCTCGGGGCGGCGGTCCTCGCCATCGTGGTGGCATGGCTCTACCAGTCGTCCCGCTTCGGGCTCGCGGTGCGCGCCACCCGTGCCGACGAGGTGGCGGCGGCGGCCTGCGGCGTGTCGCTCTACCGGGCGCGTCTGCTGGCCTTCACCCTGTCTGGAGCGCTCATGGGACTGGGCGGTGTGCTGACGGCGCATTTCCTCGGCACGGTCTCGATCAACTCCTTTTTCCTGAAGCTCACCTTCATCGCGCTCGCAATGCTGGTCGTGGGTGGCATGGGAAGCCTCGCCGGCGCGGTGGCGGGCGTGGTCGTGACGAGCGTCGTGATCGACGTCTTCCGCCGCCTGGAAAGCGGCTTCTCCATCGCGGGCGCGAACTGGTCGCTTCCCGCGGGCACCCAGGAGCTGGTCCTGGCGGGCGTGATGCTGCTGATCCTCATCTACCGCAAAGATGGGCTCATGGGCGGGCGCGAGTTCCATTGGCCCAGCAATAGGGGCAAGATCGCCGGAACGTAGCCCACTCCGACGGAGACATTCTTAAATGAGCCAGACCCTTGGAAGCGAAGGACGAATTTCGGCCGAGTACAGCGCGGCGCGCCTCGACAACCGCATGCTCTCGGACCAGGTGGCGAGCTTCCTGATTCGCGAGATCATGCTCGGCAAGCTGAAGCACGGCCAGCGCATCAACGAGGCGGAGATCGCGCGTCATCTCGGCATCAGCCGCAACCCCATCCGCGAGGCGGTGCGGCGGCTGGAGGAGCGGGGTGTGCTGGTCTCGGCGCCGCGCCGCGGCACCTTCGTGCGTACCTTCACGAAGAAGGACATCGACGACATCTTCGCATTCCGGCTGCTGGTCGAGAACTTCGCGCTCGAAAACGGCCTGGCCGCGATGACGGACGCGCATCTGCGCGAGATCACCTCCTATGCCGTGGCCATGGAAGACGCCGCGCGCAACAACGACGAAATCGCGCTGGTGGAGAACGATCTCGCCTTTCACCTCGCGCTCTGCAAGCTCTCCGACAATCACCAGACCCTGCATGCCTTTCTCAATATCCAGGCCGAGCTGCAGTTGGTGATCACCATGGCTGAACAGCGTTTCGAGACGCTGGAGGAAGCGGCGACGGACCATTGGCCCGTGGTGCGCGCGCTGGAGACGCGCGACCTCGACAAGGCCCGCACGGCCCTTCGCGAACACATCGAGGATTCCTGGAGCCGGCTGGCGGACGTCTACGAGCGACATGATGCCGGCTCAACACCACCACCCAAGCCAGACTGAAAGGAATGAGGCCGTGAGCACAATCATCGGCATCGATATCGGCGGGACTTTCACGGACTTCGTGTCCTATGATACCGACACCGGCCATATCGAGAACTGGAAGAACCTCACCACCCCCGCCGAGCCGATCGTCGGCGTCATGGAAGGACTGGGCAAGCTCGACGATCTCGGCGTCGTCAGCAAAGCGCGCCTCGGCACCACCATCGCCACAAATGCCCTGCTGACGCGCCGCGGCGCCAAGGTCGCCTACATCACCACGCAGGGGTTCCGCGACGTGCCCTTCATCCAGCGTGGCGACCGGCGCAGCCACTACGACATCACCTGGATCAAGACGCGCCCGCTCGTCGCCCGCGCCGACTGCCACGAGGTCGCGGAGCGGCTGACCGCCAAGGGCGCGGTGCACACGCCTCTCGACGAGGAGGCGGTGCGCGAGCTTGCGGCCAGGATCCGCGCCGACGGCACGATCGAGGCCGTGGCGGTCTGTACGCTCTTTTCCTACATCGACCCGGGCCATGAGCAGCGCATCCGCGAAATCCTGGCGGAGGAACTGCCCGGCATGCCGATCTCGATTTCCTACGACGTGTTGCCGAAATGGAA
Organism: Pseudochelatococcus lubricantis; assembly: GCF_011762225.1. GTDB lineage: Bacteria > Pseudomonadota > Alphaproteobacteria > Rhizobiales > Beijerinckiaceae > Pseudochelatococcus > Pseudochelatococcus lubricantis. The sequence goes on from NZ_JAASQI010000001.1 coordinate 639,009, forward strand.
GGAATACGACCGCGCCTCGACCACCATCGCCGACGCCTATCTCAAGCCGGTCGTTTCCGAGAACTTCCGCGAGATGAAGGCCCGTTTCGCGCAGGCGGGCATCGGCAGCAAGGTCGGTGTGATCAAGTCGAACGGCGGCGAGGCCACGCTCGCGGGGGCCGCCGACGCGCCGGTGCAGATAACTCTTTCCGGCCCCACGGGCGCCGTGGTCGCCACGCGCATCATGTCGGAACTCACCGGCATTCCGAACCTCGTCGTCTTCGACATGGGCGGCACCTCCACCGACTGCTCCACGGTGGTCGCCGGCAAGGAGCACGTCACCACGAGCTTCGAGATCGAATGGGGCATCCCGATCCAGATACCCATGATCGACATTCACACCATCGGCGCGGGCGGCGGCTCGATCGCATGGATCGATAAGGGCGGCATGCTGCGCATGGGGCCGCAATCGGCTGCCGCCGTGCCGGGCCCTGCCTGCTACGGCCGCGGCGGCACCGACGCGACCGTGACCGATGCCAACGTGGTTCTGGGCCGCATTTCGCCCGACAACTTTCTCGGTGGCCAGATGAAGCTGGACGCCGCCGCCGCCCGCGCGGCCGTCGCGCGCGTGGCCGAAAAGCTCGGCATGGACGTGGACGAGTGCGCCTTCGCCATGGTCCAGATCGCCAACAACAACATGCTGGGCGCGCTGCGCGCTGTCCTTCTGCAGCGCGGCCTCGACCCGCGTGATTTCACGCTCGTCGCTTCCGGCGGCGCGGGGCCGGTCCACATCTGCGATCTCATGGAGATCGCGGGCATTCCGCAGGGCCTTGTCCCGAACTATCCCGGCCAGTTCTCGGCTTTCGGTTTCATCATGACCGACGCTCGCGTCGACCGGCATCGCACCGTGCAGCAAATCTCGAAATACTTCGACGGGGAGCGCGCCACCCGCGCCATGACCGAGTTGGTCGAGGGGGCGATCGATGAGCTGAAATCGCAGGGCTACACGCAGCGCATCGAGATCCACCGCTCGATTGAGGCGCGCTACATGGGGCAGAACCACGAACTCGAACTCTCCTTTCCGGCCGACGAGTTCAGCGAGGACAACATCGCCGACATGTGGGAACGTTTCCACAGGGAGCATGAGGCCCGCTTCGGCTTCTCGATCCCCGGCGAGACTATCGAGACGGTGAATCTCAAGGTCGTGGCTGTAGCCGTTTCCGACAAGCCGGAGATGCGCGAGCTGCCGGTGACGGACGCGCCGCCGCAGCCTGCCTCGCGCCGCAAGGTGCACTTCGCCGACGGCTGGCACGAGGTGCCGGTCTACGACCGCGCGACCTTCCGGCAGGGAGACAGGATCGCCGGCCCCGCCGTGGTCGAGGAAAGCGCCTCCGTGACCATCCTTCAGCCCGGCCAGGCGCTTGGCGTCGACCGCATCGGCAACCTGATCATCTCCGCCTGAGAGGAGCCCGCACCATGGATTTCGTGACGATGAACATCCTCGATTCGGCGATGGTATCCATCTGCCGGGAAATGGGGATCACCCTCATGAAGACGTCCTACTCGACGATCTTCAACGAAGCGCTCGACTTCACCTGCGGTCTTGCCGACATGAGCGGCGACATGATCGCCGTGGCCGACTACTGCCCGGCCCAGATCGGCGGCATGCCGCTTCTGGTGAAGTCCTGCCTCAAGGAAATCCCGATCGCCGAGCTGGAGGAAGGGGATATCATCCTCCATAACGATCCCTATCGGGGCGGCCTGCATACGCCGGAACACACTTTCTTCAAACCGATCTTCGTCGAGGGCGAGGTCATGGGCTTTGCAGTCGCCATCGGCCACATCGCGGAGGTCGGCGGCATGGCGCCCGGCGGTTTCTGCGGCGAGGCGACGGAGATCTTTCAGGAAGGCCTGCGCATCCCCCCGGTCAAGATCGTCAAACGCGGCGTCGACAACGTCGAGGTGTGGAAGCTGCTGCTGGCGAACGTGCGCACCCCGCGCGTGAACTACGGCGACCTCAAGGCCCTTATCGCGGCCGTCGATCTCGGGGAAAGGCAGATGCGCGGCATCTACGCCAAGTACGGCAAGGAGAAGATCCGCGAGACCGTCGCCGACCTGCTGCTCTACTCCGAGCGCCGCATGCGCGCCGAACTGGAGGCCATTCCCGACGGCATCTATTCCTTCCACGATTTCGTGGAAAGCGACGGCGTCGACTCTGACAGGCACTATCGTATCCAGGTCGAGGTTCACAAGAAGGGGGGCTCGATCATCGTCGACTACCACGGCTCCTCGCCACAGGCGGCGGGTCCGATCAATGCGACGCTGGGCGTTGCGACGTCGGCGGCCTACAACGCCGTGCTGCACATGACCGACCCGACGATCCCGCGCAACTCCGGCTGCTTCCGCCCGATCGAGGTCATGGCCCCTCCCGGCACCATCGTGAACGTGGACTTCCCAGCGCCCGAGGTGGGCGGCAACACGGAGACGCATCCGCGCATCGTCGGCACCATCCTGGGCGCCATGCACAGTGCCGTGCCGAACCGTGTCATGGCGGCGGAAGGCGCCACGCACTGCAATTTCGTCTTCGGCGGGGTCGATGCGGAAACGGGCGAGTACTTCGCCTGCTACGATCTCGAAGGCGTGGGCTGGGGCGGCCGCGCATTCGCGGACGGTAACGACGCGGTCGACTCCATCAACGGCAACTGCCGCATCACGCCGGTGGAGGTTTACGAGACCCGCTTCCCGTGGCTCATCGAAGGCCTCGCCTTCAACGTCGACTCCTGCGGGGCGGGCGAGTACCGCGGGGGCGTGGGCTATACCAAGCAGATGCTCTGCGTGAACAGGGAAATCATCTGCTCGCAGATGACGGACCGGCACGTGCTGCCCCCGTGGGGGCTTGAGGGCGGCCTTGAGGGCGGGTGCGGCGCCACGCTGGTGCAGAAGGCCGGCCGTGACGATTGGCAGACGATGCGCGATGCCTACGGCAAGCCGTCGACCAGCCGCTATTCGAACGTCGCCATCAAGGAAGGCGATCGCGTACGTCTCGTCATGCCCGGGGGCGGCGGCTACGGCAATCCGCTTGCGCGCGACCGCGCGGCCGTCGCCCACGACCTGCGCGAAGGCTACATCTCACCCGAGGCTGCCGGGAAACTCTATGGGTATCGGGAGGTATAAGACATGAAATTCTCTCAGAACGGCTTCTATATCGAAAGCTACAGCAAGTGCCCGAACTGCGGCCAGCTGATGTACGAGGATGCGGAGGCGGATCGCGCGCGCCGTGTCACTCACGAAGGCAAGACCTATTGTTCCCGGCGCTGCGTCGACTGGAAGCTCGACCGCGAGGCGCGTCATGCTGCTGCGGAGAAGCTTGCGCAGCACGCTCCCTGAGGCGCCGGCACCCTGAAGTGTGATGGCGGGCCCGGGCGCCCGCCGTCGTTTCCCGTCTCATCTGGCCGGATGCACGGCGATCTTAGCGACGCATGTTCCATGCGCCGTGCGCTTCGGCTCGTCCCGAGGACTTCTATCATGACGACCAATTCAGAATTGACGCAACGGCGGATCGACGCCATCCCGACCGGCCTCTCGCGGCACCTCGACGTCTTCATCAGCCGCGCCGAGAACGCGGAATTGTGGGATGTCGAGGGCAACCGCTACATAGACTTCGCCTCCGGCATCGCCGTGACCAATACCGGCCACCGTCACCCTCGTGTGCTGGCTGCCGTGCGCGCGCAGCTCGATTCCTTCACGCACACCTCGTTCCAGACGACGCCCTACGCCAGCTATGTCGAGGTTTGCGAGCGGCTGAACGCGCTGGTGCCCGGGGACTTCGCCAAGAAGACCTATCTCGTTTCCACCGGCGCCGAAGCCGTCGAGAACGCGGTCAAGATCGCCCGCGCGGCCACCGGACGCCCGGCCTTCGTTGCTTTCGCCGGCGCTTTCCACGGCCGCACGCTGATGGCGACGACGCTGACCGGCAAGACGACGCCCTACAAGTACGGCTTCGGGCCCCTGGTGCCCGACGTCTTCCATGTTCCCTTTCCGAGCGCCTATCACGGTGTAAGCGTCGAACAGTCGCTGGCTGCGCTCGACTTCCTGTTCAGGACAAGCGTTCATCCCGAGCGTGTGGCGGGCATCATCGTCGAGCCGGTGCAGGGTGAGGGCGGCTTCAATCCGGCCCCGCCCGAGTTCCTGCAGGCGCTGCGCAAGGTCTGCGATACCCACGGCATCCTGCTGATCGCCGACGAAATCCAGACGGGCTTCGGCCGGACGGGCCGCATGTTCGCCATCGAGCACGCGGGCATCGCCGCGGATCTCGTGACCTTGGCGAAAGGTCTCGGGGGCGGTTTTCCCATCGCCGGCGTCACGGGCCGCGCCGACGTGATGGAGAAGGTGCCGCCGGGTGGCGTGGGCGGGACGTTCGCCGGCAGCCCCTTGTCCTGCGCCGCCGCGCTCGCCGTGCTCGACGTCATCGAGGAGGAGGGTCTCGTCGCGCGTGCAGCCGACATCGGCAGCAGGATTCGCACTGTTCTGGATGGCTGGCAGGGCTCCAACGCCTTCGCGGCCTGCATCGGCGATATCCGCAACCTGGGCTCCATGGCAGCCCTTGAGCTTGTGCACGATCGGGACGGCGAGCGCCCGTGGCCGGAACTGACACGCTTGCTGACCCGAAAGGCCGCGGCCAACGGTCTCGTCCTGCTGACCTGTGGCGTTCACGGCAATGTAATCCGGCTGCTCCCGCCGCTCACGATTCCGGACGCGATTCTCGACGAAGGGATCGCGATCATGGAACGCAGCCTGCATGAAGCGCTGCAAGAGCTGTCCGTGCAATGACGATCCGGCGGCGGGAGCATGCTCTGCCGCCGCCGGGACTCTAGATGCCTAGCCGGTCGCGCAGCCCGTACCACCAGGCGCCGAGAACCGTGAGCGGCACCCGCAGGGCGCGACCGCCGGGGAAGGGGACATAGGGCAGGTTCGCGAAAGCGTCGAAGCGCGTGGCATCGCCGTCGATGGCCTCCGCTATCAGCCTGCCGGCGAGGTGGGTGCTGGTGACGCCATGGCCGCTGCAGCCGTGCGCGAAGTAAAGGTTGTTGCCGATGCGGCCGAGGTGCGGAATGCGGGTGAGCGTCAGCGCAAAGTTGCCGCTCCACAGATAGTCGAAACGGACGTTCCGCAGCGCCGGGAAGACCTTCGCGAAATGCGGCCGCAGCCGCGCCTCGATGTCGGCGGGTTCGTCGCCGCCATAGACGATGCCGCCGCCGAACAGGATGCGGTGATCGGCTGTCGGCCGGTAGTAGTCGAGCACGTAGTTGGCATCCTCCACCGCCGTGAGCGTCGGAAACAGGTCTCTGATGGTCGCTTCGCCAAGCACCTCCGTGGTCACGACCTGGGTGGAGACCGGCATTACCTTGTCCTCAAGGAACGGGATGACGCCGTTGAGATAGGCATTTCCGCACGCCACGGCGAAGGTGGCCCGCACTTCGCCGGTCGCTGTCGCCACCACGGCCTTGCCGCCTTCTGTCCGCACGCCGATCACGGGGGATTGCTCGAAAATCCTGCCGCCAAGAGATTCGACGGCGGCGGCCTCGCCGAGCGCGAGGTTGAGCGGGTGGATGTGCCCGCCGCGGTGGTCGATGAGGCCGCCGACGTAGCAATCGGCCTTCACTTGCCGGCGCAGGCCCTCCCTGTCCAGCAGTTCGAGCCCGTCGTGGCCGAAGCCCGCCCAGTGGTCGCGGACATGCGCGAGTTCGCGCAACTGCTTGGCGTTGAAGGCCGCGAAGACGTTGGTGGGGCGATAGTCGCAGGCGATGCCGTACTTTTCGATCCGTTCGCGGATTATGTCCCCGCCTTCGAGCGACATGGCGCCCAGCGCCTTCGCCGCTGCGTTGCCATAGCGCCAGGCGATGTTTTCGAGATCGCGGCTGTAGCCGTTGACGATCTGCCCGCCGTTGCGGCCGGACGCGCCCCAGCCCACTTTCGCGGCTTCGAGGACAACCACCCTGTACCCGCGCTCGGATAGATGAAGTGCGGTCGACAGGCCCGTATAGCCCGCGCCGATGACACAGACATCGGTTTCGATGCTGCCTTCCAGCGAGTTGCGCAAGGGGAACGGGTTTGCCGTCGCGGCGTAGTAGGAGGCAATATGGCTGGTCATCGAAGTTCCGTTTCAGAGCACGCCGAGATACGAGGAGTATTCCGCATCGGTGACGCGGCGCGCCATCTTGTTGCGCTCCTGCCATTTCACCGCGAGAAACACCTTGTGGAAGTCCACGCCGAGGCTGTCGCGCAGCAGCGGACTGTCGCGGAAAAGGTCGATCGCCCAGTCCCAGTCGCTCGGCAGCGGCTTGTTGACGGAAGAGCGCACGTAGGCGCTGCCCTGCACCGGCTCGCCGGGGTCACACTTGTTCTCCAGCCCGTAGAGCACGCCGGCTATGATGGCAGCGAGCACCAGATAGGGGTTGCCATCGGCGCCGGCGACGCGGTGCTCGAAACGCCGTGCCTTCGGGCTGCTGTTGGGGATGCGCACGGAGGCGGTGCGGTTCTCGTAACCCCAGTTGCCGTAGGTGGGCGCATGGGTGCCGGCCTGAAAGCGGCGGTATCCGTTGAGGTTGGGCGCGAAGACGAGCATCGACGGCCCCATGAATTCGAGCACGCCGCCCACCGCGTGTCGCAGGGCATCGGACCCGCGCTCGGTCCCGTCGTCGAAGATGTTGTTTCCCTCCGCGTCGAGCGCGCTGCAATGGATGTGGAAACCCGATCCGGACTGGCTGCCGTAGGGCTTGGGCATGAAGGTGGCGTGCAACTGGTGACGCCGGGCGACGCTGCGCACGATACGCTTGAAAAGCACCGCCTGATCGGCCGCGAGCACCGGATCATCGATATGTTCGAGGTTGATCTCGAACTGTCCTGGCCCATTCTCGACGATGCAGGTGTCGCCAGGGACATCCTGGGCCGCGCAGGCATCCCGGATCTCCGTGAAGACACTGGAAAACTCGTCGAGTTCATCCATCGAGTAGAGCTGAGAGACTTCAATAGGGTAGCCGGATTCCGGCGCGGCCGGGGGGCGTGGACGGCCTGTCTTCAGTACATCGCCGTTCATCAGATAGAATTCCAGCTCCGTGGCCACGACGAGCCTGAGCCCTATTGTCCGGGCGCGTTCTACCTGGTGCACCAGCACCTGGCGCGGGTCCACCATGAAGGGCGTGCCATCAGGGTTGTTCATGGAGAGCAGCATTTGTGCCCTCGGGCGCTGCGCCCACGGCACGGAGGTCAGCCCCGAGCCGCATGGCATGCAGGAGCCGTCGCTGTCACCGGTTTCCCATACGAGGCCGTTCTCCGGAACGTCCTCTCCCCAGATGTCGAGGGCGAGCGCAGAACGTGGCAGCTTCATGCCGCTTTCGTAGAGTCTGTCGAGGCTGGAGATGGGAACGCGCTTGCCGCGCAGGATGCCGTTCAGGTCGGAGATCAGCAGGTCGACCTCCTCTATGTTCTCGTTCCGACGCAGGAATGCGTGCGCCTGCTCAAGGTCCAATGACACGATATCTTCCCCTTATTGTTACTGATCCGGAAGCGTAGGCGTTGGATGCACGCGACCACACCGGGCATCGCGAGGCCCTTCTTCCAGCAGTCTCCTATAATGTGATCAAAAGCGAGTGGTTTAGTCAATCGGATTTTGATCATAAAATCGTGCGGAAGCGTCGTTATTGTCGCCGTCCCTTTTCATTACCTTTGAGAAGCGGCGCGGCCGGGGGCTTTCCATCAGATTTGGACCGAAAGAGGGGGCAGGATGATTCCCGCAAATTCCCCGCGGGAGAAATAAAGGTCGTTGACATGTAGCGAAAATGGAATAAATTTATAATTTATTCTACTAAAATAGAAATCTATATGACTTCAGGAAATAATATGCGGTTTGGCGGGAACTGGGTTTGAATGTCTCCCGGGTTTCTATATGACGAGTTCTCATTCGTTGCCGGACCTAACGAACGAAAGGGCGCTTAGGCGTCTCTTGTGCCTTCTTCCGAAGGGCTGAAAAATATGATCAAATTTTTAGTTTTCAATCCATGTTAATGTGATCATAATCTATCCTGTTGGAGTGGGGTGAACGCTTGTGTTAGACGCTGTGTGAGTGCGGGCGGGGCGCTCGCCGTGATAGCCTTTTTTCCTCTGTCGCTTTTGAGCGTACACATGCGCTATTCGGGTTCCGGAGACCGGATGAAATCAAATTCCTGCCTCGATCTTCCTCTCTTGCCCAGACTGGAGAAGGAGACAGCCAGCCAGTTCGTCTACAGGTGCCTCAGACATGCTGTCATGATCGGGCGCGTCTCCCCTGGCCGTGCGCTGACCATTCGGGAAATTGCCGAAGCGCTGAACGTGAGCATGATGCCCGTGCGCGAAGCGTTGAGGCTGCTGGCTGCGGAGCGGGCGCTGGAGATGCGCGACAATCGCCGCGTTCAGGTTCCGAACATGACTGCAATACGCTTCCGCGAACTCTGCGAGCTGCGTGTCGTGCTGGAAACCCATGCCGCGCTGGGCGCCATGTCCTATGTCACGGCCGAACGCCTCGCCACCCTCGCAGGCCTCGATCGCCGCATCGATATCGACGAAGCCAACGCGCGGGGGGATTTCGAGCAGGCGATCGTTGTGAATCAGGAGTTTCACCGCACGATCTATACGGCCAATCCCTATCAGGAGAGCCTTCCGCTCATCGAGAGCGTGTGGCTGCAACTCGGCCCGTTCCTGCGTCTGGCTCTCGCGAAGCTGGGCGGCTTCTATCAGATCGACCGGCATGTGGAGGCGATGGAAGCGCTTCGCCGCCGGGATCCTATCGCCCTGCGTGTGGCCATAGAGGCCGACATCCGCGACGGCATCATGCACGTGGGCACTGCCGATCTGCTGAATGCGTACACGCAGGCAATTGACGCCGAAAGGCCGCCGAGGCGCAGAGCGATATGATCAAAATGTGCCGGCGGCAGGATGCGTAACCGGCGCCTCCTGCCTGCGTGAAGCGCCCTTGCCCGAACAGTCGTGCGACAAATATCCATGGTACGGCTGTCGGGCAAGCGATCGACGTTCCTCGGGACGGAAAGCGCCTTCCTGAAGTGAGGGCGGGGTCAGCTGCCGTCGTGGTGCATGACGTACAGCTTGCGGGTCTTTTCCAGCACGGTCCATGCGCCCGTCCAGCCGCGGGGCAGCACGAGCACGTCGCCGGGGCCGATCTCGCGCACCTCGCCGTCGCGGCGTGCCAGCGTCGCCCGGCCGGCGATGATATGGCAGACCTCCGAGGAGGTGGAGCGGTCGGCGGTGAAATGGCCGGGCGTGCACTCCCACACGCCGATCTCGACCAGCCCGTCCTCCGAGGTGAACAGCGTCCGCGTGGCCTCGAACTGATCGCCGTTCGTCGATGTCGGCTTGGGGTGCGCCGGCCCGAGATCGATGGCGGCGGCATCGAGATAGGTTTCCAGATCAATCATGCGAAGCTCCAAAGCGGTGGGGGCGAATCCGTCCGGAAGCCGGATCAATGCCCGGTGATGAGATCGGCGAGGTGTGCGAGCCGCGAGGTGTGATCGAGCCCGGCTTCCTCACGCGCGTCCGCGATGCGGTAAAGCTGGTACATGGAATGGACGCCGAGCCAGCGCAGCGGCTCCGGCTCCCACTGCCGCACGGTGCGGTTCACCCATGGCAGCCGCGTGAGTTCCGTGTCCCGGCGCAGGATGAGGTCCCGCAGCGTGCGGCCCGCGAGGTTGGAACTCGACACGCCGAGCCCCACGTAGCCGCCTGCCCAGCCGATGCCGGTTTGCGGGTCGAGACCGGCGCTCGTGCACCAGTCGCGCGGCACGCCGAGCACGCCGCACCAGGCATGGTCGATCCTCGCGCCCGACGCCTGCGGCAGCAGCCGGGTCAGGATGGCGTGCAGCTTCTCGATGGTGGCCTGCTGCGTCTGTCCGCGCACGTCTGTCCGCGAGCCGAAGCGATAGGGAACGCCGCGCCCGCCCATGGCGATGCGGCCCTCGCGGGTGCGCTGGGCATAGCAATAGGCGTGGGCGGTGTCGCCGAGGAGTTCGTGGCCGTTCCAGCCGATCTCGTCCCAGAGCGCCTGCGGCAATGGTTCGGTCACGATCAGCGCGCTGTTGAGCGGCAGGATCGCCCGCTCGTAGCCCGGCAGCCCCGGCGTGAACCCCTCGGTGGCGCGGATGATGACGGGCGCGCGCACCGTGCCGCGCCGGGTCGTCACCTTGCCCTTTTCGATGCCGGTGACTTCGGTTTGCTCATAGATCGGTACGCCGAGACGCTCTACGGCGTCGGCGAGGCCGCGCACCAACTTCGCCGGCTGCACCCGTGCCATGTCGCGGATGACGAATGCACCCTGCGCGTTGCGAATGTTGATCCGCGCCTTGGCCTCGGCCGCACCGATCATCTCCATCCGCTCGGGCGGCATGTCCCAGCGCAGGAACTCCTCGTATTCAGCCCGGGCGCGATCGAGCTGGGGCTTGTTGACCGCCACGTTCAGATTGTCGACCCGGCGGATATCGGCATCGATGCCTTCCGCGCCGGTGACGGCGATCACTTCGTCCACGGTTCCCGCCATGGCGCGCTGCATGTCGATGACGGCGCCCCGCGTCGACGACTTCAGATACTTTTCCCGCGACCACCAGAAGCCGCCCGAGAGCCAGCCGCCGTTGCGGCCGGACGCGCCGAAGCCGGCGAATTCCCGCTCGACGACGGCGATGCGGATCGACGGATCGGCCTTGCGAAGGTAGTAGGCCGTCCACAGGCCGGTGAAGCCCGCGCCGACGATACATACGTCTGCCTCGATATCGCCGGGGAGCGCGCCGCGATAGGCCGGTATGCCGCCGATGTCGGCGTACCAGAAAGAGATATTGCCGTTTGTTTTGACATCCATGACAAGTTCTCGTTTCAAAACTGTTCTACGTAAGGGTGAGGTCGGCGCGGCCGTCGTCGGCCAGAAGCTTGGCGTCGGTTTCTGCGAAGGTGAGCGATACGGCATCGCCGATGGCGAAAATCTCCGCCTCCAGCGGCGAGCGGACGATGGCTGTCGAGCCGTCGCGCAGCCGGACCTCGTATTTCGAGCCGGAGCCGAGGTAGATCGCCTCGGTGATCTGGCCGGGAAGCCGGTTGCGTCCGTTCGCGGCCTGGCCGGGGCGCGTGAGGGAGAGCTTTTCCGGGCGCAGCAGCATCACCGGTTTCATGGTGCCGGGAAGGCGCTTGCGCGTCACCACGGTTTCGCCCGCGACCGCGATCGCGGTTTCCTCGCCCGAGGTCCGGACGTCGCCACGCAAGACGGTGGAATCGCCGATGAACTTGCCGACGAAGAGCGTCGCCGGTTCGTCGTAGAGCTGGCGGCCGGTGCCGATCTGCTCGATCTTGCCTTGGTTGAAGACCGCGATCCGGTCGGAGAGCACCAGCGCCTCCTCCTGATCGTGCGTGACGTAGACGAAGGTGGTGCCGAGTTCCCGGTGGATGCGTTTGATTTCGAGCTGCAGCCATTCGCGCAGCTTCTTGTCGAGCGCGCCGAGCGGCTCGTCCATCAGCAGGATCGGAGGATCGAACACGATGGCGCGGGCCAGCGCCACACGCTGCTGCTGGCCGCCCGAAAGCTCGCTCGGATAACGATGGGCGAAATCCGCCATCTTCACCATGTCGAGCGCGCGCGCCACGCGCTTCTCGCGTTCCGCCCGGCCGATTCCGCGCAGCGTCAGCGGATAGGCCACGTTGCGGCCGACGTTCATGTGCGGAAACAGCGCGTAGTGCTGGAACACGACGCCGATGTTACGCTTGTGCGCTGGCGTGCCGACCATGCTGGCACCGCCGACGTCGAGGTTGCCGGAGGTGACCTCGGTGAAGCCGGCGACGACGTTGAGCGTGGTCGTCTTGCCCGATCCGCTGGGGCCGAGCAGCGTCATGAACTCGCCTGCTTCGATGTGGAGCGACACGTTGTCCAGCGCGACGAAACCGCCGTAGCGCTTGCTCGCGGAGACGATGTCGATGGCCGCGCCTCTTGCGGGAGCACCGGTTGCGGAAATGCTCGTCATGGATCAGCCCTTTCTCTGCCGGTTTCCAAGGAGGAGGCCGCCTGCGATGATGAACGACGTGGCGAGGAACAGGATGGTGCCGACCGCGGCCACCGTGGGATCGGCGTCGCGGGTGATGCTGGTGAAGATCTGCACGGGGAGGGTCTTCAGATATGGATTGGAGATGAACAGCGCCACGATGATCTCGTCGAAGGACGTGACGAAGGCGAACAGCAGGCCGGAAAGAATGCCCGGCAGGATCAAAGGCAGCGTGACGGTGCGGAACGCCGTCAGCCGACCGGCGCCGCAACTCGCCGCCGCCGTTTCCAGCCGCTTGTCGAATACCTCCAGACTGGCGGAAACGGCGATGAGCACGAACGGTATCGCCAGAATGGTATGGGCCAGCACGAAGCCCGTGAGCGTGCCGACAAGCCGGGTGTCGAGATAGACGGCGTAGATGCCGATGGCCAGCACGACGCCGGGCACCACCATGGGCGTGATGAGCAGCATGCGCAGGAAGCCGCTCGTGGTGACGTTCCTCATGCGGTCGAGACCGAAGGCGGCGAGCGTGCCGAGCACGGTGGCCACAACGGCCACGAGCGATGCCACCTTCAGCGAGTTGAAGAAGCTCGACGACCACTCCGGATTGGTGAGGAAGTTCTCGTACCACTGCCACGAGAAGCCTACCGGCGGAAACGCAAGCGACTTGTTCTCGTTGAACGACATGGGGATGACGACCAGCGTGGGCGCGACCAGCCATACGGCGACCAGCATGCAGACGAGGCCGAGGACGATGCGGGTGTGTATCTGCATCAGCGGCGCGCTCCCTGCCTGTGGCGCTGCCGCATCAGGGGCGCGGCAAGCGCCAGCAGAATGAATGTCGCGACCAGAAGCACGACGCCCATGGCGCCGCCGCGCCCCCAGTTCAGCAGGCTCAGCACCTGGTTCTGCACCAATGTCGAGAGCATGGTGCTGCGCGGGCCGCCGAGCAGCGCGGGGGTGATGTAGAAGCCGAGCGCCAGAATGAAGACGATGATGGCCCCAGCATAAACGCCCGGCAGCGACAGCGGCAGGTAGACCTGCAGGAAGGCGCGGGAGGGCCGGGCGCCGAGGCTGCGGGCGGCCTGCACGAGCCGCAGGTCGATGCCCCTCATCACCGAATAGAGCGGCAGGATCATGAAGGGCAGCAGCACCTGCGTCATCCCGATCACGACGCCCTGCTGGGTGCGGATCAGCCGCACGGTGCCGAACCCGGCCCACCTCAGCGCGGAGTTGATCACGCCGGAATCCTGCAGCAGGATCACCCATGCCATGGTGCGCACCACGCCGCTGACCCAGAACGGCACCAGCACGCACAGGACGAGCAGCATCCGCAACAACGGCCCCACGGCGGTCATCATATAGGCGTAGGGGTAGGCGCATATCACACACGCCAGCGTCACCCAGGCCGAGACCTCGAAGGTGCGTTGCAGCACGACGAGGTTAACCGGTGTCCCGAAGAACCAGACGTAGTTCTGAAGGCCCCACATGGGTTCGGAAAAGCTGCGCAGCACGATGGTCAGTAACGGATAGCCGACGACACCCAGCAGAAGCAGAAGGGCCGGCACCGTCAGCCACAGGGCGTTGCCCGCCAGATGAAGCCGTCGTCGCGGAGGCGGTTTTGCCGGCTCGCTCGCCGCTTCCGCCGTGGATGCCAAACCTGTCTGGGAAATACTCACGCCGAATACCTCGCACGGATGGGTGTCGCGGATATGGAGCGGGATTTCGCGGGCCTGAATCCAGTTCCCGGGAAAATGTCGCATGCTCCGTCAAGGCGTGCGGAGCCGCCCGGAGGGGCGAAGCGACCGCCCCTCCTTCAACCCGCCCCGATATGATGGGACTGGTATTATCGGCCTCAGTTCCCCGCCATCAATTCCGTCCACTTTTCGACGGTGGGCGCGTAGTGCTGCACCCAGAACGGGATGTTGTGCTGGTAGCCCTGACGGATCCGCTCCGGCGTGCTGGTGAGGTAGGCGGCCGTGGTCTCGTCGACTTTCGGTTGCGCCTCGTTGTGGATCGGCGAATAGGAGGTCTTCTCGGTCAGGATTTCCTGCGACTTGCGGCCGAGATAGGCGTTGATGAGGGCATAGGAGGCATCGGGGTCCCTGGCGCCGACCGGAATGGCGAGATGGTCCATCACCACCAGCCAGTCCTTCCAGACCGGGGTGTACTTCGCACCGTTGCGCGCCGCCGTCATGGCACGGCCCGTCCACATCATGATCAGGTCGGCTTCGCCCGCCTCGGCGAGCTGCTGGGATTCGGCGCCGGTTTTCCAGAAGATGGTGTCCGGGCCGAGTTCCCTGATCTTCGCGATGCCCTTATCGATGTCCGCCGCGGTCATCTTCGAGGCGTCGCCGCCGGCGGCGATGAAGGCCTGTTCGATCAGGCCCGCGATCGGATCGCCGCTGCCGTCGATAGCGCGCACGCCGGGGAATTTCTCCGTATCGAAGAAGTCTTTCCAGTCCTTCGGCGGGTTATCCTTGTACTTTTCGGTGTTGTACATGATGATCATGCCGTAGTTCATCGCCGGCACGTTGCATTCACCGACCTGACCGGGCGGAATGTGCGATGTATCGAGCTTCGACAGGTCGAGTTTCTGGAACAGCTTGCCGCAATGGACGTAGGGCGCGAAGTCGGCGGTGTCGACCACATCCCACGTTACGTTGCCGGACTCCACCTGCGCCTGCAGTTTGGCCATCTCGGTGGGGCCGTCGCTGAGAAGCCTCACGCCGGACCTGTCGATGAATTCCTGCAGCGCGGCGATCTGCCCGTCCTGATAGATCCCGCCGAAGGATACGAAAGTGAGCGTCTTGCCCTTGAGGGAGCCTTCCTTCACCTCGCCCGCCACCGGCTTATCCTGCGCGGCGGCGATCGTCGCCGTCGCCAGTGGCATGGAGACGGCCAGCATTCCCAGCAGGGCCACGAGCCGGCTCCTGCCAAACTCTTTTCGCGAGTACAGCATTGTATTTCCCTCTGTATCGTTTGTATCGTTGCCGTTTTATTTTATTTTTTATTGTTTATCGTTCAGGTTATGCTTTTCCGCCATTGATGGGCGGTTTCCATGCAACGTATCGATCGAGTTCAGCCGCCGCCGATGTCGCGGGTGCGATGATCCACATGACTTCCGCGCGCCCGTTGCCGATATTGGTCGTCTTGTGCGGCGTCGACGGTGCGTATTCGATGCTGTCGCCTTCCTCCAGCACGTGGCTGTCGGCTCCGAGATTGACTTCGACGATGCCGCGCAGCACCACCAGCATCTCATGGTTGCCGCCGTGCGTGTAGGGTAACTCTCCCGTCGAGCCGCCGATATCGAACTCGCCGATATAGACCTCGAACTCGTGAAGCGGCCGCTGCGATACCAGTGTCTTGCGGCAGCCCCTGTTTTCGGGAAGCGCGGGCCGCTGGCTGCGCTTCAGGACGATATGGGTCCGGGCGTCTGCATCCTCGAACAGGTCGGCGACGCGAATGCCCAGCGCCACCGCGATATGGATGAGGGTTGAGGCGCTTGCGCCGGAACGCCCGCGCTCAAGCTGGCTGAGGAAACTGGCGCTCGTTCCCGTCATCTCGCCGAGCTGACGGAGCGACAGCCGGCGCGCCAGCCTGAAACGTTTCAATCGTGCAGCCAGAACGCTTGCATCTTGCCCTGCCGAGGCAGTTTCTTCAGGCTGTGTTTGTGCCAGAGCATTGCTCGCTTCCGTCATGATTGAAAGGCTAGCAAGCTCTTTACATCGTGTAAAGTGCTATTTGCTGCAATTCTGCCCGAACGCGACGCCGCCGATGCTTGTAGCTCCTCCACAAAAGCGATTTCCCTTGATTTCCGATGGCCTTCCGGAAGGTGATCTTCACGCGGTGTGAAGTCGACATCGCATCCGGCCGCCCTATCCGTGGGCGACCATGATGTGGCGCACGGCGGTGTAGTCCTCCAGCGCATAGATCGACATGTCCTTGCCGTAGCCGGACTGCTTCAGGCCGCCATGCGGCATTTCGTTGGCCAGCATGAAGTGGGTGTTGATCCAGGTGCAGCCATAGCGCAGCCGTGCCGCCGTCTGCATGCCCTTGCCGACGTCCTTTGTCCAGACCGACGAGGCGAGGCCGTAATCGCTGTCGTTGGCCCAGCCGACGGCTTCCTCGACATCGTGGAAACGGGTCACGGAAACCACCGGCCCGAACACCTCCCGGCGCACGATTTCATCCTCCTGCAAGGCGCCGGCGACGACCGTCGGTTCGAAGAAGAAGCCGCTTTCGCCGGCAGGCTTGCCGCCGGTTGTTACCTCGATGTGCTTGTGGTCGCGGGCGCGTGCGACGAAGCTCTCCACACGGTCGCGCTGACGGCGGGAGATGAGGGGGCCGATCTCGTTACAGGTGTCGTCCTCGATGTTGTAGCGGATCGTCGAGACCGCCGCCGACAGGTCGGCGACGAAGCGGTCGTAGATCCGCGCGTCGGCATAGATGCGGCAGGCCGCGGTGCAGTCCTGCCCGGCGTTGTAGTAGCCGAACGTGCGGATGCCGTTGACCGCGGCCTCCAGATCGGCGTCGTCGAAGACGATCACCGGCGCCTTGCCGCCAAGCTCCAGATGCGTGCGCTTCACGGTTTTTGCCGCCGCCTGCAGCACCTTCTTGCCCGTCGCCACGTCACCCGTGATGGAAACCATGTCTATGCCGGGATGGTTGATGAGCCCGTTGCCCACGCTCTCGCCCCGTCCGAGCACGATGTTCACCACGCCTTCCGGCAGGATGCCGGCAAGGAGCCTGGCCATCCTGAGGGCAGTCAGCGGCGTCTGTTCGGACGGCTTGAATACAACCGTGTTGCCGCCCGCGACGGCGGGTGCGATCTTCCACGCCATCATCATCAGCGGATAGTTCCACGGCGCGATCGAGCCGACGATGCCGACGGGATCGCGGCGGACCATCGAGGTATGCCCCGGGAGGTACTCGGCCGAGACAGGCCCGTGCAGGTTGCGCACCGCGCCCGCGAAATAGCGGTAGCAATCGACGACGGCCGGCAGCTCGTCATTAAGGACGGCGTTGATCGGCTTGCCGCAGTTGAGCGCCTCAAGCGCGGCAAAGCCCGCGGCATCTCGCTCGATGGCGTCGGCGATCCTGAGGAGATGGTTGGAGCGTTCGGCCGGCGTCGTGCGCGACCAGCGCTCGAAGGCCTTTCCGGCAGCTTCCACGGCAGCGTCGACCTGGCCGAGGGAGGCTTCCGGCAGTTTCAGCACGGTTTCCCCCGTCCTGGGGTTGAGGATGCTTTCCTCCGCTTCCGTTCCGGCCTCGAAGCGCGAGCCGATCAGCATTTCAGTATCCATGATATTCTCCCTCATGTCGTTATCCGGGATTATTTGCCATGACCGGCGATCTGGTCGCCGTCGCGCGTGAGATAATAGGCGGCGAGGATAGGCAGGAAGGTCACGAGCACCACCACCATGGCCACCACGTTGGTGACCGGCCGCTGGCGGGGCCGGATCAGCTCCTGAAGCATCCAGATGGGCAGGGTCGTCTGCTGTCCGCCGGTGAAGGTGGTGACGATGACCTCGTCGAAGGAAAGCGCGAAGGCGAGCATGCCGCCGGCGAGCAGCGCCGTCCCTATATTGGGCAGGATGACATAACGGAAGGTCTGGAAGCTGTCCGCGCCGAGATCCATCGAGGCCTCGATCAGCGAACCCGATGTGCGGCGGAAGCGGGCGACCGCGTTGTTATAGACCACCACCACGCAGAAGGTGGCATGGCCGAGCACGATGGTCCAGACGGAGAAGGGGACGTCGAGCAGCGAGAATGCCGAGCGAAGCGCGATGCCGGTGACCACGCCGGGCAGGGCGATGGGCAGGATCACCAGCAGCGAAATGCTCTCCCGCCCGAAGAATCGCGTGCGGCTGACGGCGGCGGCGCAGAGCGTGCCGAGCACCAGCGCGATCAGGGTGGCAATGGCGGCCACCTGGAGGGAAAGCGCCAGCGATGACCAGACGTCTGGCCGGTTCCACGTCGCCTCGAACCATTTCAGCGTGAAGCCCGGAGGTGGCCACTGATAGCTCTTGTCCTCGGTCGTGAAGGCATAGACGAAGATGAGCAGGATCGGCAGGTGCAGGAAGGCCAGCCCGCAACCGGCGGCGATTTTCAGGGTGAGCGAGGCGCGGTTGCCGCGATCAGAGCGCATCGAAAGCTCCCTGTTTCCTGGCGATCCAGAGATAGATGGCCATGATGACGATCGGCACGACGGAAAAGGCGGCGGCAAGCGGTACGTTGCCGGCGGTGCCCTGCTGGGTATAGACGGCCTGGCCGATGAAAAGGCGGGAGGAGCCGATGATCTGCGGAATGATGTAATCCCCGAGCGTGAGCGAGAAGGTGAAGATCGAGCCCGCGATCACGCCGGGGAGCGCCAGCGGCAGCAGCACGGTGCGGAAGGTTTGCGCAGGCGTTGCGCCGAGATCGGAGGAGGCCTCGATGAGGCTGCCCGGCACGCGCTCAAGAGCTGCCTGCGTTGGCAGGATCATGTAGGGCAGCCAGATATAGACGAAGACAAGGAAGGTGCCGATATAGCTGACGGACAGCGAGTTGCCGCCGACGACGGGCAGCGCGAGCATGCCTTCGAGCAGCCATGAGAGGTGCAGCCTGGCGAAAATCCAGGTGAGGATGCCCTCCTTGGCGAGGATCAGCTTCCACGCATAGACCTTGACCAGATAGCTCGACCAGAGCGGCATCATCACGCCTATATAGAACAGCGCCTTCCATCGGCCGCGGGCATAGCGCGCCGCATAATAGGCGATGGGGAAGGCGATGAAGGCGGAAGCGATGGTGACCAGTGCCGCCATGAGCACCGTGCGCAGGATGATGTCGAGATTCGCCGATTGCAGGAGCTGGGCATAGGTCGACAGCGTGAACTGATAGTCGATCATGCCGGAGAAATCGTCGATCGAGAAAAAGCTCTGCAGCAGCAGTGCGATCAGCGAGCCGATATAGATGATGCCGAGCCAGAGCAGGGGCGGCGTGAGCATCAGGAACAGCAGCAGCCCGGGACGGCGCCAGAAGAGATCGGAAAGCCGGCCGAGGAAGCCGCCGCGCTGCGGCAGGATGGATGTCCGGGGCGCCGCCGGTCCCGGGAGCGTTGTAGCGGGAGAAGCGTTCATGCCGCCTGATCCATGTAGTGAACATCACCCGGAAGCCAGGTGAGGTAAACGTCTGTGCCCGCTTCCGGCACTGCGGCGCCGGCGGGCAGCATGACGTGGAAGCGCGTGCCGGCCGTCTCGACAGCGAGCCGGGTTGCGGCGCCGAGAAAGTTCACGGTTTCGACGCGCGCCGGCACCCTGCCGCCTTCCGCGAGCCGGATGACTTCGGGCCTGAGGCTCGCCCAGCGCCGCTCGCCGCCCAATGCCGCCATGACGTCCGGCGCGACCACGTTGGAAGATCCGACGAAATCCGCGACGAAGCGGGTTTTCGGGCGGTTGTAGATTTCCTGCGGTGTGCCCGCCTGCACGATGCGGCCGTCGTTGAACACAGCCACGCGGTCGGCCATGGAAAGCGCCTCGCCCTGATCGTGCGTGACGAAGACGAAGGTGATGCCGAGGGCCCGTTGCAGGCTTTTCAACTCCTCCTGCATCTGTTCGCGCAGCTTCAGATCGAGCGCGCCGAGCGGTTCGTCGAGGAGGAGCACCTTCGGCTTGTTGACGAGCGCCCGGGCGAGCGCGACGCGCTGGCGCTGCCCGCCGGACAGTTGCCCCGGCTTGCGTGCGCTGTAGCCCGGCAGCTTCACCAGTTCCAGCATCTCCGCGGCGGCGCGATGTCGCTCCGTCTTGCCGATGCCGTTCACCATCAGCCCGTAGGCGACGTTGTCGATGATGTCGAGATGCGGAAAAAGCGCGTAGTCCTGAAACACGGTGTTGACGTTGCGCCTGTAGGGAGGCACGCCGCCCGTGCTTTCGCCAAAGATCTCGATTACGCCGCCGGTCGGCTGCTCGAAACCGGCGATGAGCCGCAGGCAGGTCGTCTTGCCCGAGCCGGAGGGGCCGAGCATCGCGAAGAATTCGCCCGGTGCGATCGTCAGGCTGACCCGATCCACGGCGCGGACTGCACCGAAATGGCGGCATACATTGTCGAAGCGGACGGCTGCTGTCATGTTTTCTGACCGTTCTGACACTGGAAGTAATGACGTGAAGGAGCCGCCTGCTTCAGGGTTATTCTGGACAGAAACAGATAAAGGAAGCGGCAAGCCGGATTTTTAAACCCGGGAAGATGTGTTTTTATCTCTATTTTAAAGCAATTTAGGATGAAAAAGGTACACCGGATATTGCTGGAGTTGCGATAGAGCGCGTTCCGATCAGATGGAATATTTGGTCGATAAGAATTCGCTCAAAATCGGGAAATTTTTTGGAGTACAGCTTCCATCTGCCCCTCCTTTACGGGAGGAGAGGCGCCGGTTACGTCTGCCGTGGGGTTGTCAGCGTCCGCCGATCACGCCGATATAGTCGGACACCCAGCGATGATAGGGCACGCATTCGCCCTGGGTCTCGCACTTCGCGGTGGGGGTGCGCCAGAAACTGATCTTCTCGAAATTGTCGAACCCGTTCGCGGCGCAGCCCTGGTCCGTGAGAAGCGCGTTGCCCTTGCAGGCAGCGGGCACCGACGGCACCGCGCCGAACCACGCGGCCGCGTCGCCCTGAACCTTCGGCTTGAGCGAATGCTCCATCCACATATAGGCGCAATTGGGGTGCTCGCTGTCCACGTGCAGCATGGTGGTATCGGCCCAGCCGGTGGTGCCTTCCTCGGGGAAGGTGGAGCCGATGTCCGCATTCTCTCCTTTCAGGAGGTTGACCATGAAAGGCCAGGAACTTGAGGCGACGACACCCTCGTTCTTGAAGTCATCGATCTGGATCATCGCGTCGTGCCAGTAGCGGCTGACGAGTTTACGCTGCCCCCGCAGCAGTTCGAGCGCTGCCTTGTACTGGTCTTCGTTCAGCTCGAACGGGTTCCTGATGCCCAGTTCAGGCTTGTGTTTCATGAGATAGAGGGCGGCATCGGCAACATAGATCGGCCCGTCATAGGCCTGCACGCGGCCCTTGTTCGACTTCCCGTCGGGCAGTTGCGTTTCCTCGAAAACGACTTTCCAGCTCTCGGGAGGCGTGTCCTTGAAGGCAGCCTTGTTGTACATGAGGACGTTCGGTCCCCACAGATACGGCACGCCGTAGTGGACGCTCTTGACCGTGAACCACGGCGCGTTCTGCAGGCGTTCGTCAATAGTCTTCCAGCTGGGAATGAGATCGGTATTGATCGGCTGGACGCGCTTTCCGGCGATCAGGCGCAGGGAAGCATCACCCGAGGCGGTGACGAGGTCGAAACCGCCCTCGTTCATCAGCGCCACCATTTCGTCGGATGTGGCGGCGGTTTTCACGCTGACCTTGCAGCTTGTCGCCTTTTCGAATTCGGTGACCCAGTCGTAGTTCTTGTCCGTGTCGCCGCGTTCGATATATCCCGCCCATGCCACGATGCTGAGCGCACCTTCGCCCTTGCCGAGTTCCTTCAGCGGTTCGGCGGCGCATACCTGCGCGGTAAAGCCGGCAACAGCCATCAACGCCGTACAGGACCTGAGAGAATACTTCATTGATCACTCCCGTTTTGCTCACTTGACGTGATGCTTTGTTCCCCGGCACGGATGGTGATCCGAATTACCCGTATTCGCAAAT
This sequence comes from Pseudochelatococcus lubricantis, assembly GCF_011762225.1. GTDB lineage: Bacteria > Pseudomonadota > Alphaproteobacteria > Rhizobiales > Beijerinckiaceae > Pseudochelatococcus > Pseudochelatococcus lubricantis. The sequence continues at coordinate 660,724 of NZ_JAASQI010000001.1, forward strand.
TCATTTACAGGAAACCTGCTATCGCTTTTTCCGATATCGGGTGCCGGAGCTGGATAATCTCTGTTGACGCGGGAAGCTGGTGAGCCGCGTGGAAACCCCGGTAGTGACGATTGTTAACCGGCTAGGCGGGAGCGATTTCAGCGCAGCCGGCCCGAGCGGGAGGCCTCGGCAATGCCGATGAAATCGCGGGCCGATTGCGGCAGGCTGGAGCCCTTCCGCCATGCCATGCCGATCTGCACGACGGGGAGGGAGCCGGAAACGTCCCGGCTTTCGATGCGGTCGCCTTCCAGCGACCAGGGGCGGTAGACGAGATCGGGCAGCAACGCGACACCAGCGCCCGTGGCGACGAGGCTGCGCACGGCCTCGACCGAGCGGGTGCGAAAGGCGACATGCGGGCGCGCACCGAGCGCGGCGAGCAGCTTGCCGGTATTTTCCTCGATTTCGTCCACGGTCAGCATGATGAGAGGCTCCCTGGCGATATCGCTCACGGATATGCTGTCGGCCGATACCAGCGGGTGCCCGAGGGGAAGCCACAGCCTGTAGGGCGAGGTTTCCAGAATCTCCGCGTGCAGCGCCATCCGGTCGCGCAGATTGGAAATGACCATGACCGCCACGTCCAGCTCGCCCCCGATGAGGAGGTGTTCGAGATAGGAGCCGTTATCCTCGATGGCGCTGACCTCGATGCCCGGGAAGGCACGGCGATAGCGCGCCAGAAGGTCTGAAAGCACATAGCCGGCGACAAGGGACGTCACACCCAGATTGAGCCTGCCCTTCCTCGCAACCCGCTTGTCCGAAAAGGATCGGCGCGCATCGGAGACATCGGCCAGAATTTTCGTCGCGTGACGGAGAAACTGGTGGCCGTTATGTGTCACCGTGAGGCCACGCGGATGGCGCTCGAACAGTTCCACATTGAGGTCGGTCTCAAGTTCCTTGATGGCCTCGGTGATGGACGATTGTGAGATGGACAGTTTCTGCGCGGCACGGGTGACCGACCCCAGCTCCGCCGCCGCCACGAAATACTGCAATTGTCTGAGCGTGAACGACATGTCTATGGCAAGGTATGTATCGAATTCCCGTCCGGCATATTTTTCCCGCATGGTAGCCGCTTATTCGTATTTTGCAACTATTATGGATGCATCGCAAAATCCGGAAAAGTGAAAATCAACGGATTGTTTATAAAAACGAAGTATTTTATAATATGTATCATGTATACTCCGTTTTAACGGGCCGGCACGCGCCGCCTTTCAGGGCGGCCGCTGGAAACGACGATGTCGTGGCCGTAAGCTCGCGGCTTCCGGGACGGCGCGCGGCGGAGGGTTGCAGCTTTCGGGTAAAGGGCTAAAAGGCCCTTTCTGAACCTGCAGTCCGAAAGAACCTTGATGACCGGCGCCGGAACCAATCACAGCCTCTCGCCCCTGACGGGCGGACCGAAAATCATCCTTGTCGAGCCGCAGATGGGCGAGAACATCGGCATGGCGGCACGTGCCATGGCGAACTTCGGCCTGTCCGGGATGCGCATCGTCAATCCGCGCGACGGCTGGCCCAACGAGCGCGCCGTCGTGACCGCGGCGAATGCCGCCCATGTGCTGGAAAAGGCGGAGGTATTTCCCGATCTGCTCTCGGCGGTGGCGGATCTCAACGCCGTCTATGCCACCACGGCGCGCGAGCGTGGGCAGATGAAGCGCGTGCTGGATGCCGACGAGGCGGTGACGCAGGTGGTGAGCCGCATGCACGGTGGCGAGGAGGTCGGCATCCTGTTCGGGCGTGAGCGCACCGGGCTCGACAACGACGAGGTGGCGCTGGCGGACGCGATCATCACCTTCCCGGTCGATCCCGCCAACGCCTCGCTCAACCTGGCGCAGGCGGTGCTGCTCGTCGGTTACGAATGGTTCAAGAAGGCGCATGGGCAACTGCCGTTCAATCTGGAGGAGCGCTCGCCGCCGGCGAAGCGGGAGGCGATCGTGTCGTTCTTCGGGTGGCTGGAGACGGAGCTGGACGCCTGCGGCTTTTTCCCCGCGCCGGAGAAGAAGCCCGCCATGATCCGCAACCTGCGCGACATCCTGCTGCGTCTTTCCATGACCGAGCAGGACGTCAAGACCCTGCGCGGCGCGGCCGGCGCGCTGCGGCGCGGGCCGATACCGCCCGCGAAAAGGGATGAACCGTTAACGGATGGGGAATAGAGTCGCGCCGAGTCGCAGGTGAGGAGCGGTCTTGGATGACGGCTGATCGTGTTGCGAAAGGCGAAGCGGCTGCCCCCCGCGTGCTGGTGTTCGATTCGGGCGTCGGCGGTTTGACCGTCTATTCGGAACTGCGCAAGGCACGTCCCGATGCGCAATTCGTCTATGTGGCGGACGACGCAGGCTTTCCCTATGGCGGGATGGACGCCGAAACGCTGCTGGCGCGGGTCGTCGACCTGATGGCCGGGCTGATCGGACGTTTTTCGCCGGATGTGGTGGTGATCGCCTGCAACACCGCGTCTACCCTCGTGCTGCCCGCGCTGCGGTCGCGCTTCGCGCTGCCGTTCGTCGGCACCGTGCCCGCCATCAAGCCTGCGGCGGAGAAGACGGCCTCCGGCGAGATCACCATCCTCGCGACGCCGGGCACCGTGGCGCGCGACTACACGCACGACCTCATCCGCAAGTTCGCCGATTCGAGCCATGTGCATCTCGTGGGCTCGACGCGGCTCGCAGGCTTCGCCGAACGGGAGCTTGCCGGCCAGCCCATCGGCGATCCGGAGCTGCGGGACGAACTGATGCCCGTCTTCGTCGAGCGTGACGGCGCGCGCACGGATATGGTGGTGCTGGCCTGCACGCACTATCCGCTGCTGCTGGAACGCTTCCGCCGTCTCGCGCCCTGGCCGGTGACGTGGATCGACCCCGCGCCCGCCATCGCGCGGCGGATGGTGCATCTGATCGGCGAGGCGTCGGGGGGGCCGGCACAGCCGGCGGCGCAGGCGCTGTTCACCTCCGGCAGGCGGCCGCCGGCAGCGCTGGAGCGGGCGCTGATGCAGCGCGGGCTCGTCGTCGACGCGCGCGAAAATCTGCTTTCGGATGTGACAGCCGTTTGACATCGGCGGGAATCAGCGATAGGAAGCAGCCATCAGCGCGGGCCTAGACGGCTCGCGTTGCCGTTTTGCGCTCCCGTGGTCCGCGCCTTCTCCGGAAGGCGGCGGACCTGTCGTCTCCCTCACCGGGGAAGAGGAGGGCGCGTTCCTCATGTTGAGCCTGTTTGAGAGGACACGCGATGTCGAAAAGAATTTCGGCCAAGTATAAAATCGATCGCCGCCTTGGCGAGAATATCTGGGGCCGCCCGAAGAGCCCCGTCAATCGCCGCGAATACGGCCCCGGCCAGCACGGCCAGCGCCGCAAGGGCAAGCTGTCGGACTTCGGCACCCAGCTCCGCGCCAAGCAGAAGCTGAAGGGCTACTACGCCAACATTTCCGAGAAGCAGTTCCACCGCTACTACGTCGAGGCCTCGCGCCTGCGCGGCGACACCGGCGAGAACCTGATCGGCCTGCTGGAGCGCCGTCTCGACGCGGTCATCTACCGCGCCAAGTTCGTGCCGACCGTGTTCGCAGCCCGCCAGTTCGTCAACCACGGCCACATCCAGGTCAACGGTCGCCGCGTGAACATCCCGAGCTATCTCGTGCGTCCCGGCGACGTGATCGAGATCAAGGAGGCGTCCCGCCAGCTCGTCGTGGTGCTGGAAGCCGCCGCCCTCGGCGAGCGCGACGTGCCGGACTACATCGAGGCGGATCACCACAAGGGCAGCGCCCGCTTCGTGCGCATTCCCACCCTCAGCGACGTGCCGTATCCGGTGCACATGGAACCGAACCTCGTCGTCGAGTTCTACTCGCGCTGATCGGTCCGGCAAGACGGATTTCGGAGAAGCCGCCCTTCCGGGGCGGCTTTTTTCATGACTCGCGCCGCGTCTCGCGGCTGCACCAGAAGGCTGTCGCCATCAGCAGGCCGATCCACCATCCCTGCCAGGCGCCGTGAAACACGCTCACCACGGCGGCGGCGGCGATGGTGCTCGCGGCGGCGGCGGCGATCATGTCGTGGGGCAGGCGGGCGATGGCACGCAGGATGAAGAAGCCGTTCAGCGCCGCGAGCAGCGCGCCCACCAGCCCCAGCTCCGCCCATATCTGCAGGAAGCCGTCGTGCGGATGGCCCGCGGCGAGCAGCCGTCCACGTTCCGGCGGGATCTCGGCGGCGGCGGGCGCCTCGGCCATTTTCGCGCTCACGCCGAAACCCGCTCCGGTCAGCGGGCGGCGCTGGACGATGGCGGCGAAGTCCTGCCAGATCTCGATGCGGTCGGCCGCATGCACGGATTCGAGCCGGGCGATGAGCGAGGGCGGCAGGATGCGCTCCAGCAGCACGCCCTTGAAGGGCGCGATGACGAGGCATCCCGCCAGCATGGCGCCCGCGAGCAGAAGGCCGGTGCGCCGGCTCCACGAGGCTACGAGAAACGCCGGCAGCGCCAGCAGCAGCCCCAGCATGGCCGCGCCAGAGGTGGCGCGCTCGACGGTGACGATCAGCAGCGCGCCGAGCGCGAGCGCCCATCTCCCCCAGCCGAGACGCTTCATCTGGATAGCGAGCGGCCAGAAGATGAGCAGCAGCGTCATCACCGGCCTGTTGAAGATGAAGGATTGCGCGCGCAGCCCCAGCGCCTCGCGCGGGGCGAGGCCGGCGGCGAGTTCCGCGACGATCAGCACGCAGGCCGCCGCGAATGCGATGGCCGCCCAGCGCACGAAGGCGGCCGGGATGTCGCGCGGCAGGCTGATCAGCAGCAGCACGCCGCCGAGAAATGGCAGGCCCGCCTCCGCCGCGACGAACAGCGAGGTTGCCGGGGCATGACTCCAGGCGAGAGAGACGGCGGCCCAGGCGATGAAGGTGAGCGCGGCGGCAGCAGGTGCGGGCGGCGGCAGCGTGAGGCGTCCGCCGCTGGTGATTCGGGCGAGAAGCGCCAGCACGCCCGCCACGGCGAGGATGGCGGCGGCGGAACGGTTGGCAAGCGCCATAGCCAACGGCAGGATTGCCAGCAGGCTCAGCGCGGCGCGGTCGAGGAGGGGGCGGCTGGAAAACGGCATGGACACTCTGTTGAACGCATGAATTCCGCCGTGATGTGTAGCCGATTTCGCGCGCCGGCGGGATTAATTTACAGGCCTGCCGGGGAAACGCCGCTTTCCCCGAGGACCGGGCCGGCGCGCCGATGGCGGCTGTCTCGATATGTCACTTGATATCTCACTTGGCCGGCGGCCTGTCATGGTCTATGCAGTCTGGCCTGCACGTCACAACCGCGCGGAAGCGCCACCCGACCAATCTGCGGATCGCCATCCTGTCGTCACCCGCCTCCCGTACCTCTTCTGTTCTGATCGCACTCAGGGATGGCGAGGGGGAGCGTGTAACGCTCTCCGAGATCGTCGATGCGCTGGGGCCGCAGGCGTTCGCGCTGCTGTTCGTGGTGCTCGGCCTGCCCAATTGCCTGCCGATGCCGCCGCCGATCCCGCTGATCTGCGGCTTTCTGCTGCTCGGCGTCACGGCGCAGATCGTCTACGGGCGCAAGACGCCGTGGATTCCCAGGCGCCTCCTTGACAGGTCCGTGGCGCGGGCCGAAGTCGCACGGGCGGTGGAGCGGGCCTTGCCCTATGTGCGGCGGCTGGAGCAATGGTCGCGGCCGCGCCTCGCGTTTTTTGACACGCCGGCGCGGATGCGCCTCACCGGGGTCGCGCTGGTGCTGATCGCCGTCAGCCTGTTGACGGCAGCCCCGATCATAGGCCAAATCCCGCCCGGAATCGCGATCTGCCTCGTCGGGCTGGGGCTCGTGGAGCGCGATGGCCTCGTCGTCATCTGCGGCCTGGCGGTGGGGGCGGTCGGCGTCAGTCTGAGCGCCAGCTTCGTCGCTGCCGTCGTTTCCGGCCTCACGGCCGTTCTTTAGGAGAAGACGCCATGCGTCCCGTGATCGGTGTCGTTGCGGATGTGAAGCCTTCGCGCAAGTACGTCTGGCACAAGGTGCAGGAAAAGTATCTCTACGCAGTCGCGCGCGGCGCGGATGCGGAAGTGGTGATCCTGCCCGGCCGCCTCTCCGCCGTGGACGCGGAGGAACGGGCGATCAGCCCCGATCCCGACCGCTTGCTGGCGTTTCTCGACGGCGTGTTCCTGCCAGGCAGCCCCTCGAACGTCGATCCGGCCATCTACGGCGACGAGCGCACGTTTGCCGACGAACTGCTCGACCGTAACCGGGACGACCTGTCGCTGCCGCTGGTGCGCGCGGCGGTGGAGCGGGGGTTGCCGCTTTTCGGCGTCTGCCGCGGCTTTCAGGAGATCAACGCCGCGCTCGGCGGCACGCTGCACCAGCATGTGCAGGACATCGACGGCTTCGGCGACCATCGCGAGCCGGATGGCGACGTCGAGACGCAATATGGGCTGGCGCACGAGGTGGAACTCGTCGAGGGCGGCGTCCTGCACGGGCTCGCCGGAGCGGGGCGGGTGAGCGTCAATTCGCTGCACAGCCAGGGCATCGACCGGCTGGCGCCGGGCCTCGTGGCGGAGGCGTATGCGCCGGACGGGCTGATCGAGGCATTCCACGTCGCGGCGGCGCGGGAGCAGGGAGCCTTCGCGATTGCCGTGCAGTGGCATCCGGAATGGCGGGTCTGGGCCGATCCGCTGTCGACGGCTCTGTTCCGCGCGTTCGGAGATGCCGCGCGCGGCTACGCGGCGGCGCGTTCGCGCTGACCGCCGGCGGGGGCGCCGCGCAGGCGGGTCTGCAGGCGGTCGAACAGCACGTAGACGGCGGGCGTGGTGTAAAGCGTCAGCAACTGGCTGAGCACGAGCCCGCCCACGATGGCCACGCCCAGCGGCTGGCGCATCTCCGCCCCTTCCCCGAGACCGACGGCGAGCGGCACCGCGCCGAGAATCGCGGCGAACGTGGTCATCATGATCGGGCGGAAGCGCAGCAGGCAGGCCTCCACGATGGCGGCCTCCGGCGCGAGGCCGCGGCTGCGCTCGGCCTCGATGGCGAAGTCGATCATCATGATGGCGTTCTTCTTCACGATGCCGATGAGCAGGAACACGCCGATGAGCGCCACGAGGCTGAATTCCATGCCTGCCAGCATCAGGGCCGTCACCGCGCCTATGCCCGCCGAGGGCAGGGTGGAGAGGATCGTCAGCGGGTGGATGTAGCTCTCGTAGAGCATGCCGAGCACGATGTAGATGGTGAGAAGGGCCGCGAGAATCAGCCACGCCATCGATGAGGACATCTGCTGAAAGGTACGCGCAGTGCCCTCGAAACTGCCATGGATGGAACGCGGCACGTTCAATTCCGCCATCACGCGGTTGATGGCGACGACGGCGTCGCTCAGCGCCGCCCCTTCCGCGAGGTTGAAGGAGATGGTGGAGGCAACGAACAGCCCTTGATGGTTGACGGAGAGCGGCGTGGTGCCGAAGGCGTGGCTCGCGATGGCGGAAAGCGGGATCATGTCGCGCTTGGCCGTGCTGACGGCGGAGCCGGTGGAAGCCTGCACGCGCCCCGTCACCGCGATCTGGTTGAGCATCTGGTTGCGCACCGGATCGTTGGCGACGTCGGCAGCGCTTGCCGCCTCGCCCCCGGAGGAGACCGTGCCCGCGAGCGCGCCGCTCTGTTGGGTGGCGCTAATGGTGCCGCCCTTCGCGCTGATGTAGATGGTGTCGAGCGACCGGGGGCTCTCCAGATAGCGCGGCGCCAGCCCCATGACGATGCTGTACTGGTTCAACCGGTCGTAGATGGTGGAGACCGCGCGCTGTCCGAAGGCGTCATAGAGCGCGCCATTGATCTGGCTCATGCTGAGGCCGAAACGCGCCACGGCGTCGCGGTTGACGGCGAGATCGACCTGAAGGCCGGCTTCCTCGCGGTCGGAGTCGATGTCGGTCAGCAGCGGCTCGTTCTTCAGCGCCTCGGTGATCTTCGGTACCCATGCGCGCAGCGCGCCGAGATCGTCGCTCTGCAGGGTGAACTGGTATTGCGAGCTGCTCTCGCGGCCGCCCACGCGCAGGTCCTGCACCGGGAACAGGAAGGTCGACGCGCCTTCCACACGCGCGAACTGCGGGCGCAGCCGGTTGATGATCTGCCCGGCCGGAATGCCGCGCTCGGCCAACGGCTTCAACGACACGTTGAGGAAGGCCGAATTGGCGCGCCCACCTGTGAATACGACGACGTTCTCCACCGCCGGGTCGGCGCGCACGATCTTCTCGAACTCGGCGATCTTGTCGCGCAGGTTGAGGAAGGAGGTGCTCTGGTCCGCCCGCACGCCGCCGATCAGCGCGCCGGTGTCCTGCTGCGGCAGCAGGCCCTTGGGCACGATCATGAACAGATGGACGTTGAGGCCCGCTGTGACCGCGAGCGTGAGCACCAGCAGCCAGGGGTGATGCAGGGCGGCGCGCAGCGTGCGCCCGTAGATGCGCGTCGTCGCGCTCATCAGGCGGGAGGGTCGCCGGGTTGCCTGCGAGCGCCCGAGCAGGCGCGCGCACATCATCGGCGTCGTGGTCAGCGAGACGAGAAGCGAGACGACGATCGTCACCGACAGCACCACCGCGAACTCGCGGAACATGCGCCCCGGCAGGCCGCCGAGCAGCAGCAGCGGAATGAAGACGGCAATGAGCGATACGCTCATGGACAACACGGTGAAGCTCACCTCCCGCGCCCCGGTGAGCGCGGCCTTCATCGGCTTCGTGCCGGCCTCCACGTGGCGCATGGTGTTTTCCAGCACCACGATGGCGTCGTCCACCACGAAGCCGGTGGCGACGATGAGCGCCATCAGCGAGAAGTTGTTGAGGCTGTAGCCGAGCCAGTACATCGCCCCGAAGCTGACGACGAGCGACACCGGCACCGCCACCGCGGGGATCAGCGTTGCCCGCCAGTCGCGCAGGAAGAGATAGACGACGAGGATGACGAGCGCGATGGAGGCGACGAGCGTGAACTGGACGTCGACCATCGAGGCGCGGATCGTCGTGGTGCGGTCCAGCGCGACGGACAGATCGATGCCCGCCGGGATGGCGGCGCGCAACTGCGGCAGCAGGGCTTTCACCGCGTCGACGGTTTCGATGATGTTGGCGCCGGGCATGCGCGAAAGCGTCAGCAGCACGGCGGGCTCGCCGTTGAACAGACCCCGGTTGCGGACGTTCTCGACCGAGTCCGTGACGGCCGCGACATCGGACAGCCGCACCGGCGCGTCGTTGCGCCAGGCGACGATCAGCGGGCGGTAGTGCTCCGCGAGGCGATAGGGCTCGTTGGTGTAGATCTGCCAACGCCGGTCGCCGTATTCGATGGCGCCCTTGGGGCTGTTGGCGTTGGCGGCCGAAAGCGCGGCGCGCACGTCTTCGAGCCCGATGCCGTAGTTGAAGAGGGCGGTGGGGTTGATGTCCACGCGCACCGCCGGCAGCGAACTGCCGCTGACGCCCACCTGCCCGATGCCTTCCACCTGCGACAGCTTCTGCGACAGCACGGTGGAAGCCGCGTCGTAGAGATCGCCCAGGCCCAGTGTTTGCGAGGTGAGGGCGAGCAGCATCACCGGCGCGTCGGCGGGGTTCGCCTTGCGGTAGGTGGGGTTGGAGCGCATGGCGGTGGGCAGGTCCGCGCGCGCGGCGGAAATCGCCGCCTGCACGTCGCGTGCCGCGCCGTCGATGTCGCGGTTGAGGCCGAATTGCAGCACGATGCGCGTCGAGCCCTGCGAACTCGACGAGGTGATCTCCGTCACGTCCGCGATCTGTCCGAGATGGCGTTCGAGCGGCATGGCGACGCTGGTGGCCATGATCTCCGGGCTCGCGCCGGACATCGAGGCCGTCACCTGGATGGTGGGGAAGTCGACTTGCGGCAGCGGCGAGACCGGCAGGCTGAAATAGGCGAGCATGCCTGCGAGCGCGAGGCCGATGGTCAGCAGCGTCGTCGCGACCGGTCGGCGGATGAACGGCGCGGAAATGTTCATGGCAGCGCCCTGTCCGGCTCCTCGTCTTCTTCCTCGTCCCTTGTGCGGGTGTCGAGCACGCGCGCCAGCCTGTCGAACGCGAGGTAGATGACGGGCGTCGTGAACAGCGTCAGCGCCTGGCTGACGATGAGGCCGCCGACGATGGTGATGCCGAGCGGCTGGCGCAGTTCCGAGCCCGCGCCGTCGCCCAGCATCAGCGGCAGGCCGGAAAAAAGCGCCGCGAAGGTCGTCATCAGGATGGGGCGGAAGCGCAGCAGGCACGCTTCATGGATCGCCGCGCGCGGCGGCAGGCCCCGGTTGCGCTCCGCGTCGAGCGCGAAGTCGATCATCATGATGGCGTTCTTCTTCACGATGCCGATCAGCAGCACGATGCCGATGATGCCGATGATATCGAGTTCGCGCTGCATCCAGATGAGCGCCAGCAGCGCGCCGATGCCGGCCGAGGGCAGCGTGGAGAGGATCGTGACCGGGTGCACGTAGCTCTCGTAAAGAACGCCGAGCACGATATACATGGCCGCGACAGCCGCGACGAGCAGCAGCACCTGGTTCGTGAGCGCCGCCTCGAACGCCAGCGCCGAACCCTGGAAGGAGGTCGTGACGCTCGCCGGCAAGCCCATGCCCGCGGCGGTCGCGCGGATGGCGTCCACCGCCTGGCCCAGCGCGACGCCCTGCGCGAGGTTGAAGGAGATGGTGGCGGTCGGGAACTGGCTGCGGTGGTTGAGCTGCAGCGGCGCGAGCCGTTCCGTCACCGTGGCGATGGCCGACAAAGGCACCTGCCCGCCGCCCGCCGACGGCAGGTAGATGTCCCGCAGCGAGGCAGGCGTGAACTGCAGCGCGGGATCGGCCTCCAGAATGACACGGTACTGGTTCGCCTGCGTGAAGATGGTGGAGACGATGCGCTGGCCGAAGGCGCTGTAGAGCGCGTTGTCGACGGTGGCCGTGGTGATGCCGTAGCGCGCCGCCGTGTCGCGGTCGACGGTGACCTGCGCCGCGAGGCCGCGCTCCAGCAGGTTGCTCGTCACGTCTTCGAGCTGGGGCAGGGCCTGCAGCGACTCCACCATGCGCGGCACCCACGTGGACAGCACGTCCGGATCGGCATCGTCGAGTACGAACTGGTATTGCGTGCGGCTCGCGGTGGAATCGATGGTGAGGTCCTGCACCGGCTGCATATAGAGGCTGACGCCGGGCACCCCGGCGGCCTCGGCGGTGATCCTGCGCACGATCTCGCTCGCCGGGGCAGTGCGCTCGCTGCGCGGCTTCAGCTCGATCTGGAAGCGGCCTGTGTTGAGCGTCAGGTTGGTGCCGTCGACGCCGATGTACGACGTGACGCTCGCCACGTCCGCGTCGGCGAGGATGACGGCGGCGAGCTTCTGCTGCCGCTCCGCCATGCCGGCGAAGGAGACGGACTGCCCGGCCTCGGAGACGCCGAGAATGAGGCCCGTATCCTGCACCGGGAAAAAGCCCTTCGGAACGACAATGTAAAGCCAGACGGTGAGCGCCAGCGTGCCTGCGGCGACGATGAGCGTGATCCAGCCGTGGTCCAGCACGACGTCGAGCATGCGGCCGTAGCCGTCGACGATGCCATCGAACCATGTCCGGCGCGCCGCGCGCGGATCGTGCCCCGCGCGGCGCAGGATTTTCGCGCACAGCATCGGCACCAGCGTCAGCGAGACCACTGCCGAGATCAGGATGGTGACGGCGAGCGTGATGGCGAATTCGCGAAACAGCCGCCCCACGACATCGGCCATGAACAGCAGGGGGATCAGCACCGCGATGAGTGAAAGGGTCAGCGATATGATGGTGAAGCCGATCTGCCGCGCACCCTTCAGCGCTGCGTCCAGCGGCTTTTCGCCCTTCTCGATGTAGCGGGCGATGTTCTCGATCATCACGATGGCATCGTCCACGACGAAGCCGGTGGCGATGGTCAGCGCCATCAGCGACAGATTGTTGAGGCTGAAGCCGCACAGATACATCACCGCGAAGGTGCCGACGAGCGACAGCGGCACCGAAAGGCTCGGGATGACCGTGGCGGGAATGTTGCGCAGGAACAGGAAGATGACGAGCACCACGAGGCCGATGGCCATCATCAGCTCCCGCTGCACGTCCTGCACGGAAGCGCGGATAGTCTCGGTGCGGTCTGACATCACCGCCACGTCGACCGAGGCGGGCAGCGTTTCCGTGAGCGCGGGCAGCATGGCCTTGACGTTGTCCACGACGTCGATGACATTTGCGCCCGGCTGGCGGCGGATGTTGATGAGGATGGCCGGCCTGATGTCTGCCCCGCTGTGCCCCGCCCACGCGCCAAGGCGCTCGTTCTCCGCGCCGTCGACGACTTCCGCCACGTCCGAAAGCCGGACCGGCGCACCGTTCCTGTAGGCGACGACAATATCCCGGAACTCGTCGATGCCCTTCAGCTGGTCGTTCGACTGGATGGCGTAGGCCTGCTGCGGGCCGTCGAAACTGCCCTTCGGCGTGTTCACGTTGGCGTTGCCGATGGTGGAGCGCAGGTCGTCGATGTTGAGGCCATAGGCGGCCAGCGCCAGCGTATTGGCGCGCACCCGCACGGCCGGGCGCTGTCCGCCCGCGAGCGTCACCAGCCCGACGCCCGCCACCTGCGAGATTCGCTGCGCGAGGCGTGTCTCGACCATGTCCTGCACCTGCGTCAGCGGCAGGGTGGCCGAAGTCAGGGCAAGCGTCATCACCGGCGCATCGGCCGGGTTGACCTTGGCATAGATCGGCGGCGCGGGCAGGTCGGAGGGCAGCAGGTTGCCCGCCGCATTGATCGCCGCCTGTACCTGCTGGCCCGCGATATCGATGCCGAGATCGAGATTGAATTGCAGCGTGATGACGGACGCGCCCGCCGCCGATGTGGAGGACATCTGCCGCAGACCCGGCATCTGCCCGAGCTGGCGCTCCAGCGGCGCGGTGACGGACGCGACCATGACCTCCGGCGAGGCGCCGGGGTAGAAAGTCTGCACCTGGATGGTGGGATAGTCGACCTCCGGCAGGGCCGCGAGAGGCAGGTTGCGGAAGGCGATGACGCCGACGATCAGCAGCGCCAGCATCATCAGCGTGGTGGCCACCGGCCGCAGGATGAACGGGCGGGAGATGTTCACCGACGTGCCGCCGTCATCCGGCGCGCCGGCATCCCGAGCATCGCTCATGGCGAAGCGCCGCCGGCTGGCGAAGCACCGCCCGCCGGAGAGGCGCGGCCGGCGGGGTTGTTGCCGCCGTTCGCCGGGGTGCGGCGCTGACGCGATTCGCGCGGCGGCTGCCCGGCTGCGGCCGGTGCGGCCGGAGACGCCGCGGGAGCCGGGGGCCTGTCGCCCGGCAGGGAGACCTGCATTCCCTCGCGCAGCCGGTCCGAGCCGTCGGTGACGACAAGATCGCCCGGCTGGAGCCCTTCCTGCACCGCCACGACGTCGGAGGTGGAATAGCCAGTGGTGATGGGACGGATGCTGACGGTCTTGCTGTCCTTGTCGATCAGCCAGGCATAGGTGCCGGGCGCACCGCTGAGCCGCGCCGAGGCCGGGATCACGACAGCGTCCCTCACCGTGTCGATGCGCAGCTCGACATTGACGAACTGGTTCGGAAACAACGCCTTGTCCGCATTGTCGAAGACGGCGCGCAGGCGCACGGTGCCCGTGGTCGTGTCGATCAGGTTGTCGAGAGTGGCGAGTCGCCCTTCCGCCAGTTTGTTGACGCGGTTGCGGTCGTAGAGCGTCACGGGCAGCGTCTCGCCGGACGTCAGCCGGCGGTTGATGGCCGTGACCTGATCCTCGGGCACGCTGAACAGCACCGAAATCGGCGCCATCTGGGTAATGGTGACGAGGCCGTTCGTGTCGCCCGTCTGGGCGTAGTTGCCCTCGTCGATCTGGCGCAGACCGGCGCGGCCGGCGATCGGCGCCGTGGTGCGGGTGTATTCCAGGTTGAGTTCGGCGGTGCGCACGGCGGCGGCACTGGCCTGCACCGTGGCCTGAAGCTGGCTGACGGTGGCGGTCTGCGTGTCGAGCTGCTGGCGGGCGATGGCGTTCTGGCGCACCAGCGATTGGTAGCGGGCGAGGTCGGTCAGCGCGCTCTTCAGCTCCGCCTCATCGCGCGCGAGCTGGCCGCGCGACTGATCGAGCGCAAGCTGGTAGGGACGCGGGTCGACCTCTGCGACGAGCGCGCCCTTCTCCACTTGCTGCCCCTCCGAGAACGCGATGCGCGTGATCTGGCCGGCGACGCGCGTGCGTGCGGTGACGGTGGCGAGCGGCGTGACGGTGCCGAGCGCCTGCACGGTGACCGGGATGTCGGCGCGTGTCACCGCCGCCGCGCCGACGGGCATCGCCGCCGGCTGGCCGGAGCGCGGGCCGAACGAGCGCTGCGCGGTTTGCGCGTTTTCGGCAGGGCGCAGAAAGACGACGACTGCCGCCGTTGCCGCCGCGAGCACCAGCAGCCAGACGATGCGCACCAGCCACGGCCGCCGGCGCTTGCCGCTGCCCTGTGCGCCGCCGGCCGCCGTTGTGGCTTCATGCTGCTGCGGCCCGGTGGGTGACAGCATCCGTCGCTCTCCCGCAATTCTCTCGTCCGGCGGTCGTCACCGTTCCGCAGGACGACGGTTTCCGCATCCCGTGCCTGAGCTATGGGGGCATGGAAGTCGTTTGATCAAGGCCTTTGCGCTCTTTCTCGGATTAAGATTTGCTCATATTGCGGCAAAGTAAGGCGACGTCTGCCTTTCGCGTCGGCGACGGACGGGAAATGAGGACTTGGCAACACGGCGCGAGGGCTGCTAGTGTGTTCGCAACTAACAATTCTGGGATGCTCCCCGACGTGTATGCGGCGAAGACTGCGCGCGCCGGCAGCATCCCGACAGGATCAAGGCCGTGACGGTCAATGACGAAGCTGTGGGCAGCTATGCCGTAGCCACGGCCGAGCCGGCTGACGTGTGTCAGCGGCGCGGCGCGGCGAGGATGGCGGAGCCATCCGGAGTTGGAGCGCGGACGACGCGCGAGCCAGGGCCGCGTCTTGCCTCCAGACAGCGGGAGGCCGCGCGCACCTATGCCGCGCTCGACCTTGGCACCAACAACTGCCGCCTGCTCGTGGCGGAACCAACCTACGATAGTTTCCGTGTCGTCGACGCCTTCTCGCGCATCGTGCGGCTGGGCGAGGGGCTGACCAGCGTCAACCGGCTGGGTGAGGACGCCATATCCCGCGCCATAGAGGCGTTGAAGGTCTGCCGGGCGAAGATGGATGCGCGCCGGGTGGGGCGGGCGCGCATGATCGCGACCGAAGCCTGCCGCGCCGCGGCCAACGGGCAGGACTTCATCGACCGCGTCGAGGACGAGACGGGACTGATGCTCGAAATCGTCAACCGCGAGACGGAAGCGCTGCTCGCTGTCAGCGGGTGCACCGGGCTCGCCGACCCGGCGGCGGAGAGCGTGCTCGTGTTCGACATCGGCGGCGGCTCGACGGAACTCGTCTGGACATGCGCGCGCAAGCATGCGGGACGCGGCAACGGCCGCACCCAGGGGGCGCAGGGGCGCGGACGCCACCACGGCGGCGCCTCGCGCCAAAATGGCCATCACGGCAGGGACGACAGCGGCCATTGCGTGCGCGCGTGGGAATCGCTGCCGATGGGCGTCGTCACGCTCGCCGAGCGGTATGGCGGCGTCGAGGTCACGCCCGCGGTGTTCGCCGCCATGGTGAGGGAGGTCGAGCGCCACCTCGCGCCATTCGCCTGGCGCGCGCGCGACGCATCGCGGATGAAGGGCTTCCACCTGCTGGGCACCTCGGGCACCGTCACCACCATCGCCGGCGTCCATCTCGACCTGCCCCGCTACGACCGGCGGCAGGTTGACGGCCTGTGGATGAAAGACCGCGACGTCAGCGAGGCCATTGCCCATCTGCTGAACTGCTCTTATGCGCAGCGGGTGGCCAACCCGTGCATCGGCAATGACAGGGCGGACCTCGTGCTCGCAGGCTGCGCCATTCTGGAGGCTATCCGCCGCGCGTTTCCGAGCCCGCGCCTGCGCGTCGCCGACAGGGGGTTGCGCGAGGGCATCCTGCTCAACATGATGCGGGAAGATAACGTCTGGGACAGGGGACCGAAGGCGTGAGTACGGAACGGAGCGGCGGCAAGGGCAAGGCCGGCGAGGGCACGCGCGCGCTGAAGGTGCGTGTGAAGACGGCGGCCAAGCGCTCCGTCGCTTCCGCCCGCTGGCTGGAACGCCAGTTGAACGACCCCTATGTGGCACGCGCCAGGCGCGAGGGCTACCGCTCGCGCGCGGCGTTCAAGCTGCTGGAAATCGATGAGAAATACAAGCTGCTGAAGCCCGGCCAGCGCGTCGTCGATCTCGGCGCCGCGCCGGGCGGCTGGTCGCAGGTGGCGGCGCGCAAGGTCGGCATCGGCGCTGGCAGGGGCCGGGTCGTCGGCATCGATCTGCTGGAGATCGAGCCCATGCCGGGTGTGGATTTCATCCAGCTCGACTTCCTCGCCCCCGAGGCTCCCGCGCGGCTGATGGAACTGCTGGGCGGGCCGGCCGATCTCGTGCTGTCCGATATGGCCGCCAACGCCACCGGCCATAAGAAGACGGACCACCTGAAGATCATGGGGCTGGCGGAAACCGCGCTTGACTTCGCGCGGCAGGTGCTCGCGCCGGGCGGCGGCTTCCTCGCCAAGGTGCTGCAGGGCGGCACCGAGAACGCATTGCTGGCCGACATGAAGCGCGATTTCACCACCGTGCGCCACGTCAAGCCGGCGGCGAGCCGCAGCGATTCGGCGGAACTCTACGTACTCGCGATCGGCTACCGCGGCAGGCCGACCGAGATCTTGACGCCGGACGACGGGGCATGACGCGGCGCTGCCGCGCCGATGCAACGGGGCGATCTTATTTCCCCTTTTTTGACGGGTTTGCGCTTGACCGATCGTTTCGTCTGGACTAGCTTTTCAGCAACTTTGAGGAAAGCACGCGCATCATGCACATGAACCTTATCGTAACGGGGGCGCCATCGACGGAGCGGGAATAACCCGCTGATCCGGCTGATGGCGCACAAGGGTCCTTCGGGGCCCTTTTTTGTTGCCTGAAACGGATCGCCACCGCATCGGAAACGGGAGAATGCCGCAGCGACGGCAGGAAGTAACGGAGTCTAAGGCGATGAGTGAAACGATAACCGGCGCCGAAATGGTGATACGGGCGCTCCAGGATCAGGGCGTCGAGCATGTTTTCGGCTATCCGGGCGGCGCTGTCCTGCCGATCTACGACGCGCTGTTTCATCAGGACAAGGTCCGCCATATCCTCGTCCGCCACGAGCAGGCCGCCGTGCACGCGGCGGAGGGCTACGCGCGCTCGTCCGGCAAGGTGGGCTGCGTGCTCGTGACCTCCGGCCCGGGCGCGACGAACGCGGTTACCGGCCTCACCGACGCCATGATGGACTCGATCCCGCTCGTCGTCATCACGGGGCAGGTGCCGACCTATCTCATCGGCTCCGACGCCTTCCAGGAGGCGGATACGGTCGGCATCACCCGCCACTGCACGAAGCACAACTATCTGGTGAAGGACATCGCCGACCTGCCGCGCATCCTGCACGAGGCGTTCTATGTGGCGAGCCACGGCCGGCCCGGCCCGGTGGTTGTGGACATTCCGAAGAACATCCAGTTCGAGGCCGGCGCCTACGTGCGGCTCGCCGACAACCAGCACAAGACCTACCGGCCCGCGGTGCAGGGCGATCCGGTGCGCATCAACGCGGCTGTGGAGCTGATGACGCGCGCGCAACGGCCCGTCTTCTACACCGGCGGCGGCGTGATCAACGCCGGGCCGGAGGCCTCGGCCCTGCTGCGGGAACTGGCACGCCTCACCGGCTTCCCAGTCACCTCCACGCTGATGGGGCTCGGCGCTTTCCCCGCATCCAGCCCGCAGTTCCTCGGCATGCTCGGAATGCACGGCACGTATGAGGCGAATCTCGCCATGCACGATGCCGACCTGATCATCGCGGTCGGCGCGCGTTTCGACGACCGCATCACCGGGCGGCTCGACGCCTTCGCGCCGCACGCGCGCAAGATCCATATCGACATCGATCCCTCGTCCATCAACAAGACGGTGAAGATCGACATCGGCATCGTCGGCGACTGCGCCCACGTGCTGCGCGAGATGGTGCGCGTGTGGAAGGAGACGGCACCCGCCATCGACAGGCAGCGCTATGCGCCCTGGTGGGCGGACATCGCCCGCTGGCGCGGCCGCAACTGCCTCGCCTACCGCGCTGACGGCCGCTTCATCAAGCCGCAGTATGCGCTGGAGCGGCTGGAGGCGCTGACGCGCGGCCGCGACCGTTACATCACGACCGAAGTCGGTCAGCATCAGATGTGGGCGGCGCAGTTCCTGCACTTCGAGGAGCCGAACCGCTGGCTCACGTCCGGCGGGCTCGGCACCATGGGCTACGGCCTGCCGGCGGCTATCGGCGCGCAGATCGCCCATCCGGACGCACTCGTCATCGACGTGGCGGGCGAAGCCTCGATCCAGATGAACATCCAGGAGATGTCCACCGCGCTGCAATACAGGCTGCCGGTGAAGATCTTCATCCTGAACAACGAATACATGGGCATGGTGCGCCAATGGCAGGAGCTGCTGCACGGCGGGCGCTATTCGGAAAGCTATTCCGACGCATTGCCTGATTTCGTCAAGCTCGCCGAGGCCTATGGCGCAACCGGCATTCGCTGCGACAAGGCGGAGGATCTCGACGCCGCAATCACCCAGATGCTCGACGCGCCGCGCGCGGTGATCTTCGATTGCATTGTGGACCCGGCCGAAAACTGCTTCCCGATGATCCCTTCCGGCAAGGCGCACAACGAAATCCTGCTGGGCGACGCGGCGACGGACATCGGCTCCGTCATCGACGACAAGGGCAAGGCGCTGGTGTGACGGCGCCGCCGCCGTAACACCGGGCAGAACTGGTAACCGTCATGAAACATTTTTCGCCTTCACTGCTGCAATCTTCACCCACCGGAACGTCATCCCGCGGAACCCTTTCCATGTCATCGATCTATTCCGACGCACCGCCGCCGACCCCCGAATTCCGCCACACGCTTGCTGTCATCGTCGACAACGAGCCGGGCGTGCTGGCGCGCATCGCGGGCCTGTTCTCCGGGCGCGGCTACAATATCGAAAGCCTCACCGTTTCCGAGACGCAGCACGAGGCGCATCTGTCGCGCATCACCATCGTCACGGGGGGGACGCGCGCTGTCATCGAGCAGATCAAGGCGCAACTCTCGCGCCTCGTGCCTGTTCACCGGGTGACGGACCTGACCGTCGAGGGCGAGGCGGTGGAGCGCGAACTCGTGCTGCTCAAGGTCGTGGGGCAGGGTGAGCATCGCCTGGAGGCGCTGCGGCTGGCGCAGGCGTTCGGGGCGAAGACGGTCGACGCGACGTTGAAGTCGTTCATCTTCGAGTTCACCGGGGCGTCCGACGAGGCCGAGCGGTTCATCAGCCTGATGACCGATTGCGGCCTCGTGGAAGTGTCGCGGACCGGCATCGCGGCGCTCAGCCGGGGCGCGGAACCGCTCTAGAGCGCTTATCGATCAGATGGAATCATCGGATCGATAAGAATTCGCTTATTGCATTGCGACATTTCATTGAAACGCCGAAATGCTATAAGTTTTTGATATTGCGCGATTTCTTCACGCAGACCGGTATCCACTCTGCTTGAAAGCGCTTGAATGAAAGAATCGCAGAGCATTTGGCGATCACGGGTGATTGAAAAATGCTCTAGCGTGCTTCCGCTGGAAACGGAAGCACGCCGACGTTTGTCTCTGGCTGAAAACGTCGTTTTCCAACGTTCAAGCGCCGCGTGGGCTCAAGAGTTTTTCAGCTTTTTGCTTCAATCAAAATGAGAAAAACTCTAGCCTTTGAAACCGCCGCCGTCGAGATACGCCTGTTCATCGGGCGTCATCTCGCGCCCCAGCATCGGGTTGCGGTGGGGAAAGCGGCCGAAGCGGGCGATGCAGTCGCGGTGGATGAGCGCGTATTTCAATCCTTCCTCATTGCCGAGCGCTTCATAGAGCGCAACGCAGCGGTCCTGGTCGGCGAGGTTTTCGGAATGCATGAACGGCAGATAGAAAAAGCCGCGCAGATCGGGCGCCACCAGGTGGTCGTATCCCGCGTCGAGCGCGCGCCGTGCCACGGCGAGTGCCAGCGGATCGGCCGCGAAGGCCCGCGCCGTGCCGCGGAAGATCTGGCGGGGAAACTGGTCGAGCACGATGGTGAGCGCCAGCGCACCGTCCGCCGTCGCCTCCCACGGATGGCGGTGGTCGCGGATATGATCGTTGTCCGTGAAGGTCTCGTAAAGCGCGAGAAAGCGTTCGCGCACGGCCTCATCGAAAGCCTCGTCGTGCGCGAACCACAGGGACGGTCCGGCCTCGCGCCAGAATTCGAGGACCGTTTCGACAGCTTCCGTCATGGCATTTCCTCCGCCAGGTCGTTGTGATGCCGTGACAGTATACAGGATCCGTATCGCGCTTTCATGGCGCGGGCCGGAAATCCGCTTGACCGTCCCGCCATTCGCTCATTATCAGCAAGGCGGGGAAGAAAGTAACCGTGCGTGGCGTCTCGGCCACAACGATATTGCCAGGGAAAGGGCATCTTATGCGTGTTTATTACGATCGTGACGCGGACATCAATCTCATCAAGGGGAAGAAGGTCGCGATCATCGGTTATGGCAGCCAGGGTCATGCCCATGCGCTCAACCTGCGCGATTCCGGCGTGAAGGACATCGCGGTCGGACTTCGTCCGGATTCTTCCAGCGTGAAGAAGGCCGAGGCCGAGGGCCTCAAGGTGCTGGCGCCGGCAGAGGCCGCCAAGTGGGCCGACGTCGTCATGCTGTTGACGCCCGACGAACTCCAGGCCGACATCTACAACGAGAGCCTGCGCGGCAACCTGCGCGAGGGTGCGGCGCTCCTCTTCGCGCACGGCCTGAACGTCCACTTCAACCTGATCGAGCCGCGCAAGGATCTCGACGTGCTGATGGTGGCGCCCAAGGGCCCCGGCCACACCGTGCGTTCCGAATACGTGCGCGGCGGCGGCGTGCCGACGCTGATCGCCATCGCCCAGGACGCGACGGGCAACGCCCACGACATCGCGCTCTCCTACGCCTCGGCCAACGGCGGCGGGCGCGCCGGCATCATCGAAACCACGTTCAAGGAAGAGTGCGAGACCGACCTCTTCGGCGAGCAGGTGGTGCTGTGCGGCGGCCTCGTGGAGCTGATCCGCGCCGGCTTCGAGACGCTGGTGGAAGCCGGCTATGCGCCCGAGATGGCCTATTTCGAGTGCCTGCACGAGACGAAGCTCATCGTCGACCTCATCTATGAGGGCGGCATCGCCAACATGAACTACTCCATCTCGAACACGGCGGAATACGGCGAGTATGTCACCGGCCCGCGCATCATCACGCCCGAGACCAAGGCTGAGATGAAGCGCGTGCTCACGGACATCCAGTCCGGCAAGTTCACGCGCGACTGGATGCTGGAGAACAAGGTCAACCAGACGTCGTTCAAGGCCACCCGTGCCCGCAACAACGCCCACCCCATCGAGGAAGTGGGCGCGAAGCTGCGCGCGATGATGCCTTGGATTCAGGAAAAGGCGCTCGTCGACAAGACGAAGAACTGATGCGCCTATAGCATTTCGACATTTCATTGAAACGCCGAAATGCTATAAGTTTTTGATATTACGCGCTTTCTTCACGCAAACCGGTATCCGCTTTGCTTGAAAACGCTTTAGAGCGCGCCGTCTGGATGGTGAACGAGGGCCGCCCCGGGGCGGCCCTTTTTTATGGCCGCGCGAAGGCAGGTTGGAACAAGACATAAACGACTTGTTATCCGCAAGATATGGCGATAAGAACGCCATGTCGCGCATTGTTCCGATGGTGCCGATCGACGGTGCATCGAATCGCGGAACGACTGCCGTTTCTGGATAAATTTGATGCGAAACTAAATAGGTGGCGTGGCCATGCAATTCCCGCTCTACGTCCGCCACTCCAGCACTTCTTTGTTTTCGTTTTGCAGGGCGCTTTCGTCAGCCGTTCTGCGGCGCTCCATACAGGTTGCGATGGTGCGTGAAGCGATATTCAGGCTGACTATCCATTATTCGAAAGGTTATTGATATGAGCATGCTTCCTGTTCCTTCTACTGCTGCCCTTCCACCCGTTATCCCGACGCTGGTCTATGAAGGGGCGCAGGGCCCCGGCGGCATGGCCGGGCTCACGTTTCGGCCGCCGGTACACGCGGCGGGCGGCATTCTCGACGCGGCGAACGGCGGCAGAGAGCTTCAGGGCCGGGCGATCCGGCGGTCCCCCTATGAGGAGGATCTCGTTAAAATTGAGCAGGATTGTGAAAGAATCGGGCAAGATTACAAGCAGCTGGGTAAACTGATCGAGACACAGTTCGCGAGCGCTACGGCGTTGTTGAGGCGGTTCGACAACGTCAGGACAACGGAAGTGTCAACACAGACGGCCGCGGGTAAGGTGCCGGAGCGGCAGCAGGTGCGTCCTGTGACAAGGGACGTGTGCACGCAGACGGATGCCGCCGAGGTGCGGGCGCCAGGTGAGGGCGCCGATGTCCATGCGTTGTCCGGCCCGGCGTACAAGTCCCTGTTCAATTGGAATGAGTGCCGTGGACGACATGGAGAGATGCTCAGCGGGAACGCGGAGAGCCTCAGGGGGGCATTTATCCTGAAAGAGGGGCCCCTCTATCCGCTCTTTGTCAACGGGCACGAGCTTACCCCGCGCACACTCGCGCGCCTGCTGGAAGGCGCGAAAAATCTGGACGAGGTCGCGGAACGGCTGGAGGCGCAGTTCCGCAAGGTGCGCCTGGAGACGATCGGGCCCGACAGGGAGAAGCTGGTGCTGATCAGTGGCACGCCTATCGCCATCAAGTTTGGCAGCGGCAACGAACTGGCGAGGTACGACGTCGGCCTCGCCTATCGGCGGCTGCTGAACAACTATCAGCTGTCTTGTGGAAACATGGAACCTGATGAGGTCGGGAAAATCGACCGTATCATGGCATTCATCGACAGTATAAAATCCGGTCCTCTCCGTCAGAAAATGCGTATCCTGTATAATAAATATACTGATAAAAATATTGCGGAGTCTCTTAAAGCGTATCTCAAATACGGGCCGTCCGACGAGATGAATGCCTACTCTACCGGAGCATACCTCGATGCGGCAGGCATGCTAAACAGGTTCGTCATCCTGAAAAACCCCTCCTATGACAACCGGGGGCAGAAGGTGTCCGGCGACGCAGTCAATCTGATGGTCGGGCACGTCCTTGCAAGCCGGATCGAAGCCCAGGTCAACGGCAGCGACAATAAATGCATCGAGAACGCACAGGCTGTCGGCAAGATCGCGGGTATCGAGGTCCGCGTAGAAAACGATGGCGCGGCCAGGACATTGGGCAGCAGCGTACTTCATGTTGTGCCCATGCCGCAGCCGGCGGCTGAGAATGATCCGGGCGCCGAGACCTATACCAAAAGCATCATGAAGGCGCATCTCTCCCGGCTTTCCGACAGCCAGCTCAGCTATCTACATGACAGTATCTTGGCGTGTATAAATACACTCGATACAACCAATGATGTTTTCGTCGGCTCCGGATACAGGATCGTGTTTCCGACAAACAAAGACGATATGCCCACGATGGCGCACGTCAATGTCACACGCTGGATGCCGGCGAAGCCGCCCGCCAATCTTTCAGAAGCCGATGCGCGAAACTACCAGCTGCATCACGCGGAAGCGGCCACCGGACAGATAATGGGACTCTGCGACATGCTCCACTTCGTCGACGATGCGCTGAAATCCCGGGCGCAATAAAGCGTTTTCAAGCAAAGCGGATACCAGTTTTCGTGAAGAAAACATGTAATATCAAAAACTTATAGCATTTCGGCATTTCAATGAAATGTCGAAATGCTACAGGCCACGCTCCGGCCCATTCCGGTGGCGGATGAGGGCCGTCCGCGATTCCCTTTTTGTGGCCAGCCCGGCCTGAAAGCAGGCCGGGCTGTGACAAATATGACTTTATTTCGCGACATACAATGATAAAACGACACATCGAACGTCGGATCGATGGTGTCGATCGGATGGTGCGTCTTTGTTTTTTGTCTTGAGGGAGGGCGGCCGTTAGAGCGCGTTCCGATCATATGGAATCATATGATCGATCAGAATTCGCTCAAGATAAGGAACCTGGAATCTGTCCTGTTTCAACGTAAACAGGAAATATTTTAGCCACAACGCGGCGCTCTATACAAATTGGATATCGTCCGAGACGCTGTTCAGGTTGGTTATGCATTATTCGAGAGGTTATTGAGATGACTATTTATTCCGTTTCTTTTGCTTCCCTGCCCGCTGACCCGCAGCTTGACGAGGAAGAGGCGACTGGTCCCGGCGGTCAGGACACGAACGGCGGCGTGGACGTGCTGCTGACGCAGCGTATGCCTGCGCGCGCGGCGGCCGGCGTTCTCGACGCGGCGGGCGGCGGCAGGGAGCTTTCCGGCCGGGCTGTCCGCGCGGGTCGCGAGGAAGGGTCTGCCGAAGATCTCGGACCGAACGGCAAGCTGCCGAACCCGACAATCGCCGGGCGACCCGAAGGCGTTACGGCGTCGATGCAGCAGCAGGATCTTGCAGCGGAAGATGCGCCTTCACAGACGGAGGTCGAGGGTTACATGTCGGAGCGGCAGAAGATTCTCGCCGCGAGGAAGCCGGTCATACAGACAGGTGACGGAGCCGCGCGGCAGCAACGCGAGGCTTCGCCGGTGCGGCCGCCCGCCGTTGGCGTGGCGTCATTCGCGTCGCCTGCTGCCGGAGAGAATCCGGGCTTTCCGGATGAGGCTGCCAGCGCTCCGCCGCCTTACGACATGTTCATTCCAGCTGATGCCGTACCCGCGCTGATGAAAGCGAAATGGGACTATTCTACGATGGCGCCTTTCGCAAACCGCGCGCCTGCGCAGATGCCCGGCGGGGTTCAGGTCAGGGCAACCGAGGGGGTTGGCGCCGCCAGGCCGGTTCCCCAGCCCGTCGGCGATGTCGATGAGCCGCTCGTCCCGGCGTACAAGTCCTTGCTCCACTGGGAGGGGTGCCTCGAGTTGAATGGCCAGCCGCTCCGGGCCGGCCTTCTTGGCGCGGTTCGCGCCATCGGGGGTGAGGTGATTCCCAGTCTCACTGTCAATGGAGGAAGATTCAATACGGACGTCCTCGCGAGCCTCCTGCTGAAAGCGCGTGATCTCGAGGGGGTGGTGAATAGACTGACGAGCGGTGACCACGAACTGATCAACGGGTTCGGCGAGATACGCACAGAGACGCTGGGGCCGGAAAGAGAGCCGGTCCTGCTGATCGAAGGCACGCCGATCTGCATCAAGTTCGGCTGCAGCGAGACCGAAGTAGCGAAATATAAAACCGGCATCGCCTACAGGAAGCTTCTGGAGCACCATGAGGCGCGTCGTCTGGTTTCGGGGCACGAGAACGCGGGAGAGCTTGACGATATCAAGTCGTCTTTCGACGGGATTGCGGATAAGACCATTCCATTCATGGAAAAGCAGTTCCTGCTGGAGAGATATGACGCGGACACGATCGTGCGGACTTTGAAGGCGTATTTCGATAACGGCCCTGCCGACGAAGTGAACGCCTGGGATGTCGGCGAATACGAGGATGTCGCGGGCAGCGCCAACAGGTTCGTCATCCTGAAAAACCCCCGCTACGATAACAATGGTCGGGAGATCGGCGGCAACGCCGTCGATCTGCAGGCGGGCGGAAGCATTGCTCACTGGATTGATATTCAGGCCAATGACGATCAGGACGGTTTGCCGTGGGGCGTAAGAGTTTCCCTGCAATACGACGGCATGGTCCGGAAGGCAGGCGGAAAGCACCTTCAAGTTGTGCCAACGCTGCCTGGGCCGGATGCCGCCATGGAGGACGGTCCCGGCGACGCGGCCGATACCTACGCCATCATGAAGGAGAATCTTTCCAGGCTTTCCCGCGATCAGCTCCAATACCTGCGGGACGATATCGGGGCGCGTAAGAAGCTCTTCGAGGCCTCCGGAGACGCCTTCCTCGACTCCGGCTACAGGATCGTGTTCCCGAGTCGGGCCAGCGACATGCCGACGCTGACACATGTCAACTTTGCCTGCTGGATGCCGGCGAAGCCACCGGCCGGTCTTTCAGAGGCTGAGACGAAGGCCTACACGGAGATCCAGCAGGAAGTGCAGGCCGACAACGTGAAAGTCCTCGACGAGATGCTCGGCCTGGTTAACGACACGCTGCAATCCCAGGCGGGATAAGCCGCGCTCCAGCCATTTCGAAAACGGACGAGGGCCGCCCGTCGGCGGCCCTCTCTTATGGAAGTCACGACAGCGAAAGGCAGAATTGTGAAATATATTTCTTGTTATACGAAAGATATTGTGATAATAATTTCATGTAAATAATTTCAAAGATGATAAAAATTTTTATGTTATTTTTGTTTTTATATTTGAATTAAATGTTAACTTTTTTATTTATATGAATTTTATTCTATATGACTGGTTGTATTGATGGGCTATCAAGCACTTGAAGGGTCTCTGACATGGCTATATCTCAGATTTCTTTTGCGGCTCCTCTGCCTGCCATTCAGGAACTGGGCGCACCCGGGGCGGAGGGCCAGGCTCGGTCGCCCGACGGTCCGATCGCGGACAGCGGCATCGCCGGGCTCACGCAGCGGCTGCAAACGCATGCGGCCGCCGGCATTCTCGATGCGGCAAGGGATGGCGGGGAGCTTCAGGGACGGACGGTCAGTTGGGCTGTCGGTGAGAATGTTGCCATGCAGTCCGAGGCTGTTGCGGCGCGATTGCAGCCGCTTCCCGACGAAGCGGAGCCGCTTGTTTCAGACGAGGAATGCGAGCAGGACGGCCTCGCGCTCGCGCGGATGAAAATGAAATGGGATTTTTCGTCGGGTAGGCCTCTGGCGGACGTCATCAGCATTGATACACCCGCCGGGGATGACGAGAAGACCGCAGGACCGGTTCCCCGAACCCGCAGTTGAGGTGCCAGGGCGCCGCCCGGCACGGCGTACAAGTCTTTGTTCGATTTGATCGGGCGCCGGCGGCGGGGGCGAGCGCCTCGCCTCCGCGTTTCTCATTTTCATGGGCGACGCAAGCAGAAACGACGGAATTATGACGAATGTGACTTGTCGCGTGTAGTATATGATGGTACTGACGCCATGGTGTGAGTTGCTTTGATAACGCTGATCGCTGGCATGTTTTTTTGTGTTTTGCAGGACGTCGTTTTCTGTAGCCTGATGTTGCATAAAAATTTGTGATGACAGCTGTTATGCCGTTGGTTTTTGTTATTAATTATTTAGAAGGTCATTGAAATGACTATGATTTATTCTCCTGTTACTTCTGTTCAGTTTCCTGTCAATCCCAACCCTGCCCAAGACGGAGGGCCGTGCCCGGGCGGCGCTGTCAGGGGCGTTGGCGTGGGTGATGTCGGGCAGCGATTGCCGGCGCGCGCGGCGAGCGGTGTTCTGTATGCGGCGAGCAACGGCAGGGAGCTTCAGGGCCGGGCCGTCCGTTTGCGGGCTGATGAGGATCTCATCAACGGCATCAGGCAGACTTACAGTCGTATGATCAAATATGCCGATGCATATTACCGCAAGTCTAAAGAGCTATTGCTGCAGCATATACGACAGGAGAATCCTGCAACGAAGGAGTCGCCGTCGCGGACGCTTGCCGCCGATGTTCCGCCGCCGCGTCCTGAGCTGAAGGAAATATCCGTGCAGACGGTCGTCGCCGGCGATCCGCCGCGGCGTCCCGAGCTGAAGGAAACGTCCGCGCAGACGGTCGCCGCCGATGTTCCGCCGCGGCGTCCCGAGCTGAAGGAAACGTCCGCGCAGACGGTCGCCGCCGATGTTCCGCCGCGGCGTCCCGAGCTGAAGGAAACGTCCGCGCAG
>NZ_JAASQI010000001.1:688711-882683 GCF_011762225.1 Pseudochelatococcus lubricantis
CGCAGACGGTCGCCGCCGATGTTCCGCCACTGCGTCCCGAGTTGAAGGAAACGTCCGTGCAGACGGTCGTCGCCGATGCGCCGCCCGTGCCTGCCGACGAAGTGCCCGATGAGCCTCCGGTGCTATTTCCGCAGGCCGGTATCGGCGGCGTGGAGGCGGGGAAAATCGCGAAGGCTACGCATCCGATCCGTCAGTCTGGCCCGGCATACAAGTCTTTGTACGGCTGGGACGAATGTCGCGGGCGGGATACGGGGCCGTACTCCTCACTCTATGTCAATGGAAAGGTTCTTTCTCCGGAAAAGCTCGCGGACTGTTTGAAAGGTGCGGACAATCTCGACGAAATCGTGGGTCGGCTGAGGGGCATGTTCGGCGGGGCGCGCGTTGAGGAGATCGGACCCGACAGGGAGAAACTGCTGCTGATCGACGATACGCCGATCTGTATCAAATTTGGCTGTCCGCGTGAGATAATGAGGTATAAAATCAGTCTTGCGTATCAGAAATTGCTTCACACATATAAAGTAATTGGTATGGATACAGATCCTCGTCTGTTCGGAGAAGCTTGCCATATCAAGAAATTTCTTGACGGGCTGATGGCCTGTAATAATTTTGAGGCAAAGAAATTTCTACTTGAGAGGTATGCTGAGGATACGCTCGTGTGGTCTCTCAAGGCGTATTTCGATAATGGCCCGGCCGACGAGCTGAACGCCTATGCCGTCGGCGAATACGAGGATGCGGAAGGCAAGGCGAACGGGTTCGCCATCCTGAAAAATCCTTCCTTCGATAACAACGGGCGGGGAATCAAGGGCAACGTGGTCGATTTGCGGGCGGGGGACGTTCTCGCGAGCGATGTCGAGGCCGTGGTCCTCAACGGCGACCTGGAGAGCGTGGTGAAGGCGCGGACTGCTGGCATGATAGCGGGTATCGGGGTATCCGTAGGGGGCGATGGCGTGGCGAGGATAGGCGACGGAAAGTATCTTCACGTTACGCCGCCGCCGGGAGCGAACGCCGTCACTGCGAGCGGCCCCGGCGATGCGGCCAGTGCCGATGCCGTCATGAAGAAGAACCTGTCCGGGCTTTCTACCAGCCAGCTCAGTTATCTGCGGGAGAGTATCGAGGCACGCAAGAAGCACCTCGAGGCCTCCGGAGATGCGTTCATCGGCGCCGTATACAGGATCGTGTTCCCGGCCGACGCAGACGACATGCCGCTGCTGGCGCACATCAACCCTGCCCGGTGGATGCCGCCGGCGCCCGGCGATACCTGGAGGGGCCTCTCGGAGGCCTACAAGACTGTCCGGGTGGAAGTGCTGAAGGGCAACATCGGCGCTCTCGAGGAAATGCTCGGCCTTGTCAACGGGGTATTGAACTCCCGGTCGTGAGAGGACAGGGCCGTCGGCAAGCCGTGACGGCCCGGCTGTTTTGCCGAAGCGTCGAACCGGAAACGGGTCTGCGATCCGGATACATCGGCTACCTGAACGAGGAGCGGTGCGGCGGCCTGTTCCAGGGTTCTGTCCGCCGCGCCAGCGGACGAAGATTGTCCTCCGGCGGCCCGTTAACGGAGCCTGCCGGCGGAGTCGATGCTGAGACAAAGGTGTCTTGATTTAAGCAAGATACACGTCAACAATGTCGTATTATGATTTTCTTCAAGGACGTTGAACAGCGGCGCATCTTTGTTTCGTGGCTTTGGGATCGCTGCCGTTGGTCGAAATAAAAATTTATATACAGGTTTATGATGCTGAATGGATCGCCATTAATGTTGGCCATTTATTGCTTGAAAGGTTATTGAGATGATCACACCTCCTCTTTCTCCTGTTAGTCATATTTCTATTCCTGTTTCTCTTTCCGAATTTGCCGAAGACAAGACGTCCGTTCAGGTTCGGCATTCGGGCACTTTCTTCACGAAAAGAAAGGGCGGGGCGACGCTCTCGCAACCCGCATCGCCGCGCGCGGCTGACGGTGTTCTCGATGCCGCGAATGGCGGGAGGGGGCTTCAGGGGTGGAAGGCCCGGCAGGCCGCCGGTGAAAAACTCTTCGCAAAACTGGATCGGGAGTATCAGCAGCTGCTAGCTAAGATCGATGCGCAGTCCGCGGCGATGATAGCGATGTTGCGGCAGGCTACCGAGACAAGGGGGGAGGCCACGCAGGCAGGCCCCCAGGGTGAGCCGTTGCAGCAGGATGCCGTTGCGATGAAGGATGTGTGCGTTCAGGCGGGCATAGAGGGCCGGCGGACGCCGGGTGAGGGCATTCCGTCGCAGTCGTTTTCCGAGGACGTGAATGTTTCGCATTCTGGATTGCTCAATCGTACTGCCAGCGATTCCGTTCGGGGGCATCCCGGCGTCCGCGGCGGCGGCGATTTGAGTCTTGTGGGGCCCTCCCGTCCGCAGCCGCGGCTTCCTGATAGTGGTGAGCCGTCTCACGGTGACGACGAGTTGCCGGTTATGCCGGCGGTGTCGCCGGCGCAGACCGGGGAGCCGACAGCAGCTGCAGGGGCGGCCTCCAGGCCGCGGGCCGGCAGCGAAGAAATCAATGCTTCCTCCCGTCCGGCGTACAAGATCTTGTTCCACTGGGAAGACCTCCCCGGAGGGGATGGAAAGCCGGTCAGTCTGCTCGCTGTCAAGGACCTTCTGGAATCTTTGAGCGGTCCCGGCAGGATGGCGAAAAAACTGAAAAATAAGCTCGCCGGCACGCCGAGGTTCAATCAGGAGAAGCAGCTGCTGATTGACGGCACACCGCTTTGCATCAAGTTCGGTGGCAAGGGGGCCGAAATGGCGAGGTATGAAGCCGGCATCGCCTATCGGGGGCTGCTGGAAGCTTATCGCGCCTATGCGGAGCAGGCAAATCCCGATCGCGCCGGGAATCTCGAACATGTCAAGGAGTTCCTCGGCACGGTGGAGGCCGGGGATCGTTTCAAGGAGAAGCGGCTCCTGCTGGAAAAATACGATGAGGACAGGATCGCACGGTCTCTCAAGTCGTATTTCGACAATGGCCCGACCGACGATATGAATGCCTATGCCGTCGGCGAATATGACGACAATAACGACAACACACACAAGTTCGTCATCCTGAAAAATCCATCTTACAACAACACGGGGCAAAAGATTTCCGGCAATGCGGTCGACCTGAGGGCGGGAAATATCCTCGCCAGCCGGATTGAGGCCCAGGTCAATGGCGGCGACTGGGGACGCGCGAAGAATACGCGGGTCACCGGTGGCCTGGGGGGCATATGGGAGGGTTTCAAGGCTTTCTGGCGGAATGACGAGGTGGCCAGGGCGCGGGACGGAAAACTCCTTCATGTCATATCGACGCGGCCTGTAACGGCGCCGGCGGCGAACATCACCATCTCGAGCGGTGTCGGTAAACTGGGCGATGCGGTCGATGCCGCTGCCAAGACCGACGTCATCATGAAGGACAATCTTTCCAGGCTTTCCGTCAACCAGCTCCTTTATATGCGGGACGATATCAAGGCGCGCATAGAGCACTTCAAGGCCTCCAAGGATGCCTTCATCAACTCCCGATACAAGGTCGTGTTCCCGGGGAAGGAAAACGACATGCCGACGCTGACGCACGTCAACCTTGCCCACTGGATGCCGGCGAAACCGCCCGCCGGTCTGCAAGGAGCCGATGAAAAGGCCTACAAGGAGGTTCAGCAGGAAACGCTGAGCGGCAATATCAATGCCCTCTACGAGATGTGCAACCTCGTCAACGACACGCTGAATTCCAAGCAGGGATAAGGCGCGACGCTGCTGCAGCGCGGCGGACGTGAAACCGGAAGCGTGCCGCCGCTCTATCCGTTGGTTTCCTGCATCAAATCCAACCCAAAAGGTACCGTTTTTCGGTTTGACGCGCCAGGGCACGATCCGATCTGAAGACATCGGATCGTGCTCCATGAGTCTTCGATGGTGAGCGCGTTTTTAGCGACCGGATGATTTCCGTCTGACCGGAAGGCGCTCTCGGGCTATGACGGTCCGGCGCGCTTTCAGCCCATTTCTACGTTTCGTTGAAATGCAACGACGGCCTATGATTTTGTTTTTATAGAATTTCAGCAAAAGCGGCGTTCACTTTTGCTGAAACTGTCTCCGGGCGGGCTTTCGCGCCCACTTCGCCCGCTGCCTGCATCGGCCGGGCGGGGTGCGTGCGGGTTCTGTCCTTTCCGGGCATGGGCGAATGCGGTGCGGTGGTGACCCGGGGCCGGCACGACATGCCTCGCAGCAGCCGGTATCTGGCAGCGGTCTGCATGAAGTATCGGAACAGGCCGGAAAGCGTCTTTACGTCACCTCCAGCTTGACCAGCCGCACGCCCGCGTCGTCCGGGTCGGGGCGCGAGGTGAATCCGAGCTGCGCGCACATGGCGAGCATCATGGTGTTCTCGCGCAGTACCTGCCCCTCAATGGCCTTGAGACCCTCGGCCTTCGCGTATTCGATGATCGAGGTCATCAACAGCCAGCCAAGCCCCTTGCCGCGCATGTCGGTGCGGGTCATGATGCCGTATTCGCCGGCTTCGTAGTTGGCGTCTGCATGCAGGCGCACCGCGCCCAGCATGTCGCCGGAGGCCTCGTCGATCGCCACGAAGGCCATGGCGCGGCCGTAGTCGAGCTGCGTCAGCCGGGCGATGAAGGCATGGCTGAAATCCTTGATCGGCGTGAAGAAGCGCAGCCTCAGGTCGTCCGGCGTCACGCGGGTGAGGAAAGTGCGGAACATCTCCTCGTCCTCCGGGCGCACGGGCCGCAGCAGGATCGGCGTGCCGTCCGAAAGAGTGGTGCGGCGCTCCCATTCCTGCGGATAGGGGCGGATTGCGAAGCGCGGATGACCGGACGGGCCCTTCGCGTGCGCCGTCGCGGCCACCTTCACCCGCCCGTCGACGGCGATGACGCCGGTGTGATCGGCGAGCAGCGGGTTGATGTCGATCTCGCGCACCTCCGGCAGGTCGGCGGCCAGCTGCGCCAGCTTGACGAGCGTGAGCGCCACCGCCTGCTCGTCGGCCGCGGGCACGTCGCGATAGGCCTTGAGGCGGCGCGAGACGCGCGTGCGGGCGATGAGGTCCTCGGCAAGCCGCAGATCGAGCGGGGGAAGGGCGAGCGCCTTGTCGTTGATGACCTCGACCGCCGTGCCGCCGCGCCCGAACACAATGACGGGGCCGAACACCGGATCGTCCGCGATGCCGGCGATCAGCTCGCGCGTCTTGGGGCGGATCATCATCGGATGAACGGTGAGGCCCGTGATGCGTGCCTCGGGCCGCAGGCGGGCGGCGCGTTCCAGAATGTCGTTCGCCGCCTCGCGCACCGCGCCCTCGTTGGCGAGGTTGAGACGCACACCGCCGATGTCGGATTTGTGCACCACATCCGGCGAGAGGATCTTGACGGCGACCGGCAGGCCCTCCGCAAAGAAGTGCCCGGCGGCGGCAACCGCGTCGTCGGCATCGCGCGCAAGCCGCGCCGGCGTGATCGGGATCTGGTAGGCGTCGAACAGCCGCCCCACTTCCAGCGGATCGAGCCACGTGCGCCCCGCTGCCAGCACCTCGTCGACAACGGCCCGCGCCGCCTGCGTGTCGGGCTGGAAGTCGGCCGGCAGACTCGGCGGCGTCTCCATCAGCTCGCCGAGCGCCTCGCGATAGCGCACCAGATGCGTGAAGCCGCGCACCGCCTCCGCCTCGTTGGAATAGTTGGGGATGCGCGCGGCGTCGAACAGCTTGCCCACTTCCGCCCGGTCGCCGTACCAGACGGTCAGTACCGGCTTGGCGGAATGGCGCTGGCGGCGATAGGCGGCGGCCGTGTCGACGACGGCACGCGCCACATCGAGCGAGGAGGCGGGGCCGAGCGGCACGTTGAGCACCAGCACGCCGTCGTTGGCGCGGTCCGCGAGCACGTGGTCGAGGGCGGTGACGTAGCGCGGCCCGTCCGCGTCGCCGCCGAGATCGATCGGGTTGGTGCGCGACCAGTGCTCCGGCAGGGCGGCGTCGAGGGCTTCGAGCGTCGCGGGCGAGAGCGAGGCGATGGCGCCGCCGAAGTCGATCAGCCGGTCCACGGTGAGCGAGGCGATGCCGCCGCCGTTGGTGACGATCGCCAGCCGCTTGCCGGGGAAGGGGCGAACGCGCCCCAGGGTTTCGGCGGCGGAGAACAGCTCGTCAAGGTCGATGACGCGCAGCAGGCCGGCGCGGCGGAAGGCGGCGTCGTAGACGGCGTCCGGCCCGGCGAGCGCCGCAGTGTGGGTCTCCGCCGTGTGGGGATGCTGCCTGTGACGGCCGGACTTGATGACCACCACCGGCTTGGCGCGCGCGGCCAGACGCGCCGCCGACATGAACTTGCGCGCGTCCTGCACCGATTCGACATAGAGCAGGATGGCGCGGGTGTGCCGCTCCAGCGCGAAATAATCGAGCATGTCGCCGAAGTCGACGTCGATCTGGTCGCCGATGGAGACGACGCCCGAGAAGCCGACATCGTGCTGGTGCGCCCATTCGATCACGCCGGCCGCCAGTGCGCCGGACTGCGTGATCAGAGCGAGGTCGCCCGGCTGGGCTGGGCTGCCGGCGAGGCTGGCGTTGAGGTGGGCGTGGGGAGAGAGGAGGCCGATGCTGTTGGGCCCGATCAGCCGCAGGCTGTGGCGGCGCGCGGCCGCCTCGATCTCGCCGAAGAGCGTCTTGCCGTCCGTGTCTGCCTCAAACCGGTCGGCGACGATGACGGCGCCGCTCACGCCGCGCGCGCCGGCTTCCTGCACCCGCTTCAGCACGGCGGCGCGCGGCGAGACGACGATGGCGAGATCCGGCACGAAGGAGAGCGCATCGAGCGTTTCGGCCTTCTCGAAGCCGTCGACGGCCGCGGGCGGGTGCGGGCCGACGAAGCCGCGCTTGCCCGAGAACTGGCTTGCGTCGAGATTGCCCGCGATCCTGCAGACCAGGCCGGCATCGGCTTCCGTATCGGCAACGATGACAATTGATTGGGGGGCAAGCAGGCGGTCGAGGCGGTAGGTGCTCATCGTCGTTCCGTGGGTTGGGGCAGGTGAGCGGGCATCGGTCTGGTGCCGCCATCCATGCCACGGATTGGTTGCCGATGCATCCGTTTGCCGGCAAGCGGGTTCCAGAAACCGGAGCAAAGCGGCAGAAATATCGCAATTCGGAGCATGGTTGGAAAAGGCGGCGGATGGCCGCGGCGCGCGCCTTATGCCCGCCCGAATGCCGCGCATGATGGCCGCATTCGTGATGACGCGGTAATCTTTCTGCATCATGATGCGCCGGAACGGACGTTCGGGCGCTGGTACAGGCGCTTTTCCAGGAGGAACGCACGCATGACCTTTTCTCAGAAGCTCACCCCGGGCCGTCGATTCGCCCGCCAGGCGGCAGCGGCCGCGTTCGCGGGCGGCGTGCTCGCGGGGCTCGTGGCGCTGCCGCTGGCCGCGAAGGCGCAGACCGCCGGCGGCCGGAGCGAGCCTCCGCGCGTGCTGACGGTTTCCGGCGAGGGCGTCGTGCAGGCCGTGCCGGACATCGCCAGCGTCATTGTCGGCGTGGTGACACAGGGCAAGAACGCGAGCGACGCGACGAGGGAGAACACGGCGGCAACCGGCGCGGTGGTCGCGGCGTTCAAGGAGGCGGGTATCGAGCAGCGCGACCTGGCGACGAACGGCTTTTCCGTGCAGCCGCGCTACGTCTATCCGAAGAACGGCGGCAGCGAGGCGCCGCGTATCGACGGATACGAGGTGCGCAATACGCTGACGGTGCGCGTGCGCGACCTCGGCAAGCTCGGCGGCATTCTCGACACGGCCATCGCCACCGGCTCCAACCAGATCGGCGGCATCAGCTTCGACGTGGCGGATGACGCGCCGCTGCTTGACAAGGCACGCGCGCAGGCCGTCGAGGATGCGCGGCGCAAGGCGGATATCTTCGCGCAGGCAGCGGGTGTGAAGCTCGGCAAGGTCATCGCCATCGACGGCGGTTCCTTCGGACGACCGCAGCCGCGCGCCTTCCAGCTCCAGGCGGCGCGCGCCGATGCGTTCTCGGCCAAGGCGGCGCCGGTGCCTGTCGAAGCCGGCGAGCAGGAATTCCGTGCTTCCGTCACGGTGACATGGGAACTGACGGACTGAGCAATCTGACGGAGCGGCGTGCCCGCGCGGGTTGACGTGCGCAACAAATGAAAAGGATCAGGCGGCGCGGCGAAATGCATGATCGTCATGCATGGCTGTCATGTTCGTTCATGCCGTTTCGTTCCTTATCAGGTCTGCGCGTCGTTTGTGCGGTATGCGTCGGCATCGGCCAAAGGCCGGGGCTGATGGTGTTACGCATGGAAATGATATAGACAATAAAGTTTCAGGTGCCGGCCGTCAGCGGGCGGCACCTTTGGAGGAGGTCGGCGCGGCGTCCCGCATGGCCGTAGCGCCGGTCCGATTGCGATGTCTTTGAAGAGGTCAGGATGCCAGCATATCGTTCCCGAACCACCACGCACGGCCGCAACATGGCGGGCGCGCGGGGTCTGTGGCGCGCCACGGGCATGAAAGACGGCGACTTCGGCAAGCCGATCATCGCCGTCGTCAACTCGTTCACGCAGTTCGTTCCGGGACACGTACATCTGAAGGACCTCGGCCAGCTCGTCGCGCGGGAGATCGAGCAGGCGGGCGGCGTGGCGAAGGAGTTCAACACGATCGCCGTCGACGACGGCATCGCCATGGGCCACGACGGCATGCTCTACAGCCTGCCCTCGCGCGAGATCATCGCGGATTCGGTCGAGTACATGGTCAACGCCCATTGCGCCGACGCGATGGTGTGCATTTCGAACTGCGACAAGATCACGCCCGGCATGCTGATGGCGGCGCTGCGGCTCAACATTCCCGCCGTGTTCGTTTCCGGCGGGCCGATGGAGGCGGGCAAGGTCGTCCTGAGCGGCAAGGTGAAGGCGCTCGATCTGGTCGACGCGATGGTCGCCGCCGCTGACGACAGCGTGTCCGACGAGGATGTGCAGGCCATTGAGCGTTCCGCCTGCCCGACCTGCGGCTCGTGCTCGGGCATGTTCACCGCCAACTCGATGAACTGCCTCACGGAGGCGCTGGGGCTCTCGCTGCCGGGCAACGGCTCGACGCTCGCCACCCACGCCGACCGCAGGCGCCTGTTCGTCGAGGCCGGACACCTGATCGTAGACCTGGCGCGCCGCTACTACGAGCAGGACGACGAGAGTGTGCTGCCGCGCTCCATCGCCACGCTCGCCGCGTTCGAGAACGCCATGGCGCTCGACATCT
The DNA here is from genome assembly GCF_011762225.1 of Pseudochelatococcus lubricantis. GTDB lineage: Bacteria > Pseudomonadota > Alphaproteobacteria > Rhizobiales > Beijerinckiaceae > Pseudochelatococcus > Pseudochelatococcus lubricantis. Next base: position 697,924 of record NZ_JAASQI010000001.1, read on the forward strand.
CCATGGGCGGGTCGACCAACACGGTGCTGCATCTGCTTGCCGCCGCCAACGAGGCGGGGGTCGATTTCACCATGGCCGACATCGACCGGCTCTCGCGCCGCGTGCCGGTGCTCTGCAAGGTCGCGCCCGCGGTTGGCAACGTGCATATGGAAGACGTTCACCGCGCCGGCGGCATCTTCGCCATTCTGGGCGAGCTGGACCGGGCGGGTTTGCTGGAGACCGATCTGCCGACCGTTCACAGCCCGACGCTGGGGCACGCCATCGACCGCTGGGACATCACCCGCGCTAACAGCGAGTCGGTGCGCGAATTCTACCGCGCCGCTCCCGGCGGGGTGCCGACGCAGGTTGCCTTCAGCCAGGCGAGCCGCTGGGAGGAACTCGACGCCGACCGCGAGACGGGTGTCATCCGCAACGCCGAGCACGCCTTCTCGAAGGACGGTGGCCTTGCGGTGCTCTACGGCAATCTGGCGGAAGAAGGCTGCATCGTGAAGACGGCGGGCGTCGACGAATCGATTCTGGTATTTTCCGGACCGGCGCGAATTTTCGAGAGCCAGGATGCTGCGGTGGACGCCATCCTGCGCGGGCGCATCAGCAAGGGCGATATCGTGCTCATTCGCTATGAAGGCCCGCGCGGCGGCCCGGGCATGCAGGAAATGCTCTACCCGACGAGCTACCTGAAATCGAAGGGGCTCGGCAAGGCTTGCGCGCTGATCACGGACGGGCGCTTCTCGGGCGGTTCATCGGGCCTGTCCATCGGTCACGTCTCGCCGGAGGCGGCGGAGGGCGGCGCCATCGGGCTGGTGGAGGAAGGCGACATCATCGAGATCGACATCCCGGCGCGGCGCATCCACCTCGCCATCCCGGACGAGGAACTCGCCCGTCGGCGTGCGCAGATGGAGGCACGCGGGCCGGACGCATGGCACCCGGGGCCGCGCAAGCGCAACGTTTCGGCGGCGCTCAGGGCCTATGCGGCGATGACCACCTCGGCGGCACGTGGCGCGGTCCGCGATGTCGAGGGCGCGCTGGCCAGGCGGCGCTGACCGATGGCCTTCGAGATCACCGACACCAAGATCGTCCACGAGGGCTGGGGCCGCTTCATGATCGCGACCATCCGGCTCCCCGACGGGCAGATCATCCGCCGGGAGATCGAGGATCACGGCGCGGCCGTGGCCGTGCTCGCCTACGATCCCGAACGGCGCGTCGCGCTCATGGTCAGCCAGTTCCGACCGCCGGTCCACCTTGTGTCCGGCGACACGGCACTGCTGGAGATCATCGCCGGCGGTCTGGAGGACGATGAAACGCGCGAGGCCTGCGTGCGCCGCGAGGCCATGGAGGAAGGCGGCCTGCGGCTCGGCGCGCTGGACCACGTCGTCGACGCCTGGCCGATGCCGGGCATATCGACGGAGCGTATCGCGCTCTACCTCGCGCCCTACGCGCAGGCGGACCGCGTGGCGGCGGGTGGCGGGCTCGCCGAAGAGAACGAGGGCATCACCGTCGTGGAGTTGCCGCTCACACAACTCGCGGCGCTGGCGGACAGCGGCGCGCTTTCAGACCTGAAAAGCTACGCAACCGTGCAGGCGCTGCGGCTGAGGCGGCCGGAACTCTTCGCCTGAAGTCTGTCCCGCATGGCAGGCGCTTACCGCAGGGTGCTGCCGATCGGCGGGCGGCGCGTCTGCACCTGCACGTACTCGGGCACGCCAAGCTGACGCTCCGCGCGCTGTTGCGGCGTCAGCGTCATGCCCGCGCAGCCGGCGAGCGAGCCCGCAACGAGGGCGATGGAAAGCAGTGAAACGAGGCGGTGCATGATTGTCGTTCCCGGGTAGGGTGCGGTTGATCGCGTGCTTATAAGGTAAAGCGGCCGGCGAATAAACAACGTTTGCAGGCTGTCGCATTTTGCTGCCCGGCAAATTTATCGTGACCATGCCTTCGCCGCGTTTTTCAGCTGCGTGCTGGGTGGCGGAATGAGCAGGAGCCGGAGCATCGCGTCAAAAGTGGGTTCCCGTTTTCTGGCCCGGTTCGATGTATGAGCAAAGAGAGCGGTCGGCGATACGGCTGCGATTTCTTGTCCGCTGATCCGGAATGGCGTTATAAGAAATGTCTATGTTTTATATTTTCTTCATAAAGAGAAAGTTTATCCGTGAAATTTCTTTCGCGATAGGCAATAGAAGCGTGTGAAACTGTATATATGTCCCGCAATTGATAATAGAGCATAGAAAATCGTTGCCAGCTGCGTGATATTTGTTTTTATATTGGAATAGTTAAAATAGATCGTTGTTGAACAAGGCGCGCGCGGAGCGTACAAAGCGCGCATGTGGATGACAGAGACCAGGTTTCAAGACTCCGGACAGAAGAATATGCGGCCCCTGGCGAGAGCGAAAGGGACCGCTTTTCGTGTTGCGGGGGTGTTCCGCCGCCTGGAGCAGTCGCGGGAAAGGCGAATGCCGCTTTTCCGGTTTGAAAGAGCGGGACAACAGGAAGTGAGGGGGCGTGCGCGCGGCTCGGTGGAAGGCGGCGGCGCTCTCATGAAACATGAAGTGAGAACCGATCCGATGGCTACCGTTCCGGCTTTGCGCTCTTCCGTTGCCTGCAGAACGATCGCGCGCCGCCTCGTTCCGATGTTGGCGATTGCAGTCGCGCTGCAGGTTTCGTCACTGCTGGCATCTCAGGCGTGGGGGCAAACGGCGGCGCCCACGTCCGAAACGCCTGCGCAGGGCACAACGCAAGGGCAGGGCGCGACGCAGGGCCAGCCGCAGGGCCAGGTTCCCGCCGTGTCGCCGCCCGAGGTGCCCGTCGCCCAGCAGCCGGCCCCGGTGGCCGGAGCGCCCCAACCCGCGGCCAGCGATGCTCCGGCGGGCTCCGTGACCGATGGCACTGCACCGGCCGCGCCGCAGCCGATTTCGCCGGATGCCCAGCAGAGCGCTGTTCCGGAAGCGGCTGGCAGCAGCCTGCCCGGCACCGAATTGCTGCCCGACCTGCCGTCGCTGACGCCGCCGGAGGGCGAAGGGGGTCTGCACGATCTTTCGCCGTGGGGCATGTTCCTTCAGGCGGATATCGTCGTGAAGGCGGTGATGCTCGGCCTCGTGTTCGCTTCGCTGGTGACGTGGACGGTGTGGGTCGCGAAAAGCCTCGAACTCTTCGTCGCGCGCCGCAGGGTGCGTGCCGGTCACGAGATCGTGAAGCGCTCCCAGACCCTGAATGAGGCGGAGGCTGCGTTCCGTGTCGGGCGCGGCGGCAGCGGCACGGTGGCGCAGTTCGTGCGCGGGGCGCTCGACGAGGCGCAGCGCTCGGGCGACCTGCCGGCCGGGGGCATCAAGGAGCGCGCGGAAATCCTGCTGTCGCGCATCGAGGCGCGGGCAGGGCGGCGCATGAGCGTCGGCACGGGCGTGCTCGCCACCATCGGCTCGACAGCGCCGTTCGTTGGTCTGTTCGGCACGGTGTGGGGCATCATGAACTCGTTCATCGGCATCGCGAAGTCGAACACGACGAACCTCGCCGTGGTGGCCCCCGGCATCGCCGAGGCGCTGCTCGCCACGGCCATCGGCCTCGTCGCGGCCATTCCGGCGGTGATCGTGTACAACGTCTTCGCGCGTTCGATCAGCGGCTACAAGGCGCTGCTGGGCGATGCATCGGCGGAGGTGCTGCGGCATCTGTCGCGCGATCTCGACCGTAACGCGGCGAACCGGCACCGGAACGGGCAGGCGGGCGGCGGGCACGTCGCCCCGCTGCGTTCGGCGGCGGAGTAGGCGCGATGGCGGGACGTCTGCAGGAGGGGGACGACCTCTCCGAAAACCACGAGATCAACGTTACCCCGTTCATCGACGTGATGCTCGTGCTGCTGATCATCTTCATGGTCGCTGCGCCGCTGTCGACGGTGGACGTGCAGGTCGACCTGCCGGCCTCCAACGCGACGCCGCAGCAGCGGCCCGACAAGCCGTTGTACCTGACGGTACAGAGCGATCTCACGCTTTCCGTGGGCGAGCAGGCCGTGCAACGCGAGGTGCTGCAGGCCGAACTCGACCGCCTCACGCAGAACAACCGCGAGGAGCGCATCTTCCTGCGCGCCGACAAGGAAGTCGCCTACGGCGAACTGATGGAGGTGATGAACCTCCTGCGCGCCTCCGGCTATCTGAAAATCGCCCTCGTCGGCATGGAAGCGGCGCCCGCCGGCGGCGCCCCGGGCGTGCAGCCCGCTGCTGCCCCGCCTGCCCCCGCCCCGGTGCCCGTCGCGCCCTGACACTCAATAGTGCGATTTCGTCAAAGGTCTGTCGCCCGTCCGTGCATTGACTTGCGCGGGCGGGCGCTGTTCATTGTTCGAAGCGTTCCAGACTCGGCCGCGTCCGTGTCTGCGATCCCTTATTGACGCGACTTCCGAGCGATCGGGTGCTTCCATCCGGTCGGCAGGTGCGTTGGAAACGGTGAACCGTCATGGCCTCGATTGCCTTTCCCGAACCAGACCCCGCCATACTGGCGCGCCGCGAGGCCATCTGGGCCGATCTCGCGCGGCTCGTCGCGCCGGACGCGCTGATCACGAGCGAGGACGAGCGGCGTGCCTTCGAGACGGATGCGCTCGCCGCCTACCGGCAGGTGCCGCTCGCCGTCGTGCTGCCGTCCTCGACGGAGGAAGCCGCGGCGGTGATGGCCTATTGCAACCGCGAGGGCATCAAGATCGTGCCGCGGGGAGCGGGCACGTCGCTCGCCGGCGGCGCGATCCCGGCCCCCGATTCGGTGGTGATCGGCGTCTCGAAAATGCGCCGGGTGCTCGATGTCGATTACGCCAACAGGACCGCGCGCGTCGAGGCCGGCATCACCAATCTCGCCATCAGCCAGGAAGTCGCGGCCGAGGGCTTCTTCTACGCGCCCGATCCGTCCAGCCAGCTCGCCTGCACCATCGCTGGCAATATCGCCATGAACTCCGGCGGCGCCCATTGCCTGAAGTACGGCGTGACCACCAACAATCTGATGGGCGTGAAGCTCGTGCTGATGGACGGCACCGTCGTCGAGATCGGCGGCGATCATCTCGACGCGGCCGGCTACGACCTGCTCGGCCTGCTCACGGGTGCGGAGGGCCAGCTCGGCCTCGTGACGGAGGCGACGGTGCGCATCCTGCCCATGGCGGAAGGCGCGCGGCCGCTGCTGATCGGCTTTTCGTCGAGCGAGACGGCGGGCGCGTGCGTCACGGCGATCATCGCCGCCGGCATCATTCCCGTGGCGCTCGAATTCATGGACGGCCCTGCCATCCGCATCTGCGAGGATTTCGCCAAGGCGGGCTATCCCACCGGCGCGGAGGCGATGCTCATCGTCGAGGTGGAAGGATCGGAAGAGGAAATCGAGGACGAACTGGCGAAGATCGAGGCCATCGCCCGTACGTTCGATCCGCTGGCGATCCGGGTTTCCCAGTCCGCTGCGGAGAGCGCGGCGATCTGGAAGGGGCGCAAGTCGGCCTTCGGCGCGATGGGGCGCATCGCCGACTATCTGTGCATGGACGGCACCATCCCCACGGGCCAGCTCTCGCTGGTGCTGCGGCGCATCGCCGAAATCTGCGCGGAAAACGGCCTCGGCGTCGCCAACATCTTCCACGCCGGTGACGGTAACCTGCACCCGCTCATCCTCTACGACGTCGCCAAGCCCGGCGATCTGGAGCGGGCGGAGAAGGCGGGCGCGGAAATCCTGAAGCTGTGCGTGGACGTGGGCGGCTGCCTCACCGGCGAGCACGGCGTCGGCATCGAGAAGCGCGACCTGATGACCTATCAGTACAATCGCGCCGATCTGGAGCAGCAGATGCGGGCGCGGGCAGTCTTCGATCCGCGCTGGCTGCTCAACCCGGCCAAGGTTTTTCCGCTCGACGGGCGGCTCACGGCACAATAACGCAAGCACATCGGGATGGAACGCATGACGGTTTACGCGCCCGCGTCCGAGGCGGAAGCGGCGGATGTCATCAGGCAGGCGCAGGCGGCGCACTCGCCGCTGGCGCTGGCGGGAAGCGGCACGAAGGCGGGGATCGGCAGGCCGGGCAACGCGGGGCACTGCCTGACCTCGCTCGGCCTCCAGGGCATCACGCTTTATGAGCCCTCCGAGATGGTGATCGCGGCGCGCGCCGGCACGCGGCTCGTCGACGTGGCGCGGGTGCTGGCCGCGCGCGGGCAGCGGCTGACGTTCGAGCCGCCGGAGCCGGCGCTGCTGATGGGAACGGACGGCGAGCAGACCATCGGTGGCATCGTCGCCGCCAACTGGTCGGGCCCGCGCCGCATCATGGCGGGCGCCTGCCGCGACAGCCTGATCGGCGTGCGGTTCGTCAACGGGCGCGGCGAAATCGTGAAATCCGGCGGCCGGGTGATGAAGAACGTCACCGGTCTCGACTTCGTCAAGCTGCTGGCTGGATCATGGGGCACGCTCGGCTTCCTGACCGAGGTGACCTTCAAGGTGCTGCCGGTTCCCGAGGCCGAGATCACGCTGGCGCTCGCCGGGCTCGATGACCGGCGGGGCGTGGCGGCGCTGTGCGACGCCATGGGCTCGCCCTATGGCGTCAGCGGCGCGGCGCATCTGCCCGAGGGTTGGCACGACGGCGGGCAACCGCAGCCGGCGCTGACGCTGCTGCGGCTGGAGGGCTCGGCTTTTTCCGTGCGCCACAGAGTCGCGGCGCTGGGCGAAAGGCTCGCGCCCTTCGGCGGCCACTCGCTGCTGGAAGGCGACGACAGCCGCCTGGTCTGGTCCCGCGTGCGCGATGCCGCGCCGGTCGCGGAGCCGCGGGAGCGGGCGGTGTGGCGCATTTCCGCGGCGCCGGCGCGGGGGCCGGACATCGTGGCGGCGGTGAAAGCCCAGCGCGAGGCGATCCATTTCTACGACTGGAGCGGCGGGCTCGTCTGGCTGTCGACGCCGGCCGGCGAGGATGCGGGCGAGAAGGCGGTCCGCGCGGCGGTGGCGCAGCATGGCGGCCACGCCACGCTGATGCGCGCGCCGGTCGAGGTGCGCGCGGCGGTGTCCGTTTTCCAGCCGCAGCCCGAACCGTTGGCGCGCCTCAGCCGGGAACTGAAGCGTGCCTTCGATCCGGAAGGCGTGCTGGAGCCGGGCCGCATGACGGCGGGAGTTTGAACGATGCAGACGCATTTCCGTCCCGAACAGCTCGATTCGCCGCAGATGCGCGAATCGGAGAGCATCCTGCGCACCTGCGTGCATTGCGGCTTCTGCACGGCCACCTGCCCGACCTATCTGCTGCTCGGCGACGAGGCGGATTCGCCGCGCGGGCGCATCTATCTGATCAAGGACATGCTGGAGAGCGGCAAGCCCGCCACGGCGCCGGTGGTCAAGCATGTCGACCGCTGCCTTTCCTGCCTGTCGTGCATGACGACCTGCCCGTCGGGCGTGCATTACATGCATCTGGTTGACCACGCCCGCGCTCATATCGAGCAGACGTGGAAACGCCCCCTCGCCGACAGGCTCGTGCGCGCGTTGATCGCCGCCGTTCTGCCCTACCGTGACCGCTTCCGCCTCGCCCTGCGGGCCTCCGCGCTGGCGCGGCCATTCGCCGGGGTCATTGCGCGCGTGCCGGGCGTCGGCCGAAGGCTTTCGGCGATGCTCGCGCTGGCGCCGGTCCGGCTGCCCGAGGCCGACAATGATGCGGCCGGGCGGCGCGTCATCCCGGCCATCGGCGAGCGCCGGGGGCGGGTGGCGCTGCTTGGCGGATGTGCGCAGCCGGTGCTCGACCCCGGCATCAACGCTGCCACCATCCGGCTGCTGACACGCAACGGCATCGAGGTCGTGCTGGCAGAGGAAGGTTGCTGCGGCGCCCTGGTGCACCATATGGGGCGCGAGAGCCAGGCGCATACGCTCGCCCGCCAGACCATCGACGCCTGGACGCGCGAGATCGACGGCGACGGGCTCGACGCGATCATCGTCACGGCATCCGGCTGCGGCACGACGATCAAGGACTACGGCTTCATGTTCCGGGACGATCCGGAATGGGCCGGGAAGGCGGCGAGGGTGTCGGCGCTGGCGAAGGACATCACCGAATATCTCACGGCGCTGAAGATCGACTGGCAGCCCGGCACGCGCGGGCTCAGTGTCGCCTACCATTCCGCCTGCTCGATGCAGCACGGCCAGCAGATCCGCGACGAGCCGAAGAACCTGCTCAGGAAGGCGGGCTTCACGGTGAAGGACGTGCCGGAAGGGCATATCTGCTGCGGTTCGGCCGGCGCCTACAACATGCTGCAGCCGGAAATCGCGCAGCAGCTGCGCGACCGCAAAATCGGCAACATCAGGAAAACCGGCGCCGGGATCGTCGCCACCGGCAACATCGGCTGCATGACCCAGATCGGGCAGGGTTTCACCGTCGCGGGGGAAACCGTGCCGGTGGTGCACACGGTCGAGCTGCTGGACTGGGCGAACGGCGGCCCCCGTCCGGCGGCGTTATCGGCACTGCCCGAAAACGAGGCATCCGGAAGGACACCTGCGCCAGCGTGAGCTTGCGGCGTTAAAGGCGCGCTCACCACAATTTCGTGCGATGCACCGGCGACGTCTTGCTCGCAGGCGCGGAAAGGGCCATTCTGGCAGAGACTGTTCGAACCGGTATCAGGCCGGATTCGTGATCGGGGAATTTGCCGGTGGCTGGTATGTCTCTTGCGCGCCTTGCGCGCTTCGCGCGCCTGGAAAGCGTGGCGCGCCTCGCTTTGCTCGTGTCTGTCCTGTCCGGGGCCGGCGTCGGTCCCTCGTTGGCGCGCACGTCCGTTATCGACGATATCCTGCCGGATTACGCCCCTGCCGAAACCCTCGACGGCAATTTCCTGGCGGCGATCATCGCCGGCGCCTCGCGCGATACGCGGGCGGCGGCGGTCTATTTCCGCGAGTCGCTGAAGGCCGATCCGCGCAATCCCGATCTGCGCGAGCGCGGTTTCGTCGCCTTTCTCGCCAACGGCTCGATGCCGGAGGCCATCGCGCTGGCGCGCGACGTCGCACGCACGGATCGTAACAACGGGCTGGCGCAACTGGTGCTCGGCGTCGAAGCCCTGCAGAAGAAGCAGTACGTCACCGCGCGCCGTTTCTTCAACCGGGGCGGGCGCGGGCGGTCGGCCGACATCACCGCCACGCTGCTGAACGCATGGAGCTGGGCCGGATCGAAGAACTTCGCCGAGGCGGTCGGCACCGTCGACAATCTCACCGGCGAGAGCGTCTATAACGTATTCCGCGACTTTCACGCCGGCCTGATCGCGACCTATCTCGGCAGCGCGCGGCAGGGCGAGGATCGGCTGCGCGCCGCCCACAGCGCGGAAGGCACGACGCTGCGGGTCGTCGACGCCTTCGGGCGGGTTCTTTCCTATCGCGGCAAGCCGGACGAGGCGCGGGCGGTTTACGAGCGGTTCGATTCGCTGCTGCCGCGCCATCCCGTTGTGCGTCATGCGCTGGCCGAACTCGCGGCCGGACGCAAGCTTGCGCCGCTCGTCTCCACGCCGCAGCAGGGCGCGGCGGAGGTGCTCTACGGCCTCGGCGCCGCCGGCAACGGGCAGGGCGATGAGGTGGCCGGGCTCATCTACCTCAACCTCGCACTCCATCTCGATCCGGAGCACGCGCTGGCCTCCATGACGCGAGGCGACATTCTGTCGCGCCTGAAGCTGCATGAGGCCGCCATCGACGCTTTCGACAAGGTGCCGGCCAAGTCGCCGCTGCGCACGAGCGCGGATATCCAGATCGCCGGCGCACTCAACGCGCTCGAACGCCACGACGACGCCATCGCCTATCTGAAGAAGGTGCTGGAACGCCAGCCCGACGACATCGACGTGCTGTCGGCGCTGGGCGGCGTGCAGCAGGCGCGCAAGTTCTATGCCGAATCGGCGGAGACGTATAGCCGCGCCATCGCGCAGGCGGGCAAGCCCGACTCCAGCCACTGGATGCTGTATTACTTCCGCGGCGTCGCCTACGAGCGGTCGAAGCAATGGCCCAAGGCCGAGGCGGACCTGAAGAGGGCGCTGGAACTCGGCGGGGAAGGCATCGGCAGCGACCGGGCGCTGATCCTGAACTATCTCGGCTATTCCTGGGTCGACCGCAATGAGAACATCGACGAGGCGTTCGACATGCTCAAGCGCGCCGTCGAGCTGAAGCCGCGCGACGGCTACATCGCCGACAGCCTGGCCTGGGCCTATTACAAGCTCGGCCGCTACGAGGACGCGGTGCGGGAGCTTGAGCGCGCTATCGAACTGAAGCCGTCCGAATCCGTCGTCAACGATCATCTGGGCGATGCCTACTGGCGCGTGGGCCGGCGCATCGAGGCCGTGTTCCAGTGGAACCACGCGCGCGATCTCAATCCGGAGCCGGAAGAGCTGCCCAAGATTCTCGAAAAGATCAAGAACGGGCTTCCCGACGAAAAGGATACCTGCGCGCCCGACGCCAGCGCGCCGCAGAAGGCGGACAAGGTGATCAAGGCCGAGACGGAGACGGCGCCCGCCGGCGAAGGGAAGCCGAAGCAGGATGCGCCCGTGCCCGCCGGCACTCCGGCCCCGGCGCCCGCCGTGCCGTCGGAAGCTCCCGACAGGTGAATGGCCTGCAAGCGGGGGGGCGGTGGATGGCCGGCGGGGCGCTCGTCGCGCGCGCTCCCGCCAAGGTCAATCTGTCGCTCCACATTCTCGGGCGGCGCGCAGACGGCTTCCATGCGCTCGACAGCCTCGTGGCATTCGCGGGTTTCGGCGACCGGCTGCGCCTCACGCCGGGCGATGCGCTTTCCCTGTCCGTCGAAGGCCCCACGGCGCAGGCTTCCGGCGATGTTGCCGACAATCTGGTTCTCATGGCGGCACGCGCCCTGCAGCAGCGCTGCTCCGCGCTGCGGGCGGGTGCGTTTCGCCTGACGAAGCGGTTGCCCGTCGCGGCCGGTGTCGGCGGCGGTTCGTCCGATGCGGCGGCAGCGCTACGTCTGCTGGCTGAACTCAATGGCATTCCGGCCGATGATTCCCGGTTGCTGGAGGCGGCGCGCGCCAGCGGGTCGGACGTTCCCGTCTGTCTCGACCCGCGCGCGCGGCGGATGGCGGGGACGGGGGAAATCGTGGGGCCGCCCCTGCATCTGCCGGCGCTTCCCGCCGTGCTGGTCAATCCGGGTGTGGCCGTTTCCACGCCGGCGGTTTTTCGCGCGCTCGGGCTTGCGCCGGGGGAGGATGCCGCGAGCGGCGCGCATCCGCTTGTGTCTGCCGCTCCGACGCCGGAGGCGCTGTGGTCGCTGCTGCGGGAGACGCGGAACGATCTCGAATCGCCGGCGCTGCGGATCGCGCCTGTCATCGCGGATGTGCTGGCGGCGCTGCGCGCGCGGCCGGGGTGCCGCCTGGCGCGTATGTCGGGCTCCGGCGCCACGGTGTTCGGCCTGTTCGACACCCGCAGCCGCGCGGCGCTCGCCAGCCGGGAACTGCAGCGGCTGCATCCCGCGTGGTGGGTGCGGGCGACGGTCTTGCGGTAGCGCGCCGGCGCGATATACAGGGTGACACGGTGCCGCGATCGTGGCTAAGGTGCAGGCTGCAGGGAACGGATTTGCAAGCACGTTTCCGTATGCATCGTTGGTGGAAGAAACGCTTTTGAAGAGGGATGGCATGACATCGGCGCGCCCGCGCCCGCTCGTCGCGGGCAACTGGAAGATGAACGGCAACAAGCTGTCGGCGCGGGTTTTTGCGGCGATCATTCAGGGCTATGACGCGGCGCTGCGCAGCAAGGTCGAGCTTCTGATCTGCCCGCCCGCCACGCTCACCGTCACCTTCGGCGTGGTGGCGGTCGGCTCGGGCGTCTCGGTCGGCGGTCAGGATTGCCACGTCAAGGCGTCCGGCGCGCACACGGGCGATGTCTCCGCGCCGCAGCTTGCGGACGCCGGTGCCTCCTACGTGATTGTCGGCCATTCCGAGCGGCGCGCCGACCACGGCGAGACGGACGCGGTCGTGCGTGCCAAGGCGCTCGCCGCGCGCGATGCGTGGCTGACACCGGTCGTTTGCGTCGGCGAAACCCGCGGGCAGCGCGAGGGCGGCAACGCCCTCGACGTGGTGCGCGCGCAGCTTGCCGGCTCGCTGCCCGAGACGGCGAACGGCGACGATCTCGTCGTGGCGTATGAGCCCGTCTGGGCCATCGGCACGGGGCTGACGCCGACGCCCGCGCAGGTGGCGGAGGTGCATGCGGCGATCCGCGCGGCGCTCGTCGAGCGCTATGGCGAGGCCGGGGCGGCGATTCGCATCCTCTACGGCGGTTCCGTCAAGCCCGACAATGCCTTCGACCTGCTGTCGGTGAGCCATGTCGACGGTGCATTGGTGGGTGGCGCGAGCCTGGAAGCCGCCGATTTCCTTGCCATAGCTGATTATTACCGCTGACCGGAAAAGCGGGGAAACGCGAAAATCGCACCGCCCCTTTCTTTGCGGTCACACGATGTTTATGTTACAGCCTGCTTCCGGTATCCGTGCGCCGCTTCCGCCGGCGGGGGCGTATGCCTGAAATGTGGCTCGTCTGGGTTATGATATGCAAAGCGTTCTGATCGTCGTTCATCTCGTTATTGTGCTGGCACTCGTCGGCGTCGTGCTGCTGCAGCGCTCCGAAGGTGGCGGCCTTGGCATGGGCGGCGGAGGCAGCGGCGCGGGCTTCATGACCGGTCGCGGGCAGGCCAACGTGCTCACCCGCACCACCGCCATTCTGGCCGCCCTGTTCTTTCTGACGAGCCTCGGCCTGACGATTCTCGCCGGCCGGCAGACGGCGCCGGGGTCCATCTTCGATGGCGCCACGGGCGGCGCGACCGCTCCGTCCGGTGCTCCCAGCGGCGACAGCGGTTTCCAGCGGCTCCAGCAGTTGCAGCAACTTGAGGCGCCGTCCGCGCCAGCGCCCGCCGTTCCGAGCGGGCCGCAGGTGCCGAATGCAGAGTAAGGGACTGCCGGTGAAACGGTAGCCTCCGCAAACGAGGGCCGGAACTCCGGCCCTTTCTCTTTGGGTCGGTCTGGTATGCGTTCCAAATGGCGTGACAAGGGAATACGTTGCGCTTAGATCGGGAAGCGATCTGCGAGTTTTTGATTTTTGAGCGAGTTTCCGTCGATCGGATGTTTGCGGTTGATCGGAAAGCGCTCCGGAATGTCAAATCACGAAACGGGTGCCGTTTCCGGGGGATTTGATGCGTATGCGAAGAGATAGAGCGACGGCGTGATTTCGGTTTTCCGTCCGCTGCCCTATCGGTCTTTTTCGACGGGAGGGGATTGAGAGTCTCCATGGCGCGGTACGTTTTCATCACTGGTGGTGTCGTTTCTTCCCTGGGGAAGGGCCTCGCGTCGGCGGCGCTGGGTGCCTTGCTGCAATCGCGCGGATACCGCGTGCGGCTGCGCAAGCTCGACCCCTATCTCAATGTCGATCCGGGCACGATGAGCCCTTACCAGCACGGTGAGGTGTTCGTGACGGACGACGGCGCCGAGACCGACCTCGATCTCGGCCATTACGAGCGCTTCACCGGCCGCCCCTGCACGCGCGACGACAACGTCACCACCGGCAGGTTGTATCTCGATATCCTGACGAAGGAGCGCCGGGGCGAATATCTGGGCGCCACCATCCAGGTCATTCCGCACGTCACCAATGCCATCAAGGACTTCGTTCTCGACGGCAACGACGATGTCGACTTCGTGCTGGTGGAGATCGGCGGCACGGTCGGCGACATCGAAAGCCTGCCGTTCCTGGAGGCGATTCGCCAGCTCGGCCAGGAACTGCCGCGCAACCATGCCGTGTTCATGCATCTGACGCTGCTGCCCTATATCCCGGCCGCAGGTGAGCTGAAGACGAAGCCGACCCAGCATTCGGTGGCGGAGCTTCGCTCCATCGGCATCCAGCCGCATATCCTGCTCTGCCGCACGGACCGGCCGATCCCCGTGGAGGAGCGGCGCAAGCTTTCACTGTTCTGCAACGTGCGCGAGAGCGCGGTGATCGAGGCCTGCGACGCAGCTTCCATCTACGATGTGCCGATCGCCTACCACGCGGAGGGGCTCGACAACGAGGTGCTGGCCGCTTTCGGCATGGAGGGCTCGCCGGAGCCCGACATCAGCGCCTGGAAGGCGATTTCCGAGCGGGTCAAGAACCCCGAAGGCGAGGTGACCATTGCCGTCGTCGGCAAGTATACCGGCCTCAAGGATGCCTACAAGTCGCTTATCGAAGCGCTCACCCACGGCGGCATCGCCAACCGGGTGAAGGTCAACCTGGACTGGATCGAGAGCGAGATCTTCGAGCGGGAGGACCCCGCGCCTTTCCTCGAACACGTCAACGGCATTCTCGTTCCGGGCGGTTTCGGCCAGCGCGGGGCGGAGGGCAAGATCAAGGCGGTGAGCTTCGCCCGCGAGCACAACGTGCCCTATTTCGGCATCTGCTTCGGCATGCAGATGGCGGTGATCGAGGCCGCGCGGTCGCTGGCGGGTATCGAGGAGGCCAATTCCACGGAATTCGGCCCCACGAGCGAGCCCGTCGTCGGCCTGCTGACGGAATGGGCGAAGGGCAACCTGCGTGAGGTGCGCCGCGCGGACAGCGACCTTGGCGGCACCATGCGCCTCGGCGCCTACAAGGCGGAACTCGCGCCGGACAGCCGGGTGGCGGAAATCTACGGATCGATGGAGATTTCCGAGCGTCATCGTCATCGCTATGAAGTCAACATGGACTATCGCGAGCGGCTGGAGGCGGCGGGCCTGCGCTTCTCGGGCGTGTCGCCGGACGGCCTGCTGCCGGAGATCGTGGAGCGGATGGACCATCCCTGGTTCGTCGGCGTGCAGTTCCATCCGGAACTGAAGTCGCGCCCCTTCGCGCCACACCCGCTGTTCAGAAGTTTCATCGAGGCGGCGCTCAAGCAAAGCCGGCTGGTTTGACGAGACAACCGGGGCGCTGGTATGCAGCACCCCTTCCGTGGTATGCGAAAGCGGTGGCAGCGGGGGATTGGCGGCGATGGTAACGACGCTGGGACAGTTCATCGATTTTCTGATCGATTTCATCATCGCGACGTTTCTCGTCGGCCTGTATCTGCTCATCTATACTTTCGCGACGTCCCATAACGAGTTCACGCTGATCAGGCGGAACGTCGTCTCGGCGGCGCTGTCGCTGGGGCTGAGCCTCATCGGCTTCGCGCTGCCGCTGTCCAGCGCCATCGTCAACACCAGCACCGTCGTCGATCTGGTGGTGTGGGGGCTCATCGCCATCGTCGTGCAGATCCTCGCTTATGGCTTCGCCCGGCTCGTCATCCCCGACCTGACGCGCCGTATCGCGGATGGCGAGGTCGCGGCGGCGACGTTTCTGGGTGCGGTATCGCTGACGGCGGGCATCGCCAACTCGGCCTGCATGGCGATCTGACAGATTTCGGGAGCGATGAGTTGAGCGACACGCACGCACAGGGCGAACAGACGAT
The DNA here is from genome assembly GCF_011762225.1 of Pseudochelatococcus lubricantis. Taxonomy (GTDB): domain Bacteria; phylum Pseudomonadota; class Alphaproteobacteria; order Rhizobiales; family Beijerinckiaceae; genus Pseudochelatococcus; species Pseudochelatococcus lubricantis. The sequence goes on from NZ_JAASQI010000001.1 coordinate 713,285, forward strand.
CGTCACCGTCGGCGAAGGGGCAGGGGCTGTCCGGTTCGGCAACGAACTGCCGCTGGCGCTGATCGCGGGACCGTGCCAGCTTGAGAGCCGCGCGCATGCGCTGGAAGTGGCCACCGCGATCAGGGAGATCGCGGGGCGGCTCGGCATCGGCGTGGTGTTCAAGACGTCGTTCGACAAGGCGAACCGCACCTCCATCAAGGCCGCGCGCGGCGTGGGCCTTGCGGAGGCGCTGCCGATCTTCGCGGAGATCCGCGAAACGCTCGGCCTGCCGGTGCTCACCGACGTTCACCTGCCGGAGCAATGCGCGCCCGTGGCAGAGGCGGTGGATGTGCTGCAAATTCCGGCCTTCCTCTGCCGCCAGACCGATCTTCTGGTCGCGGCCGCGCAGACGGGGCGGGCGGTGAATGTCAAGAAAGGCCAGTTCCTTGCCCCCTGGGACATGCGCCACGTTGCCGCCAAGATAACGCAGAGCGGCAATCCCAACGTGCTGGTGACGGAGCGTGGTGTTTCCTTCGGCTACAACACGCTGGTCAGCGACATGCGCGCACTGCCCATCATGGCCGAGACGACTGGCGCGCCGGTGATCTTCGACGCCACCCATTCCGTGCAGCAGCCGGGCGGGCAGGGCGCTTCGACGGGCGGTGAAAGGCGTTTCGTGCCGGTGCTGGCTCGCGCGGCGGTTGCAGTCGGTGTCGCGGGTGTATTCATCGAAACCCACGAGAATCCGGACGCCGCGCCTTCCGACGGCCCCAACATGGTGCCGCTCAGCCAGTTGGAGACATTGCTGGCCGGGCTGCAGGCATTTGACGCGATCGCCAAGCGGCGGGGATGATGTCCCGCCGCCGGGATGGCGGCGGCTTTACTGCCCGTGCATTTGCATGGAAGCGAGCAGGGTGCCGTGGATCTGCCGCCGTGCATCGATATTGAAGCGGGCCTGCTCTTCGGCTGGTATATCGACGAAGTCGTCGACGAGATCATGCAGGGCGTCCGCGGGGGGCATTCCCATTCGCACCCCTTCCGACACGCGCCAGAACGCCTCCACGGTGAACAGCCCGCAGCCGTCGGGCACATTGTCCTGCATGTCCTGTTCGATGACCGTGATGCTGTTTTCCTTGATTCCAAGGGCCGCCAGCGCATTGAGCAGGGGGGCCTTGACGCCCGGCGCCCGCTGGCCCGAAGCAAGCTCGCGGCCCTCGTAGTAACCCGTTCTTGAGCTGAAAAAGACTGCGCGGGGCGTGCTGGTCTCATCTTTGTAAACAACGAGACTCATCCAGTGGTCGTCGTCGTTGAGGGGTACGAATATAGGCCTGTCGCTTTTCGACAGTTCGTCGAGCAGTGCATTGATGTCGAGATAACCGATCTCGGTGGCGCCGAGCGCCGAGACGTCACCCTGGTTGGCGTTATCGTTCGCCAGCGCGGCGATCGCCGTGTCCACCTCGATGCTTGACAGGAATCTGTTGTGACTCCACGGATCATCCCGCCGGCCCGACGGCAGCAGGGGGAAGACGGTATCGAGAATGGCATCTTGACCGAGCACGCTGGCGATTTCAGAACGTGTTGCGGCCGCGTTGATCTGCGCCGCGCCGGCGCCTGCCAGATAGAGAAGCGCGGATGGCGTCGTGAGCTTGTCCGCGGTTTCCGGAGACAGTTTGCCCTTGCCGCGCAAATCCTTGTTGCGTTCGTAAAAGCGCAGGGCATCCGCGGCCACGAGATCGGCGATGCCGCTCCTGCCTTCCGCCCGGCCGGAGAAGAGATTGAACAGGATCGATTCGGCTTCGTCGCCGATGGCGTCGGCCCGCGCGGACAGATTCAGCAGCAGCTCAATGCTGTCGGCGTCGCCGGCGGCGGCGTTGGCGGCCAACTTGTACAGGCTGGCCCCGGCAGTGGCGTCGGAGCCGGAAAGCAAAGCCGAGAGCTGCGCTTCGCTCAGGTTGGGAATATAGCTTGCGGCGGCGATCGTGGGCATGACGATATCCTTAAAAGGAACAAAAAAGCTGATAAAGCAATGTAAAATACGCCAGTTTTCACGCAATATATGTCACATGCCCGCCGCCTAAGCAACCGCATTCGTCGCATCTGCGCCGGCGCCTCACCCTGCCGGGCGCCGGTGTGCGCGTGCGGTTCCGGGTGCCGCTCCGCCGCGCCTGAGCACGAGCGTCGCCCATCCCTCGCGTTCCGAGCGCTTCCAGAGGCGCAGGCCCTGCGCGGCATAGGCCGAGAGCACGCCCGGCACGTCGCGCGGCAGGAGGCCGGAAAGCACGAGGGTACCCGGCCCGCTGAGAACGCCCGCAATGGCGGGGGCAAGCTGGCGCAAGGGCTTCGCCAGAATATTGGCGAAGACGAGGTCGAAGCGGCGCGGACGGTTCGCCAGCGCGTGGCGCACGCCGGGCGCGGCATAGTAGCGGATGAATTGGCCCGCGCCGTTGAGGCGTGCGTTGGCGCGCGCTACCGCGACGGCGACGGGGTCGATATCGCCCGCGACCACCGTGCGGCGGACGGCGCGCGCGGCGGCAAGCGCCAGAATGCCGGTTCCCGTGCCGACATCGAGCACCCGTTGCGGGCGGCGGCGGCGCAATTCATCCGCGAGTGACAGCAGGCAGCCGAGCGTCGTGCCGTGGTGGCCGGTGCCGAAGGCAAGCGCGGCGTCGATCTCGATGGCGATGTCGTTGGTGCGGACGGTATGCCGGTCATGGCTGCCGTGCACGAGGAAGCGCCCGGCACGCACCGGCTTCAGCCCGTCGAGGCTGGCCCTGACCCAGTCCTTCTGCGCGATGGCGGAAAAGGTCACCTCATCCGCCCGGTCGCCGATGACGAGGCGCAGCAGGTCACGCACGCCCGCTTCGTCCGGCGCATGGGCGAAATAGGCCTCGACATGCCAGTGCCCGTCCTCGGTCTCGAACGACGCAACCGCCGTCTCGGCGGGATCGAACACCTCGCCGAGCAGCGCCGTCATGGCCTGGGCGGCATTCTCGTCCGTATCGAAGCGCAGGACGTGGGTAGGGTTGGGCGGCAGCAGGCCCTCATACATCGGCATCGTCGGTGTCCCGAATGAAAAGTAAAAGTCCCGAACGCTTACGCGGGTTTGACGAAACTGTCGATCACGGCCTTGCGCCCGGCCTTGTCGAAGTCGATCGTCAGTTTGTTGCCGTCGGCCGTGGCCACCGTGCCCGGGCCAAACTTCTGGTGGAACACCCGGTCGCCGGCACGGAAGGCGGAAGAGGCTGCGGCGCGGGCCACGATCTCGCCCTCGATGGTGTGGCCATGGCCGCCGCCCCGGCGCCCGCCCGGCGGTGCGCCCGTGGGCGCGCCGAAGCCCGGCCCGCTGTTCTGGCGCGCCCGGGTCCAACCGGGTGTATTGTAGGTGGAGCCGAAGGCCCCGCTGCCCTGGTCGAAGCGGCTGCGGCCATAATTGCCATAGGAAAATGCGGCCGGCGCCTCCTTGACCTCGACATGTGCCTCCGGCAACTCATCGATGAATCGGGAAGGCGCGGTGGCGTTCCACAGGCCATGGATTCGGCGGTTCGAGGCGAACATGATCCGCGCCGACTTGCGCGCGCGCGTGAGGCCGACATACGCGAGGCGGCGCTCCTCCTCCAGCCCCGCCCGGCCCTGCTCGTCGAGCGCGCGCTGGTTGGGGAACAGCCCTTCCTCCCAGCCGGGCAGGAAGACGGTATCGAATTCGAGGCCCTTGGCGGCGTGCAGCGTCATCAGGGAGACGCGCTCGTGCGAATCACCCTCCGAAGCGTCCATGACGAGCGATACGTGTTCGAGAAATGCCTGCAGATCAGGAAATTCCTCCAGCGTGCGGATGAGTTCCTTGAGGTTGTCGAGCCGCCCGCCCGCCTCGGGCGACCGGTCGTTCTGCCACATGGTGGTGTAGCCCGATTCGTCGAGCACGATTTCCGCGAGTTCCGTGTGCGGCACCGTTTCCAGTTGCCGCGACCAGCGGTCGAAGGCGGCGAGCAGATCGCGCAGGGTGCTACGCTGCTTCGGCTTCAGCTCCTCGGTCTCGATGAGTGCGCGTGCCGCCTGCATCAGCGGAATGCCGGCGTGGCGGGCATAGGCGTGCAGTATCTGCAGCGTCGCGTCGCCCAGCCCGCGCTTCGGGGTGTTGAAGATGCGCTCGAAGGCGAGGTCGTCAGCCTGCGACACGACGCAGCGGAAATACGCGAGTGCATCGCGAATCTCCAGCCGCTCGTAAAAGCGCGGCCCGCCGATGACGCGATAGGGAAGGCCGAGCTGGACGAAGCGGTCCTCGATCTCGCGCATCTGCGCGGAAATGCGCACCAGCACGGCAATCTGCGACAACGGATGCGCCTGCGCCTGCAGCGTCTCGATGACCTCGCCGATCTGGCGCGCTTCCTCTTCCGAGTCCCAGGCGCCGGTAATGGCGACCGGCTCGCCCGCGGCGCCGTCCGTATGCAGCGTCTTGCCGAGCCGGTCCTCGTTATGGGCAATGAGATGGGAGGCGGCGGCGAGGATGTGCGCGGTGGAGCGGTAATTGCGTTCGAGGCGCACGACGGCCGCGCCCGGAAAATCATGCTCGAAGCGCAGGATGTTGTCGACCTCCGCCCCGCGCCAGCCGTAGATCGACTGGTCGTCGTCGCCGACGCAGCAGAGGTTCTGCCGCCCCTGTGCCAGCAGACGCAGCCACAGGTATTGCGCGACGTTGGTATCCTGATACTCGTCCACGAGAATATAACGGAAGCGGTCCTGATAGCGGGCCAGCACGTCCGGATTCTCGCGGAACAGGCGGATCGTCTCGACCAGCAGGTCGCCGAAATCGACCGCGTTCAACACCTTGAGGCGCTCCTGATAGAGCTTGTAAAGCGCCGCGCCACGCCCGTTGGCGAAGCCTTGCGCCTCGCCGGCGGAGACCTTGTCCGGTGTCAGGGCGCGGTTTTTCCAGCTATCGATGAGGTGCGCCAGTTGCCGCGCCGGCCAGCGCTTGTCGTCAAGGTTTTCCGCCCGGATGATCTGCTTCAGCAGGCGAATCTGGTCATCCGTGTCGAGGATGGCGAAGTCGCTCTTCAGGCCGACCAGTTCGGCATGGCGGCGCAGGATCTTGGTGCCGATGGCGTGGAAGGTGCCGAGCCACGGCATGCCTTCCGCGACCGCCCCCACCAGCGCGGTGATGCGTTCCTTCATCTCGCGCGCGGCCTTGTTGGTGAAGGTGACCGCCAGGATTTGCGAGGGGAAAGCACGGCCGGTGGCGATGAGGTGCGCGATGCGGGTGGTCAGCACGCGCGTCTTGCCCGTGCCCGCGCCTGCCAGCACGAGCAGCGGGCCCTCCAGCGTCTCGACCGCGCGCCGCTGCTCCAGGTTCAGCCCCGTGAGGTAGGGGACTTGTGGCTGCACGGCCCGCCGTGCCTTCTCGCCGAGCGACAGGGAAGGGACGGGCACGGATTTGTCGGGCAACGGATCGGTCACGGAAGCGCGTTCAACCTTCAGGGCCGATCCACGGGCGGAATCGGCATGCGGAAACAGTTCTGTTTTCATTCTATACCAATATAGCCAGTTCGCGAGCCCTCGCGTGACGTGGCTACCGGCATCCGGCCATTGTCATTCGGGTTCGTTTCTCGTCTCCGTGCCCGCGGCTTCCGGGCGCGGGCGAACGGTGTCGCGCAGGTGCTCGAAATAGGCCGTCGCGTCCTTCCAGACTCCTTGCCGGGCGACGATGACGAAGCGGATGAACTGCGCGCGGTCGAAGCGGATGGCCTGCAGAACCCGCACCTTCGCGCCGGTCGTGGCATCCTGCGCGTCGGCCTCCATCTCGTGCCACGCGACGCCGTCGCGCGTGACGCCCTCTCCCCGCCGGATCTGCATCCCCTGCACGCCCGAGAGGCTCCCGAAAGACTGACGGGCGAAGCGGTCCTGTTCCAGCGCGCCGGCGATAGCCGCCTTGCTGCCGCCGATGATGATCACAGGTTGTTCCGCGCCCTGCACCAGGTCCTTCGGGCCGAGCGTCAGCATCACGGAACTGCCGGAAATCACGCGGGAAATGCGGAAAGCGGGCCGCTTGTCCTTGCCGTCGGCCTCCTCGATCGTGAAGGGCAGCGTGCCCAGCTCCGCCAGCAGGCCGGCATGGTCGCGCTGTGCAAGCGAGCGCAAGGTGCGCAGCACCACATCGTCCGTATAGATGTCGCGCGCCCGCTCGGAAACCTGGAACGTTACCGCCGAGGCGGCCGATGCCGTTCCGCGCGCCAGCACCCATTTGTAGACGGTCTTGCCGTCGATATCGTGGCGGCCTTCCACCAGCACGCCCTTGCCGCCCTCCACGGGCCACGGCTCGCGCCGGATCAGCTCGAACCCTTGCGGCTCGCGCTTCGGGTCGCGCAGGTCCTTTTCGAGTCCGGCAAACAGTTCCGGCGGCATCTCCATCAGGATGATGGCGGACTCGCGCGCCTCGTCCTCGAAGCCGGCGAAGCGGTCCGAGGGCACCATTTCGGCCGGCGGTACGAGGCCGATGCCGAGCCCCGGCGGAAACATGCGCACGGGCGCTTCCTCGGCAAACGCGGGCGGAACGGTGCCGGGCAGCGCGCCCGGCACAAACCCCACGCCGCACAGAAGCGCCAGCGCGATGAGACTCCTCCTGCCAGCCGCTTTCATCTGCTCTCCCGTTCTTGCCCACGCAGCCCGACGGCCGGCGGTCACGCTTCCAGAATGGCTTTCGACTCCACGGTGCTGTCGGCGTTGAGACGGTAGACCAGCGGCACGCCTGTGGCGAGTTCCACCGTCGGGATCGTCTCGGGCGTCAGCCTCTCCAGCACCATCAGCAGCGCACGCAGCGAGTTGCCGTGCGCCGCCACCAGCACCTTCTCGCCACGTAGCACTGCCGGCAGAATGTTCTGGACATAATATGGCAGCACGCGGGCAACCGTATCTTTCAGGCTTTCGCCGCCGGGCGGCGGCACGTCGTAGGAGCGGCGCCACACATGCACCTGCTCCTCGCCCCAGCGCTGGCGCGCGTCGTCCTTGTTCAGGCCGGAAAGGTCGCCATAGTTGCGCTCGTTGAGGGCCAGGTCACGCACGACAGGCAGATCCGTCTGGCCGAGTTCCTCCTGAATCAACGCGAGCGTATGCTGGGCGCGGATCAGGTCGGAGGTGTAGGCACGGTCGAAGACGATGCCCTGTTCCTTCAGCTTCCTGCCGGCTGCGCGCGCCTCGGCGATGCCTGCTTCCGTCAGATCGGGGTCTTTCCACCCGGTGAACAGATTTTTCAGGTTCCAATCGCTCTGGCCGTGACGGACGAGGACAAGAAGGCGCGACATTCAGCAATCTCCCACAGGCGGAATCGAAAACTCAGGCGATCTTATCGCGTTTATCATATATCCGCGATGCCGAGCACGTCGGCCATCGTATAAAGCCCCGGCGCGCGGCCCTTGCCCCAGACGGCAGCCTTGACGGCGCCGCGGGCGAAGATGCCCCTGTCCTCCGCCCGGTGGCCCAGTTCGATGCGCTCGCCGGCGGCCGCGAAGATCACATTATGCTCGCCCACGACGGAGCCGCCGCGCAACGTCGCGAAGCCGATGTCGCCGGGCGTGCGCGGGCCGGTGTAGCCGTCGCGCACCCGCTGGGCGTGATCCTTCAGCGCGATGCCGCGCCCGGCCGCCGCCGCCTCGCCCAGCAGCAGCGCCGTGCCGGACGGCGCGTCGACCTTGTGCCGATGGTGCATTTCGAGGATCTCGATGTCGAAATCCGCGTCCAGCGTCCTGGCCGCGCGGCGCACCAGCGCCGCCAGCAGATTGACGCCAAGGCTCATGTTGCCAGAACGCACGATGACTGTTTCCTGCGCGGACCGGTCGATCTCGGCAAGCTCCGCCTCGGCGAAGCCCGTGGTGCCGATGACGTGCACCACTCCGGCGCGTGCCGCTTCGCGCGCGAAGGCGACCGATGCCTCGGGCCGGGTAAAGTCGAGCACGCCGTCCGCACTCGCGAACGCGGCGGCGACATCCTCCGTCACCGGCACGCCGAGCGGGCCCACGCCGGCGAGTTCGCCGGCATCCCGTCCGAGTTCGGCGGCGCCGGGGCGCTCGATGGCGGCGGCGAGCGTTACCCCCGCCGCTTCCGAGACCGTGCGCACCAGCATGCGGCCCATGCGTCCGCCCGCCCCGACAACGACAAGCCGAAAATCACTCATTGAATCGTCACCTGAAGCAAGAATGGATCAATCCACGCCCTCGACCACAACGAACTCGGCGACGCTGGCGTTCTCACGCTCCTGCTTCGCCGCCTGGTAGTCGTCCGAGTAGTAATAGTCGCGCGCCTTCTCGAAACTGTCGAACTCGAGAATCACGTTGCGCTCGCGTGGCGCGCCTTCCAGCGTCTCGAAGCGGCCGCCACGCACGAGGGCGCGCGCGCCGTGCCTGGCGCTGGCGCCAGCGGCCAGCTTCGCGTAGACGGCGAACTGGTCGGGATCGGTCACATCGATCCGGGCGATGAGATAGCCCTTGGCCATTGTTTCCTCCTTGGCGTCCGGCTCCCGAAGGCTTGCCGGGATGCGCGGATATTCTTACGGCGCCGACGCTGCGGCGATTTCCTCGACGATCGCCTCGGCCGCGCGGCGCGGATCGCCGGCTGCGGTCACGGGACGGCCTACGACAAGATAATCCGCGCCCGCACGGATCGCCTCGCCCGGCGTGACGATGCGCTTCTGGTCGTTCGCATCGGATCCGGCGGGGCGGATGCCCGGTGTCACCAGCAGCAGGTCGGCGCCGACGAGGGCACGCAGCTCCGCCACTTCCGCGGCCGACAGGATGATGCCGTCCGCACCCGCATCCCGCGTCTGTAGCGCGCGCCGCTCCACCGTCTCCCGCACGCCGGACCTGTATCCGGCGGCGGCGAGATCGGCGTTGTCGTAGGAGGTCATGACGGTGACGCCCAGGATCTTCAGCGATGATCCGGCCTTGCCCGCCACGGCGGCTGCCAGCGTCTGCGGATAGGCGTGAACGGTGAGGAATGTCGCACCGATGCGCGCGATCTGCGCCGTCGCCCGCTCGACCGTCGTCGGGATGTCGTGCAGCTTGAGATCGAGGAAGACACGCTTGCCCTCGCCGACCAGCCTGCTGGCAAGGTCCAGCCCGCCGCCGTAGACGATTTCCATGCCGAGCTTGTAGAACGACACGCTGTCGCCGAGCCGCTCCACGAGCGCGCGCGCCTGTCCGGCGTCCGGCACGTCGAGGGCGACGATCAGCCTGTCGCGGGCCGTGTCACTTGCCACGGCGATAGACCCAGACACGCGCCGGCGGCAGGTTCCACCATACCCGGCCGGACGGCCTGGCGCTGTAGCTGCCCCCTTCCTTCGGGATGGGCGGCACGACGGCATAGGTGAACTGGACGAACGGCGCCCCCGGATGCATCAGCGAGAATGCGTCCTCAAGCAGCGCCAGGCGCTGGGGCAACGGCTTGGTGAACAGCGGCAGGCTGGAAACGACGCCCGCCGCCGGCTCCCGCACAATGCCGCGCAACGTTTCGCCCAGGCCGTAGGCGTCGCCCTGAATGACGTTGACGGCGGGGAAACGCTGCCGCAGAAGCTTGCAGAAGTCGGGGTTGAACTCCACCAGCACCAGCCGCTCGGGCGCCAGTCCGCGCTTCAGCAGGGCCTCGGTGACGGGCCCGGTGCCCGGCCCCAGTTCAATCACGAAGCCCGGCAGCGCGGGGTCGATGTAGTTCGCCATGGTGCGCGCGAGCGCACGCCCCGAAGGCTTGACCGCGCCGGTGACGAGCGGATGCTCCACCCACGATTTCAGAAACCGCGCATCGTCCCGGATGCCTTGCGGCTTGTCCTTGAGGAGGGACGGCCGCGGGCCGGGTTTCTGGGAGAAGTGTTGTTCGGGAACGGGTTGCTCAGACACGGGTGTGACTTTCCTCGCTGGTGGAGGTTACTCAGGCGCACCCCCACGGATACACCCTTCCGCCTTGAAAATGCATTGTCCGGATTAGGAAATCCAATGAAAACGAATGCCAATAATGGCAATTTGCAGCCGGAGCGGCGCGAATTTCACCGATTTCTCAGGAAGCGCCTCCCAAGCCTTCGAAAAAATCCTTCACCCGCGCCAGAAATCCCGCACTCTCGGGATGCGTGTCGCCGGACGATTCCTTCTCGAACTCGGCTAGCAGTTCCCTCTGCCGGCGCGTGAGGTTCTGCGGCGTCTCGACCACGACCTGAATGTAGAGGTCGCCGAAATCGCGGGAACGCAGCACCGGCATGCCCTTGCCGCGCAGGCGGAACTGTTTGCCTGTCTGGGTGCCCGCCGGTACCTGCACGCGCACTTCCTGCCCGGCCACGGTCGGCACGTCGAACTCGCCGCCGAGCGCCGCCGTCACCATGGAGATCGGCACGCGGCAGAACAGGTCCGCGCCGTCGCGCTGGTAGAGTTCGTGCGGCCGCACCGAGAGGAAGATGTAGAGATCGCCCGGCGGTCCGCCGCGCAGACCGGCCTCGCCTTCGCCCGTCAGGCGGATGCGCGTCCCGTCCTCGACGCCAGGCGGAACATTCACGGAGAGGGTGCGGTTGCGCGTGACGCGGCCGGCGCCGGCACATACGGCGCAAGGGTTCTCGATAATCTGGCCGCGTCCCTGGCAGGTGGGGCAGGTGCGCTCGATGGCGAAGAAGCCCTGCTGGGCGCGCACGCGGCCGGCGCCGCCGCAGGTGGGGCACTGGCGCGGCTTCGATCCGGCCCGCGCACCGGTGCCCGTGCAGGCCTCGCACACGACGGAGGACGGCACCTCGATGGTCTCGGTCTTGCCGGAATACGCATCCTCAAGCGATATTTCGAGGTTGTAGCGCATGTCCGCGCCACGTTCCCGCCCGCCCGCGCCGCGCTGGCGCGGGCCTGCGCGCGTGTCGCCGAAGAACGTGTCGAAGATGTCCGTCATGAAGTCGGAGAAATCGTTGCCGAAGCCTGCGGCGCCCGGCGCGCCAGCCTGTTCGAAGGCCGCATGGCCATAGCGGTCGTAGGCGCCGCGCTTCTGCGGATCCTTCAGGACCTCGTAGGCTTCGTTGATTTCCTTGAATTGCGCTTCTGCCTGCGCGTCACCCGGATTCCGATCCGGGTGATACTGCATGGCCAGCTTGCGAAAGGCCACCTTGATTTCCGCGTCCACCGCTCCGCGCGAAACGCCCAGCGCCTCGTAATAATCCCTCTTGGCCATCCGTTCCTGCCTTCGATGACCGGACCCCATCACGTCGTCGGTCCCGCCGTACCCCGACGAAGCAGGGCAAACCCACCAACCGCATTGTCGCTGTCGATGCGAGAAGATGCAAACGGCCCGGCGCGAACGCCGGGCCGGCCGTCATGAAATCAGGCGCGCTTCTTCTTGTCGTCGTCGACTTCCTGGAAGTCGGCGTCGATCACATCCTCGCCCTGTCCGGCGGCGCCCGCGCCCGCGCCCGCTTCCGCCTGCTCGCCGGCAGCGGCGCCCTCGGCGGTCTGGCCCGCCTTGTAGATGGCCTCGCCCAGCTTCAGCGAAGCCTGCATCAGGTCGTTCGTGCGCGCCTTGATGGCCTCAAGGTCCTCGCCTTCCAGCGCCTTGCGCAGGTCGGCGATGGCGCTCTCGATGGCGGTCTTCTCGGCCGCGCCCACCTTGTCGCCGTGCTCCTCCACCGACTTCTCGGTGGAATGGATGAGCCCCTCGGCCTGGTTCCTGGCCTCGACAAGCTCGCGGCGCTTCTTGTCCTCGGCGGCATGCGCCTCGGCGTCCTTGACCATCTTCTCGATGTCGGACTCGGACAGGCCGCCCGAGGCCTGGATGCGGATGGTCTGTTCCTTGTTCGTCGCCTTGTCCTTGGCGGACACGTTGACGATGCCGTTGGCGTCGATATCGAACGTCACCTCGACCTGCGGCACGCCGCGCGGCGCGGGGGGAATGCCGATCAGATCGAACTGGCCGAGCAGCTTGTTATCCGCCGCCATCTCGCGCTCGCCCTGGAACACCCGGATCGTAACCGCCGTCTGGCTGTCGTCGGCCGTGGAGAACACCTGGCTCTTCTTGGTCGGGATGGTCGTGTTGCGGTCGATGAGGCGCGTGAACACGCCGCCCAGCGTCTCGATGCCGAGCGACAGCGGCGTCACGTCGAGCAGCAGCACGTCCTTCACGTCGCCCTGCAGCACGCCGGCCTGCACCGCGGCACCGATGGCGACGACCTCGTCCGGGTTGACGCCCTTGTGCGGCTCCTTGCCGAAGAACTGCTTGACGACTTCCTGCACCTTGGGCATGCGCGTCATGCCGCCGACGAGCACGACCTCATCGATGCTGCCGGCCGCGAGGCCCGCATCCTTGAGTGCCTTGCGGCAGGGCTCGACGGTGCGCTCGATCAGATCCTCGACGAGCTGCTCGAACTTGGCGCGCGACAGCTTGATGGCGAGATGCTTCGGGCCCGTAGCGTCGGCCGTGATGTAGGGCAGGTTGATTTCGGTCTGGGCCGCGGACGACAGCTCGATCTTGGCCTTCTCCGCCGCTTCCTTCAGGCGCTGCAGGGCGAGCTTGTCCTTGCGCAGGTCGATTCCCTGCTCGCGCTTGAACTCGTCGGCCAGATATTCCACCAGACGGTTATCGAAGTCCTCGCCGCCGAGGAACGTGTCGCCGTTCGTCGACTTCACTTCGAACACGCCGTCGCCGATCTCGAGAATCGACACGTCGAACGTGCCGCCGCCGAGGTCGTACACGGCGATGGTGCCGGTGGAGCGCTTGTCGAGACCGTAGGCGAGGGCGGCCGCCGTCGGCTCGTTGATGATGCGCAGCACTTCGAGGCCGGCGATCTTGCCGGCGTCCTTGGTGGCCTGCCGCTGGGCGTCGTTGAAGTAGGCGGGGACGGTGATCACGGCCTGCGTGACAGGCTGCCCGAGATGCGCTTCCGCCGTTTCCTTCATCTTCTGCAGGACGAAGGCGGAGATCTGCGAGGGCGAGTAATCCTTGCCGTCCGCGCGCACCCAGGCATCGCCGTTGGCGGCGCGAATGATCTTGTAGGGGACGAGGTTAAGGTCCTTCTGCGTCAGCGGGTCGTCGTAGGAGCGACCGATCAGGCGCTTGATGGCGAAGAACGTGCGCTCCGGATTCGTCACCGCCTGGCGCTTGGCCGGCTGGCCGACGAGGCGCTCGCCGTCGTCCGTGAATGCGACGATGGAGGGCGTCGTGCGCGCGCCTTCCGCGTTCTCGATGACCTTCGGCGTCGTCCCTTCCATCACTGCGACGCAGGAATTGGTTGTGCCGAGGTCGATACCGATAACCTTACCCATGGAGATCCCTCACTTTCAAGCAGACCGCCCCCCGGACCCCGTAGCGATCCGGTTTATGGCTTGACTGTAACTGACATCGGACGGGCCCGCGTGGAGCCCGCCAACGCTCTACCGCGCGTCGGTCGCGTATATAGGACCGGCCCGAACCGCCCGCAAGTGTGAACCTGCCGGCAGCAAGGATGACGGTATCGCGTCTGTCAGATCAAGTGGTCGTTTTTTGTCTGCTTCGCAAGTGCCGGATGTCCCTGTCGCCAGAACATTTTTGGGCGCGCCGCCTCGTCCCGGCGGCACAGGGCGGTTATAAACAGTCCAGTTATAAACAGCCCTGGAGCTGCTGCCGTTAGCGCGACGTTTATGGAAGACTGGTAAAGTCGGCGTCCGTAAAGCATAAGCTTGCAATGAGGGTCGCATGACGGGGGGCACCAGCATCGTGAAGAAGTCCGTTTCGCTGGCGCTGGCGCTGTGGATACCGTTGTCGGCGGCCCAGGCGCAGACGGGGGGCCCGCTCGTGCTGCCCGGCGCCGTCAGCCACCCCGCAGAGCCCGCAGGCGCCACGCCGCGCCAGCCTTCCCCGGCCCGGCCGGCGCGTCCCGCGCCTCCCACGCAGACGCCCGCGCCGGGTGCGCCGCCCGCCGCGCCCGGTGTCGCGCAACCGGCAGCGCCGCCGCGCGCCGCCACGCCGGCCGCGCCCTTGCCGGACAATATCTTCGGACAGGTTTTCCACCGCAATGGCCTGCCGGTGCATGAGGGCGGGCGGCTCACGATCACCGAGCAGCAGCCCGGCGTCGCCGGGTTGCGCCTGCAGGCCTTCGGGCATCTCATTTCCGACCGTGCCGCCCGCTGCGCGATAGACCTCGGCAGCGACGGCCCGGCGCCGATGCTGCGCATCGAGGAACCCTACAGCCAGTCGCGCTACCGGCTGCAGTCGCCCGTCTGCCCACTGGTCGTGGAAGTGCTCCCGCACGCTGTGCGCGTCTCGATTCCCGACGGCGAGTGCACCTTCGTGCAGGCCGACTGCCGGCTGGAGCCGGAGGGGCTCTGGGGGCCGGACGGCGACGAACTCGCCAGCCGCACGTCTGCCATCGAGCGCCAGCGTGGCAAGGCCGAACGCGAGATGCGGGAGGTGTCGCGCAAGCTGCTGAGGCGGCTCTCCGGCGCGGAGCAGCGCGATGCCGCTGCCGAGCAGGCGGCCTTTTCATCGGAGCGCGCCATGGTCTGCCGCAACTACAAGCAGGAGGACAAGCACGGCTTCTGCGCGGCGGAACTCACATCCGCGCGGGTGGAGCGTCTCAACAAGCGCTTCGAACTCACGCCCGAGCGCACGACGCGCGGCCGCTGACCGCGGCGCACAGGTCAGGCCATCACGCGCGAAAACCGTCGCGGATAGCGGCGCGACATCCTATATATACGGCATGGGAACCGTTTGTCGGGGGAGTTCGCCATCATGGGCGCGACGTTTGAGCATGTAGGACCGGCAGCAGGCCGGGGCCTGAGAGGGCGGGCGCTGGCAGCCGCCGTTGTCGCTGCCGCCATGCTGCTCGCAGGTGCGGCGCAGGCCCAGCAGACGCGGCAGCAGCGCGTGCTGCAGGATACCAACCGCCAGCTGCAGCAGCAGCTCGACACGCAGCAGCGCGACCAGCAACTGCAGTTCCAGATGAACCAGCTCCGCGATCAGCAAATGCGGCAGCAGCAGTTCCAGCCCCTGCCGCCGCCCGTCATCGCGCCGCCGGCGCCGATCAGATGATCGGCGTATCGTCGTCCAGTGCAGGCGGCGCCTTCGCGCCGCCCTTGGAGACGCCGACAAGAGCAGGGCGCAGCACGCGCTCGCCGATCTTGAAGCCCGTCTGCATCACCTGCACCACGGTGCCGTTGGGCACCGACGCATCCGGGATCTCGAACATCGCCTGATGCAGGTGGGGATCGAACTTCTCGCCGCGGGGCGAGATTTCCGTCACGCCGTGGCGCGCGAGCGTCTTCACCAGTTCCCGGTCGGTCAGCTCAATGCCGTCGACGAAGCCCTTCAGGGGGCCGTCGGCCGTGCGCTGCTCGGCCGGAATGGCGTCGAGCGCGCGGCGGATGTTGTCGGAGACGGACAGAACGTCGCGGGCGAATGAGGTGATGCCGTAGGTGCGGGCATCGGCAAGCTCGCGCTCCGTGCGCCGGCGGATGTTTTCCATTTCCGCCAGCGTGCGCAGAAGCTTGTCCTTCAGGTCCGTCTTCTCCGCCTCCAGCTGGGCGATCTGGCCGGCGTCGATCGTCTGCTCGGAAGCGGTTTCAATCTCGGCGGTCCCGTCGGTGGCCGCTGCCTCCGCACGTTCGTTGATGTTCTGGGTCATGGTCCATCGATGCTAGGTGTGACAAGGACAATAACGAAAACCTTCCGATTCTGCCGAACGGAAAGCACCTCGCGACGATATCATCGTTCGGCGCGGGAAAATCAAGGGTATGCGGGAAATCGCCGCCGGTTGCCGGTCGCGGCGGGCTTCAGCCCGGCCCGGCGTCCTCGTCGTCGAACACAGCGATGACCGCCTTGCGGATCGCCGCCTGCTTCCCCGGCTGTGTGATCTTGGCGCCGATGAGATCGGTGACATAGAAGGCGTCGACCGCCTTCTCGCCAAACGTGACGATGTGGGCGGAGGCGATGTTGAGGCTGAGTTTCCCGAGCGCCGTCGTCAGGTCGTAGAGCAGGCCCGGCCGGTCGAGGCCAGCGATCTCCAGCACCGTGTAGTTTTTCGACAGACTGTTGTCGATAATGAGTTCTGTCGGCACGTTGAAGGGGCGTTTGGGCGTGCGCGGGCGGCGCTGGTCCACCAGATCGGCGATGCGCAACTGCCCTTTCAGGGCGCTCTCGATGGTGCGGGCGATCTTCTGCGCGCGGCGCAGCTCGTCGTCGTCATCCTCGAAGGCGCGGGTGAGGAACAGGTCGTCGAGGGCGAGGCCGTCCGTGGTGGTGAAAACCTGCGCGTCGGCGATGTTGGCGCCCGAGGCCGCGCACGCACCGGTCATGACGGCGAGCAGGCGCGGGTGGTCGGGCGCGAACACGGTCAGTTCCGTGACGCCCCGGAACTTGTCGGTCCCGGTGGCGATGGCGAGCGTCTGCCCCGCCGCCTCCGTTTCGCGGATGAAGCGTGCATGCTTGATCTTGCGGGATACATCGACCTTGAGCCAGTAGGCGGGATAATGGCGCGCCTTGTAGGCATCGAAGGTCGCCTCGTCCCAGTCCTCCAGCGCCTTGCGCAGTTCGGCCTGCGCGTGGGCGACGCGCTGGTGGCTGGAAATGGCCGAGTGGCCGCCGGTGAGCTGTGGCTCGGTCTCGTAGTAGAGCGTGCGCAGCAACTCGCCCTTCCAGCCGTTCCACACGCCAGGCCCCACGGCCTTGATGTCGCAGACGGTGAGGATCAGCAGCAGTTTCAGCCGCTCCAGCGTCTGCACGTTGGCGGCGAAGGTGCGGATCGTCTCCGGATCGGCGATGTCGCGGCTCTGCGCCACCGTCGACATCACCAGATGGTTTTCGATCAGCCACGCCACCGTTTCCGTCTCGGCGGCGTCGAGGCCCAGACGCGGCCCCAGCGTGCGCGCCATCTTCGCGCCCGCGATCGAATGGTCCTCCGGCCGCCCCTTGGCGACATCGTGCAGGAAGGCCGCGACATAAAGCGCGCGCCTGTGCTGGATGGTGTGGATGATCTGGTGCGACAGCGGATGCTCGCTCTCCATCTCGCCAGCATCGATTCGCGCCAGCACGCCGAGCGTGCGGATGAGATGCTCGTCCACCGTGTAATGATGATACATGTTGAACTGCATCAGCGCGACGATGCGGCCGAACTCCGGAATGAACCGCCCCAGCACGCCCGCCTCGTTCATGGCCCGCAGCACCGTTTCGGGGGCGTTGCGCGAGGTGAGGATGTCCAGGAACAGGCGGTTGGCCTCCGGCGCCTCCCGCACGGCCCTGTCGATCAGCTTGAGCGAACGGCGCGCGAGGTGCGTCGCGTCCGGATGGATGGCGAGCGTGTGCCTGTCGGAAAGCCAGAACAGGCGGAGCAGGTTGACCGGATCGCGGCTGAAGACGTCGTCACCCGTGACGGTGATGCGGTTGTTGTCGACCTGGAAGCCGCTCGCTCCCAGCCGCACGCGGCGGGGATGGCGCAGGCGGCGCATGAAACGGTCGAGCACGGGTTCGGGCTTGGCGTGGCGTGCCTCCAGCGCCGCGCAGACGACGGCGGTGAGGTCGCCGACATCCTTGGCCACGAGGAAATAGCGCTTCATGAAGCGCTCCACCGATGACATGCCGTCGCGGCGTGCGTAGCCGATTCGCTCGCTGACGGTGCGCTGCAGACCGAACGACAGCCGCTCCTCCGCCCGCCCGGAGGCGAAATGCATGTGGCAACGCACACGCCACAGGAACTCCGTGCAGCGGCGGAACATCGCCGCCTCCGCGCTGTCGAACAGCCCGACCTTGATCAGCGCATCGGGCGTGCGCGCGCCGTAGACGTATTGCGCCAGCCACAACAGGATGTTGAGGTCGCGCTGCCCGCCCTTGCCCTCCTTGACGTTGGGCTCCACCACATAGCGCGATGCGCCCGCACGGGCGATGCGCGTGTCGCGCTCGGCGAGCTTGGCGACGACGAACTCCTGCTCGGTGCCGGCGACGACTTCCGCCGCGAAACGGTGTTCGAGTTCCTCGAAGAGCTTCTTTTCGCCGGTGAGGAAGCGGGCCTCCAGCAGGGCGGTGCGGATGGTCATGTCGCCCCGCGCCTCATGCAGCGATTCGTCCACGGAGCGGGTGGCGTGGCCGATCTTCAGCTTCAGGTCCCACAGCATGTAGAGCATCGTCTCGACGACGCTTTCGCTCCATGCGGTCTGCTTGTAGGGCAGCAGGAACAACAGGTCGACGTCGGAATGCGGCGCCATGGTGCCGCGGCCGTAGCCGCCGACAGCCGCCAGCGCCAGCCGCTCGCCCATGGAGGGAACGTTGACGCGATGGAAATGGCGGACCGTCACCGCGTGGATGGCGCGCACGACGGCGTCCGTGAGGCGTGACAGGCGGCGCGCGCAGGCGAGCCCGTTCTGGTCCTGCATCAGCGCGGCCTCGGCCTCGGCGTGGCCCTCGTCGAGCGCCTGGCGCAGCGCGTCGATCAGCGCCGCACGCAGGACGGTCTTGTCGCCGCCGTGCCAGGCCTCGATCTCCTCAAGCCTCTGCCCCAGGTCCGCGATGGCCCGCAGGTCGTGGGGGGAGGCAGCGCGCAGCATGGTCATCGGCCTGTCCTGTTTAGAGCGCCAGACGTTCTGATGGAATCATCTGATCGATCAGGATCCGCTCAAAATAAGGAATCTAGAAACTGTCCTGTTTCAACGTAAACAGGACAGATTCTAGGCGATGTAAGGGGAAAAGGGCAATGGAATCATGGCCCTTTTCAGTCTGTCATCGTGCCGGCGCGCCGGGAAGGCCTATCCGCGCAGCGTTGCGCCGGTTTTCTTGGCAACTGCCTCGACAATGCGCTGCGAGATCGCCTCGATTTCAGGCTCCGTCAGCGTCTTGCTGGCAGGTTGCAGCGTGACGGCGGTGGCGACGGACTTCCGGCCAGCCTCGATGCCTGGCCCCTCGTAGATGTCGAACACGCGGATGTCCGAAATCAGCGCCCGCTCCGCGCCCTGGATGGCCTTGATGATATCGCCGGCGGCAACATCCGCATCGACCACGAAGGCAAAGTCGCGGCTGAGCGGCTGGAAGTCCGACAGCACGAGTTTGGGCCGCGCCTTCGTCGGGCGCTCCTTGGGGGCGGGCAGGCGGTCTAGCACGATTTCCGCCACCGCGAGCGGCCCTTTCGCGTCGAGCGCCTGCAGCACCTTCGGGTGCAACTCGCCGAACGCACCGATGATGGTCTTCGGCCCGAACTGCAAGGTCGCGGAGCGGCCGGGATGATACCATGCCGGGCCGCCGGGGACGACCTGCACGCCGGCCGTGGCGATGCCGAGCGCCGTCAGCAGGGCGAAGGCATCGGCCTTGGCGTCGAACATGCCGACATCCTCGCCGCCGCCGTCCCAGTGCTTGCCCACGCCTTCCGCCCGCGCGGAGCCTCGGCGCAGCGCGACGGCGCTCGTCGTCTGGCCCTCGGGCGTGTCGTCGGCGAACACCTGCCCCACCTCGAACAGGGCGACATCGCCGAAGCCGCGGTCGGCGTTGCGCTGCGCTGCGCGGATCAGGCCGGGCAGCAGGCTCGGGCGCATGTCCGACAAATCGGCGGCGATGGGGTTGGCGAGCGCCAGCCGCGCGTCGCCGCCGCCGAACAGCTCCGCCTCCGCCTTGCTGACGAAGGACCACGTGACCGCCTCGACCAGCCCGCGCGAAGCATAAAGCCGGCGGGCGAGGCGCGTGCGCCGCTGCAGCAGCGTCAGAACCGGCTTCGTGATGCCGGGCTCGATGCGCGGCAGCGGCGTCGAGGTGACGTTGTCGATGCCGGCGATGCGCAGGACTTCCTCGACGAGATCGGCCTTGCCCTCCACATCCGGCCGCCACGAGGGGCGGACGACGTCCGCGGTGTCACCGTCGCCCGTCACGACGAAGCCGAGTGCCTGCAGAATGGCGCGCGCGTCGTCACGCGCGATGTCGAGGCCGGTAAGGCGCTTTACCTCCGCCCATGGCAGCGCGATGGTGCGCTCTGCATCCGGCACCGCGCCCGCCAGCGTCACCTCGGACGGCGTGCCGCCGCAGAGGTCGAGCACCAGCCGCGTGGCGAGTTCCACCCCCGGCACCGTGAGGGCGGGGTCGACGCCGCGCTCGAAACGGTAGCGGGCGTCCGTGATGATGCCGAGATCGCGGCCGGTGCGGGCGATGGTGAAGGCGTCCCACAGCGCGGACTCGATCAGCACGTCCGTCGTGTTCTCGTCGCAGCCCGAATGCTCGCCGCCCATGATGCCCGCGAGCGACTCGGGGCCGTTGTCGTCGGCGATGACGACGTTGCCCTCATCGAGCCTGTACGTCTTGCCGTCGAGCGCCAGCAACTCCTCACCGGCGCGCGCCCGGCGGACGACGAGATCGCCCTTCACCTTCGCCGCATCGAACACATGGAGCGGCCGGCCGCGGTCGAAGGTGATGTAGTTGGTGATGTCGACGAGCGCGTTGATCGGCCGCAGGCCGATGGCTGTCAGGCGCTTCTGCAGCCATTCGGGGGAAGGGCCGTTCTTCACGCCGCGCACGAGGCGCAGGGCGAAGGCGGGGTTGAGCCTTTCGTCACCGGGTGCGAAATCGCGGATGACCCTGACCGGGTTCTCGCCTTCGCCCGCCACCGGCGCCACGTCGGGCGTGATCAGGCTGCCGAGCCCCGCCGCCGCGAGATCGCGCGCGATGCCGGCGACACCCAGCGCATCCGGGCGGTTGGGCGTGACGGCAACATCGATGACCGGATCGTCGAGCCCGGCCCACGCGGCATAGGATGCGCCGACGGGCGCATCGTCCGGCAACTCGAAGATGCCGCTGCTGTCGCCGGGCAGGTCGAGTTCCTCGGGCGAGCACATCATGCCCCGGCTCTCGACGCCGCGGATGGCGCCGACCGCGATGGTGATGTCCTTGCCGGGAATATGCGTGCCGGGCGGCGCGAATACCGTCTTCAGCCCGGCGCGCGCGTTGGGGGCGCCGCAGACGATCTGCACGGGCGCCCCCTCGCCGGTGTCGACGGAGCAGACGCGCAGCCGGTCGGCATTGGGGTGCTGCTCGGCGGTGAGGATATGCGCGATCCGGAAGGCCGCAAGCTCCTTCGCCTTGTCCTCGACGTCTTCGACCTCAAGGCCGATGCGGTTCAGCGCGTCGAGAATCTCGTCGAGCGAGGCGTCCGTCGCCAGGTGATCCTTGAGCCAGGAGAGAGAAAATTTCATCGCTTTGCTTCCTTGTCCCGGATTTCGGATCAGACGCTCAGGCCGCCCGCCAGCGACGGCAGGTCGAGCGGGCGGAAGCCGTAGTGAGACAGCCAGCGCGCATCCGCCTCGAAGAACGGCCGCAGGTCCGGCATGCCGTATTTCAGCATGGCGATGCGGTCGATGCCCATGCCCCAGGCAAAGCCCTGATACTCATCGGGATCGAGCCCGACATTGCGCAGCACATTCGGATGCACCATGCCGCAGCCGAGAATTTCCAGCCAGTCCTCGCCCTCGCCGAAGCGGATGTCGCCGCCCTTGCGCGCGCACTGGATATCCACCTCCGCCGACGGCTCCGTGAACGGGAAGAACGACGGGCGGAAGCGCATCTTCACATTCGGCACCTCGAAGAACGCCTTGCAGAACTCCTCCAGAATCCATTTCAGGTGGCCGAAGTGGGCGGAGCGATCGATGACGAGGCCCTCCACCTGGTGGAACATCGGCGTGTGCGTCTGGTCCGAGTCGCAGCGGTAGGTGCGCCCGGGGCAGATGACGCGGATCGGCGGCTTCTGCCCCTGCATGGTGCGCACCTGCACGGGGCTCGTGTGCGTGCGCAGCACCTTGCGCTCACCCTTCGCGTCGGGAGAGAAGAAGAACGTGTCGTGCATCTCGCGCGCCGGATGGCCTTCGGGGAAGTTCAGCGCGGTGAAGTTGTAGAAATCGGTCTCGACATCCGGCCCCTCGGCGATGGCGAAGCCCATGTCGGCGAAGATCGCCGTCAACTCGTCGATGACCTGGCTGATGGGGTGGATGCGCCCGCGGGTCTGCGGGCCTTCCTGCACGGGCAGCGTCACGTCGGCGCGCTCCTGCGCGAGGCGGGCGGAAAGCGCCTCTTCCTGCAGGGTGGCCTTGCGGTCGGCGAGGGCGGCGGCGACGCGGTCGCGCAGACCGTTGATCAACGGGCCGCGTTCCTTGCGCTCGTCGGGGGTCATGCTGCCCAGCGTCTTCAGCAGTTCGGAGACGGAGCCTTTCTTGCCGAGCGCGGTGACGCGCACGGCCTCCAGCGCCGCCTCGCTGGCTGCGGCGTTGACGGCTTCGATCAGGGATGTTTCGAGATGGGAAAGATCGGACATATGTTCCTCGGCGCGCCAAGATGACACTGCAAGCTGGCACTGGCTGCCTGCTTGTCGGCAATGGCCGGGGAACCGTCAAGCCCTTCCGGCCACATCGATACGTTTCGCGGCAAGGCGTTGCCGTCACGCACGGATCCCGGAAAGGAGGGGCCGGGCATTGGTATGCCCGGCCTTGAAGCATCAATGGATCAGGCTGCGGCGGGGAGCGCCGACTTCGCCTTTTCCACGATCGCCTTGAAGGCCTCCGGCTCGCGGATGGCGAGATCGGAGAGAACCTTGCGATCGACATCGACGCCCGCCTTGCCGAGACCGTCGATAAATCGGCTGTAGGTGAGGCCGTATTCGCGCACCGCCGCGTTGAGGCGCTGGATCCAGAGCGCGCGGAAAGTGCGCTTCTTCACCTTGCGGTCGCGGTAGTTGTACTGCATCGACCGGTCGACGGCGGCCTTGGCGGTGCGGATGGTGTTCTTGCGGCGGCCGTAGAAGCCCTTGGCTGCCTTCAGAACCTTCTTGTGCTTGGCGTGAGACGTCACGCCGCGTTTGACGCGGGCCATTGCTTTGGCTCCTCAAAATACCGGGTGGAAACGGAAAAGGTTCAGCCGTTGGGCAGGAAGTACTGCTTCACGTTCTTGGCATCGCCCTCGAAGAGGGTCATGGTGCCGCGCTGGTTGCGGATGAACTTCTTGGTCCGCTTGATCATGCCGTGGCGCTTGCCCGCCTGGGCAGCGACGACCTTGCCGGTGCCGGTGATCTTGAAGCGCTTCTTGGCGCCCGATTTCGTCTTCAGCTTGGGCATTTGGCTTCCTTTCGTAATACCGCACCTTCCCCGCGTGCGCGGGGATGAATCGGCCTGATGTTGCTCGAAAGCACATCGAACCGCCACGGCAGCCCTTTTAGCCGGGCGACTCTGATGAAGCGGCGCTTATGACAGATTGTTGCCGTTCAGGCAAGGGGAGCGGCGGGAGAACGACGTCAGGTTTTCGCCTCTCCGGTAAAGAATCCCTCCAGTTCGGCGAAGCCCATGGCCTGCTCCGAAAACCGGAAGGTGCCATGAGCTTGCATCTCCCGCGCCGCGCGCACGAATGCACCGAAGGCCAGGCGCGCCAGGGCCGAGCCGACGCTGATGCGCTTGACCCCGGCCTCCGCCAGTTCCGTTGCGCCGAAAGTTGCTCCCGGCATGCCCATGACGACGTTGACCGGCTTGCTGACAGCTGCACATACAGTCCGGATCGTGTCGATATCAGTGAGCCCGGGAGCATAAAGAACATCCGCTCCGGCGTTCCCGAAAGCTTGCAGACGCCTGATCGTGTCGTCGAGATCCGGGCGCCCCCAGAGGAGGTTCTCACAGCGCGCCGTCAGGATGAAATCGTGGGAAAGAGACCGGCAGGCTTGCGCCGCCGCCTCGATGCGCTCCACAGCGTGGTTGAAATCGTAGATCGGTTGCCGCCGATCGCCCGTGTGGTCTTCGAGAGAGCACCCCGCGAGGCCGATACCGGCGGCGGCCACAACGGTTTCCGCCGCGCTCGCGGGACTGTCTCCGAAGCCCTTTTCAAGATCGGCCGAAACGGGGAGCGGCGTTGCCTCCACCAGCGCCTTGCAATGTGCAAGAACATCCTCGCGGGGCGCCAGGCCCTCCGCTATTCCCATGGAGAACGCCATGCCGGCGCTGGTCGTCGCAAGAGCCGGGAAGCCCATGGCCGCGAGAATACGGGCGGTGCCGACATCCCACGGATTGGGAATAATGAACGTCCCGGGGTTTTGGTGTAGTTGCCGAAACAGTGTGCGCCTGTCGTCCATTGTCTTGCCTTCCGGTTGACCCAACGGAAATGAGCAGTAACACATCGTTTGGAACGAATAAAGAACAGGCGGGTTATCGGCAACAGGTCGAGAGGCTGTGGCTGACGTAGGGGGTGCGTTTCCGGATCGCGGGCGCAAACGCCCACGATCCTTCCTGTCTAGATCGAGAACGAGGTGCCGCAGCCGCAGGAGGCCGCGGCGTGGGGGTTGTCGATCTTGAACGACTGGCCGATCAGATCGTCGACGAAGTCGAGCACCGAGCCGTCCATATATTGCAGGGAGATGGAATCGACGAGCACAACGGCTCCGTCCTTCTCCACCACGATATCGTCGTCGTTACGGGTTCTGTCGATGTCGAAGGCGTACTGGAAGCCGGAGCAACCGCCGCCGTTGACGCTGACACGCAGCATCGCCCCTTCGGGCTCCTTCGACAGCACACGCCTGATGCGCCGCGCCGCGCTGTCGGTCAGCGTGATCGGGCTTGCGGCGTCCGTCGTCCCGGTGGATGGTGAGATGGTCATGGCGCTGCAACCTTTGTATTGCGATACTGTCCGTCCGTGGTACCTCACGCACAAAGGTAATGCGGGGACCGGCCCGCTGCAACGGGCGCGTTGTGAATGGCCGCTGCCCGCCGCCGGCATGCTGGCCGGAGAGATTATCAGGGGATCGGTGTCTTGAACGTTTTCGACAAGGCCATATTCAGGAGGCCGCTGCATGGCGAGCGGTGGCGGGCGCCGTGGTCGAGCGATCCGGCTGCGACGCGCGGCAGGCTGTTTCCGGAGGAATCGTCGCCGACGCGGTCCGAGTTCCAGCGCGACCGCGACCGCATCATCCATTCCACGGCCTTCCGCCGCCTGAAGCACAAGACGCAGGTGTTCGTCTATCACGAGGGCGATCACTACCGCACGCGCCTCACGCATACCATCGAGGTGTCGCAGATCGCCCGCGCGCTCGCCCGCGCGCTGGGCCTCGACGAGGATCTGGCGGAAGCGCTCGCGCTGTCGCACGACCTCGGCCACACGCCCTTCGGCCACACGGGCGAAGAGGCGCTGGACGCCTGCATGAAGGGCTTCGGCGGCTTCGATCACAACGCGCAGGCGCTCAGGATCGTCACCCGGCTGGAACGCCGCTACGCGGGCTTCGACGGCCTCAACCTGACGTGGGAGACCCTTGAGGGGCTCGTCAAGCACAACGGGCCGCTCTGCGACGCGGAGGGCCGGCCCTTCGGGCGATACAGGGCGACCGGCGTGCCGGGCGCCATCCTCGAATATGACGCCGTCCACGCTCTCGAACTCTCGACCTTCGCCAGCGCGGAGGCGCAGGCCGCCGCGCTGGCCGACGACATCGCCTATGACGCCGCCGACATCGACGACGGGCTGCGGGCGGGCCTGTTCACGCTCGCGGATCTGCGCGCCATCCCGTTCGTCGCCGGCCTGCTGGACGAGATCGCGGCGCGCTATCCGGGCCTCGAAAGCGTTCGCACCGTGCATGAGCTGGGCCGGCGCATCATCACGCGCTTCGTTGAGGACGTGATCCGCGAGAGCGAGGCGCGCATCGCGGCGCTCTCCCCCGCCGATGCCTCGGCCGTGCGCCATGCCCGCGCGCCGGTGGTGGCGTTCTCGCCCGCCATCATCGCGGCGGACCGGGACATCAAGGCCTTCCTGTTCTCCTATATGTACCGGCATCCGCGCGTCGTGCACGTGCGCGAGGGCGCGGACCGCGTCGTGCGCGATCTGTTCGAGCGTCTGCTCGCCGAGCCGCGCCTGATGCCGCTCGAATGGCAGGAGGGGCTGGAGAGCGCGGACGAGGCCCGTCTGCGCCGGCGCGTGGCCGACTATCTCGCCGGCATGACCGACAGCTACGCCCTCGATGCGCACAGGCGCCTGTTTGACGATACCCCGGAATTGCGATAGGCCGCGCGTCAGCATTTGCAATGAACCGGCACGGGGCCGTTGCCGGCGCATCGAGGCATTCATGAACATTTTCGACATCTATCAGCACCGGCTCATCGCCGTCATCGAGAAGCTGGTGACGGAAGGCAAGCTGCCGGAAGGGCTTGACCTGTCGCGGGTGGTGGTGGAGCCGCCGCGCGATCCCGCGCACGGCGATCTCGCGACCAACGCCGCGATGGTGCTGGCGAAGCCCGCCGGCACCAACCCGCGTGCGCTCGCGCAGCTCCTCGTCGCCGCCCTCGCGCAGGAGAAGGGCGTGGAAAACGCGGCGACAGCGGGGCCGGGCTTCATCAACCTGCGGCTCAGGCACGAGGTGTTTCACGAGGTGCTCGGCGCGGTGCTCGGCGCGGGCGCGGATTTCGGGCGCGGCGCGGCGAAGGCGGATCGGCCGGTCAACGTGGAATACGTCTCCGCCAATCCCACGGGGCCCATGCATGTCGGCCATGGACGCGGTGCGGTGTTCGGCGACGCGCTGGCCTCGCTCCTCGCCTTCGCGGGCCATGCCGTGACGCGCGAATACTACATCAACGATGCCGGCGCGCAGGTGGACGTGCTGGCGCGCTCCGTCTTCCTGCGCTACCGCGAGGCGCTGGGCGAAGCCATCGGCGGCATTCCCGAAGGGCTCTATCCGGGTGACTATCTCGTCCCGGTGGGCGAGAGGCTTGCCGGGGAATACGGCCGCGCGTTGCTGGACAAGCCGGAGGCCGAATGGCTGCCGCAGGTGCGCGATGTCGCCATCGATGCGATGATGGACATGATCCGCGACGACCTCGCGGCGCTCGGCGTCCGCCATGACGTCTTCTTCTCGGAGCGCACCCTGCACGCGGGGAACGGGGACAGCGCCATCAGCTCGACGATCCACGCGCTGCAGGAGCGCGGCTTCGTCTATACCGGGCGCCTGCCGCCGCCCAAGGGCCAGTTGCCGGAGGACTGGGAGGACCGCGAGCAGTTGCTGTTCCGCGCCACGGACGTCGGTGACGACATCGATCGGCCGCTCGTGAAGTCGGACGGCAGCTACACCTATTTCGCCGCCGACGTCGCTTATCTGCGCGACAAGTACGTGCGCGGCTTCAGGGACCTCATCTACGTGCTGGGCGCCGACCACGGCGGTTATGTGAAGCGCCTGCAGGCGGTGGGCCGCGCGGTGGGCGGCGATGACGTGAAGGTGATCGTGCTCCTCGCCCAGCTCGTGAAGCTGCTGCGGGAAGGCGAGCCGGTGAAGATGTCGAAGCGTGCGGGCAGCTTCGTCACCCTGCGCGAGGTGATCGACGAGGTGGGGCGCGACGCGGTGCGCTTCATGATGCTCTACCGCAAGAACGATGCCCCTCTCGATTTCGATCTCGCCAAGGTGGTGGAGCAGTCGAAGGATAATCCCGTTTTCTACGTGCAGTATGCGCACGCGCGCTGCGCGTCGATCTTCCGGCAGGCGCGCGAGACCTTGCCTGATCTCGACACGAGCCGGGAAAAGCTTGGCGAGGCGCATCTCGCCGTCTTGGCGGACGAAGCGGAAATAAATATACTCAAGCTGGTGTCGCAGTACCCCCGGGTGATCGAAGCCGGCGCCTCGAACCATGAGCCGCATCGGGTGGCCTTTTATCTGTATGAACTGGCCGCTGCGTTCCATGGCCTGTGGAACAGGGGCAAGGATGCGCCGCAATTACGGTTTGTTAATCAAACTGACAGACAGTTGACGGCGGCGAGGCTGGCTCTCGTGGAGGCGGTCCGGTCGGTTCTGGCGTCCGGGCTTGCCGTTCTGGGAGTGGCAGCGCCTGATGAAATGCGCTGAAGGTGCGGACACGGCGTTCTTCGTGAGAGGGTGGCTGTTCGACGGTTGGCGTGAATGTGGTGGTGGACTGGCCTGGACCGGATTGGCCCCGTCGGTGTTTCGGTCGGCCTCCCGCCTGGCATGAATCCAGGCTTGCCTGAAGGATCACTGCACCCATGAGTAACAACAGCAGAGCCCACGTCATGCGTGACAGAGACGGTCTTGAAGAGCAGAACTGGCGCACGCCCGCTCCGGCGCCGCGCGGCGAGGATCCGCTTGCGGAACTCGCGCGCCTCGTCGGGCAGGGGCTTCCCCAGTCCAGGGGGCCCGCGCCCGTACGGCCGGTAGAGCCTCCGGCGCCTTCACCCGCGCCAGCCGCCGGGGGCCCGCAGCCCGACTGGGTGAACGAGATCGAACGGGCCTTCGCCCATCTCAGCCCGCGCCCGGCCCAGCCTGGCGTGCAGGCACAGCCGCAGGAACAGCTGGCGCAACCCGATCCTTCGCAGCCGAATCCTTCGCAGCCCATGCCCGAGTGGCTACGCAGCCCGGCGGTTCCGGTGGCGAAGGAGCCGGCGCCGGATGTCTACGCACAGGAATTCAGCCGCGAACTGGAAGGCGCGTCCGGCACGCCCCGGCCTTCCGCCGACGACTATTACGCACAGGATGCGTACCAGCTTGCCGCCTCCGGCAACGCGCCCGGCCCCGACGAGCGGGAATGGGACGGTTACGGCACGCAGGCCGCCCCCGCGCAAAATGGCTATGGCGCGCAGCAGGACGGTTACGGCGTTTACGCCGATGACGGCCGCCAGCAGGCAGCGGACGACGGTTACGACGACGGCTATGCCGATGTGGGCTATGCGGAGCCGGCGCCGCGCCGTCGCCGCGGCCTCGTCATCGCGGCCGTCGCGCTCGGTCTCGGCGCCGTGGCGCTGGCGGGTACGCTGATGTTCAGGGGCGGCAGCGGAGAGAGCGCCAGCGGCGAGCCGCCTGTCATCACCGCTGACGGCCAGCCGGTGAAGGTTGAGCCCGAAACCCCCGGCGGTGCGGAAATACCCAATACAAACAAGGCGATATACGAACACACCAACCAGGCGCCGACCGGCGAGGGCTCGGTGGTGGTCGACAATCGCGAGCAGCCCGTCGACATCAATCAGGTGCTGGGCCAGCAGGGCCAGGCCATGCCGCAGGCGGGCGAAACCACGACCACGACGCCGCCCGGCGCCGCGGCGGACGTGACGCTGCCCGAGGCACCGGAGCCCACGAGCCCGGCCATGGTCGCGCTCGGCGAGCCGAAGCGCGTGCGCACCGTGTCCGTGCGCCCCGACGGCAGCATCCTGCCGTCGAACGGGCGGGCAACACCCACGGCGCCGGCGCCCGCCGCGCCCACCATCGAGCAGCTCGCCACGGCAACGCCGGAAACCTCGTCGCCGGCAACGCCCGCCGTGACCGCGCCTGCCGTCGCGGAGCCCGCCGCTGCAACGCCTGCGGCGGCGCCCGTTCCGCGTCCGGCCGGCGTCAACCGTCCGGCGACGCGCGCGCCCATGCAGATCGCGCCGCTGCAGATCAGCCCGCAGGCCGGCCGCCCCAACCAGCAGGTCGCGGCCGCGCCGGCGCCTGCCGCGCCGCAGCCCGTCTCGCCCACGGCGGCCGGTGGCAACTTCACGGTGCAGCTCGCGGCCCCCGGCAGCGAGGGCGAGGCGCGCAACCTGTTCGCCTCCCTGCAGCGTCGCCACGGGGAACTCTCCGGCTACTCGCCCAATATCGTGCGCGCGCAGGCTGGCGGACGCACCATCTACCGCCTGCGGGTCGGTTCCTTCCCCACGCGCGATGCCGCGACGGCGTTGTGCGTGCGCATCCAGGCCTCGGGCGGTCAGTGCTTCGTGGCGCGCAACTGAGGCGTGAAGGCCGCGATGAGGAAAACGCGGGGCGTTTGCCGGTCTGACGGACCGGCGGACGCTTCCGCATGTCCGGCCAGAGGCCGGGCAGCAGATAGCGGCGATACGCTGGCGATGGATACGGGTTTGGTTGCATGAAAGCGCTGGTTCTGGGCTGTGCTGGCCCCACGCTGACGGATGAGGAACGCGCGCTTTTCCGCAGCGCCGATCCCTGGGGGTTCATCCTTTTCAGGCGCAATGTGGTCTCTCCCGATCAGGTGCGGGCGCTGACGGCGGCGCTGCGCGAGAGCGTCGGCCGACCTGAGGCGCCGGTTTTCGTCGATCAGGAAGGCGGACGTGTCCAGCGCCTCGGCGCGCCGCACTGGCCGTCCTATCCGCCGGGCGCGGTCTATGGCCTGATGGAGAACGGGTTCGCTCGTCTCGGCGCGCGCCTGATCGCGGCGGATCTGCGTGCCGTCGGCATCACCGCCAATTGCGCGCCCGTGCTCGACGTGCCCGTCGCAGGCGCGAACGACGTGATCGGCGACCGCGCCTATGCCACGGAACCGCAGCGCGTCGCGGCGCTCGGTCGTGCGGCGATGGCGGGATATCTCGCCGGCGGCGTGCTGCCGGTCGTCAAGCATATTCCCGGACACGGGCGGGGCAACGCCGACAGCCACAGGGCGCTGCCCGTTGTGGAAGCGAGCGAGGCGGAGCTTGCCGCGCACGACTTCGTGCCGTTCCGCGCGCTCGCCGACGCGCCGCTCGCCATGACGGCGCATGTCGTCTATGCCGCCGTCGACCCGGACCGGCCGGCGACCGTGTCGCCCATCGTGATCGAGCGTATCGTGCGCGGCCACATCGGCTTCGGCGGCCTGTTGCTGACGGACGACCTGTCGATGAACGCGCTCTCGGGAACCATCGGCGAACGGGCAGTTGCCGCGCTCGCTGCCGGTTGTGACATCGCGCTGCATTGCAACGGCGTCCTGCCGGAGATGCGGGAACTCGCCGCCGCCGCGCCCGACCTCGCCGGGGAGGCCGCCGTCCGCGCCGCGCGGGCGCTCGGTCTGCTGGAGCATCCGCCGGAAGCCTTCGATCCTGTGGATGAGCGCCTGCGGTTCGAGGCCGCGGTCGCCGCCGCACTTGCAAATCAGCCCGCCAGCACCAATCCTCTCGTCAGCGCGGTTGCGCCGGCGCAGGGCGACCCGACGGAAGGGCGCGCGCGCTCCGACGCATGATCCGGAAGAGTGGCTGCCACTTTTCGGACAGATCACGTGCAAGCAAGATGGACGGAGCGGCATCTGGCCGCCATGGCTGAACTGCTGCGATAAAGGGAACTGGCAAGAGTGGCGGACGGGGCATCCCGCGCGGATACCATGTCGGACGATTTCGACGCGCCGCAGCAGCGCGAGGCGGAGCCCGCGCTGATCGTCGATGTCGACGGCTTCGAGGGGCCGCTCGACCTGCTGCTCGAACTCGCGCGCCGCCAGAAGGTCGACCTCACGCAGATATCCATTCTGGCGCTGGTGGAGCAGTATCTCGCCTTCATCGAGGCCGCCCGCCAGTTGCGGCTTGAACTCGCCGCCGACTATCTGGTGATGGCGGCGTGGCTCGCCTTCCTGAAATCCCGCCTGCTTCTGCCCGCGCCCGCGCCGGCGGAGGAGCCGGTGGCGGAGGATCTGGCCACCGTGCTGGCGCTGCGTCTGCGGCGGCTGGAGGCGATCCGCCGCGCTGCGCAACAGCTCGCCGGACGGCCGCGCCTCGGGCGCGATGTGCTGGCGCGCGGCGCGCCGGAGGAAATGGCGATCGTCCCGCGCGCGAAGTGGAACGTTTCCCTCTTCGAACTGCTGCGGGCCTATACGGACAACCGGCAGCGGATGGTCAACGCCCGCGTCACCTTGCAGAAGCGGACGGTGTGGTCGCTGGCGGAGGCGCGCGAGGCCTTGCAGCGCCTCGTCGGCGGGGCGATCGAATGGACGATGCTCGACCCATGGCTCGAAAGCTACATGGCGACGCCCGCCATGCGCGCCACGGTGCGCGCGTCCGCCCTCTCGGCGATGCTGGAGATGGTGCGCGAGGGCCACGTCGACATCCGGCAGGACGCGCCGTTTGCCCCCCTCATGCTGCGCCGGCGTGCCGGCGCGCCACACAGCGGGGACCCGGACACGGTGCGGGAGGTGGCATGACGGACCATGGCAACAGCGCTGCCGAAGCGCGCGCGCTGCGCGTGGTCGAGGCGATCCTGTTCGCCTCGCGCGAACCCGTGGCGGAGGAGGAGCTTGCCGCGCGCATCCCCAGCGATGCCGATCTCGCGCGCATCCTCGCGCGGCTTGAGGCCGACTACGCAGGGCGCGGCGTCACTCTCGCGCGGGTGGTGGGCAAGTGGGCGTTCCGCACTGCGCCCGATCTAGCGCCTTCGCTGGTGCGGGAGGTGGAAGAGCCGCGCCGGCTTTCCCGCGCGGCGCTTGAGGTGCTGGCGATCATTGCCTATCACCAGCCTGTGACACGGGCGGAGATCGAGGAAATCCGTGGCGTCGCCACCTCGCGCGGCACGCTCGACACCTTGATGGAAACGGGCTGGATCAGGCTGCGCGGCCGCCGCCGCACGCCCGGGCGCCCCGTGACCTACGGCACCACGCCGGAATTTCTCTCCCACTTCGGCCTTGCCTCCATCGACGAACTGCCCGGCCTTGAGGACCTCAAGGGCGCGGGCTTCCTCGACGGGCGCCTGCCGCGCAGCTTCTCGGTGCCGTCGCCCAGCGACGATGACGCGCTGCGCGACGACGAGGATGCGCTTGAGGACGGCGCGGCGACCTGACGCTCCTCGCCGCACCCTGCTTCTTGCGCGATTCCACTTGCCAAAGTCGGCAAAAGATACGATGTTCCAACCATAGGCACTGGGGTGCCGCGCATCGGGCGCGGCTGAGATAATACCCATCGAACCTGTCTGGGTCATTCCAGCGTAGGGAGGCGCCGTTGGTTACGCAGTCGTCTGACTCCATTATTATTGTCGGTGCCGGTGTCATCGGGCTGTCGGTCGCGTGGCGACTGGCCGGCCGGGGGGCGCACGTCACCGTTTTCGACAAGGGCAAGGCCGGCAGCGGCGCGAGCCATGCGGCGGCGGGCATGCTCGCCGCCTGCACCGAGCTTGAGCCGGGCGAGGATTGGCTTCTGCCCCTCAACCGCGAGAGCCAGCGCCTGTGGCCGGGCTTCGCCGCCGAACTCGAAAGCGCGACCGGCCTGTCGGTCGGTCTTCGCGGCGAGGGCACGCTGCATGTGGCGCTCAATGCCGACGAGCAAGCGCGGCTTCGCCACCACTTCGCGCTGCAGGAAAAGGCCGGCCTGCCCGTGGAATGGCTGCCGGCTGGCGAGGTGCGCGCGCGAGAGCCGCTGCTGGCGAGCACCAGCGGCGCGGTCTGGAGCCCGGAGGACCATCAGGTCGACAACCGCAAACTCGCCGCTGCCCTGCGTGCCGCGGCAATTGGCGCCGGCGTGAACCTGCGCGAGGATGCGGCGGTGGAGCGCATCGTCATCGAAAACGGCCGCGCGGCGGGTGTCGAAGTCGGCGGCGAGCGCCACGCGGCATCTACCGTCGTGCTCGCGGCGGGCGCATGGTCGCGCGGTATCGGCGGACTCACGCCGGACATTCGCCCGCCCGTGCGGCCCATCAAGGGGCAGATGCTGGCGGTTGGCATGGATGCGGGTAACCCGCTGATTCGCCACGTGGTCTGGGCATCCGGCGTCTACCTCGTGCCCCGTATCGACGGGCGGCTCATCGTCGGCGCGACGGCGGAGGAGCGTGGCTTCGACGACAGGCTGACGGCGGGCGGCATCCTCTCGCTGCTGCAGAACGCCTGGCGCGCGCTGCCCGGCATCGAGGAGCTGCCGCTGATCGAGACGTGGGCGGGCTTCCGGCCCGGCAGCCGCGACGACGCGCCCATCCTGGGGTCAGGGCCGGTCGCGGGCCTCGTCTACGCCACGGGCCATCACCGCAACGGCATCCTGCTCACGCCGGTGACGGCCGACATCGTCTCGCGCTTCATTCTGGACGGCGAGCACGATCCGCTGGCGGCGCCCTTTGCGCTGGAACGTTTTCATGCCCATGCGGCATAAGCTGAAAAGATCGAACCGGGATCGGGAAAATGAGTGAAATTCAGGTGCGTGTAAACGGCAGAAGCGAGCAGGTCGGCGACGCGACGCTGGCGGCGCTTCTCGCCCGGCACGACATCGGCCTCGACACGCGCGGCGTGGCGGTGGCGCTGAACGGCGCGGTGCTGCCGCGCGACAGGTGGATGCTGACGGCGCTGCACGCCGACGACCGCATCGAGATCGTGCAGGCAAGGCAGGGCGGCTGATATCATGGCAACGGACATTCACGACGACCCGCTGGTTATCGCCGGGCGCACGTTCACATCGCGCCTGTTCCTCGGCACGGCGGGCTATCCCAACCAGAAGGCGATGCTGGACGCGGTGAAGGCAAGCGGCACCGAGATGACCACGGCCTCCATCCGCCGCATCGACCTGACAGGTGCGGCCGAGAGCCTCGTCGACGTGCTCGCCGGTGCGGTGCATTTCCTGCCCAACACGGCGGGTTGCCAGACTGCGCGCGATGCCGTGCTGACGGCGGAACTCGCACGCGAGGCGCTTGACACCAACTGGGTGAAGGTGGAGGTAATCGGCGACCGCGAACTGCTGTATCCGGACGTCGAGGAACTGCTGCGCGCCACCGCCGAACTCGTCGACAAGGGCTTCGTGGTGCTGCCCTATTGCACGGACGACCCCATCGCCTGCAGGAAGCTGGCGGACGCGGGCGCGGCCGCCGTGATGCCGCTCGGCTCGCCGATCGGATCGGGCCTCGGCATCTCCAACCCGCACATGATCGAGATGATCTGCGCGCGGAGCGCCGTGCCGGTGGTGCTGGACGCCGGCATCGGCACGGCCTCCGACGCCGCGCTCGCCATGGAACTCGGCTGCTCGGCGGTGCTGCTGAACACGGCGGTGTCCAAGGCCAACGATCCCGTGCGCATGGCCATGGCGATGCGGCACGCGGTGGCCGGCGGCAGGCTGGCGCATCTCGCCGGGCGGATTCCCCGGCGCCGCAACGCGGAGGCATCGAGCCCGCAGCTCGGCCTGATCGAATCGTGAACCGGCGGCTTCCAGCGCCGTCCGTCCTCATCGTCACCGACAGGCGTCAGCTTGCGGGCGGCGCGGGCGGGCTGGGGCCGCTGGCGGACACGGCCTTCGCGGGTGGCTGCCGCTGGATCAGCCTGCGCGAGAAGGATCTGGACGCCGACGCGCAGGTGGAACTCGCACGCGACCTCAAGCGGCGCGCCGCCGCCGTCGGGGGGCGCGTCACCGTTCACGGCGCGGCGGAGATTGCGTTGCGGGCGGGGGTCGATGGCGTCCATCTGCCGGAGGCCGCCAACGCGGCGGCGGCGAGGGCCGTGCTCGGCGAGGATGCGC
The DNA here is from genome assembly GCF_011762225.1 of Pseudochelatococcus lubricantis. GTDB lineage: Bacteria > Pseudomonadota > Alphaproteobacteria > Rhizobiales > Beijerinckiaceae > Pseudochelatococcus > Pseudochelatococcus lubricantis. The sequence goes on from NZ_JAASQI010000001.1 coordinate 748,355, forward strand.
TCATCGGCCAGTCCGTGCACACGCCGGAGCAGGCGCGCGACGCCGATCCCGCCCACCTCGACTACATTATCGCCGGTCCGGCCTTCGCCACTGCCAGCAAGCCGGGTTATGGGCCGTGGCTTGGCGCGACGGGTCTCGCGGTCATCGTGCAGGCGGCGCGCGTGCCGGTGATCGCCATCGGCGGCATCGATGCGAATTCCGCTCCTGTCTGTCTCGCGGCGGGCGCTGCCGGCGTCGCTGTCATGGGCGGCGTGATGCGCGCGGCCGATCCTGCGGCGGAGGTGCGCGCGCTTATCGCGGCGTTGGGCTGAACCTGTCCCGCCAGGCCAACTGCGCGCCGGGGAAGGGCAGGGCCGTCGCCTCGAAGATGCCGCGTGCAATCGCCCGCGCCAGGCAATCGCCAGCGGCAACTCCGAGCGCCGACAGTTCATAGGGCGACGGGCCGAGCGGCCGTCTGCCCGTCGAGGCGGCGAAGACGGTGTCGCCGTCAAGCAGCGCGTGGGAGGGGCGCAACGCCCGTGCCATGCCGTCGTGAGCAGCGAGCGCCAGACGCTTTGCCTGCGCCTTGGTCAGCGCCGCGTCGGTGGCGATGATGGCAATCGTCGTATTCTCGCCCGGCCCGCCCTTGAAACGCGGCACAAGCGCTTCCGGCGGAATGGAGGGCGGCAGGCCGAACCCGCCGAATTCCGCGTTCTGCTCGTACGGCGCGGCCCAGAAGTGCGGGCCGCCGCCGATTACGCCCGACCCCACCGCGTTCACGGCCACGATGGCGCCGACACTGTGGCCCTCCGTGGTGCGTGCACTGGCGGAGCCGATGCCGCCTTTGAGGTTCACCGTCGTGGCGCCATAGCCCGCGCCGATTGTGCCGAGCACGAAGACCCCGCTGGACGCGAGTGCATCCTCGACCGCCTGCTCGGCGAGTTCGCGGTGCGGCGGCGCCCCGACGCCCGAGGCCCAGGGCTTGTTGCCGCCGTTGAGGAGGTCGAATATCACAGCCTGCGGCACCAGCGGCACCCGCACGCTTCCCACCGCATAGCCGCGCCCGTGGCGCGCCAGCGCGCTCATGGCGCCGCCGGCCGCATCGAGCCCGAAGGCGGAACCGCCCGAAAGCACCAGCGCGTCGACGGCCTGCGCCGTCATTTCCGGTTCGAGCAGGGCGGTGTCGCGCACGCCCGGCCCGCCGCCCAGAATGGCGAGCGAGGCGACGGCCGCTTCGTCGAACACCACTACCGTGACGCCGGTGGCAGCGCCGGCATCGTGCGCATGCCCGACGCACAGGCCCGGAACATCGGTGATCAGATTGTGCGTTTCATCCGCCATGCTGCCCTCCGGAACTTTCGCCGATCAAATTGCCGCTATATCGGCCCATGCGCGTTCATGCCATATTGCCGCGGACGGGGCCTCGCGGATACAAGCCCTTGCATGATCGACGTCACTTATCCAGCGGCCGCTCTCGCCGGCCTCCTGAGCTTCCTGAGCCCCTGCGTCCTGCCGCTGGTGCCCCCCTATGTCACGTTCCTCACCGGAACGACGCTTGACAGTCTGACCAAACGCCACGACGCGGGCGTGACGCGGCGGGCCTTCTTCGCCTCGCTGCTGTTCGTGGCCGGCTTCTCGACCGTCTTCGTCCTGCTCGGAGCGACCGCCTCCGCGCTGGGGCAGGTCGTGCGGCAGTATCTCGACGTGCTCGGCATGCTGGCCGGCATCGTCATTATTATCATGGGGCTGCATTTCCTCGGCATCTTCCGCCTCGGCTTCCTCTATCGCGAGGCGCGCATGCAGGTGGACAAGCCCGCCGGGCTCTGGGGCGCCTACGTCATGGGGCTGGCCTTCGCCTTCGGCTGGACGCCGTGCATCGGCCCGATCCTCGCCGCCATTCTCGCGGTCGCGGGGTCGGGGGACAGCGTGGGACGCGGGGCGAGCCTGCTCGCCGTCTATTCGCTGGGCCTCGGTATTCCCTTCATCGCCACCGCCTTCGTCATGAAGCCGCTGGTGTCGTTCATCCGGCGCATGCGTACCCGCTTCGCCCTTGTCGAGAAGGTGATGGGCGGCCTGCTGGTGCTCACCGGCATCGCCTTTCTCACCGGGAGCATCAACCAGTTCTCGTTCTGGCTGCTGGAGACGTTTCCGGCGCTCGGGCAGATCGGATAGCGGCAGGCAGGGGCGTGGTGGCTGTTTTCTCAGCCATCCGGCGGCCTTTCCACGAAAAACCCCGGCGATTGCCCGCCGGGGTTTCTGAATGTCGGGGGTAGCCGACGGTCATTCGACCTCGTTGCCCGAGTAGCCGACGTTGCCGTCAGCCGTCTTGCGCCATTCGTAGACGATGTAGTCCGGACGGGTGATATCGCCCTTTTCGTTGAACGACAGATCGCCGATCACGGTCTTGAATGCCTTGCCGGAACGAATGGTCTCGGCAACCTTCTCCGGATCGAGCGACTTCGCTTCCTCGGCAGCCTGCGCCAGCACCTGCACGGCGGCATAGCTGTAGAGCGTGTAGGTCTCGGGATCGAAGTTCTTGGCCTTGAACTTCTCGACCACCTGCTGCGCGGCCGGGTTCTTGCGCGGATCGGGGCTGAAGGTCATCAGCGTGCCTGCCGCGCCGGGACCGGCGATGGCCGCGTACTCAGATGATGCGATGCCGTCGCCGCCCATCAGCGGCGCGGAAAGGCCCTGGTCGCGCATCTGGCGGGTGATCAGGCCCGCTTCCGTGTAGAGGCCGCCGAAGTACACCACGTCGACATTGGCCGCCTTCAGCTTGGAGACGAGGGCGGAGTAGTCCTTCTCGCCGGTGTTGACGCCTTCGTAGACGACGGCTTTCAGGCCCTTGGCCTGCAGCGCCTTCACGGTCTCGTCCGCGAGACCCTTGCCATAGGGCGTCTTGTCGTGGACGACGGCGATGTTCTTGCCGTTGTAGTGCTTGGCGAGATATTCGCCCGCGACAGCGCCCTGCTGGTCGTCCCGGCCGCAAGTGCGGAAAGTGTTCCACAGACCGCGCTCGGTAAAGACGGGGTTCGTTGAGCCAGGCGAGATCTGGAGGATGCCGGCTTCCTCATAGGTTTCCGACGCCGGGATCGACACGCCGGAGTTATAGTGGCCGACCACGAACTTCACACCCTCGCCCGCGAACTTGTTGGCCACGGACACGCCCTGCTTGGGATCGGACGTGTCGTCGCCGAGGCTCACCTCGATCTTCTCGCCCAGAATGCCGCCCGCCGCGTTGAGATCGGCGACGGCCTGCTCCACGCCGTTCTGGAACTGGTCGCCGACAGCGGCGTTGGGGCCGGTCAGCGGCGCCCCGATGCCGATCTTCACCTGCGCGAAGGCCGCGCCGGACAACGCAAGGCTCAGGCCCAGAGCCAGAGTTCCAACGATCGTTTTCTTCATTACATAACCCCTCCGTTCACGATAAAATTCACCACGGTGAAGCGTCACGCCGCGTTCCTGTCACGCCAGGTGAAAGGACCCGTCCGTGTGTAAAGCCACGAATACTGGGTCGTCATCTGCCGCGCGCGCGTATAGCGGAACCCGGCGAGACCGATGACGATCAGGAAGACCGAGTCGACGAGATAGTAATGTAGCGATAACAGCGTACCATGAAACAGCGCAAAATGGATGAAGCGCACCGCCGCCCCCAGCAGCAGGAAGTAGACGATGCCCTGCCACACCGGCGCCCATGTGACCGCCAGCGCGCGCCCCGTCATCCACGCCGCGCCGCCGCCGAGCACCAGCGTGACGAACAGGAACAGCCACACCGACGATTCTTCGTAAAGAATGCCCTGCATGTTTACCTCCCGCCTTCCAGATATGCGGCCTGAACCTGCGGATTTTCCAGCAACTCCCGCCCGCTGCCCGAAAGCGTGATGGCGCCCGTCACCATCACATAGGCGCGGTGCGCGAGCTTGAGCGCATGATAGGCATTCTGCTCGACGAGAAACACCGTCATGCCGTCCTTCCGGTTCAGTTCGCGGATGACGTCGAAAATCTGCTTCACGACGAGCGGCGCGAGGCCGAGCGAGGGCTCGTCAAGCAGGAGCAGCTTCGGCCGGCTCATCAGCGCGCGGGCGATCGCCAGCATCTGCTGCTCGCCGCCCGAGAGCGTTCCGCCGCGCTGGTGCAGGCGCTCCTTCAGACGCGGGAACATCACGGTGACCCGCTCCAGATCGGCGTCGAAATGGGCGAACTGGTTGATGGCCGCGCCCATCTGCAGGTTCTCGTACACCGTCATGCGCGGAAATATCCGCCGCCCTTCCGGCGATTGCGCGATGTTGAGCCGCGCGATCTCGTGGGTTGGCAGGCGGGTGATGTCCCGTCCCGCATAGGTGATGGTGCCCTCGCGCGCGCGGGGGCTGCCGAAGATGGTCATCATCAGCGTGGACTTGCCCGCGCCGTTCGCCCCGATCAGGGTGACGATTTCGCCCTCGTTGACGTCGATATCGACGCCCTTCAGCGCAATGATGTTGCCGTAATAGGTCTTCACCCCGCGGATCGAGAGCAGCGGCGCCCTCGCGGATTCCTGTTGCATCACGGCGCTCATGCCCCCACCTCCGCCTCGATCTGCTCGACCTCTTCGTCATCCACTCCGAGATAGGCGGCGATGACGCGCGGATCGTTGCGGATTTCCTCCGGCGTGCCGTCCGCGATCTTGGTGCCGTAATCGAGCACGATGACGTGATCGGATATCTGCATCACAACCGACATGTCATGTTCGATCAGCAGCACGGCGGTGTCGTGGTCATTGCGCACCGACAGCAGCAGCGTGTTGAGTTCCTGGCTTTCGCGCGGGTTGAGGCCCGCCGCCGGTTCGTCGAGGCACAGGAGCACCGGGTCGGTGCACATGGCGCGCGCGATCTCCAGCCGCCGCTGGTCGCCGTAAGGCAGATCGCCCGCAGGATCGTCGGCGCGGTCGATCAGGTTGATCTTCTCCAGCCAGTGGCGCGCCTTCTCGACCGCCGCCTTCTCCGCGTTGCGGAAGCCGGGCAGACCGAAGAGGCCGGCGAGCGTGAAGCCGGATGCCTGCATCAGCGTGTTGTGCTGCGCCACCAGCAGGTTTTCGAGCACTGTCATGCCGGAGAACAGCCGGATGTTCTGGAACGTGCGCGCCACCCGCGCGTCCTGCGCGATGCGATGGCCCGGCAGGCGCTCCAGAAGATGGGCGTCGCCGTCGGTCTGCCGGAGCGTCAGCATGCCCTCGTTCGGCTTGTAGAAGCCCGTGATGCAGTTGAAGACGGTCGTCTTGCCCGCGCCGTTGGGGCCGATCAGCGCCGTGACGTCCCGGCGGCCGACCTTGAAGGACAGATCGTTGACCGCCACGAGTCCGCCGAAGCGCATCCGGAGATGCTCCACGGTGAGAATGGGATCGTTCTCCCAACGCATTATCCGTTCCCTTCCTTGACGAGCGACCCCGATATCGCCTTGCGCTCCTTCAGTACGATCGAGGGATCGCGGTGCGCGATCAGCCCTCTCGGGCGCCATACCATCATCACGACCATCGCAAGACCGAATATCAGCAGGCGGTAGTCGTTGGGATCGAAATCGGCGCCGAATATCGCCTTTGTGAATGTTAGATGCCGCAGCAGTTCCGGCCCGCCAACCATCACGACGGCCGCGATCGCGACCCCGAACTGCGACCCCATGCCGCCCAGCACCACGACGGAGAGGATGATTGCCGATTCGAGAAAGTTGAAGCTCTCCGGGCTGACGAAGCCCTGTCGCACGGCGAAGAACGCGCCCGCAAACCCGCCGAAGCCCGCGCCAATGGAAAAAGCCGTGAGTTTCGTGTTGCGCGTGTTGATGCCGAGCGAGCGGCAGGCGATTTCGTCCTCGCGCAGCGCCTCCCACGCGCGCCCGATGGGCAGCCGCCGCAGCCGCATGGTGACGGCGTTGGTGACCAGCGCCAGCACCAGGATGAGATAGTAAAGGAACACGATGCGGTGCATGGCATTGAACGGTAGGCCGAACGTTGCCGCGAAGCCGCCCTCGCCGCGCTCGAAGGGGATGCCGAAGAAGGTCGCGCGCGGAATGGACGAAATGCCCGCGCCGCCGTTGGTGAGTTCTACCCAGTTGATCAGCACCAGCCGGATGATCTCGCCGAAGGCGAGCGTCACGATGGCGAGATAATCCCCCCGCAGCCGCAGCACGGGAAAGCCGAGTATGATGCCCCAGAACGCCGCGAGCACGCCCGCCACCGGCAGGCAGATCCAGAACGACAGGCCGAACGTCGTCGACAGCAGGGCGTAGGTATAGGCCCCCACCGCGTAGAACGCCACGTAGCCGAGGTCGAGAAGGCCGGCGAGGCCCACGACGATGTTGAGCCCCCAGCCGAGCATCACATAAGTGAGGATCAGGATGCCGAGGTCGATCCAGTAGCGGGCGCCGTTGAGGCTGCCTGCCGCGAGGCTCGCGAGCAGCGGAAACGTGATCGCCATGCCGAGGAAGAGCGGCACGCCGATCGTCCCCATGATGCGCGCGACGGCGCCCGGCGCGGCTTCAGCCCCCTTCGCGACGGTCCGCGCGTTCGCCGCGCGTGCCGCAGCCGCCCGTTCGCGCCGCACGGCGTTGAGATGGACCAGCACGCGCGCGGCGAAGGCGAGGGCGCACAGCGTCGCCACCAGTCCGACGCGGGGCGTGAGGACGAGTTGCAGGCTCGGGCCCTGATCCGTGCGGAAGAGCAGGATCGGGAACGACAGCCCCAGCATCACCAGCGCCGCGACCGCGCCCTCGCGCAGCGCCTGCACCAGGGCGGAGGGCCTGGCCGCCGCTGTAGGAGAAACAGCGTTGTGATAAGCGGTCATCGTCTGCCCCCCGCCGTCAAACTTTCTCGACTTCAGGCCGGCCGAGAATGCCCGACGGCATGAAGACGAGAACGATGGCAAGGATCGAGAAGGCGGCGACGTCCTTGTATTCGATGGAGAAATAGGCGGACCACAGCGTTTCCACGAGGCCGATGATCAGCCCGCCGAGCACGGCACCCGGCAGTGAGCCGATCCCGCCGAGCACGGCCGCCGTGAACGCCTTCACGCCCGGCACGAAGCCGTCTGAAAAGCCGACCACGCCGTAATAAAGGAAGTACATCGTGCCCGCCACCGCCGCGAGCGCCGCACCCAGCACGAAGGTCAGCGAGATGGTGCGGTCGACGTCGATGCCGAGCAGCGCCGCCATCTTGCGGTCCTGTTCGCAAGCGCGCTGCGCCCGGCCGAGCGACGTCTTGCGCACCACGAACCAGAAGGCGGTGAGCAGCACGGTGGTGACCGCCATGATGATGATCTGCTTGTAGGACAGCGCGACCGCATAGCCGTCCCGCTCGAACAGCACGATCACGTCGGAAATGATCGGGGGCACTGCCTTGTTGCGCGCTCCCTGCGCCACCTGGACGAAATTCGACAGGAAGATTGAGACACCGATGGCCGAGATCATGGGCGCCAGCCTGAACGAGCCGCGCAACGGTCGGTAGGCCAGCCGTTCCAGCGTCCAGCCCCAGAGCGCGGTCATCGCCATGGCCAGCACGAGCACGATCAGCAGCGCGATCGCGACGGAACTGACCCCGAGCCACGTCGTCAGCAGCAGGAAAAAAATCAGCGCTATAAAGGCGGAAACCATGAACACATCGCCATGGGCGAAGTTCACCATGCCGATGATGCCGAATACCATCGTGTAGCCGATGGCGATGAGGCCGTAAATTGAACCAAGAGTCAGCCCGTTAATGAGCTGCTGCACGAAAACTTCCATCGATGAGATGCCCCCTGAGTATTTTTTGAAGATTATCAGCTCCGCCGGACAATCCGAACCGGAAAACAGATCTCTTCCAGCCGCCTCACGCGGTATGCGGCCGATCGAAAACCTGTCCGTCCGTCTCGGTTAGCAGGCTGTCTTGACAATAAGTATGTCTTGGCAATCAAGATGCCGGGTATTCCGACCGGCTATCGAACTCCATCAGAACCATGTTTGAATCTGGCCGTCATCGCGGTCCCGACCGAGCCTATAGCAGTCGAATTTTGGCATGTTGTCCAGCCCTCTCGGGGGGCCGGGTGCCTGAATTCACATCGTATGTGGCGAAAATGCGGGCAAAATTGCCACAGGCTGGCCGCGGGTTGGAAGAATCACGCCATGGTGCATGACGCGGCGCGTAAAAAATGGCCGCGGATTCGAGATCCGCGGCCATCTGATGCCGACATGATATTATGAGCGAGGCAAGGGCGCCGCGCATAAACCAAGAATCGTGTCGCCGCCCAATTCAATTATTTTCGCATCATATTGTCCGGAAAACGGTATCCATTTTCCGGTTTTATGCGTTAGAAGCTGTCCTGTTTACGTTGAAACAGGACAGCTTCTGAATTCCTTATTTTGAGCGAATTCTGATCGGAACGCGCTCTAGCGCTGCTCGACCGGCACGTAGTCGCGCTGGGGCGAACCGGTATAGAGCTGGCGCGGACGGCCGATCTTCTGGGACGGATCCTCGACCATCTCCTTCCACTGCGCGATCCAGCCCACCGTGCGCGCGAGTGCGAACAGCACCGTGAACATCGAGGTCGGGAAGCCGAGCGCCTTCAGCGTGATGCCGGAGTAGAAGTCGATGTTCGGATAGAGCTTCTTCTCGATGAAGTACTCGTCATGCAGCGCGATGCGCTCCAGTTCGAGTGCAACCTCCAGCAGCGGATCGTCCTTGATGCCGAGTTCGCTCAGCACCTCGTGCGTGGTGCGCTGCATGATCTTGGCGCGCGGGTCGTAGTTCTTGTACACGCGGTGGCCGAAGCCCATGAGACGGAACGGATCATTCTTGTCCTTGGCCTTTGCGACGAAGTGCGGGATGCGGTCGACTGTGCCGATCTCCTCCAGCATCTTGAGCGCCGCCTCGTTTGCGCCGCCGTGGGCAGGGCCCCACAGGCACGCGACACCGGCAGCGATGCAGGCGAAGGGATTGGCGCCGGACGAACCGGCGAGGCGCACCGTCGACGTCGAGGCGTTCTGCTCGTGGTCGGCATGCAGGATGAAGATACGGTCGAGCGCGCGCGACAGCACCGGGTTCGGCACGTATTCCTCACACGGCACCGAGAACGCCATGTGCAGGAAGTTCGACGTGTAGTCCAGCGAGTTCTTCGGATACACGAACGGCTGGCCGATCGAGTACTTGTAGGCCATCGCCGCGAGGGTCGGGATCTTGGCGATCAGGCGCATGGAGGCGATCATGCGCTGCTGCGGGTCCGAGATGTCGGTCGAGTCGTGATAGAACGCCGACAGCGCGCCGACGGAGCCGACCATCACCGCCATGGGATGCGCGTCGCGGCGGAAGCCCTGGAAGAACCGGGTCATCTGCTCATGCACCATCGTGTGGCGCGTGACGCGATAGTCGAAGTCCTGCTTCTGGGCCAGCGTCGGCAGTTCGCCGTAGAGCAGCAGGTAGCAGGTTTCGAGGAAGTCGCCGTGTTCGGCGAGCTGCTCGATCGGGTAACCGCGATACAGCAGCACACCCTCGTCACCATCGATATAGGTGATCTGCGATTCGCAGCTCGCGGTGGAGGTGAACCCGGGATCGTAGGTGAACATCCCCGTATGCTTGTAAAGCGGGGCGATGTCGATGACGCTGGGACCAATCGATCCAGCTTTAACCGGCAGTTCGATCGCCTTCCCGTCGATCGTCAACGTGCTCGTCTTCACGCTCATGGATGAATCCCTTTGCTGAGTGATCTAGCGAAAGCCGCACAGCCGGGATTGAAATGATAATGAAAAATCCGCGACAATCTGTGGTTTTCGATCCGATCGAGGTAAGACGGATGCTTGCGTAGCGCATTCATGGCAGCCGTTCAAGCATGTGAAAGATCGGGCCCCTCTCCCGTCGCCGGGACCGTGTGGCGCCGGCCGCGTGTCGAACCGGGCGAAGCAATCCGTTTCGGCCCGACGTGCGGCAATCTCCCTACCGAAAGCCGCGCCGTTCAGAAACACGTCGCGGGTTTCATTTTTCCAACGTTGTAACGCGGGAGGCGCCGGTTACGCGACTGCCAGCTGGTCGCGTATCCTGGCAAGGCTTTCCTCGCGCCCGAGGACGGCCATAACGTCGAAAAGGCCGGGGGAGGTGGCACGCCCGGTGAGCGCCGCGCGCAGCGGCTGCGCGATCTGGCCCAGCTTCACGCCGGCTTCGGACGCCGTCTCCCGTACCACGTTTTCGGTCGTCTCCGGCGTCCATTCGCCTGCCGCCGCGAGTTTCTCGGCGACCAGCGCCAGTCGTTCCCGGCCGCCGTTTCCGAGCAGGCCGAGGGCCTTGTCGTCGAGGGCGAGCGGGCGGGCGGCAAAGATAAAATACGCACTTTCAATGAGTTCAACCAATGTCCTCGCGCGCTCTTTCAGGCCGGGCATGGCCGTGAGCAGCTTGTCCCGCGTCACCGCGTCGAGCGCGTCCGGCAGGCCGCGGGCCGGCCCCACTTCGGGCAGGATGCGCTCGGCGGCAGCGACGAGTTCGGCGTCATCCGCCGCGCGCATGTAGTGACCGTTGAGATTCTCAAGCTTGGCGAAATCGAACCGCGCCGGGGAGCGTCCGACGTTTTCGAGACTGAACGCGGCGATCATTTCCTCTGTGGAAAAAATTTCCTGATCGCCGTGGCTCCAGCCGAGGCGCACCAGATAATTGCGCAGGGCGCCGGGAAGGTAGCCCATGGCGCGGTAGGCATCGACGCCAAGCGCGCCATGGCGCTTCGACAGCTTCGCCCCGTCCGGTCCGTGAATCAGCGGGATGTGCGCCATCGCCGGCACGGGCCAGCCGAGCGCGTCGTAGATGTGCTTTTGCCGCGCAGCGTTGGTGAGGTGATCGTCGCCGCGGATGATATGCGTCACGCTCATGTCATGGTCGTCGACGACGACGGCGAGCATGTATGTCGGCGTGCCGTCAGAGCGGAGCAGCACCAGATCGTCGAGATTTTCGTTCTGCCACGAGACACGGCCTTGCACGAGGTCGTCGATGGCGGTCTCGCCGGTTTGCGGCGCCTTGAGGCGTATCACCGGGCGAACGTCGGCCGGCGCCTCCGAGGGACCGCGGTCGCGCCAGCGGCCATCATAGCGCATCGGCCGGCCTTCCGCGCGTGCCTGCTCGCGCATCGCCTCCAGCTCCTGCGGCGTTGCGTAGCAATAATAGGCCTTCCCCTGCGCGAGCAGCGTCTCGGCCACTTCCTGGTGGCGGCCGGCGCGCGAGAACTGGCGGATGGCGTCGCCATCCCAGTCCAGCCCGAGCCAGCGCAGCCCGTCGAATATGGCCTCGACCGCCGCTTCCGTCGAGCGTTCGCGATCGGTGTCCTCGATGCGCAGCAGCATCTTTCCTTTGTGGTGCTTCGCATACAGCCAGTTGAAAAGAGCGGTGCGTGCGCCGCCGATATGCAGGAAACCGGTGGGGGAAGGGGCAAAGCGCGTGACGACAGGAGCGGACATTGCAGCGGATATTCCGGAAAACGTTGACGATGAAAAGGACATTCCGGGCCTGATACGCCATCCATTTGTGCCAAATGTGGCGGATCGGGCTTGGCCGAAGCGCCCGGAACGGTGATAGTAGGCGGTGTAACACGAGTTGGGGCTGCGGGGTAGGGAGCGCGGGCAATCGATGGGCGGGGAACGCCGATGGATCAGCGTCCTGCCCGCGCGGCCGGCCGGATGGGCGGGAATCGGCATCGGCCGATTCGGTGACCGCTGGCGGGACATCCTGCTGCACTGGCTGCGGACCGAGGCGGGGCGGCGTCGGCCGTTTCTGTGGTTGCCGGTGGTCTACGGACTTGGAATCGCTCTCTATTTCTCGGCAGACCAGGAGCCGGCACCTTGGCTCGCACCGCTGTTCGCGGCGGCTGCGGCCGTGGCTGCTTTCCTGCTGCGCCATTCGTGGCGTACCCGTCTGACGGCCATCTTCCTTGGCGCGCTCTTTCTCGGCTTCTCGGCCGGCGCCCTGCGAACGGCGCTTGTGATGCAGCCCGTTCTCGACCGCATCGTCATCGGGCCGCTCGAAGGTTACGTCCGCTCGGTGGAGAAGCGCCTGCAAGGGCCGCGCGCGGTGATCGACGTGTCCTCGTTCGCGGGACTCGGGCCGGACGAGCGGCCGGCGCGGGTGCGCGTGACATTCCGGAAAGGCGTCAAGATAGAAGCGGGTACACGCATTCAGGTGACGGCGCGGCTCGTGCCGCCGCCCGGACCGGCGCGGCCGGGCGGTTACGACTTCGCGCGGGATGCGTTTTTCGGCCGTATCGGCGCGGTCGGCTCGACGACGGGACCGTTGCGGCTTCCCGAAGGTAACGGTTCTGCGACAGCAGACGCGACGTTCCTTGCGCGGCTCGCTGCGTGGATCGACGTGCAGCGCAACCTGTTGACGGACCGTATCGTCGAGACGGCCGGCGGGCAAGAGCGGGCACCGGCAACCCGTGCCAAGCGCGCGGAAACGGCGCACGAGACGCGGGTGAGAGGGCAGGAGGCGGCCTTCGTCGCCGCGCTGGTGACGGGCAAGCGGGGACTTATCGCCGACGAGACCAACGAGGCGCTGCGCGCCGCCGGCATCTACCATGTCGTCTCCATCGGCGGCTTTCACATGACGCTCGTCGCCGGCACGCTCTTTTTTCTCACCCGCCTGTCGCTTGCGCTGATTCCCGGCCTTGCGGTCGGCTATCCGATCCGGAAAATCGCCGCCGTCATCGGTATCGTCGGCGCGAGCGGCTATTGCGTATTTTCCGGGGCGGGAATCGATACCCTGCGGGCTTTGTGCGTCACGCTGATCGTCATGGGTGCGATTCTCGCCGATCGGCCGGCGCTTTCCATGCGCAACCTCGCGCTCGCAGCGTTGGTGTGCCTGACATTGCAGCCCGAAGCCATGCTCGGTCCGAGCTTCCAGATGTCGTTCGCCGGCGTGGCGGCGCTGATCGCGCTCTTCGAGCGGTGGGATGACCTCGAGCCGGCGGCGAACGCCCTGCCACTGCGGGAAGGCGGGCCGCTGGGTGCGTCCTCCGCCGACGGGCGGCAAGGGCGGCTTTACCGGATGACGGTGATGAGCGTCATGACCACAGTCGTGGCGATGCTCGCGACCGGGCCCTTCAGCACCTATCACTTCCAGACCTTCAACCCGTGGGGAATCCTGGGCAATGCCTTCGGCCTGCCCATCGTCGAACTCGTGGTCATGCCGTTCTCCTTCCTTGCCGTGGCGCTTTATCCGCTCGGTCTCGATGGCCCCTTCTGGCATCTCGCCGGCCTCGCTGCGGTGCCGGTGTTGGCGGGCGCGCGGATCGCCGCCGGCTTTCCCGGCGCTGTTGTCGTCGTGCCGGCTTTCGGCGTCGGCGCCCTTTCGCTGCTCGCCTTCGGTATGCTCTGGGCCTGCCTGTGGTCGACGCCGCTGCGGTGGCTCGCTGTTCTGCCGGTGGCGGTCGGTGTTGCGTTTGCCGCCGCGCCCGCGCGGCCCGACGTTCGCATCGACCGCGAGGGACGCGGCGCCGCCGTGCGGAGCGCCGGCGGTCGATTCGTCATCCTCGGCAATCCTTCCGCCTTCGTCGTCGAGCAGTGGTTGAAGGCGGACGGCGACGGGCGCCGAGCGGACGATCCCGCGCTCAAACACAACGTCGCCTGCGACAGGTTCGGCTGCGTCGCCCGGCTCGCCGATGGCCGCAGCGTCGCCTTCACCCGCGACCCCGCTGCGCTCGCCGAGGATTGCAGGCGCGCCGCCCTGCTGATCACGCCCCGCCAGACGCCGCCAGACTGTGCCGCAGCCTATGTGATCGATCGCGAAGACCTGCAACGGTTGGGCGCCATCGCGCTGACATCCGGCAATGGCGGACTGATCGTGGAAAGCACGCATGACAGCAATGTGGCCGGCGGGGAAGGACGGCCCTGGCGCCGGCCCGCAGGACGTTAGAGTACACTTCGATCAGGTGGAATGATCTGATCAGCTAAATCGTTGAAATAAAAGACTTGCCAAATCAAAGCTTTGCGGAGTACGGCGCCGGAAGAGACGCCTGCTCACGTGTTCGCTGCCCGATACGCCTCAGTAACGGCGGACCAGACTGACGAGCTTGCCCTGGATGCGCACCCTGTCGGGGCCGAGCACCCTTGTTTCGTAGGCCGGATTGGCCGCCTCCAGCGCGATGGAGGAGCCGCGTTTGCGCAGGCGCTTCAGGGTAGCTTCCTCGTCGTCGATGAGAGCGACGATGATATCGCCAGTCTCCGCCATATCCTGCTTGCGCAGAATGACCGTGTCTCCGTCGAGAATGCCGGCCTCGATCATCGAATCGCCGCGCACCTCAAGGGCGAAGTGCTCCCCCGACGACGACAGCAGCTCCGGCGGCAGCGCCAGCGTGTGGCTGCTGTTCTGGATCGCGCTGATCGGCGTGCCGGCCGCGATTCGCCCCATCACGGGGATCTGCGTCGTGTTGCCGGCCGTCGCTTCACCCGAATCGATGCTCACCCGCTCGCCCGCGGCGCGCAAGACGTTCCCGCTGGCGCGTACCGGGCTCGCAGTCTCGCGTCCGCTTTCCCGCACAGCGCCGCCGTCCCGGCCGAGGCCGCCCTCGACGATGCTGGGACTGAACCGCCCGCGCGGAACCGGCGCGGACAATGCCTCCGGCAGGCGAATCACCTCGATCGCGCGGGCGCGGTTGGGAAGGCGTCGGATGAAGCCGCGTTCCTCCAGCGCGATGATGAGGCGGTGAATGCCCGATTTGGAGCGCAGATCAAGCGCATCTTTCATCTCGTCGAACGAAGGCGGAACCCCGGATTCCCGCATGCGTTCATGAATAAAACGAAGCAGATCGTGTTGCTTGCGCGTCAACATGGTCTACACATCCTTCCCGGATCAGCGCCCTGCGGCATTTCGTGGAACGGGATTCCATGAAACGAAACACGAACACTATACAAGTTCTTAATGTGTTCCGCAAGCGTCACTATTCGGCATGATCGTTAAAACTTGCCTCCGCCGCGCGGCTTTTTTCGGCATCCGGCGGAGATATTTGGCCGCCCCGCGTCAGATATCGAGATCCGTGGCGAAGGCGGCGTTTTCCTGTATGAAGGAGAAGCGCGCTTCCGGCTTGTTGCCCATCAGCCTTTCCACGGCATCGCTGGTCTGCGGGCGCGCGTCTTCCTCGACGACGACGCGCAGCAGGGTGCGCTTGCGTGGGTCCATGGTGGTTTCCTTGAGCTGCGCCGGCAGCATCTCGCCAAGGCCCTTGAAGCGGCCGATCTCGGCCTTCTTGCCCTTGAACGTCGTGCGCATGAGTTCCTGCCGGTGCGCCTCGTCGCGCGCGTAGACGGTCTTGCCGCTGTGGGTCAGGCGGAACAGCGGCGGCACCGCGAGGTAGAGATGTTGTTCGTCGATGAGGCGCGGCGTCTGGCGCCAGAAAAAGGTGATGAGGAGCGAGGCGATATGCGCGCCGTCCACATCGGCGTCGGTCATGATGATGATCTTTTCGTAGCGGAGATCCGCGCCGCGATAGGCGGAACCAACGCCGCAGCCAAGCGCCAGCATGAGGTCGGCGATCTGCTGGTTCTGCAGGAGCTTATCGCGTCCGGCTGAAGCCACGTTGAGGATTTTCCCGCGCAGCGGCAGGATGGCCTGGGTGGCGCGGTCGCGCGCCTGCTTGGCCGAGCCGCCCGCCGAATCACCCTCCACCAGAAAAAGCTCCGATCCCGCTGCCCCCGCCTTCGTGCAGTCCGCGAGCTTGCCGGGGAGGCGCAGGCGGCGGGTTGCCGTCTTGCGGGCGATGTCCTTTTCGGCACGGCGTCGCAGCCGTTCCTCGGCCCTGTCCACCGTCCAGTCGAGCAGGCGGCCCGCCTGCTGGGGCGATGCGGCGAGCCAGTGGTCGAAGGCGTCGCGCACCGCACTTTCCACGATGCGGGAAGCTTCGGCGGTCGCGAGCCTGTCCTTCGTCTGGCCCTGGAACTCCGGTTCGCGGATGAACACGGACAGCATGGCCGCGCAGGAAACCATGACGTCTTCCGCCGTGATCTGGGCCGCGCGCTTGCTCTGGTTGACACGCTCGGCGTGGTCGCGCAGGCCGCGCAGCAGGGCGTTGCGCAGGCCCTGTTCATGCGTGCCGCCCTCGGGTGTCGGGATGGTATTGCAGTATGAGGCGACATGGCCGTCGTCCTCCGCATACCAGGCGATAGCCCATTCGAGCGAGCCGTGCCCGCCCGGCCTGCCGTCGCCGCCGGACTTGTCGATGCGCCCGGAAAAGAGGCCGTCGACGACGAGTGTGCGGCCTTCGATCTCCTGCGTGAGATAGTCCTTCAGGCCGCCGGGAAAACGGAAGGTGGCCTCGGGCGGAACCTTGTCGTTGCCGGCCAGCAGCGCCGGCGCGCACCGCCAGCGAATCTCGACACCGCCGAACAGGAAGGCCTTGGAGCGCGCCATGCGGAAGAGGCGGGCGGGGTCGAAGCGCGAGCCCGCGGTGAAGATTTCAGCGTCGGGCCTGAAGCGCACCTTGGTGCCGCGCCGGTTGTGCACGCGCCCCACCGTCTGCAGCGGGCCGAGCGGCAGCCCGCGCGCGTAATCCTGCCGGTATAGCGTCTGCCCGCGCGCCACCTCGACCTCCAGCTTTTCGGAGAGCGCGTTGACGACGGACACGCCCACGCCGTGCAGGCCGCCCGAGGTTTCGTAAGCCTTCGAATCGAACTTGCCGCCGGCATGCAGGGTGGTGAGAATGACTTCGAGGGCCGACTTGTCCGGAAACTTCGGGTGTGGGTCGATGGGAATGCCGCGGCCGTTGTCGGTGACGCTGAGGAAGCCGTCAGCCTCCAGTTCCACCTCGATGAAGCTCGCGTGCCCGGCCACCGCCTCGTCCATGGCGTTGTCGATGACTTCGGCGAACAGGTGGTGCAGCGCCTTCTCGTCCGTGCCGCCAATGTACATGCCAGGGCGCCGCCGCACCGGCTCCAGCCCCTCAAGCACCTCGATGGAGGCGGCGGTGTAGCTGGCCTCGGTGGACGCGGGCGCGGGCTCCGCCGCGGCCGGCTTCCTCGCGGGCCTTGCGGCGGCGGACGATCTGGACGTCACGGAGGACTTGCCGGCCGCGGCCGATCTGGCCGTCGCGGCGGACCGGGAGCCCGCGGCCTCCCCCGCCGAGCCGAAAAGATCATCGTTATCCGTCATCGTATCGTCTGATTCCCTGACCGCCCAACGCCGGTATATGCCATATCACAAGTGAACGGACAGGAAACATGCAGTTGCTGTCCGATCTGTCAAGACCGCACCCGAAAAGAAGCGGCGCGATATGTGGACGGCATCCTGCGCCCCTGCCCGGAGCGTCTTTCCCGCCCGCGCACCGACGTGATAGTGTCGCGGGCGTTGTGCGCGGTCCGCCCGCGCGGCCGTTCCCATTCAGCGCAGGTGCCCGTGTCAGACCTTCCTCCGCCCGACTATCGGCCCGATCCGTATCCGCGTCGCGCGCCGGCGCGCGAGCCGATCGTGAATGCGCCGACCGTGATCGTCGCCATCATCGCCGCCCTTGTGCTGGTGCACGGCCTGCGGTCGCTGCTTTCCGGAAGTACCGCAGTCGAGGCGATGCTCACGTTCGCCTTCATTCCCGCCCGGCTGACGCTGTTCTTCGATCCCGCGCAGGCGCAGGCCATCGTCGAGGCGGCGGTCGCCGGCGGCGGCGAGCAGATGGCGCTCACCCGCTATGTGCTGTCGACCGGGTCGGCGCCCTGGGCCGTGCTGACCTACGGCCTGCTGCATGCTTCCTGGATGCATCTGGCGTTCAATGCCCTGTGGCTGCTGGCGTTCGGCACGCCGGTGGCGCGGCGGTTCGGCACCGTGCGGTTTCTGGTGCTGTTCGTCTTGTCGAGCGTTGCCGGGGCGCTGCTTTACTGGCTGATGCGTCCCGACGACGTGTTGCCGATGGTCGGTGCATCGGGCGCGATCTCGGGCGTCATGGCGGCGGCGTCGCGCTTCGTGTTCTCGGGCGGCGGCGCCGCCCTGTTCGGGCGCGGGGGCCGGGGGTTCGATGCGCCGGCGCAGCCGCTGATCGCGCTGCTGGAAAACAGGCAGGCACTGGCGTTCATCGTCGCATGGTTCGTCATCAACCTGCTCGCTGGCTTCGCATCGGGCATCATGGGCGCGGAAGGCGCCATTGCGTGGGAGGCGCACATCGGCGGCTTCCTCGCCGGGCTCGTGCTTTTCCTGCCGCTCGATCCCGTCTCCCGCCGCCGGGGCGGGCAACACTGAAGGGAAGCCTTGCCTTCACGGGCGACGGAAGGCACAATGGAATAGATGTAAAGCCCGCGCAGACGGGCATAAGGGTTCTCTCCGGTTAAGCAGCGAATGCCCGTGAGAGAGGAGGCACGATCAGAAGGGAGGTCACCATGACCACAGTTACTGCGATCCTGAACGGCAAGGGACGTTCGGTCATCACCATCTCGCCGCAGCGGACCTTGCGCGAGGCAGTGGACGTGCTGGCGGAGCGGCGCGTCGGCGCGCTGGTGGTGACGGGCGTCGACGGCGCTGTGCTCGGCATTCTGTCGGAACGCGACGTGGTGCGCGTGCTCGCGGGCGAAGGTCCGCGCGCGCTCGACAACACCGTGTCGCGCGTCATGACGTCGCGGGTGAAGACCTGCACGCCTTACGACACCCTCGACGACGTGATGGAAATGATGACGGCGGGCCGTTTCCGCCATGTGCCGGTGATGGAGGACAGCCGACTTTCGGGCATCATCTCCATCGGCGACGTCGTCAAGCACCGTCTGGCGGAGTTCGAGAACGAGCACCAGGCGCTGCGCGAATATATCGCGACGGCCTGAAGCCGCCGCTTACGTGAGCCTGCCCGTCAGGTATTCCTCGATGTCGGGCAAGGCGCGTTCGGTGGCGCGCACTCCGAGTTCGATGATCTCGGCGGCGTTGTCGAAGTCGAACAGGCCGACGCGCGCCAGCCGGGGCGAGATGGTGATGTCCGGCGGATCGCCCGCCAGGCGCGAGCGGGCGATCCGATCCTGCGTGATGTTGAAGGCGTCCATCAGCACGGTGGCAAGGCCGGGGCCGCGTTCGCGCCGCGGGCCCGATACGCTGGCGCTGAACGGCCCGGCGGCGAGCGTCGCGGGCAGGGCGTTCTGCAGCGGCGCGAAGAAGCTGCGGCGCAGGCTGTCGCCCGATCCGGAGGCATCCGCCGGCGGATCGTCCTCCGTGTCGAGGTCGATCGCGGGCATGATGGCGGCGCGGGCGCGCGGGTCGCCATTGAGGTTGACGGCGATCACCGCCTCCGCTCCCAGAACGCGCGCCGTCGTCACCGGGATAGGATTGACCAGCGCGCCGTCCATCAGCCAGCGGCCGCGCACACGGATGGCGTCGAACACGCCGGGCAGCGCATAGGAGGCGCGCAGTGCCTCCGCCAGCGGCCCGCGCGTCAGCCAGACCTCGTGGCCGGAGCCGAGTTCAGTCGCCACCGCCGCGAAGCGGATCGGCAGGTCCTCGATCTGCGTCGGGCCAAGATGCTCGTGCAGCAGCTTCTGCAGGCGGTCGCCGCCGAGCAGGCCAGAGCCGTTGAGGTGGAAATCCATCAGCGAGACGATGCGGCGCTTGGTGAGCGAGCGGGCGAAGGCTTCCAGCTCGCTGAGTCTGCCGGCGGCATAGCAGCCGCCCACGACGGCGCCGATCGACGTGCCGGCGATGACGGCTGGCCGCAGGCCCTCCCGCGCCAGCACCTTGATCACACCGATGTGCGCCCAGCCGCGCGCCGCGCCGCCGCCGAGCGCAAGCCCCAGTTGCGGCGCGGCGGGTGCCGCCCGCTTGCCTGCATCATGGAGGGAGATGTTTGGCATTTCCTGTTCGGGCCGCTCACCGCTCTCCTCGCCGTTCACGGTTTCCCCGCGCGAGCCGGCTCTTTCCGGGCCGGTATTATCCGTGCCGGTTTTATCCGCGTCCGTGACGCCCAAATCGATAATGCCCGCTAGGCGGAAAATCTGATCCAGCATGGTCGTATAACATCTCGCTGACGACTTGGATGCAAGGTGGGTGGGCGCATGCGCCATGCGATGGCAAAGCATACGCATGTGATGACAGTGGGGCGGCGCGGCCCGGATTTCACGTCCGCTCGCTGTCCCCGGACAATGCCATGGGTGCGCTTGTGCGAGACTTTCCGATTGGCGCAATGAATGCTGGATGACGGTTTAGCGTTAACCAATCGCCAAAGGAGGCTTGTTATAAGCATCCTGTCATCAGTTTCATCGGGCCCGTGCCGTTGTGTCCCGGAACTGGCGAGCCGACGCATTCTCGTCCGAAGTGCCTCATTCGTGGCATGAACGGGGCGTAATTAGCTTTCGCGCGGATGCATCTGGTGAGAAAGTGTGCGTGAGAGGCCCGACGTTGCGTGACTGAAGAGAGAACCATACCGGCTCCCGATCCGATCCGCGAAGCGGCCTTTTCGCCGGCCTGCGGGCGGAGGCACCCCTGTGCCGGCGCGGGCGCGCGCCGGGGCATTTCGCTGACCGCGCTGGCGCTGGCGGCACTCGTGTATGCGCCGGGGCCGGAGGCGGGCCGCGCATGGGCGCAGGATACCCCGGCCTCCGCATCGGCGGACGACAAGCCGCGCCGCTCGTTCTTCGGCCGCCTCTACGACCGGATCCTCGGGCGCGAGGCGCAGGAGGAGGCCGAGCCCATACCGGTGCCCGACGGCGTCACCTACACGGTGACATTCGACATTCCCGAAGACAGCGCCGCGACGAAGCTGACGGAGGTGTCCGATCTCGAACGTCTCAGGCGGCAACTGCCGTCGGGCGCGATCGGGCTCATCGCCCGCGCCAACGCGGACAAGGGCCGGCTGATCTCGGCGCTGGAGGCGCTGGGCTATTACAACGGGCGCGTCGATATCACGCTCGCCGGCGCGCCGCTCGACAGTCCGGATGCCGCGAGACGGATCGAGGCCGCGCGCCATCCGGGACCGGTGCCGGTACGCATCGCCGTGACGCCCGGCAAGCGCTATTCCTTCGGCCGCTTCGCGCTGATCGATGCCACGACGCGCCGGCCGCTGCCGTCGCCGGACTGGGAGAAGCTCGGCATCCGGGCCGGCGAGCCGGCGGTGAGCAGCGCCGTCCTCAGCACGGAAGCGGCGCTCGTCAGCTATTTCCGCGATCAGGGATATGCGCTTGCGCGGGTGCCGGGGCGGCAGGCGACGGTGGATCACTCGCGCCTCGTCATGGACGTCGTGTTTCACGTCGACACCGGGCCGAAGGCCCGCTTCGGGCCGGTGACGGTTTCGGGAACCGAAAGGCTCGATCCGGATTTCGTCAGTGCGCGGGTGCCGTTCAAGGAAGGCGATGTGTTCTCGCCGGAGCCGATCGCCAGACTGAGGCGGGAACTCGGCGCGTATGACGTGTTCGACTCCGTGCGCGTCGTCGAGGCCGAGCATCTGACGGCGGGGAACGAGTTGCCGATCGAGGTGAAGGTGAGCGAACGGCTGCCGCGCTTCGTGGGCTTCGGCGCCAAGTATTCCACCACGGAGGGGCCGGCCGCCAACGTCTACTGGGGCCACAGGAACCTGTTCGGCGGCGCGGAGCGGCTACGGCTGGAGGCGCAGGTTTCGGGCACCGATGTCAACACGATCAACGGTCGCAGCCGCGCAACCACGCTGGACAAACTCGGCTACAAGGTCGGCGCTAGCTTCCTGAAGCCCGGCATCTTCACGGTGAAGGACGATCTCGTCGCCGACGTCGCGGCGCTGAAGGAGATCACGGAAACCTACACGCGCCAGGGCGTCATCGGCTCGGTCGGCGTGAAGCGCACTTTCTCCGACGAACTCACTGGGCAGATCGGCATCGACGTGGAGCGCGCCAAGTATACGGCGCCCACCAACACCAGCTACACCAACAGCGGCTGGTATACGCTGGTCGGCTTGCCGGTGCAGCTTGCCTACGACAACACCGGCGACAAGCTCAATCCCACGCGGGGCGTGCGGCTTTCCGGCAAGGTCACGCCCTATCCGTCGTTCCTCGGCTCGACTGTGGACATGACGAAAATCGACGTCAGTGCCTCCGGCTACCTGCCGCTGGACGCGGACAGGCGCTACGTGCTTGCGGGCAGGGCGCGCGTCGGCTCCATCGTCGGGTCGGGACTGGAGAGCGTTCCGCCGCCGCATCGCTTCTTCGCCGGCGGCGGCGGCTCGGTCCGCGGCTACGACTACCAGAGTCTTGGGCCGGCCGACGCCGCTGGCGTCGTGGTGGGCGGGCGCAGCCTGTTCGAGGGCTCGGCGGAGCTGCGCGCCAAAGTCACCGACACCATCGGCGTCGTGGCGTTCGCGGACGCGGGCATGGCGTTCCGCTCGTCGACGCCGGAGTTCAACGAGACGCTGCGGTATTCGGCGGGTCTGGGCCTGCGTTACTACACCAGCATCGGCCCTATCCGCCTCGATGTCGCGCGCGGTCTGAACCGCGAGAAGGGCGATCCGCCCTATGGACTTTACATCAGCCTGGGACAAGCGTTTTGAACGATGACAACGGATATCGGCGCGGCCACATAAGACGTACGCGGGGGAAGCTGGGACTCGCGGGCTTGCTGCTGCGACTGACAGGCGGCGTCGCTGTGGCGGCGGTGGGCGGGTTCTTCTTCATGACCCGCACCGACACCGGACGTGCCGCGCTGGTCGATATCATCGAGAGCGTGGCGAACGGACCGGACCTGTCGCTGTCCATCGGCCGGCTGGAAGGCGCGGTGCCGTTCGACATGACGGTGCGTGACGTCAAGGTCGGCGACGGGACGGGCGTGTGGCTCGACGTCGACCGCGCGCGGCTGGCGTGGAGCCCGCTCGCGCTGCTCTCGGGCGTGCTCGATATTTCGGTCGTCGAGGCGGACAAGGTGGCAGTGGCGCGCGCGCCGGCGTCTTCGGGCGCGGCGGCGGCAGAGACGCCGCCGGCGGGTGGCGGGCTGCCGCAATTGCCGTTCGGCATTCGCCTCAACGAGCTGAAGGTGGGCGAGGTGGCGCTCGGCCCGGCGCTGTTCGGGCAGGCGGCGAGCCTTGCCGTGAAGGGCTCGGCCGAACTCGTCGATCTGAAGCAGGGGCTCAACGTCGATCTCGCCGTCGACCGCATCGACGGGCAGGAGGGGCGCATCACCGGCCGCTTCGGCTACGCGCCGGAGGGCGAAGTGCTGACGCTTGACGTGCTGGCGCAGGAGCCGGCCGGCGGCATCGTGTCGCAAGTCGCGGGCGTGCCGGACCTGCCGCCGCTCAGCTTCGCGGCAAAGGGGGCGGGGCCGCTCGATGACTGGCAGGGGCAATTGCGGCTCGATCTTGCCGGCAAGGCGGGTGCCAACGGCGAGATCGCCGTGAAGCGGCAGGATGCCGGGCGCGTGCTGACGGCGGCCATCGACGCCGACATCGCCGCGCTGCTGCCGCAGACCGTGGCGCCGCTCGCCAGCGGCCGCAGCGCGCTCGCCGTGACCGCGCGCTTCGACGACGACGGCAAGATCGCCGTGACGCAGGCGCAACTGACATCGGCAGCGGCCGCGCTCACCGCGCAGGGCAGCTTCGATCCGGCGACGGAGGCGGTTTCCGGCAGTGCGCGCGTGACGGCGGGGCCGCCGCTCGTGTTCGCGCATCTCGCGCCCGTCTCGTGGTCCGGCGCGACACTCGATGTGAACGTGGGCGGCACGCTTTCCGCACTTGACGCAACGGCGGAGATCGCCGCGGGCGACCTCGCGGCGACGGGCTATCGCGCCAGACAGGTGAAAATCGCCGCGCATGTTCTGGGCAAGGGGCCGGTCGCCGACGAGGCGACGCGCTTCGACCTGACGGTGGACGGCGATATCGCCGGCATCGCCACGCCCGACGCCGCGCTCACCCAGGCACTTGGCGGCGCGGCGAAGCTCGCCGTGCGCGGCAGCGCGGATCGGACGCTGGTGGCGAAGATCGACAGCGCTCATCTCGCGCTCGCGCCGCTTTCGCTGCGTTTCGCCGGTATCGTCGATCCGGACGAGATCATCGGCAAGGTGGCGCTGGAGAAGGCCGACCTCGCGGCGCTCAGGGCGTTCGCCGGGCCGGAACTGGCGGGCCGCGCGCGGCTCGATGCCGATGTCGATGTGGCTTTCGATCTTTCGCGCCTGTCCGTCACGCTCGACGGCGCGGCGGAGGGGCTGCGCACCGGCGTGGCACAGGCGGACGGCCTGACGGGCGGCAAGCTCACGCTCGCGGGCGGCGTCGAACGCGGCGAGGACGGCAGCTTCGGCTTCAAGGCGCTGAAGGTCGACGGCGCGCACGTCAATCTGTCGGCGAACGGCTCGGCCACGCAAAGCAAGGCCGACGTGGTAGCGAAACTGTCGCTGCCCGATCTCGCCAAGGTTGATTCACAGTTGCAAGGGCGCGGCGATGTCACCGTGGCGCTCACCGGCAATCTGGACAAGCTCGACGGCAAGGCGACCGTGTCGGTGCCGCAGGCCCGCGCCATGGGGCGGCCCATCGAGGCGCTGAAACTCGACGTGGATGCAAAGGATCTGCTCGGTGCCGTCAGCGGGACGCTCGCGCTCGGCGGCTCTGTCGACGGCAAGGCGGCACGCGGCACCGGGCGCTTCGCCCGCGCCCGCGACGGGGCGGCCCGCGTCGACGACCTCGATATCGCGCTGGGCTCCGTTTCGGTCAAGGGCGCGGTGGCGCTCAACGCGGCGCAACTCGCGACCGGGCGCGTCAATGTCGTTGCCGGCAATCTCGCCGATCTCGGGCCGCTGCTGCTTACGGAACTGGGCGGCCGGGTGAACCTGCAGGCGGATCTCGCGGCGGCGAACGGCGGCCAGAACGCGCGGGTCTCCGGCGGCATCGACCAGTTCGCGGGTTTCGGCGCCTCGCTGCGCAGCGCGCGCATCGATGCCTCCGGCCGCGATCTCCTGCGCCGGCCTGTGTTCGACGCGCGGATTGATGTGACGGAGGCCATCGCAAGCGGCGTTGCCGTGCCGCGCGCCACAATCACCGCGACGGGAACCGGACAGGCGAGCGATGTGCGCATCGATGGCGTCGTGCAGGGTTCGGACGTCAATGCAGCCGCACGAGTGGCTCTGGGCGAGGCGACGAGCATCACCATCAGCCAGGCGCGGGTATCGCGCGGGCGCCAGCGTCTTGACGTCGCGCCCAATGCGCGTATCGACCTCTCCGGCGGCACGGTGCGCATTGCCGGCCTCGAAGTGCGCTCGGGCAGCGGGCGGCTGCGCGTGGCAGGCGACGCCGGCGAGCGACTCAATATCAACACCACGATCCAGAACTTCCCGCTCGCCGTCGCGGAACTGTTCGCGCCCGACCTCGGCCTTGCGGGAACGGTGTCCGGCGATGCGAACGTGACCGGCGCCGCCGCGCGGCCGGACGGGCGCTACCGCCTCAACGTGGCAGGGCTGACGCTGCCGGCGATGGCGAACGCCGGCGTGAGGCCGCTTGCCATCGCCGCGAGCGGCACGTTGGGGCAGGGGCGTGTGACCACGGATTCGACCATCCGGGCGCAGAACGACGTCACGCTGCGTGTGCAGGGCTCGGCGCCGCTCGGCGACGGCAACCTCGACCTCGCCGTGACCGGGCCGATCGACCTCGGCATCGCCAACACCATCCTTTCGGCGAGCGGCCAGACGCTGACGGGCCGGGCGAACATCGACCTGCGTCTGCGCGGCACCACGGCGGCGCCGGCGGTTGGCGGCACGGTGCGCGTCGCCGGCGGGCAGTTCTCGGACCCGGTGCAGGGGCTGTTCTTCGACAACATCCAGGCGGTGGTGACGGGCAGCGAGCGCGAACTTGTGATCACCAGCCTCTCCGCCCGCACCCGCAACGGCGGCACAGTGAACGGCGCCGGGCGCGTGGCCGTCGATCCGGCCGCGGGCTTCCCGGGTAACATCACGATCAAGGCGAACAAGGCGCAGCTCGTGTCGAGCGAGATGGTCAACATGGTCTCGAACCTCGACCTCGCCATCACCGGGCCGCTAGCCCACTCGCCGAAGCTGGCGGGCGCGATCAACGTCGACAACCTGCAGATCACGATTCCCAACCGCTTTCCGCTGTCGCTCGCGCCCATCGAGGTGCAGCACGTGCATCCGCCGCCGCGTGTCCGGGCGCGCATCGAACGGCAGGAGGCCGCGGCCGCGCAGGCGGCAGCGTCGAAACCCTTCGTGCTGGGGCTCGACGTGGCGATCAATGCGCCCTCCCGGGTCTTCGTGCGCGGGCAGGGCATCAACGCGGAACTCGGCGGAACGCTCCGGGTGCGCGGCGACAGCGGCGCGCCGATGATCGACGGCGGCTTCCAGATGCGGCGCGGCACGCTCGCCGTGGTCGGCCGCACGCTGACCTTCTCACGCGGGGAGGTGTCGTTCGTGGGGGGCAGCCTCGATCCGACGCTCGATTTCCTCGCGGAGGCGCCCGCCTCCGACGTCACGGCGCAGATCGGCGTCTCGGGTTATGCGTCCAATCCGAAGATCTCGATCTCGTCGCAGCCGGAACTGCCGCGCGACGAGGTGTTCGCACGGCTGCTGTTCGGACGGCCGGTTACGCGGCTCTCGACCTCGCAGACCATCCGGCTGGCGCAGGCCATCGCGCAGCTCACCGGCGTGGGCGGCGGCGATGCGCTGGGAAGCCTCGGACGGTCGCTGGGCGTTGATTCGGTGGACGTCGGCGCGGACGACTCAGGCAATGTCGACGTGGGCATCGGCAAGCGGATCAACGACAATATATATCTCGGCATCAAGCAGGGGGCGACGCCGGCGTCGAGCCGCGTGACGGTGGACGTGAACATCACCGACCACATCAAGCTGCAGGGCGAGGCCGGTGCGGAAGGAGCGGGTTCGGTCGGCATCGGCATGGAGTGGGACTACTGACAGCCGTCTCCGGCACGCAGGCACGTCGCGGCACGGTGAGGACCGTCCCGCGACGCTTTCTTCCCCGCGTCTCTCTTCCGCGGCCCGCACGTCAGGCGGCGCGGTTGGTGCGCAGTTCCCAGAGCGTGGCGATGCGGGACGGCAGCAGCGTCGTGCCGCTTTCGGTGCGGATCCACGCAATCTCCCGGTTGGCGTTGTGATGCGTCATCGCGAAGGCGACGGCGTCTTCCAACGTGGGGAAATCGATCGCGTGCTCGGGCCGGGCGTGGCGGCCGGGTGACCAGTACTGCAGGCGGGCGGGTTTTAGCAGATCATCGTGCATGACATATCTCCTGACATATCCCTGCGTTAAAACCATAACGCTTGAAATGGCAGAACGTTCCGTGTCGTAGGACACTTCGTCACCTTAGCCTAAAGTCGTAGGGCAAGCAAAAACAAGGGTGAAGGTCGCCGGGGGTACTTGCGTCGTGGCGGAGCGTGCGATAAGCCTTCGTCGCACATGCGAACCGGTCTAAGGCGGGGAATTTTTCAGGTTTTCCTGTAGTTTCCGCCGGAATGTTTCTGGATACGGCTCGCGCGCTCAGGCTCATGTTTCGTGAGCCACCGCCTCGTCCGGTTTTCCGGAAGGGGGATGCCGTTGGAGGATCGAATGCAGGATTTGCTGTCGGACTATCTGCCGCTGGTCATTTTCCTGGGGGTTTCGCTGGTGATCGGCCTTGCGCTGCTCGTGTCCCCGTTCCTCCTCGCCTACAAGAATCCCGATCCGGAAAAACTGTCGGCCTACGAATGCGGCTTCAACGCCTTCGATGACGCGCGCATGAAGTTCGATGTTCGCTTCTACCTGGTGGCCATCCTGTTCATCATCTTCGATCTGGAAGTGGCGTTCCTGTTCCCGTGGGCGATCACGTTCGGGGAACTTGGCTGGCTCGGCTTCTGGTCGATGATGGCGTTCCTCGGCGTGCTCACCGTCGGCTTCGTCTATGAATGGAAGAAGGGAGCCCTCGAATGGGATTGATCGGACAACCCGGCGGTCCGGCGGCAGGGGCGGGCGCGCCCGGCACGCTGGTGGCTCCCGCGCCGCGTGGCATCATCGACCCGAACACGGGCAAGCCCGTCGGTGCGAACGACCCGTTCTTCACCGGCATCAACGATGAACTGGCCGACAAGGGCTTCATCGTCACCGCGACGGACGAGCTGATCAACTGGGCACGCACCGGCTCGCTGATGTGGATGACCTTCGGCCTTGCCTGCTGCGCCGTGGAGATGATGCAGGTGTCGATGCCGCGTTACGACGTGGAGCGCTTCGGCTTCGCGCCGCGCGGCAGCCCGCGCCAGTCGGACGTGATGATCGTCGCCGGCACGCTGACCAACAAAATGGCGCCCGCCTTGCGCAAGGTCTATGACCAGATGCCCGAACCGCGCTACGTGATCTCGATGGGGTCGTGTGCGAACGGTGGCGGCTACTACCATTATTCTTATTCCGTGGTGCGCGGCTGCGACCGCGTGGTGCCGGTCGACATCTACGTGCCGGGTTGTCCGCCGACAGCAGAGGCGCTGCTCTACGGCGTGCTGCTTCTGCAGAAGAAGATCCGTCGCGTCGGCACGATCGAGCGCTAGGGGAGGGCTGTCGCGATGAGCGCAGATACCGAGGACAAGGTGCAGGAGACGGGGCCACTGCTCTCCCCGCTGGAGCAGCATGCGGCTGCTATTGCCGCTGCGCTTCCCGACGCGGTGACGGGCACGCTCGTCGCCTACGGCGAGCTGACGGTGCTGGCGAAGCGCGAAGCCATTGTCGCGGTGCTGACTTTCCTGCGCGACGATCCGGCGAACCTCTACATCAATTTTACCGATATCTGCGGCGTGGACTATCCCGACCGCGACGAGCGCTTCGACGTCGTCTATCACCTGCTGTCGCCGCGCCATAACCGGCGAATCAGGGTGAAGGTGCAGACGGACGAGTTCTCGCCGGTTCCCAGCGCCGTGGGCGTGTTTCCCGCCGCCGACTGGTACGAGCGCGAGACCTACGATCTCTACGGCGTGCTGTTCGCGGATCATCCGGACCTGCGACGCCTGCTGACGGACTATGGTTTCGAGGGGCACCCCCTGCGCAAGGATTTTCCGCTCACCGGTTACGTCGAGGTGCGCTACGACGACGAGAAGAAGCGCGTCGTCTACGAGCCCGTGAAGCTGGTGCAGGAGTTCCGGACCTTCGACTTCCTGTCGCCGTGGGAAGGGCCGGACTATGTGCTGCCGGGCGACGAAAAGGCGGGAGGCAAGCCGTCATGAGTCACGCTGTCCTGAATGCCCGGTGCCTGTGCGGCGCGGTTGAGTTCACGGCCGTGCCGGAGAACGACGAGGCGGGCGTCTGTCATTGTTCGATGTGCCAGCGCTGGTCGGGCGGCATCTGGTTCGCACGCCGCTGCGGCGAACTCACGATGGTGAAGGGCGACGCCCTCGGCATCTACGATTCGTCGGAGTGGGGCGAGCGCGGCTTCTGCCGCGAATGCGGCTCGTCCCTGTTCTGGCGGCAGAAAGACGGCGCCCATAACGCGGTCGCGGTGGCGGCTTTCGGCGAACATGACGGCATGCGGCTGACGAGCGAGATATTCTACGACGTGAAGCCGGATTATTACGCCCTCGCGAACGAGACGGAGAAGATGACGGAAGCGGAAACGATCGCTTTCTTCACGGGCGGTCAGGACGGAAATCATGGCTGAGGCGGACGTTCGCACCTTCAACATCAACTTCGGCCCGCAGCACCCGGCGGCGCACGGCGTGCTGCGGCTCGTGCTGGAGCTTGACGGCGAGGTCGTGGAGCGGGTCGATCCGCATATCGGCCTGCTGCATCGCGGCACCGAGAAGCTGATCGAGTACAAGACCTACCTGCAGGCGACGCCTTATTTCGACCGGCTCGATTACGTTGCGCCGATGAATCAGGAGCACGCCTTCGTGCTCGCGGTCGAGAAACTCCTCGGCATCGAGGTGCCGCGCCGCGGCCAGCTCATCCGGGTACTGTATTCCGAGATCGGCCGCATTCTGGCGCATCTGCTGAACTTCACCACGCAGGCGATGGACGTCGGCGCCCTCACCCCGCCGCTGTGGGGGTTCGAGGAGCGCGAGAAGCTGATGATCTTCTACGAGCGGGCCTGTGGCGCGCGTCTCCACGCCAACTATTTCCGCCCGGGCGGCGTGCATCAGGATCTCCCGCTCGATCTCATCGACGATATCGAGGCATTCTGCGATCCGTTCCTGAAGGTCTGTGACGATCTCGAAGACCTCGTGCTCCCCAACCGCATTTTCAAGCAGCGCAACGTCGATATCGGCGTCGTCTCGCTGGAGGACTGCTGGGCGTGGGGCTTCTCGGGCGTGATGGTGCGCGGCTCCGGCGCGGCTTGGGATCTGCGTCGGGCACAGCCCTATGAATGCTACGAGGAGATGGAGTTCGACATCCCCATCGGCAAGAACGGCGACTGCTATGACCGGCAGGTGATCCGCATGGAGGAGATGCGCCAGTCCGTGCGCATCATGCGCCAGTGCATCGCCAAGCTGCGCGAGCCGGCCGGGCAGGGGCCCGTGTCCAGCGCGGACCACAAGGTGGTGGCGCCCAAGCGCGGCGAGATGAAGCGCTCGATGGAAGCGCTCATCCATCATTTCAAGCTGTTCACGGAAGGCTTCCACGTGCCTGCCGGCGATGTCTACGCGGCGGTTGAAGCGCCGAAGGGCGAGTTCGGCGTCTATCTGGTGGCGGACGGCACCAACAAGCCTTACCGCTGCAAAATCCGCGCGCCGGGCTTCGCGCATCTGCAAGCCATGGATTTCCTGTGCAAGGGCCACATGCTGGCCGATGTCTCGGCAATCCTCGGTTCGATCGATATCGTGTTCGGTGAGGTGGATCGCTGAGTTTCTCACGCGATCAAGGAAGTGGGTGACGGTATGTCCGTTCGCAGGCTAGCGCCAAAGGAAATTCAGCCGGAAGGCTTCGCCTTCACGCCGGAGAATACGGCTTGGGCTGAGCGGATCATCGCCAAGTACCCGGAGGGGCGTCAGGCCTCGGCCGTGATCTCGCTGCTGTGGAAGGCGCAGGAGCAGGGTGGCGGCTGGGTTTCCGAGCCGGCAATCCGCACCATCGCCGACCTGCTGAAGATGCCCTACATCCGGGTGCTGGAGGTCGCTACCTTCTACACCATGTTCAACCTGCAGCCGGTCGGGCGCTATTTCATCCAGTTCTGCGGCACGACGCCGTGCCGGCTGCGCGGCGCGCAGGACATTCAGGACGTGCTGGAACAGCGTGTCGGCCATCAGGGTCACGTCACCGAGGACGGGCTGTTCTCGTGGCTGGAGGTGGAATGCCTCGGCGCCTGCTGCAACGCGCCGATGGTGCAGATCAACAACGACTACTACGAGGATCTGACGCCGGAGAGCTTCAACAAGCTGCTCGACGATCTCGCTGCGGGCCGTCCGGTGAAGCCCGGGCCGCAGAACGGGCGCGTGGCCTCCGAGCCGCTGAATGCGATTAATACGCTGCTTGAGCCGTCGCTCTACGACGGCTCGGTGGTGGGTAGCTGGCGCAAGCGCTTCGAGGAAGAGGAGGCGCGCGCGCGTGCCGAGGCCGCGGCCAAGGCGGCGGAGGAAAAGGCGGCCGCTGAGAAGGCAGCTCTTGCCGCGCGCGAGGCGGCGGTGCCGGAGCCGGCCAAGCCTGCGACGACGCGCGCCGGCGAGCAGGTGGCGGATACGCCGGCTCACCGTGTGGCCGAGGGCAAGGAACCGATCAAGCCCGAGAGCCAGCAGGCTGCAGCTCCCGATACGGCGCCGAAAGCCGCGGACCGTGCGGCCGATGACAAGACGAAAGGGTGAGCGCGATGTTGGCTGACAGGGATCGCATCTTCACCAACCTTTACGGCCGCCATAGCCCGGGCCTGACGGAAGCGCTGAAGCGCGGCAACTGGGACGGCACGAAGTTCCTGCTGGAAAAGGGCCGTGACTGGATCATCAACGAGATGAAGGCGTCGGGCCTGCGCGGGCGCGGCGGCGCCGGCTTCTCGACCGGCCTCAAATGGTCGTTCATGCCGAAGAAGTCGGACGGCAGGCCGCATTATCTCGTCGTGAACGCCGACGAGTCTGAGCCCGGCACCTGCAAGGACCGCGAGATTCTGCGCCACGATCCGCATCTGCTGATCGAGGGCTGCATGATTGCGTCCTTCGCCATGGGTGCCCACGCTGCCTATGTCTATCTGCGCGGCGAATATATCGCGGAGCGCATCGCGCTGCAGAAGGCCGTCGACGAGGCTTACGAGGCCAAGCTCGTGGGCAAGGATAACATCCACGGCTATCCCTTTGATATTTATGTTCATCACGGTGCGGGTGCCTATATCTGCGGCGAGGAGACTGCGCTGCTCGAAAGCCTTGAGGGCAAGAAGGGCATGCCGCGCCTCAAGCCGCCGTTCCCGGCCAACATGGGGCTCTATGGCTGCCCGACGACGGTCAACAACGTCGAGTCGATCGCGGTTGCTGGCACCATCCTGCGCCGGGGCGCGGCGTGGTTCTCGGGCATCGGGCGGCCGAACAACGCGGGCACGAAGCTCTTCTGTGTGTCGGGGCACGTGAACACGCCCTGCAATGTGGAAGAGGCGATGGGCCTCACGTTCCGCGAGCTGATCGACCGCCATTGCGGCGGCATCCGGGGCGGCTGGGATAACCTGCTCGCTGTCATCCCCGGCGGCGTCTCGGTGCCGCTCGTGCCGGCCGAGCAGATCATCGACGCGCCGATGGACTTCGATACGCTGCGTGCCATGAAGACCGGTCTCGGCACGGCGGCGGTGGTCGTGATGGACAAGTCGACCGACGTCGTGCGGGCGATCGCTCGCATCTCGGCGTTCTACAAGCACGAGAGCTGCGGCCAGTGCACCCCTTGCCGTGAGGGCACGGGCTGGATGTGGCGCGTGATTTCGCGCATGGCCGAGGGCAGGGCACAGAAGCGCGAGATCGACCTGCTGCTCGACGTGACGACGCGCGTCGAAGGCCACACGATCTGCGCGCTGGGCGATGCAGCGGCGTGGCCCATCCAGGGATTGATCCGGCATTTCCGCCACGAGATCGAGAAGCGCATCGACGACTATGCGGCCAATCCGCATGGCGAGCCGGTGCTGGTGGCGGCGGAATAAGGGAAAGGTCGATGGCAAAGCTCATCGTAGACGGCAAGGAGATCGACGTCCCGGCGGAGTACACGCTGCTGCAGGCGTGCGAGGCGGCGGGCGCGGAAGTGCCGCGCTTCTGCTTCCACGAGCGGCTCTCGATCGCCGGCAACTGCCGCATGTGCCTCGTCGAGGTGAAGGGCGGCCCGCCCAAGCCCACGGCCTCCTGCGCCATGAACGTGCGCGACCTGCGCCCCGGCCCCAACGGCGAGCCGCCGGTGGTCCTCACCGGATCGCCGATGGTGAAGAAGGCCCGCGAGGGCGTGATGGAGTTCCTGCTCATCAATCATCCGCTCGATTGTCCGATCTGCGATCAGGGTGGCGAGTGCGATCTGCAGGACCAGGCGATGGCTTACGGCGTCGATTCGAGCCGTTTTGCCGAGAACAAGCGTGCGGTCGAGAACAAGTATATCGGCCCGCTGGTTCGCACCTCCATGAACCGCTGCATCCACTGCACGCGCTGCGTTCGCTTCGTCACGGAAGTGGCGGGTGTGCCGGACCTCGGCGCTATCGGGCGCGGTGAGGACATGGAGATCACGACCTATCTCGAAAGCGCGATGCGGTCGGAGCTGCAGGGCAACGTCATCGACCTGTGCCCCGTCGGCGCGCTGACCTCGAAGCCCTACATGTTCAAGGCGCGCCCCTGGGAACTGCTCAAGACCGAATCCATCGACGTGATGGACGCGCTGGGCTCATCCATCCGGGTCGATGCGCGCGGGCGCGAGGTGATGCGCGTGATGCCGCGTGTGAACGAGGCCATCAATGAGGAATGGATTTCCGACAAGACCCGCTTCATCTGGGACGGGCTGAAGACGCAGCGCCTCGACCAGCCCTACGTGCGCGACAATGGCCGGCTGCGCCCGGCCACCTGGCAGGAAGCCTTCGCGCGCGTGGCCGAGAAGGTAAAAGCGGCGGCGGCTGACCGGATTGGCGCCATCGTCGGCGATCTCGCGGCAGCCGAGGAGAGCTTCGCGCTGAAATCGCTGCTACAGCGGCTCGGCTCGCCCAACATCGACGGGCGGCAGGACGGCACCGTGCTCGACCCTATTCTCGGGCGCGCAAGCTACATCTTCAACGCCACCATCGCGGGCGTGCACGAGGCGGATGCAGTGCTGCTCGTCGGCACCAACCCGCGCCGCGAGGCGGCTGTGCTGAATGCGCGCCTCCGCGAGCGCTGGCGGGGCGGCAACCTGTCGGTCGGCGTGATAGGCGAGCCGGTCGACCTGACCTATACGCACACCTATCTCGGCGCCGGGCCCGAGACGCTGGCGGCCGTTGCCGACGGCACGCATTCCTTCGCGGAAGTGTTGAAGAACGCCGAAAAGCCGCTCGTCGTCGTCGGGCAGGGCGCGTTGACGCGCCCGGACGGCCTCGGCGTTCTGTCGCTCGCGGCGCGTGCAGCGCTGGCAGCTGGCGCCGTCAAGGACGGCTGGAACGGGTTCTCGGTGCTGCATACGGCGGCGGCGAGGGTCGGTTCACTCGATCTCGGCCTCGTGCCGGGCGAGGGCGGGCTTGATGCGGCCCATCAGGCAGCGGGCGGCGTTGACGTGCTGTTCCTGCTCGGCGCGGATGAGATCAAGGTCGCGGACGGTCCGTTCGTGGTTTACATCGGCACGCATGGCGACCAGGGCGCGCACCGCGCCGACGTCATCCTGCCCGGCGCGACCTATACGGAAAAGTCCGGCATCTACGTCAATACGGAAGGGCGGGCGCAGATTGCCAACCGGGCGGTGTTCCCACCGGGGCAGGCGCGAGAGGACTGGGCGATCATCCGGGCGCTTTCGGATGTGCTGGGCCACAGGCTGCCGTTCGACAACATCGCGCAGTTGCGCCAGTCGCTGTTCGTGTCGCATCCGCATCTGGCGCGGATCGACGCGGTGGAGCCGGCCGATCCGGTTGCCATCGAGCGGCTCGCGGCGCTGGGCGGCGCGGTGGAGCGGGCGGGCTTCGAATCGCCCGTGACGGACTTTTACCTGACAAACCCGATTGCCCGCGCGTCGGCGATCATGGCGGAATGCTCGGCGCTTGCACTGGGCGTCACCCGTCAGGCAGCGGAATAGGAGCGGATCGATGGAAACACTGCTCACGGTGCTGCTCATTCTCGGCAAGAGCCTGCTGCTGCTCGTCGCGCTGCTGGTGTTCATCGCCTATATCCTGCTCGCAGACCGCAAGATCTGGGCGGCCGTGCAGTTGCGGCGCGGGCCGAACGTCGTCGGCCCCTATGGTCTGTTCCAGTCCTTCGCGGACCTGCTGAAGTTCGTGTTCAAGGAACCGACGATCCCGGACAGCTCGAACAAGTTCCTGTTCCTGCTGGCGCCGCTGATCACCTGCGTGTTGGCGATGGCGTCCTGGGCGGTGATTCCGGTCGCGGACGGCTGGGCGATCGCCGATATCAATGTCGGCGTACTTTACATCCTGGCGATTTCGTCACTCGGCGTCTACGGCATCATCATCGGCGGCTGGGCCTCGAACTCGAAATATCCGTTCCTCAGTGCGCTGCGTTCGGCGGCGCAGATGGTCAGCTACGAGGTGTCGATTGGCTTCGTCATCGTCACCGTGCTGCTCTGCGCGGGATCACTCAACCTGAACGAGATCGTGCGCGCGCAGCAGGATCACGGGCTCGCGACGTCGCTCGGCCTGCCATGGCTGACGTTCCTGAACTGGTACTGGCTGCCGCTTTTCCCGATGCTGGTCATCTTCTTCATCTCGGCGCTCGCCGAGACGAACCGGCCGCCCTTCGATCTGGCGGAAGCGGAATCGGAACTTGTGGCCGGCTTCATGGTCGAGTACGGCTCGACGCCCTACCTGCTGTTCATGCTCGGCGAATATGTGTCGATCATGGTGATGTGCGCGATGACGTCGATCCTGTTCCTGGGGGGCTGGACGTCGCCGATCGGCATTCCCCCGTTCACCTGGGTGCCGGGCGTGGTGTGGTTCACGATCAAGGTGTCGCTGGTGTTCTTCATGTTCGCCATGACCAAAGCTTTCGTGCCGCGCTATCGCTATGACCAGTTGATGCGGCTTGGCTGGAAAGTGTTCCTGCCGATCTCGCTCGTCATGGTGATCGCGGTTGCGTTCGTGCTGAAGTTGACTGGCTGGGCGCAAGCCGGGTGAGCCTGCCGGCGGTTGTGCCGCAGGCGGCGGTAATTGGCGGGCTTCTCGGCCTGTCAATGGGGTTGATCGGATACGGGCTTGCGTCCCGTGTCATCGAGGCGTGGCTCGACGCGGCGGAACGCGACGAGGACGAACCGGTGGCCATGACGCGAGACGAACTCGAACGGTGGGCCATCGGCTTCCGGCGGATGGTGCTGGCCGGTACCGTGATCTTGTTTCCGTTGGCGGGCTTTCTGATGGGCCTTGCCATCGGTGGTTGAGGTTCGCGCACGGGTGCGCGGCATTAAAAGAGCGAGGCGGGCGATGAGGCTCGATCAGGCTGCGAGGGCGCTGTTGTTGAAGGAGTTCGTGTCGGCATTTCTGCTGTCGATGCGCTATTTCTTCAAGCCGAAGGCGACGTTGAACTACCCCTACGAGAAGGGGCAGATCAGTCCGCGGTTTCGCGGCGAGCATGCGCTGCGCCGCTATCCGAACGGGGAGGAGCGCTGCATCGCGTGCAAGCTGTGCGAGGCGATCTGTCCGGCGCAGGCCATCACCATCGAGGCGGGGCCGCGCCGCAACGACGGCACGCGCCGCACCACCCGTTACGATATCGACATGGTGAAGTGCATCTACTGCGGCTTCTGTCAGGAAGCCTGCCCTGTCGATGCCATCGTCGAGGGGCCGAACTTCGAGTTCGCGACGGAGACCCGCGAGGAACTCTATTACGACAAGGAGCGGCTTCTGGCCAACGGCGCGCGCTGGGAGCGGGAAATAGCCCGCAACATCGCGGCGGACGCGCCCTATCGCTGAATTTGAACCCGGTTCGCCGGGTTTATCGTTTGATATCAATCGGCTGTGTCATCATGCGGAAGTTTGCTGACAGGGCCACAAAGGCGGGATCCGGGCATGGCTGCAGCGGCCTTCTTTTATCTGTTTGCGGGTATCTGCATCGCGTCGGCGTTCATGGTGATCGCCGGGCGTAACCCGGTGACGTCGGTGCTGTTCCTGATCCTCGCGTTCTTCAACGCGGCGGGCCTCTTCGTCCTGATCGGCGCCGAGTTTCTGGCGATGATGCTCGTTGTCGTCTATGTCGGCGCAGTGGCGGTGTTGTTCCTGTTCGTCGTGATGATGATCGACGTGGACTTCGCCGAGTTGAAGGCGGGCTTCCTGCAATACCTGCCTGTCGGTGCGCTGGTGGCGATCGTGTTCCTCATCGAACTCGTCATGGTCGTGGGCACGCTGTTCGCCGATCCGGCGAGCCTGCAGGTGGCGGCGGGCGCCGTCGCCGATGCGCCGGCCGCGGGGGTGACGAACACGCAGGCCATCGGGCAGGTGCTCTATACGCAGTATCTGTTCGCCTTTCAGGCGGCGGGCTTCGTGCTGCTGGTGGCGATGGTGGGCGCGATCGTGCTGACGCTGCGCCACAAGCCGAACGTGAAGCGCCAGGATATCGCCGAGCAGGTGGCACGCTCGCACAAGACCGTCATCGAGTTGAAGAAAGTGCCGTCGAGGCAGGGTGTCTGAGGAGGGCGAGGGAAAATGGAAATCGGGCTCGTTCATTACCTCACGGTGGCGGCGGTGTTGTTCACGCTCGGCGTGTTCGGCATCTTCATCAACCGCAAGAACGTGATCGTCATCCTGATGTCGATCGAGCTGATCTTGCTGGCGGTGAACATCAACCTCGTCGCATTCTCGATATTCACCAACACCATCGCGGGGCAGATCTTCGCGCTTCTCGTGCTGACCGTGGCGGCGGCGGAGACGGCGATCGGGCTTGCCATTCTGGTGGTCTACTTCCGCAACCGCGGCACCATCGCGGTTGAGGATATCAACTTGATGAAGGGCTGAGGGCAGGCCGAATGTACCAGGCAATCGTCTTTCTGCCGCTTGTCGGCTTCCTTGTCGCGGGCCTGTTCGGCCGGTTTCTCGGCGCGCGCGCCAGCGAGATCGTCACCACGTCCCTGCTGTTCGTATCCGCGCTCTTGTCGTGGGTAGCGTTTATCTCCGTGGGGTTCGGCACGGAAACGTTCACCGTGCCGGTGGCGCGCTGGATCACGTCGGGTTCGCTCGTCGTCGACTGGGCGTTCCGCATCGATACGCTGACCGTGGTGATGCTGGTCGTCGTCAATACCGTGTCGGCGCTGGTGCACCTCTACTCCATCGGCTATATGCACGAGGATCCGTCGCGGCCGCGCTTCTTCGCCTATCTGTCGTTGTTCACCTTTGCCATGCTGATGCTGGTGACGGCGGACAATCTGGTGCAGATGTTCTTCGGTTGGGAAGGCGTGGGCCTCGCGAGCTACCTGCTGATCGGCTTCTGGTACGAAAAGCCGTCGGCCTGCGCGGCAGCGATGAAGGCCTTCATCGTCAACCGCGTCGGTGACTTCGGCTTCATGCTCGGCCTGCTGCTGACCTTCGTGCTGTTCGATTCGGTCGCGTTCAGCGACATCTTCTCGCGCACGGGTGAGCTGAAGGACGCGACATTCCACTTCATCGGCTTCGAATGGCATGCGCTCACGCTGGTGTCGCTGCTGCTCTTCGTGGGTGCGATGGGCAAGTCGGCGCAGTTCCTGCTGCACACCTGGCTGCCGGACGCCATGGAGGGCCCGACACCGGTTTCCGCTCTCATCCACGCCGCCACCATGGTGACGGCGGGCGTGTTCATGGTCGCGCGCATGTCGCCGGTGTTTGAATACGCGCCGGACGCCTCGTCGGTGGTGATCGTTGTGGGCGCGGTGACGGCTTTCTTCGCGGCAACAGTCGGTCTCGTCCAGAACGACATCAAGCGCGTGATCGCCTATTCGACCTGCTCGCAGCTCGGTTACATGTTCGTGGCGCTCGGGGTCGGCGCCTACGGTGCGGGCGTGTTCCACCTGTTCACGCACGCCTTCTTCAAGGCGCTGCTGTTCCTCGGCGCCGGCTCGGTGATCCACGCGATGCACCATGAGCAGGACATGCGCAAGATGGGCGGCCTGCGGAAGTACATTCCCTTCACGGCCGCGGCCATGACCGTCGGCACGCTGGCGCTGACGGGCTTTCCCTTCACGGCGGGCTTCTACTCCAAGGACGCGATCATCGAATCGGCCTACGCCTCGCACGCACCGGGCGCGACCTTCGCCTTTATCGCGACGGTGCTCGCGGCGCTGATGACGTCGTTCTACTCCTGGCGGCTCTACTTCCTCACCTTCGAGGGCAAGCCGCGTTGGGGGAGCGATGCCGAAGAGGGGCATGCTCATGCCAGCCATGCTCATGCCGATCACGCGCATGATGACCACGCGCATGACGAACATCACGGCCACGATCATACACCGCACGAAAGTCCCTGGGTGATGCGCGGGCCGCTGGTGGTGCTGTCGCTGGGCGCGCTGTTCGCGGGCCTCGTGTTCTCGGGCGCGTTCATCGGCGAGGGGTATGACGCCTTCTGGAAGGGCGCGATCTTCACGGGTGAACACAACCACATCCTGCACGAGATGCATGAGGTGCCGCTGTGGGTGAAGCTTGCGCCGTTCGTGATGATGGTCGCCGGCTTCCTGATCGCGTTGTGGTTCTATGTGCTGGATCCGGCGAAGCCGCAGCAGCTCGCGTCCGCCAATCCGCTGCTTTACCGCTTCCTGCTCAACAAGTGGTACATCGACGAGCTGTACGACTTCCTGTTCGTGCGCGCGGCCAAACGGCTCGGCAACTTCCTGTGGAAGCGGGGCGACGGCTGGCTGATCGATGGCTTCGGGCCTGACGGCGTCTCGGCGCGGGTGCTCGATGTGACGGGGCGTGTCGTCAAGCTGCAATCGGGCTACGTCTACCACTACGCATTCGCGATGCTTGTCGGCGTCGCGGCCTTTGTCACCTGGTACATTTTCGGGGGCGCGATCTGATGTTTGGCCTTGGCATCCTTTCGGGCCTGCTGCTGCTGCCACTGGTCGGCGCGGCGGTCATCCTGACACTGCGCGGCGACGACGCGGCCGTGCAATCGAACGCGCGCTCCATCGCGCTGGCGACGACGATCATCACCTTCGTCGTCTCGCTCGTCGCGTGGGGTCGGTTCGATGCAGCCGATCCAGCCTTCCAGCTTGTCGAGACGCATCCGTGGCTCGCCGAAAGCGTGACCTTCAAGCTCGGCGTGGACGGGTTCTCGTTTCCGCTGGTGCTGCTGACCACCTTCCTGATGCCGTTTTGCATCGCGGCCTCGTGGAACTCGATCACCTCGCGCGTGCGTGCCTACTACGTGGCGTTCCTCGTGCTGGAAACGACGCTGCTCGGCGTGTTTGTGGCGCTCGATCTGGTGCTGTTCTACGTGTTCTTTGAGGCCGGCCTCATCCCGATGTTCCTTATCATCGGAATCTGGGGCGGCAAGCGGCGCATCTACGCCAGCTTCAAGTTCTTCCTTTACACGCTGCTCGGCTCGCTGCTGATGTTTCTCGCCATCCTTGCCATGTATTGGCAGGCGGGGACGACCGATATTCCGACACTGCTGGCGTTCAAATTCGACCCGAACCTGCAGATCTGGCTGTGGCTCGCGTTCTTCGCCTCGTTCGCGGTCAAGATGCCGATGTGGCCGGTGCATACCTGGCTGCCCGATGCGCACGTCGAGGCGCCGACGGCGGGCTCGGTCATCCTGGCCGGTATCATGCTGAAGATGGGTGGTTACGGCTTCATCCGCTTCTCGATCCCCATGTTCCCGGATGCCTCGGTCTACTTTCAGCCGCTCGTCTTCGCGCTGTCGGTGGTGGCGATTATCTACACCTCGCTGGTGGCGCTGGCGCAGCAGGACATCAAGAAGCTTATCGCGTATTCGTCCATCGCGCACATGGGCTTCGTCACCATGGGGCTGTTCACGCTCACCCAGCAGGGCATTCAGGGCGCGATGTTCCAGATGATCTCGCACGGCCTTGTGTCGGGGGCGCTGTTCTTTGCCGTGGGCATCATTTACGACCGCATGCACACGCGCGAGATCGCGGCCTATGGCGGGTTGGTGCACCGCATGCCCCACTACGCGGTGGCATTCATGATCTTCACGATGGCGAACATCGGCCTGCCGGGCACGTCCGGCTTCATCGGGGAGTTCATGACGCTCGCCGGCGCCTTCCGCGCCAATCCTTGGGTTGCGTTCTTCGCCGCGACGGGCCTCATCCTGTCCGCGCCCTATGCGCTGTGGCTCTACCGGCGCGTGATCTTCGGGCCGCTGGAGAAGGAAAGCCTCAAGTCGATCCTTGATCTCGATCGGCGTGAGATTGCGTCCGTCTTGCCGCTGATCCTGCTCATCATCTGGTACGGCGTGCGGCCCGATGACATTCTGAACGTGTTCGCTCCGGCGACGGAGCATCTGTTAAAATCTACCGAAGCGGCGCTTGCGCTCGTCAAGACCGCAGCCGTTACCGTGCAGTGAGGCCAGAGCGATGACATCCGTGACTCTCCCGGCGATTGGCGTGGTGCTGCCGGAACTGCTGCTCGCCGTAGGCTCGTTGGCGCTGTTGCTGATCGGCGCGGTCAGGGGCGACCGTGCGAGCGGCCTCGTCAACGCGCTCGCGCTCGTCCTGCTGGTGCTGGCGGGGATTGCTGTGGCCTTCCAGGGGCCGGAGAAGATCGTGGCGTTCAACGGCTCGTTCGTTCTCGACGGTTTCGCCCGGTTCTGGAAGCTGCTGGCGCTGATCGGCTCGGCGGCGGCTATCGCGATGTCGCGCGAGTTCTTCGTGCGGGAACGGCTCGACAAGTTCGAGTTCCCGGTGCTGGTGCTGCTGTCGACACTTGGCATGCTGCTGATGATTTCGGCCGACAGCCTGCTGATTCTCTATGTCGGACTGGAGCTGCAGAGCCTTGCGATCTACGTCATCGCCGCCTTTGACCGCGACAACGCGCGCTCCACCGAAGCCGGGCTGAAGTATTTCGTGCTGGGCGCCCTGTCGTCGGGAATGCTGCTCTACGGCTCTTCGCTGGTGTACGGGCTGACGGGCAGCATCGTCTTCTCCGATATCGCCGCGGCGCTGGCCGGTGGGCATGGCGTGCTGTTCATCTTCGGGCTGGTGTTCATCATCGCGGGTCTGGCGTTCAAGATTTCGGCGGTTCCGTTCCATATGTGGACGCCGGACGTGTACGAGGGCGCGCCGACGCCCGTCACGGCCTTCCTGGCGGCGGCTCCCAAGATGGCGGCGATGGCGCTCATCGTGCGCGTGTTGATGGGGGTGTTCCCGGCGATCGTCGATCAGTGGCAGCAGATCATCGTGTTCGTGGCACTGGCATCGATGGCGCTGGGCTCGTTCGCGGCGATCGGCCAGCGCAGCATCAAGCGGCTGATGGCCTATTCCTCCATCGGCCACATGGGTTACGCGCTGGTCGGACTGGCGGCGGGCACTCCCCAGGGCGTCGAGGCGGTGCTGATCTACACGGCGATCTATCTCGCCACGACACTCGGCGCCTTTGCCGGCATTCTGGCGCTGCGCAACGGCAACGTCTATGTGGACCGGATCGACGATCTCGCCGGCCTGTCCCGCTCGCAGCCGGCGCTCGCGTTTTTCTTCGCGATGATCTTCTTCTCCTTCGCCGGCATTCCGCCGTGGGCCGGGTTCTTCGGCAAGCTCTATGTGTTCGGCGCGGCGATCGAGGCGGGGCTCTACACGCTGGCGATCATCGGCGTGCTGACGAGCGTGGTGGGAGCGTTCTATTATCTGCGCGTCGTCAAGATCATCTACTTCGACGAGCCGAAGGCGCCCTATGAGCCGATGACGCCGGTGCTGA
The DNA here is from genome assembly GCF_011762225.1 of Pseudochelatococcus lubricantis. Taxonomy (GTDB): domain Bacteria; phylum Pseudomonadota; class Alphaproteobacteria; order Rhizobiales; family Beijerinckiaceae; genus Pseudochelatococcus; species Pseudochelatococcus lubricantis. The sequence goes on from NZ_JAASQI010000001.1 coordinate 791,126, forward strand.
AGCTGGTGCTGGGCGCGTCGAGCGTGGTCGTGCTGCTGTTCTGGGTGTTGCCCGCGCCGCTGGTGGGCGCCGCGGCTGTGGCTGCGAAATCGTTGTTCTGATGCTCCCGGACAATCGATTCTCTTTATCGTCTGAGGTTGAGGCCGCCGGTGTGAGACTGGCGGCTTTTGACGTGTTGAACGGCTCGACCAGCACGGAGGCCATGGAGAGTGGCCGCGCCGGCGATCCGGGGCCGCTGTGGGTTGTGACCGATCACCAGCTGGGCGGTCGCGGGCGGCGGAACCGGGCCTGGAGTTCGCCGAAGGGCAACCTGGCCGCGAGCCTGCTGCTCACCACCAATGCTTCGGTTGCGCTTGCGGCGACGCTCGGTTTCGTGGCAGGCGTTGCACTGGAGCGGGCGATCGTGCGTGTCGCGCCGTTCCTGCGGCATCGCGTCAGCCTGAAATGGCCCAACGACATCCTGGCTGACGGGTCGAAGCTCGCCGGCATCCTGCTGGAGAGCGAGCCGCTCGACGCGGGGCGGCGAATCGTGGTGGTCGGCATCGGCGTCAACGTCGTGGCGGCGCCGGAGGGGTTGCCTTATCCGGCGACGTCGCTGCTGTCGATGGGCGGGGCGATGTCGGCGCAACAGCTGTTTTCCGCGCTTGCGGACGAGTGGCTGCGATGTGTAGGGCTTTGGGACGAGGGGCGCGGCGTGGCGGTCATTCGCGATCTGTGGCTCGAACGTGCGTCGGGACTGGGCGCGCCGGTCAGCGTGCAGACGCCGGAGGGCGTGCTCGGGGGCGTGTTTGAAACGATAGACGACGCGGGTCGTCTGATAATGCAGCGGGCGGATGGACGCAGCCTGGCGATTGCCGCCGGTGAGGTCCACTTCGGCACCGCTGCGACGGTACGGAAGGATTGACAGCGGATGGCGCCTCGCACGGATGGTCTGGTTTTCGTGGCCCTCGGGGGGCTTGGCGAGATCGGCAGGAATCTCGGCCTCTACGGTTTCGGTCCCGAGGACCGGCGCAAGTGGGTCATGGTTGACTGCGGCATCAGCTTCGCAGGGGAGGAAGCGCCAGGCGTCGATCTGGTGTTCCCCGACATCCGCTTCATTGCGGAGGAGCGCCGCGATCTCCTCGGCATCATCATCACCCACGCGCATGAGGACCACATCGGCGCGCTGGCGAAGCTGTGGCCGCAGCTCAATGCGCCCGTCTACTGCACGCCATTCGCGGCGGGCCTTCTGGAAACGCGCCGCCTGTCGGAGCCTGGCGCGCCGAAAATTCCGCTACATACGGTGAAGCAGGGCGGGCGGATATCCCTGCCACCGTTCGACATCGAGTTCATCCCGGTGGCGCATTCGATTCCCGAGGCCAATGCGCTGGCGATTCGCACGCCGCTTGGCACGGTGCTCCACACGGGCGACTGGAAGATCGACCCGACGCCCTTCGTCGGCGTGCCGACGGATGGCGCGCGCCTGGCGCAGATCGGCGACGAGGGCGTGCTGGCGATGGTGTGCGATTCCACCAACGCGCTGCGCGACGGGGCGAGCCCCAGCGAGTCCGATGTCGCCGCTTCGCTGGCCGAATTGATTGCGAAGGCGCCGGCGCGAGTCGCGGTGACGACCTTCGCCTCGAACGTGGCGCGCATCCGCGCCGTGGCCGAGGCGGCGGCAAAGGCGGGGCGCGAGATCGTCGTCGTCGGGCGTGCCATGGACCGCGTGAGTGGCGTGGCCGGCGAACTCGGCTACCTCGATGGGCTGCCGCCGTTTCGCACGCCTGAAACGTACAGCCAGCTGCCACGCGACAAGGTGGTGGCGCTGCTCACCGGTAGCCAGGGCGAGCCGCGCGCGGCGATGGCGCGGGTCGCGACCGACAGCCATCCCGATATCTCGCTCGCGGCCGGCGACAGGGTGATCTTTTCCTCGCGCGCCATTCCGGGCAACGAGAAATCCATCGACGGGATCGTCAACAATCTGGTGCGCCGCGGTGTCGAGGTGATCACCGATCGCGAGGCGCTCGTACATGTGTCCGGCCATCCGCGCCGGGGCGAACTGGAGCAGATGTACCGCTGGGTGCGGCCGAAGATCGTGCTCCCTGTCCACGGTGAGCCGATGCATCTCGCGGGGCATCGCGATTTCGCCCGCAAGCAGGGTGTCGAGGTGATCCTAAGCGCCGAGGACGGCGAGTTGGTGCGCTTCGCGCCGGGCGCTGCCGGCGTCGTCGACGAGGTGCCGACCGGGCGCGTGTATCAGGACGGCGATCTGCTCGTCAATGCGGCCGAGCGCACCGTTCCGGAGCGGCGCAGGCTGGGCTTCGCCGGTGTGATCTCAATCGCCGTCGCCCTCACCGACAAGGGCGAACTGGCGGGCGACGTGTCCGTCGGTACGTCCGGACTGCCCCCGGTGACGGCCGATGGCGAGATCTTCGACGAGATCATCGGCGAGACCGTCGTCGAACTGCTGGAATCGCTGCCGCGCGCGCGCCGGCGCGATCCCGATACCGTTGTCAACGCCGTGGAGCGGGCGGTGCGTGCCGAGGTGCAGCGCAAGTGGGGCAAGAAGCCGACCTGCCACGTGCATGTCCTGATCGTGTGAGGCGGCCATGGACAGCGTCGTGGGCATGCTCGCCCTCTACTTCATCATCTGGTGGATCACGCTGTTCGCCATTCTGCCGCTGGGCGTGCGCAGCCAGTGGGAGGACGAGGTGGTGCCGGGCACGGAGCCCGGCGCGCCGCAGCGCCCCAAGATGTGGCGCAAGGCGCTGATCACGACGGTCGTCGCCGCGGTGATTTTTGCCTTCATCCAGATGCTGATCCACACTGTCACGTTGTGACGGAGGGTTGCGCGCAAGTGTCGCGCGAGCGGGGGCGGTTTCGGTGAGCGGTGCCAGATGGAAGCTGCTATAAGAAAAAAGCAAGGCCGGAGCCTTGCTTGGAAAGTGAAAGCCAAATTCTCAACCCGCCGCAACGCATATGGCCACCTTGTTTTGTGGCATTGGCCGCGCCCGACTGACTTCCTCCCGAGACTTGGACCGCTGCATCGGCGCCGCCTTCGCGGATATCCGATCGCCAGCCGGCGCCATTCATACGACATTCGTCGTAGATTGTCATCATCTTGCTTTTCCTGAATCTGACATGCGCGCAGCCGCCGCGCTCGCTCCGCGGAATGGGCGCGGGCGGTGGAAACCGGTGTGCAGGATGCGCGACAGATGCTATTCCCCTATGAAGGGTTATCATCCGATTCCATCGCGTCCGTCTTGCCATTCAGGGTTCCCATGCGCCTCAGCCGTTATTTCCTCCCCAACCTCCGCGAAACCCCCAAGGAAGCGGAGATCGTCTCGCACCGGTTGATGCTTCGCGCCGGGATGATCCGGCAGCAGTCGGCGGGCATCTATGCGTGGCTGCCGCTCGGGCTGCGGGTACTGAAGAAGATCACGGCGATCATCCGTGAGGAGCAGGAGAGGGCGGGGGCGCAGGAAATCCTGATGCCGACGATCCAGTCGGCCGATCTGTGGCGCGAATCGGGTCGCTACGACGCCTATGGCAAGGAGATGCTGCGCATCCGCGACCGCCACGACCGCGAGATGCTCTACGGCCCCACCAACGAGGAGATGGTCACGGATATCGTGCGCTCCTTCGTCCGCTCGTACAAGGACCTGCCGCTCAACCTCTATCACATTCAGTGGAAGTTCCGCGACGAGATCAGGCCGCGCTTCGGCACCATGCGCTCGCGCGAGTTCCTGATGAAGGACGCCTATTCTTTCGATATCGACGCGGCCGGCGCCCGCCACTCGTACAATAAGATGTTCGTCGCCTACCTGCGCACTTTCGCGCGGATGGGGCTCAAGGCCATTCCGATGCAGGCCGACACCGGGCCGATCGGCGGCGATCTCAGCCACGAGTTCATCATTCTCGCCTCGACCGGCGAGAGCGAGGTGTTCTGCCACCGGGATTTCCTCGACTTTTCCGTGCCGCCCGCCGATACCGACTTCGACAACGCGGAGGGTCTGCAAGCCCTTTTCGACCGTTGGACGGCGCTCTATGCGGCGACGTCCGAAAAGCACGATCCGGCGACGTTCGACGCCATTTCGACCGGCAAGCAGGTGTCGGCGCGCGGCATCGAGGTGGGGCACATCTTCTATTTCGGCACCAAGTATTCCGCGCCGTTGAAGGCGACGGTGACGGGGCCGGACGGGCAGGAGCATACGCTGCACATGGGCTCCTACGGCATCGGCCCCTCGCGCCTCGTCGCGGCGATCGTCGAGGCGAGCCACGATGATGCCGGGATCGTATGGCCGGATGCTGTCGCGCCGTTCCATGTCAGCCTGCTCAACCTGAAGGTGGGCGATCAGGCGACGGATGCCGCCTCGCTGCGGCTGGAGAAGGCGCTCGCGACACGGGGCTTCGACGTGCTCTACGACGACCGGGACGAGCGCCCGGGGGCGAAGTTCGCCACCGCAGACCTGATCGGTTCGCCGTGGCAGGTGCTGGTCGGGCCGAAGTCGCTGGCCGAGGGCAAGGTCGAGGTCAAGCGCCGCGCGACGGGCGAGCGCGAGTTGCTCTCCGTCGAGGATGCCGTGGAGCGAATCGCTTCGTGAGCACGGCAGGGCACGGGCGGGCGCGGCGGAGGACGTGACGACGATGGCGAAGGGCTATTCAAACGATCCCGGCGCGACGAAGCCCTTCGCGCCCTTCGAGTGGCTGCTGGCGTGGCGCTACCTGCGGGCGCGTCGGCGCGAGGGGTTCATCTCCATCATCGCCGGCTTTTCCTTTGCCGGGGTCATGCTCGGCGTGGCGACACTGATCGTCGTCATGTCGGTGATGAACGGCTTCCGGGCGGAACTGCTGAACAAGATCATCGGCGTCAACGGCCATATCTTCATCACCCCCATCGATTCGCCGCTGCGCGACTATGCGGAGGTGTCGCAGCGCGTCGCGGCGGCGCCGGGCGTCGTGCGCGCCGTGCCGATGGTCGAGGGGCAGGCGCTCGCCTCCTCACCCTATAACGCGGGCGGCGTGCTGGTGCGCGGCGTGCGCGAGCAGGACCTCGCCGCGACCCCCTTCGTCGCCGACACCATCCGCGAGGGTACGCTCGCCGGTTTCGACGAGAAGGGCGGGGTGGCGATCGGCCGGCGCCTCGCCGAGCAGTTGAGCCTGCGGGCGGGCGACACGCTGACCGTCGTCTCGCCGAAGGGTGCGGCGACGCCGTTCGGCACCGCGCCGCGCATCAAGTCGTATCCCATCGTCGCCATCTTCGAAATCGGCATGTCGGAATTCGACGCCGCCTTCGTCTACATGCCGCTTGAGGAAGCGCAGAACTACTTCAACCGCGACGGGGACGTAAGTGTCATCGAGGTGTACCTGAAGGACGCCGATCGGGTGGACGAGGCGCGAGCGGTGATCGACCAGGTGGCCGGGCGGCAGATCATGATGACGGACTGGCGCCAGCGCAACCGCACGTTCTTTTCCGCGCTGGAGGTGGAGCGCAACGTGATGTTCCTGATCCTGCTGCTGATCGTGCTCGTTGCGGCGCTCAACATTGTATCCGGCCTGATCATGCTGGTGAAGGACAAGAGCGCGGACATCGCCATCCTGCGTACCATGGGCGCAACGCGCGGCGCCATCATGCGGGTGTTCCTGATCACCGGCGCTTCCATCGGCATTTCCGGCACGGTGGCGGGCTTCCTGCTGGGGCTCGTGATCACGCTGAACGTGGAAACGATCCGCTCGTTCCTGTCGTCGCTGACCGGCACCGACCTGTTTTCCGCCGAAATCTACTTCCTGAGCCGCCTGCCGGCGGTCATCGAGCCCGGCGAGGTGGCGACCGTGGTGTTCACCGCAATCGTGCTGTCGCTGCTGGCAACGCTCTATCCGAGCTGGCGGGCGGCGCGCCTCGATCCCGTTGAAGCCCTGCGTTACGGTTGACAACATGAGCCAGACGAACGTGCCGCCGACGCCCGCCCTGTTCCTGTCGCAGGTGCGGCGCCATTACCGGCAAGGGCAGGGCATGCTGGAGATCCTGCGCGGCATCGATGTCGCCGTGTGGCCCGGCGAGATCGTGGCGCTGGTGGCGCCGTCGGGCTCCGGAAAATCGACGCTGCTGCATTGTGCCGGCTTGCTGGAGCGGCCTGACGCGGGCGAGGTTTATATCGGCGCCCAGCCGACGGTCGGGCTCGACGACGCGGGGCGCACGCGCCTGCGGCGGCTGGAGATAGGCTTCGTCTACCAGTTCCACCATCTGCTGCCCGAATTCTCCGCCATCGAGAACGTCTGCCTGCCGCAGCTCATCCGCGGCCTCGACAGCCGTATGGCCAAACAGCGGGCGGCGGAATTGCTATCGTTTCTCGGGCTTGCGGAGCGTCTCGATCACCGCCCGGCGGAGCTGTCCGGCGGCGAGCAGCAGCGCGTGGCGATCGCCCGTGCCGTGGCCAACGCGCCACGGCTGTTGCTGGCGGACGAGCCGACCGGCAACCTCGACCCCAAGACCGCCGACCATGTCTTCGCGACGCTGGTGGCGCTGGTGCGCGCCTCGCGGCTCGGCGCGCTGATCGCCACCCACAACCTCGACCTCGCTGCCCGCATGGACCGCCGGATCACCATCCGCGACGGCCTCGCCGTGCCGATATAGACGAAGCGCCGGCGACTTCACAGATATGGCGAGCGTCGGCAGCATGTCCGTGGTCACTGCATCAGTTGCGATATAAGCTGCCTGATTGAAACGCCGGATGATGCCGTGCGGAGTGTGCCCGTCGAGGCAACGCAAGTGTAAGGTGCACCGGAGCGTGGGGATCACGCCCATGACTCAGCCGATCCTGGGTGGCGGAGCCGCCGATGAGCACCTGCGGCAGATGGCGGGAGAGGACTGCGGAGTCCCCTCCTTCAATCTTCCATATGGGATCGCGTAGCATTTACTTTCCGACAGGATGAATGTAACAGGCACTACGGAAAGAACGGTCACCGCATAAGGACGCAGATGTCTGCAGGTCACAGTGGGGCACGGGGTAAAAAGCGCGATGTGTTCAGCGATCGCTTCGCGCGCCGTTGTGAGGAGCTTTCACCGTCCTTCAAACGGGTCGCGGCCTTTATCGACGCCAATCGGCTGACGGTGCTGACCTCCTCCGCCGTCGATCTCGCGCGGGAGATCGGAACGTCGGACGCGACTGTGATCCGTGCCGTCCAGGCCTTGGGCTTCGACGGGCTGCACGATCTGAGGAGCGAGATCGCCGCATCTTATGGCAAGCGCAACGCGCCCGTGGACAATCTGCGGCGCACGCTGGCCGAGGCGTCGGAAAGTGTCGAGGCCGCGCTGGATACGGTTCTCGAAGTCTTCGCCACGGGGCTGGATGCCCTGGGCAAGCCCGCGTTTCGCGGGAATGTGCTGGCAGCATTGGACATCCTGCATACGGCGGAACGCATTGTGCTCTTCGGTATCGGGCCGACGGCCCATATCGCTGCCTATTTCGCGGCGCGGTTGCGGCGAAAGGGGAAGAAGCAGGCCGTGCTCGACCGGACGGGGGCGGAGCTTGCCGACCAGCTTCTCGACCTCGCGCACGGCGATGCCCTGCTGATGCTGGCCTACGGCAAGCCTTATCCCGAAGCCGAAGTCGCGCTCGCCGAGGCGCGTCGGCTGCGGATGCGCGTGGTTCTCGTCTCCGACTCGGAGGACACGGAACTCGCCCGGCGGGCCGACGTTGTGCTGGCGGTTCCGCGTGGGCAGAGCGAGCGAATGGCGCTGCACGGCGTGACCGTTTTGTGTCTGGAAATGCTCCTGCTCGGTCTGGCAACATCGGACTCGCAAAAAGCCGTGTCCACGCTGGGGGAGCTTGAGCGCCTGCGCAAGGCCACACGCTCCCGAAAACTATCGACCCACCCAGGAAAACTTCCGGACGAAAAATGATGAACACCCGGCAGACGATAAGCGATCGTCATCTCGAACTTGAAGGAATATCGCGCCGCTTCGGGAATGTGCAGGCGCTCGACGGCGTTTCCCTCGCGGTTGAACGTGGCGCCGTCGTCTGCCTCGTCGGGCACTCGGGTTGCGGCAAATCATCCCTGTTGCGCATTATCGCCGGGATAGACTGGCCGGATGGGGGCCGTGTGCTGCTCGACGGCAGGGAGATTTCCGGTCCCGCAGGCCACGTGGAGCCCGAAGATCGCAACATCGGGTTCATGTTTCAGGACTATGCGCTGTTTCCACATCTGAATGTCACGGATAACATCCTGTTCGGCCTGAAGCGGGTCGGCCGGCGCGCGGCGCGCGAGCGATGCGATGAAATCATCGGCCGGCTGGGTTTGAACCGCCTCGCGACACGTTTCCCACACATGCTGTCCGGCGGAGAGCAGCAGAGGGTAGCGCTTGCCCGCGCCCTCGCGCCACAACCGGAAATCATGCTGATGGACGAGCCGTTCTCCAACCTCGACCGGGAATTGCGCAACGACATCCGGACGGAGACCATCGAACTTCTGCAGGAGCTGGGCACCACCGTCATCATGGTCACGCACGATCCGGAAGAGGCGCTTTCCGCGGGGGACATGGTCGTCCTCATGCGGGGTGGCAGGATTATCCAGTCCGGCGCGGGCGCGGAACTCTACGAACGTCCGTCGTGCCCGTATGCCGCGGAATTCTTCTGCTCCTTCAACAAGGTGCGGACTGCGTGCCGGAGCGGATATGCGGAAACGCCTCTCGGCAGGTTTGCGGCTCCCGGCTTTGCCGACGGCGCGCAGGCGACCGTCTACATCCGCCCACAGTGCCTGCGCGTGAACGGCGACGGCCACGGGGTGGAGTGCACGGTCGTGGATTGCGCGCTGATCGGCGAAATCGAGCAAATGCACATCGCCGTAGCAGCGTTGGCCGAGCCCCTGAGAATTCGTTCCACGGACCGCAGCCGCTTGCGCAAGGGCGATACGGCGCATGTTTCCGTATCACCCGAACAGGTTCTTGTTTTCTGAATCGCCGTAGCGGGCCGAAAATCTCTTATCGGCACAATAACCTGACTGCAATCCGAAGGACTGATTCAACGCAGGCGATGCGTTAGGCGAAGTAGCACTTTACTGCTACAGCTTTATGCTGTTTCTCCAGCCTTCAATCGGGTCGATTGACCTAGATTGTAATCATAACAATTCTACATAAACGCGCACAGAGATGGAGTCAAGCATGAAGACGCATATGACACTGAGAAACATGCTGGCGGGTTCGCTTTTAGCGGTCGTCGCCGGCACGTCCGGGGCCATGGCTGCGGAACTCAACCTCTACACGACCCGTGAGCCGGGCCTGATCCAGCCGCTGCTCGATGCGTTCACCAAATCGACGGACATCAAGGTCAATACGATCTTCCTGAAGGATGGCCTTGCCGAGCGTGTCGCGTCGGAAGGCGACAAATCGCCGGCGGATCTGCTCATGACGGTTGACGCGGGCAATCTTGTCGATCTCGTGGAAAAGGGGCTGACGCAGAGCGTCCAGTCGGACGTGCTGACCGGCAGCATTCCTGCTTCGCTGCGCGATGCGAACGGCAACTGGTTCGCGCTGTCGCTGCGCGCCCGTGCGCTCTATGCGGCAAAGGATCTGGACCTTAAGGAAATCACCTACGAGCAGCTCGCCGATCCGGCCTGGAAGGGCAAGATCTGTATCCGTTCCGGGCAGCATCCCTACAACGTCGCGCTGGTCGGCTCCTACATCGCCCACCATGGCGAGGAGGCGGCCGAGAAGTGGCTCACGGGCTTGAAGGCGAACCTCGCCCGGAAGGCCGGCGGCGGCGACCGGGAAGTCGCGCGCGACATCATGGGCGGGCTGTGCGACATCGGCGTGGCCAATTCGTACTACGTCGGCCTGATGCGCAGCGGCAAGGGCGGGCCCGAGCAGGAGCAATGGGCGAAGGCGATCAAGATGGTTCTGCCCGTCTTCGAAGCTGGCGGGACGCAGGTGAACATCACGGGCGCCGCTGTCGCGCGCCATGCGCCGAACAAGGCCGAAGCCGTGAAGCTGCTGGAATATCTCGTGTCCGATGAGGCGCAGAAGATCTACGCCGAGGCAAACTTCGAATATCCCGTCAACGCCAAGGCGACGGTTTCCCCGCTGATCGCAGAATATGGCGTGCTGAAGCCCGACACGGTCGACCTCGCCAAGGGCGTGAGCTTCCGCAAGAAGGCCAGCGAACTCGCTGAAAAAGTCGGCTTCGACAACTGACCCACGCTTGTTGCGTCTGCCGGCCTTTAAGGCCGGCAGCCGTCCCTGCCGATCATGTCCGCGACGATTTCCAATCCCATGAGAACTGTTTCGCGGCGTCTTCTCGGGCTGAGATGGCGCCTTCCGGCTTTCGCCATTGCCGCTTTCGTCTGCCTTCCGGTTGCCGCGCTGACCCTGACTGCATTCGAGGGCAGCGTAGGGCTGTGGCCACATATGATCCGGTATGTGCTGCCAGCGGCGCTCCGTGACACGCTGGTCCTGCTGGTCGGCGTCGGCGTGCTGACCACGCTGATCGGCACGACCACCGCATGGATCGTGACAGCCTACGATTTTCCCGGCCGGCGGTTTCTCGAATGGGGCCTGCTGCTGCCGCTGGCGGTGCCCACCTACATCATCGCCTACGCCTATCTCGACATCATGCATCCGGTCGGCTCCGTGCAGGGCGTATTGCGCTATCTGCTCGGCTACTCCAGCCCTCGCGAGTTCCGCCTTCCCGACATCAGGTCGATGGGGGGCTGCATTCTGCTTCTGGGCCTCGTGCTCTATCCCTATGTCTATCTGACCACGCGCTCGATGTTCCTGACGCAGGCGGCCAGCCTGGTCGAAGTGTCGCGCACGCTCGGCAGCCGCCGCCGCGATGTATTCTGGCGGGTGGCCTTGCCGCTTGCACGCCCCGCCATCGCCGTCGGCGTCAGCCTGGCGCTGATGGAAACGTTGAACGACATCGGTGCTTCCGAGTTCCTCGGCGTCAAGACACTGACCGTCTCGGTCTATACCACCTGGATCAGCCGCTCCGACATGCCGGGCGCCGCGCAGATCTCCCTTGCGATGCTCTTCCTGGTGGTGGGGCTCGTGCTCATCGAGCGCCATGCGCGCCGCAACCAGCGCTATACGGCGGCCGCCCAGCGGCCGCGCGCGATGGGCACTTTCCGGTTGACCGGATATCGGGCGGCGGGTGCGTTCGCCGTCTGCATCGTGCCTGTTGCACTCGGCTTTGTCGTGCCCGCGGTCTATCTGGGTGTGGAGGCCTACAAGCGCTACCGCTTCGCGGGGCTTTCGGAACGGCTGCTGGGAGAGGTGGTCAACACTGTCACTGTCGCCACGGCGGCGACAGCCATCGTGCTGCTCTGCGGCCTCGTCGTCGCTTACGCGGCGCGCACCTATCCGGGGCGCGCGACTGCGACGGCGGCGCGGATATCCACGCTCGGCTACGCCATTCCGGGAACCGTCCTCGCGCTTGGCCTTCTCATGCCGATTGGCGCGCTCGACCGCATGCTTGCGACCGGCGCGGAGCGAATTTTCGGGGTATCGATCGGCCTCCTGCTGCTCGGTTCCGGCACGGCGATCGTTCTGGCCTACAGCGCCCGCTTCATGGCCATCGCGACGGGCGGTATCGAGGCCGGCTTCAGCCGCATCTCGCCGTCTCTGGACCACGCCGCCCGCATGTTGGGCCAGACGTCGTCCGGCGTATTCCGCAAGGTGCATCTGCCGCTATCGAAGCCGGCGCTCGTTTCCGCGGGGCTGCTGGCTTTTGTAGACTGCATGAAGGAACTGCCGGCAACGCTGCTGCTGCGCCCGCTGAATTTCGAGACGCTGGCAACGCATCTTTACGGCGAGGCGGCGCGGGGCACCTATGAGGAAGCGTCGATCGCCGCGCTGCTGATCGTCGTGATCGGCATATTGCCCGTCGCCGTGCTCTCTCGCGTCGGGCGGGGCGACCGGCCGGAAGTTGTCGGCGACCGCGGACAGGCCGCCGCCGGCAGGGAGGTCTCGAATGCCGGGGAATGATCACCTGCGGCGGCATCCCCGGTCGTCGAGAACCTGTCGTGCGGCAAGGGCCATCCCGCGTTCAGCCTGACCGTTCCAGCAGGGAGTTGCGGCCGGGCGCCAGGCGTTGCTATAGCCCTCGCGAATCAAGTGATGCCGGAGCCCGCCTTCCCGGAGCGCGTGAGGTAACCCTTCGTCTGCCGTTCAAGCGTGACGTCGACAGTAACCACCCGCGTGGCGAGCAGTCAAAAAACAAGGTTTTGAGAGAGTTTAGCGAGAATTGGCTGGGGAACCTGGATTCGAACCAGGACTGACGGAGTCAGAGTCCGCAGTTCTACCGTTAAACTATTCCCCAGCAAGGGATCGCTCTGTTGTAGAGACACTTCCGAGCGGAGTGTCCGGGAACGAGGTCCCATCGAGCGGCGCTGAATGTGTCGCCCGATGGCGAATTACTTAGACGCGCCCGCATCGTCCGTCAAGCGGGTCCGCGAAAATTATCCACCGGCAGGATGCCGTGCCGCTGGTCGTCATTTGCGCGTGAAGCGGTATTCGGTGACCTGGCGGTATATGTCGCCAGGGCGCAGCACCGGGTCGGGAAAATTCGGCCGGTTGATGGCGTCGGGGAAGTTCTGCGCCTCAAGGCAGATGCCGGCGCCGGGGCCGTAGTGGACGCCGTCTAGGCCGGGCACCGGCACGTTCAGCTTGCCGCCGTCATAGACCTGCAGGCCGGGTTCGGTGGTCCACACGTCGAGCCACAGGTTGTTGACGAGCGACGACAGCACCGCGGCATGCGCGAGTTCGGGGGCTTTGCCTGCCGTTGCGTCCGGGTCGGCGGGCTCCACCCTGTCGCGCCGCAGCACGAAGTTGATGTCGTAGTGGACGGGCGCGCCGGTAAGCGCATCCGGAAAGCGGATGCTGCGGTTGGCGCGGAAGTCGTTCGGCGTGCCGTTGACGGGGAGAATCTCGCCCGTGGGGATGAGATCGGCGTCCGTCGGTGTGAAGAAATCGGCGTCTATACTCAGGCGGTGATTGAAGATCGACGCGCCGCCATCGAGGTTGAAATAGGAATGGTGGGCGAGGCTGACGGGCGTCGGCCGGTCCGTGGTGGCTGATAGCTCCACACGCAAAATGCCGGGATCGCGCAGGCGATAGGTGCAGACGGCGCGCACGGCGCCGGGAAACCCGTTGTCGCCGTCCGGGGAGTCGAGCGTCAGCGTCACGCCCGATTCGTCGTGGTCCGCCAGTGTCCACAGCTTGTTGCCGAAGCCATTGCCGCCGTGCAGCGTATGCTGTCCCGCCTGATTGCGCGTGAGATCGTAGGTCCGGCCGTCAAGGGTGAAGCGCCCGCCGGCGATCCGGTTGGCGACGCGCCCGGCGATGGCGCCCATATGCGGGGAATGGGCGACGTAGTCCCTGATCGTGTTCAGCCCTAGCACGACGCGCTGCCAGTGCCCGTCGCCTAGGTGCACCTTGAGGTCGCGGACGACCGCACCCCAGGTGATGACTTTTGCCTCGATGCCGGACCCGGGCGCGCGGATGCCGATCTCGTCGACACGCCGCCCCTCGATTTCCCCGAACGCGCCTGTGGTCATCGTTTCTCCCTGTTATTGTCTGCGGCCGCGCACCCGCGCGGCCCGAAGTGTTGTGGTTGTTGTGAGCCGGATGGCGAAAACGGGTTCCGCCGCGTCTCCGGTCGTCCGGAGCAGCGGCGTCGCCGCTTTATCTCCTTGTTGATGCACCGGATTTATCCGGAAAAACGGCATTCCTTTGCCGGTTTGATGCTCTATGGATGATTCGTCTGTTCAATGGTATCCACGCTGCGGCATCGCGCATGAGGAAGGGAATCGCGGCGTTACCGGGCAGGGGGTGGAGTTTCACTTCTACTGGAAGAAAATCCAGTCATTGCAGGAGGAACGCATCTATGAGGCAGGCAAGCAAGGGGCACGGGCGCACCGGCACGGAAACGGCGATGCCGCCGGAGGGAAGGCGCAAGGGCCCGGGGAGATTTCTGTCGGCGCTTGTCATCGGGGTTCTCATGGTGGCTCTTGCCGCCTGTGCCGCCCAGCGGCCAGTGAGAAGCGCGCGGGGAGGCATCGGCAAACCCCCGCCGGAACGGGCGCCCGTGGAATACACCCAATCCCGGTCGGGACCTCTCATCACACCGGATACCGATCCGTTCGCCATTGATTGAGGTCAAACGAATCTGCTCCCTGCACGCTTACCAGGTGCCGATATTGGGCAGGCTCGTCCACGGCTCCTGCGGCGGCAGGGGCTGACCCTCCTGCAGGATCTCGATGGAGATGCCTTCGGGAGAGCGGATGAAGGCCATGCGGCCGTCGCGCGGGGGGCGGTTGATGACGACGCCGGCCTTCGCGAGCCTGTCGCAGAACGCATAGATGTCGTCGACGCGATAGGCGAGGTGACCGAAGTTCCTGCCGCCCGTGTATTCCTCCGGGTCCCAGTTCCAGGTCAGCTCGATCTCCGGCGCGCCCCACTCGCGCGCGGTTTCGAGATCGGCCGGCGCGGCGAGGAACACCAGCGTGTAGCGGCCGGCCTCGTTCTGCGTACGGCGTGTTTCCACGAGGCCAAACTTGTTGACGTAGAAATCGAGCGCGGCGTCGAGATCGCGCACCCGGACCATGGTGTGAACGTAGCGCATGAGCGCATCCCTCTCCTGTGTTATCGCCACTTGACTCGCCGCCGTTGATAGAGCGACCTGCACCCGGGCAATGTTACGCGCGGGCCTGCGGCTTTCCGCCCGCGCGATGCTGCAACGGCGGCAATGAGCCAACAGGTTTCGATCCACGATGTCAAATGCAGGATGGAGATGATCGATGCATGCTGCGAATGACGGCCATGCTGTAGATGACGCTAACCGACGCAAGGAACGTGTCGCGCTGGTTTCGATATTCGTCAGCGCGCTACTGACCATTGCCAAGGCGATCGGCGGCTTCTCCACCGGGTCGCTGGCGCTGCTGTCGGACGCGGCCAACAGCCTGCTCGACGTCGGCGCCACGACGTTGACGTGGCTCGCCGTGAGGGAGGCGCACAAGCCTGCCGACGACAAGCACCACTTCGGCCACGGCAAGTTCGAGTCGATGTCGGCACTCGCCGAGACGGCATTCCTGTTCCTGCTGTCGGGTGTTGTCGCGGTGGAGGGCGTGCGGCGCCTGTCGAGCGGTTCCGACGCGGTGGAGCCGAACTGGATGGCGGCGTTCATCCTCATCGGTGCCATTCTCGTCGACGGGTGGCGCTGGTGGATGCTGAAGCGCGTGGCGCGCGAGACGGGCAGCGAGGCGCTGGAGGCGGATGCGCTGCACTTCTCGTCCGACCTCGTGAATTCCATCTTCGTGCTGATCGCGCTGGGCCTGGCGGCGATCGGCTATCAGGCGGCGGATGCGCTGATCGCCATCGGCGTTTCCGCGTATATCGCCATCGCCGGTTTCGGGCTGGCGCGCCGCACCATCGCCAATCTGCTGGATACGGCGCCCCCCGGCATGGCGGAGCGCGTGCGCGAGATCGTGCAGACGGTGCCGGGCGTCGTCGCCGTGGCGCAGGTGCGCGTGCGCCCGGCCGGCTCCGGTGTGCTGGGCGAGGTGGCGGTCGACGTGTCGCGCACGCTGCCTCTGGAGCGTGTGAAGGCCATCCGCGAGCGGGTGACGCAGGCGCTCGCCGCCGAACTGGAGCGCGCGGAGTTCACCGTGACGGCGAACCCCGTCCAGCTCGGCTCCGAGACGGTGCAGGAGCGCGTCAACCTGATCGCGCACAGAAACCGCGCGCCCGTGCATCATGTGACGGTGCAGAACGTCAGCGGCAGGCTGTCGATCAGCCTCGATCTTGAGATCGACGGCCGGACGTCGCTCGGCGAAGCCCACGCGGCGGCGACCCGGCTTGAGAACGCGCTGCGCGAGGAATTCGGCGCCGAAACCGAGGTCGAGACCCATATCGAGCCGCTGGAGAGCGACCCGCTGGACGGGCAGGACGCGCCGCCCGCCGTCGCCGCGCGGATCGCCGATATCCTGCGGGCCAGCGCTGCCGCCACCGATTCCATTCACGATATCCATCATGTGCGCGTGCGCGAAACGCCCTGCGGGCTGGTGGTGAATTATCATTGCTGCGCGCCGCCGGCGCTCGACATCGCCGCCGTCCACGCGCAGGTCGACATTCTGGAGCGGCTGCTGAGGCAGGAGCTGCCGGAGGTGGCGCGCGTCGTTGGCCACGCGGAGCCGGAACAGGCCGACAGGAGGCTCGCCCGCACCGGAACATCCTGAGCAAGGAACTGCCTGCCTATACTTGACTTGCATACCGGCCCGGAGTGGAATGCAAGGGCGTTGCATGCGCAGCGGTTCGGCGGGCCCATTCCCGCCCGGTGGCGGGTGGACGGGGGGCATCGTCGGCAAGTGGCATCGTCGGAAAACGGGCCAGCGGATATGGAGCGGGAGCGCCGCGTTCGTTGCCGGGAAAGGGGTGCAGATGTCACACGGACTGTCCTCTCCGTCGTCCGGTGTCGGCGCGGTGATCACTCAGGAGCTTGGCCTGCGGCCGCGGCGGCGGTCCGACCCGCGCAAGGAGACGTCGGCTCTGCAGGACCTGGCGCGGCAGATGCTGGAGCGCCCGGATGCGTTTCTGCCGTATCTCGTCGCTGTCGCCATGGAGGTCAGCGAGGCGCATTCGGCAGGCATCAGCCTGCATGAGCCCGACGCGCCGGAGGGCGATGTATTCCGCTGGCATTTTCTGAAGGGCGCCTGCGCGCCGTTCATCGGCCGCACCACGCCGCGCGGCGCGAGCCCCTGCGGCCTGTGTCTCGACGAGGGCGGGCCGGTGCTGATCGCCTATCCGGAGCAGTTCTACTCCTCCTATGCGATGCCCGACATCGTCAGCTACGAGGCTCTGCTCGTACCTATCTACAAAGGCGGCAAGGAGCCCCTGGGCGCGCTGTGGGTGATCTCCCACGACGAACGGCGGCGCTTCGACGGCGGCGACGCGCAGGTGCTGACGGAACTCGCGAGCTTCGCCGGCATCGCCATCAAGATGATCCGCGACGCTCACGCGCTCAAGGAAGCGCTGGCCATGCAGGAGATTCTGACGCGCGAGATGCGTCACCGCATCAGCAACATCCTCACCGTGGCGGGTGGCCTTGTGAGCGCCTCGGCGCGCACCGCCGGGTCGCCACAGGAAATGGCGGCCAGCGTTCGCGGCCGGCTGGAGGCGCTGGGGCGGGCGCAGGCGCTGGTGCACCGGGTCGAGCGGCATGCCGACGACGGCGCGCCCGCTTCTTTCGCGTCGCAGTTGCGGGCGCTGGTGAAGGTGATCGCGGCGCCCTATTGCGGCGACGGCCGGGGAGTTGTGCTGGAGGAACCGGAGGAGGAGCCCTCCGACACTTTTTCCATCGGGCAGGGCGCGCTGACGGCGCTCGGCCTCATCCTGCACGAACTCGCCACCAACGCCGCCAAGTACGGCGCGCTGTCGGCGGCAACCGGGCAGGTAACGGTGATGTGGCGCAGGGAAGGGGAGAGCTGCGTTCTCACCTGGCGCGAGAGTGGCGGCCCTCCTGTAGCGGCTGCCCCGACGGAAACCGGCTTCGGCTCCAGCCTCATCAGGCGCACGGTCACCGGCCAGCTTGGCGGAAGTATTGCGCTCGACTGGCCGCCGGAAGGCCTGCGGGTCGATATCCGCATGGCGGCCAAAGCGCTGTCACGTTAAGAAATCGACATGATCGAGACGGGAGACGGTCGCTGTCTCCCGATCCGTTTCGTTCGGGCCGGGCCGGCGGTGCATCCTACTCGGCGGCGTCCTCGCCGGGGGCGCGGCCGCCATGGGGGGCTTGGCCGCCCTTGCGTCCCGCTTCCGCGGCCAGTGTCGGATTTTGCGAGAAGCTGCGCTTTTCGTCCGGCACGCTGCGTCCGCCCTTGCGTCCGGCCTCCGCCGCGAGTTGGCGGTTCTGCGAGAAGCTGCGCTTCTCGTTCGGCACGCTCCGTCCGCCTTTGGAAGCGATCGCACGCTGCTTTTCCCGGTCCATGGAGGCGAAGCCGCGCGCGGAAGTCGTCTTTCCAGGCGTCGTGGTATTGGCGTTGGTCATCGGGTCCTCATCTGCTTGATCTTTGCTGCTCCCCGTTTCCGGCAACGCGCGACCACCGGAGGAGTTCCCGAAAAATGAGCCGGGCACGCGCGATGACGGTTGTGCCAGTCACTATTGCTGGCATTCAGGGCAGAAAAACGTCGAGCGGCCCGATTGGACGATGCGTTTCACGGTTCCCCGGCAACCGGGCGTGACGCAGGGTTCGCCCTCGCGTCCGTAAACGCGGAACGTATGCTGGAAATAGCCGAGGTTGCCGTCCGTATGCGCGAAATCGCGCAATGTCGATCCGCCGGCCGCGATGGCGTCGTTGAGAACATCGCGGATGGCAAGCGTCAGCCGGAGGGCGGCTTCCGTGGGCTTGCCGTCGGCGGTGACGATGCTGCCCGCGGGGCGGTCCGGCGCGAGGCCCGCCCGGTGCAGCGCCTCGCAGACATAGATATTGCCGAGCCCCGCGATCAGACGCTGGTCCAGCAGTGCGGCCTTCAGCGGCGCGCGCCGTCCCGCGAACAGCGCTGCCAGCACCTGCGCGTCGAGGGCATTGCCGAGCGGCTCGACGCCGATATGGCGGAACAGGGCATGCGTTTCGAGTTCGTCCCACGGCACGAGCAGCATGAAGCCGAATCGCCGCACGTCGTTGTAGGTGACGCGCGCGCCGTTCGAGAGATGGAACACGACGTGGTCATGCGTCGCATTGCCGCCCGCGGCGAAGTGGAAGTCGCCCGGCGCGCCGTTTCCCGCCGGCGTCTCGACGAGGAAGCGTCCGCTCATGCCCAGATGCATCACGAGCGCAAGCTCGCCCTCGATATCGGCGAGGAGATACTTGGCCCGACGCGACAGGGCGTCGATGCGCCTGCCCTGAAGGCGCTCGGCGAAGCGTTCGGGAAACGGAAAGCGCAGGTCCGCGCGGCGCTGTTCCAGGCGCACGATGCGCGCGCCGCTCATCACGGGTTCGAGGCCGCGGCGCACGGTCTCGACTTCGGGCAGTTCCGGCATGGGAGCGATGGGGCCTTCTGTGTCTTGTGCACGATCCCGGAAGGCGGCGTCCGCTTTCCACGAAAGACGATGCATGAACCAAGGAGTCGGAGCGGCGGGGGCTCCGGTTTTCTGTCCGCCGCGCCATGCTACGGGCGGCGGGCGCGGGCGGAAAACGAGATGAGCATAGCGAAGGGCCGAGGCTTTCGCTATGGTCCGCGAAACCGTGCGCACGGTGCGCGGATGCAGCGGGAAGGTATCATGACGAGCGAGGCGACGACCCATTTCGGATTCACGGACGTGCCGCTGGCCGAGAAACAGGGACTGGTCGACGATGTCTTCCACAAGGTCGCCGACCGTTACGACCTGATGAACGACCTGATGTCGGTGGGCATGCACCGGCTGTGGAAGGACGCGCTGATATCCATGCTGCGCCCGCCGCGCGAGCGCCCCTTCAGCCATCTCGACGTCGCGGGCGGCACGGGCGACATCGCCTTCCGCGTGCTGGAAGCGGGCGGGCCGCAGACGCAGGTCACCATCCTCGACATCAACGGCGACATGCTGCGCGTGGGGCGGGAGCGGGCGAGGCAGACATACGCCGGCCGGTTGCGCTTCGTGCAGGGCAACGCCGAGAAGCTGCCGCTGTCCGACCGCGCCTACGACGGCTACACCATCGCCTTCGGCATCCGCAACGTGCCGGACATCCCGGCGGCGCTGCGCGAGGCGTACCGCGTGCTGAAACGCGGCGGCCACTTCCTGTGCCTCGAATTCAGCCGCGTCGACGTGCCGGTGCTCGACACCGTCTATGATACCTATTCCTTCAATGTCATACCGGGCATCGGCCGGCTGGTGACGGGCGACGGCGAGCCCTATCGCTACCTTGTGGAGTCGATCCGCAAGTTTCCGTTGCCCGATACATTCGCGGACATGATTCGGGAGGCGGGTTTCGGCCGCGTCAGCTACCGGCCCCTGAGCGGCGGCATCGTCGCCATCCATTCCGGCTGGAAACTGTGAGCCGGCAAGGGGTGACCATCGCATGATCAGCAGCCTCATCCATCTGGCGCGGTTGTCGCGGGTCGGCTTTGTGCTGGCGCGCGAGGGAGCGCTCGGCCTCATCGACACGGCGGAGCTGCCGCCGGCGGGGCGGCTCGCTATCCGGCTGGCGCGCGTCATCGAGCGGCCCGGCCTCGGCGGCGGCGCGGAGCGGCTCGCCGCCGCGCTCACGCGGCTCGGTCCCTCTTATGTCAAGTTCGGCCAGTTTCTGGCCACCCGGCCGGATGTCGTGGGCGCGCGCACGGCGCACGATCTCGAATCGCTGCAGGACAAGATGCCGCCCTTCGAGCAGGAGAAGGCGGTGCGGATCGTGGAGAACGCCTTCGGCGGGGAGCTGCGGACGGTGTTCGCCGAGTTCAGCCTGCCCATCGCGGCCGCCTCGATCGCGCAGGTGCATCGCGCGCGGCTTCTCAGCGGCGATGTGGATGTGGCCGTGAAGATACTGCGGCCGGGCGTGCGCGAGCGATTCGCGCGCGATCTCGGCGCCATGCGCTTCGCGGCGCGGCTCTTCCATCGCCTGCTGCCCGATACGCGCCGCCTGCGCCCGGTCGAGGTGGTGGAGACGCTTGCGCGCTCCGTCACCATGGAGATGGACCTGCGGCTGGAGGCGGCAGCCCTTTCGGAGATGGGCGAGAATACCCGCGACGACGCGGATTTCCGCGTGCCGAAGGTGGAGTGGGATGCGACGGCCCGCGAGGTGATGACCAGCGAGTGGGTGCACGGCATTCCGCTTTCCGACATCCCGGCCATCGACGCGGCGGGGCACGACCGCACCGCGCTGGCGAAAACCGTGATCCAGTCCTTCCTGCGGCACGCGCTGCGTGACGGGTTCTTCCACGCGGACATGCATCCGGGCAACCTGTTCGTCGATCCGCAGGGCCGCCTCGTCGCCGTCGACTGCGGCATCATGGGACGGCTGGGGCGGGCGGAGCGGCGCTTCCTGGCGGAAATCCTGCTCGGCTTCATCACCCGCGACTACCGGCGCACCGCGCAGGTGCATTTCGACGCCGGCTACGTGCCGGACTACCATTCCGTCGCGGACTTCGCGCAGGCGATCCGCGCCATAGGCGAACCGATCCACAACCGTCGCGCGGACGAGATCTCGATGGCGAAGCTGCTCACGCTGCTGTTCGAGATCACGGCGCTGTTCGACATGGCGACGCGCACGGAACTCGTCATGCTGCAGAAAACGATGGTGGTCGTCGAGGGTGTCGCCCGCAAGCTAGACCCGCAGCTCGACATATGGGGCACGGCGGAGCCCGTGGTGCGCGAGTGGATCGGGCATAACCTCGGCCCACGCGGGCTGCTGGCGGAAGCCGGGCGCGGGGCGCAGGACGTGGGCGGCGTGATCGCCCGCCTGCCGGCGCTCCTGGCGCGGGGCGAGAAGATGTTCATGCGCCTCGAAAAGGCGTCGGCGGAAGGCTTCACCCTGTCGCCGGCGAGTACGGAGTCGATCGGCAAGGCGGAGGCGCGCGGCAACCGCGGCGCGACGCTGGCGCTGTGGGCGATCGCGTTGCTGCTGCTGCTCGGCCTGTTGTGAACCGGGCCGGGTGCAGCCGCGTGAGGATGGATGATCGGGAGGTATTCCATGGAACACGAGGCGGCTGACGAGAATACGCGCAACCATCTGGCGGGCAGGCACCTGCTGCTGATCATCGGCGGCGGTATCGCCGCTTACAAGGTGTTGGAGTTGATCCGCCGCGCGAAGGACCGCGGGCTGGGCGTGCGCGCCATCATGACGCAGGCGGCGACCGAGTTCGTCACCCCGCTGTCGGTGGCGAGCCTCACCGGCGAAAAGGCATTCACCGACCTTTTCTCGCTTACCGATGAGGCCGACATCGGCCATATCGCGCTTTCGCGCTCGGCCGACCTCGTTGTGGTGGCGCCGGCCACCGCCGACCTCCTCGCCAAGATGGCCAACGGCCATGCGGACGACTACGCCTCGACGGCGCTCCTCGCCACCGACAAGCCCGTGCTGGTGGCGCCCGCCATGAACCCGCGCATGTGGGCGCATGCCGCCACTCGACGCAACGTGGAAACGCTGCAGGCCGACGGCATCCATTTCGTCGGCCCCTACAGCGGCGCCATGGCGGAGCGCGGCGAATCGGGCTTCGGCCGCATGGCGGAGCCGGCGGAAATCCTCGCCGCCATCGAAGCGCTGCTGTCGCCTGTGCCGCTGCTGCTGTCAGGGGATGGCGGCCACGAGAAGCAGCTCGCGTTGCTGCCGCTCGCCGGCAAGCGGGTGCTTGTCACCTCCGGCCCCACGCACGAGCCCATCGATCCGGTGCGCTACATCGCCAACCGCTCGTCCGGCCGGCAGGGCCACGCCATCGCGGAGGCCGCGGCGCAGGCGGGCGCGGAAGTCATCCTCGTTTCCGGCCCGGTCAACCTGCCCGATCCCCACGGTGTGAAGGTGCGCCACGTCACTACCGCGCGCGACATGCTGGCGGCGGTGCTCGCCGCGCTTCCGGTCGATATCGCCATCTTCGCCGCAGCGGTGGCGGACTGGCGCACGGCAGAGGAGGCCGACGCCAAGATCAAGAAGGGCGCGGGCACGATGCCACAATTCACCCTCATCGAGAATCCCGATATTCTGGCGACCGTCGCCAAGGGGGCGCCGCGCCCCGGGCTCGTCGTCGGCTTCGCGGCGGAGACCGATACCGTGCTCGATCACGCGCGCGCCAAACTTGAGCGCAAAGGCTGTGACTGGATCGTCGCGAACGACGTGGGCAAGGGCACCGGCGTGATGGGCGGCGAGCGCAACACCGTCCATCTCGTCAGCAAGGACGGCATCGAAAGCTGGCCGACCATGGACAAGACCGAGGTGGCGCGCCGGCTGGTGGCGAGGGCGGCGGCCGCGCTCCGGGCTGCCGATCCGCAGGCGTGATGCCGAGAACCGAGACTGCCGAAGGACGACGATGATGAGTGAATTGCTGACCGAACACGTGCTGCGCATCGTGCAGCTCCCTCACGCCCGCGGCCTGCCGCTGCCCGCCTATGCCAGCGCCGCCGCCGCCGGGCTCGACCTCGCGGCTGCCGTTGCGGAGGATGCGCCTGTCGTGATTGCGCCGGGCGGGCGGGCGCTCGTGCCGACCGGACTGGTGCTTGCGCTGCCGCCCGGCACGGAGGGGCAGGTGCGCCCCCGTTCCGGCCTCGCGCTGAAGAACGGCGTCACCGTGCTCAACGCGCCGGGCACGATCGATGCCGATTATCGCGGCGAGGTCGCCGTCATCCTGCTCAACACGGGCAGCGAGCCGTTCGCGGTCACGCGCGGGCTGCGCATCGCCCAGCTCATCGTGGCGCCCGTGCTGCGTGCGGCGGTGGAGGCGGTCGACGATCTCGACGACACCGCACGCGGCACGGGCGGTTTCGGATCGACGGGTATCTGAGGTGCGCGGCGGGAATTATCAGTTCTGCCGCGTGGAATAGGGATAATGCCTCCTACTTACAGAAATATTACGGAAAAGACTTTTATTTCCTGATTGTTTCGGTAATTTTGGTTGAGTGATTGATGCGTCGCGCCCGCCCTGCCACCCGGCGGCGCGCGACGGGAGGCAAGGATAGTCGATGTACCTGTTATCCCGCCGCAGTTTGCTTGCCATTGCGGCCGTCGTCGATGTCGCGATCCACGCGCGTCCGGCGCCCGTTGCCGCGAAGTTCCTCGCTGCCAGGCATCATCTGCCGCCGCGTCATCTGGAGACGGTTCTGCAGCAGCTTGTCCGGGCGGGCATCCTGAAAGGCGTTCGCGGCCCCCGGGGCGGCTATGAACTCGCGCGTGAGCGGCGGCGCATCAGCGCGGGCGACATCGTGCGCGCGGCTATGGCCGCCGCAAGCGACGAGAATCTGCCGCCGGTTCCGGAATCCGCGCTGGTGGAGCAGGTCATCGGCCCGGTCGTCCGCGAGGCGTCCGGCGCGTTTCTGGCGCGGCTCGACGCGGTGACTGTCGAGGATATCTGCCGCCGGGCAGAGAAGACGACGACGTTGAGCCCGCCCACGGTGACGAGCGATTTCACCATCTGAGCGGGATCGCCGGCCGCATCGGCGCCAACTGCCGGCGTGGCAAGCCTTTTCGCCGGAGGACGTATCCGGTTGTCGCCCGCCGGCCGATCGCTTATCGATGGCTGTTACAGGCCGTGCCGGTCGGGGTGTTGCCCTGCGGCCGGTTCGGCGCAGGCGAGTTTGGATTGGGGCACATAACGCACACAGGAGACGAAAATGACCGCAGCGGGAGAAGCAGACAAGGCGTTGAAACGGGGCAGGGGGCGCATTTACGATTCGATCACCGGGACGATCGGCGACACGCCGCTCGTGCGTCTCAGCCGGCTGGCGGCCGAAAAGGGCATCAAGGCCAATCTGCTGGCCAAGCTCGAATTCTTCAATCCGATTTCGAGCGTGAAGGACCGCATCGGCGTGGCGATGATCGACGCGCTGGAGCAGCAGGGCGTCCTGCAGCCCGGCGGCACCATCATCGAGCCGACGTCGGGTAACACCGGCATCGCGCTTGCCTTCGTCTCGGCGGCGCGTGGTTACCGGCTGATCATCGTCATGCCGGAGACGATGTCCGTCGAGCGGCGGAAGATGCTCCTTCTGCTCGGCGCGGAACTTGAGCTGACGCCGGGCGCGCAGGGCATGAAGGGCGCCATAGCGCGTGCCGAGGAACTGAAGGCGGCGATCCCCGGTTCCGTCATTCCGCAGCAGTTCGCCAACCCGGCGAACCCGGATATCCACCGGCGCACGACCGCCGAGGAAATCTGGAACGACACCAACGGCGAGGTGGACGTGCTCGTCGCGGGCGTGGGCACCGGCGGCACCATCACGGGCGTCGGGCAGGTGCTGAAGGAGCGCAAGCCTTCCGTGCGCGTCGTCGCCGTCGAGCCCGAGGATTCGCCGGTGCTGTCGGGTGGCGCGCCCGGTCCCCACAAGATTCAGGGCATCGGTCCCGGCTTCGTGCCGTCGATCCTCGACCGCTCCGTGATCGACGAGGTGGTGACGGTCGGCAACCAGACGGCTTTCGACAACTCGCGCCTGCTCGCCCACATCGAGGGCATCCCGGTCGGCATCTCCTCCGGCGCGGCAATCGCCGCGGCGCTTGAGATCGGCGCGCGCCCGGAACTCGCGGGCAAGAACATCGTCATCATCATCCCGTCCTTCGCCGAGCGCTATCTGTCGACCGCGCTGTTCGAGGGGCTGTGAGACGGGCGCCCATGTTTCCATTCGGGCAATAAAAAACGCGGGAGGCATATGCCTCCCGCGTCTTGCATCCGGGTGACCGCGCCGGCAATCAGGCGGCGGTTTCCTTCGAGCGTTCGGCGCGCTTGCGCTCGTTGGGGTCGAGGTGGACCTTGCGCAGACGGATGGACTTCGGCGTCACCTCCACCAGTTCGTCGTCCTGAATCCAGGCGAGCGAACGCTCCAGCGTCATGCGGATCGGCGGCGTCAGGCGCACGGCCTCGTCCTTGGAGGTGGTGCGGATGTTGGTGAGCTTCTTGCCCTTGAGCACGTTCACCTCAAGGTCGTTCTCGCGGTTGTGCTCGCCGACGATCATGCCCGTGTAGACCTTCCAGCCGGGCTCGATCATCATCGGGCCGCGATCCTCCAGGTTCCACAGCGCGTAGGCGACGGCCTCGCCCTGATCGTTGGAGATCAGCACGCCGTTGCGGCGGCCGGGGATCTCGCCCTTGAAGGGGGCGTACTCATGGAACAGGCGGTTCATGATCGCCGTGCCGCGCGTGTCGGTCATCAGTTCCGACTGATAGCCGATGAGGCCGCGCGTGGGAGCGTGGAACAGCAGGCGCTGGCGGTTGCCGCCAGAGGGGCGCATCTCGATCATCTCGGCGCGGCGCTCCGACATCTTCTGCACGACGGAGCCGGAGTATTCCTCGTCCACGTCGATGACGACTTCCTCGATGGGCTCGAGCAGGCTGCCGGCCTCATCGCGGCTGAACACGACGCGCGGACGCGACACGGCGAGTTCGAAGCCCTCGCGGCGCATGGTCTCGATCAGGATCGCGAGCTGAAGTTCGCCGCGGCCGGAGACGAAGAACGAATCCTTGTCGCCCGATTCCTCGATCTTGAGCGTCACGTTACCCTCGGCCTCGCGGAAGAGGCGGTCGCGGATCATGCGGCTCGTGACCTTGTCGCCCTCGGTGCCGGCGAGCGGCGAATCGTTGACGAGGAACGACATCGTCACCGTCGGCGGGTCGATGGGCTGGGCGAGAATCGGTTCCTCGACCTCGGGAGCGCAGAACGTGTCTGCCACCGTGCCCTTGGTCAGGCCGGCGATGGAGACGATGTCACCGGCTTCGCCGAGTTCGATCGGCTGGCGCTCGATGCCGCGGAAGGCGAGGATCTTGGACACACGGCCCTGCTCGACGACGTTACCGTCGCGGTCGATGACCTTGATCGACTGGTTCGGCTTCACCGTGCCGGCCGAGATGCGGCCGGTGATGATGCGGCCCAGGAAGGGGTTGGCCTCAAGCAGCGTGCCGAGCATGCGGAACGAGCCTTCCTCGACCTTCGCGGGAGGCACGTGCTTCAGCACCAGATCGAAGAGCGGCGCGAGACCGTCTTCCTTCGGTCCCTCGGGATTGAGCGCCATCCAGCCGTCGCGGCCCGAACCGTAGAGAATGGGGAAGTCGAGCTGCTCGTCGGTGGCGTCGAGCGCCGCGAACAGGTCGAACACCTCGTTGACGACTTCCTGGATGCGGGCGTCGGGACGGTCGACCTTGTTGATGGCCACGATGGGCCGCAGGCCGATCTTGAGCGCCTTGGAGACGACGAATTTCGTTTGCGGCATGGGGCCTTCGGCCGCGTCCACGAGCACGATGGCGCCATCGACCATGTTCAGGATGCGCTCGACCTCGCCGCCGAAGTCGGCGTGGCCGGGCGTGTCGACGATGTTGACGCGCGTATCGCCCCAGACGACGGAGGTCGCCTTGGCGAGGATGGTGATGCCGCGTTCCTTTTCGATGTCGCCCGAGTCCATGACGCGCTCCGCGACGCGCTGGTTCTCCCGGAACGCTCCCGATTGCTGGAGGAGTTTGTCCACGAGCGTTGTCTTGCCGTGGTCGACGTGGGCGATGATCGCGATATTGCGCAGCTTCATGGGGTTCCCTGGCCGCGCGGTCGTGCGCGGTGGTGCTCAGATGTGACAAGGCCAGATGACATTGCGAGATGACAGGACGATGTCACCGCAGGCATCCGATGGTTTCGTATGATCGGCCCCCGAACCTGCTTCGTCGGGCGGCTTTACCGCGCTGCATATATGACGAATCACGCCGAACGGCAATGTCTCCGACGGGAGTTGCCGCAATTTCGGGCAGCCGGACGGGTTCGGGGAACGCGCCCGCAGCATGAAACCCGGCTTGCCGGCGCTCCGGCTGCCGGTCTCCCCCGCGTCGTCCGCAAACCTGCTCCGACGCGGCGTCGTAGGAATCGCCGCTCAGGGATAGAGCTGCGTCTTGTGCCAGCCGCCCGCGGCGGCGTCCGCCGTGTCGCGCGCGAAGCGCACGCGCTCGTGCAGCCGGAAGGGGCGATCGTGCCAGAACTCGATGGCCAGCGGCCGCACGCGATAGCCATGCCAGTAAGCGGGGCGTGGAATGTCACCGATGGCGTATTTCGCCGCGTAGCCCGCCACCGCCTTTTCCAGCGCGAAGCGGCTTTCGAGCGGGCGCGACTGCTGCGACGCCCAGGCGCCGATTCGGCTGCCGCGCGGGCGGGAAGCGTAGTAGGCGTCCGATTCCGCCTCGCTCACCCACTCGACGATGCCGCGCACCCGCACCTGCCGTCGCAGGCTCTTCCAGTGGAACAGCAGCGCCGCCTTGGCGACGGCCGCAAGCTGACGTCCCTTGGCGCTCTCCTCGTTGGTGAAGAAGACAAAGCCTTGTGAATCAAAAGATTTCAGCAGCACCATGCGCGCGTCCGGCAGACCGTCGGCGTCGACGGTGGCTAGCGTCATCGCATTGGGATCGTTGATTTCAGATGTCTCCGCCTCTTTCAACCAGTCGGAAAACAGTGCAAAGGGGTCCTCGCGGCTGAAAAAGTCACCGCTCCTTAACGTCTCCAAGGCCAGATACTCCCGATCGTGTCGTTCATTTCGAGTGGGGCGTGCGTAACGTGGATGAGGGCATGATGAAGCTGTCCAGCAGGATGTACAGATTTATCATGCGGGACAAGCCGCGCCATTTGTCGCCTATCCCTGCCGCGACCCTGGCGTCGGCCGTGCTGCTGCTCGGCGGGTGCAGCATTGCGGTGCCGGTCGGCGGCCTGCTCGGCAACGACGATCCGCCGACCACCGCATCCGTCGGGGGGAAGGGCGCGGCGATGCTGTCGCCTGAACTCGCGCCCGAGGACTGGCAGTTCGCCCGCATGGCGCTCGGCACGGCGCTCGATCCGCTGGGCACGGGCGCCGTCGCGCCCTGGGCCAACCCGCGCACGGGCATCCGCGGCGATTTCGTGGCGATCGGCAAACCCTATCTGGAGAACGATCTCGTCTGCCGGCGCTTCGGCGCGAACCTGCAGTATCAGGGCCAGTCGGAGGCGCTGAAGGGTTCCGCCTGCCGCCTGCCGGACGGCCAATGGGCCACGATGGACGTCTCCGGCGCGTGAAAGGCGGTTTGCACCGCAAAAGCCGCTTGACCGGCCCGATATTCCACAGAACATACCAACCAGCAGCCCGTTTGCGGCGATGAGGATGTTGCTATTATGCAACATTATGACCATATGGGCCAGACGGTTGGTAATGCGGTCGCCGGTGCGGTACACGCCCGGTAGCACCGCCGGAGTGGATTGATGCGCAACCCGTACGACATACTTGGCGTTCCAAAGACGGCGAGTGAGGCCGATATCAAGAAGGCGTTCCGCCGTCTGGCAAAAACATGGCACCCTGATCGCAACAAGGACGATCCCAAGGCGAAGGACAGATTTGCCGAGCTGAACACGGCCTATGAGATTCTGGGCGACAAGGATAAACGGGGCCAGTTCGACCGCGGCGAGATCGATGCGGAGGGCAAGCCGCGCGGCTTTGGCGCGGCGGGGCCGGGAGCGGGGGCTGGCGCGGACGCCGGCGGCTTCTCGGGCTTCCGCTATTCCACGGGTGGCGGCAGCCCCTTCGGCGGCGCGCGCGGCGGCGGCTTCGATCCGGGCGACCTGTTCTCCGACCTGTTCGGCGAGGCCATGCGCTCCGGCGGGCGGACCCAGTCCGCGGGCGCGCGCGGCGGCGGCGCGCGCGAGCGTCCGCGCGGGCAGGATGTCGAGGCGGAGATCGTGGTCACGCTGGAGCAGATCGCGGATGGCGGCAAGTGCCGCGTCGAGTTGCCGACGGGCCGCGAGGTGGAGGTGACGCTGCCCGCCGGCGTGAAGGACGGGCAGACGATTCGCCTGCGCGGGCTCGGCGACCCAAGCCCCTTCGGCGGCGAATCGGGCGATGCGCTGCTGACGGTGCACTTCGCGCCGCACCGCGATTTCACGGTGGACGGGTCCACGTTGCGCCTGCGCCTGCCGGTCTCGCTTGAGGATGCGGTGCTGGGCGCCAGCGTGCGCGTGCCCACGCTTGGCGGGGCAGTGGCGATGAACATTCCGCCGTATTCGAGCGCCGGCAAGAATTTCCGGCTGCGTGGCAAGGGCTTGCCAGCCAAGAGCGGCCACGGAGACCTCATCGTCACGCTCGATGTTCAGTTGCCGAAATCGCCCGATCCGGAACTAGAGGAACTCATGCGCAAGCGGCGCACCGCCGCCGGAACGTGAGTCGCGCCGGGGCCGCACCCGGCCGCGCCTGCGGCGTGCGCCGCAGCAGCCTGTTGTTTCAGACGGCTTTTTCGCCCGTTGCCCCCGGCGTCGTGCTCGGGTAATAAGTGACTTCCCGGACGACAGAGTCCCAATTCCGAAAAGAGAAAACCGACGTCATGGCAGACAAAATTGCGACGCCCTCTCCCCTGATGGCAGGCAAACGCGGTCTTATCCTGGGGGTTGCGAACAACCGTTCCATCGCCTGGGGCATCGCCCGGGCGGCGCGCGCGCATGGCGCCGAGGTTGCCTTCACCTATCAGGGCGACGCTCTCAAGAAGCGGGTCGAGCCGCTGGCGGCGGAAATCGGCGCGCATGTCGTCGGGCATTGCGACGTCACCGTGCCGGAGACCATCGACGCCGTGTTCGCCGAGGTGGAGCGGCTCTGGGGAGGGCTCGACTTTCTGGTTCACGCCATCGCGTTCTCCGACAAGGATGAACTCACCGGGCGTTACATCGACACGACGGAAGAGAATTTCAGCAAGTCGCTGCTCATTTCCTGCTATTCACTGACGGCCGTCGCCCAGCGCGCCGAGAAGCTGATGACGAACGGCGGCGCCATCCTCACCATGACCTATTACGGCGCGGAGAAGTGGATGCCGCACTACAACGTCATGGGCGTCGCCAAGGCGGCGCTGGAGGCAAGCGTGCGCTACCTCGCGGCCGATCTCGGCCCGCAGAACATTCGCGTTAACGCCATCTCCGCCGGGCCGATCAAGACGCTTGCGGCGTCGGGCATCGGCGATTTCCGCTATATCCTGAAGTGGAACGAGTACAACGCGCCGCTGCGGCGCACCGTGACGCCGGAGGAAGTCGGCGACACGGGCGTCTACCTCCTGTCCGACCTGTCGCGCGGGGTCACCGGCGAGGTGCACCATGTCGATGCCGGCTACCACGTCGTCGGCATGAAGAACCCCGACGCGCCCGATATCGTCCTGTCGAAGGAATAGCACGTGAGTGGTCGTCCCACCCTGTATTTCGTTCGCCACGGCGAAACGGACTGGAACGCGGAAGCGCGGCTTCAGGGGGCGCGGGACGTGCCGCTGAACGCCACCGGCCGCAAGCAGGCGCGGCAGGCAGCCGGACACCTGCGCGCACTGCGGCCCGATTTCGCCGGACTCGACTACCTTTCGAGCCCGCTGATGCGCACGCGGGAGACGATGTCGCTGCTGCGCGACACGCTCGCGATGCCGGAGGACGGCGTGCTGTTCGACGACCGCCTGCGCGAAATTGCCTTCGGTGTGTGGGAAGGGCTGACCTGGCCCGAGATTCGCGCCCGCGATGCGGCACTTGCCCGCGCCCGCGACGCCGATCGCTGGAACTTCTCCCCGCCGGAAGGCGAAAGTTATGCTGGCGCGGCGTTGCGCGTGCAGGCGTTTCTCGACACGCTGGAACGCGATACCGTGATCGTGGCGCATGGCGGCATTGCGCGCGTCATGCTGGCGCTCATAGCCGGTTTACCGGGACAATCGGTTGTCCAACTGCCGATCTGGCAGGGCCGCATACTCGTATTCGCCGACGACCGCCATCGCTGGGTGCCGGCCTGAGTGGTGGAGCCGCGTGGCGGCGCTGGCCGGCGCGTCGGCTCTTCTGTTCATCGCGACGGAGCACGTTTTCCATGGTTGAAACCTTTACCCCCGAATCTGTCGAGGCCGCAGCCGAGCGGCTTCTGGCCGCCCGCAATGGCGGCCCCCGCGTTGTCGACCTGCCACCGGCGCTGCGGCCGACGGATTGGGAAACGGCCTACGCCGTTCAGGACGCGCTGATCACCCGGCTCGGCCCCGTCGTCGGCTGGAAGGTGGGAGCTGCGGATCCGCAGTCGGAGCCGTTCCGTGCCGCGCTGACCAGCCAGACGGTGTCGCTGTCGCCGGCGAGCGTGGCCCACGCCGGCCATGCGGTGCTCGGCGTCGAGGCCGAGACGGTCTACCGCTTCGACAGGGCACTGCCGCCGCGCGAGAGGCCCTATACGGAAGATGAGGTGCTGGCGGCTGTCGGTTCCATCCATGCGGCCATCGAACTGGTGGACACGCATTTCGCCGTCTGGGGGCGCGCCACGCGCCTCAGCCAGATCGCCGACCAGTTCAACCACGCGCATCTGATCGTCGGCTCCGGCCGCGAGGCGGGCGCCATCGTCGATGCATTGAACCAGCCGGTCAGGTTGCGGGTCAACGGCGAGATCGTCCTCGACCAGCGCGGTGGCAACGCGGCCGGCCCCTCCGCGCGCCTGCTCGCATGGCTGGCGAACGGCGGTGCGACAAGCCTCGGCGGGCTGAAGGAGGGCACCTACGTCACCACCGGGTCGTGGACCGGCATCACCTTCGTCGCACCGCGTTCCCATGTCGAGGTGACGTTCGAGGGCATCGGTTCGGTGGTGGTCGACATCACGGAGTGAACCCGGCCGGGCACGTGCCGCGCAACGTGCCCGGAAAACAAAAAGCCCCTGCCGATGCAGGGGCTTTTCAATTCTCCGATGCCGCCGGACGGAGTTACTTCGGAAGGCGGTACTGTGCGAGCTTGAGCGGCGCGGCGCTGAACGACCGCGCGCGCAGCAGGGCTTCATCCACGGGTGCGGTGAACGACAGCCTCTCCGCCGGAACAGGGAGCGGGATGGAAACCGGCGCCGGCACTGCGGCCGTGATGGCGGCGGAGGCATCCGCCGGCTCCCGGCTGACGGCCGTTTCGATGGCGGCGACGGTCGTCGTCTGCGGTTTCACAACGTCGACCTTGACGGCCTCGACCCTGGCAATCTCAACCTGCGCCGCCTCGACCTTCGCCACGTCCGGCGGGGTGTTGGCATAGGCGAGCGCCGAGCCCGCGACGACACGCGGCGCATTGCGGCCGACCTTCGTGTAGAAGATGTTGCCGCCGGCAACCTGCAGATAGCGCATGTTCTGGTATTTGTAGCGGCGCGTCGCCACATGGAAGAACATGGCGTCGCCGATGCCGTCGTGGCGCCTGCCGGCCAGCAGCTGGTCGGCCACGGCGTCGGCGTGGGCGCGGTCACGCTGCGTCATGGGCCGGGACAGCACGCCGGACGCGAACTGATACTTCTGCCCGACGACGCCGCAGATCGTGCCGGGGAAGCTCGGGGAGTTGACCCGGTTCATCACGACCGTGCCGACGGCCAGCAGACCGTCGCGGCTGGCGCGCTGCGATTCGAAATACATGGCCCGCACGAGGCATTCGCGCTCGTTCATGCTAACGGCGATCCGCCTGCGGGGAGATTGCGCTGACGACGTGGAACGGGAGAAGACCTTGACGTTTTCCGTCGCATTCCTGCCCTGCGCCTTTGCCACACTGCGGGACGCCTTGGCGGCCTGCGAGGCCTTTGCGGGCTGCGAATTGTCTGGAACTGCCGCGGAGGATGCCGTCAACGAGCGATCCGGAGTGTATCCACAACCGCCAAGCGCCAGTCCGATCAGCAGGACGGGAAACGAGATGGCGGCTTTGGCCAACGATGGACGGCAACGCGCGGGGATGGTCATTAGCAGCCTCTCGTGTGTCCGTCGCGCTCAGGGGCGACACAAAGCTGTTAACGAAATTGAAAGCCTGTGGCAACCCCGCAACGTTCGTTTTAACGGTTATCCTCCACGCGAACGGCGATCCGGCCGGTGGCGCGTGGCGCAAGGAACGTTTGGAAACTGGTACGACGCATGACTTCCATCTCCCGGAAAATCGCACAGGAACTCGGAATCAGGGCGGAGCAGGCCGAGGCCGCCGTAACCCTGCTCGACGACGGGGCGACCGTTCCGTTCATCGCCCGCTACCGTAAGGAGGCGACCGGCGCGCTTGACGATGCCCAGCTTCGCGCGCTGGAGGAGCGGCTGCGCTACCTGCGCGAGCTGGAGGAACGCCGCGCCGCTGTGCTCGCCAGCGTCGAGGAGCAGGGCAAGCTGACGGACGACCTGCGCGCCAGCCTGCTCGCCGCCGACACCAAGGCGCGCATCGAGGACATCTATCTGCCCTACAAGCCCAGGCGCCGCACGAAGGCGCAGATCGCCCGCGAGGCCGGGCTCGGGCCGTTGGCAGAGGTGCTCTGCGGCGATCCCGCACAGGCGCCCGAGGCACAGGCGGCGCGCTTCGTCGACGAGGCGAAGGGCGTCGCGACCGTGCAGGCGGCACTGGAAGGAGCGCGCGCCATTCTGGTCGAGCGGTTCTCGGAGGACGCCGACCTGATCGGCCTGCTGCGCGAGGACATGTGGCGGGCCGGCCGGCTGGCGTCGAAGGTGCGCGAGGGCAAGGAGACCGAAGGTGCCAAGTTCGCCGACTACTTCGATTTTTCCGAACCTTTCGCCAAACTGCCGTCGCACCGCATTCTGGCGCTGTTCCGCGGCGAGAAGGAAGAGGTGCTGACGCTGGGCTTCGAGCCGGTGCCGGCGAGCGAGGCGCCTTCCACGGGGCCGGGGCCATATGAGTTGCGCATCGCGCAGCGCTTCGGCATCGCCGACCGGGGACGGCCGGGCGACGCATGGCTGCGCGAGGCCGTGCGCTGGGCCTGGCGCACACGCATCCTGGTGTCGCTGTCGCTCGATCTGCGCGCGCGCTTGTGGCAGGCGGCGGAGGATGAAGCCGTGCGCGTATTTGCCGGCAACCTGCGCGATCTCCTGCTCGCGGCTCCCGCCGGCGTGCGCGCCACCATGGGGCTCGATCCCGGCTATCGCACGGGCGTCAAGGTTGCGGTGGTCGACGGCACCGGCAAGGTGGTGGATACCGCCGCCGTCTTCCCGCACGAGCCGCAGCGGCGCTGGGACGAGGCGCTAGGGACGCTCGCCGCGCTCGCCACCCGGCACAAGGTGGAGCTGATCGCCATCGGCAACGGCACCGCCTCACGCGAGACTGACCGGCTCGCCGCCGAACTGATCGGCAAGTATCCGCAGCTCAAGCTGACCAAGATCGTGGTTTCCGAGGCCGGCGCTTCCGTCTATTCCGCCTCGGCCTACGCCTCGCAGGAACTGCCGGAACTCGACGTGACACTGCGCGGCGCGGTCTCCATCGCCCGCCGCCTGCAGGATCCGCTGGCGGAACTCGTCAAGATCGATCCGAAATCCATCGGCGTCGGGCAATACCAGCACGACCTTGCCGAGGGGAAGCTGTCGCGCTCCCTCGATGCGGTTGTGGAGGACTGCGTGAACGGCGTGGGTGTCGACGTCAACACCGCCTCGGTGCCGCTGCTCGCGCGGGTCTCGGGCGTGGGCGAGGGGCTGGCGCGCAACATCGTGCTGCACCGCGACGAGAACGGTCCCTTCCGCAAGCGCAGCGACCTGAAGAAGGTGGCGCGGCTCGGCCCCAAGGCGTTCGAACTGTGTGCCGGCTTCCTGCGCATCCGCGACGGCGACGACCCGCTCGACGCCTCGGGCGTCCACCCGGAAGCCTATCCGGTGGTGCGGCGCATTCTGGCGGCAACGAAAAGCGACATCCGTGCGCTGATCGGCGACACGCCGACCCTGCGGGGGCTGCCGCCGGCGCGCTTCACGGACGAGACCTTCGGCATCCCCACCGTCACGGATATCCTGCGCGAGCTGGAAAAACCCGGCCGCGATCCGCGCCCCGCCTTCCGCACGGCGACTTTCCGGGAGGGCGTGGAAAAGATCGGCGATCTCGAACCCGGCATGGTGCTGGAGGGTGTCGTCACCAATGTCGCCGCCTTCGGCGCCTTCGTCGATATCGGTGTGCATCAGGATGGGCTTGTGCACATTTCCGCCATGGCCAACACCTTCGTGAAAGACCCGCGCGACGTGGCCAAGCCCGGCGACGTGGTGCGGGTGAAGGTGCTGGAGGTCGATGCCGCGCGCAAGCGCATCGCCCTGAGCATGCGCCTCGACGACGAGGCGGGCGGCGGGCGGCGGAACGCACAGCAGGGGAAGCAGGGACAAGTAAAGCCGGAGCAAGGAAAGCCGCAGCGCGTGGAAGAGCGCCGCGCGGACAACCGGAAGGGCGTCAAGTCCGCGTCTTCCGCAGGCGCCGGCTCCGCGTTGGCGGAGGCCCTGCGCCGCGCGGGCCTTTCGGACGGCAAGGAAGGCTGACAACTGATACCCACGCCGGCGGGACAGCGCGCCCGCCCCGCCGGCTGACAGGAAAATTGCTGCATGCTCAGGTTTTTGCACCGGCTTCTCAAACGGATTCTGATCCTCGCCGTGGTTGTATTCGCGGCTCTGCTCGTCTGGCGCGGATGGGATATGCGGCGCGGCTTGCCGCTTGAGGTGTGGCATACCTACGAGCTGGAAGAGCCGGGCGCCGCGGAGCTGGAGAGGGCCGACTGGGCGCACTACCTGCGTGCCGAGGAGGCGCTGTTCAGCCGCGTCCGGCATGACATAGCCAGCGCGCTGCAGCCGGATGACCGCACGCACTACAACCGCTACTCCACGACGAGCCCCGTCTATCCATGGCGCTTCGCGCGGGACTGGAACCGCTCCGCCGTGATGCTGCCGGAGGGCAAGCCTGTCGGCGCCGCGGTGCTGCTGCACGGCCTCACCGATTCCCCCTACAGCCTGCGCCATATCGGCAACCTCTACCGCGAGCGCGGCTTCGCTGTCGTCTCCATCCGCCTGCCGGGTCACGGCACGGTGCCGGGGTCGCTGAAGGTGACGCGGCTCGAACAATGGACAGCTGCAACCCGGCTGGCGGTGCGCGAGGCGCGCCGGCTCGCGGGCGAGGGGGCGCCGCTGCATGTCGTCGGCTATTCCAACGGCGGCGCGCTGGCGCTCAACTATGCCATCGAGGCGCTCGGTGACGGAGCGTTGAAGCGGCCGGACCGCCTCGTCCTGCTGTCGCCGATGGTCGGCATCACGCCTTTCGCGCGCTTCACGTGGCTTGCCGGCCTGCCTGCGGTCATCCCCGCCTTCGCGCAGTCGGCCTGGCTGTCGATCCTGCCGGAGTTCAACCCCTTCAAGTATAATTCCATGCCGGTGAATGCCGCGCAGTGGTCCTTCGACATGACGCAGATCGTGCAGGGCGGGCTGAGGCGGCTGGATGAGGAGGGGCGCATGGCGGAATTTCCGCCGGTGCTCACCTTCCAGTCGGTGTTCGATTTCACGGTGAGCACGTCCGCCGTCATCACCGAACTTTACGCGCGTCTGCCCGCCAATGGCAGTGAGCTGGTGCTGTTCGATCCCAATTTCGATCTCAACACCCGCTTCGGCGCACAGGTCGACGACGACACGCGCGATGCGATTCTGGCGAAGCTGCCGTCCATGCCGCGTCGCTTCCGCACGGTTCTCGTCACCAGCGCCGACAGGCTGACCAGCGACATGGTGGCGCGCACCGCGGAGGCCGGCGCGACAGCCACGACCGAAACGCCGCTCGCGCTGCGATATCCGCCGGAGGTCTATTCGCTGTCGCACATCGCGGTGCCGTTTCCGCTCACCGACGGCCTCTATGGCCTCACGCCGGACCCGGCGGACGATTTCGGTATCCAGACCGGCGTGGTCAACGCCTGGGGCGAGGTCGGCACCTTCACCGTCACTATCGATCCCGTGCTGCGCATGACGTCGCGCATGCAGTCGAACCCCTTTTTCCCGCTGCTCGTCGACGGTATCGGCAAGGCGATAGAGCGGCCCGCGCCGTGAGAGGCGGCGGAGCGGCCGGCATCACCTGCAGAACCGTCTTGCCTGCGGCGTCCAGTTGCCGAACCCTGTGGCCACCATGTTGGCGATGACGCGGCAGATATAGCGCTTCTGCGCCGGGTTGTTGTCGGGGCCGGCGTGATAGCGCGCGACCGCCATGGTCCAGTTGCCCTCGCGCCTGCGCAGCTCTTTCAGGAAGCGTGCGGCGTAAGTCACGTTGGCGCGCGGGTCCAGCATCTGGGCGGCGGAAGCGAATTTGTCGCGATGGTAGTGGTGGTTGATCTGCATGCAGCCGAGGTCGATCAGCCTCACGCCCCTGGCGCGCTCGGCATTGAGGCGCCTGACGGCCTCCCGCGCATCGGGCGCGAAATAGGCCGCGCCGGCGATGTTCATGGCGTAGGGCTGCAGGGAGCCGCGCCGGCCCGTTTCGGTGAGGCCGACGGCGTAGAGGATGTTGACCGGCACGTCGAACTCCCGCGCCGCGCGGATCATCTCGCGCTCGCAGGCGTTCGGTGCCATGGCGCCTGCACGTTCCATCCCGGCGGCGAGGGCGAGAAGGGTGCAGGATAACCCTGCGAGGCAGCGGGAACCGGCGCGCAAGCGCGACTCCGGGACGGGGAGCGCGACCATCAGAGATAGACGGCGCCCGGGTCGCGCCGTGCGCGCGGAGTGGCATCCGCGTGGATATCGTCTGCCTCCCGTCCCGCTGCCTGCCGGTCCGTGCCCTCGCGGTCAGGTGCCTGCCGTCGCTCCGCCCCTCCGTCGCCGCCGGTGAGGCCCGCGCCGGCTTCATATCCCGCCTGTCCGTGCGCTTGTCCCGCCGTCTGCGCCGTGGGCTGGGACGCAGGCAGAGTTTGGCCGGCGGGTTGCGGGCGGGCGAAATCGATGGCTGCGATCTCCGGCTTGTATCCTGCGCGCCGCAACGCTTCCAACAGGCCCTCGCTGTCGCGTCGCAGGATTTCGACGGATTGTTGCCGCTCCGCTGTCAGACGCAGTTCCAGCGCGCCGCCGACGATGCGCAGCCGCGCGGTGACGAGGCCGAGTTCCTCCGGCTGCAATTGCAGCCGCAGGATGCGCACTGGTCCGCCGACGCCCTGCGCAGCCGGAGCGGGCGCGGGGGCTGGCACGCGCTGGGCGTCGCTGGCCGGCTCTGAATCTGATGTCAACGCCCGCGCCTGCGCGACGATCTGGCCGATGGCGCGCGCGAACGCGCCATTCGCGCTGTCGGGGAGGCCCGGTCCGGGCGCTGCCGATTCCACAACGGCAGACCGCGTCGCCGTGCCCGCGCGCGCCGTGACCTGCTGCTCGTCGGATGTTTCCGTGCCGACACGTTGTCCAACCATGCGCCGATCGGCAGTGATGCCGTCCTCCGGAACACTGACGGGGGCAGTCGCCGTCGCGGTGTGGGACGCCGCATCGCGGGATAGGCCGCCGCCGGAAAAGCCGCCGCGTGTGGGCATGTCCGTTGGCGCGAAATGCGTTTCCCGGCCAAGGACGGTGAGGCGCGCCGTCTGCGCTTCCGTGGTGGCGCCCGCATTGCCGACGGCCGAGATGCCGCGCCGTGGTTGCGCGTCATGCGGAGACGGACGGGCTTCCGGCTGCTCCTGTTCCGGTTCGGCGGACGCTCCCGGTGTCCCGTATGTTTCCGCGCCCCTGCTCAGCAAACCCGCCAGCAGGGCGGGAAGGTCCGTTTTCGCAGGCGAGGCCGTGTCCGGCCTGCCCGGCGTGACGTTGTCGTCTTCGGGATCGGGCGTGTCGGAATCCGGCAGGCCGGGCTCGACAATCCCGTCGCGCGCGCCGATGGGTGCGGAAGCAAGGGAAGGGGAGGCAACGGTCGCACGGTTGAGAGACGCAGCTGTGTCAAGGGGCCAGACATGCGGTGCACGGGATCGCGCATCGTGCCGCCCGGCGGTGGTTTCTTCCGTCGTTTCCTCGCCCGTCGCTGCCTCCTGCCCGAGGCTGTCGTAGACACGGGTGAAGCTGCCGTCGTCGGTGGCCTTGCCGGATTGCGGCTTCCTGCCGGCGGCGGGGGTATCGGCCGCTGCGGCTGCGGCATCGATCGCGCTCATGAACCCAACTCCTCGTCAATCAGCCTGTCGCTGTCGCTGATCAGTTGTCTGATCCGGGTGACCGTGGCATCGAGCTGCGGCTCCATGCCGCCGCCGGCCCGCTCAGCGACGGCGGCGGCCTCGTCGCTTGCCCGGGGCGCCGGCGCCTCCGGCATGCCGGGCAGGTCCCGGATGCGCCTGGCGAGATAGATCGCCGACTCCAGCAGGCCGACATCGTCCGGCGGCAGGCGCTTGCGGTCGATGGACAGCAAGGCCTGCTTGCCCTGCGCGAATTCGTTCTCGTTGACGATGATCGCAGCTGCCCGATAGAGCTTTGCCCGTTCGCGAGCGGTGCTGTCCTCGGACGCGAGTTCGAGCGCCCGCGTTGCACCGAGCGCCGCCATCCGCGTCTTGCCCTGCGACAGGGCCTGCCTGGCGAGAATGAGGTTGATGTTGATCTGCGCGGGTCTGTCCAGCGCCGCCAGAAGGTCGGACAACCATCTTGCCTCTTCCTCCGTGCCGGTCATGTCGAGGCGCACGAGGGCGGCCGAAAAGCGCTGGTGGAAATCGCCTGCGTAGACCGAACGCGGATAGCGTTGCAGATAATGCTTCGCCAGCGTCTTGAATTTCTCGCGCTTGCCGAGCTGGCCGGCGAAAAACATCTCGCGCCGCAACGCGCCTTCGTCGATCAGCGTGCCCGGCAGCAGCAGGCGGCTGAGATCGAGACGGGCCATCGCTGTTTCGGGATCGCGGCGCGCAAGGAGCGTCGACTGGACGAGCGCGATGCGTCCGTCAAGGCCAGGCGCGAGGGCGCGGGGATCGACGTTTTCGAGCTGCGCAAGCGCTTCCTCCTCGTCGCCCTCGACGTACGCGAGCACGCCTTTCAGCAGTTCCGGCGCGACGGCGGGCGGGGGATCGAGCCGGGCGAGCTTGCGCAGGATGACGGGCGAACCGCCGCTGAGCACGAAGCTCAGGGCGGCGCGGGCATTACGCGGCTCCTGCCACGCCGCGTCCGGCGTGGCCAGCAACTGCTGCTCGATCTGCGACAGCAGCGGCGACTGGAGTTTCAGCGCCTCGCGTGAGCCATGCGCCGTGCGATCCTGGATGGACTGCAACGTGCGCAGCAGCCGGTAGGGCTCACCGGGCGAGCCGCTGTCCGGCTCGGGCAACGTCGGCTCGGGCAACGCCGGTTCGGGCAACGCCGGTTGGGGCGCGGCTGCTTCCGGCGCGGCTTGCGCGAACATTCCGGCGGCTGGCAACAGAAGCGCGGCGGCGAGACAGGCGGCCGCACGCGGCGCGCGCCGGGGAGGGGGATGGCTGACGGTCATGAGCCTTTCTCCCGGAGCAATATCTCGATGCGGCGGTTCTCGGGCGCCCTGGTGTTCGCGGCGTTGCGCGGCAGACGGTCGGCGTGGCCCTCGATCCGTTCGATACGCTCCTCCTTGAGGCCGCCGCGGATGAGCATGTAGGACGCCATGTGCGCGCGGGCCGAGGACAACCGCCAGTTGTCGTAAGTGTCGGACCTGAAGGGAAGCGAGTCCGTGTGTCCGCGAATGACCACCGTGCCGGGGCGGCCGGCGAGGGCGGCAGCGATGCGGGCTATGGCGCGCACGACGGCCGGGTTGGGCTCTGCCGAGCCCATGGAGAACATGCTGAACTTCTCGGCGTCCGTCAGGCTGATCAGGATGCCCTCGTCCGTTCTCTCGACCTTGATCTCGGGCGCGCCGGGGGCGGGGCTTTCGTCCTTCAGCGCGTCGGCGACACCCTTCCTGAGCGCTGCGGCCTCTCGCGCCCGTTCCTCCTGTGGCGCCTCGATGATGCCGGGCGCCGTGGCGGCCTGACCGGTGGTGGCCTCGCCGGTAGCCGCATTGGACGTCTGCCGTTCCGTGCCGCCGGACGCGCCCGCCTGCGGCTGGCCGTCCTGCGAAATCGCCGCCGGCTGTCCCTGCGGGGCGAGGCGCCAGTAGGACGGGTCGAAGGGATCGCGGATTGTCGGCGTGCGCGGCGTCGGAGCGCCGGCCTGCTCCGTCGCGGCCTCCGCCGGCTGCCGGGCGGGTTTCGCGGCCGGCTTGTCGTCGGCGGCGAGCTTGGCCAGTATCGCGTAGGGGTCCACGAACAGGGCGCTTTCGGGATACCGGGGCTTCGCCGGATGGGCGGCGTCGCCGGACATCTTCTCGCTCGCGCCCTTGCTCGCGTTTTCCTCCCGCGTCGGACCGGGCGCTTTCCCGGCCTCCTTCGGATCCCGAACGGTTTCCAGCGGTTCCTGGACGCCCTTGCGCGTTGGCGAGACGTCGGCGAGCTTGATCGGGTTGAAGTAGTTGGCGACTGAGGCCTGCTGATCCCTGGAGGTCGAATTCAGCAGCCACATGATCAGGAAGAACGCCATCAGGGCGGTCATGAAATCGGCATAGGCGATCTTCCAGATGCCGTGTGCCCCATGCTCCTCCTCCTCATGGTGGCGACGCTGGATAAGGATCGGTTCGTGTTCGAGTTTGTCCATCGCGTCTGCTCACTCCGATAGGGTGCAGGGGCAGGACGATCTCTTGCCTGACAGCCTTCCCGCTCTATGTATCCGCATGCCCGCCCAGCGCCTCCTCGATGAGGCCGTTCCAGACATCGAGCTGCGTCAGGCAGACTGTGCTGCCGGCGACCACGCGGACGTCGGGCTTTTCCGTGACGGTGAAGGCGATCCGCCCCGCGTGGCCGGGAGCGCCCGCCATGACGGCGCCGCGGATCGCATCGATCAGGTCGCCTGGGCCGGAAATCTCGATTCTGGCATGATTCACATCGCCGAGAAGGGCGGCGACCGTCCGGTGCAGCGCCGCAGCCGCCTTCTCACGAATGGCCTGTTTGAGAAAGGGCGTGAACATCCGCGCCACCGTTCCGGACAGGCCATCCTCGATCTCTTGCAGGGCGGC
Source organism: Pseudochelatococcus lubricantis (assembly GCF_011762225.1). Taxonomy (GTDB): domain Bacteria; phylum Pseudomonadota; class Alphaproteobacteria; order Rhizobiales; family Beijerinckiaceae; genus Pseudochelatococcus; species Pseudochelatococcus lubricantis. The sequence goes on from NZ_JAASQI010000001.1 coordinate 833,476, forward strand.
GGTCATCCGCTCGGTCAGCCGGGTGGACTCCTCGGCGACCCACTGTGCGCGGGCTTCGGCGAGTTGTCCGGCATGCGCCTCGCGCTCCCTGCCGAGCGCCTCGGCAAGCGTGGCCTCGGCCTTTCCGGCCGCCTCCCTGCGCACCTTGTCGCCATGTTCCTTCAGCAGAGCCTCGATATCGACCGGCGGCGCCGGATCGATGAGCGGGGCAATGAAGGGCTCGCCGGCCTGCTCCGCCGGCCGCGCCACCGACAGCAGCTTGCTGCTGGCCGACCGGATCCGGGCGCCGGGCGGCAACCGGCCGGCCTCCGCGCGCGGGGCAGGAGGCGGGGGTTCCGTCGGCGCCGCCGGCTGCGGGCCCGAGGAGTCCGCGATGGAGCCGGAGCTGTCGTCAGTATCGAAATCCGGCAGGCAGGCGGCGAGCGATGTCTTCATGATGCAGCGCTTTCACGATGGAGCCACTCGCGCAGAACGGCCGCGGCCCGGTCTTCATCAAGAGCGATGACCTGTTCGAGCCTCTTTTGCGCCTTGCGCTGGATGCTTTCCGTCAGGTCCTCGATCAGATGGAAATCCTCGCCGGGGCCGGCCAGCGCGGGCCGCGCCTGGAGCGTGCCTTGCTGCGCCTCGCCCATTCCGGACGCATCGTCCAGCGCCAGCACCGCTTCGGCGTCGCCCTTGATCTCCGGGCGGGCCAGAATGGCGTTGACCGCCGGCCGCAGGCCGAACCAGATCAGCAGAAGCGAGACGACGAGAATGGTTGCCGCGTTGATGACATTGCCCATCTGCCGCAGCAGGAGTTCGGTGATCGACAGCGGCGGGTAGGGATCGAGCTGCCGCCCGTCCTCCGGGAAATCGACCGCCAGCACCTTGATGGTGTCGCCGCGACTTTCGGAATAGCCTGCGGCCGAGCGCGTCAGCGCCTCGATCTCGGCGACCTGTCTGTCGACGGCTTCCTGCGACGGGTCGCCGCCGATGAGCTGCCGGATGCGGGCGCGGTTGATGAGCACCGCCACCGACATCTTCTCGACGCTGTAGCCCTCGCGGACCGTCTGCACCGTCTTGGACGAAATCTCGTAATTGGTGACGTCCTCGCGCCGGCTCGAGTCGGTGCTGGCCGTCTCGCCCGGCGCCGCGTTCGGCGCCCCCTGCGGGATATTCTGCTGCACGGTCGCCGGCGTCTGCTGGTTGGCGTTCTGGGAGGCCTCCGACTCCCGCACGGCGCGCGTCGACCGCTCCACCCGCGAATCCGGATCGTAGATCGTCTCATGCGTGCTGGTCCTGTCGGTGTTGAGGTCGACGGCGATGCTGACCTCGAAATTGTCGAGACCGAGGAAGGGGGTCAGCGCCCGCCTGACGTTCTCCTGCAGGTCGGCGGAGATGGATTTTTCCGTGGCGTTCGCCTGACCGGGCCCCACGCCGCTGCGGCTGTCGCCCGCCGCGAGCAGCACGCCGTCCGTGTTGAGCACCGACACGCGCTCCACCGTCAGGCCCGGAATGGCTGATGACACGAGGTTGCGGATCGCCTGTGCCGAACTCGTGTCGTCGGACGGCTCCGTGCGGATGACCACCGACGCCGAGGCCGGTTGCTGCTCCCGGCGGAAGGAGCCGCGGTCCGGCAGCACGATATGGACACGGGCCGCCTTGACGCCCTTGATGGTCTGGATCGTCCGCGCCAGTTCTCCCTCAAGGGCGCGCACGCGCGTCACCTCCTGCATGAAGGAGGTGAGGCCGAGCGAGCCGAGATCATTGAACAGTTCGTAGCCGGAACTCGCGCTCTGCGGCAGGCCCTTGCCCGCGAGCAGCATGCGCGCGGCAGCCGTATTGCCGTGCGAGACATAGACGCTGGTGCCGTCCGCGCTGACGTCGAAGGGGATATCGCCGTCGCGCAGGGCCGCCCCGATGCGCGTGACGTCGTCCCTGCTCAGGCCCGTGTAAAGAACCTCCATCTCCGGACGGCTGAGGTAATAGGCGCCCAGCGCCACGGCAAGGAAGACCGTCAGGCCGACGATGGCAAGCGCGGCGAGCCGCCGCGCCCCGAGGTCGCGGATATTGCCCCACAGCTTCTCGGCATGCTCACGACCGGTCATGGCCATCCCACGTAAAAACCATTCATCAGCCCGACGGGCGCGGCGTTAACCATTTGCTAACCAAGATTCTGTCTACTAACCCCGATAAGGTCGCGGCGATTCAGGCGCGTTGCCCAAGCTGTCACGGCAACCTTGTCTGGGGATTGCGTCCGGCATTGCTTGCCGCGCCTTTTCCGTGCTTCGCGAGGTTCGGCCTCTGTTGTCCGCACAGATTTGGCTGGCAACACGCCCTGAAGCCGCTATCATCGCCGCATGAAGATTTTCGCGATCCGGCTTGCCGCCATCAGGAAGCTGTTTCAGTGCGGGCCGGGCCTTCCGGTGCGCGCGACGTTGCTCGCGCTTGCCCTGTTGGGCGCGGGTCATCCGCCTGCTGCGCGCGCCGACGGTGTCGCCTCGCCCGATGCTTCACGGGAAAGCGGGAGCGCCCTCGACACGCTCTACGAGCAGCTTGCCGGGGCGCGGGATGCGCGCGAGGCGAAACGGATCGAGGCGGCCATCGCCCGCAACTGGCTGCGCTCAGGCAGCGATACTGCCGACCTGCTGCTGACGCGCGCCCACACGGCGCTTGGCGTCGACGACGCCGCCCTCGCCATCGAGCTGATCGACAGGGCCATTGTCCTGAGGCCGGACTGGACGGAGGCCTATGCCCTGCGGGGGCAGGTGTTCGCCGCTATCGGCGACGACGAGCGGGCCGTCGCGGATATCAATCAGGTGTTGCTGCGGGACGGGCGACATTTTGTCGCGCTGCAAACCCTCGCCGAAATCCTCGAACGCACGGGCATCCGCAAGGGCGCGCTTACGCTTTATGAACGGGCGCTCGCCGTCAACCCGCATCTCGACGGGGTGCGCACGGCGCGGGAGAAGCTGCGCAGCGCGGTCGAGGGGCGACCGCTGTAGAGCAGCCGCCTCCGTTCTTCTTCCTTGTCAGAGGCCGTGGCTTTTCAGCGCCTCGGCGATTTCATCCAGCGACTGCGGGTCCTCGATGGTCGCCGGCAGCGACCACGCCTGGCCGTCGGCAATCTTCTTCATGGTGCCGCGCAGGATCTTGCCGGAGCGGGTCTTGGGCAGCCGCCCCACGGTGATCGCGAGGCGGAAAGCGGCGACCGGGCCGATCTGCTCGCGCACGCGCGCGATCAGATCCTTCTCGATATCAGCCGGATTGTCCGTGACGCCGCTCTTGAGCACGACGAAGCCGCACGGCACCTCGCCCTTGAGAGAGTCGGCGATGCCGATGACGGCGCATTCCGCCACCGCCGGGTGGCTCGCCAGCACCTCCTCCATACCACCCGTGGACAGGCGGTGGCCGGCGACGTTGATGATGTCGTCGGTGCGGCCCATGATGAAGATATAGCCGTCCCTGTCCTTGAAGCCGGCGTCCGACGTCTTGTAGGCGCCAGGGAACTCGGAGAGGTAGCCGTCACGGAAGCGCTCATCATTGCGCCACAGGGTGGGCAGGCAGCCGGGCGGCAGCGGCAGCCTGATGACGATGGAGCCCATCGTCTCGGCCGGCACCTCGTTGTTGCCCTCGTCGACGATGCGCACGTCATAGCCGGGCATCGGCACGGTCGACGACCCGGCCTTGACCGGCAGCACGCCGAGCCCCACCGGATTGCCGGTGATGGCCCAGCCGGTTTCCGTCTGCCACCAGTGGTCGATGACGGGAATCTTCAGCGTGTCGCGTGCCCAGTTCACGGTGTCCGGATCGGCGCGCTCGCCGGCGAGGAAGAGAGTGCGCAGCTTCGACAGGTCATACGGCGGCAGCAGCTTGCTGTGCGGATCTTCCTTGCGGATGGCGCGCAGCGCCGTGGGCGCGGTGAACAACGCCGCCACGTTGTATTCGCCGATCACGCGCCAGAAGGCGCCCGCGTCCGGCGTGCCGACAGGCTTGCCCTCGTAGATGACAGTCGTGCTGCCGTTGATGAGCGGGCCGTAGACGATGTAGCTGTGGCCGACGACCCATCCGATGTCGGAGGCGGTCCAGAATACCTCGCCGGGCTTGATGTCGTAGAGGTTCTTCATGGTCCAGGCCAGCGCCACCAGATAGCCGCCGGTGTCGCGCACGACGCCCTTGGGTTTGCCCGTCGTGCCGGACGTATAAAGAATGTAGAGCGGATCGGTCGCCTTGACCGGGACGGGCGGCGCGGAGAGCCCGGCTTCGCGGGCCCTCTCCACGAGCCCGGCCCAGTCGTGATCGCGCCCCTCGACCAGTTCGGCACGGGCCTGCGGACGCTGGAACACGAGAACCGCGGGCCTGGCGTCGGCAAGCCGCAACGCCTCGTCGAGCAGGGGCTTGTAGGCGACGACGCGCGAGGGCTCGATGCCGCAGGAGGCGGTGAGGATGACCTTGGGCTCCGTGTCCTCGATGCGCGTCGCGAGTTCCGGCGCCGCGAAACCGCCGAACACCACCGAATGGATCGCGCCGAGCCGCGCCACGGCCAGCATGCCGATGACGGCCTCCGGAATCATCGGCATGTAGATGATCACGCGGTCGCCCTGCGTGACGCCGAGATCGGCGAGGACGGCGGCGAGCGTCTGCACCTCGCTCAGCAGGCCGTTGTACGAGATGACCCTTTTCGAGTCCGTCACCGGGCTGTCGTAGATGATGGCCGGCTGCGATCCGCGCCCCGCGTCGACGTGGCGGTCGATGGCGTTGTAGCTCGCGTTCAGCGTCGCGTCCGGAAACCAGCGGCCGTAGACGCCCTCCTGCGGGTCGAAGATGCGGGAAGGTGCGCGCACCCAGCTTATGGCGCCGGAAGCCTCGCGCCAGAACTCCTCCGGGTCGGCCTGCCATCGGGCATACGCCTGCGCATAAGCGCTGTTGGCGCCTTCAGGCGTGACGTCGGGCGATGATGGGGTGTTGTCTGCGGTCACGGCTCTCCTCCCTCGTTGAGCTTCGAGCGACGGGTCTCGGCCCGGGCATTCGGTGAGGCAGCGGGCCGGCGCGCTTTCAGCGGAACGTAGGAGGATGGAAAATGTCGCGCAAGCCTTGAGCGATTACAACTTTCGTCGGTTATCGCTGGCCGGGCGCAATATCCGGAATGTTGCGGCTGGCGTATACGCCTGCGCTGTCTGTCCGCCGCGACGGTCGCTATCGCGGCGGTGGCACAGGCGCTAACGGATGTGTGTCAAGCTTCAGTTAAGCTTTTGACCATCCTTCCTGGAATAGATACGTGTAATTTCATCCTTGAGTTGAAGTTTGCGGCGTTTAAGCTCGGCTATCTGTTCGCTATTGATGTAAGGTTTGGTGAGGTGTGTCTTGATTTCTCGTTCGATTGACTCGTGACGGCGTTCCAATTCGAAGAGGTGACCTTCAAGGGACATCGAATAACCTCCATACCGATTGCCGATGTCGTCAGTCTGACATAAAACGACGGAAGGTCAAACGCGATTCGCGCGCGGCACGGAGAAAAATGTCGCACGCAAGAACGATTGTGCGGCGCAGCAGGGGCCGGAATGGCGTTCCGGCACCCTCATGTGGGGATGGCGTCATCCTGTCCATAACTGTTCAAAGAACCCTTGCGGCGCGACCATTTCCTCGCATAAGGTGCCGCACGTGGGCGCAATCCGGATAGTGCCGGGGCGGTGATGGCATTCGATCTGGATACTGAAGAACGCACGATACTGGCGGCCGAGCTTGAGCGGCTGCGCGGCGAGCACCGCGAGCTTGACGCGCGGATTTCCGCGCTTGAAGGCGAGGGAGCCGCTTTCCAGCTTCAGGTGCAGCGCCTGAAGAAGAACAAGCTCGCGCTGAAGGATCGCATCGCCTATCTTGAGGATCAGTTGACGCCCGATATCATCGCCTGAAGGCGCATCGCGGAGCCGGAGCAGCGAGGCCGCCATTTTCGCCCGCGTACACGTCTCCGTAAAGCAGTTTGCATTCAATCTGAGTTGTCAAATTGAATGCAAGTTGCGGAAAAATATAGAATTCAGACCATTTCTACGTTTCGTTGAAACGCAACAATGGCCTATGTTACTTGTTTTGATGCAATTCCGGACGTAAAAGGTGTCTCCACTTCCGCCGGGATTGCTTTAGAGCACTTTCCGATCAGCTGGAATCATCTGATTGGAAAATGCTTTAGTCCATGCATCGGGTTGATCCCGATAACGGTATCCGTTTCATAGGCTTGATGCGTTATCGACCGGAGGTTCCATGGCAATTATCGACGGACCGCGGCTCGCCGCACGTTCGGGCAACGCCCGCCAGCTCGTCGTCTTCCTGCATGGCTATGGCGCGAACGGCAACGATCTGATCGACATCGGACGCGAATGGCAGCGCTGGCTGCCCGATGCGGCCTTCGTCTCCCCGCACGCGCCGGAGCCGTGCCCGGCGTCCGGCATGGGCCGGCAATGGTTCGCGCTGACCTTTCGCGATCCTGACGAGCGCTGGCGCGGCGTCAATCACGCGGCGCCGTCGCTGGAGGCGTTTCTCGACGCGGAGCTGCAGCGCCACGGGCTCACGCCTGACCGTCTGGCGCTGGTCGGGTTCAGCCAGGGCACCATGATGGCGCTGCACGTCGGACTGCGCCGCAGGGTCGCGCCGGCTGCGATTGTCGGCTATTCGGGCATTCTGGTGGTGCCGCCCGGGGGCGGCGCGGAGCCCGCGTCCCGGCCGGGCGCGGCGGCTGTGCCGCCGATTCTGCTCGTGCACGGGGAGGCGGACGAGGTGATCCCGGTGGACGGGCTGTTTTTCTCGGCCGAGCGGCTGGCCGGCGAGGGCCTCGGCGTGCAATGGCATCTTTCGCCGCGTATCGGCCATGGCATCGATGGTGGCGGCCTGCGCCACGGCGGACTGTTCCTGACGTCGTCCTTCGGGCTGCCGTTCCCCGAACAGGCATGAGCCCGGCTTCCCGGCTTCCGTCCACCCCGAAACGACGGCGGACGGTGCCGGGTGGGAGACGCGGTTACGCGCCGCTGCGGACTTCGGCGTGGGCGCGCACCAGCAGCGCTTCCATCTCGCGGCGAATCTGGTGGTCGGACTGCTCGATGCCGGCGGCGTCGAAATCGGCGCGGATCTTGCGGAACACGTCCTCGTCGCCGGGCTCCTCGAAGTCCGACAGCACGACGGAGCGGGCATACTCGTCCGCCTGCGCGCCGGTCTTGCCCAGCTTATCGGCGGCCCAGAGGCCCAGCAGCTTGTTGCGGCGGGCAACGGCCTTGAAGCGAAGTTCCTGGTCGATGGCGAACTTGGCCTCTTCTGCCTTCTGACGATCGTTAAAAGTTGTCATCGGTCGTGCTCCCCGTGCAGATACATCTACATCCTCTGCGGATACAGTCGATATAATGTGCCGTGCGGGCGATGGCCAGTGCATTTTCAGATGACGCCCGTTCCGACTCACGTCCGGAAGATACCGGCAGGGATGTGCGGAAAATTTGCGTGTTCCGTCTGACGGCAGCATGACAGAACGGCGACGCCGTCGCGGAAACAGTATGGTGGCGGACGGCGCCGTTAACCATAACTTGCCGTTAACCATAATAAATTATAATGATATATTTCCGGTGCGCCAAAAGCACGGACGGACGAGGGCCGCAGACCCGCCGGCCGGCGTTGTGCTTTTGCGCGCGATCGGATAGGTTGCGGGGCAGACGGCAAGCCGCCTGTCCGGCATCGGAAGTCACTGACCGGTTTTCCGCCTGTTTCGAGCCGCGGATCGTTTAATTCGGAGCCACGGCACCCTATGGATTTCCTCAAGATACGGTACACGCCGATGAATCGCCGCCGTCGTATTTACGAGGGTAAGGCAAAGGTCCTCTATGAAGGGCCAGAGCCGGGAACCCTCATTCAGCACTTCAAGGACGACGCGACCGCCTTCAATGCCAAAAAGCATGAGGTGATCGATGGCAAGGGAGTGCTGAACAACCGCATTTCCGAATACATCTTCACCAAGCTCAACGAGATCGGCGTGCCGACGCACTTCATCCGGCGTCTGAACATGCGCGAACAGTTGATCCGCGAGGTCGAGATCATTCCGCTCGAAGTCGTCGTGCGCAACGTCGCGGCCGGCTCGCTGTCGACGCGGCTCGGCATCGAGGAGGGCACGCAGCTCCCCCGCTCGATCATTGAGTTCTACTACAAGAACGACGCGCTGAACGACCCGATGGTGTCGGAAGAGCACATCACGGCCTTCGGCTGGGCCACTCCGCAGGAGATTGACGACATCATGGCGCTCGCCATCCGTGTCAACGACTTCCTGACCGGCCTCTTCCTCGGCATCGGCATCCGCCTTGTCGACTTCAAGATGGAGACCGGCCGGCTGTGGGAAGGCGATATGATGCGCATCGTCGTCGCCGACGAGATTTCTCCTGATTCCTGCCGGCTGTGGGACGTCAAGTCCTCCGACAAGCTCGACAAGGACCGCTTCCGCCGCGACATGGGCGGCCTGGTTGAGGCCTATTCGGAAGTGGCGCGCCGGCTCGGCATCCTGGGTGAGAGCGAGAACCCCGCGCGCGGGGACTCCCCCCGCCTGGTGGAGTAGCACGCCGCGCCGGAAGGCGCGACGCGGAAGGATGGCGCGGCACGGTGTCACGTCCGCTACAGTTCCGCGGTGCTGGCAGCCGCGCGCGGATGGATTGCGCGGGACGAATGCCGCAGTGGATTGCGAACAGCATCAATATTGACTACAGCGGGGGCTTGAGGCCCCCGTTCGCGTACCTATCTGCAAGAGACGGATCGCAGGGCGGAGGGGACCGCCGTTCGACAGGGAGCAAGCCATGACCGCCGCAGAACACACCGCCCCGCAGAAGACGACCGCGCATGCCCCCGGCCATGCGCCGCGGGCGCGCGTGACGGTTACCCTCAAGAACGGGGTGCTCGATCCGCAGGGCAAGGCGATCGAAGGGGCGCTGGCCTCGCTCGGCATCGCGGGCATCGCCGGCGTGCGGCAGGGCAAGGTGTTCGACATCGCGCTCGCCGGAGCCGATCCGGAGCACGCGAGGGCGCTGCTCGGGGAAGCGTGCGAGAAGCTGCTCGCCAATACCGTGATCGAGAACTACAGCATCGAATTGTTGGACGCCTGACATGAAAGCCGCCGTCATCATCTTCCCCGGCTCCAATCGCGATGGCGATGTGGCGCAGGCGCTCGTTCAGGCTGGCGCGAGCGTGACCAAGGTTTGGCACGCCGACAGCAGCCTGCCCGCCGGCACCGATCTCGCCGTGCTGCCCGGCGGGTTTTCCTATGGCGACTATCTCCGCTGCGGCGCCATCGCCGCGCGCGCGCCAGTGATGGACGCGGTGCGCAGCCACGCGGCGGCGGGCCGGCTGGTGCTCGGCATCTGCAACGGCTTCCAGATCCTGTGTGAATCCGGCCTGCTGCCGGGCGTGCTGATGCGCAATGCCGGCCTGAATTTCATCTGCCGCCGCCAGTTCCTGCGCGTCGAGCGCAACGACACCGCCTTCACGCGCCGCTATGCGCAGGGGCAGGCCATCGACGTCGCGATCGCCCACGGCGAGGGCAACTTCGTCGCGGACGAGCGGACGCTGGCGCAGATCGAGGGCGACGGGCGCGTGGCGTTCCGCTACGCCGACCGCGCGGGCGCGGTGACGCCGCAGGCCAACCCGAACGGATCGCTGAACAACATCGCCGGCGTCTATTCCGAAAAGTTCAACGTCCTCGGCCTGATGCCGCATCCGGAGAACCTGATCGACGACCTCGTCGGCGGCACGGACGGCCGCGGGCTGTTCGAGAGCCTGTTGGCGGCGTGAGCTTGTCCGTTTGTTGAGCAGGCTAACGTAACTTTCTGAAAAGTCGCGATAATCGCGGCGTCACATTGTGAGCTTCCGATGACCGCCAAAGAGCCGACCATCACCCCCGGGCTCGTCGCCGAGCATGGCCTGACGCCGGACGAATACACCCGTTTCAAGGAGCTGGTCGGCCGCGAACCGACCTTCACCGAACTCGGCATCGTGTCCGCGATGTGGAACGAGCATTGTTCCTACAAGTCCTCGCGCCTCCATCTGCGGGGGCTGCCGACGCAGGCTCCGTGGGTGATCCAGGGGCCGGGCGAGAACGCGGGCATTATCGACATCGGCGACGGGCTCGCCTGCGTCTTCAAGATGGAAAGCCACAACCATCCTTCGTTCATCGAGCCCTACCAGGGTGCAACGACGGGTGTCGGCGGCATCCTGCGCGATGTGTTCACCATGGGCGCGCGGCCGGTCGCGGCGCTGAATTCGCTGCGTTTCGGCGCGCCGGAGCATCCGCGCACGCGCCATCTCGTCGCCGGGGTGGTGGCGGGTGTCGGCGGCTACGGCAACTCCTTCGGCGTGCCGACGGTGGCGGGCTCGGTGGGCTTCCATACGCGCTATGACGGCAACATCCTCGTCAACGCCATGGCGGTGGGCATCGCGCGCGCGGACGGCATCTTCTACGCCGCGGCGGCGGGCGTCGGCAACCCCATCGTCTATCTCGGCTCCAAGACGGGCCGCGACGGCATCCACGGTGCGACGATGGCCTCGGCCGAGTTCGACGAGAACTCCGGCGAGAAGCGCCCCACCGTGCAGGTCGGCGACCCCTTCGCAGAGAAGCTGCTGCTTGAGGCCTGCCTCGAATTGATGCAGACCGGCGCCGTCATCGCCATTCAGGACATGGGCGCGGCGGGGCTGACCTGCTCTGCGGTGGAGATGGGCGCCAAGGGCGGCCTCGGTGTGGAGCTGGATCTCGATGCCGTGCCCTGCCGCGAGGAAGGCATGACGGCCTACGAGATGATGCTCTCGGAAAGCCAGGAGCGCATGCTGATGGTGCTCGACCCCGCGCGGCAAGCCGAGGCCGAGGCCATCTTCCGCAAGTGGGGCCTGGACTTCGCCGTCGTCGGCCACACCACGGACACGCAGCGCTTCGTCGTGCGCCATAAAGGAGAGGTCAAGGCCGACCTGCCGATCCGTGAGCTCGGCGACGAGGCGCCGCTCTACGATCGGCCCTGGAACGAGCCTGTGCCGCAGCCGGTGCTCGACCCGGCGACGGTCGCCGCGCCCGTCTCAGACCTTGAGGCGCTGGAGCGGCTCCTCGGCACGCCGGACCTTGCGTCGAAGCGCTGGGTTTGGGAGCAGTACGACCACCTCATCCTCGGCAACACGGTGCAGATCCCGGGCGGCGACGCGGCCATCGTACGTATCGGCGAAGGCCCCAAGGGGCTTGCGCTCACCACGGACGTGACGCCCCGCTATTGCGAGGCCGATCCGGTGGCTGGCGGCCGGCAGGCTGTGGCCGAAACCTGGCGCAATATCACAGCCGTCGGCGGCAAGCCATTGGCAATAACGGATAATCTGAACTTCGGCAACCCGGAGAAGCCCGACGTCATGGGCCAGTTCGTCGGTTGCCTGCGGGGTATTTCCGAGGCATGCGTCGCGCTCGATTTCCCCATCGTTTCCGGCAACGTCTCGCTTTACAACGAGACGCAGGGCCGCTCCATCCTGCCCACGCCGACCATCGGCGGCGTTGGGCTCGTCGCGGATGTCTCGGTCCATGCCACGCTTGCCTTCAAGCGGCCGGGCGAGGCGATCCTGCTCGTTGGCGAGACGGCCGGCTGGCTCGGCCAGTCGGTCTACCTGCGCGAGATCGTGGGGCGTGAGGAAGGCGCGCCGCCGCCTGTCGATCTCGCCGTGGAACGGCGCAATGGCGATTTCGTGCGCGGCCTCATTCTCGACAAGCACGCCAGCGCCGTGCATGATCTGTCGGACGGCGGCCTGCTCGTGGCGGTCGCGGAAATGGCCATCGCCTCGGGCATCGGCGCGACGCTCGATGCCGCGCCGGCGGGTGTGCCAGCGCACGCCTTCTGGTTTGGCGAGGATCAGGCGCGCTATGTCGTCACAGTCGCGCAGGCGGATGTGGCTGCGGTGACGGCCGCGGCCCAGGCTGCTGGCGTGCCCCTGCGTCGGCTCGGCGCGACGGCGGACGAAGCGGCGTTGCAGATCGCGGGCGAAGGCTCCATATCGCTCGGGAGGCTGCATGCCCGGCATGAGGCGTGGCTTCCGGATTACATGAGTAAACCCGAATAACGATTTGAATCCAGAGGAATTTTCAATGGCAATGGAAGCAGCAGAGATTGAGGCTCTCATCAAGGCCGCCATTCCCGATGCTTTCGTGGAGATCCGCGATCTGGCCGGCGACGGTGATCATTATGCCGCAACCGTGATCTCGCCATCGTTCGCCGGCAAGTCGCGCGTCCAGCAGCATCAGCTCGTCTACGCCGCGCTTCAGGGCCGCATGGGCGGCGCGCTGCATGCTCTTGCGCTCACCACCGGAACGCAGCAGGATTAATATCTGGCGCCGATTGCGCCGCAGTGCTTCACAAGGAAGTTTCGAACATGTCCGACGTACTTGCGTTCATCGACAACGAGGTCAAGTCCAACGACGTCGTGCTTTTCATGAAGGGCACGCCGGATTTCCCGATGTGCGGGTTTTCCGGACAGGTGGTGAAGATTCTCGATTACGTTGGTGTGTCCTACAAGGGCATCAACGTGCTGGAGAGCGACGACATGCGCCAGGGCATCAAGGAATATGCCAACTGGCCGACGATCCCGCAGCTCTACATCAAGGGCGAGTTCGTCGGAGGCGCGGATATCGTGCGCGAGCTGTTCCAGGAAGGCGAGCTGCAGAAGATCCTTGCCGACAACGGCATCGAGGTCGCCGCCGAATAGGCCCGGGAGCCGGCGGCCTCAGCCGCCGATCGCCGCCCTGATCAGGGCTACCGCGTCGTTCGAGGCCCATTCCGCCGCGCCGGCGAGATGCCCCAACGCGCAGCCGTCCCGGTCGACAAGCACGGTCGTCGGCATACCAAATGCCTTGCCGTCCGCGCGCAGCGTCTGGAAGATTTTCGCTTTCGGATCGCTGTAGGGCGTGAGGCTGTCGATGCCGTTGTCCTTCAGCCATTGCATGGCTTTCTGCGGCTCACGGGTATCGATGTTCACGGCCACGACCTCGAAATCGCTCCCGCCCAGCTTTTTCTGCAAGGCGTTGAGGGCCGGCATCTCCGCCCGGCACGGCACGCACCACGTCGCCCACAGGTTGAGCAGAACGGTGCGGCCGCGGAAATCGGCGAGGGACAGCGGCTTTCCGTCCGCCGACAGGAAGGTGAGTTCGGTAAGCGGCGCCGCGCGATTCTCCACCTGGACGGCGGCGACTTCGCCGGTCGCCAAGGGTTTCAGGCGCGTGAGCACCTCTGCCGAGGCCGGGCAGGTGCCGCCCGGCGCGCCGCCCCCCCGGTAGGCGCGGATGCCGATGACGCCGCCGACGATGACGAGCGCCACGGCGCCGGTGACGGCGAGGCGGCGAAACGAAACACTCATGTTGGACCTATACGCTGCAAAGGGACATTCCCGGCGTTCGCGCCGCGCCGACCCGGCAGGGACAAGGTAAGCCATTGCGCGGCGATCTCAACCCGCCCGTGCGTGTGCGTGATCGCATCTGCGTGATCGCGGCGGCGCGATCTCCCGCGCGAGAATGCGAAACAGGGCTCGAATTGTCGCGTCAGTCGGTTATAGTGCGCCCGCTTCATGGAGGTTTGCCCGTGCTCCGTTCCCCTGTGCTCCGTTTTCGCCTGAAATCTTCCCGCAATGCGGCGTTCCGCCTCTGCCTTGCCGTGGCCGTGTGCGCGGCGGTCGCGGGCTGCGGAAGGCGGGGCGGGCTGGAATATCCCGTGGACCCGAACGATCCGCAAATCCGCGATTCGGGTCAGCGTGTCCACTCGTCGGGGCGCGAGGGGCAGAAGGTGATCCGCGGCTATGTGACGCCGGACAAGAAATTCATCCTCGATCCGCTGCTCTGACCGCCGCCATTTCCTGACGCAGACGTTTTCATTCCGGGCGACGCCATGCACCATTTTTCCTATGTCGACGGCCTCATGCAGGCCGAGGATGTCGATCTGACGGCGCTTGCCGGCGAGGTCGGCACGCCGTTCTACTGCTATTCCACCGCCACCGTCGAACGCCACTACCGCGTGTTCGCGGAAGCCTTCGCGGATGTGCCGGCGCTGGTGTGCTTCGCCGTGAAGGCCAATTCCAACCAGGCGGTGATTGCCACGCTCGCCCGGCAGGGCGCCGGGGTAGACATCGTGTCGCAGGGCGAACTGCGCCGGGCGCTCGCGGCGGGTGTGCCGGGAGAGCGCATCGTGTTTTCGGGCGTCGCCAAGACGCGCGAGGAGATGGCGGCGGGGCTGAAGGCGGGCATCCTGTGCTTCAACGTCGAATCGGAGCCCGAGCTTGAGGCGCTGTCGGAAGTCGCCGTCTCGCTGGGCGTGAAGGCGCCCGTCTCGGTGCGCGTCAACCCGGATGTGGACGCGCTGACGCACGCCAAGATTTCCACCGGCAAGTCGGAGAACAAGTTCGGCATTCCGCTGTCGCACGCGCGCGCCGTCTATGCCCGCGCGGCCGCGCTGCCGGGCATCACGGTGACCGGCGTCGACATGCACATCGGCAGCCAGATCACGGATCTCGCGCCCTTCGACAACGCCACGGCGCTGATCGTGGAACTGGCGCGCGACCTGCTGGCGCAGGGCCACAGGCTGGACCACGTCGACCTCGGCGGCGGCCTCGGCATTCCCTACCATGAGGATGCAGAGCCGCCGCCGCTGCCCTCCGCCTACGCCGATATCGTCAAGCGCCACACGCGCGGTCTCGGCCTGAAGCTGGTGTTCGAGGTCGGCCGCATGATCGTCGGCAACGCCGGCATCCTGGTGACGAAGGTCATCTACGTGAAGCAGGGCGAGGGGCGCATCTTCGTCATCGTCGACGCGGGCATGAACGACCTCATCCGCCCGACGCTCTACGAGGCCTATCACACGGTGAAGCCCGTGCGGGAGCCGGCGCCCGGCACGCCGCGCATCGTGGCCGATGTCGTGGGGCCGGTCTGCGAAAGCGGCGACTATCTGGCGCTGCAGCGCGCCCTGCCGGCGGTCGCGCCCGGCGATCTGCTGGCGGTGATGACAGCTGGCGCCTACGGAGCGACGCAGTCGAGCACCTACAACAGCCGCCTGCTGGTCCCGGAGGTGCTGGTGAACGGCGCGCGGGCGGCGGTGGTGCGCCCGCGCCCGACCTACGACGACCTGATCGGCCTCGACCGCGTGCCGGACTGGCTGAGGGGGAAGTAAGCCCCGTTACGGCCAGCGCACCCTCGGCGGCAGCGACGACAGGATGGACTTGACGTTGCCGCCGGTCTTCAGGCCGAAGATGGTGCCGCGGTCGTGGAGCAGGTTGAACTCGGCGTAACGTCCGCGCCGCACCTCCTGCTCGAAGACGTCGGCTGCGGTCCACGGTGTCGGCAGGTTGGCGCGCACGATTGCGGGATAGACGGCGCGGAACGCTTCGCCAACCGCCTGGGTGAAGGCGAGGTCGGCCTCCGCGTCGCCGGACCAGTGATGGTCGTAGAAGATGCCGCCGATGCCGCGCGGTTCGTCGCGGTGCGGCAGATAGAAGTAACTGTCGCACCACTCCCTGTATTTCCCGTAGGGAGCGACTGCCGCGTGCGCGTCGCACACCGCGCGCATGGCGGCGTGGAAGCGGATGGCGTCCGGGTCGTCCTGCGCGCGCCGCCTGTCGAGCACGGGGGTAAGGTCCGCGCCGCCGCCGAACCAGGCTTTCGTGGTGACGACCAGGCGCGTGTTCATGTGCACGGTCGGCACGTTCGGGTTCCACGGATGGGCGATGAGGGAGATGCCGGAGGCCCAGAAGCGCGGGTCCTCGGCGGCGCCGGGTATCTGGGCCCGGAACTCGGGCGAGAACTCGCCGAACACGGTAGAGACATGGACGCCCACCTTCTCCAGCACGCGCCCGTGCATCAGCGACATCACGCCGCCGCCGC
The DNA here is from genome assembly GCF_011762225.1 of Pseudochelatococcus lubricantis. Classification (GTDB taxonomy): domain Bacteria; phylum Pseudomonadota; class Alphaproteobacteria; order Rhizobiales; family Beijerinckiaceae; genus Pseudochelatococcus; species Pseudochelatococcus lubricantis. The sequence continues at coordinate 849,353 of NZ_JAASQI010000001.1, forward strand.
CCGCCGTGCCATCGCTGCCCTTCCGCTCCCACACCTCGCGCGCGAAGCGGCCGGGCTCGCCGTGGCCGGGAAAGAAGGGGCCGGCCGCCTCGTCCTCCAGCGCCTCGAAGTCGGCGCAGATGCGGTCGCGCAGGGTCGAGAACCACGCGCTGGCGCGTGCCTTGAGGTCGTCCAGATTGGCGGGCAAAGCCATGGTGCGAGTGTGTCCCTTGTCGAAAGCCGAACGTGCGGCACCGCACGCCTGATACGCCATCGCGCCCCCCGCGCATAGGCCCGGCGCGCGTGATCGGGCATTTTGGGGCGCGGGGAACGATGATAGCCGGCTATGGCATAAAACCGGAAAACGGGCGCCGTTTTCCGGACGAATTTGATGAATAAACAATGAGATAGGGTAAAATGGCGATTCAGATTCGGTGCATTTTGCTCTATACGGCATGCGATCGCGGGGGCCGTGTGTGTTCGGCCTGTTTCCGCCGGGCCGGAAACAGGCAGTGCGGCGGCCTCCGCCGCGACAGGAGATGACGATGTTCCGCTGGTTCGAAACCCGGATCGATCCGTTCCGGGAAGTGCCGATCGAGCGCCCGCCGGAGACGCTGCTGGCGTTCTACCGGCATTACGTGCGGCAGGTGTGGCCGGTGTTCGTCGCGCTCGTCATCTCGGGCGGCGCTGCCGCCGCGCTGGAGGTGCTGATGTTCCGCTATATCGGCGAGATCATCGACCTGCTCGGCAAGACGACGCCGGAACGCCTGTTCGCGGACTACGGCGGCCGGTTCCTGTTCATGGCGCTGCTGGTGCTGCTGGTGCGCCCGCTGTGCAACGTGCTGAACGACATGATCGTGCGCCAGACGATCCTGCCCGCCTTTCCGGCGCTGGTCCGCTGGCAGGCCCACCGCTACGTCATCCGCCAGAGCCTCGAATTCTTCCAGAACGACTTTGCCGGCCGGCTGGCGACGCGCGTCATCCAGACGGGCATGGCGCTGCGCGAGTCCGTGGTCGAGGTGTTCGGCTCGCTCTGGTTCGTCGTCATCTACGCGGGCGGGGCAATCCTGCTGTTCGCGGAGGCCGACTGGCGGCTCGCCATGCCGCTGGTGATCTGGGTGGCGCTCTACGGCGCGGCGTTGGCGTGGTTCGTGCCGCGCATCCGCGAGAGCGCCAGGGCGGTGTCGCACGCGCGCTCCACGCTGACGGGCCGCGTGGTCGACGGCTATACCAACGTCATGACGGTGAAGCTGTTCGCCCACGCCGAGCGGGAGGATGCGTACATCCGCGAGAGCATCGGCGAGAACGTGGAGGCGACGCAGAAGCAGACACGGCTCGTCACCGCCATGTCGGCGACGGTCTCGGTGCTGAACTGCCTGCTGATCGGCTCGACGACCGGCCTTGCCGTGTGGCTGTGGACGCAGGGCAGCGTGACGACTGGGGCGATTGCCTTCTCGTCCGGGCTCGCGATCCGCATCTACAATATGTCGGGCTGGATCATGTGGGTGGTGACGGGCATCTTCGAGAACGTCGGCGTGGTGCAGGAGGGCATGGAGACGCTCTCGCGCCAGCATGCCGTCGTGGACAGGCCCGGCGCGAAGCCGCTGCAGGTAACGCGCGGGGAAGTGGCGTTCGAACACGTGCGCTTTCACTATGGCCGCAAGTCCGGCGTCATCGAGGACCTGACGCTGCGCATCGGCGCGGGCGAGCGCATCGGGCTCGTCGGACGCTCGGGCGCGGGCAAGTCGACACTGGTCAACCTGCTGCTGCGCTTTCACGACCTGCAGGGCGGGCGCATCCTGATCGACGGGCAGGATATCGCCTCTGTCACGCAGGAAAGCCTGCGCGGCGCCATCGGCATGGTGACGCAGGACACTTCGCTGCTGCACCGCTCCGTGCGCGACAACATCCGCTACGGCCGGCCCGACGCCAGCGAGGAGGCCATCCGGGCGGTGGCGCGGCAGGTGCATGCCGACGGCTTCATTCCCTCGCTCGTCGATCCCGCCGGGCGGCGCGGGCTCGATGCCCATGTGGGCGAGCGCGGCGTCAAGCTCTCCGGCGGCCAGCGTCAGCGCATCGCCATCGCGCGCGTGCTGCTGAAGAACGCGCCCATCCTGGTGCTGGACGAGGCGACCTCGGCGCTCGATTCGGAGGTCGAGGCCGCCATTCAGGACGAACTCGACACGATCATGGCCGGCAAGACGGTGATCGCCATCGCGCACCGGCTGTCGACCATCGCCCGCATGGACAGGCTCGTGGTCATGGAGCAGGGCGCGATCGTGGAGCAGGGCACCCACGACGAACTGGTGCGCAGGGGCGGCATCTACGCTGGCCTCTGGCGGCGCCAGTCGGGCGGCTTTCTGGGCGTCGACGAGCCGCCGCTGTCGCTGGTGGGCGAATGAGCGGGGGCGTTTCATGCTGAGGCTCGCGCTCTACCAGCCGGACATTCCGCAGAACGCCGGCACGATGCTGCGGTTGTGCGCTTGCCTCGGCGTGGCGGCCGAGATCATCGAGCCGGCGGGCTTCCCGGTGTCCGACCGCGCCTTCCGCCGGGCAGGCATGGACTATCTGGAAGACGTCGTCATCAACCGCCACGATTCCTGGCGCAGGTTCGAGGAATGGCGTGCGGCGGCGGGCTTGCGGCTGGTGCTGGCGACGACGCGGGCCGCCGCCGTCTATACGGATTTCGCCTTCGGGCCGGACGACGTCATCATGGTGGGGCGGGAATCGGCGGGCGCGCCCGAGGAGGTGCATGCGGCGGCCGACGCGCGGATCGTCGTGCCGATCCGGCCGGGGATGCGTTCCATCAACGTGGCGGCGACGGCGGCGATGCTGCTGGGCGAGGCGCTGCGGCAGACGGGCGGCTTTCCGGCAGCGCCCCGGTTGCCATCCCGGATGACGCCTCTTGTGAACGGTTAAATCGATCAGCGCGCGTGCGCCGGGCAGCCGGGCGTGCTACCGTCGCATACGGGATTTTTTCAGGAACATGTCGAGGACCACGTCGGTGAGCGGCCCCGAAGGGCAACAGGTGAAGGCACAACAGGCGGGCCAGCAGCTTGAGCGCGCCGTGCGGCGCACGCGGATCGCGCTGTACGGCGAGCGCGTCTGGCCGCGCCTGTGGTGGCCGCTCGGCGTCGCGGGCATCTTCCTCGCCGTCTCCTGGCTCGGGTTGTGGGCGCTGTTGCCGGCTGGCGGGCGCATGGCGGGCGTCATCGTCTTCGCGCTGGCCTTCGTCGCCGCGATCGTGCCCGCCGTCGCCGTGCGCTATCCCTCGCGGCGCGAGGCGCTGCGGGCGCTCGACGGCGGGGCGGACGGCGCCGGTCTGGCCGATCCCGCGAGCGCGCTCGCGGATACGCAGGCGATGGGGCAGCACGATGCCGCCAGCCGCGCGCTGTGGACGCTGCATCAGCGCCGGGCGGCGGAGGCGATCTCGAAGCTGCCGCCGCGCTTCCCGCGTCCGCTGACGGCACAGTACGACCGTTACGGCCTGCGCGGGGCGCTGATCGTGGCGCTCGTCGCGGCGGCTTTCATCGCGGGGACGGAGCGGGGCAGGCGGCTGGCGCTTGCCTTCGACTGGCGCTTCGAGGCCTCCGGCGATCCTGTGGCGGCGCGCGTCGACGGCTGGATCGACCCGCCCGCCTACACGCGCCTGCCGCCGGTCATGCTCGATCTCACCCGCGCCGGCACGCGGGATGTCTCGGTACCCGCCGGCAGCGTGCTGGTGCTGCGTTCCGCCGGCGGCGCGGCGGAGGACGTGGCGATATCCGGCGGTTTCATAGCCCGCCCTGCGGAGCAGCCCGCCGCCGACGGCATCCATGAGAACCGCTATACCATCGAGGGCTCGGGAACCGTCGCGCGCGACACGGGCGACGGCCGGGCGACCCTTGGCATCGCCGTCGTTCCGGACAGGCCGCCCGTCATCGCCTTCGTCGGGCCGCCGGAAGCCACGCGGCGCGGTGGGCTCACCGTCGTCTTCCGCGCCGGTGACGATTACGGCGTCACGGCCGCGCAGGGCGTCGTTTCCCTGCCCGGCGAGGATACGGCGCAGGCGCTCGTGCCGCCGCCCGTTGTCGCCCTGCCGCTACCCCGCGTCGGGGAGGCGGAGCAGGAGCTGCGTACCACCGCCGACCTCGCAGCGCATCCGTGGGCAGGTGCCACCGTGCAGTTCACGCTCGTGGCGCGGGACGGTGCCGGACAGGAGGGGCGCAGCGAAACGCTGACCGTGACGCTGCCGCAGCGCCCGTTCACCAACCCGCTGGCGAAGGCGCTGGTCGAACAGCGCCGCAACCTCGTCTTCCATCCGCATGACTGGCGCGATGTACGGCTCGCGCTGCGCGCGCTGATGATCGCGCCGGACATCTTCACGCCCGACAGTGCTGTCTATCTGGGGCTGGTGACGGCGGAGCGGATGCTCTCCTCCGCCTCCAGCGGGGAGGGCCTTGTCGCCGTCGCCGATTTCCTGTGGGGCATGGCGCTCAGGATCGAGGACGGCGACGCCGGCGATACGGAACGCGCCCTGCGCGCCGCCCAGCAGGCGCTGCAGGAGGCCATCGACCGCAACGCGCCGGCGGACGAGATCGCCCGTCTCGCCCAGGCGCTGCGCGAGGCGATGAACCGTCATCTGTCGGAAATGGCCCGCAATCAGGCGCGCAACCGCGATCCGGCGGCGCAGCGACAGGGCGGCACCCCCACGCAGACCATCACGCCCGAGGAACTCGCGGCGATGATCGACCGCATGGAACAGATGGTGCGCGAGGGCGATCTCGCCGGGGCGGACAGGCTGCTGCAGCAGCTCAACAATATCCTCAACAATCTGCAGATGGCGCAGGGTGCGCCGCAGCAGGGGTCGCAGGCCGGGGAGGCCGGCCGGGCGATGCGTTCGCTCGACGAGATGATCCGCAACCAGCAGCGCCTGCGCGACGACACCTACCGGCAGAACGGCGAGGCCTCCGAGGGTGGCGAGGGGAACGCCGGCGGCGGGGAGCGCAACGGCGATCTCTCCGGCCGCCAGCAGGCCCTGCGCAACCAGCTGGAGCGCCTGCAGCGCGGCCTTTCCGAGCAGGGGCTGGAGGGCGAGCCGGGCCTCGGCGCGGCCGAGCGCGCGATGCGCGATGCCGAGGAAAGGCTCGCGGACGGCGACGGAGACGGGGCGGTCGATGCCCAGGGCCGGGCGCTGGAGGCGTTGCTGGACGGCGCGCAGGGGCTCGCCCGGCAGATGCGGCAGGCGCAGCAGGGCGAAAATGGGGAGCCGGGTTCGCAGCCGGGAACCGGCGAGCCGGGACCGGGCGAACAGGATCCGCTCGGCCGCTCGACAGGCCAGCGCCGCTGGTCCGACGGTGAGACGCGCGTGCCCGGCGCAGACGAATCGGCCATCGTGCGTGCGCGCCGCATTCTGGAGGAGCTGCGCCGGCGGCTGGGCGACCCCACGCGCCCCGCGGAGGAGCGCGACTATCTGGAGCGCCTGTTGCGCCGCGACTGAACGGAGGCGGGAGGAAGCCATGGGTGCACTCGGTTATGTCCTGGTGCCGGTCATGCTGGCGGCCGTCGCGGTCGTGCTCGTGCTCGGCCTCGTCAACATGATGCGCGGCGGCAGTCCGGAACGGTCGCAGAAGCTGATGCAGCTTCGCGTGCTGTTCCAGTTCGCCGCTGTCGTCGTCGTGCTGCTGGTGCTGTGGATCGGCGCCGGCAGCCATTGAAACGCGATATCGATCCGGACGGTGACAATTTCATCATGGTTCGCCTCAACCGCATCTACACCCGCACCGGCGACGACGGCACCACCGGCCTGACCGGCGGCGAGCGCCGCCGCAAGGACGATCTGCGCATCGAGGCCGTCGGCGCGGTCGACGAGGCCAACGCGGTCCTCGGTCTCGCCCGGCTCCACGCTGCCGGCGACATCGACGCGGCGCTGGCGCGCGTGCAGAACGACCTGTTCGATCTTGGCGCCGACCTGTCGACGCCGGGCGGCGCGGAACCGCAGCCTTTCGAGGCGCTGCGCGTCGTCGAGGCGCAGGTGGAACGGCTGGAGCGGGAGATCGACGCCTTCAATGCGGCGCTGGCGCCGCTGCGTTCCTTCGTGCTGCCCGGCGGCTCGCCCGCCGCGGCGGCGCTGCATGTGGCGCGCACCGTTTGCCGGCGGGCGGAACGGGTTGCGGTGGCGCTGGCGGCGCGGGAGCCGGGGCAGGTGTCGCCGGTGGCGCTGCGCTATCTCAACAGGCTGTCCGACCTGCTGTTCGTGCTTGCCCGTGCGGCGAACGACAACGGCGCGCTGGACGTGCTGTGGCGGCCGGGCGCGAACCGTTGACGGAACCCTTATGACGACGGAGCCGGACGCCGCAGGGAGTCGCCATGTTCATTCCGATCTATGACGGCCTTGCCTATCGTACGATCCGCGTCGCCTGGGCGACATGGAGCGTGCTGGCGCTGTCGTGCCTGTTCTACGCCGCCTATGCGTTGCGCCTCCTGCCCGGCAGGCTCGCGGACGAGACGTGGCTCTCGGCGGCTTTCGGCGTCATCCCGGCGGTGCTGCTCGGCAGCGCCGCCCTGCCGGATGGGCTGCCGCTGGTGCCGGAGCCGGCGACGCTGGTCAGCGGGCAGTTCGTACATCTCGGCTTCCTGCACCTCGCCGGCAACATGCTGTTCCTCGCCGTGTTCGGCGACAACGTGGAGGACGCGATGGGCCATGCGCGCTTCGCGTTGTTCTATCTCGCCTGCGGCGCGGCGGGGGCGCTGGCCTATGCGGCGGGCCACCCGGAGTCTCTGCGCCCGCTGGTCGGCGGCTCGGGCGCGGTGTCCGGGCTCGCCGCCGCCTATCTGCTGCTCTATCCGCGCGCCCGGGTGTGGGGCCTGTTCCTCAACCGCATTCCGCTGCAGGTGCCGGCGCTGTGGGCCATAGGCTTCTGGATCGCATTCCAGATTGTCCAGGCGTGGTTTGGCAGCGACGACGTGGGCTGGCTGGCGCATCTGGGCGGATTCGCGGCCGGTGGCGCGCTGGTTGTCGTGCTGCGGCGGCGCGACCAGCCGCTTTTCGGCGCGGGCATCGGCAAAGGCATGGGAAAACCGGCGGTGGCGGACGATCCGTGAATGGAGATTGACAAGCGCGAACCGGCGTCGTTACGTTCGCGCAGCCGTCTCAAACGGCTGTTTGGGAAGCGGCGGCCGGGGCGGATGGGAATGCGTGAGCAAACAGAATACCAGCCGGAAATTTATTCAGTTGCTTTCCCTTGCAGGAGACGTTCAGTATAAAAAGTGAAGGTAAGGCTTTACTTGAGATAAGTTCCAATAAAGTCCAACGGAGGTCGTCAATGAAGTTGCTGGTGCCCGTCAAGCGGGTGGTCGACTACAACGTCAAGATTCGCGTCAAGCCCGATGGTACGGGGGTTGACCTTGCCAATGTCAAACAGTCGATGAACCCGTTCGACGAAATTGCTGTCGAGGAGGCGTTGCGCCTCAAGGAGGCGGGCAAGGCGACGGAGGTCGTCGTGGTTTCGATCGGCCCGGCGCAGGCGACGGAAACTCTCCGCACCGGCCTTGCCATGGGCGCCGATCGCGGCATCCTCGTCAAGGCCGAAGGGCGGGTGGAGCCGCTGGCCGTGGCCAAGGTGCTGGCGAAAATCGTCGAGCAGGAGAAGCCCGACCTCGTCATTCTCGGCAAGCAGGCCATCGACGACGATTCCAACCAGACGGGCCAGATTCTCGGCGCGCTCCTCGGCTGGGCGCAGGGCACATTCGCGTCGAAGGTGGTCGTGGGCGACGGCTCCGTGGACGTGACGCGCGAGGTCGACGGCGGCCTGCAGACCGTGTCGCTCAAGCTGCCGGCGATCGTCACCACCGACCTGCGCCTCAACGAGCCGCGCTATGCGTCGCTGCCCAACATCATGAAGGCGAAGAAGAAGCCCATCGCGGAGACCACGCCCGAGGCGCTCGGCGTCGACGTGTCGCCGCGCCTCAAGGTGCTGAACACCGCCGAGCCGTCCAAGCGTCAGGCCGGCATCAAGGTGGCGGATGCGGCCGAACTGGTGTCGAAGCTCAAGGAAGCGGGAGTGCTCTGATCATGACGACCTTGCTCATTGCCGATCACAACAATCAGGCGCTCAAGGACGGCACCGCCAAGACGCTCACCGCGGCGCGGGAACTCGGCGAGCCGGTTCACGTTCTCGTGGCGGGTGAGGGCGCGCGCGCCGCTGCCGACGCCGCCGCGAAGCTCGAAGGTGTGGAGAAGGTGCTGCTCGCCGAGGGCGCTGTCTATGCGCACGGGCTTGCCGAGCCGCTCGCGGCGCTGATCGCCGGCCTCGCCGGCAACTACCGGTCGATCGTGGCGCCCGCATCCTCGAACGGCAAGAACGTTCTGCCGCGCGTATCGGCGCTGCTCGACGCCGCGCAGGTGTCGGACGTCACGAAGGTGGTTTCGCCCGATACGTTCGAGCACCCGATCTACGCGGGCAACGCCATCGAGACCGTGCAGACCACGGACGCCAAGCAGGTATTGACCGTGCGCACCGCGGCGTTCAAGGCGACAGGCGAGGGCGGTTCCGCCGCCGTCGAGAACGTCGAGGCTGCCGCTGACCCGGCGGTGTCGCAGTTCAAGGGCGAGGAAGTGGCGAAGTCGGAGCGGCCGGAACTGACGGCGGCGAAGATCATCGTTTCCGGCGGCCGCGCGCTCGGTTCGGCCGAGAAGTTCCAGGAAGTCGTCGCGCCGCTCGCGGACAAGCTGGGCGCCGCCATCGGCGCGAGCCGCGCAGCCGTGGACGCGGGCTACGCGCCCAACGACCTGCAGGTCGGCCAGACCGGCAAGGTCGTGGCGCCCGACCTCTACATCGCGCTCGGCATTTCGGGGGCTATCCAGCACCTTGCCGGCATGAAGGACTCGAAGGTCATCGTCGCCGTCAACAAGGACGAGGACGCGCCGATCTTCCAGGTGGCCGATTACGGTATCGTCGGCGATCTGTTCAAGGTGGTGCCGGAGCTGGAAAAGGCGCTCGGCTGAGCCTTCCGTCCCGCATCCTCGCGATGCGGGACGTCTTCAGATGGATTGACTGGCCCGTCTGAAGAAAATACGTCAAAATGTATCTATAAGGTGTCCGGCGATCCTGGGATCGGAAGCGACACTGTGCCCGCTGCCGCCCAGTCAGCCAACGGATTCACCACACCAGTCAGCAACAACGCAACGGACGGGTAACATGTCGATCGAGATTCGCAAGGTGGGCGTCATCGGGGCCGGGCAGATGGGCGGCGGCATCGCGCAGGTTGCCGCAGCCTCGGGTTACGAGGTTGCGCTCAACGACATCAGCGAGGAGCGCATCAACGCGGGTCTCGCCACCATCAACGGCAACCTCGCGCGGCAGGTGTCGAAGGGGCACCTCACGGAAGAAGAGAAGACGTTGATCCTGGCGCGCATCACGTCCGCGCCGACCTATGAACATTTCAACGACGCCGATCTGGTGATCGAGGCGGCGGTCGAGAACGAGGACATCAAGCGCAAAATCTTCCAGGCCCTGTGCCCGGCATTGAAGCCCACCGCGCTGATCGGCACCAATACGTCGTCCATCTCGGTCACGCGCCTTGCTTCCACCACCGACCGGCCGGAGCAGTTCATCGGCATCCACTTCATGAACCCGGTGCCGGTGATGCAGCTGGTCGAGGTCATTCGCGGCATCGCCACTTCCGAGGAAACCTTCGAGGCGACCCGCGCTCTCGTGGAGAAAATCGGCAAGAGCCTGACGGTGGCGGAGGACTTCCCCGGCTTCATCGTCAACCGCATCCTGCTGCCGATGATCAACGAGGCGATCTATACGCTTTATGAAGGTGTGGGTTCGGTGGAATCCATCGACACCGCCATGCGTCTCGGCGCGAACCATCCGATGGGCCCGCTGCAGCTCGCGGACTTCATCGGCCTCGACACCTGCCTGTCGATCATGCAGGTGCTCTACGAGGGGCTGGCGGATTCCAAGTATCGTCCCTGCCCGCTGCTGGTGAAGTATGTCGAGGCGGGTTGGCTCGGCCGCAAGACCCGCCGTGGCTTCTACGACTATCGTGGCGAAAAGCCCGTTCCGACGCGCTGAGGCGCGTCGCGGACCCGTGAACGCTGAAATCCGGCCGCGAGGCCGGATTTCTTTTTTCATGCCTTTTCAAGGATGCGCCGTTCCGCTCCGGCGGTATGTCAGCGGTCCATCCAGACCCTGATGCCGCTGCCGCGCGTCGGGCCGGTGGCCTGCGCGCCGAGGCCGTAGTGATCGGCGAGACGGCGCAGTGCGAGCTTCAGCACGACCTTGCCGGAACGGGGTGGCCAGCGGCGCTCGCGCTCCACCTCCTCGATGCGTTTCAGGAAGCCGCAGACGTCGATCAGGATACCGGCGTATTCGCTGTCGACGGCGTCAAGCGCCCGGTGAAGGCGTTGGCGCGCGGAAACCATCGCTTCCGTGGCGGGTGCAGGGCCGCCGTTGCCGCTGCCGCCGCGCGCCGGCGACCAGTTGCTGGTGACACGGGGCATGATCTGCGCCAGCGTCAGGTCGCGGCGCAGCCGCTCGCCCGCCTCGAAGCAGGCGGCATCGAGGAAGGGCACGCCGTTGCGGTCGCGCCGTTTGTGGAGCCAGGCGAGCGGGCTTTCAGCCTCGTTCACCTGCAGGGCCGGGGTGTGTCCGTCTCCGCCGGCCGGCGTCTTTTCGCGAAGCCGCCGGTCGGGGCCCGGTGTGGGGGAATCCGGCGCCGGCCCGTGTTGCAGGTGCATCAGCGCGGCGCGTCCGGCCTCGGTGATGGCGAAGGTGTTTTCCGGCGTGAGGCGCACGAGACGGCGCTTCAGCAAGGCATGGACGGTGCCGGCGGGAAGGCTGCCGCGCCCGAGCGACACGCCGCCGCGCGAACTCGACAGAATGACGCGATCCGGCATCCCGCTGCCGATCACCGCGATGTTGCCCTGTTCCGACAGATGGCCCAGCAGCCGGAGCGTATCCGCATCCCCCTGCCGTGGTTTTGCGGCTGCCTTTCCGGCATTGGTGCGGCGGCTCATTGCCCGGCCTCCGGCGCGGCGGTGGCCTCTGCCGCGTCGTGCAGGCAGCGCGCGACGCGGCGGGTGAGGGCGTGTTCGAGGCAGGACAGGACGTGCCTGAAGTGCGGGTCGTCGCCGCACCGCTGCGCGACGCGCCGGCATGCATGGCCGATGGTGGCGCGGTGGCGGCCGAAGGCCCGGCCTGCCGCGGATTCCGCCAGGTTGAAGCCGGTGCGCGCGAGGTAGATCGCGCCCGCGCGGGCGAAGGCATCCCTCGCCCGGCGCCGGTGGCCGGCGCGCACCGCCGCCAGCGAAACCGCGAACGCGGACGACACGGCGGCTTCGCATTGACGGCAGATCGCGGCTTCCCGCAGCAGGCGGCCGGCGCCGCCATGATCGAATCCGGTCCAGGACATCAAAACCTCCGTCGTCAGATACATAGGAAACTAATCCGAAAATCTGCACTAATGAACATAGAAATAGGATTATCATCCTATAAAATGGACGCAACGCTTTTCCGGAGGAGGTAGCCGTCTCCATGCGATTAACTGCGGATAAGTGGGTGGCCGCGCGGCGGCTGTGCGCGAGGGTCGTTCATGCCCGGACAAAACAAGGCGGTTCGCCACTTCCGTGAAAAGCCGAAGCCCGGTGGCGGGATGACCTTTCGCAGAAGCGGCGAACCGCCTGTATCCTTAACGACTTGCGAAACCGGAAAACGCGCTTCCGGTTCGATGCGTCAGTCCGGTTTGCCGCCATCCGGCTGGCGATCGATCTTCTTGCCGGCGAGCGCCGGATCCTCGCCCGAGGCGATGTAGCTTTTCAGATTGTCGAGCGAATCGAACCGGAAGACGCCCTGCGGCGTCTCCGCCTCGATCATGCCGTTGTCGAACATCACGTAGACATTGTCGCCCGCCCGGTAGGAGCCGACGATGGCGCCGGTATTCCCTTCCGGCCGGTCGGCGGTTTCGTTCGCGGCGGGCGGTGCATCGGGGGCGTCGGCCGTGGGCGAGCCGGCTTCCTCTTCGGTCCCGCTCTCCTCGTCTCGCGTCTCAGCGCGTTCCGCTGGCTGCTCGGCTGCCTTCGCAGCGGCGTCGGGCTTGCGTCCATCGGGCGCTTCCGGTTGGCGAGGCTGCCGGTCGTCGCCAGCCGCTTCTTTCGCCGGCTCGCCGGGAGGCGTCGGGCCAGCCGGTTCTCCGTCTCCGCCCGCGGGCTGATCGGCCTTCGGCAAGTCTGGCGTGGATCGGGAGGGCGCCACGGCGGGCTCGTGGGCCTCGTCCTGCGGTGCGGACGGAGCCGCCGGGCGCCGCGAATCGGGACGCGACCGATCGGGCACATCGGCCAGAGCGAGCCGCTCACGTGCCAGTTCCGCCGCCGTGGGACCGGGCGGCGGTTCCGGCGGGGCGTTGCGGCCCTGCGCGGCCGTGCTGCTGCCCTTGCCGAATCGCGACCAGAAGCCGCGCCGCTGGCGCTCGGATTCGGGAGCTTCGGTATCCTCGCCGTGCAGCGAAACCTGGATCTTCAGTGCGGACCGATCCTGCCGCGATTCCCCGGCCGCGACCGGCGCGGCGGCGGCATCGCGCCGCCATGCATCCTCGTCATGCAAGGGAACGTCGCGCAGCGTCAGAAAGTCCGGAGCGGCTCCGAGACTCGGCGCGCCAAGACTCGGCGCGCCAAGACTCGGTGCCCCAAGAGGAGTAGCCGCTTGCGTTGGCGCCGCTTGAGCCGCCGTTACCCGGGTCGCTGGCGCGGGGGCCGGCGGCTCGGGCTCATGCTCTTCCGCCGCCTCCGGCGCATGTGCCACCAGCGGCTCGAAGCGCGGCCGGACGGAAGCGGCGTGATCGGGCGCGGCCGGTGCACCGTCGAAGTCGGCGTCGTGATAGTACGAATGGGGTGCGGGAGCCTCCGGCAGCGCGTCGGCGAGACGGTCCGGAAGGCGGCGCAACTCCTTCAGAATCATCGCGATGCCAAGCAGCAGCACGCCGCCCGTGGCGACGACGCTGCCCGAAATGACCATAGACCAGCCTCGTTCGAGGACGATCATGCCGGAGCCGATGACGACGGCACCAAGGCCACCGCCGATGAGAAGGCACGCGAGAACAGTGCTTATGAAAATCATACGACAGGCACTCTTGCATTGGATACAGGGCCGGCGAACCGGCGGCCGCCGGACCGAACGGGGCGCGCCTGCAATCGACGATACAACAGTCACAAAAACATTCACGTCTTATGCGACGGTAAGGCGTTCTTAAAACAACAGCAGCTTCCCGAAGTGCCTCCCGCAACGGGAACGATGGCCCGCGGTGTTGGAGACAAGCCGTTCGCCACCAGCTTCTAGCACGTGAAGCTTTCACTGAACTGACTTGTCGTTTGGTAAACTATCGACGGAAATCTGCCGAAAACATGGCGTACCATGGCCGATGCGTGGAAACGCGGCGGCGCTTTCCATGGAACATAATGAAGTCTATCGAGTTAAAGACGAGAATCGCGTAGCATCGCCTTTCCAAGGTGGAGACTGCCGTATGAAACGCCGCCAATTCCTGCTTTCATTGTCAGCCGCTGCTGCGGTTGGTAGTGTCGCCACCGTCGACGCTACGAGGGCCGCCAGCGACCCCCGCGCCGCAAACCGAGCATCAAACCCCCAGGAGCAAGCCATGTCGTTTACGCTTCCCGATCTTCCCTACGCTCACGACGCCCTTCAGCCCTACCTGTCGCGTGAAACGCTTGAGTATCACCACGACAAGCATCACAAGGCCTATGTCGACAACGGCAACAAGCTGCTCGAAGGCACGGATCTCGCCGGGAAATCCCTGGAGGAGATCGTCAAGGCTTCGTTCGGCACCAACCAGGCGCTCTTCAACAACGCCGGCCAGCACTACAACCACCTGCACTTCTGGCACTGGCTGAAGCCCAACGGCGGCGGTGCCATCCCCGGCGAACTCGAAAAGAAGATCATCGAGGACCTCGGCTCGGTCGAAAAGGCCAAGGAAGACTTCATCCAGGCCGGCGTCAGCCAGTTCGGCTCCGGCTGGGCGTGGCTCGCGGTGAAGGACGGCAAGATCGTCGTGCTCAAGACGCAGAACGGCGAGAATCCGCTCGTGCACGGCGCGACCCCGATTCTCGGCGTCGACGTGTGGGAGCACTCCTATTACATCGACTACCGCAACCGCCGCCCCGACTACCTGAAGGCGTTCGTCGACCATCTGGTCAACTGGGAATACGCCGCCGAGCTTTACAGCAAGGCCATCTGATTCCCCCCGTGTCCCGGCACAAGCCGGGCGCTGCTGATCGCCCAGAGAATTTTTCGATCACTCGTGATCGCCAAATGCTCTGCGATTCTTTCATTGAGCGAATTCTGATCGGAAAGCGCTCCAGCCCCGGAACGCGCCGCGTTCCGGGGTTTTCCGTGTCAGGAGGCTGCCTCGATCTCGGCAGAGGCGGCAAGCCATTCCTCTTCCGCCTGGGCAAGGGCCGTGGCGGCATCGGCGCGCATCTTCGCGAGTTCGGCCGCCTTCTCGGGGTTCTTGCTGAACGTGTCCGGCGCGGCGAGGGCCGCATCGATCTTCGCGATGCCGTCGGCGAGCTTGTCCATGCGCGCTTCCAGCGTTTCGATGCGTTTTCGCAGGGGGGCGAGGGCGACGCGCGTGCGGGCGGCGTTGCGGCGCCGGTCGGCCTTCTCGCCGCCGCTGCCCGAGGCGGCCGCGCGCGTCGCCGGCGCATCGCCCGCCAGCACGAGCCGGCGGTAGTCGTCCATGTCGCCGTCGTAGGGCTTGACGGAGCCGTTGTTCACCAGCCACAGCCGGTCGACGCAGGCCTCGATCAGGAAGCGGTCGTGGCTGATGAGCACCACCGCACCGGGATAGTCGTTGATGGCCTCGACGAGCATCTGCCGGCTATCGATATCGAGATGGTTGGTCGGCTCGTCGAGAATGAGCAGGTGCGGCGCGCCGAATGCCGCGAGGCCCATCAGCAGCCGCGCCTTCTCGCCGCCCGAGAGCTGCGCTACCGGCGTGTCCGCCTTGGCGGCGGGAAAGCCGAGCCTTGCCGTGCGCGAGCGCTGCTGCGCCTCCGTCGCCTGCGGCATCAGCACGGCGATGTGCTGCAGGGCGGTGGCGGCGGGGTTGAGTTCGTCGAGCTGGTGCTGCGCGAAATAGGCCACGCTGAGCCGGGCGGCGCGCGTGACCGTGCCCGTCATGGGGGCGAGCCGGCCCGAGAGCAGCTTGGCGAAGGTGGACTTGCCGTTGCCGTTGGCGCCGAGCAGCGCGATGCGGTCGTCCGGCAGCAGGGTGAGGTTGAGGCGGTCGAGCACCACGCGCCCGTCATAGCCGGCGACCGCGCCCTCCATGGCGACGATGGGCGGCGACAGCGGACGCTCGGGCCCCGGCAGGTCGAAGGGGATGGATTCCTCCTCCGTGATGGCGGCGATCGGCTCCATCTTCTCCAGGCGCTTGATGCGCGACTGCGCCTGCTTGGCCTTGGTGGCCTTGGCACGGAAGCGGTCGACGAAGCTCTGCAGGTGCTTGCGTTCCGCCTCCTGCTTCACGCGCGCCTTGGCAACGAGCGCCATCTTCTCCCGCCGCTGCCGGTCGAATGACGTGAACCCGCCGCGATAGAGCGCGAGCTTGCCCCGGTCGAGATGCAGAATGTGGTCGACGGCGGTATCGAGCAGCTCGCGGTCATGGCTGATGACGAGCGCCGTGTAGGGGTAGCGGCCCAGATAGTCATAGAGCCAAAGCGTGCCTTCGAGGTCGAGGTAGTTGGTCGGCTCGTCGAGCAGCAGCAGGTCCGGCTCGTTGAACAGCACGGCGGCAAGAGCCACGCGCATGCGCCAGCCGCCGGAGAACGACGAGCAAGGGCGCGCCTGCGCCTCGGCGTCGAAACCCAGGCCGTGCAGGATGCTGGCTGCGCGCGCGGGCGCGGCGTGCGCGCCGATATCCACGAGCCGCGTCTCGATCTCCGCGCGGCGCAGCGGGTCGGCCGTCGTCTCGGCCTCGGCCATGAGGGCGGTGCGCTCCGTATCCGCCGCGAGAACGACGTCGATGAGGGCCTCCGGCCCGCCCGGCGCCTCCTGCGCCACCGCGCCGATGCGGTGCCCGCGCGGCAGGGAGACGGAGCCGCTTTCAGAGGCGAGTTCGCCGAGCAGCAGCTTGAACAGCGTGGTTTTGCCGGCGCCGTTGCGCCCCACGAGCCCCACCCGCGCGCCGGTGGGAATCACCGCGCTGGCGTGATCGAGGATGAGCCGGTTGCCCAGCCGGTAGGTGAGGTCGGTAATCTGCAACATGGTCCGATTGGCAATCCGGTATGATTCGCCCGCCCGGCGGCGGGCCTCGCGCCCGTGCGGGAGAAAGGTTCTTGTCGCGTCAAACGGGCGCTGCCGCAAGGGCCGGCAAGGGTCTGAACGAGAATCCGATGCCGGACAGCCGTTTGCATGACATAGCGCAAGCCGCCGATCATAGAGTGAACGGGGAATGAACATAAAGCGGACAAGGGCGCTGTTTTGAGCTTGTCAAAGTCAGAAAATTGCGTAGGTTCGAGTCAGCCGGTGCATATGTGGATAATTGTGAACGGTTTTAGAAAGTCGAGCGTCACAATGCAAGAACCATGAAAACGCCACGTTTTAGCGCTGCCGTCGTCTGTGGACAGCATATGACGGTCTTGTTGATGTTCTGTGGATAAGAGTGATTCGAGCTACGCCATGGAAACCCGCACGAAGAGAACTGAAGCGCACAGAGCCGCGGACAAGAGAGCCGCAGCCGTGAGAATTGCTACGGGAACCTCGTCCAGCCAGTTCTCGCGAGGGGCGTTCGCCATCGTCGCGGCGGCGCTGATTCTCGGAATCGCGATGACGGCCAATACAGTGGCCGCGAGCCTGCGTCACCCTGTTTCCGTGCAAGGCGGCTCTTCGCTGCGGGCAGACCATGGCTCCCATCCGCATATCGCGAGCCTTCCGGCGGTCGTTGTGCCGGCCGCGTCCCGATAGGGAGAGGCGGCCGTCTCTTGACAGGGACGCGGGCTTGTCCGCAGAGATGGCCGTGCCGTTCATCCGCGATACCCCACGCGGGAGCAGGCGCGCCCAACGCCATCGAAACGGGATACCCTGACCTTGCCGTCCTCTGTCTCCCAGTCCCCGTCCGCCGACGCCGGCCGCAGCGCGCAGGCGTTGCTCGCGGCGATCGAGAATCGCAGCGCCCGTGTCGGCGTCATCGGGCTCGGCTACGTCGGCATACCGCTGGCGCTCGCCTCCGTGGAATGCGGCTTTCCGGTGCTGGGCTTCGACATCAATGCCACGCGGGTGGACCGGCTCAACGGCGGAGAAAGCCTGATCGCGCATATTCCCGACACGCGCATGCGGGAGGCTGTCGCCTCCGGGCGCTTTGAGGCGACGGCGGATTTCAGCCGGATGGGCGAGGCGGACATCGTCATCATCTGCGTGCCGACGCCGTTGACGCGCCAGCGCGAACCCGACCTGTCCTTCGTCGAGGCGACGGCGCGCTCCATCGGGCGGACGCTGCGGCCGGGCCAGCTGGTGGTGCTCGAATCGACCACCTGGCCCGGTACGACGCGCGAGGTGGTGAGGCCCGTGCTCGAAGCGTCCGGCTTCGCGAGCGGGCGCGATTTCTTCCTCGCCTATTCCCCGGAGCGGGAGGATCCCGGCAACGACACGTTCTCGACGCGGGCCATTCCGCGTGTCATCGGCGGCGACGGCGAGGCGGCGCTGACGCTGGCGCAAGCGTTCTACGGCGCGTTGGTGGTGAAGACGGTGACCGTTTCCTCGCCCGAGGCGGCGGAGGCGGTGAAGCTGACCGAGAACATTTTCCGCGCCGTCAACATTGCGCTCGTCAACGAACTGAAGACCGTCTACGCCGCCATGGGCATCGACGTGTGGGAGGTGATCGACGCCGCGAAGACGAAGCCGTTCGGCTTCATGCCCTTCTATCCGGGGCCCGGGCTCGGCGGCCACTGCATCCCGATCGACCCGTTCTACCTGACGTGGAAGGCGCGGGAGTTCGATATCGTCACCCGCTTCATCGAACTGGCCGGCGAGATCAACACGGCCATGCCGCACCGGGTGGTCGACGCGCTGGCCGCCGCGCTCGACCGCGTCCGCGGGCGCGGGCTGAACGGGGCGCGCATTCTCGTGCTCGGCGTTGCCTACAAGAAGAATGTCGACGACACGCGCGAGAGCCCGGCGCTGAAGCTGATCGACCTCATCGAGGCGCGCGGCGGCCATTGCGACTACCACGATCCGTTCATCCCCGCGCTGCCGCGCACCCGCGCGCATCCCCGGCTCGAAGGACGGCGGTCCGTGGCGTTGGATGAGGCAACGCTCTCCGCCTGCGACGCGGCGCTGATCGCGACCGATCACGACGGCGTCGACTATGCGCTGGTGGCGCGGCGGCTGCCGCTCGTCGTCGACACCCGCAACGCGCTCGCCCGTGCCGGTATCGCGGGGGAGAACGTCGTCAAGGCGTGAGCCCGGCCGACCGATTAGGCGGGTCAACTTTTCCTGTTCTGGTGTATCGTGACGCGGACTACACAGATTCGCGATCGGGGGGCAGGATGGGGACGCTGGATCGGGTGCCGTTTTTCCAGGGGGCCGGCATCGATCTCGCACGTTTCGATTCCCGGCTTCACTGGCGCCGCTTCGCCACCGACGAAGTGCTGATCGACTACGAGGAGCAGTCGACGGACGTTTATTTCCTCGTCGCGGGCGA
Source organism: Pseudochelatococcus lubricantis (assembly GCF_011762225.1). GTDB lineage: Bacteria > Pseudomonadota > Alphaproteobacteria > Rhizobiales > Beijerinckiaceae > Pseudochelatococcus > Pseudochelatococcus lubricantis. The sequence continues at coordinate 868,028 of NZ_JAASQI010000001.1, forward strand.
GGTGCGGGTTCTGGTCCGTACCCAGGCCGGGCGGGAGATCATCCTTGACGATATGCGCGCCGGTGAGTTTTTCGGCGAGCTGGCGGCCATCGATGGCGTGGGGCGTTCCGCCAATGTGGCCGCGCTGACGCAGGGCGAGGTCTGCGTCATGCCGGCGAGCGTCTTCCGCGACATCGTGTTCTCGTCGCCTGCCGTCGCGGACCGCCTGCTGCGCCTGCTTGCGCAGCGCGTGCGCGAACTCAATGCCCGGCTGACGGAACATGCCATCCTCGACCTGCGCCACCGGCTTTATGCGGAACTCCTGCGCCTGTCGACTCCGCGCTCCGGCCATCCGGGCGAGCGCGTCATCACGCCGCCGCCGTTCCATCACGTGCTCGCCGCCAGAATCGGCTGCCGTCGCGAACAGGTGACGCGGGAATTCACCTCTCTGTCACGTGATAGTATCGTGGAGCGCACGCGCGGCGCGCTGGTGCTGAAGCAGCCAGAATTGCTGCGCCAGCGCGTCAGCGACGCCATGCGGGAAGTGGCCTGACGCGGCCAGAAGGCGAGAATCCGCGCGAATCTGGCGCGCTGCCATGCCGGTTGACGTGCCGACGTCATGCTGTCATGCAACATGGTGCGGAGCGCGCGGATGCGACGGGCAATCGGGAACAGGAAAATGTCCATCTACGATTCCATCAGGCAGACTATCACGCCGATCCACAAGGAAGGTTTTCCGTTCATCGCCGTCGCGGCCATCGCCTCGCTGGTGCTCGGACAGCTATGGTCGCCGCTGGGCTGGATCGGCCTCGTCATCACCCTCTGGATCTGCTACTTCTTCCGTGATCCGGAGCGCCATACGCCGGTTCGCGAGGGGCTTGTGGTGGCGCCCGCCGACGGGCGCATCAGCGCCATTGCCGAAGTGCTGCCGCCTCCCGAGCTGGAGCTGGGAGAGACGCCGCTGCTGCGCATCTCCATCTTCATGAACGTTTTCGACTGCCACGTGAACCGCAGCCCGGTGGACGGCACGGTGGAGCGCGTCGTGTACACGCCCGGCGTGTTCATCAACGCCGATCTCGACAAGGCGAGCGAGGACAACGAGCGCAACGGCCTCGTCATCGTCTCGGGAGAGACGCGCATAGGCGTGGTGCAGATCGCCGGCCTTGTGGCGCGGCGCATTGTCTCATTCGTGCGCGAGAACGACACCCTGCAGGTGGGCGAGCGCTTCGGCCTGATCCGCTTCGGCTCGCGCGTCGACGTCTATCTGCCCGTCGAGGTGCGGCCGCTCGTCGGCCTTGGCCAACGCACCGTCGCCGGAGAGACGGTACTGGCGGATTTCCTCGCATCCGGCGAGCCGCCGCACAGCTTCCGCGCCGCGTGACATTTTTGTCCGGCGTTGCAAAATGAATCGCCGTCGCCTCACCGATCCCGTTTGATTGGCGAGGGGTCTGGTGTATGAATAACGCGCATGAGTGACCTGTTTCCGCCCTTCGTGCCCGATCCCGAGGAGCCGCGCCGCAGGCGGTTCCGGCCGATCCCGCTACGCCTCCTCGCCCCCAATCTCATCACGCTGCTCGCGCTCTGCCTTGGCCTGACGGCCATTCGCATGGCGATCGAGGGGCGTCTCGACCTGGCCGTTTTCTCGATCGCCGTCGCGGCGGTGCTCGACGGAGCGGACGGCAGGGTTGCGCGCTACCTGAAGGGCACATCGCGCTTCGGCGCGGAACTCGATTCGCTGTCGGACTTCGTGAACTTCGGCGTCGCGCCGGCGCTGCTGCTCTACACGTTCATTCTGGACGAACTGAAGTCGCTCGGCTGGATCGCGGCCATCGTCTACGCCATCGCGGCGGCGTTGCGCCTTGCCCGCTTCAACGTGATGCTGGACGATCCCTCGCGGCCGGAATGGCAGAAGAATTATTTCGTCGGCATGGCGGCGCCCGCCGGCGCACTCACGGTGCTGTTGCCCGTCTACCTGCATTTCATCGTCTGGCCGGTCGGCGAACTCGCGGCGCCGGTGGTCGCGGTATATACGGTCTTCATCGGCCTGCTGATGGTCAGCCGCATGCCGACCTTCTCGGGCAAGGCGCTGGGCCAGCGCATCGCGCGCGACATGGTGCTGCCGCTGTTCGTGCTGTTCGTGCTGTTCACGGCCCTGCTGGTGAGCTTCCCCTTCCACGTGCTGGCGCTGGCGACCGTCGCCTATCTCGTCTCGCTGCCGCTTGGCGTGGCGCGCCACCGCGCGCGCGCGCGGGAAGAGGCGGAAAAGACGGCAGTCGCCGCGCCGGAGGAGGCGATACGGGACGGGGAGGGTTGACGCCCGGCCTGGTGCCTACTTCCCTTGCAGGTGCTTGGCCGTGAGGCGCTTGGCGTTGGCGCGGACGCGGCGGCGCGCGGGATTGGCGCTTTCGTCTGCGATCTTCATCAGCTTGTGCGGCAGATCGCCCGGCCCCACGCGGCCGAAGGCCATGTCAATCCACAGGCGCTGCCACGCCTGCGCGGCGATGAGGCTGCCTTCCATGGCGGCCGCGGCCTTTTCCGAAAAGGCGCGCTGCGTCTCGGCGCTCATCGGATGGGTGGGGTCCAGCGTATCGTAGAGAAACTGCGGCAACCGGAAGGCGATGGTCGTCGCGGCAGCCTGCGCCGTCTGGGTCGCCTTCACGAGCTGCGGCTGCGTGACGGGAGGCTTGAAACGTTTGCTCAGCATGGAATGTCCTGTCGTGGGAGGAGTTATACCTTAGGTCGTGGTTAACCGTCGATCATGTCCGCATCGCGACATGGACGCGGCAACCATCGCGCGAAGCAATCCTTTTCGCGGCCGATTGTTCCATGCTAATGGCGTCATGTCGATGTCTCGATGTTCATATCCCCCACGGCGGTGAGGCATGAATCAGGTTTTCGGGAGAGGTTCTTGAGCGAAATCGTTTCGTCGCAGGCACAGGACGGCGGGCCGGCGGAGAACGCCGCGCGTCCGTCGTGGAGGCCGCAGCTCGTCCTGGCGTCGGCCTCTCCCCGGCGGCTGGCGCTTCTTGAGCAGATCGGGCTGACGCCCGATATCCTGCTGCCGGCGGAAATCGACGAGACCCCGCGGCGCGGCGAGAAACCGCGCGACTACGCCCGGCGTGTGGCGATCGACAAGGCGGAGACGGCGCGCACGCTGCTCAAGGCGTCGGAGGGCAAGGGCGAGGCGGTCGGCAATGCCTATATCATTGCGGCGGATACGGTAGTGGCCGTGGGCCGGCGCATCCTGCCGAAGGCGGAGATCGCGGAGGAGGCCGAGCAGTGCCTGCGCCTGCTGTCCGGCCGGGCGCACCGCGTCTACACGGCACTCGCCGTCGTGTCGCCGCACGGACGCCTGCGCGACCGCGTGGTCGAGACGCGCCTGCGTTTCAAGAACCTCGCGCGCGACGAGATGGACGGCTATCTCGCCAGCGGCGAGTGGCGCGGCAAGGCGGGCGGCTATGCCATCCAGGGGCTGGCGGGTTCCTTTGTCGTCAAGCTGGTCGGCTCCTATTCCGCTGTGGTCGGGCTGCCGCTTTACGAAACGGTGTCGCTGCTGACGGGAGAAGGCTTCCCCGTTCACGGGCACTGGCTCAATCTCTGACGGCCGGGTCGCGCGACGTTATAGAGGGAGTGCTGCCATGGCGGATGCCGACGACAACAACGACAATGCCGCAACGCCACCTGCCGGCGGGGCCTGCCCAATTTGCGGCAAGGAAGCGCAGGCGCGCTGGCGTCCGTTTTGCTCGAAGCGATGCGCCGACATCGACCTGCACCGGTGGCTCTCGGGCAGCTACGTCATCCCCGCATCCGATGAGGCGGAAGAAATCGACGGCAACCATGCCGACGATACGCCCGATATCTGAGCAGGCGTGGCGAGGCCGAGGGGCGCGGGCGAAAATCCCCCTCTCTTGCCTGTGGACAAAATCGCACAACCCCTTGCCGCCGCGCTGGACATCGAAACACGATGCCTCTATAAGAACCAGATCGCGGGGGCGGACATTTCCGAACTTCCACGCGGGCCCAGATAGCTCAGTTGGTAGAGCATGCGACTGAAAATCGCAGTGTCGCTGGTTCGATTCCGGCTCTGGGCACCACCATTCCCCCAAAGCGATAGACTTTCAATATTTTAGTTGATATCAAGGGCTTGCGTCTCGCCGTACTGGTCAATAGCGGTGGACAACATGCTATTTCGCCTATAGCATTTCGACATTTCGTTGAAACGCCGAGATGCTATAAGTTTTTGATATTACGCGCTTTCTTCACGCAAACCGGTATCCGCTTTGCTTGAAAACGCTTTTGCCCATCCGATGAAACGCCCATCCTCCACCAATTGCATCAAGCGTATCCCGATGGCGTAAAAGCCGCGACGGCCGGTTTGCGCCTGCGCATCCCGCTTGGCGACGGCAGCTTCGTGGACAAGACCATTCGCCCGGGCGCGCAGGATGTCCGCCTTTCTCCCGCGCACGATCGATCCTGTCCAGGCGAATTGTCAGCAGACCGTCGTTCTCGCCTATTGGAGCAGTTTGCATTCAAGTCGATCCATCGACTTGAATGCAAACTGCGGTAAAATATAGAACTTGGAGCGTACGGAGCAGGCATTCGGGCAGGGCGCAGACGGACTGCTCGCCGCGCCTTCGCCGGCATGAAGGCAGTAAGCGCGCCCGATCGTTTCGCCCGAGCCTGTCGATCCGGCGAACCATCGTCGCATCGCCATGCCGCAGACATGAGAAGCCCGCACGTGCTTTCTTTCGCATGCGCGGGCGTTCGATAGTGATGGGAAGAGCGATCGGTTTATCGTTGCTGAAGTGGCTGCTGCGGGGTCAGAACGTTATGTTCCGTTCCGATGACCGCTCTGTTCGGGACGCATTGTCCGTTTCTCCATACCCATGCCTTTCCCTTCTGCCTGCATAGATATTCGAGGGAGGGATCGAACGGAGCATCCGGCTGCACCGGCCGTACCGGCCCCACGACCTGCCCCTTGCCCGGCACCTGCCTCTGATCGGCTTTTGGATCGACTCTTTGATTGGCCCTCGGAGCGGCCTTTTGATCAGAAGTTTGAGCGAGAACAGTGTAGTTTGCGGGGGCATACACGCCCGCTTTCGCATCTGTCGCCACCTGCTGCGCATGCACAAGGGTAGTAACAGATGTAACAAACATTGCTGCAATAAATGATACTTTAGTATAGATTCGCATTGACGCCTCCTATGATGAGCAAGGCAATCTTGCCCTACAATCTTTGGTCGCGCCAGAATTGCTAAAGTTTCTCGCGAAATAAAAATATTTCAAAGATTTTAAGTAGCCGGCATGATGATTATTTGGGCAAGTTTACTCAATTTCTATGGGAGATAGTGCGGAGGCACTTGTCCTGGCCCTCCGTGCCTTTTTCGTCGCCATCGCCACCGCCTTGAAGGTGATAAGCGCGCCCCGAACTGTCGTTTGCGTCGGGTCCGAAGCCGCGCCGTCCAAGGTTACGTTGCTGATGGCCGTCCGGACGATTGCGCCCCTGTCCATTAAAGCGTTTTCAAGCAAAGCGGATACCGGTTTGCGTGAAGAAAGCGCGTAATATCAAAAACTTATAGCATTTCGGCGTTTCAATGAAATGTCGAAATGCTATAACTGGCGGATGACTTCAGTGTTACCAGGCGGCATTTATGGTGTTCCGGCGGGGGCAACCGCGTTCTCGCGCATGGACAGGCGAGCATGACCGTCCGCTGCCGGCATGCGGAACAGGCCGGCGGCGTCGGGTCAGCGAGCGGTTCGGAGGTATTACGCCAGATAGCGGCGGAACCATGCGATCGTGCGGTCCCACGCGAGCCTGGCCGCCGCCTCGTCGTAGCGCGGCGTCGTGTCGTTGTGGAAACCGTGATTGACGCCCGGATAGATGTAGGCTTCGTAAGTCTTGCCGTGTTCCTTCAGCGCCGCTTCATAGGCCGGCCAGCCCGCGTTGATGCCGGTGTCGAGTTCCGCATAATGGAGAAGCAGCGGCGCCTGGATGCGCGTTACGTCCTCCGGCCGGGGCTGGCGCCCGTAGAAAGGCACGGCGGCGGCCAGTTCCGGATAGGCGACCGCGGTGGCGTTGGCGACGCCCCCGCCGTAGCAGAAGCCGACGATACCAATCTTGCCCGTCGTCGCCTCATGACCCGCGAGGAACTCGACCGCGGCGAAGAAGTCGTTCATCAGTTTTTCGGGGTTGACCTGCGCCTGCAACTCGCGGCCCTTGTCGTCGTTGCCGGGATAGCCGCCGACGGAGGTCAGGCCGTCAGGCGCGAGCGCGATGAAGCCGGCCTTCGCGACGCGGCGCGCCACGTCCTCGATATAGGGGTTGAGTCCGCGGTTCTCGTGAACCACGACCACGCCGGGCAGCCGCTCCGACGCGGACGCCGGGCGGACGAAATAGCCGCGCACCTCGCCATGGCCTTTCGGCGACGGATAGGTGATATAGTCGGCAACAATATCGGTGTCCGTGGGGGCCACCTGCTGCGCGAGCGCGTAGTCCGGGCTCAGCGATGCCAGCAGGGCGCTTGCGGTGACGCCACCCACTGCGAATCTGGCGGCGCGGTCGAGAAACTCGCGCTTGGAAATCTTGCCGTGTGCGTAATAGTCGTAGAGATCGAGCAGTTCCTGGGGAAAGTCTTTTGCGGTGAGCCGGGACATGGTTTCTCCTCCGATCCGGTTCGGGCGAGGACAGAATAGACCGGTGCGGGACCGCTGTAGATTCACAATCGGGAGTGCGGCATCTATTATCGCGCGAGCAACATTATTGCCGTGATCAGGATCACAGTCCAGGTGACGAGCATCGCCGGGGCCCGCAGGCCATATTGCCGGAGCGATCCTTCAGGAGCAAGCATGCCGAAGGGATGCGCCACGCGGGCGGCAAGAAGCGCGACCAGCAGGGTGCGGACGACCCCGCCATCGGCGCCACCAGCTTCATTCAGGCCGATGAGGAGCAGGGCCAGAGGAACGTACTCGGCGAAATTCGCATGAATCCTGATCTGCCGCCGGAGCAGCGTTTGCCCGCCGTCGCCGTGATGAACCCTGTATTTCGCGCGCCCGACCGTTACCCACAAGGACAACGCCACGAAGACGATGCCGAGCAGCGCACCGTAGAACGCAGTCAACGCCGGGAATACCATCGTGCTTCACTCCATTCCGCCGGAGGGGCGCCGCGCAATCTTGAAAGGAAAGCCCGCAGGTCACGGCCGCAGCTATTTCATTTTTTACTCCGAAGCCATGACGATTCGTAACGCATACCGTCGCAAGCGACAGGGAAATCATCAGCGGAGCACCTCTGGCGCTCCGGAACGGCAGATGGAATAAATAATTGGGAAGCGGGTTGGCGGTGGACGCAGTCGGCAGCGAACCGGTCTCTGCGGGAGCTCCCTGATCATCAGGGAAAATACAGGGAACCCGGCTGCTTGCGGGCGCCGTTCGGGACTTTTTGCTCGACTATCCCATTGGAATTAAGACATATTTTAAGCGAATTCCCTATGCACTGGAACAGGGAATAATTTTCTCGGAACAGGGAATGCGCAGCGGCTTGCAGGGAAAAGATTCTCCGACAACAGGAATTTTTGGATTCCTTATAGGGCTGGAAGCAAAAAATGTCCTGACTGAAGTCCAATTTTGAGATTATCGTAAAATTCGTCTAAAGGATCGGAGATTGCAGAACGCTATTGAAAATTCAAAAAAACCTCCAGTCGGAAACGAGCCCAATCGTTACTCCATGTCCTGAATCTGTTAGGTCTTGACGAGGTGTCGCCGCCGGCCTCCATTCGGCCGATATGTGGCGTGCGAGGTATGCGCTAGCTTAATCGGCTTACAGTCCCTTAGCCCACCGCCATGTAGGACGCCCCGAACACATCGGAGAACACCTCGATCGTGGCGAAGGCGCCCGCTAGTGTGCCGTCCTCCAGCGTGTTTATGCCCAACGCGGCGCGGGCTTGCTCGAACAACGGCGCTCCGCTGTCGCTGCTACGGATCGCTTCGAGAATGATTTTGGCTGCTTGCTTTATATGGACGTTGAATGGAAGAGGCTCTCCTTCAAGGCCACGGGTGATCACGTTATTGAAGGCCGGACTCTCGATGTCGGTGACTTCTGAATGTCCTTTGCCCCGGAACCCAGGCGAGTCGTAGCTGTAACGCCCGTGTCCCTTCAGGCGGCCTACGCTCGCTATATTGCTGTTATCGATAATCGTCTCGGCTTCCACGTTGGCCCAGAGATCAGCCGACTGCCAGAAGGCTGGGCTCGCATAGACTGTGGCCGCGCGGCCGTTGCCCTTTGCCTCGATCCTTTCTAGGGCATCCTGTTGATGGGGCGTGGTGTTGTACCGATAGTAGGAGCGCTTCCAATGCTCCCACTCACCGGCACCCTTCGTCTTCAGGAAGACGGGCCTCTTGTACTGGACAAACAGATTGAAGCGGAACGGCGGCATGCGGCAACTGAACTGGTCGGCAATATGGTCCAGCTCACATATTTCGACGCCAGTCATCCGCGACCAGCGTCTACGCCGCACGAATGGCGCCCTCCGCATGATCCTCGGAAGCGGCAGCCAGAAGGCATCATCAAACCCGAGCAGCGCTTCGTCGCAGGGGTCCGGTGAGAACGTAACGTTCGTTAAACGTGCCACTTCATGGGAAAAGTATTTCTCGTACGTCTTCTCCTTGAATTCCGTCTCCACCCTGCCTCTCCCTTTGTCTCGGTCATTTCAGCGATTGATCGTATTCCCCTCGCAAGGCTGGCAACTTCGGCAGTACATAGGCTTCGACAGGCCAGGGCGTCTCGTACTGGGACATCATGTTGCTCTTTGGCAGCGTGGCGCCCCCGATTTTGGCGACTTCCACCAGACAGCGGTTGAAGTGGCCGCGTAGAGCCTCGAGTGCTGCGAAATAGGCTTCCCGCGCCTGGGGGGCGCGACGGACATCTGGATGGTCGATTTCATCGGGCTCCCGGTGGAGTGTGTTAAGCCGTTGCTCGAAGGTCAGGAACTGACGCAGGGCTTCGGCCATCATTTCCAAAAGCAGGTACAGGCCGCCGTCCTTCGCGCCATATAGCTCCACCTGCTTGTCGATGAGGGTCTCCCTGATGCCTTGGAGCGAAGCCAGGGCTTGGTCGATGCAGTTGTCACAACATTCGGAAGCGTTCAGCACGCGACGATCGGCGAGCCGGATGACGATCTCATTGGCGACACGTTTTTCCGTATCGTCCGGCTTCACGTTAAAGCTGACGAAGGGCAAATTGATCGTTAGGCCATCGACATGGCGGCTGGCCAGCTTTCGAGCTTTCTCAATAGTGCCCATCATGTCAAAGCGCGGCCACTCTATCTCCCTCATTCGGAATCATCCTCCCATCCGCTTCATCATAGCAAAATATCAGTCGTTCCGTGATCGATCACGAACCAGCCCTTCACCCTATAAGGATCTCATATGTTCCTCTTACGTTCACAAAACGCTTGACCGTGGACTTTCCGGCAGGCAGGGTGAAATGAACTGCTGCAAACTGCGACACCGGATCGAAATTTGCTCTATGGTAACAGCGGAGCGTAGAGAGAACCACCGCGATGTTAAATAACGTCCGTATACTTACTCGTCGAGAACTCTATGATTTAGTATGGTCGAAGCCCGTGCAGAAAGCTGCAGCCGAACTTGGTATTTCTGATCGCGGTCTTGCCAAGATCTGCTCTCGCCATCGCGTTCCAAATCCATCCCGCGGCTATTGGGCCCGCGTCGCTGCTGGTCAGCGATTCAAACTGCCGCCTTTGCGCGAAATTGACGATCCTGCACTCGATCGAATCGAGATCACAGCAACCATCTCGCACCTTTCCGAAAACACTCAGGAAATGCTCCGCCAAGCCAAGGTGGAACGCGCGGAACGACACGCCGAGATGGTCTCCGATCCTTCCGCGCTTTCTCAGCCGGTCGAAAAACCACATCGCGCCATTGTGGCGACTGCCAAAGCGCTTCGCAAAGCGAAAGCAGACGAATACGGGTGTGTTGCCGCAGCCGGCGCGGGGCTCTGCGGCGTGATCGTACACAGTGATCGTATTGAACGCGCCGTTGCTTTTCTCCATTCGCTGGCCACCGTCCTGGAGGCAGATGGACTCCAGCTGCAGCCTGATGAAACGCGCATGAAGATTGTCGTCGGCCAAGACATGGTTGCATTCACGTTGACCGAGAAAACGCGTCGCGAAAAGCACATTCCTACAGAAAAGGAACAGGAACTCTATGATCGTCAGCAGGCGAAACGGCAGCGAGCCGCAGATCGGCGGGACTGGGACCTGTACTCATCGCTCCCCCATCAACAGCCGTGGCCAGAATACGATACCATCTATACGGGGCAACTCGCCTTTGTGGTCGACAGTTGGACGCATGGGCTGCGCAAGAGCTGGACGGATGGAAAGACACAAAGCGTCGAATCGATGTTCGAGAACATCGTCTCTGGCCTCAAGGTTATCCTTTCCAACAATAAGTCGGAGCGAGAGCGTCGCGAGGAGCAAGAGCGCCAGCGGGCCGAACTCGCCCGGCGGCATGCTCTTGCCAAGAAACGTAAGGAGCGCGAGGAAAAACGTATCGCCTATTTGCGGGAATTGATGCAGCTTCAGCGTGAAGCGTCCGATATACGAAGTTGGCTCGCCTCTTTGCCCGAGACAGCTACAGCCGACTTTGCGAGCGATCTCGGGCGTATGATGCAGTGGGCGACAGGGCGCCTGGCTGATCTGGAGGCACTGACGACTGTGGAGGCCGCAGCCGTGCAGTTGGAAGGAAACGCATTGTTTCCGGAAATTGACGAACTGCACGATCCGATGGGAGAGCCGCCAGAACGAAAATATTACTGGTGAAGCCGCATGGCCATGCTGCTGAGAGTGAGAATTTGTTCGAATGGGGAGATCCGGCTTTGCGCTTCACGCGGTCGGTTCATCTCGGGCGCGGATCGCATAGGGAGCAAAAAGCCGCGACAAAGGATCACTCACGCGATTTTCTTCCATCGTTTAAAGGCTGTTACAGCCTTGGGAGGTAACCGGAACCATTCTCCGTTCTTGCGATATTCGCTAAACCGACGATGCCAGTAATTCTCGACTCCAACGGGATCATCGGTCAGGATTGAATGTATAAACTCTGTCGTCTCAGGCAGTTCGATCTGTATCTCACGCGACCTCCTGCTTAGAGACAAAGTTCGGCCTATCTTATAGTCCTTTCCGTACTGGATCATGTACACATGCCCAATTTGCGAAATGTCCGGGGTCGGTGGCTTTGGACGCGTTACTGGATTTTCGTTCAGATAAGCTTTACACATAGCAACAAGCACATCGTCGTTATGTCTCTCCGCGTACAGACGGACTTCTTGCGCTAACTCAGCCATTGATTTACGGCGGCTGATCGTTTTCTGATCCGGAAATTGAGGATTTTGTGCCCGTTCAACCTGCAGGTCAGTCGTATTCGGAAACTTCTCCAGCTTATGCGCAAGCGATCCCACTGCTGCAAATATCTCAGCATCGGATATCGCAATTGTCCACTTATTCCTAGCGAAGCCCGCTTCGATAAGAACGTTACTCCACGTGCGCCATAGCTTGGCACGCCATATGTGAGGAAGAATGCCCGTTTCTTTCGTAAATTTTTGCTGCCCCGGCGGAATGCCGCCATCTCGGTCAGCGATTTCCTTCACGAGGCGGATAATTTCCGCCTTTTGGACTTCTTCGCTCATATCGCTGCCAAAGCTTTGCATCAATGACGTCCAGGAAATGTTGGTCGGGGAAGAGACCGCTGCGAACTATGCGAAACCACGTCGCCCTGAAAATCGGATGACGGGTTAGCTGATGTCTAAAGAGAAAGGCCGTGGACGCGGCGTTCGTGAACAACAGCGAGTATAAGAACGCCGTCATCCACAATCTCCTACAGATTGACATAGCTCTGGTATTCGTGGCGCCGAACGCCACCGCCGACACCTATCACCGGACGCCCCATATATGGCGCTTCGCGCCAATAGCCGGAAGCAGTCCGCCATTTCATCCTTGTATCGGCGGGCTTGCACCACACCGAACTGCTCAATACCGTTAGGAATATTTCACAATATTTCTTATGTCGCCGTTTCCTGAGAGCACAGATGCCGCATTCCCACGAATGTGCAACGCAGCATTATGTTAATGAATTGTTCATCGTCATTGGCGAGATGGCGGCGGCCCGCCAGACAGCGCATCGGTCGTCAGACTTGGTTTCTTGAGCTTCAGATCCATCGTGGAAGCTCGCGGTCAGGCGCATCTCTTCCCGATCTTGTGATTGAATATGAAACCCATCTTGACATCTCTATTGTTGCTGCGTATTAGAGACCCATCGTGAGGTGCCAAATGTACAAGCGCAACCAGCTCGAAGAGGCGATCCTGCGGTCGGAAGGCCATGATCCGGCCGGTGAGGTTCAAGACATTCGGATCCGGATGAAGCGGTTGCTCGACAGCGATCGCAAGCGGGCCGTCGTCGTGGAGTCGCTCTTCGATCAGGCCTATGCCTTCTACAGCGCAGCCGCTCCGGGGACCGGCCAGGAGGTGTGGTTCACGAGTTATGAGGTGCTCGCTCTCTGGGTCGGCCTAAAGCTGCTCGCCAGCGGCTATCCGCAGGGAAGAGTGGTGACCGTGCTGCGCCACCATCGCAAAGCGCTGGAACGGGAGCACGAGAGGATCACCTCGAGCGATCTCTTGCCTCTCTTCGGGAGATCCGGCTTTCTCGATAAGCGGGCCACCGATGAACACCGGGAACGGCTGGTTCAGGAAGGCCGCCTCGTCGAGCGCATCGACGACATGGTGTTTCTGGCGATCGAGGCGGTTCCGGACGTGGGGATTTCAACACGCGTCATCAACGACGATAGCGATCCACGCCCGGCCAACATCTGCCGGGGCGGCAAGGAGCTGATGCATTTCATGGAGGTCGAAGGTTTCATGAAACGTCCGGTTCTTGTCGTCGAGCTGACCAACGCGGCCCATCAACTGACACATTGGCTTGCCCGCATAGAGCCTACAAGGCGCGGGCGGCCATAGGCCTCGACAATCCATGTCGCTGTAAAGGAATACACAATTGAAACCTCGACTTATATCTCATTCCCCGGATCGGCTGGACCTGACCTCCATCGCCTCCTTGCGGCCGGCTCCGCGCAACGCCCGCACCCACTCCAAGGCGCAGATCCGCCAGATTGCCGACAGCATCGAGCGGTTCGGCTTCAACAATCCGATCCTCATCGACGCTGAAGGGCGCGTGATTGCCGGGCACGGGCGGCTGGCTGCTGCAAGGCTGCTCGGGATGGAGCGCGTGCCGACCCTGTGCCTGGCACACCTCAATGAGGCGGAAAGACGCGCCTACGTGCTGGCCGACAACAAGCTCGCCGAGAAGGCCGGTTGGGACCGCGAATTGCTCGCGCTGGAGCTGGGCGAGTTGGCCAGCCTGCTGGAAACCGAGGATTTCGACCTGACCATCACCGGCTTCGAAACCGCCGAGATCGATGGTCTCCTCACCGATTTCGGCGCGCCGGAACCGGAGGCCGAGGACGTCCTGCCTGAGCCGGGGCCGCCGGCGGTCGCACCGGGCGATCTCTGGATCCTGGGCAGGCATCGCCTGATCTGCGCCGATGCTCGCGACCCGGCGGCCCTGACCCGGTTGATGGAGGGTCAGGCGGCCCGCATGGTGTTCATCGATCCGCCTTATAACGTGCCCATTGTCGGCCATGTGCAGGGACGCGGAAAAATCCGGCACCGCGAGTTCGCGTTCGCCTCGGGCGAGATGTCCGCTGTCGAGTTCACCGCATTTCTTGAGGCGGCCCTGCGCCTGTGCGCCGAGCATGCGATGGACGGCTCACTCCATTATATCTGCATGGATTGGCGCCATGTCGGCGAATTGAGCCTGGCCGGAGGCCGCGTCTATGATGCTCTGAAAAACATCTGCGTCTGGGTGAAAAGCAACGCCGGCCAAGGCAGCTTCTACCGTTCACAGCACGAATTGGTCTTCGTCTTCAAGAAGGGTTTAGAGGCCCACGTCAACACCGTCGAGCTCGGACAGCACGGGCGCTCGCGCTCGAACGTCTGGAGCTACCCCGGCGTGAACAGCTTCAAGGCCGGGCGCGACGATGAGCTGGCCATGCATCCCACGGTCAAGCCGGTCGCCTTGGTAGTGGACGCGATACGCGACTGCACCCATCGCGGCGACATCGTTCTCGACAGTTTTGCCGGCTCGGGCACTACCGTGCTGGCGGCGGAAAAGACAGGACGCCGCGCCCGCGCGGTGGAGATTGATCCCGTCTATGCCGATGTGGTTATCCGGCGATGGTTGGCCTTCACGCAGTCGGACGCCATGCTGGAGGCCACCGGCGAAACCTATGCCGAGGTCACCACCCGCAGAAAACGGGAAAGGGCGGCACCACAGCCAGCCCCGGCCGCTGGGTCGGAACTTCTGGCGCTGGCCGCCGATGAGGATCATAGCTGGATCGCGCTTGGTGGAGGTGAAAAATGAGCAAGGACTCGCTCGACGAGAACGGCCTCGCGCCGCCCGCCGTGCCAGAGGACCGGCAGCCTGTCGCGGAGCTGGAGGAACGCGTGGGGTATGGGCGGTGACCTGCCCCCCGGAAGTTCCCTCGCTGTGATGTAGAGTCTGCCCAATCTGAAAAGGAGCAGACGACATGAGGAAAAGCCGTTTCACCGAGGCG
>NZ_JAASQI010000002.1 GCF_011762225.1 Pseudochelatococcus lubricantis
ACGACAAGCTCATAGCAAACTTCATGGGCTTCGTCATGCTCGCCGCAATTCATATCCAATTGCGATAAAACTTAATTCCTCACTACGACCTAGAGCGTTTTCAAGCAAAGTGGAGATCAGTTTGCGTGAAGAAAGCGCGTAATATCAAAAACTTATAGCATTTCGGCGTTTCAATGAAATGTCGAAATGCTATAGCGGCCGTTACTTCGCCTGCGCCGCGGTGTCAGGCACCAGCTCCGTCTCGATGACGAGCTTCACGTCGTCGCCGATCTGGGGAACGAGGAAGTTCAGCCCCCATTCGCTGCGGCGGATCGTTCCGGTGGCGGAGAAGCCGAGCGTCGCGAGCTTCGAGACGGGGTGCGCGGCCATCGAGCCGTTGAAGGTGACGTCGAGCGTTGCCGGGCGGGTCTCGCCACGGAAGGTCAACTCGCCCTCGACGGTGCCGGTCTTGTCGCCGGTGACGCGGATCGTCCTGGAGACGAAGCGGATCGGCTTGCCGGCGAGGAAATCAGCGTCGCCGCCGACCTTGGCATCGAAGTTCTCCTTCTCAGGCCACGGGTAATCGGTGCGGACCGAGAGCGGATCGATGTCGACGGTGAGCACCGAGGCTTCGGGTTTCTTCGGATCCCATTCAAGGCGTGTGTCCACCTTGACGAACCGGGCGGTGTAGTTCGACAGCCCCAGATGGTTGAGCGACCAGGTAAGGCTCGTGTGCGACGGGTCGTTCCTGTAGACGCCGGCGGGCGCCCCGGCGTCGGGTCCCGCGGCGAGGGCGGCCGTCGCCGGGAGAATGAGGGCGGCGCAGAATGCTGCGATGCGGAGCATGGTGTGTTTCCTTTGCTGCGGTTGTCGGGCGGCGCGATGCGGCACGGGTGATAAAGGGCACGAAAGGCCAAAATATCAAGCGACCAAAATGTCGAGCAGCGTCGTGCGCCGCGGCATGACAGGCAGCGGGAAATGCATCACACCAGAACCGCCGCGACGGGGCGGCGTGGCGAGAACGGCAGCGAAGGGCCGTAGCCGAAGCGCATCACGATATCGGGCCGCAGTCCGCTCTCGCCCGCGAGCGCGGCGAGTTCCGGCCGCAGCCGTGCGACTTCGACCGCCTGGTTGACGAAGGCGTGGCGCAGGCCGAGGCCGGTTGCCGTGAGTGCGAACCGCTGGCAGGCGCGGCCCACGGCGATCCAGTGCGCCCGGTCCTCCCCCTCGGCGAGGAAGACCGCGACCCCGGCCGAGGAATCCATCTGGCGCGCGTATTTGTCGCGTTCACCGGCAGCGGTGAAGAACAGGTCGAGAGCGATGCCGCCGAGCGGCTCCGGCAGGACCGGGTTGCCGGTCGTCGCCGAGAACAGCCCGTCGCCGGAGGCCATGGCGGCACGTGGGCTGAAGCGCAGCCAGTGCTTCAGCTCTGCGATGAAGGCCGGATCGGCCATCTGCGCGTCGTTGCCGGCGATGACGAGGTCGCGCAGGCGGTCGATCTGCGTCCTCTCCGTGAAAAGGACGAGGCGCACGCCCGGCATGTCGGCCGCTGCGCGCAGCTTGTCGAGATCGGCGGCCGCCAGCGGCCGCCCGTCATAGTCGGCGCGCGTCGACTGGCGCGCCGGAATTGCGGCCAGCAACGGGTCGGGCCGCGCCTGAGCTGTGGAAAAAGCGTAGCGCACGCTCTCGCCTTCAACCGACAGCGCGCCGGGGCGCCCGCTCGCCGTCGCCGCGATCAGCAGGTTTTCGGCCGCGCAGCCGAGGCTGACGAACAGGTGATGATCGTCCGGATCGACCGCCGGCGTCCGGCGTGAGGGATCGGGCAGAATGTCGATGGTGCCGCCGTCTGCGTGGAAGCGCCACGGCTGGGTGTTGTGGCTGTTGGCGGCAAGCGTCGCGTAGCGGATGAGATCGAGGATCTGCGGCTCCGGCGCCAGCGCGGCGCGCAGGCGGCTCGCGTAGGCCTCGTAGCCGGCCATCGAGCCGACGGAGGATCGCCAGCCGTAGACGCCGAGGCCGGTAAGCAGGAGCGTGCCGCCGGCGACAGTGAGCAGGTTGCGTCTGTTCATGCGGCGGCCTCCTCGATGCCGGGAGCGTTTACGGCACCAGCACCGCCGCGCCCTGGAAGCGGCCGTGG
Source organism: Pseudochelatococcus lubricantis (assembly GCF_011762225.1). GTDB lineage: Bacteria > Pseudomonadota > Alphaproteobacteria > Rhizobiales > Beijerinckiaceae > Pseudochelatococcus > Pseudochelatococcus lubricantis. The sequence continues at coordinate 2,117 of NZ_JAASQI010000002.1, forward strand.
CGCAGGTCGTCCAGCGCCTCGTTGGCGCGGGTCAGCGGGTAGACGGCGGTCTCGGCCCTGACGCCGGCCTTCGGCGCGAGGGCGAGGAACTCCGTGGCGTCGGCGCGGGTGAGGTTGGCGACCGAGACGATCTGCCGCTCTTCCCAGAGGATGCTGTAGGGGAAGGAGGGAATGTCGCTCATGTGGATGCCTCCGCAGACAACGCGCCCGCCCTTCCTCACCGCCCGCAGCGCCGTCGGCACCAGCGCGCCGACGGGCGCGAAGATGATGGCGGCGTCGAGCAGCACGGGCGGCGGCTCCTCCGACGCGCCCGCCCACGCCGCGCCGAGGCGTAGTGCCAGCGCCTGCGCGCCGGTGTCACCGGCGCGGGTGAAGGCGTAGACCTCGCGTCCCTGCCACTGCAGAACCTGCGCCAGCAGATGCGCCGCCGCGCCGAAGCCGTAGAGGCCGATGCGCTTGCCGTCTCCGGCCATTTTCAGCGACCGCCAGCCGATCAGTCCGGCGCACATCAGCGGCGCGGCGGCGATCGGATCGTCGAAGCCGTCCAGCGGGAAGGCATAGGCCGCGTCGGCGATGACGTGCGTGGCGAAGCCGCCGTCGCGGGTGAAGCCCGTGAATTCGGGCGCGTCGCAAAGGTTTTCGCGGTCCTGCGCGCAGTAGGGGCAATGGCCGCAGGTGTGGCCGAGCCACGGCACGCCGACCCGTGTTCCCGCCGCCGGCCCCTCGACGCCCGGCCCCAGCGCGTCGACGCGGCCGACGATCTCATGTCCGGGCACGACGGGCAGCTTGCCCTCCGGCAACTCGCCGTCCACCACATGAAGATCGGTGCGGCAGACGGCGCAGGCCTCGATCCGGACGCGGATTTCGCCGGCGCCGGGTGCGGGCAGGGGGCGCTGTTCGAGAACGAGCGGCGCGCCGGTGCTGTGCAGAACCATGGCGCTCATTGTGCCGTCGGTCGCCGCTGCCGGGTCAGATTGTCGCTGTGCGGTCATCATCCGTCCCTCCGGTCCTGCGCATGGACGAGTACCGGCGCGCATCCTGCCACGGCGAGGACAGGGAGCCAATACGCCACGCGCCGGAATGACCGCGACAAAGGGCGCGGAGCACTCCCGCCGGCTTTGGCCACGTCGCGATGTCCACAGGCTTCATCCAGCCTCCGGACTGCCACATTCCGCCGGTGTCTGCTGCGCAAAAGGGCGTCATATGGACCCCGGATGCGACGTCGTGACTCATTTTAAGGCAACCGTCGGCCTGCGTTCCGGGCATACTGTGGCAAAGAAGCGATAGGCGCCTCAAGCAACCCGTGCTTTAATGGCTGAGTTAATACAGAGTCAAAAAGCCAGATTGGATATCTTCTACTTTGCCTTATTGGAGGCGGACCCATGATAAAATTAACCCGCCACTTGCTGGGAGGAGCGGCATGTCTTGCCGCAGTCTCTTCTGCATCGGCCGCCGATCTGCCCGTATCGAAGAGCGCGCCGGTCGAATACGTGCGCGTATGCTCCGCGCATGGTGAGGGCTTTTTCTATGTGCCGGGCACCGATAGCTGCATCAAGATTGGCGGCCGCTTGCGCACGGATTTCGCCTATACGCAGCCCAAGGGCTCTACCGTTACCGAAACCGATGGAAACGGCAACGTGACCGCCGCGTGGCGCGACGGCCGCTATCGCGACGCCACCGGCATGAGGGCGCAGGCGCGCCTGGAGGTGGACGTGCGCACGCCGACAGATTACGGCACGCTGCGTGCCTTCCTGCGCTACGAAATCGAAAAGAACACCGGGATCTTCAGCGATGACGAGAGCGGCGCGCTGGTCGACAGCGCCTATATCCAGTGGGCGGGCGTGACGGCAGGCCGCCTCCAGTCGTTCTTCGATTTCTATGCCTCGGACCTTAACTTCGGCAACGGTTTGCAGGGCACGTTCGGCTCGGATACGATTAACAACCTGCTCGCTTATACGGCGACCTTCGGCGCCGGCTTCTCCGCGACGATCTCGCTCGAAGACCGTGGCACCCGCAATGTCGGCGAGGACTGGTACGACGTCGCCGGCCAGCGCCTGCCGGATGTGGTCGCGAACCTGCATGTGGAGCAGGACTGGGGCTCGGCGCAATTGTCGGGCGCGCTGCGCCAGCTCAACTCGGGCGCGCTCTACGGGCCGTTCGCTCAACGGGTTGATACAACCTATGGCTGGGCCGTTCAGGGCGGCGTGAAATTCTCGTTGCCGACACTCGCCGAGGGTGACGTGCTGTGGCTGCAGGCAGCCTATGCCGACGGTGCGCTCACCTATATCGGCGCGGGCGACATCGAGACGGGGGACTTCCTGTCGATCGCGGCGGACGGCGCCATCGTCAACGGCGATATCAAGACGACGCGCGGCTGGAACGCGACGGCGTCCTTCCTGCACTACTGGACGCCGTCTGTGCGGCAGAGCCTGTGGGGCAGCTATACGGACGTGAGTTACGACAACGCGGTCAAGGCGGACTATGCGGCGCTGCGCAACTTCGATGTCTGGACGGTGGGCTCGAACCTGATCTGGTCGCCGGTGAGTTCCTTCGATATCGGCGTCGAGGTGCTGTATTCGAAGGCCGAGCGGAAGAGCTTCGCCGGCGAGATCATCGACAGCCGCCAGAAGTCGGAAGATCAGGTGCAGGCGCGCCTGCGGCTCCAGCGCGAGTTCTGAGCGTCAGCGGCCGAAACGGGGCCTGATAAAAATAGAGCCCGGATCGTCCTGCTGGACGGTTCGGGCTTTTTGCCAGAACTATAGAGCGCCAGACGTTCCGGTGGAATGAGACCGTGCGCTCTAAAGTTTATATTTTGCCGCAAATTTTCTTAAAATTGATGGATCGACTTGAATGCAAATTGCTCCAGACGGTGTGGTCATGTCATAGAAACGGTGACACTTTCCAGTTTTTATTTTTACGCAACTCCAGCAAAAGTGGCGCCCGCTTTTGCTGGAGTTGCTTTGGAGCAAAATTCCGTCTCAAGTCGAATGCATTTTACTCTGGCGTGGATCAGGCCGCAGCGCCCGGCCCGGTCCTGCGGTCAGGGCTGGTCGTCCTCATCCTCGTCGCGCCGGGTGCTGGAGAAGACGTCACCGAGATTGATCTTGTCGTCCGCGTGCGTCGATTCATCGTCCGCATCGGCATCGTCGTCGCGCTTGAGTGTCTTGAGCTTGGCAAAGACGCTGTCCACGTCGATATCCTCGTCCTCGCGCCGCTTGGACGGCGCGCTGCCGAAGGACGAGGCAAAGCCGGGCTGCTCGTCGGGCGCCGTCGAAACCTCGGTGGGCAGCAGGCTCTGGCCACCATCGACCTGCGGACGTGCAGGCGCATCCTTGGCGGAGCGCGACACCTCGAAATCGAGGTCGATCTGCGAGCACAGGCCGAGCGTCACCGGGTCGGCGGGCGTGAGGTTGGCCGAGTTCCAGTGCGAGCGGTCGCGAATCTGCTCGATCGTCGTCTTGGTGGTGCCGACGAGGCGCATGATCTGCGCATCCTTGAGTTCGGGATGGTTGCGCAGCAGCCACAGGATGGCATTGGGACGGTCCTGGCGGCGCGAAACGGGCGTGTAGCGCGGGCCCCGGCGCCGTTTGGCCTCCGGCAGCTTGACCTTGGGCGCCGACAGGCGCAGCACGTGCGACGGATCGGCCTCGCCACGGCCGATTTCCTCGCGTGTCAACTGGCCGGTAACGGTCGGATCGAGTCCCTTGATGCCGGCGGCGACCTCGCCGTCAGCGATGCCCTTCACCTCAAGCGGATGCAGCTTGCAGAACTCGGCGATCTGCGAAAAGGTCAATGCCGTATTGTCGACGAGCCAAACGGCGGTTGCCTTGGGCATCAGCGGTCCGGTGCTCATAGGGGGCGGCTCCTTGCGTTGTCCATCGCGGCCTGGCGATGGCGCGGATATTCGGTCGTCGGGCGGAAGATGCCGCCTGCCCGATGTCTCACGCGACTTGTCGGCCAGGCAAAATATCCCGCTTTCCGGCCCGGCCTCTCCGGCCGGGGCGGTCAACGACCACCAGATTGATGGGAAGACTTTTCGGAATATAGGGAAGGGCGGCCGAAATGGCAATTGATCGTTCACGCAAAAATGCGGAACGCGCCAAAAACCGCCTTTCCCCCCGCCGCCTTTCCCCCCGCCGCCTTTCCCCCCGCCGCCTTTCCCCCTGCCGCCTTGCCGGCCGCAGCCCCCTCCCGGCCCGGGCTGGCGTCATTCCGCCAGCTTGGCGAGCAGCGTGTCGGAGAACTGGGCGTTGGTGTAGACGTTCTGGACGTCGTCGCCGTCCTCCAGCGCCTCGATGAGGCGCAGCACCTTCTCGCCCGCCTCGTCATCGACGGCGACGTCGTTCTGCGCCTTCCAGATCAGACGGGAGGCGCGCGGTTCGCCGAACGTGGCCTCAAGCGCCTTGGAGACGGCGGCGAGCGATCCCTGCTCGCAGTAGATCTCGTGGGTTTCCTCGTCCGAGACGACGTCGTCAGCGCCGGCCTCGATGGCCGCTTCCAGCACCGTGTCGGCGTCGCCGACGCTGGCGGGGAACTCGATGAAGCCGACGCGGTCGAACATGAACGACACCGCTCCGGTTTCCGCAAGGTTTCCGCCTGCCTTCGTGAAGGAGGAACGCACGTCGGAGGCGGTGCGGTTGCGGTTGTCGGTCATCGCCTCGACGATGAGCGCCGTGCCGCCGGGGCCATAGCCCTCGTAGCGGATTTCCTCGTAGTTCTCGCCGTCGTTGCCGGCTGCCTTCTTGATGGCCCGCTCGATGTTGTCCTTAGGCATGTTCTCGGCGCGTGCGGCGAGGATGGCGGCGCGCAGGCGCGGGTTCATGGTGGGGTCGGGCAAGCCGAGCTTCGCGGAGACGGTGATTTCACGCGCAAGCTTGGCGAAGAGCTTGGAGCGCATCGCGTCCTGCTTGCCCTTGCGGTGCATGATGTTCTTAAACTGCGAATGTCCTGCCACGGGTGCCTCCGGAATGCGGGCGGCTCGGCAGGGCGCGGTCAGCCCGGGCGGCCGGCCCGGATAGTACGGTTGATGCTTGTGTTACTGCGCATAACCGCAAAATTCCGCCCGCGCAACCCGGCCCGGCGGGAATGAAGGCCGCCGGGCCGGGATCGGGCGGTCTGGCGTCAGGCCGCCAATTATCAGGCCGCCAGTTATCAGGCTACCTTGGGGCCGATGGCGAGCGTGAGCGGTTCCAGCCCTTCCACGCTGGCGACGAGGTTGTCGCCGGGGACCAGCGGGCCGACGCCGTGCGGCGTGCCGGTCAGGATGACGTCGCCCGGCGCCAGCTCGAAAAAGGCCGAGAGGCGCGCGATGATTTCCGGAATTTTCCAGATCAGCAGGCCGATGTCCGATTCCTGCGCGACAACGCCGTTGACGGAGAGCGCGATGCGCCCTTGCGTGAGCAGCCCGGTTTCGGAAACAGGGCTCAGCGGCCCCGCGGGGAAGGAGCGGTCGAACGCCTTGGCGATCTCCCAGGGCTTGCCCTCCCGGCTCTGGATGTCGCGGCGCGTCAGGTCGAGACCGACGCCATAGCCCCAGATGTGGCCATTGGCCTCATTCTCCGCTATGTCGTGGCCCGCCTTGCCGATCGCCACGACCAGCTCGACCTCGTGGTGCAGATTGTTCGTCTGCGACGGATAGGGGATGGTCGTGCCCGCGTCCACGACGGCGTCCGCGGGCTTCTGGAAGAAGATCGGCGGATCGCGGTCTGCATGGCCTCCCATCTCGGCCACATGGGCCGCGTAGTTGCGGCCGATGCAGTAGATGCGCCGTACCGGAAACCGCGACCGGCTGTGCGCCACCGCGATGCTCGGCTGCGGGGGCGCGGGGATGACATAGTCGGGCGTATCTGTCTGCGTTTGCGAAGTCATGCCAATTGCCTCATGAAGGACTGCGGGACGCGCATTGTTCACCGCGTGGCGCCCGGATTTCAACCGTGCCGCCGGGCCGTGCGTTCGGCATCGTCGGGCAGGTCGATGCCACGCCGGTAACGCCGGCGAATCGCGCATGGAAGAAGGGCGGTTCCAAGCAGCGGTTCCATGCAAAAGCCCGGCGGCAGGGTGCCGCCGGGCCGGAAGGCCGGGCCTGGCGCGATGCGCCTTACCGATCCTTGAACGCGGGTGCGCGCTTTTCGATGAAGGCGGTCATGCCTTCCTTCTGGTCTTCAAGCGCGAAGAGCGAGTGGAAGACGCGCCGCTCGAACCGCAAGCCTTCCTCCAGCGTCGTCTCCGACGCGCGGTTGACGGCTTCCTTGGCGATCAGCGTCACCGGCAGCGAGTGGAAGGCGATGGTCTTCGCGGTCTTGAGGGCGTCGTCGAGCAATTCCGCCGCCGGCACCACGCGCGCGACGAGACCGGCACGCTCGGCCTCTTGAGCGTCGATGAAGCGGCCGGTGAGGACGAGTTCCATGGCCTTGGCGCGGCCGATGAGCCGGGTGAGGCGCTGGCTGCCGCCCATGCCGGGAATGACGCCGAGCTTGATTTCCGGCTGGCCGAACTTCGCCGTGTCGGCGGCGATGATGAAGTCCGCCATCATGGCAAGCTCGCAGCCGCCGCCCAGCGCGAAGCCCGCGACCGCCGCGATGACCGGCTTGCGAACGGCGGGCAGGCGTTCCCACGCGCCGAACCAGTCGGCGAGGTACATATCGATGTAGCCCTGCGGCTGCATCTCCTTGATGTCGGCGCCCGCAGCGAACGCCTTCTCCGAACCGGTGATGACGATCGCGCCGATGGAGGGGTCGGCGTCGAAAGCCTGCGCGGCGGCGAGCACTTCCTCGGTCAACTGGCGGTTGATGGCGTTGAGCGCCTTCGGGCGGTTGAGCGTGATCAGGCCGACGCGGCCGCGCTCGCCCTCGCCGTGCACTTCGGTGAGAATGGTCTCATAGGTCATGGGGCTTGCTCTCCTTCAATTCCCGCCGCCCGTTCCGCCGCGAAGGAAGCGGATGATGGCGGAGAAATCCTCATTGCCATGGCCCAATTTATCGAACAGGTCAAACAGTTGTGTGGCGTGCGCGCCGAGCGGCGTCGCCGCGCCCGACGACAGCGCCGCGTCCTGAGACAGCTTCATGTCCTTGAGCATCAGCGCCGCCGCGAAGCCGGGCCGGTAGTCGCGGTTGGCGGGCGATGTCGGCACCGGCCCAGGCACGGGGCAGTTGGTGGTCAGCGCCCAGCACTGGCCCGAGGACGTGGAGGCGACGTTGAAGAGCGCCTCGTGGGTCAGCCCCAGCTTTTCGCCGAGCACGAACGCTTCCGCGACGCCGATCATCGAGATGCCGAGGATCATGTTGTTGCAGATCTTGGCGGCTTGCCCGGCGCCCGCTTCTCCGCAATGCACGGCGCGCTTGCCCATGGCGAGCAGGATGGGCTCCGCCCGCGCGAAGGCCGGCTTGCTGCCGCCCGCCATGAACGTCAGCGTCGCCGCCTGCGCGCCGACCGTGCCGCCGGACACCGGCGCGTCGAGCGTGAGATGGCCGCTCGCGGCGAAGAGGCCATGGGCGTTGCGGGCGCTGTCGACGTCGATGGTCGAGCTGTCGATGATCAGCGCCTCCGGTTTGACATGCGCCGCGATCTCGTTCCAGACGCCGAGCACCAGTCTGCCGTTGGGCAGCATGGTGACGATGACGTCCGCCTCCGCCACGGTCTCCGCGGCGGAGGCCGCGATCACGACGCCCGCTTCCTTTGCCGCCTCGCGTGCGGCGGGCGCCACGTCGAAGCCGGTGACCTTGTGATGCGCCTTGACCAGATTGGCCGCCATCGGCCCGCCCATGTTGCCGAGCCCGATAAAGCCGATCGTGCTGCTCATCCGTTCTCTCCCCTGGTTTTCTTGTGACTGTCGTCCATACGCGGCGGCCGGCGTGTTCACCGGCCGCCCGCCAGATTCAGCGCATCGTCGGGATGACGAATTCCGCGCCGTCCTTGATGCCGGACGGCCAGCGGGAGGTCACGGTCTTCGTCTTGGTGTAGAAGCGGATCGAGTCCGGGCCGTGCTGGTTGAGGTCGCCGAAGCCCGAGCGCTTCCAGCCGCCGAAGGTGTGATAGGCGATCGGCACCGGGATCGGCACATTGATGCCGACCATGCCGACGTTGACGCGCGCGGCGAAGTCGCGTGCCGCGTCGCCGTCGCGGGTGAAGATGGCGACGCCGTTGCCGTATTCATGGTCGGAAGGAAGCGCCAGCGCCTCCTCGTAATTGTCGGCGCGGACCACGGAGAGCACGGGGCCGAAGATCTCCTCCTTGTAGATGCTCATCTCCGGCGTGACGTTGTCGAACAGCGAGCCGCCGATGTAGAAGCCGTTCTCATAGCCCTGCAGCTTGAAGCCGCGTCCGTCGACGAGCAGTGACGCGCCCTCCTTCACGCCGGCCTCGATGTACGATTCGACGCGCTCCAGCGCCTGCCGGGTGACCAGCGGGCCGTAGTCGGCGGCTGCGTCCGTCGCCGGGCCGATGCGCAGCTTCTCGACGCGCGGCACGAGCTTTTCCGCGAGCCTGTCCGCCGTTTCCTTGCCGACGGGCACCGCGACGGAGATCGCCATGCAGCGCTCGCCGGCCGAGCCGTAGCCCGCGCCGATCAGCGCGTCGACCGTCTGGTCGAGATTGGCGTCCGGCATGATGATCGCGTGGTTCTTGGCGCCGCCGAAGCACTGCGCGCGTTTGCCGGTTTCGGCGGACCGCGTGTAGATGTACTGCGCGATGGCCGAGGAGCCGACGAAGCCGACAGCCTTGATGTCGCGATCGTCGAGAATGGCGTCGACGGCCTCCTTGTCGCCGTTCACCACATTGAGAACGCCCGCCGGCAGGCCCGCTTCGAGGAAGAGTTCGGCAATGCGCAGCGGCACGGACGGGTCGCGCTCGGACGGCTTCAGGATGAAGGCGTTGCCGCAGGCGAGTGCGGGAGCGGCCTTCCACAGCGGGATCATGGCCGGAAAGTTGAAGGGCGTGATGCCCGCCACCACGCCGAGCGGCTGGCGCATCGAATAGACGTCGATGCCCGTGCCGGCCGATTCCGTGTATTCGCCCTTGAGCAGATGCGGGATGCCGACGGCGAACTCCACGACTTCGAGCCCGCGCTGGATGTCGCCCTTGGCGTCCGGCACCGTCTTGCCGTGCTCGCTGGCAAGCAGTTCGGCGAGAGAGTCGTACTCCTTGTGTGCGAGTTCGAGGAACTTCATCAGCACGCGGGCGCGCTTCTGCGGGTTCTGTGCCGCCCAGCCGAGCTGGGCGGCCTTCGCGTTTTCGATGGCCTCACGCAGTTCGTCGCGGCTCGCCAGCGCCACGCGCGCCTGCACCTCGCCGGTCGACGGATTGTAGACGTCCGCGAAACGCCCGCTGCGGCCGGCCACGCGGCGGCCGCCGATGAAATGTCCGATGTCGCTCATGGTGTCGCTCCCGAATGCGATGCGAAACCGCCGGTTTCGCATTTCTTGTCGTTGCAATTGGTACGGTTTGTTTGGCATGGATTCATGCATGGCGGTACCGGTAAAATTCCTGCATCGTTGTGCATGAATTCCCATAAGGAGACACGCGCTTGGTCCAGCCCTTCAACTGGGATCTGTTGCAGTCCTTCCTCGCCATCGCACGCACGGGGCGGCTCACGCTTGCGGCGAAGCGTCTCGGCGTCGACCACTCCACCCTGAGCCGCAGGCTGTCGGCGCTGGAGGGTGCGCTGGGCGCGACCCTGTTCGAGCGCACCATGGCGGGCTACGCGCTCACCACGCACGGGGAACATCTGCTGCGGCATGCCGAGAGCGTGGAGAGCACAGTGATCGCGCTGCAGTCCGAACTCGCGGACAGCCGTTCCACCGTGTCGGGCGCGGTGCGGATCGGCGCGCCGGACGGCTTCGGCACGGCCTTTCTCGCCCCCGCCGTCGGGCGTCTGTCGCAGGCGCATCCGGAACTCGACATCCAGATCGTGGCGACGCCGCGCAACTTCAGCCTGTCGCAGCGCGAGGCCGATATTGCCATCACGCTCTCGCGCCCCTCGCACGGGCGGCTGCACGCGCGGCTGCTGACGGATTACGCACTCGGGATCTTCGCGGCCGCCAGCCGGCCGGATTTGTGGCGCGACGTGGCGGGCGCCGAGGATTGCGCCGCGAAGCCCTTCATCAGCTATATCGATGACATGATCTTCACGCCGGAACTCGACTACCTGTCCTCTATCGCGCGTGACATCACGCCGCGCATCAGGAGTTCCAACCTGATCGCGCAATATCAGGCGACGGTCGCGGGCGCGGGGCTTTGCGTGCTGCCCTGCTTCCTGGCGGCGGGCGACAGCCGCCTCGTGCGCGTGCTGCCGGACCTGCAGTTGACGCGCAGCTTCTGGCTGTTGGTGCACAGCGACATGCGCGACCTCGCGCGCATCCGCGTCACCGCCGATTTTATCGCCGACGAGGTGCGCCGCGCGAAATCGCTGTTCCTGCCCACGTCAGACTGACGCGGCGCCCGCGCGTTTCTGCCGGCGGTAGGCGCCCGGCGTCAGCTCCGTCCATTTGTGGAAGGCGCGGTGGAAGGCGCTCGGCTCCGCGAAGCCGAGGTCGGCGGCGATGTCGCCTATCCGCCTGTCCGTCGAGACGAGTGCGGCGAAGGCCCGGTCGCGGCGGATTTCGTCCCTCATTTCCGCGTAGCTCTCCCCCTCGCGGCGTAGGCGGCGGCGCAGGGTGGAAGGCGGCACGCGCAGGAGCTTCGCCATGCCCTCGAAATCAGGCCACAGCGCTGGCGCCATCTCGTGCAGGCGGGCGCGCACCTCGGCGTTGATGCCGGAATCGTAGCGGTAGCGGATGAGGATATTCGCCGGCGCGCGGCGCAGGAACTCCTTCAGCGCCGCCTCCGTGCGGTTGACCGGCAGGCGCAGGAAGCGCGCGTCGAAGACAAGGAGGCTCGCCGGGCAGCCGAAGGTGACAGGCGCGCCGAAAAACAGGCGGTAGTCGGCGCCGCCGCTCACCGGCTCCGGCCCGCGAAAATCCACGCGGCGCAACGGCAGCCTGCGCCCGGCCAGCCAGCACGCAAGGCCGTGCAGCATGATCCAGTACGCGCGATAGGCGAAGGCGGAGCGGGCGGGAGACGTCTCGTGCAGGGTGATCGTGGCGAGGCCTTTCTCCACGGTGAGTTCCCCGCGCGGCTCGTCGATGACCAGCGTGAGGAAGCGCAGCGCGCGGCGCAGGGCGCGCTCCAGATTGGGACTGTCGAGCACCGCCCGGCCGATCATGGTGAAGCTGCCCGGCCGCATGGCCCGCGCGCCGAAGCCGAAATACTCGTCCTGCAGGGCGGCCGCGATGCCGAGCCACAGCGCGCCGTACTGGTCCGCCGTGACCTGCCCGTCCGGGCGCGACAACTCCTCCGGCGCGATCCCCGCTGCGGCGAGCACCGGGGCGACATCGAGGCTGCGCTCGCGCATCGGCTCCAGCGCTTCCAGCACGAAGCCCACCGTGATCATCCGCCGCGGCGCCTGGCTTCCCGTCTGCATCCCGTCTCCAGCCATGCAATGTGGCAAAACCGATCACATCATTCCATCAGGTTCAGTCATTGAATGCCACATCGTTGCGCGATAGCACAGTGGCAATCAGAAGTTTTACGTGTGACTATTCCCGGCGGCACACGTCGAACAATAAACACCATACGATGGGAGGCCAGTATCGTGGTTCAGCAAACCAGCCCCTTTGAGTGCGATTACGCGCAGGCCTACGCGGCTTTCGATCTGGACGCGGAGGCCGCTACGCTGGCGGGGAGTCTCGCCGGCGGCATCAACGCCTGCGTCGAGACGATCGACCGCTACGCCGATACCGGCCGCGTCGCCTTCTACTGGGAAAGCCAGGACGGGCGCTCGGCGCAATACACCTTCGCGGAATTGCAGGCGCTGTCGGCGCGGTTCGCCAATTTCCTGACGGCGCACGGCATCGGGGCCGGCGACGTGGTGGCGGGCCTGCTGCCGCGCACGCCCGATCTGCTGGTCACCATCCTTGGCGCCTGGCGGGCGGGCGCCGTCTATCAGCCGTTGTTCACCGCCTTCGGCCCCAAGGCGATCGAGCACCGCCTGCGCACCAGCGGCGCGAAGCTCGTCGTCACCGACAAGGCGAACCGGGCGAAGCTCGACGAGGTCGAGGGGCTCGCGTTCAAGATCGCGCAGGCGTCTTCCGACGCGCCGCTTCCCGAGGGCGACATCGACCTCGGGACGGAGCTGGACCGGCAATCGGAGACCTTCGCGCCGGTGCAGCGTCGCGGCAGCGATCTCTTCCTGCTGATGTCCACGTCGGGCACCACCGGCCTGCCCAAAGGCGTGCCGGTGCCGCTCGATGCGTTGCTGAGCTTTGCCGACTATATGCGCGAGTCGGTCGACCTGCGGCCCGACGACGTATTCTGGAACATCGCCGATCCGGGATGGGCCTATGGCCTTTACTACGCCGTCACCGGGCCGCTTCTCCTCGGCCATGCCACGATGTTCTACGATGGCGGCTTCACGGTGAAGGACACCTACCGCGTCATCAAGAAGCATGGCGTCACCAATCTCGCGGGATCCCCCACCGCCTTCCGCCTGCTGATCGCGGCGGGGCCGGAAGAGGCGGCGGTCGTCAAGGGCCAGTTGCGCGCCGTCAGCAGCGCGGGCGAGCCGCTCAACCCCGAGGTGATCCGCTGGTTCGCCGAGCATCTCGACGCTCCGATCTACGATCACTACGGCCAGACGGAACTCGGCATGGTGGTCTGCAACCATCATCGCCTCAAGCACACCGTGCATCCGGGCTCCGCCGGGGTGCCGCTGCCGGGATACCGGGTCGCCATCCTCGACGAGAACCACAAGGAGCTGCCGCCGCACACGCCGGGCGTTCTCGCGGTCGATATCGCGCGCTCGCCGCTGCTGTGGTTCACCGGCTACCTCAACCAGCCTACCCCTTCCATCGTCGACGGCTACTATCTCACCGGCGACGTGATGGAAATGTCCGAGGACGGCAGCGTCGCCTTCGTCGGCCGCTCTGACGATGTGATCACGTCCTCGGGCTACCGTATCGGCCCGTTCGACGTGGAAAGCGCTCTTATCGAGCATCCCGCGGTTGTGGAAACGGCCGTCGTCGGCAAGCCGGACCCGGAGCGCACGGAGATCGTCAAGGCATTCGTGGTGCTGTCGGACAAGTATGCGCCGTCGGACGAGCTGGCGGAGGAGCTGCGCCAGTATGTGCGCAAGCGCCTCTCGGCCCACGCCTATCCGCGCGAGATCGAATTCGTCAATGAGTTGCCGAAAACGCCGAGCGGCAAGCTGCAGCGCTTCATCCTGCGCAATCAGGAGATCGCCAGGGCGAAAGAAAAACAGGGCGCGTGAGCGAAAAGGGAAATCGACATGCAGATCAGCGATCGGGTTTTTCTGGTCACCGGCGGCGCATCCGGGCTCGGCGCGTCCGTCGCGCGCCATCTCGCCGCGCGGGAGGGCAAGGTGGTGATTGCCGATGTCAGCGACGCTGCGGGTGCCGCCATCGTGGCGGAACTCGGCAACAACGCCCGCTTCGCGCGCACCGACGTGACCGACGCGGCGCAGGCGCAGGCCGCGGTACAGCTTGCCGTCGACGCTTTCGGCCGCCTCGACGCTCTCGTGAGCTGCGCGGGCGTGGCGCCCAGCGAGCGGGTCGTCGGCCGGCAGGGGCCGCATGCGCTGGAGAGCTTCGCCCGCGTCGTCAGCATCAACCTGATCGGCACCTTCAACGTGCTGCGGCTTGCGGCGGAGGCCATCGCCCGCAACGAGCCGGGCGAGGACGGCGAGCGCGGCGTGATCGTCAACACCGCTTCCGTCGCGGCCTTCGACGGGCAGATCGGGCAGGCGGCCTATGCGGCCTCCAAGGCCGGCGTCGCCGGCCTCACGCTGCCCGTGGCGCGTGAACTGGCGCGCTTCGGCATCCGCGTCGCCACCATCGCGCCCGGTGTGTTCGAGACGCCGATGATGGCAGCGATGTCCGAGGAGGTGCGCACCTCGCTGGGCAACACGGTGCCGTTTCCGCAGCGCCTCGGCAAGCCGGACGAATTCGCGGCCCTCGTGCAGCACATCATCGAGAACCGCTATCTGAACGGCGAGGTCATCCGCCTCGACGGCGCGCTGCGCATGGCAGCGAAGTGACGGCATAACGCCGGAGCGCATTCCTGCCAGATGGAAGCATCCGATTGACGGGAATTCGCTCGGAATCCAAGGAATTGGAGCATGTCAGCGTTTCCGTGAAACAATGGCATGCTTCCGGGCAGACTCGGGAGGAACAGTCATGACAACACAGGATCCGGTCGTCATCGCGGGCTACGCACGCACGCCGATGGGCGGTTTTCAAGGCGATTTCAAGGATGTGACGGCCTCGCAGCTCGGCGCCGAGGCGATCCGCGCGGCGTTGTCGCGCGCCGGCGTGGGCGGGGAAACGGTCGAGGAAGTCGTCTTCGGCTGCGTTCTTCCGGCCGGGCAGGGGCAGGCGCCCGCCCGCCAGGCGACGCTCGGCGCGGGCCTGCCGCTGTCGACGGGCGCGACCACCGTCAACAAGATGTGCGGCTCGGGCATGAAGGCCGCCATGTTCGCCCACGACCTCATCCTCGCCGGCAGCGCGACGGTGGCGGTTGCCGGCGGCATGGAGAGCATGAGCAACGCGCCCTATCTGCTCGACCGCGCCCGCGCCGGCTACCGCATGGGCCACGGCAAGGTCATCGACCACATGTTCCTCGACGGTCTTGAGGACGCCTACGACAGGGGGCGCCTGATGGGCACCTTCGCGGAAGACTGCGCGGAGGCCTACCAGTTCACGCGCGAGGCGCAGGATGCGTTCGCCATCGGCTCGCTGACGAAGGCGCAGAAGGCCATTACCGATGGCCTGTTCCGCGACGAGATCGTGCCCGTGACGGTGAAGGCCGGCAAGGCGGAGCGCCTCGTTTCGGACGATGAACAGCCGCCGAAGGCGAAGCTCGACAAGATTCCGACGCTGCGTGCCGCTTTCCGCGAGGGCGGCACGGTGACGGCGGCGAACTCCTCCTCCATTTCGGACGGGGCGGCGGCGCTGGTGCTGCTGCGTCTGTCGGAAGCGGAAAAGCGTGGCCTGACGCCGCTCGCCGCCATTCGCGGCCACAGCACCCACGCGCATGCGCCGAACCTGTTTCCGACCGCGCCCATCGGCGCCATCGAAAAGCTCTTCGAGCGCACCGGCTGGTCGAAGGACGACGTCGACCTTTACGAGATCAACGAGGCGTTCGCGGTCGTCGCCATGGCGGCGATCCACGACCTCGGTCTCGATCCCGACAAGGTCAACATTCACGGCGGCGCCTGTGCGCTCGGCCATCCCATCGGCGCCTCGGGCGCGCGCGTGATCGTCACCCTGCTCGGCGCGCTGAAGACGCGCGGCCTGAAGCGCGGGGTCGCGTCGCTGTGCATCGGCGGCGGCGAGGCGACGGCGATCGCGGTCGAACGGCTGAACTGACGCCGGAGAAGGGGGAGAACATCATGATCCTGACGGAAGACCAACTCGCCATTCAGGAGGCCGCGCGCAGCTTCGCGCAGGAGCGGCTGAAGCCCTTCGCGGAGGAATGGGACCGCAAGCACGAGTTTCCGCGCGATGCGATCCGGGAACTCGGGGAACTCGGCTTCCTCGGCATGCTGCTGCCGGAGGAATACGGCGGTTCCGACACCGGGCAGGTGGCGTATGCGCTCGCCGTGGAGGAAATCGCCGCCGGCTGCGGGCCGATTTCCACCATCATGAGCGTGCATTCGTCCGTGGGCTGCATGCCGATCTACCGTTATGGCACGGAGGAGCAGAAGCAGCGCTTCCTGCCTGCGCTGGCGAGCGGCGAGGCCATCGGCGGCTTCGCGCTCACCGAGCCTCAGGCGGGCTCCGACGCCAGCGCGCTGAAGACGCGCGCCGTGAAGGACGGCGAATACTATGTGATCAACGGTTCAAAGCAGTTCATCACCTCGGGCAGGAACGGCAGGACGATCATCGTCTTCGCGGTGACGAATCCGGAGGCGGGCAAGAAGGGCATCAGCGCCTTCATCGTGCCCACCGACACCCCCGGCTACGAAGTCGTGCGGGTGGAGCTGAAGCTCGGCCAGCATCTGTCCGACACGTGCCAGCTCGCCTTCAACGACATGCGCATCCACGAGAGCCTGCTGCTCGGCAAGGAAGGGCAGGGCTACGCCATCGCCCTGTCCAATCTGGAGGGCGGGCGCATCGGCATCGCCGCGCAGTCGGTCGGCATGGCGCGGGCGGCCTTCGAGGCGGCACGCGACTATGCGCGCGACCGGGTGGCCTTCGGCAAGCCGATCATCGAGCATCAGGCCGTCGCTTTCCGCCTGGCAGACATGGCGACGCGGATCGAGGCGGCGCGCCAGCTCGTGCTCTCGGCCGCGGCGCTGAAGGAGGCGGGCCTGCCTTGCCTGAAACAGGCGAGCATGGCCAAACTCTTCGCCTCGGAAATCGCGGAAAGGGTCTGCTCGGACGCCATCCAGATCCACGGCGGATATGGCTATCTGGCGGATTTCCCGGTCGAGCGCATTTACCGCGATGTGCGCGTATGCCAGATATACGAGGGCACGAGCGACGTGCAGCGCATCGTTATCGCCCGCGACCTGTGAGGAGACCGGCATGAACGGACCGTTGACCGGGGTGAGGATCGTCGAGATGGTCGGCCTCGGGCCGGGGCCGTTCGCCGCGATGATGCTGGCGGACATGGGTGCGGACGTGATCCGCATCCATCCGAAGAACGCGCGCCCGGCGCTGTCGTTCCTCAATGGACCCTACGACCTGCTGGCGCGCGGGCGGCCCTCCATCGCCATCGATGCGAAGTCGGAGGCGGGGCGGGAGGCGCTGTTCGCCTTGATCGGAGGGGCTGATGCGCTGATCGAGGGCTTTCGCCCGGGCGTCATGGAGCGCCTCGGGCTGGGGCCGGATGTGGTGCTCGCGCACAACCCGCGCCTCGTCTACGGCCGCATGACGGGCTGGGGACAGACGGGCAGGCTCGCGAAAACGGCCGGGCATGACATCAACTATCTGGCGCTCACCGGCGCGCTCAACGCCATCGGCGCGCAGGGCGGGCCGCCCGCCATCCCGCTCAATCTCGTGGCCGATCTGGGCGGCGGCGGCATGTATCTCGCCTTCGGCGTCGTCTGCGCGCTGCTGGAGGCGCGCGGGTCCGGCCAGGGGCAGGTCGTGGATGCGGCCATGGTCGACGGTGTGGCGGCCCTTTCCGCCATGATCTTCGGCATGCGCCAGGCCGGGCTGTGGAGCGGCGGGCGCGGCGAGAACCAGCTTGACGGCGGCGCGCATTATTACGGCGTCTACGAATGCGCGGACGGGAAGTGGCTCAGTATCGGCGCTATCGAGCCGCAGTTCTATGCGAAGTTTCTGGAGCTGGCCGGGCTGAGGATCGAAGACTTCGCCGAGCAGGATAACCAGGAGCTGTGGCCCGTCTACCGCGAGAAGATCGCCGCCTGCATCCGCGAGAAGACGCGGGACGAATGGGCGGCGATCTACGACGGCACGGATTGCTGCGTGGCGCCGGTGCTGGACTGGGAAGAGGCGCCTGCGTATCCCCATTACAGGGACCGCGAAACTTTCGTTGAAATTGAAGGGGTTACGCAGCCCGCGCCCGCGCCGCGCTTCAGCCGGACGCCGGGCAGGGTGTCCGGCCCTCCGTCCCGCCCGGTGGACGGCGCGGGACCGGAGGGGGAAGAGCTTCTCAGGCGATGGGGCGTGCCGGAAGAGCGGATCGCGGCGCTGCGTGAAAACGCGGGCGCCTGACGCCCCGGCGGCCATCGCAAAAAATTTGCCGGCGAAGCCTCCCGCTCAGAGAAAGTTCGCCGGCTTTTCTTTTTACTTGTAGTCGCGCTCGTCAGCGATCACCTTGCCGTCGCCCGGCAGCTCGCCGGGCGCAACGATCTCGACCGTTCCGCGCACCTTGGTGATGTTCTGCAGCGTCGCCGCCAGCGCGGCGATCAGCGCCTTCGCTTCGGCCGGGTTGGTGACGGGCGATTCGGCGCGCAGCGTCATGTGGTCGGCCTCGTCGGCGCGGGTGACGACGAGGCGCAGCCGGCCGAGTTCCGGATGCACGCGGCCGACCTCGGCGATCTGCTCGGGGCGAATGAACATGCCCTTGACCTTGGTCGTCTGGTCCGCCCGCCCGAGCCAGCCCCGGATGCGCTGGCCGGTGCGCCCGCAAGGGCTGATGCCGGGCAGGATGGCGGAGAGGTCGCCCAGCGCGAGGCGGATGATCGGATGCAGCGGGTCGAGCGCCGTCACCAGCACCTCGCCGATCTCGCCTTCCGGAACCGGGTCTCCGGTGCCGGGGCGCACGATCTCGACGATCAGCCCCTCGTTGACGATCAGCCCCTCGCGGGCGGAGGTCTCATAGGCGACGACGCCGCATTCGGCGGTGGCATAGGCCTGATAGGCCTCGACGCCGCGCTCTGCGATCTCCTTCTGCAGCGATGGCGGGAAGGCCGCGCCCGACACCACTGCCTTGCGGATGGAGGAAATGTCCGCGCCCTTGTCGCGGGCGGTATCGAGCAGGATCTTCAGGAAGTCCGGCGTGCCGGTGTAGCCGGCGGGGCGATAGGCCTCGATGAGCTGGAGCTGGGCCTCGGTGTTGCCCGGCCCGGCCGGGATCACCGGGCAATCGAGCGCGTTCGCGCCGGAGTCGAAGATGAAGCCGCCGGGTGTGAGATGGTAGGAGAAGGTGTTGAGCACGATCTCACCCTCGCGGAAGCCCGCCGCATAGAGGGCGCGCGCTGCCCGCCAGGCGTCGCGGCCGTTGACCTCCGGCTCGAAGATCGGGCCGGGGGAAGCGAACAGGCGGCTGTAGACCGGCGAAGGCGGCGCGAGCAGGCCGCCGAAGGGCGGGTTCGCGGCATGGAGGGACGGCAGGTTGGACTTGCGCAGCACCGGCAGGCGGGCGAGCGCCGCGCGGTCCCTGATCTCGGTCGAATCGATGCCCGCGAGCCGCTCGGCCCAGGCAGGCAGTTCCCGCGCCGCGTCGAGCACGGCGGGAAGGTTGGCGAATAGATCGGCTTCCCGCTCCGCGGGATCGCGGGTCTCGATCTGGTGATTGAAGGCGGTCATGCCGTTTCTCCGGTTTTTTTGAACACGGGATTTTCCGGGAGTCGGCGCCCGATGGCGCCGGCGGTCGCTTGCTCAGGAAAGCCAGCGCTTCCTGCGCTTGTAACTTTTCACCTCGCGGAAGGATTTGCGGTCGCCGCCGCCGACGCCGAGATAGAACTCCTTCACGTCCTCGTTCTCGCGCAGCGCCGCCGCCTCGCCATCCATGACGATGCGGCCCGTCTCCATGATGTAGCCATAGGTGGCGTAGCGCAGAGCGATGTTGGTGTTCTGCTCGGCGAGGAGGAAGGAAACGCCTTCCTTCGTGTTAAGCTCGCGCACGATCTCGAAGATTTCCTCCACCACCTGCGGCGCCAGGCCCATGGAAGGTTCGTCGAGCAGGATCATGGAAGGCTTCGACATCATGGCGCGGCCGATGGCGCACATCTGCTGCTCGCCGCCCGATGTGTAGCCGGCCTGTGAGTTCTTGCGCTGGCGCAGGCGGGGAAAGTAGTCGTAGACCTTCTCCATGTCGCGCTTCACGGCGGCCCAGCCGTCTCGGCGGGTGAAGGCGCCGGTGAGCAGGTTTTCCTCGATGGACAGATGGCCGAAGCAGTGGCGGCCCTCCATCACCTGAATGCAGCCGCGCCGCACCAGCTCGTTGGGCGACAGCTGGTCGACACGGTCGTCCTTGAACTGGATGGAGCCCTTGGTGACCTCGCCGCGTTCGGCATGAAGCAGGTTCGAGATGGCCTTGAGCGTTGTCGTCTTGCCCGCGCCATTCGCGCCGAGCAACGCCACGATGCCGCCCTTGGGCACGGTCAGCGACACGCCCTTGAGCACGAGGATGACGTGGTCGTAGATGACCTCGATGTTGTTCACCGACAGGATGCCGTCGCCTGCCGGCTCCGGCGCGGGGATGCTTGCGGGATTGAGGCTCATTGAAAAACCCTCCGTCCCTCTCCCGCAAAGGGAGAGGGACCTGCAAAGAGACGGTTACGCAGGCGCGTCGCAGGCTTCCGTGCGCTTCGGCCAGCCGGAGTTCTTTTCTGCGTATTCCTTGGCGGCGGCCTTGAGCAGCGGCTCGACGCGGTCGTGCAGCGGCTCGACGAGATCGGTCGCGCGCACCCACTTTTCGCCGTCCCACTCCTGCAGGAAGGTTGCCTTGTGGCCGTTGTGGTCGGTGCAGGAGAGCTTCAGCGGCTCGGCGAAGCCTTCGAGGCCGAGTTCCTTCAGGCGCTCGGGGGTGATGTTGATGGCTTCGAGACCGCGGCGCACGTCCTCGCCCGTGACCACCTTCTTGCCGGTGATCTTCTGGGCGTTGGCGATGCCCTCCGCGATCAGCAGCGAGTTGTAGACGCCGCGGTTGTAGAGCACGTCGCCGACCTTGTTCTTGTCGGTCTTGCTCTTGCCGGCGTCGACGAGGTGCTTCTTGATGTCATCGAGGGCGGGGAAGTTGGCGCCCACGCCATGCCAGTTCAGCGTCTTGAAGCCCTTGGCGCCGGGGCCTGCGGAGCGCACGTCATCCTCGCCCGGCCACCAGATCGAGACGAACTTGTCCATGGGATAGTTGATCTTGACGGCTTCCTTCACGGCGGTGGGGTTGAGCGCCCCCCAGCCGAACAGCACCATGTAGTCCGGCTTGTCGCGACGCACGCTGAGCCACTGCGAGGACTGGTTCTGGATGTTGTCGGCGGGCACCGGGTAGAGCTTGAGATCGAAGCCGATTTCCTTCGACAGCGATTCCAGCAGCGGAATGGGCTCCTTGCCGAAGCCGGCGTCGAGGTAGATGTAGCCGATCTTCTTGCCCTTCAGCTTTTCGAGCCCGCCTTCCTGGGAGCCGATGTAGGACAGGATCATGGAAGCGCCGTCCCAGTAGGTGTTCGGCGGGTTGAAGATCCACGGGAACGTCTGGCCGTCGGCGGAGGCGGAGAGGCCGTAGGCCATCGACAGCACCGGCACCTTGTCGACGCCGGCCTTGGGGATGAGCGACAGCGTCGTGCCCGTGGACCACGGATTGACCACGACCGGCCCCTTGCCCTTGACGGCTTCGTAGCACTCCACGCCCTTCTTGGCGTCGTAGCCGGTCTCGCACTCCTCGACGCGCAGCTTGACGCCGCCGATGCCGCCGTCGCGCTCGTTCAGCAGCCGCAGGTAGTCGTGCATGCCGTTGGCGATCGGAATGCCGGACCCCGAGAACGGGCCGGTGCGGTAGGTGAACAGCGGCACGTAGATCTCATCCTCGGCGCGCGCCTGCGTGGGCGCGAAGGCGCTGAGGGCGGTGGTGGCGGCGAGAACGGCGGTCAAGGCCAAGGTCTTGTATGTTCCGGACATTTTTCTCTCCCTAGGATGAAGCCTTGCTGGCTCCTTTATCTGGCGCGTTCTCAGTAGGGGAACGGCCACGTTCTCAGTTTCTGCTTGGCCGTCTGCCACAGTCGGGCAAGGCCATGCGGCTCCACGATCAGGAAGGCGATGATGAGGGCGCCGATGATCATGTAGTTGAGGTGTTCGATTGTTGCCGCGCCGACCGAAAAGCCGAGGCTTTGCGGCAGGTAGCGCAGCACGATGGGCAGGATGAAGATGAACGCGGCCCCCATGAAAGAGCCGATCAGGCTGCCAAGGCCGCCGATGATGACCATGAACAGGATCAGGAACGACAGGTTGATGGAGAAGGCGTCCGGCTCCGCAGAGCCGAGGTAGAGGAACACCATCAGCGCCCCGGCAACGCCGGCGTAGAAGGACGAGACGGCGAAGGCGAGCAGCTTCGTCGGCAGCAGCCTGATGCCCATCAGTTCGGCGGCGATGTCCATGTCGCGCACAGCCATCCACATGCGTCCGACACGGCCGTGCACGAGGTGGGCGGCGACGAGCGTCAGCAGTGCCACGACGGACAGCACCACGAGATAGCGCACCTCCGGCGCGGCGTTGGGGCCGGTGATGGCGATGCCGAACAGCGTGCGCGTGGGCACCTCGATGGCGCCGGAGATGTTATGGTTCGTCAGCCACGGGATGCGCACGAAGCACCATTGCAGGAAGAACTGCGCCGCGAGCGTGGTGACGGCCAGATAGAAGCCCTTGATGCGCAGGCTCGGCAGGCCGAAGATGACGCCCACCCCCGCCGAGAAAAAGCCCGAGACGAGGAGCCAGACGATGATGTTCACCTGCGGGAAGACGGTGGTGAGCTTGTAGCAGGCGAAGGCGCCGACGCCCATGAAGCCTGCATTGCCGAGCGACAGCAGCCCGGTGTAACCGGTGAGCAGGTTGAGCCCGATGGCGGCGAGCGCGAAGACGAGGAAGGGGATCATCACCGCATTGATGAAGAAGCTGCCGCCCAGCAGCGGCACGCCGACGAAGGCGGCGGCGATGATGACGGCGACGCCGATCTTGTCCTGAAGGATCGGAAAGATCGCCATGTCGTCGGCGTAGTTGGTCTTGAACTGGCCGGCCTCACGGTAGAACATGTCGGGCCTCCCTCAGATACGTTCGATGATCTTGTCGCCGAACAGGCCCTGCGGCCGGAACAGCAGGAAGACAAGGGCGATGAAATAGGCGAGCCAGCTCTCGATGCCGCCGCCGACGAGCGGGCCCCAGTAGAACTCGCCGAGCTTCTCGCCGATGCCGATGATGAGGCCGCCGACGATGGCGCCCGGCACGGAGGTGAAGCCGCCGAGGATGAGCACCGGCAAGGCCTTGAGGCCGACGATCTGGAGGGCGAAGGACACGTCCGAGCGCGCGCCCCACATGATGCCCGTGGTCAGCGCCACGACGCCCGCGGTGAACCACACGATGACCCAGATCTGGTTGAGGGAGATGCCGACCGACAGCGCGGCCTTGTGGCTGTCCGCCACCGCGCGCAGCGCCCGGCCGATGCGCGTCTTCTGGAAGAAGACGGCAAGCCCGGCCACCATGATCGAGGCGATGAGGGCGGCCGCGATGTCGAGCTTCTGCAGCGAGACGAAGCCGCCGAGCATCTCGATATCGACCGAGCCCGTGGGCAGGTAGAGTTCCTGCGTGATCATGGATTTCGGATTGCCGCCGAACACGAGTTCGCCGAGCCCGATCAGAAAATAGGTCAGGCCGAAGGTGGCCATGAACAGGATGATGTCTGGCTGGTTCACGAGCGGGCGCAGCATCACGCGCTCCACGCCGACGGCGAGCAGATACATCACGCCGACGGTGAGCACCAGGGCGAGGAGGGCGGGCACGCCGATCTCGAACAGGCCGACGAGCGTCAGCGCCGCGAACACGACCATGATGCCCTGGGCGAAGTTGAACACGCCAGACGCCTTGAAGATCAGCACGAAGCCGAGCGCGATCAGTGCGTAGAGCACGCCGGAGACGAGGCCTTCCCAGAGGGTCTGCACCAGCAGATCGGGCGCGCCGGCCATCTGCACGAAGGGATCGAGGAAGATGTTGTACAGAATTTCCATGGCCTCCTCCTCAATGGGCCACGCCGAGATAGGCGTCGATGACCTTGCTGTCGTTCTTGACCTCGTCGGGCACGCCGTCGGCGATCTTGCGGCCGTATTCCAGCACCACGATGCGGTCCGAGAGGTCCATGACGACGCCGATGTCGTGCTCGATGAGCGCGATGGTGGTGCCGAACTGGTTGTTGACGTCGAGGATGAAGCGGCACATGTCCTCCTTCTCCTCCAGGTTCATGCCGGCCATCGGCTCGTCGAGCAGCAGCAGCTCCGGCTCCATGGCGAGGGCGCGGCCAAGTTCGACGCGCTTCTGCAGGCCGTAGGGCAGGCGGCCGACCGGCGTCTTGCGGATCGCCTCGATCTCAAGGAAGTCGATGATTTCCTCGACGAACTTGCGGTGTTCGATTTCCTCGCGGAAGGCGGGGCCGTGGCGCAGCACCTGCCAGAAGAAGCCTCGATGCATCTTCAGCGTGCGCCCGGTCATGATGTTGTCGAGCGTCGACATGCCCTTGAACAGCGCCACGTTCTGGAAGGTGCGGGCGATGCCCTGGCTCGCGGCGACGGACGGACGCATGCGGTTGCGCGTCGCGCCCTTGAAGGTGATGCGGCCTTCCTGCGGGTTGTAGAAGCCGTTGATGACGTTGAGCATCGATGTCTTGCCGGCGCCATTCGGCCCGATGATGGCGCGGATTTCGCCCTTGCGGATGTCGAAGGAGACGTCTGTGATGGCTTTGACGCCGCCGAAGCGCAGGGAGACGTTCTCGACGCTGAGCAGGATGTCGCCCTTGTGTATCGCGCCGGCTCCCCCGCCCGCGCCGCCCCAGTTAGGCGTCCCCATGCTCGCGGCTCCCGTGATGTCTGGCGTTCTCATGTTTCCCCCCTCATGCCGCCTGTTTCGCCGGGGCGGGCGGGACCACCGCCACGTCGCGGATCTGGACGCGGGCGGAGATGGAGCCCTTTCGGCCGTCCTCGAAGGTCACCTCGGTGGTGATGTCCTCTTCCGTCTTGCCGGCATAGAGCGCGTCGATCAGCGGCTTGTAGCGGTCAGCGATGAAGGAGCGGCGCACCTTCTGCGTGCGGGTCAGCTCGCCGTCGTCGGCATCGAGTTCCTTGTGCAGGATGAGGAAGCGGTGTACCTGCGCGCCCGCCATCAGCGGCTCTTTCGCCAGCGCCCGGTTCACTTCCTCGACGTTCTTCTGCAGCATCTCGTAGACGCGCGGATGGCTGGCGAGTTCCTGATACGAGGCGTAGGAGACGTTGTTGCGCTCCGCCCAGTTGCCGACGGCGGTGAGGTCGATGTTGAGGAAGCAGGTGACGAAGTCGCGCCCGTCGCCGAACACCACGGCTTCCTTGATGTTGTGGAAGAACTTCAGCTTGTTCTCGACGTATTTCGGCGGGAACAGCGAGCCGTCCGACAGCTTGCCCACGTCCTTCGCGCGGTCGATGATCTTGAGGTGCCCGTCCGGCTCGAAGAAGCCGGCGTCGCCCGTCTTGACGAAGCCGTCCTCCGTCAATGTCTCGGCGGTCTTTTCCGCGTCCCTGTAGTATTCGCGGAACTGGCCGGGCGAGCGGAACTGCACCTCGCCGCTCTCCGCGATGCGGATCTGGACGTTGGGCGTGGGCGGGCCGACCGTGTCGGCGCGGATCTGGCCGTCCGGCTGCGCGGTGACGTAGAGGAAGGCCTCCGTCTGGCCGTAGAGCTGCTTCAGGTTCAGCCCCAGCGAACGATAGAAGGAGAACAGGTCCGGCCCGATGGCCTCGCCCGCCGTGTAGGCGACGCGGATGCGGGTGAAGCCGAGCACGTTCTTGAGCGGCTCGTAGATGACGAAACGGCCGAGTCCGTAGAGCAGCCGCCCGCCGAGTGGCACGGATTCGCCGTTCAGGAGCTTCTCGCCGTATTTCTTCGCCACGCCGATGAAGTAGTGGAACAGCCTGCGCTTCGTCGGCCCGGCGTCCTCCATGCGGATCATGACGCGCGTCAGCAGCGCCTCGAACACACGTGGCGGCGCGAAGTAGAAGGTGGGGCCGATCTCGCGCAGGTCGTGCTCGGCGGTCTCGGGCGATTCCGGGCAGGCCATGCAGAAGCCGGCGACGAGCCCTTGCGCGTAGTTGAGGTAATGGTCGCCGACCCAGGCGAGCGGCAGATAGGCCAACACCTCGTCGCGGTCGGTCAGCCGGTCGAACGTCACGGTGTCGGTGGCGGCGTCGATACAGCCCTTCGCCGTCAGCACCACGCCCTTGGAACGGCCCGTCGTGCCGGACGTGTAGAGGATGATGGAGACATCGTCGCCCGATCCCTGCTCGATGCCCTCATCGATGCGCTCGCGCACGGCGTTCTCCGTCAGCGCGTCGCGGCCGATGCCGATGATCTCGTCGATGGAATGCAGCTTCTCGTGATCGTAGTCGCGCAGGCCGCGCGGCTCGTCGTAGAAGAGATGCGCGAGGTTCGGCAGGCGGTCGGAAACCGACAGCAGCTTGTCGACCTGCTCCTGATCCTGCACGGCGGCGAACTTCACCTCGGCGTTGGCGAGCACGTAGGCAAGCTCTTCCGCCACCGCGTCGGCATAGACCGGCACCGGGATCGCGCCGAGCATCTGCGCGGCCGTCACGGACCAGTAGAGCTTGGGGCGGTTGGTGCCGACAATGGCGATGGCGTCGCCGCGCCGCACGCCGATGCCGGACAGGCCGGCCGCGTAGGCACGGACGATCTCGTAGCTCTCCGCCCACGTCCACGTTTGCCAGATGCCGTAGTCCTTGTGGCGGATGGCGGGCCGCGTTCCACGCACGGCTGCATTGCGCGCAAGGAGCTTCGGAAAGGTGTCAGGACGTGCGGAAGCACTCGTCGTCATGACGTCAAACCCTCCTGTAAAGCCTTGAAAGGCTTGATGGCGTTTCCTCCGGAGGCCGTGGCGCGAGCGCCCGGACCTCTCTCTTGTGTCGCAAAATCGCGCGAATTGGTTTTTTCCGCAACCGTTCGCTTGACAGACAGAGCGGGTTATTTCATTGTATCATTGCGTGTTATGTGCCTTACGCGAAATTTCCTTTCGTATTCCCGTGTGCCGCACCACGGCGCCGTTTTGCTCAGCCGGCGCCGTAGCGCGACAGCTCGGCGAGGTCGATGACACGGACGCCGTTGCGCTCCATGGCGAGCAGGCCCTCTTCCTCCAGCTCCTTCAGGCTCTTGTTGACGGCTTGCCGCGACAGGCCGCAGATGAGGCCGAGTTCCTCCTGGCTGATGTCGAGCCAGTTGCCCACGCCCGGATACAGCACCGGATTGAACAGCCAGCCCAGGGCGCGGGCCACGCGGGCGCGCGCATCGAGCAGGCGGTCGTAGCCGACCGTGGCGATGAACTGGCCAAGCCGCTCGTTGAGCTGGCGCACCAGAAAGCGGTTGAAGCCGACGGAGTTCTCGAAAAGCCAGTGGAATGTCGCCTTTTGCATCAGCGCCACGCGCGAATCGCGCACGGCGACGATGTCGTACTGGCGAATTTCGTCCTTCAGCACGGACCCTTCCCCCACCCAGCCGCTGGTGGGGACGCCGGAGAACGTCACCGCCTTGCCGCTGGTGGAGACAGTGCCGACCTTGATGATGCCGCTCGCCACACCGCACCAGTAGTTCATGCGGTCGCCCTCGTGGCAGATGTAATCGCCCTTGGCGAAGTGTTTCTCCACGGTGCCACGGGCCGCGCGCTCGCGCTCGGCCGCCGTCAGGTCGCCGGCCCAGGGGGCGATTTTGGACAGATAGTCGGCCGTTATCAAATGGCTACCCGCTCCTTGCCCGTGGTTCCGTCTGGTATCGCGGCGGATGCTTCTTGTGGCAATGTATTGCTTTTTTCCGGATGGCCGCGTTAGAACCGGAGTATTATCCGCGCCGGGGATTTGCTCAAGTCCCCATATAGTTTAACGTGAAAGAAGAAAATCCTTCGAGGGAGACGGTCATGCTGCAGGCACGGCGTTCCACGCTCTTGCTGGTCGATTTTCAGCAACGGCTTGCGCCTGTCATTGACGGCGCGCAAGAGACGATCGAACAGGCGGAGCGTCTGGCGCGCGCGGCGCAACTCGTGGGCGTGCCCGTGCTCGCCACCGAGCAGATCCCGGAGAAGCTCGGCGCCACGGCGGACGCGCTGCTGCCGCTCCCCGAAAAAATCATCGCCAAGCTGAGTTTCGACGCGACGGGCGAACCGGGGCTGCGCGAGGCGCTGGACGAAAGGCGCGAGACCGTGCTGGTGACGGGCTGGGAGGCGCATGTCTGCGTGCTGCAGACGACGTTCGGCCTTGTCCGCGCGGGCTTCACGCCGGTGGTGGTTGCCGACGCCGTCGCCTCGCGGAAACCCTTCAGCAAGGATATCGCGCTGCGGCGGATCGCGGCGCGCGGTATCGAGATCGTGACCGTGGAGATGGCTATCTTCGAATGGCTGGAGCGTGCCGATCACCCACGCTTCCGCGAAGCGCTCCCGCTCATCAGGTAAGTCAAGCGGTCGCGGCGCTGGAGCAAAACCCGCATGCGCGCGGCCGGTGACCGGGAGCGTCGGTATCAGCCCGCCCGTTTCGCGAGAATCGCATTGGCAACGTTCGAGCCGTTGGTCCGGCCGAGGTGCCGCGAGATGAACGCGCCGGCATCCACCAGCGCGTCCAGGTCGACGCCGGTCTCGATGCCGAGGCCGTCGAGCAGATAGACGACGTTCTCCGTCGCCACGTTGCCGGTCGCGCCCTTTGCGTAGGGACAGCCGCCGAGGCCGGCGACGGAGGCGTCGAACTGGCTGATACCGAGTTCGAGCGCCGCATAGATATTGGCCAGCGCCTGCCCGTAGGTGTCGTGGAAATGGCCTGACACATCGCCGATGTCGTACACGGCGAGGGCCGCTTCCAGCGCCTTGCGCGCCTTGCGCGGCGTGCCCACGCCGATGGTGTCCGCGATGCCGACGTGCTGAACGCCGATATCCTTCATCAGCCGGGCGACGTAGGTGACTTTCTCCGCCGCGATCTCGCCCTCGTAGGGGCAGCCGAGCGCGCAGGAGATGGCGCCGCGCACGCGGATGCCCGCGGCCAGCGCGGCCTCGACCACGGGAGCGAAGCGCTCGATGCTCTCGGCGATGGAACAGTTGATGTTCTTCTGGCTGAAGGCCTCGCTCGCCGAGCCGAACACCTCGACCTCGCCGGGCTTCGTCGGCAGGGCCGCCTCATAGCCTTTCATGTTGGGCACGAGCACGGAATAGACGACGTCGTCGCGGCGCACGATGCCGGCCATGACGGCGGCGTTGTCGGCCATCTGCGGTACCCATTTCGGGCTCACGAAGCTCGTCGTCTCTATGTGCCTGAGACCGGCCTCCTGCAGGCGGCCGATGAGTTCCACCTTGACGGCGGTGGAGACGAAATTCTTCTCGTTCTGCAGCCCGTCACGCGGGCCGACCTCGACGATCCTGACTTTCGACGGGAGCGCGCCCATGGTTTACTCCGCTTTCTGCAATGGTTCGAGCCGCAGCAGTTCCGCGCCCTCGCTGAGCTGGTCGCCGATGCCGTAGAGCAGTTCAGAGACGGTGCCGTCGATGGGGGCCTTGATGGTGTGCTCCATCTTCATCGCCTCCATCACGGCGAGCGGCTGGCCCTTCGCGACCGTTTCTCCCGCTTCGACCAGAAAGGCCACGACCTTGCCGGGCATCGGCGCGGTAAGGCGCCCGGCTTCCGTCTCGGCCTCGCCCGCATGCGCCAGCGGATCAGCGAGACGGACGGCGGCGCTGCCGCTGCCGGCGAAGACGGAAAACAGCTCGCCCGTGCGGTAGGTCGCGACGTGCAGGGGCCGGCCGTCGAGAGCGATATCGTCGGCGCCGTTCAGCGTCAGGAGGTGAGTGGCATCACCGATGCCGAGGCGGATGCTGTCGCGGTCCAGCGGCGTGAAGGCGGCGGTGTCCGCCGTCTCGCCGTGCTCGATGAGCAGCCGGCGCGTCACCGGCCCGCCGATGCGCCAGCCATCGCGGTGCGACCACGGGTCGGCGTTCGCGAGGGCGCGCTCGGCCTGCACGATGTGGGCGACGATGGCCCCCGCCGTCACCGCGAACGGCAGGCCGAACGGGCGCTCGCTGCCGAAGAGCGCATCATGCTCGCGCCGGATGAGCGCGGTGTCGAGATCGGCCTGTGCGAAGGAGCGGCACGCGGCCGTGCGGCGCAGAAAGGCGACGTTGTTGGCGACGCCGACGATGTGCGTCTGTGCCAACGCCGCGTCGAGCCGCGCCAGCGCCTCCTCGCGGGTGGCGCCGTGCACGATGAGCTTGGCGATCATCGGATCGTAGAAGGGCGAGATGTCGCCGCCTTCCCGCACGCCGGAATCGACGCGAACGCCGTTGCCGTTGACGGCGAAGGCCGTATGCTCCGGCAGGCGGAAAACATCGAGACGCCCGGTCGCGGGCAGGAAGTCGTTGTCGGGATTTTCGGCGCAGATGCGCGCCTCGATGGCGTGGCCGCCAATGGCAAGCTCGTCCTGATGCAGCGGCAGCGGCTCGCCCGCCGCGACCCTGATCTGCCATTCCACGAGATCGAGACCGGTGATGGCCTCCGTCACCGGATGCTCCACCTGCAGGCGGGTGTTCATCTCCATGAAATAGAAGTCGATGTCGCCGTCCGCCGCCGGCTCGGCGATGAACTCGACCGTGCCCGCGCCCACATAGCCCACGGCGCGCGCGGCGGCGATGGCGGCCTCGCCCATTTCCCTGCGCCGCGCGGCGCCGAGGCCGGGGGCGGGGGCTTCCTCCAGCACTTTCTGGTGACGGCGCTGCACGGAGCAGTCGCGCTCGAAGAGATAGACGTAGTTGCCGTGGGAATCGCCGAAAACCTGGATTTCGATGTGGCGCGGGCGTTGCACGTAGCGCTCGATCAGCACGGCCGCGCTGCCGAAGCTCGCGATCGCCTCGCGCTGGCAGGAGGCGAGGTTTTCGGCGAAATCCTCGTGGGCCTCGACAATGCGCATGCCCTTGCCGCCGCCGCCGGCGCTCGCCTTGATCATCAGCGGATAGCCGATGCGCTCGGCTTCGGCGGCGAGCAGGTCGAAATCCTGTTCCGCGCCGTGGTAGCCCGGCACAAGCGGCACGCCGGCCGCTTCCATCAGGCGCTTCGATTCCGCCTTGAGGCCCATCGCCGCGATGGCGGAAGCGGGCGGACCGATGAAGACGAGCCCGGCCTGCGCGCAGGCCGCCGCGAATTCGGCGTTCTCGCTGAGGAAGCCGTAGCCCGGATGGATGGCATCCGCGCCCGTGGCCTTCGCGGCGGCGATGATCTTGTCCTGCCGCAGGTAGCTGTCCTTCGGCGCGGCTCCGCCCAGCGAGACCGCCTCGTCGCAGGCCGCCACGAACCTGGCGCGGGCATCGACATCCGAATGGACGGCGACTGTGCGGATCGCGAGGCGGCGGGCGGTCGCCGCCACCCGGCAGGCGATCTCGCCCCGGTTGGCAATGAGGATTTTTCTTATTTCTTGCTGTGTCATTGGTCCCCCGCCAGCCATGAAGGTTTCGTCTTGTTGAGGAAGGACTGCACGCCCTCTCGGCCCTCATGCGAGGCGCGGATGTCGGCGATGCGCCTGGCGGTATCGGCGACGAGCGCGTCGTCGACGGCGCGCCCGCCCGCTTCCCGCAGCAGGCGCTTGCCGGCGGCGAGCGCGGCGGGCGAGGCATTGAGGAATGCCTGAACGTAGCGCGCCACCGCCGCGTCAAGCGCCTCCGCGCCCGCTATTTCATGCACGAAGCCGGTCCGCGCGGCGGTTTCGGCCGAAAAAACCTCGGCGGTGAGGACGAAGCGTTGCGCCGCGCGCGGGCCGAGTGCCGCGATGACATAGGGCGCGATCGTCGCCGGGATGAGGCCGAGCTTCACCTCGCTGAGGCAGAAACGGGCGCTGTCGACCGCAACCGCGATGTCGCTCGCTGCGACGAGACCCATGCCGCCCGCGAAGACATCGCCCTGTACGCGCGCGACGACCGGCTTCGGGCATTCGTGGATCGTGCGCAGCATGGTGGCGAGGGCGGTCGCGTCCGCGAGGTTTTCCGCATGCGTGTAGTCCGCCATGCGGCGCATCCACGCCAGGTCCGCGCCGGCGCAGAAGGCCTTGCCGCTGGCGGCGAGCACGACGACGCGGATTTGCCCGTCGCCGCCGAGTTCGGCGAAGGCTTCAGTCAGCGCGGCGATCAGCGCGTCGTCGAAGGCGTTGCGCACCTCCGGCCGGTTCAGGGTCACGGTGGCGACGGGGCCGTCGCGGGCGATCAGAAGGCTGGTCATGGCTGGCCTCGCTCACATGCGGAACACGCCGAAGCGCGGCTCGGGGATCGGGGCGTTGAGGCTGGCGGAAAGGCCGAGCGCCAGCACGCGGCGCGTGTCGGCGGGGTCGATCACGCCGTCGTCCCACAGGCGGGCGGTGGCGTAATAGGGGTGGCCCTGATGCTCGTATTGCTGGCGGATGGGCTCCCGGAAGGCGGCTTCCTCCTCCGCGCTCCAGGTGCCGCCGCGTGCCTCGATGCCGTCCCGGCGCACGGTGGCGAGCACCGAGGCCGCCTGCTCGCCGCCCATGACGGAGATGCGCGCGTTCGGCCACATCCACAGGAAGCGCGGCGAATAGGCGCGCCCGCACATGCCGTAATTCCCCGCGCCGAAGGAGCCGCCGATGATGACGGTGAATTTCGGCACGTTGGCGCAGGCGACCGCCGTCACCATCTTGGCGCCGTGGCGGGCGATGCCCTCGTTCTCGTATTTCTGGCCGACCATGAAGCCGGTGATGTTCTGCAGGAAGACGAGCGGGATGCGCCGCTGGCAGCACAGCTCCACGAAATGCGCGCCCTTGGCCGCGCTTTCCGAGAACAGGATGCCGTTGTTCGCCACGATGCCGACCGGCAGGCCCTCGATATGCGCGAAGCCGGTGACGAGTGTGGGGCCGAAACGGGCCTTGAACTCGTCGAACGCGGAAGCGTCCACGATGCGGGCGATGATTTCGCGCACGTCGAAGGGCTTTCGCGTGTCGGTGGGGATGATGCCGTAGATCTCGCGCGGGTCGTATTTCGGCGGGCGTGCCTCGATGATGTCGAGCGGGATTTTCTTCGAGCGGTTGAGATTGGCGACCGACCGGCGTGCCAGCGCCAGCGCGTGGGTGTCGTCGTTGGCGAGATGGTCCGCGACGCCGGACAGGCGCGTGTGCACGTCGCCGCCGCCCAGCGCTTCCGCGCTCACCACCTCGCCGGTCGCGGCCTTGACCAGCGGCGGGCCGGCCAGAAAGATCGTGCCCTGATTCTTCACGATGATGGTCTCGTCGCTCATCGCCGGCACATAGGCGCCGCCGGCGGTGCACGAGCCCATGACGACGGCGAGCTGGGCGATGCCGTCGGCGCTCATGTTGGCCTGATTGTAGAAGATGCGGCCGAAATGGTCGCGGTCGGGAAACACCTCGTCCTGGTTGGGCAGGTTAGCGCCACCCGAATCCACCAGATAGACGCAGGGCAGGTTGTTCTGGGCCGCGATCTCCTGCGCGCGCAGGTGTTTCTTCACTGTCAGCGGGAAATAGGTGCCGCCCTTCACGGTCGCGTCGTTGCAGACCACGACGCATTCGCGCCCGGCGATGCGCCCGATGCCGGCGATGATGCCGGCGGAGGGGGCGGAATCGCTGCCGTCCTTCTCCTTGTAGACGTTGAAGGCCGCCATGGGCGCGATTTCGAGGAACGGCGTGCCGGGGTCGAGCAACAGCTCCACCCGCTCGCGCGGCAGCAGCTTGCCGCGCGCCACGTGTTTCTCGCGTGCCGCCTCGCCGCCGCCCAGCGCCACCTGCGCGAGGCGCTGGCGCAGGTCTTCCACCAGCGACTGCATGGCATCGGCGCTGGCCTGGAACTCCGCGCTGCGCGGGCTGATCCTGCTGTCGATCGCGGCCATGGTCAGTTTCCGGTTTCGTTGAACAGTTCGCGGCCGATCAGCATACGCCGGATTTCCGAGGTGCCGGCGCCGATCTCGTAGAGCTTGGCGTCGCGCCACAGGCGCTCTACCGGGAAATCCCTGGTGTAGCCGACGCCGCCGAGCGTCTGGATGGCCTCGCCCGCGATCCAGGTCGCTTTCTCGGCGGAATAGAGGATCGCGCCGGCGGCGTCCTTGCGCAGGGTGCGGGCATGGTTGCCCCGGTCGCAGGCCTTGCCGACCGCGTAGACATAGGCGCGGCACGCCTGCCACGTGGTGTAGATGTCCGCCACCTTGCCCTGCATGAGCTGGAATTCGCCGATGCTCTGGCCGAACTGCCTGCGCTCGTGGATATAGGGCACGATGGCGTCGACGGCCGCTGCCATCAGCCCCAGCGGCCCGCCCGAGAGCACGGCGCGCTCGTAGTCGAGGCCGGACATCAGCACCCGCACGCCGTTGCCCACGCCGCCCAGCACGTTCTCCTCCGGCACCTCGCAATTGTCGAAGAACAGCGGATAGGTGTTGGAGCCGCGCATGCCGAGCTTGTCGAGCTTCGCACCGGCCGAAAAGCCCGGAAAGCCCTTCTCGACGATGAAGGCGGTGATGCCCTTCGCCCCGGCTTCCGGGTCCGTGCGCGCGTAGATGACCAGCGTGTCGGCATCGCCGCCGTTGGTGATCCACATCTTGGAGCCGTTGAGCACGAAGCGGTCGCCCTTCCTTTCCGCGCGCAGCTTCAGGCTCACGACGTCCGACCCCGCGCCGG
Organism: Pseudochelatococcus lubricantis; assembly: GCF_011762225.1. Classification (GTDB taxonomy): domain Bacteria; phylum Pseudomonadota; class Alphaproteobacteria; order Rhizobiales; family Beijerinckiaceae; genus Pseudochelatococcus; species Pseudochelatococcus lubricantis. The sequence continues at coordinate 36,241 of NZ_JAASQI010000002.1, forward strand.
GCTCGCTCATGGCGAGCGCGCCGACATGCTCGCCGGAGACGAGCTTCGGCAGGTATTTCTCCCGCTGCGCGTCCGTGCCGTTGCGGTGGATCTGGTTCACGCACAGGTTGGAATGCGCGCCGTAGGAGAGGCCGACGGAGCCCGAGGCGCGCGAGACCTCCTCCATGGCGACGATATGCGCCAGGTAGCCGAGGCCGGTGCCGCCATAGGCCTCGCCGACGGTGAGGCCATGCAGGCCGAGTTCGCCGAGCTTGCGCCAGAGAGGGGCGGGGAAGGCGTTGTCGCGGTCCACCTCGGCCGCGATGGGCGTTATCTCCTTTTCCGCGAAGGCGCGCACGGCCGCGCGGAGCGCGTCGACGTCCTCGCCGAGATCGAAATCGAGGCCCAAAGCCGGAAATGTCATGGCGTCTTTCCCTGTCGTTCGTCAATGCCGGTTTCCCCGGCTTGTTGCAGACGAGACTAATGCGTGATGCCCGCCGATTGCTGCCACAATGGTTGCAAATCCTGCCATCATGCGGAATGATGAAACCATGAAGGACAGCCATGGAAACGGGCCTAGAGCCGTCACGCCGATTGCCTTTGTGAACGCTGTTTCAAGGGCTTACGAAGGCTATGGCGTGCCGTTCGAAGGGGCGCTGCGGGCGGCACGGATTGCGCCGCGCCTGCTTGGCGATCCGCAGGCGCGCGTGACGGCGGAGCAGTTCGAGGCGCTTTCCGGCCATGCCATGCGCGAACTCGACGACGAGGCGCTGGGCTGGTTCTCGCGCCGTCTGCCGTGGGGCAGCCACGGCCTCCTGTGCCGCGCGGCGGTCACGGCGCCCGATCTCGGCATTGCCCTCAAGCGCTGGTGCCGCTGCCATGGCTTACTCACAGAGGATATCCGGCTCATGCTGACCGTCAAGGCGGGAACGGCGAGCCTCGTGATCCAGGAGCGGCGCATGCCGGCGGAACTGCGCGAGTTCTGCCTCGTCTCGGTGCTGCGCATGGTGCACGGCTTCGCCTGCTGGCTGATCGACTCGCGCATTCCCTTGAACGACCTGTCGTTTCCGTTCCCGCGCCCCGCGCATGCCGCCTCGTACCGGGCGATGTTTCCCGGCGAGGCGCGGTTCGGCGCGGAGGCGGCGGGCTTCAGCTTCGACGCCAATTATCTGGCGCTCGCGCCCGTGCGCGACGAGGCGGCGACGCGGGCCATGCTGCAGAAGGCGCTGCTGCTGACCGTGCTGCAATACCGGCGCGACCGTTTGCTGGTGGACCGCGTGCGCATGCTGCTGCGGGCGCGGATGTCGGGCCGCGGCCACGCGCCGGGCCTGCCAAACGCCGAGGAACTGGCAGGGATGCTGAACATATCGGGCCGCACCTTGCATCGGCAGCTGAACGAGGAAGGGGCGTCCCTGCAACAGATCAAGGACGACGTCCGCCACGAACGCGCCCTGGAGCTGATCCAGCGCAGCAACAGGCCGCTGAAGCAGATCGCGCATCTCGTCGGCTTCCGCAGCGAGAAGAGCTTTTCGCGCGCGTTCCGCCTCTGGACGGGCGCGGCCCCCGGGCAATTCCAGCGCCAGCGCCAGCGGGCGCAGGGCTGACACGCATTGCGTTTTCTTCCACTGACGCTCACGCTGTCGTCAAAACGTCATCCGTCCGTCAACTAATCATCATCGCCTCAGCCTATGTCCGAGCTAATGATGCACACCTGCGCCTCGCGGGATCGTGTGGCTTTGGGAGAATGACAATGGCGAACAAGGTTGTGACTTCGGTTGTGGCGCTCGCCGCCTCTCTGGCGCTGACCGCGCCGGCGCTCGCGGTGACGGAAATCCAGTGGTGGCATGCGATGGGCGGCGAGCTTGGCGTCAAGCTCGAGTCGATCGCCAAGGGCTTCAATGAATCGCAGTCCGATTACAAGATCGTGCCCGTCTACAAGGGCTCCTATCCCGAGACGCTGACGGCCGCCATCGCCGCCTTCCGCGCCAAGCAGAACCCGGCCATCGTGCAGGTGTTCGAGGTCGGCACCGGCACCATGATGGCCGCCAAGGGCGCCGTCTACCCGGTCTACAAGCTGATGGCCGATCACAACGAGCCTTTCGACTCCAAGAGCTACCTCGCGCCGGTCGTGGGCTATTACTCGGACACGCAGGGCAACATCCTCTCGCTGCCGTTCAACTCCTCGACCCCGATCATGTATTACAACAAGGACGCCTTCGAGAAGGCCGGCCTTGACCGCAATACGCCGCCCAAGACCTGGGCCGAAGTCGAGTCGTTCTCGAAGAAGATCAAGGAATCGGGCGCGGCCAAGTGCGGCTTCACCACCGGCTGGGTGTCGTGGGTGCAGCTCGAAAACTTCTCCGCCCTGCACGACAAGCCCTACGGCACGCTGGAGAACGGCTTCGGCGGCCTCGGCACGCAGTTCCAGTTCAACGGCGACGCACAGATCAAGCATTTCGCCAATCTGAAGAAGTGGTCGGACGAGGGCATCTTCCAGTACGGCGGCCCGGTGGGCGGCAACGACGCCCCGCCGAAGTTCTACTCGGGCGAATGCGCCATCTACTTCAACTCCTCGGCCTCGCGCGCCGGCGTCGTCGCCAACGCCAAGACCTTCGCGGTCGGCTTCGCGCCGCTGCCCTATTACGACGACGTGATCAAGGAGCCGAAGAACTCCATCATCGGCGGCGCCACCCTGTGGGCGCTGCAGGGCCGCCCGGCCGAGGAATATAAGGGCGTGGCGAAGTTCTTCTCCTACCTGTCGAAGCCCGAGGTGCAGGCTGACTGGCACCAGTTCACCGGCTACCTGCCGATCACGTACGCTGCTTACGAACTCGGCAAGACGCAGGGCTATTACGAGAAGAACCCCGGCTCGGACATCGCCATCAACCAGATCACCCGCGGCGAGCCCTCGGTTAACTCCAAGGGCATCCGCTTCGGCAACCTCGCCCAGGTGCGCGACGTGATCGACAGCGAGTTCGAGGCCCTGCTCGCCGGCAAGAAGAGCGCGAAGGAAGCGCTCGACGCGGCTGTCGTCGGCGGCAACCGCATCCTGCGTGACTTCGAGGCCGCCAACAAGTAAGGCGCGCCCGCCGCGATCATGAAGCCCGCGCTCCTTCCGGCGCGGGCTTTCCGCCTTTGCCCCAGGGCGCTCTCGGACCGGATGGCACCATCTGACCGGAAAGCGCCCGAATCGAAAGCTTGCAGAGCGTGATCCGGTGTCATCAAGCCGGATCATGCTGCAGACCGGCCGGCCCCGCATGCAGACGAAGCGCACGATCTTCCCGAACAAAGTCCTGCCTTACGCGCTGCTCGCGCCGCAGATCGCCATCACCGTGGTGTTCTTCCTGTGGCCCGCCGGGCAGGCGGTCGTTTCTTCCTTCCTGCGCGAGGACCCGTTCGGCCTGGCATCGACCTTCGTGTGGTTCGAGAACTACACGCGGCTGTTCGAGGATCCGGCCTATGTCGACTCGCTCAGGGTGACGGCCGCCTTCGCCATTGCCGTGACGTTCTGCTCGATGACGTTCGCGCTGCTGCTGGCGGTGGCGGTCAACCGCCTCATCAGGCTGGGCGGCGTCTACACCACGCTGCTCGTGTGGCCCTATGCGGTCGCGCCCGTCGTGGCGGGCGTGCTGTGGTGGTTTCTCTTCAACCCCACCATCGGCATCCTGCCCTATCTGCTGTCCTTCATGGGCGTGCACTGGAACCACCGCATCAACGGCAACCATGCCATGATCATGCTGGTGGTGGCGGCGAGCTGGAAGCAGATTTCCTACAATTTCCTGTTCTTCGTCGCCGGGCTGCAGTCCATCCCGCGCTCGCTGATCGAGGCGGCGGCCATCGACGGTGCCGGGCCGATGAAGCGCTTCTGGACCATCATCTTTCCGCTGCTGTCGCCGACGACGTTCTTTCTGCTGATCATCAACGTCAACTACGCCATGTTCGACACCTTCAGCATCGTGGACGCCACCACGGGCGGCGGGCCGGCGGGGGCGACGAACATCCTCGTCTTCAAGGTGTTCGCGGACGGCATCCTGGGCCTCAATATCGGCTCGTCCGCCGCGCAGTCGGTGATCCTGATGATGATCGTCATCGCGCTTACGTTCGTCCAGTTCCGCTACGTCGAGCGGCGCGTGCAGTATTGAGGGGCGAGACATGATCGAGAACCGTCCCTGGCTGAACGTCTTCACCCATCTGGTGCTGATCCTCGGCGTCGCCATCGTCATCGCGCCCGTCTATCTCGCCTTCGTCGCCTCCACGCACGGGGACGGCGCCTTCGTCAGCGGTGTGATGCCACTGTGGCCAGGTTCCGAGATGGCCGCCAACTACGGCTCCATGTTCACCACCGGCATGGCGAAATCCGGCGCGCCGCCGCTGGCGCTGATGATGTGGAACGCGCTGGTGATGGCGGTCGTCATCACCGTGGGCAAGATCGCCATTTCCATCATCTCCGCCTATGCGATCATCTATTTCCGCTTTCCCGGCCGCGTGCTGTTCTTCTGGATGATCTTCATCACGCTGATGCTGCCGGTGGAGGTGCGCATCGTGCCCACGTTCAAGGTGGTGGCCGATCTCGGCATGCTCAATTCCTACGCGGGCCTCACACTGCCGCTGATCGCCTCCGCCACCGCGACCTTCCTCTTCCGCCAGTTCTTCATGACCCTGCCGGACGAACTGACGGAAGCCGCGCGTGTGGACGGCGCCGGGCCGATGCGCTTCTTCCGCGACATTCTGTTGCCGCTGTCGCGCACCAATATCGCGGCGCTTTCCGTGATCCTGTTCATCTATGGCTGGGTGCAATATCTGTGGCCGCTGCTTGTGACGACGGACCCGCGCTATTACACCATCGTCATGGGCATCAAGCGGATGGTGGCGGTGGCGGAGGCCGATCCACAATGGAACCTCGTCATGGCCGCCGTGATGCTCGCCATGCTGCCGCCGGTGCTCGTCGTCATCCTGATGCAGCGCCTGTTCGTCAAGGGCCTCGTCGAGACGGAGAAGTAATGTGGCCACTATCGCAATCGAGAATGTCCGCAAGACCTATCCGGGCGGCATCGAGGTCATCAAGGGGCTAGACCTTTCCATCGCCGCGGGCGAACTCGTGGTGCTGGTCGGCCCCTCGGGCTGCGGCAAGTCCACCCTGCTGCGCATGATCGCCGGGCTGGAGAGCATCACCGCGGGTGAGATCGCCATCGGCGGGCGCGTCGTCAACAACCTGGAGCCGGCCGAGCGCGACATCGCCATGGTGTTCCAGAACTACGCGCTCTATCCGCACATGTCGGTGCGCGGCAACCTGGAATACGGCCTGAAGAACCGCGGCACCCCGCGCGCCGAGATCGACGCGCGCGTGAAAGAGGCGGCGCGCATCCTCGAAATCGAGCCTTTCCTCGACAGGAAGCCGCGCCAGCTCTCCGGCGGCCAGCGCCAGCGCGTCGCCATGGGCCGCGCCATCGTGCGCAAGCCGCAGGCGTTCCTGTTCGACGAGCCGCTGTCCAACCTTGACGCCAAGCTGCGCGGTCATATGCGCGTGGAAATCCGCCGCCTGCAGCGCACGCTCGGCACTACACTCGTCTATGTGACGCACGATCAGCTTGAGGCGATGACGCTCGCCGACAAGCTCGTCGTCATGAATGGCGGCGCCATCGAGCAGCAGGGCTCGCCGCTGGAGCTTTACGGCGATCCCCAGACGCTGTTCGTCGCCGGCTTCATGGGTTCGCCGGGCATGAACCTCATCGACGTGGCGCAGTTGCGCGCCGCCGGCGCCACCCTGCCGGACGCGGTACCGGCGGGCACGGGGGTCATCGGCATCCGTCCGGAGGACGTCTTTCTGGAAGCGGGCCGCGTCGACGGGCCGGCGATCACGCTGCCCGCCCGCATCGAGGCGGTGGAGATGGTCGGCGCCGAAAGCCTCGCCTATGCGGCGGTCGGCGGGCTGTCGCAGAGCGTCGTGCTGCGCATTCCCGGCGCATGGACCGGGCACGCCGACACCGCCGCCGACCTGCACCTGCCCCTCACGCGCCTGCATTGCTTCAGCAAGGAAACGGGGCGGAAGGTGCCCCTGTCCGCCCCGGCGCTTGCTGCGTGAACGGCCGTTATCCGGCCGTTCTGCCCGCCGGTTTCCTGATCCGCCGCGGTTCGACCGGGTATCACGGTCGCCCGCCACGGATCGAGAATACCGGCGGTTGTTGCCTGGTTATCCGCCGTTCACCACGCCGTTGACGACGGGCAACAGTTCAAGCAGGCCGCGGTAGATCATCTCCAGCGCCACATAGAGGATGATGGCGAGGCCGACATACGCGATCCAGCGGAAGCGGTGCAGCAGCTTGGCGATGTAGCTCGCCGCCACGCCCATCAGGGCAACCGAGAGCACGAGACCGAAGATCAGGATTTCCGGGTGCTCGCGCGCCGCGCCCGCCACGGCGAGCACGTTGTCGAGCGACATCGACAGGTCGGCGAGGACGATCTGCCACGCGGCCTGTGCGAAGGTTTTCCGCGGCGCCCTTCCGGAAACCGCGCCGTCCTTGTTGATGTCTTCCTCGTTCAGCGCCTCGACGGCGTCCATTTCTTCGTGCTGCTGTACGCGCAGCTCGCGCCACATCTTCCAGCAGACCCACAGCAGCAGCACGCCACCGGCGAACAACAGGCCGACGATCTGCAGCAACTGCGTCGTTATCGCCGCGAAGAATATGCGCAGCACGGTCGCCGCCGCGATACCGATGAGGATGGCCTTGCCGCGCTGTTCCTTGGGCAGGCCGGCGGCCGCGAGGCCGATCACGATGGCGTTGTCGCCCGCCAGCACCAGGTCGATCATGATGACCTGCAGCAGCGTGTAAAACGCATCGGGAGTGAGTAGATAATTTATAGTTTCAGCCATATGGCACCCGCTATGAAGGGCGCCTGTCGTCGTTGGGCCGAAATGGCCGCCGCGAGGCCCGCCGCGCCTCCGATTTCAGGGGGTGACCCATGAAAGGGCTGCGGCAGGGCGCGAAGCTTCGGCAATGTCGGAGAAAAATCCCTGCGCTCCAGGCCACCCGGTTTCAGATATCCAGTCCGACATCACAGTTCATCGAACTGCCAGAGGGGCCCGGGCTGGAGGCCTTGTCTATACCGCCGGATGCGTGGGGTTTCAAGGGAGCGGCGGGGAAAATCGTCGTCGAAAAAGTGTCATCCGGCCTGCTCAGACCCGCCCCTCCAGATGGCGCGCCTTGCGCAGCTGCGGGAACCACCAGGCCCACAGGCCCGCGACGAGGATGGAGCCGACGCCGCCGAACACCACGGCCGGCATCGCGCCGATCATGGCGGCCATGACGCCGGCGCGGAACTCGCCCAGTTCGTTCGAGGCGCCGACGAACACCGAGTTGACGGCGTTGACGCGCCCGCGCACGTGGTCGGGCGTCCACAGTTGCAGCAGGGTCTCGCGTATATAGACGCTGACCATGTCTGCCGCGCCGACGAGCGCGAGCATGGGAATGGAGAACCACGCCAGGGTAGAGACGCCGAAGGCGGCGGTGAACAGCCCGAACAGGCCGACGCAGCCGAACATGATGAGCCCGGCATGATCGCGGATGGGATGGCCGGTCAGCCACAGCGCGGTGGCGATGGCGCCGATGCCCGGCGCCGCGCGCAGCATGCCGAGCCCCCACGGCCCCAGCTCCAGGACATCGCGCGCATAGACCGGCAGCAGCGCGATCGTGCCGCCGAGCAGCACGGCGAACAGGTCGAGCGAGATCGCGCCGAGCACGATCTTTTCCTTCCAGATGTAGCGGAAGCCCGCGAGCAGCGTGTCGACGGTTGCCTTGTCGCCGACGATGTGCTGGCCGGCGGCGGAAATCGAGAAGGTGAGCACCGTGCCCGTCAGCAGCATGATGGCCGCCGTCGTATAGGCGGCGACGGGCGAGAGGCCGTAGAGCAGCCCGCCCGCGACCGGGCCGACGATGGTGGCGATCTGCCACGCGGAAGCGTTCCACGACACCGCGTTGGCGAAATGCTCCGGCGGCACCAGATTGACCACCAGCGAGGCCGAGGAAGGCGCCAGAAAGGCCCGCGCGATGCCGAACCACAGCAGCGTGACGAACACCGCTGCCGGCTGGAACAGACCGGTGAGCGTCAGCGCGAGCAGCGCGAGCGCGCACAGCCCCTCCAGCCCCAGCGAGAGGCCCATGATGGTGCGCCGCCCGAAGCGGTCCGCCGCCACGCCCGTGACCAGCACCAGCACCAGCGCGGGCAGGAACTGCACGAGACCGACCATGCCGAGGTCGAACGGGTCGCGCGTCAGGTCGTAGATCTGCCAGCCGACGGAGACGCTGACGATCTGGATGGCGAAGGAACCGAGAAAACGTGCCAGCCAGTATCGCGCGAAGGCGCTGTGACGGAAGGCTGTATAACGGTCGGCGCGCGCCGCGGCTGCGTCATCGGAGACAAGCATCTTAAGGCCACAGGTGAGGAGCGGGGGAGCGGGCGAACGCCCCTTGAGGCGGGGCCCGGAGAACCGGGGTCCGGAGAGAAGGCAGGGTTGGAGACGGTAACATCTGCGACGACCGCTGCCCCAGATGGCCATGGCCCGATAGCGCTTGTCAATCTGCGCCCGCTGCAATGCTGATGTGCGGCGGGATGCTGCGCCGTCGCGCGGCGCTTTCACGCCTTGCGCAAGCTCCGTGCAAGCTTGCGGGTGCATCTTGCGTATCACGCTGGTGGGCCGGGATTGGAGCTTCGCGCGCCTTCAGGGCATGCGTCGATGTCCGATTCTCCGGAGACATGATGTCGTTCCCGCCAGGCCGGTTCCAGCCCGGTATGTCCCAAATCATGTGTTCTTGACCTGAGAAGGGATCGCTATAATGGCCAGCTTGTTTACGAACTCCTCCGCGCAGACCGCCCTGCAGACGCTGACGGCGGCCTCCAAGAGCCTGTCAGCCACGCAGAACCGCGTTTCCACCGGCTACCGCATCAACACGGCGGAAGACAACGCCGCCTACTGGTCCATCGCCACCACCCTGCGGTCTGACGTCGGCGCGCTCGGCGCGGTGAAGGACGCTCTTGGCCTCGGCGGCGCCACCATCGACACTGTCTACACCGGCATCAACGACACCAAGGATCTGTTGGACCAGGTGAAGTCCAAGCTGGTCGCGGCGAGCCAGACCGGCGTGCCGCGCGCTCAGGTGCAGGCCGAAGTCACCCAGCTCCAGAACCGCCTGAAGGACACGTCGAAGTCCACCGTCATCAACAGCGAAAGCTGGCTGACGCAGAATTCGTCGGCGAATGGCTACAACAGCACCAAGAGTGTGGTCGGCTCCTTCACCCGCGCCGCCGGCGCGGTGACGATCGAGAACATCGACATCGATATCGGCAAGACCAAGCTGTACGAAACCAGCGACTCGGCGCAGACCACCGTGACGACTGCGCTGGACAACTCCGGCGCGGGCGCGTTGATGACCTATAGCACCGCCTTGGGCGCCATCAAGAGCGTTACTGCGGCAACGGATTCCGCATGGAATGCCTCGGCCCTCGACGCGGCGACCGGCGACGCGGCAAGTGCTGCGAAGGTAGGCGCTCCCGCCGCCGCGCGCATATCGGGCGCGATTGCGACGGGTACTGCCGTTCAGACGGCTTCCGCCGCGGTTCATACTGTGACTGCAGGTGAACTCGATGCCGCGCTTGCCGTTTTCGCGGCCGACTACACGAATGGCGGTGCTGCTTTCGTTGCTTCGCTGACGACCAAGCAAAAGACGGACTTGCTGGCTGAGGTCAACAAGGCGGGTACCGAATACAAGACGGAGCTGGAGAGCATCGCCGATGCCGCGACCGGCGGCGACACCGGCACGACCGCCGAGGCGTCGTCTGCCGATGCAGCGAAGGTTGCAGCCACTGCATACGATGCAGCCGTCGCGACCGCGTTCGGGAAAGTCCTGTCGACTTCCGCGCGTGACGCCTTCGTGGCCAAAACCGGTAAGGATGCGCGTGTTGCTTATGAAGCCACGGCAACCGTAAGCACGGACAACCAGAAACTCGGCATCTTCGACAAGGTGAGGACGGTCGTCTCCTCGAAGGACGGCACGGAAGCCAAGGCTGTCCGCGTGTCGGACATCGACATCTCCAAGCTGACGGATACAGATTTCGACAAGGGCGTGCTCTCGGCCTATATCTCCGCTGTTGACGATGCACTGCAGGAGCTGACCTTGTCAGCTTCTATCCTCGGTGCCGCCAAATCCCGCGTCAACGGTAACCAGACCTTCGTCCAGAACCTGATCGACGCCAACAAGCGCGGCATCGGCCAGCTCGTCGACGCCGACCTCAACGAGGAGTCCTCCAAGCTGAAGGCCCTGCAGGTGCAGGAGCAGCTCGCCGTTCAGGCGCTTGGCATCGCCAACAACTCCACCCAGAACATCCTGTCGCTCTTCCGGTAAGGCGCGTCCGGCCGGAATCGTTCCGGAAAAGGCGGAAGCATCTTCCGTCCATGGTTACACCCCTCAAGGGGTGTAACTTTCTGGAGCTGCACCCCGCGAGGAGTGCAGCTTTTTTTATGGCATTCCCTGGCCGGCACGCTCGCCGGCGAAACGTCGAACGGGGGATTGACTCCCGCATAAGTACATGGAACGTTCCATAAACAACGGATAAGTTCCAGGGCGATTCCGTGGCCTGTGTCCATAACGGGCGCGGGCAATCTGCGGAGTAACGGGTATGCGTGAGGTTTCAGCCTTGCGGGAGCTGCGGGCGGTCATCGCCGGCATCGAGGGGCGGTCCGGCGGTTCCGCCGCTGCGCGCCGGCGGGCCATCCTGCCCTTCGGCGAAACCGCTATCGATGGGCATCTGCCCGGTGGGGCGGAGGGCAATCCGGAACGCGGCCTGCGTATCGGCGGTCTGCATGAAGCTTGCGGCGCGGGGCGTGATGCAGGAGCTGCCGCCGCGCCGGCGCTGTTTGTCGCATCCATCGTCGGGCGGCTGGGGGGCGATGTCCTGTGGTGCGCCCGCAGCATCGATGTGTTTCCCGCAGCCCTCGCGGCGGTGGGGCTTGAGCCGGGGCGGGTCGTCTGGGCAGCGTGCGGATCGCGCCACGATGTGCTGTCGGCGATGGAGGAGGGGTTGCGCTCCTCCGCCATCTGCGCGGCGGTGGCGGAGGTGTTCGACCTGAAATTCCTCGAATCTCGCCGCCTTGGCCTCGCCGCCGAAGCCTCGGGCGTCATGGCGTGGGTGGTGCGCCATGGCGAGGATGCGCCGGAAGGGCGCGCCGGTGCGGCGCCGGCGAGGGCCCCCGCCAGCGCCGCGCTGACACGCTGGCGGGTGGGGGCGTCTCCTTCGCCGCCGTCGTCTTCCCTGCTTACACTGCGCCCGCTGTGGCTGCTGGAACTCCTGCGTTGCCGCAATGGCCTTCCCGGACAATGGATTGTGGAGGCTCCCGATGAGCATGGCCTTTTATCCGCCGCACGAGACCCTGTTGCATGGATGCCCGCCCGCCCGCCAGCGGGTGGCCTCGGTCTTTCTCCCCACGCTGGGGACGGACAGGCTGCGCCGGCGCGCCGGCGCGCGGGCTGAGGGCGAGGCGCCCTTCGCCACGGTGCGCAGCGATGGCGGCCGCCGGCTGCTGGCCTGCGTCGACGATCGCGCCCGCCGCTGCGGCCTTGCGCCGGGCATGACAGCAGTGCGCGCCCACGCGCTGGCGCCCGGCCTCGCGCTGGCCGACCACGATCCCGCCGCCGACAGGGAGGCGCTGGAGACCATCGGCCGCTGGCTGCTGCGTCGCTACAGCCCCGTCGTCGGCATCGATGACGGCATCGACGGGGAAGGGGAGGCGGACGGCCTGCGGCTGGACATCGCGGGTTCGGCGCATCTCTTCGGCGGCGAGGTGCGACTCGTTGCCGATCTGGCGGTGCGCCTTGCCCGCAGCGGCTTTGCCGCCCGCGTTGCGGTGGCGGATACCGCGGGGGCGGCGCATGCGCTGGCGCGCTTCGGCTCTTCCGGCACGGTCGTCGTCCCGCCGGGGGAGGCGCTCGCGGCGCTGTCCGGCCTGCCGGTCGCAGCGTTGCGCCTGCCGCCCGCCGCCGTCGAGGGGCTGGAGCGGATGGGGCTCGTGCGCATCGGCCAGTTATACGGGATGCCGCGCGCTCCACTGGTCCGCCGCTTCGGGGAGGCACTCGCCTGCTGCCTCGACCGGGCGGCAGGTGCGCGGGCGGAGCCGTTTACCCGCCTCGACAACCCGGAACTGCTCGCCGTGCGCCGGCGCTTCGCGGAGCCGATCGCCGACCCCGGACAAATTCTGCATCAGGTGCAATCGCTGTGCGCGCGCCTTGCGGACAGGCTCGCGGCAGCGGGTGCGGGCGCGCGGCGGCTCGATCTCGTCTGCGGGCGGGTCGACCGCTCGCACGCGGGCCTGAGCCTCGGCCTCTCGGCGCCGGTGCGCGACCCGCGCCGGCTCTCCGCGCTGCTGCAGGAGCGGCTGGCGCTGGTCGATCCCGGCTTCGGCATCGAGGATATCCAGCTTGCCGCGCCGCAGACGGAAGCGATGGCACAGGCGCAAATCCGGCTTGGCGCGCGCGGCGCCGACGGAACGGACGGGAGGGCTGATCTGGCCATGCTGGTCGACCGCCTCCACGCCAGCGGCAAGGCGCGGCTGCTGTTCCGCCTTGCGGCGCGGGAAAGCGACCTGCCCGAGCGCTCCTTCGTGCGGGTGGATGCGCTGACGCGCCCGCCGCCCGGCACCTTCGCCGCCGCCGGTCCCGTCCGGCTGCTGGCACATCCCGAGCCCGTCTCGACGCTGGCGCTGCTGCCCGATTATCCGCCCCGGCGCTTCGCCTGGCGCGGGCATACGCATGACGTCCGCCATGCAGACGGCCCGGAGCGTATTTACGGCGAGTGGTGGCGTGCGGCTGACGAGGGCGATGCGGTGCGGGATTACTTCATCGTCGAGGATACGGCCGGGCACCGCTTCTGGCTGTTCCGCGCCGGCGACGGCGAGCACGGGGAAACCGGCCCGCAGCGCTGGTTCATCCACGGCCTGTTCGGATAGTGCCGATGCAGACCGGAGCAGCTTACGCGGAATTGCAGGTCACCACCAATTACAGCTTCCTGCGCGGGGCCTCCCACCCCGAGGAGTTGGTGGGCGAGGCGGCGCGCCTAGGCCTCGCGGCCATCGCCGTCACCGACAGGCAGAGCGTGGCGGGCGTCGTGCGCGCCCACCATGCGGCGAAGGAGGCGGAGCTGCGCCTCGTCGTCGGCTGCCGGCTCGACCTCACGGACGGCCCCTCCGTGCTGGTCTATCCGACGGACCACGCCGCCTGGTCGCGCCTCACCCGCCTGCTGACCGTGGGCAACCGGCGGGCGGGCCACGACAGCCTGGTGAAGGGTGAGCGCTGTCTCGCATGGGCGGACCTCGCGGCTGCCGGCGAGGGGCAGATCGTCACCCTGCTGCCCGATGCGGCGGACGAGGCCGCCGATGCCGACATGCGCCGCCTGCGCGATACCTTTCCCGGCTTCGCCTATGTGGCGCTGTGCCTGCGCCGCCGCCATCACGACACGCACCGGCTGCTGGCGCTGGAGGAGGGCGCGCGGGCGCTCGGCCTGCCGGTCGTCGCGGTCAACGACGTTCTCTATCATGCGCGCGAGCGGCGCATCCTGCATGACACGCTGACAGCCATCCGGCACAACTGTACCATCGATGCGCTGGGCTTCCGGCGCGCGCGCTTCGCCGACCGCTTCCTGAAGGCGCCCGGCGAGATGGCGCGCCTCTTCGCCGCGCATCCGCAGGCAATCCGCAACACGCTGGAGATCGTGGACCGCTGCCGCTTCTCGCTCGCGGAAATCCGCTACCAGTATCCGGTCGAGACGGTGCCGGAGGAAGGCACGCCGCAGGAAGTGCTGGAACGTCTCGTGCGGGAGCGCACCGCCGAACGCTATGGCGACCGGGTGCCGGAGCGCGTCGCCCGCCTGCTGCGGCACGAACTCGCCCTCATCGGCGAGAAGGACTATGCGCCTTATTTCCTGACGGTGCATGCCATCGTGAGCTTCGCCCGTTCGCGTGGCATCCTCTGCCAGGGGCGCGGGTCGGCGGCCAACTCGATGGTGTGCTTCGTGCTCGGTATCACGTCGGTGGATTTCACGGCCCCGCATTTCAACGGCGCCGAGCCGTTGTTCGAGCGTTTCATCAGCAGCGCCCGGCAGGAGCCGCCCGATATTGATGTCGATTTCGAGCACGACCGGCGCGAGGAAGTCATCCAGTGGATTTTCGAGCGCTACGGGCGCGACCGGGCGGCGCTTGCGGCGAGCATCGTGCGCTATCGCCGCCGGGGTGCGCTGCGCGATGCCGGCAAGGCGATGGGCCTGTCCGAGGATGTGCTGTCGGTGCTTGCCCGCCACTACGCGGGCGCCGAGACGCCGGAGGCACGGTGCGCGCAGCTTGCGGCGCTCGGCCTCAACGCCGACGACCGGCGGCTGCAGCTCACGCTCGAACTGGCGGACGGGCTGAAGGGCTTTCCGCGCCACGCCTCCCAGCATCCGTGCGGCATCGTCATCTCCCGCGACCGGCTCGACTCCATCGTGCCTATCGCGCCCGCCGCCATGCAGGACCGGCAGGTGATCGAATGGGACAAGGACGATATCGATCGCATGGCCATGATGAAGGTCGACGTGCTCGGCCTCGGCATGCTGGGCGCCATCCGGGGCGCGTTCGCGCTGCTGCGGGCGCACAAGGGCATCGATCTCGACATGTCGCGCATCGAACAGGACGACGTGGATGTCTATGAGATGATGGGCCGGGCCGACACCATCGGCGTCTTCCAGATCGAATCGCGCGCGCAGATGTCCATGCTGCCGCGACTGCGGCCCCGACACCTTTACGACCTGACGATCCAGATCGCCATCGTCCGCCCCGGCCCCATCCAGGGCAACATGGTGCACCCTTACCTGCGCCGGCGGGGCAGGCCGCCCGGCTCGGTGAAATATCCCAGTCGAGCCTTCGAGAAGGTGCTGGGCAGGACGCTGGGCGTGCCGCTGTTTCAGGAGCAGGTGATGCAGCTTGCGGTCGATTGCGCCGGCTTTTCTCCTGACGAGGCGGACGAACTGCGCCGCTCGATGGCGACGTTCCGCGCCCCCGGCACCATCGAGCGGCTGCGCCAGCAGGTCATCGACGGCATGGTGAAGAACGGTTACACGGCGGAATTCGCGGCCCGGACCTTCACGCAGCTACAGGGGTTCGGCGCCTACGGCTTTCCAGAAAGTCATTCGGCGAGTTTCGCGCTGATCGCCTATGTCTCCGCCTGGCTGAAATATCATCATCCGGAGGTGTTCTGCTGCGCGCTGCTCAATGCCCAGCCCATGGGTTTCTATGGCGTCGCCCAACTGGTGCGGGATGCGCGCAACCACGGCGTCGCGGTGCGGCCGGTCGATGTCAACCGCAGCCATTGGGATTGCACGCTTGAAAGAGAGGCGGCGGACAGGGGGGCGGTGCGGCTTGGCCTGCGGATGGTCAAGGGGCTGACGGAGGCGGAGGGCGGGCGGCTCGTCGCCGGCCGTGGCGACAGGCCCTATGAAACGGTGGGGGAGTTGGCCGGTCGTGGCGGTGCCTCGCGCGGGGCGCTCATGGCGCTGGCCCGCGCGGATGCCCTCGCTGGCCTTGAGGCGGAGCGGGAGGCAACCGCGCGCCGCCCCGCGCTCTGGGCCATCGCGGGCATGGAGGGGCGCGGCGACGGCAGCACGCTGCCGCTGTTCGGAGATCGCCCGTTCGCCGCCCCCCTTGCCGGCCTGGTGCGCGAGCCGCCCGTCGTGCTGCCCGCCATGCCCTTCGGCCGCGAGATCGTCGAGGATTACGACAGCGTGGGGCTCAGCCTGCGGGGGCATCCCGTGGCGCTGGTGCGCCGGGAACTGGCGCGCGCCGGCTACCGCTCCTGCAGGGATCTTGCCGCGAGCCGAGACCGGCAGTGGATGGCTGTCGCCGGCCTCGTGCTGGTGCGCCAGCGGCCGGGCTCGGCGAAGGGCGTGATGTTCATGACCATCGAGGACGAGACGGGCAACGCCAATGCTGTGTTCTGGCAGGATATCCAGCAGCGCTTCCGTCCCGTCATCCTCGGCGCGTCGCTCATCGGCATCCGCGGCCGGGTGCAGCGGGAGGGGCAGGTGATCCATCTCGTCGCCCGCTCGGCCGTCGATCTCGGGCCGCTGCTGCGCTCGTTCGCCGGGCGCGCTGCGGACGGGCGCCCGTCATCCGCTCCAGGCGCCGCCGGCCCGGTACTGGACGTGAGCGCGCGCGATTTCCGGTGACGTGAAAGGACGCGCGCCGATGGGAAATGGATGCAAAGGAGCGAGGTTTTGCGTATGGTGGCCCGTCGTTTCGAACCGGGGGCGACGTGTTGCGTTTTGACTTCACAAATACTGTCTGAATCTCAAAGCTGGAATTTCGCAAGACGGGAGAAAGCCGGACATGATCCGCGCCATCGCTTCACGCTTCAGGACAAATGCCGCTGCCGCGCTTGCCGCCGGCGCCTCGCTCGCCCTCCTCATGCTCGCCGGCCCCGCCGCCGCCCAGCAGAAGACGGTGCACGTCTACAACTGGTCGGACTATATCGACCCCGACACCCTCGATGCGTTCACCAAGGAAACCGGCATCAAGGTCGTTTACGACACTTATGACAACAACGAGATCGTCGAGACCAAGCTGCTCACCGGCAAATCCGGCTATGACGTCGTCGTGCCGTCGGGGCCGTTCCTGCAGCGGCTGATCAAGGCCGGCGTGTTCCAGAAGATGGAGCCGGCAAAGATCCCCAACACGAAGAACCTGTGGCCGGAGATCGCCGAGCGCCTTGCGGTGTTCGACCCCGGCAACCAGTTCGCCATCAACTACATGTGGGGCACCACCGGCATCGGTGTGAATGTCGCCAAGGTGCGCGAGCGCCTCGGTGCCGACGCCGTGCTCAACACCTGGGACCTCGTGCTGAAGCCGGAAGTGGCCGAAAAGCTCAAGGACTGCGGCATCTATATGCTGGATTCGCCGGAGGACCTGCTGCCCGGCGTGCTCAACTACCTCGGCCTCAATCCCGATTCCAAGGACGCGAAGGACCTGCAGAAGGCCGCCGATGCTCTCATCGCCGTGCGGCCCTTCATCCAGAAGTTCCACTCGTCGGAATACATCAACGCGCTCGCCAACGGCGACATCTGCGTCGCGGTGGGCTACTCGGGCGACATCCTGCAGGCGGCAACCCGCGCGAAGGAAACGGGGAACGGTGTCGAGATCAGCTACCGGGTGCCGCGCGAGGGCGCGCTGATGTGGTTCGACAGCTTCGCCATTCCCGCCGATGCACCGCATCCGGAGGAGGCGCGCGCCTTTATCGACTTCCTGAACCGGCCGGAAATCGCGGCGAAGAACGCGAGCTTCGTCTCCTACGCCAGCGGCAACCTGGCCGCCCGTCCTCTCGTCGACGCTGCAGTGCGCGACAACCCGGGCATCTATCCCGACGACGAGACGCTGAAGCGCCTGTTCACCAACACCGCCTATGACGACCGCACCCAGCGCACCGTCACGCGGCTGTGGACGCGCATCAAGACCGGCCGCTGACGCATTGGAATCTGTCCTGTTTACGTTGAAACAGGACAGATTCTATTTCCGTTATTTTGAGCGAATTCTGTTCGGAGCGCGCTCTATAGCATTTCGACATTTCATTGAAACGCCGAAATGCTATAAGTTTTTGGTATTACGCGCTTTCTTCACGCAAACCGGTACCCGCTTTGCCTGAAAACGCTCTAATACCGTACTTCAACGAGGAAAATTCATCGAAGTGCGGCCAAGCCTGTGCGGTGCTTGAGCAAAGACCACACGCGAGCGGTCGAAGGCCATGCGCGCGTTGATATATTAGATGAATGGAACGGCCTGCACGGGTGCAAACCGCTCCAAAAGGCCTGCCCGCCTTGGGCGCCCGCTTCCGGACGGGCCGTCAGCCTGCCCGGAAACGATATGAAGACGATGATGACGGTGTGTCAGCCCGAAACGGCCTTGCCGCTTTCGGCGCCCGGCGTTTCATGGGTGAGGATGGCGTAGATCGCGCTCGCATCGCGGGCGGAGCGCAGCCGGTCGAGATTGCCGGGTTCGCGCAGAAGCCGCGCGACGCGGGCAAGGGCCTTCAGATGATCCGCACCGGCGGATTCAGGGGCGAGCAGCAGAAAGATGATATCCACCGGCTGGCCATCGATGGCCTCGAAGTCGATCGGCTTTTCCAGCCGGGCGAACAGGCCGAACAGCCTGTCGATCCGCGCCGGCTTGCCGTGGGGAATGGCAATGCCATCGCCGATGCCTGTCGAACCGAGGCGCTCGCGCTGGAGCAGCGTCTCGTAGATTTCACGTTCGTCAAGGCCGGTGAGATGGGCGGCTCTGGCCGCAATCTCCTGCAACGCCTGCTTCTTGCCGCTCGCTTTCAGCGAGGGCACGATTGCGTCGGGTGTGAGGATATCGGTCAGGGGCATATCTCGAACACGCGCAGCCGCGGGTCGCTCCTTCAGTGCAGGTCCGGGAGGCGTGCATACGCGCGCCGAGCCATGCAATCTACCACAGATATGAGCACCGGACGCCTGCCCGAGAGCAGAAAATCCGATGCTCGCTCAATAGTCGGACGGAACCCGCCGCGACCGGTCAGCCCTGGGTTTGCGAACCCGCGGGCGGATCGATCCAGCCGATGGTGCCATCGTGACGGCGGTATACGATATTTACCCGGCCACTGCCAGCATGTCTGAACACAACTACGGGAGCGCCGGTCAGGTCAAGCTCGACGACAGCCTGACTGACGGAAAAGCGGTGGAGAGCGGCAATATTTTCCGCCACGATCACGGGATGGAAGCTCTCGTCGACCTCGATCTCCTCCTGCGGGGCCTCGATGACATAGGCGCGCGCCTCTTCCGGCTCGGCCAGCGGCAGGTGTGCGAGGTCGGCGGAGCCGGGCTGGGCGCGTTCCTTCAGGCGGCGGCTGTGGCGGCGCAGCCGGCGCTCGAAACGGTCGGCGGTGTGGTCGAAGGCCGCGTAGGCATCCGGCGCGGCGCCGGTCGCCTCCAGGGTGAGGCCGGTGTTGAGATGCAGCACACCGACCGTGCGGAAGCCGTTCCCCTCCTTTTCCACAACCACATGGCCCGAATAGCCGGTGTCGAAATATTTGGCGATGGCGGACGAAACGCGGGCTTCGATCTGCCCCCGCAGCGCATCGCCGATGTCGATATTCTTTCCGGTGATCCGTAACGCCATTGCAATCTCCTTCCCTGATACACTTCTTCGGGCCGGTCCGGCGGAAGACCGCATGTTCCCGGGCCGGCCCGTCAAGCCTGCGCCCAACACAGCACGGCGCAAGTGTTCAGCTTATGATCATGATCAATCGCCGGCTAGCGTTATTTGTCGCGCCCCGCTCCCGGCGCTTGCGCGCGCTTTTCGTCGCCGCGTCACGTCCTGGCGGCGAGCGCGCGGCGGCGGTCCACCGACGAGGGAATACGTAGCGATTCCCGGTACTTGGCAACCGTGCGCCGCGCCACCTCGATGCCTTCCTCGCGCAGTTTCCGGACGAGGGCGTCGTCGGAGAGCACGTCGCGTGGCCCGGTTTCCGCGCCAATCAACTGGCGGATGCGATGGCGGACCGCCTCAGCCGCGTGGGTGTCGCCGCCATCGGCGGCGGCGACGGCAGCGGAGAAGAAGTACTTCATGGGGAAAACGCCCCTGTCGGTGCCGATGGCCTTGTTGGCCGTCACCCGCGAGATGGTCGATTCGTGCATCTCGATGGCGTCGGCCACCGTTTTCAGGTTGAGGGGGCGCAGATGCGCCGCGCCGTGGCGGAAGAACCCCTCCTGCTGGCGCACGATCTCGCTCGCCACCTTGAGAATGGTGCGGGCGCGCTGCTCTAGGCTGCGGGTCAGCCAGTCGCCGCTCTGCAGGCATTCGGAAAGGAACGCGCGGTCGGCGTCGGAGCGGGTGCCCTGCATCAGCTTCACATGGTAGGCGCGGTTGAGCAGCACGCGCGGCAAAGTGTCCTCGTTCAGCTCTACGACGAAGCCGCCGTCACGGGCGCGGCGCACGAAGACATCGGGCACCAGAGTCTGCGCGGGCTCGTTGCCGAAGCCGCGCCCCGGCTTGGGATCGAGCTGGCGCAACTCGGCGAGCATGTCGGCGAGGTCCTCCTGATCCACCCCGCACACCTTGCGCAGCGCCGCGTGATCGTGGCGGGCGACGAGTGCCAGGTTGGCGACAAGCGCCTGCATGGCGGGGTCGTAGCGGTCGCGCTCGCGCAATTGCAGCGCCAGGCATTCGGCGAGACTGCGCGCCCCGACGCCCGTGGGCTCGAAACTCTGCACCAGCGCCAGCACGCCCTCCACGCGCGCCTCGTCGACGCCAAGCCGCGCCGCGATGTCTGCCGTGGTCTCGACGAGATAGCCGGCGGCATCGATGGCATCGATGAGGAAGCGGCCGATCAGGCGCGCCTGCGCGTCCGTCGTGGCGAGATCGAGCTGGGCCGCGAGATGGTCGTAAAGGCTGATGCCGGCGGCGAGCGTCGCCTCCAGATCGGGTGCGTCGTCGAGATTGTGGCTGCCGCCGGACAGCGGCGGCGAGGACGACACCATCAGCCCCTCGTCGGCCGCGAGCGCCTCCGCTCGCGGCTGGCTGCCGTCGTCCTGGAACACGTTGTCGAAGGAGGTGCCGAAATCGGCCTCGATCGAATCGCGCTGCAACTGCGGTTCTTCCGGCGACCAGTCGCGCAGGCTCTCCAGATCCGTTGAGTCCGATTCCGCGAAGTCCGCCTCCGACGTGTCCGGATCCAGCGGCGTGCCGGGAGATGCGGCGTCGATCTCGTCCGGTCTGTCGCCAGTGACGTCCTGCGAGGTGTCTCGCGCGTCCGGCAGTTCCTCGCGTGCCAGTTCCCGCGTCGTTTCGTCGCGGCCTGTCTCGTCCGGCGCGGAGGCGTCGTCGACACGTTCGAGCAGCGGGTTGCGTTCGAGTTCGGTTTCGATGTGGGAGACGAGTTCGAGATGCGACAGCTGCAGCAAGCGGATCGCCTGCAGCAGTTGCGGTGTCAGCACGAGCGACTGGCTTTGGCGCAACTCCAGCCGGTGGGAAAGTCCCATTGGCGCAACCCCGATTTCCCCTGCCGCCGGGCCTCAGAACCGGACAGCGGCACGCTTCTTGCTTGAAGTCTCTTTTCGTTATCTAGCGCCTTTGCGAGGTTCCGTCAAAGCTGCATTTGCTAAAGCTGGAAATCCTCGCCCAGATACAGGCGGCGCACGTCGGGGCTGGCGATGATTTCGGCGGGCGTGCCCTCCATCAGCACGCGGCCGGAGTGGATGATGTAGGCGCGGTCGATCAGGCCCAAGGTCTCGCGCACGTTGTGGTCGGTGATCAGCACGCCGATGCGGCGGCGTGTGAGGTGGCGCACGAGGTTCTGGATATCGCCCACGGCGATGGGATCGATGCCGGCGAAGGGCTCGTCGAGCAGCATGAAGGCCGGATCGCCCGCGAGAGCGCGCGCGATCTCGCAGCGCCGGCGCTCGCCGCCGGAGAGTGCGATGGAGGGCGACTTGCGCAGCCGCGCGATGTCGAATTCTTCGAGCAGCGCGTCGAGCTTCTTCTCCCGCGCCTTGCGGTCCCGCTCCACCACCTCGAGCACGGCACGCAGGTTGTCCTCGACGCTGAGGCCGCGGAAGATCGAGGCTTCCTGCGGCAGATAACCGATGCCGAGCCGCGCGCGCCGGTACATCGGCAGGCGGGTGATGTCGTGCCCCTCAAGCGTGATGGAGCCGAGATCGGCCGCCACGAGGCCGGTGATCATGTAGAAGATCGTCGTCTTGCCGGCGCCGTTGGGGCCGAGCAGGCCGACAGCTTCGCCCTTGCGCACGTGGAGCGAGGCGCTCTGCACCACCGTGCGGCCGCGATAGCTCTTCCGCAGCCCGTCGATGGCAAGGACACCGTCGTGCGTCAGCGGAACGGCGCGGAACCCGCCGCCCGCGTCGTCCGCCGGCAATGCATGGTCCGGGAAGGTGCCGGCGGGGCTGGCGGTGTCGGGCGAAAGCGTCACGAAGATATCCCGGTTCGATGTGGTTGCGAGGAAAGGCCGTTACTTCGGCGGATTGCCGCTGCCGGGGACGAACACGCCCTGCACGCGGCCGCCCGGTTTGGCGACGCAATTGGCGATACTGGTGTCGAGGTTGTAGACGATCCGGTCGCACTGCTGGACGTTCTTGCCCTGGCTCAGCGCCACCTTGCCGGTCAGCACGACGGTGTTGGAATCCCGGTCGAACACGGCGTGCTGCCCTGTCGCCGTCTGGTCCTTGGAGACGACGGTGACCGGCCCCTCGCAATCGAGCTTGCGGATGTTGTTGTTGCCGCCGGGGCCACCAGGGCCGCCGGACGCGGGTGCCGGTGCGGCGCCGGCGGCGTTGCCCGTCGCGCTCTGCTCATAGAAGACGTTCAGCGACGAGCAGCGCATGGTGGTTTCACCCTGCACCGCGACGACATTGCCGGTGAAGGTGGCGCGCTTTTCCTTGTCGAAGATGTCGAGCCGGTCGGCGTCGATCTTGATCGGATCCTTGCCGGAGCCCAGGCCGCCGAGCGGCTGGCTGCCGGGGCGCTGCGCCTGTGCCTGTGCGTCGGCCGCGGCGATCGATAGCATCGGCGCGAGAAGGGCCGCCATCAGCAGCGCGCCGCGCGAAATCCGCCCGTGTTTCCCGACGAGCGGCATGTCTGTTCCCTGCTGTTCCATCGTCCGTTCCATCCTGTCCCGCAGCGCGCCAGCGGTCGCCTCTCGCCCGGCCGCCCTCCGGCCGGTGCCCCGCCGCCGGCCGTTTTTAGCAGATTATTTCCCGCCATCCAGAATCGCGTGTACGCGACCTTCGAAAACGATATGCTTGCCATTGTCCGAAATGTCGAGCCTGTCGGCGGAAATCGTGCCTTCGGTGATCGTGACGGTCACCGGCTCGCTGGAGACGACGCGCCCGCCCTTGAAGTCGACGGCGGCGGAGGAGAGCTTCGCCTCGTAGCCGGTGTCGGTGCGCACGCGGACATCGCCCGCGAGGTTCAGGGATTCCTTCTGCGAATCGTAGATGCCGCTGCGGGCGTTGATCTCGGCCTTGCCGCCGCCGTCGAGGCTGATCTGCCCGGTGATCTGCTGCAGTTCGACGACGGATGGGTTCTTCACGTCCTGCGTGGCGGAGGCCGCCGTCATCTCGTAGGGCTGCGTGCCCGCGCGGAAGCCGGAGAGCCTGGGGGCGTCCATGGTAATTTTCGAGCCGGACAGCGAGACCGGCCCGAGGCTCAGGCCGCCGATGCTGCGGAGCGGGTCCAGAATGCCGATCATGGCCACCGCCGCCACCGCCGCCAGGGCGGCGATGGGGATGAGCCGTTTCATGGCCCGCACGCGCGCCGAATGCCGGAGCGCCGCCTTGTAGGCGGCAGGCGTGATCCCGGCGGGCGGCGGATCGACCGGGGCGCGGCGGGCGCGCGGGGAAGAAGCGTCAGTCAAAAGGCGTCCGTCTTCGGTTGTGGCGCCGCGCGGCGGGGTGCCGGGCGGACGGAATACCTGTCATCAGGCAACCTGCGGTCAGGATACCTGAATTCGGATGACCGTTATATAGTACAGAGGGCGCGTCCCTTCCAAGGGCGGCGACGCGGCCGGAATATCGTCCCGGCCGATCCGTTCGTCCGGCCTGTCCATCCGGCCGTGCCCGATCCTGTCCGCCTCGGACCCGCCGGGCCGTCACATATGGGCGAAGATATCCGTCTCCGGCCAGCCGGCGAGGTCGAGCCGGGCGCGTGTCGGCAGGAAGGCGAAGCAGGCGCGGGCGATGTCGGTCCGCTTCTCCCGCGCCAGCATGGCGTCGAGCTTTTCCTTGAGAGCGTGCAGGTGGAGAACGTCGGAGGCGGCGTAGGTAAGCTGCGCGTCGCTCAGTGTCTCCGCCGCCCAGTCCGACGATTGCTGCTGCTTGGAAATCTCTACGCCGAGCAATTCCCGCAGGTTGTCCTTCAGGCCGTGGCGGTCCGTGTAGGTGCGCACGAGTTTCGAGGCGATCTTGGTGCAGTAGACCGGCTGTGGCATCACGCCGAAGGTGTGGAAAAGTACCGCGAGATCGAAGCGGGCGAAGTGGAAGATCTTGAGGACGTTCTCGTCGGCCAGCAGCCGGATCAGGTTCTCGGGGCGCGGGCCGTCGCGCCGGATCTGCACCACGTCGGCCGATCCGTCTCCGGCCGAAAGCTGCACCACGCAAAGCCGGTCCCGATGGGGATTGAGGCCGAGCGTTTCCGTGTCGACGGCGACCGAATCACCGAAGTCGATTCCGGCGGGCAGATCGCCCGAGTGGAGCCTGATGGTCATGGCAGGACCTCTTGTCTCAAGACATGCGGCAAGCGCGACATGCGGCAGGCGCGGCAGCGGGCCGGAACCGGCGGAACGCCACGCCCGGCTGTCGCGAGCGTCCCATGATACCCAAGTTTCCGACGTACCCAAGCTTCCGGTGCGCCTGCGGGCTTTAACACCCGCATGCCCGATCGACAAGGCCCCTGTTCATGCGGTCTGTATCCACAAGACCCGCCTGTGCGGCGCGGCTCCGTGCCGGAGGTTTTTGCCGGAACCGATTGAACAGCCTGCGGGGCGATGCTATCGATCGGCGCGGAAGACAGCCGGGATCGCCTTCCCGGGCAGGCTGCAACGGAGCCGTTTCGCTTTTCGCCGAAGCGTCCGAACGGCTCGCGGTCATAGCTCTGTCGCGCTTTCGGGCCGGAGAGGCGGCCTCCGCCCCTCCCGAAAGCGTTGTGGCATGCGGAGCGACGATAGCCATGGGTTCGCGTATCGATGGGGTGTATGCCGATTGGCCGAAGGCGCCGGTTCATGCAAACCGGGGCGAAACGGCTGCAGCGCCGCTGCATCGACCTTTCAAGTCGATCCACCGAACGCTCAAGCTGACGTTTTCATTGCCGCTCGTATGTGCGAATGTAATATAAAACGGGCCGGTCACCTGTTTAACCGAAGATAGATACTGGTCAGCGCGGCGATTGATCGATCCTTGCCTGATCTGCAGCGTGTGTGGGGAACATGTCCGATCAACCGTCCATCGAACAACTGCTCACCCGAATCCGCAAGGAAGCGCACGGCTTCGCGATCCCTTCGCAGGGAAATCCGGCCCGCCGCGCGTCGCTGACGCTCGCCACCGCGCCCGTCGACCTCATCGATATCGATGCGAGGCTGGAGGCCATCGAGCGGCGGCTTGAGCGGGATGCGGCCTCGCTGCCCCCGACGATCGCGGAACTGCGAACGGGCCTGCAGGCGCAGGCTTCCGCCATCGCCGCGCAGCGGGACCGCATGGCGGCCATCGACAGGGCAGAGAACGAAATCCGCATCCTGCGCGAGCGGCTGCGGGTTCTCAGCCTTGCGCCATCGGACCGCGACGGGTCCGATGCCCCCGCCGCGCGGGCGACGGAGGGCGAAGGGGCCGAGAGCACATGGGCGGAGGGCCGTTCGCCGCTCGCACCGCGCGACCGGCTGGACCTCTGGCCGCAACTGCTGCTGGAGGAAGGTGACGTCTTCCTTAACAACGCCTACCGGGTGCTGCTCGACCGGGATATCGATCTGCCGGGGCTCGACGGCTACAGACACAAGCTCGCGGAGGGGCGCGGGCGCCTTGAAATCCTGTGCGACATCTCGTCCTCGCCCGAGTTCGTCGCGCGCGGCAAGGATGACCCGACGTTGCGCCGCCAGAGGCGAATCTTTTCCTGGGCGCGGTGGGTAGATCGCGCGCCCTTCCGCTTCCTGTCCCGGCCGCTTTACCGGTTCCTGCGCAGCAACGAGAACGGCATTCTGGCCGTGCAGGCGGCGCGCGTCGCGCTGGCGGCCCGCGGCACCGTCGCGGCGCTGGGCGAGCGGCTTAACGCGGGGAACGGCGGCGGGGACAACGCGGTGGCGACCGATCCGCGCCTCGACGCCTATTACCTGGCATTCGAGAACGCCATGCGCGGGCCGGAGGACGTGATCCGGGCGCGCCACGGCTACTATCTCGACACGCTGGCGGCGGTGAAGTCCGTCTGCGACGGCCCGATTCTCGATCTCGGCTCCGGGCGCGGCGAGTGGCTCGGGCTGCTGCGCGACTGCGGCTACGAGGCGCGCGGCATTGACCTCAGCCCGGCGATGGTCAGCGTCTGCCGCGACAAGGGCCTCGACGTCACCCACAACGACGCGCTGTCGGCGCTGCGCGCCGTGCCGGACAGCAGCCTCTCGGTGGTGAGCGGCTTCCACATCATCGAGCACCTGCCGTTTCCCGTGCTGTTCTCGCTGTTCGAGGAGGCGTTCCGCGTACTGCAGCCGGGCGGACTCGTGCTCTTCGAGACGCCCAATCCCGAGAACGTGTTCGTCGGCAGCTATTCCTTCTATCACGATCCGACGCACCGCCACCCGCTGACGCCCGTCACCATGGGCTTTCTGGCGCGCTACCACGGTTTCGAGACGGTCGACATCGCCCGCCTGCATCCGCACGATCCGGAAACGGCGGTGCGGGAGGAAGGTCCGGTGGCGGATCGTTTCAACGCGCTGTTCTATGGCCCGCAGGACTATGCCATCCTCGCACACAAGCCGCGCGAGGAGTATCCGTCCGTATGAGGTTGATCGTCACCGTCAATGCCACGCCGTTCCTGACCGGTGGGGCCACCTATCATTTCGCGGGACTGGTGGATGCGCTGCAGGCGCGCGGCCATGAGGTGGAGACGCTGCGGTTTCCCTTCACGTTCCATCCCGAGGCCAGCATCGAACGGCTGATGAACTGGTGCGAGACGCTGGACCTGACGGCCCCCAACGGCCAGCATGTCGACAAGGTCATCAGCCTCCAGTTCCCCGGCTATGGCGTGCGGCATCCCCACCACGTCGTCTGGGTGATGCACCAGCACCGCGCGGTGTACGATCTCTACGCGGGGGAGGATGCGTCGCCGGAGGTGCAACGCCTGCACGACCTTATCCACGACTACGACAAGCGTGTGCTGGCGCGCGCGGAGCGGATATTCGCCAACTCGCGCAATGTCAGCACGCGCCTCCTGCGCTACAACGGCATCGCCGCCGAGCCGCTCTACCATCCGCCGCCGCTGGCGGAATTCTACCGCTGCGACGAGGCGCTGGACTACGTCTTCCTGCCGAGCCGCATGGAGGCACTGAAGCGCCAGGATCTGGTGCTGGAGGCGGCGAAGCTTTGGCGTTCGCCCGTCATCTGCGTGCTGGCGGGCCGGGGCGGTCTGCTGGAGCAGAACAGGCAGTTCGTGGCCGAGAACGATTTGGGCGGCAAGGTCGTCATTCTGGAGGATTGTCCGGATGCCGAGAAGCTCGCCCTCTACGCCAATTGCCTCGGGGTGATCTACCCGCCGCGCGACGAGGATTACGGCTATGTCACGCTTGAGGCGCAACTTGCCGCCAAGCCCGTCATCACCTGCGCCGATTCGGGTGGCCCGCTCGAGTTCGTCGCGGACGGGGAGGAGGGCTTCATCGTCGAGCCGACCGCGCAGGGCATCGCCGACGCGGTCGACCGGCTGTGGAGCGACCGCGCCAAGGCGCGGGACATGGGCAGGCTGGGGCTCGCCCGCTATCTGGAACGGGACATTTCCTGGGACACGGTCGTCGGCCGCCTGACCGAGTGACCGCGCAACCCGCAAGGACGCGCAACCTACGACGGATCGAAGATGAAAATCGCGGTGATCGCTCCAAGTCCCGTGCCATTCGCCTTTGGCGGCGCGGAGCGCGTCTGGCTCGGGCTGACGCAGTACTACGCCTATGAGACGAAGCATGTCTGCGAACTGATCAAGGTGCCGACGCTGGAGCGGAACTTCCGCGAGATCGTGAACGGCTACCGCCAGTTCTCCTGTCTGGACCTGTCGCACTTCGACCTCGTCATCTCGGGCAAGTATCCGGCGTGGATGGTTTCGCACCGCAACCACGCGGTGTACATGCTGCACCGGCTGCGCGGCCTCTACGACACCTGGCCGGGCGATCTCGACACCGCGCTGCCCGACGACGCACTGCTCGGCCCGCTGCGGCCGTTGCTCGAAGGCCCGTCGACCTGCCGCAGCCAGCTCTCCGAGATTTTCGGCGAGATCGACCGGCTGTTGGCCGCCGATCCGCCCGCGCACTGGCTGGCGCTGCCCGGGCCGCTCATCCGCGCCGTCGTCCACAAGCTCGACGATATCGGCCTGTCGACCGGCAGCATCAGCCGGCACGTCGCCATATCGCATAACGTGTGCCGGCGGGCGGGCTATTTTCCGCAGGACGCGGAGCCCGAGGTGGCCTACGTGCCGTCCGACCTCGGGCTCGCCATCCTGAAGGAAGACGACGCCGGCACGATCACGGGGCCTGACGGCGCCGCGCCGACATTCTTCACCGCGAGCCGACTCGATCACGCCAAGCGGATTTCGCTCATCATCGATGCGTTTCGCCGGGTGGAGGGGCCCGCGCGCCTCGTCATCGCCGGCGACGGGCCGCAGCGACAGGAACTGACCCTGCGGGCCAAGGGCGACGGCCGCATCAGCTTCGCGGGGCGGCTCTCGGAGCAGGAACTCGCGCGCCACTACCGCACGGCGCTCGCCGTTCCCTTCGTGCCCTACGACGAGGACTACGGCCTCATCACGCTGGAGGCGCTGGCGGCGGGCCGACCGGTCGTCACCGTCAGGGATGCCGGCGGCGTGCTGGAATTCGTCGAGGACGGCGTGACCGGCCTCGTCACCGACACCGACCCGGCGGCGCTCGCCGCCGCTTTCGAGTCGCTGCTCGCCGATCCGGAGCGGGCGCTGCGGATGGGTGCCGCGGGGCGCGAGCGGGTGCGGCCGATTACCTGGCAGAACCTCGGCACGGCGCTCGTGATCCCGTCGCGCAAGCGCCCACGCCGTCGCATCGTCATCGCCAACTCCTACCTGCTGTGGCCCGTGGATACGGGCGGCAAGCGGCGACTGTGGTCGCTGGCGCGGGAGTTCGCGCGCACGGCGGACGTGACGGTTGTCTCCCTCGGCCGCGACGACACGCCGGCAGAGGAGTTTTTCTTTTCGCCGCATTTCCGCGAAGTCCGCATTCCGATCTCGCCGGAACATATCGACGCGGAATGGGCGCTGACGAAAAAACTGGACGAGACGTCAGTCTCCGACATCTCGGCTGCGCTCTACGGCCACCTCACGCCCGCGCTGTCGCGGGAGCTGCGCGGCCGCCTCGCAGGCGCGGACCTCGCCATCGCCTGCCATCCCTATCTCTACCGCTTCATCCGCGAGGCCTGGGAAGGGCCGATCTGGTACGACGCCCACAATGTCGAGACCCTGCTCAAGGACGCCATGCTGCCGAAGACGCCGGCCGGCCGGGCGGTCCTCGCCGAGGTCGCGCAGCTCGAACGCGAATGCGTGGAGGGGGCGGAGCGCATCCTCACCGTCAGCGAGGACGAGAGGGCCGCCTTCCGGGACATGTTCGGCAAGCCGGAAGACCGGATCGTGCTGGCGCCCAACGGCACCGACATTCCGGCGGACCCGCTGCTGGAGCGCGGGCGGCGCGAGGCGCTGAAGGAGAAACTCGGCGTGCACGGGCCGCTGGCGCTCTATGTCGGGAGCTGGCACGCGCCAAATGTCGAGGGCGCGGTCGCGCTCGCCGGCATCGCCCGCGAACGTCCGGAATGGACGTTCTGGTTCGTGGGCAAGATGTGCGCGGCCCCCGAGCTGCGCGCCCGCGACCTGCCGCCGAATGTCGCGCTGCTCGGCCTCGTCGGGGAGGATGTGCTGCAGACGGTTTTCGCCGCCGCCGATGTCGGCATCAATCCGGTGATCGTGGGCGCCGGCACCAACTTCAAGGTCATCGACTACGCCGCCCGCGGCGCGCTCGTGCTCACCACGTCCATCGGCATCCGCGGGCTCGACATGAAGGATGGGGAACACGTGATCGTGGCGGAGCGCGAGCGCATGGCGGAGGCGCTGGCGCACATCGCCGGCCGTGGCATGGGCGCCCATGAAGGCATGATCGCTAACGCTTTCGGCCACGTGCGCGACCACTTCACGTGGGAGACGATCCTGCGCGACGTCGTTGCCTGATTACCGGCGCCTGCTGGGGAAATCGCACCCCCCTCTTGCGTTGGCGGGCGGTTTCCCCGATATAGGGAGCGGGAGGTTGGCGTTGGACGTTCCACTCGCCAACCGGGTCAGGTCCGGAAGGAAGCAGCCCTAACGAGACCGGGCGGGTCTTCGTCCAGCCTCCCACCGCAATTCGCCCGCCGGCTCCTGACTGATTTCGGCGGCGTGCGGCCGGGCCACGCTATGATGCCTGCCGTATTCCTCGCCCGGATGGTGCCGTGACCGCTTCGCCCAACGCCCCCTACCGCGTTCTCGCGCGCAAGTACCGTCCCCGCAGTTTCGGCGACCTGATCGGGCAGGACGCCATGGTCAGAACGCTCTCCAACGCCTTCGAGGCCGGGCGCATTCCGCAGGCGTGGATGCTGACGGGCGTGCGCGGGGTGGGCAAGACGACCACTGCCCGCATCCTGGCGCGCGCGCTCAACTTCGTCCGCGCGGACGGATCGGGCGGGCCGACCGTGCATCTCGACGAATCAGGCGTGCACTGCGACGCCATCATGGAATCGCGCCACGTCGATGTGATGGAAATGGACGCCGCCTCCCACACCGGCATCGACGATGTGCGCCAGATCATCGACGGCATCCGCTATGCGCCGGTCAGCGCGCGCTACAAGGTCTATATCATCGACGAGGTCCACATGCTCTCCGAGAAGGCGTTCAACGCCTTCCTGAAGACGCTGGAGGAACCGCCGCCCCACGCCAAGTTCGTGTTCGCCACCACGGAAATCCGCAAGGTGCCGGTGACCATCCTGTCGCGCTGCCAGCGGTTCGACCTGCGCCGCGTGGAGGCGGCGACGCTGCGGGCGCATCTCGCGCGCATCTGCGCGGCGGAGGACGTCGCTGCCGACGAGGAGGCGCTGGCGCTCATCGCCCGCGCGGCGGAGGGCTCGGTGCGCGATTCGCTCTCGCTGCTGGACCAGGCCATCGCCCACGGCGCGGGCCGCATCGATCTCGCCGAGGTGAAGGCCATGCTGGGCCTCGCCGATCGCGGGCGGGTGATCGATCTGTTCAAGGCGCTGATGCACGGCGATATCGCCACGGCCCTCGCCGAACTCGCCAGCCAGTACGATGCGGGCGCCGATCCGGCCGTGGTGCTCGCCGACCTGGCCGGCTTCACCCATCTTGTCACCCGCCTCAAGCTCGTGCCGGAGGCGGCGAACGACGCCGCGCTGACCGATGTGGAGCGCGTGCGCGGCGCCGACCTCGCCGGCAGGCTTTCGGTGCGGGTACTGTCGCGGACATGGCAGATACTGGTCCGGGGGCTGCCGGAGGTGCAGGCCGCGCCGCAAGCGCTGGCGGCGGCCGAGATGGTACTGGTGCGCCTCGCCTATGCCGCCGACCTGCCCTCGCCGGAGGAGGCGTTGCGCCTGCTGCGCGACAATGGCGCGGGAACCGGAGCGGGTGAACGGCCCGGCGCGGTTTCCGGCGCGGGCAGGGAGGGGGCGCCGTCAGGCGGCGGCCAGCGTCTGGCGCTCGCGACCGTGCGCGCGGAGCCGGTTGCGCTTGCGCGTCCCCAGACGTCTGCCCTGGCTGAAATGGCCGCCCGGCCTGAGGTATCCGCCCGGCCCGGGGAGGCCGCGCGCGAGGAAATCAGGCTCGCCCGCTTCGAGGACGTGGTGGCGCTCGCCGGCGAACATCGCGACGTCGGTCTCAAGGCGGCGCTGGAGCGCGACGTGCGGCTGGTGCGCTACGAGCAGGGCGTGATCGAGGTGGCGCTCGTCCCCGGCGCGAATCCGTCCGTCATCGCCGATCTCGGCAAGCGTCTGCTCGACTGGACGGGGCGGCGCTGGGTGGTGGCGCTCTCGTCGGCTGAAGGCGCGCCCACGCTCGCGGAAGTGGCGCGCGCCCGCGCTCAGGAGCGGCGTGAGGATGCGCGCGCCCATCCGCTGGTGCAGGCGGTGCTTGCCCGCTTTCCGGGCGCGACAATCGTCGGCGTGCGCGACATCGTGCAGGAAGCGGAGACCGACACCCACGCCGACGCGGTCGGGGAGGCGAACGCCGGTCTCGATGACGATGCCGGCCTCGCACCGGATGCGCCCGCGCCCTATATCGACGACTGAGTGACTGACGGACAGGGGAGCACCGTAAACATGCGCGACATCATGGGATTGATGAAACAGGCCCAGGGCCTGCAGCAGAAGATGGCCGACGTGCAGGCCGAGTTCGACGCGATCGAGGTCGAGGGCACTTCCGGCGGCGGCTCGGTCAAAGTCGTCGCCACCGCCAAGGGGCTGGTCAAGACGGTGACCATCGACCCCTCGCTCCTCAACCCCGACGACAAGGAGATCGTCGAGGATCTCGTCGTCGCCGCCCTCAACGACGCGCGGGCCAAGGGCGAGCGGGTGGTGCAGGACCGTATCGCCGATCTGACGAAGGGATTGCCGATCCCGCCCGGCCTGAAGCTGTTCTGAGGTTCGCGGCCGATGGCCTCGCCCGCCGGTCCTGAAATCGAGCGGCTGATCCAGTTGCTGGCGCGCCTGCCGGGGCTCGGCCCCCGCTCCGCGCGCCGGGCCGCGCTGCAACTCGTCAAGCGGCGGGAAACGCTGCTCGCGCCGCTGGCGGAAGCCATGCAGCAGGTCAGCGAGCGGGTGAGGGTGTGCTCGGTCTGCGGCAACGTCGATACGTCCGACCCCTGCGCCATCTGCCGGGACGAGACGCGCGACCCCTCGCTGCTGGTGGTGGTCGCCGACGTTTCCGACCTGTGGGCGCTGGAACGCGCGGGCGCCGTCCGCGCGCGCTATCACGTGCTGGGCGGCGTGATTTCGGCGCTCGACGGCGTGCGCCCGGACGACCTCAACCTCGCCACCCTCCACCAGCGGGCCGCTGATCCTGCAGTGCGGGAAGTTCTGCTGGCGCTCAACGCGACAGTCGACGGCCAGACGACAGCCCACTACATCACCGCGATCCTGGCCGATCTGCCGGTGCGCGTCACGCGGCTCGCCCACGGCGTGCCGATCGGCGGGGAACTGGACTATCTCGACGACGGTACGCTGGCCGCCGCCATCAGGCAGCGCGGGGCGTTCTGACGTCCCGGCACCGGTTCCCGACCGGTGCCGGCGGGGCGGCTCCTACTGCCCGTCGTGCCAGAACGGGGGCGTGTCGACGAAAGCCCTGTAGGTTTTTTCCGCTCTGGCGAGCAGTTCGCTCTCATGCGCCGCATGTTCCTCGCGCAGTTCCTGCTCGGCGTCGGACAGCGCCGCGCGCTCGCGGCTGACGGCGATGTCATTGAGTTCGCCCAGCAGGTCCTGCAGCGTCGACATGGCGGACACTGCCGCCTTGTAGCGCTTGCGCGTTTCCGGCTCGTGGAACAGGCCGGCGAAGAATTCCGCCGCATAGCGCAGCTTCTTCAGCTCGATGCGCACCTCGTGCCGCTCGGGCGGCGTGAGCGTCGCGAGTTCGGCCCCGGCGGCGATGATTTTCCGGCGGCGGCGGTCGAGCTGCTTGCTGGCGAATTTCCACACCGGCTGCTCGCGCCGTTTCCGTGCGGCCTTGTCGGGGCTGCGGGTCCAGGCGCCCGCCTCGACCCACGCCAGGGCGGCGATCACGGCCCGGGTGCAGCGGCGCGAGGCGATGGCCCGTTGGGCACTGTCATAGGCGTGCTCGCGCTGCTTGCCGTAGTTCACGAGCAACTCGGCGAAGGCAGGGGCGCCCGCGTGTTCGGCTTTCGCGGGTTCGAGCACGTTCTCGATATAGACGTCGAGATCGCGCGCCGCGCCGAGGCGGTTGGCGATCCAGCGCAATTCACCGCTGATGAAGATGCGCTGGCCGTCGTCAGCGACCTTGCGGAACACCGAGATCGCCGCCCGCAGCCGCCGCAACGCCACGCGCGCCTGATGCACCGCGCCGGAGACGGGCGCGCGCCGCAGCACCTCCTCGTTGGCGAGGAACTGCTTCAGGCAGGAGCGGGCGATGATCCTGAACGCCTCGCCGGTTGGCGTATCCGGCGCAAGGTCCAGCGACGGCGCCTTGGTGACCGCCGGCTCGCGGCCGGTGATGAGATCGTAGCCGCGGTCGGACTTGGCGATGTAGCCCGGGCGCACGGAGACGATGGCGGCGATTTCCTGCGCCAGCGCGTAGAGATCGGTCGCGTCGCCCCGCTTCAGCTCCAGCTCCACCTCGGCGAAGCGGCGCGCCCTGCGGCCCACCGACACCCGGCCGTGATCGAGCGCGACCTCGATCCCGGACGCGCGATAGTCCAGGGGAACGACCTCGCGGTCGACGTTGATGGTGAAGATCGGCCGGATGGCGGTGCGGCAGCGGTCGTCCGCGATCAGCGTCGCGAGTGCGGTGTCCGCGATGCATGAGAAATCGGGCGCGGTACCGACGACGGGGTGTTCCCATTCATTGCGGTCCATGACCAGCAGGCCGAAATCGCGGGCGCTCTTGACAGTCTGGATGGTCTGTTCGCCGTCGGCGCGCAGGCGCAGCGAGACGCCGGCTCGGTGCAGGTCGTGCTCGGGCGTGTCGAAATAGGTCGACCGCAGACGCTTGTGCACGCCGCGCACCGATTGCAGCCGCAGGAACGCCGGGTGGGTCGACAGCCGCTGCAGCGACGCAGGGCTCAATGCCAGCTTGAGTTCAATTTCCTCGGCCATCGTTCTCCTACCCCCACGACAAGTTCGGCCCTGCCCCGGATGCCGCTTCAACCGAAGTTCCGCTCCGGCTGAAGTCGTCACGCCGGGATACGGCGCGGTGTCCGGACGATCCTGCACGAACATGAAACGAATACAACGGTTCAGATGTTCTGGGCGACGCTCATCCTGAGCAATTACCACGACAGTTTGGTGATCGTGCGATGGACAGGAGTTGTGGCAAAAATGTCGCTTGACAAGCGACAGAATTGACGCAAATAGTGAAGCGTGATGAAAGATATACGTATGACAGTATCATGACATCTGGTTGCGGTTATCCGTTGTTGTACGTAGCCGGTCGTTGCTGCGCGTGAGACAAGCATGAGGAAGGGTATCGTCAAGTACCTGGGTTAGCACATGGGTGCCGGCGCCCGTCTTCCGTATGCACGCCACGGATACAGGGAATATCGCACAGGGCAGGAAACGGTTTGAGCGATTTTTTACACGCAATCAACCGGAGGTATTTATCTTGATGGCTGAACATGACGCTCAAAAAGACAGTTATGTCGCGGAATGGTCTGCGTCCGCAACAATTCCGTCGGTCGCGATGCAGGCCATCTCCGACGCCGCGATCGATATCGCGGACGGGCGTGGGACGAGCCGCTCGACGATCGGCTGGAACAGGCAGCGGGCGCTGGCCGAGCGGATACTGTCAAGAATCTACCTCACCGGCTGGAACGACGCACTGCGCTCGTCCTGAGCAACGGGCCGCGCGCTTTCAACCGGGAGAAACGCCGCCTTTCCGGTCAGCGGCACAGGTCGTCTTTGAAGGGCGGGCGCCAGCGGGGCCCGGCATCCGTCCGCAAGTTCAGAAAATGGAAAGGTCGCTCCCGCCGTCGCGGGGCCGGCACAAATCTCGTGATGGAGTGTTTGACATGAATACGGTGGAAAGTGCCGACCCGACCATAGCGGAAATTACCCGCTCGGTCGTCAAGTCCTATGTTTCGTTCAACAAATTATCTGCCGACGATCTGATCGACGTGGTGCAGGCCGTGCATACCACGCTCGACAGGCTGAGCCAGGGCGCTCCCAAGCCCGAACCCCGCCCCGAGCCCGCGGTTCCCGTCGAGATATCCATCACCGACGACTACATCATCTGTCTGGAAGACGGCAAGAAGTACAAGTCCCTGAAGCGCCATCTGGCAGCACATTACAAGATGACGCCCCAGCAATACCGCGACAAGTGGGGTCTGCCCGCCAATTATCCGATGGTTGCCCCCAACTACTCCGCTACGCGGGCCATGCTCGCCCGCCGCGCAAGCGGCGTGATGGACTGAGTGCAACCATGTCTGCATAAAATATTATACGAACAGTCTGATTCCGTCAGAACGTCCGGCGCTGCAAGGCAAGACACGTGCCGTTAGCGGGAGGGCAATCCGCCTTCCCGAAAAGGCGCGCCGCAGCACTTGGCACGGTTCCGCGAACAGAGCGTCCGGAAGGCGGCCGTCAGGTGTCTTCAGCGACGAAAAAGCCCATTCCTGCAAAAAGCCCATTCCTGACTGTGCGAATCAGGAATGGGCTTTTTTGATATCGGGCGCTTTATGCTTCCGCCGCGCGCCTGGGCGAGCGGCGGAAGCGCGTGGCGGCGCCATGTTCGGGACCGGATCAGGCCTCGACGCGCGGCTTCAGGATCTGGCGACCGCGATAGATACCCGTTTTGAGATCCACGTGGTGCGGGCGGCGCAGCTCGCCCGAGTCCTTGTCCTCGACATAGGTAGGGTTAGCCAGCGCATCGGCGGAACGGCGGTGGCCGCGTTTTGCTGGCGAGGTTTTTCTTTTTGGAACGGCCATAACTCAACTCCGATCAATGGCGATGATCCGGCAATCCGGACACAACCCATCCATGTTCAGATTTCAATGGGATGCGGGCTTTTACAAGATTCCATCCCGTTTGGCCAGCGTTTTTTGACCGTCGCCGCCGCGATCCGTGACAGCCGGGCGGCGGCGGTGGCCGTGCGCCGTCCGTGCCTTATGGAGCGGGCGCTTCGGCTAAAGCGTTTTCAAGCAAAGTGGGTACCGGTTTGCATGAAGAAAGCGCGTAATATCAAAAATTTATAGCATTTCGGCGTTTCAATGAAATATCGAAATGCTATAGGCAGCCCGCATCCTCATTGGGCATGCGCGCGATCACGGCATTGGCGGCGCGGGCGTGGAAGCGGGCTGGGCGCGCGGGGTCGCGCTGGCGCGGATTGGGCAGGGCGGTGGCCAGCAGTGCCGCTTCGCGCCGGGTGAGGTTTCTGGCGCTCTTGCCGAAGTAACGCCGCGCCGCTGCCTCGGCGCCAAAGATGCCCACGCCCCATTCCGCTATGTTGAGATAGTTCTCCATCATCCGCCGCTTCGACCAGATCGCGTCCGCGTAGAGCGCGAGCGGCACTTCCAGCCCCTTGCGCACGTAGGAGCGACCCGGCCACAGCACGAGGTTCTTGACGGTTTGCATGGGAATGGTGGAGGCGCCGCGCGCCGGCCCGTCGTCGCCTGCATCGCCGATCACCTGCCGCAGCGCGCCCCAGTCGACGCCCCCGTGCAGGCAGAAGCGCGAATCTTCCGAGGCGATGACGGCCTGCGGCAGTGCCGGCGCGATGTCGGCGAGCGCGACCCATTCCCGCTCCGCCGGCTGCAGCGTGAGCCAGCGCCCCAGCATCAGCGTGGAGACGGGTGGGACGACGCCGTACAGGAGCAGCAGCAGAAGCGGCACGGCGGCGGTCGCCAGACCGGCGAGGACGAGCCAGCGCAGAACGCGCCGCAGCCTGCCGCCGGTCGCCGCCGGGCGCGTTTTCCGGCGTGGCGTCACTGTTTCCTTCCTCGTCGCGGTCTCCCCCCTTGCCATATCCCTTCCGAAGTCCCTCCTGATGACGGGTTTGCGGACCGTCGTATCGGAACAGGATGACGTTTCCCGGACCGGTCACGCTGTTCCATGCTTTTGTTCGTGCGTCGTCTTTTCCAGGAAGCGGCGCCAGAGACGCGGGAGCGTGCGGCAGACCGGATGTGGACAGGGACGGCCGAAGCTGAGACAAGGAGACGAGGCGGCAAGGAATCGATCCCCGAAGGGAGCCGGACGCCGCCCGGACGGGCGACGGCACCGATGCCCCCACGGGACCAATCATACGCACGCGGGTTGATGTTGTGAAGACAGTGGAAGGCGGGGCCATGGAACACGAAGCGACGCGAATCACGGGCACGGATCTCGATCCCGAGGCGGCCTTCCAGCGTCGGCTGGGCGCCGTTGTCCAGGCGGTCGAGGAGCGGATAGCGGCCCTGCTCGACGATGCGCCGCGCCGGGGCGAGATCGCACGCCCGGCCCGGCTCGTCGCTGCCATGCGCCACGCCATGCTGGGTGGCGGCAAGCGGCTGCGGCCCTTCCTCGTGATCGAGACGGCGGCGCTGTTCGGCGTTCCCTTCGCCCACGCGCTCAACGGTGCCTGCGCGCTGGAACTCGTGCACGGCTATTCGCTGGTGCACGACGACCTGCCTGCCATGGACGACGACGATCTTCGGCGCGGCCGCCCCACCGTCCACAAGGCCTTTGACGAGGCGACCGCCATTCTGGCCGGCGATGCACTTCTGACGCTGGCATTCGATGTCGCGGCCGACGAGAGCAGCCACACGGACCCGGCCGTCCGCGCCGCCTTCGTGCAGGGGCTGGCACGCGCGGCGGGCCTCGGCGGCATGGTCGGCGGGCAGATGATCGACCTCGCGGCGGAGGGTCGCTATGGCGATGTGCTGCTCGACGAGGCGCGCGTCAGGCGTCTGCAGGCTATGAAGACCGGCGCGCTGATCGCCTTCGCGGTCGATGCCGGGGCCCTGTTGGGGCGCGCGCCCCTCGGCGACAGGCAGGCGCTCGGTGCCTACGGGCGGGCGGTGGGGGCGGCGTTCCAGATCGCCGACGACATCCTCGACCGCGAATCGAGCGCGGCCGCCATGGGCAAGCGCACGGACAAGGATGCCGGGAAGGGCAAGGCGACGCTCGTCGGCGTGCTGGGGCTGGAACGCGCCAGGCGCGAGCGTGACACACTGGTGGAGGCCGCGATCGCCGCGCTGGCATCGTTTGGCGCGAAGGCCGATATCCTGCGCTCCGCCGCCCGCTTCACCGCCTCGCGTCAATCGTGAGGCGCCGCCGGGGCGCCCGGTCCGTTACCGCCGCACGGCGGTGATGTAGCTCGGCCTGCGGCCCTCGCGGAAAGCCTTCTGTTCGTAGCGTGTGCTGAGCCATCCCGGCCACGGCTCGCGCCAGTCGTCGGCGCGCTCCGCCTGCCAGATAAAATCAGGCGAGCGGTCCAGCCGCGCCAGCGTCCAGGCGGCATAATCGTCGATGTCGGTTGCGAATCGCAGCAGGCCGCCGGGGCGGATGATGCGCGCGAGCAGCGACAATGTCTCGTCGGAAATAATGCGCCGCTTGCGGTGCCGGCGCTTGGGCCACGGGTCGGGATACAGGATGAACGCCTGCCCGATACTGGCCGCGGGCAGGCGCGCCAGCACCGGGATCGCGTCCGCGTCGTGCAGGCGGACGTTGTCGATGCCCTCGTCCGCGACGCGCCCGAGCAGCTTCGCCATGCCGTTGATGAAGGGTTCGAAGCCGATGATGCCCTTGCCGCGATCCGCCAGCGCCCGGGCGATCAGGTGTTCACCGCCGCCGAAGCCGATTTCGATCCAGACGTCATCCACCGGCCGCCCGAAAAGGCCATTCGGCGTGAGCGGCCCGGCCTCGGGCAGACGCAGGCGCGGCAGCAGGTCGCTGATGAGATCGGCCTGTCGGTCGCGCAGGCGTTTGCCCTTGCGGCGCCCGAAGAAGGCGCCGCGCAGGGAATCGGCTGCCGCATCGGCATCCGCCGGTGCGGACGGCGTGTCCGGAACCGTCATCGCCTGCCGTCAGCCGAGGATCGAGCGCAGCGCGTCCACGAGATCGGTGCGCTCCCACGAGAAGCCGCCATCCGCCTCGGGTGGGCGGCCGAAGTGGCCGTAGGACGAGGTGCGGGCATAGATCGGACGGTTGAGCGACAGATGCTGGCGAATGCCGCGCGGCGACAGGTCGAGCACCTCAAGCAGCGCGCTTTCGAGCTTCGCCTCGTCCACCCGTGCCGTGCCGTGCAGGTCGACATAGAGTGCGAGCGGCTGCGCCACGCCGATGGCATAGGCGATCTGGATAGTGGCGCGGTCCGCCAGATCGGCCGCGACGACGTTCTTCGCCAGATAACGCGCCGCGTAGGCGGCCGAACGGTCGACCTTGGTCGGGTCCTTGCCGGAGAAGGCGCCGCCACCGTGCGGGGCCGCGCCGCCGTAGGTGTCCACGATGATCTTGCGGCCGGTCAGGCCCGCGTCGCCGTCCGGCCCGCCGATGACGAACTTGCCCGTCGGGTTGACGTGCCAGACGGTCTTCGCATCGATCCAGCCTTCGGGCAGCGCCTCGCGCACGTAGGGCTCGACAATGGCGCGCACGTCGTTCGAGTTCAGCGTCGGGTCGAGATGCTGGGTCGACACGACGATCTGCGTCACGCCGACCGGCTTGCCGTTTTCGTAGCGCACCGTCACCTGGCTCTTGGCGTCCGGGCCGAGCGTGCCCGATTCGCCGCTGCGGCGCGCTTCCGACAGGCGCTTCAGGATGCGGTGGGCATAATAGATGGGGGCTGGCATCAGCTCCGGCGTCTCGCGCACGGCGTAGCCGAACATGATCCCCTGGTCACCGGCGCCTTCGTCCTTGTTGCCGGCGGCGTCCACGCCCTGCGCGATATCGCCGGACTGCGCATGCAGCAGAACCTCGATATCCGCGTCGTGCCAGTGGAAGCCCTCCTGCTCGTAGCCGATGTCCTTGATGGCGAGGCGCGCGAGATGAGCGATGTAATCGGCGGTGATCGTCGCGGGGCCGCGCACCTCTCCCGCGATCACAACGCGGTTGGTGGTCGCCAGAGTCTCGCAGGCGACGCGCGCTTCCGGCTCGGCGGCGAGATAGGCATCGACGACGGTGTCGGAAATACGGTCGCACACCTTGTCGGGGTGACCCTCGGAAACCGATTCGCTGGTGAAGACGTAGTTCTGACGCGACACGATCCAATATCCCTGCTGTCAGCGGTTGGTGGACATGGGGCTACCATATCGGGCTACCGGAAGGCCGCGGAAACCGACACACGCGATCACCGGCCCAGGCTCCCTTAAAGACCCTGACTTTTGGCAGTATGTGACGGTTCGGTCAAGACGGGATATCGAACTCGTTCTCTAAAAAGAACGACAGGACACAAAAAAACCACCAGCCTCCTCGGCTAGCGGGGCAGGGTCGGCTGGCAGGCGATGGATTCCACGAGTTCGATGATTCGGCGGCGCACGTTCTGATCCGGTATGCGCAGGAAGGCGCGAATCAGTTGCAGCCCCTCCTCGGTCGAGATGACCTCCGGCATGTAGGGAGCTGTCGCCCGTTCGGTGAAGCCGGGAACCGTCGTCGCCAATTCCTGCAGGCCCTCGAAGAAGAATGCGGCCGGCACGCCTAGCACGGCGCCGATCTGCTGCAGGCGGCTTGCGCTGATGCGGTTCGTGCCTTTCTCGTATTTCTGGACCTGCTGGAAGGTTACCCCGAGCGCGTTGCCGAGCTTTTCCTGGCTGATACCCAGTTCCTGACGGCGTGCCTTGACCCGGCTTCCGACATGTTTGTCGATCTTGTTCGCGGTGGTTGTCACGTGTGCCTCTCGAGGGGGACGCGAAGCGGTACGGCTCGGCATCACCCGGGCCGCGTCCGATGTTGTCTGCCTGTGCCGGGCCTCCCCGGAGAACGCATTTCTGGAAGCGGCGTCGCCACGCGCGAATGCAGACGCCTGCTCGTCTCCCGATGCCGGATGAGATCTGCTATGTCGTATGTGTCGCAATGTACAGCCGTCCTGTTCGACAATTAACACAACACCTCGGCATGCGTCCCGGCCTGTTATGAAAAATGCACATTGTGTTGATAATCTTCCGGAACCCGAAGCGTCGGCGAAGCGGTCACCGCCCCTTTCCGGGCGAAAAACCGGCTATACAAAAGCATATAATGACGCCCCAATAAAGGCCAGCGCCCCATATAGCGTAGAATACGGTATATATCGTTATGTCCAGTGGTTGCGGGAGTTCGGCGTCGATGATGCCGGCAACGCCGAGGGGTAGTTGCGCAGTGGCGCGGCCATAGGGATCAATCACGGCCGAGATACCTGTGTTGGCCGCGCGCACCATGGGCAGGCCCTGCTCGATGGCGCGCAGGCGCGCCTGCGCGAAGTGCTGGTAGGGGCCCGGCGTCATGCCGAACCATGCATCGTTGGTGACGTTGAGCAAGAACCCTGCGCGGCCGGGCGCGGGCAAGGTCGCTTCCTCCGGAAAGATCGCCTCGTAGCAGATGAGCGGGGAAGCCGGCGGCAGGCCCGGCACATTCAGCGCGGCGCG
Source organism: Pseudochelatococcus lubricantis (assembly GCF_011762225.1). Classification (GTDB taxonomy): domain Bacteria; phylum Pseudomonadota; class Alphaproteobacteria; order Rhizobiales; family Beijerinckiaceae; genus Pseudochelatococcus; species Pseudochelatococcus lubricantis. The sequence continues at coordinate 78,301 of NZ_JAASQI010000002.1, forward strand.
TCCGTTTCCGGCCTCGAAACCGCCGGGGGTGTGCACGAATTGCCGTATACCCACGCGGCGCAGCAGATCGTCGAACGGGAGATACTCGCCGAACGGCACCAGATGCACCTTGTCGTAGGTGGCGAGCGAGCGACCGTCGCTGTCGAATACGCGGATCGAATTGAAGTAGCGGTAGCTCTGCTCGCCGGGCAGTGGCATGTCCGCGCGCGCCGCCCCCGTGATCAGGACGGTGCCGTCAGGCAGCATGCGGGTAATATCGTCGAGCGCCTCGGGTGTGTAGTCGATCAGGAACGGAAACGCCGATTCCGGCCAGATCAGGTGGGTGACGTCGGCGAGCCGCTCGCCGCCCGCGCCCTCCTGTCCGCTGATGGCGGCATAGCGGGCGATCGCGCCCGCGCGGAAAGCGGGGTCGGCGCGTTCCGCCTCGGCGATGTTGGGCTGCATGATGCGCAAGCGGATGTCCGCATGCACGGGCACCGGCCCGGCGGGGATGCGCCACCAGCCGAAGGCCGCCACCAGCGCCAGCACCGCCGCGCCTGCCGCCGGCATCGCGAACCGTGCGGCCTTGCTGCCGGCATCCGCGAGCGTCGCAGGTGCGGTGTGGATGAACAGCACCAGGGCCGTCAGCCAGTGCAGGCCGCCGAGCGCCGCTGCCTGTGCCAGCACGTCGCCCTGCCCGAAAGCCATGCCCCAGGCATTCCACGGAAAGCCGGTGAGAACCGTGGCGCGCAGCCACTCCGACAATGCGAGCGCCGCCGCGAAGAGCGGAACGCGCCGCCAGCCTGAACGCCAGAACCACCCTGCAAGGCCGAAGCCGAAAGCCGGAAACAGCGCAAGCCCCGCCGGCAGGCCGACGACGCCGAGAGGTAGCGCCCAAAGGAATTCGTCGGCATCGACGAGGAAGGCGGAACCGAGCCACCATAGGCCGGCCAGAAAGAAGCCGAAGCCGAACCACCAGCCGAGCGCTGCCGCCGCGCGGGCCCGCCGCCACGGCCCGCCGGCACGCTCCGCTGCCCCGTCCACCAGCCAGACCACGAGCGGGAAGGAGACGAACAGCACCGGCCACAGGCCGAACGGCGGCATGGCGAGCGCACCGAGCGCTCCGCCTGTGAAAGACAGCGCCGCGCGCCATCGTGTCGATACGCCGCGCACGCGGGCGGCAAGCCACGCCGGTCCGAATCCTGCCGGCCCGGACTTCGCCTGGTCCCGTGGCGGGGATCGGCGCGCTTCAGGGATGGTCAAGTTCAAGCATCCGGTGGCACGTCGGACCCGGCATGTCGCTGCTGGCCACCGTTGCCTTCCGGTGCGACGACAGGCGGCAGCTTGCCCTCGTGCCGGTCGCTGCGGGTAAGGTCGAAGACGGCGGCCGGCTCATGGTCCCGCCGCGCGGTAAGCGCCGCGTCGCCGTCCGCCGCGGTTCGGCCCTCGATCGACAGACGCAGGCGCTTGAGACGGCGGGAATCAGCGTCCAGAATATCGAACACGAGGCCGTAGGGGCCGGGGATGCGCTCGCCCACGTCCGGCACCCGCCCGGCCAGCGTCACGATGAGGCCGCCGATGGTGTCGACCTCCTCCGCCACCTCGATGGCGTCGAGGTCGATGCCGATGGCCCGCGACACCTCGTCCAGATCGGCGCGCGCGTCGATGATGAAGACGCCGGGGCCCGCTTCCGTGATCTCGGGGGCCTCCTCCTCGTCGTGCTCGTCCTCGATGTCGCCGACGATCATCTCCATGATGTCTTCCATCGAGACGAGCCCGTCTGTGCCGCCGTATTCGTCGATGACGAGCGCCATGTGGGTGCGGGTCGCCTGCATCTTCACCAGCAGGTCCATGACCGGCATGGAGGGCGGCACGTAGAGCACCGGCCGCAGGATGGCCGCGGCGGAAAGCGGCGCCGTCAGATCGACCACGAGCCTGTCCGGTGTCGCTTCCTCGCCGGCGGGCGCGGCGGCGCCGATGCCGATCTCGGCGATGTAGTCGAGGAAATCGCGAATGTGCACCATGCCGCGCGGATCGTCGAGCGATTCGCCGTAGACCGGGAGGCGTGAGTGTCCCGCGTCGCGGAACGCGCGGATGACTTCCGCGAGTGTGATGTCGGCCTGGATCGCGATGACGTCGGCGCGCGGCACCATGGCGTCGACGACACGCAATCCGCTGACATCGAGAACATTCTGCAGCAGGGAGCGTTCCTGCGGGGTGAAGTCGCTTGCCGCCGAGTCTTCCTCCAGCGCCTCCTCCAGCGTCTCACGCACGGAAGTGTCGTTGCGCAGGCCAAGGCCGGTCAGGAGCCGGTCGATCCAACTGTCGCCCTCGCGACCAGCTTCGCGACCCGGATCGCGATTTGGCCCCGGTTCCTCGGATCGTGACGGCGAACTTCGATCGTCGCTCATGGTATTTTCAGGTCTCCAGTTCCAGAGCGTCTTCCGATCGGATGGCTCCATCCGATCGATGAGGGTTCGCTCATAACAAATCAAGGTCGGCATAGGGATCGGCTATGCCAAGGTCCGCAAGCGCGGCGATCTCCAGCGCTTCCATTTCCTCCGCCTCCGCGTCGGTCTCGTGGTCGAAGCCGAGCAGGTGGAGCGTGCCGTGTATGATGAGATGCGTCGTATGGTCGGCGAGCGTCTTGTTGTCGTCTTGCGCCTCGCGCGCTACCGTCTCAAAGGCGAGCACGATGTCCCCTATATGGGGAGCGTCCGCCAGTTCATCGGGATCTGCGGCGGGAAAGGACAGCACATTCGTGGGCTTGTCGAGGCCGCGCCACTGCGCATTGAGCTGGCGCACCGCCTCGTCGTCGGCCAGGGCGACGCTCAATTCCGCCCCCTCGCGCAGGGGCACGCCGGCTCTCGCCAGCGCCGCGCCGACGGCGCGTTGCGCCAGCGCGGCCACCCGTTCCTTTGTCGGCGCCAGCACCGACCATGCCTTCGACTGCACCACCACGTCAACCGACACGGCGCCTGTCGTGCCACTCACCATGCTGAGGAGTCCCCGCGCTTGATCGCCTGCGTCCCGGCCAGGCGCGCACTTTCTTCATCATACGCATGCACGATACGTCTGACCAGCGGATGACGCACGACGTCCACGTCGCGGAACCGGACGTGGCCGATGCCCTCCACGCCCTCAAGCACCCGCACCGCCTCCACGAGGCCGGACTTCTGCCCCGGCGGCAGGTCGATCTGCGACGGGTCGCCGGTGATGATCATGCGCGATCCCTCGCCGAGGCGCGTCAGAAACATCTTCATCTGCATGGAAGTCGTGTTCTGCGCCTCGTCGAGCAGCACCACCGCGTTGGTGAGCGTGCGCCCGCGCATGAAGGCGAGCGGCGCGATCTCGATGACGCCGGTTGCGAGGCCGCGCTCCACGTGGCGGGCCTCCATGAAGTCGTAAAGCGCGTCGTAAACCGGGCGCAGGTAGGGATCGACCTTCTCCTTCACGTCGCCGGGCAGGAAGCCGAGCCGCTCGCCCGCCTCCACGGCCGGGCGCGACAGCACCAGCCGCTCCACGACGCCCTGTTCCATGAGCTGCACCGCGTGGCCAACCGCAAGCCAGGTCTTGCCGGTGCCGGCCGGTCCCTCCGCGAAGACCATCTCGTGGCGGCGCAGCACGCGCAGATAGGCGTCCTGCGTCACGTTGCGCGCCTTCACGGAGCCGCGCTTGCGGGTCGTGATCTGCTCGAAGGTGGCGCGGCCGGGCGCGGCGCGCTCGGCGGGCCGGAAATCGTCGCTCACGGGAAACAGCGAGCCCTGCAGTGTGCTTTCCTCGATGGCGCCGTCGACCTCGCCCGTGGTGATGGTCGTGCCCTCGCGCACCTGCTCGTAAAGGCTTTCCAGCACGTGGCGGGCCTGCTCGGCCACCGTGGGCGGCCCCTTGATGACGACATGGTTGCCGTTGGCGGTGATCTGCAGTCCGAGCTTGCGCTCGATATGGGCGAGATTCTGATCGTAGAGGCCGAATACGAGGCTCGCGAGACGGTTATCGTCGAAAGTCAGCGAGAGGTCGGTGTCCGGGGCTTGTTCTGCATTCATCAGCGATGATCGTATCTTTTCGGGAAATGGGGGCGGGAGAGTATGGCGTCCTCGTTGCGGGCGTTGCTGCAGTCCGTTGGCTCTCACGCGCATGTCTCCCTGGTGGTCAGGCTGGATCGCTCATGATGAAACACTCATGTCGGAACGCTCACTCAATTCCTCAACGCTCATGCGGCATTCGCGCCCACTGCGCGGACGGTGGTTCCGCTCGCGCCCGCTTGGCCGGCGCGGCGGCCGAACAGGCTGTTCGGGCCGGTCTCCGTGATCTCGACGGCCACGATATCGCCGATCGCAACCTCGCCGTCGTCGAACTGGACCGCCTGCAGATAAGGCGACTTGCCCGCCATCTGGCCCGCGTGGCGACCCTTGCGCTCCACCAGCACGTCGAACGTCCGGCCGACTGCCGCGCGGTTGAATTTCTGCCGGTCCTCCTCCAGCGCGTCCTGCAGGGCGGCGAGGCGCGCGCTTTTCACGTCCTCCGGCACCTGTTCGGCCATTTCGGCGGCCGGCGTGCCGGGGCGGGGGCTATACTTGAACGAGAAGGCGCTCGCGAAACCCGTTTCTCGCACCAGCCGCAACGTGTCCTCGAAATCCGCGTCCGTCTCGCCGGGGAAGCCGATAATGAAGTCCGACGAGAGGGCGATGTCGGGGCGCGCCGCGCGCGTGCGGTCGATGATGCGCCGGTAGTCGTCGCGCGTGTGCCTGCGGTTCATGCCGGCCAGGATGCGGTCGGAACCCGACTGCACCGGCAAGTGCAGGTAGGGCATCAGCGCCTGCAGGTCGCGGTGGGCGGCGATCAGGTCGTCGTCCATGTCGCGCGGGTGGCTCGTGGTGTAGCGCAGCCGCGCGATTCCCGGCACATCGGCGAGGCGGTGCAGGAGCCGCCCGAGCGACCACGTCCGCCCGTCCGGCCCCTCGCCGTGATAGGCGTTGACGTTCTGCCCGATGACCGTGAACTCGCGCACGCCCGCCGCGGCGAGCCGCTCCGCCTCCGCGAGGATCTTGGCGGCGGGGCGTGAGATTTCCGCGCCGCGCGTGTAGGGCACCACGCAGAAGGTGCAGAACTTGTCGCAGCCTTCCTGGATGGTCAGGAACGCCGAGACGCCGCGCGCGCGGATTTTCTGGGGCGAGGGCGCGGGCAGGTGGTCGAACTTGTCCTCGACCGGGAATTCCGTATCCACCACGCGCTCGCGCTTCGCCTTAGCCAGCAGCGCGGGCAGGTTGTGGTAGCTCTGCGGGCCGACGACGAGATCGACCGCGGGCGCACGACGAAGGATCTCGCCGCCCTCCGCCTGCGCCACGCAGCCGGCGACGACGATGGTGGGCGCGCGCCCCTCGGCCGCCGTCCGCTCGTCCTTCATGACGCGCAGGCGGCCGAGTTCGGAATAGACCTTCTCGGCAGCTTTCTCACGGATGTGGCATGTGTTGAGGACGATGAGGTCGGCGTCTTCGGCGCTGTTCGTCTCGATGAAGCCTTCGGGTGCGAGCACGTCCGCCATGCGTTCGGCATCGTACGCGTTCATCTGGCAGCCGTAGGATTTGACGTATACTTTTTTCTTCACGTTCCAGCTTTGCAATGCGTTTCGCGGATAACCGGCAGGCTGCACTGTACACGATGTTGTGTCATACGATAAGCATTCGTTTGCTCATTCTGCATGACAGCAAGGTGCGGGATCGGCGGGCGCTGCAGCTTTGCACAGCATTTTCCGCCCGCCGCCCGCCGTGTTACACCGTCACCTGCGTGCCGACCTCGACGACGCGGCCGGTCGGAATCTGGAAGAAGTCCGTGGCGTCGGAGGCATTGCGGGCGAGCGAGATGAACAGGTGATCCTGCCACAGCGGCATGCCGGATTTCGCCGCCGGCCGGATAGAGCGGCGCGACAGGAAGAACGACGTCGACATGATGTCGAACTTGAAGCCGAGCTTGCGCAGGATGGAAAGGCCCTTCGGGATGTTGGGCGATTCCATGTAGCCGAAACGCATGGTCACCTGCCAGAAGCTGTCGGCGAGCGGCTCCAGCGTCACCCGCTCGTTGTCGGAGAGGCGCGGCGTGTCGTCCGTGGTGATGGTGAGGATGACGTTCTTCTCGTGCAGCACCTTGTTGTGCTTCAGGTTGTGCAGAAGCGCCGAGGGCGCGGTCTCCGGGTCGCTCGTCAGGAACACCGCCATGCCGCGCACGCGGTGCGGCGGGTTGGTCCTGAGCATCTCGACGAGGTCGCGCAGCGGCACGTCCGTCTTGCGCGTCTTGGCGAACAGGATGCCGGTGCCCTTGCGCCACGTCGACATGATGACGACGAGGAAGATCGCCAGCACCACCGGCACCCAGCCGCCCGACACCAGCTTGCCGAGGTTGGCGGCAAGGAACGCCGCATCGATGACCACGAAGGGCAGCAGCAGCGCCAGCGCCGCCGCGAGCCCCCATTTCCAGCCCTTCCAGACCACGAGGATGGCGAGCAGCCCGTCCATCAGCATGGCGCCGAACACCGAGATGCCGTAGGCGTGGGAGAGGGCGCTCGACGTCTGGAACGCCACCACCAGCACGAGCACGCCCACGAGCAGCAGCCGGTTGACTTTCGGCATGTAGATCTGCCCCGCGTGCTCCGCCGAGGTGAAGCGAACCTCCATGCGCGGCAGCAGGCCGAGCTGGATGGCCTGGCGCGTGAGCGAAAAGGCGCCCGTGATGCCGGCCTGCGAGGCGACGATGGTCGCAAGCGTCGCCAGCACGATGTAGGGCAGCAGCGCCCATTCCGGCACCAGCCGGTAGAAGGGATTGTCGATCGCCTCCGGGTGCGCCAGCAGCATCGCCCCCTGCCCGAGGTAGTTGAGCGCCAGCGCGGGAAAGACGAAGTAGAGCCACGCGACGCTGATCGGCTTGCGGCCGAAATGGCCGAGATCGGCATAGAGCGCCTCCGCCCCCGTCGCCGCCAGGCAGACGCCGCCGAGCACCGCGACCGCGATGCCGGGATGCTGGTAGAGGAAGCGGACGCCGAAATAGGGGTTGAAGGCGGCGAACACCGCCGGATCGTCGAAGAGGTGCAGCAGTCCGACAAGGCCGATGGCGGAAAACCACAAGATCATCACCGGCCCGAACAGCGTCGCCACCCGCGCGGTGCCGTAGCGCTGCGAGATGAACAGGCCGAACAGGACCGCGATGGTGATCGGCACCACGTAGTCGTCGAGGGCGGGCGTCGCCAGCTTGACACCCTCCACGGCGGACAGCACCGACATGGCGGGGGAAATGATGGAGTCGCCGTAGAACAGCGCCGCCCCCAGCATGCCGATGAGCAGGATGGAGGGGCGCCCCTTGCCCAGCACGCGCTGTGCAAGCGCCACGAGCGTCAGCGTGCCGCCCTCGCCCTTGTTGTCGGCCCGCAGCAGGATGAGCACGTACTTGCAGGTCACGACGAGGATGAGCGTCCACAGGATCAGCGAGAGCACGCCCACGACCGAGGAGCGCAGCAGCGGCCCGCCGGCGGAAGCCGCGAGCACGGATTCGCGCAGCGCATAGAGCGGGCTGGTGCCGATGTCCCCGAACACGACGCCGATGGCGCCGATGACCAGCACATGCAGCTGCTGCGCCGACGGCGCGGCGTTTTCCGCCCGCTCCGTCTCGCTGTCGTTGCGGTCCTGTGCGGCTGCCGCCGGGGATACACCCTTGCCTTCCGTCATGAAATACTTTCTGTCGTGATGCCGGCGGCTCCGGTCTCCGACCAGCGCCGCTTGGGCTTCGCTCAAACGTCGTGCGGGTTTCACATTGGCCGGGAGTCAAGCTCGTCGGCCCTTCGTGTGGAACCCGGTTTGCCTGCGCGGCCAGGCCGCAGTCCACCCTGAATGGGCGGCACGCTCATATCATAGGGGCTTCTTCATGCCAAACGGATGTCTGGCAGCGGCGCATGCGGCATCGGTACTGCATCCGGCGCGCATCCGTCGCCGTCATGCAGCGGCATTCAATCCGTCACAATGCGATAAATGACGTCATTATATGCAGCCCGATAGAGCAGTATATCTCATGGCGATAGTTCATCTTTTTGACCGCCTGTAATCTGGTGGCGTGCGCCCGCGCATTGCGAATACTGCGGCGAAGGAGTAGAGCATGCGGGGCCGGCGGGATGGTTTCCGATGAAACAGGCCCGCCGGCGCAGACGTGAAGCAAGGATTTCCGCATGACAGCCCGCATTCCGGCGCCCGTTGCATCGTCCCCCGCCTCCGTGCATGCGCACTACGAGGCACTGGTGACGTCGGGAGCCATCGAGCGTGATCCGGCGCAGGAGCGGCTCGTGGCGCGGCTGGATGCGGTGATCGCGGCGCTCGTCGCCGCTCCCCCTCCCGTCAGGACCGGCCGTTTCGCCCGGTTCTTCGGCGGCGGGCGCGAGAACAGGCAGCCGGCCGTGCGCGGCCTCTACGTCTGGGGATCGGTGGGACGCGGCAAGACGATGCTGATGGACCTGTTCATGCAGGCGGCCCCGGTCGCGCGCAAGCGCCGCGCCCATTTTCACGACTTCCTTGCCGACGTCCACGAGCGCATCTTCCGCTTCCGCCAGCGCATCAAGGACGGGAAGGAGAAGGACACCGACCCCATTCCCCATGTCGGCGCGGAACTCGCAGCCGAGGCGACGCTGCTGTGCTTCGACGAGTTCACCGTCACCGACATCGCCGACGCCATGATCCTGGGGCGCCTGTTCGCGAGCCTGTTCGAGAACGGCGTCACCATCGTCGCCACCTCGAACGTGGTGCCGGACCGGCTCTACGAGGGCGGCCTCAACCGGGCGCTGTTCCTGCCGTTCATCGCGCTGCTGAAGGAGCGCATGGACGTGATCGAGCTGTCCTCGCGCACCGACTACCGGCTGGAAAAGCTCAGCGGGGCCGATGTCTACCACACGCCCAACGACGCCTCCGCGCGTGCCGCGCTGGACGACGCCTTCCGCCGCCTCGCCGGCACGGCGGAGGCCGGGCCGCTCGTGCTCAGCGTCAAGGGGCATGCGCTGAAAGTGCCCGTCGCGGCGGGCGGCGTGGCGCGCTTTTCCTTCGCCGACCTCTGCGCGACGGCGCTCGGCGCATCGGACTACATCTATCTCGCCCGGCATTTCCATTCCATCGTGCTCGACGACATCCCGGTGATGACCGCGGAGCGGCGCAACGAGGCGAAGCGCTTCATCACGCTGATCGACGCGCTCTACGACCGGCACGTGAAGCTCGTCGCTTCCGCCGAGGCGGAGGCGGACAAGCTCTATGTCGCGGAGGAGGGGCGGGAGGCGTTCGAGTTCGACCGCACGGTCTCGCGCCTCATCGAGATGCGTTCGGAGGATTATCTGGCGCTGCCGCACGGGCGCGGCGATTCGCTGGCGTCGGGCGAGAGCACGGGCCTCGTCGAGACATGAGTCCGCTGCGCCGGATGCAGGAGCCGGTGCCCGAGCGGGTCGACGTGCGTCTGGTGGCCATCGCCGCGGAACACGTACGGCAGGTGGGCGCGCGCCGCGTGACGGTGGTCGGCATCGCCGAGGAAGCCGGCATGACGCACGCCAACGTCTATCGCTATTTCCCCTCGAAGGAGGCGCTGATCGATGCCGTGGTGGCGGATGCGCTGAAGCCCGTCGAACTGATGATGGCGGACATTGCCGGCGCGCCGGATCCGGCCGATGACAAACTCGAACGTTTGACACTGGCGCTCGCGCACGCCTACCGCGACCTCGCCGCGAACGACCGGGCGATCTTCGAGCTTTACGCGGACATCGCCAACGCCAACCGTTCCGTGGCGCGGCGGCACCGGGGGCGGGTGTTCATGTTCGTGGAGCGGGTGGTGGACGAAGGTGCGGCCATCGGCGTGTTCCACTTGCGCGACCGCGAGACGGCGCTGTCGTTCCTGACCGACATGCTGTTCCGCTTCTCGCACCCTTCGGCCATCCTGCTCGATGCCGGGCGGCCGAAGGAAGTGATGGAGAGGCGCTTCTCGGTGCTGATTGGCGTGGCGCTGCGGGCTCTTGTCGGCGGCTTCGTATGAGCCTATGGGTATGATGCTGCGAGAAAGTTACAGAATTCCGGATCTGAAACACGATGGTTTTCACCGAAACCGGTTGTGACGGCTCCGTCATGATCTTCCTCAACGTATTGAAGGTGCAGGAAGATTATCCATGCCCCCGCGGCCGGCGCGCGCATCGGCGCGCGCGGCGGCTGCCTCCACCCCCCGGCATGCGGCTTGAAGGCTTGCACGCTTTGAGTCAAGTAGACGGCGCAAACGGGGTTTTTCATCCCTCCAGTTCAAGGATCGGTTTCCATGGCCCGCAAGAAGATCGCTTTGATCGGCTCCGGACAGATCGGCGGCACGCTCGCTCATCTCGCCGGTTTGAAGGAACTCGGTGACGTCGTTCTGTTCGACATCGCCGAAGGCATCCCCCAGGGCAAGGCCCTCGACATCGCCGAATCGGCCCCGGTCGACGGCTTTGACGCGGCCTTCAAGGGCGCCAATTCCTATGCGGATATCGCGGGCGCCGATGTCATCATCGTCACCGCCGGGGTGCCGCGCAAGCCTGGCATGAGCCGCGACGACCTGCTCGGCATCAACCTCAAGGTGATGGAGTCGGTGGGGCAGGGCATCCGCGAGAACGCGCCGGACGCCTTCGTGATCTGCATCACGAACCCGCTGGACGCCGCCGTGTGGGCGCTGCAGAAGGCCTCGGGCCTTCCGGCCAACAAGATCGTCGGCATGGCCGGCGTGCTCGACTCCGCCCGCTTCCGCCACTTCCTCGCCGACGAGTTCAAGGTGTCGGTGAAGGACGTCACGGCCTTCGTGCTCGGTGGCCACGGCGACGACATGGTGCCGCTGACGCGCTATTCCACCGTCGCGGGCGTCCCGCTGCCGGACCTCGTCAACATCGGCTGGACCACGCAGGAGCGGCTTGACGCCATCGTCGAGCGTACCCGCAAGGGCGGCGGCGAGATCGTCAACCTGCTCAAGACCGGTTCTGCTTTCTATGCGCCGGCCGCGTCCGCCATCGCCATGGCCGAGAGCTACCTCAAGGACCAGAAGCGCGTGCTGCCCGCCGCGGCTTATCTCTCCGGCCAGTACGGCGAGAATGGCCTGTTCGTCGGCGTGCCGGTGGTGATCGGTGAGAACGGCGTCGAGCGCATCATCGAGATCGCCCTGTCGGCGGACGAGAAGGCTGCGTTCGACAAGTCGGTGCAGTCTGTCAAGGGGCTGATCGAGGCGTCGAAGACCATCAACCCGGCGCTTGCTGGCTGATCATCGGACGGCGGCTCGGGGAGGGCCGCCGTTTCGCCATCCCGGCGTCTTCGGATCGTGCCATGTTTCATGGTGCGATCGCGCGGGACGACACGGCGGCAAGAAGACACGGCAGGTTGCAGGCGTCAGCAGGCACCCGGGCCACCAGCTATCCGAGCCATGAAGATCCAAGCCACAAGATCTTAGCCACCTGGGACGACGATATGAACATTCACGAATATCAGGCCAAGGCCGTCTTGAAGGAATTCGGGGTGCCGGTTTCGCGCGGAAAGGCGATCTTTTCCGCGGACGAGGCCGCTGCCGCAGCGCGGGAACTCGGCGGACCCCTGTGGGTCGTCAAGTCCCAGATCCACGCCGGCGGCCGTGGCAAGGGCAAGTTCAAGGAGCCCGCGGCCGGCGAGAAGGGCGGCGTGCGCCTTGCCCGTTCCGTCGAGGAGGTGGAGGAATTCGCCCGCCAGATCCTCGGCCACACGCTGGTGACGGAGCAGACGGGCCCCGCCGGCAAGCAGGTAAACCGCCTCTACATCGAGGACGGCTCCGACATCGCCAAGGAATTCTATCTCTCCGCGCTGGTGGACCGCGCCACGAGCCGCATCGCCTTCGTCGTGTCGACGGAAGGCGGCGTGAACATCGAGGAAGTGGCGCACAACACGCCCGACAAGATCATCACCTTCTCCATCGACCCCGCCACCGGCGTGCAGCCGTTCCATGGCCGCAAGGTCGCCAAGGCACTCGGCCTTTCGGCTGAGCTCGCCAAGCAGGCGGGCAAGCTGGTCGAGAGCCTCTATGACGCTTTCGTCGACAAGGACATCAGCCTGCTGGAGATCAACCCGCTGATCGTCACGAAGGATGATCGGCTCGTTGCGCTCGACGCCAAGGTGTCGTTCGATTCGAATGCTCTCTACCGGCATGCAGACATCGTCGAGCTGCGCGACACCACGGAAGAGGACGCCAAGGAGATCGAGGCGTCGAAGTACGACCTCGCCTACATCGCGCTCGATGGCAACATCGGCTGCATGGTCAACGGCGCGGGCCTCGCCATGGCGACGCTCGACATCATCAAGCTCTACGGCGAGGAGCCGGCGAACTTCCTCGACGTCGGCGGCGGCGCCTCGAAGGAAAAGGTGACGGCAGCGTTCAAGATCATCACCTCCGATCCGAACGTGAAGGGCATCCTGGTCAACATCTTCGGCGGCATCATGAAGTGCGACGTCATCGCGGAAGGCGTCATCGCCGCCGTGAAGGAAGTCGGCCTGTCCGTTCCGCTCGTCGTGCGCCTCGAAGGCACGAACGTCGAACTCGGCAAGCAGATCATCAGAGAATCGGGCCTGAACGTCGTCCCCGCCGACGACCTCGATGACGCAGCCCAGAAAATCGTCAATGCCGTCAAGGGAGCAGCCTGATGTCCGTTCTGATCGACAAGTCGACGAAAATCATTACCCAGGGTTTCACGGGCAAGAACGGCACGTTCCACTCCGAACAGGCGCTCGCCTACGGCGCGCAGGTCGTCGGCGGCACGTCGCCGGGCAAGGGCGGCTCCAAGCATCTCGGCCTTCCGGTGTTCGACACGGTCGCCGAGGCGCGCGAGGCGACGGGTGCCGACGCTTCCGTCATCTATGTCCCGCCGGCAGGCGCGGCCGACGCCATCCTTGAGGCGATCGACGCCGAAATCCCGCTCATCGTCGCCATCACCGAGGGCATTCCGGTGCTCGACATGGTGAAGGTGAGGCGCGCGCTCGACGGCTCCAAGTCGCGCCTCATCGGCCCCAACTGCCCCGGCGTGGTGACTGCGGGCGAATCGAAGATCGGCATCATGCCGGCTAATATCTTCTCGGTGGGGTCGGTCGGCATCGTGTCGCGTTCCGGCACGCTGACCTACGAGGCGGTGTTCCAGACGACGCAGGAAGGCCTTGGCCAGACGACGGCGGTCGGCATCGGCGGCGACCCGGTGAAGGGCACCGAGTTCATCGACGTGCTGGAGCTGTTCCTTGCGGACGACAAGACCGAGTCGATCATCCTGATCGGTGAGATCGGCGGCTCGGCCGAGGAAGAGGCGGCGCAGTTCCTGAAGGACGAGGCGAAGCGCGGACGCAAGAAGCCGACCGTCGGCTTCATCGCCGGCCGCACGGCGCCTCCCGGCCGCCGCATGGGCCACGCAGGCGCGATCATCTCCGGCGGCAAGGGCGGCGCGGAAGACAAGATCGCGGCGCTGGAAGAGGCGGGCATCCGCGTCTCGCCGTCGCCGGCGCGTCTCGGCAAGACGCTGGTCGAGGTGCTCAAGGGCTGATGGCGCGGCGGACCGGCGCCTGCCGCCGATCCGCCACCTTCCGGTCGTATTCGGATGGCAAGGACAGCCGTCCCCAGAACAATCATCCCGTCACCGCCTCCGGACGGTGATGGGTTTCGGGCCGCAAGGCCCGCTCGCCCGGACGGGTCCGGGTTCCGGCAGGATGATAAGGGTCATGGCACGGCAGGATGTGAACGACGCATTTGCTCAAACCTCATTTCTCTACGGCGGAAACGGCGCCTATCTCGATGAGCTGTACGCCCGCTACGAGCAGGACCCTAAGTCGGTGGATGCCGGCTGGCAGGCGTTCTTCGCCGGCTTGAGCGAGGACAAGGCGCTCGTCGAGAAGAATGCGCAGGGCGCGTCGTGGCAGCGGCCCAACTGGCCGGTTCCCGCCAACGGCGAACTCGTCTCGGCGCTGGACAGCGACTGGTCCGGCATCGAGAAGGCCGTGGGCGACAAGATCAAGCAGAAAGCCCAGAAGGGCGGCGTCGAGCTGTCGCCGGAGGCCGTGCAGCAGGCGGCGCGCGACAGCGTGCGCGCCATCATGATGATTCGCGCCTACCGCATGCGCGGCCACCTGCACGCCGATCTCGACCCGCTGCACCTCAGCCCGCCGCGCGATCACGAGGAACTGCACCCGTCGAGCTATGGCTTTGGGCCGGGCGACCTCGACCGCAAGATTTTCATCGACCACGTGCTCGGGCTTGAGTTCGCCACCGTCAACGAGATGCTGGCGATCCTGAAGCGCACCTATTGCCGGACGCTCGGCGTCGAGTTCATGCACATCTCCGATCCGGCGGAGAAGGCGTGGATTCAGGAGCGCATCGAGGGCCCGCACAAGGAAATCACCTTCACGCCGGAGGGCAAGCGCGCCATCCTCAACAAGCTGATCGAGGCCGAGGGCTTCGAGAAGTTTCTGGACCTGAGGTACACGGGCACGAAGCGCTTCGGTCTCGACGGCGGCGAGTCGCTTATTCCCGCGCTGGAGCAGATCATCAAGCGCGGCGGCAACCTGGGCGTGAAGGAAATCGTGCTCGGCATGGCCCACCGCGGCCGCCTCAACGTGCTGACGCAGGTGCTGGCCAAGCCGCACAGGGCGCTGTTCCACGAGTTCAAGGGCGGTTCCTTCGCGCCCGACGACGTGGAAGGCTCCGGCGACGTCAAGTATCACCTCGGCGCATCGAGCGATCGCGAGTTCGACGGCAACAAGGTCCATCTGTCGCTCGTCGCCAACCCGTCGCATCTGGAGATCGTCAATCCGGTGGTGCTCGGCAAGGCGCGCGCCAAGCAGGACCAGCTCGGCGACCGCGAGACGCGCACTTCCGTGATTCCGCTGCTGCTGCACGGCGACGCGGCCTTCGCCGGCCAGGGCGTCGTGGCGGAGTGCCTTGGCCTGTCCGGGCTCAAGGGGCATCGCACCGGCGGTTCCGTGCATGTCATCATCAACAACCAGATCGGCTTCACCACCAACCCGCGCAACTCGCGCTCCTCGCCCTATCCGTCGGATGTGGCGAAGATGGTGGAAGCGCCGGTGTTCCACGTCAACGGCGACGATCCGGAGGCGGTGGTGTTCGCCGCCAAGATCGCGACGGAGTTCCGCCAGCAGTTCCACAAGCCGGTCGTCGTGGATATGTTCTGCTATCGCCGCTTCGGCCACAACGAGGGCGACGAGCCGGCGTTCACGCAGCCGCTGATGTATCAGGCGATCCGCAACCACCCGAGCGTGCTCGAAATCTACACGAGCAAGCTGGTGGCGGAGGGCGTGGTGACGCAGGCGGAGGTCGAGGAGCGCCGCGCCGCCTGGCGCACCCACCTCGAAACCGAGCTTGAGGCCGGGCAGACCTACAAGCCCAACAAGGCGGACTGGCTGGACGGCAAGTGGGCGGGCCTGAAGGCGGTGCGCGAGGACGCGGACGATCCGCGGCGCGGGGCTACCGGCCTTCCGGAAGCCGAGCTGAAGCTGCTGGGCGAGAAGCTCACGTCGGTGCCGGCCGATTTCAACGTCCACCGCACCATCCAGCGCTTCCTCGACAACCGCCGCAAGGCAATCGAGACGGGCGAGGGCATCGACTGGGCGACCGGCGAGGCGCTGGCGTTCGCCTCGCTGCTGAAGGAAGGCAAGCCCGTGCGCCTGTCGGGGCAGGATGTCGAGCGCGGTACGTTCTCGCAGCGCCACTCCGTGCTGGTCGACCAGAAGGACGAACACCGCTACATCCCGCTCAACGCCATCTCGGAGAGCCAGGCCAAATTCGAGGTCATCAACTCGATGCTCTCGGAAGAGGCGGTGCTCGGCTTCGAATACGGCTATTCGCTGACGGAGCCGAACGCGCTTACCCTGTGGGAAGCGCAGTTCGGCGACTTCGCCAACGGCGCGCAGGTGGTGTTCGACCAGTTCATTTCGTCGGCGGAGCGCAAGTGGCTGCGCATGTCGGGCCTCGCGGTGCTGCTGCCGCACGGCTACGAGGGGCAGGGGCCGGAGCACTCGTCCGCGCGTCTGGAGCGCTATCTGCAGATGTGCGCCGAGGACAACATGCAGGTGGCCAACGTCACCACGCCGGCCAACTACTTCCACATTCTGCGCCGTCAGTTGCGGCGGGACTTCCGCAAGCCCCTCATCCTGATGACGCCGAAGTCGCTGCTGCGCCACAAGCGCGCGGTTTCCCGGCTGGAGGAGTTCACGGAGACCAGCTCGTTCCACCGTCTCATCCGCGACGACGCCGAGCGGCTCTCGAAGGAGAAGATCAAGCTGGTGAAGGACGACAAGATCCGCCGCGTCGTGCTCACCGCCGGCAAGGTCTACTACGATCTCTATGAGGAGCGCGAGAAGCGGGGCATCGACGACGTCTACCTGCTGCGTGTCGAACAGCTCTATCCGTTCCCGGTGAAGTCGTTGATCAATGAGCTGTCGCGCTTCCGCAACGCCGATCTCGTATGGTGCCAGGAAGAGCCCAAGAACATGGGGTCGTGGACCTTCGTCGAACCCTATCTGGAGTGGGCGCTGGGGCATTCGAGCATCAAGGCGAAGCGTCCGCGCTACGTGGGGCGTGCCGCCTCAGCCGCGACGGCGACCGGCATCATGTCGAAGCATCTCGCGCAGTTGCAGGCGTTCCTCGACGACGCCTTTTCCGTCTGATTTTCGATCCGGCCGGCGTCCGCCGGCCGGGCCTTCATCCTGTCAAATAACCGGCCGCAGGCCACAATGGACACAAGATCATGGCGACCGAAATCCGCGTGCCCACGCTGGGCGAATCCGTCACCGAAGCCACTGTCGGCCAATGGTTCAAGAAGGTGGGGGAGGCGGTCAAGGCTGACGAGCCTCTGGTTGAACTCGAAACGGACAAGGTGACGTTGGAGGTCAACGCGCCGGCGGACGGCGTCCTGACGGAAATCACCGTCAAGGAAGGCGAGACCGTGGGCGTCGGCGCCCTGCTCGGCACGTTCAACGAAGGCGGCGCGGGTTCAGCCGCCGCTCCGCGGCCCGCCGCGGCACCTGCTCCCGCACCGGTTGCTCCGGCGCCCGCCCCCGCTGCGCCTGCCGCTGCCGGCCTGGAGAACGGCCCGGCCGTCCAGCGCATCGCGGCGGAAACCGGCATCAGCCCGGCCGGCGTGCCCGGCACCGGCAAGGACGGCCGCGTAACCAAGGGCGATATCCTCGCCTTTGCGGCGGCGCCCGCCCAGGCTCCTGCGGCCGTGCCCGCACCGGTCGCGACGCCCCGCGCCCCTGCGGCGCCCGGCGACGAGGCGCGCGAGGAGCGCGTGCGCATGACCAAGCTGCGCCAGACCATCGCGCGCCGCCTCAAGGAAGCGCAGTCGAACGCGGCGATGCTGACCACGTTCAACGACGTGGACATGACCAACGTCATCGAGCTGCGCAACCAGTACAAGGATGCGTTCGAGAAGAAGCACGGCGTCAAGCTCGGCTTCATGGGCTTTTTCGTCAAGGCCGCGGTGCAGGCGCTCAAGGAGCTGCCGGCCGTCAACGCCGAACTCGACGGCACTGACCTGATCTACAAGAACTACTATCACATCGGCGTGGCGGTCGGCACCGACAAGGGCCTCGTCGTGCCGGTGGTGCGCGACGCCGACCAGTTGTCGGTGGCGGGTATCGAGCAGCAGATCGGCGATTTCGGCCGCCGCGCCCGTGATGGCCAGCTCAAGATCGAGGAGATGCAGGGCGGTACCTTCACCATCTCGAACGGTGGCGTGTACGGCTCACTGCTGTCGACGCCGATCCTGAACGCGCCCCAGTCGGCCATCCTCGGCATGCACCGCATCGATCAGCGCCCGGTCGTCTACAAGGGCCAGATCGTGGCGCGGCCGATCATGTTCCTCGCCCTGTCCTACGATCACCGCGTGATCGACGGCAAGGAGGCGGTGACCTTCCTCGTCCGCATCAAGGAAAACCTGCAGGATCCGGCGCGCCTCGTGCTCGACCTGTGATTTCGCACCGGCCTCCCGGCTGCGGCCGGGAGGCGCCTCCCGTTTCATGATTTGACATTGCCGGTTGCTCTCGTCCGCAAACGCGAACCGGCGCTCGACAGGCAGGAAGTCCCATGTCTTATGATCTCGTGGTTATCGGCACCGGCCCCGGCGGATATGTCGCCGCCATTCGCGCCGCGCAGCTCGGGCTGAAAACGGCGGTTGTCGAAAAGCGCAAGACGCACGGCGGCACCTGCCTCAATATCGGCTGCATTCCCTCCAAGGCGTTGCTGTTCGCTTCCGAGAAGTTCGAGGAAGCCGCGCATGCCTTCGGCGATTTCGGCATCAAGGTGAGCGCGCCCGAGATCGATGTCGCCAAGCTGCTGGCCTTCAAGCAGGAGGGCGTCGACGCCAACGTCAAGGGCATCGACTTCCTGTTCAAGAAGAACAAGATCGATACGTTCCACGGCACCGGCCGCATCCTGGCCGCCGGAAAGGTCGAGGTAACGGCGGAAGACGGCACGGTGCAGGTGGTCGAGGCCAAGACCATCCTGATCGCCACGGGCTCGGACGTCGCGCGACTGCCGGGCATCGAGATCGACGAGAAGGTCGTTGTCTCGTCCACCGGCGCGCTCGCGCTCGACAAGGTGCCGGGCCGGCTCGTCGTCGTGGGTGCAGGCGTGATCGGGCTGGAACTCGGCTCCGTCTGGCGCCGGCTCGGCGCGGAGGTAACCGTGGTCGAGTTCCTCGACCGCATCATTCCGGGCAACGACGGCGAGGTGGCCAAGCAGTTCCAGCGCATCCTGGCCAAGCAGGGCTTCATCTTCAAGCTCGCGACCAAGGTGACGGGTGTCGAGAACACCGGCCTGGGCGCGAAGGTGACCGTGGAGCCGGTTGCGGGCGGCGAGGCTGAGGTGATCGAGGCCGATGTCGTGCTGGTGGCGACGGGCCGCGTGCCCTATACCACGGGTCTGGGGCTTGCCGAGATCGGCGTCGCGCTCGATGAGCGCGGTCGCGTTGTGGTGGACGATCACTACCGCACCAACGTGGCGGGCATTCTCGCCATCGGCGACGTCATCGCCGGGCCGATGCTGGCGCACAAGGCCGAGGAAGAGGGCATTGCCGCCGTCGAGCTGCTCGCCGGCAAGGCGGGCCACGTCAACTACGGCGTGATCCCGGCCGTGATCTACACGACGCCGGAAGTGGCGTCCGTCGGCAAGACGGAGGAAGAGCTGAAGGCCGCTGGCATCGCCTACAACATCGGCAAGTTCCCCTTCACGGCTAATGCGCGCGCCAAGGTCAACCACCAGTCGGAAGGCTTCGTGAAGATTCTGGCCGACGCCACCACCGACCGCGTGCTGGGCGTCCACATCATCGGGCCGGAAGCCGGCGAGCTGATCCACGAGGCGACCGTGCTGATGGAGTTCGGCGGCTCTGCCGAAGATCTCGCCCGCACCACTCACGCCCACCCGACCCGCTCGGAAGCGGTGAAGGAGGCGGCGCTCGCCGTGGACAAGCGCGCCATCCACTTCTGATCCGCCTGGAGTGTTTCTGTCAAAGACAGAAACACTCCAGAATCTGTCCTGTTTATGTTGAAACAGGACAGATTCTAGGTTCCTTATTTTGAGCGAATTCCGATCGGAGCGCGCTCCAGGTTTTCGGGCTGTATGGAAGCGCCAGCGCTGTCCGCCCCGGCGCTTCTTTCATGGGTGATGCAGGGCAGCGATGGCATCGGCGAGCGCGAGCGTGCGCCGGGCGATGGCAACGTGCAGATCCTCGATCATTCGCCCCTCGAAGCTCACGGCGCCCTTGCCGGCGTTTTCGGGCGCGGTGAAGGCTGCGATGAGCGCGCGGGCTTCCGCGATGTCGTCGGCGCCGGGGCCGAAGGCGGCGTTCGCGGCGGCGATCTGCGCCGGATGGATCAGCGATTTGCCGTCGAAGCCGAGGTCGCGCCCCTGCGCGCATTCGGCCGCGAAGCCGGCGGTATCGCTGAAATCGTTGTAGACCGAGTCGATCGCCGCAAGTCCACTCGCACGCGCGGCAAGCAGCACCTGCTGCAGCCACGGCAGCAGGGCGGCGCGGCCCGCCCGCACGCGCACGCCGGTCTCGCGGGCAAGATCGTTCGCGCCGATGACGAAGAGAGCGAGACGGCTTGCGGGCTCCAACGCCGTGCGGGCCATGGCGTCGGCGTCGAGCACGGCGCGCGCCGTCTCGATCATCGCCCACACCTGCACCCGCGCCGGCGCGCCGAGCGCGTCGAGGCGCCGGCCGATATCGCGCACGGCCTCGGCCGAGGCGGCCTTGGGGACAAGGACGGCATCGGGCGCGACGCTTGCGGCGAGCGCCAGGTCGTCGGCGCCCCACGGCGTGTCTGCACCGTTGACGCGCAGCGCCACCTCGCGGCCGCCGAGGCCCTGTGCAATCGCGGCCCGTGCCTGCTCGCGCGCCGCCTCCTTGGCGGCGGGGGCGACGGCGTCCTCCAGGTCGATGATGACGGCGTCGGAAGGAAGGCCGCGCGCCTTTTCAAGCGCGCGGACATTCGAGGCCGGAACGAACAGCAGGCTCCGGCGTGGCCGTATCGTGGCCGTCAATGCGCCGTCCATCCGCCGTCGACGGGGATGATCGCGCCGGTGATGGAGCGGGCAGCGTCCGTGGCGAGGAACACGGCAAGCGCCGCGATTTCGTCCACCGTGACGAACTCCTTCGTCGGCTGGGCGGCGAGCAGGACGTCGTTCTTCACCTGCTCCTCGGTGATGCCGCGCGCCTTGGCCGTGTCGGGAATCTGCTTCTCGACGAGCGGCGTCCAGACGTAGCCGGGGCAGATGGCGTTCGCGGTGATGCCGAAAGTGGCCGTCTCCAGCGCCACCGTCTTGGTGAAGCCGGCGATGCCGTGCTTGGCCGAGACATAGGCGGACTTGAAGGGCGAGGCGATGAGCGCGTGCGCGGAAGCCGTGTTGATGATGCGGCCGAACTTGCGCTCCTTCATGCCGGGGATGGCGGCGCGCGTGGTGTGGAAGGCGGCGGAGAGGTTCAGGGCGATGATCAGGTCCCACTTCTCGACCGGGAACTCCTCCACCGGGGCCACGAACTGGATGCCGGCGTTGTTGACGAGGATGTCGACCGAGCCGAAAGCCTTCTCGGCCTCCACCACGAGGTTGAACGCCTCGTCCGCCTTCGAAAGGTCGGCGCCGGAGTAGAAGGCCTTCACGCCGAATTCGTCCTCGATGCCGAGGCGCTCTTTTTCGATGGCCGCCGCATCGCCGAAGCCGTTGATGACGACGTTGGCGCCCTCGCGCGCGAAGGCGCGGGCAATGGCGAGGCCGATTCCGCTCGTGGAGCCGGTGACGACAGCGGTACGCGATTTCAGAGACATGGGCAAAAGCCTCCCTGGCTTCCCGTGGAGAAGATGAACATGCGCAAAATCGTTGAACAGCCGGGCGCCGGGGAGGCTGCCCGTGTTTCAACCTGACGACCGGACACGACCTTGTCCGGGAACGGGACGGCCCTTTCGAGCCGCTTGCCTTTCCGGGGCCGTGATCCGCGCTGCAAAGAGCATCGACGCGCCCGCGCGCCTTTCGGTACGCACGGAATGCGGCATGCCGCAAAATGCAACCATATCATAGGCGCATATCCCTTGTCACAATATGACGCGCGCGGCGTCATGCCGGCTTTTTGCCGTGCGATGTGTAACAATCGAGGAATATGTTATAATGTTCAATCAGTGATGGAAGAAACCGGCATCGGCATGCGTGGCGGCGCCGGGCGTGACGCGAAGGAGAACGGCGTGAATGCTCGTCCTGTGCATGGCGGTTCCTACAGGCATACGCACGACGCCTTGCCCGGCGGCGCGACGGGCCGCTTCCACGCGCAGCCCCACGCGCATGGCGGGGAGGCGTGCGATCACGCGACGCACCGGGCTGCGCTCGCGCCCGGCGCCCTGCAACACGCAGCCGACCTGTGCCGTGCGCGCGGTGTGCGCATGACGCCGATCCGGCATGACGTGCTTTCGGCCCTCTACACGACGCACCGGCCGCTTGGCGCCTATGACATCGCAGAGATCATGGGCCGCGAGGCGCAAAGGCGCGTTGCGCCGATCACCATCTACCGGGCGCTGGAATTCCTGCTGGAACAGGGTTTCATTCACAAGCTCGAGACCCGCAACGCCTTCATCGCCTGTCCGCACGTTCATTCGCCCGGCGAACTGGTCGTCTTTCTGATCTGCGAGCAGTGCGGGGGGGTGGACGAGGCATCCTCGCCCGTGTTCAGCGGCGCGCTGGCGAAGATGCTCGGCGAGGCTGGTTTTACCCCGCGCAACGAGGTGGTCGAGATCGCCGGCATCTGCGCCCATTGCGGCGGCAAGGGGCAGGGGGAGGTCGCGCCCAAGGATTCGGTTGCCGAACCGGCCTGAATGGGCGATATAGGCGGCAGCCGACGTTTGCCGCTTTCCCCGGATCCTGTTTCAGATGAACGTTGCCCCCGCTTCCCTTGTCGACGCGGCTCTTGCTGCCGAGGCTCGCCCGGCTGCCCGTCATCACACTGTCGCTGTGGATGTCGGCGGCGTCGTGGTCGGCGGCGGCGCGCCGGTCGTCGTGCAGTCGATGACCAACACCGACACGGCCGACGTCGCCGCGACCGTGACGCAGGTGGCCGCGCTGGCGCGCACCGGGTCGGAGCTGGTGCGCATCACCGTGGATCGGGACGAGGCGGCGCGCGCCGTGCCCTACATCCGCGACGCGCTGATGGTGAAGGGCATCGAGGTGCCGCTCGTCGGCGACTTCCACTACATCGGCCACAAGCTGCTGACGGAACACCCGGCTTGCGCCGAGGCGCTGGCGAAATATCGCATCAACCCCGGCAATGTCGGCTTCAGGCAAAAGCGTGACAAGCAGTTCTCGACCATCGTCGAAATCGCCGCGCGCAACGGCAAGCCGGTGCGGATCGGCGCCAACTGGGGCTCGCTGGACCAGGAACTGCTGACGCGGTTGATGGATGCGAACTCGAACAGCGATACGCCGCTCGACGCGCGCGCCGTTACCCGCGAGGCGCTGGTGCAGTCGGCGTTGCTGTCTGCGGCGCGGGCGGAGGAGATCGGCCTGCCGCGCGACCGCATCATCCTCTCCGCGAAGGTCTCGGCGGTGCAGGATCTGATCGCCGTCTATCGCGATCTGGCGCGCCGCTCCGACTATGCGCTGCATCTGGGGCTCACCGAGGCCGGCATGGGCTCCAAGGGCCTGGTCGCGTCCTCCGCGGCTCTCGGCATCCTGCTGCAGGAAGGCATCGGCGACACCATCCGCTATTCGCTGACGCCTGAGCCCGGCGGCGACCGCTCGCTTGAGGTTCGCGCCGCGCAGGAGTTGCTGCAGACGATGGGCTTCCGCACCTTCGTGCCACTCGTCGCCGCCTGCCCCGGTTGCGGGCGCACCACCTCCACCGTGTTTCAGGAACTGGCGCGCGACATCCAGAGCTGGATCACGACATCCATGCCCGAGTGGAAGACGCGCTATCCGGGTGTCGAGAATCTCAATGTCGCGGTGATGGGCTGTATCGTCAACGGGCCCGGAGAGTCGAAACATGCCGACATCGGCATTTCGCTGCCCGGCACCGGCGAAACGCCTTCCGCCCCCGTGTTCATCGATGGCGAGAAGGCGATGACCCTGAAAGGGGCGGGAATCGCCGATGAGTTCAAGAACCTCGTCAACGACTATATCGAGCGCCGGTTCGGCTGATGTCCGCCGGGCTGCAGGAGCGGCCCGGCTTGCACTGCCCGCCGAACCGTTCCGTCTTCCCGCTTTCGGGCGCCGGGAATGGCCGGGCGCGGCTACTTGCAGAAATAGCGCTTGCCGTCATAGGCGACGTACGTTCCCGAGTCGGGATCGAACGACCGGTATTTGCTGGCACAATAGCTGAGCCATGTGGCGTCCGAGCGCGGCGGCGGGTCGTCCTGCGCGGTGAGCGCTCCGCCCAAGGCGGCGCCGGCCGCAAGGCCCAGCACGCCGGCGGCGACCGCTGCTCCCGGATTGTAAAAGTCCGGGCCGTGGCTGCGGTAATAATAAGGCGGCGGTGGAGGCGGCGGCGGCCGGTACCAGTGGGGCGGCGGCGGCCGGCGCGGATAGCGATAGCCATGTCGCCAGCGCGGCGGACCGTAGTAGTCGCGCGGCGGCCCGTAATACCGGCGCGGCGGGCCGTCGTAGTAATAGTCGGGAGGTGGCGGCCCGTAGCGATACTGCACGTCGACGATCGGCAGGCCCTCTGCCTCGCCACGTCCGGAATCCGTCAGCGTGACCGCGGCAGCCGGCGGCACCGTGATGGCTGCCGCCGACAGGATGGTGAGCGCGGCGAGCAGCACGCCGGCAACGCGCCGGGCTGGTTTCGACCGCCATTCGGTCTGCTGAAGAGCATCCTTTTGCATCACAAAGTTACTCCCTGCGTATTCGCTCCCCGAGGGGCGAATGGTCGAGAGCGTTTACCGATCGCACCGGATCGGCAACGGCTCTCTATTTCTCTCGGCAGGGAAAATTCCTGTCAGCCAGATGGCTTCATTCGACGTCCGGGCGCCCCTGCTTGAATAGGATTCGAACAGGCCGCCGTGTCGGTATTAAGGCCGCATTTTGTCGTCACGCTTACGATTTCGTGGCGTGCGGCCACTCCCGGATGGCGGCGACTATGGGCGCGTGCGCGTTGCGGAAATAGGTCTCAATTCCCTGCCGCGCCCGCTGGCCGAGCGCCTCGCGTTCCGCGGGATCGTCGTGGAGACGGCGCAGGAACGCGGCTGCCTGTCCGATGTCGGGATCGGCCCAATGGAGATCGGGCGCGACATAGAGTTCGCTGGGGTCTTCGACCGGAATCTGGCGGTACGGCACCAGACAGGCGGTTTCTTCGGACATGAAGTCGAGATTGCCGGACCAGCCGGTGGCCACCACCGGCCGCCCGGCGAGCATCGCCTGTGCGGGCACCAGGCCGAAACCCTCCGCCCGGTGAAGGGAGACGACGGCGTCGGAGGAGGCGAGAAGCGTCCACATGTCGTCGTTGTCGAGCGTGTCGAGAAGCAGGCGGATGCGCGGATCGTCGCCGATGGCGGCGCGCACTGTCGCGAGCGCCTCCGCCTCCAGGTGCGAATCGCCGAGCTTGAGCACGAGCAGCGCGTTCTCCCCGCCGGGAAAAGCGCGCCTGAAGGCATCGACGGCGGCGAGCGGATTCTTGCGCGCGAGGCTCGACCGCAGGCTCGCCACGACGGTGGCGACAAAGGCATCTTCCGGCCAGCCGAACCGCGCCCGGTCCCTCGCGAGGCCGGCGGGGGCGCTCATGATGTGGGGAACGACGCGGATCGGCAGCTTGACCCCGGCATTCTCGAAGGCCTGGCGCACGAAATGCGTCGGCACCCAGAGCTCATCGACGAGCGTGAGGGGCGTCAGCCAGTCGTCCGGGATGCGTTCCAGTTCCCAGACGCAATAGCCGATGATGTACTTATCGCGAAGGATGTCGTCCGGCAGGAATTGCAGCGCGTAGCCGAACTGCCCCGGATTGAAGTTGAAGATCACGGTCGCCGGCCCGGAGGCATCGGGAAGCACGGCGTCCCTTTCACCGGTGGCGAAGGCATGGCCGATGTCAAAATCGCGGATCGGCACGCCGGCCTCCTCCACGAGGCCGCGCGTGAGGCGCGCGCTCCAGCCGAGGCCGAGCGGACTTGCGAGGAAGCCGCACATCATGACCGGCGCCTGGGGCGCGGCAAGCCGGCGGCCGGCCCGTTTCGGCAGGGGGATGAGCCTTGCCACGATGCGCCGGCGCAGCGGGCGGGGCACAAGCCGCCACAGGCGAACGAGGCCGAACTTGAACCACAGTTGCGGGATCAGGCTCAGAACCTTGTTTGCCATCGGGAAACCATGAGGTGAGAATCGCGGGAAAGGTCGGCCGCTCGGCCCGGGCGAAAAGACGCGCGGACATTACAGACAATCGCAGGACGACGATAGCCCCCTGTCGTTGTGGCCGAACGGGTCTCAATCCCCGGCCGCGTTCCCTCCAGCGGAGGGCGCTGCGGTAGCGGGTTCCGGATCGCCCTGCCGCGCGCCGGCCCGCCCCCCGCGCCGCCTGCCCCTGCCGCCCTCTGCGGCGTCGCCGGGAGCGGGGGAGGCGAGCGACAGGCGGTCCCGCGCCTGTTCCAGCTCCATGGTCTTCTTGCCGAGCAGGCGGTGCAACTCCCGCACCTGCTCCCGCAACTGCCGGTTCTCCGTCGACAATGCACTGCCTGCCATCCCGGTACTGGCAGACGCATCGCCGAAAAGAATGGCGAAGGTGACGGGATCGTAATAGCGCAGAATCTCGCGAACGAAATCGGACAGAGACAGACCTATGGCGTTCGCCCAGGTCTCGTAACGGTCGGGCGGGATGCGACCATGTCCCGTCTCGATCTGTGAAATGAACGTGTAATATTCGACCCCGAGGATTTCCGCCAGTTGCCGCTGCGAGAGGCCGGCGCTTTCGCGTCGTTCCTTCAGCCAGCGGCCGCCGATGCGGCGCAGTTCTTTCGTGTCCTGCGTCTGTCGTTGATTTGTATACATTCGCGCCCCATAATAAATAAAAAAGATGAAACAGAATTCATGTCTCAAAATTGAATGTGTATGCCTCTTTATGTATGCAAACGGCCGACAATAACGACTCTATATGGAATGAAGTATCGCTTCCATAATCCTTAAGATTAGCGATCATAGATTTTATCTTCAACGTACTACTTCATTTTTTCTGGCGGTACAAGTCCGCACCCGATGTTTGCGCGGGTCGCGAATCCGCATGCGCGGCGCCATTTCCGGCGCGGGCCGCCGGGGGCGTGGGCAGGCATTCCAGACGTGCAACCGCTTCCGCGACCAGCATGCGGAGTTCCCCGGCATGGAGAGCCTTGCCGAGCGCAGGCGCGATGGCCGTATAGGTCCTGCCCGTGCGAATGACATGGAGAATCGGCTCGCCCGTGAACTCCTCGCAGATGGCGAACCATGCGTCGCCCTCATCCGAGAGGCCCCAGCCCACGTCGGTGTCGGCGCCAGTATTTTCCAGCGCCTCGCAGGCGTGACGAAGTGCCGCGAACTCGTCGGCGGTCCAGCCGGTCCATCCACGGAACAATTGCGGCAAGGTCGTTTCAACGCTCATGTTATCTCACACCTATAGCTGTATTCAGGGTAGCACAACAAGCAGGACGATTTGAATGACGGCGCAATTGTGTTATTCTGCTTTACAATCTTGAAAAATTAAAGCTTGAGACTGCGATTTCAATAGTCAATGAAAAATAAATCATATTTCAGCCTCGAATTGAAATCAAAAACACGCATATTACCGTTATATTTTTTATAAAAACTCACATACGTATAAATATATAAATATAATTTTCCCATTAAAATATAGAATATATAATTATTGATGAGTATTTATTCATCATTTATTTTCATAAATATTTTATTTTTACATAAATATAGCCCCCCAAGTTTCATGATTGTATTCTTATATCGGTTAGGTTGCGGAGACAATGTTGTTTTAGTCGCAATATGTGCACTGGATTGCGGCTATTGCGTTGATGGCGTATCATTCTGTATGTAATGCATATCGTGTGGCGGCTCTTGGCCGGCGGCAGGCGTCCGGGCGTGGATGCTGCCGCTGTATTCATGTGTCCGCCGCGGCGTAGGGGTTTCCGATGCGCGGTCGGGAGCCGGCAGTCTGGACAGCAGGAACCGTTCCAATATGGCAGTCGATATCGCGAAATTCCGGGAACACGCCGGGCGTTGGATCGCTGGTACGGGGGATGCCGTGGCCTCCTTCTTCTCCGGTTCTCCCAAGGGAGGCGCCTCCGGGGGCGGGGCCCTCGTTGCCGGTGGCCGCGCCGCGCCGCTGCGTCCGGGAGAAAACGCTCTCGACGCCGCCTTTCGCGCCGCGCGTCCGGCGATCATGTCGGCGATCTTCTTCAGCCTGTTCATCAACGTGCTGGGGCTCGTCGGGCCGCTCTACATGATGCAGGTCTACGACCGCGTGCTGTCGAGCCGTAATGTCACGACGCTGCTCCTGCTGACGCTGATCGTCGCCATCCTCTACGTCACGGCCGCCATTCTGGAGACGGTCAGGACGCGGCTTCTGGTGCGCGGCGGCGTCGCCTTCGACGGCGAGGTGAAAACGGAGGCGTTCGACTCCGTCCAGCGCGCCACGATCCAGCAGCCGTCGCAGGGACATACCCAGGTTCTGCGCGACGTTGACACGGTGCGGGAGTTCTTCACCGGTGCCGGCATCATCGCCGGCTGCGACCTGCCGTGGGTGCCGGTCTACGTGGTCGTCGCCTTCCTGCTGCATCCGTGGTACGGCCTGTTCGCCATCATCACCTGCATCATCTCCGCCATTCTCGCCATTGCCAACGACCGCGCCACCCGCCCGGTGCTCGACAAGGCCACCAAGGCCTCGATTGCGGCGTCCGGCAAGGCCTCCGCCACGTTCCGCAACGCGGAGGTGCTGCAGGCCATGGGCATGATCTCGCGGCTGCGCCACCGGTGGGAGGAAAGCCGCTCGGCGGCGCTCGGCTGGCAGGCGCAGGCCTCCGATCGCGCGGGCTATCTGATGGCCGCGAGCCGCTTCAACCGTATGTTCTCGCAGAGCCTCATCCTGGGCCTTGGCGCCTATCTCGCCATCAACCGCGAGATATCGCCCGGCATGATGATCGCCGCCTCGATCATCGTCGGACGCTGCACGCAGCCTATCGAGGCCGCGATCGGCAACTGGAAGGGCTTCGTCGGCATGCGCGGCGCGCTGAAGCGCGTGCGGGCGCTGCTGAAGGCGGTGCCGCCCGGCCCGCCGCGCATGCGGCTTCCCGACGCCAAGGGGCAGCTCGTGGTCGAAAACCTCGTCGTCCGCGCGCCGGGCCGCGAGGGACCCGTGCTCAAGGGCGTGTCATTCGGCGTGCGCGAAGGCACCATCCTCGGCGTCATCGGCCCGAGCGCGGCTGGCAAATCCAGCCTGGCGCGGGCCATCGTCGGCGTGTGGCCGGCGGTTGCGGGCGCGGTGCGTCTCGACGGGTCCGACCTCAAGCACTGGGATCCGGAGCAGCTCGGCCAGTCGCTCGGCTATCTGCCGCAGGACGTCGAACTCTTCGCCGGCACCATTGCTGAAAACGTCGCCCGCTTCGATGCGCCCGATGAGGCGAAGGTCGTGCAGGCGGCGCAGATGGCCGGCGTCCACGAAATGATCCAGCATCTGCCGCAGGGCTACAACACGCAGATCGGCGAAGGTGGGCACGCGCTTTCCGGTGGCCAGCGCCAGCGCATCGGCCTGGCGCGGGCGATCTACGGCCTGCCGGCGCTCATTGTGCTCGACGAGCCGAACGCGAATCTCGATGCTGCCGGCGAACAGGCGCTGATGAACACGATTCGTGCGCTGAAACAGGCGAAGCGGACCGTTGTATTGGTCACCCACAAGACAAATATACTGACGTTGTGCGACGCGATCCTGATGATCGCCGACGGCACGGTGCAGGCGTTCGGCGAGCGCGACGAGGTGCTGGCCCGCGTCATGGGGCCGCGCGTCGTCACCCAGCCGGCCCCCGCTGTGCAGCAGGGCGGCGGGCAGGGCAAGCCGCCGGCGGTGCCGGGGCAGGCGGCGGCGCAGGCGTGAAGGCGGGCATGACGCCCGCCGCCGCGCGGCAGGTGCCGGACCGGCACGGACGTTATTCGAGCATGGCAGGGTATCAGGATCATGAGTGAAGAAGCCCCCAAGATCTCCGGCGATTACCGGCCGGTTGCCCGCTTCGGTTACGCCGTCGTGGTGCTGACGTTCGGGCTGCTCGGCGGCTGGGCCGCGCTGGCGCACATCGACAGTGCCGTCATCGCCTCGGGTCTCGTCTCGGTGGAGGGCAAGCGCAAGGCCGTCCAGCATCTCGAAGGCGGCATCGTGCGTGAGATCAATGTCACCAGCGGCAGCCGCGTGGAGCAGGGGCAGGTGCTGTTCCGGCTGGATGCCACGAGTTCCGACGCCAACTACGTCGCGACCCGTCGCCAGCTCGACTCCATGCTGGCGCTGGAGGCGCGCCTCGTGGCGGAGCGGGACATGAAGGAAACGATCGCCTTCCCCGCCGAGCTGACCGGGCGCGGGGACGAGCCCGAGGTCGCCCGCACCATCGCTGACCAGGAGACGCAGTTCCGCGAACGCCGCGCCTCGCTCAACGGCCAGATCGATGTCATGAAGACCCGCATCACGCAGTACCAGTCCGAGATTGGCGGCCTCGACCGCGAGCGCCAGTCCGCCCAGCAGCAGCTTTACTTCATCGACGACGAGCTGGTCGGCGTGAAGGCGCTGGCGAAGAAGGGCCTCGTCTCGAAGACGCGCGAATCGTCGCTGGAACGCGAGAAGGCGCGCCTCGACGGCATCATCGGCCGCAACCAGGCCGACAGCGCCAAGGCCCACAACGCCATCGGCGAGATGCAGATCCAGATTCGGCAGGCCGAGCAGGAGTTTCAGGAGAAGGTCGGCCAGAGCCTCGCCGACACGCGGCTGAAGCTCGGCGAGCTGCAGGAGCGCATCCGTATCGCCGAGGACGTGCTGAAGCGCATCGACGTCGTCGCACCGCGCTCGGGTATCGTTCACAACCTGAAGGTGTTCACCCTCGGCGGCGTCATCCGCCCCGGCGACACGCTGCTCGAAATCGTGCCCGAGGACGACGACCTCGTCGTCGAGGTGCATGTCGAGGTCACGGATATCGACCGCGTCCACACCGGCCTGCCGGCGGAGGTGCGCTTCCCCGCCTTCCATTCCCGCACGACGCCGCTCATCATGGGCACGCTGGACGACATCTCGCGCGACCGCCTGACCGACGAGACCACGCGCATGCCGTATTATCTGGCGCAGGTTTCGGTGCGCAATACGGACCTGCCGGAAAACCTGAAGACGCGGCTGCGGCCGGGCATGCCCGCGGAGGTCATCTTCCCCACGGGCGAGCGGTCGGTGCTTGACTATCTGACGCGCCCGCTTACAGAAGCGATCACGACTTCCTTCCGCGAAAAGTGAGACGAGTCATGTCGCAGTATATCGCCATGAACCGCTTCAGGGTCCTGAAGGGTTCCGAGGCCGAGTTCGAGCAGGTCTGGTTGTCGCGCGAGGTGCACCTGCACGAGCTGCCGGGCTTCGTCGAGTTCCACCTGCTGCGCGGGCCGGAGACGGACGAACACACGCTCTATGCATCCCACACCGTTTGGCGTTCGAAGGCCGATTTCGAGGCCTGGACGCGCTCGGAGGCATTCCGCGCCGCTCATCGCAACGCGGGCGACCGCAAGCCGCTCTACGCGGGTCCGCCGCAGTTCGAGGGCTTCGAGGTGCTCCAGACCGTGCTCGGCGACGGCACGCGCGTGAACGCGAATCAGGCCGCTGGCTGATTCGCCACCACCCGGATCGTGAATATGCGTGCGCCGCCTTCGGGCGGCGCATCCGTTTCCGGCGCATTTCCTTCCAGGATATGGCCCGTTTCCCGCACGAGATGGGGAATGTCGATGCCGGCCAGCGGGTCCGTGCAGGCCACGACGAGCAGGGTGCCCGGCGCCGCCCGCGCCAAAGCCTTGCGCGTGCGCAGCGCCGGCAGCGGGCATTTCAGCCCGCGCAGGTCGAGATGCACCGTCTCGCCTCGTCCCGCTCCCGCCGCGTCCATGGCAGCTGCTATTGCCCCCGCCGGGCGGTCGCGGCGAATCGCACGGCCTCCTCGGCGGCGCGGAACTGGGCGCGCGCCTTGTTGATGCACTCCTGCAGCTCGGCCTCCGGGTCGGAATCGTGCACGATGCCCGCGCCCGCCTGCACGGACATGCGCCCGTCCCTGACGATGGCAGTGCGGAGCACGATGCAGGTATCCATCTCGCCGCCGGCGCCGAAATAGCCGATACAGCCGGCATAGGGGCCGCGCTTGTGCTTCTCCAGCTCGTCGATGATCTCCATCGCCCGCACCTTGGGCGCGCCGGAGACCGTTCCCGCCGGAAAGCCTGCGGCGAGTGCGTCGATCACGTCGTGCTGCGGCGCCAGCCGGCCCACGACATTCGAGACGATGTGCATCACCTGGCTGTAATATTCGAGGTAGAAGCTGTCCGTCACCTTCACCGTGCCGGTGGCCGAAACCCGGCCTACATCGTTGCGGCCGAGGTCGAGCAGCATCAGATGCTCCGCCCGCTCCTTGGGGTCGGCGAGCAGCTCGGCCGCCAGCGCCGCGTCGGCGGAGGGCGTCTCGCCCCGGCGGCGTGTGCCGGCGATGGGGCGCACGGTGACGTTCCCGTCCGCCACCTTCACCAGAATTTCCGGGCTGGAGCAGACCACCTGGAAGTCGTTGAAGTCGAGGAAGGCGAGATACGGCGAGGGGTTGGAGCGCCGCAACGCCCGGTAGAGCGACAGCGGCGGCAGCGAAAACGGCGCGTCGAACCGCTGCGACAGCACCACCTGGAAGATGTCGCCGGCCTTGATGTACTCCTTCGCCCGCGCCACCATCTGCCGGAACTCCTCCGGCGCGGTGTTGGAGACGGGTTCCGGCGCGGCCAGCGCGGCCACGTCGATAGGCTGCTCATGCGGCAGGCGCGCGTCGAGCGCCGCCACCGCTTCCTCGATTCGCGCCACGGCGGCCTCGTGCGCCTGCCGCGCGCTCACCCCGGCGGCGGGCCGCACGGGTGTCACCAGCGACAGCGCGTCGGTGACCGAATCGAACACCGCGATCAGCGTCGGGCGCACCATCACCGCGTCCGGCAGGCCCAGCACGTCGGGCGGCGGGGAGGGCAGGCGCTCCATCAGCCGCACCATGTCATAGCCGAGATAGCCGAACACGCCGGCCGCCATGGCCGGCAGGCCGCGCGGCAGTTCGAGCCGGCTTTCCGCCAGCAGCGCGCGCAGGCTGTCGAGCGGCGGGCGCGAATCGCTCTCCGGCGCTCCGTTCCCGCGCGTTACCGTGACGGCGCCCTCCTGGCAGCGCCAGATCACGTCCGGGTTGAGGCCGATGATGGAATAGCGCCCGCGCGCGGCTCCGCCTTCCACTGATTCGAGCAGGAAGGAAGGCCCGCGCGTAATGGCGCGCAGCTTCAGAAAGGCGGCGACGGGCGTTTCAAGGTCGGCGACGAGCGTGGTGCTGACCACGCCGGGCGTGCCCGCCTCGTAGGCGGCCTGGAAGGCGTCGGTAAGGAGCATGTCGGACATCGCGATACCTCAAAGTCCGCCGGAGGGGCCGGCGCCGATGGCCGCCCGCAGCGCCTGCTCGTTGAAGGTGGGCCGCAGTTCCGCCTGCCGCTTGCCGATGTATTCGGCCAGCAGGTCGTCGGCGAGGGCGGTGCGCAGCTGCTGCGCCACCGCTGCGACCTGCGGGGAGCCGGCGGCGAGCGGCGGCGTTGCCGCTTCCGTCACCTGGAACACGACGCGCCCCTCCGGCAGGGCGGCGGAGCCGGCCTTGCCCTTGTGGGTGGCGAATATCTGCTGCACGGCGGCGGGCGGCAGGCCGCCCCCCTGGCTGTTGCGGGCGATGTCCGTCACCGTCCGGGCGGGTCCGGCGAAAGTGCCGGCGGGGAAGGAGGCCACGATGTCGTCGAGGCTCTCGCCCTTGTCCAGCCGCGCCACGATGTCGCCTGCGGTGGCGGAAAGCTTGTCCGCGACGGCCTCGTCCCGCCAGCGCTTCAGCGCCTCGTCGCGCGCCTCCGCGAAGGTACGGTCGCGCTCGGGCGCGACATCCGTGACGTCGAACCACACGTAGCCCGCACCCGTGCTCGTCTGGCGGCGCAGCGGCGCGTTGTCGGCCCCCACGTCGGAGGCGAAGGCGGCCTTCAGCAGGTCCGCGCCACCCGGCAGGTCGGGAATGGTTTTGCCCGCGCGGTCGCGCCCGGCGCTGTCCACGGCGCTGATGGTCTGCAGCGGAAGCCCGTTCGCGGTCGCGATCTCGGCCAGCGGCGTGGCGGCGGCGCGCGCGTCCTCGATGCGGTCATGCAGGGCGTTGACGGCCGCGCGCGCGTCATCGATGGCGATGGCGAGGCGCACCGCCTGCTCCACCTCGCCGAACGACTGCACGGAAGGCGGCGTGATCGACACCACACGTACGATCACGGTGCCGAATCGCCCCTGCACGGGCGCGCTGATTCCCGGCTCCGTCAGCGTGAAGGCGGCCTCGGCCACGGCGGGGTCGAACACGGCGTCGCGCGCCACGAGGCCAAGGTCGTAGTCCGCCTCCGCCACCTTGCGCTCGGCGGCGATGGCCGTGAAATCCGCCCCGTCGGCGAGTCGCTGCCGGGCGACGGCGGCCTCGTCCGCGTTCTGGAAAACGAGCTGCTGCACGTGCCGCGTTTCCGGCGTGCCGTAGCGGCTTTCCTTGTCGGCCTCATAGCGGGCGACGGCCGCCTCGCGCGTCACCTTCTCCGGCTTCGCCAGCGTTTCGGGGTCGATGGAGAGCACGGCGATGGAGCGGAATTCCTGTAGCCGGAACATAGGCTTGCGCTCATTGAACCACGCCTCCAGCGTGGCGTTGTCCGCGTCGGCGACGGTGCCCGCCGCCTGCGGCGCGAGCGTGATCTGCCGCGCCTCGCGCCGTTCCGCCACGAAGCGGTGGAAGGCTTCCTGCATGGGCGCCGTCGGCGCAATGTCGCCCGTGAGACTTTCGGCGATCTGGCGGCGCGGCAGCACGGCGCGCTGCTCGTCGACGAATGCCTTTTCGGTGATGCCGGCGTTTTGCAGGGCGGCGTCGAAGGCGGCGCGGTTGAAGTTGCCCTGTGAATCGCGGAACTGCGGCTCGCGCATCACGATGTCGACGATGGTGGCGTCCGGCACGGCGAGCTTCAGGTCGTCGGCGCTGGTGTCGAGCACGGCCTGCCCCACGAGTTGCCCCAGCACCTGCTGTTCCAGGCCCAGCGCCCGCGCCTGTTCGGGCGAGATGGGCGTGCGGAGCTGCCGTTGCAGCGCCTGCAGCTGGGCCAGATAGGCGTCGCGCGCCGCCTGCGCGGAGATGGTGCGCTCCCCCACCGTGGCGACGGTGTTGCCGCTCGGCCTCGCGATCCAGTCCGCCACGCCCCAGATGCCGAAGGAGAGGATGAGCAGCCCGAACAGGACTGTCGTGATGGCCTTGCCGAACCAATGGCGGCCGGCGTTGCGGAAGATCTGGAGCATGGGTCTGGCGATATCCGGAACGGGAATGGTGTTGAACGCGAACGGCGAACCGCGCGCTCCCTAGCGATAAAGCGGAAACGCCGGGGCCGCAATGCCCGTGCCGCCACCGGGCCCCGATTGTGCCGCCCGCGCCGCCCGCGCCGCCCGCGCCGAAATCGCACCTCATTCGCCAGAGACAGTGTCTAATATGGCACATAATGACTCAAACGAGGCATTTTTGCGCCGTATATACCTATACTTCGTGAACAGAAACGGCATATTAATGACATATCTGTCAGGGCGTGTGCGCGAACCGTGAGATGCGCGTGCGGGCCGGACGTCAGTGGAAGAGGCAACACGCAATGGTTGAATACAGGCACTCATCAGGCGCTCGCGGGAACGTGTCCGATGGAATGGGAAATGTTCCCGCGCGCCACCTCGGGCTGACGAAGGGCGAATCGTGCCCCTCGACGGCCGGCCATTTCGCAAGGCTCGCGCTGACTGCGGCCCTGCTATCCTCCACCGCCCTCGTGGCAGCCAGCGGCGCCTGGGCGCAAGTGGTGAATTGGACGGGGGCGCAAGACGGGGCCTGGGCTACAGGCGCCAACTGGGATGGCGGCGTCGTCCCTGGATCTGAGAGTGAGGTTGTCGTCGACGCCGCTGTAACCGTCCAGCCAATTTATAACGGTGGCACAACTACTATAAAGTCGCTGGATCTGATGTTTACCAATGGCGATCCGGCGAATGCTATGCTCTCTATGTATAAAGGCGAGATTATTGCCCTTGTAAGTGCCCGGGTGGGCGGTGGAAGTGCCGCTTTCGGGGGGCGGCTTGTAGTGGCCGGCACGGGAACAGATATGCCGTCCTTTGTCTCGCGGGGCTCTCTAACAATGGCGGGGATGCAAAGTTATATTCAGGTAACTCAAGGTTCAGTTACCGTCGATGGATCGGCCAGCGTCCGTCAAGCAAGTTCTATTAAAATTTCTTCGGATAATTCTGCTAATCCAGGATCATTTACAACTGGGAGTGGTCTAAATATCGATAATGGTTCAGTCTCGATA
Organism: Pseudochelatococcus lubricantis; assembly: GCF_011762225.1. Classification (GTDB taxonomy): domain Bacteria; phylum Pseudomonadota; class Alphaproteobacteria; order Rhizobiales; family Beijerinckiaceae; genus Pseudochelatococcus; species Pseudochelatococcus lubricantis. The sequence continues at coordinate 114,433 of NZ_JAASQI010000002.1, forward strand.
AAAGGTTCTGCCGCATCTTTGGTTGTTGGCGTTGCCCGCAATGGAGGTGAGCTGCGTATCGCGTACGGCAACGTCACCGTGGATGGTGGTCGTGCAACTATCTATGGTAAAGCAAACATCGGTGGCACATCCGGTGCATTCCTTGATGTCAAGTCCGTTGGTGCCCTGGTTGACGTGCAAGGCGATATGTCCGTCGCGAATTATGGCAGCATCTCCATCTCCGGCGGTAAGGTCGCGGTCGCCGGCGGGTTGACGGTTACCAACCCCACCGGCACTCTTGCGGTTTCAGGGGGCGAGATGGCGGTGGCGGGTGATGCCGCGATCCAGAGCCGCACATTCGTGGTTGGCGGTGCCGGCGCCTTCACGGTCACGTCGGGCGGCCTCTCCCTCAAAGGGGGGGGCGGCCTCACCAATCGGGACACTGCTGTCACCACCGTCGCCGGCATGATCACGTTGGGCAACCTCCTGTCGGGTTCCAAGTCGGTGGGCACCCTCACCGTCGGCGGCGGCACCGTCAACGCTGACGGTGGCCTGAATGTTGGCAACGGCGGCGCCCTCTCTGTCGAGGGCGGCGACCTCACCGTCGGCAAGACCGACGATATCAAGGACCTCGTCGTCAACGACGGCGGCGCTGTCGTCATCAACGGTCTTGACAAATCGCTTTCGGTCACCGGCGGCCTGAGCGTCTCCGGCGCCACGGGTGACTTCAGCATCAAGCAGGGCGCGCTGGACGTCGCCGGGGCGGCGGCGAATAACGGCCGAACCATCACGGTTGATAATGGCGGCACGTTCAACATCGGGCAAACGCTCACCGTTGCGGGCGGTTCTGCCGCCATCCTGCTTAATAGCGGCACCGTGACGGTAACGGGCGCGACGACCGTCGGCGCGGAAAACGCAACGGCTGCGGATGCTCAGCTGCGCATCGTTGATGGCACCTTCAACGCCAACAGCAGCTTGTCCGTCAATAATTGGGCATCGGTCAATATCAACAGTACCAACGCCCGTCTGGACGTTGCCGGGGCGCTGACCGTCACCGGTCCGGGCGGTGACTTCAAGGTTCAGCAGGGTGCGGTGAACGTCGGCGGCGGCGCGACGTTTGTCAGCCGGTCTCTCGAAGTCGGCGGCGGTGCGACAAACGCCACGTTCGACGTCGCTGAAAGGCTGACCGTCGCAGGCACGGGCAGCGGCGTTTCCGTCTGGGACAACGGTACCGTGACGGTAACGGGCGCCACGACCATCGGCGGCGCCGACGTGGAAACTCTGTTGAGGGTCGCCAACGCCACCTTCAACGCCAACGGCGGCCTGACAATCGACAACGGGGCAAGTGTCGGTTTCATCGACCCGAACGCGCGCCTTGCCGTCACCGGTCCGCTGGCCGTCAACGGCGCGAGCGGCAGCCTCAACTTTCAGCAGGGCGCGCTGGACGTCACCGGCACGGCGGCGATCGACGGCCGTAATGTCACGGTCGGCGGCACCAGCACCTTCAGCGTCAGCGAAACACTGGCCGTTGCGGGCGCGAACGCCTATCTTTCGCTGCTGGACGGCGGTGCCGCGACCGTGGCGGGCGCGACGACTGTTGGCAACGCCGGCGCAACCGCTGCGGATGCCACCCTGTTTGTCGGCACTGCCGGCAAATTTGCCGCTGAAGGCGGCCTTGCCGTCAACAAACATGCCACTCTCAGGGTTGGCACTGGCCCATCCCTCGCGGGCGCGGGCGCACTCGTTGTCGGCAAGGCCGGCGCTCCGGCAGATCTGACGATTGCTTCTGATGCCGGTTTCCACCTTGTCGCAGCCAATATTGCCGACAAGGCTGTCGCCGTGACTGGCAATCTGGTCATCGGCGGCGCCGCGGCCGATACCACGCCGATCACCCTGACGAGAGGCACGATCGACGTCACCGGCGGCGCCACGATCAGAAACCGCAGCGTCACGCTCGGCGGCCCGACGGCTGTCGACGGCGTCGTTCTGGCGGTGCGCAAGGCGGGTTCCGCGCCGGACGTGACCGATGGCACGCTGTTTATCGCCGGCGCCGGCCGCGTGAGGCTCGCCAACACCGCCAGCGCGCTGCACGTCGCCGAGGTCGCACTTGTCGATCAGGCCAGTACGCTCGTCTTCGGCGCAGCAACTGACAGGACATACCCGATCACCGGCGCCGGCGGCGTCGAGATCGCCGCCCCGGTCACGTTCGAACTCACCGGCGAAAACACCTTCGCCGGCGGCGTCACCCTGACGCAGGGCTTACTCTCCGTCACGAACCTCACGGGCATTGGCGCCCAGGGCAGCCGCTCGCTTCGGTTCAACGGCGGTGGCGTCCATTTCGCGGACAGCTTCACCAGCGACGAGGGCATCGTTTTCACCCGTGCTGGCAACGCGGCGGTTTCCATCGACGCGGCCGGCGCTGGCAAAACCTTCACTGTCACAAATCTGCTCTCCGGTCAGGGCGATGTGATCCTTGATGCGAACGGGGGCACCATCGTTCTCTCCCGCGACAACACCTACGGCGGCGTGGGCAGCAAGACGGTAATCCGGGACGGCACGCTCCAGATTTCGAAGATCGGCAATCTCGGCACCGGAGCCTCGCCGGCCGACAGCAAGCGCACGGTCCTCGTCGGCAATGGGTTGGAAGACACCGCCACGCTGGCGATCGAAGGCACCCAGCTTGTCAACGACGATCTTCTGGCCCTCACCTTTGCCGGAAGCGGCTCCGGCCTTTCCATCCTCGACGCCGCCAACACCTTCACCCTCAAGGACCAGATCGAAGCTATCGACTTCGTGAAAAAGGGCGAAGGCACGCTGGTGCTGACGAACAGCGCCAACCTCAACAAGAGCCTCACGGTTGCGGGCGGCACGGTCGCGGTTACGAAGGCAGGCCAGCTCGGTGACGGCGACGTGACGCTCGCCGGAGGTTTCCTGAAGATCGACTCCGGCGATATCAGCGTGCCCAGCGACGCGGGCGATATCGCCTCGTCCAACGACGCGCTCAATGCTGGCAAGCTCATCCGCTTCGTGGGCGCTGCTGCCGCTGACGCCACGCTCGCGAGCGGCTTCGACATCGCGGCTGCCAAGAGCTTCACGCTGGAGAACGACATCACGCAAAACGGCGGCGCCGGCACCGTGACGCTCGTCAAGAAGGGCGACGGCAGGCTGGTTCTGGCCGGCACCGGCACCGGCGCGCAGGTCGACAACATCCTGCAGGCCGGCACTCTCGCCGTGACGAAGGTCGAGCAGCTCGGCGCCACCGCCACGGTCACCTTCGCCGGCGGTGCGCTCGGCATCGGCAACGGCCTCACGGCCGCCGCTCTTGCTGACGACACGGGCTTCAATCTCGTCTGGGGTGGCGCCAACGCCGCGCTGGATGCCGGCTTCGACATCGCGGCGGAATCGACCTTCACCATCGGCAATACCGCGCTCGGCCAGTACGACACCGTCAACACCGTCACCGGCGCACTGGTCAAGAAGGGCGAAGGCACGCTCGTCCTCGCCAATGCCGGCATCGCTTACGGCGGCGGCACGGTCATCGAGGCCGGCACGCTCAGGTCGGAAGGCGATTTCAACTTCCGGGAGGGCAAATACACCGTCAACGGCGGCAAGCTGGAGGCCGACCGCGCGGATCTCACCGTCACCGCGCTCGCCGGCACCGCCCGGGTCGTCGAAAAGCTGGACGCCGACAACGGCAACAGCTCCTTCGATCCGAAGCAGTACGAACTGGACGCCGGCACCGTCCAGATAGCGTCCGGCGCCGCCGATGACGCCGCCAGCCAGCGCACGGCGAAGCTCACAGTCAAGGAAACCGGCAAAGACGGCTTCTGGGGCAGGATCCTCGGCTTCTTCACCGCAGGCGCCGACAGTGAGGCAAATCCGGAGGCTCTCGCCGGCAATCTCGTCGTCGCCGCGGCGGACAAGGAAGTGCGCCTCGTCGGCAACGCGAGCAAGGTCGGCACCGTCGACGTCACGTCCGGCACGCTGCGTGTCGACGCCGCGGATGTCCAGGTCGCGACGGACGATACGCGGACCTTCCGGGGCTCCCTCACAGCCAACAGCGTCACCGTCAATGGCACGGAGGCTCAGAGAGCCCGCCTTGCCGGTTCCGGTGACATCATCGCCCCGGCTGTCGACATCGGTCAGTTCGGCACCCTGCTCGGCGACAGGGCCGGCACGCTCAGCATCAAGGGCGACGTCACCCTCGCCAAGGGCGCGACCCTCGAACTCGGCGCCTTCCAGTCCCACGTCATCGCCGCTGTGCAACCTTACTTCAACATCGAGGGCAAGCTCACTGGCGCCACAAAGGCTGGCGCGTACACGCAGGTTGTTCTGCTCTCGGGCGAACGCGAGGCGGGCCTCTACCGCGTCGCCACCACCACCGGCGGCGTAATCGGCAACTTCAGCACCGGCATCGACAGCCAGGATATCCAGAAGTCGAACCTTGGCAAAACCCTCGACCTCGTCTCCGTCAAGGATGTCGACGCCGTCCGCGTCTGGAACGGCACCGTCGACGAAACCACCGGAGTCGGCACCTGGACGGCCGGCGGCACTGACTGGCAGGACACCACCGGCCAGAAGCGCGGCGACCTGCATCAATTCACCAATCACGTCGTCGTCGGCGTCATCGGTGCGGATGGCACGGCCGTGGCCGCGGGGGGCGCCATCAACGTGGTGGACATCCCCGGGTCCGAAACCACGGATGCCAGGTCAAACTGGTTGACGAACGGCCTCCAATTCGGTCAGGAAGGCGTGTCAACGGGGACGGAAGAATGGACGCTGACCGGCGCAAACCTCGCGCTTAACGGCGACAAGGACAAGCAGACCACAATCAACATTGCGGCCGGAAGGGCCACGATCGAGAATATCCTGACCGGCGAAGCCAGCCTGCGCAAGACCGGAACGGGGCGTCTGGACCTCACCAGCGCTAATACCTACAAGGGTGGCACCGTCATCGACGAAGGTACGCTCTTCGTCGCAACAGATAGTGTCCTCGGCGCCGCCGCCGGCTCGATCACCTTGAAAAGCAGCGGTTACCTCGGCCTTGCCGAAGGCTTCACAACCAACCGCGCCATCAGGGTGGAAAACGTCGAAAGCCGAACCGAAGACGCCGCCTGGGCCGGCATCTACGCCCTCGGCACCGCCCACCTCAACGGCGAACTGACAGGTAACGGCAAGCTGGAACTGGGTAACGGATACCAGTATATCGGCCAGACAGGCCAGTCGAACTACATCTTCGCCGGCGACAACAAGGTAAACTACGACGGCGAGATCTCGGTCGAACGGGGCGCAAGCCTGAAGGTCAACGGCGAAGGCCGGATCGGCACGCTGGTCGTCGATGGCGTCCTGCACGGCTCCTTCGGCCACACGCTGACGGTCACCAGCCTCACCCTGTCCTCGACCGCAGAAGTAAAGGTCACGCTGCCGGAAGGCGCTGACACCTCCGTGTCGGTGTTCAAAGGTGCCGATGTCACGCTTGGCGGCCAGCTCAGCGCACTCGATTTGCCCGCCGGTTACACGGTCGGTGACGGCGGCGTGGACCTTTACCTGTTCGACTACGCCAATTACGCCGGTGGCGAACTTGTCATCTCCGACGCGGTCAAGGCCAAGTACGCCGACTCGAACTTCACCTTCGGCGTGATCTCGAACGGCCGTCTGGTCCTGAACTCCAAATCCGGGCCGGGAGGCAAAGACGACGGCGGAAACAACGACGGGGGAAACAATAACGGCGGAAACAGCGACGGAGGAAACAATAACGGAGGCGGCAACGGCAGCTACGAGGAGATTGATTACGGCAAGGGCGAGCAGAACCAGAACTGGACGAGTGACAAATTTGTCAGCGGCCAGAACTGGAGCCGCGGCACGGCGGTATTTAACGGCACCGGGTCCGAGGAGAAGCCGGTTAATATCGAAGGCCTCGTCCGTATTGCCGGCCTGACCATCAACGGCCAGAACTTCCTGCTCCGGGACGCGGGTGGCCAGAATGGGCAGCTCTACCTCCAGGCTGAAGTAGGCGAAGCCAGGGTTGCGTTGAACGTCGCCGCGGATGGTCCGGCCACCATCGCCGTCCCCGTCGGCGGCGAGTCCGACTTCCTCAAGAAGGGCGTGGGCCTGCTCACGCTCTCGGCCAACAGCGACTACGCGAAGACGGGGTTCGTCGAAGAGGGCGCGCTCTATGTCACCGGCAAGTTCTCCAACGCCACCTTTGAGGTGACGGGAGGTTTGCTGCGAGTCAACGGCCAGGCGGGGAAGGTGACAGTTGGTCCGGATGGTACCCTTGAGGGCCTGTTTTCCGACACCATAGGCATCCGTGGCGTCAACATCGGAACGCTGATCGTCGACGGCGGCAGGCTGAAGCCTGGTAACTCCCCCGGCACGCTGCGCGTCGGCGCATTGATCCAGAACGGTGGCATGATCGAGTTCGAACGTGGCGACAAGATAGAGGTTCTCGCCGGGGCTGGTGGAACTCCGGATGGTCAGGCAGTGTTTGCCAAGGCGCCGAATGGCACGCAGGTGGGGCTCGCTCTGTTCGACAGCCGCGGCTACACCTTCGGCAACAACTACACCTTCGTGACGGCCGAAAACGGCGTGATGTTCGCGACACATGATGCCGTGCGGGTGTTGGAAGTCGGTAACAGCCGCTTGTTCTCGGGCTTCCGGGCCGAGGCCGCAGGTGGGGAGGGCCGCTTCTACCTCCAGCGTGATCGTGCCTTCAACACAGTGGCTCTCTCCGCCAATCAGTACGCCGTCGCCAACGCGCTCGACCGGGCGGATATCGACGGACGCAGCTCGGTGGATCCGATCTACGACGCGATTGCCTCTGCATCGAACGATCAGGTCAACGACGTGCGTGTCGCCTTCAACCAGCTCTCGGGCGAGGTGCACGCATCCGCCAAGGGCGTGCTGATCGACGAAAGTCGCCATCTGCGCGAGGCTACCCTCAACCGCACCCGTGCGGCGCTGACCGGATCGACGACAGCGGCTCCGGGACAGGTCGTCCAGACGCCGACCGGTTCCAACCTCTCGGTCTGGGGGCAGGCCTATGGTTCGTGGGGTGAGACGAAGAGCACCAGCAACACGGCCAAGCTCGACCGTTCGATCGGCGGCTTCGCCCTCGGCTTCGACGCCGGGATCGCAGATGCGTGGCGTCTGGGTGTCGCGGGTGGCTACGCCCAGTCCGACATCGAATCGAAGTCGAACCTGAGCAAGGCGGACGTCGACAACTACAACCTCGCCGTCTACGGCGGCGGGCAGTTCGGTAACCTTGGCCTGCGCTTCGGCTTCGGCCACACTTGGCACCGTCTGGATACGCGGCGCGAGCTGAACGTCCCGAGCCTTGGACTGCGCGATACGGCCAGCGCAACTTACGACGCCCGCACCCTGCAGCTCTACGGTGAGGTTGGCTACGCGCTGGACTTCAACGGGGCGGCCGTCGAGCCGTTCGTCAACCTCGCCTATGTCCGCCACAGCAGCGACAACTTTGTCGAGCGCAGTGCGCTCGCCGGCTCCAGCTTTGCGCTGCGGTCGCTTGGACATAACGAAGGAACGGGCTTCTCGACACTCGGCGTCCGCCTGTCGAAGGGCTTCGACCTGAGTGGCATCAAGGGTACGGCCTCCGGCACCATCGGCTGGCGGCATGCGTTCGGCGATGTCGATCCTCAGTCGGCATTTATCTCCGCGAACAGCAATAACCTGTTCACGGTCACGGGTGCGCCGATCGCCGAAAACGCGCTCGTCCTGGGTGTCGGTCTGGACGTCGAAATCGCAACCGGCACGACGCTGGGCGTGAGCTACAACGGCCAAGTCGGCAACCATGTCGGCGATCACGGTGTGAGGGGCAATTTCTCGGTCAAGTTCTGATCGGGGTCCCAAGCGGGAGCGAGTCGGGCGCCTTGCGCCGGGCTCGCTGCCATCAGCGGTCGGGAGCGGGGATTGCGGCAGCGCAATCCCCGCTTTCCTATTGATTTATGGTATCAAATTGATCCGAAAACGGCGCTCCGTTACGGGTTTGATGCCGCAGGCGGACAGTTCGGCGATTCCGCGAGAAGACGGACTATCGGGACAGCGGGGTTCCGGCCACGGCACACTGGCGGCAATTGTATTTTCCGCCATTCCTTGTATCGATTGTCGAATGTCGTTTTTGAAAGGACAGATCGCATGGTTCGCTCACCGATTGCCCTGGCTGTCACGTTGGCCCTGTCGTCGGCTATTTCACTGGCCACGGTGTTGACGGCACTTCCCGCTGCCGCGCAGTCGCTGGCGCGGGAAAACCAGCATATGGACGACAGCTTCCTTTATGCGCGGCCGGCACACGGCGGAGGCCGTGTGCCGAACTATGTCGCCGATTCGGCGCGTGGCCAGCCGCTCGACTATCATGACCGGCGCCGGTTCGAACGTCCGTACCTTTCCGGGGAATCGACGGGCCTGAAACTGCCGACCCGCTGATCACTGAAAGACATATATGTCGGTAAAGCCGCCGGCATACGGCCATTTTCAGGGTAGGGCAGCTTTTAATGTCGCTTTCGTCTCGTTATGTGCTACATGTGTCGCGGACATGCGGCCGGATGGTCGCAAGATGCGTCCTTGCGCAGTGAGCAAGATGAAAGAGGCTCCGGTGATGAAGAAGATGGTTGTGATGGCGCTGGCCGGTATCTCCCTGGTGGCGGTCGCCGGCGGCATGCTGGTGCTTTCCGGCATTGGCGGAGTAGGCGCCGCCCTCGCGCAGAAGGCAGCCGCGGGTGACGCGACCCCGAGCGCGCCCCAGCGCATCGAGACGACGGTTTACGACTCATGGACCGTCACCTGTCAGGATGTGGCTGACAAGAAGAACGCTTGCACGGCGGTGCTGCGCGTCGCCGACAACCAGAGCGGCAACATCGTTCTGGTCTGGGCAATCGGCAAGGATACTTCGGACAAGCTGACGGCTGTCATCCAGACGCCGACCGGTGTGCAGATCGGCGCGGGTGTCGCGCTCAAGGTCGGCAAGGCAGCGGAGCGCAAACTGGCCTATGCCGCGTGCTCGCCCCGCCAGTGCGACGCGACCACGTCCGCCGATGCCGGTTTCCTGAAGGACGTGACCGCGAGCGACGAAGCGACAGCGACGATTACCCTTATCGATGGCCGCACGGCGGAGTTCAAGTTCTCGCTCAAGGGGGCGGCGGCAGCTCTTAAGCAGGTCGCGGGGGCTTGATCCGCAGGCGTCAGACCGCCGCTCGATCGTTCCTAAAGCGGTTTGCGTTATAGTTTAAACGGGGCCTGTTGTTCAAATCGCTTTAGATCTTATGTTTTCGCCGCAACGGCGGCGGGCGGGCGGATGCCTTCCGCGGGAGGCATACTGTTTTCTCCCGCGCCGTTCTGCTATACGCTCGGTATGGAGGCAGCGCGGCTGCCGGCGCTGGCCCCGGACTCAGGACATGATCCCGATCACGCATTTCATCGCGCTCGACGAGGCGGAGATCGAGGAAACCTTTATTCAGGCGTCTGGGCCGGGCGGGCAGAACGTCAACAAGGTGGCGACGGCTGTGCAGTTGCGCTTCGATGCGCGCCGCTCTCCGAATTTGCCCGAGGACGTGCGTGCGAGGCTGATGGAACTGGCGGGGCAGCGTCTGACACGCGATGGCGTGATCGTGATTCAGGCGCGCAGCTTCCGCACACAGGAACGCAACCGGGCCGAGGCGCTGCGGCGACTCGTCGATCTCATCCGTCAGGCGGCGAAGCGTCAACCGATCCGCCGCCCGACACAGCCCACGAAGGCGTCAACGCGCCGCCGGCTCGATGACAAGGCGCGCCGCTCCGGCATCAAAGCGCTGCGCAGCGGCAAGCCGATGGCCGATTAAGGTGGGACGGGGCGATGCTCGGGGGGCGCCTGCCGTTCACTCCGGCGGATAGGTGTGCGTGTGTCCGCGAAAATCGGTGACGTGCCAAGTGTCGTCTGCCGTGTTTTTTTCGGCGGCGCACGGGTTGAGTGGCGCCTTGCCGTGACCGCCAGGAATGTCGAGCACGTAGGTCGGCTGGCAAAGGCCCGAATAATGGCCGCGCAACGCGCGCACCAACGCCTGCCCTTCGTCTATGCTGGTGCGGAAATGGCCGGTGCCGGGGGCGAGGTCGCCGTGATGAAGGTAATAGGGCTTGATGCGGTTCTCCACGAAGGCACGCATAAGGGCGCCGAGCGTGCCAGCGTCGTCGTTGACGCCGCGCAGCAGCACGGACTGGCTGAGCATTACGATGCCGGCGTCGACGAGGCGCGCGCAGGCGGCGCGGGCGTCGCAGCCGAGTTCGCGCGGATGGTTGGCGTGCAGAACCAAGTAGACCGCCTTGCCGGCCTCCCTGAGAGCCTCGACCAGCGCGGGCGAGACGCGCTCCGGCGCGACGACCGGCACGCGCGTGTGCCAGCGCAGCACCTTGACGTGGTCGATTTGCGCTAGCCGGTCCGTCACCGCCGCGAGGCGACGCGGCGAAAGGACGAGCGGGTCGCCGCCGGTGATCACGACCTCCCAGATTTCGGGATGCGCGGCGATATAGGCGATGGCGGCTTCGAATGCCTCCTCGCCGAGCGCGGTCGGCTGACCGGGGCCAACCATCTCGCGCCGGAAGCAAAAGCGGCAATAGACAGGACAGACATGCACCAGCTTCAGCAGCACGCGGTCCGGATAGCGGTGCACGATGCCCTCGACCGGCGAATGGGCGTGATCACCGATGGGGTCGTCGCGCTCCTGCGGGGTGTGGTCAAGCTCGCGCGCGTCGGGAATGAACTGGCGGGCGATGGGGTCGTCCGGATCGGTACTATCGATCAGGTCGGCGACAGCCGGGGTGATGGCGATAGCGTAGCGGGCGGCGACCCGTTCGAGAGCGGCTTGCGCGGCGGGCCCTATGAAGCCGGCGTCGGCCAGCTCCTGCGGGCGGCGCAGCGTGGTGCGGGGCTTTTCGATCACGGGGCCGGTCATGCTGTTGCCTGCGGAATGGAAAGGGGCGCCCATAGTACCTCTTCGATGTGTCGGGCGTCCGTGGCGAGCATGACGAGCCGGTCGAGGCCGAGCGCGATGCCGCTCGTCGGCGGCATGGCGGGCAGCAGGGCGAGAAGCGCCTCGTCGAGCGGGTAACGCTCGCCGTATACGCGCTGTTTCTCGTCCATCTCCAGCATGAAGCGGCGGCGCTGCTCCACCGGGTCGGTGAGTTCGCCGAAGCCGTTGGCGAGTTCGACGCCGCAGACGAACAGCTCGAAACGCTCCGAGAGGCGCGGGTCGGCCGGGCTGCGGCGCGCCAGCGCCGCTTCGTGGGCCGGGTAGGCATCAAGCACGGTGGCCCGGCCGTGGCCCAGATGCGGCTCGATGCGCTGGTTGAGCACATGGCTGAAGATATCGGACCAGGTATCGTCCGCGACGATGCGAATTCCAGCTGCGCCTGCGGCCGCCGCGAGGGCGTCGCGGTCGGGCGGGGCGAGGGGGTCGTCGGGGATGGTGGCGAGCAGGTCGATGCCGGCGTAGTGCCGGAACGCATCGGCCACCGTCAGGCGCTGCGGCTCGGCGAAGGGGTCGGCCTCAGCGGACCGGAAGCGCAGCCGCGTTGTGCCCGCTGCCTCCGCCGCTGCGCGCAGGATGGCGGCGCAGTCGGCCATCAGCGTATCGTAGGGCTCGTCGGCCCGATACCATTCAACCAGCGTGAACTCGGGGTGATGCAGGGGGCTGCGCTCGCGGTTGCGGTAGACGCGGGCAAAATTGACGATGTGTGTTTCGCCGGCTGCGACAAGCTTTTTGCAGGCGAATTCGGGCGAGGTGTGCAGGTAGAGTGGCCGGCGGGCGAGACCGCCGTCAAGGAAATGCGTGGCGAAGGCGTGCAGATGTGCTTCGTTGCCGGGCGACGTCTGCAGGGCGGGGGTCTCCACCTCGATGAAGCCGCGTTCCGCGAAGAAGGCGCGCAGCCGGGCGGTGATGCTCTGGCGCGCGAGAAGGCGGGGGCGGCGGCGGCCATGGGCCTCGTGCGTGAAAAATGCGCGGGAATCGGCGATAAAATCGGTTTCGGCCATCAGTTTTTGCACTCAGGCATCTGGCTATTGCTGTCGGGATGAGTAAGGTGGCGCGCGACAGCCGTGGGTATACGCCTTCGGTATCCGTTCCCTGGCCGGACGTTACACGAAACAGAAGACAAGCAGAGGTTTATCACGTGAAGGTTATCGCGAGTTCCGTTCGTAAAGGCAACATCCTTGAGGTCGACGGCCATCTGTGCGTCGTGCTTTCCGCCGAAAGCTTCTTTCCCGGCAAGGGCACGCCGACGACGCAGATCGATATGCGCCGTATCGCCGACGGCGTGAAGGTTTCCCAGCGCTACAAGACCACGGAGCAGGTGGAGCGCGCCTTCGTCGAGGATATCGATTTCTCGTATCTGTACCAGGATGGCGATTCTTACATCTTCATGAACCCCGAGAGCTTCGAGCAGCTCACGGTTTCCGCCGATGTGGTCGGCGATCAGGCCGTGTACCTGCAGGAGGGCATGGTCGTCAAGCTGTCCATCTTCGAGGGCAACGCCGTGGCGATCGAGCTGCCGGCGCGCGTCACCCTTGAAATCGTCGAGACGGAACCCACGGTGAAGGGGCAGACGGCGTCGTCCTCCTACAAGCCGGCGATCCTCTCGAACGGCGTGCGCGTGATGGTGCCGCCGCACATCTCCACCGGCACGCGCATCGTGGTGCAGACCGAGGACGGTTCCTACGTCGAGCGCGCCAAGGACTGACGGTTGCGGCCACGCTTTGCCCGCGGGCCGACTTCGGTCATAGTCCACCTGCGCCGCGCGAAGGTCCGCATTCCGCTGGCCCGCGGATCGGCGCGGGAGATGGGTCATGACCGGAAACGTGTTGTACACCGCCACTGCCACGGCAAAGGGCGGGCGCGAAGGACATATCCGCAGTTCGGACGGCGTGCTTGAGGCCAATCTTGTCGTGCCCAAGGGGCTTGGCGGTCCGGGTGGGGCGGGGACCAACCCTGAACAATTGTTCGCGGCCGGCTACGCGGCCTGCTTCGAGGGCGCTGTGCGCTTTGCCGCGCGGCAGGCGGGCGTCAAGCTGGGGCCCGACACACAGGTCACCGCGCATGTCGGCATCGGCCCGCGTGAGGCCGGCGGTTTCCAGATCGCCGTGAAGCTGGAGCCGCATCTCGACGGTGTGGACCCGACGCAGGCGCAGGACCTCGTCAATACGGCGCATGAGAAGATCTGTCCCTACTCCCACGCCACGCGCGGCAATGTCGAGGTGACGATCGAACTCGTCTGACCGACAGGGCGGAAACCGGGCGGCGGGTATCTGCCGCCCGCTGTTTCGCACGTGCTGAAAATGTTTTCCCACCTTGCTCCGGCCGGGCGGTGTTGTTACCTTCCCGTCCGCACGGGTGGCAAGGTAACGACAGCGCCCGACCGCACTCGGGGCTGGTGTTCATGCGTTTTCTCTTTCGTCTTGCGGGCTTCCTGCTGCTTGCCGCCGGATTCGTGTCGCTGATTGTCGACGGTGCGCGCGCCATCGCCGACGACAGCCTCGTGTTCACCAGTCTCGGGCCTGTCCTCGCCTGGCTGCTGCCGTCGTTTTTTCCGCGCATCCAGCTGCTGGCGGTGGAGAATGTCGGCGCGTATCTGTGGGATCCTGTGCTGGTGACGCTGTTCGAGGCGCCGGCCTTCGCGGCGGCGGCGGGGCTCGGCGTGTTGTTCCTGTGGATCGGCCGCCGCCCGCCGGAGCCAATCGGCTTTTCCACCCGCTACTGAACGAGTCGCGCGCGTCAAGCGTCGGGCGCGGACCGTTGCGCGCGCCTGTATTCCAGCCATATATGCCGCGCGAAACAGAGATACATGCCGGCCGCGACCGCTGCCATGGCGAACCATGTCAGCGCGTAGCTGAGGTGGCTGTTGGGGAAGGTGATCCGCGTCAGCCCGCCGCGCGGATAGCCGTCCGGATTGGCGGCGGCATCGGCATCGATGAAATAGGGTGCGACGGCGCCGAGATCGCGGGCGGCGGCGATCGCCTCCACGTCGCGCGAGTACCAGCGGTCATTGGCGGGGTCGTTGGCGCGCAGGAAGGCGCCGTGCGGCTCCGTCATGCGGATGAGGCCGGTCACCGTCAGTGGGCCTGCGGCCTGTGCCGCCGCCAGGCTTTCGGCAGCGCGTCGTTCTGTCGGCACGAATCCCCGGTTGATCAGCGTGACGGCGCCGCGATCGTCCCGCAACGGCGTCATCACCCAGTAGCCGGCGCCGAAGTCCGTGACGGCATAGACGGTGGTTTCCCTGTCGTACAGGAATTCGCCGGTGAGCTGCACGCGCCTGTACTCGTCCTTCGCGCGGGTGATTGCCGGCCATGTGTCCTGCGCGGGCGCCGGCACGGCTGCGGCATGCACGCGCGCTTCCACGCGGGCGATCAGGTCGGTCTTCCACGCCAGACGCTGCACCTGCCAGACGCCGAGCGCCAGCAGGCCGCAGACGATGGCCAGCGCCGCAAAGCCCCAGAGGAGGAGCGAGCGCAGGGGAGACGGCGGAGCGGCCGGCGACGGCACGAGTCCTTGTCTGTCGTCAGACGGGTAACCGCCCCGGGGCAGGCTCACGGCAGGCTTTGCGCCTGCTCGGGCGTCATCGGCATCATGTGGGTGTTCAGATGGTGCATCACCCACATCGACCCGGCAATGGCGATGACGATGATGATGATGGTGAAGACGAAGGCCATCAACGTCCACCCGCCTTCCGAACGCGCGTTCATGTGCAGGAAGTAGACCATCTGCACGACGATCTGCGCGACGCCGAGCGCCATGACGGCGATGGCGGTGAGGGCAGGGCTGCCGAGCGTGCCGTTGATCACCAGCCAGAAGGGGATGACGGTCAGGATGGCCGACAGGACGAAGCCCGTCACATAGCCGTTGACCGTGCCGTGTGCCTCGCCGGAATCGTGCCTGTGGTTGCCGGCATGGACCGTGCCGGCGTCATGCGGATTGGCGGCCATCACAGCACCCCTATCAGATAGACGAAGGAAAACACCACGACCCAGACGAGATCGAGGAAGTGCCAGAACATCGACAGGCACATGACACGGCGCGCGTTGGCCTCGCCGATGCCACGCTGGCTGATCTGCACCAGCAGGACGCCGAGCCAGATCACGCCGAAGGCGACGTGCAGCGCATGGGTGCCCACGAGCGTGAAGAACGAGGACAGGAAGGCGCTGACCTGCGGCGTCGCGCCGATATGGATCAGGTGATAGAACTCAAAAATCGTCAGCCCCAGGAAGGCGAGGCCGAACACGCCGGTCACCGCGAGCCAGCGCAGCGTGCCTGCCTTGTTGCCCTGCTGCATGGCGATCACGGCGAAGCCATAGGTAATCGACGAGATCAGCAGCGCCGCGGTGGACACCAGCACCTGATTGAGGTCGAAGAGATCGACCGGCGCCGGGCCGCCCGCGTAGCTGCGGCCGAGGACGGCATGCACGGCGAAGAGCGACGCGAAGATCAGGCAGTCGCTCATCAGGTAGACCCAGAAACCGAGCATCGTCCCGGTTTCGTGATGGCCGTGGTCGCCCTCGTCCTCCGTGACGAAGAAGACGGGCGCGCCCTGGATATCGGATGGGCTGATATGTTTGGTCATGATGCCACCTTCCCCGCCAGCAGTCTGGTCCGCGTCTCTTCCGTCGCGGCGACCTCGGAGGCCGGGATGTAGTAGTCCCGGCTATAGTTGAACGTGTGTGCGATGGCGGCGGCGATGAGCGTCGCGAGCGACACGGCGGCGAGCCACCAGATGTGCCAGATCAGGGCAAAGCCGAGCACGAGCGAGAGCCCGGCGAGCACCACGCCCATGCCGGTGTTCTTCGGCATGTGGACGGGGCGGAAGCCGGCAAGCGGGCGGGTATAGCCGCGGCTCTTCATGTCCCACCACGCATCGATGCCATGCACCACGAGGGTGAAGGCGAAGTTGTAGGCGGGCGGCGGCGAGGAGACCGCCCACTCAAGCGTGCGGCCGTTCCACGGATCGCCGGTGGTGTCGGCATAGGCCTTGCGGCGCAGGAAGCCGACCGCGAACTGGGCCACGAAGGCCAGCGTGCCGATGAAGATCAGGCTCACGCCGACGGCCGCGGCGACGAACAGGATATGGAGCGAGGTATCCTCGAACTGGCTGATGCGGCGCGTGACGCCCATCAGGCCGAGGATATAGACGGGCATGAACGCCACCCAGAAGCCGACGAGCCAGCACCAGAACGACACCTTGCCCCAGAACGGATCGGCCCGGAAACCGAAGGCCTTCGGGAACCAGTAGACGATGCCGGCGAACATGCCGAACACGACGCCGCCGATGATGGTGTTGTGGAAGTGAGCCACCAGGAACAGGCTGTTATGCAGCACGAAGTCGGCCGGGGGAACGGCGAGCAGGACGCCCGTCATGCCGCCGACGACGAAGGTGAGCATGAAGCCGACGGTCCACATCATCGGCACCTCGAAGCGGATGCGCCCCTTGTACATCGTGAACAGCCAGTTGAAGATCTTCGCGCCCGTCGGGATCGAGATGATCATCGTCGTGATGCCGAAGAACGTATTGACGCTCGCGCCCGACCCCATGGTGAAGAAGTGGTGCAGCCACACCAGATACGACAGGATCATGATGGCCGCCGTGGCGTAGACCATGGAGGTGTAGCCGAACAGGCGCTTGCCGCAATAGGTGGCGACCACCTCCGAATAGACGCCGAACGCCGGCAGGACGAGGATGTACACCTCCGGATGACCCCAGATCCAGATGAGGTTGACATACATCATCGGGCTGCCGCCCATGTCGTTCGTGAAGAAGTGCGTCCCCACATAGCGGTCCAGCGTGAGCAGGGCGAGCACGGCGGTGAGGATGGGGAAGGTCGCGACGATCAGGATATTCGTGCACAACGTCGTCCAGGTGAACACCGGCATGCGCATGTACTTCATGCCCGGGCAGCGCATCTTGACGATGGTGACGATCAGGTTGATGCCCGATAAGGTTGTGCCGACGCCCGCTATCTGGAGCGACCACAGGTAATAGTCCACGCCGACCCAGGGACTGGCCTCGATGCCGGAGAGCGGCGGATAGGCGAGCCAGCCCGTCTGCGCGAACTCGCCCACGAACAGCGAGGCCATGACGAGCACCGCGCCGGACGTCGTCATCCAGAAGCTGAAATTGTTCAGGAACGGGAAGGCGACGTCGCGCGCGCCGATCTGCAACGGCATGACGTAGTTCATCAGTCCCGTCACCAGCGGCATGGCGACGAAGAAGATCATGATCACGCCGTGCGCGGTGAAGATCTGGTCGTAGTGATGGGCGTTCAGATAGCCCTCGCCGCCGCCGGAGGCCATTGCCTGATGCAGGCGCAGCATGATGGCGTCCGCCAGCCCGCGCAGGAACATCACCAGCGCGAGGATGATGTACATGATGCCGATCTTCTTGTGATCGACGCTCGTGAACCACTCGTTCCAGAGATAGCCCCAGAGACGGTAGCGGGTGATCGCCGCCAGCACCGCGCCGCCGAGAACGGCGACAGCGGCGAACGTCCAGATGATGATCGGCTCGTGCAGCGGAATGGCTTCGAGGGTGAGGCGCCCGAAGACCAGTTGCTGGAGATCGCTGTCGAAATTCATGACGGGTTACTCGCTGAAAATCCGGGTGGCGGCGGGCGCGGCGCTCATGCGGCGGTTCCCCGCCGCGAGGTCGGCGACGACGGCCAGCGCCGTGGCCGGCTCGGAGCCGGGGGTGCACAGGTTGTCGGCCAGCGCCTTCTCCAGCCGTGCCAAGGCGAGCGCGGCGGGGTTGCCCATGCGCCCGAGCCCGCTGATGCGGTTCGCGTCCTTGTGCATGATGTCCATCATGCACTCCTTGCCCTCGGGCACGCACATGTTGACGATGCGGTAGAACAGGTCGCCATCGACGCTTTTGAAGTAGCGCACCGGTTCTGCCTCGCTGGGGCGGGCGATGTCGAGGTAGGCGGCGCGGGTGAGCGCGTTGCCGGAGGCCCGTGCGTTTGCGACCCAGGCGCCGAAATCGTTGTCCGACAAGCCGTGGAACTTGAAACGCATGTGCGAGAAGCCGTGGCCGGTGTAGTTGGCGGAGAAGCCGTCGAAGACGCCCTCCTTGTTGATGACCGCGTGCAGCTTCGTCTGCATGCCGGCCATGGCGTAGATCTGGCCGGCGAGCGCGGGCACGTAGAACGAGTTCATCAGGTTGGAGGAGGTGATGGTGAAGCTGATCGGCCGGTCGACGGGCGCGGCCAGCTCATTGATCGTCGCGATGCCGTATTGCGGATAGATGAACATCCATTTCCAGTCGAGCGAGACGACCTGCACGCGCAGCGGCTCCATGTCCTCCGGCACCGGGCGGTTGGCGTCGAGGCGCTCCAGCGGGCGGTAGGGATCGAGCCGGTGGGTAGCGATCCACGTCACCGTGCCGAGCACGAGGATGATGGCGATCGGCGCGCCCCAGATGGCGAATTCCAGTTTCGTCGAGTGATGGAAGTCCGGATCGTAGGTGGCGCTCCTGTTCGACTGCCGGTACTTCCACGCGAACAGCAGGGTCAACGCCATGACGGGCAGGATGATGAGCAGCATCAGGCCCGTGGAGACCAGAATGAGGTCCTTTTGCTGCGTCGCAATGTCGCCGGCCGGAGCCATGACGACCCACTGGCAACCGGATAAAAGGGGCGATATCGCAAGAAGCGATACGAGGGGAAGCGCTTTGACCCGGGGCATCCGTCTCATCCATGTTGGTGCAGGCACGGCAGACGGCGAGGACTCGCCGCCACCATGCAAATGATCGCACTGCATACAGACGCGGAAATGCCCTATCAAGGGCTCGGGGCAGGGGTGCGACAACATGCACACCCCCGTTACAAAGTTGAAATTTCTGTTGCCGATGCCGAATGCTGGGGTTGTGCACCCGAAAAGGGTGTGCGACGGCTGGCTTCATATGATTATAAAAATTCAAATCCAGCGAATAGTTACAAATGAAAGTATTCGCCGATGACAATGGGTGATGCCATCTGCAACCGACGGCAAGCCAGGCGTACCACCGGTTGCGGCATTGTGCGCCGCATCATTGTGCGCCGCATCAGCGAACGGTGAGTTTTCCGTCCATGCCCGTTTCGGGGGCCTCGCCGCCGAGGGCGCGGGCGATGATGGTGACGTTGTGGTCGATCATGCCGACATAGGTGCCCTCGTAGGTGCCGGCCTCGCCGGCGGCGTCCGAGAAAAGTTCCCCGCCGATCACAACCTTGTGGCCTTTCGCCGCCGCGCCTTCGACCAGTGCCTTGACGTTGCGGTCTGAGACGGACGATTCGATGAAGATCGCGCCGATCCCGCGGTCGACGATGAGCTGCACGAGATCCTCGACCTGCTTCAGGCCCGCCTCGCTTTCGGTGGAAATGCCCTGGATTCCGCGCACCTCATAACCGTAGGCGCGGCCGAAATAGTTGAAGGCGTCGTGGGCAGTTACCAGAATGCGCGACTGCGCCGGCACGGAGGCGAGCACCTTGGCGGCATAGTCCGCGACCCTGTCGATTTCCGCGAGGTAGGCCTGCGCGCCAGCCTCGAAATCCGCCCGGGCCTCGGGGCGCAGCCTGATCAATTCGTCGCGCGCCGCTGTGACAACGCCCTTCCACAGGTGCGGATCGAACCACACGTGCGGATCGGGCAGGGCGGCGTTCTGGTCGTTCTTCAGCAGCCTGTCCCGCGGGAGCTGTTCGCCCAGGGCGATGACGGTCTTGCGCTGCCCGAGCCGCTCCAGGAACTCCTGAAGCTGGGCTTCGAGATGCAGCCCCTGCCAGAAAACGACGTCCGCCCGTGTGGCCGCCGCGATGTCCGAGCTGGTCTGGCGATAGAGATGCGGATCGACGCCCGGTCCGAGCAGCGCATGGACGTCGACATGCTCCCCACCCACGGAGCGGACCGCATCGGCGATCATGCCCGTCGTGGCGACGACGTTCAGTTTTTTCTCCGCCGCCATCGCCGGCGCCGCCGCAAGCCCGCCCGCCAGCGCGATTCCGACCAAACCGGCCAGCAGCGACCGTCTTGTCCTCTCAAGCATCTTGCCCGTCCTTTTATTGCAAATGAATGTCATTTGCATCTTTAGCCGTTTCGCCGCGCGATTGCAAGGGCCTGCAGGGTGATCGGGTGTGCCGCGGACTTCTGTTCCGCGCGGGTGCCTTTCTTGACGCGGCAACCCGGCCTCCCCATATTCCGGGGGCGCAGCGGAAGGGGCCTCGCAGATCCGGCGGTTTTCGTGTGGGAGATGTCATGACGCCCTTGTCCATTCTCGATCTCGTTCGCGTCACGCAGACGACGGACGCGCGCGGCGCGCTGATCAACGCGCGCGATGTCGCCGTCCATGCCGAGCGTTGGGGCTACAACCGCATCTGGGTTGCCGAGCACCACAACATGGCTGGCGTCGCCAGCGCCGCGACGGCGGTCGTGATCGGCTACATCGCCGACGGCACGCAGCGCATCCGCGTCGGCGCGGGGGGCATCATGCTGCCCAACCACGCGCCTTATGTCATCGCCGAGCAGTTCGGCACGCTGGAGCGGCTGTTTCCGGGGCGCATCGATCTGGGGCTCGGGCGGGCGCCGGGCACGGACCAGCTCACGCTGCGCGCCCTGCGCCGCCCCGCCGAGGCGGCCGACCACTTTCCGCAGGATGTGCTCGAATTGCAGGCCTTCCTCGCGCCGCCGGGGCCGGACCAGCGCATCGTCGCTGTGCCGGCGGCGGGCACCGATGTGCCGCTCTGGATTCTCGGATCAAGCGTCTTCGGCGCGGCGCTGGCGGCGGAACTCGGCCTGCCCTATGCGTTCGCGTCGCATTTCGCGCCGGACTACCTTCTGCCTGCGCTTGAGCTTTACCGCAATCGCTTCAAGCCCTCGGAGCAGCTTGGGAAGCCCTATGCGATGGTGGGCGTCAACATCGTCGCCGCCGACAGCGATGCGGAAGCCCGCCGCCTCGCCACGACGCAGCAGATGTCGTTCACCGACCTCGTCAGCGGCCGGCGGGGACTGAGCCGCCCGCCGATCGACGACATCGAGACGTACTGGGCCGGCGCCCAGAAAGAGCACGCGCGGCGCATGCTCGCGCGTTCGATCGTCGGCGGGCCGGAGACGGTGCGGGCGGGAATCAGCGCGCTGCTGGCGGAGACGGGCGCCGACGAGCTGATCATCGTTTCCGATGTTTATGAGCATGCAGCGCGCCTGCGGTCGTTCGAGCTGATCGCCGCCGCGTGGTGGGGCGGCGTCTGAACGCCGCATCCGAAACGCGCGCCAGCCGGATTTCCGGTGCAAAAGCCCGATAGGGAGTTGAGGACGGATTGCTTTGCCGTTATCAACCCCGCATCGTCCGGCAAAATAGAGTTGTTGCATCAGGCGGAAGCGAACGGCGCTTCGCCGCCGCTGCATATAGCGCCGGCTTCTGCGGAAACTGCGCCATTATCGTTTACAGGAGAAGCTGCCTGATGAGACATACGTCCCGGTCCTTTACGGTGGAGGTCAAGCGGTCGCGCATGCGCGCCGACGCCTCCCCGGCCGGTCCTTCTGCGTGGAGCCGGGAGCCGCCGATGGCCCCCGCTTCCAGTTCCCTTTCCTGGGAGGAACTGCTGCAGCGGCTGCCCGCCGCGCCTGCCGGGCAGGATAGCCCCGCCGCTTCCCCGCCCGCACCGGAACGGCAGGAGACGGAGCGGACCGGCAGGCGGGTCCTTCCGTCGCTGCTGCCCGCCGAAGGGCTGTTTCCGGATAACGATCAATCCGTTGAGGAGACAGCCGGAATGTCTACTGACGAGAAAGAGCCCGAACCGCGCCGGCCGCGCAGGACGCGGACCGCGGCGGCGAACGGAGAGGCGCGGAATGCCGCTGCCGCCCCGTCGCAGGCCGACGATATGCCGATGGCGGTCAACTTGCCCGACCATGGAGCTGTCGACCTTGAAGCCGGCAGCCATGAGTCAGGCAGCCATGAGACGGACATCCATCAGGCTGTCACTTCGGAGGCGGAGGCACAGGAGTCCTCTGTCCATGAGTCCTCTGTCCATGAGCCCCCGGCCCATGAGTCTCCGGCCCATGAAGCGGCCGAGGATGAGGCTTTGTTCCATACCGCGCATGCGCCGGCCATCCGGGCGCTGGTAGAGGCGCATCTGCGCGATCATCCTGCGGGTGAAAGCGAGCCGGAGCACGCCGAGGAACAGCATCGTCCGGTTGCGAAGCGCCGCCGGCAGGATTTCTGGAAACGCCGCCTGCGCCTGCGCATGGGCCACGACTGAGCCGGGCACCAAGCGTCGGCGTCAAGCGCCGGGTGCTGGTGGGCACCACCACGCGATCTCCTTTTGGAGGACATGATTTCTCCGGAAAAGGTGGCACGCTTGCGTTGCCGCCACGACGGCCAGCCATGATGGCTCGCCATGACGGCCTGCCCCCGTCAGCATCGTCGCGCGCATCGATATCGGCGGCCTGTCATCAAGCCGTTATCCGCCCGTTCTAAACCCTCATTCATGAATGCACAGGTGTGCAAGGAACGGGTGTGAAGGATGGATGCAAGCGAGCGGCCCTTTCTCGATCTGACGGGCGTCACCGTCTCCTACGGTTCGACGCGGGTGCTCGAAGGCATCGATCTCGGCATCGGGAAGGGCGAATTCGTGGCGCTGCTTGGTGCCTCGGGCTGCGGCAAGACGACCCTGCTGCGCACAATCGCCGGTTTCATCGTGCCTGATGCGGGCACGGTGAGCGTTGGCGGCCACGACGTCACGCGCCTGCCGCCGGACCGGCGCGGCATGGCGCTGATGTTCCAGTCCTACGCGCTGTGGCCGCACATGACGGTCGCGCAGAATATCGGCTACGGCCTGAAGCTGCGCCGCCAGTCACGCGCCGATATCGCGAGGCGCGTCGGGGAGATCGCGGCGATGCTCGGCCTTCAGGGCCTTGAGGCACGCAAGCCCGCGTCCCTCTCGGGCGGCCAGCGTCAACGGGTCGCACTGGGGCGCTCGCTCGCCGTCGATCCGGAAATCCTGCTGCTCGACGAGCCGCTATCGAACCTCGACGCGCGCATCCGCCTGAGCCTGCGCCACGAAATCCGCACGCTGCAGCAGCGCATGGGCATCACCGCCGTTCACGTCACCCACGACCGCGAGGAGGCGATGGTGATGGCGGACAGCATCGTCATCCTCGACAAGGGGCGCATCGCCCAGCGGGGCACGCCGGAGGAGGTGTACAACCGCCCGGCGAGCGCCTTCGTCGCCGCCTTCATGGGGGCGGAAAACGTACTCACGCTCTCGGGCAGTGCCTCCGGCGAGGGATTTGCCATCGCGCCCGGCCCGTTCAACGCCGGCTGCCTCGTGCCTGACCTGCTGCCGACGGGCGGCGTCGAGGTGCGTTTCCGCGCGGAGGCGGGGACGCTTGGGCCTGCCGATGCGCCGCCGCCGGAGGACGGGCGCACGCTGCGTCTGGCCGGGCATGTGGTCAGCACGAGCTATCCCGGCGGCATCTGGCGCCACGCGGTGCGGCTGGGTGAGGGGGCGGCCGATGGCGCGACGGTGCTCGTCGATGCGCCGCATCCGGTCGCGCAGGGGCAGGCGGTGTCGGTGCTGCTGCCGCCCGATACGTTCTTCGTCTTTCCGGCGGCGGGCGATGCGCCTCCGCCGGCTTCCGATTCCCGATCCGGCGACAGGCGTCGGCGTCTGGAAGTGCAGCAAGCCTGAGTTCCTCTCCGTTCATTGTTTGCCCTTTTGGAGACACACCATGAAGACCCTTTTCAAGGCCGCCTTCGCCTTCGGCCTCACCATCTCGCCGGTGACGGCGGCGGAGCTGACGGTGCTCACCGCCGGCGACCAGAACATGGTTGACTATGTCAACGAATATCTCGGCCCGCTGTTCGAGAAGCAGAACCCCGGCACCACGGTGCGCGCGGTCGGCACCGGCCCCGGCGATGCGGGCTCGCAGAAGATCGTCGAGCGTTTCGACGCGCAGGCCAAGGCCAATGTCGCGAAGTGGGACGCCGACGTCGCCGTCGTGCATGAGAAGTTCGCCGGCCCGCTGGTCAAGAACGGCTATCTCGAAAACTACCGCGACCGCATCTCCACCGGCAAGCTCGTCACCCGCGCCAATGCCGACAACGCCCTCGGCACCGACGTGAAGGGTTACGTCATGCCGATGTTCAATAGCCAGACGGCGCTCGCCTACAATCCCGCGCTGCTCGCCAACCCGCCGAAGAGCTACGAGGAGCTGGCGAAGTGGGCCAAGGAGCACCCGCGCCAGTTCGGCTATAACGGCATCAAGGGCGGCGCCTCGGGCGTGAGCTTCGTCATGGGCTGGATCTACGCCTTCGGCGACACCGACGCCGACAAGCTGCAGAACGGCCCCTTCGACGAGGCCGACACGAAGAAGTGGGACAAGGCGCTGGCTAGCCTGAAGGAATTCAACGCCAACGCGCAGCTCACCCCCGGCAACGCCGGCACGCTCGACCTGCTGAGCCGCGGTGAGATCGCCATCGGCCCGGTCTGGGTCGACATGTTCTACTCCTGGCAGGCGAACGGCCAGCTCCCGCCGGACTTCAAGCTCGTGCTGCCGGCCCCCGGCATGCCTGGCCAGCCGATGCACTACGTGATCCCCTCCAAGGCGCCGAACAAGGAACTCGCCGAGAAGTTCGTCGAACTCGCCACGAGCCCCAAGGTGCAGGCCGAGGGCATTGTCGAGCGCTTCAACTGGTATCCGGGCATCGACGCGCAGCACGTGCAGGCCGAACTCGACCCCAAGGTCTGGGCAAAGCTCTTCACGAACGTCACGCCGGAAGATCTCGCCCGCTATGGCAAGCGCTTCCCCATCGCGCCCTATAACAACGCGATCCTCGAAGCCTACGAGCGCACGGTGACCAAGTAATCATCGTCGCGCGATCGCAGTGCACAGCAACGTGTAGCCGTGCACTGTAACGTATATAAGGTGTGGAGGCCGCGCAGGCGCGGCCTCCCGCTCCCCCGGACCGCCGTTCCCGGATCGCCACCATGCCCAGCCTCACGCCGCAACGCCTTCTCGGACTTTTCCTCGTGCTGCCCGCGCTTGCGATGGTGGTGCTGTTCTTCATCGTGCCGCTGAGCGCTTCCGTCATCGGCGCCTTCGAGGTCGAGGGCGGGTTCATGGGGGGGCTGGGGCTCGACAACATCATCAAGGCGTTCGATTTCTACGCGCAGGACATGCTGTTCACGCTGGTGATCGTCTCGCTGTCGACGCTGCTGATCGCCCTGTTCTCGATCGGCATCGGCGGCTACCTGACGCTTGGCGAGAACCCGCGCGCGGTCGCCATCCTGCGCTGGCTCTACCGCTGGCCGATGTTCATTCCCTTCATTGTGGTGGGGCAGGTGCTGCGCACGTTCCTCGCCAAGAACGGCCTGATGAACGGCACCTTCGTCGCCATGGGCCTCATCACGCCGATGCAGGCGACGAGCCTCCTCGACTGGCGCGGCATCGTCATCGCCTTCGTGTGGAAGCAGACGCCGTTCGTGGCGCTGCTGGTGGCGGGGGCGATGGCCTCCATCGACCGGGGCACCATCGAGGCCGCGCGCAATCTCGGAGCCTCGCGGCTGCGCATCCTGTTCGAGATCGTGGTGCCGCAGGTGGCGACGACGCTGCTCGTCGGCATGATCCTGTCCTTCGTCACCATGATGTCGGTGCTGTCCGTGCCGCTGATGATCAACGCCCAGTCGCCGACCATGCTGACGACGGACATCGCCTTCCGCATCAATGCCTATGGCGACTATGGCGTTGCCAATGCACTGGGGCTCGTGTCGCTGCTGATGGCGAGCGGCGTGGCGCTCGTCTATCTGCGCATCGCCATGCGGGAGCGGTCATGAGCACCTTCCTGTCCCGTCTCGATCCGTGGTGGCTGCCGCGCGCGCTGGTGCTCGGTGCGCTCGCCTTCGTCATCTTCGGCCCGCTCGCCAACCTGCTGCTGTGGACGGTGGCGGAGAAGTGGTATTTTCCGCACGCCCTGCCGCTTGAGTTCGGCTTCAGCTATTGGGAGCGGGTGTTCTCGCCGCGCGGCAACGCAGTGGAATCGCTCACGAACAGCATCGTCGTGGCGCTGCTCACGGTGGTGCTGTCGCTGACGCTCGCCATTCCGGCGGGCTATGCGCTGGCGCGGCTGAAGCTGCCGCTGCGCGGCCTCGTGCTGCTCGCCTTCCTCATTCCGCAGGCGTTCCCTAACCTCACCGTCTATGTCAACATCGCCCGCCTGTTCTATGTGGTCGGCCTCAACGGCACGATTCCGGGCGTGGTGCTGGTGCATACGACGCATGGCCTCGTCTATGCGGTGTGGATCGCGACTGCCGCCTTCGCCGCCGTGGATGCCGAACTGGAGGAAGCGGCGCGCTCCATCGGCGCCTCGGGGCTGCGCGCCTTCTTCGACGTGACGCTGCCGCTGGCGCTGCCCGGCCTGCTGGCGAGCGCCATCTTCGTGTTTCTGGAATCGCTGGACGAGTTCACCGGCAGCTATTTCGTCGGCGCGCCGGATGTGAACATGCTGCCGCTGCTGCTCTACACGGCGGGGGCGGGCGGCAACTACCAGATCGCCTCCATCACCGCGCTGCTGCTGCTCATCCCCTCGATCGGCTTCATGCTGGTGGTGGAGCGCTTCCTGAAGGTCGATGTGCTGGCGCGCGTCGGGCGGTAGCCTTGCCGGCTTCCTTCCCGTATACAAGCACCAGTTGCAATAGTTGCAATCCCTGAAATGCATCAAGAAGAAGCAATGAACGCGCCCCCCGGCCGGCCCAACTTCGTCACCGCTCAACATGTCGCCGAACGTGCCGGCGTCTCGCGCTCCGCCGTCTCGCGGGCCTTCACGCCCGGCGCGAGCATCGCCTCGGAAACGCGCGAGAAGGTGATGCGCGCCGCGGAGGAGCTTGGCTATCAGGTCAACGATCTCGCACGCGGCCTGCTCGCGAACCGCAGCCGGCTGGTGGGCATGGTGGTGACGGGTATGGAGGTCGGCTTCCGTGCACATCTCACTGCGGCGTTGTCGAAGGCGCTGATCGCGCGTGGCAGCATCCCGCTGCTCATCAACACCGGGCGCACGGAAGAGGAGATGGCGGCGGCGCAGAGAATCCTCTTCGGCCACCGGGCGGAGGCGATCGTGGTGCTCTCCGGCTCGCCGCCCGCGAGCTTCATCGATATCGCGCGCCGCAACGGCCAGCCGATCATCGTCATCGGCCGCTCGGAGCCCGATGCCGACCATGTGCAGATCGACAACGACGGCGCCGCGCGGGAGGCGGCGCGGCTGTTCGTGCGGCGCGGCTTCTCGCGGCTGGCGGTGGCGGGCTCGCTGTCGCGCACGCCCAACCTGCTGGAGCGCGAGCGTGCCTTCGCCGACGAGGCACGCCGGGCGGGCGCGCACGTCGCCGTCGTCCACGGCCGCGATTCAACCTATGCGGGCGGCGTCGACGCGGGGGAGGTGCTGTTCAGCGCCGAAGGGGTGCAGGCGGTGTTCTGCGTCAACGATCTGATGGCGCTTGGCCTCATCGACCACGCCCGCCGGGTGGGGCTCGCCGTGCCGGGCGACCTCGCCGTGATCGGCTTCGACGACCTGCCGGAGGCCGCGTGGGGAAACTACGAACTCACCACCTTCCGGCAGGATCCGGCCGCGATGGCGCTGGCCGCCGTGGAACTGCTGGAGCGGCGGCAGGCCGACCCCGCCTGCGCCCCCGCGCGCTCGAAACTCACGGCGCCGCTCGTGGTGCGGACGAGCTTTTCGCCTGCCTGAGCCCAGTGCCCCACCGTCGTCGTCAGGCTGCTTGTCGTCAGGCTGCTTGTCGTCAGGCTGCCTGGCCGTGGGTGCGTCCGGAACCGCCGAGATAGGCGTCGAAGCAGGCAGCGACGGCGCGGACGATGAAGCGGTGGTCCTGGCGCACACGGACGACGCCGGCGTCGATCTCCACGATGCCGTCGTCGCGCAGGGCGTCCAGCCGCGTGTTGCCGTGCATGAGGAATTCCGTATCGATATTGTGCGCGCGGCCGACGGCGGCGAGGTCCACGGCGAAGTCACACATCAGCCGTTCGATGACGGCGGCGCGCAGCCGGTCCTCGTCTGTCAGGCGATAGCCTTTCGCTGTGGCGAAGGCGCCCGCCGCGACGCGCGCCGCATAGCTGCCCGTCGGTACCTCGTTCTGCACGAAGCCCTGCGGCATCTGGCCGATGGCGGAGGCGCCGAGGCCGATCAGGGCCTCGCTCGTGTCGGTGGTGTAGCCTTGGAAGTTGCGCCGCAGCCGTCCCGCGGCCGCGGCGAGCGCCAGCGGATCGTGGGGCAGGGCGTAATGGTCGAGGCCGATGCGTGTGTAGCCGGCGGCGGTGAGCGTCTCGGCGATGGCCTCGGCCTGCGCGTCCCGCTCGTGCGCGCCGGGCAGGGCGCTTTCGTCGATCAGCCGCTGGTGCTTTTTGAACGACGGCACGTGGGCGTAGCCGAACACCGCGAGCCGGTCCGGCCGCATGGCGACGGCCTCGCGCGCGGTGTCGACGCAGGAGCGTTCGGTCTGGTGCGGCAGGCCGTAGATCAGGTCGACGTTGATGCCGGTGACGCCGGCCGCCCGCAGATCCGCCATCGCCTCCGCCGTCCGCGCGGCGCTTTGCAGGCGGTTGATGGCCCGCTGCACCTTCTCGTCGAAACTCTGCACGCCGAGGCTGGCGCGGCGCACGCCCCCCTCCCCAAGGGCGAAGGCCATGTCGCGTGTCAGGGTGCGCGGGTCGATCTCGATGGCGATGGCGGTATCGGCATGGAAGGCGAGATGCCGGCGCAGCCAGTCCATGAGGGAAAGGAAGGCATCGGGCGACATGATGGTGGGCGTGCCGCCGCCGAAATGCACATCGTCGATGACCGCGCGGTCGCCGGCGCGTGCCGCGACGAGGCGCACTTCCTCATGCAGAACCGCCAGATATTCCTCGATCGGATGGTCGCGCAGCGTGATGCTGGTGTGGCAGCCGCAATACCAGCACATCGCCCGGCAGAAGGGGATGTGCAGATAAAGCGCGGTGCGGATGCCCGGCGCAAGCGAGGCGAGCCACTCGCCATAACGCCGCGCGTCGACGGCGGGGGAGAACAGCGGCGCCGTCGGGTAGCTGGTGTATCGCGGCAGACGGGCCGCGCCATATTTCTCCAGCATCGACGTTTGCATGAAACTCTCCACCATTACACTTGACCGATCCGTTCACATAGCCGGATACAGCGGAGGTTTCCTTGAGCAAAGCCAAGGAAGCGCCGGGCGGAACGGGCCGCCCGGTGCTCAAGCCCGGCTCAGGCGCCGGCGGGCGCCGAGACGAGCGCGGGGCCGGGTTCCGGCGCCGGCTCTTGCCGCGTCAGCACGCGGGCGCGGATGCGCTCGCCAGTGGCCGGGTCGATGCTGGCCCAGTACCACAGGAAGCGTTCCTTCACCGGATCGCGCGTCAGCGCGTTGTACTGGCCGACCAGCGTGTCGACGAGGCGGTCGCGCTGCTCGGCCGTGAACACGTCGCGGACCAACGCGCCGGCCTGACCGAAATCGTCGTCGTCACGGCGCAGCGTGTAGGCGGCGCGCACGAGCGCCCCGTCCGCCTGCCAGCCAGGCCCCTCCGCAGCGCGGGCCGGATCGGCCTGCGGCCCGCCGAGCGAGTTGGGGGCATAGACGGGATGTCCGGCTTCGGCGAAGGTGTGGCGCAGATGGCCATCCTTGGCGTAGCTGTGCACGGGCGCCTTGGGGCGGTTGACGGGCAGCTCGTTGTAATTGGCGCCGATGCGGTAGCGGTGGGCGTCCGCGTAGGAGAACACGCGCGCCAGCAGCATCTTGTCGGGGCTGACATCGACGCCGGGCACGAGGTTCGAGGGTTCGAAGGCGGCCTGCTCGATCTGCGCGAAATAGTTCTCGGGATTGCGGTTGAGCACGAATTCGCCCACCGGGATCAGCGGATAGTCGGCGTGCGGCCAGATCTTCGTGAGATCGAACGGGTTGAAGCGGTAGGTCTTCGCGTCCTCATAGGGCATGATCTGCACCGAGACGCGCCAGCCGGGATAGTCGCCCCGCGCGATGGCCTCGTGGAGGTCGCGCAGGTAATAGTCGGAATCGATGCCGGCGATCTTCTCGGCCTCGTTGCCGGTGATGTTGCGCTCGCCCTGCCGGTTGTGGAAGTGGTACTTCACCCAGAAGCGCTCGCCAGCCGCGTTGATCCACTGGTAGGTATGCGAGCCGTAGCCGTTGAGATGGCGCCAGGAATAGGGCAGGCCGCGGTCACCCATGAGGTATGTGACCTGGTGCGCGCTCTCCGGCGACAGGGTCCAGAAGTCCCACTGCATGTCGGCGTCGCGCAGGTGGGTGTGCGGCAGGCGTTTCTGCGAGCGGATGAAGTCCGGAAACTTGATGCCGTCGCGGATGAAGAACACCGGCGTGTTGTTGCCGACGATGTCGTAATTGCCTTCCGTCGTGTAGAACTTCAGCGCGAAGCCGCGCACGTCGCGCCAGGTGTCGGGCGAGCCGAGTTCGCCCGCCACCGACGAGAAACGGATCAGCAGGTCGGTCTCGACGCCGGGCTGGAACAGGGCGGCGCGCGTATAGCGGGAAATGTCCTCGGTGATCTTCAGCACGCCGAAAGCGCCGCCGCCCTTGGCATGCACGACGCGCTCAGGCACCCGCTCGCGGTTGAACTGGGCAAGTTTTTCAAGGAGATAGACATCATGCAGCAGGACGGGCCCGTCCGGGCCCACGGTGCGCGAGTGCTCGTCGGAAGCAACCGGCGCGCCCGCCGTCGTGGTGGTGAACTTGTGATCAGTCATCGATACAGGCCTTTCACGTTCAGTTCGTCCGGGGGAAGGAATTTTTCGTCTGCCGTGGAAGCGTGGTGAGCCGCCATTCGGGCGACGATATCGTTTCAGATTAATTCTAGTTCCAGAATAGACAACCCGTAAATGCGGCTTTCCGCGCAGCCGGGTGCGCCGCGTTACACGGAAGGGGCAATGTCAGGACGGGGATGGAACGCTCAGGCGTCCGTCAGCCGTTCGCCGGCTGTGCGCAGGTGGGCGCGCATGGCGGTCTCCGCCGCCTGCGGATCGCGCGCCTCCAGGGCGGCGACGATGTCGTCGTGCTGGCGCAGGAGTTCCTCGCGCAGCGCGAGGGAGAAGGTTATTTCGCGGGCGCTGAGCCACGCATCTTCGGCGCGCACGCCATTGACGAGTTCGAACACCCCCCGCAGCAGTTCGTTGCGCACCGACTGCGCGATGGCCGCGTGGAAGGCGCTGTCGAAACGTTCGTACTGGCTGCCCGTCCGGGCGTCACGGGCGCGGGCGACAAGTTGCTTCAGGCGCTCGATATCGGCGGGAGTGGCGCGGGTGGCGGCAAGGCGCGCGAGCATCGGCTCGATTTCGAGGCGCGCCTCGACGATGTCCCGCGGGCTGGTGTGCGAGGCGAGCGCGCCGCGGCCCGCGCCGGGGGCGCGGGTGGGACTGAGGAACGTGCCCTGTCCCTGCCGGCGGTACACCAGCCCTTCCGCCTCCAGTTCCGCCAGCACCGCGCGCACCATGCGCCGGCCGACGCCGAAACGCGCCATCAGGGCACGCTCCGGCAACAGGCGCCCGGCGCGGATGACCTCGCCCTCGCCGGCCTCGATGGCCATGCGCAGGCTCGCCCGCACGCAGGCCGGGTCACTGGAAGAGGTCATAGAACATCCGCGCCGAGGTGATGGCCAGGAACACGGCAAAGCAGCGCTGCAGCGCCCGGCGCGGGATGGTGTGGGCGAGCCGCGCCCCCACCGGCGCCATCGCCATCGTCAGCGGCACCAGCACCAGCGCACCCACCCAGTTGAGATAACCCAGCGAGAAGGGCGGCAGGCCCGCGACGCCGATGCCCGAAGCGATATAGGTGAGCGTGCCGGGAATGGCGATGACGAAGCCGATGGCGGACGCGGTGCCCACGGCCTTGCGGATATCGTAGCCCATGGCTGTGAGGATAGGCACGCTGAGCGAGCCGCCGCCGATGCCCATCAGCGCGGAGATGAGGCCGACGAACGCGCCCGATGCCCACTTGACGAAAACATTCGGGAAATCGTCATAGAGTTTCGTGCCGGCGCCGCTGAAGGTCATCTGGAGGGCGACGAGCAACGCCACCGTGGCGAACACGATGCTGAGCACGCGCCCGTCGACACGGCCGCCTATCAGCGCGCCCGCCACGACGCCGATGGCGATGGGCAGGCTCCAGCTCTTCAGCAAGGGCACGTCGACCGCGCCCCGGGCATAATGGCTTTTCACCGACACGGCGGAGGTGGCGATGATCGTCGCCAGCGAGGTGGCGACCGCGATCTTCATGCGCAGCGTCTCGGCGATACCTACGGCGGAAAAGATGTGGTAGAGCACCGGCACGATGACGATGCCGCCGCCGACGCCCAGCAGACCGGCGATCAGCCCGCCCAGCAGCCCGGCGACCGCGATCGACACGACCCAGAAGAGATACTGGGACGTATCGCCCCCCAACAGTTCAGGCACGGCGCTTCTCCGGATTGGCGAAGGCACCGCACTTTCCCGTGACGATGCGGACAGCGTGCCTCGCAAGGAACCAATGCAGTCTTGATACGATATTGGTTCGGTAACGCAAAAGGAAAAAACCGACGGTACGTTTCACCGTGCGCGATCTGTCATCGGGCAGGCTGGAATCTGTCCTGTTTACGTTGAAAGAGGATAGCTCCTCGATTCCTTATTTTGAGCGAATTCTGATCGGAAATCGCTCTATCAAACCAATAAGCAATTGGTCTCAACCAGAAATGGCACGGAGACCACCGCCGCTTGACCGCATGCGGGCATTGCAGGAGAAGAACGGTTTGTTACCCGATTCCCCGCCGGACGAGATATGACCGCTTCCGCTTCCGCCGCCGAACCGTTCAAGGTGATGGCGCTCTACAAATTCGCCGATCTGCCCGACGCGGCCGCGATCCGGCCCGTGCTCGCGGCGTTCTGCTGCGCGCGGCGCATCAGGGGCACGCTCATTCTCGCGCCGGAGGGCATCAACGGCACCGTCGCCGGCACGCCGGACGCCATCGCCGACCTGCATCGGTATCTGCTTGCGGAAGGGCCTTTCGACACGCGGCTTGCGGGGGCGGAGATCAAGTTCTCCCACGCACGTGAAATGCCGTTCCTGCGCATGAAGGTGCGGCTCAAGCCCGAGATCGTCACCCTGCGCGCGCCGGAGGCCAACCCGGCGAGGATCGTCGGCACGTATGTCGCGCCCGATCAATGGAATGCGCTGATCGCGCGCAACGACGTCGTGGTGGTGGATACGCGCAACGATTACGAGGTCGGGCTCGGCACCTTCCGCCGCGCGCTCGATCCCGGGACGCGCACCTTCACGGAGTTCAAGGATTTCGTCGCGCGGGAACTTGATCCGGCGCGCGACCGCAAGGTCGCCATGTTCTGCACCGGCGGCATTCGCTGCGAGAAGGCCTCCGCCTATCTGCTGGCGCAGGGGTTTGAGGAGGTGTTCCACCTCAAGGGCGGTATTCTCGCCTATCTGGAACAGGTGCCGGCCGAGCGCAGCCGCTTCGACGGCGAGTGCTTCGTCTTCGACGAGCGTGTCTCCGTCGGCCATGGGCTGGTAGAAGGCGAGGCGAGCCTCTGCCGCGCCTGCCGTCATCCGCTCACTGCGATGGAGTGCGCTGATCCCGCCTTTGTCGAGGGTGTTTCCTGCCCGCATTGCGCGGGCGATGCCGCGCGTGAACGCACCCTGAAGCAGGCGCGCGTCGCGGAACGGCAAAGGCAGGTGGAACTCGCGCGGGCACGCGGCCTCGCCCATCTCGGCGACGACGCCACCCGCACGGCGCAGGAGCAGAAATGCAGAAAGCAGGCCCGCAAGGAGGCCTCCCGCCAACGTCAGTCCGGGCAGTAGCAAGATATATATAGAGAGAGAGAGGAGAGGCGGGAGCGTGATGCTCCCGCCGCCCGCATCGGCTTACTTGACGACCATGTGGGTGAACGGCGCCACATAAGCCTGCAGCATGACGAGAAGGCCGACGAGCACCGCAAGCGCGATGGAGTGGAAGAACACGTAGCGCAGGATCGGGCCCTCGCCGTCCTTCCAGCCCGTCGCGGTCGAGGCGACAACGATGGACTGCGCGTCGATCATCTTGCCCATCACGCCGCCCGACGAGTTGGCGGAGGCCATCAGTATCGGCGAGAGGCCGAGCTGCTGCGAGGTGATCTTCTGCAGGCCGCCGAACAGCACGTTCGAGGCCGTGTCCGAGCCCGTAAGCGCCACGCCGAGCCAGCCGAGCAGCGTGCCGAACAACGGGTAGAGAACGCCCGTGTGTGCGAAGGCGAGGCCGAGCGTCGCATCGAGGCCCGAATAGCGGGTGAGGTAACCGAGCCCCAGCATCAACGCGATGGTCGCCAGCGAGAAGCGCACGCGCCAGATCGTCTTGCCGTAAAGCTCGACGAGCTTCAGCGGCCCGTATCCCATCAGCAACCCGCCGATGATCGCCGCTGCCAGAATGCCCGTGCCGGTCATCGACAGGTAGTTCAGCACGTAGACGGCGGGCTCGGCATGCGCCTCGGCGACCACGGGCGGCACCTTCACCACCTCGTTGTGCAGGCCGGAGATCGGGATGCGGAAGGAGGACAGGCCGTCCAGCGCCTGCTTGACGAAGGGCGTGCCCCAGAAGAAGACGAACACGGTGAGGATGCCCCACGGCAGCCAGGCCCGCACGAGCGCGGCGCGGTCGATGGTGGCCGCGGCCGCGCCACCGTTGATGCCGATCTCCTTGCGTGCCTCTTCGGCCCGGCCGGAGGCCGCGGCGGCGGAAGCGGCCTCGGCTTCCTCACGCCCCGCGAGCGCGGTGGAGGTCCATACGCGGCGCGGCCGCCAGACCTTGAGGAAGAGCACCAGCGCCACCATGGATACGATGGCGGCGATCACGTCCACGAGCCAGGGGCCGTGGAAATTCGAGACCAGGAATTGCGGAATGGCGAAGGATACGCCGCAGACGAGAATGGCGGGCCAGATCTCGGCCATGCCCCGGAAGCCGGCGAAGGCCCAGATGAGCCAGAACGGCACCAGCACCGAGAAGAAGGGCAACTGCCGCCCGATCATCGCCGACAGGGAGATCAGGTCGAGCCCCGTCACCGCGGCGAGCGCGATGACCGGCGCGCCGAGCGCGCCGTAGGCGACCGGCGCCGTGTTGGCGATGAGCGCAAGGCCGGAAGCCGCGAGCGGCGAGAAGCCGAGGCCGATCAGGATGGCGCCGGTCACCGCCACTGGCGTGCCGAAGCCCGCCGCACCTTCGAAGAACGCGCCGAACGAGAACGCGATCAGCAGGAGCTGCAGGCGGCGGTCATCCGTGACGCTGGCGATGGAGCGCTGCAGGATGCGGAAGGAGCCGTTCTCCTCCGTCAGGCGGTGCAGGAAGATGATGTTGAGCACGATCCAGCCGATGGGGGCGAGGCCATACGCCGCGCCATAGACGGCAGCGAGGCCCGCCTTCTCCGCCGGCATGCCGAAGACCAGCACGGCGATGACGAGCGCCGCCACGAGGCCGGACAACGCCGCATAATGCGCCTTCATATGCAGGAAACCCAGCCCCACGAGCATCACGGCGACCGGGATCGCAGCGAACAGGGTGGACAGGGCCAGACTGCCTAACGGATCATAAACTTGATTCCATATCACGGTCGCTTCCTCCTGAAGCATGATCCCGAAAGGCGAGGGCTTTCCGGGAAGGACTTTTCCAAGTGCGCTGCCGCTTGTCGTTATTGTCTGCCGGCATGCGCCGGTGCGACAATATCGCGCAATACCGCGAGGGTGGTAAAATATTTTTGCCAGACATGCAATCTGGACAAAAGTATGTTCTTTCATTTGCATTATTCGATTTGTGACATCATCATTTTCCGTCGCGTCCGGCAGGGAAGAACGGGTGCGATCCGACGTCAGGCCGGTGACGGGCGGGGATTCATCGTCGTATTCTCCCGCGCCGGCCGGTGATTCCCGTTGATGCCGGTGCGTTCCGCCACAGGGCGTCGCCCGAAGAGGTTGTGTCGTGATCGAGCCCGTACAGACGCGCAAGCTGGCCGACGGCATTGCGGAGCACCTCGAACTGCTCATCCTCGAAGGGGTGCTGCGGCCTGGCGAGAGGCTGGTCTCCGAGCGGGAGCTGGCCGAACGGCTGGAGGTGTCGCGGCCGTCGCTGCGCGATGCGCTGGACATTCTGGAAAAGCGTGGGCTCGTCGTCACGACGAAGGGGGGCACCTTCGTCGCCCAGTTCCTCGCGCCGCTGATCGATCCGCTGGCGGGGCTGCTGCAGTCGAGCGACCGCGCCCTGGACGACTATTTCGAGTTCCGCCAGCTCATCGACGCGGCGGCGGCGCGCATGGCGGCGGCGCGGGCGACGGATGTCGACCGGGCCGAGATAAGCGCCTGCATCGCGCGGATGAAAAGCGCGCATGACGTGGCGGTTCCGCAGCCGGAGACGGAGGCGGCGGTGGACGCCGAGCTGCATCTGCTCGTCTACGAGGCCGCGCATAATCTCGTCGTCCTGCATGTCATGCGCACTTTCGCGGACATGCTGCGCCGGGATATCCTCTTCAACCGCGCGCGGCTCTACACCCGCGCCGGCGTGCGCGACGCCCTCCTGGCGCAGCACGAGGCCATCGCCGACGCCATCCTCGCCGGCGACTCCGGCAGGGCGGAGACGCTTGCCCGCGACCACATCCGCTTCACCCACGAATCGCTGCTGGCCGTCCGGCGCGACGAAAGGCGGCT
Organism: Pseudochelatococcus lubricantis; assembly: GCF_011762225.1. Classification (GTDB taxonomy): domain Bacteria; phylum Pseudomonadota; class Alphaproteobacteria; order Rhizobiales; family Beijerinckiaceae; genus Pseudochelatococcus; species Pseudochelatococcus lubricantis. Next base: position 151,136 of record NZ_JAASQI010000002.1, read on the forward strand.
CAACGTCGCCCTGCGGCGACTCGGGCGGCGCGACATCGTCAGTTCCTGACGCACGCCTCGTTTCCACCGCGCGGGAGGCTGGCGGCGGCGGCGGATTTCGGCTATCCGGAAACGTGTAAAAGCGGGAGCAAGGCCATCATGACCGGCACGGGAACGCTGCGTCAGTATTCCATCAATGTCGTGCTGCTGCTCGGCGCGGTGGCGCTGGCATGGAGCTTCTGGTCGAACGATCGCTGGATGCAGCTCTGCGCTGGCCTCGCGCTGTTTCTGTTCGGCATGCAGTGCCTTGAGGAGGGCCTGCGCGACCTCGCCGGGGAAAAGCTGGAGGCGACGCTCGCCCGCAGCACCGAGACGCCGCTGAGAAGCCTCATGGTCGGCTTTGTCGGCACGACCATGCTGCAGTCGAGCACGCTCGTGTCGCTGATGACGATCGCGTTCATCTCCACGGGGCTGATAGGCCTCGCGGCGGGCATCGCCATCATCTTCGGGGCCAATCTGGGCGCGACGACAGGCATCTGGCTGCTGGCGCTCGCGGGGCAGAACTTCAGCCTGAGCCCGCTCGCGCTGCCGCTCGTCGTCTTCGGCGTGCTCGCGAGCTTCCGTGGCGCGCGGGCCCGGGCGGCCGGGCGCATCCTGCTCGGCATCGCCTTCATCTTCCTCGGCATCGACCAGATCCGCGCCGGCTTCTCGACCGTCACCGACGGCCTCGATCTCACGCAATACCAGATCGGGGGCATGCTCGGCCATCTCGTCTTCGCCGGGCTCGGGCTCCTGCTCACCATGGTGCTGCAATCGACGCACGCCACGCTGATGCTGACGCTCACCGCGCTGTCGCTCGGGCAGGTGGAACTCATGCAGGCGGCGGCCATCGCCATCGGTGCCAATGTCGGCAGCAGCGTCACCACCGGGCTCGCGGGGGCGCTCGGCGGCAACCGCAGCGGGCAGCGCCTCGCGCTCGCGCACGTGTTGTTCAACGTGGTCACCGCCGTGCTGTCGTTCCTGCTGATCGGGCCGCTGGTGTGGCTGACGAAGGAGAGCGCCGCGCTGATCGGCTTTGCCGACAACGAGCTGATCATGCTCGCGATCTTCCACACCCTGTTCAATCTGCTCGGCGTGCTGGTGTTCTGGCCGGTGCGCGGCGCGCTGGCGCGGTGGCTGGAGCGCGTGCTGCCGGAGCGGGAGGAGCCGCATGTGCTCATCCCGGCGTCTGCCGAGGGCGGTGCGCCCGTCGCGCCGACGCGCGCCCGCTACCTCAACCGGCAGGCGCTACAGTCCTTCGACACGGCGGCGAGCGCCGTGGTCCACGAACTCCTGCACCTCGCGCGCCTCAGCATCGAGGTCATCTGCCACGCGCTCTACCTGCCGGTCTCGGAACTCGACCGCGCCACCCACGACAAGGCGCTGCTCGCCGCGCGGCCGGGCGACGGCTATCTCGACGCCGACACGCTGTACCAGCGCCATATCAAGGGCGTCTACAGCGACCTGCTCGCCTTCATGAGCCGCATCGACATGCCCGTCGAGGACGTCGTGCACCGGCCGTTCTGGATGGCCAGCCAGCTCGCGGCGATGCAGCTCGTCGAGACCGTCAAGGACGCCAAGCACCTGCAGAAGAACCTCGGCCACTACCTGCGCGGCCCCGACACGCCAGCGCGCGACGCCTATGTCGAACTGCGCAGCCATCTCATCTGCGTGCTGCACGACACGCGCGAGATCGCCCTCCTCGGCCCGGACGACGCGGGATGGGACGAGCGCCTCGACGAGTTCGACCGGCAGCAGCGCGCCTTCGAGACGCGCTTCCGCAGCCACATCTTCGCCGCCGTGCGCGACGACAGGATGGACGGCATGCAGCTCAGCTCCCTGCTGAACGACCTCGGCTATGTCGGGCGTATCACCCGCGGGCTGCGCACGCTGCTGCTGATCCGCGCCGGCGAAGACGCGGGAGACCTGCTGCGCGACCTGCGCGTCGGCGCGGGCGGAGAACCGCTGATCACGGCGGCGTAAGCGCCGGCATCAATGCGTGTGGTGATCCGACCGGCAAAGGCCGTGGTCGGCCAGCACCTCGATCACCCGGCAGTCGCAGACCTGGCCGTGGCCGCATTCGGCCACCATGCGGGCCAGCTCCGCGCGCAGGGCCGTGAGGCTCTCGATGCGCCGCTCCACTTCCTCCAGATGCTTGCGGGCGATGCTGTCCGCCGCGTGGCAGGAGGACTGCGGCCGCGCTGTCATGGCGAGCAGTTCGCGCACGTCGGCGAGTTCGAAGCCGAGTTCGCGCGCGTGGCGGATGAAGTTGAGCTGCCGCACGGCGGCTGCGTCATAACGGCGCTGCCCGCCCTCGCTGCGCGGTGGCGCGGAGACGAGACCGGCCTGTTCATAGTAGCGGATGGTCGCGACCTTCACCCCCGTGCGCCGCGACAGCTCGCCGATCGAGATATCCATCATGAACCTCCGGAACGAACCCTCTTGACCCTCCAGTGACTAGAGGTTGTACACCCGCGCATATGGGGCGGAAAGGATGCGAAGGCAATGACGGATACGCAGGGTGCAAGGGTGACGTTCCGGGTCGGTGGCATGGATTGCGCTGCCTGCGCCCGGAAAATCGAGACGGCGGTGGCGCGCCTGCCGGGCGTCACTGGCGTCGATGTCTCCGTGATGACGGGCACCTTGACGGTAGAGGGCGCCGATCTCCGCCGCGTCCCGGCCGAGGTGGAGGCGCTCGGCTACACGCTGGAAGGCGGCTCCCGCCATGCCGGGCACGACGGGCATGATCACCGGCACGAGGACCACCAACATGAGCACGATCATAACCATAGTCATGACCATGACCATGATCACGATGCTCATGACGGACACGCCCACAGTCACGCGGATTTCAGCGGTGATCAGTGGTGGCGGTCGCCGAAGGCGCGGCTGATCCTTTCTTGCGGCGCGGCGCTGGTCGTGGCGCACGGCATCGGCGTTGTCGTGCCGCAATCGGGGCAATGGCCGTTCCTCGTCGCGCTGCTCATCGGCCTCGTGCCGATCGCGCGCCACGCCTGGGCGGGGATACGCGCCGGCACGCCGTTCTCCATCGAAACGCTGATGACGATTTCCGCCGGCGGCGCCTTCATTATCGGCGCGGCCGAAGAGGCGGCGATGGTGGTGGTGCTGTTCCTGATCGGCGAACTGCTGGAAGGCCTGGCCACGCAGCGCGCACGCGCGGGCATCTCGGGCCTGACGAAGCTCGTGCCCGACGTGGCGCTCGTCGCGCGCGGCGGCGCCCTCGTCGAGACGTCCGCCGCCGATCTCGTGCCCGGCGACATCATCACCGTGCGGCCCGGTGACCGCATCGCCGCCGATGGTGTCATCGTGGAGGGCGAGAGCGCCATCGATGAGGCGCCGGTGACGGGCGAGAGCGTGCCGGTCACCAGGGGGCCGGGCGGGCGCGTCTTCGCGGGCACCATCAACACCGATGCCGTGCTGCGTGTCGAGGTAACGGCGCGCGCCGCCGACAACACCATTGCCCGCGTCGTCCGTCTCGTCGAGGAGGCGCAGGCGAGCAAGGCGCCGACCGAGCGCTTCATCGAGCGCTTCGCCACCCGTTACACGCCCGCCGTGCTGGTGCTGGGCGCGCTGGTCGCCGTCGTGCCGCCGCTCTTCTTCGGCGGGGAGTGGGGCGTGTGGATCTACCGTGGCCTCGCGGTGCTGCTGATCGGCTGCCCCTGCGCGCTGGTGATCTCGACGCCGGCGGCCATCGCGGCCGGACTGTCGGCGGGCGCGCGGCGCGGCCTGCTGCTCAAGGGCGGCTCCGTGCTGGAGGGGCTCGGCCGCGTCACCACGGTCGCCTTCGACAAGACCGGCACGCTGACGCAGGGGCGGCCTGTCGTCACCGATGTGGAGGGCGTCGGGCTGGCGGTTGACGAGGTGTTGGCCTATGCGGCCGCACTCGAACGCGGCTCGAACCATCCGCTGGCGCTCGCCATCCTGTCGCGGGCGGAAGGGCTGACAATCCCGCAGGCGAGCGGGGTGCGGGCGCTGGCGGGCAAGGGCGTCGCCGGCATCGTGAACGGGCTGGAGGTGGCGCTGCTGTCGCCGCGCGCGCTGGGCGACGCCGGCCTGTCGGTTCAGCATGCGGCTGTCGTCGGGGCGCTCAACGGCGGTGGCAAGACGGTGTCGGTGCTGACCGTCGACGGTGTGCCGGCCGGTTTCATCGCCCTGCGCGACGAACTGCGCCCGGATGCCCGCGCCGCCCTGGAATGGCTCGCGCGGCTCGGCGTGTCGTCGGTGATGCTCACCGGCGACAACCGCGCCACGGCGGGTGCCATCGCGGACGAACTCGGCCTCGCGCCGGCGGCCGGGCGTGTCCATGCCGAACTGCTGCCCGAGGACAAGAGCCGCATCGTGCGCGCGCTGCAGGCGAAGGGCGAGGTGGTGGCGAAGGTGGGCGACGGCATCAACGACGCGCCGGCCCTGGCCGTTGCCGATGTCGGCATCGCCATGGGCGGCGGCACCGATGTGGCGCTGGAGACGGCGGACGCCGCCGCGCTCCACGGGCGCATGGCCGACATCCCGGCCATGATCGCGCTTTCGCGCGCCACCATGGCCAACATCCGCCAGAACATCGTGCTGGCGCTCGGCCTCAAGGCCGTGTTCCTGATCACGACGATTCTCGGCGTCACCGGCCTGTGGCCCGCCATCCTCGCCGACACGGGCGCGACCGTTCTCGTCACGGCGAACGCCCTGCGCCTGCTGGGCTGGAAGGCGCGGGGCTGAGGCCCCGCGTCTGGCCTGCGCGGCTGGAAATGCTCCAAGTTATTTCCCGGTCAGGATTGCGGCCGGCGCATGGGTAAAAGCATCGTGATCGGTGGTATGGTCGCACGGACGCGGGGTACTGTTCCGCGCTTTTTCCGTGACGCGAACGCCTTCCTCACGCCCACTGCGAGTATGTCCGCCATGACCGAGCCCTTGACCCGGCCCGCGACCAAGTTCCCGCGTTCCCGTCCTGCCGCGCCCGAAGCGCCGGCCATGGCCGACCGGCGGGGGGTCGGCATCTTGCTCGTGGTCGCGGGGGCGATGACGATGTCGATGATCGATGGCTCCGCGAAATGGCTTGTCGGCGAGGGCCTGCCGCAAGGGCAGATCGTGTTCATACGCTTTCTGCTGCCCTGCGCCGTGCTGGCGCTCGTGTTCCTGCCGAGCCAGGGGCTTTCGGTCATGCGCACGCGCTCGCTGAAGCTGGAGGTGCTGCGCTCCCTTTGCATGGTCGGCACCACGGCGACCAACTTCATGGCACTGAAATACCTGCCGCTGACCATCACCGGCTCGATCATGTTCAGCTCGCCGCTGATCCTGTGCCTGCTGTCGGGCGTGGCGCTGGGCGAGCGGGTGGACTGGCAGCGCTGGCTGGCGGTGCTGACGGGCTTCGCCGCCATCCTGATCATCATCCGCCCCGATCCGGCGTCGCTTCACCCGGCGATGCTCTATTCGCTGGCGATGGCGGTGCTGATGGCCTTCTACGCCATTCTCACGCGCAAGCTCGCCGGCGTCGATTCGAGCCTGACGCAGCAGTGCTACATATCGTTCACGGGTTTCGCCTTCGCGCTGCCGTTCGCCTTTCAGGGCTGGACATGGCCGCACACGCCGGCGGGCTGGTTCGCGTGCGTGCTGATCGGCCTGGCCGGGCTGGTCGGACATACGTTCTATTCGATCGCCCACCGCTTCGCGCCGGCGACGACGCTTGCCCCCTTCACCTATGCGCAGCTCGTTTTCATGGCGCTGGGGAGCTGGCTCGTGTTCGCGCAGGCGCCCGATATCTACTTCTTCATCGGCCTGCCGATCCTGATCGGGTCCGGCATCTACATCTGGTTCCGCGAGCTGAGCCTCGCCACGCGCCGCAAGCGGGCGGCGCCGGAGCCCGTTCTGCGGCAGGAAGCGGCGGAGTAGGGCGGCAGTTCGAACCGCCGCCCCTGTCGGACAACGGCCTCAGCCGAGCGCCGGATAGTCCGTGTAGCCGTGGTCGCCGCCGCCGTAGAGCGTGGAGGGATCAAGCTCGTTCAGCGGCGCGTGCTCCCTGAAGCGGCGCACAAGATCGGGATTGGAGATGAAAGGCCGGCCGAAGGCGACGAGATCGGCGCGTCCCTCCGCGACGGCGGCCTGCGCGAGTTCGAGCGTGTAGCCGTTGTTGACGATCCACGCACCCTTGCCGCCTGCCTGCCGGTAGGCTTCCTTCAGCTTCGCGTAGTCGAAGGGCGTATCGCCCTGCCGGTAGTCGCGATTGCCGCCGGTCGCGCCTTCGATGACGTGGATGTACGCGAGGTCGAAGGCGGCGAGTTCGCGCACGTAGGCCTCGAACAGGGGCTGCGGATCGGGATCGCTGGCGTCGTTGGCCGGGGTGACGGGCGAGATGCGGATCCCGGTGCGCTTGCCGCCGATCTCCTCCACGATGGCCTTCGTCACTGCCAGCGGGAAGCGGAGACGGTTCTCGATGCTGCCGCCGTAGGCGTCGGTGCGGTGGTTGGAGCCGTCGCGCAGGAACTGGTCGAGCAGGTAGCCGTTGGCGGAGTGGATTTCGACGCCGTCGAAGCCGGCCGTGTCAACCGCGCCGCGCACGGCCTTGCGGAAATCCTCGACAATGCCTGGCAGTTCGGCGGCTTCGAGCGCGCGCGGCTCGGAGGTCTCGGTGAAGGAGCCGGTGCCGTCCGCAGCGATCAGGTAGGTCTTCGCCTTCGCGCGGATGGCGGAGGGCGCCACCGGCGCCTGCCCGCCGGGCTGCAGGGCGGTGTGCGAGATGCGCCCCACGTGCCAGAGCTGCACGAAGATATGGCCGCCGGCCTCGTGCACGGAATCCGTTACCTTGCGCCAGCCGGCGAGTTGCTCGGGCGCGTAGAGGCCGGGAACGTCGGCGTAGCCCTGCCCCTGATGGGTGATGGCGGTTGCTTCCGTGATCATCAGGCCGGCCGTGGCGCGCTGCGTGTAGTAGAGCGCTGTCGACGTGGTGGGAATGGCGTTCGGCGCGCGGTTGCGCGTGAGCGGCGCGAGCGCGATGCGATTTGCAAGCGTGAGATCGCCCAGGGTAACGGGATCGAACAGGTTCGCCATGAAGATCGTCCTCGGTGGGGCGCGGGATGCCGGGAGAGGCGTTTCCGGCGCCTGTTGCTGCACGTGCGAAGTATAGTATGGCGCCGCGTCATGCCTGCAAGCGGTTTCGGCGCAGGCTGTGCGCCGACGCACACCCTGTATGGTTTCATCTGCACCTGAATGAAAAGCAACGCCGGGCGCCGCGGCAACAATCTTCCCGCCCGTGGCGGGCAGGCGGGCGGTTTGTTGTTATTTGCAGCGGCGCATACGCGCCGTCTGGACTTGGGCCCGGGCCGGGATACTATTGCGAAAAGGCGTCCCGTTCGCGAGAGATGCCGGGGAAGAAGACAGTGGGAACCAGGAAAGGGAGCGGCCATGACGATCGGGTCGGGGTCGGCGGTGCCCGGTGACGGGCGCCTGAGTCTGCACGTGCCGGAGCCGGAGGTGCGCCCGGGCGGCGCGCCGGATTTCTCCAACGTCCGCATTCCCCACGCCGGCGCCGTGCCGCGTCCGGATATCGACGTCAACCCGGAGGACATCCGCGACCTCGCCTTCTCGATCATCCGCGTGCTGAACCGCGCGGGCGAGGCGACCGGGCCGTGGGCGGGGATGCTGACGGACGAAGAGCTGCTCGCCGGCATGCGCGACATGATGACGCTGCGCACCTTCGACGCGCGCATGCAGATCGCGCAGCGGCAGGGCAAGACTTCCTTCTACATGCAGCATCTGGGCGAGGAGGCGATCTCCTGCGCCTTCCGCAAGGTGCTGGCGCCGGGCGACATGAATTTCCCCACCTATCGGCAGGCCGGCCTGCTGATCGCGGGCGGCTACCCGCTCGTCGATATGATGAACCAGATCTACTCCAACTCCCGCGATCCGCTGAAGGGCCGCCAGTTGCCGATCATGTACGCCTCGAAGGAGCACGGCTTCTTCACCATATCCGGCAATCTGGCGACGCAGTTCCCGCAGGCAGTGGGCTGGGCAATGGCCTCCGCCATCAGGCACGACAGCAGGATCGCCGCCGGCTGGATCGGCGACGGCTCCACCGCCGAGTCCGATTTCCACGCGGCGCTCGTCTTCGCTTCCACCTACAAGCCGCCCGTGGTGCTGAACGTCGTCAACAACCAGTGGGCGATCTCGACCTTTCAGGGCATCGCGCGCGGCGGCGCCGGCACCTTCGCCGCGCGGGGGCTTGGCTTCGGCCTGCCGTCGCTGCGCGTGGACGGCAACGACTACCTCGCCGTCCACGCGGTGGCGAAATGGGCCGTGGAGCGGGCGCGGCGCAATCTGGGGCCGACGCTCGTCGAATACGTCACCTACCGCGCGGGCGCGCATTCCACCTCCGACGACCCGTCCGCCTATCGCCCCAGGGACGAGTCGGACGCCTGGCCGCTTGGCGATCCGATCATCCGGCTGAAGAACCACCTGATCGTGCGTGGCGTATGGTCGGACCAGCGCCACAGGCAGGCGGAGGCCGAAATCCTCGACACAGTGATCGCGGCACAGAAGGAGGCCGAGAGCTACGGCACGCTGCATTCCGGCGGCAAGCCCTCGGTGCGCGACATGTTCGAGGGCGTCTATGCGGAAATGCCGCCGCATCTCGTGCGCCAGCGCCAGCAGACGGGGATATGATCATGGCGCAGATGTCGATGATCGAGGCCATCCGCAGCGCCATGGACATCGCCATGGGCCGCGACGAGGACGTCGTCGTCTACGGCGAGGACGTGGGCTACTTCGGCGGTGTGTTCCGCTGCACGCAGGGCCTGCAGCAGAAATATGGCAAGACGCGCTGCTTCGACGCGCCGATCAGCGAATCCGGCATCGTCGGCACGGCGATCGGCATGGCTGCCTACGGGCTGAAGCCCTGCGTGGAAATCCAGTTCGCGGACTACATGTATCCTGCCTACGACCAGATCACGCAGGAGGCGGCGCGCATCCGCTACCGCTCCAACGGCCAGTTCACCTGCCCCATCGTCATCCGCATGCCCACGGGCGGCGGCATCTTCGGCGGGCAGACGCATAGCCAGAGCCCGGAGGCGCTGTTCACCCACGTCGCCGGGCTGAAGACGGTGGTGCCCTCCAATCCCTACGACGCCAAGGGCCTGTTGATCGCGGCCATCGAGGACCCCGATCCGGTGATCTTCCTGGAGCCCAAGCGCCTCTACAACGGCCCGTTCGACGGCCATCACGAGCGCCCCGTCGTCTCGTGGGCGAAGCACCCGGCGGGCGACGTGCCGGACGGACATTACACGGTGCCGCTCGGCAAGGCGGCGCTGGCGCGCGCCGGTTCCGCCATCACCGTTCTCGCTTATGGCACCATGGTGCATGTGGCGCTCGCCGCCGCGCAGGAAACCGGCATCGACGCCGAGGTCGTCGACCTGCGCACGCTGGTGCCGCTCGACCTCGACACCATCGTCGCCTCCGTCGCGAAGACCGGGCGCTGCGTCGTGGTGCACGAGGCGACGCTCACGTCGGGCTTCGGCGGGGAACTCGCGGCACTGGTGCAGGAGCACTGCTTCTACCATCTGGAGGCGCCGGTGGCGCGCGTCGCGGGGTGGGATACGCCCTATCCGCATGCGCAGGAGTGGGACTACTTCCCCGGCCCCGCCCGCGTGGCGCGCGCGCTGGCCGAAACGATGGAGGGCTGAGATGGGCGAGCATGTCATCAGGATGCCCGATGTCGGCGAGGGCATCGCGGAGGCCGAACTCGTCGAATGGCACGTGAAGGTCGGCGATCTGGTGCGCGAGGATCAGGTGATCGCCGCCGTGATGACCGACAAGGCCACGGTCGAGATTCCATCCGCCGTCGATGGCGAGGTGCTGTGGCTCGGCGCGGAACTCGGCACCAGGGTCGCCATCGGTGCACCGCTCATCCGCCTGAAGGTCGATGGCGATGGCAACGTGGCGGCGGGTGAGGCGGAGCCTGCGGAGCCGGCGGCGGGCGGCGAAGCACCCGCCGCCGGGACGCCGGCAGCGCCATCGCCGGTGGAAGCGCCTGCACCGCCGCCGCTGCGGAAGGCTGCTCCCGTTCCCGGCCGGGCGGCCATCGTGCCCCGTCCGGCGGGGGAGAGGCCGCTGGCCGCGCCTTCCGTGCGCCAGCGGGCGCGCGAGGCCGGCGTCGACCTGCGGCAGGTAGCCGGTTCCGGCCCCGCCGGGCGCATCACGCATGACGATCTCGACGCCTTCGTCGCCCACGGCGGGCAGACGGCGCAGGCGCGTGCCGGCGGGCTCGCCGCGCGCACGGAGGTGGAGGAGATCAGGGTCATCGGCTTGCGCCGCCGCATCGCGGAGAAGATGGCGCTGGCGAAGTCGCGCATTCCGCACATCATGTATGCGGAGGAGGTCGACGTGACCGCGCTCGAAGAGCTGCGTGCCACGCTGAACCGCGACAAGAAGCCCGATCAGCCGCGCCTCACCATCCTGCCCTTCCTGATGAGGGCGCTGGTGCGCGCGATTGCCGACCATCCCCAGATGAACGCGCGCTACGACGACGAGGCGGGCATCATCCACCGCCACGCGGGCGTGCATATCGGCATCGCCGCGCAGACGCCGGCCGGTCTCGTCGTGCCGGTGGTGCGGCACGCGGAGGCGCGCGACCTGCGGGATTGCGCCATCGAGTTGAACCGCCTGTCGGAGGCGGCGAAAGCCGGCACCGCGAGCCGCGAGGAACTGACGGGCTCGACCATCACCATATCGTCGCTCGGCGCGCTGGGCGGCCTCGTCTCGACGCCGGTGATCAACTATCCGGAGGTCGCCATCGTCGGCGTCAACAAGATCGCTGTGCGGCCGGTGTGGGACGGCACGGCCTTCGTGCCGCGCAAAATCATGAACCTGTCGTCGAGCTTCGACCACCGCATCATCGACGGCTGGGACGCGGCAAGCTTCATCCAGCGCCTGCGCGCCCTGCTGGAGACGCCCGCGCTCATCTTCGTGGAGGGCTGACCATGCCGAATCCCGCAACGGGCAAGGATATCACCTGCAGGCTGCTGGTCATCGGCGCCGGGCCCGGCGGCTACGTCACCGCCATCCGTGCCGGGCAGCTTGGCGTCGACACCGTGATCGTCGAGGGACGCAAGGTCGGCGGCACCTGCCTCACCATCGGCTGCATCCCCTCCAAGGCGCTGATCCACGCGGCGGAGGAATTCGACCGCGTGGCGCAACTCGCGGCCGGGAACAACCCGTTCGGGATCGCGGCGGAGCTGCCGACCATCGATCTCGCCCGGACGATCCAATGGAAGGACGAGATCGTCTCGCGCCTCAACAGCGGCGTTGCGGCGCTGCTCAAGAAGGCTCGCGTTAAGATCGTGACCGGCCGCGCGCGCTTCGTGGACGGCCGCACGGTCGCGGTCGAGACCGATGTCGGCACGCAAATCGTGCGCGCGGAAACCGTCGTCATCGCCACCGGCTCCGCGCCGGTGGAACTGCCGTTCCTGCCCTTCGGCGGCGATGTGATCTCGTCGACGGAAGCGCTGTCGCTCACCCGGGTGCCGGACAGGCTCGCCATCATCGGCGGCGGCTACATCGGGCTCGAACTCGGCACCGCCTTCGCCAAGCTCGGCAGCCGCGTGACGGTGGTGGAGGCGGCGGAGCGCATCCTGCCGCAATATGACGCCGAATTGACGCAGCCCGTATCCAGACGGCTGAAGAGGCTCGACGTGACCGTGCTCACCGGCACGAAGGCGCGCGGCCGTGACGGCTCCGGCAAGCTCCTCGTCGAGGGCGCGGACGGGACGACGACGAAAATCGCCGCCGACAGGATACTCGTCACCGTCGGCCGCCGGCCCGTGACCGAGGGCTGGGGCCGCGAGGAACTGGCGCTCGACATGGATGGCCGCTTCCTGCGCGTGGACGCGAAGTGCGAAACCTCCATGCGCGGCATCTATGCCATCGGCGACGTGACGGGCGAGCCGATGCTGGCGCACCGTGCCATGGCGCAGGGCGAGATGGTGGCGGAGATCGTCGCCGGCCACCGGCGCCAGTGGGACAGGCAGGCGATCCCGGCCATCTGCTTCACCGACCCCGAGATCGTGTCGGTGGGGATGTCGCCCGACGAGGCGCGCGCTGCCGGGCGGGAGAGCAAGGTCGGAGTCTTCCCTTTCACCGCGAACGGCCGCGCCCTGACGAAGCACGCCGAGGACGGCTTCGTGCGCGTGGTGGCGCGGGCGGACAACCATGTCGTGCTCGGCATCCAGGCGGTGGGACAGGGCATCTCCGAAATGGCGGCGGCGTTCGGGCTCGCGCTGGAGATGGGGGCGCGGCTGGAAGACATAGCCGGCACCATCCACGCCCATCCGACACAGGGTGAGGCGCTGCAGGAAGCCGCGCTGCGGACGCTGGGGCGCGCTATCCATATGTGAGCATGTGCCGGCTGCGCGGCGCGGCGCCGGCGCGTGGCCTCAGCCGCGGGCGACTCCTGTCCTGGTGGTGACGGGAGCATGTTTTGCCGGCCCGGCAGGGGACTGCTTCAGCCTGGCGAGCGTGGCGTTCGGATCCGATGCGGCAACGGCAAAAAAGGCCCTCAGTCCGATGAACGTTCCGTCCGGATCGCGCATTTGCTCAAGGAGAGCATGGGTTTTGTTGCGCAGATCGAGAAGCTGGGATTTGGCCTCCGCCGTCGGGGCCTTGTCGCTGAAGGCGGGGTTTGAAAGCATTTCAAGTGTATGCTCAAGGTCATTTATGGCATTTGTGGCCCAGGTATGACCTTCGATAGCTACTTTCTTGAATTTGTCCGGAGAGGTTCCGCTTTTCAGCGCTGTATTCAGTAGCAGGGCCATGCGGCTGGCGCCTTGCGCCCCCATCAACTCCGTTTTTTGCAGCTTGAGCCATGCGTCGTTCGCCGCCGCCGGATCGTTCATGATGTCCTGCAGCGCTCCTCTTACCCAATCCTGTGTATTGAGCTGACGAAGGTCGGGCCGGGAAGAGAAGCTGACGGAATCGTGCAGGGCCACGGCAAGTTTCATGGCGTGCGGGTTCCCGCCGCGCTGGGCGTGCATGAGAAACCGCGTGTTGAAGCCGATCGGGCTGTCCGCATATGACACGATGGCATCCATCAGGTACGAGGCAGTATCGGCCTGAGGGTCGGTCGTGAAGCGCAACTGCATGTCCTTGATGAACTTGTCCGATGCGGCGGCAAACGCTTTCTTCGCCGTGGCAAGCCCGTTGGCGCCGGGAAGGGGCAGCGGCGCAGCCTTTACCTTTTTCGAACGGTCGTCGCCCTCCGCGATGATTTCGCGAACCACACGGGCCGAGAGAGGTGTCGCGTTGGCGAGGTCGATCTTTCCGCTCACGTTCCTGACGAAGTCGGCACCATATTGACGTTGCAGGACAAGAGCGAACTCGGTTCTCAGCCGCTGGTTGGCTGTCTGGCCTGGATCCCGGAACCAGTTCGAAAGGCGGCTCGCGAAGGCACTGTCACCGAATTTGGTGAGCTGCGGTTTGTCGTTCGCGTCGTCAAGCCTCAGAAAACCCTTGTTCCCGCCCAGGAGCCGGAAATGAGACAGTTCAAGAGCCATGAATGATGTCCTTTTACTCGGGATTGCAATGGCGTCAGACCTGAATGTGGATGTCCGCGAAGGGCGCGCCGTGGACCGGGGCGTCATCGCTGCGGCTGACGAAATCCGGTGCGTTGATGGTGGCGGTGAGCTTTTCGACCCGGTCGACGATGGCTTCGATCGCAGCCTCGAAATCCTGCGGCGTCAGGCCGCGCAGGGGGATGCGCTCGATGAACATGATCCTGCGGGCGTGCCGATCGATGCCGATGGCGCCCGTGCCCATGATCAGCGTGGCATAGCTCATATCCTGCAGCTTTTCGAGCAAGGCGCTCCAAGGCTGGTCGGGCAGGGTGCCGATCCGCGAGTGCGCCAGAAGGATCTTGAGATGCTCCTTGTACTCTATATCGAGAACGACATCGTCGAAACCGAGGCAGCAATAGCCGTCTTCGTCGAGGGCAAGCTCGGGGATATTGATCAGCTTGCCGAATTCCTGAATAATGTGCGTATGGTTGGCAATAAAAGACATAAAACTCCTCCAATGAAAAAGTATATGGAAATTACTTCCCCGGCTTAAGGAGGGTGAATCAGGAATACGCGCAGAAGACACATTCTCCCATGGCGACAAATTTGTCAACGTTCAGAAGAAAAATATGACATTTGAAAGGATTTATTATTTTAGTAAATCTTGCATTATAATATTATTACTTTGATATTATTTCATGTTATTTTCAGATTGTTTCGTCCCGTTAGTGTAACATTGTCGGCGCTGTGCCCGGCCTGCGGCGTCATGGCGTGTATTGCGCTTGTCATTGCCGCCCGATAAGCTTCGCGAACCTGAGAGCTTCCAGGGGCATAGAGACACAAGCATCGTCCAGGCGCATCGAGGAATGATTCCATGAGCGAAGTCGCGGTCAAAACACCGTTGCAGTATCTCGACAAGGCGGTCGGCGCGCTGCGCGACCTGGGGCTGGTGAAGGATGGCGCCGCCGAGGAATCGCCCATCGTTGGCCTCCTGAACAAGATCGCCGATATCGAGCCGGACAAGATCGCCGTCATCACCCGCACGCTGCAGCAGATGAGCGTGTTCAACGAGGTGGTGCGCAACGAGGTGGCGCAGATCGTCGTCGGCCAGCGTTATGAGGACATCGCCAAGGCGTTCGATTCCATCCGCGACGATGCCAAGCGGATGGTCGACCAGCTCGACGACGGCAAGATCAACCTGTTCGAGCGCGCCACCAATGTGTGGATGAAGGTCGCGCGCGGCGACGTCTCCGACCGTTTCGACAAGATCAAGGAGACATACCTCGAAGTCTCCCGCGATACCCGCCAGAACATCGAGCGCGAGCAGGCGATCCTTGAGGCCTACCGTGACTTCCGCGGCGCGCTGAAGCAGGCCGAGGTCGCGGCGCTCGAAATCCTGAAGACGGCGGGGGGCAAGCTCGACGCCGCGCGGGCCGAACTCGGCGACGCCTCCGACAAGGTCTCCGGCTTCCCGCAGGACGGCGACGTGAGCGAGCGCGCGAAGCTCGAACTGCTCCGTGACGAGCACCTGCGCCGCGTGCAGGGCGAGGAGGGGCGTTATCAGATCGCCAAGGACCTCGCCGACAACCTGACCATCAGCTACAACACGTCCGAAGTGGTCATGGCGCGTCTTCTGCAGACCACCAACGCCAAGGAGCGCGTCTACCAGCAGGCGATCAGCTTCTTCACCACCAACGAATCCGTGCTCACCGCCCTCAAGGCGTCGTTCACCGGCCTGTTCGGGCTGCACGAGGCCACGCAGACGCTCAACGAGCTGAAGGAAGGCGTGTCCACCTCGCTGGAGGTGCTGGCGGAGATCGGCGGCAAGGTGCAGGAAGAGGCGCTCAAGGCCGGTTATGGCCCCACCGTCCGCGCGGACGCGGTGAAGAAGCTCGTCGACAGCGTGATCAACTTCCAGACCCGCTCGATCGAGATCGTCGCCGAGATGCGCAAGCTTTCGACGCAGAACAGCGAGGAAATCCGCAACGCGGTCGAGGACGGCAAGCGTCGCATCGCGCGCCTCGCCGCGGAGGGCAACGCGCTTGTCATCGAAGGCTGACACGCCGGCATCCGGAAGCGCCGGCGCGCTCGACGAGGTGATGCTGGCCATGGACGTGGTGGACACACTGCGTCACAATGAAAATGTCGCCCTGAAGGAACTGGGGCAGGAAGGCCGGGACGAGGACCTCAAGGAGCGGCTGCGCCGTATCTACGAAAGCCAGGGGCTTGAGGTCTCCGACCGCATCCTCGATGAGGGCATCAAGGCGCTCAAGGAAAGCCGCTTCACCTACGAGCCGGCGGAGGCGGGCTCGCGCCTGCTCGCCGGCATCTGGGTGAGGCGCGGTCTCTACGGCAAGATCGCGGGTGCGGTTCTCGTCGCGCTCGTGACGTGGATCGGTGTGTCCGCCTGGCGCGGTGCCAGCGAGCAGCGGGCGCGGGAGGCAGCGCGCATCGAACTTGCGGAGACATTGCCCCGGCGGCTGGAACAGGCGGCCTCGCGCGCGCTGGCCGATGCCCGCACGGCGGACGCGCGCGACCGTGCCGAAGCCCTGCACGCGGACGGTGTCGCGGCGTTGACGCAGGGCGATGCCGACGCGGCGCGCGGCGCCGCCGCCGCGCTGGAGCAACTGCGGGCGAGGCTCGCCGAGACCTACCGGCTGCGCATCGTCTCGCGCCCCGGCGAGGACACGGGCGTGTTCCGCATTCCGGACGTCAACAGCAACGCCCGCAACTATTACCTCATCGTCGAGGCGGTGACGCCTGACGGCAAGGTGCTCTCGCTGCCCGTCCGCAGCGAGGAGGACGGCAAGGTGAAGACCGTTACCCGCTGGGGCGTGCGGGTGCCGCAGCGCACCTTCGACGCCGTGCGGCGCGACAAGGGGGACGACGGCATCGTGCAGAACGATACGCTTGCCGAAAAGCCGCGCGGCGGGTTGGAACCCGTCTACCGCATGAATGTCTCGCCGGACGGGGAAAACCCCGGAACCATTACCGAGTGGTGACGCCATGATCAGTGCAGGCGATGCCTTTTCCGCCATCGAACAGGCCATGGGCCGCGTCCGGGCGGACGAGAACAGGGTCACGGGCGTCATCGACGCGGCCACCGCCGACGCCACGCGGCTGCGCGGCGAGCAGGCCTCGCTCTACGGCGATCTGGCGCGGCTGCGGCTCGACGCGCTCGGGCAGGAGTCGGTCAAGGGCGAACTCGACGCGGCGGAGCGCCGGGCGTTGTCGGCGGTCGAGGCGCACAACCGGCAAGTGGCGGCCATCCAGCAGCAGCACGGCGCGCTGAGCGACGACCTGCGGCAGTTGCAGACCGAGCGCGCCGCGCTCGCCACCGCGGTGCAGGACGCCGCGGCGCGCATCGACGCGCAGGAGGCGGCGACCGAAAAGCGCCTCGCCGACGATCTCGCCTGGCAGGCGCAGGCGGCCAGGCGAGATGGCGCGCAGGCGCGGGCGGAGGCGGCCGACGCAAAGGCGCAACAGTCGGAAGCGGACCGCGACGGCAAGTCGAAGCCTTATCTGGCCGACAGGCTCTTCGCCTATCTGTGGGCACGCGGCTTCGGCACGCCCAACTATCGCGGAAGCTGGCTGACGCGCTGGGGCGACAGTTATGTGGCGCGCGTCATCCGTTACGAGCCGGCACGGCAGAACTTCTTCATGCTCAACGAAATCCCCAGGCGGCTGCGCGATCACGCCGACCGCCTGAAAGCCGAGGCGCAGGAGGAAGAGACGCGCCTGCAGGCGCTGGAGCGCGTGGGGCTTGAGGCGGACGGCATCGCGGCGCTGGAGGCAGGGCACGAAAAGGCCGTGGCCGCGCTCGATGCTCTCGACAAGAAGCAGGCGGAACTCGAACGCGCCATCGCCGCAACCGACGAGCGTCGCACGGCGCTGGTCGAGGGCGAGGGCTCCGGCCTGCGCCGCGCGCAGGAAGAGCTGGCGGAATCACTGCGGCGCGAGGACCTGCGCGCGCTGCTCGGCGAGGCGCTGGCGACACCCACGCCGGACGACGAACGCATCGTGCAGCGCCTGCAGGAGATCGACGCCGCGCTCGCCCGCCTGACGCGCGAGGCGGAGGAGGCCCGCAAGGTCGCCGTCGAACTTGCCCGCAAGCGGCTGGAGCTGGAGCGCTCACGCAACGATTTCCGCCAGACCGGCTACGAGCGGCAGGGCGGCGGCTTCGTCAACGACAAGCTGATCGGCGACATCCTGGGCGGCATCATCGGCGGCGTGCTGTCGTCCCGCGATCTGGGCGATGCGCTGCGCAGTGGCTACAGGCAAGGCAGCCAGCCCCGCGATAACCGCTGGAATCGCCCGCCGCCCACGCGCGATGGCTGGGGCGGCGGCTTCGGTGGCGGCGGGCGTTCGTCGGGCGGCTCGTCCGGCCGGAGCAGCGGCAGCGGCGGCGGCTTTCGCACCGGCGGACGGTTCTGAGTCATACGGCCAGATAGGCGTCGCGGACGTCGGGCTGCGCTTCCAGTTCCGCGAGCGTGCCGGAAAAGCGGATGCGTCCCTTCTCGATGATGTGGACGCGGTTCGCGATCAGCCGCGCGAAATGCAGGTTCTGCTCCGAAAGCAGCACGCTCAGGCCCTGCTGCCGCATGGCCAGAATGGCGTCGGCCATCTGCTCGACGATGCGGGGGGCCAGTCCTTCGGAGGGCTCGTCGAGCAGCACCAGCGAGGGGTTGCCCATCAGGGTGCGGGCGATGGTGAGCATCTGCTGCTCGCCGCCGCTCATCCGCCCGCCCTGGCGCCGGCGCATCTCGCCGAGATTGGGGAACAGCGCGTAAAGCTGCTCCGGCCGCCACGTCGCCACGCCCGGACGCGGCGGCTGCCGGCCGACTTCGAGGTTTTCCTCCACCGTGAGTTCGGTGAAGATGCGCCGGTCCTCCGGCACGTAGCCGAGCCCCCGGCGCGCGATCGCGTATGGGGGCAGCGCCGATATGTCCTCGCCCGCGAAGACGACCGTGCCCGTGCGCCGGGGCACGAGGCCCATGATGGCGCGCAGCGTCGTGCTTTTGCCAGCGCCGTTGCGACCCAGCAACGCCACGACCTCGCCCGCGCCCACATCGAACGCCACGTCGGACAGGATGTGCGCCGGGCCGTACCAGGCATTGAGACCGGAAATCTGCAGGCTGGAAACTGGCAGCGTCATGCCGGCTTTTCCTCGCGGTGGCGGGCGTCGTAGAGGAAGCCCTCGCCGAGATAGACGGCGCGCACGCGCGGGTCGCGGCGCACTTCCTGCGGGGTGCCGAAGGCGATGCGCTCTCCCCGATCGAGCACCATCACCGCATCGGCGTGCTCGAACACCACATCCATGTCGTGTTCCGTGAACAGCACGGCGACGTTCTTCTCGCGCGCGACGGCGGCGGCGAGGCGCATCAGCGCGGCGCGCTCGCGCGCGGCCATGCCCGCCGTCGGCTCGTCCATCAGCAGCAGGCGGGGGTTGTTGGCGAGTGCGACAGCGAGTTCGAGGCGTTTGAGATCGCCATAGGCAAGTTCGCCGCAGGGCCTGTCCGCCTGGTCGGCAAGGCCGGTTAGCGCCAGCAGCCTGTCCGCCTCTCCGCGGCAGGCGGCGCCCGCGAAGCCGCGGAAGCTGAAGGCGCGGCGGCGGAAGGACAGCAGAGCGACCTGCACGTTCTCGCGCACCTTCATGGAGGCGAAGGTCGCCGTGATCTGGAACGTGCGCCCCACGCCGAGCCGCCACACGGCGGCGGGGCCGAGGCCTGTGATATCGATGCCGCCGAGGCGGACACGGCCGGCATCGGGTGTGATCTGGCCGTTCAGCATGTTGAAGCAGGTGCTCTTGCCCGCGCCGTTGGGGCCGATCATGGCGAGAATCCGGCCTGCATCGAGTTCGAAAGAAACGCCGCGCACGGCCTCGACGCCGCCGAAGGATTTGCTCAGTCCTTCAGCCTGGAGCAAGGCGCTCATGGCGCTGTCTCCCGACCGGACGAGCGGCCGCGTCCGCGCAGCAGCGCGGGCAGGTAGCGGTCGCGGGCGTCCTCCACGAAGCCGACGATGCCGCGCGGGAACAGCAGCACGATGGCCACGATCGCGCTGCCCAGCACCAGCCGGGACAGGTCCGTCCTGCTCATGAGCCAGATTGCCAGCGCCTTGTATACGACGGCTCCGGCGACGGCGCCCGACACGGTTTCCACGCCGCCCAGCAGCACCATGACGAGACCGTCGACGGAGACGGGAATGCCGAGAAAATCGGGAAAAACAGACCCCTTGAGAAAGGCCTGCAGCGCGCCTGCAAGCCCGGCGAAGGTGCCGGCGACGATGAAGGCCAGCCATTGCAGGCGTGCGCGGTCCAGCCCGATGGCCTCTGCCCGCAGGGCGCTGTCGCGCGCCGCCCGCAGCGCATAGCCGAACGGCGAGAAAACCAGCGCGCGCAGCGCGGCGACACCGGCAACCGCCACGCCGAGCGACAGCCAGTAGAAACCCCGCGCGCCGGCTGCCCAGTCCGCCGGCCAGACGCCGAGCATGCCGTTGTCGCCACCCGTCACCTCGACCCACTGGAAGGCGATCGACCACGTGATCTGCGCGAAGGCCAGCGTCAGCATGGCGAAATAGACGCCGGAGAGGCGAACGCTGAACCAGCCGAACAGCGCCGCGCCTGCAAGCGCGAGCAGCGGCCCGGCGATGAGCGCCGCCTCCATGGGCAAGCCGGCGAGCACGGTAAGGAAGGCCGCGCCATATGCGCCGAGGCCGAAGTAGGCGGCGTGGCCGAAGGAATCGAGGCCGCCCACCGTCATGATGAAATGCAGGCTCGCGGCGAACAGCACGAAAATGCAGATCTCGCTGCCCACCGTCAGCCCGTAGTCGCCGACGAGGAAGGGCAGCGCGGACGCGGCGAGGATGGCACCGGCCGCGAGCGCGCGCTCGGCGGGGGAAAAGGGCTGCCATGGCCGCACGGAGATGCCGGCCGCCTGCCGCGCCGCCGTGAAGGGCTTGCCGAGCAGGCCCCAAGGCCGCAGCACCAGCACGACCGCCATGACCAGAAACACCAGCACGAGGGAGATTTTAGGCAGCAGCAGGATGCCGAAGGCGTTGAGTTCCGACACCAGCACGGCGGCCAGAAACGCGCCGGTGACACTGCCGAGGCCGCCGATCACCACCACGACGAAGGCCTCGACGAGGATCGACAGATCCATGCCATGGGTGACGGTGGTCCGCGGAATCTGCAGCGCGCCGCCCAGTGCCGCCAGAAAAATGCCGAGCGCGAACACGCTGGTGAACAGCCATTTCTGGTTGACGCCCAGCGCCGCCACCATGTCGCGGTCCTGCGTGGCGGCGCGCACCAGCACGCCCCAGCGCGTGCGGTGGAACAGCAGCCACAGCAGCCCCAGCACGGCCGGTCCCAGCGCCATGAGCAGGAAGTCGTAGGACGGCACCCGGTGGCCGAGAATCTCCACCGCGCCCCGGAAGCCGGGCGCGCGCGGCCCCATCAGGTCGTCCGGCCCCCATGCCATCACGACGAGATCCTGCACCATCAGCGTGACGCCAAAGGTCGCGAGCAACTGGAACAGCTCCGGCACGTGGTAGATGCGCCGCAGCAGGGCCATTTCCATCAGCGCGCCCAGCGCCGCGACGATGAGCGCGGCGAGCAGGAGGGAGCCCCAGAAGCCGAACGCGCCGCCGAAACGGTCGGTCAGCGTGAAGGCGACGTAGGCGCCGAGCATGTAGAAGGCGCCATGCGCGAAATTCGTGATGCGCGTCACACCGAAGATGATCGACAGGCCGGAAGCGACGAGGAACAGCGACGCGGCGCTGGCGAGACCGCCGAGAGCCTGTATGAAAACAAAGCTCGCCTGAGCCAGGATGATGTCCACGGCCGTGGCTTTCCGGCGCGCGGCGTCAGTTGCGCGGGCGCAGTTTCGCGGCCTCTTCCTCCGGCGGCAGATAGTCCGCCCCCTTGCGGAAGGCGAAGTCGACCATCACGCCCTTGCCGTCGACGATGCCGGTTCTGCCGACATAGGCGCCGAGTGTGCTCTGGTGGTCGCCGGCGCGGTAGACGATGGGGCCGAAGGGCGTATTCACCTCCAGATTTTTCGCGGCCTCGATCAGCGCTTCCGTGCTGGTGTCCGTCGCGCGCTCCAACAGGGCTGCGACGCTCCTGACGGTGGAATAGCCGATGATCGAGCCGAGGCGCGGATAGTCGTTGTGCAGCGCGCGGTAGGCGTCGAGGAACGCCTTGTGCTCCGGCGTGTCGATGCCGTACCAGGGATAGCCCGTCACGATCCAGCCTTCGGGCGTCTCGTCCTTCAGCGGATCGAGATACTCGGGCTCGCCGGTGAGGTAGCTGACCACGGCGCGGTTCTTGAACACGCCGCGCGTGTTGCCCTCGCGCACGAACTTGACGAGATCGGCGGCGAAGGTGGCGTTGAGGATCGCGTCGGGCTTCGCCGCGTCGATCGCCTGCAGAACCGGCCCGGCGTCGATCTTGCCGAGCGGCGGCCATTGCTCGGCGACGAATTCCACGTCCGGGCGCTTCTTGGTGAGCAGTTCCCTGAACACGGCGACGAAGGACTGGCCGTATTCGTAGTTGGGCGCCACGGTCGCCCAGCGCTTCGCCGGCAGCCTGGCGGCCTCTTCCGCCAGCATCGCCGCCTGCATGTAGTTCGAGGTACGCAGGCGGAAGGTGTAGTCGTTGCCCTTCGACCAGACGAGCGCGTCGGTGAGCGGCTCGGACGCGAGGTAGAGCACCTTCTTCTGCTTCGCGAAGTCCGAGAGGGCGAGGCCGACGTTCGACAGGAAGCCGCCCGCGAGCAGCGCGACACGGTCGCGGGAGACGAGTTCGTTCGCCGCCGTCAGTGCATCGCCCGGCTTGCCCGCGTCGTCCTTCGAGATGACGACGAGCTTCTGGCCCCGGATGCCGCCGGCGTCGTTGATTTCCTTGAGGGCGAGTTCCATGCCCTTGCGATAGGGGTCGGTGAAGCCGGGCAGGGTGGAATAGCTGTTGATTTCGCCGACCCGGATCTCGCCCTGTTGCGCACGGGCGGGGGCGGCTGCCATCAGCGCGGCGGCGGCCACGATGCTGATTGCCTTCAAACCCAAAGCCTTCAAGCCAGAAGTCATGATCACTGTCCGCCCCTTCCCATCACGATGCGGATTGCCCGCTATCCCGGCCCCAACCCTCGCCCTTTGTGACCGATGTCATTGTATATCCGACTCGACTCGCCGTGTAATGGCCAAACAACGCGCAATCCCGGCGGTTCGTCGCATCCGCGCACGGATGTCGCCTCGGCAGAGCGCGTTCGCGGGTGCGCGCCCGCATGCGGCGCGGGAGAAAACATGCTGGCTATTAACCCTGCCGAGTGTATAGACTGTGACGGTGTGAACCGGAATGTCCGGCGAGGCCATCTTCGCCGGCACGGAACCGCGCGCATCTGCATGGGTTGCCATCGGCGCGCACAATGCCGAGGTGTGGCCCGCCATCACCAAAAAGGGGGAACCACCGGAGGATGCCGAGGAACGGGGAAGAGGCCGGCGGGGCCGTCCTTCTTCGCGCCGCGGGGCCGCCTGTGATTTCCCGCCGCCCATTACCGAGCGATACCATGAGCAATTTTTTCAACGAGCGTGTCCTGAGCGTCCATCACTGGACGGACACCCTGTTCACCTTCACCACCACGCGCGATCCCGGTTTCCGTTTTCGCACGGGCGAGTTCACGATGATCGGTCTCACGGTGGATGGCCGGCCGCTGCTGCGCGCCTACTCGATCGTCAGCCCGAGCTGGGAAGATACGCTCGAATTCTTTTCCATCAAGGTGCCGAACGGCCCGCTGACCTCGCGCCTCCAGCACATCCAGGAGGGCGACACGATCATCGTCGGGCGCAAGGCGACGGGAACGCTGGTGCTGGATAACCTGCTGCCCGGGCGCAAGCTCTATCTGCTCGGCACCGGCACGGGCCTCGCGCCGTTCCTCTCCATCATTCGCGATCCCGAAACCTACGAGCGTTTCGAGCAGGTCATCCTCGTCCACGGCACGCGCTGGGTGCGGGAGCTGGCCTACGCCGACCTGATCACGAAGGAGCTGCCCGAGCACGAACTGCTGGGGGAAGAGGTGCGGGAGAAGCTCTTCTATTACCCCACGGTGACGCGCGAACCCTTCCGCCACGAAGGCCGCATCACGACGCTCATCGAGAGCGGCAGGCTGTTCGCGGACCTGGAGCTGCCGCCGCTCGACAAGGAGACGGACCGCGTGATGATCTGCGGTTCACCTTCGATGATGGTCGATCTGCGCACGCTGATGGACGGGCTCGGCTTCGACGAGGGCAACAGCGGCGAGCCGGGCCACTTCGTCATCGAGAAAGCCTTCGCCGAACGCTGACGCCGCCGGGGCCTTCCGGCGCCGCAATTTCGTGTGGGAATGCCGCGGCTCGGGGCGGCCCGCACGAGAACCGGCTGGGCCATTGCTGTATTATGTGAGTCGAGATTATCGTCGGCAGCAGGCGGCCCTTCGCGCCGCCGCCGGCGCGGACGCACGGCAGGAACAGGACCATCGCCATGAAATTCCAGCGTTATTTTACGGCTCCCGGCGATTCGTCCCATGCACCTTATGACGCCATCGCCTTCCGCAAGGCGGTGAGCGAGATCCGCAACCCGGACGGCTCCGTCGTGTTCAGGCTCGCGGACATCGACGTGCCGAGCGACTGGAGCCAGGTCGCGACCGACATCATCGCCCAGAAATATTTCCGCAAGGCGGGCGTGCCGACACGGCTGAAGCGGGTGCCTGAAGAGGGCGTCCCCGCCTTCCTGTGGCGGTCTGTGCCGGACGACGAGGCGCTGGCGGCGCTGCCCGAAGCCGGGCGCTATGGCGGCGAGACCGCCGCCACCCAGGTGTTCGACCGGCTCGCCGGCTGCTGGACCTACTGGGGGTGGAAGGGCGGTTACTTCTCGTCGGAGGAAGACGCGGCCGCCTTCCACGACGAGCTGCGCTTCATGCTGGCCCGGCAGATGGTGGCGCCCAACTCGCCGCAATGGTTCAACACCGGCCTCCACTGGGCCTATGGCATCGACGGGCCGGGACAGGGCCACTATTACGTCGATTTCCGCAGCGGCGAGACGGTGCGCTCTAGCTCGGCCTACGCGCATCCCCAGCCGCATGCCTGCTTCATCCAGTCCGTCAACGACGATCTCGTCAACGAGGGCGGCATCATGGACCTGTGGGTACGTGAGGCACGGCTGTTCAAGTACGGCTCCGGCACCGGCACCAACTTCTCCAGCCTGCGGGCTGAGGGGGAGCCGCTCTCGGGCGGCGGCCGGTCGTCCGGGCTGATGAGCTTCCTCAAGATCGGCGACCGCGCGGCGGGGGCGATCAAGTCCGGCGGCACCACGCGGCGCGCCGCCAAGATGGTGATCCTCGACGCCGACCACCCCGACATCGAGGAATTCATCGACTGGAAGATCAGGGAAGAGCAAAAGGTCGCGGCGCTCGTCACGGGCTCGAAGACGGTTGCCAGGCATCTGCAGGCGCTGCTCGACGCGAGCGCGCAGGACGGCGGGCGCGTGACCGATCCGGCGAAGAATGCCGCGCTCCGGCAGGCGATCCGCGCCGCGCGCAAGGCGCTGGTGCCGGACAACTACATAAAGCGCATCCTGCAACTCGCCGACCAGGGCTTCGACGAGGTGTCGTTCGACACTTACGATACGGACTGGGATTCGGAAGCCTATCTCACCGTCTCCGGCCAGAACTCGAACAACTCCGTCTCGCTGCGAAACGAGTTTCTGGACGCCGTGACGGCGGACAATGAATGGGCGCTCATCCGGCGCATGGACGGCAAGGTGGCGAAAACCGTCCGCGCGCGCGATCTGTGGGAGCGCATCGGCTATGCGGCGTGGGCTTCCGCCGATCCGGGCCTGCACTTCCGCACCACGATGAACGACTGGCACACCTGCCCGCAATCGGGCGAGATTCGCGGCTCGAATCCGTGCTCGGAATACATGTTCCTCGACAACACGGCCTGCAACCTCGCGTCCATCAACCTGCTGCGATTCTTCGACCGCGAAAAGGATACATTCGACCACGCTGGTTACGTCCACGCCTGCCGGCTGTGGACGCTGGTGCTGGAAATCTCGGTGCTGATGGCGCAGTTCCCTTCGCGCGAGATCGCGGAACTCTCCTACCGTTTCCGCACGCTCGGCCTCGGCTATGCCAACATCGGCGGGTTGCTGATGACCATGGGGCTGCCCTATGATTCGGAGGCGGGCCGCGCGCTGTGCGGCGCGCTCACCGCCATCATGACGGGAACGGCCTACGAGACCTCGGCGGAGATCGCGGGCGAGCTGGGCGCCTTCCCCGGCTATGAGGAGAACGCAGCCGACATGCTGCGCGTGATCCGCAACCATCGGCGCGCGGCGCGGGGCGAGCGCGAGGGTTATGAGAAACTCGGCAAGCCGCCGGTGCCGCTGGACCACGCCAATATCCCCGACCCGGCGCTACAGGCGCTAGCACAGCAGGTGTGGGACCGGGCGCTGGCGCTCGGCGAGAAGCACGGCTTCCGCAATGCGCAAGTTACTTGCGTTGCACCGACGGGCACCATCGGGCTCGTCATGGACTGCGACACCACCGGCATCGAGCCCGACTTCGCGCTGGTGAAGTTCAAGAAGCTCGCGGGCGGCGGCTACTTCAAGATCATCAACCAGTCCGTGCCGCATGCACTCAAGAAGCTCGGCTACACACACGCGCAGATCGCCGATATCGAGACCTACGCCGTCGGCCACGGCACGCTTGCAACCTCGCCGACGATCAACCACGAGGACCTGAAGGCGCGCGGCTTTTCGATCGAGGCGATCGCGGCGCTCGAAAAGGCGCTGCCTTCGGCTTTCGATATCAAGTTCGCCTTCAACAAATGGACGCTGGGCGCGGACTTTCTCACCGGGACGCTGAAGGTGGGCGCCGAGCGGCTCGACGATCCCGCTTTCGAGCTGCTGCCGTTCCTCGGCTTCTCGCGCGCCGACATCGAGGCGGCGAACGTCCACGTCTGCGGAGCGATGACGCTGGAAGGCGCGCCGCATCTGCGGCACGAGCATTACGCCGTCTTCGACTGCGCCAATCCGTGCGGGCGCATCGGCAAGCGCTTCCTGTCGGTCGACAGCCACATCCTGATGATGGCGGCGGCGCAGCCGTTCATCTCCGGCGCGATCTCCAAGACGATCAACATGCCGAATGACGCCACCGTCGAGGACTGCAAGCGCGCCTACCTGCAATCGTGGAACCTCGGCCTCAAGGCCAATGCCCTCTACCGTGACGGCTCCAAGCTGTCGCAGCCGCTCAACGCGGCGCTGATCGCCGGCGAGACGGAGGAGGCGGAGGAGCTGCCCGCGGGGCCGGACGCCGCGCGCACCGCGACCGTCACCGAACGCATCGTGGAGCGGATCGTGGCGCGCAACCGCGAGAAGCTGCCGAACCGCCGCCTCGGCTATACCCAGAAGGCGACCATCGGCGGCCACAAGGTCTATCTGCGTACGGGCGAATATACAGACGGGCGGCTGGGCGAGATCTTCCTCGACATGCACAAGGAGGGCGCGGCCTTCCGGGCGATGATGAACAACTTCGCCATCTCCATCTCGCTCGGCCTGCAATACGGCGTGCCGCTGGAGGAATACGTCGAGGCGTTCACCTTTACCCGCTTCGAGCCGGCGGGCTTCGTGCAGGGTAACGAGTCGATCAAGAACGCGACCTCCATCCTCGACTACGTCTTCCGGGAACTGGCGATCTCGTATCTCGGGCGCTATGACCTCGCCCATGTGAACCCGGCCGATATCCGTCACGATGCGCTCGGCGAGGGCAGCGATCATCCCACGCTCATTCCCGCCTCGCGCGGCTTCCTGCGCGGCAACGGCAACGGCGCTCCTGCCGCCGCCGCGCCGCAGGCCGTGGAGCATTCCGGCGCCGTCGGCGCGGACGAGCGGCGCAAGGAAGCGCGGCTGAAGGGCTATGAGGGCGAGGCCTGCACGGAATGCGGCAACTTCACCCTAGTGCGCAACGGCACCTGCCTGCGCTGCGACACCTGCGGCAGCACGACCGGCTGCTCCTGAGCCCGGGCGGGGTCACGCAGGAACCGCAGCGGTGCGCGTGCGGCTTTCGATGTCGGGCGCGTGGTCTGCCGTGCTGCCTTCTGCCAGCAGCCTTTCCGCGGTTTCGCGCAGCACTGCGGCCATCTCCCGCAGCAGCCCGTCGAGGGCTGAACTCTTGCGCCAGAACAGGGCGATGCGCCGGCTCGGGGTGGAGTCGGCAAAGCGGATGAGGCGGATCTGGTCGGCGTGGGGCAGGGGGCTCTGCGCGGCAAGCTGCGGTAGCAACGTCAGGCCGGAGCCGGCCATGACCATCTGTCGCAACGTCTCCAGGCTCGTCGCGCGGAAGCTCGCCTGCTCCGCGCTGCCCGACAGGCGGCAGACCTCAAGCGCGTGCTCGCGCAGGCAGTGGCCGTCTTCCAGCAGCATCAGGTTATGCTGCGCGAGTGCGGACGTCTTCAGCGTCTTGCGCCGCGCCAGCGGATGGTGCTCCGGCACGGCGAGCAGGAAAGGCTCGTCGAACAGGATATCGCAGTGCAGTTGCGCGTTCTGCACCGGGAAGGCGAGCACGGCCGCATCGAGCTTGCCCTCATCGAGCTGCGCCAGCAGCAGATCGCTCTTTTCCTCGACCAGCAGCAGCTCGATGCGCGGGAAACGCGCGCCGAGCAGGGGAACGACGTGTGGCAGCAGATAGGGCCCCAGCGTGGGGAAAATGCCGAGACGCACCGTGCCGCAGCCACCCCCGCTGCGCCGGCGCGCGACTTCCCTGATCTGCTCGATCTCATGCAAGGCGCGGCGCGCGCGCTCGACGATGTCTGCGCCTGCCGGCGTCAGCATGACGTTGCGTGGCGCCCGCTCCACGAGCGCCACGCCCAGCTCCTCCTCCAGCTTGCGGATCTGGGTGGAGAGCGTGGGCTGGCTGACGAGGCAGACTTCCGCCGCCCGGCCGAAGTTGCGGTGGTCGGCGAGGGCGACGAGATATTGCAGTTCGCGAACGTTCATGGTGTGCCGGCTTACGCGGCCCTGTTTTCCGCGTCCGCGGGCGTGGAGCGTATCAGGTGGTCGAAGGCCGAGAGCGACGCCTTTGCCCCTTCGCCGACGGCAATCACGATCTGCTTGTACGGCACGGTCGTGCAGTCGCCGGCGGCGAAGACGCCGGGCACCGATGTCTGCCCGTGGACATCGACGATGATCTCGCCGCGCGGCGACAGGGCGACAGCGTCCTTCAGCCATTCGGTGTTGGGCAGCAGGCCGATCTGCACGAAAACGCCCTCAAGCGCCAGCGTGTGCTTGTCACTGCTGCGGCGGTCCTCATAGACGAGCCCGTTTACCTTCTGCCCGTCGCCCGTGACTTCGGTCGTGCGGGCGGAGGTGATGATGTCAACGTTCTTCAGGCTGCGCAGCTTGCGCTGCAGCACGTCGTCCGCTCGCAGGGCCTTGTCGAACTCGATCAGCGTGACGTGGCTCACCACGCCGGCAAGGTCGATCGCCGCCTCGACACCGGAGTTGCCGCCGCCGATCACCGCGACGCGCTTGCCCTTGAAGAGCGGACCGTCGCAATGCGGGCAGTAGGCGACACCCTTGTTGCGGTAGGTGTCCTCGCCCGGCACGTTCATCTGCCGCCAGCGCGCGCCCGTCGCCAGGATGACGGTCTTCGAGCGCAGTCGCGCGCCGCCGGCGAGGCCGATCTCGACAAGGTCGCCCCGCAGTGCGAGCGACTCGGCCTTCTGCAGGTTCATGATGTCGACTTCGTATTCGCGCACGTGCTGCTCCAGCGCGGCCGCGACCTTGGGGCCCTCGGTGTGGGGGATAGAGATGAAGTTCTCGATCGCCATCGTGTCGAGCACCTGCCCGCCGAAACGGTCGGCCACAATGCCGGTGCGGATGCCCTTGCGCGCCGCGTAGATGGCGGCGGCTGCCCCGGCCGGGCCCGCGCCGACCACCAGCACGTCGAAGGCCGCCTTCGCGCTGATCTTTTCCGCATCGCGCGCCGCCGCGCCGGTGTCGAGCTTCGCGACGATCTCCTCGACGCCCATGCGGCCCTGGCCGAACACCTCGCCGTTGAGATAGACGGTGGGGACGGACATGATCTGGCGCGCCTCAACCTCGGCCGGGTAGGCCGCGCCGTCGATGGCCACATGGCGGATGCGCGGGTTCAGCACGGCCATCAGGTTGAGCGCCTGCACCACCTCCGGGCAGTTCTGGCAGCTCTGCGAGAAATAGGTCTCGAAGGAATAGTCGCCGTCGAGTGTCTTGACCTGGTCGATCACCTCCTGCGCGACCTTGGGCGGATAGCCGCCCACCTGCAGTAGCGCCAGTACCAGCGAGGTGAATTCGTGGCCCATCGGCAGGCCGGCGAAGCGCAGGCTGATGTCCTGGCCGGGCGTCGTGAGGGCAAAGGAGGGCGCGCGCTCGCCGCCACCCTTGAGTTCGCTGACGCTGATCTTGTCGGAAAGCGCGCGGATCTCGCCGAGCAGTTCCTGCAACTCGCGCGATTTCGCGCCGTCATCGAGCGAAGCGATGATGTGAATGGGGCGCACGACCCGTTCCAGATAGGCCTTGAGCTGCGCTTTCAGGGTGTCATTCAGCATGGATCATCCTCCGGGGTAGAAATGGGCCGGCACGGCGCCGGGGACGGCGCGCCGCTGAGGGCGGCGGAGCACGGTGGCAAACCGCAGGCCGTGCGACATTGCGCGGGCTCCGGTTTGCCGCCAGAGCCTTCCCCCGGATTCCGGGAGAAGGCGGTGCGGCGGACGAACTCAGATCTTGCCGACGAGGTCGAGCGAGGGAGCGAGCGTCTCCTCGCCTTCCTGCCACTTGGCGGGGCAGACTTCGCCGGGATGCGAGCGCACGTACTGGGCCGCCTTGATCTTGCGCAGCAGTTCCTCGGCGTTGCGGCCGATGCCCTCCGCCGTGATCTCGACGAGCTGGATGATGCCATCGGGATCGACAAGGAAGGTGCCGCGGTCGGCAAGGCCCTGGTCCTCACGCAGCACCTCGAAGTGGCGCGAGAGCGTGGCGGTCGGGTCGCCGAGCAGCGCGTACTGGACCTTGCCGATGGTGTCGGAGGTGTCGTGCCAGGCCTTGTGGGTGAAGTGCGTGTCCGTGGAAACGCCATAGATATCGACGCCGAGTTTCTGGAACTCCGCGTAATTGTCGGCCAGGTCGCCAAGTTCCGTCGGGCAGACAAAGGTGAAGTCTGCCGGATAGAAGAAGAACACGGACCACTTTCCCTTCAGGTCTTCATCGGTGACCTCGATGAACTTGCCCTGCTGGTACGCCTGCGCCTTGAAGGGTTTGATCGCGGTATTGACGAGAGACATAACGGCTCCTTGATCGGATGGTTTCGGTAGCAACGAGGCATAAGACCGTGCAGCGTGTCCCTGCGGACAGACGCGAAACCGCTGCAGCGGTCCTGGCCTTCGCAATGCAATATAGGGAAGATGCCTCTCATGATGAAATAGATAGATTCGGCGATAACGATAGATACCGGCTATTGATGGCCGCTTCGTCCAGCCGGCGGACCTTGCCGGGGTTCGGGAGGCGGACAGTTTAATGCATCAAAATCAAGATGATGGATGCGATATGATCGCGGTGCTGTGTCGTATCGATGCCCCTTGTCCGCTCCCCGCTAGGTGCCGTGGCGGACGGGCTGCGACGGTTTGACCCACCCCGTGCGCAGGCATCGCTGCCCCGTGGAAACGCCCGGCGGACGAATCGATGTTGCGCCGCACTGCCTGTGCTGCCCCGACAGGATGGGAGGAATTGTACAGAATTATGCTGCTTTCTCTACATTACTTTATAATCGTTATAATTAAATGTTCATTTAATGTAATTGTCTTGACCTGATGCATATTATAGTGTCGCGGGCGCACAGATTTACTGCGATTCCGGAACTGAAAGGCCCTGCCATGACGCCCCGCATTTCTTATGTTAAGCACCGCTGCAAACTTCCCGTCCTTGCACTGGCGCTCGTCGTTCTCGTGCCCGCGGGCGGCTTCGCGCAGAATGCCGTCTTCGATGCGCCTGACGCCGATTTCAAGGGCCGGGTGTCGGCTGGCGGCGTCGTGACGCCCGGCTCGGCGGCGATCTTGCGCGGATCGTCGTTCAAGCCGGGGCAGACGGTCATCCTGTCGCGCGGCAACACCATCCTCAACCCGGAGGGCAAGCCGCTGACGGTGGACGACAAGGGCGGCTTCGAACTCAAGATCGACGTCCCGGCCGATGCAGTGCCCGGCCAGCATCCCATCATCGTCAACGTGGCGAATCCCACGGCCGCCGCCGTGGCGCAGCTCAAGGTCTCGCCGGTCATTCCCGCCTCGGGCGCCGACAAGTTCACGGCAGTCAGCGAGAAGGTGGTGCCCGGGCTCTATCAGGTCGCCTATAGCCCCAAAAGCAACGCGCTTTTTGTCACCTCCGCCGTCGGCCGTCCGCCGGTCAAGGAATCGAAGCTCGTCAAGCTGAACGCCGGGACGCTCGCCAAGGAGGCAGAGGTCGACGCGAAGCCCGTCGCCGGCCGCAGCGACGGGCATCTGCACGCCGTCTACGGCGTAGGTGTCGACGATGTTGAGGGCAATGTCTGGACGACGACGACGCGCGACGGCTCCGTCGCCGTGTTCAGGCAGAGCGATCTCTCGCTCGTGAAGCAGTTCGAGGCCGATGCGGTTCCCCATTCGCGTGACGTGGTGGTGGACGCGGAACAGGGCCGCGCCTACGCTTCGGCCGTTGGCGGCAACTTCGTCGTCGTCTTCGACACGAAGAAGCTGGAGAAGCTGCAGAACATCGAGATCGAGTCGAAGGTGCGCGGCGAAAAGTTCACGCCCACGGCGCTCGCGCTCGATGCCGGCAACCGCAAGCTCTACACCGTGAGCCTGAGCACTGCCGAGGCCGCCGTCATCGACACGAAGACCAATACCGTCGACAAGGTGCTCCCGCTGCCGGGCGCCAAAAGTTCCATCGGTGTGGCGGTGGATGCCGCCGGCAAGCAACTCTACGTCGTC
This sequence comes from Pseudochelatococcus lubricantis, assembly GCF_011762225.1. Lineage (GTDB taxonomy): Bacteria > Pseudomonadota > Alphaproteobacteria > Rhizobiales > Beijerinckiaceae > Pseudochelatococcus > Pseudochelatococcus lubricantis. Next base: position 183,724 of record NZ_JAASQI010000002.1, read on the forward strand.
TCGCAAGGCAGCGACAACCTGCTGATCATCGATATCGAAACGGGCAAGGTGCTGCATGACGTGAAGACGGGCGCGGGCCCGCTCAACGTCGCGTTCGACCCCGTCAGCAAGCTCGCCTACGTCGTCAACCGGGGGGCCGGCACCGTAACCGTCGTCAACCCGCAGGGCGAGATCGTCGCCAACCTGGAAGGCGGCACGTTCCCGAACCATGTCGCGGCTGACGGCAAGGGTCACGTCTTCGTTATCAACAAGGCGCGTGGGGAAGACGACCCGACAGGCGACCGCTTGACGAGGCTCACGCCCAAATCCTGACCGCCTCTCCGGAGCCCCCGGCTCCCGCCATATCGCTGAAAAACAGGACACCGCCGGCACGAGCCGGCGGTGTTTTTGTGTTCACGCCTGCCTTGTTTCGCGCCGGTCCCCGAAAAAAATCCGATTGTGCGCGTGCAAGATCATGATCACAATCAAAATGAATCGGGTCGTGAATCACGTGATTCCTTTGCGGGATGGTGTTTCTTCTTCACCGCATGCCCATATCAGGAGTGTAGCACGAGACGCGACCTGCCAGTGCAGGGGGAGGCAAAAGGGGCTGACACGGCGGGGGACATTCTCGGGGCAACATTTTCAAGGTTGAGGATCAGCGATGGCAATGAATGGCGATCTCTTCACCAACTACGCGCAGGCTTTCGAGGCGCGTCGGCAAGTCGAAATGTCTCTTGAGGATTATCTGAAGGGCTGTCGCAGCGACCCCATGTTCTACGCCAGCGCGCCCGAGCGTCTGCTCGCGGCCATCGGCGAGCCGGAGACGATAGACACCTCGCGCGACCCGCGCCTCGGGCGCATCTTCATGAACCGTACCATCCGCACATACAGGAGCTTCGCGGAATTCTACGGCATGGAGGAAACGATCGAGCGCATCGTCTCCTTCTTCCGCCACGCGGCGCAGGGGCTGGAGGAGCGCAAGCAGATTCTCTACCTGCTGGGGCCCGTGGGCGGCGGCAAGTCCTCGCTCGCGGAGCGTATCAAGGCGCTGATGGAGGTGCATCCCGTCTATGTGCTGAAGGCCGGAGACGAGGTGAGCCCGGTGTTCGAAAGCCCTCTCGGCCTCTTCGACCTGTCGCTGGCCGAACGGCTGGAGGACGACTACGGCATTCCGCGCCGGCGGCTCACCGGGCTGATGAGCCCGTGGTGCCGCAAGCGGCTGGAGGAATTCGGCGGCGACATCTCGCGCTTCCGTGTGGTGCGCATCCTGCCCTCGCGGCTGCGTCAGGAGGCCATCGCCAAGACCGAGCCCGGCGACGAGAACAACCAGGATATCTCGGCGCTCGTCGGCAAGGTGGACATCCGCCAACTGGAGACCCTGTCGCAGAACGATCCGGACGCCTACAGCTACTCCGGCGGGCTCAACCGCGCCAACCAGGGGTTGCTCGAATTCGTCGAGATGTTCAAGGCGCCCATCAAGATGCTGCACCCCCTGCTGACCGCGACGCAGGAAGGCAATTACGTGGGCACCGAGAATATCGGCGCCATCCCGTTCACCGGCGTCATCCTCGCCCACTCGAACGAATCCGAGTGGCAGAACTTCAAGAACAACAAGAACAACGAGGCGTTCATCGACCGCATCTACGTGATCAAGGTTCCCTACTGCCTGCGGGTCAGCGAGGAGCAGAAGATCTACGAGAAGCTCGTGCGTGGCTCGGAGCTGTCGGATGCCGCCTGCGCGCCGGGCACGCTGGAGTTGCTGGCGCGCTTCTCGGTGCTGTCGCGGTTGCGCGAGCATGAGAACTCCAACCTGTTCTCGAAGATGCGCGTCTACGACGGCGAGAACATCCGCGAGGTCGACCCGCGCGCCCGCAGCCTGCAGGAATACAAGGACGCGGCCGGCGTCGACGAGGGCATGGACGGTATCTCCACCCGTTTCGCCTTCAAGGCGCTGGCGGCGACCTTCAATTACGACACCATCGAGATCGCGGCCGATCCGGTGCATCTCATGTACGTGCTCGAACAGATGATCCGGCAGGAGCAGCTGCCGGCTGAGACCGAGAAGCGCTACCTTGAATTCATCAAGGGCGACCTCGCGCCCCGCTATGCCGAGTTCATCGGTCATGAAATCCAGAAAGCGTATCTCGAATCCTATCACGACTACGGCCAGAACCTGTTCGACCGTTACGTGGCCTATGCGGACGCATGGATCGAGGATCAGGATTTCAAGGATCCCGACACTGGGCAATTGCTCGACCGCGAGCTGATCAACCAGGAACTGACCAAGATCGAAAAGCCTGCGGGCATCGCCAATCCGAAGGATTTTCGCAACGAGGTGGTGAAGTTCGCGCTGCGCACCCGCGCCAGCCACGGCGGCCGCAACCCGTCGTGGACCAGCTACGAGAAAATCCGCGAGGTCATCGAGCGGCGCATGTTCTCGCAGGTGGAGGACCTGCTGCCCGTCATCAGCTTCGGCTCCAAGAAGGACGGCGACACCGAGAAGAAGCACGACGAATTCGTGCAACGGATGGTCGAAAGGGGCTATACTGAACGGCAGGTTCGACGTCTGGTGGAGTGGTATATGCGCGTCAAGCAGGCGGGTTGAACGCAGCGGCCGGCGCAGTAATCGCCGCGCCGGCCGCGCCGAAACCTTTGGTATTCGAGGTGACACTTCCGTGCACATCATTGATCGACGCCTCAACCCCGGAGGCAGGAGTTTCACCAACCGGCAACGCTTTCTGCGCCGGGCTAAAAATCTGGTGCAGCGCGCGGTGCGGGAGGACTTCAAGAACCGCTCCATCAAGGATCTCGATCAGGGCGGCGAGGTTTCCATTGTCCGCGAGGGCGTCCACGAACCCGTGCTGCGGCGTGCGGGCGGCAGTGGCAAGCGCGATGTTGTGCTGCCGGGCAACAGGGACTACGTGGAAGGCGACAGGATAAGGCGGCCGCAGGGCGGCGCTGGCGCCGGCGCGGGTTCCGAGGCCGGGCAGGGCAGCGGCGAGGATGCGTTCCGCTTCCTGCTGACGCGCGAGGAATACCTCGACCTGTTTCTCGACGATCTCGAATTGCCCAACCTCGCCAAGCGCAAGCTTGCGACCACCGAGGCGAAGGAGCTGCGTCGCGCCGGCTACTCGACAACCGGTTCGCCGTCGAGCCTTTCGGTCTCCCGCACCATGCGCCATTCGCTTTCCCGGCGCATCGCCCTGCGGCGTCCCGGGCGGGCCGCGATCCGGGAGATCGAGGAGGAGATCGCCAAGCTGGAGGCGAGCGGCGGCGATCCCGCGCGTCTCGCGGCGCTCCGGGTGGAGCATGAGCGCCTTGTGCAGCGCAGCCGGCGCATCGCCTACATCGATCCGATCGACCTGCGCTACCGGCGTTACGAGCAGACGCCGCGCCCCGTCGCACAGGCGGTGATGTTCTGCCTCATGGACGTGTCGGGCTCCATGAGCGAGCATATGAAGGATCTCGCCAAGCGCTTCTATGCCCTGCTGCACATCTTCCTGCGCCGCAGCTACCGCAACGTCGACGTCGTCTTCATCCGCCACACGGACCACGCCGAAGAGGTGGACGAGGAGACGTTCTTCCACAGCCCGGAGACAGGCGGCACCATCGTTTCCACCGCGCTGGAGGAGATGCTGTCCGTGGTGCGCGCGCGTTATAACCCCGACGACTGGAACATCTATGTCGCGCAGGCGTCGGACGGCGACAACATCGGCACGGACAATGCCCGCGTGGCGGCGCTCGTCAACGAGTCGATCCTGCCGATCTGCCAGTATTTCGCCTATCTGGAAGTGGGGCGCGGCGACACGCACCTGCCCGCCGGCGTCATGACGCGCACCACCGACCTGTGGCGCACCTACGAGGGGCAGGTGGCGCCGGGCGGGCATTTCGTCATGCGCAAGGTCTGGCACCGGCGCGAAATCTATCCCGTATTCCGCGAGCTGTTCCGTCGCGCGGGCGTTGACGGGGGAGGCAAGTCATGACGGTTACCGCGACCCATCCCTTGCTGTTTTCAGGTACCGACTGGGACTTCAACACCATCCGCCGCATCTACGACGCCGTCGAGAAAGTGTCCGGCGCGGTGCTGGGTCTCGACACCTATCCGAACCAGATCGAGGTGATCACCGCCGAGCAGATGCTCGACGCCTACGCCTCCACCGGCATGCCGTTGCTCTACAAGCACTGGTCGTTCGGCAAGCAGTTCGCCCACCACGAGATGATCTACCGCAAGGGCATGGGCGGGCTCGCCTACGAGCTGGTCATCAACTCCAACCCCTGCATCAACTACATCATGGAGGAAAACACCGCCACGATGCAGACGCTGGTCATCGCCCATGCGGCGTTCGGCCATAACCATTTCTTCAAGAACAACTATCTCTTCCGGCAATGGACGGATGCCGAGGGCATTCTGGACTATCTCGCCTTTGCCAAGGGCTATATCGCTGCCTGCGAGGAACGCCATGGCCTCGCGGCGGTGGAACGCATCCTCGACATCGCCCATTCGCTGATGAACCAGGCCGTGCACCGCTATCCGCGCCGCAGCCGGCTCGACCTGAAGGCGGAGAAGAAGCGCGAGGCCGAGCGGCACGCACACCAGGAGCAGGTCTACAACGACCTGTGGCGCACGGTACCCGGCACGCCGAAGACCTTCCGCACCGAAGCCGCGGCCGACCGGCGCCGCGCGCTCCTCAAGCTGCCGGAAGAGAACATCCTGTACTTCCTGGAAAAGACGGCGCCGCTGCTGCAGCCGTGGCAGCGCGAGGTGCTGCGGATCGTGCGCCAGATTGCGCAATACTTCTATCCGCAGTCGCAGACCAAGGTCATGAACGAAGGTTGCGCCACCTATTCTCATTACCGCATCATGACCCGCCTGCACGAGCAGGGCTCGATCAGCGACGGCGCCTTTCTGGAGTTCCTGCAGTCGCACGCCAATGTAGTCATGCAGCCGACGTTCGACTCGCCCCGCTACAGCGGCCTCAACCCCTATGCCATCGGCTTCGCCATGATGCAGGACATCGCCCGCATCTGCGAGACGCCCGACGACGAGGACCGCGAATGGTTCCCGGACATCGCGGGCCAGGGTGACGTGAGCGGGGTGCTGAAGCACGTGTGGGCGAACTATCGCGACGAGAGTTTTCTCGCCCAGTTCCTGAGCCCGCGCCTCATCAGGGAATGGCGGCTGTTCCACATCGAGGACGATGCCGGCCAGCCGGCGCTGACGGTGGGCGCCATCCACGACGAGCGTGGCTACCGCCGTATCCGGCAGGCGCTGGCGCGCCAGTACGACATCGCCTGGCAGCAGGCCGACATCCAGGTGGTGGATGTGGACCTCGACGGCGACCGGCAACTGACGCTGCAGCACGACACCGTCAACCACACCCTGCTGCATGACAAGGATGCCGAACTCGTGCTGCAGAACCTGGCGGAGCTGTGGGGCTATCGCGTGGTGCTGCGCGAGGTCGACCCCGCCACCGGCAAGCTGCTGAAGGAACACGTCGCCAAGGCGCCGCAGAAGCCAGGGCTGCTCTGATTGCGCGGCGCGGTATGCGGGGCGGCCGTCAGCCGTAGCGCCGGCGCGCCTCGATAGTCAGGCCGAGGCCGACGGCGCCGAAGCGGTCGCCGTCGATGGCTGCGGCATTGTCGAACTGCGAGAGGATTGCCGTGCGCACGCTCGGCATCTGGCTCGTGCCGCCGGTGAAGAACACGAAGTCGACGTCTCCCGACGTCAGCCCGGCCTGCGCGACACAGGCGCGTGCGGTGTTGCCGAGACGGTCGCACAGCGCCCGTGCGCTGTCTTCGAAGTCCACCCGCGTCGCTTCCACGCCGAAGCCGGGCGCGACCCACGACAGCGGCGTCTCCACCCGCTCCCGGTCCGACAGCGCGATCTTGGCTTCTTCCACCGCGATGAGCACGCTATGCCCGCGCCGCGTCTCCACGACCCGCATGAGGCGGTCGATCAGCGCGGGCTCGCGGGCGTCGAAACGCACCTCGCGCAGTTCCGCCAACCGCTTGGGATCGTAGAGCTGGTGCACGCTCGACCACGTCGACAGGTCCCAGTAGGGGGCGGACGGCACCTCGATGTCGCCGCGCTTCATCGGGCTGCGGTAGCCGAAGCCCGGCATGAACGTCCGCATGCTGAGCTGGCGGTCGAAGTCCGTGCCGCCGAGGCGCGCGCCGCCGTTGGCGAGGATGTCGCTGCCGCGCTCGTCGCGCTCGCCCGTTCCGCCCGTGAGGCGCACGACCGTGAAGTCCGACGTGCCGCCGCCGATGTCGGCCACGATGGCGATCTTCTCGCCGGACACATGCCGGCGCTCGAAATCGAGCGCCGCCGCGACGGGCTCGTACTGGAAGCTCACCTCGCGGAAGCCGATGGCCTCCGCTACCGTCCGCAACGTTTCCTCGGCGTGGCGGTCGCCCGCCTCGTCGTCGTCAACGAAATGGACCGGCCGCCCCATCACCACGGCGTCGAGCGGCGCGTCCTGCGCCACTTCGGCACGACGCTTGAGCGCTTCCAGAAAGAGGCCGATCACCTCCGAGAACCTGATGCGTCGGCGGTAGACGGCCGTGCGCTCGTCGATCAGCGCCGAGCCGAGTATCGATTTCAGCGACCGCATCAGGCGGCCGTCGATGCCCTCGATATAGGCCGCGACCGCCTCCCGCCCGATGAGGAGCTTGGCCCCGGCTTCCGCCGCGAAGAAAACCGCGCTGGGCACGGCGACATGGGCGCCCTCCAGCGCCACGAGATGCGGGCCGGAGGAGCCGTGAATGCCCAGTGTCGAATTCGAGGTGCCGAAGTCGAGCCCGCAGGCCGACCGGGGACCGAAGGGGCGATCCTGCCCCGAATTGTGCTGCATGCCCGTCCTCACCTGCCGGCAAAGACAGGCCGCATGCACCAAAACCGCGCGGATTTCAATCCCGAAAACATGTCCCGGGCGGCAGGCGTGCCCTGCGCGGCGATCAAAGCTCGCTGCTTCCCCAGAACAGGAAGGAGCCGACGTCGCCCGGGAGGTCGTTGCGGTAGTCGAGAATCTCGACGCGCATGCCGTAACCGAGCGGCTTCAGGTGCTCGCGCCAGACGTTGTAGAGCCCCAGCGGCTGCCCGCGCAGCGTCTCCGGCCATTCCGGATCGTTGGCGATGATGGCGCGACCATGGTCCATCAGCGTCTCGCTGGGGTAGCGGTAGACGAGCACCTCGTTCAGGCCCTGCTCGCTTGCCGCATGGATAAGGGTCGACGTGTGCCGAAGGACCTCGTCAACATTGATCGCGTCCGCGTGGAGAAGGGAGTCGACGATTTCCGCGCGGTGTGCGTCGCCGGTGGCATGCAGCTGGCGCAGCCGCTCCCGTTCGGCCTCGCGCTTTTCCTGCGCCTTGCGCGCGAATTCGGTGGCTGGAGGAAGAGAGAACGCTTCTGACGTCATGAAGGCGGCTCCTGATCTTGTGTGCCGGAAATATAGAACAGACGCATCCCGTAAGCATCACGGAATCAAGTATTGCTGATGACAGCGACGCAAGCGTGAATCGCGCCCGACGCACGGTTTCGGTGCAAATCTGCGCCGGTGTGTCGCATGGGTCAGAAAATGCTGTAGGCTGGGGCCTTCCGCGACATACTCGATGAAGGTCGTCATGCATCCGCTTCTCGTCACCGATCCGTCGGCCAACGCCATCACCGTCCATGCCGTCACTGCCGCGAACCGGGCGGCGGTGCTGGAGGCGCTCGATCCGCCTGCGCGGCGTTTCGCCGTCGCCCAGGGCCTCGGCAGCGAAGGGGATGCGCCGGAAGCCGGGAAGGTCTGGCTGCTGCCGGATGCGGAGGGCAACATCGGCATCGTGCTGTTCGCCGTCGAGGGCGAGAGCGCGCGCCGGCCCGACCCCTTCCTGTTCGGCAAGCTGCCGGGAGTGCTGCCCGAGGGCATCTATCGCCTGGCCGGGGTCGCGGCAGCCGCGCTGCCGGCGGCGGTGCTGGCCTGGCTGCTCGGCGCCTACCGCTTCGCCCGCTATAAGGACAGCCCCGCGCCGAAGGCCCGGCTCGTCCTGCCCGACGGCGTCGACGGCGAGGAAGTGAGCCGCCTGGCCGCCGCGGTTGCCTTCGGCCGCGATCTCATCAACACCCCGGCGAACGATCTGGGGCCGGATGCGCTGGCCGGCGCGGCCCACGCGCTCGCCACCCGCCACGGCGCGCGCTTCGCGGTGACGGCGGGCGATGACCTGCTGGCCGCGAACTTCCCGCTCATCCACGCGGTCGGCCGTGCCTCCGCCACGGCACCGCGCCTCATCGACATCACCGCCGGCGAGCCGGACTGGCCGAAGGTAACGCTCGTCGGCAAGGGTGTGACCTTCGACACCGGCGGGCTCGACATCAAGCCGTCGAGCGCCATGCTGCTGATGAAGAAGGACATGGGCGGCGCGGCCGCCGCCCTCGCCACCGCGCAACTGCTGCTCGACGCGCGGGTGAGGGTGCGCCTGCGCGTGCTTGTGCCGGCGGTGGAGAACGCCATTTCCGGCGCCTCCTTCCGCCCCGGCGACATCATCCCCAGCCGCAAGGGGCTGAGCGTCGAGATCGGCAACACGGACGCCGAGGGCAGGCTGGTGCTCGCGGATGCGCTGGCGCTGGCGGCGGAAGAGCAGCCGGAACTCATCGTCGACTACGCCACCCTCACGGGCGCGGCGCGCGTGGCGCTGGGGCCGGACCTGCCGCCCTTCTACACGGAGGACGACGCCATCGCCGACGAAATCGCCCGCACCGGGGAGGCCGTGAACGACCCCGTCTGGCGGCTGCCGTTGTGGCCACCCTACGACGGCATGCTGGCCTCGAAGGTGGCGGACATCAACCATGTATCGAGCGGCGGCTTCGCCGGCTCCATCACCGCCGCGCTCTTCCTGCGGCGCTTCACGCAGGGCGTGCCGCACGTCCACTTCGACATCTACGGCTGGACGCCCGCCGCGAAGCCGGGCCGTCCGGAGGGCGGCGAGGTGCAGGGCGCGCGCCTCGTCTATGCCTGGCTGAAGCAGCGCTATGGAACGGCGTCATGAGCGGCATCGAAGGACAACTGCGGCAGGTGACGGCCGCCATCGCCCCCCTGCGGCGCATCCCCGTCTCCGACGGCGCGCTCGATACCGAGGCGCTGATCGGCGAGCGGGTGCTGGTGTGGGAGGAGCAGGAGGGCTGGGCGCGCGTCACGCTGCTCGGCGACGGCTACGAAGGCTACATGCCGGTGGCCGCGCTCGGAGAGGTGGCCGCGCCCACGCACCGGGTGAGCGCGCTGCGCACCTTCGTCTATCCCGGCCCGTCCATCAAGCTGCCGCCGCTCGACGCGCTGCCGTTCATGGGGCAGGTGCGGGTGGGCGCCCTTGCGGACGGCTTCGCCCGCATCGAGCGGGAATACGGCGAAGGCTTCGTCTACGCCGCGCACCTGACGCCGGCGGAAACCCCGGTGGGCGGGGATTTCGTCGCCGTGGCGGAGCGCTTCCTTGAAGTGCCCTATCTGTGGGGCGGCAAGTCGGCGCTCGGCATCGATTGTTCGGCCCTCGTGCAACTGTCGCTCTCCGCATCCGGCGTCGAGGCTCCGCGCGACTCGGGACCGCAGCGGGAAGGGCTGGGCGAGGAATTGCCGGCCGGCGCGGCCTTGCGGCGCGGCGACCTCGTCTTCTGGCCGGGCCATGTCGGCATCCTGCGCGACGCGCAGACGCTGCTGCATGCAAGCGGCCATCATATGACCGTGGTCAGCGAGCCGTTCGTGCAGGCAGTGGAGCGCATCCGCGCGCAGACCGGCCACGACATCGCCGTGGCGCGCCGCATTCGCGATCAGTAGCTGATCGTTTCGAACCGCATCGTGAAGGCGTCGATGATGAGCAGCCGGCCGACCAGCGGCTCGCCGAAGCCGACGATGGCGCGCACGACCTCGATCGCCATCAGGCTGCCCACCACGCCGGGCAGCGCGCCGAGCACGCCCACCTCCTCGCAGGTGGGCACGCTGCCGGGCGGCGGCGGCTCCGGAAACAGCGTGCGGTAGGAGGGGTTCGGCTGTCCATCCGGCTTCGTCTCGAACGGCCGCAGGGTGGTGAGCGACGCATCGAACTGGCCGAGCGCGCCCATGACCAGCGGCTTGCGCTCCGCGAGGCAGGTATCGGCGACGAGATAGCGGGTTGCAAAATTGTCCGAGCCGTCGGCGACGACATCGTAACCCCGGACGATCTCCACTGCGTTCTCCGCATTGAGCCGCACCGGGTGGCGCGTGACCGCGACATGCGGGTTGAGGCGGGCGATGGCGTCGGCGGCGCTGTCTGTTTTCGGGCGGTCGATGTCCGGCGTGCCGTGGATGACCTGCCGCTGCAGGTTCGACAACGACACCGTGTCGTCATCCACGATGCCGATATGTCCGACGCCGGCGGCCGCCAGATAGGACAGCACCGGCGCGCCGAGTCCCCCCGCGCCGACGACGAGCACGCGGGCGCGCTTCAGCTTCGCCTGCCCGGGCCCGCCGACATCGCGCATGACGATGTGGCGTGCGTAACGTTCGATCTCGCTTTCGGAAAAAGCCATGCCAGTATCCATTCCGCCGCATCGTGATCATACAAAATCGGCGCGGCCCAAAAATACAGTTTAAAGCAATTTCAGCGAAAGTGGACACCGCGCTGGCGTCCGGAGCTGCACATAATAAAGAGATAAGCCATTGTTGCGTTTCAGCGAAACGCAACAATGGTCTGGTGCACATCCGTGGCGATGGATAGCGCGGGCCGCTACGGCGCGGGCGCGTCCGGATCGAAGGCGAGCATGATGAACTGCGTCACCTGCCCACGCGGGTTGAAGTTGTTGTCGGACGCCAGCACCAGCGTCTTGCGGCCATCGATTTCCGGGCCGAAGCTGATGCTCTCGATGTTATCCATGTCGAGACCGAACGTGCCTTCCTCCAGCGTGAAAAGTAGCGTCTTCGCCGCCGGGGTGTAGGCGGTGTCCCGCAGCGATGTGCGTCCCAGCACGTCGGTTGCCCCCTTCAGCGATGTCTCGAACACCCTGATGGTGTTGCCGTAGCCGACCGCGAAGCTGCGTTCCACGACGAGAAGCCGCTCGCCGTCCAGTGCGAGCACGGCCGAGACGCCGCTGTCCGCATAGGGCGGCAAGCCGGTTGCCGCGCGCGGGATCGGCTCCGTGACATAGACATACTCGGCCACGGGCTTGGCGTTGCGCGGGTCGAGGGCAAGGATCCGCGACGGGCTCCCGGCTTGCAGTGTCGCCTTGTCGCCGTCCTGCGTCAGCGCATTTTCAAGGGCGGCGAACAGCGTGGCGCCGTCGGGCGAATGAGACAGGCCCTCGAAGGAGAGGTTGTCGCGGACGCCGGTCTTCCGTTCGCCGTCGGGCAGGTAATAGGCAGGGATGTCGAACGTGCGCCGCTGGTAGCCGTCGATGCTCGCCTCATAGATGGCCGGGCGGCCCTGGCGGTCGCCCTCGCTCGCCCACACCAGCAGGCCACCGCGCGGATCGAGGCTGATGCCTTCCGGGTCGATATCTTTCGGCGCGAACAGCGCGCCGCCCTCGCCCCGCAGCGGAACGGTCTCGACGATATCGACGCCCGCGCCGCCGCGCTGGGAATACGTGAGTTTCAGCTTGTAGAATCGGGCGGGGCCATTCTCGGCCCTGTCGTCCGAAATGGCGTAGAACAGCCCGCTGCGCGGATCATAGTCCAGGTCGGAAATGCCGCCGAACGCCACGCCGCCGATGGCGAGGCCGGTGGGCAGGCGGATTTCGCCGATCAGCGACGGCTCGCGCCCGGCTGCGACGGCGCCTCCGCTCATGCCGCAGGCGAGCGCGAGCGCACAGGCGGCCCGCATCCAGCGTTTCGTCGTCCGGTATTCCGTCACGGTTCAGCTCCCAGGATTCGATTCCATGTATGGTCAGGCAGGGCGATGGGCGCCGATGTTGAGCACCGGAGAGGCGTCCTTGTCGGACACGAGAACGGTCAGGATATTGCCGATCATGCGGGCCTTCTCCTGATCGTCGAAGCTCACGCCGTGTTTTGCCAGCGTTTCCGCCGCCTCGACGGCGATGCTGACAGCGCCCTGCGCGATGATCTCGCGCGCGGCGATCACGGCCGCCGCCTGCTGCGGGCGCAGCATGGCCTGGGCGATCTCCGGCGCGTAGGCGAGATGCGTGAAACGGGCTTCGTCCACCGCGATGCCGGCGGGCGCGAGGCGCTGGGCGATCTGATGGGTGAGTTCCTCCACCAGCGCCTCACCGCCGTCCCGCAGCGCGGTGACTGCCGCCGCCGGAGCATCCGGCGCGGGCGAGGGGATGCGGACGGGCTCGCCCGACCAGGTGTCATAGGGATAGCTGCCGGCGAGATGGCGCAGGCCGGTTTCCGCCTGCGAGCCGACGAACTGGCGGTAGTTGTCGACCTGCAAGGCGGCGCGGGCGGCATCGAACACGCGCCACACCACGACCGCGCCGACCTCGATGGGGTTGCCCGAGCGGTCGTTGACCTTGAGCGGCCCCACCTCCTGCGTCTGCAGCCGTTTCGATACGATGGTGCGGGAAAACAGCGGCACGGTCCAGCGCAGGCCCGGTGTCTCGTCCGTGCCGATATAGGCGCCGAACAGTTGCACCACCGCCGCCTCGTTGGGCTGGAGCGAATAGGTGCCCGTCAGCGACCAGAAAGCCACGATCGCCACCAGGGCGAGGAGCGTGATCCTGCCGAAATCGGGGCCGCGAAACGTCGCCGGGGCGAGCAGTTCCTGCGCGCCGAGGCCCAGTGCGGCCAGCAGAACGGCAAGGCCGACGATGAGCGCGAAATAGCCGTTGAAGGCAAGGGCGGGGCGGTCCGTAACAACAGCTTTCGTCACCGGGAATTCCTTTCGGGCCGGGCTCGTGTCCATCGTCTCTTTCCGGCAGCGATCTTCCGGAAAGGCCGCGTACCATAAGCGGCCCCGGTGGGGCGCGGCAAGGGGCCGCCGCGCGCCCGGCAGGTTATGACGCGCCGGCGACGGCCGTGTGAAGCACCCGCCAGTGCGGCGCTCCTCAGAAGAACGAGCGTACGAGCCCGCCCGTCAGCAGGTTCCAGCCGTCGATCAGCACGAAGAACAGAACCTTGAAAGGCAGTGCGAGCACTGTCGGCGGCATCATCATCATGCCCATCGACATCACGAGCGTCGCCACGATCATGTCGATCACGAGGAAGGGCAGCACGATCAGGAAGCCGATTTCAAATCCGCGCCGCAACTCCGAGATCAGGAAGGCGGGGATGAGGATACGCAGCTCGACCCCGTCACCAATCGGGTCCCGCACCTCCTGCCCGGCGGGCGTGGGAAAGTTCGCGGCTGCGAGGTCGGCGAACAGGCGCAAATCCTTGTTGCGGACCTGCGAGAGCATGAACTCGCGGAACGGCCCGGTGATTTCCACATAGGCTTCCTCCTCGGTGATGCGGTTTTCCATCAGCGGCACCACGCCGCCCTGCCATGCGCGGTCGAAGGTGGGCGCCATGATATAAAACGTCATGAACAGCGCGAGCGTGGTGAGCACGATGTTGGCCGGAGTGCTTTGCAGGCCGAGGCCGGAGCGCAGGAACGACAGCGCGATGATCAGGCGGGTGAAGCTCGTCACCATGATCAGCAGGCCCGGCGCCACCGAAAGCACGGTGAGCAGCGCCGCGATCTGGATGATGCGCCCGGAAGCCGTGCCGTCACCGGCGGGAACGAGCGCCGACAGATCCGGTATCTGTGCCGACGCCGGAAGCGCGGCGGCGAGCATGGCAGCCGCAAGCAGCGGCGCCCTCAGGCGCTTGCGGAGGTTCACTGCACCACCATCGTTTCGAGGATGAACTCGCGAACCTTGCCGCCGGAGCGGATGGCGGCGCGGTCGTTCAGGTCCTCGCGCAGGTTCTGCAGCCCGGCCGGCCCCTGCAATTGCGCCAGCGTGACGGTGCGCAGGTAGGTCAGGACATCCTGCGATATCTCCGCCGACAACACGGAAAGCAGGTTGCCGTCGGTGCGGACGGCCTGGTCCACGACGAGGGACGACTCGATCTTGATGAACACCGTGTCCGGCGACATCAGGTTGGTCGTGATCGGCTTGAGCTTCACCAGCATGATATCGCCGTTGTAGTGCAGCGTGGAAGGTATCGCGCGCGCGGCCTCGGCCTCCTGCTCCTTCTTCCGGAAATTCTCCTCGATGGTGCTCGACATCAGGAAGCCGATGCCGCCGCCGAGCAGAATCGCGAGGGCAGTCAGCACCAGCGCCGCCAGAAGCACGGCGCGCACCCCGCCGGAGGAGGGCGCGGCGGGCTGGTCAACGATCGTCAGTTCGGCCATGGCTTCTTTCACTTTGACGGAATGCCGGGATCAGAAGGGAGTCAGCGCGTCGTAAAGCTGATGGCCCGTCGCCGGCTGCTGGACTTCAGTGACCCGGCCACGCCCGCCGTAGGAAACCCTGGCCTCGGCGATCTTGTCGTAGGCGATGGTGTTGTTGCGCGAGATGTCGCGCGGCCTGACGATGCCGGCGATGTTCAGCACGCGCACCTCGTAGTTTACGCGCACCTCCTGCGAGCCGCTGACCAGCAGGTTGCCGTTCGGCAGCACCTCCGTCACCACGCCAGCGATCGACAGGCTCAGCTTTTCCGAGCGATCGATCGTGCCCTCGCCCTTCGCGCGGGTGTTGGACGTCACGCTGCCGTTACCCGACAGGCTTGTGGAATGGGTCGGGGTGTTGAAACCGAGATTGACACCCAGATTGGCGCTCGACGCGCGCTTGCGCTCCGAGGTGTTGTCGAACTGGGCCTTGTCGTTGATCGAGATGATGACGGTGACGATGTCGCCGACATTGGCGGCGCGCGGGTCCTGGAACAGCGCCTGCCCTTGCTGCCCCCACAGCGAATGATAGGCATGGCCGTTCCATGTGGGGAAGTTCCCCGGCAGTGGCGCGCGGGCCACGTTGAGCCCGGTGCCGACCGACGTCATCACCGGTTCTCGGCCGAGATCGTTGATGCCGCTGCACCCGCCGAGCATGACCGTGCCGAGCAGGGCGGCGGATATCCGGGTACGGGGCGCTCGCGACATCGTCATGGTCCTGCCCCGCTCGCGGCGGCATTGCCAGCCGTATCCTTCGACATGTCCCTGGCGGCGTTTCGGGCGCTACTCTTGGCCATATTCCTGGCCTCCCGTTTCAGGACACCGGTGACGACGCCGGTGAGATGCGCGGCCCTGCCGGGCTCCATTTCATTGAGGATGGCGCTGGCGCTGCGCGTGTCGATTTTCGACAGCAAGGCGACGGCGGCATCATCCTGCATGGCGGCGATCTGGGCAGCAGCGGCGTCCGCCCGCATCCGTGCGTAGATCGCGACGATGCGCTCCTCCGTCCTGTCCAGAAATTCCTGCCGCCGCCTGAGCCATAGTTCGGTTTCCGCCCGCTTCTCCTCAAGCTTCGCCGCGCGTTCCTCGATATCGATCCGCATCGCCTCCAGCGTCTTCGCCTGCCATGCGAAACGGGCGTCCGCCGCCGCGTCGACGATTGCCGCGCAGTAGGGATTGGCTGCCGCATCGGCGCCGGACGACGCGGAAGCCGGCTGTCGCGGCGCCTCCCCGCGTTCTCCAGCCTTCGCGCCGACCGGCTGCGTCTGCGCCGTTGCGGGCGATACGCCGAAAGCGAAAGCCAGCAGGATCGTCGCCAACGATACCGCAGCCGATCCGGCCAGTGACCTGCGTGCGAGGGGAGTGGTCGCGTGCGTGTATATCATTGGACAATCAGATCCGCTTGCAAGGCACCCGCCGTCTTGATGGTCTGAAGGATGGCGATGATGCCCGTCGGCTTGAGGCCGATCTGGTTGAGGCCATGGACCAGCGACTGCAGGCTGGTGCCAGTCACGATGGCGAGATGCCCGTTCTGCTCCTCGGCGGTGATCTGGGTTCTGGGTTCAATCGCTGTCTCGCCATCGGAGAAAGGGGCCGGCTGCGCGACCCGCGGCAGTTCGGTGACCCGCACGGTGAGATTCCCGTGGGTCAGCGCCACCGTGGAAACCGTCACATCACGGCCGATCACGACCGTGCCCGTGCGCTGGTCGACGACCACCTTGGCGGGCGTGTCGGGGATGACGGTGAGGTCGCCGATCGCAGCCATGAAACGTGCGCCATTCATCTTGGCCGGGCGCTGCACCACGACGCTGCGCTGGTCCCGCACATGGGCGGACGCCGTCTTGAAGTGCTGGCGTGTGTAGCCGTTGATGGCATCCGCGATGCGCGAGGCCGTGTTGAAATCCGGGTTGCGCAGCTCCAGCACGAGCTGGGCGATATCGGCGAAACGCCCCGGCAGCTCGCGCTCGATCAGGGCGCCGTTGGGGATGCGGCCTGCCGTCGGCACGCCCTGGGTCACGTTTTCCGCCTCGCCCGCGGCCATGAAGCCGGAAACGGCGATCGGCCCCTGCGCGACGGCGTAATTGTAGCCGTCGCCGCCCATGAGCGGGGTCGCCAACAGTGTGCCGCCCTTGAGCGACTGGGCATCGCCGAGCGAGGAGACCGTCACGTCGATGCGGGTGCCGGTGCCCGCGAAGGCGGGAATGTCCGCCGTTACCATGACCGCCGCCGCGTTGCGGGTGCGCAACGTGGCGTTGCGGACGTTGATGCCCATGCGCTCCAGCATCGATTGCAGGGCCTGCTCCGTGAACGGCGAATTGCGCAGCGAGTCGCCCGTGCCCTGCAGGCCCATGACCAGCCCGTAACCGACCAACTGGTTGTCCCGCACGCCCTGCAGCGTGACGATATCCTTGATGCGGGTGCTGGCGAGCGCAAGGCCCGCGTGCAGGATGAACAGCGTGGCCAGCAGGATCTTAATCATCGCACGGGCTCCCCGGTGCGCAGGGAGCCATCCTGCTGCACGGTTCCATGGACGATCAGTCCGCTGTCGAGGTTGCGCACCTTGATAAGCTCGCCGAGTTCGCCATCCTGCAGCGGGGTGACGACAGCGATGATCGTCAGCCCGCCCTCCTCGAAAACAAGCTGGGCAGGCATGCCTTTCCGCACAAGTTTCGCGTTCTCGACGGCGTTGGCTGGAATGGCCTGCCCGGGCAGCAGCGTGCGCCGCGCGATCTTGCCGACAAGAGCCCGCGCGGACGCGACATAGCCGCCGCGCACCGGCCGCAACTGCCCGAACTCCCGCTCGTCGACCATGTCCTTCGTTATCGTGTCGCCGGGATAGACAGTCACGACGGCGACTGCGAACACGCCCTGCACGATCGGTTCCCGACCCGTCTGGGCGCCCGCCGGTTGCATGAAGGCGAGCGCCGCGATCGCGCACAGGAGGGTTCTGAAACGGGCGGAACTGCGTACCATGACAACTGCCGGCTGTATTGAAGGACCGGGCCCGGGGGCGCCGCGCCTCAATTACCGGATCCCCTTGGAAATCGTCGCCAGCATCTCGTCGCCGGCCTGTATCACCTTCGAGTTCATCTCGTACGCACGCTGCGCGCTGATCAGCTCGGTGATTTCCTTCACCGGGTCGACATTCGACGCCTCCAGATAGGTTTGCTTGATGGTGCCGAAACCGGGATTGCCGGGGAGGCCGACCACAGGCGCACCCGACGTCAGCGTTTCTCGGAACAGGTTGCCGCCCAGCGGCTCCAGACCCACATCGTTGGCAAAGGTGGCGATGTTGATCTGTCCGAGGTCCTGCGGCACCCCGTTGTTGCCGACAAGGGCGACCACCTGGCCGGCCTCGCTGATGGTGATCTGGGTCGTGTCCTGCGGGATCGCGGCCAACGGCGACTCGATGACGTAACCGTCGAGCGTCACGAGCTGGCCGTTCTCGTTCTTGTTGAACGCGCCGGCGCGCGTGTAGAGAATCTCGTCGTTGGGCCCCGTGATCTGGAACCAGCCCCGCCCGACGACCGCGACGTCGAGTTCATTGCCGGTCTGCGTCAGCGCCCCCTGCTTGTGAACGTTGCGAATGGCGGTCACCTGCGTGCCGACGCCGAGCCGCGCGCCTTCCGGAACGGTCCCGTCCGCCGTCTGGTTCGGCACGCCGGGTATCCGAAGGCTCTGATAGAGCAGATCGGAGAACTCCGCGCGCGAGCGTTTGAAGCCCGTGGTGTTGATGTTCGCGATGTTGTTCGCGATCACTTCGACATTGATCTGTTGCGCGTTAGCACCTGTCGCCGCGATGGCCAGTATGCTCATGATGGTCCCTCCTCAGCGTGATATCCGGCGGAACGGCAACCACCCGGCCGACTGCGGCGTCGCATCCGGACGGCTTGATCTCATCCAGACCCTGCCCATAGTCACTGACAGCCTCTAGATCGTCATCCGGCTGATTTCCTGATAGGCGGCGACGGCCTTGTCCCTCACGGCGAGCGTTGTCTGCAGTGACCGTTCCGCCGTCAGGACCGCCTCGACGATCGCCTGTGTCGGCATGCGCCCCTCGATGCCGGCCACTGCCGCCGCCTCGCTCTTGCGCAGCGAGGTCGCGGCGTCGGTGACCAGCGAACCGAGCACGGCGGCGAAGTCAGCGGTGGCAGAGGCGGCGGTGGCCGCCGTGCGTCCCGCCTGAGGCAACCCCGCGACACCGTCCGACGCGCCGAACGCTCTGGTTGCCGTAATGCCGTTGACTGTTGCCGCCATCATGAGTTCCTCAGCAGATCGATGGTCATCGAGGACAGGGAGCGGGAGAACTTGACGACCTGCACGTTCGCCTCGTAAGAGCGAACGGCTTCCCGCAAGTCCGCCATCTCGACGAGCACGTTCACGTTGGGCACCTTGACATAGCCTTCGGTGTCCGCCCCCGGATGCCCCGGATCGAGGCGCATGCCGAATGGCGCCTTGTCCGTGCCGATGTCGCGCGTGCCGACGATCTCGACGCCGGTCGCGCGGTCCAGCTCCTGCCGGAAGGTGATCGTCTTGCGTCTGTAAGGGTTACCGCCCGGCGTCGATGCCGTCGCATCCGCATTGGCGATGTTTTCCGATACCACGCGCATGCGGGTGGACTGTGCCTGCATGGCGGCGGAGGCCATGCGGGAAGACAGGTCGAGCCAGTCGCGGTTCTGAACAGGGACGATCGTCATCCGGGCCCCCGCGCGCTGGACAGGATAAGCGAGTGAAACTTCTTCACGACGGACGTATTCAGGCTGTATTGCCGGGAGACGGAGCCCGCCTTGAGAAGTTCCTCCTCGATACTGACGGAATTGCCGGAGTGATGGATATCCGGGTTCCGTCCCTTTTCATCGCGCACGCGCGCCGCCTGCGACCGGGCCGGATCGGACCCGATATGGCCTTCCGCCGTGGTCGCCAGCCGCAGGGCCGTTCTGCCCAGCGTCGCTGCGAACGGCTCGATGTCCTGGGTGCGATAGCCGGGCGTATTCGCGTTGGCGACGTTGCGCGCGATTGCCGTCTGGCGGGTTGTCAGCCAGTCGGTCTGCCGCGAGGCAAGGTCAAACAAGTATAGTGGCTCCATATCCAGCTCCCGATAAGCGAGACTCGCGTCCGCGACAGCCCGTGCCGGGCGCGGACCATGTCTCACCATCCGTATCCAGCCTACGCGCACAACCTTGTCCGAACCTGTCGCCCGGTGCGCGTTTTCACCCCTGCTGGCCAGGATCGCCGCTTCAATGAAACGGGTGATGTTTCGGGTCACAATCGTGCGGCAGGTCGAACCCGCCGGACAGGCGTGCGGCGCAGAACGCAGCCGACAATTGGCCGAGAGCCTCGGCAGACCGGCCATAGGGCATGCTGCCGTCCGCCAGCGCCACGCCCGCGAAGTCGTTCGCGAGGTGCAGCAGGAAGGAGACGGCCACGAGTTCGTGCGCGAAGCGCATGCCGAACGAGACAGCGGGGGCAGCATCGTGGCGTCCCGCCGGATCGCGGCGTTCTGAGACGTGTGAGCCGAACGTGTAGCGAAGCGTGCCCGGCTTGAAGAACATCTCGGACGAGGATTCGATGATGTCGTTGATGGCGCCATGATTGCGGCTGGCGACGCTCGCGACCAGGAACGACCGGTCGACATAGCATAGGTCGACGATGAACGGCCTGATGTTATGGCAAATGAGCCGTTCGGCCTCATAGGCCTTGCCGGCCGGCCGCGTGGCCACGGGTCGGAAACGTTCTGGCGGGCTATTATGCATGACGGCCGTTGCGCTGATAGAGATAATGGAACAATTGGGCCACGGCCCGATAGAATTCGGGCGGGATGGACCGGTCGATCTCGACATTATCGTACATGGACCTTGCGAGAGCCTTGTCTTCGATGAGCGGGATATCGTGTTTCTGGGCGATCTCGCGGATGGCCAGCGCGATCAGGTCCTTTCCCTTGGCGAGCACGACCGGCGCGCCGCCCTCCTCGGGCACATAGCGCAGTGCGATCGCGAAATGCGTCGGGTTGGTAACGACCAGCGACGCATTGGGCACGGCGCTCATCATGCGCCGGCGCGAACGGTCCTGCGCGATGGAGCGCATGCGTGCTTTCATCAGCGGATCGCCCTCCGACTGGCGTAACTCGTCCTTGATCTCCTGGCGCGTCATGCGCAAATCCTTGCGCCATCTGAACCGCGACCAGACCAGGTCGGCGGCGACGAGTGCCACTGTCGCCACGCAGATCGCGGACACGAGGCGCATGGCCAGACCGAGAACGATTTCCGGGATCGCGCTGGGGTCGCTGAACATGGCATTCACGACGTGGTGCTGCTCCGAGTTCAGCAAAATGGTGCAGACGATGGTGATGATCAGCAGCTTGGCGACCGATTTGGCGAATTCCACCTGCCCCTGAAGCCCGAAGATGCGCTTGAAGCCGCCGGGCAGCGACAGCCGCGACCATTTGGGCTCAAGACGCCCCGGCGCGAACCGGGGTGGATTCTGCAACACGGACGCCAATATGCCGCCCACCATCAGAATGCAGACGATCGGCAGCAGGAACCCGCCGACACCTATGGCGACGAGCTGAAGCAGCGCGACCGCATCCCGCCCGGTGGTGAGGGAAATCGATTCCGGCGCATCGATGAAAAAGGCCAGGAAGCTGTTGAGGACGGCAACGGAATTGTAGATGAACAGATAAAGGATGATGCAGATGCCCATGATCGAGAAGAAAACAGCCATCTCTCGCGATTGAGGGACGTTCCCCTGCTCGATCGCGTCTTGTATTTTCTTTTCTGTCGGCTCCTCGGTCTTGCTGTCCGGATCCGCTGCCTCTGACATCGACTTTTCCGGCCTCCCACGTGGCGGAAGCTTTCGCCGACCGCGCCGGATCGGCAAGCCTTCTGCGATTATCTCTCCGGCGTCCTGCGGCGGTGCGACCCGCGCACGTTACTGCACGTACATTTCCTGCTCGCCGTCGGAGGCGAGATCGATCTCGCCGCGTCCGGCCATGTCGAGCGCGAGGTCCGTTATAAAGCGCCGCGCCTCAAGCACCTCCCGCTGGGCGATGGGCTGGCCACCTGCCAGTTCCGTCTCGACCGCCCGGCGTGACCGCGACGGCAACGCGCCAAGAGCCACCTCGCGGTAGGCCGCATCCGTGCCGCGCAGCGCGACGATGAGCCTTTCCACCGGAATGGCGTCGAACAGCGCCGACCGAGCGGCCGGCGTCAGCTTGACGATGTCGTCGAAGGTGAACAGCAGCCCCTTCAGGATCTCGGCAGACTTGGGGCGGTCGTGCGCGAGGCTTTGCAACATCTCCTCCATGTGATCGCGGTCCATCTTGTTGATGATGTCCGCCATCTTCGCATGGGTGTCGCTTCCCATGTTGCGGGAGAAATTCGTCATGAAGTCTTCGTGCAGGGTACTCTCGATCACCCGCAGGACTTCGTCCACGATCGGCTTGCACGCCAGCATGCGCCGGGTGACGTTGTTGCGCAGTTCCTGCGAGAAGTGCGTCATCACCTTGGCTGCGCACATCGGCTTCACTCGCGAGAGGATGAGTGCGATCGTCTGCGGATGCTCCTTCAGCAGATAGGTTGAAAGAACGGTTTCGGAAACACCCGAAATGCGCTCCCAGATGGACTGGCTGGAGTTGCCGAGAACGTCGGCCATGATGTCGGCGATCTGGTCGGGCGGCAGCACGCCGCTTAGCAGCTTCTCCACCTCATAGGCCGTGCCGAAGAGATGAGCGCCGGCCTGGAACTGTGCCGCGAACTCCTCCACGAGCTGCGCCTGCTGCGCAGGCGGAACCGACCCTAGCGCCGCCGCCGCGCGGGTGATCAGCTTGATTTCCTCGGACGTGAAGTGCTTGAGCAGACGCCCGGCCGCCGGGCTGCCGAGAGTGAGCAGGAGCGCGGCGACGCGATCGACACCCCGGGAAAGAGAGACAGTCTTGCGGGTTACCGTTCCCTGAACGCTCATCTTGCTTCACTCGACTAAAGCACCAAACCGGTGACGGATGCGGTTCCCCGGGAGGTTTGATGCCTGAACAGGAAAATAGAGCGGCGGCATGCTTCAGGTTCTCGGTCGCGGCCCCGCCGTATGAATTCTTCCCGGCGCGTCTCAGACCACTGCGTCATCGGTCGATGGCCCGACGATCTCGGTGAGCTGGACGCCAAACCGCGAGTTGTCGTCCTCGACGACGACGACTTCGCCGCGGGCGATTACCCGGCCGTTGACCACGACATCCACCGGCTCACCCACCCGGTGGTCGAGTGGCACAACCGCGCCGCGCCCAAGCTTCATCAGCGCGGCGACCGGCATCGTCGCCGAGCCGAGTACAACCTGTACGAGCACGGGAATCCGCTTGATCGTATCGAAACTGTGCAGCTCCCCGCCGCCGCCCGCCTTGCGGCGCTCGTCGTCGAGGGAGGAGAACTGATGGGGCATGAAGGCGTGCGTCCCGTCATCGGTGTCCGCTGCGTTCAGATCGTCTGCTTCCTCGGACATCGTACAAAATTCCCGTATCAAGACTCGTTGCGGTGCGTCCCGTGCAGGGGAACGCAACCTGAAAAACTGGGACCTTCCGGAAAACCGGATTCCGGATCAGTCGCCCGGTGATCCCCGGACGTCGAATTGCTCCGGAAAGCAGCTGCCGCTTCCAGGGGCCACGAAAGCTCAAATGCCAGCCGGAATAGAAAACAGGACAACTGAAGCATGTCGCGGCTCTATTTCCTGTTCTGAGGCTCCAGAGTGCCAGACGTTCCGATGGAATAAGGCCATGCAATCCAAATTTATATTTTACTGTAAATTGCATTCAAATCGATGGGCCGCCTTGAATGCAAACTGCTCTAACGGGACAGGATATCGTCGATGATGTCCTTCTTGTTGTCGATGACTTCCTCGATGCGCAGGCTGTAGGAGCCGTCGGATTTTCCCAGCAAGCACCTGAAGACGGGCTCGTCCTCGCTTTCGAGCGTTACCAGCGTTCGCGGGTTGGCCTGCAGCTGGATGGTCTGGCCGATGGCCAGAGTGGCGATTTCCTCCAGAGTCATGTAGCGCTTCTCAAGCACGGCCTGAAGCGACACCTCGGCGCGCTGTACCTCCGACTCGATCTGCTTGCTCCAGCGCGGGTCGCGCACGGTCGGCTCGCTGGTGATGACGCGGGACAGGTTCTGACGCATGGGTGTGAGGGCGGATTGCGGGATGACGACGAACATCTCGCCGCCGCTGTTCAGCGCCTGGACCAGGAACTTCGCCACCACGGACTGGCTGTTGCGCCGTCCTATGACGGCAAAGTCCATGCGCGTCTCGCTCCGCTCCAGCTTGAACTGGGTATCGGTGACGAGGGCGAAGGCCGTTCTCAGCGCCTTGCTGATCTGCTCGAACATCATGGTCGCGACGCGGGTCTCAATGGTCGAGAAAGGCCGCTCGTCGTCGATGGGCGGCTCGGTGCCGTCGGCACCGAGCAGAACTTCCGTCATCGTGAAAATGAAGTCGCGGTCGAAACCGACCAGCACCTGGTTGTCCCACTGCACGGCCTGAAAGACTCCGGCGATGGCGTTGGACTCATACATTTCGAGAATATCGTTGATCCGGCCGCTTTCGATCGTGCTCAGCGAGCAATAGGCAGGCGAGGCCGCAAGATGGCGGAAGTCGTCCACCCAGATCGTCGACATGCGGTCGAAGATGACGTGCAGCATCGGCAGCCTGTCTAGAGACAGGCCGGTCGAGTCCAGCAGGCGGTCGCGCCCCTTGCTTTCGGACGAGGCGTTCCACGCGCCGTCCATTCTCACGCAGCCTCCTGCTGGGTCTGCTCCGCGTCAGCGGGCCTGCCCCCGCCCGGCGACATCAGCGCGCTCTCAACGTCGTCGATGGACGGCCGCTCGTAGGAGCTGATCGACTTGCGGCCGTGCTCCAGCGCGACCTGTGGCATAGCCCCGTTCATGAACGCCACGAGCGCCTGCTTCACGATCTGGTAGGGCTGGATCTGCTTCTCGCGAGTCGCCTTGATCTTTGCGGCGAGGGGCGAGAAGATGCCGTAGGAGGCGAAAATGCCGGTGAAGGTGCCGACGAGCGCCGCTCCCAACAGTGCACCCAGCAGGGCGGGCGCCTGATCGATCGCCCCCATCGCCTTGATGATTCCGAGCACGGCAGCCACGATGCCGAGCGCGGGCAGCCCTTCCGCCACGCTCGTCATGCTATGAAAAGGCTTCAGTGTATTGCGGCGGATCGTGGTGATCTCCTCGTCCATAAGCGCGTCGAGTTCATGCGGCTTGATGTTGCCGATGACAATGAGGCGCACATAGTCGCAGATGTAGTTGGTCAGTTCCTTGTCTGCGAGAATCGTCGGAAAACCGGCGAACACTGTCGAATTTCCGGGATCGTCGACATGCGTCTCGATCTCGTTGCGCGGTCGCGTGCGGACGAGCCGCATCAGCCCGAACAGCAGCCCGAGCAGGGCGAGATGATCCTGCCGCCGGGGCACCTTTCCCAGCAGCGCCTCGATCGTCGCGCGTCCGGTATCGATCTGCACTCTCCAAGGATGGGCGACGATGAAGGCGCCCACGGCCATCCCGAAAATGATGACAAATTCCCACGGCTGCCAGATCACGCCGACATGGCCGCCCATCGCCACGAAGCCGCCGAGCATGGAGCCTATGGCCACAAGCAAGCCTATGACAAATCCCATGGACCATACTCCTCGTCCAGCCGCTTCCGGACATGGCCGGCCGGATAGCATTATGACGGCAAGCTTGCGCGAGGCTGGACAGCCGGGCCGCGACGGCGGGCGAGCAGGACAGCTACGCGAAAGCTTGGTGCGGTAAGCCGGGATGAACGGGCGCCGGTGTCGCCGGTCCAGCAGCGGGGTCTCTCGTGGTCGGATTGCAGTCGTCGTATCTGAACTATCAGGTTGTAGTCCGGGATCTGGACAGGTCGCTGGCACGGAAGGCGGCGGAGCCCGCGCTCGCGCGCGACGTTGCCCGTTTCACGGAGGCTGCTGCCGATATCCGGTCCGTCGATGACCTGTTCGACGACGACAGGACTTACGGCTTCGCGGTCAAGGCCTACGGCATGGACGAGCTGTTGTACGCGCGGGCGCTGATACGCAGGGTCGTCAGCGAGGGAACGGGATCGGACAGCTATGCCGGGAGGCTGGCCGACAGCCGCTATCTCGATCTGGCCGGCGCATTCCAGGTGACCGACTCCGGCCGGGCGCCGCCCGTTCTTCAGGCTTCGGCTCTGACGGTGGCGCAACGCTATCGCGACAATCTCGACGGCATCGGCAAGCGTGGTTCCGGGAAAGCCGAGGAGCGGATTCTCGAATACAGAATCGAGATGGACAAGCTCAAGGATTTCGATGCATTCCTGAATAGCGATCTTGCGCTGACTTTTACTTTGCGCGCTTTCGGCCTCGACCGGCAGGCGCTTCAGCCTGGCGAGGTTCGCAAAGTCGTGACCGACGAGATGGCCGCGCGTGCTGCCGGAGGTTCCGGCGCCTACATCTCGGGTCTCGATACGGTCGGTATCGACGACGCGGATGGCCGCTACAGGTTTGGCCGGTTCATTGATGCGTTTCTGGCATCCGGCGGCGCCGAGGGGCAGGAGGCAGTGATCGCCAGTTACCGTATGGAGGCGCCGAAGTTTGGCGAACGGCTTGCCGCGGGCGTGGATGACGATATCGTCGCTTTCTACGAGGGTCTCGACAAGATCAAGGTTGCCGACGACCTGGCGGGCAACTGGCAGACGTTGTCGGTCGGTTTGCGTGCCTTCGATCTCGAACATCTGATCGGGCAGGAAAAGGCGATCGTTGCCGCGCTCAAGGGCGATGCGCGGGCGCTGTCGCTGACGAACGCGGCGGACCGCGCGAATTTCGAGGCCTTCAGCGCGGTGTTTGCTTTCGAGCGCGACGGGACGCCGACCGTCGCACCGCTGGTGCGCGACGTGGAGAAGACGGTGCAGGCCTATATCCGCCAGACGCTGGAAGTCGATATCGGCAATGAGGACACCAACGTCCGCCTCGCGCTCTACTTCCAGCGCAAGGCCGAGGGCATCAAGTCGTTTTACGACATTCTCGGCGATGAGGCGCTTGCGGAGGTTGTGCGTACGGCCTTCGGCGTTCCGCCGGAAACGGCGGCCTCCGACCTCGATGCGCAGGTGCGCATGATGGAGCGGCACATCGGCATCGCGGATTTTCAGGATCCGGAAAAGGTTGAGAAGCTGATCTCGCGCTTCCTGCTGCTGGCGGAGTCGAATACGGCTGCTGCGTCCGCGCCGGTCCTGTCGCTCTTCGGCGGCGGCTCCGGGCTCGCGGATATCAGCTATGATCTGCTTCAGGCGCGCCAGAGCCTGGGACGGTGAGGGCGAAATGCAATCGGGACTGTATGTAACCTTGTCCGGCCAAGTCGCGCTGGAACGCCACTTGACCGCCGTGGCGAACAACATCGCCAACATCAACACGTCGGGCTTCCGTGCCGAGGGCACGACGTTCGAGAGCGTGCTGTCGCGCACGGGGCCCGTGCCGGTAGCATTCGCCGGCAGCGGCAAGATGTTCCTGTCGCGGCAACCGGGTCTGCTGACGCAGACCGGCAATCCGCTCGATCTTGCCGTCAGGGGTGATGCGTGGTTCGCGGTGCAGACGCCGGCTGGCGTGCGCTACAGCCGCGACGGCCGGCTGACGATGACCGACATGGGCGATATCGTGACGGTGACCGGGCATCCCCTGCTGGACCAGGGCGGCGCGCCGCTCGCCGTCGATCCGCTGGGCGGTGACATATCGGTGGCGCCGGACGGCGCTGTTTCGCAGGGCGGCGCGGTCGTCGGCGCCGTCGGGCTGTTCCAGATCGCGCCGGGGGCCGATCTGCGCCGCGCCTCCGGCGGGGCCGTGGCTGCCGACCCGAGCGCCGTGGTCCCGGTCGAGGATTTCGTCAACACGGGTATTGCACAGGGATACATTGAAGAGTCGAACGTCAATCCCGTCATGGAGATGACGCGGCTCATCGCGGTCCAGCGCCGGTTCGAGCAGGCGGCGACCGCTTCCGGCACGATGGAAAATACACTGGACCAGACCATCCGCGATCTCGGGCCGGCGTCCTGATAGACTGCTCATGAGTCCAGTCGCTGCTCCCCTCATGACAGAGACGCCCGTTGCCGGCGGGCGCACCATCCTTGCCAGGCTGGAGCAGGTTGCCGCCGCCTGCGACCGGGACATTCCCCTCGTGCGCATCGGCGGCTCCATCCTGGAAGTCACGACGGCCTATTGCCGTGTCGCGGGGCTTTCGCGGCAGGTGCGGCTGGGGGATCGCGTCGTTTTCGAGGAAGGCGGACTTCCGGGAGAGGTTGTGCGTATCGACGAGGCGGGCGCCACGATCAAGCCCTTCGGCAACCGTGTCGAGGCGCCGATCGGCTCCGGTGTGTTCCACCACGGGGCCATGACGGTACGTCCAGACGCGAGTTGGAAAGGGCGCGTCCTCAACGCCTTCTGCGAGTCCATCGATGGCGGCGGCATGCTGGCGGTGGGCGAGCGCGAGATGCCGGTCGATACGCCGCCGCCGGCGGCGCTTTCCCGCGCCCGCGTGACGACGCCGCTGCGGACGGGCGTGCGCCTGCTCGATCTGTTCACGCCGCTGTGTTTCGGGCAGCGCATCGGCATCTTCGCCGGCTCGGGTGTCGGCAAGTCGACCCTCCTCGGCATGTTGGCGCGTGCCCGGGTGTTCGATACGGTCGTGGTGGCGCTGGTGGGCGAACGCGGGCGGGAGGTGCGCGAATTTCTGGAGGGGCCGCTGGCGGAAAACCGTGCCCGTGCGGTCGTCATCGTCTCGACAGGTGACGAAAGCCCGATGATGCGGCGGATGGCGCCGCGCACAGCGATGGCGGTGGCGGAATATTTCAGGGATCGCGGCGAGGCCGTGCTGATGGTCGTGGACTCGGTCACGCGCTATGCGCATGCCGCGCGCGACGTGGCGCTGGCGGCGGGCGAGCCGGCGGTGGCGCGCGGCTACGCGCCCAGCGTCTTCAGCGATCTGCCCCGGCTGCTGGAGCGCGCGGGGCCGGGTTTCGAGGGCGGCGGCACGATCACGGGCATCTTTGCCGTGCTCGTCGATGGCGACGACCATAACGATCCCGTCGCGGACAACATCCGCGGCACGCTCGACGGCCACATCGTTCTCGACCGCGGCATCGCGGATCAGGGCCGCTATCCAGCCGGCAACGTGCTGAGTTCGATCTCGCGCCTCGCGACCCTGTCGTGGACGCCGGAGCAGCGTAACCTGCTGCGCCGGATGCGAGCCATGATCGCGCGTTTCGAGGACACGCGCGACCTGCGTCTCGTCGGCGGCTACCAGCCGGGGCTCGACGCGGAACTCGATCAGGCGGTGGCGCTGGTGCCGCGCATCTACGAGGCGCTGCGGCAGGATTTCGACTCGCCGACGAGCGAGGACCCGTTTCAGGAACTGGCCGACGCGCTGCGCGCCGAATAGGGCCGTGGTCACCGGTTATCGACTTTTCACCGTGGTGAGCCTCGCGCAAGGCACATGGTGTTGATTGACCGTGCGCGAACGATCGGCAACGGAGCTGTCCATGAGCATCATGCAAACTGCGACGTCGGGGATGAAGGCTCAGGCGAACCGGCTGGCCACGGTCGGCGACAACATCGCCAATGCCTCGACCACCGGCTACAAGAAGGTATCGACGGAGTTTGCGCCGCTCGTGCTGCCGTCGAGTTCGAGCAGTTTCAACTCCGGCGGCGTGGAAACCACCGTCAGGCGCTCGGTCAGCCTGGAGGGCGGGTTGAACTCCACTACGTCGACGACCGATCTGGCGCTGCGCGGCAACGGCTTCTTCGTCGTCGAGGATTCCAGTGGCGCCCGGTACATGACGCGGGCGGGCTCCTTCGTGCCCAATGCCGAGGGCTATCTCGTGAACGCGGCCGGTTATTACCTGACTGGCTATCAATTGCGGGACGGCGATGCCAGTGTGGTGCTCAACAGCCTGAACGGCGGCGAGCGCATCAATGTCAACAATATCAACATGCAGGCCACGCCGACCACAGAGGGCGTTTTCGCAGCGAACCTCAACGGGCGGGGCGATGTCCCCGCTGTAGCGGCGGCAAGCCTGCCGAGTGCTAATGTGACAACTTCCACCTTTACCTCGAAGTCGTCGATGGTTGTCTACGATAACCTCGGCGGCGACGTCATGATCGATATCTACTTTACGAAGACCGGCGTTAACACGTGGGAAATGAGCATCTTCAATCAGGCCGCAGCAACGGGCGGCGGATTTCCGTATACGGGCGGGGCTCTCGTCACCACGAATCTCACATTCAGCGGCACGACCGGCGCTATTACCGCGCCGGCTTCTGCGCAAACGGCGTTCACGGTGCCTGGCGGTCAGCCGACAACTGTCGACCTCTCCGGCCTTACCCAGCTCAAGTCGGATTACACGCCGCTTGAGCCGGAGTTCAACGGCAATGCACCGAGCACGACGACGGGCGTGAGCATCAGCGCTGATGGTATCGTTTCGTTCGCGATGAAGAACGGTTCGACGATCGATGCCTACCGCATCGCCCTCGCCGACGTGCCGAGCCCCGATAATCTGACGGCGCTCTCGGGCGGTGTTTTTCAGGCGAACTACGATTCGGGTAATCCGCAAGTCGGCTTCCCGGGACAGGGCGGGCTGGGCGCCATCCGCACATCGGCTCTGGAGGCGTCGAACGTCGATCTTGCGGACGAACTGGCAACCATGATCGAGGCCCAGCGTAACTATACCGCCAATTCCAAGGTGTTTCAGACCGGGGCGGAGGTGCTCGAAGTTCTGGTGAATCTGAAACGTTGACCGGCGTGGTTGAGCGTGGCGCGGGTCGCGATGCGGATGGTTCGCCGGGTATGGCCGTGTGTCGCCGGCATGGTCTGGAGGTTGTGAGGTCATGAGTCTGGATGCAGCCCTGAATGCCGCGCAGCTGTCGCTTTCGGCCAATTCGAAGCGCATCATGGTTTCCGCGCTCAATGTAGCCGGCGCCAATGATCCCAACTATTCGCGCAAGCTGTCGCCGCTGGTCATGGAGAACGGCGGCGTTTACGCCGCCGGCCCCACACGGGCGGGCGACACTCGGCTTTACGAGCGCTATCTTGAGGCGACCTCGGCTTCCGCCCGCGACGGGGCGCTGCTCTCCGGGTACATGCGCCTGTCGGACACGGTCGGTGATACGTCAGCGGGGACGTCGCTCGTCGCGCGGCTCGGCGCGCTGACAGACGCGCTGACCGAATATGCCAACGCGCCCGGCGACGACAATCTGGCCCGTGCAGCCGTGACCGGAGCCAGGGATCTGGCGGTCGCTCTCAACGACGCGGCCTCGGTCGTCAACGAAGTGCGCAGCGGGGCGGCGGAGGAGATCAAGACTTCCGTGGGGCGGATCAATACCTTGTTACAGGAGTTCAGGCAGGTGAATGCCCGTGTCGTACACGGTTCGGTCGCTGGCTCGGACGTTACCGACGATCTCGACCGCCGTGACGCTCTTGTCGCCCAGTTGGCAGGGGAGGTTGGCGTGTCCATCGTGACGCGCGCCAACAATGACATGGTGCTCTATACGGACGGCGGCGTGACGCTGTTCGAGACGACTGCCCGGGAGGTGCGGGCGGAAGTCGGCGGGGGAACCGCCCGTGTGTTCATCGATGGCGTGCAGGTGGCTGGCGATGCACCGCAGATGCCTTCGAAGAGCGGAAAGCTGGTTGGTTTGACGGAACTGCATAACGAGGTCGTCAAGGATTATGGGGCGCAGCTCGACACGTTGGCGTTCGGGCTGATCCAGGCGTTTCGGGAAGTCGATCCGGCGGCTTCAGGGGCGGATCTTCAGGGACTTTTCGTGGGCGGGGGCGGTTCTGCCGCGCTGCCGGCTTCGGCGGGCGGACTTGCGGGCACGATCGCCATCAACGCGGCCGTCGATTCCAGGGCTTCCGGCGATCCGGGCAAACTGCGCGACGGCATCAATTACTCCTATAATACAGAAAGCGCTCCGGCTTATGCCGACCAGCTCTTTGGCCTGCTCGGTCAGCTCGGCGATACGGCCGTCGCCGGGCTCGGCGGCAAGAGGCCGCTCGATTACGCAGCCGCGACCGTCAGTTGGGTGGAGAGCGGCCGGAAAGCGGCTTACTCGGCCGCCGAGTCGAACGGGGCCGTCGTGCAACTCGTCACGACCTCGCTGTCGAATGCGCGCGGGGTGGACATCAACGAAGAAACGGCATTGCAGCTTGAGCTGGAACGGCTGTTCGCCGCCTCCGCGCAGCTGATTTCCGTCGTCGACAATATGTTCCAGAGCCTGCTGAATGCCGTGAGGTAAGGCCATGTCCGCGAATTTCGTATCCACCTATAACCTGTTGAACGGCCCGCGCCTTTACGCCCGAAACGCGCAGGCCGAAATCGCGCGTCTCGGCAAGGAGATCGTCACGGAGCGGCATGCGGATGTCGGCCTCGTTCTGGGCGCGAAGACGGGCCATGCCGCCATCCTGCATCAGGAGGCCGGCCGCATCGGCACGCTCATGATCTCGAACGGCGTCGCCGCCGGGCGGCTCGATGTCACGCAAGCGGTGATCACCGAGCTGCGCGAGACGGCGGATTCGATGCTGTCGACACTGACGGGCCTGCCGACCAACTCCCTGGGGTCCGCAACGATAGAGGGCGAAGCCGGCCGTAATCTGGCGGCGCTGATCGACAAGCTGAATTCGTCCTTCGCAGGTGCGCGGCTGTTCGGCGGCATCAAGACGGATACGGCGCCGATGAAGAACGGGGCGGACGCCGTCGCGGTAGCTTTCGACGGCTATGTCACGGGTCTGGGTGCTCCTGTCAGCGGGGTGACCGCGGCGCAGTTCGAGACATTCCTGTCGAGCGCCGCGTTCAGCGGCCTGTTTACCGCAGCAGGGTGGGAGACGAACTGGTCCGCTGCATCCGATACCAACATCAGCACCCGGATTTCGGCGACGGAAACCATCGAAACATCCGTCAATGCCAACGCCAGGGCGTTTCAGCAACTGACACAGGCCTATGCCGTGCTCGGCGCGCTTCCGTCGTCCGGCCTGAATGAAAGCGCCTTCAAGACCGCCGTCTCCCACGCCATCGCACAGCTTGGCGAGGCGGTGAACGGGCTGACGATCATGCAAGCCGACCTCGGCGGGGCTCAGACGCGCATCAAGACCGTGAACGAGCGGCTCAAGACACAGGAGACACTGGTGACGGAAAACCTGAGGTCGCTCGAAGGGGTCGATGCGACGGAGGCGAAAGTGGCATCTGACGCATTCGAGCTGCAACTGAACCTGTCATATGCCCTGACGGCGCGGCTGCAAAACCTCAGTCTTCTCAAATACCTGTAGCGTATAGCCGGATGCCGGATCTCATCGACGCATTATGGAAATTGTTTCGCACAGGATCATGAACATGTACATGCTTTCTTACGGCGAAATGATGGAGAACGATCCGTTGTCCATCCGTTCGAGCGAGCGCCAGGCGTTCGATATCGTTATCGAGCTGCTGGAGGACGGCGCCCGGCATGGCCCGGGGTCTGCGCAAAACGAATTGGCGCTCACCCGGGTAGCCGAGCTTTGGCAGTTTCTGATCGATGACCTCATCAATCCGGACAACGCCCTCCCGGAGGAGCTGCGCGGGTCGCTGATCTCGATCGGCGGATGGATTTTACAGGAATCGCAACGGATTCGTTTTGGCGACGCGGGCGATGTCTCGGGCCTCATCAGCGTCAACAGGATCGTTCGCGACGGATTAAAGTAAAAGCTATGCGTTTGAACCTCAAGGCCGGCGAGAGACTGTTCATAAACGGTGCAGTACTGCGGTTTGAGCGGCGTGTGACGATCGAACTGCTGAACGATGCGACTTTTCTCCTGGAGGCGCATGTGATGCAGTTCGAAGATGCGACAACGCCGCTGAAGCAGCTCTATTTCATCATCCAGTCGATGCTGATCGATCCCGCGTCGATGCCGGCCGCGCGTCCGTCGGTTCTCGATCTGATTGCGCCGATGCAGGAAGCCTATCGCGATGCGACCATCGTCGAGGGGCTCGGCAAGGTTGGCGCGCTTGTCGCGGATCGGCGCGCCTTCGAGGCGCTGCGCGTCCTGCGCGGCCTGTTTCGTCCCGAAGGCGGGACGGACGAAAGGATGCGCGAGGTGGCATGACCGCCGCAACCGGAAGGAGAGACGATGATGGTGTCGGTGAGTAACGTGGGGCAGGCAGCGGCGGCGAGTACGAAGCAGGCATCGAAGACGACGCTCGACTACGAGGCGTTCCTGAAGCTTTTCGTCGAGCAGTTGAAGCATCAGGACCCGACCGCGCCGATGGATGCCGCCCAGTCGCTGGCGCAGCTCGCGACATTTTCGCAGGTTGAGCAGAGCGTTGCCACCAACAAGAAGCTCGACTCGCTGCTGTCCGCACACTCCCTGTCCCAAGCCAATGGTCTGATCGGCCGTACGGCGACCTCGGCGGACGGGCAGGTATCCGGCGCAATTGTGTCGGTCAGGGTCACGGATGAGGGCGCTCTCGCGACGCTCGGGAGCGGGGAGACGCTGCTCTTGGGCGGCGGAGTGTCGATCTCGTGATAACGGCCGGAAACGCAGGGGTGAGCGGGCATGAATGAGGCCGATGCGCTCGATCTCGTTCAATCCGCAATCTGGACGGTCATCATCGGCGCCGGTCCGGCCGTCGCGGCCGCGATGGTCGTCGGCATCATCATCGCGCTGTTCCAGGCGTTGACGCAGATACAGGAAATGACGCTGACCTTCATCCCCAAGATTCTCGTCATCCTCGCTGTCACCGCGCTCACCGGGTCGTTCACCGGCGGCAGGATATTCACGTTTGCCGAACAGGTGTACGGCCGCATCGTGACGGGGTTCGAGTGAACGCCGATGATTGCAGCCTCTTGCCGGAATGATCCCGAATGGCCGATCTGTTTGTAGGCAGCTTGAACGCGACGCAAGGGAACAAGGGCCGCGACGTCAGCTTCGCGATCGGCATCGTCGCGATCCTGCTCATCCTGTTCCTGCCGATCCCGCCGTTCCTGATCGACATCGGCCTTGCGTTGTCCATCGCACTTTCGGTGCTCATCCTGATGGTGGCGCTGTGGATACAAAAGCCGTTGGAGTTCTCGGCCTTTCCGACGGTGCTGCTGATCGCGACGATCCTGCGGCTGTCGCTCGGCATCGCCACGACCCGTCTCATCCTGGCCGATGGCGACAAGGGCGTCACGGCGGCGGGTTACATCATCCACGGCTTTTCGCAATTCGTGATGAGCGGCGATTTTGTCATCGGGCTTGTCGTGTTCGCCATCCTGATCACGGTGAACTTCCTCGTCATCACCAAGGGTGCGACGCGCATCGCGGAAGTGGGCGCGCGCTTCACCCTCGACGCCATTCCCGGCAAGCAGATGGCGATCGACGCGGACCTGTCGGCAGGCATGATCGACGACAAGGAGGCCCAGCGCCGCCGGCGGGAACTGGAGGAGGAGAGCGCGTTCTTCGGCTCCATGGACGGCGCGTCCAAGTTCGTCCGTGGCGAGGCTGTCGCGAGCCTGATCATCACGGCGGTGAACATCTTCGGCGGGATCGTCATCGGCATCACGCGCCACGGGATGCCGCTGTCGCAGGCCGCCGACGTCTATACCAAGCTGACGGTGGGCGACGGTCTCGTTTCGCAGATTCCGGCGCTTGTCGTCTCGCTCGCAGCCGGTCTGCTGGTCTCGAAGGGTGGCACGCAGGGATCGGCCGAACAGGCGGTGCTCGGGCAACTGAGCGCCTATCCCAAGGCGCTGTTCGTCTCGGCGGGCCTTATGGCGCTGATGGCGCTCACGCCGGGCCTGCCGATGCTGCCGTTCCTCGCGCTCGCGGGCATGCTCGCCTCCGTGGGCTATATCATCCCCCGCCGGCGGGCGGAATTGCAGGCGCAGGAGGAGATCGAACTCCAGAACAAACGCGCCCTGGAGCGGGTGGATACGCGCGAGGCGATCCGCGAGACGCTGAAGACGGCCGAGATCGAGCTGTGCATGGGGCGGCAACTGTCGGTGCGGCTCAAGGCCAACCAGGGCGAACTTATGCACCGTGTCTCGAAGATGCGCCGCAAGTTCGCGCAGCAATACGGTTTCATCGTCCCCGAAATCAAGCTGACGGACAGTCTCGCCACGCCGCCGAAAAGCTATCAGATCAGGATCCACGGCACCATCGTGACGTCGCACGAACTGCGGCTCAACGACTTCCTGGTCATCGTCGGTGACGGTGCCAAGCCCGATATCGCGGGAGACGAGGTGCGCGAGCCCGCCTTCGGCATGAAGGCCGTGTGGGTCAACGAGATCTATGCCAACGACGCCAGGCGCCTCGGCCTTTCGCCGGTGGACAGTCTCTCCGTCCTGCTGACGCATCTCGGCGAGGTCATCCGGAACAACCTGCCGCTGCTGCTGTCCTACAAGGACATGCGGATACTTTTCAACCAGCTTGACCCTGAATACAAGCGCCTGATCGACGACATCTGCCCGGCCCAGATATCCTATTCGGGCTTGCAGGCCGTTCTCAAGCTGTTGCTGGCCGAGCGTGTATCTATCCGCAATATCAACCTCATTCTGGAGGCGATCGCCGAGATCGTCCCGCACGTGCGCAAGACCGAGCAGATCGTCGAGCACGTACGCCTGCGGATCGCGCAACAAATCTGCGGCGACCTTTCCGACGAGGGCGTGCTACGGGTGCTGCGGCTCGGCAACCGCTGGGATCTCGTCTTTCATCAGAGCATCAAGCGCGATGCCCGTGGCGACGTGCTGGAGATCGATATCGACCCCGCGCGTGTCGAGGAGTTCGGAGCCGAGGCAGCGAAGGCCATTCGCAAGCATCTGGGAACCGGCAAGGCGTTCGTGCTCGTTGCGGCTCCCGACGCGCGCCCCTATGTCCGCATGATCGTCGAGCGGATGTTTCCGGCCCTTGCGGTGCTGTCTCACGTGGAGATCGCGCGCGGAACAGAGATCGAGAGTCTCGGGGCGATATCGTGATGCCGTCGGTCGCCTCGGACGTTGTTGTCGGCGCGCTGCTGCTGATGTGTCGCATCGGCGGCTGCTTCATGCTGATGCCGGGCCTGTCGCATGCGGGCATTCCTGCCCGTATCAGGCTCTACGCGGCGTTTGCCGTGGCGCTGACGCTGTTTCCGCTACTGTACGACAAGGTGAATGCCGCGTTCCAGGGCAAGCCGTTCGCGTTTCTGATCCTGCTCGTCGTTTCGGAGGTTCTGTCGGGCATCTGGATCGGGTTTCTGGGCAGGCTGATGTTTCTCGCCTTCGAGACATTGAGTGTACTGATCGCGATGTCGCTCAGTCTCAGCAATCCATCCGGCGTCTCGTTCGACCAGATGGAACCTCTGCCGCCGGTGGGAACTATACTGGGGCTCTCCGCCGCGATGCTCGTTTTCGCCGCCGATCTGCACTGGGAGGTGCTGCGCGCGGTCGCTGCTTCGTACGATAATATGCCGCCGGGCCTGCTATTCCAGTCACGGCTGTCGCTGGTCGGCGTTGTGGATCAGTTCGGGAATTCGTTTCTTCTGGCGCTGCGCATCAGCGCACCGATAGTCGTGTATGCGGTGATCGTCAATTTCGCAATTGGTATCGTCAACAAATTCACTCCCCAGATTCAGGTCTATTTCATATCGATGCCTTTCGTTATCGCCGGTGGCATGTTCCTTCTCTATATTCTTGTTAATGAAATGCTATCCGAATTCATTAAGGGAGTTTCACGCTGGCTGGTGTACGGCTAGAGAGCGTAATGAACTTGGATAAGGACAGTAACGGTTGAGGAGAAGCCAGGATCTGTGATGGAATAAGACGATGCGCTCTGAGTTTTATATTTTACCAAAACTTGCACTAAAGGCCATGGGGTGAATTGAGTGCGAACTGCTTTAAAACGCGGCACAGGTGACGGATGAAGGACCGGTTACACAAAATCGAACGTGTCGTCGTAGTGCAGCAGCAACTGAAACGCCTGTCGGAGTGGAAACTCGCCCTGCTGCGCCGGGACGAGGCGGCCCTCGGGAAAGCGCAGGAGCAACTCGTCAGCCGGCTTAACGACGGGGCCGCGCACCACGGCCTGTTCGTCGGCTCGATGGCGCGCCGCCTGACTCAGCTCTCCCGCGAGGCGCAGGTGGTGCACGCCGAAAGCGAGGCGCTGCAGGGACGGCTGCGCGAGGAGGCGCTGCGCCTCAAGCGCACCGAGCGGCTGGCGCAGAACATGGCGCGCGCGTCGGATGCCGAGGACGAAAAGATCGGGCTGGAGCGCATCGTGGAAGCGGGCGCGGCCCGAAAAGACGACAGCCTCGCGTAAGGTCCGGCGGTTAGGGTGTCATACGACAGGCCCCGGAACGGCATTTAGCCGCCGGGCGGAAGGTATTGCTGGAGTGGGAGGTCATGGCTGTCAGTATCCCTGCCGATATCGTCATGGACGTCGCCCGGGCGGCCGATCCGGCGCGCTTCCGGGTCGCCGTCGATAAGCTGGGTGGCGCTGACTATGCGCAGGTTGCCGGCGAGGTGGCGCTTGCCTTCAGCGCCGGCGAGGAGGAGTCAGCTGTGACGACTGCACGGCGGGACGGTTTCGGCCTGCCTCTCGACGTAGAGAGGGCGCGGCTGGGCGGGCGCGACGGACTGCCCGGCGTCAATCGTTTGCGCGCGGGCGATATCTATCAGCAGTTCGAGGCGGTGACGCTGCAGACATTCGTCGAGGCGCTTCTGCCGCGAGAGTCCACGGCATGGTTCGGCAAGGGTTTCGCGGGCGACATGTGGAAGTCGCTGCTGGCGCGGCAGATGGCGGAAGAACTTGCCCGCTCCGGCGGCATCGGCATCGCGCGCGCCGTCAGGCGTGCGCATCCGGATGGCGCGGCATGAGCGGTGGGGCCGATCGCATGGTGGCGGACGACGGGCGCCGGGATGAAGCGGGGCCGTTCGATGGCGACGACCCGCCGTCGGCTGCGCATGTTGCGTTGAAGCAGGCACTCCGCCGCCTTGATGCAGCGCTCGATGCTGAGAGCGCCTTTCTGCGGCAGGGTCTTGCTGGGAATTTCGACGAGATTACCCGACAGAAGGGTCAGTGCCTGCTCGATCTGGCGCGTCTTGCGCGCGTCGTGGACGTGCAGGCGCTCGCAACAGGTGAAGAAGGCGATGCGTTGCGGCGTAATGTCCGGCACATCCGGGCACGGCTGGCCGACAGCGAGGCAACGCTGGCCCGCTATCTCGACGCCGCCCGCGAGGTCGGCGCGATCGTGAGCGAGGGCATGCGCATGGCTGAGTCCGACGGCACCTATGCCGAGGCGGGGCCGTTCGGACGATATGGACGATGACGCGTCTCGTGCTGATCGGCCTCTGGGTCTGCGTCGTGACGCTCGTCTCCGCATATGGCGTCGCAAGCTGGTCGTCGAGCCAGGCGAAGAAAAAGGAGGAGGCGCCCTATCTCGAAGGGCTGGAGTTCCGCAAGCTGAGGCTGATCAACGTGCCGATCGTCGCCGACAATGCGGTCAAGGGCTATGTCGTGGCCCAGTTTGTCTACACCGCAGACGCGCGCACCTTGCGGGAGATATCGATTCCGCCCGAGCCACTGATCATCGATCGCGCCTTCAGGCTGATCTACGACGACACGGACCGCAAGTTCGACGGTGTCAACAAGAAGGATCTCAACAAACTGACGGGCGCAATCAAGGTGGAGGTCAACAAGATGTTCGGCGCGGATATCGTTTCAGACATCCTGATAGAAGAATTTAACTACATCGATAGAAAAGAAATTCTGGACTGAAGGGGCAAAAGAATACCTGCCTGGAACAGCGTTACCGGAGAGGCTGTTATGGATGACCTTTTGCGCGAGTTTCTGACCGAGGCGACCGAAAGCCTCGACCTCATCGACGCCGAGCTTGTGAAGTTCGAGCGTGAGCCCAATAACGCGGACATCCTCGGCAACATCTTCAGGCTCGTTCACACGATCAAGGGCACCTGCGGCTTCCTGGGGCTGCCGCGGCTGGGCTCGCTGGCGCACGCGGCCGAAACGCTGATGGGGCGCTTCCGCGAAGGGGCGCAGGTGAGACCCGAGGCCGTCGATCTGGTGATGCGCTCGATCGATCGCATCAAGGCAATCGTCGCCGATCTTGAAGTCAACGATGGCAGCGAACCGGCGGGCAGCGACGCGGACCTGATCGGCGCGCTCGATGCGATGGCCGAGAAGGCCGGGGCGTCCGGAGCTTCTTCCCCTGCGATTCCGGAAGAGGACGGGGAGGCCGCCGCCGGTGACGGAAACCCTGACGAACTCGAACGCCTGTTTCGTGAGACGCCGGTCGAGGTTCCGTCCGCCGGCGCGTCTTCCGCCGCGGGGGAGGCAGGCCGTCCCGGCGCGCCGGTGGCGGTGCGGCCGGCTGGCGGCGCGCCCGAGCCGCCGCTGGCTTCCCGCGAGGCCCCGGCGGTCCATGGCGACGACGGTGGCACGCATGCGCGCGGCGGCAGCGCGGCGCAGTCGATCCGGGTCAATGTCGAGACCCTCGAACAGCTCATGACCATGGTGTCGGAGCTGGTGCTGACACGCAACCAGCTCCTGGAGCTGGTTCGCCGGCAGGAGGAATCGGAGTTCAAGGTGCCCCTGCAGCGACTGTCCCAGGTGACGGCGGAGCTGCAGGAAGCGGTGATGAAGACGCGGATGCAGCCTATCGGCAACGCCTGGCAGAAGCTGCCACGCATCGTGCGCGACCTGTCGCGCGATCTCGGCAAGCCGATCGATCTGCAGATGCTCGGCGCCGACACCGAACTCGACCGGCAGGTGCTTGAAATGATCAAGGACCCGCTGACTCACATGATCCGCAATTCCGCCGATCACGGCCTCGAAAGCCCCGGGGAGCGCGCGAAGGCGGGCAAGCGCGAGGCCGGCACCATCCGGCTGGCGGCCTATCACGAGGGCGGCCATATCATCATCGAGGTCGGCGACGACGGCAGGGGCCTCAACACGGATCGCATCCGCGAGAAGGCGGTGGCGAAGGGGCTCGCGTCGGCGATCGATGTGGAGAAGATGTCGGACGCGCAGATCCACGCCTTCATCTTTCATCCCGGCTTCTCGACGGCTGAGGTCGTCACGAACGTCTCGGGCCGCGGCGTGGGCATGGATGTGGTGCGCACGAACATCGAGCTGATCGGCGGTTCGGTGAACGTCCTTTCCCGCCGGGGGCAGGGGTCGACGTTCCTGATCAAGATTCCGCTGACGCTGGCGATCGTCTCGGCACTGATCGTCGAGGCGGCATCGGAGCGCTTCGCCATTCCGCAACTGTCTGTCGTCGAGCTGGTGCGCGTGCAGAAGGGCAGCGAGCACCGGATCGAGCGGTTCAAGGAGGCGCCGGTGCTGCGCCTTCGGGAAAAACTCCTGCCGATCATTTACCTCGACCAGATGCTCGGCATCGCCGGCGATACCCGCCGGACTGGCGCGGTTGAAGACAGTTTCGTGGTGGTGATGCAGGTCGGCAGCCGTTCGTTCGGCATCGGCGTGGACAACGTCCTGCACACCGAGGAAATCGTGGTCAAGCCCGTGTCCTCGATCCTGCGTCACGTCTCGATGTTCTCGGGAACGACCATTCTGGGCGACGGCAGCGTCATCCTGATCGTCGACCCCAACAGCATGGCGCAGGTGATGACGACCGGCCTCGCCTCCGGCGTCAGCGCGGCGCACAAGGACGAGGCGCCGGCGCTCACTGGCGCGCATGCGGCCGAAACGCTGTCGCTGATCCTGTTCAGGGCGGGCTCGGACGAGCCGAAGGCGGTACCCCTGTCGCTCGTGACGCGCCTTGAGGTTTGCGACGCGAGCCGGATCGAGCGCCTCACCGGGCAGGATCTCGTGCAGTATCGCGGATCGCTGATGCCGCTCGTCTATCTCGATCAGGCATCGCGCGACAGGGCGCAGGGCGAGCGGGCGATGCTGGTGTTTACCGACAGGGGCCGGGCGATCGGCCTCGTCGTCGACGAGATCATTGATATTGTCGACGACGAGAACTTCACCATCGAGTTCAATTCCGAAATTCCCGGCATCATGGGCACGGCCGTGGTCAAGGGCCGGGCGACGGAGATTCTGGATATCGGCCATTTCCTGCCTCCGACCTTCCGCGCCGTCGCCGGCCCCCGGAACGTCAGGCCGGCGGAGAGGCCACGTGTCCTGCTGGTCGACGACAGCGCGTTCTTCCGCAACATGCTGTCGCCTGTGCTGAGGGCGGCGGGTTATGACGTGACGGTCTGCGACGGCGTGCGCGAGGCCTATTCGCATCTCGACGCTGACCCGCCATACGATGTCATCGTGAGCGACATCGATATGCCGGAGATCGATGGCTTCACCTTTGTCGAGCAGTTGCGGGCCGGCGCGCGGACGCGGGACTTGCCGGTCATCGCCCTGTCGGGGCTCAACACGCCGGAGGCCATCGAGCGCGGCCGGCGCGTGGGCTTCACCGACTACATCGCCAAGTTCGACAAGGAGGGGCTGCTGGCGGCCCTGGAAGAATTCACCGCGGACGGAATCGGAGCGAATCCATGAGCATGCCGCTTGCCACGGTTCGTGAGGAGAGTCACTGCCAGTTCGTCACGGTGCGCATCGCGAGCCAGCTTTTCGGCCTGCCGATCTGGGCCGTGCATGATGTGTTCGTGCCGCAGCGCATCACGCCGGTGCCGCTCGCACCGGCCGAGGTGGACGGAGTGCTGAACCTGCGCGGGCGGATCGTCACGGCCATCAATATGCGCCGGCGCCTCGGCCTGCCGCTGCGCGACGACGGCGATCCGGTCGTCGCGGTTGGCATCGACTTTCAGGGCGAGGTGTATGGCTTGCTCGTCGACGAGGTGGGCGAGGTGCTCACGCTCGACAGGAGCCGGCTGACCGCCAAACCGCCCAATCTCGACCAGCGATGGAGCGCGGTGACGGACGGCGTTTTCGCGCTGGAGGCGGAACTGCTCGCCATCCTCGATGTCGAGAGTATCCTCGCCAGCATCCGTGAGGATCATGTTTCGTCCTGAGGTCCCGACCGCCTGTCCGGGGCACGGCTGGCGCGATAGCTCGACCGCCTGGGTTTTCGCGACGATGCATGCTTTTCCGCCGGGGACAGTGGCGTGCGGTAACGAGGCGCCGTTCATTGAAATGCCTGCTGCAGAAGGATGCCTGGCTTGTCCGTGACACGCGATTTACAGACGGGCGCCGGGTCCGACGACATACGG
This sequence comes from Pseudochelatococcus lubricantis, assembly GCF_011762225.1. Classification (GTDB taxonomy): domain Bacteria; phylum Pseudomonadota; class Alphaproteobacteria; order Rhizobiales; family Beijerinckiaceae; genus Pseudochelatococcus; species Pseudochelatococcus lubricantis. Next base: position 226,245 of record NZ_JAASQI010000002.1, read on the forward strand.
GTCATGATCGTGGACGATTCCGCGGTCATCCGGGGCCTGACCGCGCGCTGGATCGCGGAGGCGGCGGGCGTGGCCGTCGTCGCGACCCACGCGAACGGCAGGAAGGCCGTCGAGGACGTGGCGATCTCGAAGCCCGACGTCGTCATTCTCGATATCGAGATGCCGGAGATGGACGGGCTGACGGCGCTGCCGCTGCTGCTGGAGCGGCATCCCGGGGTCGTCGTGATCGTCTCGTCGACGCTGTCGCGGCGCGGGGCGGAAATCAGCCTGCGCGCGCTGTCGCTGGGGGCGGCGGAGTGCATCGCCAAGCCGGACGGCAGCGGCCGCATCGCGAGCGCCGCCGAATACCGCCGCGAACTCTTCGATATGGTGACGCACCTCGGTGCGCGGGCACGGGCAAGGCGCGCGCGGGAAGGGGCGGTGGCCGCCGGCACAAGGGAGCAGGCCGCGCCGGCGCGGTTGCCGCCGGAAGCGCGCGGGCACCTGCCGGAACAGGCGACGGGCGGACGGGCGGGGAGCGGGCCGCCCGTCAGGCGACAGGCCGCCGAAGGCGCAAGGGCGCTGCGGCCTTACTCCAGCGTGCCGCCGCGCGTGCTCGCGCTGGGCAGTTCCACGGGCGGACCGCAAGCGCTGGTGCAGGTGCTGGCTTCCTGCAGGGAGGTGCTGGCGCGGGTGCCCGTGCTCGTGGTGCAGCACATGCCGCCCACTTTCACCGCGCTGCTCGCCGAACAGCTCGGCCGCGCCGCCGGACTGCCGGCGGCGGAGGCGAAGGAGGGAGAGGCGGTCGTCGCCGGCCGCATCTATGTCGCCCCCGGTGGCCTGCACATGCTGGTGGCGTGCAAGGAGGACGCGATTGTGGCGCGCCTGAGCGACACGCCGCCGGAACATTTCTGCAAGCCGGCGGTCGATCCACTCTTCCGCTCCGTGGCGCAGGTCTTCGGCCCGGCGGCACTTGGCGTGGTGCTCACGGGCATGGGCAGCGACGGCGGATTGGGGGCGGCGGCGATCGCGGCCAGTGGCGGCAGCGTCGTCATTCAGGACGAGGAAACCAGTGTCGTCTGGGGCATGCCAGGCGCTGTCGCTGCGGCCGGGGCTTGCGCGGGTATTTTTCCGCTGCCGCAGATCGGCGGGCAGCTGCGCGAACTGCTGCGGGGAAGCGCGCGATGAAGGCCGAGGACTATGACTTCATCGCGCGGCTGGTCAAGGAACAGTCGGGCCTCGCGCTGCCGGGCGACAAGCACTATCTTGTCGAGAGCAGGCTCCTGCCCGTGGCGCGCGAGGCGGGCGTAGACGACCTGAGCGGGCTTGTCCGGCAAATGCGCCGCATCGACACCGGGCCGGCGCTACGCGAGGCGGTCGTGGAGGCGATGACGACCAACGAGTCGTTCTTCTTCCGCGACAAACTGCCGTTCGAGTATTTCTCCGGTGTCGTGATGCCGTATCTTCTGGAGGCGCGGGCGGCGAAACGCCACATCCGCATCTGGTGCGCGGCGGCGTCGACGGGGCAGGAGCCTTATTCGCTTGCCATCTGCCTGCAGGAAATGGGCGCGCGCGTGTCCGGCTGGCGGATCGAGATACTCGGGACGGACATCTCCCTGCAGGCGCTGGCGCGCGCGCAGGCGGGCTGTTACACGCCGTTTGAGGTTCAGCGCGGCCTGCCGCCGCACCTTCTGGCGAAGTATTTCGTCCAGAAACCGGAACGCAACGGCGACACGTGGGAGATCGTTCCCGCCATCCGCTCGATGGTGACCTTCCAGAAGTTCAATCTGCTCGACCGTTTCACGGCATTGGGCACGTTCGACATCGTCTTCTGCCGCAACGTGCTGATCTATTTCGATTCGCGGACGAAGGCGGATGTGCTGGAACGCATCGCCCGGGTGATGCCGCCCGATGGCTTCATGATGCTCGGCGCCGCTGAAACCGTCGTCGGGCTGACGGACATGTTTCAGCCGATTCCCGCCCGCCGGGGCCTGTATAGCCCTGCGGGGAACAGGTCCGCACCCGGCCTTTCCAGCTACGTGGGCAACGCATGAGGATGCGCCGCGGCCACTTCCCGGGATCGCGCGCTGGCGGCGCGTGCGGGCAATCCCGGTCCTGCGGCCGACCGGCGCGCGCCGGACGCGGAAATCCGGCCCGTGCCGGAAGCGGGGGCACGGGTTTATTCGCCGACGCATATCCACTAGATTGACCGCTGCCCGGCGCGAATCGGCCGCCGGCGGCAACGCTTCCGCCAACGCACCCGCCAGGCGGAGCAGTTCCCGTTTCGCCCCGGAGCCCGACGCGCCGCATGCTGTTCAATTCGTTTGCCTTTCTGCTTGCCTTCCTCCCCTGCGCGCTGGTTCTCCACTGGATGGCGGAACGGTTCGCGCCGCAATGGCGCCTGCCGTTGCTCGTGGTTCTGTCACTGGCGTTCTATGCTTATTGGGACTGGCGGTTCCTGCCGCTGCTGATGGCGTCGATTCTGATCAACTGGACCGTCGCGCGGCTGTTCGGGCATCGGCCGCGGCACGAGCTGATCTACGGCGCGATCGCCGTCAACCTGCTGGTGCTCGGCCTGTTCAAGTATGCCGATTTCGCGATCGGGCTCGCGGGCGAGGTCGCAGGCGAGACGTTCACGCCGCTGCGGCTCGCGCTGCCGCTCGGCATCTCGTTCTTCACCTTCCATCACATCATGTACCTCACGGATCTCAAGGCCGGTCGCGCGCCGCAATTCGGGTTGACCCGCTATGCGCTCTACATCGCCTTTTTTCCGCAGGTTCTGGCCGGTCCGCTCGTGCGCTGGACCGAGATCATGCACCAGTTCGACGAGCGGCCCTATCTGCGTCCCGACGCGGCCGAGCGCTTCGCGCGGGGGCTGATGCTGCTGACTGTGGGGCTTGCAAAGAAGGTGTTCATCGGCGATCCGCTGTCGCTCTACGTCAACCCGGCTTACGAGGCGGCGGCGAACGGCGCCGTCAGCGTGCAGGCCGCCTGGCAGGCCGCGCTCGCCTTTCCGTTCCAGATCTATTTCGACTTTTCCGGCTACACCGACATGGCGCTCGGCATCGCGCTGCTGTTCGGCATCGTGCTGCCGCAGAACTTCGAGAGCCCCTATCGCGCCACCTCCCTGCAGGACTTCTGGCGGCGCTGGCATATGACGTTGTCGCGCTTCCTGCGCGATTATCTCTATATCGGCATGGGCGGCAATCGATACGGGCTGGCGCTGCAGCTATTCGCGCTGTTCATGACGATGACGCTCGGCGGCCTGTGGCACGGCGCCGGGCTCACCTTCGTCGTCTGGGGCATGGCGCATGGCGCGGGGTTGTGCGCGGGTGTGTTGTGGCGCAAGGCTGGCCTGCGGATGCCGACGCTGGCCGGCTGGACGCTGACGTTCGCCTTCGTGGCGCTCACCTTCGTACTGTTCCGCGCCACGAGTTTCGACGCCGCGTGGACGATTTACGAGGCGCTGCTGGGCTTCGGCCCTGACGGCGAGCGCATCAAGTGGCGCACGATCGCGCTCGCCGCGCTGGTGGCGATGGTGGGGCCGACGGCGTGGACCTTCGTTCACCGCCTGCCGCCGTCGCGTTGGGTGGCGGTGCTGACGGCGCTCGTTTTCGTGGTCATCATGTTCAAGATCGGCGATGACGCCAACTACGAGTTCATCTATTTCCAGTTCTGATGCGGGGAAACGGGGTGCAGGGCAGTCGGGAATTGCAGTGGCGGCGTTTCGCCATCACGCTCGTGGTGCTGGTGGCGGTGTTGTTTCCCGCGGCCGTCGCCGCGCTCTATGTGCTTGATCCCTATGGCTCGGGGCGGGTCACGCTCATCGATCCGCCGGGCGTGCGTGCGCAGGGAACGCGCACGGAGCATGCCAGCCGCGCGCGCGATCAGGCTTTCGATTCCGTCATCATCGGCAACTCGCGCATTCAGGCGCTCAGTCCCGAGCGGCTGACGGCGCTGACCGGCGCGCGATTCGCCTCCCTGACCATTCCCGGCACGCATCCCAAGGAGCAACTGACGCTGTTGCGCTGGTGGCTGCGCCACCGGCAGACGCCGCCGCAGGTCGTGCTGCTGGGCACGGATGCCTACTGGTGCAAGGCCGACCCCACACTGACGCCCGTCAACCCGTTTCCGTTCTGGCTTTATGACGAGGACCCGCTCGTCTATGCGCGCGGCCTTGCCCGGTTCAGCGTGCTGGAGGAGGGGCTGCGCCGCATCCAGTATATAGTCGGCGCGCGTGAACGCTCGCGACCCGACGGCTACTGGGACTACGATCCGATCTATGTCCTGCAGGGCTTCGAGACGCCGGAAAAGCGCCGCCGGCTGCTGGAATACAAGACAGAGGTGCCCGTCAACGACACTGGCCGCTTTCCGGCGCTCGAAGCCCTGCGCGAAGCCGTGCGGGAGGTTCCCGCCGCGGCGACGGTCGTGTTCATGATTCCGCCCGCCTTCGTCACCGGCCAGCCGAAGCCCGGCAGCGCCGAGGCGGACACGGAGGCGCGGTGCCGCGCGGCGCTGGGCGAAATCGCAGCCGCGCGCGCCAACACGATCATCGTGGAGTGGCCGGGCACTCGCCGCGAGACGGAGACAGCCGACGACTACTTCGATCAAATCCATTATAAGGGCCACCTCGCCCGCGTGCTGGAAGACATGATCGCGCAGCGCATCAGGGCGGCGCGCGGCGCCTGAGCAGGGAGTGGAAAAATGCGCGGAGGGCGATGATTTGCTTGCGCGCGGGGGCGAACTCCGATATCTCCATCCACGGGACACTTCCCCCCAACGGGAAGCGCCCATCTGTGAGGATGGATACATGACAGATATTGCAAAGCCCGTCGCGCGGCCGGTCAACCCCGCGTTCTCTTCCGGCCCGACTGCCAAGCGCCCCGGCTGGAGCGTCGAAGCGCTCAAGGATGCGGCGGTGGGCCGCTCGCATCGCGCGAAGATCGGTAAGGCCAAGCTCAAGCTCGCCATCGATCTGACCCGGGAAATTCTCAAGGTCCCTGAAGATTACCGCATCGGCATCTTGCCTGCGTCCGACACCGGCGCGGTAGAGGCCGCGTTGTGGTCGCTGCTCGGCGCGCGCGGCGTCGATCTGCTGGCGTGGGAGTCGTTCGGCGAGGGCTGGGTGACGGACGTCGTCAAGCAGCTGAAGCTGGAAGACGCGCGTGTCATCAAGGCTCCGTACGGCGAACTGCCTGACCTCGCGCAGGTCGACACGAAGACGCGCGACGTGGTGCTGGCGTGGAACGGCACGACCTCCGGCGTGCGCGTGCCGAACGCGGACTGGATCGCCGACGACCGCGAAGGGCTTATCATCAACGACGCTACCTCCGCCGCCTTCGCGCAGCCGCTGGAGTGGAAGAAGTTCGACGTCGTCACCTTCTCGTGGCAGAAGGTGCTGGGCGGCGAGGGTGCGCACGGCATCCTGATCCTGTCGCCGCGCGCGGTGGAGCGGCTCGAAACCTACAAGCCCGCCTGGCCGCTGCCGAAGATTTTCCGCCTCACCAAGGGCGGCAAGCTGATCGAGGGCATCTTCGTCGGCGAGACGATCAACACCCCCTCGCTGCTGGCGACCGAGGACTATATCGACGGTCTGCAATGGGCGAAGTCGGTCGGCGGGCTCGATGGCCTGATCGCCCGCGCCAACGCCAACGCCAAGGTGCTGCACGACTGGGTGGCGCGCACGCCGTGGGTCGCGAATCTGGCCAAGGACGAGGCGACCCGCTCCAACACGTCCGTCTGCCTGTCGATCGTCGATCCCGATGTTGTCGCCCGGGGGACGGAGGCGGTCGCCGCCGTCGCCAAGGGTATCGTCGCGCTGCTCGACAAGGAAGGCGCGGCCTATGACATCGGCGCATATCGCGACGCGCCTCCCGGCCTGCGGATCTGGGCCGGTGCGACCGTCGAGGCGAGCGATCTCGAAGCGCTGACGGCGTGGCTCGACTGGGCGTTCGCCACCGAGAAGGCGAAGCTTTCCGCCTGAGAGCGGTCGCCGCTGGACATTGACGCAGGGCCCGGCCGGCGCCGGGCTCTTGCTGCCGCCCTGAGTTTAGCGGGCGTCCGCGACGGATGCGCATCCGTCGCGATTTCCTTCCGTTACGAAATTTCCCTTTGCCCGAGAGGCTTGCTGATATGACCGCTCCCAAGGTGCTCATCTCCGACAAACTGTCGGATGCCGCCGTCCAGATTTTCAAGGACAATGGCGTTGACGTCGATTTCCGGCCCGGGATCGACAAGGACGAACTCGAAAAGATCATCGGCGACTACGACGGCCTCGCCATCCGCTCCGCCACCAAGGTGACGGCGAAGCTGCTGGAGAAGGCGACGCGCCTCAAGGTGATCGGCCGCGCGGGCATCGGCGTCGACAACGTCGACGTGCCGGCCGCCACCGCGCGCGGCATCATCGTGATGAACACGCCGTTCGGCAACTCGATCACGACGGCCGAGCACGCCATCGCGCTCACCTTCGCGCTGGCGCGCGAGCTTCCCGCGGCCGATGCCTCCACGCAGGCCGGCAAGTGGGAGAAGAACCGCTTCATGGGCGTGGAGCTGACCGGCAAGACGTTCGGCATCATCGGTTGCGGCAACATCGGCTCCATCGTGGCGGAACGGGCTGTCGGCCTGCGCATGCGCGTCATCGCCTACGATCCTTTCCTCTCGCCGGAGCGCGCGCGCGATCTCGGCGTGGAGAAGGTGGAACTCGACGACCTGCTCACCCGCGCCGATTTCATCACGCTGCACACGCCGCTGACCGAAAAGACGAAGAACATTCTCTCCGCCGAGAACATCGCGAAGACGAAGAAGGGCGTGCGCATCATCAACTGCGCCCGCGGCGGCCTCGTCGACGAGGTGGCGCTGCGCGCGGCCCTCGACAGCGGCCATGTTGCGGGCGCCGCCTTCGACGTGTTCACCGTGGAGCCGGCGAAGGAAAACCCGCTGTTCGGCCACCCCAGCGTCGTCGCTACGCCGCATCTGGGCGCTGCCACCACGGAAGCGCAGGAGAACGTCGCGCTGCAGGTTGCCGAGCAGATCTCGGACTATCTGCTGCGCGGCGCGATCACCAACGCGATCAACTTCCCCTCCATCACCGCCGAGGAGGCGCCCAAGCTGCGGCCCTTCATCGAGCTGGCGGAAAAGCTCGGCTCCTTCGCGGGCCAGCTCACGGAGACGGACATCAAGACCGTGCGCATCGCCTATGAGGGCACGGTGGCGCAGCTCAAGACCAAGGCGCTGACCTCCGCCGCCGTCGCGGGTCTGCTGCGGCCCTTCCTGCAGGACGTCAACGTCGTGTCCGCGCCGACCATCGCCCGCGAGCGCGGCATCGTGATCGAGGAGATCACGCGCGAGGCCGTGAGCGACTATGAGGCGTTGATCACGCTCACCGTCGTCACCGACACGCTGGAGCGTTCGGTCGTCGGCACCGTCTTCGCCGATGGCAAGCCGCGCATCGTCGGCATCAAGGGCATCAAGGTCGATGCCGAGTTCGCGCCGTCCATGATCTACGTGTCGAACGAGGACAAGCCGGGCTTCGTCGGCCGCTTCGCCAGCGTGCTGGGCGACGCTGGCATCAATATCGCGACCTTCGCGCTCGGCCGTGACTCCGAGGGCGGTTCGGCGGTGGCGCTGGTACAGGTCGACGGCGCGGTGCCGCAGGCTGTGCTCGATGCCGTGCAGGCCATTCCCGGCGTCAAGCACGCCCATCAGCTTGTGTTCTGATGGCGATGCAGATGTCGCGGGGCTTGACCTTGCGGACGTGATCTTTCATGAAATCAGTGAGAGCCCCGGCCAAGAGAAGCACTCTCGGCCGGGGTTTGTTTTTGCCGTGGTGCCGCACGGCTTCGGGACAATGAATGCGAGGCTGAAATGGCGAACGTCGTCGTGGTCGGCGCCCAGTGGGGCGACGAGGGCAAGGGCAAGATAGTCGACTGGCTGTCCGAACAGGCCGATGTGGTGGTGCGCTTCCAGGGCGGGCATAACGCGGGGCACACGCTCGTGATCGGCGGCGAGACCTACAAGCTGTCGCTGCTGCCGTCGGGCGTGGTGAGGCCTGGCAAGCGCGGCGTCATCGGCAACGGCGTGGTGCTCGATCCGCAGGCGCTCGTCGACGAGATCGAGCGGCTCGGCGCACAGGGCGTCGTGATCACCGCCGACAACCTGCGCATCGCGGAAAACGTGTCGCTGATCCTGCCGCTGCACCGCGAACTCGATTCCCTGCGCGAAAGCTCCAACGTCGGCACCCGCATTGGCACGACGCGCCGGGGCATCGGCCCGGCCTACGAGGACAAGGCCGGACGGCGTGCCATCCGGCTCGCCGATCTTGCCGATCCGGAATCGCTGCCGGGCAAGGTGGAGCGGCTGCTGTCGCATCACAACGCGCTGCGGCGTGGCTTCCGCCTGCCGGAATACGAGGCGGAGGCGATCATCGACGAACTGCTGCGGCTCGCGCCCAAGGTGCTGCCCTACATGGACACCACCTGGCGCACGCTCGACAATGACCGGCGGGCAGGCAAGCGCATCCTGTTCGAGGGCGCGCAGGGTGCGCTGCTCGATGTCGACCACGGCACGTATCCCTTCGTTACGTCGTCCCACACGGTGGCGGGGCAGGCGGCCGCGGGCTCTGGCCTCGGGCCGACCGCCATCGGCTACGTGCTCGGCATCGCCAAGGCCTATACGACGCGCGTGGGCGAGGGGCCGTTCCCCACGGAGCTGTTCGACGAGACGGGCGAGCTGATCGGCCAGCGCGGGCGCGAGTTCGGCGTCGTCACCGGGCGCAAGCGCCGCTGCGGCTGGTTCGACGCCGTTCTGGTCCGCCAGACGGTCAGCACCTCGGGTATCACCGGCATCGCCTTGACAAAGCTCGATATTCTCGACGGCTTCGAGGAGATCAGGATTTGCGTCGGCTATGAACTCGACGGCAATACGATCGACTACCTGCCGGCGAATCAGGCATTGCAGGCGCGGGTGAAGCCCATCTATGAGAGCATCGCCGGCTGGCAGGGCTCCACGGCAGGCGCACGCTCGTGGGCGGATCTTCCCGCCGAAGCCATCAAATATGTGCGCCGTATCGAGGAATTGATCGGTGCGCCGGTGGCGCTTCTTTCCACCAGTCCGGAACGCGACGATACTATTCTCGTGCACAACCCTTTCGAGGGATAAATCACTGCTGGCGCGCACGTCGAACGGATGGGGCCATCCGTTCGACAAAAATGCGCGCCAGAATGGCTGCTGCCCCGAACCGGGGCGCGGGCACTTCTTGGATAAATTTGATGCATGAATAAAAAGATAGAGCAAAACACCGATTCATGTTCAATGCATTTTGCTCCAATGCGGCGCGTCTGCCGGTCCGGCTGGATCGGCGCATGCGCCGAGAGCCGGCCACGGCGCTGTAAATTGAGGCTGCCTCCAAAGGCGGTTAGTGGTGAATGACAGATCTATACGCATTGTTAACCCGGGCGATCAACAGCCAGCCGGAAAATACGCCGGAAGCGCGGCTTGCGGTCTACAATCATATTCGCGGATTGTATGAACGCCAGCGGCAGGATATCGACCCCAATCTGCCGGAAGCGGAAATCCTGAGCGAACAGACACGCTTGCTGCGTGAGCAGGCGTCGCTGGAGACCGTCATTGCCCGTATCGAGGCGGAGCTGGCGGAGGAACCGCCGCGTACCGGAGAAGCGCTGACCTTCGACCGTTTCGCGGCGCAGGACGGGAGCGGGGACGATGCCTCGGCCAATAGCGGTGCTGCCGGCCAACCTGCCGCTGCTGGAGATGCCGCGCGCGAGCGCCCGCGTGTGGCCGCGCGTCGGGAGAAGCGCGAAACCTCCGCGGTGCGCCGTGGCGGCGTGATCGCGGCGATCGCTCTGGTGCTTGCCGGGATCGGCGGCGCTGCCTGGTGGCTTCGCAACGATGCGCTGCCACCGCAGGAGGCTGGTGCGCCGGCGCCTGCCAGCGACACGGCGGAAACCGCGGGCAACGGCAAGATCGCCGACCGGGTGAGTGGCGCGCCGCCCGACGAGCCGGCGCAGCCCGCCGCGCCGGTGGAGGCCCGGCCCGCCCAAGCCGCGCCGCAGACGGCGGCCGCGCCACAAACGAACGGCACGCAGGCGCAGACGGAGGTCATCGCGCAACGCGCGTTCCTGTTCGAACTCGAGGACGAGAACAGCACGCAGCCGAAGATTTCGGCCGGGCAGGTATTGTGGCGGCTGGAAGGCAAGGGCAGCAGCAATGCGGCGCTTTATGCCGATGTTGTCATCGCCGAGGCCGGGCTGTCGTTCTCGCTGGTGATGCGCCCCAACGACGATCCGTCGCTGCCCGCATCACATACGATCGAGATCGTCTTCGTGAACGATCCCGGCTCGCCCGACCGCGTAGTGCGCGATATCGCCGTGCCGCAACTCCGCGTCGACAAGGAACCGCGCGGCGTGCCGCTGGCGGGGCTGCCGATACCCGTCGCGGACAACGTGTTCCTCGTCGGCCTGTCCAACGTCGCTGCGGACGTCAGCCGCAACAGGGACCTGCTGCGGCAGCGCGACTGGGTCGATCTGCCGCTGCGTTTCGCCAGCGGCAAGATGGGGACGATCACGATCGCCAAGGGATCGGTTGGTCAGCAGATCATTTCTGACGCGCTCGATAGCTGGAAGTGACGCCGGCAGCCGGGTCGGGATGACTCTCGTTCAATCGTCATCCCGCTCTTTTCCGAAAGCGGCGTCCACTTTTGCTGAAATTGTTCTATTTATAGCAGTTTGCATTCAAGTCGATCCATCGAATTGAATGCAAGTTGCGTAAAATATAAAATATAGGGCGCGCCTTCTGATGGGATCATCTGATCGATCAGAATTCGCTCAAAATAAGGAATCTGTCCTGTTTCAACGTAAACAGCACAGATTCTAGTCGGCAGCGCTGACCGGCTGGGGGTTCTCGATGCGCGCGAGCCCCCGCTTGACAGCTTCCTGCACTTTCTCGAAAGCCCGCACCTCGATCTGGCGCACGCGCTCACGGGAGACGCCGAACTCGCCGGACAGCTCCTCCAGCGTGACAGGCTCGTCGCGCAGCCGGCGGGCCTCGAAGATGCGTCGCTCGCGGTCGTTGAGAACGCCGAGCGCCTCACGCAGCGCTGTGAGCCTGTTGCTGCCTTCTTCCTCGACGACCAGGTTCGTTTCCTGATCGACACCGTCGTCGACGAGCCAGTCCTGCCATTCGCCTTCGCTTTCCTGCCGCAGCGGAGCGTTCAGCGAGGCATCGCCGATCAGACGGCGATTCATGTCGATGACTTCCTTCTCCGGCACGCCGAGCTTGGTGGCAATCGTACTCACATGCTCGGGCAGCAGGTCGCCGTCCTCATAGGCCGAAATCTGGCCCTTGGCCTTGCGCAGGTTGAAGAACAGCTTCTTCTGGTTCGCGGTTGTGCCCATCTTGACGAGCGACCACGAACGCAGGATGTATTCTTGGATGGCGGCCTTGATCCACCACATGGCATAAGTTGCGAGGCGGAAGCCCTTGTCGGGCTCGAAACGCTTGACGGCCTGCATCAGACCGACGTTCCCCTCCGACACGACCTCCGCAATCGGCAGGCCATAGCCGCGGTATCCCATGGCGATCTTCGCGACGAGCCGCAGGTGCGATGTGACCAGCTTATGTGCCGCAATCCTGTCCCCGTGCTCCTTCCACCGCTTGGCGAGCATGTACTCCTCCTGCGGCTCCAGCATGGGGAAGCGGCGAATTTCGGCCAGATAACGGCTGAGGCCGCTGTCGCTCGCCAAAGTCGGCAATGCCGATGAACTGCTCATAACGCCTCCTCTCGGATCCCCTCATCAGGCGGATCAGTCCGGTTGCCGGATGGCCAACCTGTTTTCACTATAATGCATCCGGCCAATAAAGGGGAAGAGATCAAAAATGACAATCCTGTCAGGTACGCTCTTCCTCATGACCGGGACGCGAAACGTGTTTCCCGCGAAAAATACTATCGAAACGCGGAGTCACGAAAAGTAATGACAAATTTTGATAATTGTATGGTGAAGCCGGCGGTTTGACCGAACCGTTGCGGCAAATTCAGTATCCATGCAAAAGGCGCACCGGTCGGTGCGGCTCCGCACGATGGGCAGCGGGTAAGATATATGCCGTGCGGCGGCTCTCAACCTTCGCGCAGTGCATCCAGAAGCCGCTGCATGGGCGGCGGCGGCGCGCTTTCGAAGACCATCTCCTCGTCCGTATCGGGATGGGCGAAGCCGAGCAGCGTGGCGTGCAACGCTTGGCGGCCGAGGGCGGAAAGTGCCTGCCGCGCCGCATCGTTCAGATGGACTTCCTTGGTGCGGAAGCCGCTGCCGTACAATGTATCTCCGAGCAGGGGATGGCCGCGATGGGCAAGGTGCACGCGAATCTGGTGCGTCCGCCCCGTTTCGAGTTCGCAACGCACGAGGCTCACGACGGGTTCCGCCGCGCGCGGCGGGAAATTCTCTTCCACCCGGTAGTGCGTGATGGCCTCGCGGCCGCGCCCGCGCGCGACCACGGCGATCTTTTCGCGGTTGTGGGCCATGCGTTCGAGCGGGGCGTCGATGGTGCCGGCCCGCGGCAGGGGTGCGCCCCAGCACAGCGCGGCATAGGCGCGCTGCAGCGGGCCGGTGCGGCCGTGGTCGGCAAACTGGGCCGCGAGCGACTGATGGGCGCGATCCGTCTTCGCCACCACCATGACGCCGGACGTGTCCTTGTCGAGCCGGTGTACGATGCCGGGCCGGCGCACGCCGCCGATGCCGGAAAGGCTGTCGCCGCAATGGGCCAGCAGCGCGTTGACGAGCGTGCCGCTGGGGCTGCCGGGCGCGGGATGCACGACGAGACCGGCCGGCTTGTCGATGACGATCAGCGCGTCGTCCTCATATATGACATCCAGCGGGATGGGCTCGGGCGCGGGAGCGGCGGGCTCGGGCGGCGGCACGATCAGGCCGAGGCGTGCGCCGGTGGCAACGCGCGCGCCCGGGTCGGTGACGATGGCATCGCCCACGCTGGCGTGGCCCGCGCGAATCAGCTGCTGGAGGCGGCTGCGCGACAAGTCCGCGCCGGCGGGCAATTCGGCGATGGCCTGCGCCAGCGCCTTGTCGAAACGGGTCGCGGCGTCGCCCGCCCAGGTCGCGTCGATCCTGTCGCCTGATTCGGTGACGCTATCGATGGAACTCAAGCAAACCTCGTCCTCCGGGCCGCGCGCCATGGCACGCATAATAGGGAAAACCACCATGAAAAATCGCCGATCATGCGCCGCGCGAAACACAAACGACAACGCGGCCGGAAAGCGGGGCATCGGTTACCCGCAAACAGCGATGGTGCTCCCAAGGGGACTCGAACCCCTGTTTTCGCCGTGAGAGGGCGACGTCCTAGACCGCTAGACGATGGGAGCATCCGCAGGCAGGAGGTCCGTATATAGGCTGATTGCCGGCAATGCAAGCACGATCTTCAACGAAACCTGCCGGCTGTGGATCGTTTGCACCGGGCGGATGTGGGCCTGCTTTCTTTGGCGGGCGTCATCGCCCGCCGCCGGGGCCCGTGGCGTGGTCCAGCACGCCCTGCCACGCGGGATCGGGGCCGATCTCGTTCGCCGAATCGATGGTCAGCAGTTGCGCGAGGCGGCCGCGCGCCCGGTTGACGCGGCTCTTGATCGTGCCCAGCGCGCAGCCGCACACTTCCGCCGCTTCTTCGTAGGAAAGCCCCGCGCCGCCCACCAGCACCAGCGCCTCGCGCTGGTCGTTGGGCAGTTTCATCAGCGCCTCGCGGAAATCCCGCAGGTTCATATGGCCGATCTGCGGCGGAGGTGTCGCCTGCATGGAGGCGATGCGCCCGTCGACGTCCTCGACCTCGCGCCGGCGCTTCCGGTACTCGGAGTAGAAGACATTGCGCAGGATGGTGTAGAGCCACGCCACCATGTTCGTGCCCTCCGTGAAGGAGGACAGTTTCGCCCACGCCCGGATCAGCGTTTCCTGCACGAGGTCGTCTGCGCGCTCCGGTTTGCCGCACAGGGAGATGGCGAAGGCACGCAGCTTCGGAATGGCGTCGATCAGATCCTGCCGGACGCGCGCATTAGCTTCGCCCGCTTCCGCGTTTCCGGCGCCATTTGCCTGCGGCTGGGCCGTATGGCTGCCGGCGTTCGCGTGATCTTGCGCGTTTTCCTGCGTCATGCGGGTTTTCCCCGAACAAGTTTCCGTTCCCGGTTGTTTCGTCATCGGAATTGTCGCGTGCTCCATTCGCTTGCGGGCGAGCGGGACGGCCGTCGAAGGAAGCCGTCCGGCTGACAGGCATTCAACCTGGAAACATGCCGCGGAACATCCGCCGCCTCCGTGCGGCGGGAGCGGGTTGCGAGCGCCTCCCGGCCGCGTTCCTCCATGCCGTGCCTTGTGCTTGGCCGTTGCTGTCCACCGGAAAACGCATGTCCCGGCGAAAAGTTCCGGATATCGTTGCAGATGACGGTCCGGGGAGTGCCGAAACAGGCGCAGATCATGGGGAGGCGGCCTTTTCTGGTTCCTGGCCGGACGATGGCGCTGTCATCGGCCGGGATTGGCGTCGAGGCGGTCGAGCGGGATGACGATGGTCCGCCGCGAGGGCTCGCCATTGTCGACGGAGGTCGCCCCGAGCTGGCGGATGTAAGCGCGCGCCAGCCGCTCCTGCAGCGGTGACACGGCGATGGCGATGCCGGGAACGGTGCCGATGGCGAGCCGTAACGGGCCGGATGCCGGCCCTGCCGTCGCCACCTCCGCGCTGACGGTGGCCTTCGGCGTCCGGCCATCGGCATCGGGCGCCGCGCGCTTCACGGCGTCGAGATAGGCCGGCAGCAGGGCGGCGAGATAAAGCGCGATGCCGATCGCCCGGTCGAGGTCGACGACATGGCCGGCGGCGGGTGGTATCTCGACGATGTCGGCTTCCGCCATGTCCGCCGTGCGCCGCAGGCAGTCGATGACATCGTGCATCAGTTCCGCCAGCGGCGTTTCGCCCATGTCGCCGGAACTGTAGCCGACCCGGTACGCCACCGACATGGCCTGCACATGATCCTCGATGAAGCGCAGTCCGTCGCCCTCGGCGGGGGCGGTTGGCCGCGCCTGTGCATCGGCGGCCCTCTTGTGCAGGCTGAGCAGGCTGACGATGACCTGGAAATTGTTTTTGACGCGATGGTGGAGTTCCCGCAGCAGCGTGTCCTTCTCCACCGCGGCGTGTTCCAGCTGGCGGGCGTAGCTCGCGACGTTGGCCGCCATTTCGTTGAAGGCCGTGCCCAGTTCCGCAAGCTCCCGCGGGGCGTTGCCGATCCGCACCGCGCGCACCGAGAGACGGCCGCTGCCGTAGACGCGCGTCACCCTTTGCAGATAGGTGATCCAGCGCACGACGAGCCGCTCCGTCACCCACAGGGTGCCGACCGTCGCCACCGCCAGCATGAGCAGCAGCGGCGCCAGCGAACTCCAAAGCACGGAGCGCTCGGATGCGAACAGCAGCGTCTCGGGATAGCCTGTCAGGACGAGCAGGTCCGGGTTGACGGTGGAGGCCAGGAAATAGCGGAACTGCTCCCCCGATTGCGACTGCGCGGCGAAGTTCTCGCCCGGGGGCAGCCGGCCTATGGCGTCCGCCAGCGTGGAGGGGCCGTCGGGGAACCAGTTGTCGCCGATGGCAGGCGTGCTCGAACGGGCGATGACATCGCCGTCCGCCGACAGGATCGCGCTGCCGCGGTCGATGCCGAGCCGCATGGCGCCGATCGTATAGGACAGGACGTTGGTCCGCAGCCCGGTGATGACGAAGACGCGCCGCTCCTCGGCCGGTGGCGGCGGCGCCTCGTCCGCCGCCGACCGCACCCTCGCGCCGAGTATCAGGAGACGCTCGTCGGGCAGAGGCAGGAAGGTGGACCCGTTCTCCCCGGCCGGCCGGGCCAGCAGGCGACCGTACATGGCTTTTACTTCGGCCCGGGCGTCGTCGTCCGAGACGAAGTGCGCGCCCGTGTCGACGACGCAGATCACCGCATCGTCGACCAGAACGGCGGCGAAGCTGTATTCACGCCGTTCGCGCAGCACGTCCGAAAGACGCACCTCGCACCGGTCCCGCCGGCTGACGGCCGGGTCGGTGCGGGCGAACTGCGTCGCGGCGACGACGCTGTTGTTGCGCAGGAACTCGTTGATGTCTGCCGCCACACGTTCGGCTGCCCGCGTCGCACCGGCGAGCTTGATGGTGCGCAGGTGCCTGTATTGCGACCATGTCCATAGGCCGGAGATGATGGCGGCGGGAAGCAGGACTAGCGATAGAACGATGACGATCTGGCTGCGCAGCCCCCGGCTGCCGATGTGCGGGCGGGCGCCGCCGCTCCTCTCCCGGTCGCGGGCGGGCGGCACGGCCTGGCGCGCGGATCGCTGTCGCTCGTTCGCCGTCACTGCGTCATGACCTTCCTGCGCTGCATTAGAATCTGTCCTGTTTACGTTGAAACAGGACAGATTCTAAATTCCTTATTTTGAGCGAATTCTGATCGATCAGATGATTTCATCTGATCGGAACACGCTCTAAAGAGATGGAGCGGATCGACTGTTGCCGGAACGGTTCAGTCGCTCCACCTGCCTAGCGGGGCGGGCAGGGGGAGGCGTCAGCCTTTCCGGGTCTGCCGGTCGAGGTCGTCGAGGAGCTTGAGGAAACGGTCGGGCGTCTCCTGTGTGATCAGGTCGCTGTAGAGCATCTTCAACTGCGCGCCGATGCGGTTCTGGATGTCGGGCGTCAGCGGCGGCGTCGATCCGTCCGCGGGCGGCGCAACGGGTTCGTGCCCTTCTTCTGTCTTGCCGGCGCTCGCGGCCGCGCGCTCCGTCCCGGAATCACGCACGTTCGTCGCGCCGGCTTGCGACCGCTGTCCGTTTCCAGAACGATCTGTATCATTCATCGCGGCCTCCAGCCCTTCCGCCGCCGGATGCAAATACACATCCGCGACGCTGCTATCACTCGTAACCACTTCGACGTCCTGTCCATACATGTCAATGACGGTTTACAATCGCTTGAAGAACGTCGAAGCCTGCAGAAGGTTCCGGGGCCATGGAACTTTTCGCTGCAAACAGGGTTAACATGGCGGATCGTCTTGCCAGGCAAGGCGAATCGTCCGGCGCGTGCGGCCGGCCGTGAGGTCCGGCGGTGCGTCCCGGCGATCGGCCCGCGCGACAATTTCCGGAAGATTTCGCCCGAGCTGGTCTATTCCACTGAACACGAATTCTGGCCTGTCGTCGTTTGTAAGGGGTTTCTCGATGTCTCTTTCCCAACTGGTTGCGCCGCATCTGCCTTATCTGAGACGCCTTTCGCGGGCGCTGACGGGAAGCCAGACGAGCGGTGACGCGCATGCGGTCGCGGCGCTTGAGGCCATTGTCGCCGATCCGGATCTGTTGCGCCGCGACATCGCGCCGCGCGTGGCGCTGTTTCGCGTGCTGCTCGACATCTGGCAGCGTGTGCCAACCAACCGGGCCGAAGGGGCGGATGCGCCCGTCGGCGCGATCGAGCGGCATGCGGGGCAGGCCCTGTCGGTGCTGGGCCTGCGCGCGCGGGCCGCTTTCCTGCTCGATGTTCTCGAAGGGCTGTCGCGGGAGGAGATCGGTCAGGCGCTCGGCGCCTCGCCGGAGGAGGTGGACCGTCTCGTGCAGGAAGCGAGCCGTGAGATTTCCGCCCAGATCGCCTCCGATGTCCTGATCATCGAGGATGAACCGATCATCGCCATGGATATCGAAGCCCTCGTCGAGGGGTTGGGCCACCGCGTGACGGGTATCGCCCGCACGCATGCGGAGGCGGTGGCCTCCGTCGCCGTGCACCGTCCCGGCCTCGTGCTGGCGGATATCCAGCTTGCCGACGGAAGCTCCGGGCTCGATGCAGTGAACGAGATCCTGACGCGGATCGAGGTCCCCGTCATCTTCATCACCGCCTATCCCGAGCGTCTGCTCACAGGCGAGCGGCCCGAGCCCGCGTTCCTGATCACGAAGCCGTTCAGCGTCGACGCGGTGCGGGCGGTCATCAGCCAGGCGCTGTTCTTCGGCCAGCAGGCACAAGGCCCCGCTTCCCGCGCGGCGGCGGGCTGAAGCAGCAGAACCGGCCGGGCTTGCCCGGCCGGCGGAAATCGTCCGGCGTCCGCAATGCCGGTCCGGCGGCTACTTGCCGCGTGTGACGCGGCGGGCGATGAGAAAGCCGGAGAGTACCGCAAGGCCCGCGAGCGGCAGGGGGCCGACAGTCCGCGCGAGCGTCTGCCCGCCTTTCTGCGCCAGTTCCTCCGGCTTCAGGCCGCGCACTGTCTCGCCGAGTCCCTGAAACGCGCTTTGCGTCGCGGCGGCGAGATCGGCCGCGGGCGCGGGTGCCGGCGGCATGGGCCGACGCGCGGAGAGAGACGTTGCGAGCCACGCGATGAGCGCCAGCGCGAGATAGACGCCAGCGACAATCAACGATGCACTGACCGGCCCGAGCACCCGCGTCAGCGTCTGATGTCCCGCCGCCGTCAGGAAGCCTACGGCAACGACGGCGAGAATTCCGGCAACGGCGAGCCCGACGATGCGCGAGACGGCGCGGCGCGCGTCCTCGCGCAGGCGCGCGGTCTGCGCGGCGAGCACCTGCGCGCCGAGCAGCGCCCGAATGAGGCCGATCATCCCCGCCGGCTCAGCAGACCGAGCACGAAGCCCACGCCCGCCGCCACGAGCACCGATTGCAGCGGGTTCTTCTCGATGCAAGCCTCGACCTTGGTCGTCGCGGTGCGCACGCTGTCCTGCGCGTCGGCGGCGAGGCGATGGCCTGCCTGGCTCACGGATTCCGTGGTCGCGGAAACAGTCTGCGCAAGGCTGTCTGCCGCGTCCTTGACGCCGACGCGCGCATTCTCCGTCTCGCGGCGGACGAGTTCCGCGACGGAATCGGCGAGGCCGCGGATATCGGTGCGCAGCGTTTCGATTTCAGCGTTGAAGGCGTTCTCGGTCTTGTCTGCCATGATGCGATCCTTTCACGTGGGGGCTGGAACGATCCAGCGCCGGCCATTATAGTGAGGGCCGGCGCCGGCCATTATAGTGAGGGCCGGCGCCGGTCATTAATATGACAGAAGGCAAACGTCAGAGGCGCGACGTCCACGTATCGATTTCGCGCTCCGCCTGCTCCTTCGCATAGCCGTAGCGCTCCTGCAGGCGGCCGGCGAGTTCCTCGCGCTTGCCATCGATGATGGTTAGGTCGTCATCGGTGAGTTTGCCCCATTGCTGCTTCACCTGGCCGGTGAACTGCTTCCAGTTGCCCTGAATCTGCTCCCACGTGTTCTGAACGGTTCCCATGATCGTGTCTCCCTGTTGGTGAAGTATTGAAGGAACGCAGGCAAACGCGAATGGTTCCGCATGCTGGAAGCTGCCGAAAGCCGTGTATCCGTGCCGGGAAAGCGCGCTTTCTCTCTCCCATTCCCGAAAAATTGCTTTATTGTCCGCTCCCGATCGTCGAACCGTGACCTGAGCGGAACACCACTTGCCAAACGAAATATCGCCGACCGTGACTTCCGCTTCCATCGCTGCGCCCGTTCTGGTGACTGGCGCCGCCGGGTTCGTGGGCTTCCATGTGGCTCGCCGCCTGCTGGAGCGGGGAGAGAGCGTGGTGGGGGTCGACAATCTGTCGCCCTATTACGATCCCGCCCTGAAGGAGGCCCGGCTCGCGCAACTCGCCGGATATCCCGGCTTCCATTTCCGGCGGTTCGATCTTGCCGACGCAGCAGCGACCGCGGCGGCTTTCAGGGAGGTCGCGCCCCGGCGGGTTGTGCACCTCGCCGCCCAGCCCGGCGTGCGCCAGTCGCTGGTCGACCCGCACCCCTACATCTTCGCCAACGTGGTCGCGTTCCTCAACGTGCTGGAAGGTTGCCGCCATGGCGGCGTGGAGCATCTCGTCTACGCCTCGTCGAGTTCCGTCTACGGCGCGAACCGCAAGGTGCCCTTCAGCGAGCGCGACAACGTCGACCATCCCGTCAGCCTCTATGCGGCGACGAAGAAGGCGGACGAGCTGATGGCGCATTCCTATGCGCATCTCTACGGCCTGCGGGCGACGGGGCTGCGCTTCTTCACCGTCTACGGGCCATGGGGGCGGCCGGACATGGCCGTCTACATCTTCACGGACGCCATCGCGCGCGGGCGGGAGATATGCGTCGCCAACGGCGGGCAGGTCTGGCGAGACTTCACCTACGTCGACGACGTGGCGGAGGGCGTGCTGCGCGTGCTCGCGCGCCCGGCCGCGCCCGACCCGCTGTGGAACGGCCTCACGCCCGATCCCGCGACATCGTCCGCGCCGCATCGCGTCTACAACATCGGCAACAACCGGCCGGAGGAACTCAACCGGCTGATCGCGGTCATCGAGGCGGCGGTCGGGCGCAAGGCGACGCGCTCCGACATGCCGCTGCCGCCGGGCGACATGCTGGAGACGGCGGCCGACATCGCGGATCTCGCCCGCGATACCGGCTTCTCCCCCGCGACCTCCCTTGAGGACGGCATTCGCCGCTTCGTGGAGTGGTATCGCGGCTATCACGGGGCCTGACGTGGACACCGCCGCCGTTCTGCTGTCGGCGCTCGCCCTGTCGTGGGCGCTGATTCTCGCGCTCCGCCCGCTGTTGCAGCGCTATGCACTGGCGCGGCCCAACGCCCGCTCCAGCCACAAGGTGCCGACGCCGCAGGGCGGCGGCATCGCCGTGGTGGTGTCGGCGCTGCTCTGCGCGGGCACGGGCCTGCTGCTCTCGGACCGGACGGCGGACCTGCCGGGCTTCGCGCTGCTGGCGCTCGCGGCCGTCGGGCTCGCAATTGTCGGGGCCGTCGACGACATCCGCCCGCTGTCCGCTTCGCTGCGGCTGGTGTTTCAGGCGCTGGCGGTTGCGCTGGCGCTCGCGGGTGCCGGCGTGGGGGCGCTGTTTCCCGTGCTGCCCGCCGCCGTGGAATGGGCGCTCGTGGCACTCGCGGCGATCTGGTTCGTCAACCTCGTCAACTTCATGGACGGGCTCGACTGGATGACGGTCGCCGAAATGGTGCCGGTCACCGCCGCGCTTGTGCTCTTCGCCGCGTTCGGCGCGCTCGATCCCGCCAGCGGCCTCGTCGCGGCGGCTCTGCTCGGCGGCCTGCTCGGCTTCGCGCCGTTCAACCGGCCGGTGGCACGGCTTTTTCTCGGCGATGTCGGATCGCTGCCGATCGGCCTCATCGTCGGTTTCCTGCTCTACAGGCTTGCCGGGGAGGGCGGCTTCGCGGCGGCGCTGCTGCTGCCGCTCTATTATCTCGGCGATGCGACGATCACCCTGCTGCGCCGCCTGTCGAGAGGCGAGAAGGTGTGGCAGGCGCATCGCAGCCATTTCTACCAGCGTGCCACGGACAACGGCTGGCCGGTGCCCGCTGTGGTGGGACGGGTGGCGGCGCTGAACGTCGTGCTCGCGCTGCTCGCGGCCCTGACGCTGGCCACGGAGGCGATCGTCTGGAAGGCGGTGCCGGTGATGGCCGGTGTGGCGCTCGTCGGCTTCGTGCTATACCGGTTCTCGGTCAGGCGATAACGGGGGCGGGCCATGCGCATTCTGCTGACGGGCGCGACCGGTTTCATCGGCCGCCATCTGGTTGCCTCGCTGCAGCGCGGCGGCCATACGGTGCGCGCCGCGCTGCGGGAGGAGATACCCGTCGCGCCGGGAGTCGAGCGGGCGGTGGTCGGCGACATCGGCGGCTCCCCCGACTGGCGGCCGGCGCTCGCGGGCGTTGATGCTGTCATCCACGCGGCGGGCATCGCGCATGCTGGTCCCGATGTTCCGCCGGAGCGATACCACCGCGTGAACCATGCGGCGACGCTGCATCTCGCGCATGCGGCGCGGGGGCGCGTGGAACGGTTCGTATTCCTGTCCTCGATCCGCGCCCAGACGGGGCCGTCCAGTCCCGCCGTCCAGCGCGAGACGGACGACCCGTATCCGACGGACGATTATGGCCGCTCGAAGCTCGCCGCCGAGCGTGGGCTTGCGGAAATCGACGATCTGTTCGCCGTCTCCCTGCGGCCGGTGCTCGTCTACGGGCCGGGCGTGCGCGGCAACATGGGCGCGCTGATCGGCCTCGCGCGGCTACCCATCCCGCTGCCCTTCGGCGCGCTGCGCGCCCGCCGTTCGCTGGTGGCGGTGGAGACGGTGGCGGAGGCCGTGGCCCACCTGCTGACCACCCGCGATGCAGCCGGCAAGCCGCCCGCCGGGCCGTTCATCGTCGCGGACCGCGTGCCGGTCAATGTGGGCGAGATCATCGCCGCGCTGCGGGCGGGGCAAGGGCGCCGGCCCGGCTTGCTCAGCGTGCCCGTGCCACTGCTGCGCGCCGGCCTGTCGCCGCTGGGGCGGGCCGCGTTGCTGGAGCGCCTCGACAGCCCGCTCGTCGTGGAAGGCCTGCGGCTGGCACAGTCCGGCTTTACGCCGTCTGTCTCGTCCCGTGAGGGGCTTCGCCGGCTGGGGGCGCTGCTGGCGCGCCGGCGGACGGACGGCGAGCAAAATCGGGAATAGCCGCGTCGAGCACCGCCTCGGCGGCCGCCCGGTCATAGCGGGTGACGGCGTCGTCGAGCTGCGCCAGCCACGCATTGAGCTGCAGCCGGCTGGCGAACACGGCCCGCGCCGCCATCACACCGTCGATGCCCGTCTCCGTAATCGCTTCGTCGTGCGCGAAGAGGATTTCGTGCAGGCGTTCGCCGGGGCGGATGCCGGTGACGGCGATCTCGATATCGGCGCCGGGTTCGAAACCGGCGAGCCTGATCATGCGCTCGGCCATGTCGTAGATGCGCACGGGCTGGCCCATCTTCAGCACGTAGACGGACGGGCGCTCGGCGCCGGTCTCGGCCGCGCGCATGTCGCCGTCGGCGTGGGAGGCGGCGGTCAGCACGAGGTTGCACGCCTCCCGCACCGTCATGAAGTAGCGCACCATGTCCCGGTGCGTCACCGTCACCGGGCCGCCGCGCGCGATCTGCGCCTTGAACTTCGGCACGACGGAACCGTTGGAGCCGAGCACGTTGCCGAAGCGCACCGCGATGAGGCGCGGGGCCTCCGGAGCGCTGGCGCCGGCACTGTCGAGCGCCTGTGCGTACATCTCCGCGAATCGCTTGGTGGCGCCAAGCATGGAGACGGGCTCGATGGCCTTGTCGGTGGAGATCATCACGAAGGCGTGCGCACCCGCCGCCAGCGCCGCATCGGCTGTGTTGACGGAGCCGAACACGTTGGTGCGGATGCCCTCCGCCCAGTCCTGCTCCAGATAGGGCACATGCTTCAGCGCGGCGGCGTGGAACACGAAGTGGGGGCGATATTCGGCCAGCACCTGGTGCAGGCGCGCCCGGTCGCGCACGTCGGCAATGGCGCCGTGGACGGCGGGCCCGTTGTCGAGGGCGCGCAGCTCCTCCGTGATCTGGTGCAGGGCGGGTTCCGAGTTCTCGATCACCAGAATGTCGGAGGCGCCGAAGGCAGCCGCCCGCATGCAGATTTCGCTGCCGATGGAGCCGCCGCCGCCCGTCACCGCCACGCGCTTGCCCTGGATGAAGCGGGCGAGCCGCTCGTGGTCGATCTCCACGGTGGGGCGCAGCAGCAGGTCCTCGATCTCGACGGGTGCGAGCGAGGCGATGCCGCCCGTCAGCTCTCCCTTGCCGACATCGAGCCCCTGCAGGCGCGACAGTGGCAGGCCGAGCTTGCGCGCGCGTGCCAGCAAATGCTCACGCTCCGCCTCCTGCCCGAGGGCGCTCGGCGCCAGCACCAGCCGGCGGATGTTGTAGCCGCGCTCGGCGAAGTCGACCACCGCCTGTTCCAGATCGGCGAATTCGCCGACGACCGGCACGCCGCGGATGGACTGGCCGAGATCGCTGGCGCGCGGCGTCAGGATGCCCTTGGGCTGGATCTTGCGCAGCGCGCCCGATTCGACGGCCCGTAGCAACACTTCCGCGTCCGATCCCCGGCCCAGGATGAGGGCCGGCACGGCGCCCTCCCGCTCCAGCGTGTGGCGCGACTGCGCGTATTTCAGATAGCGGTACGCAAGGCGCGGCCCCCCGAGCAGGAAGAGCTGCAGCATCCAGTAGAGGACGATGGTGATCTTGCCGAAGAAGAAGAAGCCGTAGAACGTGCTCGACGCCAGCACGTAGTCGACCACCAGCAGCGTCAGCGCCAATACCGTGACCGCGCGCAGGATGTTGGCGAGGTCGGGCAGGGAGGCGAAGCGCCAGCGTGATTTGTAGAGCGCGAAAATCCAGTACACCACGCCCGCGTAGGCCACGAAGCCCGGCAGGATCATCGGCAGCGCATCGAGACGGGTGGCGAGCTGCGGCCCGTCGAACCGCATGACGAAGGCGAGCGCCACCGCCAGCCCCGTCATGAAGAGATCGTGGGCGATGATGAGCAGCTTTTTCAGGCCGGTCGATGAACGGGTGTGCGTCGTGGTCATGGCCGGCCGGGTATCTGCCGCGCGGCGCCCATTGTCAATGTCCGCCCTGTTTTCGTCAGCGCGGCGCGCGCTTGGCCAGGATGCGTTGCAGGGTGCGTCGGTGCATGTTCAGGCGCCGCGCCGTCTCCGACACATTGCGGCTGCATGCCTCGTAGATGCGCTGGATGTGCTCCCAGCGGACGCGGTCCGCCGACATCGGATTCTCCGGCACCGGCGCGCGGTCGCCGGGCCGCGACACGAGCGCGGCGTGGATTTCGTCGGCGTCGGCGGGCTTGGCCAGATAATCGAATGCGCCGAGCTTCACGGCGGTGACGGCGGTGGCGATATTGCCGTATCCCGTCAGGATGATACCGCGCGCGTCCGGCCGCACCTCGTTGAGGCGGGTGATGGCGTCGAGCCCGTTGCCATCGCTCAGGCGCATGTCGATGACGGCATAGGCCGGCGGGCGCTCCTCGATCAGCGCGATGCCGCCCGCGACGGTATCGGCCGTGCGCACCTCGTATCCCCGCTGCTCCATGGCGCGGGCAAGACGGGTCAGGAAGGCGTGGTCGTCATCGATGATGATGAGGCTGCGGTCGCCGTCGGGGCAGCCCGGATCGGCCGCGCCCGTTTCAGGACCGTTTGCATCCGCCATGGCGTTCCTCCTTTCGTTTGTCGGTACTTATGCACCATTTTCACCGCCCTGCAATTCCGGACAGGCGGCGCGGCATGAAAAATCGGGGCGAAATCCTGCCCGTTAAACCTGTCATTCCGCCTCGAACACCTGCCGCGGCCATACCACCTGCACGAGCGC
Organism: Pseudochelatococcus lubricantis; assembly: GCF_011762225.1. Lineage (GTDB taxonomy): Bacteria > Pseudomonadota > Alphaproteobacteria > Rhizobiales > Beijerinckiaceae > Pseudochelatococcus > Pseudochelatococcus lubricantis. Next base: position 251,406 of record NZ_JAASQI010000002.1, read on the forward strand.
GCCTTCGCCCGGGGCGTTGGTCCAGGTGACTTCGGCGCCCGAACGTTCGATCAATGTCTTGGCGATGAACACACCGAGTCCGTGGCCGTCCGCGTTGTCGTCGTGGCTGCGGCGCACGATTCCACGCCGCTCCGCGCCGCGTGACGTGACGTAGGGCTCGCCGAGCCGCAGCAGGATGTCGGGTGTGAAGCCCGGCCCGTCGTCGCGAACGGCGAGCGTCACCGTATCCGCCGTCCAGTGCGCCTCGATCGTCACCTGCCTGCGGGCGAAGTCGACGGCGTTGTCGACGATGTTGCCCAGTCCGTACAGCAGGCCGGGGTTGCGCGCGGTCACGGGCTCCCGCCCTTCTCCCTTGCAGGTGATCGTGATCGGCACCTCGAAGCCGCGCTGTGGGCCTGCCACCTCCTCGATCAGGTGCGAGAGCGTCAGATGGCCGAGGGGGCCTGCGTCGTTGGTGCCGAGCGAGGTGAGCGTGGCGAGGATTTCCCGGCAACGGCCGACCTGCTCCCGCAGCAGGGCAAGGTCTTCCGCCATCGGATGGTCCGGGCCGGCGGCGCGGTCGAGTTCCCGCACCACGAGCGCGATGGTGGCGAGCGGTGTGCCGAGCTCATGCGCGGCGGCGGCGGCGAGGCCGTCGAGCTGCCAGAGATGCTGCTCGCGCTCCAGCACCAGTTCCGTCGCGGAAAGGGCATGCGCGAGCTGGCGCGCTTCGTCCGCCACCCGCCACGTGTAGACGCCCGTGAAACCAAGGCCGAGCTGGATCGCGAACCAGATGCCGATAATATAAGGCAGCGGCAGCGACAGCGTCTCGCCCGATACCCACGGCAGCGGCAGGTGGAAGAAGGCGAGGCCCGTCGTCAGCGCCAGCGCGAAGGCCCCCAGCAGCAGCGTGCGCCATGGCGGCAGCACCGTCGCCGAAATCATCACCGGCGCCAGCACCAGAAGGGAAAAGGGGTTCTGCAGTCCGCCGGTGAGGAACAGCAGCACCGAGAGCTGCAGGACGTCGTATCCCAGAATGAGCGAGGCGAGCCAAGGATCGAGTCGCGCGCTCGCCGGATAGCGGATGCGCAGGATGATGTTGAGCAGCGCGGAACAGGCGATCACTCCAAAACACGCGCCGAACGGCAGCGCATAATCCAGCCCGAACTGCACGCCGGCGACGGCCGCGCTCTGGCCGATGACCGCGAGCCAACGCAGGCGCACGAGCGTGTCGACCTTGAGCCGATGGGCATCGTGCTCCATGTCGATGCCTTCCGCCTTCGCCATGCCCCGCCTCCCGCGATCGTGACTGCCCGGCGCGGTCGCTCGCCCGGCCGGTTCGCTGCAAGGCTATAGAGCATCGGACCGGGAAACGGGTACCGTTTTCCGGAAAAATGCGGCTTGCGGTAAACGGACGGGGCGGCGGATGCGCGCGGGAAGTCATGTCCGGAGAACATCGCTCGGCGGAATGCCGAATCACTTGCGCGCAGAGGTGACTGATTCGCGCGGTCTCTCTCCGCCGGAGCCCGTTTCCGGACGCCTCTGCAGCAAGCGGAGGCTCGCGGATGCGGGAAGATCGTCAAGAATCTGTTAATAGTTGCGCGAGAAACTTGTTGCGGGGCAGAAATGCTCTCTGATTCGCGTTAACCGAATTTGAAAGTTTTAGATGGAACAGTTACCATCCGGCTAACGTTCACGAGGATCGTAAAGCGGTGAAGGCAAGCGTTCCGCGCATGCCCCGGCCGCCGAACCGGCCCCGGATCAGGAACCACGGAAGCCAAGAACCGGACAACCCGGCGTGGCGTTCCGGCCGGGGAGCAATCCCGGTGACGGCACAGACCGGTGGGGCCCCGCATGTCGCGATGCCCCTGGGAGGATTTGTGCGCCTGTGCGCGTCAGAGCGCGCGGCGCCATAATGGGGAGGCCGAGAACATGAATCTCGCCTACTACTGGTATGAGGCGGCCTTTGCCTTTGCGCGGCCCGCCCGCACGGTGTCGAACGCCACCCGGTATGCGTTCAGCATTCCCGTTAACCCGTTGAGCTACACGGCTTACGGGCGCACCATCTCGGCCGCATGCGAACTCTTCGAGCGCAGCACGCGACAGTATGCCAAGCCGGAGTTCGGTTTCGGCGCCATCGAGGTCGACGGCCGCCGCATCACGATCCGCGAGCGTGCCGTATGGGAAGCGCCGTTCTGCCGGCTGATCCGCTTCGAGCGGCCGGGGCTGCGGCGCAGGCAGCCCAAGCTCCTCATCGTCGCGCCGATGTCCGGCCACTACGCCACGCTGCTGCGCGGCACGGTGGAGCGGTTCCTCGCGACGCATGACGTCTATATCACCGACTGGGTCGACGCCTCCGCCGTGCCGCTGTCGGCCGGGCGCTTCGATCTGGACGACTACATCGATTACGTCATCGCCATGCTGCGCTTCCTCGGGCCGGACGCGCACGTGATGGCCGTCTGCCAGCCGGCGGTGCCGGTGATCGCGGCCGTGGCGCGCATGGAGGCGATGGACGATCCCGCGTCGCCGCGCTCGATGACGCTGATGGGCGGGCCGATCGACACGCGCGAGAGCCCGACGGAGGTCAACCGCCTGGCGCAGGAGCGTGGTATCGCATGGTTCCGGCGCAACTGCATCACCAAGGTGCCGTTCACGCGCTCCGGCTTCATGCGTGAGGTTTATCCCGGTTTCCTGCAGCTTTCCGGCTTCATGGCGATGAACCTCGACCGGCATCTCATCGCCCATCACGACATGTTCCAGCATCTCGTGAAGGGAGACGGCGATTCGGCCGAGAAGCATCGCGCCTTCTATGACGAGTATCTCGCCGTGATGGATCTGACGGCCGAATTCTACCTGCAGACGGTGGAACAGGTGTTCGTCGAGCAGTCGCTGCCGAAGGGCGGCCTCCTGCATCGCGGCGAGCGGGTCGACCTTTCCGCCATCCGCCGCACCGCGCTGATGACGGTGGAGGGCGAGCGCGACGATATCTCCGGCGTCGGGCAGACGCTGGCCGCTCACCGGCTTTGCCCCCGCATTCCGGAAGAACTGCGCGACCACTACCTGCAGATGGGCGTCGGGCACTACGGCGTGTTCAACGGCAAGCGCTTCGTCAACGAGATAGCGCCGCGCATCGCCGCCTTCATCGACCGGGTCGACGCGATCCGCAACGGGGAGGGCGAGCAGCGTCCGGCGCCCGTTCGCGTCGGTGCCCGCCCGGCGCTGACGGTCGTTGCCTGAGCGGCCAACGAGCGGCCAGGGCATCGGTTGACAGCGACGGCGGAAGGGGCGCTGATAAGAAAGGGCGCCCGGCGGCCGGGCGGAATCATCCGGCCGGCGGACGCTGCCCCTTCCGTGGTCTTTCCTGATGCTCTCTGGCCTGTTTCGCAGGCGCCAGCCTTCGGCGCCGGATCATATCGATGTCGCGCACGCGGGGAGCGTCTTCCGCGTGCGCCTGCTCCCGCGCACGGGCGTGAAGCGTTTCACGCTGCGCGTGTCCATGGCGACCGGCGAGGCGGTGTTGACCATGCCGTCGCGGGGCGATGTCTCCGCCGCGCGCCGCTTTCTGGAGGCCCATGGCGGCTGGCTCGCGCAGCGCATGCAGAGCGTGCCGGAGCGTGTGCCCTTCGAGCCGGAGGCGGTGATTCCCCTGCGCGGCGTGCCGCATCGCATCGTGCACTGGAGCAGCATCCGGGGGCGGGCGTCGGCAACCGTCGATGCCTCGGGCGTGCCGATCATTTCGGTCACCGGCGAGGCGCCCCACGTCTCGCGGCGGGTGCTGGACTTCCTGCAGGCCGAGGCGCGGCGCGACCTGTCGTCGGCCGTGGCGCGGCATACGCAGGCACTCGGCGTTCCGGCCCGCAGCATTACCCTGCGCGACACCAGAAGCCGCTGGGGCTCGTGCTCGGCGCAGGGGCGGCTCAACTTTTCATGGCGGCTGATTCTCGCACCGCCCCTGGTGCTCGACTATCTGGCCGCACATGAGGTGGCGCATCTGCGCGAACTCAACCACTCCGACCGCTTCTGGGAGCTGACCCATCGCCTTTGTCCGGCCACGCCGCAGGCCGAAGCGTGGCTGAAGCGCCACGGCAGCAGCCTGCACCGCTACGGGTAGCGGGCGCCCGCTCACGCGGCGTTTCCGCGGCGGCGGATTTCAGCGAACGAGATCCGCTGCCGTGGCCCCCAACGCGCGGATGAGATCGTCCGGCCGGATACGGACCTGCAACCCTCTCTGCCCTCCGTTGAGATAGACTTCCTCTTCGAGCGTCGCCATTTCCTCGACGGCGGTCGGAACCTGCCGGCGCTGGCCGAAGGGGCTGATGCCGCCGACCTTGTAGCCGGTCAGCCGCTCGGCGTCGGCCGGCTTCATCATATGTGCGGACTTGCCGCTGAAGGCTGCGGCGACCTTCTTCATATTGACCTCCTGATCGGAGGGCACCACCACGCAGGCCGGCTTGCCGTCGACCTCAACCATCAGCGTCTTGAGCACGATGGAAGCCGGCACGCCGATTTCCTCGGCCGCCTGCAGGCCTATGCGCGCGGCTTCGGCGTCATAATCATAGGTGACGAGCGTAAAGGGTATGCCGGCGCTGGTCAGCGCGAGCGTGGCGGGAGTGGTCCTGGACATTTCGTCCTTATAACAGCGCCGCCGTTTGCAAAAAAGCGGGATGTCGTGTCGCTGTCAGGGTCGCGACAATAGGCTGCACGGAGTTTGCACGGATAGACGTATATATTCCGGAAGCATTCCGCGTGGTCATCCTGGCCCACACCAGATCCCGGCCGGCGCGTCCATTCCCAATAGACTGATTTTTCTGAAATCGCTGGTGCTGCTGGACAGGATTGAACTGTCGACCTCTCCCTTACCAAGGGAGTGGTGGCGATAAAAACCGTTATAATTCAATTGGAATATGAGCGTTTCGGACAGTTATGTTTTTCATCTGTTCACGCTATTCTGTCCGGTATCTGTCCGGGCACCTATCTCTTTCGGCCAATCTTCTCGGCAAGCCCCCTCTGGAAATCCGGGTGATGGTGCCCATAGACCTGCCATAGCATGTCAGGGCTCATGCCGAGATAGCCGGCGGCCTCCCACAAGTCGGCCCCGCCCTGCATGAGCCATGTTGCACAGGTATGGCGTAGGACGTGCGGCACAACGTCTCGGCCAAGCCCGGCCTTTGCTCGCGTCCATTCCCACGCGCGCCGCTGCGATTCGAGCGGCCCCCCGGCCTGATGAATGATATGCGTGACGGTGGAGCGGCTGCCATTCGGCTGCTCAATGCCTTTTGCATCGATCGCATGCCATCGCCTCATATGGCCTATTAGGCGGACGGGGATGCGGAGAGGCGGGCGGCGTTTGTTCGTCTCACGGTCCTCTGTGCCGCGCCGGTGCATGACGCCCGCTTCAAGATCAACCCACCCACCCGCCGTGCTCGTCATCCACCGGAGAGAGCGCACAGCGCCAGAGCGCGTCCCTGTGTAGAGCGATGTCAGGATGAAGCGAATCAGTGCGGTTCTTGCCGGGCGCTCAGGGTGCGACCGGGCTGCCTTCAGTAGCCCCGCCACTTCCGCGCGTGTCAGCCACCGGTGCCGTGGCGGGGATGGCTCTGGAAGCGTGACGACCGGCACCGCGTCGAGAACATTTTCCGCATGATAGGCGTTTATCGCCGCGCGCAGCACTGTCAACTCGCGCCGGGCCGTCTCGGCGGATACCCTCTTTTTCAGCGCATCGCCGTGCTTAGCCTGAGGAATAGGCTGCGCTTTGCGGTGATCGACATATTCGGCACAGGTTGATCGCTTTACCTCTGAGAGCGGTTTTGCGCCCCACCAATCGAGCAGGCGGTCGACTGAATATGCAGTTGTGGCCGCCGATTTGTGCGCCGGCGCGACTGTCGCCAAGTAAAACTTGAGAACGTCGGCTACGAGGATGCGATTGGGACGACTGTCGCAGACCGGCTCGTATTTTTCCGCGATGTAGGCCGCGAGGGACTCTTCAGCGCGTTGGCGCTCATTCTCGCGGCAGCCAGTGCGACGCTTGCGCGCTCCGTCGCGGATGACCCAGACATGTTCGACTGGGTCGAGGTAGAGACGGGGGCCTTTTGCTCGACGCGACATTTCTCTCTCATCTCACGTATAGCTCGCGCGGTCACGAAGTCCCGCCGACCGATCCGCTCGATGACGAGGTTCCCGCGCCGCGACTCGGCCCTCAATGTAGCCGGTGTGATCACCCCGCGAAAGATCGCTTCGCACGCCTCGTCAAGTGTGATTGGCGCGTCTTCGTCATGCATCATCCGCCGCCCCCTTCCGATTGTACGGGAGGCGGGGGCGCATCATACACACCGTTCCCCCTATAGGTTCCTATCTTCGCCCATCTCGGCATGGAGGATGGCGCGCTTGCCCCCGTTGTTGCCGACTTGCCATCCTTCGGCGCTCCCTCAATCGGCCTCCACCTCTCCACCCAATACCCGGCAGCGCGGAGGGCCGCGATGGCGGCGGTGGCATGTCTCTCGGCGAGGTACTTGGGATAAGCGAGCCCCATATCCTCCGCAAGCGCCTTCGCCATGATGGTGATGGCTTCATTCGGCATCCATATTCTCCACATATTCAATCAGCGCCGATAGAGATGACGCATGGATCGCGATGAAACCGACCGGGGTGTTGGGGTACCACTGGAGTCGCCACACGCTGTTGGTGGCAATCGCCTTCTCTCGCTCGGCGTCTGACACCCAATCTGTGTCTTTAAACTCGCCATACGGTTCCGCCTGAGCTGCTGATTTGTAATCAGCGCTGTGGTCGTTATAGGACAGCGTCAGGGATGAGTATTGTCCCCTCAATAGGGATCGGAGGGTCGTTTCGAGGCGGGTGGCTTCATCGGTCATGATTTGTCCTCGTAAAGGTGCTGCTTACCGACCGGCCGGAGGTGGCGGTTTCTGACATCGTCACCGAACATGTGGTTTGGCCGCTTGATGCGGTACGCTAGGTTGCCGCCGAAATAGACAAGCGCCTCCCCTGATGGGCCTTGGACAACGACGGTGTAGGCAGCCGTGAAGGCCTGCCCGCCGATGCCGCCGAAGCCAAGCGCCGTCGAACTCCACGTTTGTGGGAACATGATTACGTCCACCTCGGTCTCGCAAGGACGGCGGGCGCGGCACCCATCCTCAATGCGTTTGCCGTCCTCGCTCCGATACACCGTCTCGATCACTGGTTGCAGATCGACGCACAGCGCGGAATAGACAGCGCTCGTCAGGTGTTTGATGGGATCGGTCATTCTCTCGCTGCCCCCTTGATGATGGCGTCCGCCCAGATACGGGCGTATTTTGCATGCGTGGCAAATATCGTGCTGATATCGGTGTCCATAAAGCCGTTTCGCCTCAGCGCGTTCACCGTGCCGTCGATATCCATCGGGAACTGCGCCATCAGCCACTCGCGCTTGGTGAGGCCGATGGCCTCGACGGTGTTGCCCCAAACAATGGGGTGTGCGGGATGGTTATCAGCCATCTGCGATCTCCAATGCGCTGGCGGCCAACACTTCTCCGGCGAATGCGGCCATCGCCTCCTCGTCGCAGATGGGCTCGCCGCGGAACCATGAGACGTCTCGGGCGTACTGCAGCCACTGAGCCGCCCGCAGCACGAACTCAGGCGGAGGCGGCGGAAGTCTAGGGGCCTCGACGGACGCCTGCATCAGCAGGATATCGTACATCTCCGGCACGTCTGCCTTGGGCACGTTCCAGTGCGCCGCAAGCTGATCAACAGCCCGCCTCGAAGGCTTTACGGGGATCAATCGGTATTTATCGCCCATCCTTTCCCTCCAGTACCTGCTTGGCGCGGCGAGCCTGTGCTGGCGTGATGACAGCAATGGGTAGACCGTGATCATATGCATCTGCCATGTTAGCAAGCGGCCTCAACGCCTCTTCCAGTGCGCGGATGCGGGCTTGCATGCCTTGCGATGCGATGCGAGTCGACCAATTCGCCTTGGCCTCCGCCTCAGCACCCGCCTCCCATCTGCGGGCCTCAGCCTCCAGCTCCACTATCCGTGCCTGCTGTGCCTCAAGGGCGTCGGCGGCGTCCTCCGGCAGGCTCGACGGCTCGCCGTGACCCTCGTACAGCGGGATTTTGCGCAACCGCTCTACCAGCTTGTCAGTCATGGGTGTGACCTTTCATCATCGCTTCGCCGATCTCGCGAGCGTGGGGCAGCCACTCGCCTATCCTGCGGCTCTGCTCGGCCACAATGTCGTCCATCGTCTGGCGCTTGCCAGCGGCGGCTCGGTCCTCCATGATCTTGTGCGTCAGATCGTGGACGGCCAGCACCTCATCGTGGGACATGGCGGCGATGCGCTCGCGCAGGTCGGCGGGGATGAGGCGCTGGCGTTGCGCCTTCGTCGGTCGCTCCTCAGTCATGGGTGTCTCCTTTCCGGGCGCGGATGGCGGCGGCGCGAATGAGGCTGATGGTATCGGCCTGATCGCGGGTCCATTCGTCGTGATCGGCGATGATGCCGTCGATTCTCGCCAGTGCCTTTTCGGCAGCTTCGGCGCGCACCTCGGCAATCAACGCTCGGGCGCTCCATTCTCGCGTCTGCTTCGCCGCATATTCTTCGGCGAAGGCGGCGAGGACTCGGAATGTGCCGGGCCAAGGGTTCCGCTCTCGCCCCCAGAATTCTCGCGCCCTCTCCACTAGTTCGCCCGGCGGCTCGGGTTTGTGTTGCATATTTCCCGATTTATGATCCACAACCGAGCTTGTGGTAGTTTCGTGAGCCACAACGCTTCCCGGGAACCTGATAGAGCGGGCGATTGAGGTATTCGTCCTGCCGAGACCGGCTTCTACCAGAGCTGCGCACCTTTCCCGCTCGCGGGCGGTGGCGTAGGCCGTGGCGGCTTGCCAGGCGAGTTCGGCAGTCGCATCGTAGGACGGCGTGCGGATAAGTGACGGCTCGCTAGCCTGCCACTCTTCAAACGCCTTGCGGTCTTCAGTGGTCATGGACGGCCTCATATGTCTTTTCGAAGATGTCGGGCTTGCAAGGATAAAGTTCGCCGTTCACGCCTCGAATGATCCAGTCGCCCGGCGAGGCGGACATGACGCCCTCAAGCGTCTTGATCAACACCGATCCATCCTCGGTGTACCGGACAACGCCGTTTACGACTGCTTGCGACAGTTCATAGGGTTCCTCGCCCGGACGGAGCTGGACGGCCTCGATAACAACTGGCTTTTTGCGGAATTTAGGCATTGTCTTTCCTCCTGTATGGAGAGGCGGCGACGGCAGCGCTGTAAATGCGCCGGGTCGTTTCGGAGATGAACATGGGATCGGTCTCCGCCGTCCAATCGTCGCTGTTGGCCTCGTCCGCCGCCTCAAGCATTTCAGGAGACAGCTTCACCGGCACCACAACCGCCGTACCATCCATCAGGGCTGATGCAGCAGAGGGGGTGAGATGCAGGGCGGCTAGGACGGACTGAGCTACCCCCCCGGAGTTGGCCCAGAGAGTTGCGTTCTCTATCACTCTCGCTAATCTTTCTCGCGTGTCTGTCATAGCTCTACTCCTGCTGCTTTAAGGGCGGCGCGCCCTGCGTCAGTGATCTTTCCTTCCCGACCGATTAGTCCACGTATGCTGAGCGACACGATGGTGCCGGATAATCCGCCATATGCGGATCGGCCGGAGATGCCGTCACTGGCGGCTCGGTCTTGCGCCAAGTTTCTGAGAACGCGAATCTGCGCAGGCGATAGATGGTAAGTCTTCACGTCACCCATCTTCGTTCTCCGGAATGAGGGAGCGGATAGCGTCTGTTACATCGCCTATGGCGTAATTATGCGCCTCGTCAGGGTCGCGCTCTGAATACGGCCGCCGTTGTTCGCGGGCTATCTCAATTGCCGCTTCCAAGGCGATGCGGATGACATCGACAGCATCTTGGCGGAATGCATCGATGCGGTATCCCGGCACTCTACCTCGTCCGTCTACGCGCTGCGCCAGAGCCAACGCGACCTTATCGGTCAGCTCTTCTCGTGTAATCATGGCTTGCTCCCGAAGATTGACACAGCTGTTATGGCGAGCACCCAGACACTTAAGAAAAATGCAACAGGCTAGTTCATCCCTTCGCCCTTTCCTTGAGCATGGCGTCGGCATACTGGTATGATGTTACGGCGTAGTGCTCTAAGAGCGCCTCAAAGGTGACGAACCCTGATGGCGCATCAGCTGTGACAAGCCCCTGCAAAACCTTCGCGGCGAAGTAATCGCGGAGCGACAGGCCGGGGAATACAGTGTCCATGTCCACTTCTGCGTCATACATTTCCACCGGGAAAGCGGGGCCACCGTCATTCACCTTCGGCATGAGCTTCCTCCTTCGCTGTCTGCGCGCCATTTTCGCTCGCAAGGTGAGCAAGGCGCGCCTCTTCGGTCAGCCGGGACAGCGCCTCCGCGGCGCCGAATATTTCCGCATTTCTGCGGGACCAACCCTCATCTGAGATTTTGGCCGCGTCATCAAATGACCCCGATCTGATGCGATATGCCTTGTATTCGAGCCGCCGGATTTCGGCTCTGCGAAACCCCTCTAAAAGGAGTCCGCAACTCTGTCCCGTCTCCAGCGCGAACAATGGCAACAGTGTCTCGTGATCGTTGGCATCCACCCCATATGCCCGCCGACGCGCGCGTGGCGACAGGTCACTCTCGTTGACGCCCATTGCCGCAGCGAGAGTTTTCCTCTGCACTTTTGTAAGACAGCGCAGAACCTCCAACCGTTCTGCCTCTAACTTGTCATCCTTGTCCGACCTGTAGTGTAGATAACTGTATATGCTGACCAGCGAGCCAATTACCTCTTGCTGTTGTTGAGGCTCATTGAAATCATCCCAGCGCGGGTACTCTCCCATGTCAGAGAAGGTATTTTTCCACTGTATGCCATAATACTTGGTCCGGGATTTAGCGGCAGCGATGGAAGCATCTTCAGATGATAAATCGTGTGGCTTCTTACCCACGGCCTTCCTCCTTCGCTATCAGTGCCTTCAGGGGCGGGGTGGTTTCCGTGAGCTGGGTGCGGACTTCCGTCCTTGCCATTCGAGCAGTTTCCCACGTCCCGGTGGCCACAAGCGTGGTGCTCCCGGTCCGATGAAGCGATATGCTCCAGCTCCGCTCGGGCAACGCCCGATCGATCAGCGCCACGACGGCGTCAATGGAGGCGGTGTAGGGTTGCGCCACGGGTTTCTCGATGCGCATTCCATCAGCACCATATCCCCACCCGCCCCAATCGGCGGCATAGTCCCACGGCCGGCCGAACGAGATCGCAATATCTCTGTCCAGTTCCCTATCCGGCCCCTCCGCAGCCTCTACGCGGGCAAGCAGTGAGCGTAGCGCGGCAAGGTCAGACATCGCGGTCCCTCTCGAAATCCGTGAGATCAACGCGCCAGTCCGCAATCCTGCCGTCGCCATCAATGGTCATGATGACGTAATCGCCGTATCCATTGCCTCCGGGGCACATGATGTCGGGGACGTAGCCGTCGATGCTGATTATCTTCTCCATGTTCGCATCGAGAAGTGTATACTTTCCATCGTCGCAAACCTTGTAATGAATGTCTGCGACTACACCCTTCGGCCAGTCAACAATTGTCCCGGTCTCGATTTCAATGACGATGATCCACGAGTCTTCGTGGCGGAACGGAATAAGCTTTCCATCTTCGTCGGTGACGCCGTTGACGGTCGCGTCCTCCCAATATCTGACGCCGCATTCGGCGCGCATATACTTCACGTCATATTCGAAGGGTACTTTGATCGTTATCTTAGCCATTAGCATCCTCATCAGGGTGTTCCGGGAGTGGCATCCACGCGATGGGGGTGTGTCGGACGGGGGCTCCGGTATCGCACCATTCCCATGCGTCGTCAGGTTCGGCTGGATTTGGTGCTGTTGCCCCCCCGACATGGCCGCCGGTCGTCGCGAGGATTGCAGCTTCACCAGCCGGTGCCGCGCTCATATCCCTGTTCCAGCTCGGGACGAGATCGGAGCGGATGTACTCCGTTGCCCTCTCATCCGGGCGGGCCTCAAAACTGCCGATGACGTAACTGCCGAGGCTGGGGAACGACTGCATGGCGCCGCGGACTTTCGCCCAGATACGCTCTGGGGCTGTGATCGCGTTCATACTGCGCCCTCTCTTTCCGGCAATCTGACCGCCACGACAATCCCGTACTCGTCTATGAGGTCGGACAGGTGATCACGGTCGACGCCGAGTTCGCCGGCGACGTGGCTCCAGAACGCGGGCGTTCCGACCTGTTGGGTTGTCGCGGCCTCGCGGATTACGGTGATGATCGTGTCGCGGGCCGGCTTGCGCAGAGCAACGATCTTGCGAATCGCCTTGGCGTCGAAGCCGCGCCCCTTCAGCTCGGCGTAGACTTCCTTGATGTCGTCGGAGATGGCGGCCTTCTCTTCTTCGAGGCGCTCGATCCGTTCCACAAATGCTTTCAGCTCGTCGGTTGCAACGCCGGTATCTGCGATATCAACGGTCATGTCTAAATCCTCCAATCGGCTCGCCCGTTGCGCGGTCAACGACCTGCCCGCTGAGCTTGCGCTTGATCTTGCTGTTCTTGCTGCCGGGCATGCGGCTCGGCTCGCGGATGCCCAGATGGGCTTTCTTGAGGCGGGCAGTCTTCGCCTTGATCTTCACGTCCTCGGCGGTTTTGGCCTTGTGTGCATCATCGAGGATCGGGGCGAGATTGCTTTCTCGGTTTTCGCCTCCGTTGATGATCGCGACGATGTGGTCGACCTGCCATTTGTCGCCGGCCCTTATCTTCCTGCCGGTGCGGTAGCAGATGCCCCCGTGCCGCTCGAAGACCCTTACTCGGACCCTTGCCGGGATAGCTGCATCCGGTGACGCTCCGATCCATTCCGGCACGCTTCTGCTGGTGGGGGAGCCGGTCATGGCCCCCTCGCGAAAATCAAGCATGGGTCTTTGTCGACTGGTAAAAACCCCTTAGCTTCCAAAATCGAGCGCATCTGATATAAAGGGCAGGGCACAATGACAGTTCGACCGGATGCCCAAATCTCCTTCATCAGACGCGATAGCGCACCTGTTCCGGGCCGAGCCGCGATCATAAGGGCCAGCCAGGCCTCGCGCTTTCCGTCGTAAATGTAGCTGTCCGCGTCCCAATCTTCGGCGGGGAACCACTCTCGTTCTCCGGGCGAGATGGGGCCGGTAAGTGCGTCCGTCATGCCGCCCTCACGCTGTCTCGCGACCCCGGCGGTGCACGCGGCGCGGTCATCTCCGCGATTTCGGCGAGCAGTTCCAGATGCTCGACGCCGATAGCCTGTGCGAGCGCCACCGTGGCGCGGGCGAACCACTCGCCGAAACGAGTCTGATCCATCGCGGCAAAGCTAATGCTGGCCGGCACAGCATAGGGCTTGCCGGTGAGAAGGTTGACGCGCACCTCGGCGAGACCAGTGGCGAGCTTTAGCTCGTCAAGAAGCACATCCTCGCTCGGCCAGCGATCCGTGTTGTCGACGACCTTGCGCAGGGCGGCAAATAGCAGCCGGTGGTGCTTCGGGTTCCGCGCACGACGCAGGGTGACGAGAACATCTCGGCCGTCCTTGATCTGCGCCATCAGCTCGTCGGACATCACATCGCTCGGCACTAGGGAGTTGCCGCGCTTCGTGAAACACCTAGCGTCTAGATCGCCCATCACGCTGCCTCCTGATGCCCTTGCGCGGAGGCGCAAAGGGCGTTCCTGCGTGCAGACCATGCCTTGCGTACATCCTCAATATCGACAGGCTCAAGCTCATCAAGTTCCGCCTGCGTCTTGCTGTCCTTGTACCAATCGTTCAGATCGTCTTCCGTCACCGCGAGGCCGATGGCGAACAGCAGCATAGCCTTGATGCCCTTCTCCCCGGGCTCCGGATCGCGAGGCTCCGCCGTCCGCTCCGTGCCCTGCGGCTTCTCATCTGGTTTTTCGGCCTTCGGAACGATGTACTCGCCGCCGTCCTTGTTGAAGGTCATCCCCAGCGTCTTCGCGCGCTCGGCAACGAGCTTGGCGACATCACGCCCAGCTGCCTTCGCTCGCGCGAGAACGCCGTTAATCTGCTCGGCAGATACAAGCTTTGGCAGGTTCTCCGCGAACCATTCCGTCTCTGCCTTGTGCGCCGCCTGCGCCTCCGAAAGAGCGTTCAACCGGCCCTTGATCCGGGCGATGATGCCGGCGATGAATGCCGAATATTCAGGAGACCCCGTGTCTGGAATAGTGGCCTCGCCAATCTCGGCAGGATCTTTCCCAAACGCCGTCTCCGTGGGCGAAAACACGAGATACCGCTGCCTGCCGATTATTGAGACGCGAGCGATAACGTCGCTATCGGTTAGGATCAAATCTTTTGATCCGCCAGGGATTTTCAGACGCTCCTTGGTGACGTCACCGTCTTTTTGCTCATCCATATGGGCGATGAGGATAACGTCCTTGCCGAACCCGCGTAGCAGCTTGAGGAATGCGGAGAACCGGACGCCCAACTGCCCCCAGCCCTGCTGACTGAGCGCCCCGCCGTGCGACAGACGGGAGTTACTGCGGATGATGTCCTGCGCCAGCGTGTCGATCGCCTTGCCAACCGTGTCGATGACAATAGTGTCGTAACTGGCGACGTCAGATGCCGTGATGCCCGCTACATCGGACCATTGCGAGACTTGCACCGTATCTTTGCGATCCACGGCCCGGTGCGCGCCCTTGTCGAAGTCGAGCAGCAACGGCCGCGGCGCCGTAAAGGCAAGGCTGGTCTTGCCCAAGCCGGGCTGCGCGTACACTGTGAAGCACAGGGTATCGACCTTGATGACGTCGGTGGCAGTGGTGACCTTCAGGGCCATGGCTACACCCTCCGATCTTCGGTAGCGGTCACGCCTGCCGGCGGTTTTCCGTGTTCTTTGTGGTAAATGCGAGCGGCACTGATGATCGCGTCCCGTATTGCATCCGTGAGAGGCAGGTCGATCATAGCCGCTACAGGATCGGTAACCTCGAAAACAAGCACGGTGCGGAGCGAGAGCGCACGTGCATTGCCAGACTTCATGCGGACATGCGCACCCCGCTCCGCGATGTTCGCGGCACGCTCGGCGCGCGCCGCGTCACGGGCGGCAGCGTCGGCGTCCAGAACCGCCGCCCCGATATCCACACCGATCTCGCCTTGAGCCGCATTGTCGCGGGCTTCTATCTCGGCAAGCTCTGCCTCGCGGGCCTTGCGAGCGGCTTCCTCTGCGGCGAGCCGGGCCTGTTCGGCCTCTTTGCGCCGCCTATCTTCCTCGGCTCGTGCATAGGCCGTGGCGCGGGATTTCAGATCGTCCTTGAGACCATTGAGCGGGCTACTTGCCGCCTTGTACGATGCGTTTATCGCCTTCACCTCAGCGTTTAGAGGCCGAACGCGCTCGGTCCGATCATCTTCAAGGTCGGCAAGGTGTTTATTCACCGTGTCAATCAGGGCGGCAGCTTTCGATGCCGATACCTGATCCTCGATGACAGGATGCTCCGCAAGCCACGCCGAGATGCCGGCCACGATAGGCTTGATCATCTCGATAGGTTCGGGAGGGTTGTTGTGCGTTCGCGGCGGCAACGTTTCAGCGGCGGACATGGCTATCTCCATTCAGCGTGGCGCATTGCGCGCTGCGAAAAACAGGCAAATCGAGGTAGGGCCGAAATAAACAATGGCTTGGGTGATCGCGAATATTGCCTCGGCCATGTCATGCGTCCGCGAGAGCATCGGCCAGATGCGGCAGATCGGGCAGCCGATCCGCGAGCGCGCCGCCTGTGCGCAGCTCAGCCGTAGTGACGACATACGGCGGAGCCGGGGGCGGGGGCGGGGGCGGGGGCGTTTCGATAAGCGTCGGGGTGGCAGCGACTGCAGCGTCATCTTCTTCAGTTGCGCGGCGGAGGCTCCAGGCCCTCCACGTGTCGAAGACACCGGCGGTCGATTTGACCCACACTTTGTCCCCCGCGACACCGAGCACGACGCCGACAATATCGCCAGACCTGTCGTAGACGGATTCCCCAATCTCAAACCGGGGCACAATCACGGTCACGCTGGACTCCGGCACGCGGACAGTGCGCCCTCCGATATCCAAAACGATTTCGTCATAGCCGGTGATTTCCCGGCCGTATTTTACGGGACCTTCAAGGCGAACGATGTCGCCAGCGCGGATGATGGTCATGCGGCTAACTCCACTGTCCATTCGCCACGGAGTTCTTCCGCGCGAGAGATGATCTTTTCATAGAGCCAGATGACATCAGACGAGATACCAATTGGCCCAAGGTTCATGGCGTATAGGTGGACAATGCACGCAGCATCATCAGAAAGGTCGATGTCCATTTCGACCAGAGACTGCGCGCGTATCTCGATATGAGCCGCGAGCGTGGCGGGGGATGGGGAGGCCATTACGCAGCCTCCATATCAGCGGCGATCACCGCGTTGCGGGCGATATCCGATCCGTCATCGTGGTCCGCCATGTAGCGGCCAGCGAGGATTTCGGCGGATCGCTCGACACGTGCGAGGGCAAGGCGAAGGTGCATCTCGACATCGATTGCCTCTAGGCGCGCATCACTGTCGGTGGACTTGCGGGCAACGCCGCCTATCAGGCTGACGGCGCGCTCCAGTGGGTGACGCATGGCCTCGAAAGCAAGATGCGTGTCGGGGCCGCTGATTGGCGCGGAGCCATCGTGTACATCAGCAAGACTTGCGAAAAGGGGGCGGGTCAAAGGATATACTCCCGGATGAGCCAGAGCGCAGCGAGAAGCGGCGCGAGCATGGCGTATAAGAAAGTGAAACGTTGTGATGTGGGTGTGCTGGACATGGGCCGCCCTCACGCCTCGACTTCGACAGGCTTGCCATCGCGAAGCGTGTACCAGGCATCCGCTTTGATGCCGTCGCGCCCGACGATGCCGGCCCAGACGGCGATAATCTCGTAGTCGTCGTTGCGCTCGACCAGGAAAAGGGCGTTTCCGGTTTTGCCGAGCACGCGGCCTTGGTATCCAGATGCAAGCGCTGCACCCCGCACGCCGGTGGCCGACGCTGCACCCTGCCAGCCGGTGGCCGACGCTGCACCCTGATCGCCGGTGGCCGACGCTGCACCCTGCACGCCGGTGGCCGACGCTGCACCCCGCACGCCGGTGGCCGACGCTGCACCCCGCACGCCGGTGGCCGACGCTGCACCCTGCCAGCCGGTGGCCGACGCTGCACCCCGCACGCCGGTGGCCGACGCTGCACCCTGCCAGCCGGTGGCCGACGCTGCACCCTGATCGCCGGTGGCCGACGCTGCACCCTGCCAGCCGGTGGCCGACGCTGCACCCTGATCGCCGGTGGCCGACGCTGCACCCTGATCGCCGGTGGCCGACGCTGCACCCTGATCGCCGGTGGCCGACGCTGCACCCTGATCGCCGGTGGCCTGAGACCCCTCTTCCGGTTTTGACCTGTCAAAAACCCATTTGACTGCGCGCCCAACTAGCCCGGCAATAGGCGATTCAGCGTTTACGGTGACCGATGCGGAGGCGATCCAGCCGTCTTCGCGAATGGTTGCACCACCTTGGATAACAACCGCGTACCGGGCACCAGCAGGCGCAACGCGGTCGAATACGGTCAGGGGGTGCTCATCGGCGGGCACGGCGTCAAATCCGTCGTCGAACTCAGTCAGCTCGCCGTCGATCGTCTCGGTTTTGCCGATCTCAAAGGTTCGGCCGTTGGCACTGAAATCGGCGTCGAAGCCCTTGATCGCTTCCGCCACATCGGCGGAGGCTTCATCGGGTTGCGTGGAAATCGTTTCGGACATGGATATCTCCCGCGCGGATTGCGCTGTGGTGCCGATCAGGCGGCGGCCTTGTGGGATTGGGGGAATTTCGCGGTAATCGCCGTAAGCCTCAGCGATCCACTCGACAAAGCCTTCCAGCTCATCGGTGGTCGCGTATCTGCTGATGACAGGCTCATCGAGAAGGTAGAGCGAGCCGTCTTTGCCGACCTCAGCCGTCTCGACGCCGAACTCATCGCGCGCCCATTGCTCGACGGTGGAACGGCCATGGAACCTGACCATCTCCGCCATGCGCCAGCGGGCGTTGCCTGTACGAACCCGTTCAGCATCCGCGCTGACAGCGGCCATGAGCGCCTCAACCGCCGCGTCACCAGCCTCGACGCGCGCAAGGATGTCGTTCGTCCTGGCTTCGGCGAAATCGGCGTTGCTTGTGAGGGCGTTCATCGGTGTCTCCCTGCCGGTGCGCGGTGCGCTGTCGTTCGGCTATGAGGAGATAGTGCCCGATATGGGCACTTATGTAAAGCCCTATTTGGGCACTTTTAGAATTTTTTCATCGCCCCTCCCTCCCTCATGGGGTATAAGAGTGTGAGGGCGGGTCTCGCACGGCCTCAAACAAGAAGCCTTCCGGGTGCTAGCAGCCGCAGGAGGGGCTTCCGGCGTCAGAACAGGAAGGGGAGCAGAGCGGGTCGGCGGCAACCGACCCGCCTGCTGGCCCCCATTAAGGCAAGCAATGACTCCACAAGCTAAAGCGCGTCGGGCAAGATCGATGTATGACGAATCGCTTTCTGTCTCGACTGCCCCGGCCTGTGCGATGGCTCCTCGCCGTCAGCGCATTAGCGGCTGCCTTCATGAACACGACGCCGGGGACGTGGTTTCTGGAAGCGCTTGGCTTGGACGGGTGGTTTAAGAGGATGGTGGCATCTGCTTCATCCTCCCTCCCTTGGCCGCTGATTGGCGGGACGGCGATTGAGGTCGCTGTTTTTGCACTGGTTCTTTATGCCGGGTACAGGCTGGGGAGAGCGCTTGCAGAACCCCCGACGCCGAACGAGGCCACATCGCCACCGCCCGTTGTCGCGGCAGATGCGCCGTTAATTCCATCTCTAAATGACCTTAAAATGGATTCGAACCGGGCACTCGTCTTCGCCGCTGACGCAAAGATGGTTAACCGCAGCCGATCTCGCGACAGCGTTAATCGCGGCTCGCCAGAGGCTCTGCGACTATCAAGCCATCTCCTGAATCTCAAACGATATGGCATACCCGTCCCCCTAGAGGATGGCGGCGGCAGTCTGTCCATTGATTACCAGCGAGCGCTTGGCTTCCTAGAGAGCGTTGCGATACTCGGGAAGGCCGGCCATCTACAGGAAGCGAAGGCGACTGCCGAAAGGCTTCTTCGAGGCAATACTGACCTCACTCCAGCTCCATGGGGGAGTGTGTCACTGTCCCTGTTTGGCTTTGTGAGCGAAAGCCCATCAATCGGCGACGGAACGAGAGTGCTTCGCGCAACCGTTAAGGTCACAAAGGCCGTCCACATTCAGCGGATAGAGGTGCTTTGGCAGCGGAAGGGGCAAAATGGAAACTTCGCATTGCAGATTTTCGAATCTGAGGAAGTGCTCGCGTCCGGCGTCGAGCGCCCATTCATCGTATTGCACACGCGCCCCCATATCGGGGCGTTCTGGGGGGAGCCTACTGCTGATACGAAATTACAGGCTCTAGACGACTTGGACCAGGCCGGGCGAGACCGTTATGTCAAACGACTAATCGGCCGCAATAAGCAAATTTCATGCAGGATCGTGATTGTCGCCGAAGGCCACAACGAAATCAGCCATGACTTCACGATCTGCACCGGTGGCGTTGACGATGTTCCGCAGATTGTCGATCCCGACTGGTGCATACCATATGCCGCTGCTGAGTCGCCAACAAAAGCCCGCCGAAGCGGGCTGGGTTAGGGGGTGTTGGTGGGCGATACCGGCAATGAAGGCAGGCGCTGTAGAATTTGCTTGATGGTTTCGTCACGCTCTCTGTCGCGCTCGGCCTGCTCGATCCTGATTGCTGAAAGGCCGATGCCACCTTCAAATCTATCGCCGGCGAAAGCGAGAACAGCAAAGACAATTGCAATCATTGCAAGCCCGGTCGTGACAATAGCGAACACCATCGCGCCGGTGCTGGGCATGCTGGAAATCTTGCCCTCAATATGCGCTACACGCTCTGGCAGCGACCGCAGACCCTCAAGGTCGCGGCTGATCGCGTCGAGCTTCACGTCTACGCGCTCGAATTTCGCCTCCAGTGATGCAACCCGCGCTTCCATTGGGTCCGACGTTCCGCCTCCATCGCCTCCGGTGCCGCCCGGACCGCGACCTTTATTATATAGCACTTCAGTCGAATCATTGCTATGGGCCAACCGCAGGTGGCCCCCGCCCAGATTAGCCATTGGCCTTCTCCGACTTCCACCTAGCTATCGTCGGGCGAGACAGCAGCCGTATGTTGCCGCAATGCTTGCACGAGAGCGCGACGACAGGCAACATGGCTGCGCCGAACAGGCTTAACGCAGCAGGGTCGATGCTGGCAATGATCGGCATGTGCCCCTTATCGCCAAAACTAAGCGAAACGATCCAGTCTTGTGTGCCGCAAGCTTCGCATGGATTCGCGCCGCCGCGATCAGCGATGAACGCTTGCACATCCTCGAATGTCAGATCGTCGTTCATGCTGCCCCCCTCAAAACACAGTAAACCGAAACCGATAGCGCCAGCGCGCGGCGACCTTACCGCCGCGCGCGACAGCTGCCAGATGATGCTATCACGTCGCCGGCGGGGCTTTCTGGAACTTGATGTTGCAGTTTTTCCGAATTGACGCTTGCTCGATAGCGTCAAGCTCGCCTTTGAGGCGTCCAAGCTCCGCCGCTGTCTGCTTATCGCCCTTGAGAGCAAATAGGGCCGGCCAGAAAATTACGACAGCAACCGCCGTCATCGCCGCATCGTTCGACCGTGCAGAATCCTGGGTGCCGGCAACCTCTGATGCGCGCGCGGAGACGCGGGACGCTTCTTCGGCGAGCTGCTGGCAAGTATAGGATTGATACTGGATCGGTGAAACATAGCTTGCGCGAATGTCTGACGATTTTGACGCACAAGCAGTTAACGCTCCGCAGAGCGCGATAGTGACGAATTTACGCATGATGCCCCCATAGCGATAGTCCGCTAATAGGCTAACTACCGCCGGGGAAATCTGCTATAGCTTAGCTGCAACACTGGCGATGGATTCGCTCTACATCCGTGACGTGCGGGCGGCGACGCGATCAATCATCTCCGTCGCCCCCTGCCGAAATTGATCACCTTTGCCGCCCAAGCGACCTCTGAATCAAGGATCGGCTCGCCAAACTGGCCTAGTAGATGATAGCGCCCGCGTGTTGATGCCGCTTGGATTTTCTTGACGAGGATTTTCCCGTCTGGAAGGCCGACTACGCATATTTCGCCTATCAGGTCGGGCGTCACCTCGGAGCGAACGTCATCGTAGAAGACGTACCAACCATCAAAGAATGGGCCGAGGCTGTCGCCCCTGATTTCGACCGCCACAGTCAGCGGGCTTGACCCTTCCGGTGCTTCGACAACATCGAGCGGGCCCTGCGTCGTATCGTAGAAATGCGCACCGGTCCCCGCGCCGACGTACCCGACAACCGGAGCCTCGATCGGCCCTTCACCAATTATTGCCTCTGGTGGCTCACCAAGGGCTTCGGCAGCTCTCTCAATCCATTGCTGATCAAGCCGCCTGTCGCCCTTCTCCAGTTTGATAAGCTGGTTCTTAGTCGTGCCCATCCGCCCCGCGAGTTCCGGTTGGGTAAGGCCGTGCTTTTTCCTCAATGACTTCAGATTGTTCGCCATGCCCCCAATACGCCCAATTTGGGCACAATTGATAGTGAACCAGATGGGCACCTTTCCAGTTGACGTTAGTGCCCATTTGGGGCACTGTACGTCCCATGAGATTATCAACGTACCTCAAATCACGCGGCCTCACGTATGAGGCGTTCGCCACGGCGATAGGCGTCTCGGCGTTCGCTGTTGGCAAGTGGGCGCGTGGAGCGCGAGTCCCTCGCCCTGATCACCTACGGCGCATCCGTACCGCAACGGACGGTGCAGTGACGTTCGATGATTTCTCCCCTTCCCCCGAGCGGACCCCTTCATCCGGAGCTGAGCCATGACCCGGATGGAGCCCGCTTCACCTGCCGCGCCTTGGCTTGATTGGATCGAGGGGACTGCGTTCCTCTCGTATCTCGATCCGGCGGGGCGCGGCTCTTTCTTCTCGGGCGCGCGCTCGTTTGCGTTGGTTAAGCCTGATGTAGGCGAGGGCGACGCTCTCGCGGGCGATGTCTCCCAGAAAGATGATGTTGTCATCGTCGGCGATGTCGTCCCGGTCCTGTCCGTTCATCCTGAAACTTCCCTCAGCAATTCGTCTTCGCAAGACCAGAGTTGCATAGGAGCGTTCCAGTATGCCGGAAATTACGTCCACCAAATTGGAAAGGAAGTTTGAAGTGTCCGCGTCTGCGTTGGCGGTCGAGATGAAAAACGCTGTTATCGAGCTTGGCGAGCAGCAGCCCGGCGAGAAGAACAAGCGGTTTCTGGAACGGGCTGCGCGCGCGGCAGGCATTTCATTTCGATCCGCGAAGTCCCTTTTCTATTGCGAGGCGCAAAATCCCGGGTCGCTTATCGTCGATAGCGTCCGGGCAGCGCGCGACGAGCGTCGTCGCACGGCGACCGCCAAAGCGGTTGTGGCAGCTGCGGCGCGTGACAAACAGCTTGAGGACCAAGCCCGTGCCAAATTCCAGCGGTCTACCGCCGCCCTTTCCGCCACACTCGCGACCGCCGTTGTTTCGGACACGGACGAGATTCGCGGGCTACTTGTTGAGCTTATCGTACGCCTTGACAGGCTTTGCGGCGTGGATAGCGCCGTGGATCGTCGGGAGGCCGCCTGATGGCCACTAAGCGGCCCCTAGACTGGAGCGCCGAGGTGTTGGAGGCCATCGCGGCTGCACGATACGCGGGCATTACCGTCCGCGAGGTCGCTGCTGCACTCGGCATCTGCATCGGCCGCGTCGAAATCAAACTGAGCGAGGCCGGCATCCGGACGGGGGCAAGAAACCAAGCATCAACGCGCAGCCCGGACGCAGACATTCATATCGCGGTGCTGGCGCGTATCGCTGCAAATAACACTCAGACCGCAGCGCGGTCGGCGCGACAGAAGGCCGTGCCGCCACCGAAGCCAGTGGCGCCGGTTGCGCGTCCGTGCGCCACCGCGCCGTCTCTAGCTGCGGAGCTAGGCATCCGCGTGCACACCAACCGTAACGGCGTGTCATTGCCGTACCTCTCATCTCTCTACGGAGGCGCCCGCCATGGATGATAGGAGCGGCGAGCTTGCGCGCCTGTCCCCGGCGTGCAGCGAAGCAGCGATTGCTGCCTATCGCGATGGTGTCCCCGTCAGCGTCATCGCGCCTGCACTGCACGTTTCCGCGTACACCATTGACTGCGTCGTCAGAAAAGCCCGGATCGAAATGCTCCGCGAGCGGACGGCTATCGTCAAGCACCACGCCGAAATGCTCGACCGCGCTTTCGAGGCCGAGCATCAGTCTAACATTTGGACGGCACCGCCGCGCGCGAAGGAGATTGTCCGCGAGGTATCCGTCAAGTTCCGCGTGCCGCTCTCATCCATCCTGCGCAAACACCGGCACGGTAACGTTGCCCGCGCCGCGCAAATGGCGATGTACCGGCTCGCGCAAGAGGGCCGATGGTCCAACCCCCAGATAGGCAGCTTCTTGGGCGGGCGAGACCCGTCCACGGTCTTCTACGGGGTCCGCCGCATCAAGTCACTGATTGAAAAAGGAGAGGTGGCGGTATGAGCCTCACCGTCACATTGCCATGGCCGCCGCCCGCCCTATCGCCAAACTCGCGCCCCCATTGGAGCGAGAAAGCCCGCGCCGCGAGGCAGGCGCGGCACGACGCCCATCTCGCGTGCATCGCCGCCGGTGTCCGCAAGCTGCCCTGGGATAGGATGCACGTCAACATCGTGTTCCACGCGCCGAACTGGCGCCCCTACGATAGTGACAACGCTCTCAGTCGCGCAAAATCAAGCTTAGACGGCATCGCTGATGCTACCGGCATAGACGACAGCAAGTGGACCTACAGCATATCGCGCGGCGAGCCCGTCACGCACGGGGCTGTCGTTGTCACGGTATCGGAGGACGCGGCATGACCGAGCGCATTCCCGTCCGCGAAGACCCCGCGCGCCTGTCAGTTCCAGCCTCCAGAGCACTGGGCCTGATAACAGGGGGGGGGCTTCATCATGATCGAGTTCGTCGATGACGAAAGGGCCGTGAACGGCCGCCGCATCACCGCGCTCCCATCTGGCCGGCGGGTCGCCGACATCGATTTTGCTGAGTTGGTGGTGAAGGGTCGCATCCTGGCGCAGGAAGACGGCCTGATCCCCGGCGCGTCGCAATCGTGGGTGCCAGCATGAGCGCCATTGACGCAGGAAACGCAGTCACGGAACGTGCCCGCCCGAAGGCCGCCAGCAAGCGCGCGAAAGACCTTAGCTCTAGCGCATTTGGCAGACTGAAGCCCATAAGCATTGTCGGCCGCACGCCCGCTGGAAAAGCCCAATGGATTTGCAAATGCGAATGCGGGAATACAAAGGTTGTGACGTCCGGTAATCTTACTTCTGGGCAAATACAGTCATGTGGGTGTTTGAAGCGCGAGATCGCCGCGAAGATGGCTGTTGATCGATCCTTTAAGCATGGCCATGCTGTTCGACGCGCCCATTCTGGCGAGTACCGATCTTACCGGGCAATGCTCAGCCGGTGCAATAACCCGAACGCGACCAGCTACCACCTCTACGGCGGCCGTGGCATTTCCGTGTGTGAGCGGTGGCTCCGGGGAGACGGCGAAAACGCGGGATTCGATTGCTTTCTAGCCGACATGGGTCCGAGGCCGTCAGCAAGTCACTCTATCGATAGGTGGCCAGACGGGGACGGGGGCTACCGCCCCGGAAACTGCCGTTGGGCAACGCCGAAGCAGCAGGGCGGAAATGGCGTCAGAAAACGGGATGAGCTGGGCGAGGCGATAGACCTCCAGTCGCCGCGCGCCGGAACGGCGTTCCACTGGCTGATGAGGGCCGCGTCATGACCCTCCGCTACGCCAGCACATACAGCGGGGTAGAGGCGGCAAGGCCGATGCGCATCCTAGACCTGTTTTCGGCGGCCGCCGGCGGCTGGTCGCTCGGCATGCACCGCGCAGGCTTCATCACCGTCGCGGCCTGCGAGGTAGTTGAGTGGCGGCGCATCCTCTACGCGGAGAATAACCCCGGTGTCCATCTCTACGACGACATCCGAACACTTACAGCAGATCGAATTGTTTCCGATCTCGGATACCTGCCCGATGTCATCGTCGGCAGCCCGCCCTGCCAGGACATTTCCAGCGCCAACACCAAGGGCAAAGGGATCGAGGGCGAGCGCTCCGGCCTCTACCTCGAAGCCGTCCGTCTTGTCGGAGAATGCCGCCCTCGTTGGTTCGCTTTTGAGAACAGCGCTAATCTCCGAACTCGGGGCGCAGACGTAGTCCTCGCTGAGCTGGAAGCACTCGGCTACGCCTGCTGGCCGTTCGTGGTACGTGCTTCAGACGTCGGCGCCAACCACGAGCGCGCACGGTCTTGGCTTATCGGACGCGACACAGAGCAGGTTGGCAACCCCGCGCAAGACGGATGCGGATCGCGGGTTCCGAGGCGACGTGCTGAGCCAGATCAAGGGCTATGCCAGCCGGCATGCGGGGGTGCTCCATACCCCCACGGAAACCGGGAACCTGCATCATCCGTCAATGGCGAAATGGCCGACAGCGGGGCCATGGCAGGTGATTGCCAACCCAGAAGTGCTGTCAACTCCGACCAAGCTCCCCACCCCGGTAAAGAACGACCGCAAAATGGAACCTTGGTCAGAAGCCTACGCCCGTCGTCGATCTCCGAAGCTCGACGCCCTGTTGGACGGAGCGTCGAAATTCGAGACGCTGCCGACGCCGACAAAGCGGGACAGCCGCATGGATCGCTGGTCTCCGGCCTACGACAAGCGGAAGTCTCCGACGATGGATGCCGTTCTGGACGGTGCAATGACGGATCGTGCCCCGGACAAATGGGCGTATGCCCGCCAGATAGCGAGCCTGTTGGCGGGCGCTGGCCTCAGTGGTCCATCGAAAACCTTGCCCATCACCTACGGCTGGATGATGGGCTTTCCACCTGGGTGGCTGACACGCGCATTGCGACGGGCAGTGGCAAGCGGACGTCTGCCGCGAGCTTGATCGTAGAGGCGTTTGGCGACGCTGTAGTCCCGCAAATCCCCGAGGCCATTGGCAGGGCCATTCTCCGCGTCGAGGCGGCTCTATCCGCCGTCTCCGCATCACACGATAGCAGACATAGAGAGGGTGCGCGATGAGCACGATCGACATCAGCCGTCTTCGCGTCAACGGCGGGACGCAATCGCGCGCCGAAATAAATCGCGATGTCGTTTCAGATTATGCGGAGCTGGTGAGCGCAGGAATCGTGTTCCCGCCCGTCATCGTCTTCTTCGACGGGTCTGAATATTGGTTGGCGGACGGCTTCCATCGATACGAGGCATATGCCAAGGCCGGTGTCTATGAAATTCCCGCAGATGTCCGGCAGGGCGGTCAGCGTGACGCCATCTTGTTCAGCGTGGGGGCGAATGCCGCGCACGGGCTGCGCCGGACGAATGATGACAAGAAGCGCGCTGTCATGGTGTTGCTGAATGACCCGGAATGGTCGAGGTGGTCAGATCGGGAGATCGCGCGGCAGTGCGGTGTCAGCCCTGACACTGTCGGCAGGTATCGCAAGATGCCATCCAATGTAACTGTCCGATCGGACAGTGAGCCGCGCACCTACACGACGAGGCACGGCACCACTGCAACGATGAACACCGCCAATATCGGCGGTGGATCAAAGCCCGATCAAATCCCTCAGCCGCCCGCACCTAAGCCGCAACCTGCTGATGACGAGCCGATTTCGCCGCAGCCCGAGCCGGGGCCGGACGCCGATCCGGTCCACGAGTCAAAGCCCGATCAAAAGCCGGACGCCGCCGCCGACATCGCGAAGGTCAAAAAGCAGCTCGCGAAGCTGACCGACGACGCGCTTTTCGACGAAATCATCGGCCTGCGGGCAGACAACGATGACCTGCGCAAGCAGATCACGGCGGTCGAGGCCGAGCGGGATGAGTTGAAGGCAGCCGTGCGCGATCTTTCCGAAAGCAATCAAGGCGCGGTTATCAGCCGAATGAAGCGGGAGCTTGTCTCTGTGAAGTTCGCGCGCGACGAGGCTTTGGCTGCGGCGAAGCGCGAGGAATACAAGCGGAAACAGGCCGAGGCCCGCGTTAACGAGCTGCAATCTGCCGGTTTCGAGATCGCCGTATGAGCATTCTCGGACGCATCCGAGCCAATGGCGGCGATATCGTCCGCGATGAATGGCGCTTTTCGCTTAAGCCGGGGCGGCTCAAGCCTGACGCGATCGCGTGGATCAAACGCAATTGGACGGATGCATGCAGTGAGGCGTGGCCAGAGTTCGATCGCTGGATCGAGCGCGCCGCGATCATGGAATTTGAGGCTGGCATGGCCCGCCGTGAAGCGGAAGCCGCCGCATATGAAGACATTATGAGGCACAGCAATGCTTACATTGACGCCGCATAGGGAAATATCTCTCCGTCCATATCAGGCCGATGCCGTTGACGCGCTGCGTGACGGAATCCGCGCAGGTCGGAAGCGGCAAATATTGGTGGCTCCAACCGGGGCCGGCAAAACCATCGTGGCCACACACCTGCTCAAGCAAGCAAGCGACAAGGGCAGTTATGCCGTCTTTCTCGTGGATCGCGTGGCGCTCGTCAATCAGACGAGCCAAACCCTCGATGACTACGGCATCCGGCACGGGATAGTACAGGGCAACAGTGAGAGATGGTCGCCGCACGAAAACGTGCAGGTATGCTCTATCCAATCTCTGGCTCGCCGGTTTTTGCCGCGCCGCCCATCTTTGATCGTATATGATGAGGCGCACGCTCAGTATAAGTCGTCGATCAAGTTCATCGAGGACCACCCGGAGGCCGTGGCCATCGGCCTCACGGCGACACCGTTCACGCCGGGAATGGGCAAGTTCTGGGATGACGCCGTAAATGTCACCACGACGCGGGCGCTCGTTGATGATGGTTTTCTTATTCAGCCGAAAATCTACGTGGCCAAATCCCCTGACGACAAAGAGCTTGGGCTAAATTCATTCGGAGAGTTTTCCGATGAAAGCGCCGGCGCGGCAGGCATCCGAATTGTCGGTGATGTCGTCTCCGAATGGATCGGCAAAACTCATGAGCATTTCGGGGGGGCGGCAAAGAGCATCGTATTCTCGCCAACCGTCGAGCACGGGCGCGTGATATGCGCGGCGTTCGCGGCTGCCGGCTACAACTTCCAACAGATCAGCTATCTGGACAGGTCAGATGACGAGCGAGCTGCGAAGATCGGGGAATTCAGACGCCCCGACAGCATGATCCACGGGCTAGTATCGTGCGGCGTGCTGACCAAGGGTTTCGACGTACCTGATGTGCTAATCGGCGTGTCTTGCAAGCCGTACCGCAAGAGCCTGTCCAGCCACATGCAGGAGATCGGGCGTGTCATGCGCTCTCATCCTGACAAGACAAGGGCGCTATGGCTTGACCACTCTGGGAATATTGAACGGTTCGCTTTGGATATGTTCGATGTTTGGGACAACGGCGCCGGGCTGCTATCTACAGCCGAAAAGCGCGACAGCGAAACTCGAAAGCGTGATGAGCAGACGCGCGAGAAAGTGGTCTGCCCCGAATGCTCCGGTGCTTTGCGCGGCAACACTTGCGCAGCCTGCGGATGGGAGAGGCCCGCTCGATCTGGCATTCACGCAGTCGCAGGCTCATTGCACGAATTCAACCCTGAGGCACTGGGACTGACGACGCGCCCGGGTTTGCGCGCCGAATGCCTGAAAGACCCGCGAAAAGTCTGGCACGCCGCCCTGCATTATTGCTTCGCGCACTCTCGTGATGGGGATAAGGCGCGCAAGTGGGCATATGGCGTGTTCAGGGGGATTTTCCCCGGCGCGAAGCTGCCATTTGGTTGGTATGACGCTGCCCCCGGCGACCTAGATCAGGGCGCTTATGATCTGATCGGTCGAGAGATCAAGAGATTCCGCAAGAACAACAAGCGGGTGGCTGCATGAGAGCGCAATCACTTGATGACGCCATCCGCTCCGCCTGCCACGATGTTGGCATCGCTGTTCCGCGCCATGTATCTCCCGGAAAGTGGGCGCAATCTGCTGTAGACGGCAAGGCCAGAAGCAATAAATCCGGGCGCGTCCTGATCTTCGACGATGAGCAGGGCGGGATAGCGTGGAATTGGACCACCGGGCAGCAACAGGCATTTAGCTTGCGTGGCGATCCATCCGCAGCAGTCGTCATCCGCCCCCGTCAGCGCGATCCTGATCGGGATAGACGCGAGAGGGATCGGCGCGAGGCGGTGGCGCGTATATGCCACGATATCGTTCACTCATGCCGAGATGACGTGCATCCATATCTGGCGTCAAAGGGCTTCCCTGACGAAAGAGCGAAGGTGCATGACGATCCGCGCTGCCTGCTCCCAAGAAATGAGCTGGGAGACCTGCTTGCCGGCGCAATGCCGACAAGTGATCAGCCGATGCTGATTGTTCCGGGATGGATCGGAGACAGGGTATCGACAGTCCAATTTATTACGGCAAGCGGTGAAAAAAAGAACATCCTCTCGGGGGCAATGAGCGGGGCATCGTATAGAATCGCCACGTCTCCCCGCAATGCACAGAATAGTAAAGAAATCGTATGCGAAGGCTTCGCTACGGCCTTGTCTGTTCGCGCGGCAATCCGTATATTAAATATACCAGCAACAATCAGATCAGCATTCTCAGCATCGAACGCTGCAAAGGTAGCATGTGCCATCCCGGGTGCATGGATCGCGGCGGATCATGATAGGCCGATTGAACATCTCGATGGTCTCGGCACAGGCGAGTTCTACGCAAGGAAATCCGGGTGCAAGTGGACAATGCCTGCCAGCCTCGGTGACTTTAATGATTTTCACATGGAGTGCGGCCTGAGATCAGTGGCCCTCCATTTTCGTGAGGTTTTTATCTCGTGAGCAAACATTTAAGAGGCAAAGACAGAAGGTCGTCGTCCCGCGCGAGACGGATTCGGGAATTTAAGGATAAGCTGTCAGAGCTTGGATACTCAAGTTACAGTGAGTATTTGAAAAGCTCGCATTGGCAAGATGTGAAGCGTCGTTTTTGGGCCAGCAAGCTGTCAAAAAACAAGTGTTGCAGCGGATGCGGGTCAAAGGGAAAGCTGTCTCTTCACCACAAAACTTACAAGAGAATTGGCGCCGAGTGGCTTGGCGATCTTGTTCAGGTATGTGACTCTTGTCATGATAAAATACATACATTTGAAGAAGAGACATCATTTCACATCTTTGGCGCCACAAAGGGTGTCCTGAGAAAAGTAAGGCGCGAAAATGGTCTAACGTTCGAAGACGTTAGATAAGCAATACGGTGACCGCGCGGCCACTAAGCGCGCGGCCGATTTAGCTGACGGTCGAAGACGGTGGGGCTAAATACTGGACCATTTACCACGGGGCGGGGGCACAAATGGAAGCGCAGTCCGAAAGAGCGAAGCGCGCCCCCCGGTGTAGTGACAATGACATCGCAAGTAGCGCTCAACGATTTGGGGAATGTCACGCCATCAAATCGGCCCAAGGCGGCGGCACGGCTCCGGCCAGCAAGATCGCGAAGGGTATAGGGACCACTCTGGCTTTTTAGCCGGGGCTGGTCGTCCTATGCCCGACAACAACACTCTCCTACCAGCAATATCTTAGATAGATAGTATATAGGATAGAATAGATGAGCATGAATCGCGTAATTCTAGTGGGCCGTGTTGGCAAAGACCCTGAAGTCCGTAGCTTCAATAACGGCGGCCGGGTTGCGAATTTCAGCCTCGCTACGTCCGAACGATGGAAAGACAAGGCCACGGGCGAACGCAAGGAAAAAACCGAATGGACGAACATCGTCGTGACCGGCGATGGGCTCGTCGGGGTTGTCGAGCGCTTTGTGCGCAAGGGCAGCCAGATCGGCATTGAAGGTAAGTTGCAGACCCGCAAATACCAGGATCGCGATGGCAACGAGCGGTCTGTAACAGAGGTCGTCGTGGGTGGCTTTGGTGGGAACGTCACGCTGCTCGACAGCAAGCGCAGCGACGACGACAGCAGCTCATCGCGCCCTGCTGACACTGGGCGCTCCTATGGGGCTGCCAAGGCCGGGGACAGCTACGGCGGCGGCGGGGCGTATTCGAGCGATCTGGACGACGACATACCTTTCGCCTGCGAGTGGCGCTGATGATCCTCTCCGCACAGACCATCCGCAGGCTTGGCCTTGTATCCCCGCTACATGAGCGGGGAGTGGCCCATGGGATGACCTTTGGGCTATCGGCTTGCGGTGTGGACCTGACGCTTGGCGAAAGCGTGATCCTGCCTCCCAAGACACAGGTCAATAGCTTCGTGCGGGAGCGGATCGCTCTCCCGGCGAATATACGCGGAAAGATCGAGAATAAATCCACGCTGGCACGCATGGGCATTGACGCCAGTGCCACGACTAATGCGGAGCCAGGCTGGGAAGGATACCTGACCGTCGAGATTTACAATCGAGGCTGGTGGATCAAGCGGCTGCGAAAGGGCACGCCAATCATCCAGATCGTCTTTGAATATCTCGACGAGCCTACAGAGCGTCCCTATGCGGGCAAATATCAGGGACAGCCGGCACGGGCGATTGGTGCAATACTGGAGGGCAATTGAGTGGGCAGGAAGACTCGTAGAAGGCAGGCGAAGCGCACGCCATCCGGCGCCATCTCGCGCGCCGGTATCAACCAAGACCAGCGCGCCACAGTGCTCGCGCAGCCGCATCGTCGCTGGCTTCCGGAGACCGCTCGCAAAGACCAGAGAGCGGAGAGTGCGCTGGGGCGGCTCTATCTTGCAGGGTATCTCACGGAGGGGCAGGTCGTGGCCGGTGAGCGCTGGCGCCGGTTGATGGCAGACTATGCGCGAGTGATAGACGCACCGCGGCCAACGTCTGGCGTGCTGGCGCGGATGATCGAGGAGGCGGCAGGCCCTGACACAGAGCCGCCGCCTGATGATGAGGCGGGTCAGGGCGGGGCAGTGTCGGATGAGGAGTTTCGCGATTTTGTCCTTGAAGCGTTCCGTTCAGCGCGCAATGAGATTGCTGCTCGGGACGCCTCGGGCGCGGTGGCGATGTCCATTACGCAGGTCGTTATCGATGACATGGACGTGCGGGATATCACGCACCTGATCGTAGGCCTCCATTCGCTCGCCACGTTCTGGCGGACGTTCGACGATGGATATCGCCCGATCCGTGCAATTCGAGCGGCTAAGGACGAAAATCCACAGATTCACGACGCGGCCCCTTGACGTTCGTGATTCGTTGTGCGATGTTTAGCGCACGATAGGTAGTGTGGACGAATAACGCTCGGGCTGTGGCTCGGGCGTTTTTGCGTTCATGGCCCCACTCGCGAGGCCGCCATGTCCCGAAACATTCTGATCGAACTTGCCGCGCCATATGCCATGGCGGCGCAGGTTGCGTTCTGTCCGGCGCTATTCTGGTGCTGGCTGTTCCCCTCCCGTTGAAACACGGAGTCTATGATGTCTGAAGGTGCATTTGCCGGTAGCATCACATTCACCACCGACGATGAAGGCAATCGGCGGGTGGCATTCACGCTCAGCCAGCCCGCCTCGTTCAGCGCCACTGAGGTGCTGGAGAGCGAGGACGGTCGCAGCGAGGTCAGCATCGACATCGTGCCCCCCGGATGTCACGGAGCCGCATTTCATCGAGTGCGATGACGGCGATGAGGGCGAGGAGCTGGAATTCTGCGAGGGCGTCGAGCCCGGCGCCGGTGACGATCTCCCGCTTGCGGCGGAGGGGCGTATCCATGTCGTGCAGCACTGAGGCACTTGCCAACAAAGCCGAGCGCCGCCGTGTCGAGGCGCTCATGGCCGCTGTAGAGGTGGCCGGCTGGCAGCGCTCCGTCAGCGAGCCTGAGGAGATCATCGACATTGCTCGGGAGTTCGTGGGGTTCCTCCGCGGTGACGATGAGGACGCCCACGATGAATGACGTGCTGGCTTTCCTCAACAGCCTGTTCTCGGTGGTGGCCGGCCTGTCGCTGGTTTTGTTCGGTCTCTCATGGCTGACGCTGCTGCCGAGCCTCGGCTTGGCATGGGCGATGGGCTGGATCCAATGATGTTGGCGGGCCGGCTGTCTACCGGTGCCGCCTTGAAATCCTGCCAATAGCAGGCGGCTGCATGATCGGCGGTCGGCGAGCGGGCCTCGGTTACGCTCGCAGTCAATTCATCGCGCCTTGTACGGCTCCATCAGATGGACCAGTGCTCGGCATGCAAGGGCAGTGCGACGGTCGGCGCCGCGTTGTTTCATTGCCGCAATCGAGTTCGGGTGCATGCCCAATAGCCGGGCGCATTCGGCGTCTATAGCGGCAATGCGCTTCGCCTTCATGTCGGCGACCCATGCGGACACGTCTGCGGGCGTCATCGTGGGGGTGGCATCGGGCGCGGTCAAATCACAGTTCCTGTGGCTCCGTTGACTATAGAGGCACAGTATCACAGTCGCTGGTGGTGACCGCCGTTTTTTGCTGCTCGGCGCGCGCTGGGCGGCTTTTCTGTATGAGGATATGAGATGACTGATCGTCGCTATCAGGCGCTGGAACTGGCCATCAGGGCGGGAAGCCCGGAGCGCGCTGATGAGTTTTATCGCTGGCTGGAAACTGGTCGGTGGGGCGATGAGGCCCCGGCTGCCGTACTCTTCGCCGGTGTGGTGACAGATGGGAAGGTGCTGGTCGCCTATCAGGCGCTGCCTTGGGGGCACGCTTGGCCAGAGTATCTAGTTAATACGGATGGCGACCGCGTCTCGTTTGTCGTCGATCGAGACGGCGATTGGCCTTATGCCAGGGTTGATGAGGGCGTCACCGGGCCGCTGTGGGGCGTGTACCTGCGCAAGGTGCAGTATGACCCGGTTACGGTCGAGGATATCGCTTCGGATGCCACGGCATCCTGACCGCTGTTGGCGCCAAACTGATGCCAGTGGCGATGGAGGGTTAAAGAGATGGCGCTGACACCAAGGCAGGGCCGTTTCGTCGACGAATACATGAAAAGCCTGAATGCGACGCAGGCTGCGATCAGGGCGGGCTACAGCGCGAAGACGGCAGACGTCCAAGGGCCGCAGTTGCTTCGGAAAACTTCGGTTGCGAATGAGTTGGCGAAACGTCAGGGCCGGCTTGCTGCGAAGACGGAAATCACCAAGGACCGAATTGTCGCTGAACTTGCGAAGCTAGCATTTTACGATGTCCGCAAGGCAGTGAAGTGGGGGCCGGGCGAGTACGAAAAGGCGCTCGATGACGGCACGGTAGCGCGGTCATCTGGCGTGCTGCTGATCGACAGCGATGACCTGGATGCCGAGACGGCGGCGGCGATTTCCGAGGTCGGGAACACCCGAGACGGCGTGAAGATCAAGTTCCACGACAAGCGCGGTGCTCTGGTCGATCTGGCGAAGATGCTCGGGATGTACGACGGCGGGAAGGACGACGATGACGACCCTCCGCCGTTGCACATCAAGATCGACGTGCGGGACGCGGTGAGCGATGTCCGCGTTACCAAGCCTGAGCCTGAGTAAGCCGCAAGCGATCTTTCTGAAGGGGCTCGATACCAAGTTCAGGGCGTATGTCGGCGGGTTCGGGTCCGGCAAGACAATGGTCGGCTGCATCGACCTGTTGCTGTTCGCCGGAGAACACCCCGGAACGGTGCAGGGATATTTCGCCCCGACATATCGAGACATCCGGGACACGTTCTGGCCGACTCTGGAAGAGGCCGCAGAGATGATCGGCTTCCGGCTGTCCGTCCGGAAGGCCGACAAGGAGGTCCATCTCTACCGAGGTCGGGTATATTACGGCCTAATCATCTGCCGGTCGATGGATGAGCCGGGCAGTATCGTCGGGTTCAAGATCGCCCGCGCTCTCGTCGATGAGATCGATGTGATGCCGACCGACAAGGCGCTGACTGCGTGGCGTAAGATCATCGCTCGCATGCGGCTCGTCATTCCGGGTGTTGTGAATGGCATCGGCGTGACGACGACGCCGGAGGGGTTCAAGTTCGTCTATCAGACGTTTGCGTCCGGTAGTCGGCGCGACTATTCGATGGTGCAGGCGAGCACCTACGAGAATGCGCGGTTTCTGCCGCCCGACTATATCCAGTCGCTGAGGGATAGTTACACCGAGGAATTGATTTCCGCCTATCTGATGGGCGGGTTCGTCAACCTCACCAGCGGGACGGTCTATCGGAACTACAACCGGGTGTTGCGCCGGTCGACGGAAACGATACGAGACGGCGAGGACCTCCATATCGGGCAGGACTTCAACGTCGGCAATATGGCATCGGTCGTTTATGTAGAGAGGCCGGTCGGCGAAAGGCCTGGCTGGCATGCTGTGGGCGAACTGACAGGGGTTCTGGATACGCCCGATCTGATTGCGGCGATCAACGCGAAGTGGCAGGGGCACAAGATTCACATCTACCCAGACGCCACTGGCAAGAGCCGTAAGACGGTTGATGCTTCGCTATCGGACATCGCGCTGCTGAGGCAGGCGAGGTACGTGGTCCATGCACGAGACAGCAACCCGGCAGTTAAAGACAGGATCAACGCAGTCAACACTGGCTACGCGAAAGGCCGGCTGTGGCTGAACGACAAGGCTTGCCCTCGATATGCGGAGGCGCAGGAGCAGCAAGCCTATGACAAGAACGGAATGCCGGACAAGACAACGGGCCACGATCACCTGAATGATGCAGGTGGGTATGTGGTGAATTGGGTTATGCCGGTAGTGAAACCCGGTGTTGTGCCCGTGGTCGGCAGCTACTCAATCAGGCGGTGAGACGATGGCAGTCAACACGGATAACCCGGCGGCGCCGTCCTCGGCCTATGAGGCCATGCGTCCCGCGTGGGAGCTGGTCGACGATATCCGCGCCGGAATCGATCGGGTCCGCGCGGCGGGGAAGCGCCATCTGCCGCAGTACGAGGAAGAGGACGAGGCGGAGTATCGCCGCCGGTTGAGCACGGCACCGTGGCGGCCGGAGTTCAACGACGCGCTACGATCGCTCGTGTCCAAGCCGTTCAGCAAGGATGTCGCGCTTCAGGGTAGCATCTCGCAGCGGATCGCAGACATCGCCGAGGACGTCGATACGCGCGGCAACAGCC
Organism: Pseudochelatococcus lubricantis; assembly: GCF_011762225.1. Lineage (GTDB taxonomy): Bacteria > Pseudomonadota > Alphaproteobacteria > Rhizobiales > Beijerinckiaceae > Pseudochelatococcus > Pseudochelatococcus lubricantis. The sequence goes on from NZ_JAASQI010000002.1 coordinate 287,481, forward strand.
TGACGGTGTTCGCACGGTCACTGTTTGAGGGTGGGATTGCTGACGGAATGGGCGCCATCCTCGTCGATTATCCGCAGGTCGGTGACGGTATCACGCTGGCGCAGGAGAGGGCATCTGGCGCACGGCCCTATTGGGTGAGCATCCCTGCTCGCAGCCTGATTGCGGTCTATACTGACATCATCGATGGCAAGGAGACGGTGACGCATGCGCGCATTCGCGAGCGATCCGTCGAGCGTGAAGGCTTCGGCGAGAAGACGATTGACCGCGTCCGCGTGCTGGAGCCGGGCCGGTGGGAGCTGTGGCAGGCCGAGACAACGGGCGCTGCGGGACCGGGATACACGTCCGCACTGACCAAGGTGGCGGAAGGCCGGTCGTCGCTTGGGTATGTCCCGCTGGTGCTCTACTACGTCGGCGAGCGGGATGGTGCGCAGATTGTGCGCCCCCCGCTGATCGATCTGGCACACATGCAGATCGAGTTGTATCAGGCCATGTCCCGCAAGGACGAGGTGCTGACGTTCGCGGCGTCTCCGATGCTTTGCGGATCAGGGTTCGTGCTGGAGGGCGATCAGAGGATCCCTGTCGGGCCGAAACGGGTGCTTTATGCCCCGCCGGACGCTGGGGGATCACCCACTTCGTGGAGCTACATCAGCCCCGACGCGGCGAACATCGGCCAAATTCGCGAGGACATCCGCGACCTGATTGCCGACATGCGCCGGTTGGGCATGCAGCCGCTTACGCAACAGGCAGGCGGCATCACGGCGACGGCGACCAGCGTGGAGTCGGCAAAGGCGCATAGCGCATTGCAGACGTGGGCCGTGGGGCTGAAGGACGCGCTCGAACAGGCGCTAGCGATCACGGCGGACTGGCTGGGCGAGAAGATTGAGGCCGAGGTGTTCGTCGATACCGATTTCGTGGTCGGGTCGGGCGACAGCCAGGAGTTGACGACGCTGCAATCGGCTCGCACCTCGCGCGACATCTCGCGTGATACGTATTGGGATGAGCTGCGCCGTCGAGGCATCCTCGGGCCGCAGTTCGACAAGGCGGTCGAGGCCGATCGATTGGCTAAGGACGATGAGCGAGTGGAACTAACCGGCGATCCGTTAGAGCTTGAGGGCGCCAAGAATGGCTGAATCGGTCAGCGCCAACGAGCAGTTGTTCGACATCTTCACGGCCCACGCCATTGACCTGTTGAGGCTGGAGGCGCACGAGCGCAAGAAGGTGCTGGCGTTCCTGAATGAGTTGGAAGGCGAGATCGTCGCACAACTGGCGAAGATCGACCCGACTGGCGTGGCTCGCGCCCGGTACCAGCAAGAGCGGCTGGAGAAGCTGCTGGAGCAGGTACAGGAGACGGTGCGAACGGCCTACCGGGACGTCAACAAGTACATGGTCGGCGAGTTGATAGACCTTGCCGATTATGAGGCCGCGTTCGTCGCGTCGTCCATGAACACGGTGATCGGCGTCGAGATGGCGACGGCCGCCTTCACCAATGCCCAACTGCGCGGCATCGTCAACGGCGTGCTGATCGAAGGCGCGCCCATCACGGAATGGTGGTCACGGCAGGCTGGCGACACCTATCAGCGGTTCATGGACACCATGCGGCAGGGCATGGCGCTGGGCGAGACGAATGCCGATCTGGTGCGCCGGGTGAGGGGCGGCACGAAGAGCGGCGAGCCGGTCAAGGGCTTCATGGACATCTCGCGCCGGAACGCCGAGACGCTGGTGATATCGAGCGTCAACAGCGTGGCGAACTCGGCGCGCGAAGAGATGTACAGCGACAACAGCGACCTGATCAAAGGGAAGGTCTGGCGAAGCACCCTCGATCATCGCACCACGACGTTGTGCAAGGCGAGGGATAAACTTCAGTACACGCTCGACAATAAGCCGATAGGACATAACATCCCATGGCTTCAGGGGCCGGGTAAAATTCACATGCGCTGCCGAAGTACTTCTACGCCTCTGCTTAGAGCGTGGCGCGAGCTAGGTGTGGACATGGACGAGGTGCCGGAAAGTACGCGCTCGTCGATGGATGGGCAGGTGCCTGCTGGCATGAATTACGAGGAATGGCTGAAGACGAAGCCCGCCGCGTTTCAGGACGAAACGCTCGGTCGCGGCAAAGCTCGCCTGTGGCGCGCCGGCAAGATCAACTTTCACGACCTGATCGACCAGACGGGCAGGGAGCGTTCGTTGGGCGAGCTTCGAGAGATTTCGAGGGGTCAAAAGTAGCATGGCGCTCAAGATCGCATTTGTCGCGCACGGCGTTTGGCCGTTTTTGAAAGCCGGTAGCGAGACGATGATGCACGGGCTCGCGCGGTCGCTGCATGATGGAGGGCACAATGTTGTCACGCTAGGTGTCCGAGACACGCCCGGTTCGGTTGTGTTGGATGGGGTTACTGTTCTCAGTGGGGGCGAGGCGCGCAGGCGGTGGAGGCTAGGCAGGTTCGACGTTGTGATCACGCATCATTCCGAGAGCCTCCGCGTTATTCCGGCCGCGCGATCGCGTGGGATTAAGTCGACGCTCCTGGTCCACAGTGACGAAGACCATATCAGCCGCCAGATTGAGGCGTCACCCGACCTTGTCGTCTACAACACGAAGTGGGTGCGTGAGGCATTCGGCGTTCCGGGAATGGTCGTTCATCCGCCGGTGCGCCCAGAGGACCACGCCACAACGCCGGGCGATGCAGTCACGCTGGTGAATCTCAATCGGGACAAGGGCGCGGAAGTGTTCTACGAGCTGGCGCGTCGCCTGCCAGACGTGCAATTCATCGGTGTGCGCGGCGGGCACGGCGCGCAGATTACCCGGCCGGGGCCGAATGTCACGATCCTTGACGGCACAGCGGACATGAAGCGCAACGTCTGGTCGCGGACGTCGATCTTGCTCATGCCATCGCTGCATGAGAGCTATGGACTGGCCGGCATGGAGGCGATGGCGTCTGGCATCCCGGTCATCGCCAACCCAACGGCAGGGCTCTGCGAGGCCCTTGGCGATGCAGGCGTCTTCATCGACCGCGAGGACGTCGACGGTTATGAAGCGCAGCTGCGTCTGCTGCTGGCAAATCCGGATCGCATGAAACTGGCGCGAGATGCCGCGAAGGCTCGCGTGGGAAGGTTGAGCACCGGGCACGAGCTAGCGGCATTCGTGGACGCCATCGAGCGCCTCGCTGCTGGAGAGAAACAGGCCGCCGCAGCCTGAGCGATCGGCAGGGCTGCCGAGCATCAAACGCGGATTAACCGGCTCGCTTTCGCGGGCCTTTTTTATTGCGTCGGGACGGCGCGTAATCCGGGATGGATATAGAAATGGCTTTGAAAGCGATCGTCGATAACCTCGATGGCGTGCCGGAAGGTGCGCGCGATTTTTACACGGCGGGCGAGGACGGGAAGTTCACGCTGGCTGTTGAACCTGTTGGCGGCTGGGCGCTCGAAGACGTCGAGGGGCTGAAAAGCGCCCTCGGCAAAGAGCGCGGCGAAAACGACAGGCTGAAGAAGCAGATCACAAAGTTCGGCGATATCGACGTTGACAGAGCGCGGGAGGCGCTGAGCCACTACGAGCAGTTCAAGGATATCGACCCGAAGAAGGAGGCCGACAAGATCGCGCAGGCGAAGGTCGAGGCGTTGCAAAAGCAGCTGCTCGACAAGCACGCACAGGAAGTCGCGGGCAAGGATGAGCGGATTGGCAACCTCTACAAGCAGGTCGAATATCTGCTCGTGGATCAGGTTGCTACCGCCGCCATCGCCGAGGCCAAGGGCTCCGTGGAACTGCTTCTGCCGCATGTCCGCCAGTTCACCCGCGTGAAGGAGGCGGAAGGCAAGTTTTCTGTCGAGATCGTCGACCGCGAGGGCAACCCACGCATCTCGAATGCTAAGGGTGATCCGCTGGATATCAAGGGTTTCGTCGCCGAGCTTCGCTCGTCCGACGTTTTCGGCCGGGCCTTCGATGGCACCGGAATTACTGGCGGTGGGACACCGCCGAATCTGAACGGAGGGGGAGCCTCCCTGAACCGCAGCAAGATGACCGCGCAGCAGAAGTCAGAGTACATCGCGAAACACGGTCAGTCTGCATTCTTGAAATTGCCGAAGTAAGGGAGCTTCCCAATGGCAACCACTGTGAATAGCGACCTGATCATTTACAACGATCTGGCGCAGACCGCCTATCTTGAGCGTATGCAGGACGTGCTCCAGGTCTTCAACGAGGCCTCTCGCGGCGCGTTCGTCCTGACCAACGAGAGCATCGAGGGTGATTTCAAGCGCCGCAGCCTCTACGAGATTGCGGGCGGGCTGGAGCACCGCAATGTCAACAGCACCGCCGGGGTCGGCCAGAAGAACATCGGCGCCGGCGAGGCCATCGGTGTGAAGGTGCCGTGGAAGTACGGCCCTTACAGCACGACTGAGGAAGCATTCAAGCGCCGCGTGCGCTCTCTGGATGAGTTTTCGGAGGTCGTAGGGCAACACGCCGCTGACGAGACGTTGGCGTACTACATCAAGGCCGCTACGGCCGCGCTGGAAGCGGCCATCAGCACCAACCCGAACCTTGTGGTCTCTGGGAGCTTCTTCAATGAAGGGAAGAAGGTGCTGACCAAGGGACTGCGCAAGTTCGGTGACCGCTTCGGCCGCGTCGCCATTTTCGCGATGGACGCGAACACCTACTTTGACCTGGTGGACGATTCCATCGACGCGAAGGTGTTCAACGAGGCCGACGTGGTCATCTACGGCGGCCAGCCGGGCACGCTCGGCAAGCCAGTTCTGGTGTCCGACCAGCTCCCGCCTGACGCGATTTTCGGCCTTCAGGCCGGGGCCGTGTCCATCATCGAGTCACAGCCTCCCGGGTTCCGGTCCTTCGAGATCAACGACCTGGAGAACCTCGCGTACGGCTACCGTGCTGAAGGCGTCTTCAACCTCGAAGTGCTGGGCTACTCGTGGAACGCGGACGGCGCTGGCGGTTCCGCGCCGGCCCCGGCTAACCCGAACCTGACCCAGATCGGGACGTCGGCGAACTGGGTGCAGTACGCCAATTCCGACAAGGTGACGGCCGGCGTTCTGATCGAGATCACCGGTTCAGCGCCGAACACCTGATCTCGTCTCACAACACTGGTGGCGGCCTACGGGCCGCTGCTGCTCCAATGAGGGCACGATATGCGCATCACGTACACGACGCAAAAGTCTGGGTTTGTCGCCGGCGAGAACTACGCCAATCCCAGGTTTTTCTCGTCGGTCAATCCTGCGGCGACTGAGGTTGTCGTGGTGGGTGACTGGCCGGCTGTGGTGGCGGCATATGAGGCCGCTGACGTGCCGGTAACGGCCGCCGGTGCTGCCGCCTTGACTGTCCCGTCTCCGGCCCCACGCGCGCCCCGGCGGCGCTCCACGAAGAAAGTGAACGCGGATGGCTGAGACGGTCAACGTCATCGCCCTGAATCGCGGTGAGCGGCTGGCGATAACGAACGCCGACATCATCGGCGGCATCGAGGTGTGGCTGGACGATGAGGGCGACGAAACGGACGACGCGGCCGCCGCTGTTGTGGCGATCGTGCGCTGGCCTGACGGCAGTTGGTCGCCGGTCGATGTGCGGGATTTCGACGGAGGCGAGCACTGATATGGGCGAGGTCCACAAGTTTGAGCCCGTCGAGGTTGGGGAGGGCTTCCGTTTCGATGCCGATGAGATCCTTGAAGACGCCAAAGGGCAGGGCTTCACGAAGATCGCCATTCTCGCTGAGAGACCGGACGGCACAATATGGGTCACTGGTTCGGCGAATGCTGGCGAAACGCTGGTGCTCATGGAGCTTGCCAAGCATCAAATCATCTTCGGCGGGGAGGGATGACGCATGGCTGACTTCTACGGCTCACTGCCCGACGCGCTCGTCTATCACGCGGATCGCGGAAATGCCGCATGGTCCGCCACGGGCGTCACGGACACGCAGCGCAGCGCCGCGCTCGTTCGGGCCTCCGTCTACATCGACGGTCGATATGGTCGCCGGTATCCGGGGCAGAAGACCGGAGGCAGAGCGCAGGCGCTGGGATGGCCGCGCGAAGGCGCGAAGGACTGCGCAGGCTTCAATATCGCCGATGACGTGGTTCCGGTCGAGATCGAGCACGCGGTTTACGAGGCTGCACTGGTCGAGTTGACGGCGGCCGGCAGTCTGTCGCCGACCGTCACGCCGGGCCGTGTCGTCACCAAGGAAAAGGTCGACGTCATCGAGGTCGAGTACGGCGATCACGTCGTGTCAGCCGATGCCATGCGGCCGGTTCATACCATCATCGACGACATTCTGGCGCCCCTGCTTTGCAGCGGCGTGCGGTATTTCGGCAAGGTCGCGAGGGCGTAGCATGACTGATTTTTACGGGCGCATGCGCGACACCGCGACCGGCCTTCTCGGGCGCTTTGCTCAAGGCGCTGTCGCCATCGTCCGCACCGAGGAAGGCTTGCCTGACCCGATGAAGCCGTGGGAGCCGCCGCCGAGCATCGAGCGCAAATACAGCGTCAATGCCGCCGTGCGCGGTGTGTCACAGAAGTTCGTCGACGGCACGTTGATCCTCGCCAGCGATTATCAGGCGACCGTTGAGGCCGGTGTGATTATGCCGGTCGCATCCGACAAGATCGAGGTTGACGGCGTGCGCTACGCAATCAAGGCCGTTCGGCCGATCCCGGCGGCGGGCATTGTGTCGGCGTTCATCGTCATTTTCGCGAGGTGATCATGGCGAAATCGACGAGCGGCAAGAAGTGGGCGCTTGATATCAGCAAATGGGCCAAGCAGACGCGGGTCGACCTTGACACGATCGTCCGCAAGGTGTCGCTCGATATGTTCACGCGCATCATCCTGAAAAGCCCCGTTGATACCGGGCGTTTCCGTGGCAACTGGCAAGTGTCCATCGGCAGCGTTGCGAACGGCACGATTGCAGTGGATGACAAGGACGGATCGGCCACCATTTCAGCGGCTCAGGCCGCAACGATGGGCGTGAAGGCTGGCGACACGATCTATCTCACGAACAACTTGCCGTATGCCGAGCGTCTGGAAGACGGATGGTCGAAGCAGGCCCCCGCCGGCATGGTGGCAACGACCGTGCGCGAGTTCGCCGGCGTCGTCGATAAGGCCGCCTCCGAAGTGTTCAAGGACTGACCGTCATGGCCGCCGAGACCGCCATCGCCGAGGCGCTTATGGGCCGTCTCGGAGCTTTCACGCTCGCGCCCGCCGGCCCTGATCTGCCGATTGCATGGCCGGGGAGGGTGTACAAGCCCGTCGAGGACAAGGGATACCTCCGCGCGACGATCCTGCGCGCCACGCCGCGGCGGTTGACGGCGGGCATCTCGCTAGTCGAGCACAAGGGTCTTTTCCAGATCGACATGTTCTGGCCGATCAACAAGGGAGAGACGGAGCCGTTGAAGGTCGCCGACAAGCTCGCCTACCACTTCCGCACCGGCTGGGCAGACTGTCTCGTGAAGCTCGACGACCCGCCCCAGATCATGACCGCGTGGACTGACGGGGCATGGTTCGTCGTCCCTGTCCGCATCCCGTATCGAGCGATTATCTGACATGGCCTGTGAACGATGCCGCCGTGCCCGCGTAAACGTCGCTGGGGCGGTTCGGTCCGTTTTGGCTGGCGATGTAGCCGGAGCGGTTGAACGGGCCTCCTTGGCCGCCTCTGACGCTGCGGCGAAGGTGTCCGGCAACCGGATTGCGTCCCGCTGGCATGTCCCGCGTGAGTGGGGCGGCGAGCTGGCCTTCATCCTCGGTGGCGGCTCGTCGCTCAACGACATTGACGTAGACAGTATCCGGGGCAGGGGGCGCGTCATCGCGGTCAACAACGCCTACCTCAAGGCGCCATGGGCTGACGTGCTGTTCTGGTCCGACCTGCGTTGGTGGGAGTGGAACTGGCGCGACCTGCATCGCTTCGAGGGCCGGTATCGCGTCACGCGCAACCCGCCGCCGGATACGATGGGGCTGGATGTCCTGTGGCTCCGCGGCGCTGGGGGGGGGACGTTCTCGACCGTGCCGCGCAAGCTTGGGGGGCATTGCAGTGGAGCGGCTGCGATCAACATGGCGTACCTGTTCGGTGCCCGCGCCGTCGTTCTTCTTGGTTTCGACATGCGCGGCGGAAATTGGCACGACCTGCACCAGGTGCAATCGCCTGCCGGCCATCACGAACGCAAGATCATCCCGGCGATGAATACCATCGCGAGGCAGGTCAGCGACATCGGCTTTCCCGTCCTGAACGCGACGCCCGGCACGGCACTGGAGTGCTTCCCGGTGGTGAAGCTGGACGATATCCTTTCCGGAGTTGTCGGCATCTGACGGCCCCGCAAACCGCCCGCAAGGGTATCTCAACGGCTCGCTTCTGCGGGCCTTTTTTTATGTCAAAAGGAGGCCAAAATGGCAGAAGGTTTTTCCGGCGATGACGCCAAGATCTACATTGGAGGGCAGGGCGACCTTGCCACCGAAAGTAACTGGCAGGAGGTCGGCGGGATCGAGGAAATCGGCGAGTTCGGCATCACCTACGCCAGCAACAGCTACCAGACCAAGGGCGACAAGAACACCGCAGTCGTGAAGGGCGCGAAGGAGGCGACGACGCTCGACCTCACTCTGATCCGCGATACCCTTGACCCCGGCCAGGCTGACCTTCAGGACGCGCTGGACGACAGCTGCGACTACAACTTCAAGATCGAGCTGAACGACGTGAACTGCGCTGGCGGCTCGGGCGCCACCGGCGGCAACATCAAGTTCAAGGCCAAGGTTATGTCCTACACCGTCAATCCGGCGGACATCCTGCGCTCGTCCACGTCACTCGGCATCAACACCAAGTACTGGATCGAGACTCCGCGCACGAATGGCGCCACCTGATCCGGCAATCACGCCAAACCATCTGATCAGCCCGCCATCGAGCGGGCCTTTTCCTTTTCTGGAGCATCTGCATGTCTTTTGACCTTTCGAGCATCGACGCCCTGACCGCCACGCAGGAAGATGGCGTCGAAGTCCATATCGTGCACCCCGCGACCGGCGAGGACACGGGCATCGTGATCCGTGTGGCCGGTCCTGACAGCCAACGCCGTCGCGTCGTGCAGAAGCGCGTCACCGACCAGCGCTTGAAGCGTCGCCGCAACAAGCCGCTGACCTCCGACGAGCTGGAGGACGAAGCCCTGCGCGTCGCCGCCGGCGCGACCATCTCGTGGGCCGGCGTCCGCGACAATGGCGTCGATCTGGAGTTCTCGACCGACGCCGCCATCGCGCTCTATCGCAAGCACCGTTGGGTCTACGAGCAGGTAGAAGCGGATGGTAATGATCGCGCGGCTTTTTTGAAGAGCTGAGCGAGCATCTTTGCGCGGCAGTGGCGTCCATCACGCGGCTTGGAAAGGCCGACAAGAAGGGCGTCACGCTGCGTCAGCGGCTTGAGCGGCACGAGGAGCGGTCGGGCATTACGCCTGACGATCTCCTGCCGCCTGACGTACCGCCGGCAGGTGAGCATCTCTGGCAGTGGTTCTGGGAGCTGGAGAAGGGCCGCACCGGCAACGGGTACGGCCCCAGCCCATTCTCATGGTCCGACATCGACGCATGGGCTAGGCTCCATGGTGAGCGCCCCCGTCCGTGGGAACTCGCCATTCTACGGGCGATGGATGCTGAACGGCTCCGCGTGTCATCGGACAGCACCGGTAAATCGAAGTCAGGCCAAGCCATGCAGCCAGCGAAATACAGCAACATCGTTTCCGGCTTCCGGATGCTGATGGGGAAGCAACCGAAGAATGTAGAGGCAGGGAGCGCATCCGGATGAAGCTGCAATGTTCCGTGCCCGCATTCGGGCGATGGGCTCGGCTTACCTGAAGGCCGTCAAGGGCGAGCCGGATGTGCCGGAGAGCAGTAATTCAGCAAGGGATGTGTTCCGGGCGGCGATGCGGTGATCGGCGTTCCCGCGCGCCGCGTCGTCTATCAATCACTCCGCGAGGTATAATGGCGAGACGCCAGGATTCAACGAGCAAACCCGTCCGGAAGCCAAAACAGGAGAAGCCACCGACAGTACCACAGGGGCGGCAGGAGCCGGTGGCACCGCGCACGCAGGCGCAGAGCAGGTATAGGGCTGCCATAGCGGCGTCGGACATCACGTTCGGCATCGGGCCGGCCGGCACCGGCAAGAGCTACGTGGCTGTTTCTGACGCCGCCGATGCCCTCAAGCGGGGCGATATCGAGCGCATCGTCATCACGCGGCCGATTACGACTGTTGGCAATTCATTGGGCTATTTCCCGGGCGGGGTCGACGAGAAAATCGCGCCGTACATCGCGCCGATCCGGGAGATACTCGACGAGTCCTTTGGGGTCTCGTTCGTCACGAGCCTGATCAAGTCAGGGAAGATCGTCGCGGCTCCCGTTGAGCTGATGCGTGGCGCAACGTTTCGGAACGCTTGGGTGATCGTCGACGAGGCGCAAAACCTGACATTTCACCAGCTCAAAACCATCCTGACGAGAGCGGGCGAGGGGGCGAAGACCATCATCGATGGCGATCCGGGGCAGATCGATGTCCCTGCGTGGAAATCCGGCTTGATGGAGGCCGTCGACCGCTTGATGGGCGTCGACGGCGTTCGTATTGTCCATTTCGACCGATCCGACATCGTGCGCAGCAGCCTCGTCAGGCGGGTTTTGGCCGCGCTGGATGGGCCGTGAGGATCAGTGCTTGAGCCCCATCGCCTTGCGCAGCTCGGCGTTCATCTTCGCCTGCCAGCGCGGGCCGGTTGCCTTCAACGCCGTCAACAGGTCGGCGTCGAGACGCACGGAAACCTGCTGCTTGGGACTCGCAACCCTTGGCCTTCCTCTTGGCCGAGTGAGCGTGCCATTCGCCTCCCGTATCACCTTGCCGTCAACGGCCAGTTCAGCGCGGGCAAGCTGATCCTCGGTCCACTCTGGGGCATCATCCAGGTCAATCAAGGTAGGGTCTGACTTTACGTGCTTCGCGTTCATGCCGCTGCCTTCGCTACCATGTCGGGACGCCGCCTGATCACGCAGCAACGCCCAGGTCGTAATCGAAGTGGATGCGGTCATAGGGGAACTCGACCCCGCTTTCCGTCCGGTCAACGATGCCCGCATTCACGAGCGTGGTCACATCGCGATGGACGGCTTGTACGTCGCGGTCGACGCGGCGTGCAACCTCTCGGATTGACAGTGCTCCTTGGCCGGCCAGCGCCCGGACGATGGTGATGCGCAGCGGCGCGAGCACGCGGTGCATCTCGTCATAGGACAGGAAGTTGACAGACGGTGCCGCCTCCGTGGCCTTGCCAGCGAGTGCGCGCCTCCCGGCCTCCACGAAGCGCGCCTTTGCGTCATCCATGGTGCTAAGTCGTACAGTCAGCGTGGTCATGTGATGATCCTTTCCATGTCGGCCTGAAAGGCGTCGAACAGGTCTTCGAGCGAGGTAAAGGCGACGGCGTCTTCACGGCCTTCGATATGCCGGTGATCGCCCTTGCCGCGCTCGTTGTCATAACGCAGGACGCATTCGCCGTTCACGACAAGCGCCAGCCTGTACTTGAACGGGTGGGCGCTGCCCGGAACGGGATTGGGCAGGTGCCACAACACGACCTCGAAGAATGTCGTGTCGTTGATGACCGTCCGTGATTTCTCGATCAGTCTGGCTTTCATGTTGTTATTCATAACATCATCATCGGGCGTTGTCAATGATAACAACGGCGGTGAAGGGGATTAAGTGGCATGCGCATCACGACCGACAAGCAGGACAAGCTGGCATGGACATCGTTCGACCTTGCCGACATCGAGATGCGCGTTGATGGCGAGGTGGTGCATCACGTCGTAACGGCGGACGACGCTGAGGGATACGCCATCGTGCTCAATCGCGAGTTGGCCGTGCCGGAAGTCTTGACTGGCAAGGTCGAGTTCATGCCGAAAAACGAGCGCGGCGAAAAGCTGCTCGCCGCCCTCCGCAAGCGCTGGGAGATACTGGCGCCGCAGTGGGGTTCGCTATGCTGAGAAGCATCTTCGGGACCGGCAGATGGGTCGCTGGCAACGTTGCTCTGGCCGCGCTGCTTATCATCTCCATTTTCATCTGCGTTGCGCTTCTCGCCGGCCGGGGCGATGTTCTGCTGCCGCTGTTGGGTGTCTATGCCTTTGTTGCGGGCTTCCTGCTCGGCCGCGAGGGGTAGCCGGGCGATTGACAGAATCGCTGTAGTCCCGCCATGATTCCGCTGTCTGGCGGGGGCGGAATGTTCGAGCAGGCCGATAGCGTTGATGAGTGGCTACGGATTGCCCGTTCGAATCGGGATGCCGCGTACGCCCTTGTGTACGTTCCGTCAACTCGGAATATCGCGTGGGAACGCGCCGGGTTCGCCGCCGAATGTGTGCTAAAAGCGTCGATAATGGCAAAAGAGCGTTTGAACAGGTTCCCGCCAAGAGCTTTGCGTCGCGATCTATATGATCACGATCTGGGGAGGCTCTCTCGCACCCTCGGAATGGAAGTCATGGCTGATGACGATCTGGCGCCGTATTGGCAGGTTGTGCTACAGTGGCGTCGAGAGCACACATATGTGGCCGGAGAAATGCCGCTGACAGTTGTTCGTGAGTTGCTTGATGCTGTGTTCTCAGATGATGGAGTGGTGCCGTGGGTGTGCCGGAGTTACCTCGGGAGCTACATGACGCCGGAGCAGAATATCTGGCGCAGATGAGAGGGCTTGGCCTTCACCCGGAAGCGTGCCTTTGGATGCTTCGGGGGCACGACAAGCAATTCGTGCTTGTTATCATCTGGTCAGGGGTTGATAAGCACGGCCCCCTGTCGCTCTCGAAGCTTCTCTTCATGGCATATCGATCGTCTCTGCTTACAAGAGAAATCGACCCGTTCTTTATAGAGGCGCGCAGCCCGAAAGAGGACCTGGCGAATTTCGTGCTACATGCGGTGCCGGACAAGTCACAGCCAGTCGGCATGGAGTGGAAGCAGACGAGAATGCCCGTTGCCTTGGCTGACAATAGCGACGATGCAACCTATACGTGGCAACATGAGTGGGTGTATCACGTTCAGCAAAAAACCCGTTCAGTCCACCAGGTTCGTCAGGACTGGAAACGCTTCCGTCAGAACGTGGAGCGGTTGGCGGCGTGATAATCCGCGCCGTAGCCGTCACAGCCTCGCTTCGGCGGGGCTTTTTGTTGTCAGTCTTCGGGCTTTTCGGGCGGCGTCTGGCGCTTACCGAGGTGTATAGCCCGTTTGACGGCCGTTAACCGTTTTTGCGTGGCGATTAGACGCGCCGCCGTCTCCATCCGCCTTGCGGCGGCTTCCATGCGCCTCAGGTGCGCGCCGTTGACCGAGTCGGCAGGCTTGGCGGTTGCGTCGAATGACGCTTCGAGGCGGGCGACAATCTCGGCATTCAGAGAGCGGTTGTTCTTCGCGGCCTCAGCCTTCAGCCGGTCGCGCATCCCGTCAGGGAAGCGGACAATGTATCGGTCAGCAGTTTCGCTCGGGTAGGGGTCTTTGGCCATGGCGGGGATTCATACACGCTTTTATGCCGAGTTGGAATTATGCCGACTTGACATAAAATGCGTGCGCACCCTCCTTTCAATATGCCGACTCGGCATATTGAAAGGAGGGTGCGGGCATATGAGCCATACATACCCCAGCCAAGTTATGGATAGGGTCAATATTCGGCTGCCGGATGGCGTGCGAGAGAAAGTGAAGGCTATCGCCGCACATAACCGCCGGAGCATGAATGCAGAGATAGTTTTTGCGATTGAGCGCCATCTCGGCGCGCTCGACAGCGACGGGGCTTATGAGTTTGGCCACCACGGCCCCGTCGCTGCCACCAGAACCGACGCCTTGCAGGGCGTTGACCCCACCACTCAAGGCTAAGAAGGAGCCTCGAATGAGTACCGGTACATATAGCACGAGCGCGCTGGTCTACAACGGCGAAGTCATCAATGCGCGCGACGAGATGCTGTCGCTGACGGATATGTGGAAGGCCGCAGGCGGAGACAAGGCGAAGCAGCCGGCGAACTGGCTTGCTTCCGCTGAGGCGCAGCGATTTATCCAGTTTCTTGATGATGTCCTCAATCCCAGAAATTCTGGGATTGAACTGGTCAAGGCGGTTAGGGGTGGTAAGAGCCCCGGAACCTGGGCGCATTGGCAAATCGGCCTTGCCTATGCCAAGTACCTGTCGCCGGAGTTCCATGCCAAGTGCAACGTGATTGTCCGCGAGCGGATGGAAGGCAAGTCGATCTCTGTGGCATCCCTGCCTCCGGAGGTTCTGGAGATGATCCGCCGCGACGATGGCATCTCCAGAATGCTCGCGCACAAGGTGACCGGCATCGAAAGGACTGTCGAGGCGCTCACGAGCGTCATTGCGGCAATCGCGCAGGTCGTCCAGCCGTCAACGCCTGTGCTAATCCGACAGGGAAGAACTGCGGGGCAGATTCTCAAGTCGGCAGGGTATCCGCCAATGAGAGGGCTGGCGCCGTGGTTCGGCGGCCTTCTCACAAAGGTCGGGTGCCGCGTCCCGGATAATGCACGCGCTGAAATAGGAACAGCGCGCGCCCGACTGTTCGACCCCGACAAGGCTGAAGCGTACCTCGAAAACGGGGGCCGGGTTGCGGTCGACGCGAAGATTGCCGAAAGGCGCGGGCAGATGTCGCTGCATCTCGTGCGTGGCGGCCGCACCGACGAGGACCGACCGTCAATCCAGTGACCCCTGAAACAATCGGGCCGGTGCAGCGCCACCAACACCGCATCGGCCCTCACCGAAAACGATCAACGAAGGTGATCGAAATGGCTAACACTCACCATACCACAAGCAGCTTCATCGATACAGACGGGCTCATCCCCGAGCCGGAGCTTGACACCATCGACAAGGTGATCAGCGAGACGTTCGATCTGTACTTCCTGCTGGAAGTGATCAGCGATGAGATGACCGAGCTGGATTTCAGCCGCCCTGACGGGAGCCGGAACATCAGGCTGGATCGCATCTCGGCGTTGATTGAGGTCGCTCGGCGGCAGACGCGCACCCTGCACAATGACATGGCAGGGAAGGTGACAGCCTCGGCAAGCCGGAGGGCGGCAGCATGACTGGCTTCGATATCGAAACGGAACTGATCGACCTTCATGGGCTTGCTGCGACCGTAGCCGCAGCGGTGGCTGGCATTCGCACAGACGACCCCCGGATCGCGCTCGGCATCGTACGGACGGCTGAGAGTTTGGCGGACCGCCTATGGGAACTTCATGGCCGTCTGACAAAGGCGGAGATCGACGCCATCAATGAGACGGCACAGGCTGCTTGACAGCTGCGGGGCGGGTGCATGGTGCGCCCGCCCTTTTAATTAGAAAGGACACATGAAATGAACAATGAGCAGAAGCTTGAAATCCTTCGCCGTGTGAGCGAGGGCGTGGACGATCTGGTGATCGAGGTGCGCCGTGTGGATGGCACTGCGTTCGGTGACCGGGAATGGTTCGCCGCGGCGATCCGGCACTTCGAGGAGGCGCTGATAGCGTTCGATCGTGCGCTGCTCGGGCGCAGCGAGCGGCTACCGCCTGCGAAGCCCTACCATCCGTATACGCACGTTCTGCGAAAATCAGCGTGAAATGTACCGGCCGGCAGGCTAGTCGTCCGCCGGCCGCTTCCGTCCCGTCAGCCTTCGCCGAGATACACCCGGCGAAGGGCCTTGCCGACCTCGCGGTCGATGCTCACAACTGCCGGCTGCGGCGTGCTAGTGTTGTCGAGAGCGTCAGCAATTGTTCTGACGATCTCGACGGCCTTTTCGCTGCTCGCGTAGGTGTCGCGTGCCACGCGAACTGCGTGCAGTCCATCAATGGCCCTTTGAAGTGCTCTTTCTTCGCTCATGTCCCAACCCCTTTTCAGTTAAAGGCAGGACGATGAGACGATGTCACTGATCGTGAGTCGATTCAGCTCATAGTGCAATTTACAGTTGCATAGAAAATGGTCAGTATCATCAGATGTGAGGTGGGTGCGTTCCCCCTTCGTACTTGACACCCACCGCCCGTTACAGGTAAATAGGTAGGCTCAACTTTTTGCGTCTAGGTTCCCCTGCAGTCGCGCAATCGTCTTCGGCCCCAGCCCCTTGATGACTTTGAAGCGCTCCAGCGGTGCGGCTCTGACCTCATCGGCGGACGTGAACCCGGCACCGAACAGACGGTCTGCAATCGCCGGACCACATCCGTCAAGAGTCTGAAGCTCATCAATAACGAAGTAGCGGGCTATGTCGCCGCCGAAGTGCCTGACGACGTCTGGTGAGGCGGCGTTCAGTTGCCGAAGGCATGCCAGGACTTCAGCACGGGGCGAATCGCTTTCGATGATGCGGCGGTACGATATCAGGAACGGGAGAAAATCGCCGCCATCTCCTGGGATTGGGCCGATATCGCTCGCAATCGTTGATGGCGGCAATTCATCGATGTCGATCCCGAGTTCTCTCCACGGCTTGAGCCGAGTGACCCATATAGCATGCTGCATCGGGGCGATCTCGCGCGGGTAGTCGTGCCCGTCGTGAATCTCCCCGAAACGAAGAAGCCATTTAAGCGGCGTTCTTGTGCTCATGGTTACGTGGAGCCGCCAACCGCTAATGAGGTCGCTGTTTTGCTCGGCCATAACCTGCATAACTGACGCGCGCTCTATCTCATTTTCAAGGATCGACCTCGGAGGTTTCGGCGGCGGGAGGGTGTCTGGAAGATACTTGCGATCGTCCGCATGTGGCGGTGCAGGTGCCTTTTGGACTGGGGTAGAAGCAAGGCGCTCATCAAGTGAGTCTATCCGCTCCTTGGCGCGCATGAACAGGTCATCCTGCCTGTCGTCTGGCGTGTTGTCATCAATCAGCGCCGCAACGGCGGTTTCATATGCAGTCCTCGCTTGAGCAAGCTCCCCGGCTTCCTCAAGCGCAACTGCCTTCTCGAATAGGGTCTCAAACCGGATGCTGTTCCGCTCATAGGTCAAGATCGCGCCGGCCATCTCAAGATGCGTTACGTCCTGCACCTCATTCATTAGGCGGTCGAGGGCCTTGAGCGCATCGTCGTACCCGGCCAATTTCTCGCGCAGCGTGGTCGCGGTTCGCGCTCGGTCTCGCGCCGTATCGGCCTGTTCGGCGATGAACTCTTGGATAACCTTCCGTCTCATGCCGGTGGCGTGTGCAATCAACTCATCGGGCGGAAGTGACCCTCCAGATGTCCATGCAATAGTTGGTATGCCCTTCTCGTAGTACGGCCGGAGCCGTTCGGCGTTCGTTTCCGTTACCCATATGCGGGAAAGGCGGGTTGATGCACTCTTGCTATTATGGATCAGGCCCATCGATTCGGTGATAATCCTGCCAATATTCTCGATAATGGGGACATGGATGTCATGACACGGTTCGCACAAGCCGTTGGTATCCAACTCAACATGCGGTCCAGTCCGCCCGCACCATTTGCATGTTGCCATGTCAGCCCCCTGGTTCACGCCCGCCCGTCACCAAAAGAGAACCACAGGCGTGACGGGCGGTCGACTCCGCATTTCGTAGCTTAGTTATGGGGATGGATCGACCCTGTACCAGCCGCAGCCGTTGAGTGGTTTAGTGCAACTCGATGCAGTCGTTAAGAACCGAAGAGACTTCATCAATGTTCTTAGACACGGAAAACTCTGCCTCAGCAGCATCAAAACGAGAATGGACCCTTATATACAAGGTGTCTGATCGTAACGCCTCAGAGACAAAATCCTTGATGTCATCTCTGTATTTTAGTTTAGCGTAGTAAATATTTCCATTCAACGGTTCGTAATCGACTGATTTTGACGGATTTTTATCGAATCTGTATTCAATTTTCTTATCAGAGTCGAAGGCGATTCTATCTCCGAAGTATATAAGGATTCCGTACGTTTGTTGAGAACATGTGACCGCAATTCCGGCGGATGACTTGCGGCCTGATCCGATGATTTTCCCGTAACTCGTTGTAAGAGCTGCGGAGATTGTTTCTATATCGGTTAGCCTGTCCTTGTTCTGAATGAAGGTCCACCCTTCAGGGTCTGCGGCTGTCGCTGGGGTGAAGAACAGTACCGAGATACACGCCGCTATTAAATTTTTCATGAGCCGATCCCCGCCTACCTGAGTTTAGCGCCCACTGGGCGCATTTTCATTGGAGCCCCTACCATGGCAACCACGCACAGCGTCAACCTTGAGGTTAACACTGCTGGCGTCAAAAAGGCGTCCGTCGATCTCGCTGACATTGAAAAATCCATCAACGAAGCCGGGAAGGCAATCGATACGTTTGGCGATAAGTCGAACGATGCGGGGAAGTCCGTCGAAAAAACCGGCGAGAAGACACGCAAGGTTATCACCAATTTCGAGCGAGTGGAAAAGGCCATCCGCGACGCCGAGAAAGCCATGCAGCAGATGGCGCGTGCGACATCCCATATGGGGTCATCCATAGACCGGATGGAAGCTGAGCTACGACAGGCGACGGCGGCGATGAGAGCTTCTGCGGAGGCGACGCGGGCTATGCAGGCAAGCATCGCCCAGATGGGGTCGTCGTTTGATCGCGCTGTAGCGGGGATGCGGAGCGCGGGGAGTGAGGCAAGAGCTGGCGCGTCGAGCGTCAGCCTGCTGTCCACGGCATACAGCCATCTAGCGGGGCTGATCGCCGGCTTGGGTGTCTACCAGCTAGGCCGCACGTTTATCGAGATGGCCGATACCTCGAAGATGCTGGAAGGGCGCTTGAAGTTGGTCACGTCAAGTTCCGACGAGCTCGTCGCCGTTCAGGGGCGGCTTTATGCGGTTGCGCAAGGTTCGGGCTCGGCACTTGAAAGCACGGTGGAGCTTTACGCGCGTCTCGCTCGCTCAACGAGAAGCCTTGGCGTCGAAAGTGACACGCTTCTGACGGTCACAAACACGCTGCAACAGGCGTTTGCAGTCTCCGGGGCGAGCACGCAGGAAGCGACGAATGCGATCATTCAGATGTCGCAGGGCCTCGCCGCAGGCGCGCTCCGGGGCGAGGAATTCAATAGCGTCGCTGAGCAGGGTTCGCGTATCACGGAGCTGCTAGCGGATAGCCTCGGCATGACAATTGGAGAGCTGCGCGCGTTCGCGGCGGAGGGGGGCATTACGACGCAGGTCATCATCGATGCCACCGTGAAGGGCGCGCAGAAGATCGCCGAAGAATACGCCAAGCTGCCGCCGACCGTCGAGCGCGAAATGACGTTGATGCGCAATGCTGTGCTTCAGGGCATTGGCGATATCGACAAGGAACTTGCGATCACCGAAACGATTGCCCGCCATATGAAGGAGATGCGGCAGGCCATTGAGGCGGCGGATATCGGCGCAATCATCGATAAATGGGTGCCATCGTTTGGGGCTGTCGCGGCGGCAGTCACCCTTGTTTCCGGCGCTATGGCCAGTCGTCTCGTCCCGAGCCTTGCCCTGACGGCCGGGCAGATGGCGGCACCCATTGCCTTGGCGTGGCAGATCAGTGCGTCAGCTACAGCAGCAGCAGCGGCAACGAGTATTCTTTCCGGGGCTCTCAGCGCGCTCAATGCTGTCATGCGAGCCTTTGGTGGGCCTATAGGTCTAGTGATTAGCGGCGTCGCTGCCGGAATTGCATATTGGGCAACAAGCACCGATGACGCGACGGCGTCGCTGCGGGTGTACGAGAGCGTCCTTAATAGCATCATCAAAAAATATCGAGAGTCCGCTGGTGACGTAGAGAAGTTCGCCAAGGCGCTTGATGAGATGTCCCGCACGGAGTTGGAGGCATCCCTGCAAAAGGCGCGGAAGGAGTTTGAGAGCATCAAGCAGACGATGGGTGAGATCGCCGGCGGTGGGTTGCTCACGACATTCAAGCAGGCGTTTGGCGTCGAGATGAGCGAGGGGGCTCGTCGACTTGCGGATGCCACCGACCGCCTGTTCAAGAGCGGTGATCTTACCGGGTTCAGGCAAACGCTTGATGCTATCTCTGCCGCAACCCCTGAGGTGGCCCAGCAGGCCGATGAGCTAATGAAGCTGGCCTCGAAATATGAAGATGCTGGGAGGAATGCCGGGATATTTTCCAATGCGGTTGCTGCGTCGGAAGGAGACATGAACGGGGCCGGCCGTACTGCGGATCTTCTCGCTGGTAAAGTGACCGGAATGGGCAACGCGGCGGCCGGCGCGACGCCGCAGGTTTATGGCCTGTCCAGCGCCATGAAGGAAATCATCGCCCTCGCACCCCAGATGAATGCGGCGATGCAGGCGCAGATGAAGCTGGCGACATTGCAGTCCAACTACCAGAAGGAGATGGCTGCGGCCGAAGAAGCATTCCAGCAGAGCAATGACGCGGCTGCGTATGTCGTCCAACTTGAAAAGCTCAACGCCGCGATGGGTGAGGCAACGGGCAACGTCACTGGTTACACCGCCGCTCAGGAAACCGTGATAGCGCAGAGCGAGAAAATTGCCCGCGATGCCCTTCCTCGCGAGGAACGCGCACGAGCTGAATTGAACGCTCGATACGATGAAGCGGCAGAGAAAATCAGGAAAACGCTCGAAACCGGCGCCGAGTACAACAAGGTGCAGGAGCTGATTGCCCAGAACGAGAAGAACCGGTCTGGCGATATGGCGAACCTGAACCGCGATCTTGAAGCTCAGGCGGCGAAGCACAGCAAGGCCGGAAAGGCTGCGCGCGACCATGCCAAGGCCACGCAGCAGCTCGAAAACGCCGTCGAACAGCTCATCCACCGGAACGACGAGCAGATCAAGCTGTTGGAGCTGGAGGCCGCCGGATACGGCAAGTCTGCCGAGGAAGTCCTGTACCTGAAGTACGCACACGATGCCGAAACCGCCGCGCTGCGCGCCAAGGTGCCGTTGACCGAACAGCACCTTGCCCGGCTGCGAGAGCAGGCGCAGCAGGTGTCGGCGCTGACTGCGGCCCTCGACGCGCAGCGGAAGGCTCAGGAGGCGCTAAACCAGGTCCAAGACCTCGTTTCCGCCACCTGGGTCCGTGCCCTTGAAGACATGACCCTGAACGCCGAAACGCTGACGGACGCGATCAAGGGCATCGGCGACGCATGGTCGAAAGCCTCTCTCGACGCTCTCCTGACGGGCAAGGGGCCGTTGGCGCAGTTCACCGGCCTCGCCTCGAACGACCCGAGCAACCCGAATGCGGTTGGCGGCATCTTTGGTGTGCTGATGGGCAATACCAATAAGCTGATTAGCAGCATCCCAAAGCAGGTTGAGAAGGGTGCGGAAAAGGGCACCGCCAGCGGCGCGGAGACGGGCATTGCGACGTCATTTTCGAGCGGCGGGAGCGCTGGTACGTTCCTTGAACAGAATGGAAAGGCCATTATGGGGGCGATGGCCGGCGTCACCTCGCTCGTCGGCGCGTATGGCGTAGGCATGTCTGGTGGCTCCATGGGCATGGCGGGCGTTGGCGGGGCGATATCCGGCGCGACAGGCGGCATGGCGCTTGGTGGCATTAGCCTTGCGGGAGGCGGCACGCTTGGCGCGGCCCTTGGCCTGTCGTCGGCGGCTCTCGGCGGTATTGGCGCTGTCATCGGCGCCGGCATCTCCGTCTACGCTAACCAGGAGGCCAAGAAACAAGCGAAACAGGCGCGGTACGAAGAAGCCCAAGCGAATTACCAGTCTGCCCTGCCGGCGATGAAGGAGCTGTCTGCCGCCCTCGCAGGCGATGTCACGGGCACGCTTCAGCAGGCCGTTGATCAGGCGCGCTCGAAGACGCATGAGCTGTTGGTCATCGCGACGAACGCTTTCCGCATGGACGAGGTTGACCGGCTCTACAAGGAATTCGATGCCTTCGAGGCCCGGATCGGGAAAGAGTTCCGCGACGTTTTCGAGGGCACGCTTGACCAGCTCTCTGCTGGTGGCGCTCTGTCCGGGGCGTTCACGTCGGCAAAATCGGAGATGCAGAGCTTCGGGGATGAGTTGCTGACGTGGGTGGAGGACGTCAAGAAGGCCTTCAACGTGTGGTCAGGCGGCGAGGCGGAGCAGGCCACGCAGGCCGCGCGGGATGCCGCTCTTGCGATGCTGGAGCCGGCGGAATCCATCTCTGCTGTCCAGCAGGCTATCCAGCAGGTCAACGGGCGTGCCAGCGCGCTACAGGGCATCCTTGAGGACCTGTACATGTCGAGTGGCGACGCGGCTCGGGCGATTGACGAGGGTGTGCTGCGGGCGATGGATGCGCTCCGCACGAGTTTCAGTGATGACCTGACGAGCAAGCTCTATGACGCGCAGGACAAGGGATACATGAACGATGTTCGCGACACGCTCGCGGAGGTCGAGCAGATGTATTCCGACGCCGCAGCGCTTGGCATTGATGAAAGCAGCCGGATTGCGGAATACCTCAAGCTGTCCGCGCAGGGTATTGTGGACGGTGCGGAGCTGACCGGCGGTGCCTTCGACGAGATGCTGATGAAATTCCCCGAGCTGTCCGGCGTGGTGCACCAGTTTGTCGCGACGATGGATGAAGCCATCCAGACGGCGGGGCAGTTCAACGAGTCGATGATTGACAAGGTGCTTGGCGCTCAGGGTAAATCGTATATCGTCGACATGCGGAATCTGCTCACGGAGCGGGATTCGTTGACGCAGACGGCCCAGCAGCTTGGGGCTGATGTTGGTTTGGTCAATCAGTATTTTGGCCTCGCCGCGCAGAACATCGTCACGAATGCCCAGCTCACCGGCGATGCGTTCAACGACCTTCTGGCATGGTTCCCGCAGCTCTCCGGGCAGCTGACGGCGTTCTCGGCGGCCGCACAGCAGGTCGGCGATACGTTCTGGGATGTCCAGAACAACGTCATCGACAAAATTCTTGGCGCGCAGGGCAAAAGCTACATCAGCGATATGCGCGCGCTGATCACAGAGCGTGATGAGCTGACGGCTACGGCTCAGAGCGTCGGTGTGGACGTGGGGCTGGTGAACCAGTATTTCAGCCTCGCCGCGCAGAACATCGTCGACAACGCGGGGCTGACGGGCGATGCGTTTGCGGACCTGATCTCGTGGTTCCCGGACCTGTCGTCCTCGCTCAAGGAGGCCGGCAAAGCGGTGGAGCAGACGGCGGACCAGATCGCCGCCGCAGCCGAGCGCATCAGGGGCTTTGAAGACAGGTTCTTTGCGGCCACGAACGACAACGGCACGCTCGACGGCGCGCTGCGAGAGTTCGACAGGACGGCGGCACGGGGCCGCGCGGCAGAGCTGGCCGCAGGCGGGCAGGGGCTCGTCGCCCTTGAGCGCGCTATCGCGGCCGAGCGCCTCAACGTGCAGGCACAGTTTGCTGCCGATGCGGTGAGCGCTGCGCAGTCCGCCGTCGACACCGCCCGCCAGAACCTGCAATCTGCGGCGCAAGCGGCCATCGACGCCGCGCAGGCACAGGTGGATGCGGCACAGACGGCAGCTCAGGCTGCCGCGCAAGCCGTCAGCGATGCGCAGTCCCGCGTCGACGCCGCCCAGCAGGCACTGGAGCGCGCGCAGGACGCCGTGCGGCAGGGTTATGAGGATCAGGCCAGCACGCTGCGGGATACCGTCAGCAGGCTCCAGTCGTTCATCAAGGGCATCAAGGAGTTCAAGGCGTCGCTGGTGCTCGACGACAGCCTGTCGCCCTACAGCCCGGCCCAGCGCCTCGCCGAGGCCCAGCGTCAGTATCAGGAGATCGCTGCCAAGGCGCTCGCCGGCGATACCGGCGCCATGGATCAGCTGGAGAGCGTATCCCGCAGCTATCTGGAGGAGGCGCGGGGCTACTACGCATCGTCGGAGGCTTACTACCAGGCATTTAACGATGTCCAGTCGGTCCTCGACCGGGTATCGGCGTCGGCGCAGGATCAGCTGTCGGAGGCCGAGCGCCAACTGGCCGCCCTCGATGCGCAGATCGCAGCGCTCACCCGGATCGACGACACGGTGTTGTCCATTGAGCAGGCGCAGGCCGATCTACTCGCGGCACAGCAGGAGCTGGTGACGGCCCAGCAGCAGCAGTCGCAGGCCGATTCCGCGCTGTCGGTGGCGCAGGCCAATCTCGACGCCGTGCAGTCGCAGATGGATGCGCTGCTCGGCATCGACAAATCGGTCATGTCGGTCTATCAGGCAATTCAGGAGCTGACGGCAGCGGAATCGGCCTTGGCTAAGGCCCAGCAGACGCAGGCCGACATCCTCGCCCAGCAGCAGGCGTTGGCGGCGAAAAACCCCAACGAGCTATTTGTCCAGCAGGCGTATCGCGATGTCTTCGGGCGCGAGGCGGACACGGGCGGCCTGTCCTACTGGACTAACCAGATGGATGTCGGGGCATCGACCGCCGCGCAAGTGATGGAGCGCCTGAACTGGGAAAAGGCGCACGGCGCCATGCGCTTCGGCGGGATCGTCGGCAGCTACGCCACGGGTGGCATGGTCGGCAACGGGATGTGGGACGTGGATAGCGTGCTGGCCCGGTATGCCGGAGGCGGCAACATTGCACTGGCAGGCGGGGAGTTCGTGACCCGCGCGCCGTCCGTCAATCGCGATACCTTGCCAACGCTCGCGGCGATCAACGCCACTGGCCGGCTGCCGTCAGCCAACGATGACAGCGCGAAAGCCGAGATCAGGGCGTTACGGCAGGAGGTGGCCGAGCTGAAGCAGGCTCTTGTCGCCGGGTTCAACGGAACCATTGGAGCGGTTTCGCAAACCACGAGCGCCGTGAAATCCACCGAAAGCACCATCGGCCGGCAGCGGATCGCGAGGTAAAACCACATGACAGTCTATCTCATTGAGCTGGAGGCCCACACGGGCGCCGGCGTCGAGACCTTGCACCTCGCATCGGAGGGCTACGCCACGCTGCCCACGGATAGCCCGGCGAACACGTGGTATGAACCGCGCGTCATTTCGCCGGGGTCGTTCCAGCGGAACCTGTTTCGGCCGGGGGCGACGTCGGGTGATGCTGAGATCGGCTATGGCGAGATCGTGCTCGCCAATGTCGACGGCGGCCTTGACGCTTGGCTCGACTACGGCTTTGACGGCCGGCCGGTGACGATCAAAGTGCTGCCGGACGCTGACACGGCCTATGCGCAGGCGAGGACAGTATTCCGCGGATCGGTAGAGATGCTGGACAGCACGCGAGCGTGGGAAGAACTTCGCGTGCGTATTTTCGACAGACGACTTGACTTGGACAAGCCGTTACAGGTAAATAGGTACGCTGGCACAACTACGAGCGCAGGGCCTACTGCCGAGGGCAATGCCGATCTGAAGGATCAGACCAAGCCCATAATCTTCGGCGCGGTCTTCAACGTCCCCGGCATCATCGCCAATCCATACGACCTGATTTACCAGTGGTCTGACAGCGCGGTCCAGTCGATTACGGTTTATGACGCCGGCGTGCAGCTCAAGCTCGCGGCCAATTACTCGACCATCACACAGTTGCGCAATGCAAGCATCCGGCCGGGTCAGTATGCCACGTGCCTCGCGCAGGGCATGGCGCGGCTTGGCGGTGCTCCGTACAAGCAGATCACGGCTGACGTTGTAGAAGGGGGAGCCGGCCAGCGTACAGCGGCACAGATCGCGCGGCGGGTGCTGCTGCGGGCTGGCATGACGACGAGCGATTTCAACACCGCCACTTTCACTGCGTTGGACGGCCTGAATAACGCCGAATGCGGCATCTACATCGACACTGACATGCACACCAAGGATGCTATCTCGCAGGTGCTGGCGAGCGTCGGCGGGTGGCTGGCGCCGGATCATCTCGGGGTGTTTCAGGTCGGGCGCGTGTCCGGACCGGGGGTGCCGAAAGACACGTTTACCGAGGACGATATCCTCGGCAGCGGCGGTATCGAGCTGTTGGCCGCCAGCGACGACGGCCGAGGCATCCCGATCTATCGCGCAACTGTGCGCTACGGCCGCATTTGGCACCTCATGCAAGATGGCGAGCTGGGTGGCTGCGTGAGCAATGACAGGCGGGCATACCTGTCGACCGAATATCGTGAGGCAAAGGCCGACAACTTGCCGGCGCAGACCAAGCACAAGCTTTCCCCTGAAATCACGGTCGACACGCTGCTGGCGACGCAATCGGCGGCTGAGGCCGAGGCGTCTCGCCTGCTTGGCCTGCGAGGGCTCCGGCGTGACACTATCGTCATCACGCTCCCTTTCGGGGACAGTGAGCGCGGCGACGAAGCCTATACCCGCGCGACGGCAATCAACCTGGGCGACACGATCACAGTGCAGGTGCCACGCTTCGGCTACGGCTCAGGGCGCCCCTTCGTTGTGATCGGCCGCGAGGACAGCTACGGCACCGCCGACGACCCGGCGCAAACCGTCAAACTAACCTGCTGGGGGTGATCCAATATGGCCGATAGCGATATCACGGTTGCGACGCTGACTGCGGCGCAGGCGGGGCCGGGGGCTATCCTTGTCACGCCTGTCACCACCGGCGGATCGTGCCTGCCCTATATGGCGCTCGACGCCGTGGAGATTTGGGCGTCCACCACGAACAGCCGGGGCTCGTCGATTAAAGTTGGCGATACCGTACTTGGGTTCATCCATGCCGATCTCCCGGCCAACACGACACGCTATTATTGGGCGCGGGCGCGCGACGTGTCGGATAATAATGGCGATTGGTACCCGGCGAGCGCTACTGCCGGGATATCGGCTACGACGACATCTGCTGATGTCGCGGACGGCAGCATAACGGAAAACAAGCTCGCCAATGGCGCTGTCACAGAAAACAAGGTTGGCAACGGCGCTGTAACGACGACGAAAATTGCCAATTTGGCAATCACTACGGCGAAAATCGGTGATGCACAGATCACGCAAACTAAAATCGGTAATGCCGCCATTGTGAATGCGCACCTTGGCAATGCAATTATTGCCGAGGCGAATATTCAAAATGCGGCGATAACGAATGCAAAAATCGCCAGCCTGACGGCAGATAAGGTCAGCGCCGGCACCTTCACCGGCCTGACATTCCGGACGGCGGCGACCGGCACCCGCGTTGAAATCTCAGCGGACACAAATGACATCACGGCATACGTATCCGGCGGGCAGGCCTCGCTCGGCGGCACAGACAACGTCGGTCTCAGGATATCAAACTCGACCGGAAACGGGCTGATTGTCCGCGCAAAGAGCGTAACGGAAAATGCTCCCGCGAGTATGTTCGAGGGCACTGCCACCAATGGTCCGGCGGTTGGCATCTATTCCGTGGGTCAGCTGACCGGCCATGCGCTGCGATGCACCACGAGGCTCAACGCTTCGTCCGGTGACTCATTGGGCGGGCAGGCAATTGTTGGTGTCGCGCAGGGCGGCGGCGGGCACGCCGTCTACGCCGAGAAGGGGAGTTTTGCTCCCTTCACCGGCTCGCATGACGCATTTATCGCGAAAGATGAGCCCACGGAAATTGGTGATATTGTCTGTGACCTGAAGGTGATAGCTCGATCCGGCGTCGATGATACGGTGACGGAGGTCTACGTCGCGGAGGACGATGCAGACCCGGCCGCTGTTGGCGTCGTGTCGCGCCGACTGCCATTTGAGCCGGCATCGCTGATCGGTGGGCTGCCACAGGCCGAGGGCACTACCCGCCTGCGTGAAATCCTCGCCGAGCGCTACGACCGCCTCGCCATCAACAGCGTGGGCGAGGGGCAGGTGAATGTGTGCGGCCGGGGCGGGGATATCCGGGCCGGTGACCTGATCATGACATCGACGCTGCGCGGCAAAGGCCAGCGGCAGCCGGACGGGATCATGCGCGCCTACACCGTCGCCAAAGCGCGAGAGAGCGTCACGTTCTCGGGGGCGGACGACTGGAAGCGCGTGAGCTGCATTTACCTCTGCGGCTGAGGGGAACTCATGGGACAGCTTGCACTCTACTACGGCAACTACGCCGACGCGGCGTCGTTGTCCGGCGGATCGTGGGCGGCTGGATTGCCGCTCAATAATCTCAAGAATCGCATGCTCCGGCGGGTGGCGCGGTCTGTCGACGCCGCGACAACGTCGACGCAGATGCGCATCGATCTCGGCGCGGCGCAGTCGATCCCGGCGATCTTTCTCGGCCCCTATAATGCCTCTGGCGGGCTGAAATACCGCGTTCGCGGGGCTGACAACGCCAATATGACCGGAGCGATTTACGATAGCGGGACAGTTGGCGCCAATGTCGTTCCGTCGCTCTCACTGGCGTGGGAGGATCCCGGTTTTTGGTACGGTATTTCGTCCGCCGGCGAGGTCGAGTTGCGCGGGTGGATCATGCATTTCCTGCCGTCCCCGGTGACGGCGCGGTACTGGCGCATCGAAATCGACGATACCGCGAATGCTGCCGGGTACCTGCAATTTGGCCGGCTGATGATGCCCAAGCGCTGGCAGCCGGCCGTGAATTACGAGCCGGGCAGCACTGGGTTGTCCCTTGAGGATCGCACCGTCGTGCAGGAGAGCATCGGCGGCAGCGAGTATTTCTGGCGAAGGCAGGAGCCGCGCGTATTTAATTGCTCGTGGCCGTACCTCAAAGAGACAGACACCTACGGATCGGCGCTCAATATGATGCGCGATATCGGCAGCAGCGGTGAGGTATTCGTGGTGCCGGACCCCGACAGCACCTACGTCCAGCGCCGGTCGTTTCTCGGCCGCATGCGCTCGCGCGATGCGATCGGTCAGCCAATCCCTATCGATTACACGTCCTATGGCTTTGAGATCAAGGAGATCATCTAAAATGGCCCTGACACCTCAAGAGCTTGCCGCAGTTGCTGAGCTGAGACGCATCAACGGCAATAGTCACCTGTCTGACCCTAACGGCCTCGGCGACGACGGCCACCGTGTTAATTTCGTGCCCGGTTTGCACGCCATGGCTGATGTCACTGATGCAGTGGCGCGCGAAGCTGATGCGGCAGTGGCGGCTGCATTGTCCGCGGCGGCGCAAGCAGCGTCTCTCTCCGGCACGTCGACGACTTCGGTTGCGATCGGCGCCGGCAGCAATACGCTGACGACGCAGGCTGGCAAGGCGTTTGGCGCCGGCACATTCGTACTGCTCACATCAGACGCCAATCCCACGACGCATTACATCCTCGGCCAGGTCACGGCCTACTCAGGCGCTTCGCTCACGATCGCGGCGGCGTCTTTCGCGGGTAGCGGATCGCGCGCAGATTGGACGATCCGTGTGGCAGGTGGTCCTGGTGCGGCAGGCGCTGACGGAAAGCAGGTTGAGCTGCAAAAATCTGCCACGCATATCCAGTGGCGCTTGGCCGGGGGCTCGTGGGCCAACCTCATCGCCATCGCCGACCTGAAGGGCGCAGACGGACGCGAAATTGAAATGCAGGTCTCAGCCACGCATGTGCAGTGGCGGTATGTCGGCGCATCCAGTTGGACCGATCTGATTGCACTGTCTGCGCTTAAGGGGGCTGACGGGCGCGAGGTCCAGATGCAGGGGGGCGCCACCCATATCCAGTGGCGATATGCTGGCGTGGAGGCATGGACGGATATTGTAGCCCTATCCGATCTTAAGGGCGAGCCGGGGCCTCGCGGCGCACAGATCATCAATGGCGCACGCGATCCAGCGCCGGGCGACGGCAGCAACGACGACTATTGGATGCAGTCTGCGGATGGGGTGACAGGCGAGCAAGGTGATTTTTGGTTCAAGTCGGCTGGCGCATGGACCAAGCTTTTCTCGATGAAAGGGCCGGCCGGGTCCGGCTCGGGTGACGTCGTAGGCCCCAATGGCAGTGTGGTCGACGCCGAGCTAGCGCTATTCAGTGGCACGACGGGCAAAACTCTGAAGGGCTCCGGCAAGACCATCGCCACGCTAACCGCTGACCTCTCGGCTGCTATGGACGCGGCAGAGAGCGCCAAGTTCGTGACGCCAAAGGCTCTCTGGGACACGCTTGTCCCGCTTGCAATCTCGGTCAGCGGGGGCGTGGCGACGCCGGACTTCGGGGCGCGCCAGAATTTTACGCTTGCGCTCACCGGCAACACGACGCTCGCGAATCCGCCCGGCGCGAAAATCGGTCAGTCCGGGACGATCCAGCTGACGCGCTCGGCTCTACAGACGCTGTCATATGGGGCAGCCTGGAATCCTGTTGGCGAGATAGAGCTGCCGGCGGCGTCGGGCGCGGGCGCGAAAATCATCTACGAGGTTGTCAGCACGTCGCCGCTCCGGGTTGATTTTTCGGTATCGTACGCTGGTTCCGGGGGCGCGGGCGGGACCGTCACGAGCGTCGGCCTGTCTCTGCCTGCGGGCTTTACCGTGACCGGCTCTCCCGTTACCGCATCCGGCACACTGACGGGCGCGTGGGCAGCTGGGTATCAGGCGTATACTGCCGCGGAAGCCGACAAGGTCGCGGGCATCGCGATCGGTGCCGACGTGACTGCCACGGCCATCGGCGCGGCCACCGCAAAGGAAACGCCAGTCAACGAGGACACCATCCCCCTCACTGACAGCGCCGCCTCCGGAGCCTTGAAAAAGGTCACGTGGACGGTGATCAAGGCGGCGCTGAAGACATACTTCGACGGGCTGTATGTCGTCATCCAGGCCATGGCGAGCGAGGTCCGCGCAGGGACAGTCGAGAACCGATACGTCTCCCCGTCATCCCTTTGGGCGGCGCTTGCGCCAGTTGAGCTTACGGATGCGGCGACGATCGCCATCAACCTTGCGGGCGGCATAAATTTCCGCGTCGAAATCACGGACAATCGCACGCTCGGCAACCCCACGAACGTCAAGGCTGGCCAGCAGGGGACTATCAATGTCACGCGATCCGCCGCGCAGACGCTGGCGTTTGGCTCAAACTGGCGGCCCTACGGCAATACGACGCTCCCGGCGACCGGCAAGGGCTTCAAAATCGCATACGAGGTGATCGCATCTACCGTCATCCACTACAGCATCATTCCGGAGGCGTAAATGCTCGGATCAGTATGGTGGGCCGCTGCCGCGCTGGCGCGAGCGGCGGCTGGGCAGATCGAATACGATGGCAGTCTCGGCGATACGTTTACGTTCGTCGTGCCCGCAGGCGTCACGCTCATATCCGCAGTCACTGTCGGGCGCGGTAATATCGGCGGCGGCGGACTCACATGGGCCAATGGTATCATCGTCACGCCCGGCGAGACGATCACTATCTACATGCCGGGGTATGCCGGTATTTTCCGGGGCGGCACGTCAGGCACGCGCCTGCTCTCGGCTAACGGTGCTAGCATATTGACCGTGGACGGTGGCGTCGGCGGAACGCAACTCTACGCGCCCGGGTTGGTGGATTTCGGCGGCGGCACTGGCGGCCGTGGGGCGGCCAACACGGCGGGCGGCGGCGCGGCGGGCTATCTCGGCAACGGCGGTAATGCTGGCGCCGCGGCTCCTGCGGGTTCAGGTGCGGGCGGCGGCGGCTCGACGACAACCCGGCCTGGCGGTGGCGTCGGCCTCAAGGGGCGCGGCGCGGATGGCACGGTCAATGGCGGCCCGGGTTCGGGCGGCGCGCCCGGCTCGGGCGATCTCGGCGGCAAATACGGCGGCGGACGATATCGCACGGCTGGCACCGCTGGCGCCGCTGGCGTCCGGATCATGTGGGGCGGCGACCGGTCCTACCCCAACAACGCGGGCGATGTCTGACGATCCGCACAATTCGCAAGCCACGTGCCGCCTTCGGGCGGTTTTTTGTTTTCAGGAGGGCCCCATGGCCGACGAACAGGTTGTCCTGCGCACGATGTCAAATCTGACCGCGCTCGAATATGAGGACGGGTCGCACGTGCTGCGGGTATCGGCGGCCGGAAGTGCGGCAGGCGGTCAGCCGACCACGCTACGGACGCTCTATAATTTGCGGGCGATCCAGCACGAGGATGGCAGCCATACGCCGGTAGTCTCAGTAGAGGGAGGAGAGGATGGGCCTGTCTACAGCGTCAATGGCGAGTCTGGCAATGTATCGCTGACGGCTGCGAAAATCGGCGCCGCCACTGCTGCACAGGGCGAGACGGCAGACGCCGCCTCCGCTGCGGTCGCGTCTGAAGCAGACGCGCGTCGGGCGCTGATCGATCAGGTGGGCAGCGGCGATCTTGTCGTTACCAACGAGGCCGGCATGGGCATAGCTCGCATTCATGCCGGCGGCGCGGAGCTGCCGGGGCTGGCGGTTGAGGCATCTGGGGCCGGTACAGGATTGTCGGTCATCAATGATGCTGGCTTCGCGATCGACGATATCATCAGCCAGGTGGAGCAGTCAGCTCTGACGGTCAACGATATGCTGGCGCCACCCCTGCCTACGATCCTGCGCCCCGAACGCCAAATCACTAGCGTCGGCGGTTTTCTCCGCGCTCGGGATCACGCACAGCCAGTCACCCCGTCGCCCTATATCAAACGGCCGCCGCGGATCGTCACTGCCACACCGGGCAACCCGTATGCATCGCGCACGATCATGCTGATACCGCACATTGCCTACGTGCCCCGGCAGGATGGCTCGCTTGGCCGTATATTTATAGCGTACTTCGCCTCCACAACCACGGATGACATCCTCCACAACCCATACGGGGAGCGCCCTGGGACCTATCAGGTGATCTCGTATTCTGATGACGGCGGGATTACTTGGGCCGATGCATATTATCTGATTCCAAATCCTGACGAACCTCTATCGCGTGAGGCGGATGCAGCCCTTCTCGCGTGGCGCGGGCGGCTGTATATCCGCTATATCCACAACAGTGGTCTATACGGTGAGCTAGGAGCCTCTGACGGTTTCGATGCCGCTTGGGGGGGCTGGCTCGAAAATCCGCTGGCTGACCCCAAACAGTTTATCCACTCGCCGCACACCTATACCGGCATCGGGTTCGCGTACAGCCCATTTATTTGGGAGGGTCAGCCGCACTGGCCTCGCGCGTGCGGAGCCGGTGCCTTCACGCCAGCTTCATCGTTGGAGGGAGAGGTGGGCCGGTTTATCGACAAATTCTGGGTCGACGAGAATGTATTTGAGCCGGTCCTGAGGCTCCCGATCGAGAGCGGCGCTGTATCGTATCCAGAGCATCACGTGGTCCAAAAACGGTTAGGCGGTGATTTGCTGGCCTACTGGCGCACCTCTGGAGGGCAGCTGGAGTCGACCTATAGCCGGGCAACGGGCCAGTGGAGCACTCCAACGTCTCTCGTGCCCAAATTGGGGCCGCTCACAGCCAGCCGCATCTGGCTCGGGCGCTCCCCGTCAGGGCGTCTCGTCCTCGTGTACAACGCATCGACCAACCGCGTAAACATGACGCTGGCGCTCTCCGATGACGACGGGGAGACGTGGCCCGCCGCCATGCGTGTCACACTTAACGCGGGCTCATCGACGTACCCGGCGGCAGATTTCGGGCCGGACGGCGAAATCTATGTCA
The DNA here is from genome assembly GCF_011762225.1 of Pseudochelatococcus lubricantis. Classification (GTDB taxonomy): domain Bacteria; phylum Pseudomonadota; class Alphaproteobacteria; order Rhizobiales; family Beijerinckiaceae; genus Pseudochelatococcus; species Pseudochelatococcus lubricantis. Next base: position 320,654 of record NZ_JAASQI010000002.1, read on the forward strand.
CGCACGATCGCCGCTACGCCAATCCGACGCAGATCGTTTTCCACCGGGTCATCGAGCAGAGCGTTGTGGCTGGCAGCCCGTCTGTGACCACCGTTGTGGTCGATACATCCACCTACACCGCACCTTAAGGAGCATGAGCATGGGCACGAGACTTATCATTGGTGGCACCGACGAGGTAGGTTATTTCTCGGCAGACCCCGTTGGTGGTCTAGCTGATCTGTTCTTTTTTGATACGAGCCTTGATAAAGCGACCAAAAATTTCGCTAAGGGACGCCCGGGCCTATCTCCACAGGGCACCTTTAGCTTCAGCGGCGCCGACCCTCTGACGCTCAAAAACAGGGTGTCCACTTTGCTGACGGCCGAGCCGGCGGGGCAATACGCGACCGTTTTTGTCGTCATAAAAAAACCGGAAAATAACAAGGCGTGCGCTCTCATGGAGGCCGCAGCCGGAACCCCGACCGGGATGAGCAACGCGGTGAGTGATTTCTCGGTAGGCTTGGCTGACGATAACAATTTGTCTTTCAACGTGTCCATATCAGGTGACGGGGTGACGGCGGCACCGGTTCGACCTAATCTGTATGCTTTCGCATCTCTAAACTGGACGTTATTCCGGTTTGGGGTTGGACCCGGCGTCATCTCTTTCACTGACCTGACGGCCAATCAGTCGAGGTCGGTTGCCTATACAGGGACGCGCGCGATGGTTCCGACTCCGCTGCATATCGGCTGGTCGCGGTTCAGCGCCATCGTTGGCTCGATACAGGTCGCGTCGTATTGGCGATACCCGCGGTATCTCTCCGACGCCGAGGTCGCCCGAGCCGCCTTGATGATCCGCGCACGGGAGGCGCGGCACGGGCGTATCGTCTGACCGCGATCACTTTCTATCACCCGCCGCCCAACGAGGCGGCTTTTTTATTGCCCGGAGCAACCATCATGACCCGCATCATCACCGCGGCGGCCCTCGCGCTCGCCGTTTGCGCCTGCACGTCCAGTCGGGACACCGGCAACTGGATCAGTGTTTCAGCCGGCGTCGGGCACGTGCTCACCGCCGACGCCGCAGCCACGCTACCGCAGCCGGGTACGCCAGCGCGCCGGCGATAAAGGCGACGATAACGGAGGCATCTATGTTCATTCTCATCCCGATCCTGCTCGCGACGCTGAATCGCGCGCGAGGTGACGATACGTGGCTTACTCGCCTCGGCCTCCCGGGTCGAGCGCTATGGTACTGCGGCCCGCTCGTGGGGCTGGTCGCCCTGCTGGTGCAGCCGTGGCCGGTGGCGGTTGCATGGGCGCTGGCCTATCTCGTGTGGGCGGTGCCGGCGTGGGGGCATCTATTCGGGCTGGGGCGGTACGCGCCGGATCGTGAGGTTGATGCGCTGTCCGCCGCGCTGATCGAGATCGCCGCCGGCCATGTGCACGTGGCGTTCTTCTTGCGCCACCTGTTGGTGGTGCCCGGTCTCGCGCTGGTATCGCTCGCATCGGGCAGCTGGTGGCCGGTCGGGGCCGCGATTCCCGCTGCTGCGCTGTTCGTGTTGGCCTATGAGGGCGCATGGCGCTGGGCACCGCGGCAACCCATCCTCGTGGCGGAGCTGATCGTAGGCGCTCTGTGGGGGATCCTCATTCTGGCGGCTTAGCAGCGGCCCTTTGTTCACGCTCGCGGCGCTTCAACTCCCGTTCCACCGCTTCACGAATGAATTCGGCGCGCTTCTGCTTGCCGACGAGCGCGTCAATGCGATCCGGAACGTCGTCCGGCAATCTCACTAGGATTGGTTTCACGTTCAGCGGAGGCCGCCCCATGCGGGCGGACCTATCCGATATCGGCAACTGAGTCAATTTCATCCCCTCATGCGAAAATAAGAGATATCGCTTATTGAATATAAGCGATATCGTTTATATCTTCAACCCAGACCGGATTGGAGGTTAAAATGGAGCTGGGTCAGGAAACGTTGCGTCGATTGTTGGACTACGACCCGGAGACGGGCGCGCTGACATGGAGAGAGCGTCCGGCAGAGATGTTCGCAGATGGCATCCAGCCTGCATCGCGCATCTGTCGAAGATGGAACTCAACATACGCAGGCAAGGCTGCCTTGGCCTATGTCGACAAAAATGGGTATAGGGCGGGAAATCTTCTTGGCCGAGCGGCCTACGCTCATCGCGTAATCTGGAAATGGATGTGCGGCGCAGATCCGGATGAGATCGACCACGTCAATGGCATTCGCAGTGACAATAGGTTCAATAACCTCAGAAATGTCGACCATGCTGCGAACACGCGGAATGTAGCGCTCCATAGTAGCAACACGAGCGGCGTCATTGGCGTCTCTTGGGCGAAGCGGGAATGCCGGTGGCGAGCAAGCATAAAAGCGAACAATCGAGAGCGCCACATCGGGTACTTCCGAGACTTTGAAGATGCTGTAGCCGCGCGCAAGGCGGCAGAGAGGCAGTTTGGGTTCCACAAAAACCACGGGCGATTACCATAACCGCCGCCCACCACCTCAATTCAGGCCCGCCTCTGTGCGGGCCGATTTTTTGGAGAATCTCACTATGGTGGCAAGCAATTTCGATTTGGTGTTGCCGCGTGTGCTCGCACATGAGGGCGGTCTCGTTGACCATCCTCGCGATCCTGGTGGGCGCACAAACAAGGGCATAACTCAACGTGTTTTCGACGCATTCCGGCGCCGGAAGTCCTCTCCCACGCGCGCCGTCGACCATATCACCGACGCCGAGGCGAAGGAAATCTACAAGCGGCAGTACTGGGACGCCATCCGTGGCGATGATCTCCCGGCCGGTGTTGACTATGCCGTGTTCGATTATGCCGTAAACAGCGGCCCGGCACAGGCGGCCAAAGACCTCCAGCGCGCTATCAGTGAGAGTGCCGATGGAGCCATCGGCCAGCGCACGATCGACGCCACCTACGGCAAGAGCGGCCAGATCATCATCGACGATCTGTGCGACCGACGCCTTGCCTTCCTGCGCCGGCTGAAGACCTTCGGCGCTTTCGGCAAGGGCTGGACCCGCCGGGTTGAGGGTGTGCGCAAGGCTGCATCGTCAATGGCAATCCGCACCACTCCGCCGCGCTTTGCTGGCGAGTTCGACGCCGCTCCTGCAAAAGCCGACCCCGCCGACACGGCTGTCTCGCGCAGTGCCGAGGGTAGGGCGGGCGCCATCGCAGGCGTTGGCGCTGTCGGGTCGGCCGTCACGGATGCCGCCAATCAGCTTGCGCCGTACCAGAGTGTGACGCCAGCCTTGCAGTACGTCTTCATCGCCTTGACGATCATCGGCGTCGGCATCGGCCTGTACCTCACCTACCGGCGGTTTGCCAACGGAGCAGCATCATGATGACCGCCGCTGCCTCCCTCGCATGGCGCATAGCCACCTCCCGCATCGGTATCGCCGCGATTGCCGCCACGCTGTCCTACGGCGTGGCCTACCATCGTGGCTACTCCCGTGCTGACCGGCAGGCCGAAGTCACTGCCCTCCAATCCGATCTCGCCATTGCCCGCGCGGATATCGACGCCGCGCGCCGTGCCGAAACACTCGCCGCACAGCAAGCCGAAAGCCTTGCCCTTGCCGCAAATCGCTATCTGGAGAAGGCTGATGCCCTCGAAGCCGAATTGGCGCAGCGCCCGGAGCGCGCTGCTTGCCGCATCTCTGACGCTGATCGCCGCCGGCTGCTCGACATCGACGCCGGCGAAGATTGAAGTCCGCCGCGATCTGCCGCCTCTGCCAGCCTACGCCGAGACGGTGAAGGTGCGCAAGCCTCGCGCGGGTGACGACCCGCTGGCCATCGCCGCCCGTGAGCGTGCCGGGCGAGGGGCCGCCAATCGGCGCATCAAGGCAATCGTCATCTGGTACGAGTGCATCCGCATCACTTACGCCGGCGGGGAATGCCACAAATGAACATTACAAACGAAATCGTCGGCCTTTTCCTCGCCGTCGCCGGCGCCGTATGGGGCGGGTACAAATGGATCGAAAGCCGCATCGTGCGCGTGGAGACGAAGGCCGATAAGGCTCTATCCGAAGTCGCCGCACACCGAGAATTTGTCGCCCGCCACCATGTCACGAATGACGCGCTGGCCGGGATGGAATCTCGGATCACCAGCAATCTGGGCGATATCAAGCGGTCAATCGACAAGCAGGGCGAGCGCCTAGACCGCGTGATTGAAAAGCAGGGGAGCGCCGACAATGGCTGACCTATGGCACACGGATGCCAGTCAAGTGTCCGCTACGATTGCCGCCATGCAGCGCCATGATCGCGGTGATGGCACCTATAGCACAACTGCTATGGGCGTGGAGCTTGGCATCACTGACAGTAGCGCTCGCCGCCGCATTACGCGCATCAAGCGCATGGGCGAGCAGGGGCGGCTCGGTACCGATCCCGTCATCCCCGGCTTTGCCATCAAGAGCATCGCCAGCAAAGACGCGAGCGGAGCGTGGGTTCGGCAGACAAAGGCGCCCGGTCCAGAGTTCGCCGTTCCCGAGGGGCATGCCGTCAAGGGCGTCTCGGCGCTCGTAGATGGCGACGGGCGCGTCATGGCCCAATGGGTCAAAACCCGCCTAGACGATACCGATGTCCTGATCGAGGCCATCAAAGAAACGTTTGATGCCTACAAGGGCAGGGCGTTCCCGGTGCCGCCTCCTGAACATACCGACGACAAGCTCCTGTCCGTCTACCCGGTTGCGGACGTTCATCTCGGCATGTTGGCATGGGGCAGGGAGACTGGGGAGGACTACGACCTCGGCATTGCTGCCGACCGCCTGCGCTCCTGCATGGCGCGTCTCGTAGCGCAATCCCCGGCGAGCAAGCAGGCCATCATCCTCAATCTCGGGGACTTCTACCACGCCGACGACAGCCGCAACATGACGCCGCGATCCGGCAACATCCTCGACGTGGATGGCCGATACTTCCGCGTGCTCACTGCCGGCGTGCAGCTGTTCATGGACTGCATCGACCTCGCCCTGCGAAAACACGAGACGGTGAAGGTGCGCAACGTGCCGGGTAACCACGATCCGCACGCCGGAATCGCGCTCACGGTCGCGCTGTCCGCATTCTACGCCGACGAGCCTCGTGTCACCATCGACGACGACCCCGGCGCATTCTTTTACCATCGATTCGGATCGACCCTGATCGGCGCTACCCACGGTGACCGCATCAAGCCGCAAGAGGCAGCCATGACGATGGCCGTTCGCAACCCCGACGACTGGGGCGCGAGCAAATACAGGTGGCACCTGTTCGGGCATATCCACCACCGGCGCGTACAGGAGGTCGGAAACGTCATATGCGAGGCTTTCCAGACCGTGGCCGCCAAAGACGGCTACCACCATGCCCATGGCTACAGCAGCGGGCAGTCCATGACCGCAGTCACGTTGCACCACGACGATGGCGAGATCGGACGGCATGTCGTCAACGTTCCGCCGCCGTGGGGGAGGTAGCATGATCATCGGCATCACTGGCCTCGCGGGCAGCGGGAAAACGACAGCTGCACGCAGGCTCATCGACGTGCATGGCTTCAAACGCCACCGGATGGCCGCCCCGCTGAAGGCCATGCTGCACTGCCTTGGGCTTGACGAAGGCCACACGGACGGCGCCCTGAAGGAAGTGCCCTGCGACCTGCTGGGCGGACAGACGCCTCGCCACGCCATGCAGACGCTCGGAACTGAATGGGGAAGGGCGCTTATCGCCCCTGATCTATGGATCAACGCATGGCGTGCCACGATGCCGGATGGTCATATTGTGGTGGATGACATCCGATTTGCCAACGAGGCGGATGCCGTTCGAGACGTTGGCGGTATCGTCGTCCGCATCGACAGGCCGGGGGTTCAGCCGGGCACTCACGCATCAGAGCGGATGGATTTCGATGCTGATCACACCATCTCCAACGATGGCCCGCGTGCGAAACTCTATTACGAGATCGACGAGCTTGCACCGTGCCTACCCGATGAGGGCACTTACCAATACGTGCCGTTTTCGATGGCCCCTGCGCGCCTGGAAGCCGGATGGGTGATCGCGGATGACTTCAGCGGCTGCCATCACGGGGATTATGCTGTACTGATGAGGCAGGTGGTCGCCGCTTGACAGCACCACCCCCGCCGGTTTGCCCGCCCGATGCGGATGCGCCCCCGCCGGCGGCTGGCGATATCGGGGCACGGATAGTGCCGCCGCCGCCCCCGCCGCCCCCGCCGACGGCCGGCGACGTGGGGGCACGAATAGCGCTGCTGCCGCCCCCCAGAGGAGACATTATGTCGTATGCCTCGACACGGCTCCATCCGACTTTTCCGTTCCCGCCAGAAATGGCGCGGAATTTCGTCATCAGACCGCCTCCGCGTTGGCGGTTACATCCACAATAAAAACGCCAGCGCCGTACGCGGGATATCCGGCTCTCACTGGCCCCTCGACGCCGTCATACCAGCGTACGTCGCCCGTGGGCGCGTAACCGCGAGCTTCAGCGACCCGAAGCGCCCCGTCCTCGGTTGCAGCTCTCCCGACGATCCCACCATGCTCAGTCCCGGTGGGGCGCTGGATGTAAATGCAGACGTAGTCAGTCATGCCGGGTGTCCCTTGCAATGTATGTCATAAGCCTGCGGGTCGCGGTTTCAAGGTCGGGCACCCGCGACCCGTCGCACCACCTGTTGTAGGTGTGGATTGATACCCCGAGAGATTCGGCCGCTTGGGCGCGGGTAGCGCGGATGTCTTTTGCCCACGCCTTCGCGATCTCACTAAATGGGCGGGGGTCGGTCTCGTAATCGCGCTTCGTCTCGCCGGATGGCGGCGGCGTGTTCGGAGGGGTGCGGACAATCCAGCTCATGATTTTGATGCTACCGTGACGGTAGTCCTCGGTTCCGCAACGCCGATGCCTAATCAGCGGGGCTCGGCTCGCAACAGCGCATCGACTGCAGCTGTAACATCATCTATCTGTTCCAGAGTGAGTCCGTGTTTGGCGAGGATTTCTTTCCCCGTGTGATCGGACCATCCGACGACGTGGGCATAGCCTTCGCCGCCCTCGTTGACGGCATCAGCGCGCCGTCGCCATTCGGCGTTGACGCGGTCGAGTTCATCGCGGGCTCCTTGTGGGATTATGGAGAGGGCCGCATCAATATCTGCCGACCGGCGGCGTTCTGCGTCTTGATCCGCTTTGGCGCGGCACTGATCTTCGGCGGCCACTTCGCGCGCGAAAGAACGGGCGGCCTCGACTACATCAACTGGAGCCGGGTCCGTGCCAAATCCCTCTTGGCGGGCATATCCACCCGTTGAGAGGTAGATCGTGCGCTTGGTGGCGATCTCATAGACGTTTCCGTCGTTGAGGCGGTGCCAATAGAACGTGCCGTTGTCGGCGGCCAGGACTTTGCCATCAGCGGTGTCGGTATAGTTGATCGTCATCTTTCCCCCCGGGCCACGCCCGGTATGTCGCTGAGAAGGGCGAGAGGGCTATTAGGGTGGATGTTCACGGGTTCGGGGGCAAGGGGGCGCGGTATCGGACGCCTGCCGGCCCACGCGCACTGCCAAGGCGCCTGAAGGGCAAACCAGCGTCCGTCCCTTTCGGCGACCAAGGCCGCTGGCAGGCTGGGGAGGGTGAAAATCGAGGTCACGCAAGTGCTCCTTGCCGTTCGTGTACGGCAGCGATCTCGCCGCTGATGAATTATGTATACACACAACGTGTGCATTCCGCAAGCAGAAAATGCGCCCCACGCCCGATTATTTTCCGGTCAGCATCGCCGACTGGCTGGGGCGACAGCGTTAATTCTGTCCGGATATCTGTCCGGAGGGCGGCGCGCAATGGTGGCAAGCATTTGATTTTAATGGTGCTGCTGGACAGGATTGAACTGTCGACCTCTCCCTTACCAAGGGAGTGCTCTACCACTGAGCTACAGCAGCGCCTGAAGGAAGGCCCGCATGGGTGAGGCCCTCTTCGATGAAGCCGGACATTGCCACGCATGGGGCGGCCCGGCAATACGAGCAGGAGGATGTCCACAAACGAAGCGATGGGCTTTCCTGACTGTGCGCACCTCCTTAAGCAGGTGCGCCGCACCCGTCAACCCCTCCTGTGCGGGAAGCCGGGGATGACGGCGGTTTTTCGTTGCGCCGGTCCCCGTGCCTCGCCTCACGCCGCCGCGCGGGCGGCGTGCAGCGGCAGATCGAGCTTGCCCCAGACGGCGACGAGCGCGGCGGCGAGGTCGTCGATCAGGGCATCCGTATGGAACGGCGTGGGTGTGATGCGCAGGCGCTCCGTGCCGCGCGGCACGGTCGGGTAATTGATGGGCTGCACGTAGATGCCGTGCTCGTCGAGCAGCAGGTCGCTCGCCGCCTTGGTGCGCTCCGGATCGCCGACCATGACGGGCACGATGTGGGTCGGGTTGTCGCGCACCGGCAACCCGGCCCGCTTCAGCACTTCTTTCGTGCGCGCCACCTGCTTGCGGTGCGCCTGCCGCTCGCTGCCGCTCTTCGACAGATGCTCCACGGATGCCAGCGCCGCCGCCGCGACCGCCGGCGGCAGGGCGGTAGTGAAGATGAAGCCGTGCGCGTTGGAGCGGACCGCGTCGACAATGGCCGACTTCGCCGCGATATAGCCGCCGATGCAGCCGAACCCCTTGGCGAGCGTCGCCTCGACGATGTCGAGCCTGTCCTGCGCGCCGACCTCCTCCGCGTAGCCCGCGCCGGTCGCGCCGTAGAGGCCGACCGCATGCACCTCATCGATATAGGTGAGGGCGTGGTAGCGTTCGGCCAGATCGCAGATGGCATGAATGGGCGACACGTCGCCGTCCATGGAGTACACGCTCTCGAACACGATCATCTTGGCCCGTTCGCGCCCGGCAGCCTTCAGCAGATCTTCGAGATGCCCGAGGTCGTTGTGGCGGAAAACGGCCTTTTCCGCCCCCGAGCGGCGCACGCCCTGGATCATGGAATTGTGGTTCCATTCGTCGGAGAGCAGCAGGCAGTCGGGCAGCAGCTTCGCGATGGTTGCGATGCCGGTCTCGTTGGAGACATAGCCGGAGGTGAAGACGAGGGAGGCTTCCTTCCGGTGCAGGTTCGCCAGCGCCCGTTCCAGCGCCACGATCGGACCGCTGGTGCCGGAGATGTTGCGCGTGCCGCCCGCGCCCACGCCCATGCGCTGCGCGGTTTCCACCATCGCGCCGATGGTGTCGGGATGCAGGCTCATGCCCAGATAGTCGTTGGAGCACCAGATGACGACATCGCGGGTGCCGGCGTCGGTCTGGCGGGTGGCGTGGGGAAAGCGGGCCGCATCCTTTTCCAGCGTGACGAAAACCCGGTACCGCCGCTCCTGATGCAGGGTATCGAGGGCGGTGTTGAAATAATGATCGTAATTCATCGGCTGTCCATGAAGGCGACGGCCCGGCGGCGGACCCCGCCTGCGGCTGCAGGCAACTTTCCTTCGCCTGCGGCTGCAGGCAGTTTTCCATCGGCGGCAGCTTTGGCCCGGACGGCAGACGCCGGGGAGAAAACCGCTTTCCGATCCGAGTATCGTTACAATCAACGATAAATCAACATTTCCCACGCCATGTTACGCGGCGCAAGTGGTCGTCTCGCCGCAGGCGCATGCCCGCCGCGCGGCGGCGCCGGGCATATTCCTGTTGCGCGCGGCCGCCCGCATGGTTATCGCTGTGTATTCGATGTCGTGATGCCGGAGACGCTGCGGTTGCCAGGTTCCGGCGAGCACGGATGTTTGCCTGTCTGAATGATCCTGTCATGAGTGCATCGACGCCGGACCGCCAGACCAGACTTGCTCTGGCGCTGCGTGAAAATCTCAAGCGCCGCAAACGCCAGACGCGCGAACGCGCGCGCGAGGCGCAGGATGAAAGCCGCGAAGCGGAAGCGCACGATCGCGCCGGGGAAGTCGCGGGCGCTCCCGATTCCGGCACGGCGGGGGGCGATGCATCATCCGGAGAGGGCGGGGCTTGAGCGACTGGAACGGGCGCCGGCAGGCGGCGGATTGAAAGGAAGGCAACTGAATGGACCGGATTCGTATTGTCGGCGGGGAAGCGCTGAACGGCGCCATACCGATTTCGGGCGCGAAGAATGCGGCTCTGCCGCTGATGATCGCAAGCCTTCTCACCGACGAGACGCTTCAGTTGCACAACGTGCCGAGGCTGGCCGACGTCGCGCAGCTCCTGCGCATTCTCGGCAATCATGGCGTCGATCACGGCGTCGCCGGCAAGCGCCCGGGCCAGACGGCAGTGACCGGCCAGAGCATCCGGCTGCGCGCGCGCGACATCATCGATACCACCGCGCCCTACGAACTCGTCTCGAAGATGCGGGCGAGCTTCTGGGTCATCGCGCCGCTGCTCGCGCGCATGGGCGAGGCGCGCGTCTCGCTGCCCGGCGGCTGCGCCATAGGCACGCGGCCCGTGGATCTGCTGCTGATGGCGCTGGAGCGCCTGGGGGCCAGCATCGACATTGACGGCGGCTATGCCGTGGCGCGGGCGCCGAAGGGGCTGAAGGGCGGCGACATCGTCTTCCCGAAGGTGACGGTGGGCGGCACGCACACGGCCCTGATGGCCGCCGTTCTCGCCGACGGCACCACGGTGATCGAGAACGCGGCGCGCGAGCCGGAGGTCGTCGATCTCGCCCAGTGCCTGACGGCGATGGGCGCGCGCATCACGGGGGCGGGCACGCCGCGCATCGTCATCGACGGCGTGGCGCGGCTCGGCGGCACGGAGCACACCGTGCTGCCCGACCGCATCGAAACGGGCACCTATGCCATGGCCGTGGCGATGACCGGCGGCGACGTGCTGCTGGAAGGCGCGCGGCCGGACCTGCTGCAGAACGCGCTCGACACGCTGGAGAGCGCCGGCGCGGAGATCACGCCCACCAACGAGGGCATCCGCGTGGTGCGCAACGGCCACGGCATCACGGCCGTCGACGTGACGACGGAGCCGTTCCCCGGCTTCCCTACCGATCTTCAGGCGCAGTTCATGGCACTGATGACGCGGGCGCGCGGCACGTCGCGCATCAGGGAGACGATTTTCGAGAACCGCTTCATGCACGTGCAGGAACTTGCCCGGCTGGGCGCGCGCATCCGGCTCGACGGCGATCTCGCCTATGTCGAGGGTGTGCAGCGCCTCACCGGCGCGCCGGTGATGGCGACGGACCTGCGTGCCTCCGTCTCGCTCGTCATCGCCGCGCTCGCCGCCGAGGGGGAGACGACCGTCAACCGCGTCTACCACCTCGACCGCGGCTTCGAGGCGCTGGAGCACAAGCTGGGGGCATGCGGCGCGCGGATCGAGCGAATCAGCAATTCCTGATCGCCCGCGCGGATATCCGCTGATATTTGCGTGATCGCCATCGCGTGGCCCTTGCCTCGAAGGGGCGGATGCCCCAGTTTCCCGTGCTGTGGATAATGCCCCGGTGTGGTGCGCTTCCGTTGGAGACAGGAAAGATGACGACACGTCGTAACGTGATCACAGCAATCGCCGCTGGCACGGCCGCCGGCCTTTTCGGCCGGGGAGGCATCGCCATGGCGCAGGACGTTTCCGTCGTCGCGCTCGCCGCGCCCGGGCCGCTGGGCGACGTCACGCTCGGCGCTGACGATGCCAAGGTCACGGTGATCGAATACGCCTCGCTCACCTGCTCGCACTGCGCCGCCTTCCACAACGAAACCTTTGCCGCCTTCAAGGAAAAGTACATCGATACCGGCAAGGTGAAGTTCATTCTGCGCGAGTTCCCGCTCGACGACCTTGCGCTGCTCGGCTTCATGCTGGCGCGCTTCCGCGGCAACGACAAGTTCTATGCGGTCACGGACCTGCTGTTCACCCAGCAGGGCAAGACCTGGGCGAAGCCCGGCGACCAGAAGCCGCTTGATTCGCTGCTCCAGACACTGCGGCAGGCCGGCATCACGCAGGAGGACTTTGACGCCACCATCAAGGACCGCAAGCTGTACGACGGCATTATCGCCGTGCGCGAGCGGGCGGCGAGCGAGTTCGGCATCAACGCCACGCCGACCTTCTTCATCAACGGCAAGCGGTATCCCGGCGCGCTGTCCCTGAGCGATCTGGACAAGGCGATCGGGCCGCTGCTCGCCGAATGAGAGCGGCTCGCCCGGCGTGAGGAGACGCGGTGAAGCTTAACCGACTGCGCATCGTCGGCTTCAAGACGTTCGTCGAACCGAGCGAGTTCCTGATCGAGCCCGGCCTCACCGGCGTGGTGGGGCCGAACGGCTGCGGCAAGTCGAATCTCGTCGAGGCGCTGCGCTGGGTAATGGGGGAGAACTCCTACAAGTCCCTGCGCGCCTCGGGCATGGACGACGTGATCTTCGGCGGCTCCAACACGCGCCCGGCGCGCAACAGCGCCGAGGTGGTGCTTTCCATCGATAATTCCGCCCGCACCGCGCCCGCCCATTTCAACGATTCGGACGTGCTGGAAGTCTCGCGCAAGATCATGCGCGACGGCGGCTCGGTCTATCGCATCAACGGCCGCGAGGTGCGGGCGCGCGACGTGCAGTTGCTGTTCGCGGATGCGGCGACGGGCGCGCGCTCGCACGCCATGGTGCGGCAGGGGCAAATCGGCGAGATCATCGCCGCCAAGCCGGTCGCACGCCGGCGCATTCTGGAGGATGCGGCCGGTGTGGCCGGCCTCTACAGCCGCCGCCACGAGGCGGAACTGCGACTGCGCGCGGCGGAGGACAACCTGCAGCGTCTTGAGGACGTGATGCGCGAGATCGACGGCCAGGTCGACAGCCTGCGTCGGCAGGCGCGCCAGGCCATCCGCTACCGGGCGCTCTCCGCGGAGATTCGCAAGGTGGAGGCGATTGGCTTCCTCATCGCCTGGCGCGCGGCCACGGCGCAGCTCGCTACGGCGGAGGAGGAGGCCCGTGCGGACGGGCAGGCGGTGCTCGCCTGCAACGACCGGCAGGCGCAGGCGGCCTACACGCACGGCCTCGCTGCCCACACGCTGGCGCAGGCGCGCACGGCGGAGGAGGGGGCCGGGCAGGAGCTGCAGCGGCGCATGCAGGAACTGGCGGAACTGGAAGCGGGGGAGCGGCGCGACCGCGATCGCGCCGCGGACACTGCCCGCCGCATCGCCGAACTTGAACGCGATCTCGAACGGGAAAAGACACAGGCGCAGGACGCCGTCGTCATGACTGCACGCTTGCAGGATGAGGACGCCGCCCTGCACGCGCGCCTCGCCCATGCGCAGGACGAACTGGTGGAGGCAGCGGAAGTCGTCGCGCAGACGCAGTTGTCGCTGGAGGATTCTGAGGCGGAATTCGGCCGTGTGCAGGCTGCGGTTGCTGATGCTGGCGCGCGGCGCGCGGCATTGGCACGCCAGATCGGCCAGGAGGAACAGCGCCTCGAAAAGCTCGCGGCCGAGCGCCGGCGCGTGGCGGGCGATCTCGACGCGCTGGCGGCACAGGCGCAGGCAAGCGAGACGCTCGACCTGTTGCGCGAGGAGCTTGAAGGCTTCGAGGCGTCGCATGGCGAGGCGGAAGATCGGGCGCTTGCCGCGCGCACGGGCGTCGCTACGGCGCGTGAGGCGGAGGCCGCCCTGCGCAAGCCGCTCGACGAGGCCGTGAGGCGCGCCCAGCATCTCGGCGCTGAGGCGGCGGTGCTGGCGCGTCTGGTGGCGCCGGCCGCCGACGGCGGCTTCGCGCCGGTGCTCGATTCCGTCCGCGTGGAGAAGGGCTTCGAGACGGCGCTTGGCGCCGCCCTCGGCGACGATCTGCTGGCCGCGACCGATGCCGCCGCGGCCGTGCACTGGGCCGATTCGGGGGAAGGGGAGGCCGACGCCGCGCTGCCGGCCGGCGCCGCGCCGCTCTCGGAGGTCGTCGAGGCGCCCGCCGTTCTGACCCGCAGGCTGCGCATGACCGGCGTCGTGTCGCGGGAGGCGGGGCCGCTGTTGCGCGCGCATCTCGTGCCTGGCCAGCGGCTGGTCTCGCAAGAAGGTGATGTCTGGCGTTGGGACGGTCTCACACGCGCGGCGGACGCCCCTTCCGCCGCGGCGATTCGGCTCGCGGAGCGCAACCGCCTCGCCGATCTGCAGCGGGAGGCGGAGGAAGCCGACTCCGAAGCGGAGGCGCGGCGGCAGGCCCTCGACGCGGCACAAGCCCGCACGCGCGCGGCGGACGACGAGGAGGCGCGGGCGCTCGACGCCCAGCGCGCAGCCCGTCGCGCGGCCGAAAGCGCGCGCGTGAAGCTGCTCGACGCCGAACGCGCCGCTGCGGCGTCGACTGCCAGACACGCCGCGCTGGAAGAGGCGCATACGCGGCTGGCGGCGGGCGAAGCGCAAGCGCGGGAAGGGCTTGAAGCCGCGCGTTCCGAACTGGGCACGCTTCCGCCGGTCGACGACGAGGCGTTGGAGAAGGCGCGCCGCTATGCCGCACAGATACGTGCCGCGCACGGCGAATCAGAACGTGCCTTGCAGGGCCTCCAGCGCGACATCGGCGCGCAGACTCGCCGCCGGCAGGCCATCGCCGCCGAATCGAGGGCTTGGGAGGAACGCCGGTCACGAGCCGATTCGGTGCTGGCTGACGTCGCGGAGCGGCTGTCGTCCGCGCGCGAGACGCTGGTGGACCTGACGGAGACGGCCGAGGACAAGGCCGTGCGCCGCAACGGGCTCGCCGCCGCCGTGGCCGAAGCGCAGGCCGCGCTGGAGCAGGCCGCTAACGCCCGCCGCGCGGCGGAAACAGCGCTGGCGGCGGCGGACGAGGCGGCGCGCGCCGCGCTCGATGCGCTCGCCTCGGCGCGCGAGGCGCGGGCGCGCTCGCAGGCAATGGGCGAGGCAGCGCGCGGTCGGCTCGCCGACATCATCCGCCAGATTGCCGATTCGGTCGGCGTGGCGCCAGAGGCCCTGCACGCGCATGCGGAACACGACCCCGAGGCGCCCCTGCCCGAATCGCAGGAGGTCGACCAGCGCCTGATCGCGCTGCGCCTCGACCGGGAGCGGCTCGGCGCCGTCAACCTGCGGGCCGAGGCGGAGCTTGACGAGGCGCAGGGCAAGCGGGACGGTATCGGCGCCGAGCACGACGAACTGGTCGAGGCGATTCGGCGGCTCAGGCAGGCGATCGGCAACCTCAACCGCGAGGGGCGCGAGCGGCTGATGGCCGCTTTCGATGTCGTCAACGGCCATTTCCAGAGCCTGTTCACGTCGCTGTTCGGCGGCGGCACGGCCGATCTGACCCTGGTCGATTCCGACGATCCGCTGGAGGCGGGGCTGGAAATCTATGCCCGCCCGCCGGGCAAGAAGCCGCAGGTGCTGACGCTGCTGTCCGGCGGCGAGCAGGCGCTGACGGCTATCGCCCTGATTTTCGCCGTGTTTCTGACAAACCCCTCGCCCGTCTGCGTGCTCGATGAGGTGGACGCGCCTCTCGACGATTCCAATGTCGAGCGCTATTGCGAGTTGCTGCGCACCATGGCGGGCCAGACGCTGACGCGCTTCATCGTCATCACCCACAACCCCATCACCATGGCGGCGATGGACAGGCTGTTCGGCGTGACAATGGCGGAGAAGGGCGTCTCCCAGCTCGTGTCGGTCGATCTGGCGCTTGCAGGACAAATCCTTGACGTCGGCTGATGGACGCCCCGCTATTTCCTTCCGGGAAAAGGCGAATTCCGCAGCGCTAGTGAATCGTCCGCCTCAGGTGTTGCGCGGAAGACCATGCGGGCGGAAATCGTCAGCTTCGGTGTGCCGATTTAGCTCAAAAGGAATATTTCTTTTATATTACATAGACTTATTCATTGTCTGGCTCATGTTGACACCGGCTGTCACACTCACTATGTTGCGCCGCATTCCTTGTGGATGAACGGTTGCAGGCCTTACGGCAGCCGCGCGGCCACGGGAATCCGTCCGTATCGAATCCGGCGCATGCTTTTGAAAAGTTTCGATTTCGGTGATAATGCGCGGAAAACGCATTGTGCCAGGGGATCGTCGCATGTCTGGAAACGGTGAGGACGGCAGGCAACCCGAAGATCGTGATCTCGCCAAAAGGCTCGATGATCTCGGCCGCCGGTTGTCCGCGAAGGAAAGGGAAGCTCTGGCCGCCCGCAAGGCGCAGGAGCCGCGGCCGGGTGGTGACGCCACGGCCATGTCCAACGCCTTGCGGCTGTCGGGGGAGTTCATCGCCGGTGTGGTGGCTGGCGCGGGCATCGGTTGGGCTATTGACACCTATCTGGGGCTCTCGCCCTGGGGCTTGATCGTTTTTCTGCTGCTGGGCTTCTTGACAGGCGTCTGGAACGTGCTACGGGCGGCAGGGTATCTGAAAACACCGCGCGACCATGGGTCGGGCGGACGATGATGCGGTGAATTTCTGGCCGGCGCGGCGTGCCGGGCGGGTGGCGAGGCAGATGCGGCGGAAAACCGTCCGCACGCAGACAGCGGGGGCTGAACGGCCATGGCGAGTCCTACCGAACAATTTGAGATTCGGCATTTCACCGGACCGTTGTTCCATCTGGGCGACTCGCCCGTCACCTTCACCAACTCCGCGCTGTTCATGGTGCTGGCGGTTGGTGTGATCACGGCTTTCCTGGCGGCTGCGACCGCGCCGCGCGCGGTCGTGCCGGGGCGGTGGCAGAATCTGGGCGAACTGCTCTATGAGTTCGTCGCCAGTACCGTCCGACAATCGGCGGGCAAGGACGGCCTCGTGTTTCTGCCGCTCGTGTTCTCGCTCTTCACCTTCGTGCTCATCGCCAATCTGCTCGGCCTGCTGCCCTATGCATTCACGGTCACGAGCCACATCATCGTGACGGCGGCGCTGGCGCTGCTGGTGATCTTCACAGTGATCGGCTACGGCGTTGCCAAGCACGGCGCGAAGTTCCTCAACATCTTCGTGCCGTCGGGTGTGCCGGGCTGGCTCCTGCCGCTGATCGTGGCGATCGAGGTGGTGTCGTTCATCTCTCGTCCGGTCAGCCTCTCTGTCCGTCTTTTCGCCAACATGCTTGCCGGCCACATCGCCCTCAAGATTTTCGCGGGCTTCGTCGCCGCGCTGCTGGCAGGGGGCTTCGCCGCCTTCCTGTCGCCGCTGCCGCTGGCCTTCACTGTCGCGCTGACCGCCCTCGAAGTTCTGGTGGCGGTGCTTCAGGCCTACGTTTTCGCCGTGCTGACCAGTCTTTATCTGCACGACGCCCTGCATCCCGGCCACTGATCGAAGCTATAACCCGGCCGGTTGTTCCGCCATCACGTCAAGAGTTACTCGAAGGAGCTTTCCATGGAACTCGCTGCTGCTGCTAAGTACATTGGTGCTGGTCTCGCCTGCTTCGGTCTGGCTGGCGCTGCTCTCGCGCTGGGCAACCTGTTCGGCCAGTTTTTCGCCGGCGCCTTCCGCAACCCGAGCGCGGCTGACGCGCAGCGCGGCACGCTGGTTCTGGGCTTCGCCCTCACGGAAGCTCTCGGCATCTTCTCGCTGCTGATCGCGCTCCTGCTTCTCTTCGCCGTCTGATTGATTGATACGGTGACGGCGGCATTTGTCTTCGGGGGCTTCTCCCGAAGACGAGCGCCGCGATAGGCCGCTGTCTGCAAAATAGCAGGCTTGCGGACCTGTCTGTCTGTTTTGGCACCAGTTTCGCCGGGCCGGATTTGCCTCTCCGGAGCAGACGTGTGTCGGGCGTGGTGCATGAGCCTCGTTGTGAGGGGGAGTTGACAGATGGCTGAAGCGATCAAAACCGGGGCTGAAGTCGCGCACGAGGTCGGCTTTCCTCCGTTTAACGCCGAAACCTTTGCGTCGCAGCTGTTCTGGCTCGCGGTGACGTTCGCATTCCTGTACTGGTTCGTGTCGAAGATTGCCTTGCCGCGCATCGCGGCGGTGATCGCGGATCGCAAGCAGCGAATAGATACGGATCTCGATGATGCCGCCCGGCTCAAGGCGCAGGCGGATGAGGCTTTCAAGGCCTACGAGGCGGAACTCGCCACGGCCAAGGCCAACGCCCGGTCCATAGCCGAGGATACCCGCGCGCGCCTTAGTGCTGAAAGCGATGCCCGGCGCAAGTCGCTGGAGCAGGATCTTTCGGCCCGGATCGCAGCCGCGGAAAAGACCATCGCCGATACCAAGACGCAGGCGCTGACGCATGTCGGTGAGATCGCGGGTGATGCGGCCTCCGCTATCGTGGAGCGCATCCTGGGCAGCGCGCCCACGGCGATCGCCGTGGATGCCGCGGTCAAGTCCGCCCTCGATGGCCGATAGGAGGCAACCATGTTCTGGGAAGCTGAATTCTGGGTTGCCGTTTCGTTTTTCTGCTTTGTCGGCATCGCTCTGAAGATGGGGGCGGGCAAGATGCTCGTCGGCCCGCTCGACGACCGCACGAAGCAGATCGCTAGCGATCTGGCCGAGGCTCGCCGGCTGCGCGACGAGGCTGAAGCGCTGCTGAAGGCCTATGAGGCGAAGCGTGTCGCCGCCGAGGCCGAAGCCCAGGCGATCGTCGACAACGCGCGCACCGAAGCGGAACGCGCTGCCGAGGAAGCCCATGCCCGCCTGACGGATTTCATCGCGCGGCGGACCAAGGCGGCGGAGGCCAAGATCGCGCAGGCGGAGACGCAAGCCACGGCCGACGTCAAGACCGCTGCGGCTGAAGCGGCCGTGCGTGCGGCGGAGGAAATCCTGCGCGGCAGCCTGAAGGGCAAGACCGCAGAGCGGCTGTTCGAGGAAAGCCTCAACGAGGTCCGCACGCAGATCCACTGACGCAGTGCTGTCAGGCGTATCGGGAAAGAATATGTGATCCTGGGGGGCTCATGCCCTTCAGGATCGTCTTGTAAGAATCTGGTCGTCAACTCGTTGATCCGACAAGGGCGGGGCCCATGAAACCGGTCGAACGTTTCCGCAAGGTATCGCTCCGTGGCTCCCGTTTCCTGATGGTGGGCACAGTCGGTATCGTGCTTGCATCCTGTGCCGGCAATCCGCGCGGCGTCCTGGGGCCGGTGGCGGAAACGTCTCCCGGCGCGACCCAGGTGGATATGCTCGTGGCGACCACTCGCGGCAAGTCCGCGAACCGGGGCGAGCTTTTCTCCGGCGAGCGCAGCCCCACCCCTGCTTTTGCGGACATCACGGTATCCATTCCGCCGAAGGAGGCGCGCACCATCGGCGAGGTGCAGTGGCCGCGGCGTTTGCCGGGCAACCCGGCCACCGATTTCGTGACACTGCGTGCCGATATCGTCAATCAGGACGAGGCGTTGCGCCGGTTCCGCCGCACTGTGGCGAAGGTGCCGCACGGCAACGTGCTGGTGTTCGTGCACGGCTATAATAATCGTTTTGAAGACGCTGTTTTCCGTTTCGCGCAGATCGTGAACGATTCGGACGCGAAGGTCGCGCCGGTCCTGTTTACGTGGCCGTCTCGCGGCAGCCTGCTTGCGTACGGCTATGACCGTGAGAGCGCCAATTTCTCGCGCGACAATCTGGAAAATCTGCTCGCCGAGTTGTCCCGCGATAAGCGGGTGGGTGAAATATCAATCCTCGCCCACTCCATGGGCAACTGGGTGACGCTGGAAGCCTTGCGGCAGATGGCGATTCGCAACAACGGTCGACTTGCGCCCAAGATCGCCAACGTCATGCTGGCGGCGCCCGACGTCGATATCGACGTCTTCCGCACGCAGGTCGCCCAGATCAAGGGAAGCGGTGTCAAAGGCAAGCGCAGCGCGAATTTCGTGCTGTTTACCTCGCGGGATGACCGCGCACTCGCGCTTTCACGCCGCGTCTGGGGCAGCACGGCACGGCTTGGCGCCATCGATCCCGCGGTCGAGCCGTTCAAAACCGAACTCCGGCGCGATAACGTGACCGTGGTCGACCTCACCGGCGTGCGCACAGCCGATCGTCTGAATCACGGCACTTTCGCGGAAAGCCCGGAGGTGGTGCAGTTGATCGGCGGCCGTCTGGCCGGTGGGCAGACCATGACCGACTCGCGCGTCGGCCTCGGCGACCACATCATCCAGATCACGGCTGGCGCGGCCTCTTCGGTGGGAACGGCGGCGGGCCTCGTGCTCGCTGCGCCTGTTGCGGTTATCGATCCCAATACGCGCAACAATCTTGGCAGCCAGTTCGAAGGCTTTGGCGATGAGCTGGCCAAAACGACAGGTTCCGTGCGCTGAAAGGCGATGCGCCGTCCGTTTGTCTATGCAACACCTTTCCCCGGAAGTGGCATCCGCTTCCGGGAGGCAGTGTAAAAAGCTTCACCGCCGCCGGGCATCGACCGTGACACGCACGGGAACCGGTGCTCCGAGGCCGCCGCGAGGCGGAACAGGCGCGAGGCGCAGGCGGCGCCCGCGCGGAGGCGTATCTCGCTCTTCAAGCTGCATCACCGCGATGCCCATCTGGATGCTGCCGAACGTAAGGCAGAGCAAGAAAGTCAGCGCCCCTGCGGCAACCATCCCGACCGGAGACGCCGCGACGAGGGTATGCAGGCCGGCGACGTCGAGCCCGAACAACATTCCGGCAAACAGCGCGGCAATGCTGAAACCGATGAGGGCGTGGCGGGCTAGAAACCAGGTGAGCCGCGTCATGAACATCTCCCGAGACAATAATCAACATCCTATGTTGGCACGGGTTCATCAAAACGACAATTACTGAATCGGGAGTGCGGCGCCTGAGCGAAGCCCGCTCGAATACCGTGGCTGAGGATATCAGACGGTGACGATGAGCTTGCCGAACACCTTGCGGCTTTCCAGCCGGTCGAGGCCGTCCTGGAAATGATCGAGACTGTAGACCGTATCGATGACCGGGCGGATGCCCGCAGCCATCTTGTCGAGTGCCTCACCGATATTGCGGATGGTGCAGCCGAAGGAACCAAAGATACGGTACTGTTGCTGAAAAAGCTGCATCAGGTTCATGGTGGTGGAGACGCCCGACGTCGATCCGCACGTCACCAGCCGGCCGCCGCGCTTGAGGCTGAGCAGCGAGCCGTTCCACGTATCGGCGCCGACATGCTCGAAGACGACATCGACACCCTTGCGTCCCGTGAGCTTGCGCACCACACCCTCGAACCTGTCCGTGCGGTAGTTGATAACGTGGTCCGCGCCGAGGGCTTTCACCTTGGCGCCCTTTTCGTCGTCGCCCACGGTGGTGATCACGGTGCAGCCGATCGCCTTGGCCATCAGGACCGCAGCCGTGCCGATGCCGGAGCCGCCGGCGTGCACCAGCACTGTCTCGCCCGCTTCCAGCTTCGCGTTGTCGAACAACATGTGCTGAACCGTGCCGAAAGCGATCGGCGCGCAGGCGGCTTCCTCGAAGGAGACGCCATCCGGAACCTTGACCAGCAGCCGCTCCGGCATGTTGACCAGTTCGCAGGTGAAGCCATCGACATGGAAACCCATGATGCCGGCGACATTCTCGCACAGGTTGTCGTGTCCCTCGCGGCAGGCCCGGCACTCGCCGCAGGTTTTCGCGCCATAGAGCGCCACGCGGTCACCCGCCGCGACCCGGCTCACACCCTCGCCGACAGCGACGATTTCACCGGACGCCTCCGCGCCGACGGTCAGCGGCAGTTTGCGCTTCGCGAAGGCCATCCCGCGAAAGCCCCATACGTCGATATGGTTGAGGCCAACGGCGCGAATGCGCACCTGCACCTCACCGGGACCGGGCGCGGGCGGCGCATCGACATCCACGAGGCGCAGGTCACGGTCACCGAAGAGTTGCAGGGCGCGCATGGCGATATTCCTTGTTGTAAAGCGGTGAGGACGGCGATCAGCGGTGGATGCCGATCTGGGCCGTCAGTCCGCCATCGATTGGCAGCACCGCACCCGTCATATAGGCGGCGGGTGGCGAAAGCAAAAAGGCGGCGAGCCCCGCGACTTCGTCGACACGCGCGAACCGGCCGGCGGGAATCTGCCTTTCCATGTTGGCGCGATGGGCGGCGTAGGGGGCCAGCATGTCGGTGTCGATAAAGCCCGGCGCGATGTAGTTGACGGTGACGCCGCGCCGCGCGGTTTCCACGGTGAGTGTGCGCAGATAGCTCAGCAGCGCGCCCTTCGAGGCCGCATAGGCGGCGTTGCCGGGGTTGCCATGCAGCGCCGCGACCGAGCCGATGGCGACAATGCGCCCCTCGCGGGCGCGGATCATCGGGCGCACGAGCGCCTTGGCCAGCCGGGCGAACGACCAGAAGTTCACCTGCATCACGGCTTCGGCATTGTCCTGGGCCATGACGGCCGCAAGCGCGTCGTAGGACTGGCCGGCGTTATGGACGAAACCGTAGTAGGTGTCGTCCTCGATACCCGCGCAGAAGGCATCGAGCGCTGCACCGTCGGCGAGGTCGAGCGCGAAGGCGCGTACAGCCCGCCCTTCCGCCTTCAGGCGTGCGGCCAGCGCCACGCCGGCGTCGCCGGAGGAGCGATAAGTGAAGTCCACGTCATAGCCGGCACTTGCGAGGGCGGCGACGATGGCCGCGCCGAGCCCCTTCGCGCCGCCAGTGACGAGAACGCGCTTGTTGGCGGTCGTGCTCACGCGCCCGGCTCCGCTGTGATCACCAGACAGGTGTTCTGGCCGCCGAAGCCGAAGGAGTTGGACAACACTCTCGAAACCGTGGCGTCGCGCGCCGTGTTGGGCACGACGTCGAGCCCGATGGCGGGATCCGGCAACTCGTAGTTGATGGTGGGCGGCAGCCGCCCGTTGAGGATCGTGAGCAGCGAGAACACCGCTTCGACCGCGCCGGCGGCAGTCAGCGTATGCCCGATCATGGATTTGTTGGACGAAATGGGCAGGGAGCCGGAAGCTGCGTTCATGCGCTCGCCGAAAACCGCGAGGCAGGCGAGCGACTCCATCTTGTCGTTCTCCGGCGTGCTGGTGCCATGGGCGTTGATATAGTCGATGTCGTCGGGCGTGAGGCCCGCATCCGAGACGGCTTCGCGGATCGCGGCGATGGCAGGGCCGCCGTCAGGGCTGGTGCGCGTGCGGTGGAAGCCGTCTCCGCGTTCACCGCAGCCGGCGACAATGCCGAGAATGGTCGCGCCGCGCGCCCGCGCGGCGTCGTAATCCTCCAGCACGAAGGCGCCCGCACCCTCACCCATGACGAAACCGTCGCGGTTCTTCGAGAAGGGGCGGGACGCGCCGGCCGGATCGTCGTTGTGAGTGGACAGCGCCGAGAGAAGCGAGAAGCGGATCAGCGCTTCCGCATGCACCGAGCCGTCGGTGCCGATGGCGAGCGCCGCCTGCGTCTCGCCCCGGCGAATGGCCTCGACGCCGAGCTGGATCGCCGTCGCGCCGGACGAGCACGCGGTCGAGAGCGAGATGGGCGAGCCGCGCGTGCCGAAACGCTCCGCGATGTGCTCGGCGACCGTGCCGAACAGGAACAGGTCGTGCCAGGCGGAAAACGCGCCGCTGCCGGCAGCGCGCAGCAGATCGGCATAGGTGATGTCGTCCGTCCTGCCGCTGGCGCGCGCGAGCGCGATACGCTGCGGCCATTCCATCTCGACCGGCGGCACGGCGATGAACAGCGCGCCGGGAAAGTCGCCGGGCGTGCCGATGCCGGACTGCGCAATGGCTTCGCCGGCCGCGAGCACCGCGAGCTTCTCCGACAGGAAGGGGGCGCTCGACACCGCGCCCTCCACGTAGTCGACCGTGGCCGCGATCGTGGTGCGCAGGTTGTCGGTGCTGAAGCGGGTGATGCGATGCACGCCCGAGCGCCCTTGCGTCAAGGCCGACCAGTTGTCGGCCTTGCCCTGGCCGAGGGATGTGACCACGCCCGCGCCGGTGACGGCGACGAGCGGGCGGCCGAGTGCATCGCGCGTGGAAGAGGAGGGGACGGATGTCATGATCAGCCTCCGTTCGGGGCGGCTTCGACGAGGGCGAGGCCCTCGCCGCGCTTGTGGCCGACGCTGGTGACGACGGCCTGATGCAGCCGCCCGGCCTCGACGGCCGCAGTGGCGAGCGCCAGCCCGAGCGGGAACTGCGCCTCAAGCGTATGCCCGAACATGTCGCCGGTGGCGTGGACGGGAATGCCTGGCACCAGCTTCGTCAGCGAGCCGCGCTCTTCCTCGGTGACGCCGGCGACGCCGGTCGCGCCCGAGAGTACGGCGCCGCCGATGCCGCGAAATGCTTTTCCACTCTGTTCCCACAGCTTTTCCACGGAGACGCCCACGGAGCCGGGATGGCGGCGGGTATGGTCCGAGGAGACGCCGCGCAGCACGGCGAGCGCCTTCGCGCCGCGCGCCTCCGCATGGGCGCGTGCCTCGAACACGAGGAAGGCCGCGCCGCTGCCGAGAATGAAGCCGCCGCCTTCGCCGGGGCGGTCCCAGACGGAGGCGAAATGCTCTTTCCACAGATAGCCGCCGAGTTCGTATATCAGCAGCGCGTCGGGCCGCTCGGCGTTGTAGGAGCCGCCGACGAGAAAGATATCGCCCTGGCCGGCGGCGATGCGCGCATGGGCGATCCGCACCGCGTCCACGCCGGCCTGCTCCTCGCCCATGAAGGTGCGCGACGCGCCCGTGACGCCCTGCACGATGGCAATGTTGCCGGCGAGCAGGTTCGACAGTTGCGCGAGAAACAACGTTGGCCGCAGATCGCTCATGAGGCGTTCGTTGAGAAAGGCCTCGGCATTTTCCGCCTTGCCGATGCCGGACAGGATCTGCCCGTCCACCGCGTAATCGCGCTCGCCGCCGCCCGCGGCGACAATCATCTGCACCGTGCGCCGCAGTTCGGAATCGCGCGCGAGGCCCGCGTCCTCCAGTGCGAGGCCGGCTGCGTAGACGCCGAGCTTTTGCCAGTTCTCCATCTGCCGCTGGTCGGCCTTCTTGGGGATCTGTTTGCTCCAGTCCAGCGGCACGGCGGGGTGAACGGGGTAAGGCGCGAAAGTATCGGTGTCGACCTGCGCGGTGCTGTCGCCGTCGAGTGCAGCGAGGTGCGCGGAGCGCCCCTCACCGAGGCTCGACACGAGGCCGATCCCGGTGATCCAGACGTCGCGGTCGTTCCCGCTGGCAGGGCCATTGGCCATTCGGGCATTCTCCAATCAGGCAATTTCCTGGACGAGCCCGATTTCCGCCGCCTGCGCCCGCATCTGGGCGGAGAGGCCGTCGGGAAAGGGCATCAGCTTGAACATCAGCTCCGCGTTGCAGATAGCCTTGCCGTCGCTCGCGATCGTGGCGCGCGTCACCGCATAGCCGGAGCCCTGATGCGCGCGCGTGGCGACGATCTCCAGCGGCGCGCCGGGGCCGACGAACGACCGGAACTTCGCCTTCTCGACCCCCGCCAGAAATGGCATGTGCGTGAAGCGGATCAGGCCGAGAATGAGATAGCCGGAGGCCTGCGCCATCGTTTCCGTCAGCAGCACGCCGGGCATCAGCGGATGGCCGGGGAAATGCCCCTCGAAAACGGGACTGGCATCAGGCACCGTCGACCGCGCTTCGATGCGCTCCTCCGCGTCGCTGAAGGAGGCGATGCGATCGATCATCTGAAAATATTCGAGGCGCATTTATGAGTATTTACCGTACGGCCTGTCACGGGATGAACCGGAATTCCGGTTGCCGGTCGCTGCCAGAGGTCGGATTTCAAGCGGAAGCAACTTCACCGTGTCGGAAATTGCTTCCGATTGCGTTAATGACAAGTGTCGGAGAGCACATCGTGCGGGTGCATTGCGGAAACGACGACCGGACTGTCCCCGCCGATATCGTTGCGCGCGGGGAACCTGTCGTGCTGCACCGGTCGGTATTTCCGTTCACGCTCACCCCTTTGCGGCGACGAGTTCGTCGATGCGCGCGGCAAGGTTCTTCAGCACGAAATACTGCTCCGCCGGCACCTTGCCCTCGTTGACTTCCTGGGTCCACGTCTCAAGCGGCAGCTTGATGCCGAATGCCTTGTCGATGGCAAAGGCGATATCGAGGAACGCCAGGGAATCGACGCCGAGGTCATCGATCGCATGGCTGTCGGGCGTGATCTGCTCACGCGGAATGTCCGACGTTTCGGCGATGATGTCGGCGACGGTCTCGAAGGTGGATGCCATCGCGATACTCCTGATTCTGTTGCCTGCGCTGCAGCGTCACGGCAAATCAAAGGCTTGCGCGGAAAAGCTCCACGCAGAGCCGATATTGGATGATTCCATATACATGAGCACCGGCGCTTATCCAAGCGCCGGTGCCGGTGGTTGTTGCAATTGCGTGACATGTTCTGCCCCGTGGGCACAAACACGTCCGGCTCAGGCGGCGAGCTGGCGCAACACGTAGTGCAGGATGCCGCCGTTGCGGAAGTACTCCAGCTCGTCGAGCGTGTCGATGCGCGCGATAAGCGGGACGTTCTTCACCGTGCCGTCCGCGAAGGTGATCTCCACAGTGAGCTTCTGGCGCGGCTGGAGCGTGTCGCCGAGGCCGTGGATCGTCACCTTCTCGTCACCCTTGAGGCCAAGCGTCTCCCACGAGGTGCCTTCCTCGAACACGAGCGGGATGATGCCCATGCCGACGAGGTTGGAGCGGTGGATGCGCTCGAAGCTCTGCGCGATGACGGCGCGGATGCCGAGGAGCTTACTGCCCTTCGCCGCCCAGTCGCGCGACGAACCCGTGCCGTACTCGCGGCCCGCGAAGACGACGACCGGCACGCCCTCGGCCTTGTAGCGCTCGGCCGCGTCGTAAATCGCCAGCCGGTCGCCGGACGGGAAGTGGACGGTGTAGCCGCCTTCGACGACGTTGCCGCTCTCATCCCGGACCATCTGGTTCTTCAGGCGGATGTTGGCGAAGGTACCGCGCATCATGACTTCATGGTTGCCGCGGCGCGTGCCGTACTGGTTGAAGTCCTGCGGGCGCACCTGATGGTCGCGCAGGTAGCGGCCGGCAGGGCTCGCCTCTTTGATCGAACCGGCGGGCGAGATGTGGTCCGTCGTGATCGAATCGAGGAACAGGCCGAGAATGCGGGCGCCGACGATATCCTCGACCGGCTCCGGCGTCTTGGTGATGCCTTCGAAGTAGGGCGGGTTCTGCACGTAGGTGGACGACGAATCCCAGTGGTAGGTGAGACCGCCGGACACCGTGATGCCCTTCCAGTTCGCGTCGCCCGTGAACACGTCCGCGTAACGGCGGCGGAACAGTTCCTGCGTGATGTTCCTGTCGATGAACTCCTGGATCTCCTGCGAGGAGGGCCAGATGTCCTTCAGGTACACCGGCTGGCCGTCCGCCCCCGTGCCCAGCGGTTCGGTCGTCAGGTCGATCTGCAGCGAGCCCGCGAGCGCATAGGCCACGACGAGCGGCGGGGAAGCGAGGTAGTTGGCGCGCACGTCCGGGCTTATACGGCCCTCGAAGTTGCGGTTGCCCGACAGCACGGCGGTCGCGATGATGCCGTTGTCGTTGATCGTCTTCGAGATTTCCTCGGCCAGCGGGCCGGAGTTGCCGATGCAGGTCGTGCAGCCGTAGCCGACGATGTTGAAGCCGAGCGCGTCGAGGTCCTTCTGCAGGCCGGACTTCTCCAGATACTCGCCCGCGACCTGCGAGCCGGGCGCGACGGAGGTCTTCACCCACGGCTTCGACTTCAGGCCCTTCGCCACCGCGTTGCGGGCGAGCAGGCCGGCGCCGATCATCACGCTGGGGTTCGACGTGTTGGTGCAGGAGGTGATGGCAGCGATCACCACGTCGCCGTGGCCGAGGTCGAAGTTCTTGCCCTCCACCTTGTAGCGGCTGGCGATATCGGCGGCCTTCTTGAACTCCGTGTCCATCGCGTCGATGAAGCCCTGCCGGGTGCCGGAGAGCAGGATCCGGTCCTGCGGGCGCTTGGGGCCGGCCATCGAGGGAACGACGTCGCCGAGGTCGAGGAAGAGCGTGTCGGTGAACTCGGGATCGGGCGTGTCGGCCGTGCGGAAGGTGCCTTGCGCCTTCGCGTAGGCCTCGACCAGCGCCACGCGGTCGTCGGCGCGGCCGGTCTTGTGCAGGTAGCGGATGGTCGCGTCGTCGATGGGGAAGAAGCCGCAGGTCGCGCCGTACTCCGGCGCCATGTTGCCGATGGTGGCGCGGTCCTCGATGGTCATGGCGTCGAGGCCCGGACCGTAGAATTCCACGAACTTGCCGACCACGCCCTTCTTGCGCAGCATCTGCGTCACGGTCAGCACGAGGTCGGTGGCGGTCACGCCTTCCTTCAGCCGGCCGGTGAGCTTGAAGCCGATCACTTCCGGAATGAGCATGGAGAGCGGCTGGCCGAGCATGGCCGCCTCGGCCTCGATGCCGCCGACGCCCCAGCCGAGCACGGAGAGGCCGTTGACCATGGTGGTGTGCGAGTCGGTGCCGACGAGCGAATCGGGATAGGCGACGGTCTCGCCGTTTTCGGTGCGCGTCCACACGGTCTGCGACAGGTATTCGAGGTTCACCTGGTGGCAGATGCCGGTGCCCGGCGGCACCACGCGGAAGTTGTCGAACGCATCCTGGCCCCAGCGCAGGAAGCGGTAACGTTCGCCGTTGCGCTCGTATTCCTTTTCCACGTTGTCGTGGTAGGCGCGCGGCGTGCCGAACTCGTCGACGATCACCGAGTGGTCGATGACAAGGTCGACGGGCACCAGCGGGTTGATCTTCTTCGGGTCGCCGCCGAGCTTGTTCATCGCATCGCGCATGGCGGCGAGGTCGACGACGCCGGGCACGCCCGTGAAGTCCTGCATCAGCACACGGGCGGGACGGAAGGCGATTTCCTTCTCCACCTTGCCCTTGTTGTTGAGCCAGTCGGCGATGGCGAGGATGTCGTCGCGCTTCACCGTGCGCTCGTCCTCGAAGCGCAGCAGGTTTTCGAGCAGGACGCGCGTCGAGAACGGCAGGCGGGACGCGCCCTCCAGGCCATTCTTTTCCGCTTCCGGAATCGAGAAGTATGTGTAGGACTTGTCGCCGACCTGAAGGGTGCGGCGGGAATTGAAAGTATCGTTGGAGGTCGTCATTGCGTGATCCTTGCGGGGACGTGAGACACGAATGCCAAGCCTGGAAGCGCCGAACGCGCGCGCCGCCCCGGGAGTGCCCAGGTCCCCGCGCGTCACGCGCGCGGCGCAGCCTGCGAGTTATATAGTCACTTTCGCGTCGGTGCGCTAGACCGTTGATAGTTGTTCTAAAGAGCTAGTCGCCTGAAAGCAATTGTTTAGAGAGGATTTAAACCGGCCTTGCGAATCGTCGTCGACAATCTCGCCTGCCGCCGCTCCGGGCGGCTGCTGTTTTCCGGTCTCTGCTTCACGCTCGCCGCGGGGCAGGCGCTCGTCATCACCGGCCGCAACGGTGCCGGCAAGTCGAGTCTGCTCGCCCTGCTGGGCGGCGCGCTCAAGCCCGCGGGGGGGACTTTGCAACTGATGGAAGCGGGCGAACGCACCCTGCCGGAAGTCATCAACGCGGTCGGCCACCGCGAGGGGCTCAAGGCGATGTTGACCGCCGAGGAAAATCTCGCCTTCGCCCGAGACGTGCTCGGCCATCCGGCGCTCACGCCCGTCGAGGCGCTGGAGAAGCTCGATGTCGCCCATCTGGCGCGGCTGCCGGTCGCCTACCTGTCCGCCGGCCAGCGGCGGCGGGTGGCGCTGGCGCGACTTTTTGTCACATCCCGTCCCGTCTGGCTGCTCGATGAGCCGACCTCGGCGCTCGACACGCCGTCGCAGGCGCTGGTCAATGGACTGATGCGCGAGCATCTGGCGAACGGGGGCCTGATCGTCGCCGCGACGCACCTGCCGCTGGCGCTCGACGGCGCGCTGACGCTACGCATCGAGCCGCCGCAGGAGGCCGAGGACGCCGAGGTGATGTGGTGATTCGCACGCTCGTCGCCATTGTCGGGCGCGACCTGCACATCGCCGCGCGTATCGGCGGGGCGGGCGGGCTGTCGCTGGTGTTCTTCCTGATGCTGGTGACGCTCATTCCCTTCGCCATCGGTCCTGATCTCAACCTGCTGTCGCGCATCGGCCCGGCCATCCTGTGGCTTGCTGCGGTGCTTTCCACGCTGATCGGCCTCGACCGGCTGTTCCAGGCCGATGAGGAGGACGGGTCGCTCGCCATCATGCTGGCGAGCGAGACGCCGCTCGAGCTCGTGGTGATCGCCAAGGGCGCCGCGCACTGGCTCACGACGGGGTTGCCGCTGGCGCTCTGCGCGCCGCTGTTCGGGCTGCTGCTGGCGCTGACGCCGCAGGCCATGCTGGCGGTTTCCGCCACCCTGCTCGTCGGGACGCCGGCACTCACCTTCATTGGCATGGTCGGCGCGGCGCTGACCGCGCGCTTGCGGCGTGGCGGACTGATTCTCTCCATCCTCGTGATGCCGTTGATGGTGCCCACCCTCATCTTCGGCGTCTCCGCGGCGGGCGCCGCCACCGGCGGCACGGTGCCGTTCCTGACGCCCTTCCTCATCCTGTGCGCGATCAGCCTCGCGGCGCTCGTCGTCGGTGCCGTGGCGGCGGCGATGGCGCTGCGGGCGGAGGGGTAGACGCCGGCCGTGCCCCTGTTCACGGCCACGAACGGCTTCCGGGCGGCCACGTTGCGGCGCGTCATGCCTTCCTTGGGAAACCCGCGTATGATCATCGGGCAAATTATCGCATTGCCGGGCGCTTCGGCTGTCTTTACATGGGCTGTAAACTGGGGCCTCCTCCAGAAACGCCGTGCCGCACAGCGTTGGGGAGGGCGATCGTCGAACCCTGATATCCGGAACCGGGGATGGCTGAAAACAACTCGATATTGACGGCGCTCGCCAATCCGACCCGCTTTTTGGCGCTCTCCGCGCGCGTGCTGCCGTGGATGGCCGGCCTGTCGGCGGTGCTCCTGGCGGTCGGGCTCTGGCTCGTGTTCTTTCAGGTGCCGGACGACTACCAGCAGGGCGCCACGGTGCGCATCATGTATATCCACGTTCCCGCCGCCTGGCTGTCGCTGTTTCTCTACGCCATGATGACGGGCTCGGCCATCGGCACGCTGGTATGGCGCCACCCGCTGGCGGACGTGGCGCAGAAGGCGGCCGCTCCCATCGGCGCGGCCTTCACGCTGCTGTGCCTCGTCACCGGCTCCATCTGGGGCAAGCCGATGTGGGGCACGTGGTGGGTGTGGGATGCGCGGCTGACGTCGGAACTCGTGCTGCTGCTGATCTATCTCGGCATCATCGGCCTGTGGCGGGCGATCGAGGAGCCGTCGGCGGCCGCGCGCGCCGTCGCCATCATGACGCTGGTCGGCTTCGTCAACATCCCGATCGTGAAGTTCTCCGTGGACTGGTGGAACACCCTGCACCAGCCTGCCTCCGTGTTCCGGCTGGGCGGGTCGACCATCGACGCCTCCATGCTGTGGCCGCTGCTGGTGATGGCGGCCGGCTTCACCCTGCTCGCGGTCTCGCTGCACCTGTCGGGCATGCGCACGGAGATCCTGCGCCGGCGCGTGCGCGCGCTGAGCCTGCTGGAGGCCCAGCAGCGGGAGCGCGCGCCCGTCGCGGCGGTCGTTGCGCCGGGGGTGGCCCGATGAGCGGCGGGCATATGGGTTATATCGTCGCGGCTTATGCGTTCGCTGCGATCACCGTGGGCGGGCTGATCCTGCGCGCGGTTCTCGATCACCGGGCGCAACAGCGCGCCCTTGCGGATTTCGAGGCGCGCGGTGTGCAGCGCCGGTCGCGGCGGAAGGCGGCGCAACCATGACCACGACGGCCGAACCGGACCCGCGGAAAGAACCTGCTTCGCCGACTGAACAGGAGGCGCCGGAGAAGCCGCGCCGGCGCCTTCTCGTGCTGCTGCCGCTCGTCGTTTTCGGCGCGCTCGCGGCGCTGTTCCTGTCGCGGCTCATCGAAGGTGATCCGTCGCGTGTGCCGTCCGCCCTCATCGGGCGCACGGTGCCGGCGTTCGCGCTGCCGCCGCTGCCGGGACTCGTACGCGACGGCGCGCCGGTGCCGGGGCTCGCGACGGCCGATCTGAAGGCCGGCAAGGTCACGCTCGTCAATGTCTGGGCGTCGTGGTGCGTGCCCTGCCGGCAGGAGCATCCGCTGCTCGTGCGGCTCGCGGCCGATCCGCGCGTGACCGTCGTCGGCATCAACTACAAGGACGCGCCGGAGAACGCGCGCCGCTTCCTCGGGGCGCTGGGCAACCCCTTCGCGGCCGTGGGCGCGGACGAGAACGGCCGCGTCGGCATCGACTGGGGCGTCTACGGCGTTCCTGAGACCTTCGTGGTGGCGGGCGACGGCACCATCCGCCACAAGCACATCGGCCCGCTGACGCCGGAAGCCCTCGCGACGACGCTGGAAAAGGCCATCGCCGAGGCGGCTTCCGCCCGGTAGCAGGACCGTTCAGCCCTCCTTCGGCTCCTCCTGCGGCGAGTGCTGCAGGATAAGCCGCGTCTGGGCGATCGCGAAGGCGAGCGTGATCGGCGTCATGCCGAACACCTTGAAACTCACCCAGAAATCCGTGCTTTGCGTGCGCCAGACGATCTCGTTGATCGCGGCGAGCACGAAGAAGAACGCGCCCCAGCGGAAGGTGAGCTTGCGCCAGCCCTCGTCGTCAAGCTGGAATACGCCGCCGAAGATGACGGGCAGCAGGGGCTTGTCGAACAGGAACAGGCCGCCGAGCAGGATGGAGCCGAACAGGCAGTTGACGATGGTGGGCTTGAGCTTGATGAACAGGTCGTCGTTGAGCCACAGCGTCATGGCGCCGAAACTCACCACCACGATGCCCGACACAAGCGGCATGATCGGCACGCGCCGTTCCAGCACGTAGTTGACGACGAGCGCAGCGACCGTCGCCAGCATGAAAACCGCCGTGGCAGCGAAGATGCCCGCGTGCTCGGCGCCCATGCCGGCGGGCAGCAGGGGGCCGACGAAGGGCGTGAAATAGCCGGGGCGCGCGTTCGCGGCGAAGAACAGCAGCAGCGGCCCCATCTCCAGCAGCAGCTTGGTGAGGGGCGGCAGGCCCTCTTTTCCGGTTTCGGCAGGTTGCGTCATGGTCTTTCGTGCTCGTCGAGCCCGGCGACGGCGCGGGCGAAATCCGTTGCGGCGAAGGGTTCGAGGTCGTCGACGCCTTCGCCCACGCCGATGAAGTGCACCGGCAACCCGAACTTGTCGGCGATGGCGACGAGGATGCCGCCGCGCGCCGTGCCGTCGAGCTTGGTCATGACGAGGCCGGTGACGCCCGCCATCTGGCCAAAGATATCTACCTGGCTGATGGCATTCTGCCCCGTCGTGGCGTCGAGCACCAGCAGAACCGCGTGGGGGGCGCTCTCGTCGCGCTTCCTGACGACGCGGATGATCTTTTCGAGTTCCGCCATCAGCCCCGCCTTGTTCTGCAGGCGGCCGGCGGTATCGATGAGCAGCACGTCGGTGGCGCTCTCCTGCGCTTCCTTCAGCGCGTCGAAGGCGAGGCCCGCCGCGTCGGCGCCCTGCTCGCGGCGGATAACGCGCGCGCCCGTGCGCTCGCCCCACACCGAGAGCTGTTCGATGGCGGCGGCGCGGAACGTGTCGCCGGCGGCGAGCATCACGGAGCGCCCCTCCGCCCGGAATTTTTGCGCGAGCTTGCCGATGGTGGTCGTCTTGCCCGACCCGTTGACGCCGACCATCAGGATCACGAACGGCTTTTTCGCGGTGTCGATCGCGAGGGGCCGGGCGACGGATTCGAGCACGGCCGCGATCTCGCGCGCGAGGATCGCCTTCACTTCCTCGGGCTCGATGGATTTGTCGTAGCGCCCCTTGCCCACCGCCTCGGTGACGCGCGTCGCCATGGCGACGCCGAGATCCGCCTGGATGAGGATGTCCTCCAGCTCCTCCAGCGTCGTGTCGTCGAGCTTGCGGCGCGTGAAGATGCCGGCGATGCCCGAGCCGATGGACGAGGACGTGCGCGACAGGCCGGCCTTGAGGCGCTGCCACCAGCCGCCTTTCGCCGGCGGCTCTTCCACCTCCGGCTCTTCCACCCCGGGCTCCGGCTCTTCCACCCCGGGCTCTGGCTCTTCCACTTCGGGCTCTGGCTCCTCCGGCTCCACCTCGGGTTCGGGCGCGCTGACGGGCGTGGGCTGCGGTGCGGCGGGCTCCGTCGCGACAATCTCGGTCACGGTTGATTCGGGCAGCGGCGCTTCCTCCGCTGCCTGCGGTTCCGGGGCCTCCTGCGGCGGGACGGGGGCTTGCTCGTTCTCCGCGGGCTGCGGCGCGGGCGCGGCTTCCGGCTTCCTGCCGAAGAGGCGGGAGAACAGGCCGCGTTTCTTGCCGTCCTGCCTGTCGTCGTCGGTCATGTGCTTTTCCGTCGTTGCAGGTTCCAGATTGTTTGCGCACAGGCTTGCCATCGCGCGACATCCTCGATAGCCCGAACGGCATGAACGGGGAAGTCACAGAAGCCGAGATAATGCGCCGCGTGCTGTATCGCGATGCGCTCATGCTCGTCATCGACAAGCCGGCGGGCCTGCCGGTGCATCCGGGGCCGCGCAACAGCCTGTCGCGCAGCGGGCGCGCAGGCACGCAGACGCTGACGCAGTTTCTGCCCGCGTTGCGCTTCGGCCTGCCCCGCGTGCCGGAACTTGCCCACAGGCTCGATCGCGACACCTCCGGCTGCCTCGTCCTCGGCCGCCATCGCAAGGCGCTGGAGCGGCTGGGAAAATTGTTCAAGGGCAACCAGGCGCACAAGACCTACTGGGCCATCGTGGAAGGCGGGCCGGAGGCGGAGACGGGCGAGATCGAACTGCCGCTCGCCCCGCGCGATCCGGACAGGGGCTGGTGGATGAAGGTCGATCCGGCCGGCCAGCCGGCACTCACACGCTGGCGGGTGCTGGGGCGGGCCGATGGCCGGACGTGGCTGGCGCTGGAGCCGGTGACGGGTCGCACGCACCAGCTGCGCGTGCACTGCTCCGCGAGCGGTTTTCCCATCCTCGGCGACGCCGTCTACGGCCACGCGCCGCGCTTCGGCGGTCCGGGCCTGCATCTGCATGCGCGCGCCATCACGCTGCCGCTCTATCCCAGGCGGGAGCCCGTTCATGTGGAGGCGCCCCTGCCGGCCCATATGGCGGAAACCTTCGCCGCTCTCGGCTTCGACGCGCCCGCGCCGTCAGGCAGCGACAAGCTGCCGCCCGTCGTGGGCACCGATGATGACGGGCAGGAGCTGGCCGGGAACCGTTGAGCCGGGCAGCTTCACCGGCGTGAACGCTTCCGTGCGGCCGACGCCGCCGCGCTCCGTCAGCACGATGCGCTGCTGTCCGACCTCGCCGGCGAGGTGCATTTCCAGCAGGCGCGCGCCGAGCCCGCGCAGCCGCGCCGCGCGCTCCTTCACGATTTCGCGCGCCACCTGCGGCATGCGCGCCGCCGGCGTGCCGGGTCGGGGCGAGAACGGGAAGACGTGCAGGTGCGTCAGCCCGTAGGCGACGACGGCCTCGTATGAACGGGCGAACATCTCTTCCGTCTCGGTCGGGAAGCCGGCGATGATATCCGCGCCGAACACCATATCGGGGCGCAGGCGGCGCAACGTTTCCACGAATTTCAGCATGTCCGCGTGCGCGTGGCGGCGCTTCATGCGCTTGAGGACGAGATCGTCGCCCGACTGCAGGGAAAGATGCAGGTGCGGCATCATGCGCGCGTCGGTGGCGATCGCCTCCAGGAGATGGTCGTCCGCCTCAACCGAGTCGATGGAGGACAGTCGCAGCCGCGCGAGCCCGGGCACATGGCGCAGGATGTTCTTCACCAGCAGGCCGAGGGTCGGCTTGCCGGGCAGGTCCGCGCCATAGCTCGTGATGTCGACGCCGGTGATGACGGCCTCGCGGTAGCCGTTGTCCACCAGCCGCTTGAGGCTGTCGACGACTTCGCCCATCGGCACCGAGCGCGACGGCCCGCGCCCGTAGGGAATGACACAGAACGTGCAGCGGTGGTCGCAGCCGTTCTGCACCTGCACGAAGGCGCGCGTGTGGCCCTCGAAGGCGTCCGCCATCTGTGGCGCGGTCTCGCGCACGGCCATGATGTCGCTGACGGAAACACGTTCGGTCGCAGGCGTCGTCCATGTCTCGGGGCGCATCTTCTCCGCGTTGCCGACGACGCGCGCCACCTCCGGCATCGCGGCGAAGCGGCCGGGCTCGATCTGCGCCGCGCAGCCGGTGACGACGATCTCGGCGCCGGGGCGCTCGCGCTTCAGGCGGCGGATGCTCTGGCGGGCGTGGCGAGTCGCTTCCGCCGTCACGGCGCAGGTGTTGACGATAACGATATCGCCGCCGGCGGCCTCCGCGTGGCGCCGCAACGCCTCGGATTCGGCGATGTTCAGCCGGCAGCCGAAAGTGACGATCTCGACGGCCATCAGGCGGCGGCGTCCTGGAACAGGGCCGGGGGCAGGCTATCCGCCCATTCGAGTTCGGTGGGGCCGGTCATCAGCACGTGGCCATCGTCCCGCCATTCGATGGTCAGGGCGCCACCGGGAAGCTGCACTTCCAGCCGCCGCCCGGCCAGCCCGCGCGCCATGGCGGCCACCGCCGCCGCGCAGGCGCCCGAACCGCAGGCGCGGGTCTCGCCCGCGCCCCGCTCCCACACGCGCAGCAGCAGATGCCCGCTGTCGAGCACCTGCGCCAGCGAGATGTTGGCGCGTTCGGGAAACAGCGGATCGTGCTCCAGCGACGGGCCGATCGCGGTCAGGTCGTAGGCTGCGGCGTCGCTGACGAAGAAGATGGCATGCGGATTGCCCATGCTCACGCCGAAGGGCTTCTCCAGCGCCGGCAGCCCCTCCGCCTCGCGGTGCAGGGGCAGCGCCGCCGTTTCCGTGACCGGATGGGCGAGGGGAATATCCTCCCAGGCGAAGCGCGGCGCGCCCATGTCGACGGTGAAGACGGTGTCGTCCTGCCGTGTGCAGGCGAGGACGCCGGCGGCGGTTTCGACGACAGCCTGCCTGCGATCGGTGCCGCGCAGGATGGCCCACGCCACGCAGCGCGTGCCGTTGCCGCAGGCGCCGGCTTCCGAGCCGTCCGCATTGTAGATGCGCACGAAGGCGTCCGTGCCTTCGGAAACGGGATCGTGCAGCACCATGAGCTGCTCGAAGCGCGCCCGTTCAAACCGTCCGATGGCGCGCGCCTCCCGTTCCGTGACGATGTGCGAGCGGCCGCGCAGGTCCAGCACGATGATCTCGTTGCCGAGACCGTTCATCTTGAGAAAAGGCAGATTGGCGAGCGTATTCAAGTTTTGTGTCCGTCATGAATGGTAGCGCGGCAAGGCCACGACAGGCAGATATGGTGCAGGGGGCGCAAAATAGCCACTCCCGGCAGGTTCCACACTTGCCGGACGCTTCCGGGCCGATGGCCGCGCCGGCAGTATAGGGCCGAAGGGCGTCAGAAAGAAAACGCAATCGAACGGCCTGCCCTTTACCCGTAACATTCATATGATAAGCGAAGACTGCTAAGCGAAAGTTCATGGCGCGGCCCGGACAGCGGCCCGGCCGTCTTGGCGCGGTCCGGTCCTTGCGGCGCTGATCTCTGGAGCGATGTGATGATGGCGCGTGAGCGATTCGCGTTTCTGGCTTCCCTCGTGGTGGTGGCGGGCGGCGTGGCGGTGGCGCATGCGACGCCCGCCGAAACCGTCGAAACCGCCGGGCCGCCCCCGGCCGCCGTGGTTCGCGATACGCCTGCAGCACCGCCCATTCCCTATCCCGGCATGCCGGGCAGCATCCCCGGCAGCCTGGCGCCTTCGCCATACCATGCGGGCGATACGCCGCGGGCGCCCGACGCCTCCCAGTCGACGCTCGCGCCCGCGCCTGCCGACGCCGGCGGCGTGGACGAGGTCGACATCGCACCCCGCAAGACGCTGGTGCTGTCGTCGCAGGCTGAATGGGCGAAGGGATTCGAGAGCCTTTCGGCCGCCTTCAGGCTGCTCGACGAAATCGCCATCGCTGCCGGCTTCGACGTGAAGGGCAGACCGTTCGCCATCTTCACGCGGACGGACGACAACGGCTTCAGCTTCGATGCCATGCTGCCCGTGGAGCCCGACGGCGGCGATGCCGCGGCGCAGGAGGCGCTGCGGCAGGCGGCGGCGGAGCATGTCGACGGCAAGGGCGCGAAGGATGCCACCGCCGATGCGGTCAGGCTCGGCCTCAGTCCGTCCGGCAAGGCCTACCGGTTCGTGCACGCCTCGCCCTACGACGATATCGAGACCACCTACGAGGCTGTTACTGCCTGGCTCGACAGCCGCAACATCGTGGTGCGCGACGCCTTCATCGAGGAATACGTCACCGATCTGACGGACCCAACCGACGAGGCGCTGGAAGTCTATATATACGTGCAGCCTGTTGACGCGCCAGGCGGGAAAGCCCCCGCGCCGCAGCCCCAGGAAGGGGCGGGGACGCCGAAGGAACCCGAAACGCCGGCGACGCCCGCGCAGGAGCCGCCGCCGGCGCAAGAACCTGTACAAAAACCTGCGCAAGAGCCCGCGCAAGAGCCCGTGCAAGAACCTGCTCGGCAAGAACCTGCTCGGCAAGAACCTGCTCGGCAAGAACCTGCTCGGCAAGAACCTGCTCGGGATGAGCCGCCGGCTGTCGTACCCGCGCCTGCTGCGCCCGTGCCGGGAAGTGGGGGCTGACGCTTCCGCTGCGTCCGCGTGCGTGTTGCTGTGCGAGAGGGCTTGACTCGTTCGTGTTTCCGATTGCATAAGGTCCGGATATATCCGCCCGAACCATTGTTCGTGAGCCGCCGACCGTGTCCGGCATGTCATGCCCGGCCGGAGGTCAACGTCCGACAGCGCGTTGCGCCCTCGGGCGCGTTCGGCTTTGCGCCCATGGGATTTTCCGGCGGATCGTTGACGGAGAGAGTGGCATGGTTGGCGAAGCGGCCCGCACGGCGGGCGTTCTGCCGGGTCTGGACATTGCGCATGCGCGCCCGCACATCCCCCTGCGGGGACGGATGGCGCGCGCCCGCGTGACGGCGGCCGCCAACGGATAACCGGAGACAGCCATGTTCGAGAGCCTTTCCGAGAAACTTTCCGGCATTTTCGATACGCTGACGCGCCGTGGCGCGCTGACCGAGGCGGACGTCAACGTGGCGCTGCGCGAGGTCCGCCGTGCGCTGCTGGAGGCCGACGTGGCGCTGGAGGTGGTGCGCAGCTTCACGGACAAGGTGAAGGCAGCCGCCGTCGGTGCCAACGTCGTCAAGTCCGTGACGCCGGGTCAGATGGTCGTCAAGATCGTGCACGACCAGCTCGTCGAGATGCTCGGCACGGAAGCGGTCCCGATCAGCCTCGACTCGCTGCCGCCCGTCGCCATCCTCATGGTCGGCCTGCAGGGCTCGGGCAAGACCACGACGACGGCCAAGATCGCACGCCGCCTCACCGACAAGGAAAAGCGCAAGGTCCTGCTGGCGTCGCTCGACACGCGCCGGCCGGCGGCCATGGAGCAGCTTGCGGTGCTGGCGAAGCAGGTCGGTGTCGATGCGCTGCCGATCGTCGCCGGCCAGTCGGCCGTGCAGATCGCGCGCCGGGCCATGGAGGCCGCGCGCCTCGGCGGCTACGACGTCGTCATGCTCGATACCGCCGGCCGGGTCACCATCGACGAGGCGCTGATGGCGGAGGTGGCGCAGGTAAAGGCCGCGACCGACCCGCACGAGGTGCTGCTCGTCGCCGACAGCCTCACCGGCCAGGACGCGGTCAACACCGCCCGCGCCTTCGATTCGCGCCTCGGCGTCACCGGCATCGTGCTCACCCGCATGGACGGTGACGGGCGCGGCGGCGCGGCGCTCTCCATGCGCGCCGTCACCGGCAAGCCGATCAAGCTCGTCGGCACCGGCGAGAAGATCGATGCGCTGGAGGATTTTCACCCCAGGCGTGTCGCGAACCGTATCCTGGGCATGGGCGACATCGTATCGCTCGTCGAGAAGGCGTCGGAAACTCTCGACGCCGAAAAGGCCCTGCGCATGGCCGAGAAGATGCGCAAGGGCTCCTTCGATCTCAACGACCTGCGCGACCAGATCAGCCAGATGGAGCGCATCGGCGGCATGAAGGGTGTGCTCGGCATGATGCCGGGCGTCGCCAAGATGAAGAACCAGCTCGATAACGCGAACCTCGACGACCGCGTGCTGAAGCGCCAGAAGGCCATCATCGATTCGATGACGCCGCAGGAACGGCGCGCGCCGGATGTCCTGAAGGCGAGCCGCAAGAAGCGCATCGCGGCCGGTTCCGGCACCCGGGTCGAGGACGTCAACAGGCTGCTCAAGATGCATCGCCAGATGGCCGATGTGATGAAGGCCATGGGCAAGGGCGGGCGCGGCGGCATCGCCGGGGCGCTCGGCAACCTCTTCGGCGTCGGTGGCGGCATGCCGAATATCGATCCCTCGAAGCTGACGCCGGAGGCGATCGAGGAAATGAAGAAGCAATTGCCGGCGGGGCTCGCTCCCGGCGGCTTGCCGGGCGGCGGCCTTCCTCCGGGCCTGCCCAATCCTGGTTTGCCGAAGTTGCCGTCCGGCGGCGGCGTTCCGAAACTTCCCGGCCTGGGCGGCGGCTCCGGCGGAGGGCTTGGCGGCGGCCTGCCGGGGCTCGGCAAACCCGGCGGATCGTTCAATCCGTTCGGCAGGAAAAAGTAAGTAAACCGGTACATTCTGATTTGTTGAAAAGGAAAGTGAAAAAATGGCTCTGAAGATTCGTCTCGCCCGCGGCGGCGCCAAGAAGCGCCCCTATTACCGTATCGTTGTCGCCGATGCGCGCTCGCCGCGCGATGGTCGCTTCATCGACCGCATCGGCTCTTACGATCCGCTGAAGGCGAAGGACGATCCGGCGCGCATCACGCTCGACGCCGAGAAGGCGAAGGAATGGATCGCCAAGGGTGCGCAGCCGACCGACCGCGTGCTGCGCTTCCTTGACGCCGCCGGCGTCGCCCCGCGCGCTGCCCGCAACAACCCCGCCAAGGGCCAGCCGGGCAAGAAGGCGCAGGAGCGCGCGGCCGAACGCGCTGCAGCCGCCGCCGCTGCTGCGGCCGCCGCTGCCGAAGCCGCCCCCGCCGAGGCGTGATCCGGGCGGACGCGGACATGAGCGCGGATTGCGGACATGGCTGAGGCGAAACGCGAGCGCGTCCTCGTCGGCGAATTCGGCCGCGCCCACGGCGTTCGCGGCGAGGTGCGGCTGAAGTCCTTCACCGGCGATCCCGCGGCCATCGCGTCCTACAATCCGCTGCAGCGCGAGGATGGCAGCGCCGTCGTCCTCGCCGGGCTGCGCGCGGTGGCCGGGACGGCGGACATGTTCGTCACCCGCGTCGAGGGCGTCGCCACCCGCGAGGCGGCCGAGGCACTGACGCGCGAGCGCCTTTATGTGCCGCGCGAGCGGCTGCAGGCGGAGCTTGAGGACGACGAGTTCCTGCAGGTCGACATTATCGGCGCGCGGGTCGAGGATGCCTCGGGCACGGTCATCGGCCGGCTGATGGCGTTTCACGATTTCGGCGGCGGCGATGTCATCGAGATCGCGCCCCATTCTTCGCTCGGCCGCCGCGCGCCGGCGCTGCTGCCGTTCACGAAGGCCTTCGTGCCAGTGGTGGACGTCGCTGCCAAGCGGATCGTGGTGGCGGCAGAAGGCCTGTTCAGCGACGACGACGATGACGCACCTCGCGGATGAGGAACATGGCGGGCATGCCCAGGGTTGGCATGCGTCCGTGCTGACGCTGTTTCCGGAGATGTTTCCGGGGCCGCTTGGCTTCAGCCTGGCCGGCGAGGCGCTCAAGCGCGGCGACTGGTCGCTCGACGCCCACGACATCCGCGACCACGGCCTCGGCCGTCACCGCAGCGTCGACGACACGCCGGCGGGCGGCGGGCCGGGCATGGTGCTGCGCGCCGACGTGCTGGCGTCGGCGATCGATGCCGTTTGCGCGGCCGACGCGCGGCCGCGCTTCCTGATGAGCCCGCGCGGGCGCCCGCTCGAACAGGCG
Source organism: Pseudochelatococcus lubricantis (assembly GCF_011762225.1). Taxonomy (GTDB): domain Bacteria; phylum Pseudomonadota; class Alphaproteobacteria; order Rhizobiales; family Beijerinckiaceae; genus Pseudochelatococcus; species Pseudochelatococcus lubricantis. The sequence goes on from NZ_JAASQI010000002.1 coordinate 362,288, forward strand.
CGTGTGCGCGCGCTTGCCGAAGGGCCGGGGGCGGTGATCGTCTGCGGGCGCTTCGAAGGGGTGGACGAGCGGGTGATCGCCGGGCGCGGCCTTGAGGAAGTGTCGATCGGCGATTACGTGCTCTCCGGCGGGGAACTCGCCGCCATGGTGATGATCGACGCCTGCGTGCGCCTGCTGCCGGGCGTCATGGGCCACGATTCCTCCGGCGCCGAGGAAAGCTTCGAGGCGGGGCTGCTCGAATACCCGCACTACACGCGCCCGCGCGCGTGGGAGGGGCGGGAAATTCCCGAGATCCTGCTGTCCGGCAACCACGGCGCCGTCGCCCGCTGGCGGCGCGAGGAGGCGGAACGGCTGACGCGCGCGCGACGGCCGGATCTGTGGGAGAAGAAATCCACCTAAAGCGTTTTCAAGCAAAGTGGATACCGGTTTGCGTGAAGAAAGCGCGTAATATCAAAAACTTATAGCATTTCTGCGTTTCAATGAAATGTCGAAATGCTATAGAGGCACGTGGACGCGCCGCGACGGCTCGACATCCGGGTGCGGCTCGTGTATACGCCACCATCCCCCGCGCCAGTTTGGCTGCAGGCGGGAATCAACTGAAAACAGCGCGCCGAAACGCTGGCACCGTATTGGTGCTTCGGCAGGAGTATTTGATATGAGCAACATCATCGAGCAGCTCGAAAAAGAGCAGATCGCGAAGCTTTCCGCCGTTCGCGAGACCCCCGCGTTTCAGCCCGGCGACACGGTCATCGTGAACGTCCGCGTCAAGGAAGGCGACCGCACCCGCGTTCAGGCCTACGAGGGCGTCGTGATTGCCCGCGGCGGTTCCGGCCTGCACGAGAGCTTCACCGTCCGCAAGATTTCCTATGGCGAAGGCGTGGAGCGCGTGTTCCCGCTGTTCTCGCCGATCATCGATTCCATCAAGGTCGTGCGCCGGGGCAAGGTGCGCCGCGCCAAGCTGTATTACCTGCGCGACCGTCGCGGCAAGTCCGCCCGCATCGCCGAGCGCGTGGATCGTAACCGCACCTCCGGCAAGCAGGCCGCCGCGGCCGCGCCTGCGGCGAAGTAAGGGCACCGGGCCGTTTCCGGCCCTGCCGATATCTGAGGGAAGGCGATCCGTGGCTCATGCCGGATCGCCTTTTTTATTATTTTGTGTCGTCCGGGCGCCCGCTGCAAAAAGAATTGTTCGCTACAGCCCGTTGTGTTAAGAACTATTCTTATGACGATGACGCCCGTGCCTTTGTCCGTGACGGCGCGCAGTTTTGCGCGAGGGGTCGCACGGCCCAAGTGGCCGACGACGCAGGAATTTGCGGCGTTGCACGATCATGCGCGTCTGCCGTGGCGTTTTTTCGGGCGCTTTTCCGCCTCCCTTGCCGCCGGCCTTGGCCGCTGACGCCGGAAGGACCGGCGTCAGTATCGTCCGCGTAGAACCGATGCGCGGATTTTCCATTTCTTCCGTTCGTTTCTGAGGCAATGTGCAAGCTGCACGTTGCCCCGCCGATATTGAAGGTTCGGCATCATGAGTGGTATTCCGGCCGCTGGCCAGCGTGACAACGCAAAACCGCGTACCCTGTATGACAAGATCTGGGACGACCATGTCGTCTCCCGGCAGGAGGACGGCACCTGCCTGCTTTACATCGACCGCCACCTCGTGCACGAGGTGACGAGCCCGCAGGCGTTCGAGGGCCTGCGGCTCGCCGGGCGCAAGGTGCGCGCCCCCGCGCGCACGCTCGCCGTCGTCGATCACAACGTGCCGACGACCGACCGCTCGAAGGGCATCGACGACCCGGAAAGCGCCCAGCAGGTCGAGACGCTGGCGGGAAACGCGCGTGACTTCGGGGTCGAGTATTTCAACGAACTGGACAAGCGCCAGGGCATCGTCCACGTCGTGGGGCCGGAGCAGGGTTTTACCTTGCCGGGCACGACCATCGTCTGTGGCGACAGCCACACCTCGACCCACGGCGCCTTTGGCGCGCTTGCGCACGGCATCGGCACCTCGGAGGTGGAGCACGTGCTCGCCACCCAGACGCTGATCCAGAAAAAGGCGCGCAACATGCGCATCACCGTCGACGGGCAGCTGCCGGAGGGGGTGAGCGCCAAGGACGTGGTGCTGGCGATCATCGGCGAGATCGGCACGGCGGGCGGCACCGGCCACGTGGTGGAGTTCGCGGGCGAGGCGATCCGTTCGCTCTCGGTCGAGGGCCGCATGACGGTCTGCAACATGACCATCGAGGGCGGCGCGCGCGCCGGCATGGTGGCGCCTGACGAGAAAATCTACGAGTACCTGAAGGACCGCCCCAAGGCGCCACGCGGCGCGGCGTGGGATGCCGCCGTGCGCTACTGGGAGAGCCTGCGCACGGACGAGGGCGCCATATTCGACCGCGAGGTGGTGCTGGACGGCGCCAACCTGCCGCCGATCGTGACCTGGGGCACGAGCCCGGAGGACGTCGTCTCGATTGCCGGCGTGGTGCCGAATCCGGATGACATTGCCGACGAAATGAAACGGCAGGCCAAGTGGCGGGCGCTCGACTACATCGGCCTGAGGCCCGGCACGAAAATCACGGATATCCCGGTCGACCGCGTGTTCATCGGCTCGTGCACGAACGGCCGCATCGAGGACATGCGGGCGGCGGCGCGCGTCGTCGCGGGCCACCGGGTGCGCGAAGGCGTCAAGGCCATGGTGGTGCCGGGCTCTGGCCTCGTGAAGCTTCAGGCGGAGGCGGAGGGCCTCGACCGCATCTTCATCGACGCCGGCATCGAATGGCGCGAGCCGGGCTGCTCGATGTGCCTTGCCATGAACGCCGACAAGCTGGAGCCTGGCGAGCGCTGCGCGTCCACCTCGAACCGCAATTTCGAGGGCCGGCAGGGTTTCAAGGGCCGCACGCATCTTGTCTCCCCGGCCATGGCGGCGGCGGCGGCGATCGCGGGACGCTTCGTCGACGTCCGCGAGTGGCGCTGAACCATGACGGACGAGACGCCGGACCGCATTGAAATCTGGGGCCGGCGTCTCGGTCGCGGCCTTGCGTATGTCGCCTTGGGCGTGCTGTTTCTGCTGTTCATTCTGAGTTTCGGAGGTGAACCGTGAGCAGACAGCCCGCTGAATGGCGCGACGCGATGGCGCCCGGCCTCGACGTCTTCGAGGAACTGGCGGAGGCGGCGTTCGCCGCGCTGCCGGAAGCGTTCCGCGAACTCGCGCGCGACGTCGTCATCCGCATCGAGGATTTTCCCGACGACGACACGCTCGATGCGATGGAATGCGAGACGCCGTTCGATCTGCTCGGGCTGTTTCACGGCAACGGGCTGGCGCAGGGCGGCGGCATCCGCTGGACCGGGCAGATGCCCAACCTGGTGTTTCTGTATCGCCGGCCCATCCTCGACTACTGGGCCGACCACGAAGAAACGCTCGGCAGCCTGATAACCCATGTGCTGGTGCACGAGATCGGCCACCATTTCGGCCTTTCCGACGCGGACATGGAGGAAATCGAACGGCAGGCCGGGCAGGACGATGCAACGGGCTGAAACGTAACGTTATCGGCCGAGGGGTTTTCGCAATGGACAAGTTCACCCAGTTGACCAGCGTCGCGGCGCCGATGGAAATCGTCAACGTCGACACGGACATGATCATTCCCAAGCAGTACTTGAAGACCATCAAGCGCACCGGCCTCGCGCGCGGCCTGTTCGCGGAGATGCGGCTCAACGAGGACGGGACGGAGAATCCGGACTTCGTGCTCAACAAGCCCGCCTATCGCCAGGCGCAGATTCTGGTGGCGGGCGACAACTTCGGCTGCGGCTCCTCCCGCGAGCATGCGCCGTGGGCCCTGCTCGATTTCGGCATCCGCTGCGTCATCTCGACGTCGTTCGCGGACATTTTCTACAACAACTGCTTCAAGAACGGCATCCTGCCCATCCGTGTGACGCCGGAAGAACTCGAACTGCTGATGGACAACGCGCGGCGTGGCGGGAACGCGCGCCTCGCCGTCGACCTGGAGGCGCAGACCATCACCGCGTCCGACGGCGAGGTGGTGTCCTTCGACATCGATCCGTTCAGGAAGCATTGCCTGCTGAATGGCCTCGACGACATCGGCCTGACGATGGAGAAGGCCGTCGAGATCGAGCACTACGAGACGCAGAACGTCGATACCCGGCCGTGGGTGTAACTGCTTGCGGATAGAAAAATCCGCCAGAGATAGTATTCAGGGAGAGCGTGATTCGGCGCTCGCGCCGCTTCATGCTTCTCCCGATAACGAAACGCGCGAAGAGGCGTCCGCCAATGACATCCCATCATCTGCTGCTCCTGCCGGGCGACGGCATCGGTCCCGAGGTCGCGGGCGAGGTCGAGAAGCTCGTGCAATGGTTCTCGAACAGGGGGCTTGCCCGGTTCGAGATCGAGAAGGATCTCGTCGGCGGCGCGGCCTATGACGAGCACGGCGTGGCGCTGGCGGACGACGCCCTGAACCGGGCGCTCGCTGCGGACGCCGTTCTCTTCGGCGCGGTCGGCGGGCCGAAGTGGAACGACGTGCCCTACAACCAGCGGCCGGAGGCCGGCCTGCTGCGGCTGCGCAAGGACCTCGGCCTCTTCGCCAACCTGCGCCCGGCAATCTGCTATCCGGCGCTGGCGGAGGCCTCCGCCCTGAAGCGCGAATATGTCGACGGCCTGAACCTCGTCATCGTGCGCGAGCTGACGGGCGGTGTCTATTTCGGCGAGCCGAAGGAGATCGTGACGCTGGAGAACGGCGAGAAACGCGCCGTCGATACGCAGATCTACACCACGCACGAAATCGAGCGCATCGCGCGCGTGGCCTTCGAGCTGGCGCGCCAGCGCCGGGGCAAGGTCGCGTCGTCCGAGAAGCGCAACGTCATGAAGACAGGCGTGCTGTGGCACCAGGTCGTCAACGAGGTGCACAAGGATTATCAGGATGTGGCGCTGGAGCACATCCTGGCGGACAACTGCGGCATGCAGCTCGTGCGCAACCCCAAGCAGTTCGATGTGATCGTGACCGACAACCTCTTCGGCGACCTGCTGTCGGACGTTGCGGCCATGCTGACCGGTTCGCTCGGCATGCTGCCGTCCGCGTCCCTGGGCGCGGAAGATCCGGCGACCGGCAAGCGGCGTGCGCTGTATGAGCCGGTGCATGGCTCGGCGCCGGACATCGCGGGGCAGGGGCTGGCGAACCCGCTCGCGATGATCGGCTCCTTCGCGATGGCGCTGCGTTATTCGTTCGATCTCGGGCAGGAAGCGGATCTGGTGGAAAAGGCCGTGGCCAACGTGCTGGCGGCGGGCATCCGCACCAAGGACATCGCCGCGCCGGGCGCCAACACGGTTTCCACGAGCGACATGGGCGACGCCGTGATTCGCGAGCTGGAGACGCTGATCCAGTAGTGCCGGCCCGCCGGAAGGCTCATGCGCCTTTCGGCGGGATAGGCTGCGGCACGCCGCCGCATTCGGGCCGCCGACGTTCGTTCGCCCGCGCGAAGAGGCGGGAGAGCGAGATGTCGTGCGCCGCCTCCGTCACCGAGAGATGATCGAGGAAGCAGGCGATCTCCAGCGGCGCGACGGGCGTCGCATCGCATACCCAGCCGGATATCTGCCAGGATGTCTGCTCGCCCTCGGCTGTCGTCATGAGCCTGAAGGCCTGGCAGGCGCGCTCGTCGCCGTCGAGGTTCAGGCGTGCGTCGGCGATTTCCGTGGGGCCGAATTTCGTGTCCTCGGCAACGGGCGGCCCCATGCCGGTGACGCCGACGCCGGCCTCCGCAGAGCGGCGGGCCAGATCGACGAAGAAGGTCGACGGGCGGGGCGCCTCCTTGCCCATGCGGTAGACGGACAGGCGCAGATGCAGTCCCTCGCCATGATAGTCGCCGAAGGCGAGCACGTCCTCGCGCCCGCCAAGACCGTGCTCGCGGGCGGCGTAGCGCGCGGGAAGGTCGAGAAGTTCCTGCGTGCGCAACTGATAGAGCGGCTCGGGTGTCTCGGCATTTGTCCAGAGCGCGGGCTTGTCGTCCAGCGCATCGATGGCCGGCGTCGGGCGGGCCACATAGGCTTCGAGCGGGGCGGATGAGCCGCTGCCGGAAGTGTCGCCGGTCGGCACGACGCCGGGTATCGCCAACGCCACGATGCCGGCGAGCAGAAGCGCGCTGAGCGCGACCGATACCGGCGGCACGCGCCGGCGCCGCCGTCCGCGAGCCCGCGCGCGGGAGGCGGCCTCGCCGGGATGGCCGTCGTCGTGTCCTTCGCCTGATGCCGTAAACGTCATCGCGCTTTCCGTCTGTGATCCGCCGCGGCCCACGCAGGGGTGCCGCCGGGCCTGCCGAACCGGTCGCATCCTACACGCGGTCGGCGCGCGTGGGCGGACGGCGGCACGGATTCTTGCCCGCAGCGTAAATGGAAAGTTACCGGCAGAGCGTTATCCACAGGCTTTGAACAGGCGTGATTTAAAGCGCTTACCGATTAAATGGAATATCTGATCGGTAAGAAATCACTCAAAATCAATGCTCTAAGCCTTCCGGCGCACGAGACGGGCGGCGAAGAAGCCGTCGAGACCGGCGAGCCGGGGTGTCTCGTCGGGGAGGTGATGGGGCAGGGTGCGCAGTTGCCCGTCCGCGTCGATAACATCCGCGATGCCGCCGATCTCCTCGGGCGAAACGGGCGAGCGGGCGAAATCGGCGTGGCGGGCGAGGAAGGCGGCGATCTGCGCCTCGCCCTCCTCGGGCTCCAGCGAGCATGTGCTGTAGACGAGCCGTCCGCCCGGACGCACGAGCGCGGCCGCCCGGTCGAGCAACGCCGACTGGAGCGCGGCGAGGCTCGCGATCTCTTCCGGCTGTTTCGTCCAGGCGACATCGGGATGACGGCGGATGGTGCCGGTGGCCGAGCAGGGCGCGTCGAGCAGCACGGCGTCGTAGGGCTCGCCGCCGGTCAGGGTGCGGGCGTCTGCCGCTACCGTCCGCACGTCCAGCTTCAGGCGCGTCATGTTCTCTGCGAGACGCGCGAGGCGCTCGGGCGAACGATCGACGGCGGTGACGACGGCGCCCGCCGCGGCAAGCTGCGCTGTCTTGCCCCCGGGCGCGGCGCAAAGGTCGAGGACGCGCTCGCCCGGGGTTGCGGCGATGAGCCGCGCCGGCAGGCTTGCGGCGGCGTCCTGCACCCACCATTCGCCGTCCGCATAGCCGGGGAGGGCGGCGACATGCGCGCGCGCGTTGAGGCGGACGGAGCCGTTGGGCAGCAGCCGGCCGTCGAGCCGCTGCGCCCAGCCTGCCGCGTCGGCCTTCACCGTGATATCGATACCGGGCTCGTGGCGCAAGGCGCCGGCTATGGCGCGCGCCGTTGCCGCGCCATAGGTTCCGCGCCAGCGCTCCGTCAGCCAGTGCGGCACGTCGTCGCCGCCGGTTTCGGCCAGAATGGCCTCGCGCGATTCCGCCACGCGCCGCAGCACGGCATTGACGAGCTTCGCATAGGGAAAGGCGCGCCTGTCTGCCCGCGCGTGGTGGACGGCGAGGTCCACCGCCGCACGGTCGGGAATGTCGAGCAGCAGGATCTGCGCCGCGCCGACGATCAGGATTTCCGGCAGCAGGCCGGACTTGGCCGGAATGCCCTTCGGCATGCGCGCGTCGAGCGCGGCGTGGATGGTGCCGAGCCGCCGCAGCGCCGCCGTGACGATGGCGCGCACCAGCGCCCGGTCACGCTCGTCGAGCGCGATGCCGTCGCCGATTCCGAACTGCCGCTCCAGCGCCTCATCGAGCGGCAGGTGCTCCTGCGTGACGTCGGCGAGAGCATAGGCGGCTACGCGCCGCGCCGCGAGGCCGCGCGGCACGGACGGGCCGGCTGAACGGCGGGGCTGTCCGGGGGAGGCGTTGCGGGGAGCGTCGTCTCCCGGCCTGTTGCGCTGCACGCTGCTGTTTCCCTAGTATATGGCGGGGCCGACCGGCGTCGCCCGTCCGTGAACGTTATGCCGAGGAGACGTGATGTCATCGCCACCCGAAAAGAACCTTGCCGACCGGCAACTCCCGCCCGTGCCGGTGACGCGCAAGACGCTGACGCCCGCCGCCGAGCGGGCGCTGGCTGAAGCCGCCGCCCGCCGCGCCGTCATCGACGGCAAGGCGAACACGCTTGCCGAACGGCGCGAGGTCAACGGCCGGGGCGGACTGGAACCGGTGCGCTATGACGATTGGGAAGTCAAGGGCATCGCCAGCGATTTCTGACACGCCGCACGGGAACGCCGCGCGGACGTGACAAACGCGCGCGCCGCGCCTATGAACCGGAACCGAGGCTATCGCAGAAGCTCGATCCGGGAGGCGCTGATGGGCGAGGCAGACAAACGGCTGACAGCAATCCGGCGCTTGCTCGCCCACGTGGCGGAAAAGGCGCCGGTCGACCTCGCCGTGCGGCTGTGGAACGGCGAGATCGTGCCGCTCGGCGCTGGCGCGGCGGGTGACGTTGCCGTGGTCATCCGCTCGCCGGAGGCGATCAGCCGGCTGGTGCGCTCGCCCCGCCTGCCGACGCTTGTGGAACTGCTGGGCGCGGGCGACATCGACATCGAGGGCGGCACGCTGTTCGACCTCGCGGCGCGGCGCGGGACGGCGGGCAAGCGGCTGTGGAAACAGCTCGACAAGGGGCTCCTCGTGCGCTCCCTGCTGCCGTTCGTCTTCGGCGGCGGCAAGGCGGAAGGCGCCGGCAGCTTCGCCTATTCCGGCGAGCAGACGGCGAAGGACGCGCAGGGGCGCGACAACAAGGCACTGGTGCAGTTTCACTATGACGTGTCGAACGCCTTCTACCAGCTCTTCCTCGATGCCGAGATGCAATATTCCTGCGCCTATTTCCCCACCTGGGAAACGGGAATCGAGGAGGCGCAGCAGGCCAAGCTGCACATGATCTGCCGCAAGCTGCGGCTGCAGCCCGGTGAGCGGTTCCTGGACATCGGCTGCGGCTGGGGCGGGCTCATCTGCCATGCCGCGCGGCACTATGGCGTGAAGGCCCACGGCGTCACTTTGTCGCAGGCGCAATTCGACCACGTGCGCGGGAAGATCGCGGATCTCGGCCTTCAGGACCGGGTGACGGTGGAGCTGAAGGACTATCGCGAACTCGACGGCGAATTCGACAAGATCGCCTCCATCGGCATGTTCGAGCATGTCGGGCTGGACAATCACGCGGCCTATTTCGGCAAGCTGCACAGCCTGCTGCGCCCGCGTGGCCTGCTGCTCAACCACGCCATCACCCGCCCGGCCAAGAAATCGCAGCGCGCCTTCCGGCGCAAGCGGCCGGAATATGCGGCGATCATCGACTACATCTTTCCCGGGGCGGAACTCGATCACATCGGCGGCACCGTGAGCAGCATCGAGCGTCACGGCTTCGAGGTGCACGATGTCGAGGCATGGCGCGAGCACTATGCGCGCACCACGCGGCTGTGGTGTGAGCGGCTCGTGGCCAACCGCGACAAGGCCATCGCGGAGGTCGGCGAGGCGAAGACGCGGCTGTGGCTGCTCTATCTCGCCGGCGTCTCGCTCGGCTTCGAGCGCGGCACCATCGGCATCTTCCAGACGCTCGCCTCGAAGCGCGCCCGCGGCCTTTCCGGCCTGCCGCCGACGCGGGCCGATCTCTACGCATGAAAAAGCCCCGGCGTTACGCCGGGGCCAAGTTGAGTCGTCAGGCTCTCTGGATGTCAATCATGCTGAACGTCAATCATGGCGATTCTGGCGATTGTTGACCAGATCGTCGACCACGGTCGGATCCGCCAGCGTCGAGGTGTCGCCGAGGTTGCCGAACTCGTCCTCCGCGATCTTGCGCAGGATGCGGCGCATGATCTTGCCGGAGCGGGTCTTCGGCAGGCCGGGTGCGAACTGGATGAGGTCCGGCGAGGCGATGGGACCGATCTCGCGACGCACCCAGGCGACGAGTTCCTTGCGCAGCTCGTCGGACGGCTCCTCGCCTTCCATCAGCGTGACATAGGCGTAGATGCCCTGCCCCTTGATGTCGTGCGGATAGCCCACCACGGCCGCTTCCGACACCTTGGCATGGGCGACGAGGGCGGACTCGACTTCCGCCGTGCCCATGCGGTGGCCGGAGACGTTGATCACGTCGTCGACGCGGCCGGTGATCCAGTAATAGCCGTCGGCATCGCGCCGCGCGCCGTCGCCGGTGAAGTAACAGCCGGGATAGGTCGCGAAATAGGTTTCCTCGAAGCGCTTGTGATCGCCGTAGACGCTGCGCATCTGGCCCGGCCAGCTATCGGTGATGACGAGGTTGCCTTCCGCCGCGCCCTCCTGCGGCCTGCCCTCGTTGTCGACGATGCCAGGCTTGACGCCGAAGAAGGGCAGCGTCGCCGAGCCGGGCTTGAGGGCGGTGGCGCCGGGCAGCGGGGCGATCAGGATGCCGCCGGTCTCCGTCTGCCACCACGTATCGACCACCGGGCAGCGGCTGTCGCCGACGACGCGGTAATACCACTCCCACGCCTCCGGATTGATCGGCTCGCCCACGGAGCCGAGCAGCCGCAGCGAGGCACGCGACGTCTTCTTCACCGGCTCGTCACCCGCCTGCATCAGCGAGCGGATGGCCGTCGGCGCGGTGTAGAAGATGTTGACGTTGTGCTTGTCCACGACCTGCCAGAAACGGGAGATGTCGGGATATGTCGGCACGCCCTCGAAGATCAGCGTCGTCGCGCCGTTGGCGAGCGGGCCGTAGACGATGTAGCTGTGGCCCGTCACCCAGCCCACGTCCGCCGTGCACCAGTAGACGTCGCCCTCGTGATAGTCGAAGACGTACTGATGCGTGATCGCGGCATACACGAGATAGCCGCCCGTCGTGTGCAGCACGCCCTTCGGCTTGCCGGTGGAGCCGGACGTATACAGAATGAACAGCGGATCCTCCGCGTTCACCTCGACCGGCGGGCATTCGGACGTAACCTGCTCGATGGCCTCGTGATACCAGACGTCGCGGCCGGGCTCCATGGGAACGTCCGTATCCGTGCGGCGCACGACGACCACGTGCTCGACGCCGGAAACGCGCTTGAGGGCCGCATCGACATTCGCCTTGAGCGGCACCTTGCGGCCGCCGCGCAGGCCCTCGTTCGCGGTGATGACGAACTTCGAACCGCAGTCCTCGATACGGCTCGCGAGCGAATCGGGGGAAAAGCCGGCGAAGACGAGCGAGTGCACCGCGCCCAGCCGCGCGCAGGCCAGCATGGCGAAGGCGGCCTCGGGGATCATCGGCAGGTAGATGGTGACGCGGTCGCCCTTCTCGACGCCGCGGTTGCGCAGCACGTTGGCGAGTTCCGCCACGCGGTCGTGCAGTTCCTGATAGGTGATGTGGCGGGATTCGGACGGGTCGTCGCCTTCCCAGATGATCGCCGTCTGGTTGGCGCGGTGCGGCAGATGCCGGTCGATGCAGTTGTGGGCGACGTTCAGCGTGCCGTCCTCGAACCAGCGGATCGACACGTTGCCCGGCTCGAACGAGGTGTTCTTCACCTTGGTGTAGGGCGTGAACCAGTCGAGCCGCTTGCCGTGCTCGCCCCAGAAGGCATCCGGATCGTTGACTGACTGTGCGTACCATTCCTGGTACGTCTTCTGGTCGATGAAGGCCCGCTTCGCCCACTCGTCCGTGACGTTATGGATAATCTCTGTCATCGCTTCTCTCCCGCCTGTCCGCGTTCGGGGGCGATTCCATACCGCCCGCGCAGGTTATTCATCACGATCCTTTGTGGATCTGTGACACGAATTTAGGCGCAGGGACGGGGGGCCTGCAAGCCTTGGATCCATTCCACTTTCTGCTAATGCAGAATGCGACAGGCGTGTCATAAAAGGCAGATGATCGCGCGAAAGCTCACACGCCGCTAGACCTTATCCCTGGTCACTAACAGCCCCCAGTTCCAGCAGCACTGCCCACTCGGCATCCGTGACGGGCTGGACGGAGAGGCGCGAATTGTTGACCAGCACCATGTCCTTCAGGCGGGGCTCCTGCTTGATTTCCTGCAGCGTGACGGGGCGCTTGAGGGGCTTCACCGCCTTCAGGTCCACCATGCCGAAGCGTCCCGTCCCGTCGGTCGGGTCGGGGTAGTATTCGCGGCTGACCTCGACGATGCCAACGATCTCCTTGCCCTCGTTGGAATGATAGAAGAAGCCCAGCTCGCCTTTCTTCATCGCCTGCAGGTGCTTGCGGGCCAGGAAATTTCGCACGCCGTTCCACGGTTCGCCGGCATCGGCTTTCGCCACCTGGTCGTCCCAGGACCAGACATTCGGTTCGGACTTGTAGAGCCAGTGCGCCATCGGATTCAGGTCTCCGGTTTGATGGGGCGGTTCATCAGCGCCTCGATGGCCTGATCGATGGTGAGGTCACCGGCGATCACGGCCTCCACGGCTTCGCACACCGGCATCTCGACGCCCACGCCGTGCGCCTTGGCGATGAGGGCGGAGGCGGTGAAAGCACCTTCCACCAGCTTGCCGCCGGCGGCCCCCGCGGGCGGCACGCCCTGGCCGAGCGCCTCGCCGAACGCGAAGTTGCGGGACTGGTTCGAGCCGCAGGTGAGCACGGTGTCGCCGAGCCCTGACAGGCCCATCAGCGTCTCGGGGCGGGCGCCGAAGGCACGGGCAAAACGCATGATTTCTGCGAAGCCGCGCGCGATCAGCGCCGCCCGTGCGCTTTCGCCGAGCCGCCGGCCGTGGACGATGCCGCAGGCGATGGCGAGCACGTTCTTCGCCGCGCCGCCGATCTCGACGCCGCGCACGTCCGATCCGTGGTAGATGCGCAGCGTCGCGCTCGACAGTTCCCCGGCCAGCTTGGCGGCGAGCCGCTGGTCGCCGCTCGCGAGGATGACGGCGGTCGGCAGCCCCCGCGCCACATCCGCCGCGAAGCTGGGGCCGGAGAGGATGGCGGGAACGGCGGCCGGCGCCTCCTCGGCCACGATCTCGCTCATGAAGCAGCCCGTGCCGTGCTCGATGCCCTTGGCGCAGACCAGCGCCGGCGTGCCGGGGCGGAACAGGCCCGCGACCGCCCGCAGCGCCTGCCGCAACTGCTGCGCGGGAACCGCCAGCAGCGCCGCGCCGGCGCCGGCGAGCGCGGAAACATCGGCGGTGATATCGACATGCGGCGACAGCGCGACGCCGGGCAGGAAGCGCTTGTTCTCCCGCGCCGCCACCATTTCGCGGGCACGGTCGGCGTCCCGGTCGATCAGGACGACGGAAAGGCCCTTGTAGCCGAAGGAATTGGCCAGTGCCGTGCCCCATGCGCCGGCTCCCAGAATAACGATGGGGCGTCCGGGAGCGCTCATGCGCCCGGTCCCGCTGCCGCGGCGTGGGGCTTTTCCGGGAGAGGCTTGTCGGCGGGCAGCGGTGTTTCGGCCTCGGCAGCCTCTGCCGGTACTTCTGCCTTGACGCTGTCGAGCGGCCAGCGGGCGCGGGCGGGGGCGGAAAGGTCGTCGGTGACGCCGAGCCGCAGGCGCTCCAGCCCGGCCCATGCGATCATGGCGCCGTTGTCCGTGCATAGCGCGGGCGGGGGCGTCACCAGCTTGAGGCCGCTCTCGGTGGCAAGCTGGTGCAACGCGGCGCGGATCGCGCCGTTGGCGGCCACGCCGCCGGCCACGACGAGCGCGTTGGGCCGCGCCGCGACCTCGCGGAAGGCGCGCAGGCCGGCGCGCGTGCGGTCGACGATGACGTCCACAACCGCGGCCTGGAACGAGGCACACAGGTCGGCGATGTCCGTGGCGCTGAGCGGCGACACGCGCTCCCCCTCCACCCGCACGGCGGTCTTGAGGCCGGAGAGGGAGAAGTCCGGCGCCGCCCGTCCGTTCAGCGGGCGCGGCAGGGCGAAACGCTCCGGGTTGCCGCGCAGCGCCTGCTTTTCGACCTCCGGCCCGCCGGGGTAGGGCAGGCCGAGCATCTTGGCCGTCTTGTCGAAGGCTTCGCCGATGGCGTCGTCGATGGTGGTGCCGAGCCGCACGTAGTCGCCCACGCCGCGCACCGCGACGAGCTGCGTATGGCCGCCGGACACCAGCAGCAGCAGGTAGGGGAAGTTGACGCTGTCCGTGAGGCGCGGCGTCAGCGCGTGCGCCTCCAGATGGTTGATGGCGATGAAGGGCTTGCCGGTGACGAGCGCCAGCGCCTTGGCCGTGGTGAGCCCGACGATCACGCCGCCGATGAGGCCGGGGCCGGCAGCGGCGGCGACGGCATCGAGTTCGTCGAAGGTGACGCCGGCCTCGTCGAGCGCGCGGGCGACCAGATGGTCGATGACCTCGACATGGGCGCGCGCCGCGATCTCCGGCACCACGCCGCCGTAAGCCGCGTGCTGGGCGATCTGGCTGAGCACCGCATTCGACAGGATGTGGGGGCGGCCGTTTTCATCCGTTTCCACCACGGCGGCGGCGGTCTCGTCGCAGGTGGATTCGATTCCCAGAACACGCATCGTCTTTGTCTTCACTCACCACGGTTTGCCATGCAGTCTGCCATGCCGCGCGATGAACTTTCCACGCGGATTTCGCTTTTGGTTTATCTCACCCTATAGTCGCCGGCAAACGGCGGCGGGGGCAGGGCAGCCATTCCAATGGGATCACACCGTTTTCCGCCGCGCGACACAACGCCGCCGCCGCTGGCGTTCCCGCTCCGGGGGGCGTAGACAGCAGCGTGGGCCCATTGCTGAACCGGGATCGATTCGCCGTGACACCGCACAATCTGCCTTCCCCGCTCGTGATCGGAACGCGCGGCAGCCCGCTGGCGCTGGCGCAGGCGCGCGAAGTGGCGCGCGCGCTGGGCAACGTGCTGGGCATCGGCGACCCGCTGGGAGAGAACGGGCCGGACGGCATCGTCATCGACGCGATCAGGACGACGGGCGACATCATCCAGGACCGCGCCCTGTCGGAAGCGGGCGGCAAGGGCCTGTTCACGAAAGAACTCGACGCGGCGCTGTTCGAGGGGCGCGCGCACGTCACGGTGCATTCCGCCAAGGATCTGCCGACCGATCTGCCCGACGGCCTCGTCATCGCCGGATGCCTGCCGCGCGAGGATGTGCGCGACGCCTTCATCAGCGTGAAGGCGGCTTCCCTCACCGCCTTGCCGCCGGGCGCGGTGGTCGGCACGGCCTCTCTGCGGCGGCAGGCCCAGGTGTTGCGGCTGCGGCCGGATGTGCGCGTGACCCTGCTGCGCGGCAATGTCGGCACGCGCCTGCAGCGCATCCACGAAGGCGCGGTCGACGCGACGCTTCTCGCCGTCGCCGGGCTCAACCGGCTCGGCCTCGCCGACAGGGCGACGGCGGTCATTCCTGTGGAAACCATGCTGCCCGCCATCGGGCAGGGCGCCATCGCCATAGTCGTGCGCGAGCAGGACATCGCCATCCGCGAGGCCGTCACCCGCCTTGCCGACGCGCCGACGGGAATCGCGCTGGAAGCGGAGCGGGCCTTCCTGCGCGTGCTCGACGGCTCCTGCCGCACGCCCATCGCCGGCTACGCGCGCATCGTCGGCGGAGGCATTCATTTCAACGGGCTGCTGCTCTCGGAGGACGGGCGCGAGGTCGTGGCGGCGGAGCGCTCCGGCGCCGTGGCCGACGCCCGCGCGCTCGGAGAGGACGCGGGGCGGGAAGTGCTGGCGCACGCCAGCCCGGCGCTGCTGCCGCATCGCAAGGGCGGGGGTACATGGTGACGGCGGAGGCGGCGGGCGCCTCCGGGCTTCGCGTGCTCGTCCTGCGTCCCAAGGCGGCCGGGTTGCGCACGGCGGCGCGGCTTGCGACACTCGGCCACGCGGCCGTGGCGGCGCCGGTGATGGCCATCGCGCGCACCCACGCGCCGCCGCCCGAGGGGCCGTTCGACGCGCTCGCCGTCACCAGCGCGGCGTCGCTGCCCGCCATGTCGGAGTTGCCGGAGGCCATGAAGGCACTGCCCGTGCTCGCGGTGGGCGAGCAGACTGCCCTGCTGGCGCGCGCCGGCGGTTTCGGCAGGGTTCACGCGGCCGACGGCGAGCGCCATTCGCTGGCGCGGCTGGCGGGCCGGTTGTTCGCGACCGGGAGCGGAACGCGCGTGCTGCTGGCGCTGGGGCGCGATCACAAGGCGGATACGGAGGCTCTGCTGCGCGCGGCGGGCGTCGATCCGGTGGCGTGGATCGTCTATGCCGCGCAGGCGAAGGCGGAGCTGCCGGAAGCCGCGCGCGGCGCGCTCGCCGGCGGGCAGATTGACGCGGTTCTGCACTACTCGCGGCGCAGCGCCGCCATCGCCATCGATCTCGTCGACCGGGCCGGTCTCTGGCCGGCGTTCGCGCCGCTGCCCCATCTGGCGCTGTCGGAAGACGTGGCCGCGCCCTTGCGTGAGCGGGGCGTGCCGCGCCTGCTGGTGGCGGGGCAGCCGCACGAGGAGGCGCTGCTCGCGCTTTTGTCTGGAATTGATCTCAAGCAAGGCTCGCCATGAGCCGAACGGCGATGCTAGAAGAGGCATCGCGGCAGTGATAAAAACGCGGATACGCGCCGCGATGGTTTCACCAATATGCCATCAGGTGTCGGATACATCTGTCTGATGGTAGTTGACCGGATAACACGCACGGAGGGACAGCCGCATGACCGACGAAACGCCCAGCGGCCGCAAGATGGGCCGCGCGAGGCCGCGCCGCGAACCGGCGACGATCGACCAGAAGCCGCTTTCCGTCACCGTCGAACCGGATGAGAACCCGATCCCGGAGGAAGACGCCGGGACGGATCGGCCCGCGTCGGAAGACGGGTCTCGCGCCGCCGGGCAAGACGGCGCGGTTGCGGAGGAGGCCGCACCCGCCGCGACCAGCCCCGAAGGGACGGCTGCGCCCGATGAGCCGCTTTCGCCGGCCGATACGGCCGCGCTGCCGGAAGCGACCGCCCCGCAGGAGGCACAGCCGCAGCCCGGCGAGGAGGCCGTCGTCGCCATGCCGCAACCGGAAATAGCGGTGCAGGAGCCGCCGGCGCGCGAGGAACACGCCGCCGCCCGCAACGAAGACGAGGACCCCGTGCACGCGGAACCGCAAATCGTGAAGGCCCGGGAGCCCTCGCGCGTCGGGGCGCTGATCGTGGCTGTCCTGGCCGGCGGCGTGGCGGGCGCGGCGGTCAGCGCCGCGTTGCCCTACATGCTCGCTCATACGGGCGGGGATCAGGCGGCGCGCTTCGCCGCCATCGAGCAGTCCGTCGCGCAGGCCGCGCCGCGGCCGGAGGTCGAGGCGGTCACGCGGGCCGTCGACACGCTGCGCCAGCGCGCGGCAGCCCTCGAAGAGAGAATCGGTGCGCTTGCCGCCGCTCCCGCCGGAACGCCAGCGGAAGGCGGGGCGCAGGAAGCGCAGGCCGCGGTTGCCGACCTGCAGGGCAAGGTCGGCAATCTGCAGGAACAGATCGCCGCATCGGGTGGACAGGTGACGGCTCTGTCGTCGCGGCTCGACGAACGGCTCGCGGCCGTCGCCGCCCAGATCGGCAACACTGAACAGACGATCACGGCGCTCGATCCCGCGCGGGTCCGGACGGCGATCGACGAGCAGACATTGCTGACGCAGCGCCTGTCGGGCGTCGAGGCGACGGTGCGGGACAAGCTCGGACAGTTCGATCCCCTGCGTTTCGCGGCGCAGGCGGATACGCAGGCGGGCGAGATCGCAAGGCTCGCGACGCGCGTCACGGCCGCCGAAGGAGCGGTGGGCGAGGCCGAGCGCAGGGCGCTGGCCGCCGGCGCGGCAAACAGCGAGAGGCTCGCCGCCGTTGCGCGCCTCGCCGTCATCGAGCGGCTGCGCGAGGCCCTGAACGGGGGGCAGCCCTTCCCGGCGGAAATCGACACCCTGACCAGGCTCGGCGCCTCGGAGACGGCGCTCGCGCCCCTGCGGGCGGTTGCCAACGGCGTTGCGACGCCGTCCTCGCTCGTGGCGGCTTTCGCGCGGGCGGCTGCGGCCTTCGAGGTCGTGGATGTGCCGGCGGACGCCGGCATCGTCGACAGGCTGGCGGCAAGCGCTTCGCGGATCGTGCGCATCCGGCCGGTCGATGGCGCCGCCGATCCCTCGGATATCGCCGGCCAGGTCGAGGCTCTCCTGCGCCGCGACGACGCGGGCGCGGCGTTCGCCGCCTGGCAGCGCCTGCCCGACCGCGCGCGGGAGCAGACGAAGGCAGTCGGCGACACGTTGCAGGCACGGGTGAACGCGCAGACGGCGCTCGCCGCGCTGGCGCGCACGCAGGTCGAGGCGCTGGACGCCGCTCTGGCCGCCGGCGCGGCAAGGGGAGAATGAGCCCATGGTCCGTCTCGTCGGCTTTATTCTCATCGTTGCTCTGATCGCGCTGGGCATCGGCTGGCTTGCCGACCGCCCGGGCGATGTCGCCGTCGTCTGGCAGGGTTATCGCATCGAAACCTCCGTGGTCGTGGCGCTTGCAGCCGTCGCGGCGACGACGCTGGCGCTGGCGCTGATCTGGGCAGTGCTGCGCTATGTATTCGGCCTGCCGTCCGCTATTTCGTTCTCGTCGCGTGCGCGCCGCCAGGCAAAGGGCGTCACGTCGGTCTCGCGCGGCCTCATCGCGGTGGGCACGGGCGACGCCGTTTCCGCCCGCCGCCACGCCGCGGAGGCCGAGCGCCTGCTGGGGCGCGAGCCGCTGACGCTGCTGCTGAAGGCGCAGGCGGCACAGATGGCGGGTGACAGGGCGGGCGCCGAAACGGCGTTCCACCTGATGCTCGACACGCCGGACACGCGGGTGCTGGGCCTGCGCGGCCTCTTCGTCGAGGCGCGGCGCAAGGGCGACGCGGTCGCGGCGCGTGCCTACGCGCAGAAGGCGAGCGAGCTGGCGCCGAAGGTGGCATGGGCGAGCGAGGCCGTGCTCGAATACCAGTCGGCGGACCGGGACTGGCGCGGCGCGTTGGCGACGCTGGACCGCCAGACGCGGCAGAAGGCCATTAGCCGCGATGCCGCGAGGCGCCTGCGCGCCGTGCTGTTGACGGCCGACGCGCTCGCCCGGCAGGAGCGGGAACCCGGCGAAGCGCTCGTCGAGGTGAAGGAGGCGGTGAAGCTCGCGCCCGGTCTCGTGCCGGCCGCCGTGCTCGCCGGCCGCCTGCTGTCGCGCGAGGGGAGCCTGCGCAAGGCCGCCAGGATTCTGGAGACGGCGTGGAAGCTCGCGCCCCATCCCGACGTCGCTGCCGCCTATGTGGATCTGCGTCCCGGCGATTCGGCGCGCGACCGCCACGAACGCGCGGAGGCGCTGGCGCGCCTCGTTCCCCACCATCCGGAATCGCGCCTCATCCGCGCCGCAACGGCGCTGGAGACGCAGGATTTCGCCCGTGCCCGCATGGCTCTCACGCCGCTGCTGGAGGAGTATCCCACCGTGCGCACCTGCCTGCTGATGGCGGATATCGCCGAGGCGGAGCATGGCGCCGGGGGTGAGTGGCGCGAGTGGATCGGCCGCGCCTCGCGTGCGCGCCGGGACCCCGCCTGGATTGCCGATGGCGTCGTATCGGAAACGTGGCAGCCCGTGTCGCCGGTCACGGGGCGGCTGGACGCCTTTGTCTGGAGCGCGCCGGTCGAGCAGATCGGCGAGGCCGCGGCGGAAGAGCGCGCACCGGCCGAAGCCGCGCCCGTGAGCCCGGCCTCGCTTGCGATGGCCGGGGCGGCGGCGCCCGCCGTCGCCGACAGCGTCCTGCCGTCCACGCCGGAGGTTGCTCCGCCGGTCGAGATCGTTGCGGCTCCCGTCGTTCCCGCGCCGGCTGAAATTCCGCTTGAGGAAGCACCCGCCGGAACCTATCCGGAAACGCTGGCCGAGCCCATAGTTCCCGCCGCCGAAACGCCCGCGGTGCCGGAGACGCCCGCGGCGCCGGAGCCGGAGGAGCCGCGCGACGGCACGCCTGCGCCCGCGGGGCAGGATGAAGCGCCGCCGGAACAGGCGAAGAAGGGCGTCGTCTTCCCGCTCGACCACGCGCCGGACGATCCCGGCCCGGATGCGCCGGAGGAGATCGTGCAGGAGCCGGTGCGCGTCAATCTGGCCGGGCGCGCGCCCTGACGTGCGTCCCGATCCGTCAAGACAGCTGTTGTCACCGTTGGCGTGCCGGCGTAGATGGAGCGGATATCAAGGGGAGCGCGCGCCCGCGCGGCGCTTCCCGCCGTAACGGATGACGAGGAGTATCCCCTTGCTGCATATTTCGACACGCGGAGAGGCGCCGGAAGTCAGCTTTACCGAGGCCATGCTCACCGGACTGGCGCGGGACGGCGGCCTCTACGTGCCGCGCGACCTGCCGGCGTTCGACGCCTCGACCATCGCCGGATGGGCGGGGCAGACGTATGAGGACATTGCGCTTCATGTCGTCGGCGCGCTGACGGGCGGCGAGATACCGGACGACATCCTCGGCCCGATGATCCGCGATGCCTACGCGACGTTCCGCCATGACGCGGTTTGCCCGCTGGTGCAGCTCGACGACAATCTCTTCCTGCTGGAGCTTTTTCACGGCCCGACGCTCGCCTTCAAGGACGTCGCCATGCAGCTGCTCGGGCGGCTGATGGACCACGCGCTCAAGCAGCGGGGCAGGCGCGCCACCATCGTGGGCGCGACCTCCGGCGACACGGGCAGCGCCGCGATCGAGGCATTCCGGGGGCTGGAGCAGGTTGACATCTTCATCCTCTACCCGCTCAACCGGGTGTCGGAGGTGCAGCGCCGGCAGATGACCACGATCGACGCGCCCAACGTGCACCCCATCGCGCTGGAAGGCACGTTCGACGATTGCCAGAACATGCTGAAGGCGCTGTTCAACGACCACGCGCTGCGTGACGAACTGGCGCTGTCCGGTGTCAACTCGATCAACTGGGCGCGGATCGTCGCCCAGACGGTGTACTACTTCACGGCGGGCATCTCGCTTGGCAGTCCGCACCGGCCGGTGTCCTTCGCCGTGCCCACGGGCAATTTCGGCGATGTGCTGGCGGGCGATGTCGCCAGGCACATGGGGCTGCCGATGGGCCGGCTGCATGTCGCCACCAACATCAACGACATCCTGACGCGCACGCTTGCGACCGGCCGCTACGAGCTGCGCCCGGTGACGCCGACATCCGCGCCTTCCATGGACATCCAGATCTCCTCGAACTTCGAGCGCCTGCTGTTCGACGTCTACGGGCGCGATGCCTCCGCCGTGCGCCGGCTGATGGACCACCTGCGCCAGTCGCACGCCTTCACCATCGAGGAAGAGCCGCTCGCGCGCATCCGTGCCGGGTTCGACGCTTCCGCCGTTTCCCAGTCCGAGACGGAGGCGGAGATCGCGGCGACGTGGCGCGCCACGGGCTATGTGCTCGATCCCCACAGCGCGATTGCCGTACATGCGGCGCGCAGCGCCCTGAAGCGCGATCCGGCTGTGCCGGTGGTGGCGCTCGCCACCGCCCATCCCGCCAAGTTCCCGCAGGTGGTGGAGCGGGCGACCGGCATTCACCCGGCGCTGCCCGCGCATCTCGCCCACCTGTTCGACCGCGAGGAGCGGACGGTCATCCTGCCCAACCAGCAGGCGACGGTGGAAGCCTATATCCGCAAGCATGCACGGGCGGGCCGGTAGCGGACGATGCAGACGTTGGAAGGACGGGTCCGGGTTTCGACTCTGGAGAACGGGCTGCGGGTCGTGACCGAAACCATGCCCCATGTGGCGACGGCCGCGCTCGGCGTATGGGTGGGCGCAGGCGCGCGCCATGAGTTCGAGCGCGAGCACGGGCTGTCGCACCTGCTCGAACACATGGCCTTCAAGGGCACGGGTGCGCGCGACGCGCGTGCCATTGCCGAGGCGATCGAGGCGGTGGGCGGCGATTTCAACGCGGAAACGGGCGTGGAACACACTTCCTATACCGTGCGCCTGATGGGGCGGGACGTGCCGCTCGGCATCGAGATCCTCGCCGACATCCTCGTCGATTCCCGTTTCGACGAGGCCGAACTCGCGCGGGAGAAGAACGTCATCCTGCAGGAGATCGGCTCCGTCGAGGACACGCCGGACGATCTCGCCACCGATCTGTTCATGGAAGCCGCCTTCCGCGGGCAGGCGCTGGGGCGCAGCATCCTCGGCACGCCGCAGTCGGTGCAGGCGTTCGCGCGCGACGACATCGTCGCCTATCTGGCGCGCAACTACCGGGCGCCGCGCATGGTGCTGTCCGCGGTCGGGGCGGTGAACCACGACGCGGTTGTCGCGCAGGTCCGCCGGCTGCTCTCGGGGCTGCCGGGCGAGACGCCGCCGGCACCCGCACCCGCGCGTTACAGCGGTGGCGAAATCCTGCTGGAGCGCGATCTGGAGCAGACGCAGTTCCTCGCCGGTTTCCGTGGCCTGCCGTATGGAACGGACGCGGTTTATGCCATGCAGGCCTTCGCCCACCTGCTCGGCGGCGGCATGTCGTCGCGGCTGTTTCAGGAGGTGCGCGAAAAGCGCGGGCTCGCCTATTCGGTCGATGCGTTCCACTGGGCGTTCGCCGACACGGGGCTGTTCGGCATGTCGGCGGGCACGGCGCCCGAGGATGCCGGCGAACTCGTGCCCGTGCTGCTCGACGTGCTGCACGAGACCGCGCGGGGTGTGACGCAGGCGGAACTCGACCGCGCCCGGGCGCAGCTCAAGGTGGCGCACCTGTCGGCGCTCGAGTCGCCGATGGCCCGGGCCGACCAGCTCGCGCGGCAGCTTCTCGCGCTGGGGCGGGTCTTGCCGCACGATGAAGTTATTGTAAAACTTGATTCTATTATGCTTGACGACGTCCGATTCGTGGCGAATGGCCTGATGGCGTCCGCGCCGACGTTCGTCATCGTCGGTCCGGCGCCGGCGTTGCCGGATGCAGTCGGCGGGGTGTTGCGCGCGATGCGGGAAGTGTAGAAGTCCTGCCGGTCGTGCAGGTCGCCGCGGGCAGGGGGATCGGCGGACGATGGGGAGCGCCGCTTCGGGACATGACAGAGGCTGTAATCCATATGACGCAGTTCCGCTTCTCGCCGCCGGGCAGTCAGTCGCCCTACATCCGGGGCGGCGGAATCTATCTGCGGCTGCCGCAGATGAGGGACTTCGACGCCTGGGCCGCGGTGCGCGATGAAAGCCGGCGGTTTCTGGAGCGGTGGGAGCCGCTTTGGCCGGCGGACGACCTGACGCGCGCAGCCTTTCGCCGGCGTATTAATTGGTATGAGGAGGATGTGGCCCGCGATGCGTCCTATCCATTCTTTCTGTTCCGCGAAGGCGACGACGCATTGATGGGCGGGCTCACGCTAGGGCCGGTGCGCCGGGGCGTGGTGCAGGCGTGCACCCTCGGATACTGGATGGGCGAGCGATTCGCGCGCCAGGGGTATATGAGCAAGGCTGTTGCGGCGGCTGCCTATTTCGTTTTCAACACCCTCGGCCTGCGGCGGATCGAGGCGTCGTGCCTGCCGATCAACGAGCCGTCCATCGGGCTTCTCGAAAAAGTCGGATTCGTGCGTGAGGGATATGCACGCCAGTATCTGTGCATTGCGGGTGTCTGGGAGGACCACTTCCTCTATGCCCTGTTGAAGGACGACTTTTTAAGGCGATACTCGACGTAAACCCGTGCGGAAAGTCCCTTCGCGGGATTTGCATGTGCGTGGCGATTTCGTATATCCGGGAAGCGCCGCTCCCCGGCCGGAAAAAGAAGGCTGGCGCATCCCGCGCCATCGGCCCGCAGGTGTGGGTCGTGCATCAACGAGAACGAGACCTGTGCGTTGCGTGTGATCCGCGTCCTGCTCCTGTCAATGATGGTCTTTCTGATGGCCGGCGCGGTGCAGCGGGCCTCGGCGGTGGAAGCCGTGCGGGTGGCGCCCGACGCGCTCGCCATCGACCTGACCTCGGTGGTTGAACACTACCGGGCGGAGAGCGATCTCATCCAGATATCCACCGCGCCCGGGCCGGACGGCATCGTGCGCCGCATCGCCGTGCGGGCGCGGGAAGGCGGAACGCGGCCGGACTGGATCGTGTTCGCCCTCACCAACGACACCGACGAGCAGCTCGAACGGCTGCTGGTCGCGCCGCACTACCGGCTGGTCGGCTCCGGCGTCATCTGGCCGGACCTCGGCGCCTCGCGCATCGCCGCGATCACGGCGAGCCAGGGCATCCGGCCCGAACGCGAGGACGCGGCCGACGCCGACATCTTCAACGTCACGCTCGATCCGGGCTCGACGGTCACCTTCATCGCCGAGTTGCGCACACCCGGCCTGCCACAGCTCTATCTCTGGGAGCCGGAGGCCTACAAGGCCAAGGTGAATGGGCTGACGCTCTACAAGGGCATCATCATCGGCATCGCCGGCCTGCTCGCCCTGTTCCTCACGGTGGTGTTCGTGGTCAAGGGCGCGGTGATCTTCCCCGCCGCGGCCGCGCTCGCCTGGGCGGTGCTGGCCTACGCCTGCATCGATTTCGGTTTCTTCCAGCAATTGTTCCCCATTGCCGCGTCGACCAACCGCATCTACCGCGCCGCGGCGGAGGCGGTGCTGGCGGCGACGCTGCTGGTGTTCCTGTTCGCCTATCTCAATCTCTCGCGCTGGCATGTCCGCTACAGCCATTTCACCGTGGCGTGGCTGCTGTTCCTCGGTGCGCTCGTGGGGCTTGCGGCGTTCGACGCGCCGGTGGCCTCCGGCGTGGCGCGCATCTCGATTGCCGCGATCGCCGGCGTCGGTTTCATTCTGGTGGTCCACCTCGCAAGTCACGGCTACGACCGTGCCGTGATGCTGATCCCGACATGGTTCCTGCTGCTCGTGTGGGTGACGGCGGCAGGCTTCACCATCAACGGGGAACTGACGCGCGACATCGTGCCCTTCGCCCTGATCGGTGGGCTGGTGCTGATCGTGCTGCTGATCGGGTTCACGGTCGTGCAGCATGCGTTCGCAGGCGGGGCGCTGGCGCAGGGCCTCGTCTCCGACACGGAGCGCAAGGCACTGGCGCTGGCGGGGTCCGGCGACGTCGTGTTCGACTGGGACGTGAGCGCCGACCGCATCTTCGTTAGCGAGGAGGTCGAAAGCCTGCTGCTGCTGAAGCGTGGCGCGCTCGAAGGCTCCATCGCCAACTGGCTCGACGTGATCCATCCCTTCGACCGCGATCGCTACCGCGCGGTGCTCGACCGGGTGCTGGAGCAGCGGCGCGGGCGCGTGGCGCTCGACTTCCGGCTGCGGGCGGCCGACGGCCAGTACTTCTGGTTCAATCTGCGCGCCCGCCCGGTTGTCGGCGCGGACGGTGAGGTCATCAGGGTCGTGGGCATCCTCAGCGACGTCACCGACGCGCGCAACACGGAAGAGCGTCTGCTCTACGATGCGGTGCACGACACGCTGACCGGCCTGCCGAACCGGCAACTGTTCCAGGACCGTCTGGAGACGATGCTCGTATTTGCCGCGCAGAATCCCATCATGCGGCCGACGGTGGTCTCGGTCGACATCGATGGCTTCAAGGAGGTGAACGACACGGTGGGGCCGTCCGTGGGCGACTCCATCATGCTCACGTTGTCGCGCCGGCTGGGGCGGCTGCTGCGCCCGCAGGACACCATTGCCCGCCTCGGCGGCGACGAATGGGGGCTGATCCTGCTTTCGGAGACGGCGCCCGACCGCATCATTGCCTTCGCGGACATGATCCGGCGCACCATTTCGACGCCGGTGAGCTTCGCCGACCGCGAGATCTTCCTCAAGGCCTCCGTCGGTATCGCGCTCTATGACGCGCAATCGTCCTCCGGGCAGGCGGACATGCAGAAGAATGCGGAAATCGCCATGCTGCACGCCAAGCAGCAGGGCGGTGACCGTATCGAGGTGTTCCGGCCGGGCATGAGCGCCCAGCGCACGGCGCGGCTGGTGCTGGGGGGCGATCTGCGTCGGGCCGTCGATCGCGGCGAGATCAGGGTCATTTTCCAGCCGGTGGTGAGCCTTGACGACCGTACCATCGCCGGTTTCGACGTGCGCCTGCGCTGGGATCACCCGCGCCTCGGGCGGCTGGAGCCGGGTGACTTCCTGCCCATCGCCGAGGAAATCGGCATCGTGGCCGAACTCGGCCAGTATGCGCTGGAGCGCACGGCGCGCGAACTTGCTGCATGGCAATCGGCCCTGGAGGTCGAGCCGCCGATCTTCGCCACGCTGACGCTGTTCAGCCCGCGCCTGCTACGCCACGAACTGATCGCCGACGTCAAGCGGGTGCTCTCGGCGACATCCGTGCGCCCGCAATCGCTGAAGCTCGGCTTCCGCGAGAGCATGCTGACGGACAACCCCGAATTTGCCGCGCAGATGCTGATCCGCCTGCGCCAGCTCGGCGCCGGGCTGGTGCTTGACGGCTTCGGCACGGGCTATTTCTCGCTGTCGCAGTTGCGCTACCTGCCGTTCGACACCATCCGCGTCGACCGCGTATTCGTGCGGGAGCCGGGGGAGGGAGCGCGGCCGGGCGCCTTGCGCTCCGTCATCACGCTGGCGCAGGATCTCGACATGGACGTCATCGCCGACGGGGTCGAGAACCAGGCCAACGCCACATTCCTCAGCGGCATGGGATGCCGTTACGGACAAGGCTTCGCGTTCGGCGAGGCGATGACCTCGCACGACGCGCGCCGTTTCCTCGGCGCGACGTCCGCCGCCGCGTAGGGTGTGTCGATTTTTGGGTGATGCTGGCCCGCAAATCGCGGATTTCTGCGCGGCCGGACGCAAATTTAAACACACCCCGATCCGGCGGTGCGATTTGGATTGAAGCCCGATGCTCCGACGGCCTCAGGCGTGGCCGGCCTGTCCTGACAGGGTGGCAATGTCGACACCGATGGTGCGCAGCGCCGTGTCGTATTTATGTTCCACGGCGGTGTCGAATAGCAACGTGGCGTCGGCCGGGCAGTGCAGCCAGCCGTTGGCCTGAATCTCGCTTTCGAGCTGGCCGGGAGACCAGCCCGCATAGCCCAGTGCCAGCAGCGCGTTCTTCGGTCCGCCGCCGGCGGCGATGGCGCGCAGGATGTCGACAGTCGCCGTGAGGCAGACGCCGTTGTGCATTGCCAACGTGGAATTGTCGATCACGAAATCGGCTGTGTGCAGCACGAAGCCGCGCCCTGCCTCCACCGGCCCGCCGCGCAGCACCTCGATGTTCTCCGCCCGCGACGGCAGCCGGATCGCCTCGTCCTCACCCACGATGTCGAGTTGCACGAGCAGATCGGCGAAACGCAGGTCAACGGCCGGCTTGTTGATGACGAGGCCCATTGCGCCTTCCTCGGAATGCGCGCAAAGATAGATAACCGTGCGTGCGAAGCGTTCGTCCATCATCCCGGGCATCGCGACGAGGAATTGTCCGTCGAGATAGTGATGGGCGGTTGTCTGGTCGCGATCAAGACGCATGGCACTCTCCTACTGTTTGATATGCTATGCGAGAAATGGCACCAAGGGAATCCGTTTTTTCCGCCGGTCCTGCCTGCGGAAGGCGGCTTTCCCTCACTCGCACAGCCATGTGGTTTATTGATGGAAGGACCATGATAGCCCTGCTCATGACCGCTTTGCCCTATGCCCGCCGCCGGATCCGCCCCGGTCGCGCTGCCTTGCTCGCGGCGCTGGTCTGCTGCCTCGCCGGAACCGGAAATGCGCATGCCGCGCCGTCCGCGAAACCATTTTCACCTTCGGGAAAGGAGCCGCCCGCGCACGCGCGGCTGCTCGACGCCGGGCGCGACGAGGCGACCGGCCAGTACCGCGCAGTCGTGGAGATCGTCCTCGCGCCGGGCTACAAGACCTACTGGCGGGAGCCGGGGGACTCCGGCGTGCCGACCACCTTCGACTGGGAAGGCTCGCGGAACGTCGCGGCTGCGCAGGCGTTTTTCCCGGCGCCAACACGCTTTTTCGACGGCATCGGCTACGCTGTCGGCTACCTCGAAACCGTGCGCTTCCCGGTGCTGGTCGATCCGGCGGCGACAGGCCCGGCGGCGTTGCAACTCGAACTGTCGTTCGGCGTGTGCCGCGAGATATGCATTCCGGAACAGGCTTCGCTGCGGCTGGACCTCAGCGGGGTTCCCGCTGTCGCGGGCCTGTGGGAAGAGGCGCACGCGCGCGTTCCGGTTAGCACGCCCGCCGGGCAGACGGCGGCTGACCTCGTCGTGCGCGGGGTGAGGCTCGATGCCTCGTCGCTCACCGTCGAGGTGGCGGGCGCGGTCACCGATGTGTTCGCGGAGGCCCCTGCGCCGTGGCGCTTCGGCCAGCCGGCCCGGAAGGAGGGCGCGGACGGCGCCGTGTTCGTTCTCCCGGTCGAGAAAGCGGACGGCAGCGCGGTCACGGTCCCGCTGACGTTGACGGTGACGGGAGAGAGGGCGGCGATCGAGGTGCCCGTGGCGGCAGGCGTCGCGGGGCGCTGATGTTCGTGTTGACCGGGTGCGAGACGTTCTCGCAGGAGATCAAGCGCAGCCGTTTTCACGCTGTCGCCGGCCCGGTGGTGGATGAGGCGGCGGCGAAGGAGTTCATCGCCGCCCATGGCGAGGCAGCTGCGAACCATAACTGTTGGGCCTGGCGGATCGGCGCCGCATACCGCTTCGGTGACGACGGCGAGCCGGCGGGAACGGCGGGCAAGCCCATTCTGCAGGCCATCGACGGGCAGAAGCTCGACAACGCTGTCGTTGTCGTCACGCGCTGGTTCGGCGGCATATTGCTCGGCAGCGGCGGCCTGATCCGTGCGTATGGCGGCACGGCGGCGGCATGTCTGAGGGCGGCGGAGAAGCGCGCGGTCGTCGCCACGCTGACGGCGCGCATCGATTGCCCGTTCGCGGATCACGCCCGCGTGCGGGCGCGGCTCGCCGCCATGCCGGATGCGGAGGTAACGGCGGAAACTTTCCATGCGACGGGGGCGGAGATGGCCGTGCGCGTGCCCGAGGCGCGCGCGGCCGAGGTGGCGCGACTGGTGACGGACATCACCAGCGGAAGGGCGCGGGTGGACGTCATCTGAGGGCTGCGTGCCGGGCCGGCATCGCGGCTCCTTCCGTCGGCGCCCGGTTACCGGGGCCGCACCTGATGCAGCATGAAGAAGACGCTCAACACGGTGAAAATGCCAACAGCAGTGACCACGGTCTGCATGATAGGAACCCGTTTCGCATTCAGGGAAGATTTGGCGCCCCGAATATCTCCGGCGCGTCGAAAATGCCTGTCGCGCCGAAGTTCATCGGCGTGCACGGGTTCCATTCTGCCGCCGATTGTGGAGAAAATCGGCGGCGAATGCGGCAGCAATCCTGTCTTTTTGCGGATGGTAAATCAACGGTTGCTGCAATGCAGCACGAACGGCGTACGGAGCGGAACGAAACGGAATACAGCCGTTAAGCATCCTTTCCGCGCGGCTGCAGCGGCACCACGTTATCCCCTTCCGTACCCGGCAGCGAGAACAGGCGCGTGTGCCGCAGGGAGGGAATCTGGCTGCGTGCCTGCGTGACGAGCGCGGGGTCGATGGTGGCGAGGATGACGCCCGGCTCCGCATCCGCTTCCGCCAGCACGCGCCCCCAGGGGTCGACGATGATGGAATGCCCCCACGTCTGGCGGCCATCCTCGTGCAGCCCGCCCTGGGCCGCCGAGATGACGAAACTGCCGTTCTCGATCGCGCGGGCGCGCTGCAGCACCTGCCAATGGGCCTCGCCGGTTTGGCGGGTGAAGCAGGCGGGGACGGTGAGGATTTCCGCGCCAACTTCCGCCAGCGCACGGTAGAGATAGGGAAAACGCAGGTCGTAGCAGATCGACAATCCCAGCGTGTAGGTGACGTCGCCGACAACGAGCGGCACCGTCACCGCCTGATGGCCGCCGGTGTAGGTGGCGGACTCCCGCCAGCTCTCGCCGCTGGGCAGGTCGACATCGAAGAGGTGGATCTTGTCGTAGGTCGCGGCGATCTCCCCCTGTGCATCGATGACGATGGCGCGGTTGGCGATACGGTCGTTCTCCTGAAGCGGCAGCGAACCCAGATGGATCGTGATCCGCTTCTCGCGCGCCAGCTCGCGGGCGGCGGCGATCAGCGGATCATGAACCTGGTCGGAGACCTTCGCGAACAGTTCCTTGCGGTCGCGCACCACAAGCGAGGTCATCTCCGGGGTCTGGATATAGACGGCGCCCGCCGCGGCGGCCTGACGAATCCCGGCGAGCGCGGCCTCGCGGTTGACAGCCGGATCCGTTGTCGAGCGCATCTGGACGCAGGCGGCGACGAAGGAAGGGCGGGGAGAGGAGGCGGGCATCGGGATACTCCTTCAGAACCTGTTGCGACGCAGCCGCGTCACGGCAGGGGTGTCACGGCCTGTGGGTCGCTCAGCAGCTTGTCGAGGGTGCCTTCGGCATCGAGGGCGTGGAGATCGTCACTGCCGCCGATGTGGCGGTCGTCGATGAAGATCTGCGGCACCGTGGTGCGCCCGTGCGCGCGCCCGATCATGACCGCCCGCTCGGCTGGCTCCTTCTCGATATCGATCTCGTGAAACGGCACGCCCTTTTTCTTCAGCAGCGCCTTCGCCCGCTGGCAGTAGGGGCACCACGATTTCGTGTAGATCGTTACGTCCGGCATGTTCCGTACCATTATTGAACTGATTGCTGTCCACGCATTTTGAACATGTCCTGTCAAAAAGCGCAAATGCCTTCCGATGCAGGCCGATAGCTCATTACATCGTTTCATAGAGGCGATGTATTGAGCTAACCCTTTGATATTGAGTGAATTCTCATCGTCCAAATGAGTCCATATGATCGCAACGCGCTCCAGCAGGCATGCGACGAGGGCGGGCACGGGTCATCCCGCCGCGACCACCCGCGCGAAGACGAGGACATCGACGTCACGCGCGCCGGCGCGCAGCAGCGCGCGGGCACAGGCGTTGGCCGTTGCGCCCGTGGTGAGCACGTCGTCGACGAGCAGGATACGGCGCCCCTCGACCGTGGAGCGCCGCTGCGCCGCGACGTGGAAAGCGCCTTGCAGGTTGGCGGCGCGCTGCGCGCGCGACAGGCCGACCTGCGTGTGCGTGGCCTTGCGCCGCTCCAGCACGGAGAGCGCGCACGGCAGGCCGATGAGAGCCGAAAGGCGCGTGCCGAGCAGCGCTGCCTGGTTGAAGCGGCGCGACAGCAGGCGCCGGGCGTGCAGCGGCACCGGCACGACCAGATCGGCGTCGGGGAAGAGATCGCGCCCGGCGCGGACCATCATGCGGGCCATCAGCCGTGCGAGTTCCATGCGGTCGCCGTACTTGAGGCGGTGGACGAGCCGCCGCGCCGCCGCTTCATACCGCACGGCCGCCCGCGCCCGCTGGAACACCGGCGGATCGGCCAGGGCCGCAGCGGACAGTATCGGCGCGCCGAGATCGACCTCGAAAGGCAAGCCGAGCCGCTCGCAGAAGGGCCTGTCGATCAGGGCGAGGCCGCTCCAGCACTGCGCGCAAAGGGCATCGTGCTGCGCGGTCGCCCTCATGCATGCGGGGCAGGAGGGCGGATAGAGAAAGTCGAGCAGCAGGCGCCAACCATCGGCCGTGCAGCGCCGCACGCGGCCGGGAACGAAGAGGCCGCGCGCGGCAGCCGGATCTGCATCCGGCGCCGAAGGCGGCAATGGCGAAAGCGAAGCCAGGGACGCGGCCTCCATTACAAGCCCGGCACAAACACCGACAGACCGGAGCGGCGGACATTGAAATCCGATCGCGCTACTGCTCGGTAGTCTCCGGTCATCACATCAGGTTTATCCCGAAAGAGCATGCACATTCCAGGTTGAAGCTATATGCGGCGAGGCTTGTGCGAGGCTGTGCAGCGGGCAGCCGGCGCGCGCGAAAACGCGCTTCCCTTTTCGGGCCGATGCGGTAAAAACCGCTGCATGAGCCATGCACCCCGGATATTCGATCGCGCCTTGCAGCGCCGCCGCCTGACGCGCGCGCTGGAGGGTGGCTTCGGGGATTTCCTGCTTTCCCGTGTCGTCGACGACCTCATGGACAGGCTGTCGACCGTCAGCCGCCGCTTCGAACGCGCGCTCGATCTCGGTACGCCGATCGACGCGGCGGCGGTTGCGCTGACGCGGTCCGGCGCGGTCGGGCAGGTCGTGCGCGTGGCGACCGTGGCCGGCGCTGCCCGGCCCGGCGATATCGTTGCGGATGAGGAGGCGCTGCCTCTGGCGCCGGAGCGGTTCGATCTCGCCATTTCGGCGCTGTCGCTGCATCACGTCAACGATCTGCCGGGCGCGCTGGTGCAGGTTCGCCGCGCCCTGCGGCCGGACGGTCTGTTCCTGGCGGCGTTTCTGGGCGGCGAGACGCTGACGGAACTGCGCCAGTCGTTAACGCTCGCGGAAGCGGAGCTGGAAGGCGGTGCAAGCCCGCGCGTCGCGCCCTTCGCCGATCTGCGTGACCTCGGCGGCCTGCTGCAGCGGGCGGGGTTCGCCTTGCCCGTGGCCGATGTCGACCGGGTGACGGTGCGCTACCGCGACCCGGTCGCGCTGATGCGCGACCTGCGCGGCATGGGCCTGACCAACACGCTCGCCGAGCGCAGTCGCAAGCCGCTGCGCCGAGCGACGCTGGTGCGGGCGTGCGAGATGTATATGGAGCGTTTCGCCGCGGCCGACGGCCGGTTGCCGGCGACTTTCGACATCCTGTGGCTGTCGGGCTGGGCGCCTGACGAAAGCCAGCAAAAACCGCTGCGCCCAGGCACCGCCCGCGTCAGTCTCGCGGATGTCCTGCCGGACAGGTCACGGCGCTCCACATAAGGAAGCGCAGACCGGGAACCGAACTGAGCGGATCAATTCCCGATCTGGAGCAAAATGCATTCAAGCTGAAGCGGAATTTTGCCTTATCTGCTTCGTCAGTCACCAGAATTCTCCAGGAAACGGTGCCCGTTTCCTGGTTTGGTGACCTGACGCGACCGGTGTCCGCAGTCACAGATAGCCGAAGATCAACAGCAGAAGGATGATCGGGATTGGAATACCGATGATCCATAACAGCGCGCCTCGAAGCATCTTGCCCTCCTGTCCTGTCGTTGCTTGTCTATGCAATGGCAACGCCGCGATGTCAGGAAGGTTCCGTGCGTAATTCCTGCGGCGCTTTCGCGTCGCGGGCTGAGATGGTGGCCGCTGCGGGACTCGAACCCGCACGGGCGAAGCCCGAGGCATTTTAAGTGCCTTCCGTCTACCAGTTTCGGCAAGCGGCCACTTGAACCGGCATCTCGTCCGTTTCGTCACTCCCGCCGGCTTTTGCCGCATCGTGGCGAATCTGGCGATGCCTGTTCGTCATGTTGGCGGAAGATAGCGTGCGGGAGGCCGGACGTCCAAACTCCTTGTGGACAGGACGCCGGCGGCTCGCCGCGGTTCAGGCGGAGGACGCCTCGTCGGCGGCCGGCTTCGGGCCCAGGCGCTTGTCGAGATAGCCTTCGACGGTGGCGATCAGCGGGTCGATCTGGCCCTCGAAGAAGTGGTTGGCGCCCGGGATGATGGCGTGCTCGATGACGATGCCCTTCTGCGTCTTCACCTTCTCGATGACGCCGATGACCTCGCGCAGCGGCGCAACCCTGTCCTGCTCGCCGTGCACGAAGAGACCGGACGACGGGCAGGGCGCCAGGAACGAGAAATCGTAGCGGTTCGCCATTGCCGCGATCGACAGGAAGCCCTCGATTTCCGGGCGGCGCATCAACAACTGCATGCCGATCCATGCGCCGAACGACACGCCCGCGATCCAGCAGTTGCGCGCTTCGGGGTTGACGGATTGCACCCAGTCGAGCGCCGCCGCCGCGTCCGACAGTTCCCCGGCGCCATGGTCGAACGCGCCCTGGCTGCGCCCCACGCCGCGAAAATTGAACCGGAGCGCCGAGAAACCACGATTCACGAACGTGTAGTACAGGTTGTACACGATCTGGTTGTTCATGGTGCCGCCGAACTGCGGATGCGGGTGCAGGATGAGCGCGATCGGCGCGCCCTTTTCCCTGGCGGGGTGATAACGTCCTTCTATGCGGCCGGCGGGGCCGGAAAAGATAATCTCAGGCATTGAGCACCATGTACGATGTCGCGACAGTACGCGCGACAGGAAAAGCAGCCAGGCGAACCGTAACCGCTCTGGCCATGATGACGCATATATAGTTATATGCAATCATGGCATGAAGACCGGCCCGGCTCCAACTTCACGGGTCTTGTCTATTTGAGACGTTTTGTCATATGGTCCAGGACCATTCCATCATTCGCTCCGATACCAGAGAGGGCAACCCGCCGCGTTGCGGAAGCGTCCATGATCACAACGGCCTCCGGCATCAGGACAGGATGTCCTGATCATGGTGCCTCTCTATCACGGCACGGGGGGGTAAAAGCAAGCTTCTTGCGCTATATCGACGGCGGAGCGGCGCTGCCCGCGGCGGATGGGGGGAAATCGTGCGGGTATCGACGGAAACAGGTGAGCAGGCATGACGCGCGAGCGGGTCTATCTGGATTTCAACGCCACGGCGCCGGTGCGTCCCGAGGTGCTGGAAGCCGTGGTGCGCGCGCTCGGTGCCGCCGGCAATGCATCGTCCGTGCATGCCGAGGGACGGGCGGCTCACAAGCGGATCGAGGATGCGCGCGCGGCGGTCGCGGCGCTTGCCGGCGCGCGCGCCGAGGATGTCATCTTCACCGGCTGCGGGTCCGAGGCCAACACGATGGCGCTGACGCCCCAGCTGCGCGTCTCGGGAAGCTGCGCAGCGGGCGCCTGCGCGGTCGGCGTGGCCCGCCCGGTGACGCGGCTCTTCGTCGGCGCGACCGAGCATCCGAGCGTGCTTTCCGGCGGGCGGTTCGCGC
This sequence comes from Pseudochelatococcus lubricantis, assembly GCF_011762225.1. GTDB lineage: Bacteria > Pseudomonadota > Alphaproteobacteria > Rhizobiales > Beijerinckiaceae > Pseudochelatococcus > Pseudochelatococcus lubricantis. The sequence goes on from NZ_JAASQI010000002.1 coordinate 396,877, forward strand.
CGGAGGACGTCGAGGCCATCCCCGCCGACAGCAACGGCCTGCTGCGGCAGGACTGGCTTGCCGAGCGGCTGTCGCGTTTCTCCGTCGAGGAGCCCGGAGCGGCGTTCCTCGTCAGCGTGCAGGCGGCCAACAGCGAAACCGGCGTTCTGCAGCCGCTCCCGGAGATCGCCGCGCTCGTTCACGGCGCGGGCGGCATCTTTCATACGGATGCGGTGCAGGCGGCGGGCAGGATGGCGCTCGACATCGGAGCGCTCGGCGTCGACATGCTGACGCTTTCCGCGCACAAGCTCGGCGGGCCGCAGGGCGTGGGGGCGCTGGTGCTCGCGCCCGGCGCCATCGAACTCGGCACGCCGCTGGTGCGCGGTGGCGGGCAGGAGAGGGGGCGGCGCGCGGGCACGGAGAACGCCGCCGGCATTGCGGGCTTCGGCGTCGCCGCGGAACTTGCATTGCGCGAGATCAGCGCGTATCCAGCGCGCTTGAAAATACTGCGCGACGGATTCGAGCTGCGCCTCGGGGAAGTGCTTCCACAGGCGGTGATATTCGGGCGGGAGGCGGCGCGCATCGCCAACACGAGCGCTTTCGCCGTCCCGGGCCTCCGGGCGGAGACGCTGTTGATGGCGCTCGATCTCGCCGGCATGGCGGTATCGAGCGGCTCGGCTTGCTCATCCGGCAAGGTGCGCCGCTCCCACGTGCTGGCGGAAATGGGCGTCGCGCCCGAACTGGCGGAAGGCGCGCTCAGGGTCAGCTTCGGCTGGGCATCCCGCGCTGAAGACGTGGATTCGTTCGTTGCGGCTTTGGAAAAAGTCGTCGGTATGCTTATATCCCGTCAGAGAGGCCGTCACGCGGCCTGAGTGACGGGCGACATACCAGGCAGTCCTTGCCAACCCGCGGCCCTTGAACCCGCGACAGGAGGTTATGCCATGCCTGCAGTGCAGGAAACCGTCGAGCGTGTCCGTACGCTCGACGTGGATCAGTACAAGTACGGGTTCGAGACGGATCTCGAAGTCGACAAGGCACCCAGGGGGCTGAACGAGGATATCGTCCGCCTCATCTCGGCCAAGAAGGGCGAGCCCGAATGGATGACGCAATGGCGCCTTGAGGCCTTCCGGCGTTGGCAGACCATGCGCGAGCCCGGGTGGGCGCGGGTGAACTACCCGCCGATCGATTATCAGGACCTCTATTACTACGCCGCTCCGAAAATGAACCCGGCGCCGAAGTCGCTGGACGAGGTCGATCCCGAGATCCTCAAGACCTATGAGAAGCTCGGCATCCCGCTGCGTGAGCAGGAGATTCTCGCCGGCGTCGAGCCCGCGCGCCGTGTGGCGGTCGACGCGGTATTCGACTCCGTGTCGGTGGTTACCACCTTCAAGGAGGAACTGCGCAAGGCTGGCGTCATCTTCTGCTCGATTTCGGAGGCTATCCGCGAGCATCCGGAACTCGTGCGGAAGTACCTCGGTTCCGTGGTGCCGGTGTCGGACAACTTCTTCGCCACGCTGAACTCGGCGGTGTTCACCGACGGCTCGTTCGTCTACGTGCCGGAAGGCGTGCGCTGCCCGATGGAGCTTTCCACCTATTTCCGCATCAACGAGCGCAACACCGGCCAGTTCGAGCGCACGTTGATCATCGCCGACAAGGGCGCTTACGTCAGCTATCTCGAAGGTTGCACCGCGCCCGCGCGCGACGAGAACCAGCTCCATGCGGCAGTCGTGGAGCTTGTCGCGCTCGATGACGCCGAGATCAAGTATTCCACCGTGCAGAACTGGTATCCGGGTGATGCCGAGGGCAAGGGCGGCGTCTACAACTTCGTCACCAAGCGCGGTGACTGCCGTGGCCGGGATTCCCGCATTTCGTGGACGCAGGTCGAGACCGGATCGGCGATCACGTGGAAATATCCGTCCTGTATCCTGCGCGGCGACAATTCGCGCGGCGAGTTCTATTCGATCGCTATCTCGAACGGCTTCCAGCAGGTCGACTCCGGCACCAAGATGATCCATCTCGGGCGCAACACGACGAGCCGCATCATCTCGAAGGGGATCGCGGCGGGGCGGTCGGAGAACACCTATCGCGGCCTCGTGTCCGCGCATCGCAAGGCATCGGGCGCGCGCAACTTCACCAACTGCGATTCGCTGCTGATCGGCGACAGGTGCGGCGCGCATACAGTGCCCTACATCGAATCGAAGAACGCCAGCGCCATCTTCGAGCACGAGGCGACGACGTCGAAAATCTCCGACGACCAGATGTTCTACTGCCTGCAGCGGGGTCTCGACGCGGAGGAGGCGATTGCGCTCATCGTCAACGGCTTCGTCAAGGACGTGTTGCAGCAGCTGCCGATGGAGTTCGCCGTCGAGGCGCAGAAACTGATCTCGATCAGCCTCGAAGGCTCGGTTGGATAAGCGGAAGGGAGATGCCGTCGCCGGTGTGGCCGGTCGCTGCCAGGGCAATCCTGGGCACCCAGCTCCGCAGGCGTCAGCATGAGAGAGTTTCAAGGGAACGAAAATGATCGAAATCAAGAATCTCGTGGTTGAAATCGAGGGCAACCGCATCCTCAATGGCCTTGACCTGACGGTGAGGGACGGCGAGGTTGCCGCGATCATGGGGCCGAACGGGTCGGGCAAGTCGACACTGAGCTATGTCATCGCCGGCAAGGAGGAGTACGAGGTCCTTGAGGGCGAGATCCTGCTCGACGGCGAGAACATCCTCGAACTCGAACCTTACGAGCGCGCGGCGAGGGGCGTGTTCCTCGCCTTCCAGTATCCGCTGGAAATTCCCGGCGTCGCGACCATGTCGTTCCTGAAGGCGATCCTGAATGCGCAGCTCAAGGCACGCGGCGAGGCGGAACTCACCACGCCGGATTTCATGCGCCGGGTGAAGGCGGCGGCGGAACGCCTCCAGATCAACCAGGACATGCTGAAGCGCGCGCTGAATGTCGGCTTTTCCGGCGGCGAGAAGAAGCGCATGGAGATCCTGCAGATGGCTCTGCTCCAGCCTTCCTTCTGCATTCTCGACGAGACGGACTCCGGTCTCGACATCGACGCGCTGCGCATTGTCGCCGAGGGCGTCAACGCACTGCGCGACGGCAAGCGATCGTTCCTCGTCATCACCCATTACCAGCGCCTGCTGAACCACATCGTGCCCGATACCGTGCATGTGATGTCGAAGGGGCGCATCGTGCGCACGGGTGACCGGGAACTGGCGCTGGAGCTTGAGGCCAGCGGCTACGCCGACTACGTGACCGAGGCCGCGTGAGACAGCCATGACTGACATCACGCCCATCCGCACGCAGGCCGAGACCCAGCTTCTGGACTATCTGCGGCACCCGCGCTCCTCTCTTCCGGTCGGTGACGGGAGCGTCATCCGCCGTGCCGACGCGATCGCGCGTCTTGAGCGCGAGGGCCTGCCCAACCGCCGCGTGGAGGAGTGGAAGTACACCGACCTGCGCGCCCTGCTGCGCGAAGCCGCGCCGCCGGCCGAACGCCCTTCCGCCGCGGATATCGCCGAGGCGCGGGCGCAAGCGCGTGTGTTCGCCGATGTCGCGGCCGTGCGTCTCGATTTCGTGAACGGCCATCTCGCAGCGCAGGACGCGCCGCCCGCGGGCGTGACGGTGATCGGGCTCGCGCAGGCGCTGGCGGAGGAACATCCGGTGCTGTCGAACCTCAACCGCGTCGACGTGGCGGGGGGGAACGCATCCTACGAACTCAACCGGGCTTTCCTGTCCGACGGCGTCGTCGTGCATGTCGCGGCCGAGCAGGCGGTGGCGCAGCCCCTGCATCTGCGCTTCGTCAACCGCGGCGGCGCGCCGTTCTCGACCGCGCCGCGCGTTCTCGTGGTGCTGGACAAGCGGGCCTCGCTGACCGTGCTGGAATCGCATGAGGGCGACGTCGCGGCCCAGCCCAACAGCGTGGTCGAGTTCGTGCTCGCCGATGACGCGCAGCTCGAACATGCCCGCGTCAACACCGAGGCAGCGGGGACCATCGCTCTTTCCACTATCACGGCGGTGGTCGGCACGCGCGCGGCGTTCCGCTCGGTCAATCTGCATGCCGGCACCTCGGTGTCGCGCCACCAGCTCTTCGTTGCCTACGAGGGCGAGGATGCCAGGGTGACGCTGGGCGGCGTGACCGTCCTGTCGGGCACCCAGCATGCCGATACGACGCTCGTCGTCGACCATGCCGTGCCGGGCGGCGAGAGCCGGGAGCTGTTCAAGACCGTCATCGACGGCGAGGCGAAGGGCGTGTTTCAGGGCAAGATCGTCGTGCGGCCGGACGCGCAGAAGACTGACGGGCGGATGATGTCGGCGGCGCTGCTGCTCTCGCCCGACGCGACGATGAACAACAAGCCGGAACTCGAAATCTGGGCCGACGACGTGCAATGCGCGCATGGCGCGACCTGCGGCGAACTCGATGACGAACTGCTGTTCTACCTGACGGCGCGCGGCTTGCCGCGCGAGGAAGCGGAAGCCCTGCTGCTGCAGGCCTTCATCGGTGAGGCTCTCGAACTCGTGACCGACGAGGCCATACGCGAAGCGATGACCGGTCTTGCGATAGACAGGCTTGCCAAGCTTGCATAAATGTACGTCCATAAGCGGAGTGTGCGCCGCACCATCGGACAGCGGCGCGGAACGAGGGACAGATGACCAGCGCGGTGACGAGCGGCAGTTATGATGTGGAGGCGGTGCGCCGGGACTTTCCGATTCTCGCGCGGGAGGTCTATGGCAAGCCGCTCGTCTATCTGGACAGCGCCGCATCCGCGCAGAAACCGCGCGCCGTCATCGATGCCATGAGCCGCGTCTACGAGCATGAATACGCCAACGTGCACCGGGGGCTGCACTTCCTCGCCAACGCGGCGACCGAGGCGTTCGAGGCCGCGCGCGAGACCGTGCGCGGCTTCCTCAACGCGGGCAGCACGGACGAGATCGTGTTCACCCGCTCCGCGACGGAGGCGATCAATCTCGTCGCCGACACGTTCGGGCGCGCGCATGTCGGCGAGGGCGACGAGATCGTCGTTTCCATCCTGGAGCACCATTCCAACATCGTGCCGTGGCATTTCCTGCGCGAGCGCAAGGGCGCCGTGCTGAAATGGGCGCCGGTGGACGACGACGGCAATTTCCTGCTCGATGAGTTCGAGGCGCTGCTGACGCCGCGTACGAAGATCGTGGCCGTGTCGCACATGTCGAACGTGCTCGGCACCATCCTGCCGATCCGGGACATCGTGAGCATCGCCCATTCCCGCGGCATCCCGGTGCTGGTCGACGGCAGCCAGGGCGCGGTGCACCTGCCGGTCGATGTGCGCGAACTCGATGCCGATTTTTATGTCTTCACCGGCCACAAGGTCTACGGCCCCACGGGCATCGGCGTGCTCTACGGCAAGACGCAATGGCTGGAGAGCCTGCCGCCGTTCAACGGCGGCGGCGAGATGATCGAGAGCGTTACGCTCGATACCGTTACCTACAACACGCCGCCGCATCGTTTCGAGGCCGGCACACCGCCCATCGTGGAAGCGGTCGGGCTTGCGGAGGCGATCCACTATATCGATCGCCTCGGCCGCAACACCATTCTCAACCATGAGGAGCAGTTGCGCGACTACGCGATGCAGCAGGTGGGCGGGATCAATTCCATCCGCATCATCGGGCGGGCGCGTGACAAGGGCGCGATCCTGTCCTTCGAGATGCGGGGCGCGCATCCGCACGATGTCGCGACCGTTATCGACCGCGCGGGCGTGGCCGTGCGCGCCGGCACCCACTGCGCCCAGCCGCTGCTGGCCCGCTTCGGCACGACGGCAACATGCCGCGCCTCCTTCGCCCTGTACAACACGCGCGAAGAGGTGGACATTCTGGTCGAGGCGCTGAAAAAGGCGGAACAGCTTTTCGCCTGACCATTCGGGAGAGTTTCGTGAGCGACAAGGACAACAGCACCGCCCCCGGCACGCCCGCACCCCCGGCCCTGCCTGAAGGCGAGATCGAGCGGCTGACCGAGGATATCATCGCGGCGCTGAAAACGGTTTTCGACCCCGAGATTCCGGTCGACATTTATGAACTCGGCCTGATCTACAGGGTCGATATCAGCGACGACCGTCATATCGAGATCGACATGACGCTCACCGCCCCCGGTTGCCCGGTTGCCGGCGATATGCCGGGCTGGGTCGAGAACGCCGTCGGCTCCATCCACGGCGTGCAGGGCGTAACCGTCAACATGGTGTTCGATCCGCCGTGGGATCAGAGCCGCATGTCCGACGAGGCCCGCGTCGCGCTCGACATGTGGTGACGCTCTCGACGGCGCGGACAATCGATCCTATTTATGAAGATGAAGCGTCTTTATGCAGGGCCTTGAACCCTGAACGAAGGATCATGGCAATGATATCGTCCACCGGCCCCGCGTCGGCTCCCCTCAGGAAGCGCCCCCGATTTCAGGTGCTCACGCTCACTGAAGCGGCTGCGGAGCGGCTGCGGGAAATCATCGACAATGCGGACAGGCCCATCGCCGCTGTGCGCCTCGGCGTGAAGAAGGGCGGCTGCGCGGGCATGGAATACACCATGGAATACGCCGAGGGCATCGCGCCCGGCGAGGACGTGGTGGAGGACAAGGGCGTGAAGCTCGTCGTCGACCCGAGGGCGGTGCTGTTCCTGCTCGGGACGGAAATGGACTTCAGGATCGATAAGCTGTCGTCCGGCTTCGTCTTCAACAACCCCAACCAGACGTCCGCCTGCGGCTGCGGGGAGTCGGTGGAGATCAAGCCCGCCTCTCCCGAGGCGCTGGCGCAGGCCGGGCTGGCGTGAACCGCGAGCCTCGCGGGGTCGGCTGGCCGGTGATTTTACCCCCTGCTGCGTTGCCGACCCTCGCCGATGCAACCAGCATCGACGGCGTTCGGCGTGTTGCAGGATGACCAAAATCCCTCGGCCATCCTCAACGCGGAGGTTTTGTGAGGGGTTCTTATTGCGGCATGAGGAAAGTGGCCGCGCCGAGCATCCGCCCGGGGGCGGAGGGATCGCCGCTTTGCACGAGAATCGCGAAGCCGTCCGTCTTGTCGGGCAGCGCCTCGCCGTGCGTGAGGTCGAACGTCATCGGCGTTTCGGGCCGCGATTCGGCGGGCATGGCGCCCAGCGGAATGAGGTCGCGCGCCACGTTGATATATTCCAGCTTGCGGCCGGTGTTCTCGCCACCCTCGACGCTCACCGTCCGCTCCCGGTAGAATGGCGCGAGCACTACTGTGGCGCGCTCGCGCGGGGAATCCTCTCCGGGCAGGATGGTGATGTGGAAGCCGCGGTCATCCCGGACGATGGCGACCCCTACCGGCAACCGGCGCTGTGACTCCACCGCGAGCGTGGCAAGCGTCTTCTTCAGCGCCTTCTCATCGGAGCCGACCATATGCGCCACGCCGTTGACGACGGCCTGCGGCGTGTAGATCCCGCGCGCACCCCTCAGCTTGGCATAGATGCGCTGGCGCCAGGTGAACTTCTCGTTGGCGAGCGTGTCGCGCCAGCCCAGATAGTCCCAGCAGGTGACGGGGAGTGTGAGCACGACGATGCTGCTGTCGCGCGCGTAGTCGCACATCAGCCGGTCGGCGGGGGGGCACGAGGCGCAGCCTTGGCTTGTGAACAGCTCCACCACGGCGCGCGTGTGGCCGGGCGGTGCGGTTTGCTGGGCGGAGGCGGGATGCGGCAGAAGCAGCCCGACGCCCAGCAGGCCGCCGATAAGCATGCCGGCGGAGAACCGCAGAGGTTCTGAGAGGCGCGTGCGGCGGGAAAGCGGTGAGGCCATTTCTTTCCTGAGGCTTGCAGGGGGCTTGTTCTTGCAGGGGCTCTTCCCGACAGGGATTCGTTCCTGGCGGCCAGTGAACAGCAACACGACGCGGAAGGAAAGTAACGTTAGGGTGACGGCTGCGGCGCCGGTGCGGCGGCCACCGCCGCCGTGGCCGGCGTGCGCCAACGGCGATGCATCCACAGCCATTGTTCGGGACACTCGCGCACCCAGCCTTCCACCACCGCCGTCATCGCCGCCATGGCGCCGGCGGGGTCGACATGCCCCTCCGCATCGCGGGGCAGGTCGAGCGGCGGCGTCAGTTCGAGGCGGAAACGATGGCCGGGCAGGCGAATCACCCGCACGCCATGCACCGGACAGTCGAACCGGCGCGCGAATTTCCCCAGGATCGGATTGGTGAGGGCGGGGCGGCCGAAAAATGGCACCGCGATGCCGCGCGTGAAGTGCTGGTCGATCAGCATGCCGAGATGGCCGCCCTTCTCCAGCACGTTCGACATCACGAAGGCCGCCCCCTGCCGCGCGGCCTCCAGATTGCCCATGGTGCGGGAGCGCACCTCATGCACCGCCCGCGCCACGGCCGGATCGTTGGGGGCGCGGAAGATCGCGGTGGTGTCGAGGCCGTAGCGGCTGGCGCAGATCGCAGGCAGTTCCCAGTTGCCCAGATGCGCCGAGAAGACGATGCCCGGCTTGCCATCGTCGCGCAGCGCGATGAAATGCTCGATGCCGACGACTTCGGTGCGCGCATCCGGTTTGGGGGCGAAGTAGTCGTAGTCGAACAGCGTGTCGAGATGCGCGTATTCGGCGCCCGTGCGGCCCAGGTTTTCCCACGCGCCGAGCGCGATTTCCCGCACCCGCGCCTCATCCGCATCGGGAAAGGCGGCGCGGATGTTGGCGAGTGCAACCCTGTGCACCGACAGCAGCGGGCCGACCGCACGCGCCACCGTGCCGCCCAGGTCGCTGGCGCGGTCTGGCCCCAGCAGGCGCAGCAGGCCGAACACCCCCCGAACGGCCCCCACCATCGCGATTTCCGCGAGGGAGGAGCGCAGTTTCCTGACGGCCGCAGAGACCGTTTCCACCACACGCAACGCCAAAGCTTACACCACCTCCGGGGTTGGCGCCGGCACCACGCACGGCCCACCGGACTGCCGCTTGTCAGAGCGTCCGTCCGTCAACGAAATCGGCCGTTCGTCAAGAATTCACCTCGACGAAAGAATCGCGGAGCGTTGTCCGATCCCGATGGACCGGATATCGTTCCGGGCATGCCGGCGCAAGTTCAAACAGGCGCGGGACCGGGCAGGCATTGGCGCGTCGTGGAGTCAGGCCCGCCTGATCCGGCGGTTGACGCGACGGGCGAGGTAGTCGCCGGCGCTTTGCACCGCCTGCACCATCACGATCAGCACCACGACGACCATGAACATGACTTCCGGCATGAAGCGCTGGTAGCCGTAGCGGATGCCGAGATCGCCGAGCCCGCCGCCGCCGACCACGCCCACGATGGCCGAATAGCCGATCAGGCTGACGACGGCGAGCGTGAGGCCGAGCACGATGCCGGGCAATGCCTCCGGCACCAGCACCTTGCGCACGATCTGCAGCGGGCTTGCACCCATGGCGCGCGCGGCCTCGATCAGCCCCTGGTCGACCTCGCGCACGGCACTCTCCACGAGACGGGCGACGAAGGGAAAGGCGGCGACTGTGAGCGGCACCACGGCGGCGGTGGTGCCGATCGACGTGCCGGCGACCAGCCGGGTGAACGGGATGATCGACACCGCGAGGATGATGAACGGCGTCGAGCGCAGCGCGTTCGCCACCGCGCCGACGACGCCGTTGGCGAGGGGCGCCGCGAACAGCTCGCCGCGCTGGCTCGTAGCGAGGAAGATGCCGAGCGGCATGCCGATCAGCGAGGCCGCCAGCGACGACAGCGCCACCATGTAGAGCGTGTCCCACGTCGCGCCGCCCACAAGGCGCAGGATGTCAAGCGAAAGCGCTGGCAGGGACATAGCCGAGAACCTCCGTATCGAGATCGCGCGCGGCGAGGAAGGAGACGAACCTCTCCGACAGGTCCCGGCCGCCCGGCACGCCGACGATGAGCACGCCGAACGGCTTGCCGCCAATGGCGTCGATGGTGCCTCCGAGGATGTTCACATCGATGTCCAGCTCCCGCGAGACCTGTGCCAGCACGGGATGGGTGGCGAAGCGCCCGCGGAAGATGATGCGAATCACGGTCTCCATGCCCGGCGCGTCCTCGTGCGCCAGACGGTCGGCCACAAAGGACGGCGGTGCCCGTCCCGTTTCGGCGGCGAGGAACGAGCGCGTGGTCGGATGCTGCGGCCGGGTGAAAACGTCGAAGACGTCGCCCTGCTCGACGACGCGGCCGCCGTCGAGCACAGCCATTTGCTGCGCGATGGCCCGAATCACGGCCATCTCGTGGGTGATCAGCAGGATGGTGACGCCGAGTTCCCGGTTGATGGCCGACAGCAGAGACAGAATGGAATGCGTCGTCTCCGGGTCCAGCGCGGACGTCGCCTCGTCCGACAGCAGCACCTTCGGATTGGTCGCGAGCGCGCGGGCGATGCCGACGCGCTGCTTCTGCCCGCCCGAGAGTTCGGCTGGATAACGGCTGCGCTTGTCGTCGAGGCCGACGAGCGACATCAGACGCTCCACCCGCTCGCGAATGACGGGCGCGGCCGCGCCCTCGACTTCGAGCGGCAGGGCGATGTTGTCAAAAACCGTACGCGACGACAGCAGGTTGAAGTGCTGAAAAATCATGCCGATGTTGCGGCGCACCGCACGCAGCTTATTTTCCGGCAGCCGCGACACGTCAACACCGTCGACGATCACCTGCCCGCTCGTCGGCTTCTCCAGCCCGTTCACCAGACGAATCAGGGTCGATTTGCCCGCACCGCTGCGGCCGATCACGCCAAGGACGGAACCGGCCGGCACGTCGAGATCGATGTCCGACAGTGCCTCGACCGGTTGGCCGTCCTTGCGCGCCGGAAACTGCTTGCCCACGCCCGCGAGGCGGATGATCGCGGAGCGGCCGGCAACCGCGCCGCCGGCCGGCGGCTGCGGCGGATGGCCAGGGGAAGGGATGTTCATCATCCCCTTCTCCTGACGGAAGCGGAGGCATCTTGCAAGAGGCGGGTTGCGTGCGGCAAGCGGGCCTCCGGATGGCCGCTTCAGGACCGGCCGACAGGGCCGGACCGGCGATCACGCCGGGATGTAGTCGCTCTCGCTGCCCGCGCGGTGGTTGCCGCGGGGGCCGGCATCGGCCCGGCGCCTGGCGATGAGCTTGCGCGCAGCGCGCTCGGCAGCCTGGGGGTCAGCGAAGATGCGCCCGTCGAGATCGTTGAATGCGTTTTCAGACGCATGAAAGCGGTAGCCGTTGGCATCGCGGGCTATGATCCCCGCGGGCTTGCCGGAGATTTCGATCAGGTAATTGTCAAACATGTCAGCTCCCACCGGTTCGAACCGGCTTCACCATGCAAATTCAGGACCAGATGAAATGCGGCGCAATCAATGCGGACAGACCGGACATTGCTGCATAGACGCAAGACATACGATCGTGACGGCTGCATGAACCGGAGCGGGAGGCACGAGACGCGCCTCTGGTTTTCCGGAGATTTCGTTCCCGAAGGTTGTTGTTGTCGAAGAAAGTGCCATGGTGCCTCTCCTGATTGTTGGCGTGCAGGCCTTCCTCAGCCATCCATCGACGATTGCCGGAAAACCCGTGCGCGCAATGACCCCACGAACTTACTCGTGGCGCTTTAGCGTTTGGTCTCGCGGCGCAAGCTGCGCTTTCAAATCACCGCGGCTCGCGGGCAGCGCCGTGTCGACGCGCTTCGCGAACACCCTCTATATCGCGCAACAATCCGCTCTTGTCAATAAAATATAAAATCAATAGAATTAATAAAATAACTTTCCGACAGACGAATAATTCGCTTGTGCAGCAATATCTTGAGGGATTCCAATGTGCGTTTCGCGGTCGCGGAATGACCATTAATTTACACTCTATATCTGTAAATTTATAAAAACTACAAAAAAACTATTGAAATAATTCCAGCCGGTGGTGACAATGGGTCATCATCAGACGGAGAGGGCCAATGGTTTCCAGACTGACAGTTTTTTCGAGGCGTGGCGTCCTGGCAATGGCGTCGGCCGCGGCGGTGGTGCTGGCCGGGCTGGCGGGCGCCGCCCCCGCGCAGGCCCAGACGACCCTGCTCAACGTTTCCTATGATCCCACCCGCGAGCTTTATCGCCAGATCAACGAAGTGTTCCAGGCGAAATGGAAGAAGGATACCGGCGAGGATGTCGTGGTGCGCACGTCGCACGGCGGCTCCGGCGGACAGGCCAACAAGGTCATCGAGGGGCTTGAGGCGGACGTCGTGACGCTCGGCATCGCTTCCGACATCGACCTGATCGCCCGTGAAACCGGCCTCATTCCCAAGGACTGGCGCGAGAAGCTGCCGAACCACGGCCTGCCCTATACCTCCACCGTCGTCTTCGTGGTGCGCAAGGGCAACCCGAAGAACATCAGGAACTGGGACGATCTGGTTCGCGACGATGTGAAGATCATCACCCCGAATCCGAAGACGTCGGCCGGCGGACGCTGGAATTTCCTCAGTGCCTGGGGCTTCGTGCTCGATCATGGCGGCGACGATGCGAAGGCGCGGGAATTCGTGACGAAATTCTACAAGAACGTCCCGGTGCTCGATCCCGGCGCGCGCGGTTCCACCATCAGTTTCGCGCAGCGCGACCTCGGCGATGTGCTGCCGGCGTGGGAGAACGAGGCTCACCTGATCCTCAGCGAATTCGGCGCCGAAAAGTTCGACATCGTCGTGCCGCCGTTCTCCATCTCCGCGGAGCCGCCGGTCGCGCTCGTGGTTGGCAACGTCGACAAGAAGGGCACGCGCAAGGCGGCGGAAGCCTATCTCGACTTCCTCTACTCGCCCGAGGCACAGACGATCATCGCCAAGAACTGGTACCGTCCCTCCCGTCCGGAGACTGTCGCGGCGGGCGGCGTGCCGGAATTCCAGAAGCTGAAGCTCTTCCGGGCGGAGGACAAGTTCGGCGACTGGGCGACCATCCAGAAGCGCTTCTTCGGCGAAAGCTCGGTCTTCGACGAAATCAGCAAGGCAATCGCGCAGAAGTAAGCACGGCAATGAAGGGCTGCGCGGCGGAACGATGGAGGCGCCGCAGGCGTTGACAAGGTCGTCGTTCCGCCGTGCGGCAGCCGATACGGTTCCATACAGTTGAAAGTACGTTGCATCATGGCAGCAGTCGCGACCGCGAGAGAGGGGTGGCTTCCCCGCTTCCGGCAAAAGAGCGTGATACCGGGTTTCGGCCTCGCCTTTGGCTACACGCTCGTCTATCTGGGCATCATCGTCCTCATCCCGCTGGGCGGGCTGATCCTGCGCGCGTCCGGCATCGGACTTTCGGGTCTGTGGAATGTCGCCACCGATCCGCGCGTGGCCGGCGCGCTCAAGCTCAGCTTCGGCACCGCGCTGCTCGCCGCCGTCTTCGCGGCCGTGTTCGGCCTGCTGATTGCGTGGGTGCTGACGCGCTACCGGTTTCCCGGCCGGCGCCTGATCGACGCGGCCGTCGACCTGCCCTTCGCGCTGCCGACGGCGGTCGCCGGCATCGCGCTTTCGGCGCTTTATGCTCAGAATGGTCTCATCGGCAGCATCTTCGCGCCCTACGGTATCAAGATCGCCTATACGCCTGTCGGCATCTTCATCGCGCTTGTCTTCGTGAGCGTTCCCTTCACGGTGCGGACGGTGCAGCCGCTGATCGCGGAGATCGACCGCGAACAGGAGGAGGCGTCGGCAACGCTCGGCGCCAGCCGCGCCCAGACCATCTGGCGCGTGCTGCTGCCGCCGCTCATCCCGGCGATCCTCACCGGCCTCGCGCTCGCCTTCGCGCGGGCGGTCGGCGAATACGGGTCCGTGATCTTCATCGCCGGCAACCTGCCTTATATTTCCGAAATCGCGCCCCTGCTGATCGTCATCAAGCTGGAGGAGTTCGACTACACCGGCGCGACCGCGATCGCGACCCTGATGCTGGCGATCTCCTTCTCGATCCTGCTGCTGATCAATCTCATCCAGGCGTGGAGCCGCAAGAGGTTCGGCTATGTCTGAGCATTCATCCGCTCCCGCGTCCATCCCTGCGGATGTCTCTGGCACCACCGGTCGCGCGGCGCGCCATGCCGTGACCACGGAAAGCCGGCTCGTGCAGGGCGTTGCGCTGGGCATCGCCTTCGTCTTCCTGGCTCTGTTCCTGCTGCTGCCGCTCATCACGGTGTTTCTGGAGGCATTCAAGCGGGGCTTCGACACGTATCTGGCCGCCTTCTCGGAGCCGGATGCGCAGTCCGCCATCCGCCTGACGCTGACGGTTGCCGCCATCGCGGTGCCGCTCAACCTCGTCTTCGGCGTCGCCGCGTCGTGGGCGATCGCGAAGTTCTCGTTTCCCGGCAAGAGCTTCCTGATCACGCTGATCGACCTGCCGTTCTCGGTCTCGCCCGTGGTCTCGGGCCTCGTGTTCGTGCTGCTGTTCGGCGCGCAGGGCTATTTCGGGCCGTTCCTGCAGGCGCACAACATCAGCATCATCTTCGCGCTGCCTGGCATCGTCATCGCGACGGTGTTCGTGACGTTCCCCTTCGTGGCGCGCGAACTCATTCCGCTGATGCAGGAGCAGGGCAATACGGACGAGGAAGCCGCCCTGTCGCTCGGCGCCTCCGGGTTCACGACGTTCCGCACTGTAACACTGCCGAACATCCGCTGGGGCCTGCTCTACGGCGTCCTTCTCTGCAACGCGCGGGCAATGGGCGAGTTCGGCGCAGTCGCCGTCGTTTCCGGCCACATCCGCGGCCTGACCAACACCATGCCGCTCCACATCGAGATTCTGTACAATGAATACAATATCGCAGCAGCCTTTGCCGTCGCCTCGCTCCTTGCCCTCCTCGCCCTCATCACCCTTGCCGCAAAGTCCATCCTTGAGTGGCGTTTTGCAGACTCCCTCGCCGGGCGTGGCGGGCACTAGGTCCGCCGCCGTGCAGGCGGGCACCGTCGGGATCCGCGTCAGCGGCATCGGGAAGGAGTTTCGCGGATCGAAGGCGCTCGACGGCGTCGATCTCGCGATCCACCCCGGCGAACTCATCGCCCTGCTGGGGCCTTCCGGTTCCGGCAAGACCACGCTGCTGCGTATCATCGCCGGACTCGAATTCGCCACCACGGGCAGCGTGTTCTTCGGCACGGAGGACGCGACGCACCTGACGGTACAGCAGCGGCGGGTGGGCTTCGTCTTCCAGCACTACGCGCTGTTCAAGCACCTGACGGTGGCGGACAATATCGCCTATGGCCTCAGCGTGCGGCCGCGCAAGGAACGGCCGCCGCAGGCGGCAATCCGGCGCAAGGTGCAGGAACTGCTCGAACTCGTGCAGCTCGACGGTCTCGACAGGCGCTATCCGGCGCAGCTTTCCGGCGGCCAGCGTCAGCGCGTGGCGTTGGCTCGCGCGCTCGCCGTGGAACCGCGTGTGCTGCTGCTCGACGAGCCGTTCGGCGCGCTCGACGCCAAGGTCCGCAAGGATTTGCGCCGCTGGCTGCGCGACATCCACGACCGCACCGGCCACACCACGATCTTCGTGACCCACGACCAGGACGAGGCGCTGGAACTCGCCGACCGGGTGGCGATCCTCGCCAATGGCCGGCTCGAACAGGTCGGCACGCCGGACGAAATCTATGAAAAGCCGGCTTCTCCCTTCGTGCTTTCGTTCCTCGGCGACACGGTGGCGCTGCCGGTGGAGGTGAAAGGCGGCAAGGTGCTGCTCGCCGGCGATCCGCTCGATGTCGATCCCGAAGGGGCGGCGGAGGGGCGCGCAACCATCTACCTGCGTCCCAACGAAGTGACGCTGGCGCCCTACGGCACGGGCATTCCCGGCATCATCGCCTCGCAGCGCCGCACGGTGAACGGTCGCCGGGTGGAGGTGCGCGTCGCGTTCTCGGATGTGCTGATCGAGGTCGAGGTGCCGGCGGAACAGACGTGGTCGGTGAATGACCGGGTCGGCCTGCATTTGCGGAAGGCGCGGCTGTTCCCGGCGGATTGACCGCCGGGCGCCTTGCGGTGTTCAAAAACACCACTGATTTTATATACTTATGCGGCGCTCCTTAAAATACATATAAAATATGTATTTTCAAAACTATACCGCGTGTGATAGCGTGATTTATCGTTTTTGGCGGGTTTTGCGGCGCATGGGGCGAGCGCCCGCCATCACGTTCTGCCGGCGTTCGCGGGCCTCTGTCCGGAAATAGCCATGGCGAGAATGTGTCAGTAGAGGATGGCAGTCAATCCGTGGCCCGTCTGCGTTTCTTTCCGGTTTCCTATGATGTGGCCGGCCGTGCTGTAATTCTCGTGGGCGGCGGCGAGGAAGCGCTCGTCAAGCTGCGGCTGCTGCTGCGCACCGAGGGCAGGCCCGTCGTGTTCGCCGCGCATGCGTCGCCCGAGTTGATGGCGCTTGCCGGCCAGCACGGTGTGACGGTGCACCCGCGCGAGCCGGGTATCGGGGATCTGTCTGGCGCGGCATTGTTGTTCATCGCCACGGGGGATGAGGCGCGCGACAGGGCGCTCGCGGCGCTTGGCCGTCAGGCCGGCGTGCCGGTCAATGTCGTCGATCGGCTGGAGCTGTGCGATTTCGCCGTGCCCGCCATCGTCGACCGTGCGCCGGTCTCGGTGGCGATCGCGACGGACGGCCTCGCGCCCGTCCTCGCGCAGCGTGTGCGCGCGGCGGTTGAAGCCTTGCTCGCGCCCGAGTTCGGGCGGCTCGGCGAATTGGCGCGCAGCGTGCGCGACAGTGTGGGAGAGGCGCTGGCCGGCAATGCCCGCCGCCGCCGTTTCTGGACGTCGCTATTCGACGGGCGCGGGGCGGAGCTGGCCCTTGCCGGCGATCTGGAAGGCGCGCGCCGCGCCGCGCTGTCGGAACTCGCGCAGGCCGAGGGGCAGGACGGCGAAGGCGTCGTCTGGCTGATCGGCGCGGGGCCGGGCGCAGAGGATCTGCTGACCCTGCGCGCCCAGCGGCTCCTGCAGCGCGCGGACGTGATCGTCCATGACCAGCTGGTGCCGGATGCCGTGGTCGAGATGGGCCGCCGCGATGCCGCGCGCATCGGCGTCGGCAAGGCCAAGGGCAAGCATTCCGTGACGCAGGGCGCCATCAACGACCTGCTGGTGAAGCTCGCCCGCGAGGGCAAGCACGTGGCGCGACTGAAGGCGGGCGATCCGCTGGTGTTCGGCCGCGCGGGGGAGGAGATCGCCGCGCTGCGGCAGGCGGGCATCCGCTACACCGTCGTCCCCGGTGTTACGGCCGCCCTCGCGGCGGCGGCGGATTATGCCGTGCCGCTCACCCTGCGCGGCGTGTCATCCTCGCTGGTGTTCGCCTCCGGCCATGGCGCGAACGGCACCGAGCCGAAGGGCTGGCCGGAAGTGGCACGGGCGGGCGGCACGATCGGCGTCTACATGGGCCGCACGGCGGCTGTCGAGACATATGAGCGGTTGGTCGGTAACGGCGTTGCGCCGTCCACGCCCGTGGCCGCGATCGAGAATGCGGGCCGGGCGGACAGCCGCGCCTTCTTCGGCCGGCTGGCGGATCTGCCGGGGCTGGCGGAGCGGGTGGATGTCGCCGGGCCGGTCCTGATCCTTGTCGGCGATGCGGTGGCGGCCGGCGACTTCGGCGCGGCCGGGCCGATCGCACAGCGGACCGAGGCGTCCGCGTCCCTTCTGGCGGCGGAGTAGGCAACATGAAACGCGATGCAAAGGCGGCGATTCCGCAGGTACTGACCGCCAACGACCTTCATTCGGGGCTGGTGGTGTTCCGCACGACCGGGGGCGCGTGGTCGACGCATATCAGCGATGCCGAGGTCGTCGACGCACCGGAGGCGGCCGAGGCGCTGGCTGCGGCGGGCGCCGGGGACGAGCGGAACAACCGCGTCGTCGGCCCTTATCTCGTCAACGTGAAAGTGGAGGGCGACGTCATTGTCCCCACCGTGCTGCGCGAGGCGATCCGTGCCGCGGGCGGGCCCACGGCGGGCACCTCCGTCATTCTGGCGCATTCGGCGCCCGCATCCGCCTGAGCCGCGGGGAGACTGCCATGTATCGTTACGATGAGTTCGACCGCCGTTTCGTCACCGACCGCGTGGCGGAGTTCCGCGATCAGGTGCGCCGCAGGCTCGCCGGCGAACTGACCGAGGACGAGTTCCGGCCCCTGCGCCTGATGAACGGCGTCTATCTGCAGCTGCACGCCTACATGCTGCGCGTGGCCATTCCCTACGGCACGCTGAGCAGCGCCAAGCTGCGCGGGCTCGCCCACGTGGCGCGCCGTTATGACAAGGGCTACGGCCATTTCACCACGCGGCAGAACATCCAGTTCAACTGGATCAGGCTGGAGGACGTCCCTGACATCCTCGCCGATCTGGCCAAGGTGGAGCTGCACGCGATCCAGACGTCCGGCAACTGCATTCGCAACGTCTCGGCCGATCATTTCGCCGGCGCGGCGCGGGACGAGGTCGCCGATCCGCGCGTCTATGCGGAGATCCTGCGCCAGTGGTCGTCGCTGCATCCCGAGTTCACCTACCTGCCGCGCAAGTTCAAGATCGCCGTCAACGGCGCCGCCCATGACCGCGCCGCGATCCAGGTGCACGACATCGGCCTCCAGATCGTCGAGAGCGAGGCCGGCGAGCGCGGCTTCACCGTCTATGTCGGCGGCGGGCTGGGGCGCACACCGATGATCGGCAAGAAGGTGCGTGATTTCCTGCCCGAGGGCGAGCTTCTGAGCTATGCGGAAGCGGTGCTGCGCGTCTACAACCAGTTCGGTCGCCGCGACAACAAGTACAAGGCGCGCGTCAAGATCCTGATGCACGAGGCCGGGCTTGAGGAAGTGAGCCGCCAGATCGAGAGCGAGTACGAGGACATCCGCCAGCGCGGCAAGCTGACTTTGCCGCATGAAGAAATCGCTGCCATTGCCGACTATTTCGCGCCACCTGCATTCGAGGCGCTGCCGGAGCGTTCCGACAAGCTGGAGCGCGCGAAGGTCGTCGACGCGCAGCTGGCCGCCTTCGTGGAGCGTAACGTCGCCAAACACCGTGCGCCCGGATATGGCGTCCTGACCGTATCGCTGAAGGCGACGGGCGCGGTGCCGGGCGATGTCACGGCCGAGCAGATGGAGGCAATCGCCGATATCGCCGAGCGCTATTCTTTCGATGAATTGCGCGTGAGCCACGAGCAGAACCTCGTTCTGCCCCACGTGCGGCTCGACGAGGTGCCCGAGGTCTTCGCCGCCCTGCAGAAGGCGGGGGTGGCGACCGGCAACGCTGGCCTCATCACCGATATCATCTGCTGCCCCGGCCTTGACTATTGCTCGCTCGCCAATGCGAGGTCCATTCCGCTGGCGCAGCGAATCAGCGAACGCTTCGAGGATATTGCCCGGCAGCACGAGATCGGCGATCTCAAGATCAAGATTTCCGGCTGCATCAATGCCTGCGGGCATCATCACGTCGCGCACATCGGCATTCTGGGCGTCGACCGCAAGGGCGAGGAATTCTACCAGATCACGCTGGGCGGCTCGGGCGACGAGACGGCCTCCATCGGCGACATCGTGGGGCGCGGTTTCTCGACGGACGACATCGTCGACGCGGTCGAGACCGTGGTGAACACCTATATCGCCCGGCGCAGCGGGCCGGACGAGCCGTTCCTCGCGTTCTTCCGCCGGGTAGGCGAAGCGCCGTTCAAGGAGGCCCTTTATGGTGCAACCTCTGCCGCAGCCTGACGGAACACTGGGTGGTGCCTCCGCCGTGGACGCCGCGCGCGCCGCGGCGCTGAATGAAGCCTACGGTACGCTGCCAGCCGAAGAGGTGTTGCGGCTCTCGCTGACCGCGCTCTTTCCGGGAAAGATCGCACTCGTGTCGAGTTTCGGTGCGGAATCGGCGGTGCTGCTGCATATGGCCGCGACGATCGACCGGGCCGTGCCGGTGGTGTTTATCGATACCGACCGGCTGTTTCCGGAAACGCTGGCGTATAGGGATACGCTCATCGCGCGCCTGGGCCTGACGGAGGTGCGCAGCGTCGGTCCCGACCCCGAAACGATGGAGGCCGCCGATCCCTACGGCGCGCTCTTCAGCATCGATCCCGACCGCTGCTGCCAGTTGCGCAAGGTGGAGCCGCTCGCCGAGGCGCTGGCGCCCTTCGCCGCCTGGATTACCGGGCGCAAGCGCTATCAGGCGGCGACCCGCACCACGCTGCGGGTTTTTGAGGCTGACGCAACGCATATCAAGGTTTCGCCGCTCGCCACCTGGGGGGCGGGGGAGCTCGTCGCCTATCTGCGCGAGCACGACCTGCCGCGCCATCCGCTTGTGGCGAAGGGCTATCCATCCATTGGCTGCGCGCCCTGTACATCGCCGGTCGCCGAAGGCGAGGACGCGCGGGCCGGGCGCTGGCGGGGGCAGGCGAAGACCGAATGCGGCATTCATGTCTCGAATGCCGGCGTAACGAGAAGGAGTGCCTGATGGCCCTGTTCAGGAACGGCGCTTTCGTCGATGACGAATGGCAGTTCATCGGCGAGGATGCGCCGGTCCCGCCCCACGGTTCCATCGTTCTGGGCAAGGAGCGCTATCTGGCGCAGCGCGCGGCCCTCATTGATCGCGAGGACCCGATCGGACTTGCACTGCAGTCGGGAGAGACGCTCGACGGGCTGGAGCAGGACGTGCGCCGCTTCGCCGTGATCGTTCTGGAGATCCCGAAATACAACGACGGCCGCGCCTACTCGGTGGCCCGCATCCTGCGCGACCGCCTCGGTTATCGCGGCGAGCTGCGCGCGCGGGGCGACGTGCTGCGCGATCAGGTGAATGCCTTGCATCGATGCGGTTTCGACGCGCTCGACGTGAACCACGCGGGCACCATCGAGGCGCTGCGCACCGGCGCGGTGGTGTTCGTGCGCGAGCATTACCAGCCCGCATCTCTCGAAGGCGCGGAGGACGCACCGGGCGGCCTGCGCCGGCGGCTGCGCATTTCCCACGGCGACGCCTGATTCAGGCGAACCGTTCTCAATTTCATCCGTGCAGGTACCAGGTTCTTCCATGTTATCCACAGAGCCCCACAGCGGGGAAATTCCATCGACAGCGCCAGCATCGGCAAAGGCGGGGAGCGGCCGCCTGTCGCCGCATCTCGCCTGGCTTGAGGCGCAATCGATCCACATCATCCGTGAGGTGGCGGCCGAGTTTCGCAAACCGGTGATGCTCTATTCCATCGGGAAGGACTCGGCCGTGATGCTGCATCTGGCGCGCAAGGCGTTCTTTCCGTCGAAACCGCCGTTCCCGCTGCTGCATGTCGACACGACGTGGAAATTTCGCGAGATGATTGCGTTTCGCGACGCGATGGCCGCGCACTACGACTGGGAACTGCTCGTCCACGTCAACGAGGAGGGCCTGCGCCGCGGCGTCAGCCCCTTCGCTTCCGGATCGGCCGTCCACACGCAGGTGATGAAGACGGAGGCGCTGAAACAGGCGCTCGATGCGGGCGGCTTTGATGCGGCCTTCGGCGGGGCACGGCGCGACGAGGAAAAGAGCCGCGCCAAGGAGCGTGTCTTCTCGCACCGCACCGCGAGCCATGCATGGGACCCGCGCAACCAGCGCCCGGAGCTGTGGCATCTCTATAACACCCAGATCGCCAAGGGCGAATCGATGCGCGTGTTCCCGCTGTCCAATTGGACGGAGCGCGACGTCTGGCACTATATCGCCGCCGAGAACATCCCGGTGGTGCCACTCTATTTCGCCGCGGAACGGCCGGTCGTCGAGCGCGACGGCGCCCTGATCATGGTCGACGACGAGCGCTTCCCTCTCCGGCCCGGTGAGCAGCCACAGCTGCGCACGGTTCGCTTCCGCACGCTGGGTTGCTACCCATTGACGGGCGCCATCCCCTCGCAGGCGCAAACGCTGGAGGACGTCATCGCCGAACTCGACTCGTCCTCGGTTTCCGAACGGCAAGGGCGCGTGATCGATCATGACGGCGGCGCCTCTATGGAGCGCAAGAAACGTGAGGGATACTTCTGAATGAGCGCCGTTCCCGCCATGCCGCAGGCCGAATCTTCCACCGCCGGTCATCCGTCGTCCGGCGACGGGGCGCGCGGCCTGCTGCGCTTTCTCACCTGCGGTTCCGTCGATGACGGAAAGTCCACGCTGATTGGCCGCCTGCTGTACGAAACGAGCGCGGTGTACGACGACCAGCTCACCGCGCTGGCGGATGATTCGCGGCGCGTCGGCACCACGGGCGGCGATATCGACTTCGCGCTGTTGGTCGACGGCCTTGAGGCCGAGCGCGAACAGGGCATCACCATCGACGTCGCCTATCGCTATTTCTCGACCGCGCGCCGGTCGTTCATCGTCGCCGACACGCCCGGTCACGAACAGTACACGCGCAACATGGCGACGGGCGCCTCTAACGCCGATCTCGCGATCCTGCTGATCGACGCCCGCAAGGGCCTGCTGACCCAGACGCGCCGGCACAGCGTCATCGTCTCCCTGCTCGGCATCCGCCACGTGGTGCTCGCCATCAACAAGATCGACCTTGTCGGCTTCGACGAGAAGCGGTTCAACGACATCGTCGCCGATTATCGTGTGTTTGCCGAAAAGCTCGGCTTTCTCGGAATCGAGGCTATTCCGCTGTCGGCGCGGTTCGGCGACAACATTTCTACGCCCAGCATTTCCACGCCGTGGTACAAGGGGCCGACGCTCCTCGGCCACCTCGAAACCATCGACGTCCGGGAAGCCGGGGACGATGGCCCGTTCCGTTTTCCCGTGCAATGTGTCAACCGGCCCAATCTTGATTTTCGCGGATTCTCCGGCACGGTGGCTGGCGGGCGCGTCAGGGTGGGTGACGCGGTCGTGGCCGCCGGCTCCGGCAAGACAAGCCAGGTCGCGCGCATCGTGACCTTCGACGGCGACCGCCCGGAGGCACGGTCGGGTGACGCCGTCACGCTGGTGCTCGAGGACGAGATCGACGCGCCGCGCGGGGAGGTCTTCGCCGCTACGAAACATCGTCCGATCGTCGCTACGCGCCTCGCCGCACGCCTCGTATGGATGGCGGATGAGATGCTGGTGCCAGGGCGCTCCTACAACCTCAAGATCGGCACGCGCGTGGTACCGGCGACGGTGCGCGCCATCCGCCATTATCTCGATGTCGAGACCCTGGCGGAGGTGCCGGTCGTGTCGCTTGGCCTCAACGCCATCGGCCTCGTCGAGATCGAGACGCTTGTGCCGGTTGCCTTCGACCCCTACGCGGAAAATAACCAGACGGGCGCTTTCATTCTCATCGACCGTTTCAACAACGCGACAGTCGCCGCGGGAATGGTCGCGCAACCGCTCGGCGCGACGAACGTGTACCGTCACGGGTTCGACGTGGACCGCGCCGCGCGCGCCGCCATCAAGCACCAGCGCCCGCTGGTGCTGTGGTTCACGGGATTGCCGGGCTCCGGCAAATCGACCATCGCCAATCTCGTGGAGGCGAAGCTCAACGCGCTTGGCCGCCATACCATGACGCTCGATGGCGACAGCCTGCGGCAGGGACTGAATGCCGATCTCGGTTTCGACCCACCCTCGCGCACGGAGAACATTCGCCGCGTCGGCGAGGTCGCTCGGCTGATGACGGAAGCGGGCCTCGTGGTGCTGTGCGCCTTCGTTTCGCCCTTCCGCGCCGACCGTGACAGGCTGCGCGAGCGCTTTGCGCCCGACGAATTCGTCGAAATCTTTGTCGACGCGCCGCCTGACCTGTGTGCCGAGCGTGACCCGAAGGGCCTTTATGCACAGGCAAAAGAGGGCAAGATAGCTGCCTTTACCGGCATCGGCCAGGAATACGAGCCACCACTGAAGCCCGACCTTCACCTAGACGCCTCGCTGCCCGATCCCGAAGCGCTGGCGAACCAGGTTGTGGAAAAGGTCGAGACGCTGCTTCTGGGGGCCGAGTTGTCAGCCGAGACGTCCGCCGGACTGTAACGGCCGTCGAGGGGCGTTAAGCCGATATCTGCGACAATTTTTGTGGCCGGCGCATGAGGCATGCGCCGGCCGACCATTCCGTATGAGCATTCTTCCCGCATGGCATCCCTATCCGCGTTTCATTGCGGATAAGTTGGAACATAAAAAGAACTTGTGCGCAAGAACAAAATATGTACCATATCCGGTGCGCGTTGAAATTCGCGGTGGGGTGCCATAAGGAATAGCGTCATGTCAAAAGCCGATTTGCGACTCGTGGAAGGTAGCTCGATGGACAAGACAAAGGCGCTCGACGCCGCGCTGGCGCAGATTGAACGGGCGTTCGGCAAGGGCTCGATCATGCGGCTCGGCAAGGCGCAGGACCGGGTCGAGATCGAGACCGTGTCGACGGGCTCGCTTGGCCTCGATATCGCGCTCGGCGTCGGCGGCCTGCCGCGCGGCCGCATCATCGAGATTTTCGGCCCTGAGTCATCGGGCAAGACGACGCTGGCGCTTCATACCGTCGCGGAGGCTCAGAAACGCGGTGGCACCTGCGCGTTTATCGATGCCGAACATGCGCTCGATCCGATCTACGCGCGCAAGCTCGGCGTCAGCCTCGACGATCTTCTGATATCTCAGCCCGATACCGGCGAGCAGGCGCTCGAAATCTGCGATACGCTGGTGCGCTCGGGCGCGATCGAGGTGCTCGTCGTCGATTCGGTGGCGGCGCTGACGCCGCGCGCGGAGATTGAAGGTGAGATGGGCGACATGCAGCCGGGCCTCCAGGCGCGTCTGATGAGCCAGGCGCTGCGCAAGCTCACCGCATCCATTTCGCGCTCCAACACGATGGTAATCTTCATCAACCAGATCCGCATGAAGATAGGCGTCATGTACGGTTCTCCCGAGACGACGACCGGCGGCAATGCCCTGAAGTTCTATGCCTCGGTGCGTCTCGATATCCGGCGCATCGGCTCCATCAAGGACCGCGAGGAGGTCGTCGGCAACGCGACGCGCGTCAAGGTCGTCAAGAACAAGGTGGCGCCGCCCTTCAAGCAGGTCGAGTTCGACATCATGTATGGTGAGGGCGTGTCCAAGCTTGGCGAGTTGCTCGATCTCGGCGTGAAGGGTGGCATCGTCGACAAGTCGGGCGCGTGGTTTTCCTACGACAGTCAGCGGCTGGGGCAGGGGCGCGAGAACGCGAAACAGTTTCTCAAGAGCAATCCTGAGGTCGCGGACAGGATCGAGGCGGCCATCCGCCAGAACTCGACAGTGCTGGCGGATCGTATTCTCGAAAACGTCGATCCGTCGACTGAGGATGCCGATGAGGGTGCCGGCTGATATAGCGGCTGGAAGATGCCGCATCCGTTTCTAAAAAATGCCGCGCATACGCTTTTCCGGATTTCCAAACGCATGAAATCCCGATAGTCAAGGCTTTTGCGGGACGCCATCCTGCCTGTCGAACCGGGTTGCGGGCCTTGCCGCCAGCGTCTATGCCGGTTGGACGGCGGGCGATGGCGATGCCGGGAGTTCGGAATGGCGACGGATCGCTTGTGCAGCACGTCCGTCCCAGGGGTCAGGCAGGGCGTAAATGAGCGGTGTAAACGAGATTCGGTCCACTTTTCTTGATTATTTCGCGGCCAACAGCCACGAGGCCGTGCCGTCGAGTCCTCTTGTGCCGCGCAACGATCCGACCCTGCTGTTCACCAACGCAGGCATGGTTCCGTTCAAGAACGTCTTCACGGGGGCGGAGAAGCGACCCTACTCGCGGGCCGTCAGCGCGCAGAAGTGCGTGCGCGCGGGCGGCAAGCACAATGATCTCGACAATGTCGGCTATACTGCCCGCCATCATACCTTTTTCGAGATGCTCGGGAATTTTTCGTTTGGCGACTACTTCAAGGAGACCGCCATCGAACTTGCCTGGAAGCTCGTGACGCGCGAATTCGGCTTGCCCGAAAAAAAGCTGCTGGTTACCGTCTTCGCGGAGGACGACGAGGCCGCTGATCTGTGGAAGAGGATTGCCGGCTTGCCGGATGACAGGATCATCCGCATCGCGACCTCGGACAATTTCTGGTCGATGGGGGATACCGGCCCTTGCGGTCCCTGTTCCGAGATTTTCTACGATCACGGCGAGCATATTCCAGGCGGCCCGCCTGGCAGCCCCGATGAGGATGGCGACCGGTTCATCGAGATCTGGAATCTCGTGTTTATGCAGTACGATCAGGTCAGTCCCGGCCAGAGACTGCTGTTGCCGCGTCCGTCCATCGATACGGGAATGGGCCTTGAGCGTATTTCCGCGGTGCTCCAGGGCACGCACGACAACTACGCCACTGATCTGATGCGCGCGCTGATCGAGGCGGTGGCCAATGCCACCGGCGTCGATCCCGATGGTCCTCAGGCTGTCAGCCATCGCGTAATCGCCGATCACCTGCGGGCTTCGGCTTTCCTGGTGGCGGACGGCGTGTTGCCCTCGAACGAGGGACGCGGCTATGTCGTGCGCCGCATCATGCGTCGTGCCATGCGCCATGCGGAACTCCTCGGTGCGCGGGAGCCGCTGATGTGGCGGCTCGTGCCGGCGCTGGTGCGCCAGATGGGGCAGGCGTACCCCGAACTCGTACGCGCCGAGTCGTTGATCGTCGAGACGCTGCATCTGGAAGAAAAGCGTTTTCGCAAGACGCTGGAGCGCGGTCTGGCAATGCTGGATTCGGCGACAGAGTCTCTTTCGGCGGGAGACCGGTTGCCGGGAGAAGTGGCGTTCACCCTTTACGATACCTACGGTTTTCCGCTCGACCTGACGCAGGACGCATTGCGCCCCCGCGGCGTTTCTGTCGATAATGAGGGCTTCGAGGCCGCGATGGCGCGTCAGCGTGAACTCGCCCGTGCGGCTTGGGCGGGATCGGGCGAGGCGGCGACGGAGACGTTGTGGTTTTCCCTCAGGGATCGCGTCGGCTCGACGGAATTTCTCGGCTATGATGTTGATTCGGCTGAGGGAATCATCACAGCTCTGGTCAAGGACGGCGTCGAGGTCACCTCTCTGGGTGCCGGGGAGGAAGGGCTCCTCCTTGTCAACCAGACACCGTTCTACGCCGAATCGGGCGGGCAAGTCGGAGATACCGGTAGCCTCTCGGGGGCAAATGTCAGCGCCGATATCCTCGGCACGTCGAAGAAACTTGGCGATGTCTTCGTGCACAGGGTGAGCGTCAAGGAAGGTGAACTGGCGCCTGGCGTCGCGGTGGAACTCATCGTGGACAGCGCCCGCCGCCGTGCCATTCGCGCCAACCATTCAGCGACGCACTTGCTGCACGAGGCGCTGCGTGAGATCTTGGGGGATCACGTGGCTCAAAAGGGATCGCTGGTGGCGCCGGATCGCCTGCGCTTCGATTTCAGCCATCCCGGCCCGATCAGTGCCGACGAGCTTCGGCAGATCGAGGATCTTGCCAACACAGTAGTTCTGCGCAACGAACCCGTGGAGACGCGCCTGATGGCGGTTGACGAGGCGATCGAAAGCGGAGCGCGGGCGCTGTTCGGCGAAAAGTACGGCGACGAGGTTCGCGTCGTCTCCATGGGCACGCGCCCGGAGGCCGGCGGGAAAGTTTTCTCCATTGAGCTGTGCGGTGGCACGCATGTGACGCGGACGGGCGATATCGGTCTGGTGCGTATTGTATCGGAAAGTGCTGTCGCTTCGGGCGTCCGCCGGATCGAAGCGATGACAGCCGAGGGCGCGCGTCGGCAACTCGTGGCTGAAAGTGAGTTGCTGCATGGCCTTGCCGATTTGTTGCGCACGCCCATGAATGAAGCTGGCGCCCGTCTTGAGGCGCTTGTCGAGGAACGGCGCAAGCTTGAGCGGGAGCTGGCGGATGCGCGCCGGAAGCTGGCGTTGGGCGGCGATAATGCGGCGGAGGCACCTGTGCAGGAAATCGGCGGCACGCGGCTTCTGGCCCGCGTGGTGTCGGGCATCGAGACGAAGGACCTCAAGAGCCTTGCCGATGACGCCAGAAAGCGTGTTGGTTCGGGGGTTGTCGCCATCGTCGGCATCGCCGATGACGGCAAGGCAGGCATCGTGGTCGGCGTTACGCCTGATGTCAGCGATCGCTTCGACGCGGTCGCGCTGGTGAGAATCGGTGCGGAGCAACTCGGTGGCAAGGGTGGCGGTGGGCGCCGTGATCTTGCACAGGCCGGCGGCCCGGACGGCGATCATGCTCAGGCCGCGCTCGATGCGATCGCGGCGGCGATCGCCGGTTGATCCGGCTGTGCGGCCAACGTGGTGGAAGAGGAGTCGGGAACGGCTCTGCGCACCCGGTTTGCAGAAAGCCTTTCCGAATTGGAATTCCGAGGCGCTCGGGGTCCGACGTGATTGGTGAAGATTCGGAGTTGAGGGCGGTGGCAGGCATGGCGATAGCATTGACATTTCCGGGGCAGGGTAGCCAGACGCCGGGTATGGGCAAGTCTTTGGCTGAGAATTTTGCTGTCGCGCGTCGGGTGTTCGAGGAGGTGGACGACGCACTCGGGCAGCATCTGAGCCAGGTGATCTGGGAGGGGCCGGCCGATGAATTGTCGCTCACGGTTAACACCCAACCGGCCCTGATGGCGGTCAGCCTTGCAGTGGTGCGGGTACTGGAAAGCGAAAGCGATCTCGACGTCGCCGAGGACGTTGCCTTCGTCGCCGGTCATTCCCTCGGCGAGTATTCGGCGCTCGCGGCCGCCGGCGCCCTGACGCTTGCCGATACCGCGCGCCTGCTGCGTGTCCGTGGCGAAGCGATGCAACAGGCGGTTCCCGTGGGCGAAGGCGCCATGGCGGCGCTGCTCGGGCTGGAGTTCAAGGAGGCTTCGGCCATCGCACAAGAGGCTGCGCAGCAGGATGTATGCGCGGCCGCCAATGATAACGGTCCGGGACAGGTCGTGGTCTCCGGCCACGTCGCCGCCGTCAACCGCGCCATCGCGATCGCGCAGGCGCGGGGCGCCAAGCGGGCGATCCTGCTGCCCGTGTCGGCACCTTTCCATTGCCCGTTGATGCAGCCAGCGGCGGAGCGCATGCGCGCCGCACTCGCGTCCGTCAGCATGGCGGATCCGCTGGTGCCCGTATTCGCCAATGTGCTCGCCGCGCCCATTTCCAGCCCGGCCGATATCCGCGATGCGCTTGTCGCGCAGGTGACGGGCACAGTTCGCTGGCGCGAGAGTGTGACCGCCATGGCGCAGGAAGGGGTGGACGCATTCATCGAACTTGGCGCCGGCAAGGTGTTGACCGGTCTCGCCAAGCGGATCGCGCCAACCGCGCGAGGGCTTTCCGTCGGCGCGCCGGACGACATCGCCGGTTTTCTGTCCATCCTCGCGTTGGCGCGTTAGAACTGCTGGCAAGAGACGGGGCTGCGTTGTTGTTCTAACGAGTTGTTTATGCGTCAGATTTCGTTGGAAATTGGTAGCCGCTTCCCGAAATGACGCTCCAAGGGAGAAGAACCGTGTTCGACCTGACAGGCAAGAAGGCTCTCGTCACCGGGGCCACCGGGGGGCTCGGCAGCGCGATCGCGCGGGCGTTGCATGCACGTGGCGCGGCCGTTGCATTGTCGGGCACGCGCCGCGAGGTTCTTGAGGCGCTTGCGCAAGAGCTTGGAGAGCGCGTCGTGGTGACACCCGCCAATCTCGCGGATGCCGCCGAGGTCGAGGCCCTCGTGCCTGCGGCGGAAGAAGCGCTCGGTGGGCTCGATGTTGTTGTCAATAATGCAGGCGTCACACGCGACAATCTCTTCATACGCATGAAGGACGAGGAATGGGATACCGTCATCGCGGTCAATCTCACCGCGGCCTTCCGGCTGTCGCGCGCTGCGGTCAAGGGCATGATGCGCCGGCGCTATGGCCGGATCATCGGAATAGGGTCTGTCGTGGGAATTACCGGCAACCCGGGCCAAGGCAATTATGCCGCCTCGAAGGCGGGACTTGTCGGCATGACGAAGTCGCTCGCCGCTGAGGTCGCGAGCCGCAATATCACGGTCAACGCGGTGGCGCCGGGCTTTATCGAATCGCCCATGACCGACGCGCTCAACGACAAACAGAGGGAATCGATTCTGTCGCGGGTACCGGCCGGGCGACTCGGCCTCGGCAAGGATGTCGCCGCGGCTGTCGTCTATCTTGCGTCCGACGAGGCAGGCTATGTGACGGGGCAGACCCTTCATGTCAACGGCGGAATGGCAATGATCTGAGATGGTTATTGGTCGGTACCCGTATCTCTGGCGGCCCGTTTCTCCTCTCGCCAACAGGTGGGGAGTATGATAACAACCATCATTGCGTTTACGTGACTGATTGTGCACGATGACGCATGCGGGGCGACCGCGCAGGGGGTGTTTTACGAATATGTCCCGGCAGTGCCTGTGGTTGACAGGCGATTGCGCGGGCCGGAAGGTTTCTGGATGTCGCGGTGGTAGATGTCCGGCAGAGGATGCGCGCGGGTGGGGCTCCTGACGCTATATCCAGCCAGACATGTTGTGCGATGACAGTTTTTTCCGGTCGGTGAGGGACTGCTGTTCATTGTGTTCATGTCCGCGAGTGAGATTGCATGGCGTTCCGTTTATCGGCGCCGCGCGTGGGTTCGGCGAGGCCCGCATCGGGTGTGGTTATGCCCGGAAATCCCGCGGAACGGGTTGTTTGTGTCGCCGCGCTCGTGTAGCCAGAGTTGCCGTCGAGATGCGGCGTCTGGAATATCGTCAGTTAATATAACGAGGACTGAAATATGAGTGATATCGCTGATCGCGTGAAGAAGATTGTCGTGGAACACCTGGGCGTCGACGCCGACAAGGTGACGGAGTCTGCGAATTTCATCGACGATCTGGGCGCTGACAGCCTTGACACTGTTGAACTCGTGATGGCCTTCGAGGAAGGGTTTGGCGTCGAGATTCCCGATGACGCCGCCGAGACGATCGTCACTGTCGGTGACGCCATCAAGTTCCTTGAGAAGAACGTTTCTGCCTGATGGTTTTGGTCGTGGCGCTTGCTGAGGAAGCGTGCGGTCTGACCGTCTTCGGTCCGGACGCCCGCGCAGGTGGTGGACGGACATGAGGCGCGTGGTTGTCACCGGTCTGGGTGTCGTTTCTCCGCTTGGATGTGGCGTTGACGTTACCTGGCAGAGAATTCTCGCAGGATTGAGCGGTGCGCGTCCGGTTGAGGCATTCGAGACGGCGGATCTGCCGTGCCGGATTGCCTGTACTATACCACTTGGGGATGGGGCCGACGGAACCTTCAATCCTGACGATTGGATGGAGCCGAAGGAGCAACGCAAGGTTGATCCGTTCATCGTCTACGCGATGGCAGCGGCCCGGCAGGCGCTCGATGACGCGGACTGGCGTCCGACAAGCTACGAAGACCAGATCGCCAGCGGCGTGCTGATCGGCTCGGGTATCGGCGGCGTCGGTGGCATCTATGATGCGTCGATCACGCTTCACGAACGCGGTCCCAGGCGTGTGTCGCCGTTTTTCATTCCCGGGCGGTTGATCAATCTGGCGTCGGGCTATGTCTCGATCGCCAATGGCCTCAAGGGACCGAACCATTCGGTTGTCACGGCCTGTTCTACCGGCGCGCACGCTATCGGCGACGCGGCGCGGTTGATTGCGCTGGGCGATGCCGAGGTAATGATTGCGGGTGGGACGGAATCGCCTGTCAACCGACTGGCGCTTGCGGGGTTTTCCGCCTGCCGTGCTCTGTCTACGTCCTTCAACGATACGCCGGAGCGTGCTTCGCGACCTTATGATCGGGACCGAGACGGTTTCGTCATGGGTGAGGGCGCCGGTGTGGTCGTGCTGGAGGAGCGCAATCACGCGATTGCGCGAGGCGCGCGAATCTACGCGGAAGTGGTGGGCTACGGGCTGTCCGGCGACGCATACCATATCACGTCTCCAGCGGAAGACGGCGATGGCGCGTTCCGTTGCATGCAGGCGGCGCTCAAGCGCGCCGGGCTGTCGCCCGCCGATATCGACTACATCAATGCCCATGGCACTTCGACGCCGGTCGGTGACGAGATCGAACTGCGGGCCGTGGAACGCCTTCTTGGTGACAATGCCCGAGGGACGTTGATGTCGTCGACCAAATCGTCGATCGGCCATCTGCTCGGCGCTGCCGGGGCAGTCGAGGCGATATTCGGCGTGCTCGCCATTCGCGACCAGATTGCCCCGGCGACACTGAACCTCGACAATCCATCCGTTGAAACGGACATCGATCTCGTGCCACATGAACCGCGCAAGGCGGTCATCGGCGCAGTTCTGTCCAACTCCTTCGGGTTCGGTGGAACGAATGCGTCGCTGATCCTCCGCCATCCCGATGCGTGATGGTGGTAGATGGGGCGACCGATAGAGAGACGGGGGCGCAACAGCGGCTCTATCTTCCTGTTTTTTCGGAATTTTATCCGAGGAACGGGAACAGCTTTCCAGAGGTGTGCGTTGAAAGAGGCCTGCTTTTGCCACAATCGTGGCTATAGTCTTGCTTCCGCGCGTCACGAGGGCAGGGCGTGTCGAACCGGCATGCGTGCCTTTCCACCGCTGCTTGAGAGAGGCTGAATTTCCGTATGGTCGACGACAGGCAACAGGTCCCGCAATGGACAGGGAGAGGTGACGCATCCTATGGGCGGGTTGCGCCTCGATCGCCCGGCGAAGCCATCAAGCCGACGTTCGCGCCACCGCCCCCACCGAGATCGCGCCGGCCGCGGCAACAGAAGGGCGGCTTCCTCTCGGCGCTGAGCGCTTTCCTGACACTTCTTCTCATCGGTGCCGTCGCCGTCGGCTCGGCGATCTACTTCGGACGCAATGAGTTTTACGGTCGCGGGCCGCTGCAGGAAACGCGCATCGTTTCCGTGAAGGGCGGCAACCAGGTCGTAGCCGAGACGCTTCAGCGCGAGGGCGTGATCGATCATTCCCTGATCTTCGTCATCGGCCTGCATGTTCTGGGCGCGAACGACGCGATCAAGGCGGGCGAATATGCCTTCAAGGCGGGCGCCAGCATGAAGGATGTGATGGATACGCTCGTCGTCGGAAAGAGCGTCCAATATCCCATTACCGTTCCCGAAGGTCTTACGAGCGATCAGGTCGTCGCGCGGCTGCTCGCCAACGATCTGCTGACGGGCGAGATCAAGCCGTCGCCCGTGGAGGGAACGCTGCTGCCGGAAACCTATATGGCGCCGCGTGGTACCGCCCGGCAGTCGATCGTCGACCGAATGGTGGCCGAGCACCGCAAGGCCGTTGCGCAGGCCTGGGAGGGGAGGGCGCCGGACCTGCCTCTCAAGTCACCCGATGAACTCGTCGTGCTTGCGTCGATCATCGAGAAGGAGACGGCCGTCGACGAGGAGCGGGCGCGGGTGGCGGCGGTGTTCGTCAACAGGTTGCGCAAGGGCATGAAGCTGCAGTCGGACCCGACCATCGTGTACGGCATCGTCGGCGGCAAGGGCACGCTGGGGCGCGGCATTCGCAAGAGCGAGATCGCCGAGGAAACGCCCTACAACACCTATGTCATCAGCGGCCTGCCGACCGGCCCGATCGCCAATCCCGGCCGCGCGTCGCTGCTGGCCGCAGCCAATCCGGCGAAGGCGGAGGATCTCTACTTCGTCGCGGACGGCACGGGCGGTCACCAGTTTGCGAAGACGCTCGACGAGCATAACCGCAACGTGGCTGCATGGCGCAAGATTGAAGCGAGCCGCGCGGTGCAGCCGGGTGGCGATACCGGCGTCGACCGTGTCCTGCCGGAGGGTGAAGATCAGGAGACGCGGCTTCCGGCAGCCGGTGCAAGCAATACTACCGCCGACGCCCGCCCGGGCGGAGGGGCCAGCGACGGTATCGTCAAGGTGTTCGACGCCTCGGAAGGCACCAAGCTCGACCCCCTGAAGAACAAGAGCTACGATCTGACCTCGCCCAAGACGGTGCCGCAATTGCCGGCGATCCGCTGAGCCGGTATAGCATGCTCCTACGGTTGAACGATTTCCGGATGCCGACGCAGGCACCCGCCAAGAGAGTGTACAAGTCGCAGAATGACTGTCGATAATTCCATTCGCCGCCGGGGCCTGATGCTTATTCTGTCCTCGCCCTCAGGGGCCGGGAAAACGACCCTGACGCGCGACCTGCTGCAGCTCGGTCATCTCTCCCTGTCGATCTCGGTCACGACCCGTCCGCGCCGCGCGTCGGAAATCGAAGGCGTGCATTACCATTTCATCGAGAAAGACGAGTTCCTCTTCCAGCGCGATCGCGGTGATCTGCTGGAATGGGCGGAGGTGCACGGCAATCTCTATGGCACGCCGCGCAAGCCGGTCGAGGAGACGCTGGCCGGCGGCCGTGACATGGTATTCGACGTCGACTGGCAGGGCACTTTGCAGATTTTGGAAAAGATGCGTGACGACGCGGTGACGGTGTTCATCCTGCCGCCGTCGCTCCGGGAGTTGCGCACGCGGCTTGAGCGGCGGGCTGAAGATTCGACGGAGGTGATCAACCAGCGCCTCGTCAACGCGCGTGAAGAGATCGGCCACTGGAACGCCTATGATTACGTGATCGTCAATGACGATCTCGACCATGCCTTCCGCGCGCTGCAGTCGATACTGGCGGCCGAGCGGCTGAAGCGACTGCGCCGCACGGGCCTGGCCGGTTTTGTCAACGACCTGCTGGCGCAGGAAGGCTGAAACCCTCGCTATCGCAGCGCATCGTAGATGTTGGCAAGGCGAACGAAGGCCGTGACCGGCAGTTCTTCCGCACGGGCCGTGGGCGTTATTCCGGCCCGTTCGAGCAGGATGCCGGCGTCGAAACCGTCCGGGAAGGGCAGGCTCCGGAGGCTCTGGCGCAGCATCTTCCGGCGCTGGCCGAACGCAGCCCGGGTCATCGCCTCCAGGGTCCTGACGCTGGCCGCTTCGGGCGAGGCAATCGGCGCAAGGTGCACCACGGACGATGTGATCTTCGGCGGCGGCACGAAGGCGGACGGTGGCACGTCGAACAGGATGTGGGCGTGCGTGCGCCAGCCGCACAGCACACCGAGACGGCCGTAGTCACCAGGTATCTCGGGCGTTGCCACGATGCGCTCGGCGACCTCGCGCTGAAACATCAGCGTCAGCGATTGCCACCATGGCGGCCAGCGCTCCGCCGTCAGCCAGCCGGTGAGCAGCGGGGTTGCGACGTTGTAAGGCAGGTTGGAAACGATCCGCGCCGGGCCCTCGTCGAGGTAGGGCGAGATATCCACCTCCAGCGCATCGCCCTCAATCACCGCCAACCGTCCGGGATAATGCTCCGCGATCTGCGCGAGGATGGGTAGGCAACGGGTGTCGCGCTCGATGGCGACGACGCGGCGCGCGCCGCTGGCGAGCAAGGCGCGCGTGAGACCGCCGGGACCGGGGCCGACCTCGACCACCGTCACGCCTTCCAGCGGCCCGGAGGCGCGGGCGATGCGGCTGGTGAGATTGAGATCGAACAGGAAGTTCTGTCCTAGCGATTTCTTCGCCAGCAGGCCATGCTCGCGCACGATGTCGCGCAGCGGCGGAAGATCGTCGATCTGGGCCATCGGTGCTTACTGGGCGACGCCGTCCGAGGAGGAGTTGCTGCTGACGTCCTGCGAGAAGCTGATCTCGCCGAGCGTGCGCAATTCAAGCCGCACCATGACGGCGGAATCGGAGCGCTTCGTGCCCGATGACCTGTCCTTCAGGCTGGAGGTATAGGTCACGTCGAGCACCACGCATTCGTCCTGATAGGTGACGCCGAGCGACATGTTGGCGGCTGTCCAGGCCTTGGACGTCTTGAGCTTGTCCGTCAACCCCGCGAGATACCTGTAACGGTTCTGCTTGTCGCGATCGAGGTCGAACAGGACGGAGCCCTTCACGGACCAGTTGTCGGTCAGCTTCATCGAGGCGTTGGGGCCAAGGCCGGTCCGCCGGTAGGCATAGCCAAGATCGGGCTGCGCCTCATAACGGGCGAAGACGAGACCGGCGTTCAGCCGGCCGAATGAGGCGTTCGCCTGCGCATCCAGCCGGTTGACCGAAAAGTCCGCTTCGTCGAAGCGCGCATGGCCGAGGAAGGACAGGCCCTGCCGCGGGGCGATGTAAAGGCCGGCGACATAGTCCGAGCGCGAGTCCTCAAGCCCCGAATCGCTCCCCGCGTGAGCGATGTCGTACTGGCGGTAGGAGTTACGCCCGCCCAGATGGAAGGACTGGCCGAAAAGCGCTTGCCCGTAGGCGCCGGCATCGGTCTGGACGGAATACTTCAGACCGACATTTGCACGCACGCCGCCCTCGGCGCGGTCGTAGCCGCCGAACTTGTTCCACGAAAACAGGTTGGTGTCGTCGAACACCACGCTTTGCGAATCCTCGTTCGGCAACTGGCCGATGCGGGTTTCGTTCGGCCGCGCGACGATCTGGGCGATGGGCTCCAGCGTGTGCGTGCCCCAGCTTTCGGTGGTTGCCACGAAGGGGAAGCGGTATTCCAGACCCACCGTCGGCGTGACGCGCGAGGTGATGGTGTCATTGCCGTTTGTGTTGAGGAAGTTGCCGATCTCACCGTTCTGGAAGCGCGTCGCGTTCAGGCTGCGGGCGAAGCCGTCGACGCGCAACCCGGCGAAGGGCTGCCATACTTGCCCGAGCGGGTCGATGAAATCACGCCGCCAGTTCAGGCTCGTCGATATGCGCGTGTAGCGGCCGCCGATGCCGCGCACGAGGCAATGGTCGCGGTCGAACACCGCGCACGTCTGGTAGGGCATGCCCTGCGGGAAATAGCTGCCGACCTCGCCAGGAACGGCGTGGTACTGCGCGGCCTCGCGCGACAGGTTGGTGAGGTTGAAGTCGAGTTCGAACTCGCCACCGATTCGGCCGGGGCCCTTGAAGCGGCGGTTATAGTCGAGCGTCGGCGCGACGACGGGCTGCTGCTTCTGCCAGTCGTCCTGCGACAGCGTCTTGAAGTAGTAGCCGCGCAGATCGAAAAAGGCGTCGTCGCTGCGTCCTTGCAGGAAGGCGGTCGACGTCGATTCCTTGAAGAAGGTGTTGGTCAGGCTTTCGCTGCGGATGTTGTAGTTGTCGAGGAACCACTTGTCCGTCAGCAGCGCGATGTCCCAGCCCCAGTGCCAGTAGCGGTTGATGTCGAAGCGGCCGCTTGTCTCGATGGAGCCGCGGAAATCGCGGTCCCGTGGGCCGTAGGGCGATTCGAGAAAGACGCTGTCGTCCTGCTGGAAGATGCCCGTCGCGCGGATGTTATAGGAGCCGGACAGGAAACGCTGGCGCCACTCCGCCTGGCCGAGCACGCCCTGCTTGGTCAGGAACTTGGGTGTGAGGGTGAGGTCGTAGTCCGGCGCGATCGCCCAGAAGAACGGCGTCGCGATGCCGAAGCCCGTTGCCGAGGAGTAGGAGTAGCGCGGCGCCAGAAACCCGGTCTTGCGGCGCACCGTGGGATCGGGCGTCGAGAAATAGGGGATGTAGGCGAGCGGGATGCCGTAGAACTCGAGGCGTGCATCCTCGTAGTAGATCATCTGCTCGCTGTTGTCGTGGATGATGCGCGCCGCCTTCACCTGCCACAGGGGAGGGCGCGACGGGTCCTTCTTGCAGGCCTCGCAGGCCGTGTAGGTACCCTTGCTGAACGTCGTCGTCTCGCCGTCGCTGCGCTCGGCGCGTGGTGCGGAGAAGCGCGTGTTATCCGAGGTCTCGACATGCAGCGAATCGATGAAGCCCGCGCGGAAATCGTCGGTCAGTTCGAACCGGTCGCCGCTCGCGACCGTACCGTCGGTCTCGCGCAGTTGCGCGTTGCCCTGGGCCAGCACACGGCTGGTGTTGCGATCGTAGGTGACGCGGTCCGCCTGCAGGCTGCGGCCCTGATAGTAGAGGCTGACGTTGCCGACGGCGGAAACGGTGTTTCGGTCGTTGTCGTAGACGATCTCGTTGGCGTCGACGACAAGGCGGTCGTTGTCCGAACGCGCGTTCGCGGCCGCGAAGCGTTCGTTCAGGGTTTGCTGGGCGTGCGCCACCGACACGGGCAGAACGGTTGCGCCGAGGGCGGAGACGATCGCGATGCGGACGACTTTACCGAGGCTCAAACGCGCACTCCTGCAACTGGGACACACAAATACACGAACGCTGCGACCGCATCCTGCCACATCTTCATGACGCAAGCCGGACTCCGGTAGCGCCCGATGATGTTTTTTCGACGGCCGCCGCTCTCAGCCGTCTTCCTGATACAGTAGCGCGAGGACGCCCAGCAAGCTGCCGACGACCCCGGAAAACCATGCCGCTATGGTTGGCGAGAGGATCCCCGCGCCACCCAAATCCTGCATGATCTCCGTCACCACATAAAGCACGAAGCCTGCCGCGACGCCACCCAGAACGAGTTTCGCCACACCACCAAATCGAAAGAACCTTAAAGAAACGGAAGCGGCGACCAGAACCATCGCGACGAGCAGCAGCGGCCGCGCCAGCAGCACCTCGTATTGCAGGCGATAGGGCCGGGCATCGAGGCCGGCCTGCTCCGTCCGCTCGATGAGGCCGGGCAGGTCCCAGAAGGACACGGAACTGGCGTTGGTGAAGGACTGGCGGACCTGCGCCGGTGCCAGCGTCGTGGCGAGGAGATAGGTGTCGTAGGCCTGCGGCTCCTCGTCCAGCGTCATGACGCGGGCTTTCTCAAGCTCCCAGTGGCCGTCGTAGAGCTTGGCGCTCGCGGCCTCGATCCGCTCCTGAAAGCCGCCGTTCCCGTCGAACAGGAACACGGTCACGTTCATGAGAGTGGCGGTTTCGTCGATGGCCGAACTAGCCCGCAGAATCGCCTGCCCGTCGACGCTTTTCTGGCGAATCCAGATGTTTTCGCGGCCGGGCGCCGCCCCCTGCGAGAAGACGGTTGCCTCAAGCGTCGCGGCGCGCTGGCGCAGGCTGGCGGACAGCGGGTTGTACAACGTCACGGACACGACACCGAGTAGCAGGGCGACGATGACGGGCGGCTGCAGGAAGCCCCAGGCCGAGACGCCGACCGAGCGGGCGATGACGAGTTCGAGCCGCCGGCTCAGGTTGAGCAGGGTCGCGATGCTGCCGAAGAGCACGGCGAAGGGCAGCACCTCTTCCGTGACGGAGGGCGTGCGCAGGAACGACAGCCACGCCATGACATGCGCGGAGGCGCCCGGCGCCTCGCCGGCGCGGCGCATCAGCTCGACGAAATCGAGCGTATAGACGAGCACGAACACGGTGCCGAACACGGTGCCGATGGTGAGAAGGAAGCGCCGGCCGAAATAGCGCCCGAGCGTGGGACCGATCAACATGATTATGCGCCTCCCGCCGCCGCTGCCGGCGTCGCTGCCCGGCGCCCGCGCAGAAACGCGCCCATGAGGCCGCGCACGCGCGCGCCTTCGAAGATGATGAGCAGCGCGATGAGGCTCGAAACGAGCGGCGCGCCGTAGATGCCCGCCACAGCCAGCGGCTCGCGCACCACGGCGCTGGAAGCGAAGAAGCCGAGAATGCGCACGAGCCCGACAGCCACCACCGCCGCCGCGATGGCCACGCCGCGCCCCTGCCGGGTGGTGCGTGCCTCGCCGAGCGCCGCGAAGGCGATCAGCAGGAAGGAGATGCAATAGAGCGGCGCGGAAAAGCGGTCGTGCAGCTCCGCGCGGAAGCGCCCTGTCTGGTACTTGTAAACGGGGTCCTCTGGATCGGGCGACAGCAGATAGGCGGTGGAGCGCTCGCGCGGGCGGTAGACCGTCTCTGCCTCGCTCGCGGCGAACACCGACAGGTTGAGCGCGTAGCGCTGGAAGGTGACGATGGCGGCGTCGCGGCTGCCCTTTTCCTGCTGCTGCACGGAACCGTTTTCAAGCACGAGGAAGCTGTCGTTGCCGACGGTCACCGTCTGGCCGCGCTCGGCGATGTAGACCGCGATCTTCTCGGGGTTGCGCTCGTCCTGCATGAAGATGCCGAGCAGCGAGTCACCCGCCTTCTCACGGTAGTGGAAGGTGATGCCGGAATCGAGCGTCGTGAACTGCCCTTCCTTGACGATATTAGAGACGAAGTCCGCGCGAATCTGGGTGATGAGGTCGCGCAGGGTGTTGAAACTCTGCGGCATCAGATAGAGCGTCATCGCGGCGACGATCATGAAGATCGCGGTTCCGAGCGCGGCGAAGGGGCGCAGCAGACGCGCCGGCGCGACGCCGGCCGCGCTCATCACGATCAGTTCCGAATCGCCGTTGAGCTTGTTCAGCGCGTAGATCGTGGCGATGAACAGCGCGACGGGCGCGATGATGACCACGAGAGCCGGCAGCGACAACAGCGTCACCACCATGAAGATGCCGAGCGTCTGGCCCTGGCCGGTGACGAGATCGAGCTGGCGCAGGATCTGCGTGATCCAGATGACGAGCGTCAGCGCCAGAAAGCAGGCGACGAACGCCACCGTCACGTTGCGCAGAATGTAGCGTTCGATCAAAGTCATCATATTACCGTTGAACCGCGCGCGGAGGCGGCCTGAAAAGACGGGACACCGTTCCGGACGCACGACGAGCTTCGCGGACACCTCCGAACTAATGCCTCCGGGCCCGTTCGGCAAGGTTGCACGCTGACGCGGCCATGACCCGGCGGAGCAGACGCCCGCGCCGCCGGCCGGGGAGGGCGACAATTCAGGGCATTTCCGGATGCGGATGGTGACGGCTGCCTCCGAAAATGCTCTGATCGCGATACAATCAGATCGTGACGCTTCTGCGAGGATTTTATGACCGGCCGTATCAAGGTTGAATTCAAGTCTCTGGAACGCCCTGAAGGGGGTGAGGTGGTGGTGTTCGCCGACGACGCGCTGTCCGTATCGGCCGCGGCCGCCGCGTGGCTCGGGGAAGCGGGGCTGGCGCTGGTGCAGCGCGCGGCACAGATCGAGAAATTCAAGGGCGCCGCGCGGTCCACGCTTGTGCTGGCCGCGCCGCAGGGTATCGCGGCCGACCGGCTCGTCGTCGTGGGCCTTGGCGCCGCGAAGGATATCCCCGCGACCGACTGGGCGCGCCTCGGCGGTGCGGTGCTCGGCAAGATCGCAGGTGCGCAGGCACACATCCTGTTCGACCTGCCGGGCGACTTTTCGCCCTCGCCGGAGGCCGCCGGCGACTTTTCGCTCGGCCTGCGGCTGCGTGCCTACCGCTTCGACCGCTACAAGACGAAGAAGAAGGAAGAAGACGAGCAGGAGGCGTCGCCTGCCGAGGTCGTGGTGCACCTCGCGGGGCCGGACGCCGCGCGGGCGGCCCGCAAGGCGGCGAAGGCCGTCGCCGAGGGCGTCTGCCTCGCGCGCGATCTCGTGAACGAGCCGGCCAACGTGCTCTATCCGGAAGAGTTCGCGCGCCGCGCGGGCGAACTGGCGAAGCTCGATGTCGCAGTCGAGGTTCTCGGCGAGAAGGAACTGAAGGCGCTCGGCTTCGGCGCACTGGTCGCCGTGGGACAGGGCTCGCGCGCCGAAAGTCAGGTGGTGGTGCTGCGCTGGAATGGCGCCGGCGCGGATGAGAAGCCCGTCGCCTTCGTCGGCAAGGGCGTGACCTTCGACACCGGCGGCATCTCCATCAAGCCGGCCGCCAACATGGAGGACATGAAGGGCGACATGGCAGGCGCGGCGGCCGTGATCGGCCTCATCCATGCGCTCGCCACCCGTAAGGCGAAGGTGAACGCCGTCGGCGTCGTCGGCCTCGTCGAGAACATGCCGGACGGCAAGGCGCAGCGGCCTGGCGACATCGTCACCTCGCTGTCGGGCCAGACCATCGAGGTCATCAACACGGACGCCGAGGGGCGCCTCGTGCTCGCCGACGTGCT
Source organism: Pseudochelatococcus lubricantis (assembly GCF_011762225.1). Classification (GTDB taxonomy): domain Bacteria; phylum Pseudomonadota; class Alphaproteobacteria; order Rhizobiales; family Beijerinckiaceae; genus Pseudochelatococcus; species Pseudochelatococcus lubricantis. The sequence continues at coordinate 438,357 of NZ_JAASQI010000002.1, forward strand.
CTGGTACACGCAGGCGCGCTTCCAGCCGCAATTCATCGTCAATCTCGCCACGCTCACGGGCGCCATCATCGTCGCGCTCGGGCAGGAGAACGCGGGCCTGTTCTCGAACAGCGACGAGCTGGCCGCGCGCCTCGGCGAGGCGGGCAAGGCGACGGGCGAGACTGTGTGGCGGCTCCCGCTGCAGCCCGAATACGACAAGCTGATCGATTCGAAGGTCGCGGACGTGAAAAACACCGGCGGGCGCAATGCCGGCTCCATCACGGCGGCTCAGTTTCTGAAGCGATTCGTCAACGACGCGCCGTGGGCGCATCTCGACATCGCCGGCACCGGCATGGCCGCGAAGCAGACCGACACCAACCGGTCCTGGGGATCGGGCTGGGGTGTGCGGCTGCTCGATCGGCTGGTGCGGGACCATTACGAGGCCCGATGACCGACATCCTGTTCTATCATCTGCAACGCCAGCCGCTCGAAGCGGTGCTGCCGACGCTCGTCGAAAAGAGCCTCGCGCGCGGCTGGCGGGTGGCCATCGAGGTGCCGGATGCCGAACGGCTCACGGCGCTCGACGACCATCTGTGGATCTGGCGCGACGACAGCTTCCTGCCGCACGGCACCGACCAGGCCGCCGATTGCGCGGACGAGCCGGTGCTGCTGACGCGCCAGCACGCCAACCTGAACCGCGCCGACGTGCGCTTCCTGGTCGATGGCGCGGGGATCGCCGACGACGCCGGGAGCTATGCGCGCATCGTGCTGATGTTCGACGGCAATGACGATGCGGCGCTTGCCCGCGCACGGGACGAGTGGCGCAAGGTGCGCGCCATGGGCTTTGCCGCGACCTACTGGCAGCAGGACGAGGCCGGCCGGTGGATCAGGAAGGGTTAGGATCAGGAAAGGGTTGCCGATGACGTTGCGCCTTCTGTCCGTTGCCGCTCTGGCCGCGCTGGTGATGGCCGCGCCTGCTTCCGCGCCGATGGCGCAGCAGCCCCGGCAGCAGGAGCAGAGACGCCCGCCCGGCGACGATGCGCTGCGCTTGCCCGCGCGCGTCACCGTCAGCCAGTCGGCGGCGATCGGCGGGGAGCGGCGCGACTATCAGGTGACGGCGGGCAGCATCGTGCTGCGCAACGAGGCGGGCGAGCCGCAGGCGGAAGTCGGCTTCGTCGCCTACACCATCGAACGGCAGCCGGCGCAGGAACGCCCGGTGACGTTCGCCTTCAACGGCGGGCCGGGCGCGGCCTCCGCCTATCTGAACTTCGGCGCGCTGGGGCCGAAGCGGCTGTCGTTCGGCAACACGGGGGAGGGGCCCTCCGCGCCGCCGGTGCTGGTCGACAACCCCCAGACATGGCTCGATTTCACCGATCTGGTGTTCATCGACCCGGTCGGCACCGGCTACAGCCGCTTCGTCAACGACAGCGCGGAACTGAAGCGGTCGCTGTGGTCGGTCGACGGCGATATCAGCGCGCTCGCCAACGTCGTCCGCCGCTATCTGACCGAACACGACCGGATGACGTCGCCGAAGTTTCTGGTGGGCGAGAGCTACGGCGGTTTCCGCGTGCCCAAGCTCGCCCGCCGCCTGCAGACGCACGAGGGAGTCGGCATCTCCGGCATCGTGATGATCTCGCCCGTGCTCGACTTCCAGACGCAGGGAGGCGGCGATGGCGCCCCGCTCGCCTTTGCCGCCCGGCTGCCGTCGCTGGCCGCGCTGCACCGCGAGCTGAAGGGCGAGCCCTTCACGCGCGAGGCGCTGGCGGCGGTGGAGGGCTATGCGCGCGGCGACTATGTGGTCGATCTGCTGCGCGGCCCGCGCGATGCCGCGGCGGTGGCGCGAATCGTGGATCGGGTGACGCAGTTCACCGGGCTCGACCGCAGCTTTGTGGAGCGCCGCGCCGGGCGGCTCGACATCGTCGACATCGTGCGCGAACTCGGGCGCGGCAGCGAATCCGTGGCGAGCCTCTACGATGGGCTGGTCCTCGGCCTCGATCCCGTGCCCTACGATCCGTCCTCGGATCTGGAGGATCCGATTCTCGATGCCGGCATCGCGTCCCTCACCAGCGCGGCTGTGGATTTCCTGAACCGCACCGTGGGCTGGCGCGTGGATACGCCCTACCGGCTGCTGAGCCGCGAGGTGTCAGCGAACTGGAACTGGGGCGCCACGCGCAGCCGCCAGCCGGAGGCGGTCGACGACCTGCGCAGCGCTCTCGCGCTCGATCCCCGTCTCGGCGCGCTCGTGGTGCATGGCGCGACCGATCTGGTCACGCCCTATTTCGACAGCCAGCTCGCGCTCGACCGCCTGGCGGCGCTCGGCGCGCGGGACGCTGCCAAAGGCCGCGTGGCGCTGGAGGTTTTGAAGGGCGGGCACATGTTCTACGCCCACGACGAATCGCGGGCGGCGCTCCGTGAGGCCGCCCGCAGGCTCTACGCACCGAACTGACGGGCGTTATATCAACGCTCCCGGCCCTCGACCGCTCGCGCGTGGGTTCTGCTCAAGCGTCGTATGGGCTTAAGCGCTCCTCGACAGGTCATGCCCATCGAGGGCAAGTCATGCCCATCGAGGGATGGTGTTACATCCAGTACGGCCCGATGCCGTAATAGTCGTGCACGCGCTTCTCGTAGTCGCGGTCGCCCCATTGGGGTGCCTCGTTCTCACCGAAGCGCGGACCGCCTTCCAGTTGCTCGCGCGTCAGATGCACGACGTATCCGCCCTGCTGCGGATCGTAGGTCAGCGCGGACCAAGGCAAGGGATGGTAGTCCGAGCCGAGCCCCAGAAAGCCGCCGAACGACATCACCGCATAGGCGACGCGGCCGGTCTTCTTGTCGATCATGATGTCGTGGATGGCGCCGAGGTTCTCGCCCTCGGCGTTGTAAACGGACGTGCCGGATACCTTGTCCGCGCCGATCAGCGTGCCGGTTTCATCGAGATGAGCCATTATTCCCTCCTGTTGTCATGGATGTTCATGTAACGGGGAAGGAGCTGATCGGGTTCCGAATTATTTTACGCTATCTTCAGAAGAATATGCTTCTTCTTGCCAAGAGAAAGCTTGATCGCGCCATCGGCAGCGAGGTCCGACAACGTCAGCTTTGCCTTTTCGTCCGTGACGGTGACATCGTTCACCTTGAGGCCACCGCCCTTGATCTGCCGCCGCGCCTCGCTGGTGGAAGCGACGAGGCCGGCATGTTCCGGGCCGAAGGCGGAAAGCACGCCGAGGCCTTCCTCCAGCAGCCCGCGCGCGATGGCGTGGCTCGGCAGGTCCTGTGCCAGCGCGCCTTCCTCGAACGTCTTGCGCGCGGTCTCGGCCGCGGCCTCCGCTGCCTCGCGCCCATGCACCATGGCCGTGACCTCGGTGGCGAGGATCTTCTTGGCCTCGTTACGCTCGGCGCCTTCCAGCGCTTCGAGGCGCGCGACCTCGCCGAGCGGCAGGTCCGTGAAGATGCGCAGGAAGCGGCCGACGTCGGCGTCTTCCGTGTTGCGCCAGTATTGCCACATCTCGTAGGCCGACAGCATGTCCTCGTTGAGCCACACCGCGCCGCCCAGCGACTTGCCCATCTTGGCGCCGGAGGCGGTGGTGAGCAGCGGCGAGGTGAGGGCGTAGAGCTGCATGTTGTCGATGCGCCGGCCGAGTTCCATGCCGTTGATGATGTTGCCCCACTGGTCGGAGCCGCCCATCTGCAGGCGGCAGCCGTAGCGCCGCGACAGCTCCAGGAAGTCGTAGGCCTGCAGGATCATGTAGTTGAATTCGAGGAACGACAGCGACTGGTCGCGGTCGAGGCGCGACTTCACCGATTCGAAGGTCAGCATGCGGTTGACGGAGAAGTGCCGGCCGATATCCCGCAGGAACGGAATGTACTTCAGCTCGTCCAGCCATTCCGCGTTGTCGGCCATGACGGCGTCGGTGGCGCCGTCGCCGAAGGTCAGGAAGCGCGAGAAGACCTTCTTGATGCTGGCCTTGTTGGCCTCGATCCGCGCGTCGTCCAGCAGCGGGCGCGCCTCGTCGCGGAAGGAGGGGTCGCCGATGCGCGTGGTGCCGCCGCCCATCAGGACGATCGGCTTGTGGCCCGTCTGCTGGAGGCGGCGCAGCATCATGATGTTGGTCATGTGGCCGACGTGCAGGCTCGGCGCCGTCAGGTCGTAGCCCACGTAAGCCGTGATCTTCCCCGCGAGCGCCAGGGCATCGAGACCTTCGGCGTCGGAAATCTGGTGGATGAGACCGCGCTCGTCGAGCGCACGGAGGAAGTCGGAACGGAAGGCTGTCATCGATCTTTCGGCTTTGCGGTGGAAAATCAGCGCTGGCGCGGCTTTGGCGCACACAGCTTGAGCGCATGCACCGGTCTATATCAGGTCGGGCGTGGTTTGGGAATCGCGCTATCGGGGCGGGCGTGCGCCGAAATGCTGGCCTGTGGCGGTAGAGATGTTTTAATGGAAAGGTGCCGTGATGGGGCGGCGCCAGCTGGAGATCGTCATGTCGGAAGGGATATTGCGGGTTATCGGCCTGATGAGCGGAACGTCGATGGACGGCATCGACGTGGCGCTCGTCGAGACGGATGGCGAGATCATCCATCGTCTGGGGCCGGCCGGCTTCCATCCCTATGACACGGCCGACCGCGCGCTGCTGCGCAAGGCGATAGCAACCGCCACGACCCTGACCGACCGGGAGGCCCGCCCGGACGAGTTGGCCGACGCCGAGGATATGGTGACGCATCGCCATATCAGGGCCATCGACAGCTTCCTCTCGTCCTGCCAGTTCAACCCCGGAGAGGTCGATCTGATCGGCTTCCACGGCCAGACGGTGCTGCATCGCCCGGAAGCCGGGCTGACGGTGCAGATCGGCGACGGGCAGAAACTCGCGACGCATGTCGGCGTGCCGGTGGTTTACGATTTCCGCGCCGCCGATGTCGCCGTGGGCGGGCAGGGCGCGCCGTTGGTGCCGCTCTTCCATCGGGCGCTGGTGCGGGCCGCGGACCTCGACGGACCGGTGGCGGTGCTCAACCTTGGCGGCGTCGCCAACGTCACCTATGTCGAATCGGCGGACGACAACGTGCTGATCGCCTGCGACACCGGCCCCGCCAACGCGCTGATTGACGACTTCATGCTGAAGCGCACCGGCATCCCCATCGATCGCGGCGGTGTCCACGCCAGTCAGGGAAAGGTGAACGAGTCCGTCGTCAGCGGGCTGATGCACAACGCATTCTTCCTCCTGCCGCCGCCGAAGTCGCTGGATCGTAATGCCTTTGATTTGCCCGATCTCTCAGCGCTCTCCGTGGAGGATGGCGCCGCGACGCTGACGGAATTCTCGGCGCGCGCGGTGGCGCATATCGTCCCGCTGTTGCCGCACGCGCCACGCCTGTGGATTGTCTGCGGCGGCGGTGCCCACAATGCGGAACTCGTGCGCCGCATCGGCGCCAATACCGGCGCGAAGGTCATCGTCGCGGACGATCTCGGCTGGTCGGGTGATGCGATGGAGGCGCAGGCCTTCGCCTATCTGGCGGTGCGCAGCCTGCGCGGGCTGCCGCTGACGCTGCCCGGCACCACGGGCGTCGCGGCGCCTACGACGGGCGGCGTGCTGGCGGAGCCTGCCGCGGAGGCGGAGCTGGCGGCAGTCGCGCCATAGGATCGGCGCTCCCGATTTGCGGATAATGAAAAGCGCCGGGAAGTGCCCCGGCGCCCTTGTCGTCAGCCTTGTTTCGGTGCGGCCGTATCAGTTTACCGGTTACGTATCGAAGGTGTTGATGTCGCGCTTGTAGGTCTCCGGCACGAACAGCAGACCGATGACCAGCGTCATCAGAGCAATGGCGATGGGATACCACAGGCCGTAGTAGATGTTGCCGGTCGCTGCGACCATCGCGAAGATCGTGGGCGGCAGAAAGCCCCCGAACCAGCCATTGCCGATGTGATAGGGCAGCGACATGCCCGAATAGCGGATGCGGGTGGGGAACAGCTCCACGAGCTGGGCGGCGATCGGGCCGTAGACCATGGTCACCAGCAGCACGAGCACGAACAGGATCGCAACCGTAAGGCCGTAGTGCATCTTGGCGGGGTCGGCCTTGGCCGGATAGCCCGCAGCGCGGATGGCGGCGGTGAGGTCCGCTTGGAACTGCGCCGTGCGGGCCGTCCGTTCCTCGGCGGAAAGCGCCCGGGCGTCGAACGATTCGAACGTGCGCTCGCCGATGCGGATGGCGGCGACTGTGCCGGCAGGCGCCGCGATGTTCTCATAGTTCACCGAATTGCGGGCGAGGAAGCTCTTGGCGATGTCGCAAGAGGATGTGAACTGCGCCGTGCCGACAGGGTTGAACTGGAACGAGCACTCTGACGCATCGGCGACGACCGTTACCGGCGAAGTGGCCTGCGCCGCGGCGAGATCCGGATTCGCGGCGCGGGTGAGCGCGTTGAACAGCGGGAAGTAGAGCAAGGCCGCCAGCAGGCAGCCGCCGAGGATGATAGGCTTGCGGCCGACCTTGTCCGACAGCCAGCCGAAGACGAGGAAGAACGGCGTGGCGAACGCCAGTGCGATGGCGATCTGGATGTTGGCCGTGGCCGAATCGACTTTCAGCGTCTGCGTCAGGAAGAACAGCGCGTAGAATTGGCCAGTGTACCAGACCACGGCCTGCCCGGCGGTGCTGCCGAAGAGGGCGTAAAGGCCGATCTTGGCATTTTTCCACGTGCCGAAGGCTTCGGAAAGCGGCGCCTTCGAGCCCGTGCCCTCGCTCTTCATCTTCTTGAAGGAGGGTGATTCTTCGAGCTGCGTGCGAATCCACACCGAGATCGCGAGCAGGACGATGGAAATGAGGAACGGCACGCGCCAGCCCCAGGCCGCGAACGCCTCCTCGCCGAGCCAGGTGCGCACGCCGAGAATCACCAGCAGCGACAGGAACAGGCCCAGTGTGGCCGTCGTCTGGATGAAGCTGGTGTAGAAGCCGCGCCGCCCGGTCGGGGCGTGCTCGGCCACATAGGTCGCCGCGCCGCCGTACTCGCCGCCGAGCGCAAGGCCCTGCAGCAGCCGCAGGCCGATCAGGACGACGGGGGCCGCGATGCCGATCGAGGCATAGTTGGGCAGCAGGCCGACGATGAATGTCGACAGGCCCATGATGACGATGGTGATGAGGAATGTGTATTTGCGGCCGACGAGATCGCCGAGACGGCCGAAGAAAAGCGAGCCGAACGGGCGCACGGCAAAGCCCGCCGCGAAGGCGAGCAATGCGAAGATGAAGCCGGCGGTCGGGTTTACGCCCGAGAAGAATTGGGCCGCGATGATCGCCGACAGTGAGCCGTAAAGATAGAAATCGTACCATTCGAAAACGGTGCCGAGCGACGAGGCGACGATTACCTTGCGCTCTTCCCGCGTCATGGGGGCAGCACGGGGCTTTACCCCACCAGTCGTGCTGGCGAAGCTCATGGAAGTAGTCCTTCTTTGCGTTTCCTGAACGACGACCGGAAGGCCTCCGCGCTCCCGGCCAGATCGCCGGCCGCCGTCTTGCGCGGCTTGCCGGAAATCTCCCTGAACCGCCCCCGAGTTGTACGAGCCGCGCCGTTCCGGCCAGCGGGATCGGGCTGGCCGGGTGATGCCGCTTCGTCAATGCGGACAATTCATCGCCAATAATAGTTACAACAGAAACTGTTGTCCCTAAGCAATAAGTCGTCCGACAAAAGTCTTAGGTGCGCTGCGACATATTGTCTCGCCGCCGCGTCATGCCGTGGGCGCGCCGAGTCGCGACGTCACGGCGTAAAGGGCGATGGCGGCGGCGTTGGAGACGTTGAGGCTCTTGATCTTCCCCGGCACGTCGAGCCGCGCGAGCACGTTGCAGCGTTCGCGCGTCAGTTGCCGCAGGCCCTTGCCCTCCGCGCCGAGCACCAACGCCAGCGGACGCCGCACGGGGATGTCGGCGAGTGGCTCGGCGCCTTCCGAATCCAGCCCGATGCACAGGAAGCCGCGCTCCGAGAGCGTCTGCAGAGCGCCCGCCAGATTGCGCACGGTTACGAACGGCACATGTTCCAGCCCGCCGGAAGCCGACTTCGCCAGCACGCCCGTCGCGGCAGGGCTGTGGCGGGCCGTGGTGAGGATGGCGTCCACGCCGAAGGCGCAGGCCGTGCGCACGATGGCACCGACATTATGCGGATCGGTGATCTGGTCTAGCACGAGAATGAACGAGTCGCGCGCGAGATCCTCCACGGTCAGCGCTGGCAGCGATTCGGCGTGCAGCAGCAGCCCCTGGTGCACCGCGTCGGCGCCCACGCGCCGGTCGATTTCGTCCGGCCTGACGAGGGTGGGGGCAATAGGAAGGTTGTGGAAAACCTCGGAGAGGCGCCGCGCGGCATTTTCCGTCGCGAGCAGGGTGCGAAAGGCGCGTCGGGGATTCGCGAGCGCCTCCGAAACCGCGTGCCAGCCATAGAGAAGCGCGCCGTCCTCAGCGTCGTTTTCAAGCGGGCGAAGGGATTTGCGGGAAAAGGACGCGCGGCGCGGCCGCCCGTCGGCGCGCACGCCATGCGGCGGCCCTTTGCGTTGTTTTCCGGAGCTTTTTTCGGTCATTCGCGCTGCCTCGTGCTGGAAAGGCATAGGTTGCATGTGTCGCGAAGCTTTGCCAGTTCGCATTAGGTGTTGACATGGGGGAGCGCATCGCCCTAAGAACCGCCCGCTGCTTCCGCCGAAGGGGAGGCCGCTCCGGCGGATTGTCCGGGACGGCTTTCCAGAGCGGCGGTCTGGCGGGATGGGCCGGAGGGGTGCCCGAGTGGTTAAAGGGGACGGACTGTAAATCCGTTGGCTACGCCTACGTTGGTTCGAATCCAACCCCCTCCACCATCCATCCTGACTGTATCGTGCGGGTGTAGCTCAATGGTAGAGCAACAGCCTTCCAAGCTGATGACGAGGGTTCGATTCCCTTCACCCGCTCCATACGGCTGTACAGACCGTTTCGCAGGTATGGCGGAACGGACGCTAGGCTTGGGTTGAGGTGTTTGGGAATCGGTGCTGCCCCGGCCATTAAGTGCAACGGACGGCGGAGTACCCCGGGGACTATCTGCTTTTGTGATGGGCAGAAGTCGTTTCAGGATGGGACGAGAGAGCGACGTCGATGGCGAAGGAAAAGTTTGAGCGGACGAAGCCGCATTGTAACATCGGTACGATCGGCCACGTTGACCACGGCAAGACGTCGCTGACAGCAGCGATCACGAAGGTTCTTGCGGAAGTTGGCGGCGCTTCGTTCACGGCGTACGACCAGATCGACAAGGCGCCTGAAGAGAAGGCGCGTGGTATCACGATCTCGACGTCGCACGTTGAATACGAGACGGCGAACCGTCACTACGCGCACGTTGACTGCCCCGGCCACGCTGACTACGTGAAGAACATGATCACGGGCGCGGCACAGATGGATGGCGCGATCCTCGTGGTGTCTTCGGCGGACGGCCCGATGCCTCAGACGCGCGAGCACATCCTGCTTGCGCGTCAGGTTGGTGTTCCGGCGCTTGTTGTGTTCATGAACAAGGTTGACCAGGTCGACGATCCTGAACTGCTTGAGCTCGTTGAGCTGGAGATCCGCGAACTTCTGTCGAAGTACGAGTTCCCCGGCGACGACATCCCTGTGGTCAAGGGCTCTGCGCTTGCTGCGCTTGAGGACACGAACCGTGAAATCGGGCACGACGCGATCGTCAAGCTGATGGAAGCGGTCGATGCGTATATCCCGCAGCCTGAGCGTCCGGTTGACCAGCCGTTCCTGATGCCTGTTGAGGACGTCTTCTCGATCTCGGGCCGCGGCACGGTCGTGACGGGCCGCGTTGAGCGCGGGATTGTCAAGGTTGGCGAGGAAGTCGAGATCGTTGGCATCCGCCCGACGGTTAAGACGACTGTGACGGGCGTCGAGATGTTCCGCAAGCTTCTTGATCAGGGGCAGGCTGGCGACAACATCGGCGCGCTGCTTCGCGGGACGAAGCGCGAGGACGTTGAACGCGGTCAGGTTCTTGCGAAGCCGGGTTCTGTGAAGCCGCACACGAAGTTCAAGGCAGAAGCCTACATCCTGACGAAGGAAGAGGGCGGTCGCCACACGCCGTTCTTCGGGAACTACCGTCCGCAGTTTTACTTCCGGACGACGGACGTGACGGGTATCGTGCACCTTCCTGAAGGAACTGAAATGGTGATGCCTGGGGATAACATCTCCATGGAAGTGCACCTGATCGTTCCGATCGCGATGGAAGAGAAGCTTCGCTTCGCTATCCGCGAAGGTGGCCGTACCGTCGGCGCCGGCGTCGTCGCCGAAATCATCGAGTGATGACCGGTCTGTCGAAAGCGCGTTTTTGATGGATGCGCTTTCGAGGCCAATGCGATACAAGGAAGCGGCGGCTGCGCCGCTTCTGTTGCCCGGAGCGAATCGGGCAATCGTTTAGGAGTGTAGCTCAACTGGCTAGAGCACCGGTCTCCAAAACCGGGGGTTGGGGGTTCGAGTCCCTCCACTCCTGCCATCCGGCAGGAACTTGCATATCGGAACCTCCAACGCCTGGTATTGCCCGCACTGCGGCAACGCCGGGCGATGTCGTTTCTGGTAGCCGGCGGCAGGTGGGGCGCCGGCAATGCGAAACAGCCGGCGGTGTCTCTGAAGATTCATGGTTTCGTAAGAGTCATGGGCCTTGACTGACGCCGAATCTGAATGTAAAGAAGTTCGACTTTCGGTAAGCCGTAGGTGTTCTGGTTCGAGGCGCCGAGCCTTGATGGGCGAACCCTAAACGTTGCCGTTTCTAGCACCGACTGGCCGCAAGTATGGCTTGATAGTCAGATCTGGAGCATGACCGGGCAAACGTTCGGTCCTCTGCCTGCGCAAGTGCTTGAAACCATCGGGTTTCAGGCACAATTGTGCGTTGTCTGTCGATGGTCATTGCTGTCGGCGGTTCTGGTCGCGGCGGTGCGGCGATTTCAGGGTATTCAGGGCTTTCGGGTTCTGAGAGATGCCGGGTTCGGAGAAATAACACGGCCTACGGCCGGCCAGGCGGATGGTTGTTGACCGTCCCGCGGTTGAAAGCGAGAGAAGAAGAGTATGCCGACGATCAGCCAGCTGATCCGCAAGCCGCGGACGGCGCAGAAAAGCCGGAACAAGGTTCCTGCCCTTGAGGCCTGCCCGCAGAAGCGGGGTGTGTGCACGCGCGTCTACACGACGACGCCGAAGAAGCCCAACTCGGCTCTTCGTAAGGTGGCCAAGGTCCGTCTGACCAACGGCTTCGAGGTGATCGGATACATCCCTGGCGAGGGTCACAATCTTCAGGAGCACTCCGTGGTCATGATCCGCGGTGGCCGCGTGAAGGATCTTCCGGGTGTGCGTTACCACATTCTGCGCGGCGTCCTCGATACGCAGGGCGTCAAGAACCGCAAGCAGCGCCGTTCGAAGTACGGTGCGAAGCGTCCGAAGTAAGATGTAGCTGGCCTCCCCGGGGCCGTGCATCCCAGTGTAGTTCGGATAATCGCAGCAAGGCTCGGTTATCATTCAAAGTTAGGCGGAGCGAAAGCCGATGTCCCGTCGCCATAGCGCGGAAAAACGAGAGATCATCCCGGACGCGAAGTTCGGCGATATCGTCGTGACCAAGTTCATGAATTCCATCATGCGTGACGGCAAGAAGTCCGCAGCCGAGACGATTGTCTATGGCGCGTTCGATGTCGTTGAGCAGAAGCTGAAGACCGAGCCGCTCGCCGTTTTCAAGCAGGCGCTTGACAACGTGTCGCCGGCCATCGAGGTCCGTTCCCGTCGCGTCGGCGGCGCCACTTATCAGGTTCCGGTCGAGGTTCGCACCGAACGCCGCCAGGCGCTGGCGATCCGCTGGCTCATCCAGGCCGCGCGTGCACGCAACGACCGTACAATGGTGGAGCGTCTGTCGGCCGAGCTGATGGATGCCTCGAGCAACCGTGGCAACGCCGTCAAGAAGCGTGAAGACACGCATCGCATGGCGGAGGCCAACCGCGCCTTTTCGCATTACCGCTGGTAAAGAACCGGGTCTAACGGAGCCACGACGATGTCCCGCACGCACGCAATCGCAGATTACCGTAATTTCGGAATCATGGCGCATATCGACGCCGGCAAGACGACGACGACCGAGCGCATCCTGTTTTTCACCGGCAAGAACCACAAGATCGGTGAGACGCACGAAGGTGCGGCGACCATGGACTGGATGGACCAGGAGCAAGAGCGCGGCATCACGATCACGTCTGCCGCGACGACGTGCTTCTGGAAGGGGCATCGCCTGAACATCATCGACACGCCCGGGCACGTCGACTTCACGATCGAGGTCGAACGTTCGCTGCGCGTGCTCGACGGCGCGGTGTGCGTGCTCGACGGCAGCCAGGGTGTGGAGCCGCAGACGGAAACCGTGTGGCGTCAGGCCGACAAGTACGACGTGCCGCGTATCGTCTACGTCAACAAGATGGACAAGATCGGCTCCGACCTCTTCAAGAGCGTGGACTCGATTATCGACCGCGTGGCCGGCAAGCCCGTGCTGCTGCAGATTCCGATCGGTTCCGAGGGCGACTTCATCGGCGTCGTTGACCTGATTACCCAGAAGGCGATCTTCTACCCCGAGGCCCTTGGTAACTCCGAGGAGCGGGAGATTCCGGCCGAGCTGAAGGAACAGGCGACCGAATACCGCACGAAGCTGATCGAAGCCGCCGTCGAACTCGACGACGATGCCATGGCCGCCTATCTCGAAGGCCAGGAGCCGGACGACGCGACGCTGCGCAGGCTTGTGCGCAAGGCCGTGCAGATGCGCGCCTTCCACCCCGTGCTGTGCGGTTCGTCCTTCAAGAACCGCGGTATCCAGCCGCTTCTGGATGCAGTGGTAGAATATCTGCCGTCGCCGATCGATCGCGGTGCGATCAAGGGCATTGACTTCAAGACGGAAGAGCCGGTCGAGCGCAAGCCGTCGGACGAGGAGCCGCTGTCGGTTCTGGCGTTCAAGATCATGGACGACCCCTTCGTCGGCACCATCACCTTCTCGCGCATCTATTCGGGTGTGCTGAAGGCGGGCGACTCTGTGCTCAATTCGACGCGCGACAAGAAGGAGCGCATCGGCCGCATGCTGCTGATGCACGCGAACAACCGCGAAGACATCAAGGAAGCCTATGCGGGTGACATCGTGGCCCTCGCAGGCCTCAAGGAAGTGCGCACGGGTGACACGCTCTGCGATCCGACGAAGGCGGTGATCCTGGAGCGCATGGAGTTCCCCGAGCCCGTCATCGAGATCGCTATCGAGCCCAAGTCGAAGGCGGATCAGGAGAAGCTCGGCATCGCGCTCTCCAAGCTCGCTGCCGAGGACCCGTCCTTCCGCGTGTCGACCGACGCCGAATCCGGCCAGACCATTCTCAAGGGGATGGGCGAATTGCACCTCGACATTAAGGTCGACATCCTGCGTCGCACCTACAAGGTGGACGCGAATGTCGGCGCGCCGCAGGTGGCCTATCGTGAACGCATCTCGAAGAAGGTCGATGTCGACTACACGCACAAGAAGCAGACCGGCGGTACGGGTCAGTTCGCGCGTGTGAAGATCGTGGTTGAGCCGGCCGAGCAGGGTGCGGGTTACTCCTTCGAGTCGAAGATCGTCGGCGGTGCGGTTCCGAAGGAATACATCCCTGGCGTGGAAAAGGGCCTGGCGAGCGTGCTGGGTGCAGGTATCCTCGCCGGCTTCCCGGTGGTCGATCTGAAGATCGAACTCATCGACGGCGCCTTCCACGAAGTCGACTCGTCTGCGCTGGCGTTCGAGATCGCGTCGCGCGCGGCACTGCGCGAGGCCCTGCAGAAGGGCGGTTCGGTGCTGCTCGAGCCGATCATGAAGGTCGAGGTGGTGACGCCGGAAGACTACACGGGTTCGGTCATCGGCGACCTCAACTCCCGTCGCGGCCAGATCCAGGGGCAGGACATGCGCGGCAACGCGGTGGTCATCGATGCGATGGTTCCGCTCGCCAACATGTTCGGCTACGTCAACACCCTGCGCTCCATGAGCCAGGGGCGCGCGACGTACACGATGCAGTTTGACCATTACGAGCAGGTCCCGTCGGCGGTTGCTCAGGAGGTTCAGGCCAAATACGCATAAGCGGTTGGCTTACGCTTCATCATTCAGGAATTTATTCGACCCCGGGTCGAGTTGTTTTCAGGGAGCCGCAAGATGGCGAAGGAAAAGTTTGAGCGGACGAAGCCGCATTGTAACATCGGTACGATCGGCCACGTTGACCACGGCAAGACGTCGCTGACAGCAGCGATCACGAAGGTTCTTGCGGAAGTTGGCGGCGCTTCGTTCACGGCGTACGACCAGATCGACAAGGCGCCTGAAGAGAAGGCGCGTGGTATCACGATCTCGACGTCGCACGTTGAATACGAGACGGCGAACCGTCACTACGCGCACGTTGACTGCCCCGGCCACGCTGACTACGTGAAGAACATGATCACGGGCGCGGCACAGATGGATGGCGCGATCCTCGTGGTGTCTTCGGCTGACGGCCCGATGCCTCAGACGCGCGAGCACATCCTGCTTGCGCGTCAGGTTGGTGTTCCGGCGCTTGTTGTGTTCATGAACAAGGTTGACCAGGTCGACGATCCTGAACTGCTCGAGCTCGTTGAGCTGGAGATCCGCGAACTTCTGTCGAAGTACGAGTTCCCCGGCGACGACATCCCTGTGGTCAAGGGCTCTGCGCTTGCTGCGCTTGAGGACACGAACCGTGAAATCGGGCACGACGCGATCGTCAAGCTGATGGAAGCGGTCGATGCGTATATCCCGCAGCCTGAGCGTCCGGTTGACCAGCCGTTCCTGATGCCTGTTGAGGACGTCTTCTCGATCTCGGGCCGCGGCACGGTCGTGACGGGCCGCGTTGAGCGCGGGATTGTCAAGGTAGGCGAGGAAGTCGAGATCGTTGGCATCCGCCCGACGGTTAAGACGACTGTGACGGGCGTCGAGATGTTCCGCAAGCTTCTTGATCAGGGGCAGGCTGGCGACAACATCGGCGCGCTGCTTCGCGGGACGAAGCGCGAGGACGTTGAACGCGGTCAGGTTCTTGCGAAGCCGGGTTCTGTGAAGCCGCACACGAAGTTCAAGGCAGAAGCCTACATCCTGACGAAGGAAGAGGGCGGGCGGCACACGCCGTTCTTCGGGAACTACCGTCCGCAGTTTTACTTCCGGACGACGGACGTGACGGGTATCGTGCACCTTCCTGAAGGAACTGAAATGGTGATGCCTGGGGATAACATCTCCATGGAAGTGCACCTGATCGTTCCGATCGCGATGGAAGAGAAGCTTCGCTTCGCTATCCGCGAAGGTGGCCGTACCGTCGGCGCCGGCGTCGTCGCCGAAATCATCGAGTGATTTGTTTGCCGTGGATGCTGGCCTGACGGCCTGCGTCCGTCAATAGAGCTGTTCGCAGTTCTAAACCTTTTGTTAATGCATCAAATTTTCCGGAAAGTAAGTATACTTTCCGGTTTGATGCTCTAGCCGGGATCGGCCTGAGGTTTCTGTCATGACTGGTCAGAATATCCGCATTCGCCTGAAGGCGTTCGATCATCGCGTGCTGGATGCGTCCACGCTCGAGATCGTTTCGACCGCGAAAAGGACGGGTGCGAAGGTGCGGGGTCCGATCCCGCTGCCTACTCGTATCAAGAAGTTTACTGTGAACCGTTCGCCGCACATCGACAAGAAGTCGCGCGAACAGTTCGAGATGCGCACTCACCTGCGCGTTCTCGACATCGTTGAACCCACACCGCAGACGGTCGACGCGCTGATGAAGCTCGATCTGGCTGCTGGTGTTGACGTGGAAATCAGGCTCTGACTTTCCCGGCGGGGAAGGTCAGGCTCAGGAACGCCCTGGAGGATATGCTCATGCGCTCCGGCGTCATCGCACAAAAGGTCGGGATGACTCGCATTTTTACTGATGCGGGTGAGCATATCCCGGTGACTGTTCTGAAGGTGGACAACTGTCAGGTTGTCGCGCACCGGACGGTCGAAAAGAACGGTTACACCGCGCTGCAGGTCGGCGTCGGTCTGGCCAAGGTCAAGAATGTCTCGAAGGCTGAGCGCGGCCATTACGCCATCGCCCAGGTCGAGCCGAAGAAGAAGCTTGCGGAGTTCCGCGTCGATCCGGGTCAGGAAATTCCGGTCGGTGCGGAAATCACGGTCGATCACTTTGTTCCCGGCCAGTTCGTGGACGTGACAGGTGTGAGCACCGGTAAGGGTTTCGCGGGCGGCATGAAGCGGTGGAACTTCGGCGGGTTGCGGG
The DNA here is from genome assembly GCF_011762225.1 of Pseudochelatococcus lubricantis. Taxonomy (GTDB): domain Bacteria; phylum Pseudomonadota; class Alphaproteobacteria; order Rhizobiales; family Beijerinckiaceae; genus Pseudochelatococcus; species Pseudochelatococcus lubricantis. The sequence continues at coordinate 454,568 of NZ_JAASQI010000002.1, forward strand.
CCACACACGGCGTGTCGGTCTCGCACCGTTCGATCGGTTCGACCGGCGGCCGTCAGGACCCGGGCAAGACCTTCAAGAACAAGAAGATGCCGGGCCACCTCGGTGTCGAGCGCGTGACCACGCAGAACCTGCGTGTCGTCCAGACGGACGTCGAGCGCGGCCTCATTCTGGTGGAAGGCGCAGTGCCGGGAGTTGCCGGTGGCTGGATCACGGTTCGCGATGCTGTGAAGCGCGTGCTTCCCAAGGAAGCACCGCAGCCGGGCAGCTTCCGGGAGCGTCAGGCTGGGACGGCGGCTGCGGAAGAGCAGGAGAGCGCGGAATGAAGCTCGACGTGACTACGCTCGACGGCGGCAATGCCGGCGCGATCGAGCTTGATGAAGCCATCTTCGGCCTGGAGCCGCGTGCTGATCTCATCCAGCGTTACGTGCGTTGGCAGCTTGCCGCGCGCCAGGCTGGCACGCACAAGTCGCTTGGCCGGTCGGAAATCGCCCGCACGGGCAAGAAAGTCTACCGCCAGAAGGGCACCGGCGGCGCGCGTCACGGCTCTGCCCGCGCGCCGCAGTACCGCGGTGGCGGCAAGGCCTTTGGACCGGTGGTGCGCAGCCATGCGCATGACCTGCCCAAGAAGGTGCGCCAGCTCGCGCTCAAGCATGCGCTGTCCGCCAAGGCTCGCGCTCAGACGCTGATCGTCCTCGACGACGCACGCGCGGTGGAGCCGAAGACCAAGGCGCTGAAGGAGCAGTTCGGCAAGCTCGGACTGTCGAACGCTCTCGTGATCGGCGGAACGGAGATCGATACGAATTTCCGTCTCGCTGCCCGTAACATTCCGAACGTGGATGTCCTGCCTGTGCAGGGCATCAACGTCTATGACATCCTGCGGCGGGACACGCTTGTTCTGACGAAGGCCGCCGTGGACGCGCTGGAGGCGCGCTTCAAATGAGTATTGACCCGCGCCACTATGATGTGATCGTCGGCCCTGTCATCACCGAAAAGGCCACCAACCTTTCGGAACAGAACAAGGTCGTGTTCAAAGTCGCCAAGACGGCGACGAAGCCGCAGATCAAGACGGCCGTCGAGAAGCTGTTCGACGTCAAGGTCGAGAGCGTGAACACGCTCGTGACCAAGGGCAAGACGAAGCGCTTCAAGGGCGTTCTGGGTCAGCGGTCCGACGTCAAGAAAGCTGTCGTGACTCTTGCAGAGGGTCATAACATCGATGTGACGACAGGCCTGTGAAGCTGGTGAAGGAGTGAACCGATGGCTTTGAAGCATTTCAAACCGGTTACGCCGAGCCAGCGCCAGCTGGTGATCGTCGACCGGACCGGGCTGCACCGCGGCGCGCCGGAGAAGGCGTTGACCGTGGGCCTGCCCAGCAAGGGCGGGCGTAACAACAACGGACGTATCACGGTGCGTTTCCGTGGCGGCGGGCACAAGCGCAGCTACCGTATCGTCGACTTCAAGCGTCGTGAACGGCTGGGCGAGGTCGCGACCGTCGAGCGTATCGAGTACGATCCGAACCGCAGCGCGTTTATCGCGTTGCTGGCGTTTCCGGATGGCGGCAAGTCCTACATCCTCGCGCCGCAGCGTCTGAACGCCGGCGATTCGGTGACCTCGGGCGAGCAGGCCGACATCAAGCCCGGCAATGCCCTGCCTCTGGCGAGCATTCCGGTCGGTACGATCGTGCACAACGTCGAACTGAAGATCGGCAAGGGCGGCACGATCGCCCGCTCGGCGGGCGCCTATGCGCAGATCGTGGGTCGCGACCAGGGTTATGTGATCCTGCGTCTCAACTCGGGCGAGCAGCGTCTCGTTCATGGCCAGTGCTTTGCGACCGTCGGTGCGGTCTCGAACCCTGACCATTCGAACACCAACAAGGGTAAGGCCGGCCGTTCGCGTTGGCTGGGTCGCCGGCCGCACAACCGCGGTGTGACGATGAACCCGATCGACCATCCGCACGGCGGTGGTGAAGGGCGTACGTCGGGTGGTCGTCATCCGGTCACGCCGTGGGGCAAGCCGACGAAGGGTAAGAAGACCCGTTCCAACAAGCGAACGGATACCTTCATTGTCTCCAGCCGCCACACGAAGAAGAAGAGGTAAGGGGCGCGCAATGGCACGTTCTACTTGGAAAGGTCCGTTCGTTGACGGCTATGTCCTCAAGAAGGCCGAGGCCGCGCGTGCTTCCGGCCGTTCGGAGGTGATCAAGATCTGGAGCCGTCGCTCCACGATCCTGCCTCACTTCGTAGGATTGACGTTCGGCGTCTATAACGGTCAGAAGCACATTCCGGTTGCGGTCTCCGAGGAGATGGTCGGTCACAAGTTCGGCGAATTCTCGCCGACGCGGACTTTCCACGGGCACGCGGCCGACAAGAAAGCGAAGAGGAGATAAGCCATGGGTAAGGCATCTGCTCCCCGCGCGCTGAAGGACAATGAAGCGAAGGCGGTGGCGCGCAACCTGCGCGTCTCGCCCCAGAAGCTCAATCTGGTTGCGCAGCTGATCCGCGGCAAGCGGGTGGAGAGGGCTCTGGCCGATCTCCAGTTCAGCCGCAAGCGTATCGCCGTCGACGTCCGCAAGGCGCTCGAGAGCGCTATCGCCAATGCCGAGAACAACCACGACCTCGATGTGGACGATCTGGTCGTCGCCGAGGCCTTCGTTGGCAAGGGTCTTGTCATGAAGCGGTTCCACGCACGTGCCCGCGGTCGCGGCGCGCGTATTGAAAAGCCGTTCTCGCACCTGACGATCGTGGTGCGCGAAGTCGCTGCAGAGGCTTGAGGAGGAGACGATGGGTCAGAAGGTCAATCCGGTCGGCCTGCGTCTCGGTATCAACCGGACGTGGGACTCCCGCTGGTTCGCAGGCAAGGGCGAGTACGGCCGCCTGCTGCATGAGGATATCGCGATCCGCGAGGCGCTGCTGAAGCAGCTCAAGCAGGCGGCGGTGTCGCGTATCGTTATCGAGCGTCCGCACCGCAAGGCGCGAGTGACGATCTACTCGGCGCGTCCGGGTGTCGTCATCGGCAAGAAGGGCGCCGACATCGAGAAGCTGCGCAAGACGGTTTCGAAGCTGACGAGCGCCGAAGTGAGCATCAACATCGTCGAGGTGCGCAAGCCCGAGACCGATGCGACTCTCGTTGCGGATTCGATCGCTCAGCAGCTTGAGCGGCGTGTGGCATTTCGTCGCGCCATGAAGCGCGCGGTGCAGTCGGCGATCCGTCTGGGCGCCGAAGGCATTCGTATCAACTGCTCGGGACGCCTCGGCGGCGCCGAGATCGCGCGTCTCGAATGGTATCGTGAAGGCCGGGTGCCGTTGCACACCTTGCGCGCTGACATCGATTATGGTACAGCCACCGCCTTCACGACATACGGTACGTGCGGAATCAAGGTCTGGATCTTCAAGGGCGAGATCCTGGAACACGACCCCTCGGCCCAGGACAAGCGGCTGGCGGAAGAGAGTGGCGGTCAGCGCTCTCACGGCCGTCGCGATTCTGCGGCTTGAGGAGCGGGAGTAAGGATAAATGCTTCAGCCCAAGAGGACGAAGTTTCGTAAGCAGTTCAAGGGCCGTATTCACGGAGAGGCCAAGGGCGGCACCGATCTGAATTTCGGTGAGTTCGGTCTCAAGGCTCTTGAACCCGAGCGGGTGACGGCGCGTCAGATCGAAGCCGCCCGCCGTGCCATTACGCGCCAGATGAAGCGTCAGGGCCGCGTGTGGATTCGCGTTTTCCCGGATGTTCCGGTTTCGGACAAGCCGGCGGAAGTGCGCATGGGTAAAGGTAAGGGCTCGCCCGATTACTGGGCGTGCCGTGTCAAGCCGGGTCGCGTGATGTTCGAGCTGGCTGGTGTCAACGAGGAGATCGCCCGTGAGGCGCTTCGCCTCGGCGCCGCCAAGCTGCCGATCAAGACGCGGTTCGTTCAGCGTATCGCCGAGTAAGGGAGGGCGACATGACATCGAAGCAGAGGCTCTCCGACCTCAAGGCATTGTCGGTGGACCAGCTTCAGGATGAGCTTGTGAAGCTCAAGAAGGAGCAGTTCAACCTGCGTTTTCAGCGCGCCACCGGGCAGCTCGAGAACACGGGTCGCGTGAGGGAAGTGCGTCGCGATATCGCGCGCGTGAAGACGTTCCAGCAGGCGAAGCTCGCCGGTGCGGCTAAGGCTTGAGGAGACGGCGGTGCCGAAACGTATTTTGCAGGGCGTTGTCGTTAGCGACAAGCAGGACAAGACGGTCGTGGTCAAGGTGGAGCGTCGTTTCACGCATCCGCTGCTGAAGAAGACTGTCCGGCGGACGAAGAACTACCACGCGCACGACGAGGCGAACCAGTTCAAGGTCGGCGACACGGTATGGATTGAGGAATCCCGTCCGCTGTCGCGGCTGAAGTCGTGGGTGGTTGTGCAGGAATCGCAAAGCGGTTCCGGGGCGTAAGTCAAGTTCATCAACAAGGCGAGGGGACCGCAAGATCCCCGTCAGGCGCAGTCCCAGAGGCATTGTCCCTTGGGGAAACCGTCTGAGACAGAGAAAGGATCTGTGCCATGATCCAGATGCAAACCAATCTCGACGTTGCCGACAACTCCGGCGCGCGTCGCGTCATGTGCATCAAGGTACTGGGTGGCGCGAAGCGCAAGTATGCCGGTGTCGGCGATATCATCGTCGTGTCCGTGAAAGAGGCCATTCCGCGCGGTCGCGTGAAGAAGGGCGACGTGATGAAGGCCGTCGTGGTGCGCACGGCGAAGGATATCCGCCGCGCTGACGGTTCGGTCATCCGTTTCGACAACAATGCGGCGGTGCTGATCAACAACCAGAAGGAACCGGTCGGCACACGTATCTTCGGGCCGGTTCCGCGCGAGCTGCGCGCCAAGAACCACATGAAGATCATTTCGCTTGCTCCCGAGGTGCTGTGATGGCCGCGAAGATCAAGAAGGGCGACAAGGTCGTCGTACTCGCGGGCCGCGACAAGGGTCAGGCCGGCGAGGTTCTGCGCGTGCTTCCCGAAGAGGGGCGCGCGATCGTTCGTGGCGTCAACATCGTCAAGCGTCACACGCGCCAGTCGGCGACGAGCGAGGGCGGCATCATCTCCAAGGAGGCGCCGCTTCATCTGTCCAATCTGGCCGTGGCTGACCCCAAGGACGGCAAGCCGACGCGCGTTGGATTCAGGATTCTGGAAGACGGGCGCAAGGTTCGCTTTGCCAAGCGTTCGGGGGATGTGATCGATGTCTGAGGCAGCTACCGTTGATCTGGGCGCGAATTACGTTCCGCGCCTGCGCAAGCATTACGACGAGGTCGTGCGGGCGAAGCTGATCGAGGAGTTCGGCTACGAGAACCCCCTCCAGGTCCCGGTGATCGAGAAGGTCGTCATCAATATGGGCGTTGGCGAGTCCGTCAACGACTCCAAGAAGGCGTCCGTCGCGGCTGGGGATCTGGCGCTCATCGCCGGTCAGAAGCCGGTCATCACCCGGGCCCGCAAGGCAATCGCGACGTTCAAGCTGCGCGAGAACATGCCGATCGGCGCAAAAGTGACGCTCCGCAAGGCCCGCATGTACGAGTTCCTTGACCGTCTCGTGACCGTGGCGCTGCCGCGGGTGCGCGACTTCCGTGGCCTCAATCCGAAGTCGTTTGACGGCCGCGGCAACTACGCGATGGGGCTGAAGGAGCATCTTGTGTTTCCGGAAATCGACTACGACAAGGTCGACCAGCCGTGGGGCATGGATATCATCGTCGTGACGACGGCGCGCACGGATGCCGAGGCCCGCGCGCTGCTGAAGCACTTCAACTTCCCGTTCCGGCAGTGAGAGCGTTCGCTCTCAGACGCGGACACCGGAGACAAGACATATGGCAAAGAAGAGTTCAATCGAAAAGAACAAGCGGCGCGCTGCGCTGGTGAAGCGCTATGCCGCCAAGCGCGAGGCGCTGCTTGCGATCGCCAACGACGAGGCGCTGCCCATCGAGGAGCGTTTCGAGGCGCGCCTCAAGCTTGCAGAGCTGCCGCGCAACTCGAGCCCGACGCGCATCCGCAATCGGTGCGAGGTCACGGGGCGTCCGCGCGCGTATTACCGCAAGCTGCGCATGTCGCGTATTGCATTGCGGGAACTGGGGTCGCAGGGCCTCATCCCCGGTCTTGTTAAGTCGAGCTGGTAAGGAGGTCGATTAAGATGGCGATCAACGATCCGCTTGGCGATCTGCTCACCCGTATCCGCAACGCGCAGCTGCGCCGCCGCGGTAAGGTCACGACGCCCGGCTCCAAGCTGCGCGCGCGCGTGCTTGAGGTTCTGCAGGCAGAAGGTTACATTCGCGGTTTCTCGTCGACGGAGTACGGCAACGGCCGCACCGAGTTTGAGGTGGAACTGAAGTATTTCGACGGCGAACCGGTCATCCGCTCCATCCAGCGCGTGTCAAAGCCTGGCCGGCGCGTCTACGCATCGGTCGACAAGCTGCCGCGTGTCGCCGATGGCCTTGGTGTCGTTATTCTTTCGACACCAAAGGGGGTCATGGCTGACCATACGGCGCGTGAGGCCAACGTGGGCGGCGAAGTGCTCTGCCAGGTGTTCTGAGGCCTGCTGTGCAGGGTCTTTGAATTATTTGTCAGGCATGTCAGTGGGAGCCACGGGAGGCCATTATGTCTCGTATTGGTAAAAAGCCGGTGACTATCCCGGCAGGTGTGACGGCGACCGTGAACGGTCAGGCTGTCAAGGTGAAGGGCACGAAGGGCGAACTGTCCTTCGTTGTTCCGGATGAGGTCAGCGTCGAGCTGAAGGACGGGGCGATTAAGGTCGACCCGCGTGACGATACGAAGAAGTCGCGCTCGCTGTGGGGCATGTCGCGTTCGCGCGTTGCCAATCTCGTGCAGGGCGTCACGCAGGGCTTCGAGAAGAAACTCGAAATCAATGGCGTGGGTTACAAGGCGGCGGTGCAGGGCAAGATCCTGAAGCTGTCGCTCGGTTTCAGCCATGACGTTGACTTCGAGATTCCTGCGGGCATCCTGATCGCGACGCCGAAGCCGACGGAAATCGTCATCACTGGCATCGACGCGCAGCGCGTCGGCCAGACGGCGGCGGAAATTCGCGAGTATCGCCGTCCCGAGCCCTACAAGGGCAAGGGCGTGAAATACGCGAACGAGTTCATCTTCCGCAAGGAAGGCAAGAAGAAGTAAGGAAGCGCAGCGATGGCTGAATATATCAGTTCCACGGAGCGCCGGAAGGCGCGGGTCCGTCGCGCGCTCCGTGCGGCGGCAAACGGTCGGGCACGTCTGTCCGTTCACCGTTCCTCCAAGCAGATTTACGCGCAGATCATTGATGACACGCATGGCCGTACTCTGGCTCAGGCGTCTTCACTCGAAAAGGACCTGCGCGAGAAGCTCAAGACTGGCGCCGACATTGAGGCGGCGAAGGTCGTCGGCAAGCTCATTGCAGAGCGTGCGATTGCGGCGGGCGTCAAGGAAGTCGTGTTCGACCGTGGTGCCTTCATCTATCACGGCCGCATCAAGGCTCTCGCCGATGCGGCGCGCGAGGGTGGTCTCGACTTCTGATCGGCCGCCTGCGTCCGGTCAGAAGTTTCGGCGGATTGAATTAATCATGCGAGCGGGGGCCGCCGCCCCGCGTCAGTGAGACTGTTATGGCAAGAGAACGTCAGCAGCAGCGCGACCGTGAAGAGCGCGACAGCGAATTCACGGACAAGCTGGTCCATATCAACCGCGTTGCCAAGGTGGTGAAGGGCGGTCGTCGTTTCGGCTTCGCCGCGCTCGTCGTCATCGGCGACCAGAAGGGCCGGGTCGGTTTCGGCCACGGCAAGGCGCGTGAAGTGCCGGAAGCGATTCGCAAGGCCACCGAGTCGGCCAAGCGCGCGCTGGTGCGTGTGCCGCTCAAGGAAGGCCGCACGCTGCATCACGATGTCGCAGGCCGTTGGGGCGCCGGGCGCGTCGTTCTGCGCGCTGCACCTCCCGGCACGGGTATCATCGCCGGCGGCCCGATGCGCGCCGTGTTCGAGACGCTCGGCGTCGCGGATGTGGTGGCGAAGTCCATTGGCTCGTCCAATCCCTACAACCTGGTCCGCGCCACGTTCGATGCGCTGAAGCGTGAGGATAGCCCGCGCTCTGTCGCCGCCCGCCGTGGCCTGAAGGTGTCGACCCTGCAGTCGCGTCGCCGCGATGCGACCGAAGGCGAGACGTTCGGTGCCGACGCGGCTGGCGCCGAGTAAGGGGGTGGATGATGACGAATAACACTTCCGGCAAGACGCTGATCGTCGAGCAGACGGGTAGCCCCATCCGGCGTCCCGCCGCCCAGCGCCAAACGCTGATCGGTCTTGGGCTGAACAAGCTTCGCCGCCGCTCCGAACTGGAGGATACGCCGGCGGTCCGCGGTATGATCGAGAAGGTCAAGCACCTCGTGCGCGTCGTTTCGGACGCTTCCGAAAGCGGCAAGTGAGGAGGGCGCAATGGTCAAGCTGAACGAAATTTCGGACAATCCGGGTGCCGTCAAGGAGCGTACGCGCGTCGGGCGCGGCATCGGTTCCGGCAAGGGCAAGACGGGCGGACGCGGCGTCAAGGGTCAGAAGTCCCGCTCCGGTGTCGCCATCAAGGGCTTCGAGGGTGGCCAGATGCCCATCCATCGCCGCCTGCCGAAGCGCGGCTTCAACAACATCTTCGCGCTGCACTTCAACGAGGTGAACATCGGCCGCATTCAGGAGGCCATCGAGGCCGGCAAGCTGGATGCGGCGCAGGTCGTCACCAACGAAGTGCTGCTCGCGGCCGGTGTTGTCAGCAAGCTGCGGGACGGCGTGCGCATCCTCGGCCAGGGCGAGCTGAAGGCGAAGGTGTTGTTCGAGGTCGCTGGCGCATCGAAGTCTGCGGTTGCGGCGATCGAGAAGGCCGGCGGATCGGTGACGATTTTTGCCGCCGCTGCTGCGCCGTCGCAGGTGGCGGAAGCGTAAGATCGCGCTATATATGGGAACGGGGCAGTGGCGACACGGGGAGCGATCTCTGGCTGTCGCCATTGTCGTGTGATGGCCCTGTGCGGAATGTATACCCGAGGATTTGACAGCCATGGCATCGGCAGCTGAACAGCTTGCGGCAAATCTCAATTTCGGTGCCTTCACCAAGGCCGAGGAACTCAAGAAGCGCATCTGGTTCACGCTCGGCGCGCTGATCATCTACCGACTGGGCACCTATATTCCGCTTCCCGGCATCAACCCGCAGGCGCTGTCGGACATCTTCCAGCAGACGCAGGGCGGGGTGCTTGGCCTGTTCAACATGTTCTCCGGCGGCGCGGTCGGCCGTATGGCGATCTTCGCGCTCAACATCATGCCGTACATCTCGGCCTCGATCATCGTTCAGCTCCTGACGAGCGTGCTGCCGTCGCTGGAGGCGCTGAAGAAGGAGGGCGAGGCGGGCCGGAAGGTCATCAACCAGTACACCCGGTACCTGACGGTGGTGCTGGCGATATTCCAGGCATGGGGTATTGCCTTCGGTCTTGAAAGCTCGGGCGGCATCGTGCTTGATCCGGGGCTGTTCTTCCGCATCTCGACGGTGATCACGCTGGTCGGTGGCACGATGTTCCTGATGTGGCTCGGCGAGCAGATCACGTCGCGCGGCATCGGCAACGGCACGTCGCTCATCATCTTCGCCGGTATCGTGGCCGAACTGCCGCGCGCGATCGGCGGGACGCTGGAACTCGGGCGGCAAGGCGCGCTGTCGACGGGTATCATTCTGGGCGTCATCGTGATGGCGATCGTCGTGATCGCGTTCATCGTGTTCATGGAGCGCGCGCAGCGGCGCCTGCTGATCAACTATCCCAAGCGCCAGGTCGGTAACCGGCTTTACGAGGGGCAGACATCGTTCCTGCCTCTCAAGCTCAACACCGCAGGCGTCATTCCGCCGATCTTCGCCTCCTCGCTGTTGCTGCTGCCAACGACTATCGCGAGTTTCTCGCAGGCGGGCGGAAACACGGGCGTTCTCGGCACGCTGGCATCGTATCTGGCGCACGGCCGGCCGCTCTATATGGTGCTCTATGTCGCGCTGATCGTCTTTTTCGCTTTCTTTTACACGGCGATCGTCTTCAATCCGACGGAGACGGCGGATAATCTCAAGAAGCACGGCGGCTTCATTCCCGGCATTCGGCCAGGCGAGCGCACTGCGGACTATATCGACTATGTGCTGACTCGCATTACCGTGGTCGGTGCTGCGTATATTGCCTTGATCTGCCTGTTACCGGAAGTTCTGATTTCCTATGCATCTCTTCCGTTCTATTTTGGCGGCACGTCATTGCTGATCGTCGTCAGCGTGACGATGGACACCGTCGCGCAGGTGCATGGGCATCTCATGGCCCACCAGTACGAGGGGCTGGTCAAGAAGGCTAAATTGAAGGGGGCGAGAAGAAGATGAGACTGATTTTTTTGGGGCCGCCCGGCGCGGGGAAGGGGACGCAGGCGAAGCGCCTGGTCGAGAAGTACAACATTCCCCAGCTTTCCACAGGTGACATGTTGCGCGCGGCCGTGGCGGCGGGAACGCCCGTCGGCCTGAAGGCCAAGGCGGTGATGGAGGCGGGACAGCTTGTCTCCGACGACATCGTTGTCGGCATCATCGTCGACCGTATCGAAGAGCCCGACGCACGCAACGGCTTCATTCTGGACGGCTTTCCGCGCACTGTCGCGCAGGCCGAGGCGCTTGACGCAGCGCTTGCCGCGAAGGGGCAGAAGGTCGATCTCGCGCTTGAGCTGGTGGTTGACCACGACAAGCTTGTAGACCGAATCATCAATCGCGCCGCCGAGGCGCAGGCGCGCGGCGAGGAAGTGCGAAAGGACGACGATCCGGAAGTCTTCAAGACCCGCCTTGCCGCCTATGCGCGCGATACGGCTGTCGTCGCGCCCTACTACAAGGAGCGGGGACTCCTCGTGCAGATCGACGGGCAGCAGCCGATTGACAAGGTTTCCGCCGATATCGAAAAAGCGCTTTCGCCGCTCTTGACTAACGTTTGAAAAGTCGATAGAGGGTCTGCCTTCACTTGAATCAGATGATGGCGACCGACAGAGTCGGTTGCCGCCGTTTGACGGCCAGACGTGCAAGGGCCGGCCTCCACCGGACGCATGTCTATATTTCCGCCCGTTAGGGCGCCAGATGGAGTTGAGCGTGGCTCGTATAGCAGGTGTAAACATTCCGACCGGCAAGCGCGTGGTTATCGCGCTGCAGTACATTCACGGCATTGGCCCGAAGAAGGCGCAGGAAATCGTCGAGAAGGTGAATATCGCGCCCGAGCGTCGCGTGAATGAGTTGAGCGACGCCGAGGTGTTGCAGATCCGCGAGACCATCGACCGCGATTACGTGGTTGAGGGCGATCTGCGCCGTGAAGTGTCGATCAACATCAAACGCCTGATGGACCTCGGCTGCTATCGTGGTCTGCGTCACCGCCGCAATCTGCCGGTTCGCGGTCAGCGCACCCACACCAACGCCCGTACCCGCAAGGGCAAGGCGAAGCCGATCGCCGGCAAGAAGAAGTGATTTGTCGGGTGGCGCTGGCCGCCCCTCAGTCGCCGTGGTCTCGCGCCGCGGCGATTTCATCCGTTTCGATATAATCGTCCCGAGCGCCTGGCATCACGGGCGCGCCTGAAGGATCTGGAAGATAATGGCAAAAGAAGCAACCCGCATCCGCCGTCGCGAGCGCAAAAACATCGCCTCCGGCGTGGCCCATGTCAATGCGTCGTTCAACAACACGCTGATCACCATTACTGACGCACAGGGCAACACGATTTCGTGGTCCTCCGCCGGTGCAATGGGCTTCAAGGGTTCGCGCAAGTCCACGCCGTATGCGGCGCAGGTCGCGGCTGAGGATGCGGCGCGCAAGGCCGCCGATCATGGCATGCGCACCATCGAGGTGGAAGTGACGGGTCCGGGTTCCGGCCGCGAATCGGCGCTGCGCGCGCTGCAGGCCGCCGGCTTCACCGTGACGTCCATCCGCGATGTGACGCCCATCCCGCATAACGGTTGCCGTCCGCGCAAGCGTCGTCGTGTCTGATGCAGTTGTGTCTTTTGTACCGGCCGTGCGGTTGTGCCGTGCGGTCTTATAGTCCGCTGGCGGGGCGTTTCCATCAGGTCCCAGGCTGCGGTCGAGCACTGCGAGAGGTGCGGTCGTGATCCAGAAAAACTGGCAGGAACTCATCAAGCCCAGCAAGCTGCAGGTGGCGCCGGGCGACGATCCGCGTCGCATCGCGACTGTCGTCGCCGAGCCGCTTGAGCGCGGCTTCGGCTTGACGCTGGGGAATGCCCTGCGCCGTGTGTTGCTGTCGTCGCTTCAGGGCGCGGCGGTGCAGGCGGTCCAGATCGACGGCGTGTTGCACGAGTTTTCGTCCATTCCGGGCGTGCGCGAGGATGTCACGGATATCATCCTCAATATCAAGGCTATCGCCATCAAGATGCAGAGCGAGGGGCCGAAGCGCATCACTCTGCGCAAGCAGGGGCCTGGCGCGGTCACCGCTGGCGATATCGCGACCGTGGGCGACATCCAGATCCTCAATCCGGAGCTGGTGCTGCTGACGCTCGACGAGGGGGCGGAAATCCGCATCGAGTTCACGGTCAACACCGGCAAGGGCTATGTGCCCTCCGAGCGTAACCGGCCCGAGGATGCACCCATCGGTCTCATCGCGGTCGACAGCCTTTACAGCCCGGTGAAGAAGGTCTCGTATCGCGTGGAGAACACGCGCGAAGGCCAGATCCTGGACTATGACAAGCTGACGCTCACCGTGGAAACCAACGGTTCGATCGCGCCTGACGATGCTGTGGCCTATGCCGCCCGCATCCTGCAGGATCAGCTTGCGGTGTTCGTGAACTTCGAGGAGCCGCGCCGCGAGGAAGCCGCGGTGGCGACGCCGCAGCTTCCCTTCAACCCGGCGCTGCTCAAGAAGGTGGACGAACTCGAGCTTTCGGTACGTTCCGCCAATTGCCTCAAGAACGACAACATCGTTTACATCGGCGACCTCATCCAGAAGACCGAGGCCGAGATGCTGCGCACGCCGAACTTCGGCCGCAAGTCGCTCAATGAGATCAAGGAAGTGCTCGCGTCCATGGGCCTGCACCTTGGTATGGAAGTCTCGGGCTGGCCGCCGGACAACATCGAGGAACTCGCCAAGCGCTTCGAGGAGCATTACTGAGGCGGGTCCTGTTCCGCTTCATGATCGCCGCGCGGGTTCAAGTGACCGCGCGGCGTGATTTTTGGCGGCGTGATTTTTGTTTGCGTCAATCGGAAAAACGATAATCAGGCAACCGTACCGTGGCACGGCGGTTGCACAATCAAGGAGTCAGCCATGCGTCATGGTTTTGCCCATCGCCGTTTCAACCGTACCGTTGCGCACCGCAAGGCGATGTTCGCCAATCTTGCGGCGGCGTTGATCAAGCACGAGCAGATCGTTACCACGCTGCCGAAGGCTAAGGATCTGCGTCCTATCGTCGAGAAGCTGGTGACGCTCGGCAAGCGCGGCGATCTGCATGCGCGCCGTCAGGCTGTCGCGCAGCTTCGCGATCTCGACGTCGTGCGCAAGCTCTTCGACGTGCTCGGCCCGCGCTACAAGGACCGCAACGGCGGCTACACCCGCGTGCTCAAGGCAGGCTTCCGCTATGGCGACAATGCCGCCATCGGCGTCATCGAGTTCGTCGATCGCGATGTGAATGCCAAGGGCCAGGATTCCGGCCCGGTGCAGGGCGGAGAGGATGCGGCTGCGTAAGGCGTGGCGCGTATCTGCAGGGTAACGGGGAGGGCGGCTTCGGCTGCCCTTTTTTGTATTTGTGATGGCGTGGGGATGCGCCGATATGAAGGCGATGGCGTCTGTCGCAGCCATTCTCTTGCCGGAAAGTTGAGGGAAGGTCGGGCATGAACAGAATCGTGGCGATCGTAGTCGCGCTTGCGGCGCTTGTGGTGACCGGTCTGGGCGGAGCTGTGGCCGCCGGCGCGCAGGAACGTGTCCTGCCAAGCGGCAAGGGCGAGGTGCTGCTGTCGCTGGCGCCGGCCGTGCGGGAGATCGCGCCGTCCGTCGTCAACGTCTACGGGGCGCGGGTCGAACAGCGGCAGGCGCATCCGTTTCTGGATGATCCGTTCTTCCGCCAGTTCTTCGGTGACGGCGGCTTCGGCGTGCCGCGCGAGCGGGTGCAGAGTTCGTTGGGGTCGGGCGTCATTCTGGATGCCTCGGGCCTCGTCATCACCAATCACCATGTCATCGCCGACATGACGGAGGTGAAGGTGTCGCTGCATGACAAGCGCGAGTTTCCCGCAAAAATCGTGCTCTCCGATGAGCGCAGCGACCTTGCGGTGTTGCGCATCGAAGGCGAGGGGCCGTTCCCTGCCGCCCAGCTCGGCGATTCGGACGCGCTTGAAGTCGGCGATTTCGTGATGGCGCTCGGCAATCCGTTCGGCGTCGGCCAGACAGTGACGCAGGGCATCGTTTCCGCATTGGCGCGCACGCAGGTCGGCATCAGCGATTTCCAGTCGTTCATCCAGACGGATGCGGCGATCAATCCCGGCAATTCCGGCGGGCCGCTCGTGGACCTCAAGGGCGACGTGATCGGCATCAACACGGCGATCTTTTCACGCTCCGGCGGCAACCACGGCATCGGCTTCGCGGTGCCGTCAGCGATGGTGCGGCTGGTGCTGGATTCCGCCCGGGCGGGCGGGGGCATCGTGCGCCGCCCGTGGCTCGGCGCGCGGCTGCAGGCCGTGAGCCCGGAGATTGCGCAGGGCCTGGGGCTTGAGCGCCCGGCGGGCGCGCTGGTGGCCGCAGTGGAGGAGAATAGCCCGGCGGCTCAGGCGGGGCTGAAGCCCGGAGACGTGATCACGGAGGTCTCCGGCCATGGCGTGGACGATCCGGAAGGCTTCGGATATCGTTTTTCGTCGCGGCCGCTGTCGGGCGAGGTGGCGTTCGGCGTGCTGCGCGCGGGCAAGGCGTTGACGCTGAAGGTCGCACTGATGCGCGCGCCGGAGCAGCCGCCGCGCGATCCCGTCACGGCGGGTGAGCGGCCGCTGTCGCCTTTCGCGGGGGCGACGGTCGTCAATCTTTCGCCGGCGGTGGCGGAGGAGTTGTCCGTCAATCAGTCGGACAAGGGCGTGGTGATCCTCGATCCCGGTTCTTCCGCCCGCTATGGCTTCCGTCGGGGCGACATTCTGGTCAGCGTGAATGAACGCAAGATCGCCAATACGCGCGATTTCGACAGCGTCTGGCGCATCCTGCCGCGATACTGGCGCATCGTCGTCAACCGGCAGGGGCGGATATTGCGCACCGAACTGCAGGGCTGACCGGCGGCGGCCATTCATTCCGGCGGACGCCGGTGCTATCGTGCCGGATGCCATTCCGGCCGCGAGTTGTCGAAACATCATGTCCAACCTGTTTTCCCATGCCGGCCTTGAACAGAGCGCGCCGCGCCCGCTCGCCGACAGGCTGCGCCCGACCCGTCTTGCGGACGTCGTCGGGCAGGAACACCTGACGGGGCCGGACGGGGCGCTGACGCGCCTGCTGCGCTCGGGCTCGATCGGCAGCCTGATCTTCTGGGGGCCGCCCGGCACCGGCAAGACGACGGTGGCGCGGCTTCTCGCGGGTGAAACCAACCTCGTCTTCGTGCAGATGTCGGCGATCTTCTCCGGTGTCGCCGATCTCAAGAAGGCGTTCGAGGCGGCGCGGGCGCGGCGCGAGAACGGGCAGGGCACGCTGCTGTTCGTCGATGAAATCCACCGGTTCAACCGCGCGCAGCTCGATGCCTTCCTGCCGGTGATGGAGGACGGCACCATCACCCTTGTGGGCGCGACGACGGAGAATCCGTCCTTCGCGCTGAATGCGGCGCTGCTGTCGCGGGCGCGGGTGATGACGTTCCATTCGCTCGACGAGGCGGCGATTCTCGCGCTGCTGGCGCGGGCGGAAAAGGAGGAAGGACGCCCGCTGCCGCTCGACGAGGAGGCGCGGCTGTCACTTGCCCGCATGGCCGATGGCGACGGACGGGCGGCGCTGACGCTGGCCGAGGAAATCTGGCGCACGGCGGGCGATGGCGAGGTGTTCTCGGCCGCGCAGCTTCAGGAGGTGGTGCAGCGGCGCGCGCCGATCTACGACAAGGCGCAGGACGGGCACTACAACCTGATCTCCGCCCTGCACAAGACCGTGCGCGGCTCCGACCCCGACGCGGCGCTGTATTATTTCGCGCGCATGCTGGATGCGGGAGAGGACCCACTTTATCTGGCGCGGCGCATGGTGCGGATGGCGGTGGAGGACATCGGGCTCGCCGATCCGCAGGCGCTGCTCGTCGCCAATGCGGCCAAGGACGCCTATGACTTTCTGGGCTCGCCGGAAGGGGAACTGGCGCTGGCGCAGGCGATCATCTATCTGGCGACGGCGCCGAAGTCGAATGCCGCCTACACGGCCTACAAAAAGGCGCGCAAGGTAGCGAAGGAGAGCGGTTCCCCGATGCCGCCCAAGGTGATATTGAATGCGCCGACGAAATTCATGCAGTCGGAAGGTTACGGTGCGGGCTATGCCTATGACCATGACGAGCCGGATGCATTCTCGGGGCAGGACTATTGGCCGGAGGCCATCGGCCGCAAGACATTCTACGAGCCGGTGGAACGTGGTTTCGAGCGCGAGATCCGCAAGCGTCTGAGCTGGTGGGAGAAACTGCGTGCGGAACGGCGGGGCGAGGGGTGATGGCGTATTCTGCCGTTTCGGTGTTCCTGGGGCTCATGATCGGGCTCGTCATGGTGCGGAGCTTTTCATGAGCGTGTTTCGCGGAAATCGCAGGCCGGGCAAGCCGGCAATCGGCGCCGAGGCCGGCAGGCCGGTGCGGACGGCGCGTCCAGCCAAGCCTTTCGGTAGCACGAAGCCTGCCGGAAGCAGCAGGCCGGCGGCGGTGAAGCCGGCGGGCAGGGCTGTTGCAGCCGTCCCGACGAAGGCGGAGCAGAAGGCGGAGGCAAGCGCCGCGCTCGCCACGGGAGTGCAGACGCTGACCGTCTCCGCCGACGAGGCCGATATGCGGCTTGACCGCTTTCTGACCGCCCGTTTCCCGCAGCTGCCGTTTACGCATATCCAGCGGATCGTGCGCAAGGGCGAGTTGCGTGTGGACGGCAAGCGTGCGAAACCGAACGAACGCCTTCTGGAAGGGCAGACCGTGCGCGTGCCGCCGCTGAAGATAGATGATCGCCCGGCGGCACCGCGCAGCCTGAAACACGGCGGCGACGACCTCGCCTTCCTCAAGTCGATCACGCTTTATGAGGACAAGGATCTGCTCGTGCTCAACAAGCCGATGGGGCTTGCGGTACAGGGCGGCTCCGGCACGACGCGCCACGTCGACGGCATGCTGGAGGCGATGCGCGATAAGGAGGGGCAGAAGCCGCGCCTCGTCCACCGCCTCGACAAGGACACTGCTGGCTGCCTCGTCATCGCCAAGACGCGCTTTGCCGCGACGGCGTTGGCGAAGAGCTTCCGTTCGCGCTCGGCGCGCAAGGTCTACTGGGCGCTGGTGGTCGGGGTGCCGCGCGTCAAGCAGGGGCGCATCTCGACCTATCTCGCGCGTGAGGAGGTGTCCGGCGGCGATGCGCGCATGGCCGTGGCGCAGCACGGCGACGAGGGCGCAAGCCACGCCGTGACCTATTATGCCCTCGTCGACAACGTGGCGCAGAAGCTCGCCTGGCTGTCGTTGAAGCCGGTGACCGGGCGCACGCACCAGTTGCGCGCGCACACCGCGCACATCGGGCATCCGATCATCGGCGATCCCAAATATTTCAACGTCGAGAACTGGGAACTGCCGGGCGGCATCCAGAAGAAGCTGCATCTGCTGGCGCGGCGTATCGTCATTCCCCATCCGCGCACCGGCAAGCCGCTCGACATCACTGCCCCGCTGCCGCCGCACATGCAGCAGTCGTGGAACCTGCTCGGTTTCGATGCCGGGCGCTTCGATCCGATCGTCGAGGCGCCCGACGAATGATCCGGCAGGCCGTGTCTACACGGCCGCCGCCGCGTTGAGGCGCTCGAACCCCTTTTCGAGATCGCTCCGGAGGTCGCGCACGTCCTCAAGGCCTATCTGCAGGCGGATGGTCGGCCCCTCGGGCTCCCACTTCGTCGCCGTGCGGTAAGGGGCGGCGTCGAACGGGATGGCGAGGCTCTCGAATCCGCCCCAGGAATAGCCCAGTCCGAAGAAGGAGAGGTGGTCGAGAAAGGCCTCTACGGCCTTGAACGGCACCGGCTTGAGCACGATCGAGAACAGGCCCGTCGCGCCGAGGAAATCGCGTTTCCACAGTGCATGGCCGGGATGGCTTTCGAGCGCGGGATAAAGCACGCGCGAGACTTCGGGGCGCGTCTCCAGCCAGCGCGCGATCTCCAGCGCCGACTGCTGATGCGCCGCGAGGCGCACGCCAAGCGTGCGCAGGCCGCGCAACGCCAGATAGACGTCGTCCGGACCGACGGTGAGGCCGGTGTCGCCATGGGTCTTGATGAGGGCGCGCCAGTGCCGCGCATTGGCGGAGACGGTGCCGAACATCACATCCGAATGGCCGGAGAGATACTTGGTGCCGGACCAGATCGAGATATCGACGCCGCGCGCGTGGGCGGGGAAAAAGAGAGGCGTCGCCCAGGTGTTGTCGAGCAGCACGACGATGTCGCGCGCGTGGGCGGCCTCGGCGATGGCCGGAATATCCTGCACCTCGAAGGTGAGCGAGCCGGGTGATTCCGTCAGCACGGCGCGGGTCTCCGGCCGGAAGAGGCGGGCGATGTCCGCGCCGATCAGCGGGTCGTAATAGCTGACCTCGACGCCGAAGCGGGTGAGCACGCTGTCGCAAAAGGCGCGGATCGGATCGTAGGCCGAATCGGTGACGAGCAGGTGGTCGCCCGCCTTGAGGCAGGAAAGCAATGCCGTCGAGACGGCGGACAGGCCGGACGGACACAGCACGACGCCCGCCCCACCCTCCAGGGCGCCGACCGCCTCGCGCAGCGCCGTCATGGTGGGCGAGCCGCGCCGGCCGTAGGCGTAGCGGTTGGTGTGCTCGACGAGATCGCGCGTCGTGGGATGCAGCACTGTGGAGCCATGGTAGACGGGCGGATTGACGAAGCCGAATGCCTCGTCCGCATGACGCCCCGCCACGGCGAGCCGCGTGCCGTCGTGCAATCTGGCGATATCTTCGGGTGAAAGTTTGTGCATAGGACCGGACAACCCCGCATTATTGACGAGCAGGGAGTGACTGTGACGCGAGGCGCCGCCCGTTGCAAGTTCTCGTTTTCCTTCAGGATTTCGTCGCCGTCCACCCGTTCGCGGCGGGCTGGAGAGTGCCCGCAATCTCTTCTTGACCCGCGAGGGGAATTAGATTGAGATATGCAACATACGCATTATTCCTGAAATTCGCATTGCAAACGAAGAAAGTTCACAAACCTGACATAACATAAGAGTTGCCCTCCAGCCGTTGAGGCAGTCCATGGGCAGTGTCATTTCCGAGCTTGCACCTTGCGGAGAGATGGACAAATATTGGACATATACAAGGATATGAAGAGGGGATTGTTTTCGATGAAGAAATCTCTGTTGGCCGCCATTGTCACGGTTGCTGCTTTCGGTGCCGCCGGTGCTTCGGCCGCCACGCTCGATCAGGTGAAGCAGCGCGGCGTGCTGCATTGCGGATCGAACCCCGGCCTTGCGGGTTTCGCGGTCGCGGATGACAAGGGGCAGTGGACGGGCTTCGACGTGGCTTTCTGCCGCGCCGTCGCTGCGGCGATTTTTGACGATCCCGCCAAGGTCCGGTTCATTCCGCTGACGGCCAAGGATCGTTTCACGGCCGTGCAGTCGGGCGAGGTGGATGTGCTGATTCGCAACACCACCTGGACGATGTCGCGCGATACGTCGCTCGGCCTCAATCTCGGCCCGGTGAACTACTACGACGGACAAGGTTTCATCGTGCGCAGCTCGCTCGGCCTGAAGTCGGCCAAGGAGCTGGAGGGCGCCTCGGTCTGCGTGCAGCAGGGCACCACGACCGAACTCAATCTGGCGGATTTCTTCCGCGCCAACAACATCAAGTATGAGCCCGTTACCTACGCCTCGGCGGTGGAGGCCGTGAAGGCCTACGACTCCGGCCGTTGCGACGCCTTCACCACGGATGCCTCCGCGCTCTATGCCGAGCGCCTGCGCCTCACCGCACCCGACGAGCACGTCGTGCTGCCGGAGATCATCTCGAAGGAGCCCTTCGCCCCTGTCGTCCGCCATGGCGACGACCAGTGGTTCGATCTGGTGCAGTGGACAGTCAACGCCACCATCAACGCCGAGGAACTTGGCGTCACGAAGGCCAATGTCGACGAGCAGCTCAAGTCCGAAAACCCGGAAGTCCGCCGCCTGCTCGGCGTGGAAGGGAACTTCGGCGAAGGTATCGGGCTTCCCGCGGACTGGGCGGTGCGTATCATCCGCCACGTGGGCAATTACGGCGAGATTTTCGCGGCGAACCTCGGCCCCGACTCCCCGCTGAAAATCGATCGTGGCCTGAACAGGCTCTGGACAAACGGTGGCATCCTCTACGCTCCGCCCATCCGCTGACGACGGCCGTGGGCGCGCAGCCCGCCGCGCATCCCGCATTTGATGCCGTCCCTCGAATGAGCCTCACTCATCGAGGGACGGTCGGGCTCGCGCGTGGCCTGAGCAAAACCCATGCGAGCGGTCGCAGACCGGGAGCGTCGGTGTGAGATTCATCCTACCGGGAGGATCGTCGATGGCGCGAACGCCGCCCGTCCAGAGCCCGCCGCCCGACCGGGGCGATGCGACAGGCTCCTGGCTCTACAATCCAGCCGTGCGCGGCGCAGCCTATCAGGTCGCGCTGGCCGCGGCAGTCGTCCTCATCCTTTACGAAGCGTCGACCAATGCCATCGAGAACATGCGTCGTCTCGGCATCGTCTCGGGCTTCGGGTTCTGGAACGCCCCGGCCGGGTTCGACATCAACCAGCGGCTGATCAGCTACAGCTCCACCTATTCGACCTATGGCGAGGCGTTCTGGGTCGGCCTGCTCAACACGCTGCTGGTGGCGAGCGCGGGCATCGTGCTGGCGACCGTCATCGGGTTCGTCGTCGGTATCGCGCGGCTGTCGCGCAATCGGATCGTCTCGTTCCTCGCGGCGTGTTACGTGGAGTTCTTCCGCAACATCCCGCTGCTTCTGCAGCTCTACGTCTGGTACAATGCCGTGCTGCGGGCGCTGCCGGCGCCGCGCCAGTCGCTGTCGACGGCCGACGCCGTATTCCTCAACAACCGCGGCCTCTTCGTGCCGGCGCCCGTGTTCGGGGAGGGCAGCGGCCTGCTGCTGGTCGCGGCGGTGCTCGCGTGTGCCGCCATCGCCGTCTTCGGGCGCTGGGCGCGGCGGGATCAGGACCGCACCGGCCGCCAGCATGCCACGGGGCTGGTTTCGCTGGCCCTGTTCGCCGGTTTCATGGCTCTGGGCTGGTTTGCGGCGGGCCGACCGGTGACGTTCAATGTGCCGGATTTGCGCGGCTTCAACATCGTCGGCGGGTTGCAGATCTATCCCGAATTCGTGGCGCTGCTGCTGGGCCTGAGCATCTACACGGCTTCCTTCATCGCCGAGATCGTCCGCGCGGGCATGCTTTCCGTCTCTCGCGGGCAGACGGAGGCGGCGTATTCGCTGGGGCTGCGGCCGGGCATCACGCAGCGGCTGGTGATCATTCCGCAGGCGATGCGCGTGATCGTGCCGCCGCTGACGAGCCAGCTGCTGAACCTCACCAAGAATTCGTCGCTGGCTGTCGCCATCGGCTATCCCGACCTGGTGCAGGTGTTCATGGGCACCGTGCTGAACCAGACGGGGCAGGCCATCGAGTGCGTCGTCATCACGATGCTGGTCTATCTGCTGCTCAGCCTGCTGACGTCGCTGGCGATGAACATCTACAATCGCCGCGTGGCGATCGTCGAACGATAGGAGGCGGCGATGACGACATCCGGAAAAACCGCTTCCGCCGCCTACCTGCGCACGACAGTCGCGCCGCCGGAACGACCGCCCCCGCTCACGAGCGGCCCGCTCGCGTGGCTGCGGGAAAACCTGCTCTCGTCGCCGCTCAATGTGGCGCTGACGCTTGCCGGGCTTTACATCGTCTATGTGCTGGTGCCGCCGGCGGTGCGGTTCCTTCTCGTCGACGCCGTGTGGACGGGGGAGGACCGCAACGCCTGCCTCGTGTCCGCAGCCGGGCAGCCGGTGGGCGCCTGCTGGGCCTTCGTGGCGTCGCGGCTGCGATATTTCGTCTACGGCGCCTATCCCGACGGGCAGCTGTGGCGCGTCAACCTCGTGTTCGCCCTGTGCGCGGCGGGCATCGTGTGGCTGCTGTGGACGCGCGCGCCACGCAAGGACCTCGGGGCAATCTTCTTCTTCGGCCTGTTTCCCGTGGCAGCCGTCGTGTTGCTCTATGGCTGGCCGGCGATCGGCCTGCCGCACGTGCACACCTCGCTGTGGGGCGGGGTGGTGGTGACGCTCGTCGTCGCGTTCGCGGGCATCGTGGTGTCGCTGCCGTTCGGGGTGCTGCTGGCGCTCGGCCGGCGCTCGCGCCTGCCGCTGGTGCGGCTCGTGTCGGTGACATTCATCGAGTTCTGGCGCGGCGTGCCGCTGATCACCGTGCTGATCATGGCGAACACGATGCTGCCGCTGTTCCTGCCCGGCAACATGTCGCCGGACAAGCTGCTGCGGCCGCTGGTGGGCGTGGCGCTGTTCGCTTCCGCCTATATGGCCGAGGTGGTGCGCGGCGGCCTGCAGGCCATTCCGAAGGGCCAGTTCGAAGGGGCGGCGTCGCTGGGTCTCAATTACTGGCAGACGACGCGCCTCGTGGTGCTGCCGCAGGCGCTGCGCATCGTGATCCCGGGCATCGTCAACACCTTCATCGGCCTGTTCAAGGATACGTCGCTCGTGTCCATCGTCGGCATCTTCGACCTGATGCGCACCATCGAGGTGTCGCTCGCGGACCCGAGATGGGCGACGCCGGTGACGGCGGCAAGCGGATATGCCTTCGCCGCCATCTTTTATTTTGTATGCTGCTTCGGTATGTCTCGCTATTCTATAGCAATGGAAAAACGTCTGGCGACCGGCCATAAACGACAGGAGACCGATAGATGACTTCCGCCGCGCAGCAGGCCGGGCAGAGCGCCCGCCATCTCGGTGGCGCGCCCGTGATCCGCATGATCGACGTCCACAAGTGGTATGGCGAGTTTCACGTGCTGCGCGACATCAACCTCGACGTCGCGAGGGGTGAGCGCATTGTGATCTGCGGGCCGTCCGGCTCTGGCAAGTCGACCCTCATCCGCTGCATCAACCGGTTGGAGGAGTACCAGAAGGGGCGCATCATCGTCGGCGACGTGGAACTGACCAACAACATCAAGCGCATCGATGAGGTGCGCCGCGAGGTTGGCATGGTGTTCCAGCACTTCAACCTGTTCCCGCATCTCACCATTCTGGAAAACTGCACGCTGGCGCCGATCTGGGTGCGCAAGATTCCGAAGAAAGAGGCGGAGGCGACCGCCATGCGCTACCTGGAGCGGGTGAAGATTCCGGAGCAGGCGCACAAGTATCCCGGCCAGCTCTCCGGCGGCCAGCAGCAGCGCGTGGCCATCGCCCGTTCCCTGTGCATGAACCCGAAGATCATGCTGTTCGACGAACCCACCTCCGCCCTCGACCCCGAGATGGTGAAGGAGGTGCTCGACACCATGGTGAGCCTCGCCATGGAGGGCATGACCATGCTCGTGGTCACCCACGAGATGGGCTTCGCCCGGCAGGTGGCCGACAGGGTGATCTTCATGGATCAAGGACAGATCGTCGAGATGAACACGCCGACGGAGTTCTTCTCCAATCCGCAACACGAGCGCACGAAACTGTTCCTGGGGCAGATATTGCATTGATTTGCCGCCCCGCCGGTGGCAAGCAGGATGGATGCGGGGAGGGACTGTCGTCGCCCATGCCCGCGGGGCGCACTTTTCGTTGTGGCGGAGCGGGGCATGTTCTTACTTTTCGTGATCATCCTGTCGCTGGTCGGCGCTGTGGCGCTGTCGTGGGTGCTTGGCCGGCAGGGCGTCTATGTGGCGGGGGTGGCCCTGCTGATCGGCTCCGGCATCGCGCTGCTCGGGCCGATCATCACCTCCTGCCGGCTGTGCTGGACCGAGGTGCTGAGCATCGCCGCGTTCCTCTCGTCGCCGTTCTTCATCGTGGGCTGGATCGCGCTGGCGCAGGCCAACGTCTTCCACGTGCCGCAGAAACTGCTCTATGGCCTCGGCGGGCTGATGGTGGTGCAGGCCATCTGGGCGTCTCGGCTGACCATTTTCTCGACTTTCGAGGGGAACTGCCCTTGCGGTTCGGCGCTCGCGGGCTTTGTCACGACGGAGCTGTCCGCCTCCGGTTTCGACCGTCTGGCGGGCCCGTGGTTCCTCACCGAGGCCGTGGTGACGCTCGCCATCCTGATCAGCATCTGGCGCCGCGCCCGCACCAGGCCGAGCTTCGCCTGACGGCGATTTGCGGGAAAACGGCCTATCGACAAAAAGAAGGCGCTCCGTGGAGCGCCTTCTGCGCATGATGCGTCGCGCGGCGCTCAGGGCGCGATGATGCTGACGGTGTCGCCTTCCGGATCCTCGATCTCCGGCTGCCCACGCTCGGCGCGCTTGGCCTTGTTGACCACGTAGACGAGGTTGGTTTTCGGGTTGACGGTGATGTGGTTCGGGTGGCTGCCGGTCTTCAGGTCGGCGATGACGGAATAGTCCTTGCCGTTGACGATCGTCACTGTGCCCGTGCCGCGGTTGCCAACGTAAATCTGGTCGTTGGCGGGGTTATAGGCGAGCGCGATGGCACCCTTGCCTGTCTCGACCGACTTGATCAACTCACCCGTCTTCGGGTTGAGAACGGTCAGCGTGCCGGACACCTGGTTGGTGACGAACAGTCGCTCGCCCTTGGCGTCGAGCACCACGCGGATCGGCCCCTCGCCGCCGGACTTGAAGGTGCGGGCAATCGCGTTCTTTTCGAGATCGACGACGGCGATGTCGTGTGTCACGAGGCGGGTGAGGAAGAGCTGCCTGTTGGCGGCGTCAAGCTCGATGCCCGCCGCGCGGCCGCCAAGGTTCTCGATCACGTGATCGATCTTCTTCGCCGCGCCGTCGATCACCCAGACCGCGCTCTTCTCGTCCTCCGGGCCGCCGGTGATGGAAATGTAGGCGCGGTTGGCGGTTTCGTCGACGACGACGTTGTAGGGGTGGGCCTTGTCGCCCTGCGTGAAGGTGGCGACGACCTTGCCGCTGCCGAGATCGACGACGGATGCGTTCGCGTGGCGCGTGTCGGTGGTGAAGACGGTGTTTGTCTTCGCGTTGAAGGCGAGCCCGAGCGCGGCGGAGTCCTTGGTGGTGATCTCCGACTTCAGCGCCAGGGTCCCGGGATCGAGCACGAGGATCTTGCCATCCGGCGCCGCGCGCTGCGCGCCGGTGTTGGAGACGTTGAGGGCGCCGTTATTGTCGATGAACGACTGGTAGAGACCGACGCCAACCTTCTCGGTCTTCCTGACGACGGGCTCTGCGAACGCGGGCGCAGCCAGCACCAGCGCGAGGGCGGCCAGCGAAGCGGCGGCAGCGAAGCGCCGGCCCGCGGCGGCGGGAACGGTGGGATTGAACTCGACCATGCAATTATCTCCCGGATGTATGTATATGATTCACGATGGGCAGGCAGCGTTCCCGCTGCGCGAGGATGGAGCGCGTCTCGTCACCACGCGGGAACCGGCCAGCGACACCGGCTGCCCGCCCGCGGTCATTCTCCGACCGGGAAAATATACATATTCAGTGAAAAGTACAAATAACTCATATAATTTTTATTTATAAAATTTCTAAAGAATAATATTCTCGAATTTTAAAATATATCATTGAAATGAAAAATATTGGTTATTGTGTTCTCTATTCCGTATTATTTACGGGTTGCTCGCCTAACCATCGAGGAGTTTCCCGTCGATGGCGAATAAATTCTACAATAGAATGCCTTCTGGTCCAGCTTCGCTGCCACTTGGAGGAATCCTTCAAAAAATCAAGAGTTTACATGTATTTTCCGTCTCAGCGCATCCGCAATGTGCCGACCCTCACTTGACAGCGGCCAGCGCTTGTCCAACGGTTCAGGATCGACGGACGTCGGGCCGCTCTCTCCTGTCAATCTGCCAACGGCATTCATCCAAGGATATTCCCATGACGGATCAACCGACCGTGCTTCTCAATGATGGGCATACGATTCCCCAACTCGGCCTCGGCGTCTGGCAGGCGGGGCAGGATGTCGCCGTGGCGGCCGTGCGGAAGGCGCTGGAGGTCGGCTACCGGCATGTCGACACCGCCGCGGTCTACGGGAACGAGCGCGAGGTGGGCGAGGGCATGCGCGCCTCGGGCGTGGCGCGCGGCGACATCTTCCTCACCACCAAGCTCTGGAACGACGCGCAGGGCCACGACAACGCCCTGCGGGCGTTCGACGCAAGCCTGGAACGGCTCGGTGTCGACTATGTCGATCTTTATCTGATCCACTGGCCCATGCCGCGCCTGGGCACCTATGTGGAGACGTGGAAGGCGCTGATCGAACTGAAGAACAGTGGCCGGGCGCGTTCCATTGGCGTATCGAACTTCAATGCCGAGCATCTCGAACGCATCATCGGCGAGACGGGCGTCGTGCCGGCGCTCAACCAGGTCGAGCTGCATCCCCACTTCCAGCAGCGTGCGCTGCGCGCCTTCCATGCCGAGCATGCCATCGCGACGCAGTCTTGGAGTCCGCTGGGGCAGGGCAGGCTGCTCGCCGATCCCGCCATCGCCGTCGTCGCGCGCAAGCACGGACGAACGCCGGCGCAGACGATCATCCGCTGGCATCTCGACAACGGCCTGATCGCGATTCCGAAGTCCGTCACGCCGGCCCGCATCGAGGAGAACTTCGCCGTTTTCGACTTCACGCTCGACGCGGAGGACATCGCCGCCATCGGCGCGCTCGATTCCGCGCAGGGGCGCATCGGATCCGATCCGCTGACGGCGCATTTCTGAGCGCACCGGCCTGCCGGACCGGGAGCGGACCGTGTCTCCGGATCGGTCAATGCGCGACCGGGAAGACGGAGCGGTGCTGCTTCCCTCTCCGCCGCTCTGGCGGTGGGCGGCAGAATCGCATAGTGTCCGCCCGCTTCGTGAGCCGCCGCAGGGTCATCCGCATGCTGCGCCTGCCCATGCCGGGCTTCCCGGGCGGGACGGGGCGCCACTGTCCCCGGCTCCCGAGCCGTCCCTGAAGGTGTGAGCCAGATGATCATTTCCGCGTCAACCGACTATCGCAGGGCCGCGCAGCGCAGGCTGCCGCCGTTCCTGTTCCACTATATCGACGGCGGCGCCTATGCGGAATACACGTTGCGGCGGAATGTCGACGATCTGGCGGGGCTTGCCCTGCGCCAGCGCGTGCTGCGCAACGTGGCGGAACTAGACGTCTCGACGGAACTGTTCGGCGAGAAACTGGCGCTGCCCCTGGCGCTGGCACCGGTTGGGCTGACGGGCATGTACGCCCGGCGAGGCGAGGTGCAGGCGGCGCGCGCCGCGACAGCGAAGGGCGTGCCGTTCACGCTGTCCACCGTCTCCGTCTGCTCCATCGAGGAGGTGCAGAAGGCCGTCTCGGCGCCGATCTGGTTCCAGCTCTATGTGCTGAAGGACCGCGGCTTCATGCGCAACGCACTGGAGCGGGCGCAGCAGGCGGGCGTTAAGACGCTTGTATTCACGGTCGACATGCCGGTGCCGGGCGCCCGCTACCGGGATGCACATTCGGGCATGTCCGGCCCCTACGCGCCGGCGCGGCGTCTGTTGCAGGCGGCGCTGCATCCCGCGTGGGCGCTCGATGTCGGCGTGCTGGGCCGGCCGCACGACCTCGGCAACATTTCCGCCTATCTGGGCAAGCCGACGGGCCTCGCCGACTATATCGGATGGCTAGGCGCGAACTTCGACCCCTCCATCAGCTGGAAGGACCTCGAATGGATCCGGCAGTTCTGGAAGGGGCCGATGATCATCAAGGGTATTCTCGATCCTGACGATGCCCGCGACGCAGTGAGCTTCGGGGCGGACGGGATCATCGTTTCCAACCATGGCGGGCGGCAACTCGACGGTGTACTGTCGTCGGCGCGGGCTTTGCCGGCGATCGCGGACGCCGTCGGCAGCGACCTTGCCGTGCTGGCCGACTCCGGCATCCGCTCTGGCCTCGATGTCGTGCGCATGCTGGCGCTCGGCGCGAGGGCAGTGCTGATCGGCCGTTCCTTCGTCTATGCGCTGGCGGCGGCGGGGCAGGCGGGCGTCGCCAATCTGCTTGATCTGTACGAAAAGGAAATGCGCGTGGCGATGGCGCTCACGGGCGCGCGCTCCGTGAAGGAAATCAGCCGCGAGAGCCTTGTCGGCATCCTGTGACGGGTGCGGATCGGGAGGCCGGGACGCATTGATACCCGCTTCCGTCTAGCTTATACGAGAACCGTTCCAAACTGCTCCGGACGGAGCTATGTGGACGGAACGATATGGGCGGAACGGCATGGGCAAGGAAAACCATCTCGTCGGACGCATCGGATGGCTGCGGGCGGCTGTGCTCGGCGCGAACGACGGCATCGTATCGACGGCGAGCCTTATTCTCGGCGTCGCCTCCGCGGCGGCGGACAAGGGCGAGGTGTTGCTCGCCGGGGTGGCCGGTCTCGTCGCCGGCGCGATGTCCATGGCGGCGGGCGAATATGTCTCCGTCAGCTCGCAGTCGGACACCGAGCACGCGGACCTCGCCCGTGAAAAGCGCGAGCTTGAGGACGATCCGGCGTTCGAGCGGGAGGAACTCGCCCAGCTTTATGTCGCGCGCGGCGTCGACGTCTCGCTCGCCCGCCAGGTCGCCGACCAGCTCATGATGAAGGATGCGCTGGGCGCGCATGCACGCGACGAACTCGGCATATCGGAGGTCACGGCCGCGCGGCCCGTGCAGGCCGCGATGGCCTCGGCCGCGACCTTCACCATTGGCGCTTCCGCACCGCTCGCCCTCGTGCTGGTTTCGCCGAGGGAGTGGCTGCTGCCGGCCGTGTCGGCGGGCTCGCTGGTGTTTCTGGCCGTGCTCGGCATGGTGGGGGCGGTGGCGGGCGGCGCCGGCGTCCTGAAGCCGACGGTCCGCGTCGCGTTCTGGGGCGCTCTCGCGATGGCGGTGACGTCCGCCATCGGTGCGCTGGTCGGCACCGTCGTCTGATCGCGGCGACCGGGTGCGACCATTTACCCGGTGCGACAAAACATGTCGGACATAATGTCCGGTTCCGCACGGCGTCCGATGGGCCTATAGCATTTAAACGCTGGCAGCACGTACCGCTGTCAGGAGTGCGACGCATTTGCGCCGTCTGCCGCACGCGGATATTGTTTCCGTTGCGGAGCAGGGTGCATTGCGGCGCCTTGGAGCGCGTTCCGATCAGATGGAACCATCTGATCGATCAGAATTCGCTCAAAATAAGGAATCGAGAATCTGTCCTGTTTCAACGTAAACAGGACAGATTCTGGAGCAGTCTGCATTCAAGTCAATTCATCGAATTGAATAAAAGTTGCGGTGAAATATAAGATTTAGAGCGCACGGTCTGATTCCGTCAGAACGTTTGGCGTTCTAATGCGTTTTTTCATAGTAAAACTCGGATATATAGTTGCATGTTGCAACTATATCATTTTTTATTTTACATTTATTATTGTTGTAATAATATTCGTGATATGGTCCTTTGCGTTTCGTAATCTTTAGGCAGCACCCTTGGGGCCAATTCGCATCCGTTGGCCGAATCCGCGGAGCCAACGGGCATCTCCCGTCATCTGTGCGGAGATTGAGAGGACGCCGGGCAACCGGCGTGGAAAGATGGAACTCGACATCGTATCGCTCTCGCGCTTCCAGTTCGCGCTGACGGCACTCTATCACTTTCTGTTCGTTCCGCTGACGCTCGGCCTGTCCGTGCTGGTCGCCATCATGGAGACCGTGTACGTGATGACGGGCCGCCCGATCTGGCGGCAAATGACCCAGTTCTGGGGCACGCTGTTCGGCATCAACTTCGTCATGGGGGTTGCGACGGGCATCGTGATGGAATTCCAGTTCGGCATGAACTGGAGCTACTACAGCCATTATGTCGGCGATATCTTCGGCGCGCCGCTGGCGGCGGAAGGGCTGATGGCCTTCTTTCTGGAGGCGACCTTCGTCGGCCTGTTCTTCTTCGGCTGGGACAGGATGTCGAAGGTCGGGCATCTCGCCGCGACCTGGGCGGTGGCGCTCGGCTCCAACTTCTCGGCCCTGTGGATCCTGATCGCCAACGGCTGGATGCAGAACCCGGTGGGCTCCGTGTTCAACGTGCAGACTATGCGCATGGAGATCGACAACTTCGCCGACGTGCTCTTCAATCCGGTGGCGCAGGCCAAGTTCGTGCACACGGTTTCTGCCGGCTATGTCACGGCCTCGCTTTTCGTGCTCGGCGTCTCCGCGTGGTATCTGCTGAAGGGCCGCGTGCCGGAGCTTGCCAAGCGCTCGATGACGGTCGCGGCCTCGTTCGGCCTTGCCGCCTCGCTTTCCGTGGTCGTGCTGGGCGACGAGAGCGGCTATCTCGCCAACGAGCATCAGAAGATGAAGCTCGCGGCCATGGAGGCGATGTGGGAGACCGAGCCCGCGCCGGCCGGCTTCACGCTGTTCGGCTTTCCCGACCAGCAGGCGCGCGAGACGCACTTTGCCATCCGCATTCCTGTGGTCATGGGCCTCATCGCGACCCGCTCGCTGAACACGGAAATCCCCGGCATCAACGACCTCGTCAGGAGCGCCGAGGGCCATATCCGCAACGGCATTGTCGCCTATGACGCCTTGCAGAAAATCCGCGCGGTGAAACCGGGCGAGCCGGTGCCGCCGGAGGCGCAGGCCGCTTTCGAGCAGAACGGCCGCCAGCTCGGCTATGCCCTGCTGCTGCGGCGTTATGTCGATGATCCGCGCCTCGCGACGGACGAGCAGATCGCCCGCGCGGCGTGGGATACGGTGCCGCACGTGCCGACGCTGTTCTGGTCGTTCCGCGTCATGGTGGGGCTCGGGTTCTTCTTCATCCTCCTCACGGCGACCTTCTTCCTGCTGTCCGCCACGCGCCAGCTCGATCGCCGCCGCTGGCTGCTGCGGGTCGCGGTCGCCGCCATTCCGCTGCCGTGGATCGCCGCCGAACTCGGCTGGGTGGTGGCCGAAACGGGCCGCCAGCCGTGGTCGATCGAGGGCATCCTGCCCACAGCGGTCGCGGTGTCCGATCTCGGCATCACGACGCTGCTGATCACCATCTGCGGCTTCTCGGTGATCTACACGGTGCTGTTCATCATCGAGATGAAGCTGATGCTGCGCGCCATCAGCAAGGGGCCGGAGGCCGACCACGGCGCGCCGGCGCCGCTCGTTCCCGCCAATCTCGTCGCAGCGGAGTGACAGCGATGATTCTGCATGAACTGATCGACTATCCGACGCTGCGCGTCATCTGGTGGGTGCTGCTCGGCGTCATCCTGATCGGCTTTGCCGCGATGGACGGCTTCGATCTGGGAACCGGCATCCTGCTGCCCTTCGTGGGGCGCGACGACGTGGAGCGTCGCATCGTCATCAACACCGTGGGCCCGGTGTGGGAGGGCAACCAGGTGTGGCTCATCCTGGGCGGCGGCGCCATCTTCGCCTCGTGGCCGCAGCTGTATGCCGTCTCCTTCTCCGGCTTCTATCTGGCGATGTTCGCCATCCTGTTCGCGCTGATCCTGCGGCCGGTCGGCTTCAAATATCGCAGCAAGCTGGACGATACGCGCTGGCGCTCGGCGTGGGACTGGGCGCTGTTCATCGGCGGCTTCCTGCCCTCGCTGATCTTCGGCGTGGCGGTGGGCAACACGCTGGCGGGCGTGCCGTTCCGCATCGACGATGACCTGCGCATCTTCTACGACGGCACCTTCTTCGGCCTGCTCAACCCCTTCGCGCTGCTGTGCGGCCTCGTCTCCGTCGCCATGCTGACCATGCACGGCGCAACCTGGCTGGCGCTGAAGACGGAGGGCGAGGTGAGGGCGCGCGCCGTCTCGTACGGCAAGCGCGCGGCGCTGGCGACGATCGCGCTCTTCGCGCTCGGGGGCGTCGCGCTGTGGCTCTTCGTGGACGGCTACGTGATCACCAGCGTCATCAACCCGGCCGGCCCGTCGAACCCGCTGCTGAAGACGGTGGAGCGCGAGGCGCAGGCGTGGTTCGCCAACTACGGCGCCTATCCGTGGACGCTGATCGCGCCCGCGCTCGGCTTCCTCGGGCCGCTCGTCGTATGGGCGCTGATCGGCTCGAAGCGGGAGATCGTCACGCTGGCCGCCGGCATGGTGAGCGCGTTCGGCGTCATCGCGACCGTGGGCGTCTCGATGTTCCCGTTCATCCTGCCGTCCACCGAGCAGCCGGGCGCAAGCCTGACGGTGTGGGACGCCTCGTCGAGCCACCAGACGCTGTTCATCATGCTTTGCATCAGCCTGCTCTTCCTGCCGATCGTGCTCGCCTACACGGCATGGGTCTACAGCATCCTGCGCGGCAAGGTCGGGCGGGAAGAGGTAGAGGGCGGCGGACACGCCTACTGAAGGGGGAACGACGATGTGGTATTTCGCATGGCTTCTCGGCCTGCCGCTGGCGGCCGCCTTCGCGGTGCTGAACGCGATGTGGTATGAACTGATGGACGACGAAGCGAAGAAAACGAAAACCCGGTGAAGGGACGCCCGCCAGAAAGCACGCAAGCGGCCGCTGATTTGCAGGCGGCCGTTCCCGATGACAGGTCGCGACGGTCCGGTGTTGGCCTTGGCGCCTGGATGCAGGCGGGCGCCGCCTTGCTCTGGCTGCCGCAGGCCGCGGCGCTGGCGTGGGCCGTGCAGCAGCTCTCGGCGGGTGCGGGCTTCCGGGCGGTGGTTCTGCCGGCGGCGGCCGTCTTCCTGCTGGGCACGCTGCGCGCGCTCGTCCACGCGGCGGGCAGCCGGCTGACGTTCCGTGCCGCGCGGGCGCAACTCGCGGCGATGCGTGCGCGGGCGGTGACGGCCATCGCGCGCCGGTCGCCGGTCGACCGGGAGAAGCCCGCTTCCGGTTTTGCGGCGAGTGCTATCGGCGAACAGGCCGAGGCCGTGCTGCCCTATCTGTCGCGCTATCGGCCCGTGCGCCTGCGTACCGCGCTGGTGCCTGCCGCGATCCTCGCCGTCGTCCTGCCGCTGTCCTGGCTGGCGGCGCTCGTCCTGCTGGTTTCCGCGCCGCTGATCCCGCTCTTCATGGCGCTGATCGGCTTGCGCGCGAAGGAGGCCAGCGAGGCGCAGATGCTGGAGATCGGCGGCATGAACGGCTTCCTGCTCGACAGGCTGCGGGGCATGACCACCATCCGCGCGCTGCACGCCACGGAGGCTACTGCACTGCGCCTGCGTGCTTCCGCCGTCGCGCTGAAGGAGCGCACGATGGCTGTGCTGCGCATCGCTTTCCTGTCCTCCGCCGTGCTGGAGCTGTTTTCGGCGCTCGGCGTGGCGCTGATCGCAGTCTATGTCGGTTTCCATTTTCTGGGGCAGTTTCCCTTCGGCGCATGGGGCGGCAAGCTGACGCTGGGCGAGGGACTGTTCATCCTGCTGCTGGCGCCTACCTTCTTCGAGCCGCTGCGTGAACTCGCCACCGTCTGGCACGACCGTGCCGCCGGCGAGGCGGCTCTCGGCGCCCTGCGCGGGCTGGCGGGGGAGGGAGACGGAGCGATGCTCCTGCCCGGCGCGCTCGTCGCCGCGCGTGCGTCCGCTGACACCGGCGCGCGTGCCCTGCCGCCCGCCGTGGCGGTCCGCGATCTCGCGTTCCGCTATCCGGGAGATGCCGAAAACGTCATCGACGGCTTTTCGCTCGATGTCGCGGCCGGCGAGAAGGTCGCTCTGCTGGGCACGAGCGGCGCGGGCAAATCCACCCTGCTGGCGCTGATCGCCGGGCTCGCCGGTGCGCGGACGGGCGAGATCGCCGTCGGCGGCATGCCGCTCACCGGCGACACGGCGGCGAGCCTGCGCGGGCGCATGGCCTGGATCGGGCAGAAGCCGCATTTCTTCGCCGGCAGCGTCGCGCGCAATGTCACGCTGGACCGCGACCGGATCGGGCGGGCGGACGTGGCGCGCGCCCTCACGTTATGTGCCATCGGCGACCGGGCTGCGACGTGCATTGTCGGCGAGGCGGGCGCGGGACTTTCCGGCGGCGAAGCCCTGCGGCTCGCGCTGGCGCGGGCGGCGGCGGACCCGCGTGCCGATCTCATCCTTGCCGACGAACCCACGGCCCATCTCGATTCCATGACGGCGGCGGAGGTCACGGCGGGCCTGCTGCAATCGGCCGCGGGGCGCACACTGATCGTCGCCACTCACGATCCCGTGCTCGCCGCGCGCATGGATCGTGTCGTGCGCATCGGCGATGCCGCGCCGGCGGGCCGGGAGGCGTCATGATCCGGGGCGGCTGGCGCGACATGCGCCCCATCCTCGCGCTTTTCTGGGCCGGACAACGGCGGATGCTGCTGCTCGGCGTCGTGCTCGCGGCGCTGACGATGCTCGCCGGTGTCGCCCTGCTTGGCCTTTCCGGCTGGTTCATCGCCGCTGCCGCGCTTGCCGGGCTGCTGCCGGCGACCGCGCTGGCGTTCGACGTGTTCGCGCCCGCCGCCGGCGTTCGGCTGCTGGCGCTGGTGCGCACCGCCGGGCGTTACGGCGAGCGGCTGACGACGCACGATGCGACGCTCGCCATCCTCGCCACGATCCGCGAGCGGCTGTTTCGCGGCTGGGCGCGGCCCGGCATGGCCCGCCGCCTGCTGATGCGCCCGGCAACGCTGCTCTTCCGGCTCACGGCGGACGTCGATGCCTTGGATTCGGTTTATCTGCGCGTGATCGTGCCTGCGGTCGCCGCCATCGCCACGGCGCTGCTCGCGGGGGGCGCGGTCGCGCTTGCCCATGCCTGGACGGGGCTGGCGCTGGCGGTGGCGCTGCTCGCCGCCGGGCTCGGCATTCCGCTTGCGGTCGCCCGCGCCGGCCGCCGGCAGGCTCGCCTGCGCGCCTTCGCGCTGGAGGCATTGCGCGCCCGCACCATCGACCTTTCCTCCGGGCAGACGGAACTCGTCATGGCCGGGCAGCTCGCGGCACAGTGCGAGCGGGTGCTGGCGGCCGACGGGCGGCTGAGCGTGGCGGACGATGCCCTTCATCGTCTCGATACGTATTCGGCCGCGGGCTTCGGTCTCGTCTCGACCTCCGTCCTTACCGCGATGCTGCTAACGGTCGGCGTGCTGGTGGAAGGCGGTGCGATCGGCGCGCCTGTGGCGGCGCTGCTGCTGCTCGTCGCGCTCGCTGCGCTCGAACCCTTCGCAGGTCTGCAACGCGGCGCGCTGGAACTCGGACGCACGCTGCTCTCCGCGCGCCGGCTCGGCCCGCAACTGGCGGACGCGGGGGAGGCGGCGGCGTCCGCCGCGCGGCCCACGCCCGGCTTGGCGCTTGCGCTGGAACGGGTCACGTTCTTCCATGACGGCGCGGATTGCCCCGTCCTCGACGACCTGTCTCTGACGATATCCGAAGGCGAGGTCGTCGCCCTCGTCGGCCCGAGCGGCGCGGGGAAATCAACGCTGCTCGCGCTTCTCGCCGGGGAACTGCAGCCGCGCACGGGCACCGTGAGAGCGCAGCCCCTGACGCTGCTGCCACAGCGCACGGAACTCTTTCAGGACAGCCTGCGCGACAACCTGCGTCTCGCCGCGCCCGCCGCGCCCGCCGCATCCGACACGCTGCTCTGGCAGGCGCTCGACGACGCGGGGCTCGCTGCCGGCGTGCGCCGGATGTCCTCCGGCCTCGACACGCGCCTCGGCGAGGGCGGCCTCGGGCTTTCGGGCGGGCAGGCACGCCGGCTCGCGCTCGCGCGCCTTCTATTGCGCCCCGATCCCCTGTGGCTCATCGATGAGGCGACCGAAGGCCTGGACGCCGTGACAGCGCGCGACGTGCTGCGACGCCTTCATGGCGCGGCAAAAACGGGTGGGCGCACCATGCTGATTGCAACCCACGTGCGGCGCGAGGCGGAGGCCGCCGACCGCCTCGTCGTCATGGCGCAAGGCCACCTGATCCGCGACGTGCGGCGCAGCGACCCCGCCTTCGCGGAAACGCTCGCGAGCCTGCGCCCTGACTGAGCGGACGTTGCGCCGGTTCCGCCCCCTTGCTTTCGCCTCAAATTCATCCAGAGAACGGCACCCGTTTTGTGATTGGATGACTCATATCAACGCCTGTCCTTGCCCCTCCCTCGATCGAGGGAGGGTATCAGGTGCAGCGAAAGCGGGGGAGCAACGCGGAGGCCTCCACGGTCGGCTCGAATGCGCCGGAAGCGGGGTCGCGCACCAGCAGTTCGCCGCTGCCGATGCCGAAATAGGCGCCGTGCAGCGTGAGCGCGCCGCCCGCGACCGCCCGCGCGACGAAGGGAAAGGTCAGCAGGTTATCGAGGCTCAGCGCCACAGACGCCAGTTCGAGGCGCCGCAGATAATCCGCTCCGTCATACCCCGTCCGCGCGCCTAGCCCGTTTGCCGCCGGTGCGATCTGGGACATCCAGTTGCCGATGAAGTCGCCCGCCGAAAGCGGCTTGCTCTCGTCCGCGAACGCCTTGATGCCGCCGCAGGAGGCGTGGCCGAGCACGACGATATGCTTCACCTTGAGGGCCTGGACACCGAATTCCAGCGCCGCACTCGTGCCATGTTGCGAATCGCGGTCCGTGTCATAGGCCGGCACCAGATTGGCAACGTTGCGCACCACGAGCAGTTCACCGGGCGAGGCATCGAAAATGACCTCCGGCGACACGCGCGAATCGACGCAGCCGACCACCATGATCTCGGGGCTCTGTCCGCTCTCCGCCAGCACCGCGTAGCGCGACCGCTCGCTGGTGAAGCGTCCGTCGAGGAATGAGCGGTAACCGTCTACAAGCCGTTTGGGAAACATGACCATCGTCCACGCAAGTCCTGTATGCTGATAAACAGATCAGAGGGGCGCCGTCGCGCTGGCAAGCCACGCGCGCGTCTCGTCGTCGACATGGGCCGCGAGCGTGTTGCGGACGCGGTCGTGATAGGCGTTGAGCCACGCGCGCTCGCCGTCGCTCAGCAGCGACACGGCAACGAGGCTGCGGTCAATGGGCGCGAGCGTGATGGTTTCGAACCCGAGGACGGGCCGGTCCGCGCCCGGCACCTGCCGGTCCTCGACGACCAGCAAATTCTCGATGCGGATGCCGTAATGCCCCTCGCGGTAGTATCCGGGTTCGTTCGACAGGATCATGCCGGCTTCGAGCGCGACCCCGCCGAGCCGGGAAATGCGCTGCGGCCCCTCGTGCACCGACAGGAAGGAGCCGACGCCGTGGCCGGTGCCATGGTCGAAGTCGAGCCCCGCTTCCCAGAGCGGACGCCGGGCGAAGGGGTCGATCTGCGTGCCGGATGTGCCTTTGGGGAAGACGGCGGTCGCGACGGCGATATGGCCCTTGAGGACCCGCGTGAACCGGTCCCGCAATTCGGGCGACGGCGTGCCGATCGCCACCGTGCGCGTGATGTCCGTGGTGCCGTCGACATATTGCCCGCCCGAATCGACCAGCAGGATGCCGGGCGTCACCGGGCGGTTGCCGGCGCGGGTGACGCGGTAGTGGGGCAGCGCGGCGTTCTCGTTCGCGCCGGCGATGGTCGGGAAGGAGATGTCCACCAGCAGACCGGTGTCGCGCCTGAAGCCTTCCAGCGCCTCGACGACATCGATCTCCGTGAGCTTGCCGGAGGGGGCCTCGCGCGCCACCCAGGCCAGGAACCGCGTCACGGCGGTGCCGTCCCGCCGCTGTGCAGCGCGCGCACCCTCGATCTCGCGCCGGTTCTTGACCGCCTTGAGCGCTGTCAGCGGGTCGTCGGCGATGTGGAACCGGGCCTCGGCGTTGGCGACGGTATGCTGCAGGGCGAAGGCGCCCGTCGCGGAATCGATCTGGATGCAGACGGCCTTTCCCGCGCGTGCCACGAGACCGGCGATGGCGTGGGCCAGCGCCTCCCGCGCCCCGAGGGGACGCCCCTCGGGCGCAGTACCCGCCGGTGCCAGGTCCGCGACCTGACTGACGGCGCTCGCCGTGATCTCGTCGAAGCGGTCGGGCGCGAGGAACAGCGTCGGCCTCTCCGTCGCCGGCACCAGTGCATAGCCGAGCGCAATCGGCGTGTGAGGCACGTCGCTGCCGCGAATATTGAACAGCCACGCGATGTTGTGCGGATCGCTGACGATCAGCCCGTCAATCTTTGCCTGCGCGAGCCGCTCGCGCAGGCGTGCCAGCTTGCTGGCTGCGGTTTCGCCGGCGACCGAAAGCGGATGCAGCCGGACGGGCGCGCGTGGCTGCGGCGGACGGTTGCTCCAGACGGCGTCGAGGGGGTTTTCAGCGACCGCCACAAGCGTGCCGCGCGCCTCCGCGACGGCCTTCTCCATCCGCCGGACCTGCCCGTCCGTATGCAGCCATGGGTCATAGCCGAGCGCGCCACCTTCGGGCAGGTGGCTGGCGATCCATTGCTCCGGCGTGGTCTGCGCAAGCGCGACCGGCGCGAAGAGAGTGGTGTCGATCTGCTCGCGAACCTGAATGACGTACCGCCCATCGACCACTACCGCGGCTTCATTCTCCAGCACCACCGCGGTGCCGGCGGAGCCGGAAAAGCCCGTCAGCCACGCCAGCCTTTCCTCGCCCGCCGGGACGTATTCTCCTTGATGCTCGTCGGCGCGGGGTACGATGAAGCCGGAAAGGCCGTGCTGCGCCAGCACGCGGCGGAGGGCGGCCAGACGCTCCGCTCCCGGTCGCGCGCCGGGCGGTGCGGCAGCGGCCGGATCATCGAAGGACTGGTACCTGCTGGTCATGGCGATTCTCCCCACGAAGCCGAATGAAGCGCGAAACTAACCCGTTCCGCGGCGCAACGGCACACGATATCGACAAAATCGCCGCGGGAAAGCCCAAATTCCGGTCGGCGGCGTCCTGAATCGCGGTGAAGGGGTACCTGCCGCGTTGACGTTGCCGCGCACAATTCCTACTGTCTGCGCCCCTGATCCGCCTTCCGTCCGCCCGACCGGCATCCGATCGGCGCCGCGCGGGCGGATTCGTGTCGTCCAATGTCGAAAGAGTGAACCCATGGTTGCCCCGCTCCACCTTGATCCCGCGCTTGTCGAGGCAGCTCAGATCTCGGCCGCCTGGCCGTTCGAGGAAGCGCGCAAACTCGTGGCGCGCATCGGGCGGACCGGCAAGAAGGATGTGCTGTTCGAGACCGGTTACGGTCCGTCCGGCCTGCCGCACATCGGCACCTTCGGCGAGGTGGCGCGCACCTCCATGGTGCGACACGCCTTCCAGGTGTTGACGGAGGGCCGCGTTCACACGCGCCTCGTCGCCTTTTCCGACGACCTCGACGGCCTGCGCAAGGTGCCGGACAACATTCCCAACAAGGAAAGCCTCATCCCCTTCCTCGGCCGGCCGCTGACACAGGTGCCCGATCCCTTCGGCACCCACGACAGCTTCGGTGCCCACAACAACGCGCGGCTGCAGGCGTTTCTCGACAGTTTTGGCTTCGACTACGAATTCCGTTCGGCGACACAGGTCTACCGCAGCGGTGTTTTCGATGAGACGTTGCTGCTGATGCTGCGCCACTACGACGCCGTGATGGAAGTGATGCTGCCAAGCCTGCGCGCCGAGCGGGCGCAGAGCTACTCGCCCTTCCTGCCGATCCACCCGAAGACCGGCATCGTGATGCAGGTGCCGGTGGATGAGGTGCGCGCGGAGGCCGGCACCATCGTCTGGCGCGACCCCGAGACACAGGAGCGCTTCGAGACGCCGGTGACCGGCGGTCACGTCAAGCTGCAGTGGAAGCCCGACTGGGCGATGCGCTGGGCGGCGCTCGGCGTCGACTACGAAATGGCTGGCAAGGACCTCATCGACTCGGTGAAGCTGTCCGGCCAGATCGCCCGCGTGCTCGGCACCGAACCGCCGGAAGGCTTCAACTACGAGCTGTTCCTCGACGAGCACGGCACCAAGATTTCCAAGTCGAAGGGCAATGGCCTCACCATCGATGAATGGCTGCGCTACGGCACGCCGGAAAGTCTCGCGCTGTTCATGTACAACAAGCCGCGCGAGGCCAAACGGCTCTATTTCGACGTCATTCCGCGCCACGTCGACGACTATCTTTCCTTCCTCGCCAATTACGGGCGGCAGGAATGGAAGCTGCGGCTGGGCAACCCGGTCTGGCACATCCATGCCGGAAACCCGCCCGCGCCCGAGACGATCGGCGCGCCCTCGGACGAGGGGCGCGGCACGCAGTTGAGCTTCGCCATGCTGCTCAACCTCGCCGCCGTCGCCAACTCCGAGGACAAGACGGTGCTGTGGGGCTTCATCCAGCGCTACGCACCCGGCACCTCGCCGGAAAACCATCCGCAGCTCGATCGGCTCGTCGGGTATGCCATTAATTACTTCCGTGACTTCGTGAAGCCGGCCAAGAACTACGCCGACCCGACGGACGCGGAGCTGGATGCGCTGGAGGACTTGTCCGCCGAACTCGCGCAGCAGACGGGCTCCACCGACGCAGAGGCGCTGCAGAACGTTGTCTACGAAGTCGGCCGCAAACATTTTCCCGATACCAGCGGCAAGACGAAAAGCCCGGACGGCCGTCCGGGCGTCTCGCAGACATGGTTTTCCACGCTTTACCGCATCCTGTTCGGTGAGGAGCGCGGCCCGCGTTTCGGCTCCTTCATCGCGCTCTACGGCGTCGCGGAGACGCGGGCCCTGATCGCGGCCGGCCTTTCCGGCGAGCTGAAGCGTGCGCACGAGGCCTTTCTGAAGGAACGCGGGAAGGCCTGACGGCCACAGGACGCGCATCAGAACAGGCTCAACTGTTCGGCGGCCTTCGGCGCGCCGCGGAAGAGATCCGTGCGCAGCCGCGGGTGGCGCTTGAGGTAGCCGATACGCTGCATGGCGAGTTCGAAACGGCGGGCGATCAGTGCCGCGTAGGGGCCGGTGCCCGTCATGCGCTCGTTCCAGCGCGCATCGTAATCCTTGCCGCCACGCATGGAGCGGATGAGCGACAGGACATGTCTCGCCTTGTCAGGGTAATGCGTCACCAGCCATTCGGTCACGAGATCGCGTACCTCCAGCGGCAACCGCAGCAGCACGTAGCCCGCTTCCCGCGCGCCGGCTTCATGCGCCTTTTCGAGAATGGTCTCGATCTCGCTGTCGTTGATGGCCGGAATGATCGGTGCGACCATGACGGAGACGGGAATGCCCGCCTCGCCCAGCTGCCGTATCGCCGCTAGCCGCCGGTGGGGTGCTGCTGCGCGCGGCTCCATGGTGCGCGCGAGCTTTCCGTCTAGCGTCGTCACCGAAATCGCGACGCAGGCAAGGCCTTGGCTCGCCATCGGCGCGAGCAGGTCTATGTCGCGTGTGACGAGCGCGGATTTCGTCACGATGCTGACTGGATGCCCCATCCGCCCCAGCACTTCGAGAATGCCGCGCATCAGCTGGTACTGGCGCTCGATCGGCTGGTAGGGATCGGTATTGGTGCCGATGGCGAGCGTGCGTGGTGTGTAGCCGGGCCTCGACAGCTCCTTTTCGAGCAGGACTGCGGCATCGGGCTTGGCAAACAGCCGCGACTCGAAGTCGAGCCCGGGCGAAAGCCCGACATAGGCATGGGTGGGGCGCGCGAAACAATAGACACAGCCGTGCTCGCAACCGCGATAGGGGTTGATCGAGCGGTCGAACGGAATGTCGGGCGAGGCGTTGCGCGTGATGACGGTGCGCGCCTTGTCGACCAGCACCTCGGTCCTGAGCGGCGGCAGCTCGTCCGGCTCGCCCCAGCCGTCGTCCATCGCCTCGCGTTGCGCGGGCTCGTACCGGCCAGTCGGATTCGATACCGCGCCGCGCCCGTGCTGCAGCCGCGGACCAGGCGGCAGAGGCTCGTCGCCCGGCGGAAGTGCGCCGCGCCGTCCCTCTTCCACGATGCCGTCAGCTTCCAGGCAAGCCATTGTGCGCCCTGCGTTCTCGAACAAAGATAGCCCTTAAATAGAACATAAAATGAACTTTGTAAAGGGGGGGTGAGGTGAGGGAGAGGTGCGTATCCGCTCGCAGTTCTCTCCGCACGACAGCCAAAAATAATAGAAGTTATATAATGCTATTTTACAATATAAGTATCCCATGCGCTAAATTATAAAATCAATAAATAAAATTCATCAATATAATTTAATATGTGAAAACATTAAAATAATTTTATTTAAGTTAATTTCAGAATATATAGTTTATAAAAATATATGATAAATACGCAACTGACGATGTCTTGTC
The DNA here is from genome assembly GCF_011762225.1 of Pseudochelatococcus lubricantis. Lineage (GTDB taxonomy): Bacteria > Pseudomonadota > Alphaproteobacteria > Rhizobiales > Beijerinckiaceae > Pseudochelatococcus > Pseudochelatococcus lubricantis. Next base: position 496,852 of record NZ_JAASQI010000002.1, read on the forward strand.
AGGTGAATAAAATGATGATACTCGATTTTTGCCATTTTTGATAGAACGTATAACATAGTTTCGCTGTATCATAATGTTGTTATCAGGAGAGAATCCGTGTTAAAAAGAGGAGATTTGAATTCAATAAAGTTTATATGCGCCGATATACCATTAAATTTAAAAAAATATCCAATTAAAGAATTATTATATGCGTTCAAAACGCTATCAGATACAAGGGACGACGTGAATCTGGTTCTCGCCGGGCGGCGCGATCCGGCGGAACCGTTTTCGGTCTGGAACTATCTCGATGAAAGCGGTCTCGTGGATCGCGTGCAATTCTTGCCCTACTACGAGCGATGCGATGCTTTTCCTGTAAAGAAGGAAGACTGCGATCTCTGGGTTGGCCGTGAGACACCGGCCTCACAGCTTTCCGCTGAGCGGCTTCTGGAGGCCGTTCAGGACGATCGCCGGCCGAGAGAGAAGGTTGCGTTGTTCGTGACCAGCTTTCATCCCCTCAAGTTTGAGGGAAATTCAGCCCTCATGCGTCAGTGGCTCGCATATCTGAAAGAGGCTGACTATCGTATTCACGTATTATACTATGGAATAGATAAGGAAACGATAGATGAGACTGTAAGAAGGCGCGCCGGCGGTGAGTATGATCTGTACAGGGAGATCGATGTCTCCACGCAGCTCGTAGGTGGCAACCGGAACGGCGTGAATGTGCACGTTGACGACTGGTGTGGGCGAGAGTTGCTCGACGGTGTTGCCGATCTGGTGGCGTGCTTCGAGTACGATGTGGCGATCGTCAATTATCCGTTCATGTCAGCAGTATTCGATGTCATAGCTTCTTATACAAAGAAGATACTGCTGACGCATGATAGTTTTGCCGATCGGAACAGGCGGCTTCTCGCCCAGGGGTACCCCGAAGCGAGTTGGGTCAGCCTTGACCATCGGGGCGAGCGGGCCGCGTGCGAAAGGGCCGACGTCGTCGTTGCGCTGCAGGAAGATGAGGCCGATCACTTCAGAGGGCTTGCCGGCGAACGCGCGGACGTCGTGACCGTGGGGCCGATACCGACGGCGATTTCGTTCAAGGCGCCGCCGCCTGCCGCGAAACTGCGGGTCGGGTACATCGGATCGGGCAATTACGTCAACGAACACAACCTTATCGCCTATCTTGAGGCCTGGCGCGAGAGCCCCCTTTTGCAGGAAGGGGCCGAACTGCTTATCGGAGGAGGCGTGTCGCTGTCGCTTGCGTATTACGCGCCGGCGGAGTTGCTCGCCGCCACCCGGCCCCGGATGCTAGGCAGGATGGATCACGTCGCTCGGCTGTTCGAGATGTGCGATGTGGTCATCAATCCTGAGCGCGGCGGGACAGGCATCAAGATCAAGACGCTGGAAGCTATGGCGCATGGCTGCGCGGTCATGACAACCGTGGCCGGCGGCACCGGCATCGGCAGCGCGAGCCGGTTCCACTCCGCTGCGGAGGTGCGCGATCTTGCAAGGCTGACAGAAGACCTTGTCGTCGATCGCGGGCTTCTGGACACCGTGCGGCAGGATACCGCCATTGCTTATGAAGCCTATGTAGAGCGCCATCATTCAGCCATGCAGGATCTGCTGGGGCCGATAGACGGCCGTCGCCGGCGTCCGCTCGTCCGCCAACGGTGCAGCCCGGTGCCGAGACTTGTCGTACCGCCCTATGTCAAGGCAACCGCGACGGGCTATCAACTGGACGAGTTCAGGAAATTCTTAGACCGCATCGATGTGCGCGGGAAGCGCGTCCTTGAGATCGGCTGCGATTTCCACCTTGCCACGGCCCGCCTTTTCGCGGCCAATGGCGCCGATTCCGTCGTGGCGACGACCATCGGCGACTGGCGTAGCGATGAGCCGCTACCCGCCAATGTCAAGTTCGTCGTCAGCGACGTCGCCGACGTGGATTTGCCCGAACAGGGTTTCGATATTGTCTATGGCATTGCAATTCTTGAGCATATTCCGGATATGGCGCGCGTGGCCCGTGCCGTCAGGCGCGCGTTGCGTCCGGGGGGAATTGCCTACCTGCAAGGTTGCCCGTTCTGGACGGGCAACCTTGGGCATCATATCTGGGTAGACCGGAGGCAGGTCGCGGCCGCAGGGGGAGTGCCGTTGGCGCTTGGTGAGAATGGTTCGGAAGTTATCTACAGCTTCGCCGACCCTGATCGGAATCCGATACCGGACTGGGCTCACTTGAACCATACGCCGTCGGAACTCAAGGAACTGCTTGTCGCGAAAGGAACGCCTTCCGCGCACGCGGAAGCCATCGTCCGTTGGGTCTATAATAAGAATGGACAGTATACAGGTTCATGTTCGAATTTCAGGATGCCGAGCGAAATTCTAGCGGCGCTGAGAGCTGAATTCGCCGTCGAGTTTAAGGCGATCACTTCCGAAAATACGGTAGATGCGGAATTCAAAAAGGCTCTTGAGCATCATTCCGAGTTCGATTTGCAGACGTTGGGGCTTGAGGTCTGGCTGTCTGATTCCTCTGCCAATCTGCCCTCTGCCTACGACGACGTACCGACGGTGTCGGTCGTCATTCCGGTCTACAACGTCGAAGAGTACCTTGAGGATTGTCTGCAGAGCGTCCTGACGCAGGATATGCAGGACATCGAAGTCTTGCTTGTCGACGACGCATCTCCGGACGGGTCGCGCGCTGTTGCGGAGCGCATTGCGGCGAATGACCCGCGTGTGCAGATACTCACGCATGCGGAGAACCGCGGCCTGGGACCGGCACGGAATACCGGGGCGCGGCGCGCCCGGGGAACCTATGTGTTCTTTCTCGACTCAGACGACAGGCTGGCCCGGCCCGATGCCTTACGCACTTTGGTCGCAGATGCGGAAATAGGCGGTCATCGCGTGGTTGTCGGCAGTTGCGAGCGGCTGCTGCCGGACGGTTCTACCGCCGAGTACGACCGCATGCACGATCGCCAGCGCCACGGCGCCCCCGGCAGCGTGCTTCGCGGCATGGATGCCTTCGTCGGGGCAATCGGCCTGCCGGACGCCGCCTATATACCGATGCGGGCCTGGGGCACGCTGGTCGAGCGCGCCTATTATATTGAACTGAACCTCGATTATCCTCCAGGTGAACATGAGGACATGGCGCACACGCCATTCCTGTACCTCAGATCCGACGGTGTCTTCTACGAGCCCGCCGTCGTGGTCCAGTATCGGCTGCGGCCGGGGAGCCTGTCCACCACGGGGTGGTCGCCCGCAAAAGTCCGTCGATATGCGTATCTGTGGCGCGAGACCGTGGCCCGGCTCAAAATGTTCAGCGTGCAGGAGCAGGTGGGCAACTTCGCCGCTCTACATGCTTGGCACCTGATATGGAAAATCGAAACGGATGGTATCTCGCCCGATGGAATGGCTGACTATGTTGCCGTCCTGAAAGAGATATTGCGTGATGCCGTAACCGCAACCAGTCAGAACATGGTCTCCAACCTGCTCGACATGATCCGGCGGTCGGCGCTCGGGCGTGACGGGGAGTTCAGCCGGGCACTCATTTCCCAATTCCCGGTCCGGTTCCTCATTGAGTACCACAGCGCCAAGCTTGGCCTTGAAAGTGCCGTTGTCCACGTGGAGAGGCCCACGCCGCCGAAGCTGCTTCCGCCGCGTAGCGGGAGAGACGCCGCGCTCGCCGTCAACGAGGCACAGGTGGCGGAGATATTTGCGGAATACGAGGACGGTGCGACCGAGAAGCTCAAATCCTTCCCGGCCATGCTGACATATGGCGATCGGGCGCTGTACTTTCACGCCGGCAAACACTTCCGTTTCCGGGGGGCCATCGTCGATGGCGGCTGCTTCGTCGGGGGAACCACCACGGCTCTTATCGAGGGGCTTCGCAACAACCCTCAGTTCGCGGACAGGACGGTTGGCGCCGCCCCGATCCGCGTCTACGACCTGTTCGAGATCGACGACGACTACATTCTGCAGCATCTGCGTTCGAACTATCCGAACCATGACTTTGCCGGAGAAACCAGTTTTCTCCCGATCTTCAAGGAAAATCTGAAGGGATATGCCCATCTACTCGATGTGAGGGCCGGCGATGTCACGAAGATAGGTTATCCGGATGACTGTGAAATCGAAGTGTTCGGAGTCGATTTCTGCAAGGCGCCGTCAATCACAGACTTCGCCGTCCGGGAGTTCTTTCCGAATATCATGGCCGGCGGCCTGGTCATTCAGCAGGACTTCATCCACGAATATCATCCGCATATCCACATCTCGATGATGCGGCTGCAGGATCATTTCGAGAAGGTGGTCGAGTTGAAATGGGGCGGCAGCGTCGCTTTCCGGTGCTTGAAACCGGTTACATCGCGGGTGGTCACGGAACGCTTCGGGCATGATCTGTCGTGGTATCGGGATGTCAACGAGAACGTCCGCCTGCTTCGGCAACTTATTGATACTTCGCTATACGATGAAAATCGGTGGAGTCTGATATTGACGCTTGGCATTTACTACCACTCCGCAGGTCGCATGGCCGAGGCGCGCGCCGCTTACAGGGAGGCCAGGGCGAAGCATCCCCTGCTTGAGCCCAATGCACTGACCCGACAGATGATCGGAGGCGAGGAATGACCATGAACCAGCAATTGCTCGCCGAACGAGTCGTCGCAGAATTGGGTGTCATTCCCGAGACGCCGGCCCATGGGCGCTATCTGCCTCTGGAGCGGGCGTATGAGATCGTGGATGAAACGATCGAGCACTTGCGACGCACGGGTGGCGCGCTTGAATACACGTACGTGCTGGGCCATCGTCGCCGTCTGGCGGCGTCGCTGACGATGATCCCCATGGCCGAGAAGGACGATGCCACCTGCCTGGACGTCGGCTGTTTCGGATACATGGCCTACTGGGCATGGCGATATCTCGGTTACGCGCACGTCGAGGGGATCGAGCTTCAGCCGGACGATCCCCGGCCGATCGTGACCAGAACGGTCGAGATGGAGGGAACCCGGCTCGATATCCGGATTCACAACTTCGATCTCGGTCAACAGGACTGGCCGATCGAGGAACGGTTCGACACGATCCTGTTCTTTGAGACGCTTGAGCACGTCGATAAAGATCACAGCGGAGTCATGTTGAACATCACAGAGCGGATGGGCGCTGAAGCCACGCTGGTGATGTCGGTTCCCAATTCTGTGTCCTACAAGACTCTCAAGGAGTTCATGAGCGGCGCTCCGCCGTGGACCTACTGGTTCTTCAGTCCCGATCTCAAGCATGAACCCCGCCATTGCTTTGAATACACACCGATTTTCTTCAAGATCCTACTGCGTTCGGCGGGGCTCGAGGAAACGGCGTTCCGAACGCTGTGCGCCTATGCCGAACCTGAAGCCCTGAGGGACGTTTTCGAGATCGGCGAGGCGCTCTCTATCGAACCCCGGTTCTTCGGGGAAACCATGATTGCGCAGGCGCGCAAGGTTTCCGAGAGTCCGCTGTTCCGCTATCCGGACTGCATTTACGACGGGGACCGCTACTACCGCACGACGGCCCCGCTGTTGCAGGATGTCTTCTGCAAGGCGCGGGATCGCTTCTTCCGGGAGCATTACGGTGCCGGAGAGCGGCTGAGGGCGATCGAGGAGGAATTGCGGAGCCAGGTGACCGCCGCCGAAGACAGGGCCTGCGCGCTGGAAATGACACTGCGGGAGGCCGCCGCGAGAAACGACGAGGCACATGACAGGCATCTCGCGCGTGAGGAAGAGTCGCGCGTCGCCCTGCGTGCGTTGGAGACGGAGCTGGAGGAGGTCACGGCCAGAGGCGACGAAGCGCTTTTTCTGTGCGACAGGTATCTCGCGCAGGAGGAGGAGCTGCGTAACGGATTGAGCGCCGCCGAGGAGGGGGCCCGCGCCGCCGGGGACAGGGTCAGTGCGCTGGAGAGGGCGGAGCAGGAGCTGCGGGACGGGTTGACGGCGGCTGAGGACAAAATCCGCGGGCTGGAAAGGGAACTGCAGGAGGCGGCCGCCAGAAGCGACGGGGCGCGTCAAGGGTATCGCGCCCGCGAGGAAGAATTGCGACGTCGCGAGGAGGAGGTGCGGAAGAAATTGCATGTTGCCGAAACGCATTATGACGCAATCGCCCGCAGTTCCTTCTGGCGGGTGACGGCGCCTGCCCGTCGGCTTGCGAACCGCTTTCCGCGGCTCAGGTCGCACCTGAAGGCGATCCTGCTTCCACCCGCCCGTGTCTGTCGCGCCGTGGTCCGCCGCCTGGTCTGACATTTCCGCTTTCCGCTGCCGATGACGGAGACATGGACTTCGAGACGTCGATACATGAGTTCCGTTTTCTCGAAGCTCAAAAAACCGGCTTTCCGGACGAGCGTCCGGATGCGATCGTGCGGCGGGTTCTCTGGTCCGAAGGGATATCGCCGTGCGTGCCTTCGCCGCATGGGCGCGCGACAGGATAGGAATGCCATGAACGGCTGATAAGTTCGTGTCATTGACATGAGGATCGCGCGATTCCGGGGGGCTGGAGATGAACGAGCGGCGGGAGTTCGGGGTGAAGGCCGTGGCGCGGGCAGATGCCGGACGGGAGGGGGAACAGGAGGATGTCTTCGCCTTCCTCGCGCGCCCGGAAAGTTATGCCCGTGCGGGGAAAGCTGCCGTAGAGGCGGTTCGGCGTATCGATACGCACGGCGCCGTGGTCTTTCTGGCCGGCGATGAGGTTTACAAGGTCAAGCGCGCCGTCCGATATTCCTTTATGGATTTCTCGACGCTCGAGAGGCGGCACGCGGTCTGCGAGGCGGAAATCGTGGCCAACCGCGCCAATGCGCCGGCGCTCTATCTCGGCGTGGCGCCGATCCTGCGCACGCCGTCGGGGCTCGCGCTCGGTGCCGACCGGCAGCCTGCGGCCGAGCCGCCGATGGTCGGGCCCCCTGGCGCCAAGCCGCCGCCCGAAGGAGAGGTCGTCGAATGGGCGGTGCACATGCGCCGGTTCGACGAGAACGCGACACTCGACAGGCTCGCCGAACGCGGCGCGTTGCCGAAGGACATGACGGCACGCCTTGCGGATATGGTGGTGCATGCGCATGCGGCGGCGCCGGTGGCCGTCGAGCCGGCGTCCGCCATCCGCAACCTCGGCACCTACATCGCCCGCAACGCGGAGGGGCTCGCCAGCCGGCCGGACCTGTTCCCGCCGGAGCAGGTGAAGGCGGTGAAGGCCGCGAGCCTTGCCGCCCTCGATGCGCAGCGCGGCCTGCTGCTGTCGCGCGCCGAAGCGGGTTTCGTGCGCCGCTGCCATGGCGACATGCACCTGCGCAACATCGCGCTCATCGATGACGCGCCGGTGTTGTTCGACGCCATCGAGTTCGACGAAAGCATCGCAACCGTCGACATCCTGTACGATCTCGCCTTCCTGCTCATGGATCTGTGGGATCGCGATCTTCACGGTATCGCCAACGGCGTGATGAACCGCTATCTGTGGGCGCGGGCGGAGGACGCGGATATCGCGGGGCTTGCGGCGCTGCCGCTGCTGCTGAGCATCCGCGCCGGGGTGCGCGCCATGGTGACGGCAGCCGCCCTGCCGCACCTCGCGGGCGAGGCTCTGGCAACGGCGGAGGGGGAGGCGCAGGCCTATCTCGCGCTTGCCGGCTCCTTCATCGCGCCCGTCCCGGCGCGGCTTCTTGCAATCGGCGGCCTGTCGGGCACGGGCAAGAGCACGCTCGCCGCCCTGCTGGCGCCGGGCTTCGGCCGTCCGGTCGGCGCGGTGCATCTGCGCAGCGACATCGAGCGCAAGAACCTGCTCGGCACGGCCGAGACGCAGCATCTGCCGCCGGAAGCCTACACGTCTGAGGTCACCGCGCGGACCTACGCGCGGTTGCGCCATCTCGCGGCACTGGCGCTCAGCGCGGGGCAGAGCGTCGTGGTTGATGCCGTGCATGCGAAGCCGGCGGAGCGGGCGGCCATCGGAGAGGTTGCGGCGCACGCCGGCGTGCCTTTCGACGGCCTGTGGCTGGAGGCGCCGCTGCCGGTACTGGAAGCGCGCGTCGAGGCACGCACCGGCGATGCGTCGGATGCCGACGTCGGCGTGGTCCGTGCGCAATCCGCCTATGATGTCGGTGCGATCGACTGGCAGCGGCTGCAGACGGGCGGTGGACCGGAAGAGGTCGCCGCTGCGGCCCGAGCGCTGCTGGATTGCGGCGCGGTCAAAACATGAGGAGTGGCGGGAGCCGTTTTTTATGACACTTTTGCGAATGATTTCCGGCAACGCGAATGTCATCGGAATCGGATAAGGGTGCCCGTTCTGCAGGAGGTGTGCATCATGACTGTCAAGACCGGTATCGTCGAGCATCTTGGAGAAAAGGCGATTCTCGTGCCCGATCTGCTGGCTGGCGCCTTGCAGGCCAATGATCGCGCGAAGCTGCGCATGACGGTGCTGCAGGAGGCCGTCGCCCACGCGCGCCATCCCGAGGCCGGGGTGCGCAGCCTTTCGGGCGAACTGCGGGCCGCCGGGATGGACGATCCCGCGCTTGAGGAGAGCATCAGGGGCGCGCGGCTACTGCCGGAGGACGCGGTACTGGTGCCGGGCGCGGACGACCTGGTTTCCGGCCTGCGGGGGGATATCGAGGCGATGATCGCCCCGCTCGATGCGGTGGCCGCGCCGTCGGCGGCGGATTTTTCTGCCCGGTTGCAGCAATTGCGCCTTGAGGAGTTTTCGGGCGAGACGGTCGGCGATGCGGAGATCGCCACGCTCACCTCCGCGAACCGCGAGGGGCGCGACACGGCGCATCTGCTGGTGATGGACCTGCACAAGGCACTCAACAAGCTCTCGACCGAGGTCTCCGTCGAAACGCTCGCCGGCGCCCACGTGCTGCATATCGCGGACGATGACCGGCCGCGCATCCGCGCGTTCATGCGCGGCGTCGACCGCACGCGCGGGCTTGCCTTCGGCCATCCGGGACTGGGGACGACGGCCGCGCGCAGCGGCGAGCGCCTCGTCATCCAGAACGACATCGGCACCACCGACGCACACGTGCTCGTCGTTGCCGTCGAGGCGGGTACGGTGACGATCACCTATACGGACATCCACCTGCGCCGGGCCCAGTTCTTCGTCGGCCTGTTCGACAGCTGGAAGATGGACTGGGTGCCGCTGGCCGAGCGCAAGGCGCGCGGCCTCGCCGAGGGCGCTGCCTTCTTCCTGGTGACGGGCAGCTATACCTCGCGCGACGAGAACGATTGCCAGGCGTTTCTGGAATATCTGGGTTCGCGGATCGTGTTCCTGATCGACTGGAACAAGGCGCGCAAGGCGTTGCAGCCGTTCGTCAGCAAGTCCGAGGCCGTGCGCCTGCTGCGGCAGGCAGCGGCGGAGGATTACGGCCACCGGGGCTTTCTGGAGCTGGGCGGGGCCGAACTGCTGTTCGATGCGATCCAGCGCAGCGCCGAAGGGCGCATTCCCTACGGCACGCGGCTCGACGCCGCGCTGGGGGCGACGCAGGCCTATGACCTGCTGGCCAGGGTGATGCGCCTTTCCAGCCAGGGGCTTGCCCAGCGCCGTTCCGCACGGCTGCTGCGTGACGAGGTGCGTGCGGAGCTGACGCAATGCGTCGTGTCGGTGGAGCGGGAGATCCTCGATATCGTGCTGCGCCAGCTCGGGCTTGCGCGCGACCTCGCGAGCATGATCCAGGACGCGCTCTCCGACGGGCGCGGGCTCAACCGGGAGGCAGCCCAGCGGCTCAGCCAGCGGGCGAAGCACCTGGAGGCGAAGGCGGACGTGCTGACGGTGCGCGCCCGCGAGATGGCGGAGGGGCCGATGGGACGCGGCCTGCGTTTCCTGCCGATTGTGAACGGTATCGAGGACGCGGTCGACGAGCTTGAGGAGGCGGTTTTCGTGCTCAGCATCGCCCCCGATCACGTGGCGACGGAGACGATCGCGCGGCCGCTGGGCGAGCTGGCGCGCACGGCGGTGGAATGCTGCTCCGGTCTCGTGCGGGCGGTCGCGGCCGCGTTGCAGGCGCCTGCGGGCAACCGGCGCGACACGGCGGACACGCTGGAGGGCATCGAGGACGCGGTGCAGGCCGAGAAGCAGGCCGATGCCGCCCAGCGCGCGGCGATCGCGGGCTTTATCGCTGACATCGACTGCGCGCGCACGCTGACGGTCGGCGTGGAGACGGCGCGCGCCATCGAGACCTCCACGGATCGTATCGCGCATGCCGCGCTCGTCCTGCGCCATTGCGTGCTCGACGATCTGGCGCCGTGGAAGTCCTGAACGGGAAAGTCTGGAGGAGAACCCGCAATGAGCGAGATCGAAGTTCATCCCGTGCTGATCGGCCGTTCGCTGTCCGGCAAGACCGCGTCCGATGAAACCGGCGTGAGCGCCCGCGACATCGGCTCCAAGGCGGCGCAGTTGCGGCTGATGAGCCGGCTCGGGCTGCGCGTGCCGCCAGCCTTCGTGCTGCCGACGGCGCTCTGCGGGCCGGTCAACCGGAGTGACGAGGATGCGCTGCGCCAGGTGCGCGACGCGCTGACGATGGGCATCCGGTTTCTGGAACAGGAGACGGGGCGCGTGTTCGGCGACCCCCGCCAGCCGCTGCTCGTTTCCGTCCGCTCGGGTGCCGAGCGGTCGATGCCGGGCATGATGGATACCGTGCTGAACGTCGGCCTCAACGAGGCTGCCGTGTACGGCCTGATGCGCCTTTATGGCGATCCGCGTCTTGCGTGGGACAGCCTGCGCCGCCTGCAGCAGGGTTACGGCGAAGTCGTGGCAGGGATCGGCGCGGGCGTTTTCGAGGAGCGCCTCGCGGTGCTCGTGGCCGAGGAGGGCGTGGCCGCCGACGCAGATCTTGACTCGGAATCGCTGGAGCGGCTGGCCCTCGACTACCGCCGGGCGATGCAGGGCATCGGCAAGCCGCTACCCGTCGATCCGGCCGAGCAGCTTGAGCGCGCGGCGCTTGCCGTCTACCGGTCGTGGGAGGCGCCGAAGGCGCGCGAGTATCGCCGGCTGAACCATTTCGAGGATCTGACCGGCACCGCCGTCACCGTGCAGGCCATGGTGTTCGGCAATGCGGGCGGCGCCTCGGGCGCGGGGGTGGCGTTCTCGCGCGACCCGGCCACCGGCGCGCCGGGCGTTTACGCGGACTTCCTCTTCGACGCGCAGGGCGAGGATGTGGTTTCAGGCCGCCGGCTTCCCGGCGACCTGTCGCTGCTGGAACGCCGGCTGCCTCACGTAGCGCGGGAACTCGTGGCGGGCATCGCCCAGCTCGAAGCCGCGCAGAAGGACATGCAGGACGTCGAGTTCACGGTCGAGGAAGGCGTGCTGTATTTCCTGCAGACACGCGCCGCCAAGCGTACACCGCGCGCGGCGTTGAAGGTCGCCGTCGATCTCGTGGAGGCCAAAACCCTGACGCCGGCCGAGGGCAGGGCGCTGCTCGCGGGCGTTGATCTCGACAAGATCGTGCTGACGCGCTTCGCCGGGGAAGAGGCGCCGGCCGCGACCGGTATTCCGGCGTCGCCCGGCACCGTCGCCGGGCGGGCGGCATTCGACTCCGAAACCGCGACGCGGCTTGCGGGCCAGCACGAGCCTGTGATCCTGATCCGGCATGACATCGCCACGGACGACGTCGCCGGCATCGCCGCCGCGTCCGGCACCCTGACGGCCGCCGGCAACCGCACCGCCCACGCCGCCGTCGTGGCGCGCCAGCTCGGGCGCGCTTGCGTCGTGGGTTGCCGCGCGCTGGGCTTCGCGAAGAAGGACGGCAGAACGAGCGTGACGATCGGCGATCACACCGTGTCGTCGGGCGACTGGCTCTCCATCGACGGTAGCTCTGGCGCCGTCTATCTCGGCCGGCGGGAGGTCGTCACGGTGCGGCCGGAGGCGGAACTCGCGATCGTGGCCGGCTGGGGAGCATAAGCGGGCGGGCGCTATTACGTCCCGGCGGGAGCTTTCGCCCGGGCGGTTTCGGCAAGCGCGTTCCGCAGGGCCTTGAAATCCTGCCAGGCGAGGCGCTTCTGCAATGGCTGGCGCAGCAGGTAGGCGGGGTGGAGCGTGGCGAGCGCGCGGATCTCCCGCCGGCCGGTGTGATAGGTGAACCAGCGCCCCCGTGTGCGCAGGATGCCATCCCTGACGCCAAGCAGCGCCTGCACGGACGGGCCGCCGAGGCACACGAGGATATCGGGGTCGCACAGCTCGATCTGCCGCTCGATGAAGGGGTGGCAGGCCGCTGCTTCCTGCGGTGTCGGCGTGCGGTTGCCTGGCGGGCGCCATGGCACGATGTTGGCGATGTAGGCGCCCGTCTCGCGGTCGAGGCCGATGGCATGCAGCATCCGGTCGAGCAACTGGCCGGATCGACCCACAAAGGGCAGGCCCTGGATGTCCTCGTCGCGGCCGGGCGCCTCGCCGACGAACATGACGCGCGCCTGCGGATTGCCGTCCGCGAACACCAGATTCTTCGCTGTGGCCTTGAGGCCGCATCCCTCGAACGAGGCGAGGGCCTCACGCAGCTCATCGAGGGTTTGCGCCGCCTGCGCGCGTTCGCGCGCGGCGCGGGCGGAGTCGTCGGCATTGTCGAAGCTGCGGATGCGGGGCGCTGCCACGGCGGGTTGCGGCTGCGGCTTGCTTTCGGGATCGCCTGGCGTCACCTGTGGCGCGTCCCTGTCCGGGAGCGGGGCGGGGCGCGCCTGCAGGCTTTGGGAAAAGCGATCCTGCGGCGCGTCGCCGACAGCGCAATCCACCCCGGCCTCGACATAGAAATCGAGCAGGGTTTCGAGGGCCGCATCGCGGACGCTGCCGGAAGGAAAGCTGTCGGACATGCGTGCAATATAGAACAGGCCGGGGCGGATGGAAACGCCCGTTCCGCGCTGCCCGGCCGTCCGCTCCCGAAAGAGGCCTTCAGGGGCGCGGCGGAAGGGCCGCGCCCTCCTGTTCCTGTTGCTGCGCGCGGGCGAGGCGCGCGTTTGCCTGCTCACGGAAAAACAGGAAGATGCCGGCGCCTACGATCACCGCCGCGCCGAGGAGGGTCGTCGCCTTCGGCATTTCGCCAAAGAAGACATAGCCGAACACCACCGCCCAGACGATCAGCGTGTACTGATAGGGCACGACGACGGAAGCCGGAGCCAGTTTCAGCGCGCGGTTCACGCACAGAAAGGCGCTCATCGAGACGACGCCGAGCAGGCCGAGCATGAAGAAGTCTGTCATGTCGGGCGTCACCCAGCCGAACGGCGCGGCGATCAGGCCACAGACGAGGGCCGCCGCGACCTGAACCGTGACGAGCTGCACATCGCCCGTGCCGCGCGACAGCCGGGTCGTCACCATCAGCCCGGAGAAGGCGACACTGCCCGCAAGCGCGATGAGCGACGGCCACGACAGCGCGACGATCGACGGCCCGAGCGCGATCAGCACGCCGAGGAAGCCCACGAGAACCGCCGTCCAGCGCGTCGGCCCCACGCGCTCGCCCAGAAACACCGCGGACATGGCCGTCACGTAGATCGGGCCGGCGAGATAGAACGTCATCACGTCCGCCAGCGGGAGATAGGCCACGGCCCAGTAGAACAGCGCCACATCCGCCGTGCCGCAGAGGGCGCGGATGATCTGCACGCGCGGATGCGGCATGTCGCGGAAGGAGGAAAGCCCGGCGCGCCAGATGAAGGGCGCGAGGATCGCGAACGCGGCAGCGGAGCGAATCAGCAGGATTTGCCCCACGGAATAAGTGGCGACGAGCCACTTGCCCATCACATCGTTGATGCCGAAAACGAACAGCCCGAACACCATCAGGCCGATGCCCGCGAGCGTCGTGTTGGCCGCAACCGGAGAAGAGCGGACGAAAGAAGTGTCAGACATGATGGGTAAGCCGTAAGCCGCTGAAAAAAGGCGATTAATCAGGACGCCTTGTGCCCGCGGACTATGTCAGATTTGCGGCTGTTTGGATAAGATGGAAGAAACGCCTAGCTGACCTGCAATAAACGCATTCGGTCGCCATGAAACACGAGGCCGGACAGGATTCCCCAGTTCACCACGCCGCTGTCGAGGTCGATGCGGTGGCGGTCGCGGAAGTCGACGGTCCGGCGCGGAATGTGCCCGTGAATCACCGCAACCCCTTCCGGATAAGGGCCGGGGCTGTCGATCCAGGCGCGGCGCGTCCACATCAGCGTGTGCGGATCCTGCCGGTCGAGCGGGAGGGCGGGGTCGATGCCCGCATGCACGAAGACCAGCTGGCCGATGCGGTGCATCACCGGCGTCGCCTCCAGCCACCGGGCGAGGTCCTCGCCAAATCTGGCGCGGAACTCCCCCGGCGAGATGCGCCACGGGTCGAGCCCCATCTGGGTGAACATGCCTTCGCCGCCCGCGTCCAGCCACGGCCCCAGCGCGGCCGGCGATCCGCCGAGATAGGCAAGCAGCCTGTCCTCATGGTTGCCGCGCAGGGTGATCGCCGACGCGCCATCGATGCCAGCGCGTGCCCGCACCAGCGCTTCCCGGTTCCGGGGGCCGCGGTCGATCAGGTCGCCGAGATGGATGACGGCGGCGCTGCGCGGGCCGAGTTCGTCCAGCTCCCGCCGGATGGCGTCGTGCATGGCGGCGAGCAGATGGTCGTGGCCGTGCACGTCCCCGATGGCGGCGACGAATTGCCCCTCCGGCAAGGTCCTGATCGTGGGCCGCCAGTCGAAGCGAAGCACGCTGGGCCGGGAAAGCATATGCATGAAGAGCCGGATCTGCTGGCATTACTAACGAGATCAATGTTAACAATAATAGTGGTGATTCCGTCATTCCATGCAAGTCGCAAGCGTACCGATAGCGCAGGAACGGTTTCACAGGCGCCTGAATTGCGCCGCCGGGCTTGAAGCGCGCGCCTGCGCCTGCTAACCCGTTTCCAGCAAATCTTTTCGGAAGCCTGCCGGCGCGGGCGGGCGACAGCGCGAATCGCGCGTCCATCGACAGAGAGACCAATGGCCTCCTATCAGTACGTTTATCACATGCATGGCTTGTCCAAGGCCTACCCTGGCGGGAAGAAGGTCCTCGACAACGTGCACCTCTCCTTTTATCCGGGTGCCAAGATCGGCGTGCTCGGCGTCAACGGCGCCGGCAAGTCGACGCTGCTGCGCATCATGGCCGGCACCGACAAGGATTTTTCCGGCGAGGCCTGGGCGGCGGAAGGCGCGCGCGTCGGCTACCTGCCGCAGGAGCCGCAGCTGGACCCCGCCAAGACGGTGCGCGAGAACGTCATGGAGGGCGTGGCCGAGAAGCAGGCCATCCTCGACAGGTACAACGAACTCGCCGTGAACTACTCCGACGAGACCGCCGACGAGATGACACGGCTGCAGGACGAAATCGAGGCGCAGGACCTGTGGGACCTCGACAGCCGCGTCGACCAGGCGATGGACGCTCTGCGCTGTCCGCCCGACGACGCCGATGTCGCGAAGCTCTCGGGCGGCGAGAAGCGCCGCGTGGCGCTCTGCAAGCTGCTGCTGTGGCAGCCCGAGCTTTTGCTGCTCGACGAGCCGACCAACCATCTCGACGCCGAGACGGTGGCGTGGCTCGAGGGGCATCTGCGCCAGTATCCGGGCGCGATCCTGATCGTCACCCACGACCGCTACTTCCTCGACAACGTCACAGGCTGGATTCTGGAACTCGATCGCGGACGCGGCATTCCCTACGAGGGCAATTACTCGTCGTGGCTGGAGCAGAAGCAGAAGCGCCTGCAGCAGGAGGGCCGCGAGGAAGAGGCGCGCCAGCGCACGCTGGAGCGCGAGCGGGAGTGGATTTCCGCCTCGCCGCGCGCCCGCCAGGCCAAGAGCAAGGCCCGCATCCAGCGCTATGACGAGCTGGTGCAGAAGGCCAGCGACAAGGCGCCGACCACCGCGCAGATCATCATCCCGATTGCCGAACGGCTCGGCAACAACGTCATCGAGTTCAACGGGCTGACGAAGGGCTTCGGCGACCGGTTGCTGATCGACGACCTCAGCTTCAAGCTGCCGCCCGGCGGCATCGTTGGCGTCATCGGGCCCAACGGCGCCGGCAAGACGACGCTGTTCCGCATGATCACGGGACAGGAGAAGCCGGATTCCGGCACCATCTCCATCGGCGAATCGGTGCAGCTCGGCTATGTCGACCAGTCCCGCGACGCGCTCGACGGCAACAAGACCGTCTGGGAAGAGATTTCCGGCGGCAACGACATCATCTACCTCGGCAAACGGGAGATCAACTCGCGCGCCTATTGTTCCGCCTTCAACTTCAAGGGCGGCGACCAGCAGAAGAAGGTCGGCATGCTCTCGGGCGGCGAGCGCAACCGCGTGCACCTCGCCAAGATGCTGAAGTCCGGCGCCAACGTGCTGCTGCTCGACGAGCCGACCAACGACCTCGACGTCGATACCCTGCGCGCGCTTGAGGAGGCGCTGGAGGATTATGCCGGCTGCGCCGTTATCATCAGCCATGATCGCATGTTCCTCGACCGCATCGCCACCCACATCCTCTCCTTCGAGGGCGACAGCCAGGTGGAGTGGTTCGAGGGTAACTTCCAGGACTACGAGGAAGACAAGAAGCGCCGGCTCGGCATCGACTCGACCATTCCGAAGCGCATCCAGTACAAGAAGTTCGGACGTTAACCCGCTGCGATAAGGGGACTGTGACATGACGACGTGGGACGCGCGCCAGTATCTGAAGTTTGAAGATCAGCGCACGCGACCCGCGCGTGACCTGCTGGCGCAGGTGCCGCTGGCGTCGCCCGGCCTGGTGGCGGACCTCGGCTGCGGGCCCGGCAATTCGACGCAGTTGCTGGTCGAGCGCTTTCCGCAGGCCCAGATCATCGGTGTCGACAACGCGCCCGACATGCTCGCGGCGGCGCGCCAGCGCCTTCCCGACGTGCGCTTCGTCGAAAGCGACATCGGCGCGTCTGTCCAGCAGGTGCAGGCCGGCGGTTGGGCGGGGGAGGGGCCGTTCGACCTGCTCTTCGCCAACGCCGCCCTACAATGGGTGCCCGACCATGCGGCCCTGCTGCCCGCGCTCGTGGATACGCTGGCGCCGGGTGGCTTGCTCGCCGTGCAGATGCCCGACAATCTCGACGAGCCTTCGCATCGCCTGATGCGCGAGGTGGCGGGCGCAGGGCCGTGGTCCGCCCGCCTCGCGGGTGTGGAGCGGCTGAAGCTCGCTTCCGTGGACGCCTATTACGATATGCTTATCCCGCACGTGAGCCGCGTCGATATCTGGCACACCATCTACCAGCATCCGCTCGACAGCGTTGACGCCATCGTGGAATGGGTGAAGGGCACCGGGCTGCTGCCCTTTCTGGCACCGCTCGACGATGCGGAGCAGTCGCTGTTCCTCTCCGACTACGCGGAGAAGCTGGCGGAGCACTATCTGCCGCGGGCGGACGACAAGGTGCTGCTTGCCTTCCCGCGGCTGTTCATCGTGGCGCAGAAGTAAGAGCGGGCGCGCCTCTCGCCATCAGGCGCTCGCCGCGATCCCGCCGGATTTTTTCGCCGTGCCTGCAAGCGGCGCCGGCCCTTCCAGATAGCGCGTCAGCCAGTATAGGCACATGATGCCGGCGGGAACGACCGCAAGCCCGGTCAGCGTGTTGCCCGAAAGGCGCAACCCTTCCGTCAGCGTGGCGAATATCTGGCCGGCGCTGCTGAGTACCGATCCGAGCGCGAAAATCGCCAGCCCGTGGCGGCCTATCAGCGCCATCGGCCTGCCGAACGGCCACTGCAACAGCATGCCGCCCACGCGGAAGCGTGCCAGCAGGTACGCAAGCGCCAGAAAATGCGCCAGCCGCATCACGCCCATGTCTGTCTTGTCGAAGCCGCCGAGGGCGCGCGCCGCATCGAACAGCCCCGGTTCAAGGCCGAACATGTTGGTCGTCAGCACGACGCCGGCGGCGACAAACAGGGAGCATACGGCCGTCAGCCACGGCAAGGCCTGCAGTTGCTCGCCGGAGCGCCTCATCACGATCACCGCGACGACGCCGATCACGAAGGCGAACTGCCACGCGAAGGGGTTGAGAAACCACAGCCCCTCCACCGGCCAGCTCGGCAGGTTCACCTGCGGCGCCTGCGCGATGGCGTAGATGATGAACGACACGATCAGCGTCGCCATGGGCGAGCGCCATGCCGCGAGCAGGATGAACGGCGCGCACAGCATCAGCAGGATGTAGAGCGGCAGAATATTGTAATAGCCCAGTTGATGCCCCAGACTCATGATGCCGAGCAGCGCTGCGGCGGGGTCATCGAAAATCACATCGCGGCCATGGCCGAGGATGAAGGCCTCCCGGCCTGTCAGCACGAAGGCATTGGCGAAGAGCGCGATCGCCGTGAATGTCAGCAGCAGGTGGATGGCATAAAGCAGGAAGGCGCGTCGCCACGCCTTGTTCAGCGCGCCGAGCGTGTCGCCGCGCGACATGTTGCCGCCATAGGCCAGCGCGACCGAAAGGCCGGAGATGAAGACGAAGGCTTCGGCTGAATCGGAAAAGCCGAAATTGCGCGGCGTGACGGACTCGAAAATGTTGCCGGGCACGTGGTTGATGAAGATGATGACAAGCACCAGCCCGCGCCAGAAGTCGATGGTCTCGATCCGGCCCGTTGCCGTTCCGCTTCGCCTTTGCAATGCGTTGTCCTCCTTGCGCCGATTGTTCCGGCGCAACTGCGCAAACGTGTTTCTGAATGGATTGTTCCGATCCAAGAGGGCGCGGTGTGCGCTGTCGCACATACGGCGCCGTCAGGACCGGTGTGAGGCACGGTCAATGGCCGACGGTTTTCGAGAACAGGTTGATGACCAGCACACCGCCGATGATCATTGCGAGCCCGGCAATGGCGGGAAGATCGAGCTTCTGCTGGAAGGCGACGAAGCCGACGAGCGCAATGAGCACGATGCCGATGCCGCTCCAGATCGCATAAACGATGCCGACAGGAATGAACTTGAGCGTCAACGACAGGAAATAGAACGAAATGACGTAACCCGCCACGGTAATAAGGGAGGGGACGAGGCGCGTGAAGCCTTCCGCCGTCTTCAGCGACGATGTCGCGATCACCTCGCAGACGATGGCAATCGCCAGATAAATATAGGCGTTACTCATGAAAATCCGCTTCGACAGGCGATACCGGCCGGGCGCCGCCCGGCCGGCCGGTAGGCTCAGGGCGTGATGAGCGTGCCGGCGCCGTGGTCGGTGTAGAGTTCGAGCAGCACCGAGTGCGGCACCTTGCCGTCCAGGATGACGACGCCCTCGACGCCCTGTTCGAGCGCGTAGATGCAGGTCTCGACCTTGGGAATCATGCCGCCGGTGATGGTGCCGTCGGCGACGAGGCGGCGGCAGTCGTCGATGGTGAGCTGCCGCAGCAATTGCTTGTTCTTGTCCAGAACGCCGGGCACGTCGGTGAGCAGCAGCAGGCGCTTGGCCCGCATGGCGCCCGCGATGGCGCCGGCGAACGTGTCCGCGTTTATGTTGTAGGTAGCGCCGTCCTCGCCCGGCGCGACGGGGGCGAGCACCGGGATGAGTTCGGCCTTCAGCACGGCGTCGAGCACCGCGCGGTTGACGCGCTGAGGCTCACCCACGAAGCCGAGATCGACGGCCTTTTCCTCAAGCGATTCGGGATCGACGATGCTGCGCGTCACCTTGCGGGCGGTGACCATGTTGCCGTCCTTGCCGCAGAGGCCGACGGCCCGCCCGCCTTCGGCCGCGATCGTGCCGACGAGCTGCTTGTTGATGGAGCCGGCCAGCACCATCTCCACCACTTCGACGGTGGCCTTGTCAGTGACACGCAGGCCCGCCTGGAACTCGGACGTGATGCCGAGCCGCTTCAGCATGCCGCCGATCTGCGGCCCGCCGCCGTGCACCACGATAGGCAGCACGCCGGACTGTTCGAGCAGCACGACATCCTCGGCGAAGTCCTCCGCTGCCGAGGCGTCGCCCATGGCGTGGCCGCCATACTTGATCACCACGACCTGCTGGTCGTAGCGCTGCATGTGGGGCAGCGCCTGAACGAGAATCTCCGCCCGGGCGAAGACGTCGGGCAGATCGGGGGGAGAGTGGTCGGTCATGACGGGCGACGGTCCTGCAGTGCGATTCGCATCTTTTGTTGCTGTTCTACAGGACATAACGCGCCGTGTCGCCCGCGTTTTTCAAGGGCCGAGGACCATCAGGCGTCGCGTCTCGCGGCAAGGGCTGCGATGGCGATGACGAGCCATCCGGCCATCAGGACCGTTCCGCCGGTGGGGGCCGCCATGTAGAACAGCGTCTTGCCCTCGACGGCGCGCAACGCCAGCTCGCCGCTGAACAGCGCCACGCCGGAGAAGACGAGTACGCCGCCCGCGTGCGCGATTCCCGCCCGCACGAGACCGGTGCGGATGAGGGCCGGCAAGGCGATAAGCGCGGGGGCGTGAAACAGCAGGAAGTTCGCCGACGTGCCGAGCCCGGTGCCGGGCCCCGTCACATGCGTGGCCGCCGCGGCGGCGGCGGTTCCCAGCAGGCCAAAAAGCGCCCCCAGCACGACGAGCGCGCGATCCATGATCATTCCCCCGGAAGGTATGTGCGCAATCCAAAGGACGACTCAGCGGCGCGGCTCTGGATTTCCATCCGCCTCACCAGACCATTTTTACGTTTCTTTGAAACGCGACAATGGTCCATCTCTTTGGTCCATCTCTTTGCATTTACGCAATTCCGAACACAAAGCGGTGTCCCCCCTTTGCTGAAATTGCCTTATCGCATCAACGGGCTGTTGCGGGAACTGCGACAAACCGTCGTCCGCGTCCGCGACAGAAACCTTCAGCCTGCGCGCTCGTGCAGCAGCCGGACAATCGCCGCCTGCAGCGCGTCCATGCCGTCGCCGGTGCGGCTCGACGTGGCGATGACGCCGGGATAGGCGGCGGCGCGGCGCACGACCGCCTGTTCCGTCGTCCGGATACGCTCGGCCAGCGGGCCGGGCTTGAGGGCATCCGCCTTCGTGAGGACGATCTGGTACGACACAGCGGATTTATCAAGCGTATCCAGCACGTTGAGATCATTGTCCTTGAGGCCGTGGCGCGCGTCGATCAACACGTAGACGCGCGCGAGATTGGCACGGCCGCGCAGGTAGGCATGGATGAGTTCCGTCCACGCAGCGACCTTCTCCTTGCCCACCGCCGCATAGCCGTAGCCGGGCATGTCGACGAGGGTGAAGGCGTGGGGCTGGCCTTCGCCGATGCGGAAGAAGTTCAGCTCCTGCGTGCGCCCGGGCGTGCTCGACGTGCGCGCCAGCGCCTTGCGGCGTGTGAGGGCGTTGACGAGGCTCGACTTGCCGACGTTCGAGCGCCCGGCGAAGGCGATCTCGATGCCGTGCATGGGCGGCAGGCCGCCCAGCGAATCGGTGCCCCAGAAGAAATCCGCCTTGCCTGAGAACAGCTTGCGGGCAATGTCCTGATAATCGATCTGGTCTGTCATTCGGGCTTTATCAACCGGCACGCCCCGCCACGCAAGGCCGCTTCATGCAAGAGCGGCGAAGAACGGGCCTTTCGGCCCGCCCTTCGCCGCCGTGAGATAACGGAACAGGCCGGGGATCAGCCGCTTTTGGCTTCCTTCTTGCGGAACATGCCGCGCAGGTTGTCCCACAATTCGATCTTCACACCGTTCCGGTGCATGATGTAGCCCTGCTGAATGACGGAGAGCAGGTTATTCCACGACCAGTAGATCACCAGGCCCGCCGGGAACGATGCCAGCATGAACGTGAACAGGATGGGCATCCACGTGAACATCGTCTGCTGGATGGGATCGGGTGGCGCCGGGTTCATCTTCATCTGGATGAACATGGTGAAGCCCATGAGCACCGGCCACAGGCCGATTATCAGGAACGGCCCGAGCACCGGCACCTGCGAGGGGTCCCACGGGATGAGGCCGAACAGCGTGAGGATCGGCAGCGGATCGGGCGCCGAGAGGTCCTTGATCCAGCCGAAGAAGGGCGCCTGCCGCATCTCGATGGTAATGAACAGCACCTTGTAGAGCGCGAAGAAGACGGGGATCTGCACCAGCATCGGCCAGCAGCCGGCGATGGGGTTGATCTTCTCCTTCTTGTAAAGCTCCATCAGCGCCTGCTGCTGCTTCGTCCGGTCGTCCTTATAGCGCTCGCGGATGGCGACCATCTCGGGCTGCACGGCCTTCATCTTCGCCATCGACGCATAGGAGCGGTTGGCAAGCGGCAGGAAGGCGAGCTTCACCAGCACCGTGACGATCAGGATCGCGACGCCGAAGTTGCCGACCAGCTTGTAGAAGAAATCGAGCAGCCAGAACATGGGCTTGGTGATGAAGTAGAACCAGCCCCAGTCGATCAGCAGGTCGAAGTTCTTGATGCCGAGGTCCTGCTGGTACTTCGAGATCGCCGCCACTTCCTTGGCGCCGGCGAAGAAATGCACCCGGCTTACGACGCGGCTGCCCGGCGCGACCTCCTGCCCACCGCCGAGCAGGTCGGCCTGATAGACGGGCTGGTTGTTCGCGCCCGTGCGCAGGGAGAAGCGGCCCGTGTAGGGCGTGGACTGCGCGGGCACGAGCGCCGTCGCCCAGTATTTGTCGGTTATGCCGAGGAAGCCCCCGGTCACGTTGTCGAACACGGCGCCCGTACCGCCGGTGGGCAGCGCGTCCTTCTTGGTGAGGTCGGCGTATTTGATTTCCTGCAGGCCGTGATCGCCGAGAACGCCGATCATGCCTTCGTGCAGCAGGTAGAAATTCTCGGTGTGCGGCGTGCCACGCCGCGACACCAGCGACCACGGATGCAGCGTGACCGGCGCTGCACCTTTGTTCTCGACGCTGTCGGTGACGGTGAACATGGCGTCATCGTCAACGGCGATGACGCGCCGGAAAACGAGGCCCTCGCCGTTGTCCCACGTCAGCGTGACCGGCGCAGCGGTGGTCAGGCGCTCGGCATCCGCCGTCCACATCGTGGCGGGCGAAGGCACCGCCGCAGCGCTGCCGCCCGCCGTCACCCAGCCGAAATCGGCGAAATAGGGGTGCGGGCTAGCGGCCGGCGACAGAAGCACGATGTTGCGGCTGTGCGGGTCGACTGTCTCATGGTACGCGCGCAGTGACACATCGTCGATGCGCCCGCCGGTGAGCGCGATCGATCCCGAAATCTTCGGCGTGTCGACGGTGATCCGGTTGCCGCCTGCGACGGCCTGATCGCGCGTCAGCACAGCGGCGGGCGCGCTCGCTTCCGGAACGCCGCCAGCCGTTGGCTGCGCCGGCGTGGGCACGGCGGCATCGGTCGATTGAGGCTGCTGAGTCGTTTGCTGCTGCGTGGCTTGCTGCGCGGGCGGCGGCACGACCGGTTCGGCAAAGAAGTACTGCCAGCCGAACAGAATCAGAAACGACAGGGTGATGGCCAGAATCAGATTCTTTTGGTCGCCGCTCATGAATGATCCGTAGGGTTTCGCTGTATGGTGCCGTGTGGGCGGTCGGTAGCCTTGCCGCGCCTTCTGTGCGAGGGACGGCCGTCTCGGCCCAGAGGATTACCCTGTCGCGGCGGCGAGGAAAAGGCCCGTTTGAGATCGGAGGCGATGATGTCCATCGGCGCTGTCAGCAGCTCGCCGCGCCCAACGATCACGAAATCGATATCCGCATTCGGCCAGAAGGCCCGCACGTCTTGCAGTGCGGCGCGCAGCCGGCGCCTGATGCGATTCCGCCCCACGGCATTGGCCGTCTTCTTGGTGACGGTCAGGCCGAAGCGCGGGCCGCTGACAGGAACGCGCGAACACACCGGCACGGACACACCGGAGTCCCCGGGTGCTTCGGAGGAGCGCTCGTGAATCTGGACGGTCATGCGGCTGGAATGAACACGGCGACCCGAGGCCGCCGTCAGAAACTCCGCCCGCTTGAGCAAACGCGGCAACCGCGAGGAGCGGCGTCCGGATGCTGACTGTTCGGTTTCGTTCATGACAGCGATCCGGGATTCGGCGCCGTGTGCCTGCCCGATATCCGGCTGGCCCGTCGGAAAGAGGTTAGGCCCGCCGAAAACCGCTGTCAGGCGCTCAGGCGCTTGCGGCCGCGCGCGCGGCGCGCAGCGAGAACGGCGCGGCCGCCCTTGGTCGCCAGGCGCGCACGGAAGCCGTGGCGGCGCTTGCGAACGATCTTGCTCGGTTGATAAGTCCTTTTCACGGCCCTGAACTCCGGTCGCACGAATAAAACGAAACGCGCGCGACGAGGCCGCTCGCGCCTTTGACCGCATCGGTCATCCCGACGGCGGTCAGATAATCTGGTGATTTCGGCTGTTGTAAAACAACAAACGGCGCCCACGACAGGCACCGCCATACCGAAACCGGCTTATGGCCGGATTTTTCCCAAAAGTCAACGCCGACTTTGCCGACTGACAGTCGCGGGCGGGCCGCGGGCCGGGTCATGCACGCGCTGCATTGCTTCGCGGCGGCCGCGCCGGGCCGCCGCGTGGCGTTTCCTTTTGCCCGCCGGCCGTTTGTCGGTTATCACGAACGGGTTACCCCCGGCGGCCGGGCATGCTGTATCGGGCCATGCATTTGGAGGCGATGGATGAATGGATCATCACCTTTGGACATTCAGGCCGCCAGCGCAAGGCCCGGCGTGCGCACGGGCAGGGGGGCCGCAGGATGACGCATGAACCGCGCCTGCCGGCCCCACCCCCGCCGCGTCCCGCCGAACGTGTGGATATCTGCGTTCTCGGACCCGGCGCTGGCGGAAGGTTCGTCGCCGTCAAGGCGGCCGAGGCCGGAGCGTCCGTCGTCCACATATCGCCGCCCGGCTGGGAGCGGGGCCTGCCCGGCCTTGCCGTGGGCACACGCGCCTTCATCGAAGCGGCGGCACTCTTTCATGCCCGGACGGCGCTCGCGACTCTCGGCCTGGCGGGCGCGGAGGCGGATGCCGCCCGCCAGAACCTGCGTCCGACGGGCGAGGGGCTCGCGCGCCACCTGCACGCCGCCGCGGAGGCACTGGCCGGCGGTCTCGCCGACGCACGCCTGCGGGCACTGAGAGTGCGTGTGCTGTCGGATGTCGCGCGCTTCGAGAACGCGAAGACCCTGCGCGTGGGCGACGAACGTTTCGCCGCCCGCCACTTCGTGCTGGCGCCGGCATTGCAATGGGCCATGCCCGCCATTCCCGGCCTCAACGAGATCGACTGCCTGACGCCCGACCGCCCGCTCGTCGCCTCGCGTCCCGTTGAGCGTCTGGCCGTCATCGGCACCACGGATGCCGCGCTGGCGCTGGCGCAAGCACACCGGCGGCTCGGCGCGCGGGTGACGTTGCTGCGCGGTGAGGAGCCCGCGGATGCGACTCCCCTGGACGAGGAAGCCCTGCGCCATGTCCTGATGGGACTCGAACGCGACGGCGTCGCCGTGCGGACGGACCTTGCCGCCGTGCGGATCGAGGCGCATGGGCGCGAGGCGCTGGTGCATGCCGCGGGCGCCGCCGACACGGAGACCTTCGACGTCAGCCAGGTGCTGGTCGCGCCGCCGACACGCGCTGTCTTCGGCGATGCCGCGTGGCAGGAGGCGCAGGTAGCCCTGCGCGACGACGGCGCGCCCGTCCTCGATGCCTTCCAGCGAACCTCCAACCGCCGCATTCAGGCGATCGGCGCCATCGGCGGCGGCGATCTTTTTTCCGCCACGCTTGAGCGGCAGGCTGATGTGATCATCGATCACGTACTCTCCGGCCGGAAACTGAGGGCGATGCCGGCCACGCGCCTTCTTCCGACGTCGCCGGAGGTGGCTGTCGTCGGACTGACCGAGAAGGCCGCACGCGGGGAAGGGGAGATCAGGGTCTTGCGCACGTCCTTCGCCTGGCACCCCGCCCGCGTCGCGCGGTATCGCGGCAGCGATCCGGTTGCGGGGGAAATCAAGGTGGTCGCGCGGCGCGACGGCCGCATCGCGGGCTGCACGATCATCGGCGAGGGTGCCGGCGACATCGCGGGCCTGTGGACCTTGGCCATCACGCGGGGGCTGAAGCTCGCCGACCTCGCGGACCTCGCGTTTCCGGATTGCAGCCGCCACAGCCTGACCCGCCGTGCCACGCGCCTGACGGTTTTCGGCTGGCCGCGTTCGGCCGGCCTGCTGCTGCGCCTCGCGCGTTGGTGGTGGAAGCTGCGCGGCTGAGGCGGGGCCATGGATCGCGCGGCGCGAGCACGACAGACGGCCCGGCCGGGCGAACCGGGAGAGGCCGATTCGGCGCGTGCGTTTGAAGCGACCGCGGTTGAAGGCGCAGCTCAGCCCCCTCCGGGCCGCGAGAAAGGCGGGATGAGCCTTTCCGTCCGCCTGATGATTCTCACAATGGTGTTCGCGCTGTGTGCGCAGGCGCTCGTTTTCGTGCCGGCGATCACCGCCTTCCGCCGCGCGTGGCTCAACGACCGGCTCTCGGCCGCGCAGATCGCCGCGCTGGTGCTGGAGGCCGCGCCGGACGCGGCGGTGCCGCCCGCCATCGAGGAACGGCTGCTCAACGGTGTCGGCGTGATGGGCATCGCGCTCAGCGGTGGCGGCGCGCGGCACCTGCTCTCGAACGACGGGATGCCCACGGAGGTGGCGCGCACGATCGACCTGCGCAACGCCACCTGGACGGAGCTGATGCGGGACGCGCTCGCGGACCTCTTCATCGGGGACGCGACCGCGATGCGGGTGATCGGCGAGGGCATGGGCGAGATCGCCTTCGTCGAACTCATCATGGACCCGACGCCGCTGCGCCACGCCATGCTGGCTTTCTCGGTGCGCATCGCCGCCTTGTCGCTGCTGGTGTGGGGCGTGGCGGCGGCGGCGCTCTATATCGCGCTGATGCGCTTCATCGTGCGCCCGGTGCGCAGGCTGGCGGGGCACATCACGGCCTTCGAGCGCGAGCCGGGCAACCCGGCGCGCATCATCGTGCCGTCCGGCAAGCGCGACGAGATCGGCATGGCGGAAAGGGCGCTCGAACGGATGGAGCACACGCTTGCCACGGAGCTGCGCCAGCAGCAGCGGCTTGCCGCGCTCGGGCTGGCGGTCGCGAAGATCAGCCACGAACTGCGCAACATGTTGACGGCCGCCCAGCTCATTTCAGACCGGCTGATGGAAGTCTCCGATCCGCTGGTGGAGCGCTTTGCGCCCCGCCTCATCGCCACCCTCGACCGGGCGATCGCGTTCTGCGAGGCGGCGCTGGCCTATGGCAAGGTCAAGGAGGCGTTGCCGCAGCGCCGGCGGTTCCGGCTGCGGCCGCTGGTCGAGGAGCTGCGCGACAGCCTCGGCCTCGGCACGCGCGAGGACATCGGCCTTGTCATCGACATACCCGATTCCCTCGTTCTCGACGCCGATCCGGATCAGTTGTACCGGGTTCTGCTCAATCTCGGCCGCAACGCGATGCAGGCGCTCGAACAGGAGATCGCCCGCCCGGGTGCGAACGGCCGCCTGCCGCATGGGCGGGCGCCGACGATCGTCATATCCGCGCGCGCGCAGCCATCGGCGGGGCCGAGCAGTGACGCCGCCGCCGGGGTGATGATTCGAATCGCGGACAACGGCCCCGGGCTCGCACCGCACGCCCGCGAGCGCCTGTTCGAAGCCTTCAGCGGCACGACCCGCTCCGGCGGCTCCGGCCTCGGCCTGCCGATCGCCGCCGAACTGATCCGCCTGCACGGCGGCACCATCGCGCTGGACACGCAACCGCAGCAGGCGGACAGTGGAGCCTGTTTCGTCATTTCCCTGCCGCCACGGCCGCCGAACGGTGGATAACTGATTTTACCGTTCTATATCAAATTGATAGTGCCATTTTCATGAAGAATTTCACCCTTCGGAACGAAATAGGGCTTGCCAATCGGGAGCGTCACAGATACTAACACCCCTCATCGCGCGGTCACAAACAACGCCGCAGCGAACAATGCGCCCGTAGCTCAGCTGGATAGAGCACCAGACTACGAATCTGGGGGTCAGAGGTTCGAATCCTTTCGGGCGCGCCATTTAACTTCCTGAAATATCAAGCTAAATACCGCCTGCGCAAATGCGGTACCGGCTTAAATTTGCAAATTAAGCCGGTTTTTAAGCCGGTGTTGGCGTGCATGCTGATCCTTCGCCCTTGCGGCCGAATGAGCGCGACGTTCGGGGATCAGATCGGCGTGAGCTGTCAGGCGAACTGAGAAACTGCCCCCTGTCGAATCGTAACGGTCCGGTCTGACTGCTCTGGCTCGTGCTGAGAGAGGCGGATAGTGTCCACTATCGATGGTGGACAGTATGGTGCTTGTGTGGCGCGTCGGACGAAGCGGCTTTGGATGGATGATGAGAAGCGGTCGATCTGTTTCCAGACGACTGCGCCTGGCGTTTCGGTTGCCCAAGTGGCGCGGCGCTACGCGGTGAACGCCAATCTGATCTTCAAATGGCTGCGCGATGCCCGTTATGCACCGGATCCGGCGGCGGTTCCGTCCCCCTTGGAAGAGGCGCGCTTTTTCCGGTGGAGATCGTCGCTGAAGCGCAGGCACCGGTGGCAGCGCCCGTCGCTGAGAGCCACCTCGAGATCGAACTGGCTGGCGGCCACCGGATGCGGATCAGCGGCAGCTATGATCCGGAAGCCTTGGCGCGACTGATCCGGGGGCTGACGGCGTGATCCCGGTACCAGTCAATACGCGGGTCTGGCTGGCGGCCGGGGTCACGGACATGCGCAAGGGCTTTGCGGCGCTGACGGCGCGGTTGAAGTTGCCGGACATCGAGGAGAAGGACAAACCCAAACGCCGTCCGATCCCAGACCACATTCCCCGGATGGAGGTGGAACTGACGCCATCGGCCGCCATGTCCTGTCGGCCGAGGCCATCTTTGCCGACGACACGCCGGTCGGCATGCTCGCCCCGGCACCGGCAAGACCCAGATGGCCCGGCTCTGGATTGACGCCCGCGACGAACGCCCATGGAGCAGTGATGCGCCTCCGGCGGCCTGGTATCGGTTCTCGGGTGACCGCAAGGGCCAGCACCCGAAGGATCATCTCGCCCGCTTCCGCGGCTGGATGCATGCCGATGGCTATGCCGGGTTCGAGGATCTCTACCGCTCGGCTGCTATCCGCGAGGTCGCCTGCATGGCCCATGTCCGGCGCAAGTTCGTGGACATCCACCGGTTGCAAGGCTCCCCCATCGCCGAAGAGGCCATCGGCCGGATCGCCCAGCTATATGCCATCGAAAAGGAAGCTCGAGGGCCGCCACCTGATCGTCGCGCAGAGCTGCGAAAGACCCATGCCGCCCCTGTCTTCGATGATCTCGAGGCTTGGCTGGCCACGCAACTCACCACAATCTCGGGCAAATCCCCACGCGCGGCGGCCATCCGCTATGCCCTGGCCCGAATGGAACGCCTGCGCCCTTACCTCGACCACGGCATCCTGGAACTCGACAATAACGCTGCCGAACGCGGCATGCGTGCCATCGCCCTCGGGCGAAAGAACTGCCTCTTCCTCGGCTCCGAGGCGGGCGGCAAGGCCGCGGCAATCGCCTAAACCCTGATCGAAACGGCCAAGCTCAATGCCGTCGACCCACACCCCTGGCTCGCCGACACTCTCGCCCGCATACCGGACTGCAAGATCACAAAGGTCGATGAGATCCTGCCCTGAAAGTGGAATGGGTAGCGGTCAGGCCGGACGCTTACGGATGATGTCGGAGGCGGTCATGCGCTTCACCTCGGCTTCTGCCGAGTCAATCGACGCGCGGCCCTCCATGCGCAGCCGGTTCATCTCGCGGGTGAATTCATCGCAGAATTCCTTGAACAGCGCCGGGTCCATCAGGTGATGGCGCGGCGCGTTCAGCACCCGTGCCTCAAGCCGGTCGCGGCGAATGTTCTGGCGGTTGTCGCAGGTGCCCTTGTTGCGTGCCGTCGAACAGCCGACCAGATCGGCCGAGATCATCGAGTAACCACCACCGCAGCAGGCGCACCTGGTCAGGCCGGAGAAGAGGTATTTCGGCCGGCGTCGATCCCGGAAGTGGTTCTCGGTCTCACCACTGTCGGCGCGGGTCTTTCGGCGCGGGTCTTCTTGATCGCCGCCTGTCGGGCTTTGGCGGCCTGCCATAGATCGTCGTCGAGGATTCGTAACTCTGGAACCTCCTGGATGATCCATTCTGACTCAGGGTTCGGCCGAGCCTGGCGCTTGCCGGTACCGGGGTCTTTCAGGAACCGCTGGTGGTTCCAGACCAGCTTGCCGACATACATCTCGTTGTTGAGGATGCCATTGCCTCGTTTGGCATTACCATTGATGGTGCTGAATCCCCAATCGCCACCGCCGAGAGCATTGATGCCGTCCTTGTTCAGCTCGACGGTGATGCGCTTCGGCGACTTGCCGGCCACATAGTCGCGGAAGATGCGGCGGATGACCTCGGCCTCGATTTTGTTGATCGTGCGGTCCCCGCGCGCCGGCTCGCCGTTGCCATCGAACTTCTTGACGACATCGTAGCCGTAGCAGTTACCGCCGCCGGACTTCCCTGCCTCGACGCGACCACGCTGGCCGCGCCGAGTCTTGTCGGCGAGATCCTTCAAGAATAGCGCATTCATCGTTCCCTTGAGGCCGACATGCAGGTGGGTGATCTCACCCTCGGAGAGCGTGAAGAATTTCACATCCGAATAGGTCATGCGCTTGAAGACACCGCCGATGTCTTCCTGATCACGGGATAGCCGGTCCATCGCTTCGGCAAGGATCAGGTCGAAGCGGCCGCGGTTGGCGTCAGAGATCAGCGCTTGGATGCCGGGACGCAGAAGGGAGGAACCCGAGATCGCGTGGTCGGAATATTCCTCAACGATATGCCAACCCTGTTTTTCGGCATGGAGGCGGCAGACATGTAACTGGTCGACGATCGAGGCGTCGCGTTGATTGTCGGAGGAATAGCAGATTACGGGGCGCATGGCTATTCGGCGGCGGTCCGTTCCGGTGATCTGCTGTTCGTATCGGGTCAGGTCGGCAGCCGTGCCGATGGCTCGCCGGAGCCGGATTTTGCCGCGCAGGTCCGCCTGGCCTTCGCCAACCTCCGGGTAACGTTGGCCGCAGGAGGGTGCAGCTTCGACGACATCGTCGATGTCAGCACCTTCCACACCGATCCCGAAAACCAGTTCGAGACCATCATGGCGGTGAAGAACGAGATATTCCCGCAGCCGCCCTTTCCGAACTGGACCGCGATCGGCGTCAATTGGCTTGCCGGCTTCGATTTCGAAATCAAGGTCATCGCTCGCATCCCCGACAAGGTCTGACCACCCTTGTGGCGCCCTATCCGTCGGAGGTCGCGCGCGTCCCGTGCCGGGTGTGCTTGACGAAATCCACAAAGGCACGAAGCGCGGAGGGCATCAGCCGCCTTTCCGGATAATAGAGATAGGGACCATCGAACGGCTGGCACCAATCCTCCAGAACCGCTTCCAATGTCCCGGCCTTCAGATAGGGCTCGCAATGCTCGGTGAACAGGAGTGCAAGCCCGAGGCCGCTGCGGGCCGCGCTGAGTTGGGTGTGCGGTTCCGTTGTGAAGATGGGGCCACTCGGCGCGATTTCGACCTCTTCTCCGTCCCGTTCGAACGGCCAGTTCAGGCGATTCCCGCGCGGGAATATCTGTCCGAAGCACGGCCTGTCGACAAGTTCCTTCGGATGGTCGGGTCGACCATGTTCCTTGAAGTAGTCTGGTGAGCCCACGACGCAGAACCTTTGCGGACCGCCAAGAGGCACGGCGATCATGTCCTTGGCCAAGGCTTCGCCATAGCGAACTCCGGCATCGAACCCGGCGCCGATGACGTCGATGAAGCTCTCGTCCGCAACGAGTTCCACCCGTATTGCGGGATATTGCCGCAAGAAGTCGATGATCAGTGGCGTTACCCGGAAATCCAGCGCCGGGCGCGGCCCGTTGATGCGCAGCGTGCCTGTTTGCGCCTGCGTGCCTGGGCCGAAACCGGCGAGCGCCTCGCCGATGCTCGCCATCGGCGGGTCAATCGCGGCCAGAAGCTGACTGCCCGCGTCCGTCAGAGCAACGCTGCGTGTCGTGCGGTTGAAGAGCCGCGCCCCGAGGTCATTTTCCAGGTTGCGGATATGCTCGCTGAGGGTAGCAGCCGTGATGCCAAGCTCCAGTGCCGCGCGACCGAAATTCCTGTGTTTCGCCACGGTCGAGAACATGCGCAGCCGATTGAGGTCGATCGCCATTCTTCGGAATCCCCTGATAGTAGATTCGGATTTTATCCGATTATTCCCGATATGTTTAGGGTTTAGAGTCTCCTGAGCAACAAGGAGAACATCCATGACCAGAAAACTTGGAAAATCGGGACCAACCACCTCCAGCATCGGCCTCGGCGCCATGGGGATGTCGGACCTGTACGGCCCTGCCGACCGCACTGAGAGCATCGCGACCCTTCGCGCCGCCCTCGACCACGGCGTCTCACTCATCGATACCGGCGATTTCTACGGTTGGGGCCACAATGAGCTGCTGATCGCCGAGGCGATTGCTGGCCGCAAGCGCGAAGATATCCAGATCAGCGTCAAGTTCGGGGCCCTGCGCGACCCGGCGGGCGGCTGGGGCGGCACGGACAACAGCCCCACGCATGTGAAGAACTACCTCGCGCAGAGCCTTGCGCGCCTGCACACGGACTACATCGACATCTATCGTCCGGCCCGCCTCGATCCCCGCGTCCCGATCGAGGAAACTGTGGGCGTTCTGGCCGAGATGGTGAAGGCCGGTTACATCCGCCACATCGGACTGTCCGAGGTCTCGGCCGAGACGCTGCGGCGCGCCCATGCCGTGCATCCGATTTCGGACCTGCAGATCGAATATTCGCTCATCTCGCGCGGCATCGAGGCGGAGATCCTGCCAACCGCCCGCGAGCTGGGCATCGGCATCACCGCCTATGGCGTTCTTTCCCGTGGCCTCATTTCGGGCCATTGGAACAAGGCGCGGGCCGGCGAGTACGACTTCCGCAACATCAACCCGCGTTTCCAGGGTGAGAACCTCGACCGCAATCTCGAACTGGTCGAGAAAATCCGGGCGCTTGCGTCCTCCAGGGGCGTGACGGTCGCGCAGCTCGCCATCGCCTGGGTTCTGGCCCAGGGCGACGACATCGTTCCGCTCGTCGGCGCCCGCAAGCGGGATCGCCTTGAGGAGGCGCTGGGGGCTCTCGCCACAACGCTTTCCGCCGAAGATCTGGCCGCCATCGAAGAGATCGTGCCGGTGAATGCGGCGGCCGGCGCCCGCTACAACGACTACCTCATGGGCGATCTCGACAGCGAAAAGACGTCTGCGTGATGCGAACGGGTTGGAGGAGTGCCAATGAAGTGGCTTCTGAACATCGGGATCGCAGCGGCCCTTATTTCGCTCAGTGCTGCACCAGTCATCGCGCAGAATAAGGAGACTGAAATGAATGCTATAGCTATCCCCGCGCCTCTCGATGCGCTCGTTTCTGTCGTCAATGGTGGAGACACCGAAGGGTATCTCGCGCTTCTGACCGAGGACAGCGTTGTCGACGACAACGGTGATCGATACGTCGGTAAGGCCGAGATCAAGACCTGGTCCGACCGCGAACTGATCGGAGCCAAAGGTGTCATGACCGTTCAAGGCGTCGAAACGCACGGAACGGAAATCCACCTCATCGCCGATTGGAAGAGCAATTTCTACACCGGGCCAGGCAGATTCATCTTTACTCTCCGGGACGGAAAAATCTCCGAGTGGAGAATCCGCGCCATTTAGGCCACAATCATCGTTTGCGCTCCAAGGACGGCTTCGCCGCCTTGGGGCGCCTTGCGTTTGATAGCCACGAAGAATTGCAAGTTTGACGGTGGAGCAGAAACCCTAGATCTGCACTCCGCCACCGATATCAACGACGCCGCCCGTGATGTAGCTCGCATTCGGTCCTGCGAAGAAGCAGACCGTCGCGGCCACTTCTTCAAGCGTTGCGATGCGACGGATGGGGTGCAGATCCATGATCGCATCGGGAAGATTATCTGCAACGCCGGCGGCCATGTCGGTGGGCATGATGCCCGGCTGAATGACGTTCACGGTGATGTTGCGCCGTCCCAGATCGCGAGCCACGCCTCTGGCGTAGCCGAGCACCGCCGATTTGGTGCCGGCATAGTCCGCTACACCGGGGAAGGGAACACGAGTGCCGAGGGTTGAGCCGATGAAGATGATTCTTCCTCCATCGGGGAGCTTCTGCGCTGCGGCCCGCGTGGTCGCGACAGAGCCAAGGACGTTGACCTGCCACTGACGATCGAGACCCGCTACGTCGAGTTCCGGATCGTCGACCAGTTTGCCTTGAACGGCGATCGCGGCGTTGTTTACGAGAATGTCGAGCTTACCAAAGTGAGCCAGAACCGTATCGATCAGCGGCTTGGCGGCGCTCAGGTCAGCCTGGTCGCTTTTGATGGCAAGAGCGCGCGTGCCCTTAGCCTTCAGCTTTTCGACGACTGCCTCAGCCTTCTCCGCCGACGACATATAGCTGATGGCGATATCGGCCCCCTGGTCGGCAAGGGCCTCGGCCGTGGCGGCTCCCAGACCGCGCGAGCCTCCGGTGACAAGGGCGACTTTGCCCGACAGTGGTTTCGACATGGGTGATCCTTCCTTGAGCATGATGGGTGAATTACGTCGCCGGCGGTGGATAAACGGGGCGTTGCGGCTACGGGCACGGTTTCATAACGAGCGTTACGCAATAGGGCTACGAAATCTGGACAGGCGGAGTCAAGCCGTTTAATAATGATCATTATGAAAATGATCCGGGTGACTTGATGGGACGGCCGCGCGAATTCGATGTCGATGAGGCGCTGGACGCCGCGCTGGCGGTCTTCTGGCGCAAGGGATTCGAGGGCGCCTCTTACGCGGATCTGACGCAGGCGACCGGCGTGGAGCGGCCAGCCCTCTATGCGGCCTACGGAAACAAGGAGGAATTGTTTCGTCTCGCGCTTCAGCGCTATTACGAGCGCTATATGGATTATGTCCCCGAGGGCCTGAAGCAGCCGACTTCCTACGATGTGGCGGCTTATATCCTTCGCGGCGCGGTGGAGCTTTGCACACGCTATCCGGACCATACCGGATGCTTCGGGGTCAACGGAGCTTTGGCGTGTTCGGACAACGCCGAGCCCATTCGCAAAGCCTTGATCGATGCCCGAGCGTCCGGCGAGGCGGCGCTTCGCACGCGCTTCGAGCGGGCCAAAGCCGAAGGAGACCTGCCGGACACTGCTGATAGCGGAACCTTGGCGGCCTATCTCATGGCGATCCTTCACGGCGTTGCCGTGCAGGCCAAGGCAGGATTCTCCAGAGAGGTGTTGATGGCGGTCGCCGATCAAGCCCTCTCAACTTGGCCGTCTGGCAGGCATCATAACGTGTAAGTCGGCGATATTCATGTCGATGGCGGCATCAAAGTCGATGCCGACGAGAAACGCGAACGCCCGTTCCGGGTGCGGCATGGTTCATGAAGGATCACTTTTCAGAGGGCAGGTCACAAGTCTGATCAATCGCGACCGCGACCAGGTCCTTCAACGATGCGCGGACATGGGTTCCGAAATCTGCTGAGGAACCGTCCGAACACCATCGATCGATCGCAATTCGCCATATCAGGACGCCCACCTCGGCAGCCATTACTGCAAGATGGGTCGGAATGGCCCGCTCCTCCAGGGTCGTTGCGATCGCGGCAGCGAGCGAGCGCATTTTCATCAGCTCGCGCTCGTGGAACTCGGCGTTGGCTGCGACGATGGCCTGCCGGGCGATAACATCGGCCCGGTTTGCATCGAAGAAATTGCCGGCCGTCTCCAGGGCGCTGACGACCACCTCGAGCGGGCGAGCGTCTTCGGCCTCACGAACGGCCCCGATGATTTCTGCCTCCAGCTCGTCCGCCCGCCAGAAGAGAACCTCCGGCTTGTCGATGAAGTAGCGGAAAAAGGTCCGCTCTGTCAGACCGGCCGCCGCCGCGATATCGGCAACGGTCGTCTCCGCGTAGCCACGATCGCGGAAAACCTCGATCGCCGCCCTTCCAAAGCGCTCCCGCGCATTTTCGATCTTCTGAACCATTATTCGTTGATAGCACCATTGTCAGTTTCTGCCAATCGCATTACATTGGCAGAAACTGACAATGGAGTCTCTCATGCCCCACATTCTCGTCATCGGCTACGACCCCGACAGCGTTGACTACAGTGATCCGGGCACACCCGCAGGCCTTGACAAGGAAAAGGTCTGGGCTGGAACGCTGGAAAGCCTCAAGCGCATACGCGACTATGGCTGGCAGGCCACTCAGTGCATGGTCAAGCCGGACAGAACAGCGGCGGATACAGTCTCGCAGGCCCTGTCCGCCACCAGATACGATTGCATCGTCATCGGCGGCGGCGTTCGCCTGTCGCACAAGAGCGTGCCCGTCTTCGAAATCATCGTTGACACTGTCCGCCGGCTTGCTCCCGGCATTCCCCTTGCCTTCAACGAGGGGCCTGCCACCAGCCTTGAATCCGCCCAACGCTGGCTCGGGACCAACGGCCAAGGGTTGGAAACTGTCTAGGCCTGGTCCTTCGCAGCGGCCGCCGGACGGTTCGTCGGATCGTCCATCCAAAAGCTGCGGCATTCCTGTCTGACCTGCAATTTCATGTGTCGTTCAGAAGCGGAAACGCTGCGTTTGACACGAACCATTCCTCTTTCGCGGAGTAAAACCATGACGCCGATAAAAATGTTCGTGACCATCCGAAGCAAGCCGCACCTCTCGAAGCAGCAATTTCACGACCACTGGCGGCACCCGCACGGAACATGGGGGCGCGGCATACGGAACCTGACAAGCTATGTACAGAGCCATCGCATGGACACGCCCCATCTGAGGGCCGCGCAGGCAGAGCTCGACGGCGTGGTCGAAGTCGGTCTTGAGAACGCTGAGGACGTCGCAGGCTTGTCGACGGACAAGGCCTATCGCGAGTATCTGCAAGCCGACGAACCCAATTTCGTGGAGAACATCGGCCTGAGCTTCATGAACGAAGACGTTCTCCGATCGGGAGAGCGTCCGACGGAAGGGCACAGCGACGGCAGGTGGCTCTGGCGGGAATCCGAGCAGCCCGTGTCCATCAAGCTCATACAGGTCATCACGAATGTCGGTAGAGAGCCTTGGAAATCGGATGACGAAAGGGCGATCGGACAGGCCCTGGCGGCGACAAGGCATGTCATCGCAACGCCCGATCCTGCTCTTCACCCTATGAACGAACCGAGCGCGATCGTCGCGATTCGACAGCTCTGGTGGCCGACCTACACGGCCTTCGAGACGGGAATCTCACAGAGCCAGACCGTATGGCAGGAGCTTACCGCCCAGGCAGCGGGCCGCTATTCGGGCCTCTTTCAGGCCGAGCGTTTCTTCTGAGACCGCTTTTGCCTTGGGCAAACCACACAAGAAGCTTCCGCGATCACCATAGGGGCGGCGCGCAATATCAAGGATATGGAGTTCAATAGATGAAACTGGCATCAACACGTCTGATCGCTTCCGATCTCAAAGCGGTCGTTTCCTTTTACGAAACCGTGACGGGCATAGAAGCGGTCTGGCTTGCCCCTGTTTTCGCGGAAATCGTAACCCCATCCGCGGCTCTGGCGATCGGCGGGGTTCAGACCGTCCCCCTGTTCAGCGAAGGCAGCGCGGAACCTGCCGCCAACCGCACCGCGATCCTCGAATTCATGGTCGATGATGTGGACGCGGAATACGAACGGTTGAAGCCTCTGGTCGAAGTCGTTCAGGAACCCAAGACCATGCCCTGGGGCAATCGCGCGGCTCAGTTCCGCGATCCGGAAGGGACGCTCGTAAGCCTGTTCACGCCTGTGACGGACGAAGCGAAGCTGCGGTTTTCAGGGAGGTAAGAGTAATATGAACATGCAACGCAAACCCCGCATCGCCATCATCATTGGCTCCACGCGCCCGACACGTTTTGCCGACAGGCCCGCACAATGGATGCTGAAGCAGGCGCAGAGCCGGGACGACATGGAAGCGGAAATCGTCGATCTCCGCGATCATTCACTGCCTTTCTTCGACGAGGTAGCCTCAAATCTCTGGGCGCCGAGCCAGAATCCGGACGCGATCCGATGGCAGCAAACCATTAATCGCTTCGATGGTTACATCTTCGTCGTTGCTGAGTACAATCGCTCCATCACGGGCGTTTTGAAGAACGCGCTCGATCAGGCCTACAACGAATGGAACCGAAAGCCGTTCACCGCCATTGGATATGGCGGTCTCGGCGCGGCGCGCGCAGTCGAGCATCTCCGAACAATCGGCATCGAATTGCAGATGGTCTCCACACGTTCCGCCGTCCATATCGGCGGGGGTGACTTCTTCGCCGTCATGCCACATGGCGGCAACAAGCCGATCGAGGATATCGAGGCAAACCTTCTGCCATCCGCCAAGACGGCGCTCGACGAACTCGTCTGGTGGGCGCATGCGACGATGGCTGCCAGGACGTCATCGCTGTCGTGACAAGCAAATCCCAAGCCGGCAGCGGCATGCGAGTCGCCTGTACTGGCCTCGCTGAGACGGTCCCGTCATCTCGGCCGCCCCGTAGAGCGCATCCTCTGGGATATGGATAAGCTTCGATCCGAATTCGCCGGGCATCCGGAGGACGACGGGATGCGGAAATATCATCTGGGCTTTGCGCGGGATACCGGAGTGGCGTGGGACAAGAAGAGCACGTTCAATGTGGCTCAGGGCATCGCGGTGACGGATGTGCCAGCCTGGCTCGCTCAACACAAGGGAGCTTGGCATAGCGACATCCGACCACCAGAAGGGCTCAGTCGAGAGCAAAGCTTCGGTCGGAGAAATCGACCGACAGGATCAGCCGGCCCTCGTTGACGGTCCATCGTTTGATCTCGAAGGTGACGCCGCCGCTCGTTACCAGCGGATCGCCGCCAGCCATGGCCTCGGCGTCTTCATGGCTGGCGGCCCGAAATACGGTCATGCCGCCTGCCGGCTCGCCCTCGCGCCCGGATAGAGGGCCGGACGCAAAGATCCTGCCTTCCTTCTCCAGCGCGATGATCCAACGATGATGGTCGTGCATGGCGGGTGCGATGCGCGTCGCATCGGCGGTCGTGCGAAGCATGACGAAGAAGGTCTTCTGCAGCATCATGGAAACGAGACGCTCGTCGTCATCGATGGCGTGGCTCATACGGTGGGTTCCTTTTTTGTATGTCTATTCGAGCGGCGCCGGGATCAGCCGATCTTTTCCAGATCATCCAGGAGGCCCGGACCTGTCGGATGCCAACCCGTCTTTCGGGCTGTCGCCTTGGACGAAGCCGGCATGTCCTGGCTGGCGAAGAGAGCAAAAGGTCCGAAATGGCCTTCGGCTTCCTCCGGGCGGAGCGATTTCGTCGGGAGACCGAGTGTATCGCCGATCTTCGCGGCAATGGCGTGCAGTTCGATCCCCTCTTCAGCGACGGCGTGGTATCTTGCGCCGGTTTCGGGAGCCTCGAGAACCAGCCGGAAAAGCCGGGCCACATCCGAGAGGTGCGCCGCCGGCCACCGATTGCCGCCATCGCCGACATAGGCGGATACGCCGGTCCTCCGCGCGACCTCGATCAGGCTCGTGACGAGTCCCTGCCTGGCGGCGTTATGGATCTGCGACAAGCGGACGACCGATGCCGCGACGCCCTGCGAGGCAATGTGGAGTGCAGTCTGTTCAGACATACGAGGGAACCGGTAATCCGCCGGGATGCCGTCGTCTTCCGTCACGACCCGTCCGGGAGCCAGGCCGGCCAATCCGTTCGGAACGAGAAAGGGTTTGCTTGTGCCGACGAGGGCTTCGCCAATGACCTCGATGGCGCGTCGATCAAGATCGCACGCTTGCTGGAAATTCGCATAGTCGGGATTGAACGCCAGATGGATGACGCCGTCGGCTCTGGCGGCGCCCGCGCGCAGACTGTCATGATCTGAGAGCGAACCGCGTTGAGCCTGGGCGCCCGCTGCCTGGAGCGCACGCTCTGCTTCCTCGGACCGCGCCAGCCCTAGCACTTGATGGCCCGTGGACAGAAGTTCGGAGACAACCGCGGAGCCAATGAATCCGTTTGCACCGGTGATGAAAACCTGCATGATCGTTCCTCATTGTCAGTTTCTGACAATGAGTAGCATGATTGTCAGAAACTGACAATAGCTCCGCGATGCCGACACGGTTCATAAAGCTCCAGATGCGCGTGAGCGTTCACAAAGGCAGCTACGATCTATGACGTCTCGTGGCGTTCATTCGCCCCTTGCCGGCGGCCGCTGGATGCCTTGCTTTTCCAGAAGCCGTAAAGTCTCGCGGAACGCGAGATCGGAGCATTGCTGGTCGAAGTCAGCGCGCCGGTCGGAGTTGAAGCCGTGGCCTGCTGGGTAGGTCAGCACCTCCACGGCCGAATGCTGCTCCAGTGCGTCCCTGGTCGACCGCATCGGGATCTCGCTGTCGTCGCGTCCGAGATGGACGAGTGTCGGACAAAGCGGCGTCTCGGAGGCAAGTGTCGGGAGCTTGCCGCCATAGTAGCAGACGGCGGCCGAAAGCCCGTTCAGGCGGCCGGCGCTCGCCCAGGCGATCGAACCGCCGTAGCAGTATCCGAGCATGAACACGGGGCCGGCGTGGCGCAGTTCATCGAGGAGTGCCAGCTTGACACTTGTTTCGGCGCCCTGCTCAGGAGACATGGGCGCGTCGACTCCATGAAGGTCGGTCTTCACGAAACCGGGATGTGCCGCGTTGATCTTCGGTGACGGCGGTGAGTACGGCCGGCAAGGGCGGCACGTCGGCGTCATAGCTGATTTCGGGCGGTTTGTAGGTCGCGCAGCCGCTCGGCGTCGCGCGGGGGCTGGATGACGATGGTCAGGATGGCGGTCCAGCGCTCGGTGGTGGAGAACTGACCATTCTCATAGTGCCTTTCGGTCCACGCGACGCGGAAAGAGTCGGGGGGAGGCTCGGATGACGCTGGAGACCTCGACGGCGACCTGGCTCCGGCCGACCTTCGTGAAACGGGTCGTTGGCGCGGGCATAGTCGTTGAGCGCTGCCGCGCCG
Source organism: Pseudochelatococcus lubricantis (assembly GCF_011762225.1). Taxonomy (GTDB): domain Bacteria; phylum Pseudomonadota; class Alphaproteobacteria; order Rhizobiales; family Beijerinckiaceae; genus Pseudochelatococcus; species Pseudochelatococcus lubricantis. The sequence continues at coordinate 537,651 of NZ_JAASQI010000002.1, forward strand.
CGATCCGTCGTCCATTCATAGGCGCGGAGCCAGCTCTGTCGGACGATAATGGCGTCGGCGGGGATGCTCCTGACCTGCTCGATGAAGCGACCGAGATGGAAAGCAATCTGCGGATCGGTCGGGCGATAGTCGGCCGTCGCCGGGGCGACCGTCTGGGCCTGGCCGAGCCGATCGACCTGCACCACCCAGGACACGACGGTGCCGCGTGCCGACTGCCAGACCAGGGCCGCAGCAAAGCCCGCCGATAGGATGAGCGAACCGAAGGCCATCAGCCGGAACCGTGGCCGTCACCGGAACGGACGGCATGGGCGGCGGAACTGAACGCACAGTGCGATTGCATGCTGTTACGCTTTGGCGTCGCGCACTTTCGCCCACAGTTCGGCGTCGTGGTTGGCGGTCAATGCTGCTCCTTCGGTGATGAACGACCGTATTTCTTTATCCTCATACCCGATCTGTTGGAGCACGGCATATGTATGCTCTCCGAGGAGCGGAGGCGGCGAGTTCTCGACGTTTTCTCCCGTTAGCGCCGGCAGCGGAAAGTTCGGGGCCGCGAACGCGTAGCACGAGAATGGGAATTGCGCGTATTTTCCGGATTCGCGGGCCTGCGGTGCGTCGAGGACCCTGTCCGGGGAAAGGACCTCGGTAAAGCCGGCGCCAACCTCCGACAGTTTGCGGGCAAGCTCGTCGTAGTCGAAGGTCTCGACCGCCGCGCTCACAAGCTGCTCGACCTGCGGCCGGCTCTTTCGCCTCTGCCGCAGGGTCGCCAGCTCGGGATCGGTCGCCACGGATGCTGCTTTGCAGAACTTGCTCCAGTGCTCATCGGTGAGCATGACCAGATAAATCCACCGGTTGTCGCGGGTCTCGTAGGCGCCATATCCCGGAATGCTGAACTCGGGGGAGGGTTCCTGATCCTGCCGGCCGAGGAGCTGTGAATTCAGCTGGACACCGACAAGCTCACGCGCTGCGATGTGCAGGCCGGTTTCATAGAGACCAAGCTCGATGTTGCGGCGCCTGGCATCCCCGCCTGCGTCGAGAAGCGCCGACAGAATGGCCATGACGGCATAGCAGCCGGCGAATTGATCGTGATACGAGGGGCCAAGGCGTGACGGCCTGCCGTCGACGCGGTTGGCATACATGACGCCCGTGGCGGCTTCCGCGATCGGATTCGAGGCGACGCCCTCCGACAGCGGCCCGGCTCCGTATCCCTTGATGTGGCAATAGATGATAGCGGGGTTGATGGCTGAGCAGCCTGTGTAGCTGACGCCCAGCCGCCTCGCCGCGCCGGGGGACAGATTGTGCACCACGACGTCGGCGTTCTTCACCAGCTTGTGAAAAATCTCCAGACCGCGGTCCGACCGCAGGTCCAGACAGATGCTCTTCTTGCCGCGATTGTAGGCGATGTATGTGCCGCTTGGGCCGCCCCGAACCAGCTTGCGCGTCGTGTCGCCTGACGGCGGTTCGATCTTGATCACTTCCGCTCCCATCTGGTTGAGTATGTGGGTGGCGAACGGTGCGGCGATCATGCTGCCCAGTTCGAGCACGGTCCGATTGGCGAGAACCCCGGTGAACATTACCTCTCCTTATCGCTTTAGGTGTCGACCGCCAATCAAACACAATGGCGGAGTGACCAAATAATGCATTTTACATAATGCATGGAGATGGCGCCTGGTGCAATGGTTGTTGCCGATTGCCGTGGTTGCTGCTGCCTGAAGCAAATGTCGCTGTATAATTTGGGGGACGATTCGCGCGGATATGGCCGCAGCGCCATTCAGGCTCAGGATGCTAATTATCTAGCGTTGCCTCAGTTTGCAGGCGCAAACTGAGGCTCCGGGCAGTGACGGGTTGAGAGGATGGGTATACGGGCCGAGCCTTGCGCTATCGAGAGGACATCGTCCGGCAGCTTGGTAGGGCGGCTGCGGATCACCTGTGCGGAGCGAAAATAGCGAGAGATTCATATAATGCATGGTGCATTTTTTGTTGACCGATACGTCTGGTCGCAATAGCCTGCAAAAAAAGATTGGCAGACTGGCGGGGCGCGCTCGAAGAGGGATAGCAGCGGTGCACGCCTTGCCGGGAGTCCATAACAATGCCGGGGAACAGCTCTTCGCTTCGATGAAAGCGCGGTTGTCCTAACGGCAGCTCGATGGGGAGGGAAACAATGAAGGTGCATGTTCGAAAAAGTATTGTAGCCGCAGCTGCTCTGGCGCTGTCGGTTGGCGCGGCCTTCTCTGCCGGCGCCCAGCAGGTGGGGATAGACGAGCAAAAAAAGGTGGTGACTGTCGGCGCGTTCACGCCGGTGACCGGGCCGGTCCCGTTCTATTCCATCCTCACCCACGCCGCTGAAGCCCATTTCAAGCATCAGAACGAGAACGGCGGCATCAAGGGCTGGACGGTGAATTACGTCACCTATGACGACGGCTATGATCCGGCCCGCAGCGTCGCCGTCACCCGCCAGCTCGTGGAGGACAACGGCGCCTTCGCCCTGGCGGCGTCGGTCGGTACTGCTACCAATACGGCGGTGATTCCCTATGCGAAAGAGGTCGGGCTGCCGATGATCGGGCCGATCGGCGGCGCGAGCGCGTTCTTCGTCGAGCGCAACGTGTTCCCGCTGCTGCCGGATTACGGCTGGTCGGCCGCTGCGAACGCGGACTATGCTGTCAAGGAGCTAGGGCTCAAGAAGATCGCGCTACTGTGGGAGAACGACGAGCTGGGCAAGTCCGCCAAGCGCGGCTTCGACGCCTATATGGCCGAGCAGGGGCTGACGCCGGCCGAGTCCGTTTCCTTCGACGTCAAGACGACGAGCTTCAGTCCGCATATCCGTCGGGTTGCGAATGCGGGCGCAGAAGCGGTCATCCTGTTCGGATCGAACGCGAACCTCGCCGCCGCGCTGAAGGTCGCCGATCTTCAGGGACTCAATGTCAAATGGTTTGCCCCGTTCTTCACCGCGGACCCGTCGACGTTCAAGCTGGCCGGCGATCTGCTGAACGGCACCTATTTCTCGTCCTGGCTGCTGCCGGTCTCAAGCGACGATGCGCAGGTCGCAGCGTACCGCGATGCCATCAAGAAGTATTATCCCGATGATCCCGTCGGCGTGTTCGGCCTCAACGGCTGGAGCAACGCGGCGGTGTTCTCCAAGGGATTCGAGGCCCTGCTCGACAGCGGCAAGCCGCTGACGCGCGAGAATCTGATCGCGGCGCTGGAAACGCTCGACAACGCCGCCGTCGGCGGCGCGCGCGGCGTATCCTTCCGTCCGGGTGACCATCGCGGCACCCGCCAGGAGGGCATCATCCAGGCGCAGAACGGGGAATTCGTCCTGGTGCGCGATTTCCGGCCGTATCCCACCGTGGTGTTCGACGCGACGACGGGCAACTGAGTGCGCTGACGCCGGGTGTGCAACGGGCGGGCGCGAGCTGGCTTTCCACGCTGGCTTTCAATGACGATTTTCAATTCATGAGGAGATAGGAATGGCCAACATTCCGGTTAGTGCTCCGGCGCGCCTTGACGGTCGCACCGCACTGGTCACCGGCGCCGCCGGCGGCATCGGCAGGGCGACGGCGCTCGCTCTCGCCGAGGCGGGGGCGACGGTAGTGGCGACCGACATAGTCGAGCACACGGATTTCGGCACGAGCGGCGTAAAGTACCGCAGGTATGATGTGACCTCACGCGAAGAGACGCGCGCGACGGTGTCGTGGGTCCTCGACACGGTCGGTCGCATCGATGTTCTCGTGCTCTGCGCCGGGACGATCTCGCACCGCTCCCTCACCGAAGCGACGGACGAGGAGTGGGGAGCGATCCTCGACGTGAACCTGATGGGCGTCGTCAACCCGTTGCGGGAGGTTTTTCCCGTCATGATGGAGCAGGGGGCCGGCAAGATCGTGGCCCTCGGCTCGATCGCCGCGAAAATCGGCGGTGTCGCTTCGGGGCCGGCCTATATCGCCGCGAAGTCCGCGGTACACGGCCTCATGAAATGGGTTGCCAAGGCGGGCGCGCCGCATGGCGTGTTCGCGAGCGTCGTCGCGCCGGGGCCGGTGGAGACCCCGATGTGGCAGACGGTTACGCAACGGGCCGCGCCGTCCCCGAACGGCAACGTGCCGCTCGGCCGTTTCGGCCAGCCCGAGGACGTGGCGCAGGCCATCCTTTTTCTGTGTTCACCCGCGTCCAACTGGATCACCGGCACCGTTCTCGACGTGAACGGCGGCATGTTGATGGATTGATGATATGAGCAACGCCGAGACGATTGGATTTATCGGATTGGGCGTCATGGGCGGCCCGATGTGCCGCAACGTGGCGCTGAAGCACCCGTGCCGCGTCATCGCCTTCGATCTGTCGGCCGCGGCGCTGGAGGCCCTGGCGGACACGAAGGCCGAGCCGGCGACCTCGCCCGAAGCCCTGGCGGCTGAGGCCGACGTGATCTTCCTCTCCCTGCCCGGCGGGCCGCAGGTCGAGTCGGTCTGCCGAGAGGGGGCGGTGGCGACCCATGCCAAGGCGGGCGCTGTCGTGGTCGATCTGTCAACGACGCCCGTCGCTCTCGCCCGCGCCGTGGCGGCCGATCTCGCCCGCAAGGGCATCGCCTTCGCGGATGCTCCCGTGGCGCGGACCCGTGAGGCGGCCCAGCGCGGCGAACTCAGCGTCATGGTCGGCGCGCCGCCGCCTGTCTTCGAGCGCATCAAGCCGCTGCTCGATTACATCGCGACCGATATTACCCACGGCGGCGATGTCGGCGCGGGTCAGGTTCTCAAGCTCGTCAACAACATGCTGGTGTTCGAGAATGTCGTGACGCTGGCGGAGATGATCGTGCTGGGCGAGCGGGCCGGCGTGGCGCCCGAGGTGTTGCTCGATGCGGTGTCGAAAGGCTCCGGGGACAGCTTCGTGCTGCGCAATCACGGGCGCAAGTCGATGCTGCCGCGCGACTTTCCCGAGCGCTCCTTCCCGCCTGAATACGTGCTGAAGGACATCGATTACGTCTTCCAGCTCGCCCATGAGACGGGTGTGCCGCTGAAGGCGGCCGAGACCGTGCGCCGCTACTATCAGAAGGCGATCGAGAAGGGCCTGGGCGGACGCTACTTCCCCGGCGTCATCCGGCTCGTCGAGGACGCCACCATGGCGGAAGACGGGTCACAGGCCGGAGACGGATCATGACTGTCATTGTCGAAACCGTCGGAAGTGTGTTGCGCGACCTGTTTCCGCTGATCTGGTCGGGCGTCATCACGGGCTGCCTCTACGCGCTGGGCGCGCTGGGGCTGGTGATGATCTTCAAAAGCTCGCGGGTGGTGAACTTCTCCCACGGCAACGTGGCGGGCTTCGCGGCGTTTCTCGTCTATGGCTTTTCCAGCGGCCTGCTGCTTGAGCTTTCGTGGGGGGCGGCGGTGCTGCTCGCTGTCATTGCGGCGATCGCGATCGCGTTTGTGAGCTATGCCTTGATCGCGCCGCTGGTGTTCGAATCCGATCTCACGGCCACCATCGCAACGCTGGGCGTCGGGCTTGTGGTGCAGGGTGCGACGCTGCTGATGTTCGGTGCGGATATCGTCAGCCTCGATCTGCCGGTGCCGCGCTTCAGCGCGTCCATCCTCGGACTACTGATAACCGGCTACGACCTGACGGTGCTGTTCGTCGCCGTGGTCACCATCGGCATCCTGTTCTTCGTCATCGACTACACCAAGCTCGGCGTTGCCTTCCGCGCTATCTCCGACAACGCCTTCGCCGCCGAGGTGTGCGGCCTGAACCTGCGTTCGGTGCATCTTTTCGCGTGGTGCGTGGCGGCGATACTCGGCGTCGTCGGGGCTCTGCTCATCGTGCCTACGACATTCCTCAGCTCCACGACGGTCGCGACGTTCATGCTGCAGGCCTTCGCCGCCGCGGTGCTCGGCGGCTTCGCAAGCCTGCCGGGCAGTCTCGTGGGCGGTATCCTGATAGGCATCTTCATGAACCTGTTCACCTTTTACGTATCGCCGGAGTTCAGCAGCACCTTCCTGCTCGGCGTGATCCTGCTGGCGCTCAACATCTTCCCCAACGGGGCACTTGCGAAAGTGGGAGGGTCGCGTGTCTGAGAGCGTCGTGCAATCCGGCCGCCCGGCTCGGTCGGGTTCCGACTGGCGGCTGCAGGCCGGCCAGTGGGCAACGCCGGTCCTCATCGCCGTGCTGGTATGCCTGCCGTTCGCCGTGACGGGTTCCTGGACCTATACATTGGGCGTCTGTTTCGCCAACAGTATTGGCGTGCTGGCGGTGAGCGTTCTGGTGCGCTACGGCGGCGAGGTGTCGATCGGACACAGCTTCTTTGCCGCAGTCGGAGCCTATTCCGTCGCCATCCTGGAGCATCGCCTCGGGGTATCGCTGCTTGTCGGGCTGCCCGTGGCGCTGGCGCTCGGGGTCGTATCCGGCATCTGCTTCGCCTGGCCGTCCAGAAGGCTTTCCGGCATCTATCTCGCGGTCTCGACCATGGCGCTCGCGCTGGCGCTGCCGGAGATCATCAACAACGCCGACGAATGGACCGGCGGCTTCGAGGGGCTCTATGTGTCGCGCCCCGTGGTGTCCGGTGTCGGCATGTCGCTGCAGCGCTACTACGCCGCGCTCGTCGTGCTCGTCGCCGTCACCTATGCGCTGGCCCGCCTTCGCCATTCGCGCCAGGGGCTGAAGCTGCTGCTCGCCCGTTCGCACCCTGCGGCCGCCGATGCGTTCGGCACGCGGCGAGTCTGGGCGCGGGTGAGCGTCATGGGCATCAGCGCCGGCATTGCCGCACTGTCGGGCGCGACGCTGGCCTTCGCAAGCTCGACCGTGTCGCCCAGCGGATTCACACTCTGGTCGGCGATTTTCCTGCTGGTGGGATCGGTCGTCAGCTTCTATGGGCTCACGCTGCCACGCGCGCTGATCGGCGGGGCCTTCCTCACGCTGGTGCCGCAGCTCCTGTCGGCGTCCGGTGCGTGGATCCCGGTTCTCTACGGTCTGGCGCTGCTCGCCGTCATTCTTTGCGGACATTATCTGCCGAAGATCGGCGGGATGATGCACCGTCGCGCGCGAGGTGTGTCATGAACGCTGATGCCGCGACCCTGCAGGGCAGGGGCATCTCCCTTTCGTTCGGTGGCATCAAGGTGCTCAAGGGGCTCGATGTCGAGTTTCGACCGGGCGAAATTACCGGGTTGATCGGGCCGAACGGCGCCGGCAAGACGAGCCTCTTCAATTGCCTGACCGGAGCCTACAGGCCGCAGGGCGGCACGATCACCTATGCCGGCGAGCCGCTCGGCGGCCTGTCACCTGCGGCCCGTGCCGGCAAGGGGATTGTCCGCAGTTTTCAGACGGTGGCTCTCTGCCCTGATCTTTCCGTGCTTGAGAACGTGATGATCGGCCTGTCACGCAAATTTCATGCGGGATGGCTTGATGCGTTCCTGCCCCTGCCGAGGGGGCGACGGGAGCGCAACGCCATGCGGGAGGCGGCGCTCGCCGCGCTGGCGGATCTGGGGCTGGCGGACGCGGCGGCGCTGATGCCCGGGCAGCTTCCGCCCGGCATGCAGCGGCTGGTCGAGATCGTGCGCGCCATCGTCGGGCGTCCGTCGGTGCTGCTCCTTGACGAACCGGCGGCGGGGCTCAACAACGCCGAGACGCGCGACCTGACACGGGCGCTGCGCAACCTCGCCACACCCGATCTCGTGATGGTGGTCGTCGAGCACGACATGGACCTCGTGATGTCGATCTGCGACCGCATCTACGTGCTCAACTTCGGGGAATTCGTCGCCTGCGGCACACCCGCGGCGGTGAGAAACGATCCCGAGGTCGTGCGCATCTACCTGGGGAGCGACGATGACTAGCCTGCTCACTGTGCGCAATCTCTCCGTCTATTACGGCGCCAAGGCCCAGGCGGCCGAGCGCGTGTCGTTCGACGTGGGCACCGGTTCCGTCGTGGCGCTGCTTGGCGCCAACGGCGCGGGCAAGTCATCGATCATGAAGGCCGTCGCCGGTCTCGTGCCCGCCACGGGCGAGATCACCTTCGACGGCGAGCCGGTGCAGTCCCTGCCGGCGCGCCAGCGGGTGCAGGCAGGCATCGTCTATGTGCCCGAAGGCCGCGAGATCGTGGGGAATCTGACCGTGCGCGAGAACCTCGTGCTCGGCGGCTATCACGTTCCGGGAGTGGCCCGGCGCGCGCGCATCGACATGGTGCTCGACATGTTTCCCGAAATCGCCAACAAGGCCGACGGCCCGGCGTGGCGGCTCAGCGGTGGCGAGCAGCAGATGCTCGCCATTGGCCGTGGTCTGATGGCCGGCCCGCGCCTGCTGCTTCTCGACGAGCCTTCGCTCGGGCTGGCGCCGCTGCTGGTGCACCGTGTGTTCGAGCGGCTGGCGACCATTCGCCGGGAGACGCATCTTGCCATCGTGCTCGTCGAACAGAATCTGCGCATGACGATGCGGCTGTGCGACGAGGTCCATTTCCTGCGCAGCGGACGGATCGTGGGGTGGCGCCGCGCGCAGGACCTGAAGGGCGAAGCCGCGCGCCAGGAGGCGATCGACGCCTATCTAGGCGCGACGGCCTCCCATTGAGCGGGGCGCATCAAGCGAGGAAGCCAGCGGGGTCAGCCATGTCCGAAGCATCAGACAATCGCACCGAGTACGAAATCTTCGCCATCCGTTACGGCACGAATGCGCGGCGCGTGCGCGGCCAGAATTTCATTCTCGAAACGCAACCCGACGAGCCGCAGGTGCTCGACTTCTACTATTGGGTCCTGAAGAGCGGCGAGAGCGTGATCGTCGTCGACACGGGAATGCATCCCGACAAGGCCGAGCGCCACGGACATGGCATTCTCCTGCATCCGGTCGAGGCGCTGCGACACCTCGGCGTCGCGCCCGAAGGCGTCGAGACGGTGATTCTGACCCACGCGCATTACGACCACATCGGCCATCTCGATGCCTTTCCCAAGGCGCAGTTTTTCATGCAGGCGCGGGAGATGGCCTACGTCACCGGCCCCTGGATGGAAAAGCCGTGGTTCCGCCGCGCCTATGAGCCAGACGAAATCGCCCGCCTCGTCCATCTGCTGCATGCCGGACGGCTCGCGCTGCACGGCCTTGACCGGACGATCGCCGACGGCGTGTCGGTGCATTGGGTCGGCGGCCATTGCGACGGGCAGGAGATCGTCCGCGTGCGCACGGCGCGCGGCTGGGTCGTGCTGGCGTCGGACGCGCTGCACTACTACGAGGAATACGAGCGCGGCGTTCCGTTCGCCGTCGCCTTCAACCTGTCCGACATGATCGCGGCGCACGACCGCATCAGGGAACTCGCCGACAGCGACGATCACGTCATCCCCGCGCATGATCCCCGCATCGCCGCTTTTTATCCAGCCGCCGGGCCGGGGCTTGAGGACCGGGTGGTGCGCGTCGACCTCGCTCCCGCCTCTTCGACGGAATCCCGATGATGAAAGATTGCATCATGCAGGATTATCCAGTCTATTCCTTGTCGGCCATATGCGAGGAAGGGCAACAAGTTGAGGCATCAGACGAAGGAAGAGCGGGTCGCGGACTACCTGCGGGAAGGTATCATATCTGGGCGTTTCCCGCGCGGATCGAAGCTCAAGCAGGCGGAACTCGCCGAGAAGATCGGCACGAGCATCACGCCGGTGCGCGAGGCGATCAAGCTGCTGGAGGCGGAAGGATTCGTGCTGGGCTCGTCGCACCGGGGTGCGGTGGTGGCACCGTTCGACATCCACGCCACCGAGGAGATCGTGGACTTACGCATGATGCTCGAATCCAAGCTGGTCCTTGCCGCTCTCGCCCGCCTCACGCCGCAGCATCTGGAGGAGTTGCGCGAGCTTCAGCGCCAGATCGAGGAAGCGGCGAAGAAAGACGACCGCGAGGCGGTCCGCGTCATCAACTACCGTTTTCACGAGCTGATCTACATGGCCGCGGAGCTGCCGCAGACATTGCGTTTCGTCCGCATCCTGTGGGCGCGCTATCCCTTCGATCTCATCAACCGGCTGGACAACCGGATCGAGCGCGCCTCGATCGAGCATCGGGAAATGCTGAGCGCGCTCATTGTGCGCGACGAAGCCGCGCTGCTCGTGGCGCTGCGCATGCACATCCGCGCCGGCTGGGACGAATTCAAGGCGAGCTACACGGACTAGGGCAGGGCGATCCTAGCCCTCCGTTGCCGGACTCCGCCTTGCCCTCATTCCCCACAAGGGACGTCAAACCAAGGAGCCGACAATGCCTTCCGACACGATTCTGCTCGTCATGGACATGATCAACGACCTGGTGCATCCCGACGGTGCCGGAGCCCGGACCTATGTGCCCAGATGCAGGGAGCGCGACGTTTACCGCAATACGGCGCACGCCATTGCCCGCGCCCGCGAGGCGGGCATCCGGATCGGCTATGTGCGCGTCGGCTTTTCGCCCGATTACCGGGAATGCCCGCCCGCCTCGCCGGTCTTCTCCCGCGCCAGGGACAACGGCCTTTTCAAGCTCGGCACCTGGGGCACGGAAGTCTACGCGGACTTCGCGCCGCAGGACGGGGATGCGGATATCGTCAAGCATCGCGTCAGCCCCTTCTACGGCACGCCGCTTGAGCCGCTTCTGAGCGCGCAGGGCATCAGGCGGCTGCTGCTGACCGGGGTGTCGACGAACGGCGTCGTGCAGGCGGCGGCGCGCGAAGGCCATGACCGCGATTTCCACTGCGTTGTGCTGGAAGATTGCTGCGCTGGCGCGACCGATGACGAGCACGCCTTTGCGCTGGCGGGTGTCCGCCGCTTCGCCGAGGTGACGACGGCCGCCGAATTCAGGATCTAGAGCGTGTTTCGATCAGATATAATTATCTGATCGATCAGCATTCGCTCAAAATAATAAATATAGAATGTGTCCTGTTTCAACGTAAACAGGACACATTCTAGGGCATCTGGACGTTTTAGAGAGACGCTTAAAAATTATCGCTGTTTTATCTCATGCGTTCCATTCGCGCATGACCTGATGTCGACGTTGCCTGAAGGTGCTTGCGACAGGCTATCAGGTCACGAGAACGCCGGCCGGTTCTCGGCTTTCGATCACGAGCGGGCGCTTGTGGATCAGATGATTCCGCTTGATTGGAATGCGCGCCGGAAGCGGCTACGGCTTCATAGGAATTTCCATACAATGCATTATATCTTGGATTGCGCTGAGAATTTGATTCTCCAGCGAGCATTTTCTGCGGCGCGACAGAAGTCATTGACCAGCATGAAATAGATGATGCAGCGGGAGAAATTCGGCGCAAGGCGGGTGGAAAGAATCGGGTTGACCGGTTTCATATAAAATGCATTATTAAGTGCATGATGTCTGCCGGCAGGGGCGCAATGCGTTCCCGATTGAGGGAAGCGCGTTGGGACAGGCTCCCCGGTTTCCGCAGCGGTGTCCGGCGGCACGCGATCGGCGCATTCCCGGCCGGAGCCAGCCCCGCATTGCGTCGCCGCGACCGCGATCTCCACGGCGTAACGACCATATCCACAAGGGAGGATGGACCTTTGACTACGGTAGAAACGATTGACAGGAACAAGCAGGACGTCGGCGGCGCGCCCGCGGAGGGCAGGATCACGGACGAGGCGGTCGCCAACGCGCGCTCCATGATTGGCCTGCAACTGCGCCCCGAAGGGCCGTACCTGCAGGACGCGACGACCGACACCCTGCGAAACTTCTGCAATGGCATCGGCGATCTGAACCCGCTTTATCGCGAGCTGGAATACGGCCGGAACACCCGCTTCGGCATCCAGGTCGGCCACCCGATGTTCCCGATGGCCTTCGGCTGGGTGGGGCGCACGCGCTGGGGCCTGCCCGGCGTCCACGGTTTCTACGCTGGCAACGACTGGGAACTGTTCCGCCACATCCGCCCCGGCGACCGGATCAGCGCCATCGAGCGCGTCGTCGGCGTCGAGGAGAAGGAGAGCAAGTTCTCCGGCCGTCTCGTGCTCCAGTATGTCGAGGCGACCTATGTCAACCAGCACGGCGAACTCGTCGCCCGCGCGCTCGGCACCTGCACGCGCCATGAGCGCAAGGCCGCGCGCGATGCCGGCAAGTACAAGGACATCACGCCCTACGAATACACGCCGGAAGAATTCGAGAAGCTCGACGATGCGATCCTGCGCGAGGAGGAGCGCATGCGCGGCAGTAACGTGCGCTACTGGGAAGACGTGCGCGAGGGCGAGCAGCTCGATCCGATCGTGCGCGGGCCCTTGTCGCTGATGGATACAATGGGCTTTCTGGTCGGCTGCGGGCGCGGCCACACCCACGGTGTCGTCTTCAAGGCGGCGATGAAGCATCCAGGACACTTCTTCCGCAACCCGGAGGCGGGCGGCGGCATCGAGTATACGGGCATCGGTCACCACCGTGAGAGTACCGCCAAGGAAGTCGGCGTGCCCGGCGTCTACGACTACGGCCCGCAGCGGTCGTCGTGGATGTGTTCGCTGGTCACCAACTGGATGGGTGACGCGGCCTTCCTCAAGCGCATCCGCACGGAGATGCGCCGGTTCAACACCATGGGCGATTCGACCTGGTGCAAGGGGCGCGTCAGCCGCAAGTACATCAAGGACGGGCATGCGCTGGTCGATCTGGAGATCTGGGGCGAGAACCAGCGCGGCGAGGTGACGACGCCGGGGCTGGCCACCGTCATCCTGCCGAGCCGCGACCCGCAGATCCAGGTAAGCTTCGACGGTGCGAACCTCGACCTCGACCTGCCGGTCGTGCGCTGAAGCTGCAGTTCCGGAGTGCGCAAGACGATGGACACGCAACTACCCCTCTCCGGCATCAGGGTCGTGGAGCACGCATCGGGCGTCGCGGCGGCCTATGCCGGGCGCCTGCTCGCGGCCATGGGCGCGGAAGTGACCATGGTCGAACCGCCCGGCCTCAGTCCGCTCAGGCGGGAACCGCCGTTCCTGTCTCCTGAGTCGGCGGTGAGCGCGCTCTTCGCCTATCATTCAGCCGGCAAGCGCAGTGTGGTCTGCGATCTGACGACCGCAGCGGGGCGCGCCGACTTCGACCGGCTCGTCGGCGAGGCGCACATCCTTATCGACGATACGCCGATCGGCGGGCGCGATGCGCTCGGCCTCTCCTCCGAGCGCATCGCGGCCAGTCACCCGCATGTCGTGCACCTGTCGGTGCTGCCGTTCGGCGCCACGGGTCCGAAGGCTGACTGGCTAGGGGCCGAACTCAACGTCATCCACGCCAGCGGCGAGGGCTTCCTGCTGCCCAACGGCCTGTCGGCGGACCTGTTTCCGGATCGTCCGCCGTTGAAGATCGCCGGGCACTTTGCCGAGATGCAGGGCGGCATAGCCGGGGCGCTCTCCGCGCTCGCCGCGTTGTGGGCCGGCAAGGGCCAATATGTCGACGTCTCGGCGCAGGATGCCACTGTCGCCGTGGGGGCCTTCATGGTGCAGCGTTACGGCGACGGGTCGCTGGAGCACCGTGTCAGCCGGTCGTTCCGCTACGGCGGCGTCATCGCGTGCCTCGATGGCCATGTGGAGCTTCTCACGCTGGAGGAGCGCCAGTGGCAGGGGCTTGTCGAACTGATGGGTCGTCCGGACTGGGCGCTGGACGAGGCCCTGTCCGATCCCGCGGAACGCAGCGCCCGCGGCGATTTCCTCAACCGGCAGATCCGGGCGTGGGCGCGCCATCAGCCGGTGGACGAACTCGTTGCCCGCGCCCAGGAACTCGGCGTGCCGATGGCACGGTACGGTTCGCCCGCCCACGTGCTGGCGGGGCGCCATGAAAACGCGCGGGAGCTGTTCGCCGAGGCTAACGTCCCCGGCGCCGGCGCCTGCCGCATCCAGACCGCGCCCTTCCGTTTCGGCGACAAGCCGCTACCGATGCGCGACCTGCCGGAGGGGCTGGAGGCGGACAGCCCCACAGCGCAACATCGCCGCCATCCCGGTGTCGGCCAGGATCAGAGGGAAAGCGCGTGAAACCTCTGCAAGGAATCCGCATAGCGGACTTTACCGTGCATGCCGCAGGGCCGTTCTGCACCCACATGCTGTCCCAGCTCGGCGCGGAATGCATCAAGATCGAGACCTCACTGCGTCCGGACATTTTCCGCAAGCCGCACACCGTGTACGGCCGCACCGGGCCGGCGAGCTTCGATCAGGTGGCGTCGAACAAGCTTTCCGTCCGGCTCAACATGAAGCACCCGAAGGGAGTAGCGATAGCCAAGCAGCTCGTGGCCATTTCGGATGTCGCCGCCGAGAGCTTCCGGGCCGGCGTCATGAAGCGCCTTGGCCTCGGCTACGATGTCCTGCGCGCCGTCAAGCCTGACATCGTCATGGTGTCGGTGTCGTCGTCGGGTCAGACTGGGCCGGATTCGCATTTCGCGGGCTATGCGCCGCTGTTCGGCGCGTGGGGCGGCCTCGGCTATCTCACCGGCTATCGGGACGGCCCCCCGGTCGAGATGCGGCATGTCATGGATCATTCGGTGGGCCTCAATGCCGCCCTCGCGACTGTCGCGGCGCTGCACCAGCGCCGCAGGACGGGTGAGGGGACGCATGTTGACGTTGCTGCACGCGAGGTTGCATCCTCGCTCATCGGAGAGGCGCTGGTAGCGGTCGCGGCGGGCGTGACCATGGAGCGCATGGGCAACGAGGATTACAGGCGTGCGCCGCACGGGCTTTTCGCGACGGCCGAACCGGATCGCTGGCTCAGCATCGCGGTGGAAACCGAGCCGCAATGGCACGCGCTCCTCGCCGTCATGAACAGGCACGAGCTTGCCATGGATCAGCGGTTCGTCACTGCCGGGGAGCGCCACGCGCGCCGTGAGACGCTGGACGACATCGTGGCGCACTGGAGCGCATCGCAGAATGCCGACGATGCCGCCGAGCGGCTGCAGCGCGCCGGGGTGCCGGCGCATGTATCGTGGAGCGCCGAGGACATCGTCAACGACCCGCATCTGCGCGCCCGTGCCGCCATCGTGCGTGTCGCGGCGGCTGGTGAGGGCGAGCGCGCGGCCGTCGGCTTTCCGGCCCGCTTCTCGGCAAGCACGGTGGGCATCGAGCGCGGAACGCCGGAGCTTGGGGAGCACGAGGCATACGTCTACGGTGAGCTTCTGGGCATCGGCCGGAAGGAATACGAGGAACTCGTCGCGGACCGGGTTATCTATTGAACATCGGGGGGAAAGCATGTCGCAAGAGGTCCACAAGGTCGGCGACGACGATTACGCCGACGCCATCGGCCGCACGCAGACGACGCATGCAGTGATAGCCGCGGATCGTGTGGAGGCCCTGGCCGCCACGCTGGATCTGGAGTCGGTGCCCGGAGATACCGGCACGGTTCCGCCGGGGTGGCACTGGCTGTTCTTCAATCCGTTCGTACGCCGCAGCCATCTCGGGCCGGACGGCCATCCCAAGCGCGGCGGGTTTCTGCCGGACGTGAAGCTGCCACGGCGCATGTGGGCCGGAGGAAGGCTCGTCTATCACGCGCCGCTGCCGGTCGGTCCCACGGTCGCCCGCACCAGCGAGATCGCCAATGTGGCGGTCAAGAACGGCAGCGCCGGTACGCTCGTCTTCGTCACTGTCCGCCATACGATAGCGCATGACGGGGCGGTTTGTATCGAGGAGGAGCAGGACATCGTCTATCGAGACGCCCCTGCGCCCGGTGCCGCCAAGTCCCGCCCGGCGCCCGCGCCGGAGAGCGCGGAGTGGTCGGAGCCGGTGCAACCCGATCCGGTGCTGCTGTTCCGCTATTCGGCCCTCACCTCGAACGGACACCGTATCCACTACGACCAGCGCTATGTGCGGGAGGAGGAAGGGTATCCGGACCTCGTGGTGCACGGCCCGCTGATCGCCACGCTTTTGCACGGGCTTGCCACGCGCTCGCGGCCGCAGCAGCCGTTGTCGCGTTTCGAATTCCGGGCGATGGCGCCGCTTTTCGTGGATCGCGGTTTTCATGTGGAGGCCGCGAGACAGGAGAACGGGGACGGGCTGTCGCTCTGGGCGAAGGGGCCTGACGGCGAACTGACGATGCGCGCGGAAGCGGCCTTCCGGCCCTGAGCGCCCATCGGGAAAAGAGGTCACCCACCTTGCAGGGGCAGAGGATGAATCATCCGCGCAGCTACCTTTTTGTTCCCGGGCACCGCCCGGACCGTTTCGGCAAGGCCGCGTCGTCGGGCGCCCACCGGATCATCATCGATTTGGAGGATGCGGTCGGGCCGCAGGACAAGGACTTCGCCCGGCAGCACGCGATGCAGTGGTTCGTCGATGACGGCATCGGCGTCGTCCGTATCAACGGCGCCGACACGCCTTGGTTCGAGGCCGATCTTGCCGCGCTGGCCGAGTGTCCGCAGGCGGCCGTCATGGTGCCCAAGGCCGATACGCAGAGCATCGCGCTCGTGGCGCGGGCCCTGCCGGACAGGCCGCTCATCGCGATTGTCGAGAGTGTGGACGGGCTGGTAGAGGCTGGTGCGGTCGCCGCGTCACAAGGCGTTGCGCGGCTGGCCTTCGGCAATCTCGATTTCGGTGCGGATGCCCGGATCCCCGGCACCGGCGCGGTGCTGGATCCTGCCCGGTTCCAGATCGTCGTCGCCTGCCGCCGCGCCGGTCTGCCGCCGCCGATCGACGGTGTCACCGTCGCGCTGCAGGACGAGAGCGCCCTGGCAGCCGACATCGCACGGGCGCGCGACCTCGGCTTCACCGCCAAGCTGTGCATCCATCCCAGTCAGGTCGCGCGCGTCAACGCCGGGTTCGCTCCCTCGGAGGCGGAAATCGATTGGGCGCGGCGCATCGTGAGCGCCATCGAGGCGAGCGCCGGCGCTGCCGTGCAGGTGGACGGCAAGATGGTGGACCGGCCCGTGCTTGAGCGCGCCCGGGCGATCCTCGCCGAGATAGCATGATCTTCCATCCATTGCCGGAACGGCGCCGCTAGTCTGATTGCAAGTCGACAGGCGACATGCGCTTCTCCGGACCGTAGCTCACGCGCCTTGAACGCGCAGGATGGTGTAGTTGCGTTTGAAATTGTAGGCGATGGCGGTCAGGCTGATCTGTGTGGTGGCTTTCGCCAAGCCTTTCCATCGCATCCACCGCAAGCGGTAACTGCGCTTCCAGGCTCCCAAAATTTTCTCGATCCGACCCCGATCCGATGGACGGGCGCTTGCTCCAGCCAAGGGGTGTGAGCATGTCGCCACTTCCATGAAGCTGCGGCATGCTCCGGGACGCCGGCAGGGCGGCGGGGGATGCGCTTTACGCGATCCTGAACTTCGCGATGACATCCTGGTTCAACGTGATGCCCAGTCCGGGGGCGTCCGGCGCCTTCATGTAGCCATTCTCGATGATCGGGAAGTTTTCCGGCAACATCCACAGCAGGGGGTCGCGACGACGGTCGGCGAAAATCTCGACGAACAGACCGTGCGGGTTACCCGCGATCAGGTGGATAGCGAGCTGGGGTTCCTCGTGGTGCGCCATCTCGACATTCATCAGGCTCGCCATGTCCGCAACGCGCTGCCACTCGGTGATACCGCCACACAGCGTGCAATCGAGATTGAGGATGTTGACGTCGCCCTTGGTGATAAGGTCCCGGCACGCGCGGCCGGAAATCTCTCCCTGGCCGACGTTGATCGGGATATTTGTCTTGGAGGCGAGGAGACGCAGGCCGTCGGTCTGGTCCCACCACTTAAGCGGCTCCTCGATCCAGCGCACGTTCAGGTCGAGCTTCTCAAGCGCGACGCAAAACCTGATGGCGTCGTGTGGAGCCCAGCCCTGGTTCGAGTCCACGGTGAGGATAAAGTCCCGGCCGCCGGCCTTGCGCGCCGCGCGGACACGCTCCAGATCGGCCTCAAGCTCGATCCTGCCAACCTTCATCTTGATGCCCATGCAGCCGGCCGCGCGGACGTGGTCGACCTCCTGCGCGATCGCCTCGCAAGGGTCGGTGTCATCGACGGGGTAGTATCCGCCTATTGATATGACCGGAACGCGGTCCCGCGCGCCGCCGAGCAGCTTGTACACGGGCACGCCGTACAGCTTGCCGCGGGCGTCCCACAGCGCGTTGTCGACCGCGCTGATGGCCTGCAGCAGGATGCCGCGCGGGTGCATGTCAAGTTGATGGAGACCCCTGTTGCCGAGATCGAGATTGATGTTGAAGAGTTTCGACCACAGCCGCTGATGGTCCCGTACGTCCTCGCCACGCAGGAGGGGATCGAGATGATCCCGGATGACCGAGACGATCTCCATCTGCGTGTGGAACTCATCACCGCCGTAGGTCTCGCCTACGATTCCGTTGGAAAGATAGACGCGCGTCACGATCGTCGGCCGGGAATCGACCTTGTAGGTGCCTCCGCTGTATGTCTGCTCCAGCTTCAGGTCGAGGGGAATGACCTCCAGATATTCTATCTGCACTTTGGTTCTCCTGGTTCATTGATCCACGACAAATCCGTCGAAGTGCGGCCGCATTGAGATCGGCTTCGTCGAGGGCGGCCTGATCCTTGCGGCGTCATCGAGTAACGACATGCCGAGGCCAGGTCCGTCGGGAATCTCCACGAAGCCGTCGACCGGCACCGGAACCCGGTCGACGATGTCGCTGCCAAGATGCGTCATGGTGGAGGTGAAGATTCCATCCTCGAAGCCGGTCGCGTATTCCTGGATGGCGAAGTTGGGAATGGCGGCAGCGAGTTGCAGGCACGCCGCCAGCCCGATGGGCGACAGGGGATTGTGCGGCACGACCTGCACGTGATGCGCCTCGGCGATGGCTGCGGCCTTCTTGCCGCCGGTGATCCCGCCGCAAAGGCACACGTCGATGCGCGCGTATTCGACGGCGTTGCGGGCCAGCAGAGCCTGGAACTCGTAAATCGTACCGAAGCGCTCGCCCGTGGCGACGGGAACCGGGATACGCTCCGCCACGCGCGCCATGGCGTCCGCCCCTTCCGGCCGGATGGGGTCCTCGACGAACATCGGATGATAGGGCTCGATTTCACGCGAGAAGGTAATGGCCTCGGCGGGCGTGAGGCGGCGATGCAGCTCGATCAGAAGGTCGACCCTGTCGCCGACGACCTCACGCATGCGCCTTACATTATCGACGGCATCGCGCATCTTGGCGACGTGCGTCTTGAAATAGACCTTTTCGTTTCCTTCGTCGAGGAAAGGGTTGAGATGGCCGAATGCAGTAAACCCGGCGTTCATCTTGCGCTCACATTCCGCCAATACTCCGTCGATGGAGCTTTCGTATATGTGGCCGTAGATGCGTGCCTTTGTGCGCGCGGCCCCGCCCAGCAGCTCGTAGATAGGGACGCCGAGCGCCTTGCCCTTGATGTCCCACAGGGCGATGTCGATGGCCGAGATCGCGGCGTTGATCGCCAGGCCCTGAAAATAGCTGAACCGGTGCATCACGTTCCAGTGATGCTCGATAGCGAAGGCGGGCTTGCCGACCAGGTACTCCGCGAAGCGCTCGATCGCCGCGCCCGCAGCCCCCAGATGGCCCCATATCCCAGCTTCGCCGATACCGGTGATACCTTCGTCCGTGGTCACCTTCGCGTACATGAACTGGCCGACGTGCAGAGCTTCAACATTGGTGATGGTCACCATTTAACTTCTCTCCAGAAACAGGCTTCCTCCCGCCGGTGGGTCGGAACCGTCCGACCGAGGGGAATCCGCTCGCAATCAAAGACCTCGGATGTGCACCAGCGCGGCGGGCGAGCTGGGGCAGCCCCGCCGCTTTCAGTGGCTCGTCGCCGTTCCTGCCCGCGCATGGAAGGCCCAGCACACCTCGGGCGGAATCCAGACAAAAAGCGTGTCGCCTGGGGCAAACCGCGGACGTGTGCCAAGCTCGGTACAATGGACTTCCTTGTCGCCGACCATGATCCTGTAGGCGGTCTGGGTGCCTTCGTATTGCAGCGACTTGACGATGCCAGCCATCTCTCCATCCTCTCGACGCTCCGTTTCGAGGTGGACGTTTTCCGGCCGGACCGACACGAGAACCCGGTCACCCGGTGCGGTATCATCGGGCACGCGGGTACGGACCGAGTAGGGAACATCGTCGAGTTGCACCAGCGCCATCCCGTGAGCAACGCGCTCCACCCGCCCGGCAAGCAGGGTGCCGGCGCCGGTGAAGTTGGCGACGAACACATCCGCCGGCGAGTTGTAGAGCGTGATCGCATCGTCAAGCTGGAGCAGCTTGCCGTCTTTCATGACTCCGATCCGGTCAGCGATGACCACCGCCTCGGACTGATCGTGCGTGACGTAGAGCGCCGTGACGCCCGCATCCTTGATGATCGTCCGCAGGTCGTCGCGCAGGCGCAGGCGCAGCTTGGCGTCGAGGTTCGACAGCGGCTCGTCGAGCAGCAGGATCCGCGGCCGGTACACGAGGCTGCGCGCCAGCGCCACGCGCTGCATCTGGCCGCCGCTGAGCGCGACGACCGGGCGTTCGCGGTAGGCGCCGAGGCCAACGATCTCGATGGCCTCATCCACTTTGCGCTTGGTCTGCTCCTTGCCGATACGGCGGTGGCGAAGCGGATAGGCGACATTTTGCTCGACCGTCATGTGCGGCCACACGGCATAGGATTGGAACACCATTCCCAGATTGCGGTGCTGGGGAAGGACGAAGCGTTTGTTGACCGGGTCAGCGACGCGCTCGCCGCCAATGTCGATCGTGCCGCCCGTCGGCTTCTCCAGGCCGGCCACCGACCGTAGCGTCGTGGTCTTGCCGCAGCCGGACGGCCCGAGCAGGACGACGATCTCGCCGGGCGCTATGGTGAAGCTCACGTCGTCCACCGCCGGGCGCAGGTTGGTTGCCCCGAAGCGCTTTTCAAGGTTGCGAATGCGAAGTTCCGCCGACATCGACCGCTCTCCTTACTGGACGTTGTAGATCGTGTTCCATTCGGCGATCCACGCATTCCGAACGGATTGATACTCGATCGGATCGGGCAGCCAGAGCCTGACCGCGCCTTCCTGCGCGCCGTCGGGCAGGCCTGCCTGCGGCAGCGTGGAAAAGCCGCCCTGGCCCTTCACCCACGCCTGCTGCCCCTCGGCGGAAAGCGACCAGTTCAGGTAGAGCTTGCCGGCGTTGGGATTCCTGGCGGTTTTGGTCAATCCGGCGGCGGACGGGGTGATCGGAATGCCCTCCTGCGGGAAGGATACGCTGACGGGCGCCCCGTCCCGCGCCAGCGGGATCACCGAATTGGATTGCGCGGCGCCGACCGCGACCTCGCCGCGAACGAGGGCGCTGGCCAGCGGCGAACCGCTCGGATAGACGGTGACGCCGTTTCCAGCCAGCTTCTGCCAGAAGTCGTCCCCCAACTCCTTGCGCTGGAACATGGCGGTCGTCCATGTCGAGCCTCCGGAGTTGGCGACGACCAGCCCGACCTTGCCCTTGTATTCGGGCTTCAGCAGGTCTGCCCAGCTGGAGGGGCCTTCCGGTACGATGGCGACGTTGTGGGCGAGCACGAAGCCCCAGGTCGATTTCGGCCACAGGTTGGGTATGGACTTCACCGCATCCGGATAATCGGCCGCATTGGGCGGTGCGTAGTCGGCGAAGGCGTCCTTGATCTCGGCCACGAGGCCGCGGTCCGACATATCGATCACGTCGGCGCTCAACTGGTTCGCCGAAAGCTCGGTGGCGATGCGCGTTGCCAGCCGGCTCCCCGGAGCACGCACGATCTCGACGCGAATGTCGGGAAAGCGCTTGTTGAATTCCTTGACGAGTTCCTGTTCCGCCTCGATCTGGTTGGAGGTGTACAGAACGAGCTTGCCCTCCTTGCGGGCCGCCTCGATCAGCGCCGCGCCGCCCAGTTCGTCCTGCGCTTTGGCCGCACCCGCCATGGCGAGCACAAGCAAGGATGCAGCAATAGATACTTTATAGGATGTAAAGTATTTCATTGTTTCACTCCCGTTTGTTGGTATTAAGTCTCCGGCTTTGTTTTGTTTTTGCCGGGATATTGGCTGGGCTTCAGAAGGACCGATCTGCAAAATCTCTATTTGGAAAAGGTCGCGAAGGAGCGGGCGACCACCGTGGAAAGACCTATGACAGCGACGAGCAGCAACGTCTGCACGAGGCTGAACGCTGCCGTGACACCGACATTGCCTCCCTCGTAAAAATCGAGAAGCAGGACCGCCATCGGTATCGTGTCGCTCACGTAAAGGAACAGCGACGAGCCGAGTTCACGGATGGCGAGGATGAAAAGCAGGCTCATCGACGAGATCAGGCCCGGCATCACCAGCGGCACGATGATCTGACGGATCGTGCCCAGGACGCCTACGCCGCAGACCTGAGACGCCTCTTCGAGATCCTTGTGAATTTGCATCAGGGATGTAGACAGAGACTTCACCGAGTCGGGCAGGAAGCGGGCGACGAAGGCGAGCGCCAGGATCCAGATCGTTCCGTAGAGGTTGAGCGGCAAGCCGATCCAGGCCCAGATGTAGGCCACGCCGACAACAAGGCCGGGAATCGCGACCGGTAACGTCGAGATGATATCGAGCGTTCTGCGCCCGGCGAGGTTTGTCCTGTAGACCGTGTAGCTGATGGAGAAAGCCAGCACCCCGCCGATGATCGCAGTCACCAGGCCGATCTCGAACGTGTTGATAACCGAGCGCCACGTCAGCGGATTGGCGAAAAGCTGCTCGTAATGCGACAGCGAATAGGCTGAGAAATTGAAGAGCGCCCCGATGTCGGGAATGAACAGGAACTTCTTGAACGAGGCGATGAGCAGCGCGATGGTGGGCAGAATGACGCCGAGCATGAGATACGCGAGGGCGAACGTAAAGGTGGCCCATTTCCAACTGCCGAGATCGAGTTGCTTGGGCCGGAAGGATTTGCCGGAAACCGTGACGTAGCTGCGCCCTCTCATGATCCGCTGTTGAAGCAGCACGCACAGGGCCGTTACGGCGATGAGGATGACGGATGTTGCCGCCGCAGCGTTGTAATTGGGTGGAGACCACGAGATCAGGCCGTAGATGTAGGTTGTCAGCACGGAAATCTGGGCGGGTGTGCCCAGCGCCGCAGGTATGCCGTAGATGCCCAGCATCACCACGAACGACAGCAGCGTTCCGGACAGAATCGCGGGCGTTATCAGGGGGAAGACGATAGTGAACAGCGTCCGAAAGGGACCCACGCCGGCGATTTCCGCAGCCTCTTCCAGCGACGGGTCCATGTTCTTCAATGCCGAGGCCGTGAACATGTAGACGTACGGAGCGTAGTAAATGCCGAAAATGAAGATCATTCCGGCAGTCGAGTAGAAATTGACGCTGAGCGGCAATCCCATGAATTTGAAAGCGACGTTGATGAGGCCCGTGCGTGGCGACCCAAGCAGGCCCCAGGCAAAGGCGGCCACGAGAGGCGGCACGAAAAGCGGCAGCATGCCCGCTATTTCGATGAAGCGCCGCATCGGCGTATTGGTTCGCACGGTGGTCCAGGCAAACAGAAGCCCGACGACTACCGCGATCGCCGTGCCGCCGGTACAGATAACCAGTGAATTCCAGGTCGCCCTCCTGACCGCGGGGTCACTGAGGACGGCCAGGAAATTCGACAGCGAGATGGTGCCCTGGCCAGAGCCGCTGACGGGATCCTCGTTCGTCAGCGCCCCATAGGTCAGCATGGCGACGGGATACAGAACAAGGAACCCAAGGATGACGAGAAGCAATGCGATCCAGAGACGCGGAACTGCCAGCTTCCAAGCGCTTGCCCATCGGTAATCGGTGTAAGGCGCGGCCGATTTCGGCGCGGTTGCTTCCATTGTTTCCTCCAGAGTGCCGCTAGAATCTGTCTTATTTTCGTTTAAAAAAGACAGAATCCAGATTTTTTGATTTAGCGAATTCTGATCGATTAGCTGATTTCAACTGATCGGAAAGCGCTCCAGCGGCTTATCAATTTTTAATTATTTCCGGCATTTCGATGAAACGCCGAAATATAGAAGGTTGTTGGTATTGCGCGTTTTCTTCACGCGGAGCGGTATCCACTTTGCGTGAAAACGCTTTAGTAGGCTGGCGGGGCGTCATCCGACTTCAGGCATGATGCCGAGATCGAGGTGGGCGGCCATGAGGGCTCTCGCGTCGGCGGCGGAGCCTCGTTCGATCGCCTCGATAATTGCCTCGTGCTGCGCCATGCGGACTGACGCCGGGCGCGGGATGAAACCGCCCTGTGTCCATGCGCGGGCGAACATCTCATGGGCGACGCGCTGCAGCTCGACGAGATAGGGGTTGCCCGTAGCCCGCGCTATGAGGGCCTCGAACTGCAGGTCGAGCGCAAACTCGTTCTTGACCCGGATGACGTCGATCCGACTGTTGTCGACGTGACGGCGGATTTCCGCGATCAGCTTCCTGTTGCAAACCTGTGCGGCAACGCCGGCCACCTCAACGTCAACGAGCTTGCGCGCGTCGGAAACCTGCTGGAGCAGCTTGCGCTTCTCGACGTCGCCCAACTCGGCGATATTGGCGAACGGCCGGATCTGTGCCTCGCATACGAAAGTCCCGGTTCCGGGCCGGACCTCGATGATCCCCGTGCTTTGCAGGGTCTTCAAGGCTTCGCGCAGCGTGGACCGGCTCACGCCGAGCGACGCCGCCAGCTCGCGCTCCGAGCCCAGCCTGTCGCCCGCTTTGAACCGCTTCTCGGCGATCAAACGCTGGATCTGCTGCACGATTGCCTCAGATGCGGTCCGTTTTTCGATAGGAGATATTCCGAGGTCGCTCATTCTGACCGCTCTATGGGTTTGGTTAGAACATCCGGTGGCCAGATGGTCAGACCAGTATCTTGGGCGTGATGGGGCATGTCAAGCGTTTTTGCGGTCCGCCGCTTGTTCGACTCTCGATATGTTCGAATCCTGCTCAAGGCGCGGTGTCCTGTCCAAGTTGAAGCAGGAAAGAGTCTGGGTTCCGCGTTTTTGATCGAATTCTGGTCGGAAAGCGCTCTTAGAACGCATCCCGCGCAGATCGATATCGAAAACGCTCTGAAGCATGCTGCCAACTGAGAGAATGATATGATTTATTATGCACATACGGGAAAGAGGGCGGACAAGAGCGACTGGCAGATTCTGAGGGAGCATTCGCTGGCAGTTGCCAAGCTGGCGGAGGCAATGGCGGCGCGTCTGGGGCTCGCGAACGCGGCCCGTCTGGCCGGGCTGCTGCATGATCTCGGTAAGTACACGGCGGCATTCCAAAGACGCCTCGATGGCGCGCCTGAAGGGGTCGATCACTCGACGGCTGGAGCGCAGGCGGTTCTTTCGCTCACTTCGGGGCCGGACAGAAGCATCGCTGAACTGATTGCCTACGCGATTGCCGGTCATCATGCGGGCTTGCCGGACCGGCGAGGCGAAGTGCGCGGTACGTTGAACGACCGTCTCGATAAAGTTACTGTCCCTCCCGATCCCGCCTGGGAAACGGAACTGCTTCCAAATGCCGAAAAGCTTGTTCCGGAGTTTTTCTCACGTATCCGCAATCCGCATGCGGCGTTCCAGATCTCGGTTATCGGGCGGATGATCTTTTCCTGTCTCGTAGATGCCGATTACAGGGATACCGAAGCCTTTTACATGGCGCTGGAAGGGCGGCAGGCGGATCGTGAGTGGTGCGCTTTGCGGGCATTGCTTCCCGGTTTCCATGACGCTTTCGGCGCCTACATGGACGGGAAAAAGTCCGATACGCCATTGAATCGGCTGCGCGGCGACATCCTCGCCCATGTCCGTGCCCGGGCTGTGGAAAGGCCCGGCCTTTTCACGCTCACCGTGCCGACCGGTGGAGGCAAGACGCTTGCGTCGCTGGCCTTCGCGCTGGACCACGCACGGGCGCATGGCCACGCGCGTATCATCTATGCCATTCCCTTCACGTCGATCATCGACCAGACGGCGGCGATTTTTCGTGAGATCCTTGGGCGCGAGCATGTGTTGGAACATCACTCCGCTATCGATGAAGAGAAACACGGCCGTGAAGGGCCGCCGCAGCAACGGGACAAGTTGAAGCTCGCCATGGAGGACTGGGCTGCGCCCGTGGTGGTGACGACCAATGTGCAATTGTTTGAAAGTTTGTTCGCGGCGCGGCCGTCACGGGCGCGGAAGCTGCACAACATCGCCAACAGCGTCATCATTCTCGATGAGGCACAGACGATTCCGCGTCATCTGCTGACGCCCTGCATGCGAATGCTGGATGAATTGGCGCTGAACTACGGCTGCACCATCGTGCTCTGTACGGCGACCCAGCCTGCGCTGGATGAGCGCGACCTTCCCCACGGCCTGCCGCTCGCGGGCCGGGAACTTGCGCCCGATCCCAAGGGGCTCGCGGACAAGCTGTGCCGGGCGCGTATCCGGCATGTCGGCGATATGGATAACGATGCTCTCATTCGCGCGCTCCGGAACGAGCCGCAGGCGCTCGTGATCGTCAACAGCCGCAGGCATGCGTTTGAGCTTTACAAGGAGGCTGAGTCAGCGGGGATTGAAGGGCTGGTGCATCTGACGACACGCCAGTGCGCCACGCATCGGCGCCGCATTCTGGAAGAAGTGCGGGAGCGGCTTCGGCGTGAACTGCCGGTAAGGGTGATCGCCACGAGCCTGATCGAAGCGGGGGTCGATATCGATTTCCCAAAGGTGTGGCGCGCTGAGGCAGGGTTGGACCAGATCGTTCAGGCGGCCGGACGGTGCAATCGGGAGGGAAAGCGCCCAGTCGACGATAGTATCGTCAGCGTATTCCGCGCGCCCGATTATTCGCCGCCTGTCGAGATCGCCGGGTTGATCGGTGATATGCAGCGTATCATGGACGATCATCCGGATTTGCTTTCCGTCAATGCAATGCAGGCCTATTTCGCAGAAGTATACTGGCGGCTAGGTGAGGGCAGGCTGGATGAAAAGAAGATCTGTGAACGGTTCAGGATTGTGCGTGGCGGGACGGATTTTGCCTATCGCTCGGCGGCAGCAGATTTTCGCATGATCGAAAGCGGCATGGAGCCGGTGATCGTGGCTTTGGACGACGCTGCGCGCGAGGCTGTGGCTAGACTTGGCGTGCCGGATATTTCCTCCGGCACGATCGCACGTCAATTACAGAGCTACGTGGTGCAGGTGCCGCCGAAGGCGCGGGCGTTGCTGATTGCCAATAAGCAGGCTTACTTCGCGCATCCAGAGTTGCGCGGCGATCAGTTTGCGGTGCTGGGCAATATGAAGCTCTACCGGGAAGATGTTGGGCTGATCTGGGAGGATGCCGATTATCTGGCGATAGAGGATTTGGTTGTGTGATTGAAGGCGCGTAGCGGGCATGCCGACTAGCCCGCTACGCACGAGATCATTTGAAAAAACAAGTTTCTGTCCGCGTCCCCCGCATGGGATGACAAGTGCTATACCGTGCAGCTTGAGAGTGCGCTGTTTGCGCCGAGGTGTCGCCATGAATCGGATAAAGATTGTTTATAAGGTTACTTGGCCCAACGGAAAAATTTACGTAGGCAGTGATCTCACTGATTCCATTGCGTATTTCGGCAGTCCTCATACGCCATCAGTGGAGGCTGATTTTCCTACGCGCGAGTCGCGGCGGAAAATGTCTATTTGCCGTGAAATCCTGTGGGAGTCTGCTACGGCAAGTGACGCCGAGGTTCTCCGAAAAGAGAGGGAGTTCATCCGGCTCCTGGAGGCTAACAATCCGTCAATTGGCTACAACAAGCTACCAAAATACGTTCTTGCGAGCGGCTACGCAAAATAGAACAGGAGGTGTCGTTGGCTTATGGCATCAGACTCAGCGTCTCTGGCGACAACGCTTGTTTTACGAGGGCGGAACTAAAAGTGGAGCGTGTCAGCTATGATATTATGACTCCCTCAGCGGCGCGCGGAATTCTTGAATCTATACACTGGAAGCCGGCTATAAATTTTATTATAGACGCGATTCACGTCCTCAAGCCCATCAAGTTCCAATCCATTCGCCGCAACGAGGTCGGGCACAAGGCGCCGGCTGGCAAGATCAAGACAGCCATGAACCGAGGCAGCCTCGAAGGGCTGCAATTGCTGGTTGACGAGGAACGTCAGCAGCGGGCGTCCACCGTTCTTGTCGATGTCGCCTATGTCATCGAAGCGCATTTCGTGCTGACCGACAGGGCGGGCCCTGATGACAGCGTGGGCAAGCATCTCGATATGTTCAACCGGCGCGCCGCGCGCGGACAATGTTTTCACCAGCCTTGCCTTGGCACGCGCGAGTTCGCTGCCCGTTTCTCCCTGCTGCCGGCCGGTCAGCCGTTGCCGAAGGCCATCGACGAGACACGCGATCTCGGGCTCATGCTGTGGGACATCGACCACAAGGCGAAGGACCGCCCATCGCTGTTCTTCATGGCGCGGATGGAAAATGGCATCGTCAGGGTGCCGGCACCCGGCTCGCCGGAGGTCTTGCGATGAGCATCCTCACCTCGCTGGTGCAAGCCTATGACCGGCTGCCAGATGCGCCACCTTATCGCTTCTCCTCGGAAAAGATCGGTGTTTTGATCTCACTGGCCGGGGACGGGTCGGTGGTGCATGTCGTCGATCTGCGGGACGGGTCCGGCAAGAAGAAGCAACCGCGCCAGTTGCTCGTGCCGCAGCCGGTGAAACGCACGGCCGGTATCGCGCCAAACTTCCTGTGGGACAAAACCTCCTATGTACTGGGCGTGACAGCGGGGGAGGGCAAACGCACCGCCGAAGAGCATGCGGCTTTCGTCGCGAAGCATCTTGAAGCTTTGGACGGAGCAGACGACGAAGGGCTCAAGGCGCTCCGGCTCTTCCTGCAATCCTGGGCGCCGGAACAGTTCATCCCGCCGCGCTGGCTCGACGAGATGAGGGACCAGAACGTCGTCTTCGCGCTGGAGAGCGAGCGCCTGCGAGATATCCGCGTACACGACCGCCCTGCCGCGCGCGAGCTGTGGCGGGCTCTGTCGGGAGCGGGCGAGCGGGATGCGCAAATCTGTCTCGTCAGCGGCAAGCGGGGGCCGGTGGCGCGGCTTCATCCGTCCATCAAGGGTGTCTGGGGTGCGCAATCGTCCGGGGCGGCGCTGGTTTCCTTCAACCTCGACGCTTTCACCTCATACGGCCATGAACAGGGTGATAACGCGCCCGTATCCGAGGCGGCGGCCTTCGCCTACACGACGGTGCTCAACCGATTTCTGGAGCGCGACAGCCGGCATCGGGTGCAGATCGGCGATGCCTCCACCGTGTTCTGGGCGTGGTCCCCGGATGACGGCGAGGCGGCGGACGAGGCCGAGAGCCTGTTCGCGCAATTCGTCAGCGCCGCCGCCGACACGGCCGGCGACACGGACACGATCGGCGATCATCTCAGGCGTATCCGCAAGGGTGAACGGCTTGACGATATCGAGCCCAGGCTGGCCAAGGGCGTGCGTTTCCATGTGCTGGGCCTCGCGCCGAATGCTGCGCGCCTGTCCGTGCGCTTCTATTACGAGGACGATTTCGGCACGCTGACGAAGCATTATCAACAATATCTCGCCGACATGCATATCGTTCCGCTGCCGCGCGAACCCTACATCGGCGTTTGGCGCTACCTGTCGGAACTCGCCGTGCAGAACAAGCGCGAGAACGTGCCGTCCAATCTCGCCGGGGAGTGGATACGCACGATCCTCGCCGGCACCCACTATCCGCTGACGCTGCTGTCCACCACGCTGATGCGCATCCGCGCCGATGGCGACGTCAACGCCTATCGCGTCAGTATGATGAAAGCGGTGATCTGTCGTAATTTCAACATGGAGAAGGAGGCGCCCGTGGCGCTCGACCCGACGCATCAAAACCGGGGTTACGTGCTGGGACGGCTCTTCGCCGTCTACGAGCAGATCCAGAGGGCGGCGCTTGGCAACAACGTCAACGCCACCGTCAAGGACAAGTTCTACGGCTCCGCCTCTTCTCAGCCGCGCAAGGTTTTTTCCATTCTGGACAGCGGATCCGCCAATCATCTGTCGAAACTTGGCAAGAACAAGCCGGGGTTGCGGGTCAACCTTGAAAAGAAGCTGGGCGAAATCATGGGGCTGATGCAGCCGGGAGGCGATCCGTTCCCCAATTCATTGTCGCCCGAGGAACAGGCCCTGTTCGGCCTCGGCTATTACCACCAACGCAATGAATTTTTCAGCAAGGCCGTCGACGCCGCTGAAACCGCCACCGAATCCGCAGAGGCCGCACAATGACCGTTCTTGCCAATCGCTACGATTTCGCCTTCATCTTCGACGTCGCCAACGGCAACCCCAACGGCGATCCGGACGCCGGCAACCTGCCGCGCATCGATCCCGAGACCAGCAAGGGGCTGGTGACGGACGTCAGCCTGAAACGCAAGATCCGCAACTATGTGGAACTGGCGCGGGGTGGGCAGGACGGCTTCCATATCTATGTCGAGGAAGGCGCCATCCTTAACGACAAGCACCGGCAGGCCTATCGGGCGCTGCGTCCCGGCGATGCGAAGGTGAACAAGGATGCCAAGCTCAACCCCAAGGACGACGCGGAGGCGAGAAAGCTGCGCGATTTCATGTGCCTGAACTTCTTTGACGTGCGCACTTTCGGCGCTGTCATGTCCACCGGCATCAACTGCGGGCAGGTGAAGGGGCCGGTGCAGCTGACGTTCGCGCGGTCCGCCGAGCCGATCATGCCGCTTGAAATCTCCATCACCCGCATGGCCGCCACCAACGAGGCGGAAAAGAAACAGCGGGCCGAGGGCAGCGAGGAGGGGCCCGAGCGCGTCGACAACCGCACCATGGGCCGGAAATACATCGTGCCCTACGGCCTCTATGTTGCGCACGGCTTCATCTCCGCCAAGTTCGCGGAACGCACCGGCTTTTCCGAGGCCGACCTCGACCTGCTGTTCGAGGCGCTCGCCAATATGTTCGAGCACGATCGCTCGGCGGCGCGCGGTGAAATGGCGGCGCGCCGGCTCATTGTGTTCAGGCACGACAGCGCGCTTGGCAACGCACCCGCCCACGCACTGTTCGATCGCATCGAGATCGGACGCAACGTGGAAGGTGAGTTCAAGGCAATCGGCAATAATCCGGACACCCTGTCGCCCGCCCGCGCCTTTTCCGACTATATCATCCGCGTCGATCAGGACAGTTTGCCCGCGGGGGTTGAGATCATCGAGAGGCTGTGATGGTGCCTGCCGCGGCGCATGACACGGGGGAGGCGGAGCCCATTCCGCTTTCCGCTCTCCAGCATGCAGTCTATTGCCTGCGGCAGGCGGCGCTCATCCATCTGGAGCGGCTGTGGGCCGACAACCGGTTCACGGCGGAAGGCGATGTCCTGCACGCCGTGGCGGATAAAGGCGGTTCTCGCAAGGCGCGCGGGGTTCGCCGCGTGATGGCGTTGCCGCTCGCCTCGGAGCGGTTGAACATCGCAGGCGTCGCGGACATGGTCGAGTTTCATGCGGGAGAGGGAGTGGAGACTCCCTTTCCCGTCGAATACAAGCGCGGCAAGGCCAAGCTGCATCGGGCCGACGAGGTGCAACTCTGCGCGCAGGCGCTCTGCCTTGAGGAAATGACCCGCAGGAACGTGCCGGAGGGCGCGCTCTATTACGCCGAAACGAAACGGCGGGTCGTGGTGCCGTTCGATAGTGCGTTGCGGGACTTGACGCGACAGACCATCGACGCGCTCGCGGAGGTCTTTGCGTCGCGCCGCACTCCACCGCCGACTCCTCATCGCTCCCGTTGCCGGGCTTGTTCGCTGATCGATCTGTGTCGCCCGGACGCGGTTGTGAAGCCGGTCAAGGCGTGGCGCGATCGCATGGTGACCACACTTTTGTCTGAAACGGGGGAGCTTTCATGAAAAAGCTTCTCAATACGCTCTACGTCACCACGGAAGGCGCATCGCTCCGCAAGGACGGCGAGAACCTGGTGGTGGAGGTGGAAGGCGCCGAGCGCGTCCGCGTGCCGCTGCACATGCTCGCTTCCGTGGTGATTTTCGGCGCGATCTATCTATCGCCGGCGCTGATGGCTGCCTGCGCAGCGGCGGGCATCACACTGGTTCTGCTGGAGCGCAATGGCCGGTTCCAGGCCCGCGTGGAAGGGCCGGTGAGCGGCAATGTCCTGCTGCGGCGCGCCCAATACAAGGCTTCCGATAATCCAGAAGACGTAGTGCGTTCGATCGTCATCGGCAAAGTGTCCAACCAGCGCGCGGTGCTGATGCGTGGCTTGCGCGACTATGGCGACACGTTCGATCCTCTGGCCCGCGACCGCATCGTCGGCGTTACCGGGCGCCTGGCCCAGATCATCCGCCGCGTGCAGAGCGTCGACGATACGGTCGATCTCATGCGTGGATCGGAAGGGGAGGCGGCCAACCTGTATTTTTCGGTGTTCGACCACCTGATCCGCTCGCCGGATGAGGAAATGCGCTGGCGGGGCCGGTCGCGCCGTCCGCCGCTCGATCCCGTCAACGCGCTGCTGTCTTTTCTCTACACCCTGTTGACGCATGACTGCCGCAGCGCCTGTGAAAGCGTGGGGCTCGATCCGGCCGTGGGCTTCCTGCACCGTGACCGGCCGGGCCGCCCGAGTCTGGCACTGGATCTGATGGAGGAGTTGCGCCCCGTCCTGGTCGACCGGCTGGCGCTGTCGCTGGTCAATCGGCGCCAGTTGCGGGCAGGCGATTTCGAAAAGCGGGACGGCGGGGCGGTGATCATGTCGGACGAGGCGCGCAAGACTGTGCTGACCGCCTGGCAGGAGCGCAAGCGGGAGGAACGGCAGCATCTCTTTCTGGACGAGAAGACACCGCTCGGGCTGGTACCTTATCTGCAGGCGCAACTGCTGGCCCGGCATCTGCGGGGAGACATCGACGCCTATCCTCCATGGTTCTGGAAGTAGGGCGTTCTCATGATGGTGCTCGTGACCTACGACGTCAAGACGACCGAAGCAGGAGGGGACGCGCGCTTGCGCGCTGTAGCTAAAGCCTGCCGGGACCATGGACAGCGTGTACAATACTCGGTCTTCGAGATCGAAGTGGATCCCGCTCAATGGACGAAATTAAAAGCCCGGCTCGAGAGCATTATCAAGCCGGAACTCGACAGTCTGCGCTATTACTATCTGGGTTCCAACTGGCGGCGAAAGGTGGAGCACGTCGGCGCCAAACCCGCGACCGACCTTGGCGGAACGCTGATCGTCTGATCCCCCGCAAGCCCAGTTGCCCAAACTGCGCGAACCCCAAGCATGCCGCACAACACCGGGATGTTCGCACAGAAGGTAACAAACTGGAATCATTGATACTCTCCGATTCCATCGCCGGCAATCCTTCAGTAAGCACCTAAAAAATCACACGTCCGCACTACGAGCCACAGTTCCTTTCCCGTAACAATCTGCTAGGCAGAGGGGCGTCGCTCCTCGCGTGGGAGCGTGGATAGAAACGCCACCACGTCTGTCGCGACGTTGAGCATCTCGGTCGCTCCTCGCGTGGGAGCGTGGATAGAAACCAGCGCGACTGGAGCGTGGTCGCCGACGAAGTGCAGGTCGCTCCTCGCGTGGGAGCGTGGATAGAAACGGAGCATGTCTGCTCGACCGGCTCGTGGTCAGGGGTCGCTCCTCGCGTGGGAGCGTGGATAGAAACGGCATTTAGCGGGGGCTCGGAGGCAGTCAAGCGCTGTCGCTCCTCGCGTGGGAGCGTGGATAGAAACTGGGGCCCTTGACTCTTTCACTTCTACCGGGAAATGGTCGCTCCTCGCGTGGGAGCGTGGATAGAAACGGCGATGGCACGTATCGCAAGGCTGGCGCGATCGGTCGCTCCTCGCGTGGGAGCGTGGATAGAAACGTCGGCGGGGGCGTCTACCTGCCGCCGACGGTGGGTCGCTCCTCGCGTGGGAGCGTGGATAGAAACAACGCCGGCGGTCATGGAAGGCGACGACCGGTACGTCGCTCCTCGCGTGGGAGCGTGGATAGAAACTCGTGGCACCGCCTTAATGACGGCGACGTCTATGAGGTCGCTCCTCGCGTGGGAGCGTGGATAGAAACACCGAATCTCACCTCGGCCACACCCTCGCCGTCGGTCGCTCCTCGCGTGGGAGCGTGGATAGAAACCCGGACGCGGCCAGCAACCGCAACGCACCGGATGTCGCTCCTCGCGTGGGAGCGTGGATAGAAACCCATCGCACCTTCGTCGTTGCGATGGCGGTACCGGTCGCTCCTCGCGTGGGAGCGTGGATAGAAACTTCTGCCGGCGCGGGAATGCCGGTCACGGCCGCGGTCGCTCCTCGCGTGGGAGCGTGGATAGAAACTTTGTGGTGCTGACGGTTAATGCGGCTCTGGCATTCGTCGCTCCTCGCGTGGGAGCGTGGATAGAAACGAGTTTGGCGGCATCGTTTGGGAAAACTACGGCGCGTCGCTCCTCGCGTGGGAGCGTGGATAGAAACCCGCTGCCCAGGACGCGAGGCATCGTCGAGCCTTGGGTCGCTCCTCGCGTGGGAGCGTGGATAGAAACAGTGACCAGGTGCCCACAGGCCATGACATTGTCGAAGTCGCTCCTCGCGTGGGAGCGTGGATAGAAACAGATCGAAGAAGAACAGATCAGCTAGATCACCAACGGGTCGCTCCTCGCGTGGGAGCGTGGATAGAAACACATCCTCAACGCCTGCAGATGGCATTGCCTCGAGTCGCTCCTCGCGTGGGAGCGTGGATAGAAACATGAGCAGCGCGTCGGCCTCGGCCCGGTAAAACGTCGCTCCTCGCGTGGGAGCGTGGATAGAAACGCGCACAGCATCTGATGCCATATAACCCATTGAGTCGCTCCTCGCGTGGGAGCGTGGATAGAAACTACAGTGAAGGCACCCATGTACCGCTCACCGCTCTGTCGCTCCTCGCGTGGGAGCGTGGATAGAAACGCTTTCGCGGCGTTTGACCAGCCCGTTGACGCGGGTGTCGCTCCTCGCGTGGGAGCGTGGATAGAAACACGACCGCGTTGATCGTCAGTGGGTCGGCGGTCGGTCGCTCCTCGCGTGGGAGCGTGGATAGAAACCCGGTCAAGGCTGCGATAGTCGAAGCGAAAAGCCGTCGCTCCTCGCGTGGGAGCGTGGATAGAAACTCGACGAAAGGGCCGGCCGGGTCCGGCTCGGGTGGTCGCTCCTCGCGTGGGAGCGTGGATAGAAACATCATGCGGATCATCTCGTGAGTGGCAGCTGGGATGTCGCTCCTCGCGTGGGAGCGTGGATAGAAACACGAACATGAGCGCGCCGGGCGACCTGCTTTGCCGTCGCTCCTCGCGTGGGAGCGTGGATAGAAACTTTCCTCCTTACCGCGCGCTTCGGAGGCGTATGTCGCTCCTCGCGTGGGAGCGTGGATAGAAACCGCGCCGCTGCGTCGATTGCCTCCAGCAATCCGGTGTCGCTCCTCGCGTGGGAGCGTGGATAGAAACCAGTTTGGGGTTGGACCCGGCGTCATCTCTTTCACGTCGCTCCTCGCGTGGGAGCGTGGATAGAAACATCCTGCGGATCATCTCGTGAGTGGCAGCTGGGAGTCGCTCCTCGCGTGGGAGCGTGGATAGAAACCGCGATCGCTGCGTCGCTGCAGCCGTGCCCGGCCGCGTCGCTCCTCGCGTGGGAGCGTGGATAGAAACCGCATTGTTCGGCCCACGGCTTGCGAAAGGCGATGGTCGCTCCTCGCGTGGGAGCGTGGATAGAAACCTGTGGTCATCCGACGGCTGGCTGACGGCGTTGGGTCGCTCCTCGCGTGGGAGCGTGGATAGAAACGGGACCGAGGTCGAGGGCCGATCGCGCGTCGTGGGTCGCTCCTCGCGTGGGAGCGTGGATAGAAACGAGGTCTGGCACTCGCGATCCGTCGCACCACCTGGTCGCTCCTCGCGTGGGAGCGTGGATAGAAACATGCTTCCGTCGCCTCCATCGGCACCAGCGTCATGTCGCTCCTCGCGTGGGAGCGTGGATAGAAACAACGATCAGCCGCGAGGGTTCGCGTACCTGGCGACGTCGCTCCTCGCGTGGGAGCGTGGATAGAAACTGATCTCGCTGGTGAACAAGAACACGAACGCCGGTCGCTCCTCGCGTGGGAGCGTGGATAGAAACCGGCTCTGCCCTCATCGCCCGCCCCCGCAACCGCTGTCGCTCCTCGCGTGGGAGCGTGGATAGAAACGGGGCGAGAATAACCGTTGGCGCGGTGGATTTTGGTCGCTCCTCGCGTGGGAGCGTGGATAGAAACGCGCTCAACCACGGCGGCGGCGGCGGGCGCTGGGGTCGCTCCTCGCGTGGGAGCGTGGATAGAAACGCAAATGGCCCTCTCTCTAGGGGCCAGCTCGTCTGTCGCTCCTCGCGTGGGAGCGTGGATAGAAACGTCACGGGATTTGCCCCTCTTGCCAGCGCGGTAGGTCGCTCCTCGCGTGGGAGCGTGGATAGAAACAGCTCTCCCGACGATCCCACCATGCTCAGCCCCGGGTCGCTCCTCGCGTGGGAGCGTGGATAGAAACCGTGAATGGTGCAACGAAGCCGGACTTCCGCATTGTCGCTCCTCGCGTGGGAGCGTGGATAGAAACGACAGGACGGCGGCCCGGGATCGTGCGGCAGAACTGGTCGCTCCTCGCGTGGGAGCGTGGATAGAAACCGCCGCATCAGCGGCAGCCCATTCGGCCAGCGTTGTCGCTCCTCGCGTGGGAGTCTTATCGTACCGCATCGGAAACCTCGTAACGTATCCCGGTGCCGGGAGCGATCATCTCGCGGGATCGGCGGTCCCGATTGCGTTCTTGCGGATAATCTGCCCGAACAGCTCCGCCTGTTCCCTGGATGCCGTGTCGGCATCGGCGACGACGGCGGAAAACTGCAGGAAGCTGTGGCCAAGCGAGGGGTAGTTCTTGTACCTGACCGGCACACCCTCCGCTTCCAGCCGTCCGGCGAAAGCGCGGCCTGAATCGCGCAGGATATCGAAGCCCGCGGTGGAGATGATCGTCGGCGGCATGCCCCTGAGGCTTTGCGCCCGCAGCGGGTCCATGAGGTCATCCACCCTGAGATCGCCCGTTCTTTTTTGGTCCAGATAAATGGGGAACACGCGCGGCAGGATGAAGTCGATGAAGGTGCTATCAAGCCCGTAGCCCTTTCCGAACAGCTTGAAGGACCTGTCCTCGACGGGCATGCCGGTGCCGGGATAAAAGAGCAGCATGGCTGCCGGACCCGGCCTGCCGCCGATCAACTGTCGCTGGGCGATGTTGATGGCGATGTGCCCGCCGGCGCTGTCGCCGCCGACACCGATGCGGGCCGGATCGCCGCCAAGGGAGGGCGCGTTGGCTCTCACCCACAAGAACGCATCCTCGCCGTCATCGCTTGCCGCGGGATACGGATGCTCGGGCGCAAGCCGGTAGCCGACCGATACGACGATGACCTTCGCCTGACTGGCGATGAGCCGGCAGACCCGATCAGTTGCCGCGATGCTGGAGAATATCCATCCCCCGCCGTGATGGAAGACAAGCAACGGAAGCGGATCATCCGCCTCGACTTCAGGATGATAGATGCGGATCGGGGTCGGACCGCCGCGACCGACGATCTCGCGGTCCGCCACGAGGCGCATCGGTTCCGTCGCCTTCGTATACAACAGCCATACACGGTCGATCTTGTTGCGCACCCAGGCGCGGCCCAGCGAGGTTGCATAGACCGCCTGCATGGCGGGCATAGCCAGTCCGGATACGGGGCGCGTCTGCTCCATCATGTACTGGAGCTTGGGATCGAGTCTCTGCCCGTCCACGATTTCCGGCTGGCCCCGGAGCCGGGCGGCGAACCAGTGATCGGGCTTCGAATAGAGGGCGAGTTGTTCAGCCTCCTTGCGCGTGGGCCGGAACGGCTCGGCCGGGACGATATCGTACCTGAACCATGCAAGTGCGGCGGCAACCGCGAGCGCCGACAAGCCCGCGACAGACAGCAGAGCGACCCAGACGAGGCCCGGAAGCAAACCCGCAATGCCTTCAATAGCACTCATGACGACACTCTCCGGCTACACGTACTGGGCAAAACGGGTTGCGATCATCGATGGGACGGCGTTGCCACCGCCAGGTGCTTCTTGAGACGATCGATCCCATCGGGGGACCAGCCCCTGTCGCCGATGAGGGCGATCCATGCGTCGAGATAATGCGCTGGCGCATAGAGGTGGCCGAAGCCGACGGGCGTCGTCGGGGTCAACGCCATGTCGAGTGCCAGCTGCAGCATGGTGATGACCGGATACCACCTCAACTCGGGCGAGACATCGGGCCCGCGTGGCGCGTCCATCCAGGCCGGACGGCGATACAAATCGTGATAGTCGAAAAAGGTGATCGGGTCGCTCGCGTATTGCAGATAGACTATCCGGATCGGTCCCCAGTCCCTCCCGGTGCCCGGCGCCGCTCCCTTCTGGTTCATGAAACGCACGAACGATCCGTCGCGGAACACGGGTAGCCATGAGGCGGAGCCCGCGTTGCGGTCATCCGTGATCCGGCGCCATACCTGGCTCTCGAATGGTGGGCCGCTCCAGAGCGCGCCATTAATGGGATCGCCGATCATCTCGAAGAGCGCGGCTGACCGTTCCGAGTTCATCGCGCCAAGGCTGAGACCCTGCAGGTAGAGAAGCGGGCGGCTGTCGCGGGGCAGGGTGCGCCAGTGTTCATAAACGGCGGCGAACAGGGCACGCGCGCTGTCGAGGCCGTATTCAGGCTGGATCAGAAGAGACAGGGGACTGTGAAGATAGGAATACTGCATGGCGATGCTGGCAACGTCGCCGTGCAGCAGATATTCGAGGCTGTCGATAGCGGACGAGTCCACCGAGCCGGCGCCGGTCGGTGTGATCACGACCAGCACGGAGCGGTCGAAGGCGCCCACCCGTTTCATTTCGGCCAGCGCGATCTGGGCGCGCTCCCTCGGGGTCTCCGCCGCACGCAAGCCCACATAGACACGAATTGGATCCTGCGCATCCCCGCCCGCCAGAGCGCTGATGTCGGCGGCCCGCGGCCCTGATCCGATATAGTTCCGGCCTGTCCGCCCGAGCGCGTCCCACCGCAGCAGGGATTCGGCGCTGCCTGTGCGCAGGGGCGACGATGGCGGCGGGATCGTCGGCTCGATGAAAGCGTCGAGTTGCTCGAACGACCTGTCAAGTCCATTGAGCACGCCCCTCAGGAGCACATTATTGCCCAGGGACCATACCAGAAGCGCAGCGAAGGCCATGCTGATGACATTCGATACGCGACGCGGCACGACACGCTCGACACGCGCCGACACGAACCGGAATATCAGCTGGAACAGGCGTGCCAGCATCAGCAGGAACAGAAACGTGACGATGGCGATGGCGCTTACAAGGAAGGGATGACCAGTCGTCAGCGGGGGAAGTTCCATCAGTTCGCGGATGGAGTTCTGCCAGTCCGCGGTACGCCCCAGAAAAACGAGGGCCACGGCGATGCAGCCAGCAATCACGAGCACGGTGCAAACCGACGCTGCCCGCCCCCGCAGTTCGGGCAACTCCATGTATCGCCGGAGCCAGCTCAGGAACGCGCCTATGCCGTAACCCACCGCAAAGCCGCTGCCCGAGAGCACGCCCTGCGTGGCAAAGGTGCGCGGGATAAGCGATGGCGTCAGCGCCATGGCGAAGAACAGGGTTCCCAGAACGAGGCCGGGAACGGACAATGAGTGCCAGAGCCTGACAAAGGGGGAGGGTTTCATGCCGCCTTCTCTCGCGCGAGACCGAAGCACCGTGCGTAGCACGATCCTTCATGGTGGAATCTCATTATCTGTCTTCCTGCAAAGCCGGCGCGAAAAACCGGACTCGCAACGCAATGGCACGATTGTCATCGCCAGTGCGAGCCGGAAGAGATTCCATCGGGGCCGGCGTGAACCTCACCGCCTCTCGCCGGGGTACTGCCGCCGGGACGCGAGCCGGCTCCGCTGAAACTGCGTCAGCTTGTTAATACTATATAATGGCTTGCTGTGAATATTTATTTTATGTAGTTATTCCAATGATAGCCAATATATAGGCTGACATACGTGGATGCCGAATTGAGGTTGAGATTACCGAAAAATGCAATCTAACATATCTCAAATCAACGACAGCGCGATTTAAAATCATGTCTGATGCCGCAAACGCAGGTCTCATCGAGATTCGCATCGACAAGGTGTCGCAACTCTTCGACACGAAGGACCTTCACCCGTTCCATCAATGGTCCCTCGCGGACGAGGCCGACGCCTACATCACCGGGCATGCCCAGGAACTGCCGCCGCGGAAACCGCTGACGATCGTCATTCACCTGCCGGAAGCGGAATACCCGCATGCGCTTGGTCTCGGCAACGCCATAGCCTCCTATTACACGAAGCGCGCCGATGCCGGGACGCGGGAACTGCGCACCTTGTTCCGGAACGGGCGCGTGGCACTCCTGACCGGGATTGCGGTGTTCATCCTCTGCTTTTCGCTGGCGCAACTCCCCACTGGATGGCTTGGCGGCGGCTACGTGTCGCAATACTTCAGGGAAGGGCTGGTCATTGTCGGCTGGGTCGCTAACTGGCGGCCGATGGAAATTTTCCTCTATGACTGGTGGCCTATCGTGAGCAAGCGAAGGCTCTATCGGCGGCTCGCACGCGCGCAGGTGGTGCTGAAGCGCCAATCATGACGCTTCGTTTTCGTCCTGCCTGCCGTTATGGCTGCTTCTTCGCGAACAGCGCTGTTGCGCCGTCGAAGGATCGGCCGACCGGTCGCACTTGCGCCCTGCTCAGGCGCTGCGCGGGCTTGACCACGGGCTATAGCATTTCGGCATTTCAATGAAATGTCGAAATGCTATAAGTTTTTGATATTACGCGCTTTCTTCACGCAAACCGGCACCCGCTTTGCTTGAAAACGCTTTAGAGCGCATTCCGATCAGAATTCGCTCAAAATAAGGAACCTGGAATCTGTCCTGTTTCAACGTAAACAGGACAGATTCCAATAATATTACTCCTGCGGCGCGGCTGACGTCCATCGCGTGGAGAAGATGAGGGGAGAGAGGCTGAGATCGCCCACCAACTGCTCCACCAGGCTGTCGACCTGTTGCGGGCTGTAGACCGTGGCCTCGACCTCGACATCGCCCGTATTCGGCAAGACATGGCTTTCCAGGCTCTGAAGCCGCAGCTTGTGCACGCTCATCGCCTGCAACAGTTTGGTGCGGACGACAGCCTCGTCTTGCGCCTCGCATTTCAGTTCGATGATGTAATAGCGCTCCGTCAGTTCTTCTTCCGGAGAGAAGTAGTCGATAATTCCGCGCAGCCGCGGCAGCCCGACATTGATCAGGAGAATGAAGACTGTCACCTCGAACGCCTCAAGAACGAAGCCATAGCCGGCCAGCGTGCCTACCGCCCCGGTCGCCCACAGCGTCGCCGCGCTGCTGAGCCCGCGGACGCTGAGTCCGTCGCGCATGATGAGACCCGCCCCGAGGAAGCCGATGCCCGTCACCACCTGGCCACCCATGCGAACCTCGATCCTGCCTTCACCCTCGATCAGGATGGCGAGCGACGTGAATGCGGCAGCTCCCAACGACACGAGCGCGTGCGTCGTCAGGCCGGAATGTCTCTGCCGCCATTGCCGCTCGATCCCTACTAAACTGCCGAGGAACAGCGCCACCAGCAGATCGGGGGCGATCGAGAGTGCGTTGTAGTAGTTGCCGGCCATCGGAGCCCTCATTCCGGGAAGTTTATCGAGATGCTTAGGCCGAAAGGCCCTAACGTTCGATGACGCGACATATAAATGTATCCATGCGGACCGCTGGCAGGTGAGCCTGGTTCAATGTGCGTTTTTCAAGTATCATTAAATAATGACATCGTCCGCACCGTCGCGGCATGTCGGCCGCCCTTTACGGGTCAGGCAGCTTCCCCCGTCCGTTGCGCGATTGAAAACCTGGCGACAAGGATGGCGAGCAGCGGGCTGGCAATGCCGAACACCGCATATGGAGCATAGCTCAGCGTCGCGACACCCAGCGTCGCCGCCATGTAGGCGCCGCAACTGTTCCACGGCACCAGCGCGGACGTCGGGGTCGCGGCCGCTCCGACCGCGCGCGACAGCAACACCGGCGCGAGGCCCCGGCGCTCGAATTCCGGGCGGAACATGCGCGCGGGCAGCACGATCGACAGATATTGGTCGGCGGTGATGATGTTGCTGGCCAACACGGCAGCAACCATGGCGGCGACGAGGCTGCCGAGCGAGCTGGCAAGCGAGACGATCGGCGTCACGATCCGATCGAGCACCCCCGTCTTTTCGACGACACCGCCGAAGGCGAAGGCGACCACGACGAGCCAGATGGTTGGCAGCATGCTCTCCATGCCGCCGCGACTGGCGAGCGCATCGATGGCCGCATCGCCGGAGCTGGAGACGTAGCCGCTGGCGAGCGCCAGCCACACGCCCTTGACCAGTGCAAGCCAGCCGGGAATCTCGGGACCGGCTGCGGCGAAAGCAAGCACCCGGTCGGGCGACATGACGACAGCCAGAACGCCGCCGGCCAGCGCCCCGGCGAAGATCGTCGTGAACGGCGGCAGCTTCAGCAGAGCGAGCACGATGATCAGCGCGAGCGGCAGGAACATGTACCAGCCCGTCGGGGTCACAGCCTCGATCGCTGCGAGCTTGCCCGAGATGTCGGCCGTTCCCGGCGTGCCGAGCAGCCAGAAGATGACGAGCGACAGGCCAAGTGCCCCGAACGATGTCGGCAGCGTGTGCCGCATGTGCTCGTAGAGCCCGGCGCCGGCAGAAGCCGCGGCGAGATTGACCGAATCCGACAGCGGCGACGTCGTGTCGCCG
Source organism: Pseudochelatococcus lubricantis (assembly GCF_011762225.1). Lineage (GTDB taxonomy): Bacteria > Pseudomonadota > Alphaproteobacteria > Rhizobiales > Beijerinckiaceae > Pseudochelatococcus > Pseudochelatococcus lubricantis. The sequence continues at coordinate 580,203 of NZ_JAASQI010000002.1, forward strand.
AAATAGGCGCCGGAGATGATCGCCGCCGCCGTGATCGCCGGATCGAGCCCCATGTTGGCGGAAATGCCCATCAGCCCGACACCGATCGTCCCGACCACCGTCCACGAGCTGCCTATCGAGAACGAGATGAGTGCGGCAAGCGCCGTCGCGGTGACATAGAAAGAGCCGGGGTCGAGCAGCTTCAATCCGTAATAGACCATCGCGAGCAGCGTGCCGCTCAGGGCCCATGCCCCGATCAGCGCGCCGACCGCGAAAAGGATGAAGATGGCGCCGATGCCGCTGGCGACGCTGGCCGTCGCCGCTTCGGTCATCGCTTCCAAGCGATGGCCGCGCCCGACCGCCATCAGCGCGGCGACGAGCGCGGCGAGCGTCAGCGCAACCTGGTTCGGCCCCTCCACACCCGCATCGCCGAACAGGAAGAAGGAGAGGCCGACAAGCACGACCAGCGCGGCTACGGGGACCAGCGCTTCGAACAGAGTTGGAGATCGCGGCACGGCGGATATATTTTCGTCCATATCAATCGCCCGCTCTGAAAGCACAGGTCCCGCAATCAGGGAGGTTCATAAGCAATGGCTCCCGACGCGCTTTCCAGTTCAGCGAAACCGGAAAGCGCTCCGAAGAGCCCTGTCCGCTCAGTAATCGACGGGATCGCGGATAATCGGGCAGGTCATGCAATGGCCGCCGCCACGACCACGGCCAAGCTCGGAACCATCGATGGTGATGACCTCGATCCCCGCGCGGCGCAGCAGCGTGTTGGTGTAGGTGTTGCGGTCGTAGGCGAACACGACCCCCGGGGAGGCGCAGACGAGGTTTGCGCCCGAGTCCCACTGGGTGCGCTCGCGCATGTAGTCGTTGCCGCCGGTCTCGACGACACGCAGTTCCTTGAGGCCCAGCGCCTCGCGCACGGTCTCGATGAGCCCCTTGTCGCGGGAAAGCTCAAGCCCGCCGTTGCCATCCGGACGGTAGGAGAAGCACTGGATGCTGTTCACGATGTCGGGATAGATCAGCACGCAGTCACGGTCGGCGAAGGTGAACACCGTGTCGAGATGCATGGCCGCGCGCAGCTTCGGCATCGCGGCGATGATGACGCGCTCCGCCGCGCCTTGCTCGAAGAGCGCCTGCGCCGCCTGGCTGATCGCCTGACGCGAGGTGCGCTCGCTCATGCCGATCAGCACGTTGCCCTTGCCGATCGGCATCACGTCGCCGCCTTCAAGCGTGGCGAGGCCCCAGTCCCTGGTCGGGTCGCCCCACCAGACCTTCACCTTGCCGGCGAAGTCGGGATGGAACTTGTAGATCGCCGTCGTGAGAATGGTTTCCTCATGCCGTGCCGGCCAGAAGAGCGGGTTCAACGTCACGCCGCCATAGATCCAGCAGGTGGTGTCGCGGGTGTAGATCGTGTTCGGCAGCGGCGGCAACAGGTATTCGTTCACGCCGGCCGCGTCGCGGATCAGTGCCAGCGTGGCGCCGCCGATCGTGTCGGGAAACTCGTAGGTCGAGAGGCCGCCGATCAGCGTCTCCGCGAGCTGGCGATCCGGCAGTCCCTCAAGATAGGAACGTACCTCGTCCACGAAACCGAGGCCGATCTGGTTGGGCACGACCTGATTGTCGAGGATCCACTGCTTGGCTTCCGGAATCGCGAGGATCTCGGTCAGCAGGTTGTGCTTTTCCACTACCTCGATACCGCGATCCCGCATCTTGGTGATGAAATCGAAATGGTCTCGCTTGGCGACATCGACCCACAACACGTCGTCGAACAGCAAGGCGTCGCAATTGCTGGGGGTCAGTCGCTGGTGAGCGCGGCCGGGCGCGCAGACCAGAACCTTGCGCAGCTGGCCAACCTCGGAATGAACGCCGAAATTCGTTTCCATAGCTAAGCTCCGATTTCTTATTCTGTTCAGGGAGATATGGTGCCGGTGAGAAGGCCGTAGGCGCCCACGAGGCCCGCGGTGACCGTGACGCCGAAGATGACGAGTTCCACAGGGGTGAACAGCGACACGTTCTGCTCGCGCCGCGCCCAGACATAGAGGATGGTGCTGGGCACGAAGAGCACGGCCACGAGCAGCACGTATTTCAGGCCAGCGGCCACGAACATGAACAGCGTATAGATGACGGCGATCCAGGCGAATATCTGGTCGCGTCCGCGCTCTCGCGGCGTGGCCTCGTAGCCGTCTCCGCGCCGGGCGACCAGCACGCCGTATCCCGCCACCAGCAGATAGGGCAGCAGCGCCGTCACGCTCGTCATGTTGAGCATGAAATTGAACGCATCGCTAGACCAATAGGTCGAGATCACGAACAGCGAGACGACGATGTTCGTCAACCACAGCGCATTGGCGGGCACGCGGTTGGGGTTCTGCGCCGCGAAGAGCCTGGGCATGTCCTTGGACTTCGCGGCGGCGAACAGGACTTCGGCGCAGATCAGCGACCAGGCGAGGTAGGCGCCGAGCACCGAGATCAGCACGCCGACCGAGACGAAGATCGCGCCCCATCGCCCGACGATGACCTCAAGAGCACCGGCGAGCGACGGATTCGCCACGCCCGCGAGCGTTGCGCGCGGCATTGCGCCAAAGGGCAGCAGCGTGACGGCCACCATGAGGCCCAGGACAGCGGCAAAGCCGAGAATCGTCGCGGTTCCGACGTCGGCGCGGGTCTTGGCGAAGCGCGAGTAGACGCTCGCGCCCTCGATGCCGAGGAAGACGAAGATCGTGATCAGCATCGTGTCGCGCACCTGCAACAGCAGCGACTTCTCGGGCATGCCGACACCACCGAAGAAATTCTCGGAGAACTGGGCGTAGTTGAACGCGAAGATCATCAAGAGGATCGCGACGATGATCGGCACGATCTTCGCTATCGTCACGACGGTGTTGACGAAGGCCGCCTGTTCGACGCCCCGCAAGATCATGAAATGGAATGTCCATATGCCGGCAAGCGACACGAGGATCGCGATCGGGCTGCTGCCGTCGCCGAAGATGTAGGGAAAGAAGTTTCCGAGCGTGGAGCCGATCAAGACCCAGTAGAAGACGTTGCCGAAGCAACTGCCGAGCCAGTAACCGAAGGCCGACAAAAAGCCCGCATAATCGCCGAAACCGGACTTGGCATAGGCGAAGACACCCGAGTCGATGTCCGGCCGCTTTTCAGCGAGAAACTGGAAAACACGAGCCAGCATGTACATGCCCGTTCCGGCGACGATCCAGGCGATGATCGCGCCGAAAGGCCCCGTCGCAACGCCGAAACGACCGGGCAGGTTGAAGATGCCGGCCCCGACCATCGAACCGACAACCATGGCTGTCAGCGCCGGTAACGACATTTTCCCTGTTGTTTTGGACGCCATTCCTACCCCCGAATATTGTTGTATCTTTTCGTATTATCTGCACCTTAGCCAGAAAACGGCCAAGCGTCTCATTAATTCGCGCCACGCCTTTCGGCTTGTCCCATCTTCGACGGACGGGAGCCCCTGTCCCGCCCCGTCGAACCAGTCGCGCCTGACCGCTACGCCTGATCGGGGTCAAATGCACACGCCGATCGCACCCCATGTTTCAATCTCCGGTTCTGCGCCGCGTAAGCAACTGTAATGCGGCATCCGTAGCCGGTTTAAGGACGATTCCCGCCTGCGGAACAGGTGCTCGGGCGGCTGGTGCAAAGCTGCCGAACGCTGTGCAAAGTCTCATACGGAACAAGAAGGGCGATCTGCCGAAATGAGGCCCGGCCGCCTGCTATCCGCGGGGCTCCCTGGCCCGGCCCAGCAGCGCGGAGATGTCGTTCTCGGAGCCTGTGACTTCCGGGTGCGAGGGCTGCACCATACGGATGCCCATGCGTGTCGCCGTGCGCACGTCTCCGGGCGAGCAGTTGAACTGCCGTCGAAATGCGCGGTTGAATGCGGATGTATTGTGGAAGCCGCGCTTTTCCGCCAGCTCGGCTATCGGGATATGGTTGAGACCCGGGTCCGTCAGATCGGCATATATTTTGTTCAGCCGGAGTGTCTGAATGTATTTCGCGACGCCGCCGCTTTCCTCGAAGATGCCGTAGAGGACTGACCGCGACACTCCGGAAAGTTGAGACAGCCGTTCAGGGGTCAGGCGCGCCGACCACAGATTCGAGCGAATGATCTGGCGCACCTGATCGCGCAGGAGCGCTGGATCGAACTCACGCAGAACGTCGCCGGGCGCCGCTTCCACCTGAAGGCAGGCGACGATCATCCCGTGAAGCGCGCGCGCAAAACGGTCGCGATCCCGTTCGTCGGCATGAGGGAGGCGATTGGCCAGCGAAATCAGGAAGTCGGCCAGCAGGTCGGCTGCGCCTGCACGAACGGGACCGCTGCCGTAACGCGAGAAGTATTGCCACAGCTCCGGAATTTCGCCGCGGGGGATGACGACGCTGACCCAGCCCGCGGGTGACCAGTGGTCGACAAACGCTTCCGCGAGGGTATCGAAAACGAGGGTGCCGTCGGAAGCAACATAGTGCTGTTCATCCGTTCGCGACGCCATCTGCCCGTTTCGCGTCACACGAAGCATCCAGTCGTCGAGATCATCCCTTGCAATATGACCACGATGCCTGACGATATTCACCTCACTGGATTTGCCGTCCATGACGATCATGTTGCCGAGGGTCCAGTGTTCCACCCGCAGAGAGCAGAACCGGCGCTTCTCCGGAGCAACAAAGACGTCGGCGGCGCTCGCATAGAAGTCGAACAGGGCGTCATAACGGTCGTCGGGCTCCATCTCGTCCAGCTCGAAGCAGTATGAAGACAAGGGCAGCGGCTCATCAGGAGCATTCATGGGTTCGCTCGCGTTGGCTTTCGGTCAGGGTAGTTTGTCCATTAGAATATGCCCTGTTTACGTTGAAACAGGATAGATTCCAGCGCTCTCAGCCGCCGTCGCCCTGCGCTGCGAAACGGCGCAACCGTTCCGCGTCGATGATGGTGATGGAACGGTACGTGTTGCTGATCCAGCCCGCGGCGGCGAAACGTTGCAGGGCGGCGTTCACCTGTTTTCGCGAGGCGTTGGCCATCGCGCCGATTTCCGCCTGCGTCAGCGGAACGGGAACCTCGCCGATCCAGGTCGCGCGCTGCAGCACCGCCGCGATGCGGCGCGCCGCCTCGGGAATCTGCAAATCATGAATGACACGCACGAGGACGTCCACGCCCATCATGACGCTTTGCGCGACATACCGGACGACTTCGGCGTCCTGCGCCGCCATCCGGTCGAGGGTGTCGAGGGGGACATGCATCATGGATGTTTCGACGAGCGCGCGCAGTTCGAGCCGTCGCGGCTGACGGGTGAGGAAGCAGCCCTCTCCGGTCCACGCGCCGATGGCACCCAGATGGATCAGCTGCGGTGTGTGATCGGAGGGGGCGATGTTGACGGTCACCGTGCCCGAAACCAGACCGTAGATGCCGCCGAGCGCATCCCCGAGCCTGTAGATGACATGGCCCGGCGCGAAATGTTGCAGCACGCCCTGACTCAGGATCGCGGCCCTGAATTTTTCAGGCTGCATCGAAAGCCAGCCACGTGTGGAGAGAATACTCACGGCCTGTTCTCTTGATACATGCGTCATGAGGCGATTTTCCGGCTGGTCCGCCCGAGAAGGCGGACGGTGAGAGGGACATGGTCGTGCCATTGCGGCGAGGCGATACGGCTGAGTATTGCTTTTCCCGCCCACATGCGAACAATGGCGATAATAAGGCATAATAATTTTCCGGTTTGTCCGTTTCCGGACAGAGTCAAAAGGGCGAAGATGCAATTATGCCATCCGGTTCCGGCCAGTCTCGTGGGCCCGGAGCGATAGTCCAGCCTTATCGCCGTTTGCGACATATGTACGCGAAGGAGGAAATCCGTGAAGCTGACCCACTTGCTGGCGACGGCAGCCATGATCAGCGTCGGCGCCGGGGGCGTTGCGCAAGCGCAGCAGCCGCAACAGGCGCCTCGGCCGAACATCCTCGTCATTTTTGGCGACGATATTGGTCAATCAAACCTCAGCACCTACACTTTCGGCCTCGTGGGCTATCGCACACCCAACATCGACCGGCTGGCCGCCGAAGGGCTGAAGTTCACGGATTACTATGCCGAGCAGAGCTGCACGGCGGGGCGCTCCACCTTCATCACCGGCCAGACGACGCTGCGCACGGGACTGTCCAAGGTCGGCGTGCCCGGGGCCCCGGTGGGCTTGCAGGCGAAGGATATCACCATCGCCCAGGCGTTGAAGCCGCTGGGCTACGCCACCGGCCAGTTCGGCAAGAACCACCTCGGCGACAAAGACGAATTCCTGCCGACGAACCACGGCTTCGACGAGTTTTACGGCAATCTTTACCACCTGAACGCGGAGGAGGAGCCCGAGCAGCGCACCTATCCGCGCGATGAACGCTTCCGCGACCTGTTCAGGCCGCGCGGCGTCATCCGGGCGACGGCCGGCGGCAAGATCGAGGATACCGGCCCGCTGACGAAGAAGCGCATGGAGACCATCGACGACGAGACCACGAGCGCCGCCGCCGACTTCATCGAGCGGCAGGTCGCCGCCGGCAAGCCGTTCTTCACCTGGATGAATACGACGCGCATGCACTTCCGCACCCATGTGCGCGATGACCGGCGCAGCGAGCCCGGCCTGACCGCGCGCACGGAGTACGCCGACGGCATGGTCGAGCACGATGGGCACGTCGGCCAACTGCTGAAGAAGCTCGACGATCTCGGTGTCGCCGACAACACCATCGTCATCTATACGACGGACAACGGCCCGCACCTGAATTCGTGGCCGGATGCCGCGACCACGCCCTTCCGCAGCGAGAAGAACACCAACTGGGAAGGCGCCTTCCGCGTGCCCGCCATCGTCCGCTGGCCCGGCAAGATCGAGCCGGGATCAGTATCGAACGAGATATTCTCCGGTCTCGACTGGTTCCCGACGCTGTTGGCTGCCGCCGGAGACGCCGAGGTGAAGGACCGCCTGAGCAAGGGCTGGGATGTGGATGGCCGGACCTACAAGGTGCATCTGGACGGCTACAACCAGCTTCCCTACCTCACCGGCGAGCAGGAACGCGGCGCCCGCAAGGAGTTCCTGTACTTCAACGACGACGGCGAGTTCGTCGGCATGCGCTACGAGAACTGGAAGATCGTGCTCGCCGAACAGCGCGCCACCGGAACGCTGCAAGTGTGGAGCGAACCTTTCACGCACCTGCGTATTCCCAAGCTGTTCGATCTTCGCGCCGACCCCTTCGAGCGGGCGGATATCACCTCCAACACCTATTGGGATTGGGTGCTGTCGCAGGTCTATGTCCTGAACATCGCCCAGATCGCCGCGCAGCAGTATTTCGCGACGTTCAAGGATTTCCCGCCGAGCCAGCGGGCGGCCTCGTTCAATGTCGACCAGATCGTCGAGCAGATGAACCGTCAGATCGAGACGGCCAACTGATCGTCTCCGTCGCGGCGGGCGGCGCTTCTGCGCCCCCGCCGTGTCATATGCCCTGTTCGTGTCTGCAGCTTTTATGAGGGAGGCGTCATGCCGGACCGGTTTGCTTTTCCTTCCCGCCGCCTGTTGTTGTCCGGTCTTGCCATGACGACGCTCTTGCTCGGCATCGCCACCGCCCCGCAACTCGCTGCGGCCGGGACCGATCCGCTTCCATCGTGGAATGCCGGTGCGGTCAAAAGCGCCATCGTATCTTTCGTCGAACGTGTCACGGAGGAGGGAAGCCCGCACTTCGTCGCTCCTGATGATCGGATTGCGACGTTCGACAACGACGGCACCCTGTGGTCCGAGCAGCCGTTCTACTTCCAGCTCGCATTCGCGCTCGACCGCATACGGGAGCAGGCAAAGGCCGATCCGGCACTGGCGGAAAAAGAACCTTACAAAAGCGTGCTTTCCGGCGATCCGGAAAACCTCGCCGTGCTCGGCGAAAAAGGGCTGGCGCAGATCCTGGCGCTCACCCACGCCGGCCTGACTGTCGAGGCGTTCGATGCGCAGGTGCGCGCGTGGCTGGCCAGCGCGCGGCATCCGCGCTTCGACCGCCCATATACCGATCTCGTGTTCCAGCCGATGCTCGAACTGCTGGCCTATCTGCGCGCCAACGGCTTCAAGACCTATGTCGTATCCGGCGGCGGCATCGACTTCATGCGCCCGTGGATGCTGGACGTCTACGGTATTCCACCGGAGCAGATCATCGGGTCGAGCGGCAAGACGGCATTCAGGATAGACGGCGACAAGCCCGTGATCGAGAAGCTGCCGGAGGTCGAGTTCGTGGACGACGGTCCCGGCAAGCCTGTCGGCATCAACCGCTTCATCGGCCGTCGGCCGATCTTCGCAGCTGGCAACTCCGACGGCGACCTGCAGATGCTGCAATGGGCGACGCTGGGGGAGGGGGAACGCCTTGCCCTGATCGTCCATCATACCGATGCGGAAAGGGAGTGGGCCTACGATCGTGCATCGCACGTCGGCAGGCTCGACAAGGCGCTGGACGAGGCGGGGAAGCGCGACTGGCAGGTCGTGGACATGAAGAACGACTGGAAGACTGTCTTTTCATTCGAGTAATCGGCCTGATTTCAGGCATCAATCTGCTACGATCCCGTAACAACCGCGAGATATACGCATGGGCGAGGATGACGTGCCGCACGACCGATATCGCAGAATCAAGGTGAGGCTGTCGCGTATTGCCGTGCCGTGCATCGGTGCGGCCGCCCTGTTCGCCGTTTGCGGCCCGGCCCCCGTTCGCGCGGCGGAAAACGGGGTGGGCATGTATCTGCTCGGCAGCCGGGGGCCGATGGCGGGTTTCCTGCCTCCTCCGGGCTTCTACGTCCAGAACGATTTCTATTTCTATGACGGCGACCTGAGTGCCGGCAAATCGTTTCCCGCTGGCGGGCGCGTGGTGTCCGACGTCAAGGCCCAGGCCCGCACCAACCTGCTGAGCGGTACCTGGGTCCTGCCCCATGAAGTGCTTGGCGGAAACGTCGCGATCGGCGCCATCCTGCCTTTCGGGCGGACCGGCGTGACGGCCGGGCTTGATGTCGATGCGCCCCGTCTGGGCATCGACGCCTATCGCTCGCTGCGGGATAAGGCGACTGTGTTCGGCGACCCGGTGGCGACGGCCTCGCTCGGCTGGCATGCCGGCAAGTTCCACTGGAACATCGCCGGCATGCTGAACGTGCCCGTGGGCGATTACCGCGACGGGCAACTGGCCAACCTCGCCTTTCATCGCTGGGCTGGCGACATTTCGGCTGCGGTGACGTGGCTCGATCCCGAAAAGGGGCTCGATCTTTCGGTCGCGGCGGGGTTCACTTTCAATGGCGAAAACCCCAAGACCGACTATCGCACCGGCACCGAATTCCATATCGAGTGGGCCGTCACCCAGTTTCTGAGCAAGGATTTTTCCATCGGCGTCGTCGGCTATCACTACGAGCAGTTGACGGGTGATGGTGGGCGCGGCGCGCGGCTTGGTTCCTACAAGGGGCGGGTGACGGCGGTGGGCGGCTCGGTCGGCTACAACTTCACGGTTGGCGAAGTTCCGGTCTCAACGCGCCTCAAGGTGTTCCGCGAGTTCAACACCAGGAACCGCATGGAGGGCACCGCCGGCATCGTCACGGTGGCGCTGCCGCTGGCGACCGGGCGATAAGGGACGAGGAGCCGTCGCGCATGAGAAAGCCTCTCGCGAAGCCGCGCAATCGCAACGCGCCAGCCGATCCGGCTCTGCTCGGCGAGATGGCCTGGATCGCTGGCGGCACCTTCCGCATGGGGTCTGACGATCATTACGCGGAGGAGAAGCCCACGCACCGGGTCACCGTCGAGGGATTTTTCATCGACGTGACGCCGGTCACCAATCGCCAGTTCCGCGCTTTCGTCGAGGCGACAGGCCATGTCACCTTCGCCGAGAAAGCTCCGGACCCAAAAGATTATCCCGGCGCGCTGCCCGAAATGCTGAAGGCGGGCTCGCTGGTGTTCAGCCCGCCCGATCATCCGGTCGACCTGCGCGACTGGAGCCAATGGTGGCAGTTCCGTTTCCGCGCCAACTGGCGCCGGCCGTATGGGCCGGGCAGTTCCATCAAGGGGTTGGACGATCATCCGGTTGTGCACGTCGCCTATCATGACGCTGTCGCCTATGCCGCGTGGGCGGGTAAGGAACTCGCGACCGAGGCCGAATGGGAATACGCCGCGCGCGGCGGGCTCGATGACGCCGAGTTCGCATGGGGCGCTGAACTCTGTCCCGGCGGCCGGCAGATGGCCAATACATGGCAGGGACAGTTCCCGTTCGAGAACCTCGCGCTCGACGGCTACGAACGCACCTCGCCGGTGAAGACGTTTCCGCCAAACGGTTACGGGCTCCACGATATGATCGGCAATGTCTGGGAATGGACGGCGGATTTCTGGTCGACGCACCATCCGGAGGACGCGCCGAAGGCCTGCTGCGTACCGGTCAATCCGCGCGGCGGGCCGGAAGAAGCGAGCTACGATCCCGCCCAGCCGCAAATCCTCATTCCTCGCAAGGTGCTGAAGGGCGGCTCGCATCTATGTGCGCCCAATTATTGCCGCCGTTACCGGCCTGCCGCCCGCCATGCCGAACCCGTTGACACGTCCACGAGCCATGTCGGCTTTCGCTGTGTGCGCCGCGTGCCGCTGACGGATTGAGCCCATCCGGGACGGGTCCTCGCCGGCGGCTTTTGCCTTGAATGCCGGACCATGGTTTCGGCGCGGTCGTCTCCCCATGCGCATCACGTCGCCTGCGGCATGGCGCTGTCGTTGAGCAGGAAATCCAAGCATTCCCGTTGCTCAGCTTCCCGCAGCGGCCTCTATGGGCGAGGTATGGAATAGCGTTGCGAAGGGGGGTGTTTCAGGATAAAGCGGCCCTCGGCCGACTGCCTTGGAATGTCTCGGCAGCCGGTATCGTTCGTCGGTGGTCAGCCATGTCTCGAATTGCCCGGTACCTTACCCATCCGCAGGTCTTGATCGATCCCGCCAGGGAGGTTCCCAGCTGGTCCCTGAGCGACGTTGGACGTGCCCGTGTCTCGGCCTTGGCATCGCGCCCGGGCTTGCTTTCGGAAACGAGGCGCGTGATCAGCAGCGATGAAACCAAGGCGCTGGAAACAGCCTGCCCCCTGGCTCGGGCTTTGGGAGTCGAGGTGGAGGTGCGCCCCCGGATGCACGAGAACGATCGTAGCGCAACCGGCTTCCTGCCGCCTCACGAGTTCGAGAAAGTGGCAGACGAGTTCTTTGCGAACCCGTCCCGAAGTGTTCGCGGATGGGAAACCGCCGAAGACGCGCAAAAGCGGATTGTTGATGAGGTCGATACCTGCCTGAGGGGCGGCACGGACGGCGATGTGCTGTTCGTCGGGCATGGCGGCGTCGGCACGCTTCTGTTCTGTGCCTTGTCGGGTAACAGAATAGATCGTCGTTTCGATCAGGGGCCGGGAGGTGGCGGCTGCTGGTTTGCGTTCGGTATCGAACACCGCAAGCCGACACACGGCTGGCAGCCTATGGAAATGCTGACATCCGCTTTCGCATGATCGCCCGCTCTTCCGCCCGCATCCGGGTCTGCAGTCGCGGTGTTCGCAGTGAGACTCAACCGTGACCTTCCACCGCACGACCGGGTTCTCGCGGAGGGCCGCTCGTCGGTATGGTGAGCGGGGAGGAAACCCGGGGTGGGAACCATGCAAAACGCCCGTGACGACAGCGGATCGACGATGCCGGTGTTGCTGCTTTTGGGAAACGCGCGCATTCGCACGGCCGCGGATGAGAGCGTGCCGCTGACCGAAAAGCTTGCGCTACTCGCGGGCTATCTGGCGACATCGACGACGCGCGGTCGCCGGCGCGGGCAGATAGCCGAGCAGCTCTGGCCGGACCGGGGCGAGGAACAGGCGCGCGGCAGCCTGCGCAACGCCTTGTCCCGGCTGCGGGCGATCGGTATCGGTGTCTCGACGGATGGCGACGTCGTGGCGCTTGCGCACCTGCCCACCGATATCGCCCAGCTCGCCGAGGCGGCGCTTGCGCCGGTGGATGTCGACACGGCTATGGCCCTGTCGTCGCCCTTCCTCGACGGGATAGAAGCACCGGGGTCGGAGATACACGACTGGCTGGTTTTTGAACGGGCGCGCCACCGCACGCTGGCGCAGCGTGCGCTTGCGCTCGCCAGCCAGGCCGCGTCGGAGCGAGGAGAAAAGGCTGAGGCGCTGGCGGCCGCATCGCTGCTGCTCACCCTCGACCCCTGCCGCGAGCGCAGTCACCGGCTCCTCATGCGGCTCCATGCCGCCGCCGGCGATCGCGCGGCGGCGCTCACCCAGTTTCGCGCATGTTGCGAGATCCTGAAGGTGGAGCTGGGCGTCACGCCCTCGGAGGGGACGCTGGCGCTGGCGAGGGAGCTGTCGGGTGACGGAAGCATCCCGTCATCGTCTGCCCCGCGCGGCGGGAGCGCCGCGCCGGTGCCGGCGGCGCGGCCTTCGGGAGCGGCAAGGCCAGCATGGGAGTTTCGGCTGTCCGTCGCCGTCCTGCCTTTCGTCCATGACGAGGGCGATCCGGATCAGCGCTTTCTCGCTGAAGGCATCGCCGACGACATCACCACGGAACTGACCCGCCACCGCGACTTTCTGGTGATCGCGCGCCCGTCGAGCCTGCGGTTCACGCTACCCGCCGAGGCGGCACGCGATCTCGGGGTGCGCTACGTCGTGACCGGCACCCTGAGGGTTGGTGCCGGCAAGGTCAGTCTTTCCGCCGGGCTGGTGGACGAGGTGTCCGGCCGCCACCTGTGGGCGGTGCGCCACGAAGGGGTGATGGACGATTTCTTCGTCCTGCGGGATCGGATCGTGGCGGAACTCACGACCGGCCTCGACGCGGAAATCCGGCTGGCCGAACGGGAGCGCGCGGCGAGCGGGCCGCCGGCCGATCTCGGCGCCTGGGAACTGTTCCATCGCGGGATGTGGCATGCCTATCACTTCGAAGCAGGCGATATCGCCCGTGCGGAGGCCTGCTTTTCCCGTGCCAGCGCGCTGGCACCGGAATTTGCCTTGCCCCATGCGGGGCTCGCCTATGCGGCTGTTCTGCGCATCGCGCTGCTGATGGAGCTGGATACCCAGGCCGGCGTGACCCGTGGTATCGCCCACGCCAGCCGGGCGTTCGAGCTTGATCCGTCGTCGCCTTTCGTCCTGGTGATGCTCGGGCGGCTTCGCGTTCTTGCCGGGGATATCGGCGGCGGGTTCGACCTGCTGAGCCGCGCGCGCGACCGCCATCCGTCCTACGCCCACGTGCATTATTGTCTCGCGCTCTCCCATCATGCCGCCGGCGAGCCGGCCCTGGCGCTGGAGGCCGTGGACATGGCGCTGAGGCTATCCCCCCGCGATCCCTTGCTGCCGATGTTCCTGACCGCGAGAGCGGCCAGCTGCTACTTCATGAATCGCCTGGAGGAGGCCGAGCGCGGCGCGCGCGAGGCGCTGGCGGTCAAGCGGGGCGAAGCGTGGGCGTTGATGGTTCTGGCGCTCGTGCTGGCGGAGACGGGCCGCTGCGACGAGGCGCGAGACTTGCTCTCCGGCTCCGGCGGGGCGACGCCCGGCCTCCAGCCGGCGACCATCTGGCCGATGATCGCAAGGGCGCTGCCCGCCGGCGGGCGCGCCCGGGCCACCCGTGCACTTGCCCTGATCGGGCTGCCCCCGCCGGATGATCAGCCGGCGTGAAATTGCGCATCGCTGCATTTTTAACGGTCGTGAGACGCCACAGTGACGCCGGTCTCGCGCCGCGCTGACGGCCATCGGCGAGAAGGAGCCCATGCCACGGCCGCGCCGGATGTCGGTCGGGCTCCACCTCCCGGCCCGGCGCCGGCTCACGACAGGGACAGCCACCATGCAACTCATCAGGAACAACACGCGCTTGGACAACACGACCGGTGCGGACTACTCCGCCTGGTTCCTCAACACCCGCATCACCATCCGCCTGTCGGCGGCCGATGGCGACGACGGCATCAGCATCATCGATCACTTCATGCCTTATGGCGAAAGCCCGCCGCTCCACATCCACCACAACGAGGACGAGATCTTCCATGTCCTGGAAGGCACCATGCGCGTCCGGATCGCGGGGGAGGATAGTATCCTGCGCGCCGGCGACATCGCGATCGCCCCCAAGGGCGTGCCCCACAGCTTCCGCGTCGAGAGCCTGTCGGGCGCGCGCTGCCTGACGATCTGCCGGGGGCACGATTTCGAGACGCTCGTGGCGCGGGCGAGCCGTCCCGCGACGACTGCGGGACTGCCGCCGGTCACGGCGCTGTCCGACGAACAGATCGTCGCATTTGCTACGCTGTGCGCCGCCAATCACATCGATCTGATCGGCGGTCCGCTCGATTGATCCTCCGGGTGCCCCGATCCGCTGGGCATCGGCGGCACCCTTGTCCCTGCCTCGTCTGCGGTCGGCGAGGCAGGGTTCGGAGAGCACCTGCGCGGTCCGTCCGGCACAGAACGGCGTCCTGCCCCGGAGCGCCTGCATGATCTTGATCCCGACCTGCGGTTCGATCGCCCGGATCAGCACGGCTTCTCCCGGACGCCCGACCACGTTGAGGCAGAGATGGATGCCGCGGGATATGGACTTCCGCTTGGTTCAGAGCGCGTCGACGCCGGTTTCGCCCGTACGTATGCGGACGGCTTGCTCGACGGCGCAGACGAAGAGCTTGCCGTCGCCGACCTTGCCCGTGCCGGCGGAGTGCCGGATCGCCGCCAGCACCTGATCCACGAGTTCGTCGGCGACCACGGTTTCCAGACGGATCTTGGGCAGGAAGTTCACGACATATTCGGCGCCCCGATACACTTCCGTGTGCCCTTTCTGGCGACCGAAACCCTTGACCTCCGTCACGGTGATGCCGGTCACGCCGGCCTCCGTCAAAGCTTCTCGCACAGCGTCGATCTTGAATGGTCGTATGATGGCGGTGATCAGTTTCATGTTGCGTTCCCCAATAGTTGTGAGATACGGCGCTTAGCTTAGGCAGTGGCGATCTGGCTGGAGTGCTTTTGTCGAAGACAGAAACACTCCAGCATTTGCCTGTGGCAGAAAAAGATTCGCCTTTTCAACGCTCAAACGTCGCGCGGGATCAAGAGTTTTTCAGCTTTTTGCTTCAAACAAAATGAGAAAAACTCTATGCGTTATAAGCGCTTTCATGATGGCTCGTGATGTCGAGTCCCTCTTCCTCGTCTTCCTGCACGACGCGGAGACCGATTGCCCAATCGATCAATTTTAGGATGGCCCAGCTCAAGGCCAGGCAGTAGACGATGGTGAATACGACGCTTGCGGTCTGCACCAGCAACTGCCGCCCGATGTCGAGACCCTCGACGGTGCCGCCCAGCGACGGCGCCGCGAACAAGCCGGTCAGGATCGCGCCGACAATGCCGCCGACACCGTGCAGTCCGAACACGTCAAGGGTGTCGTCATAGCCGAAACGGTGCTTGAGATCGGTGATGGCATAGAAGCAGGCAACGCTGGTGAGAAGCCCGATGACGATGGCGCCACCGGCGCCGACGAAGGCGCAGGCGGGCGTGATGCCGACGAGGCCCGCCAGCGCGCCGGAGGCAACCCCGAGTGCGCTTGGCTTGCCTCTTGTAAGCGTCTCCATCAGCGCCCAGCCGAGGATGCCGGCACAGGCCCCCAGCTGTGTGTTCAGCATGACGAGACCGACCTGGCCGTTGACGGCAAGCCCCGAACCGATGTTGAAGCCGAACCAGCCCACCCAGAGCATGCTGGCGCCCGTCAGCGTAAGCACGAGATTATGAGGGGGCATCGGGATCCTCGGATAGTTCGTGCGCTTGCCGAGCACGAGGCAGGCCGCGAGCCCCGCGACGCCCGAGTTGATATGGACGGCGGTCCCGCCCGCGAAGTCGAGCGCTCCCCAATTCACCATCAGCGCGCCCGGCCCGCCCCAGACCATGTGCGCGACCGGCGCGTAGCAGAAGGTGAACCACAGGGCCAGAAAGAGGACGGAGGCGGAAAACTTCATGCGTTCCGCGAACGCGCCGGCGACGATCGCCGGGGTGATGATGGCGAAGGCCATCAGGAAGACGATCAGCACGCCTTCGGGAACGCCGGAGGCGGCCGCCTGCGGGTCGACACCGGCGAGCAACGCCTTGTTCAGCCCGCCGACGAAGCTGTTGAACGAATACTCGCCCTCGACCATGCCTGTCGTGTCCACGACCAGGCTGTAGCCGTAGATCACCCAGAGAACGCCGATGACGCCCGCCGAAACATACATCTGCACGAAGATCGAGAGCACGTTCTTGGCGCGCACGACGCCGCCGTAGAACAGGGCGAGCCCGGGCAGGCACATCATCAACACGAACAGCGTCGCCGTCAGCAGCCAGGCTGTCGTTCCGGTATCGATCTCGCCGGTTGCGGCGTGGGCGGTGGAGGAAACGCCGAGGAAGGCGGCAGCGATGAGCGCCCGCGAGATCATCGACGGCCTCTGCCGTGACGGATGCGGGACGGCACGGCAATCATCCACCGTGACCCGTTTCTTCATTGCAGGCTCGCGTTCAATGTCGTTGCCGGAGCAGGCACCGGCGCTTTCAGCATCAACCATTCGTATGTTCCCCTGTTTATCTTGAACGTGTCATGTATTCCTCCGCACGCATCCTCCCAGTGCCGCCAGGCGTTCTGCCTTTCCGGCTTTTTATTGTATTATTATTTGTCGAGCCCGTTATGGCGCCGGTCCTGCCTGTGGCGCCGTCTCAGTCCGGCCAGATTCCCGGTGAGGTCGGAGCGCCGTCGTCATGGCGGGAAAGCCATTCGACGGTGGTGTCGCGGTAGCGCGTCATGCCCTTGTAGTCGACCAGTTCCTGCGGCAGCGTCTTGAGCACCCTGTGAAAACGCCGTGCCCATTTTGGAACGGTTACGAGTTCCTCCATGCTCATCAGGTAGCAGCGGATCACGAACAGCATCGCGTTCGAGCGCGGCAGCCGCCATAGAGTTTGCAGCTCGACGCGCAGGTGCACCTTCCGGCCGACATTGACGGGCGTCACAGTCGTCCGGTCGCGCCCCCACTTGTGATAGTTTTCGGGGCTGGTATCCAGGCGCGGATTGACGGTCATTGTCCAGTTGAACCGGCGCACGGGCTGGCCGAGCTGGAGGTTCAGGAGAAACTTCAGCGCCCGGTCGAAAATGCCCATCCCGTGAGCGAGGGGAACGGGGCCGTGCCATTCCATGAAATTCATGCCGACGTCGAAATCCAGCGACCAGTCCGCCTGTGTGGTGACGAGCCCGGCGTCCATCCAGAGATTGTTGTCCCGCTGGTCGACGATGCACAGGTCGCCTTGCGTCTGCCGGCCGATATACTCCAGCGGCTCATACGGGAGTGTCTCGCGGGCGCCGAATGTGAAAGTGTCGTCGATGCCGAGTGGCCGGTTGATCCATCGCCACCGGTCACCGTTCCTCGTCAGCGAGAAGTGTTCGGGATATCCGGCAGCCTGCTGCTCCATGAGGAGTTCGAGAACGTCCCACTGCGCCTGCATCATATGCGGCAGGGCCTGGTAGCGCAGCGGATCTTCCTTGAGCACGAGTGCCCGGTCGGCCATTTCCGCGACGTAGTGCTCGTCCACGTCGATCAGGCTTTCGTAGATGGTGCCCTTCCGTCCCGGTACGTGAGGCTCGATGTTCACCGAGTACGCATATTCGTCCCGGTCGAACGGAAACGGGAAACGGTGGATATTGGCGGGACTGTTCCGGTAGGTGAAATCGTCACGGAAGGTTTCCTGCCTGAACATGATGGCCATGGCTTGGCTCCCTCTGTCGTTATCAAAGATCAAGGGACAGTCTCGTGCCTTCGAAGCGCGAGACGCAGATCATGATCTTGCGTCCTCCCGCTTTCTCGTCGTCGGACAGGTAGACGTCATGGTGAAGAAGTTGGCCGTCGCAGGCGATGACGGACGTCTCGCATTGGCCGCATGCGCCTCCCCGGCACAAGCAGGGGGCATCGATGCCGGCGGCTTCGACAGCCTCCAGAATGCTCTCATGCTCGCCCACATGCACGGTGATGCCCGAGCGGATGAGTTCGACATCGAAGGGCTTGCCGCCCGCCGGCGCGAGGAAGCGTTCCGTATGCACGTTGGCCGCCGGCCAGCCGGTGTTCCGTGCGGCGTCGAGCACGCAGTCGGTCAGCCTGTCCGGGCCGCAAACATAGACATGCGTGCCGAGCGGCTGATTTTCGAGCAGCGTCGCGACGGGCAGAACCTGATATTCGGCGCTGAAATATGGCTTGATACGATGTGCGCCGTAGCTTGCGACGAGATCCCGCCAATAGGCGCCGTGAGCACGGGAGCGCATGGCGTAGTGGAGTTCGAAGGGCACGTTGTCGCGGGCGAACCCGGCCATCATCGCGATGAACGGTGTGATCCCGATGCCGCCCGCGATGAGGATATGCTTGCGTCCGCGCTTGTCCGCCGGGAAGAGGTTGACGGGATGGCTTATGGTGAGTTCGTCTCCCGCCTTCAACACGTCGTGTATGAAGGCGGAGCCGCCGCGCGATTTCTCGGCGCGCAGCACGGAGATGGCGTAGTATCCCCTGTCGTCGGGCTCCGACATCAGCGAATAGGGATTGCGGCGAATGCGTCCGCCATCGTTCATGGAAACGACGACATGCGCGCCCGGCGAAAACGGCGGTAGCGGCCGGCCGTCGGGACGTTCCAGCCGGACCCGCTTGATACTCTCGGCGACGGGTTCTATCTCGCTGACGCGCACAGGTATCGTGGATGTAGCGCTCATTGGAACACCTCCTCAGGCGTCCGGCTGGCCGACACGGGCTCCTCCGCGTCGATGCAGACTCCCTGAAACGCCCCGAGGCGCTTCGAGTAATGATCCCTGACGAGAAGGTTCAGCCCGCAGTGGCTGCATGCGAAGGGGCTTTCGCTCACGTCCTCGGTGATGCCCTTGCAATGCACGCACTGGACGCGCCGGGCGGCCGATCCGCGATGCTCCGTGAGAACTGTGCCGGCATCCATGCCGAAGCCGGCGGCGACGTTCATGCACCGACCGATGAAACCCTCGCCACCCGCCACGTAGAGCCGCGTGCCCATCGTCGCCCTGGAAAGGCACCCTCGCAGCCGGAAAAGCAGCGTCTCGACAGTCGGCGTTTGCCGGAACAGATCCGGCTTCAGTCTTGCCAGCGCTTCGTCGTAGCCCCGGCCGGCGGCGTCCGCAGCCGCATACAACACCTCGCAGCGGTCGAAGAACGCCTCGTCGAGCGCCGGAGCCTGCGCCAGAAGCGCGAGCGCGCCTTCTCCCTCCAGGGCGAAAAAGTGCCGGCGCGCGAACAGGTCCACTTGTATCCCGCCATGGACCGGGCGGCTCGTGATGCCTTCCACCAGCATGGCAAGCCCCCTCAGCCGACGGCCGTTCGCTTTTTCTTGTCGGGATCGTCGAAGGTGATCGTGTGGGCGATAGCCTTGGCGGCGAGCGACTTGCCGCGGACTTCCAGCGGCGCGCCCTGCACGGCCTTGTCCACGTCGAGACGGGCGATGGCCATCGAACGGCCCGTGAGCTTCGAATAGCAGGGGCAGGTAATCACGCCGACCTTCCGGTCGTCGGCCCAGACCTCGTCCCCGGCGCCGGCGGGACCGTCGGCGTCGATCAGCAGCCCGAATATCCTGAAGCGCTCCTTGCCCCTGAGGCGCCAATGCTCCTCCGCACCGCGGAAACCGGTCTTGCCAGGGCTCACCGTGAAGGCAAGGCCAAGCTCCCACAGGCTGTCGCCGGGAGGTTCGTCCGCGAAGGGATACATCTGCGAATTGTCGTAAGGATAGAACAGCAGGTAGCTCTCGACCCGCAGCATGTCGAGGACGCTGAACGAGACGGGGATGATGCCGAGTTCCGCGCCTTCCCCGACGATGTGATCCCATACGGCGGGCGCGTCCTGCCCGCGCACGAAGATCTCGTAGCCGCGCTCGCCGGTGTAGCCGGTACGCGAGATCATCACGGGCAGGCCGAACAGCGTGGTCTGGATGTGATGGAAGTATCGCAGGTCACGGATGCCCGGCACGTGCCTTTGCAGGTACTCGACGGCGAGGGGGCCCTGAAGCGAGAGATTGTGCAGATCGTCGTCGAAAAGAACGGCGCAGTTTCGCCCTGCGGCCTGCTTGACGACCTCCTCATGGCCGGAGCCCGATCCGTGCACCAGCATCCAGGCGTTCGGCCCCGTGCGATACACGACGCAGTCCTCCGTGAAATGCCCGCGATCGTTGAGCATGCAGGCGTAGACGGATTTTCCCGGATATACCTTGTTCAGGTCCCGCGTCGTTATCGCATCCAGCACGGCGATGGCGTGCGGGCCGACGAGGTGAACCTTCCTGAGACCCGACACGTCCATGAGGCCGGCCCGCGTGCGGACGGCGGCATGTTCCTCGTAGATGTCCTTGTCGTATGTCCAGGCGGTACCCATGCCGTTCCAGTCCTCAAGCCTGGAACCCAGGGCCCGGTGCCGGTCCGCAAGGGCGGAAAAGCGCCATGTTGCAGTCATGATGTCCGTCTCTCTGGTTTATTATTGAGAATATTTATTTCTTAACTATATGCGCGATTTGCTGCGGCGCAAGCGGAATTTCCCCGCGACGCAGCATCGTCAGAAGGTCGGCGGCGTCAGCCCGCTGGCGCGGTGGGCGGCGATCACCGTATTCGCCATCAGCATGGCGATGGTCATGGGACCCACGCCGCCGGGCACCGGCGTGATGGCGGCGGCGAGGTCGGCGCATTCCGCGAAGGCGACGTCGCCGACGAGGCGGGTCTTGCCCTCGCCCCGTTCGGGTGCGGGAATGCGGTTGATACCGACATCGATCACGGTCGCTCCGGGCTTCACCCAATCGGCCTTTACCATCTCGGGACGGCCCACGGCCGCAACGAGGATGTCCGCGTTGCGGCAGAAGGACGGGAGGTCACGGGTGCGTGAGTGCGTAATCGTCACCGTGGCGTTGGCGTGCAGCAGCAACTGCGCCATGGGCTTCCCGAACAGGTTCGAGCGTCCGATCACGACGGCGTTGAGGCCCGACAGGTCCGCCCCGTGTACCTGGCGGACGAAGACCATGGCGCCCGCTGGCGTGCAGGAGACGAGGCCGGTGGCAAGATCGCCCGTCGCCAGCTTGCCGGCATTGATGACGTGGAGGCCGTCGACGTCCTTTTCCGGCCGGATCGCCTGGATGAGCGGCTCCGGGTCGAGATGCCCCGGCAGCGGCAGCTGGACGAGTATGCCATGGATGGCGTCGTCGTCATTGAGCATCCGGACGAGAGCGGCGAGTTCTTCTTGCGTTGTCTGCGCGGGCAGCGTGTGTTGGACGGAGTTGAAGCCGCATTCCTTCGCCATGCGGCTTTTCGCGGCCACGTAGGTGTGGCTTGCCGGATCGTCGCCGACGATGACGACCGCGAGGCCTGTCGTCACTCCGCGTTGCTGTTGCAGCGCGAGGGCTGCCGTTTTCACCGCCGCGGTCACGGATGCGGCGACCTGCTTGCCATCGATGATGTCAGCCATGGTTTAGCCCATCCGCTCGGATGCATAGCTGCCGGGGCTCGCCGGGAACACGACGGTGCGGTTGCCGTTGATGAACGTCCGATGGTGGATGTGCGCATGAATGGCGCGCGCCAGTACCTGGCTTTCGACATCGCGACCGATGGAGACATAGTCATCGGGGCTCTGCGCATGGGTGATGCGGGCCGTGCCCTGTTCGATGATCGGCCCCTCGTCGAGGTCCGCGGTCACGTAGTGGGCTGTCGCGCCGATCAGCTTCACGCCGCGCTGGTAGGCCTGCTTGTAGGGATTGGCGCCCTTGAAGCTCGGCAGGAAGGAGTGATGGATGTTGATGATGCGGCCCGACATCTCCTCGCAGAGTCTGTCCGACAGCACCTGCATATAGCGGGCGAGCACGACGAGTTCCGTTTCCGTCTGCCGGATGACGTCGAGCAGTTGCGCCTCGGCTTGCGGCTTGTTCTCCTTCGTCACCTTGATGTAGTGGAAGGGAATATCGTGATTCACGACCAGCTTCTGGTAATCGAAGTGATTGGACACGACGCCGACGATATCGATCGGCAGCGCGCCGATCTTCCAACGGTAGAGCAGGTCGTTCAGGCAATGGCCGAAGCGCGAGACCATCAGCATGACTTTCATGCGGTCCCTGGCGTTGTGGATGTTCCATGTCATGCCGAATGTTTCGGCGATCGGACCGAAGTCCTCGATCAGCGCCGGACGGCCGACACCTTCCTCGGAAATGAAGGAGATACGGATGAAGAACCGCCCCGTATCGAGGTCGTCGAACTGCGACGAGTCGATGATGTTGCAGCCCTTGCCGGCAAGATAGGTCGATATTGCCGCCACGATTCCGCGTGTGGACTTGCAGGTGACGGTGAGAATGAATGTTGTCATGGCTCTCTCTCAAGGCGGCGGGAAGAGCTTTTCGCGCCTGCCGCCGGATCGGGGGAAGCGGCCTCCGAAAGGGGTTCCGTGCGCTCAAGCGTACGGGGTGGGATGACAATCGGGGAAAGTCATCCCGTTCAGGCGTGGGGAAGGCGATCCGTGACGCAGCGAGGACTCTCAGATATCGAGGGTGGTCGCGTGTTCCCAGCTCGTGAACTGCGAGCAGTACATGTTCCACTCGTTGTGCTTGAGCTTGAGGTAGGCGGACGAGAACGCATTGCCCAGCGCCTTCTGCAGGACCTCGTCCTTCTCGTATTCGCGCAGCGCGTCGAGCAGGTTGAGCGGCAGCCGCGGCGCATCGGTGACGGTATGCCCCGCGGCGTACATGTCGATGTCGTGATGCTGCCCCGGATCGGCTTTCGAGCGAATGCCGGACAGGCCGGCGGCAATGATGATCGCCTGTAGCAGGTACGGGTTGACGGCGCCGTCCGGCAGGCGCAACTCGAAGCGGCCGGGGCCGGGCACGCGCACCATGTGGGTGCGGTTGTTGCCGGTCCAGGTCACCGCGTTCGGCGCCCAGGTGGCGCCCGAGGTGGTCCGCGGCGCATTGATGCGTTTGTAGGAATTGACCGTCGGATTGGTGACGGCCGCAAGCGCCGAGGCGTGTTTCATGATGCCGCCGAGGAAGTGCTTGCCCTGTGCCGAGAGCCCGAAGGGCATCGACTTGTCGGCGAAGGCGTTGACCTCTCCGTCGAGGTCCCAGACCGAGATATGCGCGTGGCAGCCGTTCCCGGTCAGGCCCTTGAAGGGCTTGGGCATGAATGTCGCGCGCAGCCCGTGCTTTTCCGCGATCGACTTCACCATGAACTTGAAGAACGAATGCTTGTCGGCGGTGCGCAGCGCATCGTCGTATTCCCAGTTCATCTCGAACTGGCCGTTCGCGTCCTCGTGGTCGTTCTGGTACGGCTTCCAGCCGAGTTCGAGCATGCTGTCGCAGATCTCGGCGATGACATCGTAGCGGCGCATCACCGCCTGCTGGTCGTAGCAGGGCTTCTGGGCGGTATCGAACTCGTCGGAAATCTTCGAGCCGTCAGGCGAAATGAGGAAGAACTCCGCCTCGACGCCGGTTTTTACGCGCAGCCCCTCCCGGGCGGCCTCGGCGATCAGCCGCTTGAGCAGGACGCGCGGCGCCTGTTCCACCGGCGCGTCGTCCATGATGCAGTCGGCGGCGACCCAGGCAACATCCTTGTTCCAGGGTAGCCGGATCACGGACGATGGGTCGGGGACGGCAAACAGGTCGGGATGGGCGGGGGTGAGATCGAGCCACGTCGCAAAGCCGGCGAAGCTCGCGCCATCCCTCTGCATGTCGGCGATCGCCGCAGCCGGGACCAGTTTCGCGCGCTGACCGCCGAAAAGGTCCGTGTAGCTGATCATGAAATATTTTATTCCGTTTTCAGCAGCGTATTTGGAAAGCTCCTGCGTCACTTCAGTTCCCCTTGTCGGATATCCGCCGCTTGTTCCGAGGCTTGTCTGGATATCCATCGTTTATTTAAGCTGATGCGGACCATGCCCTCCCGTTGCAGGCCGCAGGTGTAGATGCCCTCTCAAAAGCCGTTCTTGCCCGGATACCAGCCGGTACCGGCGAGCGGCACCTGCGCCATCGCCGCCGCTTCGAGCGTCAGGGCGCAGAGATCTTCCGGCTCCAGGTTGTGCAGGTGGTTCTTGCCGCAGGCGCGGGCGATGGTCTGGGCTTCCAGCGTCATGACCTTGAGGTAGTTGGCAAGCTTCCGGCCGGCGGTGACGGGATCGAGACGGCTCGCCAGCTCCGGATCCTGCGTGGTGATGCCGGCCGGGTCCTTGCCCTCGTGCCAGTCGTCGTAGGCACCCGCCGTGCTGCCGAGCGCCCGATACTCGTCCTCCCAGCGCGGATCGTTGTCACCGATGGCGACGAGCGCGGCGGTACCGATCGACACCGCGTCTGCCCCCAGCGCCAGCGCCTTGGCGACATCGGCGCCCGACCGGATGCCGCCGGAGACGACAAGCTGCACCTTGCGATGCATGCCCAGATCCTGCAGCGCCTGAACGGCGGGGCGGATGCAGGCGAGCGTCGGCATGCCGACATGCTCGATGAAGACGTCCTGTGTCGCCGCCGTGCCGCCCTGCATGCCGTCGAGCACCACCACGTCCGCTCCCGCCTTGACCGCGAGCGCCGTGTCGTAATACGGCCGCGCGCCGCCAATCTTGATGTAGATCGGCTTCTCCCAGTCCGTGATCTCCCGCAGCTCCAGGATCTTGATTTCCAGATCGTCGGGGCCGGTCCAGTCCGGGTGGCGGCAGGCGGAGCGCTGGTCGATGCCTTTGGGAAGCGTGCGCATCTCGGCCACGCGGTCGGAAATCTTCTGGCCGAGCAGCATGCCGCCGCCGCCGGGCTTCGCGCCCTGGCCGACCACGACCTCGATCGCATCCGCGCGGCGCAGGTCGCGCGGGTTCATCCCGTAGCGGGAGGGGAGATACTGGTAAACGAGGATCTCGCTGTGCCCGCGTTCTTCGTCCGTCATGCCGCCATCGCCCGTCGTCGTCGAAGTTCCGGCCAGCGTCGCGCCGCGCCCGAGGGCCTCCTTCGCGGGCGCGGACAATGCGCCGAAGCTCATGCCCGCGATCGTGATCGGAATCTTCAACTGAATGGGCTTCCTCGCAAAACGTGTTCCAAGGGTAACTGAGGTCTCGCATTTCTCGCGGTAGCCTTCGAGCGGGTAGCGCGACATCGAGGCACCAAGGAAGAGCAGGTCGTCGAAATGCGGCACCTTGCGCTTCGTTCCGCCGCCGCGGATGTCGTAGATGCCGGTCGCGGCGGCGCGGCGGATTTCCGCCAGCGTGTAATCGTCGAAGGTCGCGGACTTGCGCGGCGGGGTATGGGGGTTGTGATAGCTCATGGCATATCCCTGAAGCATGATCCCGGAAAACGGGCACCGTTCTGGACAAAAACTGTGCGTCGACGGCTGCGGCGCGGGATGGGCGTTCGCCGGTAGCTCATCCCGTCGCGGCGTCAGTAGGCGTCCGCGTTGTCGATGTTGAAGTTGTAGAGTTTGCGGGCCGAGCCGTAGCGCTTGAACTCCTCCGGCCTCACGCCGCTGACGCCGGCCTTTTCGAGCAGTTCGGCGAGCTTCGCGAGATGCTCCGGGCGCATATCCTTCTCGACGCAGTCGGCGCCGAGGCTTTTTACCTTCCCGCGAACGAAGAGCTTCGCCTCGTAGAGGGAATCGCCCAGCGCCTCTCCGGCATCGCCGAGGACGACAAGGTGCCCCGACTGCCCCATGAACGCAGACATATGTCCGATGTTGCCGAGGACGACGATGTCGATGCCCTTCATCGAGATGCCGCAGCGCGAAGAGGCGTTGCCCCTGATGACGAGAAGGCCGCCCCGGCCGGTCGCACCGGCGTACTGGCTCGCGTCGCCCTCGACGACGACTGTGCCCGACATCATGTTCTCGGCCACGCCCGGCCCGGCGGAACCGTGAACCGTGACGATGCCGCCGTCGTTCATGCCGGCGCAGTAATAGCCGACGGACCCTTGAACATCGACGGTGACGGGCGTGTCGATGCCGGCGGCGACGGCGTGGCTGCCGCGCGGATTGAGCACCTCGAACGAGAAATCGTTGCTCCCTTCCGGGATATTGCGCAGCGCGCTGTTGAACTCACGCAGCGGCGTCGTGGAGAGATCAAAGACAGGCATGTATTGTACTTCCCTCTGACTACAATTTCCTGATGAACACTTGCCCCGGCAGGAAATCAGGCTGCCTTCTCGTGATCCCAGAAATAGACGGTGGCCGGTTCCGGCTCCCACACGCGGGCGTTCTCGATGCCGGGCAGGTTAACGAGCGCGCGATATTCGGAGCCGAAAGCGACGTACTGGTCGGTTTCAGCCATGACGGCGGGCTTGCAGGCGATCGGGTCGCGCACCACGCCGAAGCCGGATTGCGTGCCGACGACGAAGGTGAAGAAACCGTCCAGATCGTCCAGCGCGCTGTTCAGCGCCTCGCCCAGATCCTTGCCCCTTGCCATCTCCGCCGTCAGATAAGCGGCCGCGACTTCGGAATCGTTCTGGCTTTCGAGGTTGATGCCTTCATGCGCCAGCGTGCGGCGCAGATTGCTGTGGTTGGAGAGCGACCCGTTGTGGACCAGGCACTGGTCGGCGCCGGTCGAGAAGGGGTGCGCGCCGAGTGTCGTCACGGCGGATTCCGTCGCCATGCGGGTGTGGCCGACGCCGTGGGTGCCGCCCATGCCGCGGACACCGAACCGCTCGACGACGTCTTTCGGCAGGCCGGTCTCCTTGTAGAGTTCGATGCTGCGGCCCGTGCCCGTGACGCGGACGGCCGGCCTGTGGGTGGCGAGGAAGGCGCGCACCTTTTCCGCCGTCGCGTCGGTCTCCAGAACTGCGTGGGTGCTCCTCACCGTGACCGACGCCGCGATGCCGGCCTCAAGCAGCTCGCCGCGCAGGTCGGCGAAGTCCGTTTCTGGCGACGCGGATTGCAGCGTGAGCTTGGTCTTTCCTTCCGGCGACGGGCGGTAGATCGCGATGCCGGCGGAATCCGGACCGCGATCCGTCATCGCGATCAACATGTCGGACAGCATGTCGCCGAGTCTCGGCTCCAGCGTCCGGTCCTTCAAGAATAGTCCGACAATGCCGCACATGGTCCCTGCAACCTCCGTTCGTTGATGAACAAGAGCTAGCACGCGGCAATGGCTTGGTCAATTGAAGAGAATAAATTTTTCTTCTAAGGCAATTTATCAATCCCCGGTCGTTCGCCTGTGGGGATAGGAGATGATCGACAGGTAGCGCGCCGGCAGCCTGACAAGCACCTCCGGCCCGTGCGGCGCATCGGCGTCGAAGAACAGGCTGTCGCCCGGGTTCATCGGATAGAGCTTGTCGGCGTGGCGGTAGATGACCTCGCCCTCCAGCATGTAAAGGAACTCCATGCCTTCATGCTGGAAGGTCGGGAACACGTCGGATTCCGTGGTCAGCGTGATGAGATAGGGCTCGACCGTGACGCCGCTCGAATTGTTGTCGATGTGGCCGAGCAGGCTATACTGGTGGCCGGCGCGCGTCCCCCGGCGCTCGATGTTGAGCCCTTCGCCGGCCTTGACGAAGGTCGCGTTGCGCGGTTCCTCGAAGCGCCTGAAGAATGCCGTCAGCGGCACGCCGAGTGCTTTCGACAGCACCTGCAGCGTCGTCAGCGACGGCGAGATGTTGCCATTCTCGATCTTGGACAGCATGCCGACGGACATGCCCGTCGCCGCCGCGAGGTCTGTAACCGTGAGGCCGAGCTTCTTGCGATAGGCGCGCACCTCATGCCCGATCGCCATCTCCAGATTGTTGACCTGCGGCTCGCGCACCGCATGCGGATCCTGCCCGAAACCGGCATGCGGCTCGATGGCCGGCAATTTATCCTTCGTGGCATCCTTCGCGCCCTGCCGCCTTGCTGTGGTCTGTGTCATGATCGCTCCGGCAAAAAGATCATTTTATCTTTATAGTGAAAAAAATTCAACTGACAGGAAAATTAACTGCGTTCCTGGCCTGGTGGATGCGCGAACAGCCGCCGGTAGGCCGTGGAGAAATGCGCCGCGCTTGAAAAGCCTGTCGCAAAGGCGATTTCCGAGATCGACAGGGGGCTTTGCTGCAGCAGCCTGCGCGCGTGCTGCAGGCGGATCGTGCGGTAGGTCTCCAGAAAGCCCCGGCCGAGGTGATCGGCGAACAGCCGGTCGAGGTGCCGCGGGCTGATGCCTGCGAAAACCGCCATCGAGTCCCGGCCCAGCGGCTGCTCGATCGTCGCCTCCATCTTCGCGAGGACATTGAGCAGGGCAGGGTGATGCACACCGAAGCGCTCCGCCGCCGAGGCCCGCTGGGGTGCCGCCGGCTCCGCGACCGCCGTGTGGAGGTACCAGTCGCTGACACGCCGCGCGAAGTCCGCTCCCATCCGCTCGGCGATGAGCGCATGCATCATATCGAGGGGCGCAACGCCGCCGCCGCAGGTGATGCGGTTGCCGTCGAGCACGAATCGCGCCTGGCGGGGAACCAGATGCGGAAACGCCTCGATCAGCGCCGGCGCATGCTCCCAATGGATGGTGAAATCCCGGCCGTCTAGCAGGCCGGCGGCGGCGAGCAGATACGGCCCGCCGGAAATTCCGCCGATTCGTACGCCGCTGCGCGCCAGAGTCCGCAAGGTCGCATGCACCTGCGGATAGCGCCATTCTCCCGGTTGGCCGCCAGCGCAGACGAAGACCGTATGCAACGCATCGTGGGCACCCTGGCCAAGCGGCCGGCAGGGAACGGTCGCGCCGGACGAGGACGGGACGGGCGCGCCGTCAGGCGAGAGCGCCACGATTTCGTAAAGCGCACTGCCGGCGAGCATGTTGGCCGCCCGCAACGGTTCGGTCGCGGACGCATAGGACATCAGCGCGAACCCAGGCAGGAGAATGAAGCCGATCGGCTGCGTCAGGTGGAAAGGATTCTGCTTCATGTCTCTTTTATATAATTTTTCGTCCCTTTTGTGTAACGAAAAATGTTTCCGCCGTCCTATCAAAGGATATCAACCGGGATCTTGCAGATGCGCTATTCGGCACTTTCGATTCTTCTGAACGGCCTGCGGGGCAATGCGGGCTGGAGGCCGGCATGGCGCCAGCCGCAGCCGAGGCCGCATTACGACGTCGTCATCGTCGGCGGCGGCGGGCACGGGCTCGCGACGGCCTACTACCTCGCGAAGGAGTTCGGCATCACCAACGTGGCGGTGCTGGAGAAGAACTACATCGGCTCGGGTAATGTCGGCCGCAACACGACGATCATCCGCTCCAACTATCTCCTGCCCGGCAACAATCCGTTCTACGAGCTGTCCATGAAGCTCTGGGAGGGATTGGAGCAGGATTTCAACTTCAATGCGATGGTTTCCCAGCGGGGCGTCGTCAACCTGTACCATTCCGACGCCCAGCGCGATGCCTATGTGCGGCGCGGCAACGCCATGCGGCTCCACGGTGTCGATGCCGAACTGCTGGACCGCGATGCCATCAGGGCCGTGTTGCCGTTCCTCGATTTCGACAATGCCCGCTTCCCCATTCAGGGCGGGCTGATCCAGCGGCGCGGCGGCACGGTGCGGCACGACGCGGTCGCGTGGGGCTATGCGCGCGGCGCCGATAGCCGCGGCGTTGACATCGTCCAGAACTGCGAGGTCACCGGCGTCCGCCAGGACGGCAACCGGGTCACCGGCGTCGAAACCACGCAGGGCTTTATCGGCTGCGACAGGCTGGCGCTCGCCGCAGCCGGCAATTCCTCGCAGGTGGCGCAGATGGCCGGGCTCAGGCTGCCCGTCGAGAGCCATGTGCTGCAGGCATTCGTCTCCGAGGCCCTGAAGCCGTTCATCGACTGCGTCGTCACCTTCGGCGCGGGGCATTTCTACGTCTCGCAGTCGGACAAGGGAGGCCTCGTCTTCGGCGGCGACATCGACGGCTACAATTCATATGCCCAGCGTGGCAACCTCGCGACCGTCGAGCACGTCGCCGAGGCGGGCAAGGCCCTGATCCCGGCGCTGTCGCGCGTGCGGGTGCTGCGATCCTGGGGAGGCGTCATGGACATGTCGATGGACGGTTCGCCGATCATCGACCGTGTCCACCGCGACAATCTCTATCTCAACGCCGGCTGGTGCTACGGCGGCTTCAAGGCGACGCCCGCCTCCGGCTATTGCTTCGCGCATCTCATCGCGAAAGGGGAGCCGCACGAGACCACGCGGCAGATGCGGCTCGACCGCTTCGAGCGCGGCTACCTGATCGACGAAAAAGGGCAGGGCGCGCAGCCGAATTTGCATTGATGTCTGCGATGCATCTCTGGAACGAGACAAGGAATATCGTCCATGGCGAGCCTCATCCCCTGTCCCCATTGCGGACGGCGACCGAAGGAAGAATTCACCATCAGGGGCGCGGCGCTTGAGCGCCCCGGCCCGGACGCGGGGCAGGCGGCCTGGATGGACTATGTCTACCTGCGCGACAACCCGCGCGGCGCCTACCGCGAGTACTGGCACCATACATCCGGCTGCCGGCGCTGGCTCGTCGTCAGCCGCAACACCGCGACGCACGACGTGACCGGCGCAGAGGACGCCGCCGCAGGGAAGGGAGGAAAGGCATGAACCGGTTGCGCTTGTCCACGGGCGGCCTCATCGATCGCTCCCGGCCCTTGTCCTTCACCTTCGACGGCAGGAAAATGCAGGGCTTCGCGGGCGACACGCTGGCCTCGGCCCTGCTCGCCAACGGCCAGCGCCTTGTCGGCCGCAGCTTCAAGTATCACCGCCCGCGCGGCATCCTGACGGCGGGCGCGGCCGAGCCGAACGCGCTCGTCACCATCGGGCGCGACGGGCGCACCGAGCCGAACACCCGCGCAACGGTGCAGGAGCTGTACGACGGCCTCGTCGCGCGCAGCCAGAACCGGTGGCCGTCGCTCGATTTCGATATCGGCGCGGTCAACGGCATGCTGTCGCCGTTTCTGGGCGCGGGTTTCTACTACAAGACCTTCATGTGGCCGGCCGACTTCTGGGAGAAGGTCTACGAACCCGTCATCCGCAAGGCGGCCGGTCTTGGCCGGGCGACCCGGGAGGCCGATCCCGACGGCTATGAGAAATGCTGGGCGCATTGCGACCTGCTGATCATCGGCGCGGGACCGGCAGGGCTCGCCGCCGCCCTTACCGCAGGACGCGCCGGATTGCGCGTCATCCTCGCCGACGAAGGGGCGCTGCCCGGCGGATCGCTGCTGTCCGAGACCGCCACGATCGGCGATCGGCCCGCGCCGCAGCTCGCAGCGGACATCGCGGCGGAACTTCACAGCCTGCCCAACGTGCGGGTTTTGGTGCGCACCACCGTTTTCGGCTGGTACGACGGCAATGTCTTCGGCGCCGTCGAGCGGGTGCAGAAGCATGTCGCGGAACTGCGCGCCGGCGCTCCGGTCGAGCGGCTGTGGCGCATCGCGGCAACGCAGGCCATCCTCGCCACGGGCAGCGAGGAGCGGCCCATCGTCTTCGGCGGCAACGACATTCCCGGCGTGATGACGGCGGGCGCGATGCGCACCTACCTGAACCGCCATGCCGTCGCCCCCGGCAAGAGCGTTGCTGTCTTCACAACCAACGACAGCGGCTATCGGCTCGCGGCCGATCTGGAGGCCGCCGGCGTCGGCGTGGCGGCCATCATCGACAGCCGCCGGGAAGGAAGCCCGGTCGGCGGCGGTTCCGCGCGCGTCATCAAGGGCGGCCTTGTCCGCGATGCGAAGGGCGGCAAGGCGCTTGCCGGCGTGACGATCGCCGTCGACGGAAGCAACGAGACGCTCGATGTCGATGCGCTCGCCATGTCGGGTGGGTTCAGCCCGGTCATCCATCTTGCCTGCCACCGTGGCGGCAGGCCCATCTGGTCGGACGCGCACGGGGCGTTTCTCGCGCCTCAAGACACCGAGGGGCTGACGCTTGCGGGTTCCGCTGCCGGCGTCGGATCATTGTCCGCCTGCCTTGCCGACGGCGCCGGGCACGCCGCCCGGCTGGCCGGACTTCTCGGGCGCGCCGCGCAGCCCGCGGTCTTCGGTCCGGTTGCCGGCGAGGGTACGGGCGATGCCGGCAAGCCGCTGTGGTCCGTGCCCGGCATCCGGGGCAAGGCGTTCGTGGACTTCCAGAACGACGTCGGCCTCAAGGACCTGAAGCTGGCCGTCCGGGAAGGATATGGCCATGTGGAGCTTGCCAAGCGCTATACCACCAACGGCATGGCCACCGACCAGGGCAAGCTCTCCAACATCAACGCCATCGGGTTGCTGGCCGAGGCCCGCGGCGTGTCGCCGGCCGAGGTCGGCACCACGACATTCCGGCCCTTCTACACGCCGGTTTCCTTCGGCGCGCTGACCGGCGCCTCGCACGGAAAGCACTTCCAGCCGGTGCGCAAGTCACCCCTGCACGACTGGGCGGCGAAGCACGGCGCGACGTTCGTGGAGACGGGCCTGTGGTATCGTTCCGCCTGGTTCCCGCGCGCGGGAGAAAAGACCTGGCGCGAGAGCGTCGACCGGGAAGTGCGTAACGTCCGCCTCAACGCCGGGCTCTGCGACGTCTCCATGCTCGGCAAGATCGAGATCCACGGCCGGGACGCAGCCGAGTTCCTCAACCGCGTCTACGCCAACGCCTTCCTCAAGCTGCCTCTCGGCCGCGCGCGCTACGGACTGATGCTGCGCGAGGACGGCATGATCTATGACGACGGCACCACGAGCCGGCTGGGAGAG
This sequence comes from Pseudochelatococcus lubricantis, assembly GCF_011762225.1. Lineage (GTDB taxonomy): Bacteria > Pseudomonadota > Alphaproteobacteria > Rhizobiales > Beijerinckiaceae > Pseudochelatococcus > Pseudochelatococcus lubricantis. The sequence goes on from NZ_JAASQI010000002.1 coordinate 612,803, forward strand.
GGCCATTTCTTCATGACCACCACGACGGCCTATGCGGCCGGCGTCATGAACCATCTGGAATTCTGCGCGCAGGCCTTGTGGCCGGACCTCGACGTGCGCCTCGCCTCGGTGACGGATCAATGGGCGCAGATGGCGATCGCCGGGCCGAAGGCGCGGACGATCCTGCAAGCGATCGTCGACGAAGACATCTCCGGTGAAGCCTTTCCGTTCCTCGCCGCAAGGGAGGTGTCCCTGTTCGGCGGGGCGCTGCGCGGGCGGCTGTTCCGCATCTCCTTCTCGGGCGAACTCGCCTACGAGATCGCCGTTCCGGCGGGCTTCGGCGAAAGCGTCGCCGACGCACTGATGGAAGCGGGGGAGGCGCACGGCATCTGTGCCTATGGCATCGAGGCGCTCGGCGTGCTGCGCATCGAGAAGGGCCATGTCACCCATAACGAGATCAACGGCACGGTGGTGCCGGCCGATCTCGGCTTCGGGAAAATGGTCTCCCCGACGAAGGCTGACTTCATCGGCAAGGCGATGGTCCACCGCGAAGGCCTGACGGCCCCCGACCGGCTGCGTCTTGTGGGTGTGAAGCCGCTCGATCCCGCCGCCACGTTTCGCACGGGGGCGCATATCCTCGCGAAAGGCACCGAGGCGACGCTGGAGAACGATCAGGGCTACGTCAGCTCCAGCGCCTTCTCGCCGCATGTCGGGTCCACGATCGGCCTCGCGCTCGTCAGGAACGGGCCGGAGCGCCACGGCGAGGAAATTGTCGTCTGGAACGGCCTGATGGGCGAGACCACGCCCGCCGTCCTTTGCGATCCGGTGTTCGTCGATCCAGCCAACGAGAAGCTCCATGCCTGAAATTCAGATCCCCGCATTTCGCGTCGCCAGTCGCGCTGCCCTTGGATCGAAAACCGCTTTGCGGTCGGCGGGCATCAGTATCGCCGCGCTTCCCGAGGGGCATGTCATTCATGTTCTCGGCGAGGCCGGCGGCCCGGACCTTGCCCCCCTGCTTCGGGAGGTGACCGGCGGCAGGCCGCACGCGGTGCGCACCGCCGGCCCGGCGCAGTGGTTCCTCGTGGGCGACGAGGCGCTTTCCGCCGCCGGGGTCGCCGCTATTCTCGCAGCGCTGCCGCCCGGTGCCGCAGGCGTCGACCAGAGCCATGGCCGCGTGCGCATCCGCATCGAGGGGCCGATGGTGGAACGTGTCCTCGCAAAGGGAACCGCCGCCGATCTCGCTCCGGCAGCCTTTCCCGTCGGGCACTCGACGACGACGCTGACGGGACACATCGCCGCCCACCTCACGCGCGTTGCGGAAGATGCCTTCGAACTGATGGTGCTCAGAACCTTCGCCGAAAGTCTTTGGGACGATCTCGCGACGATGAGCGGCGAATATGTCTTGCAGGCGGCGGACCGTGCCTGAAGACGGCGATAGCGGCACCGATCTCCTTCAGAAACGACGGAAGGCCGGAATGCGGGTCGGCGGCGCTGTCCGGTCAGCCCGCCAGCGCGGCCTTGTTCGCCGCCAGCCAATCCTCGAACGGCCGCGGCTCCAGCCCGGTCAGCGCCTTGTAATCGCCCGTGATTGCCGCATGGCGGCCGGCGGCGACGTTCACGTCACCTGAAGCAATGATCCCGGCCAGATGCGCGGGCACCCCGTGCGCCTCGGCGCCTTTCGCCAGATCGTCGGCGCTGACCTGCACCACGGCGATCTCCCTGCCAATCGCCTTGCCGATCAGCTCGGCGAGTTCGGCCGTGGTATAGGCCTTCGATCCGCCGAGCGTCAGCGTCGTCCGGCCGGTGCTGTCGCTGGCCAGCACCGTCGCCGCCGCGCGCGCCAGATCGTCACGCGAGATATAGGCCGTCGCGCCGTCCCCGGTGGCCGTGAACCATTTTCCCGATTTCGCGATATCCGGGATGGTCCAGAACAGGTTCTCGAAGTACCAGTTGTTGCGCAGCACCGTCCAGCCAGGTAGGTCGCTGTCGGCGAGCGCCTTCTCGGTCGCGGCATGATCGCGCACGATCGCCAGCGACGGATCGACCGGTTCCGGCAGCGAGGTGTAGATCACATGCGTCGCTCCGGCCTTTTGGGCAGCGGCGATGGCGGCTTTGTGCTGCACGCTCCGGTCCGAGAACGATGCCGTGCTGATCAGCAGCACCCGGCTGACGCCGGCGAAGGCGGCGTCGAGAGAAGCCGGATCGTCGAAATCGGCTGCGCGAACCTCAATGCCTCGGGCAGCGAACTCGGCCAGCGCATCCGGGGTGCGGGTGGTGGCGATGATCCGGCCCGCCGGCACCTTCAGGCTGTCGAGCAGATGGTGCAGAACCAGTTTGCCGAGCTGGCCGGAGGCACCGGTTACGACGAGTTTGTCAGACATGCGAAATCATCCCGTGCTGCTGTATCCATTAATCTCATTTCGAGACCAACATTCATTATGAGGATTGAAACCCGTGCGTAAAGTAGGCATGTTGCGGGCAGATAGGCACATCGGAGTTCGTATGTCATGACCATCAGTTTCGGATCTGGCAGGTCACGGCTCGTACAGATGAAGCAACGCATCGACGAATGCCGGGAGCAGCCGGATGACGACGAAAACTGTCCCGTCCGTGGGATCATGGACCGCATCGGCAGCAAATGGAGCGTGATGCTGATCATGGTGCTGGCTGAACGACCGCATCGCTATGGCGAAATCCGCCGCGCGGTGCCGGATATTTCCCAGCGGATGCTGACCCAGACCCTGCGCGAACTGCAACAGGACGGGCTGATCAGCCGGCACGTCCACCCGACGACGCCACCGACGGTCGAATACCGGCTGACCCAGCTGGGGCTGACCTTGCTCGATCCGCTCTCGGGACTTCTGAACTGGGCGGAGACGCACAGCGAAGCCATCGTCGCCGCGCGTCTGGCCTATGGAGCCGCTGACGGGCGCGTTGATCCCGGGCTACAGTCCGCCGTTTGATCCCCCAAATGCGACGCCGCCTCCCGGCGCTTGCGGGAGCGCAACTCAGGCAAAGGCGTCGGCAGGATCACAATAGCGCTCGAACAGGGCTGGCCGGGGTAGCCGGGGAGCATGCGGCGCGGGACGCCGGTTGAAATCTGGAAGCCTTGGCTTCCAAGATGAAATAACAATAATTCATATGATCCCCGTCAGGGCTTCCCAGGCAGAAAAAGTTTCAGGGCATGGCACGTATCGGCATTCAAACGAAGGATAACGGTATCCTGGTCGCTCTGGCGTCGGCGATCGTCCGGCAGCCTGCGGCTTCGCTGCAGGAGCTGGCCAGCGCCGTCGGCATCAGCAAAGCCACCCTTTACCGCTTCTGCCGTACCCGTGAACAGCTGATTGAACGGCTGACGACCCATGGCGTGCAACTGATCGGCGAAGCGATTGCGGCCTCCGGCCTGGATACCGCCTCGCCGCGCGAGGCGCTGAGGCGGCTGATCGTGAACAATCTGGAGCAGCGGGAACTCACCACGTTCCTGATCTATTGCCGCAATCAGGGTGCGTCGGAAGACTTCGGCGACGAAGCCGGCTGGGATATCGCACTGGATGCCTTCTTCCTGCGCGGCCAGCGGGAGGGCGTGTTCAGGATCGACATGCCGGCGGCTATGTTGACCGAGTTGTTCGTCGCCATGCTGCTGGGGCTTGTCGAGGCGGAGCGTCGTGGCAGGGTGGCCCGGGCGGGGCTTGCGGCGACGATGGAAAGCGCGTTCCTCAAGGGTGTCGCCGCCGACGAAGCGACATGATATTCCCCGCCTCTCCATGAAGAAACAACGCCCCGCCGGCTTTGGCGGCGCCTTGGTCCGGATGGGGGAGGGCGCCTATGCGTCGAGTTTTTCCGGGCATTTCGAGGGGCCGATTTCCCTGTCGTCGCCGCGCCACGGCCGGGCGACGAGGCCGAGCCGTAATTGTTGCTGCTTCTTGGCGACAGCCCGCGGCGTAATCTTGAAAGGCAACCGACGCGGATAGAACCGCCGGCAGCAGCCCAATTTTTTGCTTGATTAAAATACGAACGTTCGCATATATATTGCTCGAATTTTTGGAATGAGGACGACTGGGATCCTTATCGGAGGGATCAGGGACAAAGACGCGCTCGACGCGGCAGAAAGGGTTGTCATGCGGCTCGGCGGAGGCGGCCCTGTCCATCGAGGCGGTTGCGAGAGAGGCGGGGGAGAACTGTACGGCCGTTTCCATGAATGGCCCGGGAGTATCCGGATACCGTGGTTACCCGTGGCGCCCGGTCGTGGCCGTGCTGCTGGCTGACCCCGCTCTTCCCGGCTTCTGTTGAATGGGGCTTCTCGACTTTAATCGCCGGGATCGGACGAAGCGGCTGCGCATTCCCGATGAAATCCAGATGGTCTTCGTATCATTTCCGGCGCTGAAGTGGCGCTCCGGAACGACCCCGGCCCGACTGACCGGACAAAAATAGTTTTGAGGCGTAACTTCATGAATAGCAGACAGAGAATCCGGGCGCGTGCCGGGATAGTGTTCCTCGCGGCGTCGATCGGGCTGATTCCGGTATCTTCGGCGCTTGCGCAGGCGGAGGGCGGTATGCCGCCTCCCGCCGTCGGCGTCCTGACCTTGCAGACGCGCGCCGTTCCGGTAGTCAGCGAACTGCCCGGCCGCATCGCCGCGACGCGCGTTTCGGAAGTGCGGGCGCGCGTCTCGGGCATCTTGCAGGATCGTGTGTTCGAGCAGGGAACGCTCGTCCGCGAAGGGGATATCCTCTACCATATCGATCCGAAACTGTTCCAGGCACGGGTCGCCAGCGCCGAGGCGATGTTGCAGAAGGCGAGGGCGGGGCAGTTGCACGCCCGCCAGCAGCTGGAGCGGCAGAAGACGCTCCGGGACCGCGAGGCGACGAGCGGCGTGCAGTACGACGCAGCGGCGGTCACGCTCGCCCAGGCCGATGCCGATGTGGCGCTTGCCCAGGCGGCGCTCGACGAGGCGCGCATCAACCTCGGCTATACCGACGTGAAGGCGCCGATCACCGGCATCATCGGTGGGGCGCTCGTCACCGAGGGCGCGCTGGTGACGGCGGACGGCACGCAGAACCTCGCGCTGATCCAGCAGATTGATCCGGTCTACGCCGATTTCACGCAATCCTCCTCGCAACTGCTGGCGCTCAAGCGCGCTGTGGACGAGGGCAAACTCGACAGCCCCGCGCCGGCGCAGGCCCGCGTCGAACTCGTGTTCGACGACGGCAGGGTCTATGCGCAGCCGGGCCGGCTGCTCTTCTCCAGCGCGAGTGTGGACACGACCACCGGCCAGGTGACGCTGCGCGCCGAATTTCCGAACCCGAAGGGCGATCTGCTTCCGGGTCTCTATGTCCGTGTCCGCGCCGAACAGGCGGTGCGGCAGGACGCGATCGTCATCCCCCAGCGCGCCGTGATCCGCACCCCGGACGGAAAGGCACAAGTCTACGTGGTGACGGACGACGCCACCGCGCAGGTCCGGGACGTCGAGCTGGGCCTCTCCGTCGGCAATGAATGGATCGTGGAGCACGGCCTGAAGAGCGGCGAGCGGGTGATTGTGGACGGCGTACAGAAGGCGCAGCCGGGCGGCAAGGTGTCGCCCGAAGCGCAACACGTCAAGACGGACGCGGCCACCGCTTCCGGCGGGCAGGTGCAGTGATGGCGAGGTTCTTCATCTATCGGCCGATCCTGGCCTGGGTTTTCGCGATCTTCATCTCTCTCGCCGGGGTCATCGCGCTGCCGCTGCTCCCGGTGGCGCAGTATCCCAAGGTCGCGCCGCCGCAGCTCACCATCTCGACGAGCTATCCCGGGGCGTCGCCGCAGGAGATCTATCAGGGCGTGACCCGCCAGATCGAGGAGGAGCTGAACGGCGTCGACGGTCTGATGTACTTCGAATCCACGTCCGATGCGACAGGCTCCATCAGCATCACTGCGACCTTCAAGGCAGGGACCGACATCGATCAGGCTTCGGTCGATGTCCAGAACGCCATTCGCCGCGTCGAGCCGCGCTTGCCGCAGACCGTGAAATCGCAGGGCATCAATGTCGAGGAAGCGGGCGCCGGCTTCCTGATGCTCGTCTCGCTCAGCTCGACGGACGGCAGGCTGGACGATGTCGGCCTCGGCGACTACCTGACGCGCAACGTGCTCGGCGAACTGCGGCGCATTGACGGTGTCGGCCGCGCGCAGCTCTTCGCCGCGCAACGCGCCATGCGCATCTGGATCGATCCCGACAAGATGGTCGGCTACAACATCACGACGGCCGATATCGGCGCCGCGATCGCCGCGCAGAATGCGCAGGTCGCCGCCGGCCAGATCGGGGCGGCGCCCAATCCCGTCAGCCAGGATCTGACCGCGACCGTTCTCGTCGAGGGTCAGCTGACCGATCCCGAAGAGTTCTCCGCCATCATCCTGCGCGCCAACCCGGACGGCTCCACCGTCCGCTTGCGGGATGTGGCGCGGATCGACATCGGCGCGGAAGTCTACAACTTTTCCAGCCGACTGAACGGCAAGCCCTCAGCGGCGGCCGCCATCCAGCTTTCGTCGACCGGCAACGCCGTCGCCACCGCAAACGCCGTAAAGGCCAAGATGGCGGAGCTGTCGCGCTTCTTCCCCGCCGGCATCGCGTATTCCATTCCCTACGACACCAGCCCGTTCGTCACGGCCTCGATCGAGAAGGTCATCCATACGCTTCTTGAGGCCGTGGCACTCGTCTTCGTCGTGATGTTCGTGTTCCTGCAGAACTTCCGCTACACCATCATTCCGACGCTCGTCGTGCCCGTGGCGCTGCTCGGCACCTGCGCCGTCATGCTGGCGACGGGCTTCTCCATCAACGTGTTGACGATGTTCGCCATGGTGCTGGCCATCGGCATCCTCGTCGACGATGCGATCGTTGTCGTCGAGAACGTCGAGCGCATCATGGCGGAGGAGGGGCTGTCGCCGAGGGCGGCGACGCTGAAGGCCATGAGCCAGATCACCGGCGCCATTCTCGGCATCACGCTGGTCCTGTCCTGCGTGTTCATGCCGATGGCCTTCTTTCCCGGGTCGACGGGCATCATCTATCGCCAGTTCAGCCTGACCATGGTCGTTTCGATCCTGTTCTCGGCCTTCCTGGCACTGTCGCTGACGCCGGCGCTCTGCGCCACCTTCCTGAAGCCGATCGCCCACGGACATCACGAGAAAGGCGGCCTCGGCGGCTGGTTCAACCGCAAGTTCGACAGGCTCACGCGCGGCTATTCCGGCATCATCACCGGCATGGCGCGCCGCGCCGGGCGGATGATGGTGGTCTATCTCGCGCTCGTCGTCGGACTCGGCTACCTGTTCGTCAAGCTGCCGGGCGGCTTCGTGCCGAACGAGGATCAGGGCTTCCTGATCGTCGACGTGCAGGGGCCGCCGGAGGCGAGCCGCAACCGCACGCTCGCCTCGCTGGAGCAGATCGAAAAAATCTTCGCGGCGGAGCCTGCGGTCGAGAACGTCGTCGCCATCCAGGGCTTCAGCTTTTCCGGCACCGGGCCCAACGCGGCGCTCGTGTTCGTCACCCTCAAGGACTGGGCCGAACGCGGCGAGGGCAGCAGCGTCCAGGAGATCGCCGACCGGGCCAACATGCAGCTCTTCGGGCTGAAGGATGCGACAAGCTTCGCCCTGTCCCCGCCGCCGATCGAGGGCTTCGGCACATCGAATGGCTTCACCTTCCGCCTGCAGGACCGCGGCGGCAAGGGGCAGGCCGCACTCAACGCTGCCGCCGGGGAACTGATGGCCAAGGCCACGCAGTCGGGCCTTATCGTCGGCGTCAGGCCGGAGGGCATGCCGGATGCGGCGCAGCTCATGCTCGTCATCGACCGCGAGAAGGCCAACACCTTCGGCGTGACCTTCGCCGACATCAACGACACCATCACCGCCAACCTCGGCTCGTCGTACATCAACGACTTTCCGAACACGGGCCGCATGCAGCGCGTGATCGTGCAGGCGCAGGACAAGGACCGCCTGCAGGCGGAGGACCTGCTGAAGCTCAACGTCCGCAATGTGCATGGGGGGATGGTGCCGCTGTCGTCCTTCGCCATCGGCGAATGGCGCAAGGGCGCGGCGCAGATCGTCGGCTACAACGGCTATCCGACCGTGCGCATCACCGGCGAGCCGGCTGCCGGCGTCTCCTCCGGCGCCGCCATCGCCGAAATGGAGCGCCTCGCGGCCGCGCTGCCGGAAGGTTTCGGCTTCGAATGGACGGGCCAGTCGCTGGAGGAGATCACCTCCGGCAACCAGGCGCCGATGCTCTTCGGCCTCAGCATCCTGTTCGTCTTCCTGCTGCTGGCGGGGCTCTACGAAAGCTGGTCCATCCCGCTGTCGGTCATGCTGGTCGTGCCGCTCGGGGTTATCGGCTGCGTTCTCGCCGTCGTGATGCGCGGGATGCCGAACGACATCTACTTCAAGGTCGGCCTCATCGCCATCATCGGCCTGTCGGCCAAGAACGCGATCCTGATCGTGGAGTTCGCCAAGGACTACTATGCCGAGGGCAGATCGCTCGTCGACTCGGCCGTCGACGCTGCCCGTGTACGCTTCCGTCCGATCGTCATGACGTCGCTCGCCTTCACGCTCGGCGTGGTGCCGCTCGCCATCGCCACCGGCCCGAGCGCGGCGAGCCAGAACGCCATCGGCACCGGTGTGCTCGGCGGCATGATCTCGGCCACGGTCCTGGCGGTCTTCTTCGTCCCCGCCTTTTTCGTGTTCGTGCTGAAGCTGTTCCGCACCAGGCCGAAGAAGCTCGATTCCGATGCGGAAAGCTTGCCCCCGCAGTCCGCATCGCTTCCCCACTCGGTCTGAGTGAGCGGAGGGCCCCCCACCCGCCCCACCCCCGGGTGGGGGGCGAACATTCCATTCGCTCCCGTCCGGAAAGGTTGCCGGCGGGGCCTTGTCGTCATGTCCGGGTGAATGCGATAGACGTCATGGAGCTTGATCGTCTCGGAGGGTGCCAGGTTGGCTCGAAGCAGGAAAATCGAAGAGGATGACGTGCTCGATGCGGCGGAGCGGGTCATCGTGCGGCTGGGCGCGGCCGGCCTGTCGATCGATGCCGTCGCCCGGGAAGCAGGCATCAGCAAGGCGCGGGTCGTATACACCCACAAGTCCAAGAGAGCGCTCCTTGAGGCGCTGATCGACCGCCGATTGAAGGCGGAGAAGCTGCGCACGCGCGAGATCGTCGAGGTCAGCCGGGACACGCCGCATCCGGAGCTTTTCGGCCGGATCGCTGCGGCCGCGGAGTTCCCTCGCCACGAAGACCGCGCCATCATGCTGGCCATCAGCGCCTCCCTGTCGAGCGAGGAGAAGCTGCAGAACCTGATGCGGGAGTGGACCATGGAAGACCTGGAGGCGATGGAAAGCGGCAGCCGCCCGCGCGCCGCGCTGATGGCCTACCTCGCCCTGACGGGCTTTTATTGTATCGAACACTTCGATTTCAACCGCTGGGATGCAGCGGAGCGGCTTCGCATTCTCGAAGACATACGGACAATCTTCATGTCGTTTCGTGAGCCGGGCTGACAGATGTTCATAGCATTTTCAGGCAAGATAGATGCCAGATTACGTGAATAAACCGCATGAAATCAACAAGCTGCCTCATAGTGGCATGAGCATTCTCGTTGCCTCCCGCGGCTGAGTTCGTACGAGAAGCTGGAAGCCGGGCGGGAGGGCCTGCGCAAGCTGCGTGCCGACGACGATCCCTCGCGTGCGGAACTTATCGAGTTTCTCCTGCAAACGGACAGAATTGATGCTGATGAAGTCCCGAAGCAAACGCTTACCCCGATCTGTTTCGCCAGCGAACATGGCCTGAAGAAGTGCTCGTCGGCCCATTTCCAAATGAGGCGCTGGTGGATTACGGCACTGCGACTATCGCCGGCGGTCCGAATGGACAACCTCCTGAAAGCTCACATCTCTCTCTCGCAGATCAGCAGCAAGCGAACCGAAGCGAAACATTTCCCAATCTTTGGCACTATTGCGGTTACAGATGACGACTTCGGGGCGTTCAGCAGACAGGTATTTTCCACCTTGGCTGATGGTGAATTGGCCGTTTCTCTCCTGCCTGATCTCGAACAGAAAGCGCTCCTGCGTTCGCCCTTTGCCATCGGCGACATCAAGCCATCCATTGTCAGCCATCGATAGATGAAACTTTGTTCCTCCGACCATCACGAATAGCGTAGCTGTGGAGCTGCGGAATTCGGCCTCAACTGGGATATCCCACAGATCGACTGGCGTGACTTTATGAATGACCCTGTTTTTGGACAGATCATACATTAGCCAAGACGTATGCGTTGTGGCGATACCGACTCGCCCCCGCCCGACAACGTTTACAAGATAAGCGCAGACAAGCTGTTGCTCGATCGGTCCTGGCAACAACGGCCAGAAGCCATCATAGAAGGCGGTGGCCTGTCCTGCGCTGACCGTTCTGGCGAGGTGGGTGAGCACAAACGGGAAGTAGCGCCAGTTCTTTCGGAGTTGGTCGCGATTGTTGGGATCAAGCAGAAAGTCAATCCCAAGGCGAGGCAGCTTTCGCATCGCGTGCTTCAACCATCGGTCTTTCCAGATCGGATGGCTCCTGCGCGTTCGACGACTTATTTTGCGTAGGGTGGTCACATCACCGACAACACAGGCATCTAAAAGTTCTTGCAGATTTACTGTTCCGGCGAAAACGGTGGTGACGTGGTGCTCCACCAGCGGCACGTTGATAAAATGTCCGTTTGGGTAGTTCTCGATGATCATCCGGCAATGAAACATGTCCCGAATATTGAAAGCATCGGCAAATAAAAAGACCTCACCGGTCACATCCCGCGGCCGAATTCCCATGCCTCTCATGGGTGGGGTAACATAGTTTCCCCACCCAGGGTCTATCCCTTGGCATTCGTCGGGGTCAATTGACCATTGTGGGCACAATGCAATGACATGCGTTGCGCCGAAAAGGCGTGAGAATTTGATCGCGGCATATCCCCCATAGATCCGCCATACATCATGCGTTTCCCGTAACCCTCAATTTTTTCCAATATGCATTTGGAGGCCTTGTTAATACTTTCCTGTGGATACCAATTTCCGTATTTCGCCATAACACCAATAGAAGAGATTCCCAATTTTCTCAGGGGAGCATCCGCAAAAAACCGGTGATCTCTGACTGGGCTAACCAGATCACCAAACGTTATTAAAACGGTCTGCGAACCTCGAGGGGACCAAACAACACGTATTTCGTCGTCATCGTATATTATTGTCGTCGTTGACATGGCACGACCCTATAAATCAATCCATGGGCAGCGGTTGGTAACACGAATGTTGGGTCTAGTTGAGCGAATAGCCTGCCAGACGCGAAGCCAGATGCTGTATCGGCCTGCCGACGAGAGCCGAAACCACGAAACCGACCGGCCATCCCATCACGAAGCTCTTCAGCCAGACGAGGGGCAATTCGGCCGAAAATCCCACGTTGAGCATCGAGAAGAAACCGGAAAGAGCACAGGCCATCGCTGTCGTCATCAGCGCCCCTGTGATGATCTGCATTTTTTTCTGGGTTGTCATCGTGGTGCCTTCGGTTCACATGGGCGGCTCGCCCCGATGGCAGGCCTGCCCGGGCGTCGAATTGAAGGCTGTGCCGAACCGACACCACTCCGCCGTCCCGATCCGGCCGGCGAAGAGTCCCTTGGTCGCGGGGAAGGTACGGGTCAGGATCGGCCGAGTCAAGATGATCTTGATCCGGATAGTTTCAACCGCTATGGGTTTGGGGTGATACAGCGTTTGAAAGCACCGTCGGCGACTCCTCCAGCTTCCGAGACCGTCGATCTCGGGTGGCTTCTGCTGCGCGCTTCCGAGAGCATCGGAGCCGAAATCCGCATCATGGCGGAGGCAGTCGGAATCCCCGATCATCGCCATTGGCTCGTTCTTTCCTTCATCGTGGACAGAGCACCGCAAACGCAGCTGGAACTGGCCCGGGCTGTCGGCATTGACAAGACCACGCTGATGGCCATTCTCGACCGGCTCGAACGGGACGGCTTCGTGGTTCGATCATTCTCGGCGTCGGATCGCCGGGTCCGCATTCCGCAGTTGACCGACAGCGGCAGAAATGCGTGCGAATTGATCAGGACCCGACGCGACGAGATCGTCAGCAGACGACTGGCGAATGTTCCGGAAGCCGAACAGGAGAGATTCAGGGCCTTGCTCTGGCAGATTTGCGATACGTCCTCCGGCGCACAGTAGTCGTTGTCGCCCCTCACGCGGATTTTCCCGCAATCGCCGCCCGGCAGGAACTGGCCGGGCGGCTATGACGGATGCGGCCCTGCTACGGGCGGATCACGGTGACGGTGTCGCCGTCAGGGTCGTAGGGGGTCGGCGCATCCTCGGAAGCGTCGCGGGGCAGACCGTGGGGCTTGTTGGTGACGAAGACGCGGCCGGCGGCATGGTCGATGGCGATGGATTGCGGAAAGCTTCCCGTCTTCAGGTTGGCGAGCACCTTGTAGTCCGTGCTGTCGATAACCGTCACCGTACCGGCTTTCCTGTTGGTGACGTAAATCTGCCGGACCGCCGGGTTGAACGCGACGGCGAGCGCGCTTTCGCCGGTCGGAATCCTGGTCAGGATCGCGCCGGTCCGGGCATCGAGGACGGCAAGGTCGCCCGTCTTCTGGCCGGTGACGAACAGGCGCTGGCCGTCCCTGTCGAAAGCGATGTTGGTGGGCCATTCGCTGCCGGTCGGCCAGCGCGCGGTCACCTGTCCGCTCCGCAGGTCGACGGCGACGACCTCGTCGGCTTCGAGCCCGGTGGCGAAGATGCGGTTGCCGGCGGCATCGAGGGCCAGTCCCGTCAGGGTCTTCGTATCGACGTCGATGATGCGCTCTATGGTGTTGGTGGCGCCGTCGATGACCCAGATCTGGCTCGGCGTGGTCGTGCCGTCGCGCGTGAAGCCGACGACGGAGACGTAGATCTTGTTGGCCTCCTCATCGACGACAACGGCGCGCACATGCGCCTCCTCGCCGTCGCGGCGGATCGTGGCGGCGAGTTTGCCGGTGCGCAGGTCGAACGCCTGCACCAGCCCGCCGCCGCGCGTGTTGGTGCCGTAGAGGGTCTGCGTCCGCGTGTTGATGCCGAGCCCGAAGACGGGATAACCGCCGACGTCGAGTTCCGCCTTGGGCTGCAACGTCTTCCCGTCGAGGCGCACCACGCGGGCTTCGCGCCCGCTCGGCCGATGTCCGTAGGCCGCTACATACAGGTCGCTGTCGGCCGGGTTGAAGACGATCTCGTACGGCTCTCCCGGCGCCACCCTCGCTGAAGTCTCGATGCGCGGCCCCGTGGACGCGGCTGCCACGTCAGCTGCAGATGCAACAATGCCCAAGGATAGCCCCGCGAGCATCAGTAGTATCAGGTTCTTCGCCAGGGCGGCCATGTGCGACGTCATCGTATTCTCCTCGTTGAACAGCGGTTGAAAAGCCTGAAAGGGGGAGCCCGGTTGCCAGTGTTCCCGCGCGCCAGCACCGCGACGGCGGAGAGCGGGAGGCTCGACGTATTCGTGAAACGCCCGTTGGAGCAGTTCAGGTTCGGGGGGGTAGATCACTAGCTTCGTATCCCGTGGCGCATGTCGTGGCAGGCACTGCGGCTGATCGTTCATCACCCGTCTTCGGCCTTTCCAGACAACGCCTGGCGCCAGCTTCCTGTCTTCATGACGGAAGCGTTCGATCCCTTTTCACACTCAAATGAGATACTATAAATTTATATGATCTATATCAACATGAATTGATACTAAAAAGTTTCATGACGCAGTAACGGACCGTATCCCGATCACGCCGGCGCCGGACCCGCGAACAGTCGGTCGGACAGCAGATGATTTTTGCGTTCGACCCACATGCCGATCTTGAAACTATACATTCTAGATTGTATAGTTATGGCTGCTTTCAACGGATTCGCTACCCATGATCATTTCTCATTCGAACAGGTGGATGCTGCCTGCGACCGTCGCCGCCGACGGATGCTCCTCGCCGGACTGGCGCTGTTCGGCATCGCCCCGCGCGGATCGCGGCGCGGGCATTTCTGGCCGTGGGCGCGGCCGCAGCCGCAGCACTGCTTCGCAATGACCGCTCCGGTTCGCAATCCTCGGCCTATCGCTCGCATTGACAGGGAGCATCCTCATGAGAACCAGCAAGCGCGAGCGCATCCTCGACGCGGTCTTCGACATCATCCAGCGTGACGGCGTTACCGCCGTCACCTTCGATGCCGTAGCCGCGGAGACCAGGCTGACGCGCGGGGGACTGCTCTACCATTTTCCCTCGCGCGAAGAGTTGATCCTTGCGACCCACAAGCATCTCGCCGAGCGCTGGGAGAAGGAGATGGCAAACGTGGCCGGCAAGGATGCGGAGTCCGCCACGCCGGATGAGCGCCTTGCCGCCTATGTGCAGACCTGCGCGAAAGCCGCCAATCGGGCCGAGCTTCTCCTGATGTTGGAAAGCGCCGGCGAGCCGGGCTTCGGGAGCATCTGGCAGGAGGTAATCGACCGCTGGGCACCGCCGGTTCCCGAGCCGGACGACGCGGCCGCCTTGTCGCGTTTCATCGCTCGCATCGCGGCGGATGGCCTCTGGATTCATGAAGCGCTGTCGGCGCGCCCCCTCCCGGAAAAGCTCAAGGAACGCATCTGCCGCCGCATCGTGGCAACGACGGATCATGACCATCCCTCCATCGAGAAGGACCGCCCCACATGACGGATGCCAGCCAAGACCCTCATGAACCACCTGCGGCGGTCGATGCCTTTCAGTTCCATGGCATGGACGTCGTCACGATCGCCTGTGGCCGTTGTCCTGCGTGTTCCCGGCCTCCGGGGCAGGGGCTTTATACCGAGGCGGGAGACCCGAACCATTCCCGCGTCGCTGGTTCCGTTCGGAACCTTCCTCAATGAGCTGATGCTGAAACGCAGATTGCCTACGCGGCAGGAGTTCGTGCGTATGGACTTGCCAATTCCCCAAACTGCACCTGCCGCTACCGACGCGCCCGCGATCGATCCGGGTCTTGGCTGGCAGGTTCGCTTCTGGTCTATCTTCGTCGGTCAGGCGCTGTCACTGATCGGCTCGGCGCTCACCCAGTTCGTGCTTCTGTGGTGGATCACCGACACGACGGGAAGCGTGTCCGCACTGGCGACGGCTGGCCTTGTGGCGCTACTGCCGCAGGCGTTGCTCGGCCCGTTCGGCGGCACCTTCGCCGATCGCTACAGCCGCCGCCTCATCATGATCGTGGCCGATCTGGTCAGCGCGCTCTGCATGGTCGTGCTGATCGCCTTGTTCCTGACGGAGAGCGTCGAACTCTGGCACGTCTTCACCATGATGTTCGTGCGTAGCGCGATGCAGGCATTCCAGCAGCCGGCGGCGGCAGCGAGCACCGCGATGCTGGTGCCGGCGAGCTTCCTGCCGCGCGCGGCCGGGCTCAACCAGAGCCTGATGGGGATCATGACGATCGCCGCTGCGCCGCTTGGTGCGCTGGCAATCAGCCTCATGCCGATGGGTTGGGCACTCGGCATCGACGTGGCAACCGCCGTTCTCGGCATCGTCCCGCTGACGATCTTTGCGATCCCGCAGCAAAGACAACCCTCGCAGGAACGCTCGGGGATCTGGCGGGAGTTCCGCGAAGGCGTATTGACCGTGTGGGACGATCCGTTCCTGCGGCGGCTCTATGCGTTGATGACGGCGGTGATCGTGGTGATCATGCCATCGTTCACCTTGGTCCCGCTACTGGTGAAGGAGCACTTTGGCGGCGGGTCGACGGAGGTCGCGATCATCGAGAGCCTTTCCGGGCTGGGCATGATCGCGGGCGGCGCGGTGGTCGCCGTCCTCGCCCCGAAGCGGCTTATCCTCTGGGTGCTGCTCGGATTCGCCGCTTCCTGCTTCACCATGGCGTTGGGGGCGCTTACGCCGGGCCATATATTCTGGCTGGCGGTCGTTTGGTGGGGCTTGAGCTCTCTCACCTTCATCATGGGCAACGCGCCGCTGACAATAATCCTGCAGACGACGGTGCCGAACCATCTGCAGGGCCGGGTGCTGTCGCTGATGGCGATGCTGATGGGACTTGCCGCGCCGATGGGTCTCGCTATCACCACCCCGGTCGGCGAGGCGATCGGCGTCCGTTGGCTCTTCGTCGTGCTCGGTGTCGCCGGCGGCTCGGTGGCACTGTTCGGCTTCCTGTCGCCGGTAATCCGCGATGCAGACAAGAGGCACTCTTCGAAGGAGCCATAATCACCTTTCCGATTACGTCGACTGTCCAGTCGAAGGGGGCAGTTCGACGATGGGTTCGAGCAGACGACGGTTGTTGAATCGCTCCACCTTTTCAAGGATCGCATATTCCACGGCCTCGAAACTGCGCCACGGACCACGACGGTGGATGAATTCGGCCTTGAACAGCCCATTGACCGTTTCGGCCCGAGCGTTGTCACGGAACATGCTGCCCTTCCGGCGTTTTGCCCGGTCCTGAATCGTGTTCAAGGTCTCGGCGCTCGCCATTCCGGCGCATGACATGCGGGTTCATTTCGTAGCGAGACCTGCAATGCTCAGATTTCTTTCCACTCTTGGTGCACTCCTGCTTCTGGCAGCCGCCGCGCAAGCAGGCGAGATCGGATTCCGCCGGATTGTCATCGATGCCGATGGCCCGCGTCCGCTGAATGTCAGCCTATGGTACCCGACCCGCGACACGACTCCGTCCGGCCCCGTTGGCGAGAACAGGGTGTTCGTCGGAGTTCCGGCCGTCACCGACGCCGCGCCGGATCACAGGAGCCATCCTCTGGTCGTCCTGTCCCACGGCTATGGCGGCAGCTGGCGCAATCTCAACTGGCTGGCGGGCGAACTGGTCGCAGAAGGCTATGCCGTCGCCGCCCCGGATCACCCCGGCACGACCACCTTCGACCGTGACCCGACGCGAGCCGCAACGCTCTGGGAGCGTCCGCGCGATCTGAGCCGCACCATCGATGCCGTTCTGAGGGATCCCGCATTGGCCGGCCGAATCGACCCGGACCGGATCGCCGCCATCGGTCATTCGTTGGGCGGCTGGACGGTAGCCGCGCTCGCCGGGGCGCGGTTCGATCCCATGCTGTTTGCACGGGATTGCGAAGACCACCCCAGCCCCCGCACCTGCGGTCTCTCGGACGAACTCGGGCTGACCGATCCCGCCATCGGTCGGGATATGCGCGATCCGCGCATCAAGGTCTTCGTCACGCTGGACCTCGGGCTTGCGCGCGGCTTCACGCCGGACAGCCTCGCGGGCGTCAGGCTCCCGGCGCTCGTGTTCGGCGCGGGTGTCGATATCGGCGACCTGCCTGCGGCGCTGGAATCCGGCTGGCTGGCCGAACATCTGCCCCCCGAAACCGCGCGCCTCGTGATGATTCCGGACGCGATGCACTTCAGCTTCATGCAGCTGTGCAAGCCGGGAGCCGCGGCGTTGATCGAGGCGGAGGACCCGGGCGACGGGATCGTCTGCCACGACGGCGGCGGACGCGGCCGCGCGGCGATCCACGGCGAGATCGCCGGGACGATCATCCGCTTTCTGACGCAATCCCTGCCGCCCCGCTGAGCGGCTCGTCGGCCTTCGATCGGGCGTCGCGGCGCCATGCGCTGGGCGTGGTGCCGGCGATGCGCAGGAACTCCCGGTTGAAGTTCGACTTTGTCTGGAAACCGCACTCGAACATGATCGCCGTCACCGGGCGGTCGGTCTGCGCGAGAAGGTCCATCGCCTCGCGGATGCGCCATTCATTGACGGCCTGCGACACGTTCTGGCCGAGCTTGCGGTTGATCGCACCGGAAACCTGCCGGGCCGGAATGCCCAGGCGGCGCGAGAGGCGGTCCAGCGTCAGATCCGGATCGCGATAGAGCTTGCGTTCGGCCATGAGGCGGTCGACCTCGGCCAGGACACGGTCATCATCGGTGGCAGGATCATCCCCTCTGGAGGCTTCCTCCTTGGCAACGACCTCCACGACCTGAGAGGCGGGTTCCGCTTCCGGCGCGCTGCGCGTCATCACCACCATTGCCCAGGCGATCAGCGGCAGCATCGTCATGTTGCCCATGGCGACGATGCGCGCCGCATGGCTGCCATCTCGAAGGCCGAAATCCAGCGCGATGGCCAGATCGACAAACCCTGAAAACAGAAGCAGCGCGCCCGCAAGCACGGTCGCCTTGCCCGCTTGCGGCGCTTCGCTCAGCCGCGCGCCGGCAAGGCTGTCCGGCCCGGCAAAACCACGTCGCAGGAGCAGCGCGCCGTAGCCGAAGAACAGAATGGCGAGCAGCGCGTCGATCGGCGGATGCAGCCGGGGCCAGAGCGCCGAGAGCGCGAGAACAGCTACGGCAGGCAGGAAATGAGGCCAGCTCCGGCCGCGCGCCATCCCGCGCAGTCCCGAGAAGCAAAACCACGCCGCAGGCGGCAGCAGCGCCGCGATCACGGGCTGCAGGAAGCGGAAGATCTTGGCCTCGAACGTCCAACGCAGGCCGACGATGACCGTCAGCGCAATGCAGGCGCAGAGAAAGATGACGACCGGCCGCCGGCCGCTTTCGGCCCGCGCCAAGACAAGGCAGAGCAGGAAGGCCAGCAGCAGCGCAATCACGAAAGGCAGCGGGACCGAAATCATGCGATACCCTTATCGCCGTTTACGAAACTCCGCAAAGGCCAGCCCTATCATATGGCTGGGCCGCGCCCTCTCAACCCAAATGTTCGTCGGTATCGGCCCCAAACTGGTCACCCGTTCAACCAAGAGGCATCGTTGCACGGCACTTCAACTGAGGCCGTGGAGGATCTCAGCGGTCACTGGCAATCGCGCCAGACTCGCCTCAAGGCGTGCGCGCCAGCGCGGGCCGCGTGAAAGCGCGTCCTCGAAAGCCTCGCGCAGGTCGTCAGGCCGGTCCTCGGCGAGGATCGAGATCAGGAAAGCGGCCTGGCCACGGTCTTTGCGTGCTTTCGCCTGATCCTGGCCGCCATGGCGGCGATCAGCAATGATCAACTTGTGGATCGCAAAGCGCTCGGGCCGCGGAATTTGCACCAGAACGCCCGAACGATAGAGCGCGATCGCCGGAATGGGCTCGGCAATCAGAAAGTTCAGATAGTTGAGGGCCTGCGCACTAACCCCCAGCGCAGGCAGGAGCTTGACGCGCTCGTCGCCGAAGGCGGGCGTCAGGAACTCGACCATCGCCTCGCCATGGTTCTGCCTCCATTTCCAGATCTGCCGATCCTGAATGCCCGGCACCGGGTCGAACTTCAGAGCCTGCAGAATTTCCCCGGGATTTTCCTCGACCTTGTCCCCCAAAGCGACGGAGAGCCGCTCGAAACTGGCGAAATCCATATCGCCTGTCTGCGCCAGCTCTTCCGAGTCGAAGCGCACGCCCAGCTCCCCTTGATAAAGGCCGTAAGCCGCCGTGCCCACGAGCGTCCCGCCCAAGCGAAAGACCCCTGCGCGGGAAAATGCCAGCAGCAACGAGCCGGTATCGCGATCAACGCCGATGAACCCCTCGGCACGCAGCACGCGGGCGAGCCGCGCCATCGTTTTCCGGCGCTCCTCGGACCCGGCTTTCAATTCAGCGGTGCGCGCGAGGCGGGCGCGCAACTCTGGCGTGCCTTCGCCCAGGTAGCGGCTCTTCATCTCGGTGCCAATCCGGAACTTGTCGTAGAGATAGATGCGCCCGTTGCGCGACCGTTCCTCGACGCTGCCGATCAACTCCGAAGCGGTCTCATCGAGATGGAGCCGCAGCAGGTCCTGATAAGCCACCTGCGCGGCGCGGGAGTGGGAGGCCACGGCCATCGGATTTCCTTACGCATGCGTGCATCAAATATGTCTTTGCTGCACGCAAACGCAAGTGTGCATCAATAATTTTTTTGATACCCACGGCCACTGCCATAATTGGAACGTCTCGCGGCAATCATCGGCGATGCGGACAGGGGGACGTCCTTAAATGTGCCGGAACGGCCGTTCGGGGAAATGTTTACTCGTTCATAAGAAGTCGTCCCCTCACTCTTCCGATCACAGGCGTTCCAGCGAAGTTCCTCCTGAATCGATGACCGCAAAGGAGGCCACCGGCCGATCCCCGCGCGACTGCGAATTTTTGAGAGTGGCAGAAGTCAGTGGCCGCTGCACGTCGACAGCAACGCACCTCCATAGCGGCTTTCGGGGAACCCATGGGCGCACCCGAAAGCCGCATGATCACTTCGTCGCAGGCCTACATGTTAGCGGCGGTAGGCCGCACGATGATCTCGTTCACATCGACGCCATCCGGCTGCTCAAGCGCATAGCGAATGGCGCGGGCAATCGCGTCCGGGGTGAGCGACTTCTGCCGCCAGTCCTTGAGCGCTGCGGCGACCTGCGGATCGCTGATGTCGTCGCCGAGTTCGGTCGCGGTCACGCCTGGTGAGATGATCGTGGAGCGGATATTCTCATGCTCCTGCCGCAGCCCCTCGGTGATTGCCCACACCGCATATTTCGTTCCGCAATAGACCGCGGCCGTCGGCAGGACGAGATGCGCACCGACGGAGGCGACGTTGACCACGTGGCCGTTTCCTTTCGCCACGAAGCGCGGCAGCACCGCGGCGATGCCGTTGAGCACGCCGTGGATGTTGACGTCGATCATCCGCTTCCACTCGTCCCGCTTGAGCGCAGCCAGCGGCGACAGCGGCATCACGCCGGCATTGTTGACCAGCACGTCGATGCCTCCGAACCGCGCCTCGGCGGCGTCGACGAACGCCTCGAAGCTCGCCGCGTCGGTGACGTCGAGCTCGCGCCATGCGACGCGCTCGCCCAGTTCTTCGGCGAGGGCCTTCAGCCGCTCCGCCCGGCGCGCGCCGATGAACAGTCTGGCCCCGGCGCCCGCCAGTTCGCGCACCGTCGCCTCGCCTATGCCGCTGGAGGCGCCGGTGATGAGCACGGTCTTCTCGCTGATTCCCGTCATGGTGGTTCCTTTCGCTTGGGATGACGGTCATCATTCTGGCGCGGGCGGGGCGCATGGCGGTAGCGCGATTGCCCGGACTTCTTGCACGATCCTCCAGCCATGACGGATGAGGCTTGCGGCCTTATCGGTAATGGCCGATTAATGTCCGATGAGGACGATCGCCAAACTCGCACAGCTCATCATGCGCCATGCTCCGGAGACGGGCATGTGCGGCACCCCGATGCGGCGGCTGTCGCTGATACGAACCAACGAGCCGAGCGCACCCGTGCCGGCGGTCTACGAAGCCTCGCTTTGTCTGATCGCCCAAGGCGCAAAGTGCGTATCGCTGGGCGAGCAAAGCGTGGTCTACGACGCCTCGCGCTATCTGCTCGTCTCGGTCGACCTGCCGCTGGTCGGCCACGTGCTCGAGGCAAGCCCGGACATGCCGTATCTGTGCTGCAAGATCGATCTCGACCTGGCGGCGCTTGCCGACCTCCTGGTCGACGAACGCGGTACGGCGCCTCGGCGCGATCTTCCGGTTCTGGCGGTCTATCCGGGCGATCCCGACCTGATCGACGCCGCCTGCCGGCTGGTCGGGCTGCTAGATCGCCCCCAGGACATCGCCGTGCTGGCGCCGCTGATCGAGCGCGAGATCCTCTATCGGTTGCTCACCGGCCCGCACGGGGCTCTGCTGCGCCAGATGGCCTCCGCCGACAGCCATTTGAACCAGGTCAACCGCGCCATCGCCACGATCCGCAAGGGTTTCCAGACCCAGCTGCGGATCGACGAGATAGCCGCTTCAGCAGGCATGAGCCCGTCGTCGCTTCACCAGCATTTCAAGGCGATCACGCGGATGACTCCGCTGGAGTATCAGAAGCAGTTGCGTCTGCAGGAGGCCCGGCGCCTGATGCTGGCAGGCGGCGTGAGCGCCGGATCGGCCGGCTTCGCCGTGGGCTATGACAGCCCGTCGCAATTCAGCCGCGAGTATCGCCGCCTGTTCGGCGCGCCGCCGCGCCAGGATATCGCCCGCCTCCAGACCGCCCAAGACTACGTCGGAGCGGTCTGAGGTTTGTGTCGAGCCGACAGGTTGGCGCCCCCATCCCGAAGCGGCCATCGGTGGATGCGCTGTGATTGTTAGCTAGGTGGGCCATTCAATCGTTTCTAAGGCATGGAGACTTCGCTGCATTGCTTCACGCTGCGCACTATCCTGATGGCGGAATGCCCAACCCGTTCGGAGAATATCCCCGATGATACGCGCGACCAGCTTCGCGATCTCGGGGATTCCTGACACGTCGATCGACCAGCCCATCGGCTCGAAATGTGCAAATTGGTTTCGGATCTCCTCGTGAAAACGAAGCAACCAATTCAGCTCAGATTCGCTGATTGCAATACCGACAGTATTGCTGCGATCCCTTGCCGAATATGGGTTTCGCACTGCTTTAAGTAAGTCCGGAAGCCCCATCAAATGGGTCTTAGGCGGTTTCGCATTCGAATCGGTGCGCGAATCCTCAAAATAGGTCAACCATTCGCCGGCGTTGCGCTCAGTGACAGCACCCACCGGTGCCGCAGTGGTAGTGAGATGGCATACGCACGCCCCCTGCAGCGCCGAATGCAACGCCATTACAACCCACTTCCATGCTAGGTCGTAGTGAGGAATTAACAAAGGGGATTCCCAACTTCGGGAGATCGTGATTCAAGGCTACATTTTGGAGCTCAGCCAGATGAACGATCAGGAT
>NZ_JAASQI010000003.1 GCF_011762225.1 Pseudochelatococcus lubricantis
TGTCCCAGTACGAGACGCCCTGGCCTGTCGAAGCCTATGTACTGCCGAAGTTGCCAGCCTTGCGAGGGGAATACGATCAATCGCTGAAATGACCGGGACAAAAGGAGAGGCGGGGTGGAGACGGAATTCAAGGAGAAAACGTACGAGAAATACTTTCCCCATGAAGTGGCACGTTTAACGAACATTATGTTCTCACCGAACCCCTGCGACGAAGCGCTGCTGGGGGTTGATGATGCCCTCTGGCTGGAAACGCGCCCAACATTGCACTAACAATCAAAAATGGACCCGCCATTGGGGACTGATCACCGTCAGCCCAATGCTCGGATAATTGCATAGAGCGCAACGGCGCCGAAAATGATCCAGCCCCATGGAATCTCGGCCTTTGGTTGTCGCGCGGGCCGATGGGGCCGAAGCGTGGTCGGCTGCGAGGATGATCCGGTTGATTGCCGAATCGTATTCAGAACGGCTTGGTTCCTGGACTGCGGCGGGATGGGCGACCGTGTTGGGCGAGGCACGGTAGATGTTCTGCCGGGCGAGCGGCTCGAACCAGGCCGCGACAGCGTGCCCAATCCTTCCAGGATGTGTCGATTATCGGTTACTTTCGATCCGCTGGAACTGGGGCTCCTGAGACGATGCCGTGCTTCGGTTTCAGTGATCTTCCGGATCTGGCTGTTCGACGTGATCGTGATCGACAGCGACGTGCCATAGCGGCCGGTGTATGCTGGATCGACTAGCCCTTGCACACTCAGCCACATTCCCACCCACGCCTGTGACGGTGCATCCGGCAGTTTGGCAAGTCCGTCGCTCCAAATGTTCAGCTTGACCGACTGCCGGGCATTGTCGAAGAAGACAAAGCAATAGGGCTTGCTGTATTTGGTCTTGGCTGCATGGACCTTCGTCACCTTGCCGACGAGTTCGATTCTATTGCCCACCTGTTTCGCCAGCAAGGCGAAGCTGGTCGCGTCGACCACCTCATAAGCACCGACATAGGCCGCCTCCTTCTTCCCTGCCCGCGCCTCCGCGGGCGTGCGGATCATGATCGCGGCGGCCGGGATGTTCCTGGCGGCAAGGAAATCTTCGAGCGTCGGAATACCTTTCACCGGTGCCGCACAGATGCTCGCGAGATTGGTGGTGTCGCGTGCCAGCGCAGGAACCGCCTCCAGATCGGCGAACGCGGCGGAATTTCCGGGATCGATGAAATCGTTCGCTGTGAGGATGATGTTTTCGCCGTTGGAGTATTTGGAGAATAGCTTTGGATCGTGAGCGATGGCCCGGAGGCTCAAATCGATCACGATGAACGAAAACCGATCCATGTCCGGTCCGAAGTCAGCTGCCGAGCGCTTCGGGTGCTGGAAATGCTTGTGCCCGAGTTCGGCGCCTTGTCCGGTTGCCATTGTCGGCACATAGATTCCGTCGTAATCGATAAGCTTCAGGCCCGACTTTACCAGCACGTTGCCATTCTGAAGATCGCCGTGCGCAAGCCTCTTTGACCGCAGGAACCGTTCAACGTCAATGAATTGCAAGCGCAGGCGTTCGATGCGTCCCTTGTCGGCATAGTTGTCTTCGAGGAACGATCCGAGCGTGTCGCCTTCCACCCAGTCCATCTTCACGATGGGATAGCGCCTGCCGTTCACCAGAATACCCGTCGGCTGGTATTCGAAGCCGACGAAGTACGAACCGCCCGCCGTCCGCAGACCTTTATCCACGTGCCCATAGCGGGCTTCCAGGCCCTTCGCTTCCTTATGGAAGCACCGGATTGCGAATTTCCGGTCCTGTGCCATCGCAGTGTAGGTGAGCGCGAATCCGCCGCCAAGGGCTATGGGAAGGCCCATGCCGTTGGTGGCGATCTTCGCTTTCTTCAGGACGGCATCGCCGAACGCGGTCTGCGGGTGCTGAACCGCGTCATTGTACTGGTCCATGGTCGGGTAGGCGGACACGGCGCCTCCTAACCGATCACGAGCAGGGTGGTGTCATCCCGCCGCATCGTGCCATCGCCGCGCGCGTCGTCGACCAGAGCGACGAAGTCAGCGCGCGTCCGAAGGGTCCGCAAGCGTTCCATCCGCTCGGGCCGGTCGGACAGAAGCCAGGCGCCAATGGCATCCGTCATGCAGAAGAGCTTCGACGCGCCGTCCAGCTGCCAGCGCGTCGTGAAGTCGTCGTCGAGGATCTCCCTGTTCCTGTCGTGGATGGTGGAAAGCAGAAGCGGGTTTGCCCGGAATTGCTCCGGTTCGCTGTAGGGGAACGTCGCGCTGATTTCCGTGCCGTCGTCCAGCACGGCAAGGGAATCTCCGATACCCACAATCGACACCCCGGCAGGATCGAACCGCAGGCCAAGGAGCGTGGCGAAGCTGCCCCGGTCGAACGCGGCTTGCGCGCTCCACGACATGGCGGCACGGTCGAAGGCCGCATGGTAGGAGGTGATGGCACGCGCCAGCCACGCTTCGTCAATGACCGGCTGTCGGACGTATCGGGAGACCAGAATGCGGGCCCACCGGCGTGACGCGAAGGACTCCGACGCGCCATCGCTGACGGCATGGATGCCCCTCAAATCGGAACACGCGATGGCGTCTTCGTTCAGGTGAGAATCCGCAATTTGCCTCCCCACCGTCCAGCGATGAAGGACGCGCATCGCATCACCGCAGGTTGCTGGCGCGTGTGCCTATATCGAAGAAGTCCACGATGACTTCATAGCCCGCCTTGTAGCCGAAGAAGCGTGACTCGCCGCTGACCGAGTCATAGCCCTTGTCCCGAGCGACCTGCACGAGGTGATCGGGGAAGGCGCTGGACATGCGGAATAGCAATCGACCGTATTCATCAAGGCCGCTGTCCGAAGCGGGAAACACCACCGGCTGACCACCCGTCGTCGAGATGTGCAGATTGAAGAGCAGGCATTCGCCGTCGCTAGTGGACATCTGCTTGAGGGCGTCCGCAATCGCCGACGGATCGCCATCGGTCGAAGCGCCGTCGGTGACGTGGATGATGGTGGGCGGATAGGACGACGGGTGCGCATCGCACCATTCCGCGATGGCTTCCGCCGCTGTTCGCATGGCCGCCGTCATCGGCGTGCCGCCCAGGCTTGTCGGATCAAACCAGACCGGAAACTTCGTCGGCTGGTTCACCAGCCCCCCGGCGCCATCGGGAACGCGCTTGACGCGCTCTTCGATCCGCAACGGATTGGCCTCAATGTCAGACAGGGAATGCAGGATTTTGCCTCCTAGCGGAGCAGCAAAACCCGAACGCACCGAATCCCCATAGGCGATCACGCCAACATCGAAATAATTCCGGACGCCGTCTGCGCGAGTGCACCGAATGACAAGCTGGTAGAGGGTCTTGTTCAGTACATCGGCTACGAATTGTGCCTTGGTTTGCTCCGTTTCCATCCTTTCATCCATCGATCCAGACTGGTCGATAACGAACAGGAACGCAGATGGGCTGGTTCGGCTGATTTCTGCTGTGTACATAAAGCACCCCGGTCATTCCCTTATGCCGTGTCAGGCCGTCGAATTTTGGACAAATTCAAACGTTGTCCTGCCAACACGGTGGACCATCTAGCGTTTAAGTTATCGGTGACTTGCACGATAATTTCAAGATCACGGTGCGTCTGGGAGTCGATCTGCTGATAACGACGCTGCGATGAAGATGCTACATCTTGTTCTCAACCACACGGTCGAGAAGGGAAACGACGGCCTCCCGAATGGTTCGAGACCCAGACCCAATTCGCCGCCGCCTTCGGCAAGGGGCTTGTGAGTAATGGCCGAGAAGGCTTCATGCACGCATTTTCTGACATGATAGGCCGACTGTGAATGTCGAGATTGAGCAGTGTGTGGTATTGCTGTTAATAGTTTCGGTAATATATCGCCTTCGCTTCGTCGTCCCGGCGGTGATCTATCTGCGCTTTTCCCTGCAAGCCGCCGCGCATTCCCTGTTCCGAGAAAATTACTCCCTGTTCCGGGGCATAGGGAATTTGCTTAAAATATATCGTAATTTCAATACGATAGTTGAGTAAAAAGTCCCGAACGGCGCCCGCAAGCAGCCGGGTTCCCTGTATTTTCCCTGATGATCAGGGAGCTCCCACAGAGACCGGTTCGCTGTCGATTGCGTCCGCCGCCATAACTATCTGGTTTTTCAGAATTTTCTAATTTTCGCCTGCCCGCCTGTGCGGGTTCAGCAGCAGCGAAAGCCGCCCTTGCCCGATCCGCCGTAGCGCGCGTTCTGCCGGTCGCGGAAGAATGCCGCATATGTCATCGGCTCCTGATCGGGATGGGTGCGGCGCACGTGGGCCACATAGGTCTCGTAGTCGGGAATGCCGACCATGAGGCGCGCGCCCTGGCAGAAGCACTTGCCGAAAGTGGCGAGGCTCTCGCGCAGGGAAACGGAGAGGGCGCCCTGATCGGCCGATACCGGCGGCACGCCCCTGCGTGTTTTGAGAAACGTCATGACACAGGCCTCCTTCGGGAACCGCACTTGAGACAACGGCTTCCCCTTCCTGACAAGCCGATGGCGGGGAGGAACGGCGCAC
This sequence comes from Pseudochelatococcus lubricantis, assembly GCF_011762225.1. Lineage (GTDB taxonomy): Bacteria > Pseudomonadota > Alphaproteobacteria > Rhizobiales > Beijerinckiaceae > Pseudochelatococcus > Pseudochelatococcus lubricantis. Next base: position 4,520 of record NZ_JAASQI010000003.1, read on the forward strand.
GGGCCGCGCCTCCCCACGGGGCCGGTGAACTTGCGCCCACCGGTCCCGGCATCAGGCGGTAACGGTCGGCGCGCCGATTTCGTGCGCCGTCCAGCGGTCGGCGCGCCACGCACGCCAGCAGGAAACGATTCCGAACGCCAGAATGCTGACGACGACGAGCACGAAAAACCCCGCCAGGGCCGCGTCGATCCGGTCGTTGAACACGATCTGATGCATCTGGTCCATGTTCTTGGCGGGTGCCAGCAGTTCGCCGCGGTCGATGGCGGCGTTGAAACGATCCGCATGGGAAAGGAAGCCGACGCGCGGATCGGGATGGAAGATCTTCTGCAGCCCCGCCGTCAACGTGCAGACCATGAGCCAGCTCATCGGAATGATCGTCACCCAGGCATAGCGTTCGCGTTTCATCTTGAAGATCACGACGGTGCACAGCATCAGCGCCACAGCGGCGAGCATCTGGTTGGAGATGCCGAAGAGCGGCCAGAGCGTGTTCACACCACCCAAGGGGTCCGTCACGCCCTGATAGAGGAAGAAGCCCCAGAACGCGACGCAAAGCGCGGTCGCTACGACGTTACTCACCCACGAGGAGGTCTCGCGCATGGAAGGCACGGCCAGTCCCAGCAGGTCCTGCAGCATGAAGCGGCCGGCCCGCGTTCCCGCGTCCACTGCGGTCAGAATGAAAAGGGCCTCGAACAGGATGGCGAAATGATACCAGAACGCCATCATGGCCTTGCCGCCGATGACATTCGAGAAAATCTGCGCCATGCCGACCGCGAGCGTCGGCGCGCCGCCGGCCCGCGAAACGATGGTGTGCTCCCCGACATCCGCCGCCGTCTGCACGATCGTTTCAGGCGAGATCGGGAAGCCCATCTGCGTCACCGCCGCGGCCGCCGTTTCGGGCGTGGTGCCGAGGATGGCCGCCGGGCTGTTCATGGTGAAATACACGCCGGGGTCGATGATGGAGGCGGCCACCAGCGCCATGATGGCGACGAAGGATTCCATCAGCATGCCGCCATAACCGATGTAGCGGGCGTTGATCTCGTTATCGATCAGCTTGGGTGTCGTGCCTGATGAGATGAGTGCGTGGAAGCCGGACACCGCACCGCACGCAATGGTGATGAAGAGGAACGGGAACAGCGCGCCGGACCAGACGGGGCCCGAGCCGTCGACGAACCGCGTCAGCGCTGGCATGCGCAGATCAGGCGCGACGACGAGAATGCCGAGCGCAAGGCAGGCGATCGCGCCGATCTTGAGGAAGGTGGAAAGATAGTCGCGCGGCGCAAGCAACAGCCACACGGGCAGGATCGAGGCAACGAAGCCGTAGCCGATGAGCAGCCACGTCAGCTCCACGCCGGTGAACGTGAACCAGGCGGAAAGCGTCGGATCCTCGGCGATGTTGCGGCCGTAGATGATCGCCAGCATCAGCAGTACGAACCCGATCACCGAGACCTCGCCGATAGCGCCCGGCCGCAGGAAGCGCATGTAGATGCCCATGAACACGGCGATCGGAATGGTGGCGGCGACCGTGAACGTGCCCCAGGGGCTTTCCGCCAGCGCCTTCACCACGATGAGCGCCAGGACGGCCAGGATGATGACCATGATCATGAACGCGCCGACAAGCGCGATGACACCGGGGATCGGGCCAAGCTCGGAGCGCACCAGCTCGCCGAGCGAGCGGCCGTCACGGCGCATCGACACGAACAGCACCATGAAGTCCTGCACCGCGCCGGCGAGCACCACGCCGGCCAGAATCCACAGCGTGCCCGGCAGATAGCCGACCTGCGCGGCCAGCACCGGCCCGACGAGAGGTCCGGCCCCCGCGATGGCCGCGAAGTGGTGGCCAAACAGGACGTGCTTGTTGGTGGGCACGTAATCAAGGCCATCGTTATGGCGCACGGCGGGCGTGGGCCTATTGGGATCCAGCTGCATCACCTGGCGGGCGATGAACAGGCTGTAGTACCGGTATGCGATGAGATACACGGAGATCGCGGCAGCGACGATCCATAGCGCGCTGATGTGCTCGCCACGTTGCGTTGCAACGATGGCGAGGCTCAATGCGCCGATCAGGCCGAGAACGACCCATGGCCCATGTTGCCGTATGTGTGCTGACATGACGATATCTCCAGACGTAGCTGCTTTGTTGCTTTCATTGTCTGGGCGCCTGGCCCGGCAAGCACGGTATCATATTGTCGCAGCTTGAGAAACGTCGCTCTGGCGGGTCCGGCTGGCAGAAGGCGGCGACCGGACGGCTGGCGGGCACGGGTCGGGCGTGCTGGCAGCCATGGACAGACAGCCGTGCCGGCCCGTTCCGCGCACCGCGTGCCGGCAAGTCCGTAGAAGAGAACGGCCATGCCGTTCGTGGCCGGCACCGGTTCGGGATGGATGGCATGCGCGGAAAGACGCGGCCTCTCGCGGTCCGACTTGATGTCAACACGCGCCACAAGTCTGCCGTCGGGAAGGAGGGGGAGCACGTAATAGCCGCTGGCGCTATTCGGCCGGAACATAAATCTCGATCCGGCGATGGTGCTGACATATGGGCAGGGGGAGGCACCCTTCGGTGACCTCCCCCTGTACTGTTTGTTGTATCGCTGGGCTGACCGGCTTATGCGACCAGGTCGTAGCCGACGATCTGGCCGAGGTCGCGGATCGCGGTCGTGCCCACCAGGTCGAGTTCGACCACGTTCTCGATCGACAGGTTGCCTTCCGCCATGTTGCTCACCGTGCGCAGGCCCGTGGGGTTCAGCATCGTCAGCGCGTTGCTCAGCCCGTTGATGTTGCCCGTGCGGTCGCCCGTCTGCACGACATACCAGTTGTCGTCGAAGCGGAACGCCGCCACGCTGTTCTGGCCCATCACGCTCGCCACGTAGGTCGTCGCCAGCGCCACGTCGTTGGTCAGCGAACTCAGCATGTTCGAGATCGTGTTGGTCAGCACGCCGTTGGTGAACGCCTGCGAGGTGCCGCGGCCGCTCGCCTGCTGGTGCACGCCAAGGCCGTCGAACGCCAGCTTGTCGCCTTCGCCGATGTTGAAGTCGGTGACGAGGTCGATCTGGCGCGCGCCGGACTGGTCGGCGGCATCGAACAGGAAGGTGTCGGCGCCCTTGCCGCCGGTCATGACGTCACGGCCGGCGCCACCCCGGATGACGTTGTCGAAGGCGTTGCCGGTGAGCGTGTTGTCGCCCGCGCCGCCGAAGAGGCGGCTGTCCTTCGCGGCGTCGAGGAGGGTGCCCTGCTCGATGTTGTCGGGCAGGACGACGGTGGCCTTCTCGCCGTCGTAGAACACGCGGTCGATGGCGTCCGTGCCGAGGACGGGCACCAGCGCGTCGGCATCGTGCAGGTAGATGTCCTTGCCGCCGAACTGGTTGGCCGAGATGTCGTAAAGTACGCCTTCCTCCTGGTCACGGATGTCGAACTGGATGTAACCCGAGGCCATATCGCCATCGGTGTCGGTGACGGTAAAGCTGATGCGCAAGCGCAGCGCATCATCCGCGCCCGACAGGCCGGCATCGGGGTGGTCGAGCGTGCCTGACAGCGAAACAGTGTAGGCACCGGTCTCGGTCGCGGAAACGCGGAACACCTCATTGCCGTCCGAGGCGCGGCCGATCAGGGTCAGCGGGCCCTTATCCTCGTGCGATACCGAAACCGGCAGGCCGTTGGAGGTCAGCGGCACCACCGTGGTGCCGTTGCCCACGTCATAGGCGCCGCCTTCCGGTCCCCAGCCGAGGTCCGTCACCACGCCGTTGTTGGCCCCGCCGTCGAACTCGAACTGGCCAGTCTTGCTGGTGACCGCGTCGCCTTCCAGGAGCCAGACATCGCCGGAATAGCCCGCCGTCGGCACGGTATCCAGCTCGGCGACCTGCACGGTCACGGTGGCGTTGGCCGTGCCGCCCTTGCCGTCGGTGACGGTGTAGGTGAACGTCGCGCCACCCGAGAAGCCCTCCGCAGGGGTGAAGACGACATTGCCATCGTCGTCCAGCGCCACGGTGCCGCCGGCACCAGCCGTGACCGACCGGATGGTGAGGGTGTCGCCGTCGGCATCGGTGTCATTGGCCAGCAGAACCGAGGCCTTGATCGTCAGGGCCGTGCCGTACTCCGTGTCGAGGTGCCCGTCGTCGGAAGCAACCGGGGCACTGTTCGGAGCGCTGACGGTCAACCTGACCTTGGCCTCGGTGCTGCCGCCACGCCCGTCGTTCACCAGGAAGGTGAAGCTGTCCTCGCCAGTGAAGCCGGTCGCGGGCGTATATTTGTAGGTGCCGTCCGTATAGACCAGGACCGCGCCATGGGACGGCTCTTCCCGAAGGCTGAAGATCAGCGATGCGTCACCATCCGGATCCGACGCCGTGAGCCGGCCGCTGATGACGGCATTCCTCAGGCCCTCGGCGTTGACGTCCACGGCATCCGGCGCCCGGTTGTCCGGCAGGGAATCGCCCACGTTGGCGATCTTGACGAAGTGAACGTCGTCCAGCGCCACGCCCGCGCCCCACGAGTCCGGCGCGCCGGTGTCGATGAATTCCAGCCTGTTCGAGCCGTCGCCGGAACCGCCGACCACGTCGAAGCTGTAGGTCGTCCAGCTGGCGCTGGTCTGCGGGGGGAGGCCGTTGAAGATTTCCACACCGTTCCAGAGCACGCGCACGCCGTCGTCGTCCCGCACGTTGTCGGAGTCGGAGAGCGAGAACGTCACCCGATAGGTGGCGTCGGTTTCGACGTTGGCGATCGACTGGCCTATTCTGTGGCGGGCGGCGAGATTGGAGCTGTCCATATCGATCCAGAACCGGCCGTCCTTGGCGGTGACGCCGCCGTAGTTGTCCCAGTGCTGCTCGATGCGGTTGTTGTTGACGTTGGTCCAGCCGAGAATGGTGCCGTCGAGGTTCCGGTATCCCCAGTCGGAGGGACCGTTGTTGCCGGAGGATTCGCTCACGTCCTCGAAGCTGCCGTTGACGATGAGGTCGGTGCCGATCGCTACGCTGCTGTGCGCATTGGCGGTCTTGACGAAGTGGACATCGTCCAGCGCCGCGCCCGCGCCCCACGAGTCCGGCGCGCCGGTATCGATGAATTCCAGCCTGTTCGAGCCGTCGCCGGAACCGCCGATCACGTCGAAGCTGTAGGTCGTCCAGCTGGCGCTGGTCTGCGGGGGAACGCCGTTGAAGATTTCCTCGCCGTTCCAGAGCACGCGCACGCCGTCGTCGTCCCTCACATTGTCGGAGTCGGAAAGCGAGAACGTTACCTGATAGGTGGCGCCGGTTTCGACATTGGCGATCGACTGGCCGATCCTGTGGCGGGCGGCGAGATTGGAGCTGTCCATATCGATCCAGAACCGGCCGTCCTTGGCGGTGACGCCGCCGTAGTTGTCCCAGTGCTGCTCGATGCGGTTGTTGTTGACGTTGGTCCAGCCGAGAATGGTGCCGTCGAGGTTCCGGTATCCCCAGTCGGAGGGACCGTTGTTGTCGGAGGATTCGCTCACGTCCTCGAAGCTGCCGTTGACGATGAGGTCGGTGCCGATCGGCACGTTCACCGGCGTCGGCGACGAAACGGTCAGGCTCAGGGTCGCCGTATCCGTCCCGCCATGCCCGTCATTCACCAGGAAGGTGAAGCTGTCCTTGCCGATGAAGCCGGCCGTGGGCGTGTATTTGTAGGTGCCGTCCGTATAGACCCGGACCGTGCCGTGAGCCGGCCCTTCCCGGAGGCTGAAGACCAGCGAGGTGTCGCCATCGGGGTCCGATGCCGTGAGCCGGCCGCTGATGACGGCATTCCTCAGGCCTTCGGCATTGCCATCCACGGCGTCCGGCGTCCGGTTGTCCGGTGCGGGCTCGCCCACGTTGGCGGTCTTGACGAAATGGACGTCGTCCAGCGCCACGCCCGCGCCCCACGAGTCCGGGGCACCGGTGTCGATGAACTCCAGCCTGTTCGAACCGTCGCCGGAACCGCCGACCACGTCGAAGCTGTAGGTCGTCCAGCTGGCGCTGGTCTGCGGGGGGAGGCCGTTGAAGATTTCCTCACCGTTCCAGAGCACGCGCAGGCCGTCGTCGTCCCTCACGTTGTCGGAGTCGGAGAGCGAGAACGTCACCCGATAGGTGGCGCCGGTTTCGACGCTGGTGATCGTCTGGCCGATCCTGTGGCGGGCGGCGAGATTGGAGCTGTCCATATCGATCCAGAACCGGCCGTCCTTGGCGGTGACGCCGCCGTAGTTGTCCCAGTGCTGTTCGATGCCGTTGTTGAGGTCGGTCCAGCCGACGATAGCACCGTCGAGGTTCCGGTATCCCCAATCGGAGGGACCGTTGCTGTCGGAGGATTCGCTCACGTCCTCGAAGCTGCCATTGACGATGAGGTCGGTGCCGACGGGCACGTCCGCCGGGGAGACGGTCAGGCTCAGGGTCGCCGTATCCGTGCCGCCATGCGCGTCATTCACGACGAACGTGAAGCTGTCCTCGCCGGTGAAGCCGGCTGCTGGCGTGTATTTGTAGGTGCCGTCCGTATAGACCCGGACCGTGCCGTGAGCCGGCCCTTCCCGGAGGCTGAAGACCAGCGAGGTGTCGCCATCGGGGTCCGACGCCGTGAGCCGGCCGCTGATGACGCCGTTCTGCGGGCCTTCGGCGTTGCCGTCCACGGCATCCGGCGCCCGATTGTCCGGCGCGGGCTCGCCCACGTTGGCGATTTTCCGCAGCGACACTTCGTCGAGCGCGGCGCCAAACCAGTTCGCTGCTCCCGTGCCCTTGAAGATCAGCGTGTTCGAGCCGTCGCCCGCGCCGCCGACAAGCTCCAGCGCCACGGTTGCCCAGGCGTTGCTGCTCGGCATACCTTCAAAAATGACCTTGCCGCCCCACAGCACCTGGACGCCGTCATCGTCCGTCCTGGCGTCGCCGTCGGCGATCGAGAACTTGAGTTCGTAGATCGCGCCTTGCTCGACGCCGACGACCGTCTGGCCTATCTCGCTGAGTTTGCCATAGCCGTCCAGGTCGAAGAAGAAGGCGCCGTCCTTGGGCTTGACGTTGTTCTGGTTCTCGGGAGCGTTGACGATCTCGACGCGATTGCCGTTGATGTCGGCCCAGCCGGCGACGACGCCGTTGTCGTTGTAGTAGCCCCACCAGGCGGGACTCAGCTCGCCGCTGACCTCTTCGAAGCTGCCATTGATGCTCACATCCTCGAAGCTGCCGTTGACGATGAGGTCGGTGCCGAGGAGGACGCTTTGCGCGACGGTGAGGTTGACGGTTGACTCGACAATGCCGCCGCGACCGTCATTCACCAGGAAGGTGAAACTGTCGGCGCCGCTGAAGCCGGGAGCCGGCGTGTAGCGATAGGCGCCGTTCTCCTTGAAGACGAGCGTACCATGAGCCGGGGCCTCGCTGAGGCTGTAGGTCAGCTCATCGCCGTTGGCGTCCGTGGCCGCGACCTTGCCGATGAAGGGAATGCCCGGACTGATGAGGAGGTCGGCGCCCGGGGCTTCCGGCACGACGTTGCTCGGCGACGGCAGCATCGGGTCGGAGAGCTTCACGAGATGAACGTTATCGAGCGTGGCGCCGAAGCTCTCCCCCGCGCCCTCGAAGACGAGTTCGTTCGAGCCGTTGCCGGCCCCGCCGTTGACGATGAAGTGGAGCTTGCTGCCGGTGCCGGACGGGATGCCCTCATAGATCACCTTGCCGCCCCACAGCACGCGCACGCCGTCGTCACCCGTCGGGAGATCGGTCAGCGAAAAGCTGAGGCGGTAGATCGCGCCGGTCTCGGCGTCGGCGATCTTCTGTGCGAGGACGCCGTTGCCGAAGTCGCCGTCGGCGACGAGATCGGTGCCGATCGGGATCGTCGACGGAGCGGCGAGGGCAGGGGCGCTGGCCAGTTTCGCCTCAAGGTCCGGCAGCAGGGCGGCGACTTCGGCATCGGTCCCCGGCACGGCGAGCGCGGCGAGTTCGGCGCCGGTGAGCTTCAACCCGTCGGCGGTGGTGATCGAAGCGGGCTGGTGTGCGGGGTCGACGCCGTCGCGAAGAATGAGCGCGTCGCTGCCGGAGCGGATGATCAGGTTGTTGCCGTCGCGGATGACGGAGATATCAGCGGGAACAATCCCCTCGAACCGGATCGTGCTGGTGCTGTCGAGCGATACCAGATCGATGCCGTCGCCGGCGCGGAAGATCACCTCGTCGCCGGTCGCGACGATGACGTCGTTGCCTGCTCCGCCGTCGAGCACATCCTTGCCCTCGCCGCCGGAGAGGAAGTCATCGCCGCTGCCGCCGACAAGCCGGTCATTGCCGGCGCCGCCGAAGAGCAGGTCGTTGCCGCCGTCGCCATAGAGCACGTCGTCGCCGTCCCCGGCGCGCAGGATGTCGTCGCCCTGCATGGCATAGAGCCTGTCAGCGCCGGCGGTGCCGTTCACCACATCCCATCGTTCCGTGCCGTAAACCACGGTGGCGTCATTGACGAGCTTTTCGAGCGCCGGACGGGACCACTGCGTATTGTCGGCGATAATGCCGTCGACCCCCAGATTGAGGGCGTTCTGCACGTCGGCAAGCGTTCCGTCGACGGTCCAGCCGTTGACGACCAGGCCGGCCGCATGGGCGGCCGCGACCAGCTGCGGCGTGAGCAGACTCATCACGGGCGCGACGCCATCCGCATAGGTCGCATAATAGGCGATGTTCTCGGGGGTGAGGCTGCCACCCGTCAACTGGACCAGCGGGAGATTCACGCCATATTGCGGCATGAGCTTGTTGCGAACGTCGGGCAGCTCCGAACCGAAGCTCTGGATGATGATCCGCTCCGGATCGGCGAAATCGTGGGCGATCAGCGTCTTGATCGCCGCTTCGTGGGTTGCGTAGTCGGTGGACTTCGTCTCGATAAGGATGCCGAGCTTGCGACCGGTGTCGATGGACATTTCTTTCGTCAGCGCGATGAGTTCATCCAGCGTGACGATGGTGGGCACCTGCGCGCGCACTTCCGCGTAGGTCATGTTCGCGATTCCGAGTGCAAGGTCGTCATGATAGCTGACCAGCACGCCGTCCTTGGTCAGGCGGAAATCGGTCTCGGCATAGTCCGCGCCGTAGTTGAACCCCCATCTGTAGGCGTCGATCGAGTTGTCGAGATAGGGATTGGTGCCACGATGGGCGAAGAGAACAGCATCATCAGACATGGCTTCATCTCCAAGAGGCAGCAAGGGAAAGAGGCAACAAAAGACCGGCCCTGTCGCAGCGCTGCGACAGGGGGAGCAAGTGAAAGACTGGATGCGATCAGCGCGAGCCACGCCCTCCCGGGCGCGGTCTCCTGTCGGGGAGCTACGGCCTTATGGCCGCCTCCGAACTCCTGATGAACTGGACGCCGGCCCCGTCCAGCATGCGTCGAATGCGTGCGGGTGGATCGGCTTCGCAGAACACCATGCTCACCTCATCGATCCGGCCGCCATGCACGTAGGCAGGGCGGGTGAATTTCGAGGAGTCGAGGACGAGATAGGACCTGCGGCAGTTGCGAAGCATCGCCTGGCGCACGCGCACCTCGTCCTCGGAGAAATCGAGCAGCGACCCGTCCTCATCGACACCGGCGACCCCGAAGATGGCGATGTCGACCTTGTAGGACGCGAAGAAGGCATCGGCGGAGGGGCCGCAGACATCGAGGTCGCTGCTCCGTACGGTGCCGCCGGCGATCGCGACCGTGAAATCCGAGTTCTGTCGCGCCATCAGGGCGAGCGGCAGGTTATTGGTCACGATCTTCAGGTTGCGATGCGAGAGCAAGGCCTCTGCTACGAACTGCGGCGTGGTGCCGATGCCGAAAGACAGCGACACGCCATCGCTGACATGTCGCGCGACGGTGGCGGCGATGCTCTGTTTCGCGTCACTGTTCCACACACGACGATCCTTGAAGGCGAGGTTCTTGCCTTGCGTGATTTTTTCTATGCCGCCGTGCCGACGACGGGCGATGCCCTGGTCGCACAGGGCGACCAGATCGCGACGGATCGTCTGCGTGGCGACGGCAAAATGCACGGCCAGCTCCTCGACACTGATGAAGTCCCGGCTGCGCAGCATGTCGGCAATGGCCATCTGCCGCCCGCTGGAACCGGTAGCAATATTCGATTCAACATCTGCGGTGTTCATATGAGCTGTATACCTTCGAGGTGTGACGATCGCGCGACAGATTATGGTTACGGAATTTTTACCATACAGACCGTCTCTGGCCGGAATGGAGGAACAATATGCAGCCGCCGGGATGGCGTTGCAGCTTGTCGCGGTACCGGTTCAAGAGCTTTATGACGCCAGCAAAAAACCTGAAATTTATGGAGACCGTGATCCGGTTCACGCCCCTTTCCTATTATAGTGTAGCAGGGCTAACGTCTTATGGGGCCGCGATCGTATCGGCTGCACCTGTTTTCGGCCTTGTCGTTCCGGTCTGCAAAGCTGTGCAAAAATGAACATGGCGATGATAGAAATGTTCATTTGAAATTCATATGAATGTCATCGACGCGCTGTAGTCACGTCGGCAGAAAGTCCTCCGAGGGCAATCGTTGGCAGGGCGGCGTCGAGGCGCCGCCCCTGGACATGTCACCTGCGGCTTACCGCTATCGAGACCATTCATGAACGCCTCCACCTTCCTGAACATCCAGGGGCTCAGCCGACGCTTCTCCGCACGCTCCGGAGTCGGCGAGGTCTCGCTCGCGGTCGGGCGAGGGCAGTTCGTGGTGCTGCTCGGGCCCTCCGGCTGCGGCAAGTCGACGACGCTCCGGCTGATTGCCGGGCTTGAGACGCCCGATGCAGGGTCGATCGAGATCGACGGGCGCGATGTCACCGCGCTGCCGCCTTCCGACCGCAGCCTCTCCATGGTCTTCCAATCATACGCGCTCTTTCCGCACCTCGACGTGGCCGAGAACATCGTTTTCGGCCTGAAGGTGCGCGGCGTCGCGCGCGCCGAGCGCCGGCGGCGGCTCGATGAAGCGCTCGCCGTCACCGGGCTGGAAGGGCTGGAGGACCGCAAACCGGCGAAGCTCTCGGGCGGCCAGCGCCAGCGTGTGGCGCTGGCGCGCGCCATCGTCGCCGGGCACCCGCTCTGCCTCATGGACGAGCCGCTCTCGAACCTCGACGCGCAGTTGCGCCACAGCGTGCGTCAGGACATCCGCGCCTTGCAGAAGCGGCTCGGCATGACGGTCATCTACGTGACGCACGACCAGACCGAGGCCATGAGCATGGCCGATGTCGTCGTGCTGATGCGCGACGGACGCATCGAGCAGGTCGCCAGCCCGGCCGATATCTATGAGCGGCCGGCGACGACCTTCGCCGCGGGCTTCATCGGCTCCCCGCCCATGGCCATGCTGCCGGCGGATTTGCTCGGAGCCGCGGATTTGCCCGGCGCTGGAGCGGCGGCGGACCTCGTCTTCGGCATACGCGGCGAAGACATTTCCCTTCGCCGGCCGGGAGAGGGGCGGCTGGCTGCCCGGGTCCTCGGGCAGGAATTCCTCGGTGCCGAGACCTTCGTGAATCTCGAAGTCGCGGGGGCCGCCCGCCTGACCGCCCGTGTGCCGGGGCGCGTGGACACCGGGCAGGGCGAACACGTCTCCCTCGACTGGCCCCGCGAGGCGACCCACTGGTTCGAGCGCGCAAGCGGCAGGCGCTTCGCTCTCCCATCTTCACCCATCGATCCGCCGCGCGGCTCGCCGGCGGTCGTCAGACCAGCGAAAGGTTACTGACCATGAAAGCGCTTTTTTCCGGCCTGCTCCTCGGGCTGGCCGCCGTGGCGACGCCCGTCGCCGCCGCACCGGCCAAGCTCACCATGTATTATCCGATCTCTGTGGGCGGACCGCTCACTCAGGTCATCGACAACATGATCAAGGGTTTCGAGGCCGAGAACCCGGATGTCGACGTCGAGGCTGTCTATGCGGGCAATTATGACGACACGCGCATCCGCGCGCTCTCGGCCCTCAAGAGCGGCCAGCCGGCGCAGCTCTCGGTGCTGTTCTCGATCGACGCCTATGACCTGATCGAGCAGGACCTGATCGTGCCCTTCGAGGACGTCGCGACCTCCGAGGACGACCGCAAGTGGCTCGACAGCTTCTATCCGGCGCTGATGGCGAACGGAAAGATCGACGGCAAGACCTGGGGCGTGCCCTTCCAGCGCTCGACCATCGTGATGTACTACAACAAGGACATGTTCCGCGAGGCCGGGCTCGATCCCGAGCAGCCGCCGCGCACGTGGGACGAACTGGTCTCGGCCGCCCGGAAGCTGACCAAGGACGGCCGCTGGGGCCTGATGGTGCCCACCACCGGCTATGCCTACTGGATGTTCCAGTGCTTTGCCATCGAGAACGGCAAGGAGCTGATGAGCGCCGACGGCACCAGGACCTACTTCACCGATCCGGCTGTCGTCGAGGCGCTCGCCTTCTGGCGTTCGCTCTCGGCGGACAAGAAGGTCAGCCCGGAAGGCGCGATCGAGTGGGGCACGCTGCGTCAGGCGTTCACCCAGGGCCAGACCGCGATCATGTGGCACACCACCGGTAACCTCACCGCCGTCAAGAAAGAGGCCAAGTTCGATTTCGGTGTCGCCATGCTGCCCGCCAACAAGCAGCCCGGCTCGCCCACCGGCGGCGGCAACTTCTACCTGTTCAAGCAGTCGACGCCCGAAGAGCGCGCTGCCGCGCTGAAGCTGATCAAGTACATGACCGCCCCCGAGCGCGCCGCGCAGTGGTCCATCGCCACGGGTTACGTGGGCGTCAGCCCCGCCTCCTACGAGACGGATGCGCTGAAGCAGTACGGCAAGGAGTTCCCGCAGGCGGTCGTGGCCCGCGACCAGCTCAAGGTCGCGATCTCCGAGTTCTCGACCTATGAGACCGGCCGCGTCCGCGAGGCGCTCAACAATGCCGTGCAGGCGGCGGTGGTCGGCAGCAAGACCCCGCAGGCTGCACTGGAGGAAGCCCAGGCCATCGCCGACCGGCTCCTGAAGCCCTACCAGAAGAACTGATCCCGACCCGGGTTGCGGAGCCGGCGAAAGCAGTGTCCGGCCGTCTCCGCAGCCCTTTTCGCGCGAGGCAAGTCATGACGCACATGGTGAAGCAGGAGCGGCGGCGCGCCGCCCTCTACGGCTGGATGCTGCTCTCGCCGGCTCTTGTGTTGTTCACGACGTTCGTTTTCGCCCCGACCGTCGCGACGCTCTGGCAGAGCCTGTTCTCCGCCGGCACCCGGCGGCGCCCGCCGGCTTTCGTCGGCCTCGACAACTATGCCGATCTGATCGCCGATCCGGTGTTCTGGCGCGTGGTCGGCAACAATCTCCTCTACACCGGCATCGCCGTTCCGGCCTCGATCGCGCTGGCGCTCGGCATGGCGCTGTGGGCCAATGCCCGCATCCCGGCCCGGGCTTTCGTGCGTGTCGCCTATTTCACGCCGGCCATGCTGCCGATGATAGCCGCGGCGAATCTGTGGCTGTTCTTCTACACCCCGGGCTTTGGCCCCCTTGCCGCCCTCGGCCTCGGTTCCGTCAACTGGCTAGGCCAGCCCGAGACGGCGCTGTGGGCCGTCACCGTCGTGGCGGTCTGGAAGGAAGCCGGCTTCTTCATGGTCTTCTACCTCGCGGCGCTGCAGACGATCCCGCCCGACCTCAGGGAAGCGGCGCAGATAGAGGGGGCCGGCCGCTGGACCTACACGCGCCGCGTCGTGCTCCCGCTCCTGATGCCGACGACCCTTTTCGTGCTCGTCAACGCGCTGATCAATTCAGTGCGGCTGATCGACCAGCTCTTCATCCTGACCAAGGGTGGGCCTGACAACGCCTCCAAGCTCATTCTCTACTGGATGTGGGAGCTTGCTTTTTCCTATTTCGATGCACCGCGCGCTGCGGCGATGACCGTCCTGGTCCTGATGGTGCTTTGCCTCGTCGCGGTCGTTCAGTTCACCCTGATCGACCGGCGGGCTCATTACCGATGAGAGCGGCAATGCAACGCTGGCTTACCTTCGATACCTTCGGCGCGCTCGTCCTCGCGCTCGTCTGGATTTCCCCGCTGGCCTACGCGGCATGGGCGGCGTTCCACGACGTGCATGCGGCGGTGGGGCTCGATCTCTCCGCCCCCTGGACGCTGGAGAACTTTTACGCCGTCTGGCAGCAGGCGCCATGGCTCAGCTATCTGTTCAACACGGTCCGGCTCGTCACGATGGTGTTGGCCGGCCAGCTCGTGCTCTGCACGCTCGCGGGCTTCGCCTTCGCGCGTTTCGCGTTTCCGGGGCGCGATGTCGTCTTCATCGTCGTCCTGATGCAGCTCTTCATCCTGCCCGAAGTGCTGATAGTCGAGAACTACGCCATCGTTTCCAGACTGGGGCTGTTCAACACGACGCTTGGCATCGGGCTGCCCTACATGGCGAGCGCCTTCGGCATATTCCTGCTGCGGCAGGCGTTCAAATCCGTGCCGAAGGAGCTGGAGGAGGCGGCGCGTGTCGAAGGCTGCTCGTGGATGGGCGTGCTCTGGCGCGTCTATATTCCGGCCGCGCGCCCGGTTTACCTCGCCTATGCGCTGGTGTCGGTCGCGACGCACTGGAACAACTTCCTGTGGCCGCTGATCGTCACGAACTCACCGCAGACGCGCCCGCTCACAGTGGGACTCTCGTTGTTCGGCGCGCCCGAGAGCGGCGTTGACATCTCGCTGATCAGCGCGGCGACGCTGATGACCATCGCCCCGTTGCTCGTTGCCTTCATCATCTTCCAGCGCCAGTTCATGCAGGCTTTCCTGACGTCGGGCATAAAATAGTCCGGCCCGTCGAAGCGCCACCTCCGACAGGTGCCCGTTCATGTCCTGCCAGGTTTGCGTCACAACCCGCGAGCGGCAGTCAGAAATCGCTATTGCGCGCGAGCACGTCCAGAAGCTGGCTCGTATTGTCGACCGAAAACTGAACCCGCTCGCCCGGCCAGACGCTTTCCGAATAGGCAATCGGCGTGCCTTTCATGTCGACATCGACTTTTTTCGAGACGATCACCGGTTTGTCGAGGGATAGGTCAAGATGGCGTGCTTCTTCCGGTGTCGGCATCCTGACCAGAATATCGGTGCGCAGGCGGATATAGTCCGGAATGCCGTATTCGGCGAGGATGAGGCTGACGCTTCGCCCGTCGCGCCGCGCCTTGTCGAAACCGGGGAAACGGCGGACAGGATAATAGGCGTTCGAGAAGTTTATCGGTTCCTCGTCTGCAAGACCGCGCCGGACGATGTGATAGACCGGCTCGCCGCGCGGCAGCCGCAACGCCTCGGCAACGCTGGCGGAAGCAGGTATCTCCTCTTCACGGATCGCCTGCCCGAAGGGCTCCCTGCCTTGGTCGAGCAGGTTTTGCGAGAAGCGTGTGCGCTCGGAAAGACGATATTCGAGGCGTCCATCCCTCACGAAGGTGCCTCTGCCTTGTTCGACCTGCACCAGGCCGCGACTCTGAAGGCGGGAGATGGCCCGGCGGATGGTATGGCGTCCGACGCCGAACCGCTCCATCAGATCCGCCTCCCTGGGAAGCTGCGTCTTCGGAGACAGCCGGCCGGTCAATATGTCATGGGCAATATCTTCCTCGACCTGCTGCCACTGCCCGTGAGACGGTTTGCTCGTCATTCCTTCTCCGATTGATTCGGCTTGCTTCAAATTCATTCGGATATTCAATACCTTTTGAATGACTCAGTTGCAATCGCCGCTACATTTCCGTCACTGTCATTCCTCCGAAAAGCCCGGCAAGTAGGATAAAAACAAGAGCTGCCGAGCCGGGCGGGCTTCACACGGCTGTTATCATGCGGCGCTAGAAGGCATCCGAATGATATATGCATCATTCGGATGCTCAGGAGCGGAAAATGTTCGAAATCAGTCGCCGCCAATTCATGGCCGGCGTGGCGGTGTCAGCGGGCGCGGGTGTGATGAAGAGCGCGCCGGCGCGCTCGGCCGATGCGGCGGTCGAAGTCTCCAGCCCCTGGGGCGCCGACAAGCCGTTTCAGAAGGTCGTCGATGCCTTCAACGCCAAGAAGCTCGGCGTGACCGTGACCAATCGCTTCGACGGCGATTACGAGTCGGCGATCGCCAAGGCCGTCGCCAGCACCGCCGCCGGCCGCCCGCCGGCGATGATGATCACGGGCTGGAAATTCGGATATTTCGCCAGGCGTACCCTCGGCGTGCGTGACCTGCGCGATATCGATCCTGCCCGCGCCGGGGCGATCCTCGCCAACTTCCGTCCGTCCGTGCTGCCGCTCGTGACCATCGACGGCGCCGTGATCGGTCTGCCGTGGGCGATGTCCACCCCGATCACCTTCATCAACAGCAGCTTGTGGCGGGAAGCGGGCCTCGACCCGGCGCTGCCGGAAAATCCCGATACGCAATGGCTTTATGAAAACGCCCGCAAGCTCGATGCGGCGCTCAAGGGCAAGCACCCCACCTACCGCTCGGCGCTGGCGCTCTCCAACAACGAGTGGACGAGCCAGTCCTTCATCCAGAATGCCGGCGGCTACATCATCGATCCGGACGGCAAGCTCGCCCTCGACAGCCCGGAGGCCGTTATCGGCATGACGGAATACTGCGCGCCGGCGCACGAGGGGCTGTGGATCCCGGTCAGCGGCAAGGAGCAGGACGCCTCCTTCGAATCCGGCGCGCTGGCCATCTGCACCACGAGTTCGACGCGCGCGGCGACCTTTCCTTTCGGCCACGCGAAAGCGGTCACCGCCAAGTTCCCCGGCCTTGCCGGCCATCCGCGCAGGCTCAACAGCGGGGGCAACTTCCTGGCCGTCTATGCCCGCAACAAGGAGCAGGCCGAAGCCTCGCTCGCCTTCCTCGAATTTTGCGCCTCGAAGGAGGGCCAATCGATCTGGGCGGCGGTCGGCTATCTCAACACCTCGCTCCACGACGTGCCGCTGATCAACGACTTCATGAAGCCCGCCGCCGCCCAGCTTGCGGATGGCCTGACGGCCGAGACGATCTGGCCGGGCAAGCGCGGCCTTGAAGGGCAGGAGGTATGGCGCAAATGGGTCTCGCGCATGCTGCTGAAGGAAGTGACGGTGCCCGACGGGCTGAAGGGCGCCCATCAGGAACTGGACGTGTTGATCTCCGGCTGATCGGTCCGGCCATGCGTATCAGCCTGAGAAGGCTGGCCCCCTATTTCTTCGTGGGGCCAGCCGTATTGTCCGTCGCGGTGTTCCTCTATGGCCCGCTCATCGCGTCCGCGGTGCTGTCCGTGCTCGACTGGAACCTGCTTTCCTCGGACGTCAGCTTCGTCGGCACGAGGAATTATGCGGCGATGTTCAGTAGCGTCGATTTCAGGCTGTCGGCCTGGAATACGCTGCTCTATTGCGCCATCCTCATCCCGGCGCAGATCGTGCTGCCGCTCCTTCTGGCGGTGATGATCCATGCGGTGCGCCGTTCGCCGCTACAGGGCTTCTATCGCGGCAGCCTGTTCCTGCCGACGATCGTCGCCTATTCCGTCGCCGGGGTGGCGTGGTCCTGGATGCTGAATCCGGTCAACGGACTGTTCAACGAACTGTTCGGCTATTTCGGCTTTCCGAAATCGCGCTGGCACACCGATCCGGATCTGGCGCTCCTGTGCGTCTGTCTCGTCACCTTCTGGAAGACCTTTGGCCTCAACATGCTGCTGTGGCTGGCGGCGCTCGCCAATATCCCGCCGGAGCTGCGCGAGGCTTCGCAGCTCGACGGGGCCGGTCCGGGCCGCCATTTCTTCACGATCAGCCTGCCGCTGATGACGCCCACGGCCTTCTTTATCAGCGTCACGACGCTGTTCCATGTCCTCGACGACATCGTGGGCGTCATCGATGTGCTCACCCACGGCGGTCCGGCGGGGCGGAGTTCGAGCCTGCTCTATTTCCTCTGGCAGCAGGGGTTGCAGTTCTTCCAGTTCGGACAGGCGAGCGCGGTCGCCGTCATCATCATCGTTGTCGTGCTGGTCGCCACCTGGCTGCAGTTCCGTCTCGGCGAAAACAAGGTCCATTACGGATGAGCGCCGCCCTGTTTTCCCGCGCGTTTCACCGGGCGGTGCTCCACGGCGTGTTGCTGATCACAAGTCTGGCGACCGTCTTCCCGCTGATGTGGATGATCACGGCGGCCTTCACGCCGAACGACCTCATCACCGCGCGCGCCATCCGGTTGTGGCCTGAGGAGCCGACGCTTGCGAACTTCGCGGAGGCCGCGAGCCGCCATCCGATCTGGACATGGCTCTGGAACTCGATCCTCACCGCCACGCTGATCACGGTCGGGAAACTCGTTCTGGCCGTTCCCGCCGGCTTCGCCTTCGGCCGGATGTCCTTTCCGGGTCGGCGGACGCTGTTCTGGTTCGTGATAGCAACCATGTCCTTTCCTACGGTGCTCGCCATCATTCCCACCTATATCGCCGTGGTGAAACTGCAGGCATTCGACACCTACGGCGCCATGATCGTGCCGTCGATTCCCTATATCGGCTTCTATGTCTTCTACATGCGGCAGGCATTCCGGTCGTTGCCGTCCTCCATGTTCGAGGCGGCGCGCATGGATGGCGCCGGGCTGTGGCGGCAGTTCACGGAAATCGGCATCCCGAACGTCCTGCCGGCTATTGCGGCGCTGTCGGTGATTTCATTCATGGGCGCATGGAACATCTATCTGTGGGGCCAACTCGTTCTCGAAGACCGCTTCAAGAAGACGCTGACCACGGGCATAGCCGCTTTCGCCGATCTGGAGGGCGCCGACCGGGTCTGGGGGCCGCTGATGGCGACCAGCCTGCTTTCGGTGGTGCCGGTGCTGCTGATCTTTCTGCTCGCGCAGCGCTTCATCGTCGAGGCGCTGGCACCGGGCGCGGACGAGCGATAGGCAGGACGATGCACCGGGTCGTCGTCATAGGCGGGGTCCATCACGACCGCATCTGGCAGCTCGACGAACCGCTGACACGGGGGCGGCGGCTGCGGTTTTCGGCGCGCGGCATCCGGATCGGCGGCGGTGGCTTCCACACGGGTTGCCAGCTTCTCGAACGCGGCGCGGCCGTCACCATGGTCACGTCCCTGGCGCAGGACGAAAAGGGCCTTGCGGCGCTTGCGGCGCTGAAGGAGGCGGGCTTCGATACGCGCCACGTGACGATGACGCCGGGTGAGACCGTGCCGCTGGAAATCCTGCTCGAACCCGACGGCGAAAGAACGATTCTCGCCCGCGCCCACCGTTCCGCCAGGCTGTTCTCGGCGAACGGGCCGCTTATGGGGGACGCCGTCTATATCAACGCGCTCCGGCTTGACGAGGCGCTGGTCGCGACGCTCCGCGACATTCCGCTTGCGGTGTCGCAATTGCCGTTGGGGCCCGCCGTGCCACGGCCGGTCGACTATGTCGTCTCATCGCGCGCCGACGCCGGCGCCGATCTGCCGTCCGCGTGGCAGCGTGCCGTCGCGATCGCCGGGCCGCGGCTGAAAATGCTGGTGCTGACCGACGGGCCGCGCCGCATCGCCCTTCATGACGGCCACCGGACAGTCGAGGTCGAGACGGCGCCCGCGGTGACGGGTGTCAGCACCATCGGCGCCGGCGACCGTTTCAGCGCCGCCTTCCTCCTCGGGCTGCTCGACGGTCTCGACGAGGCCTTGGCGGCGTCGACGGCCAGCCGGACGATCGCCGACTGGCTGCGCCGGCGGCAATTCCCCTGAAGCACGCCGGCGGCTTCTCTCCTGACGAATTACACATAACTGTCACCCGAAATTGCTACCGAAAAACATCCGAATGATTTAATGATTCATCCGAATGATAGAGGCAGGCATAGAAATTTCAGGCCGCCCCGGGAGGGGACAGTGGCAGGCCGTGGACGGGCGGACCGGCCGGGCGGACGTATCCGCTTCGCGATCACGCATGTCGACACGAAATCGCATGAAAGGACAGGCAATGATTGAACCAGGGGCCGGCGATCCGGTCATCGGGCGCTACCGGCATGGCGAGGCGCTCGGCATTTTCGCCGCCAGCCGGCCCGATGCCATCAAGTCCTGCGCGGAAGAGGTGCTCGCCGATCTCGGCGAGGTCTCCGTGCTCGCCAACCGCACCGGGCTGGCGATGCTGCCTTTCACCGACACGGTCCGCAACACGGCTTTCCATCTCGGCGAGGTGCTGGTGGCGGAGGCCCATATCCGTGTGCCGGAACGCGGCGTTGAAGGCTATGGCGCCGTTACTGGCCGCGATCTCGAACATGCCATGGCTATCGCCGTCCTCGATGCCGCCATCGCGGCCGGACACCGGACGGATGCCATAACCGTGTTTCTCGACGGCGAATGGCGCCGTCAGCAGGAAGACGACCGCGAAAGGCTGCGCAAGGTCGAGGCAACGCGCGTCGAGATGGAGACCTTCTGACCATGAGCCTTGAGCTTCTCCCGACGGCCGCGGAAAGCCGCACCAACGCCGCTTTCGAGGAACTGATGTGGGCGCTTGCCCGGCCCGGCCTCATCCGGCGTCTTCCGCTTGCCGGTTTCGCGGCGTTGGCCGAAAGCCTGATCGACCGTGAATGCAGCTTTCATGTCCGGCATGATGCGGCGCTGGCCGAAAGGCTTGCCGAAACCGGCGCGCGGGCTGTTTCCCTCGCTGACGCCGACTATGTCTTCGCGCCGGCCGGCTCGCCGGAGGACGTGACGGCACTGGCGGGGCTGCGTGTCGGCACGCTCTCCTATCCGGACGAGGCGGCGACGCTGTTCGCGCCGGCGCATTTTGGCCAGGAGCCGGCCGGCCGGGGGCCGCGCCTGCGCCTTTCCGGGCCGGGCATCAGGGAAGCGATCACGCTGCAAGCGGGTGGCGTCGATCCCTCTTTCTGGCCGATGCGCGAGAGCGCTATCCGCTATCCGCTCGGCTTCGATCTCTATCTTGTCGACGGCGACGGGCTGATCGGCATTCCCCGCTCCACGAAAGTCGAGGTATTGTAATGGCCTATGTGGCAACCCGCGGCGGCGAGCGCGCCATCGAACAGGCCGAGAGACTCTACCGCGCGGATATCGGCGCGATCGGCCGCGAACGGGTCGAGGCGGTGCGCGACGGCCTTCCCTATCTCGTCGACCGTCTCATGGGCGAGGCATCGCTGTACGAGCCCGATCTCGCGGCGCTCGCGCTCGCCCAGTCCGGCGGCGATCTCTACGAGGCCCTTCTGCTCCTGCGCGCCTATCGCACCACGCAGCCGCGCCTTGCGGTGGCCGAGCCCGTCCGGCAGGCAGACCTTTTCACAGTGCGGCGCATCTCCGCCGCCTTCAAGGATATTCCAGGTGGGCAGATTCTTGGGCCGACGCTCGACTACTCCCATCGCCTCCTGCAGGTCGGCGTGCTGAACGGGGAGGAATATCGGCCCGCGCCCGTGGAGCCGGCGGCTGAACCCGCCCCGGCCACCCAACCCTCGCTCGCCGAGTGGCAGAAGGCGCAGGACCTAATTCCGGACCATCCGGCCGAATCCGTCGAGCCCGACGAAATCCCGGACATCACCCGCGAGCCCCTGCTTTTTCCCGTGAGCCGCGCCCACAAGCTGCAAAGCCTGGCGCGCGCGGACACCGGCGGCACGCTGGCGCTCGGCTATGCGACCATGCGCGGCTATGGAGCGGTGCATCCCACCGTCAACGAATTGCGTCTCGCCGAGGCTCCGGTCAGGATGCGCCACCCGTGCGGCACCGTCTTCAGCGCCGGGCGTGTGCGCGTCAGCCAGACGGAGGTGGTCTCCAAGTCGGGCGGTAGCCTGCAGCTCGGATTTTCCGCCACCTTCGGCTGGAACGAGGTGAAGACGATCGCCGCCGCGACGCTCGACCTGGCTTCCGGCCAGCCCGATCCGCATCCGGCCTCGAACGAGGAATTCATCCTCTATCACACCGAAGCGGTCGAAAGCTCCGGCTTCTGCGTGCATTTCAAGCTTCCCCATTATGTCACCTTCCAGTCCCACCTCGATGCGTTGCGCCGCGTCAAGGCGGACCGGCAGCAGGCTGCCGCCATCGCCGCCGAAGAGGAAAGTCGCCACGAAACGAACGAGGCCGTGCCGTGAAACTCAGTGAACTGACCAGGCCGTGGTCCGCCTTCAGCTACGGCTTTCTCGACGAATCGGCGAAACGGGAAATCCGCCGCCGCATCCTCAAGGCCATCGCGGTACCGGGCTATCAGGTGCCTTATGCCAGCCGCGAGGTGCCGATCGCGCGCGGTTGGGGAACCGGTGGGCTGCAGGTGACGCTGACGCTCCTGAAGCCGGACGCGGTCGTCAAGGTGATCGATCAGGGCGCCGACGATTCCGTCAATGCCAGCAGCATCCGCAAATTCGTGAGCCGCGTCGGGGGGACGGTCGAAACCGGGGACACGACGCAGGCGACGCTCATCCAGTCGCGCCACCGCATCCCCGAGGAAAAGTTGCGCGAGGACCAGATCCTCGTGCTGCAGGTGCCGAACCCCGAGCCGCTGCGCCCCGTCCAGCCGGATATGTCCGTGGCCCGCGAGATGCATGCGGACGCCGATTATGGCCAGCTGTGGCTGATCCTGTACGAGCAGCTCGTCAGGTCGGGCAGGATCATGCAGGGCGCGAGCTATCCGAGCATGGTTAACGGCCGCCATGTCATGACCCCTTCGCCGATCCCGCGCTGGGACGTGCCGAAGCTGAACCGGGCGGATCACCTGACGATCCTCTCGGCGGGGCGCGAGAAGCGCATCTACGCCGTACCGCCTTATACCAGCGTCGAACCGCTGGTGTTCGACGACGTGCCCTATCGCGTCGAGGACCATCAGGACAAGGCCTGCTGGCGCAGCGGCGTCAGGGGCTTCTTCATGAACGAACTGCCGCAGGAAGACGGCTCCTCGCTTTACGAACTCTCCGACAGCCATTTCGGCATCAAGCATATCCGCAAGGCGGCAGGAGAGGCGGTCTCGATCGGTGAGACCTGGTACAGGAACGGAAGGATGGCTCGATGACTGCTCCCGGTGTCGCTGCCCCGACGGGCCTCGAACGTCAGCCGCCGCGGCTGATGCTCGCCAGGCCGATCCTGACGATGCGCGGCGTCGCGCGTCGCTACGGCGACGTGCAGGCGCTCGCCGGCGTCGATGTCACCGTCTATCCGGGTGAGGTGCTCGGCATCGTCGGTGAATCCGGTTCGGGCAAGTCCACCTTGCTCAGGATGATGAATCTGGAGGACACGCCGGACGCCGGCACCTATCATCTGGCGCTTGCCGGCCGGGAACCCGCGGGTCCCGATGGCCGCAACCTCTTCACCCTCGACCGCTTCCAGAGGCGGATGCTGCGCGCGATTCACATCGGCATCGTCTACCAGAATCCGCATCTCGGGTTGAGAATGGGCCACACCAGCAGCGGCAATGTCGCCGAACGTCTGCTGATCGCCGGGAATCGCAACTTCGCCGAACTGCGCCAACGCGCGCGCGAAGCGCTGGAGGCATCGGAGTTTCCGGTCGCGCGCATGGACGCGCGGCCGAATACGCTCTCCGGCGGCATGCAGCAGCGTGTGCAACTCGCCAAGGCGATCGCGCTCGAACCGGCGGTGCTGTTGCTCGACGAGCCGACCACCGGCCTCGACGTCAGCGTGCAGGCGCTCGTCCTCGACACGCTGAAACGGCTGCAGCGCGACCGCGCCATCACCATGGTTCTCGTGTCCCACGACCTCGGCGTCATACGCACAATGGCCGATCGTGTCATGGTGATGCGCTGCGGGGAGGTGGTCGAGGAAGGGCTCGCGGACCAGATCTTCCAGGATCCGCAGCATGAATATACGCAACAGCTCGTGCACGCGAAGCTCTGAAGGAGGACGCCATGAACATACACGCCTCCACATCGCGCGCGCCCGCACCGGTGCTGCGCGTCGAAGGGCTTTCCAAGCAGTTCGAGATGCACCACCTGCAGCGCACGCTGTTTGCCTTCGACAACATCGGCTTCCGGCTCGACGAGGGCGAGTTCATCCTGCTCACGGGTGAAAACGGCGCCGGCAAGTCGACGCTGCTGCGCACGCTCTACCGTTCCTATCTGCCGCGTGCAGGCCATGCTTACTATCACACGCGCGAAGGCGTGATCGACCTCGCCGCGGCAGCCGACGTGGATATCGCCGTCTTGCGCCGCCGCGAAATCGGCTTCGTGACGCAGTTTCTCAATGCCCGCCCGCGCGTGGCCGCCGAGGAGATCGTCGCCGAGCCGCTGCGGCTCGCCGGCACGCCCCACGCCGAGGCGCTGGAGCAGGCGCGCCGATGGCTGACCGCCTTCGGGGTCAAGTCCCAGCTCTGGCCGGCCTATCCGTCCACCTTTTCCGGCGGCGAGCAGCAGAAGGTCAATCTCGCCCGCGCCCTGATCCTGCCGCAGCGTCTGCTGCTGCTCGACGAGCCGACCGCCTCGCTCGACCGCGACGCGCGGCGGGCGCTGGTCGAGCGGCTGGCGGAACTGAAGGCGTCCGGCGTGGCGATGATCGGCGTCTTTCATCATCCGGAAGACGTCGCCAGCCTGGTCGACCGGGAAATCAGACTGGAAACCATACGGATCGCAGATGGGGCAGACGATGTGGCTGAGTGATCTCGAAATCGTGCTTGCAGACCGCGTCATCGAGCGCGGGGCCGTGAGAATCGAGGACGGATGGATTGCCGAGATCCGCGAAACGCCGGTTACGGGCGCGGATTTCACCGGCGGCGGACGGCTGTTGTTGCCGGGCTTCATAGACATGCACGGCGACATGATCGAGAAGGAGGTCGAGCCGCGCCCGAACGTCCGCATGCCGCTGGAACTCGGCATCTATGAACTCGACAAAAGGCTGGCGAGCAGCGGCATCACCACCGCCTATGCCGCGCTTTCCTTCAACGCCGGCAATGTTCAGGGCCATATCCGCTCGGAAGACAATACCCGCAGGCTGATCGAGACGCTGATGGCGATGAAGGGCGAGCTGCTCGTGGACCATCGCGTCCACGCGCGCTTCGAGGTCACCTTCACCCGCGCGCTCGGGGTCGTCGAGGCCCTCCTGCGGCAGGGCGCGGTCGATCTGATCTCGCTGATGGACCACACCCCCGGACAGGGTCAGTATCGCGACATCGAAAAGCACATCGCCCATGTCGCCGCAGCCCGGAAGATCGGCACGGCGGAGGCGGCCGAACACGTCCGCCAACGCATCGCCCAGCGGGACGAGGCGGGTGACAGTATGGAAGTGGTGCAGGGGCTGGCCGGACTTGCGCGCGAGCATGGCGTCATCCTCGCCTCCCATGACGACGACAGCGCCGCGAAGGTGGCGCTGCTGCACGGGCTGGGCGTCACGATCAGCGAATTTCCCGTGACGATGGAGGCCGCCGCCGAGGCGCGGCGTCTCGGCCTGGCAACCGCGATGGGCGCGCCGAACGCCCTGCGCGGCCTTTCCTACTCCGGCAACCTGTCGGCGCGCGAAGCCTTCGCCGCCGGTCTGCTCGACATTCTCGCCAGCGATTATCATCCCCCGGCGATCCTGCCGGCCGTGCTCGCCCTCGGCGAGACAGGCACCGGCGGCCTGCCCGCGGCTGCGGCGCTGGCAACCGCCAACCCGGCCGCAGCCCTCGGCCTTTCGGATCGCGGCCGGATCGCGGAGGGAATGAGGGCAGACCTCGTCATCGCCGAAAGGGGGCGCATCCCGCGTCTTCGCGCGACCATCAGGGGCGGGCGGCCGATCTGGTCGGACGGGGTCATCGGCCCCTTGCCCGCAACGACAGCCTGACGATAGCGGGCATGATCCCGGAAGGTGCGACTGCAGGCATATCCGGAAAGGCTGAGCAAGGTTCTCCTCAGAATACGGACCAGTTCATCTGCCTGCACAAAATCTCGAGCGCTTCGGTTCCCAGCAGCGAATTGCCCTGCTGATTGAGGCCCGGCGACCAGACCGCGATGGAGGCAATGCCGGGCACGATCGCCAGAATTCCGCCACCCACGCCGCTCTTGGCCGGCACGCCGACGCGGAACGCGAAGTCGCCGGATCCGTCGTAATGGCCGCAGGTCATCATCAGCGCGCTGATGCGCCGGGTGCGCTCGGGCGCCACGACCTGGCGGCAGGTCACGGGATGCCGGCCGCCCGAGGTCAGGAAAAAGCCGGCCCGCGCCAGTTGCCGGCACGACATCGACAGCGCGCATTGGTGATGGTAGACGCCGAGCACATGCGTCGGCAAATTGTCGAGGTTTCCGTTGGCCTTCAGCAGGTTCGCGAGTGCCGCGTTCGCGAAGCCCGTCGCCATTTCAGCCTGCGCGACGTGGCGGTCGACGGAGATGCGGTCGTCGTCCGCGAGCGATTGCACGAAGCGCAGGATTTCGCCGATGGCTTCCTTGGGTTGATGCGTCGCAAGCAGCACATCGGCGATGACGATCGCTCCCGCGTTGATGAACGGATTGCGGGGAACGCCCTTTTCGTGTTCGAGCAGAACGATGGAGTTGAATGCGTCTCCCGAGGGCTCGCGCCCGACCCGGCTCCACAATCCGTCGCCCTTCTTGCCGAGCGCCAGCGTCAGCGAAAAGACTTTCGAAATGCTCTGGATGGAAAATTCTTCGTCCGCATCGCCCGCCACCAGCACCGAATTGTCGCGCAACACGACCGCGATACCGAATTTTCGTGGATCGATCCGGGCGAGCGGCGGAATGTAGCGCGCCACCTCTCCGCGCTCGACGCGGCTGGCCATCTGCTGGACGATGTCCGGCAGCATTCCGGCCAGACGGGCGTTCAGACCGCCGTCCGCCAGATCGCTGTCCGTATGCTGTCCCGCGTGAGGCATGGCGGCCGTCCCGGTCGATGGTCGCTGCCGCGGCGTTCCAAACCGGCCGCCGCGGCAAAATGGGCGCATTCAGCGCCTGACGTCATAATGCCGCGTTTCAGGCAGCATGGCCATCGCCACGAGGCTGATGATGCTGGTGCCGACCACGTACCAGGCCGGCGCCACCGCGCCGAAAACGCCGATCAGCCAGGTGATGATGAACTGCGTCGTGCCGCCGAACAGGGTGGCGCCAACGGCGTAGATCAGCGAAACGGCCGTCGCGCGCAAGGCGATCGGCATCATCTCCGGAATGGCGATGAGGCTCGCGGCGCCGGTCATCGACGTCAGCGCCGTGATCGTCGCCGTGACGAGCAGCAGCACCGAGGCATCCTTCGAATCCGACAGCCAGGTGAACAGCGGCACGATCGCGAGAAGCAGCAGGACGCGCGGCCAGATCATGACGTGCTTGCGGCCGTACTTGTCCGCCAGATAGCCGGAGATCAGTGCGAAGACGAAAGTCGCCGTGCCGCCGAGTACGGTTGCAGCCTGGGCGAGCGTCGGGGAGAGCTTCAGCGTCTGGATGGCGTAGGTCGTCATGTAGTTGCCGACCTGGGTGGAGACCGTCGTCCCCAGCATGACGAGAATGCCGAGCGTGAGATAGCGTGCCTGTTGCCTGACCACGGAGGTGACGATCTCCGTGCCGCTCTTGTCGCTCGGCTTTTCCAGCGTCTCGGGCAACGAGCGGCGAATGTAGAGGGCGATCGGAATGAGTGCCAGGCTGAGGAGGAACGGCACACGCCATCCCCACGCCGCGAGGTCCTCGGGGGAGAGCGACCACGAGACCAGAACGCCCATAAGGCCGCCGACCACCACCGCGATGCCCTGGCTTGCGAACTGCCAGCTCGCATAGATGCCGCGCTTGCCGCTCGGTGCCGCCTCGATCAGCATGGAGGATGCCGGGCCGACCTCGCCGCCGAGCGCGAGGCCCTGCAACAGACGACAGGCCAGCACGATGATCGGCGCGGCGATGCCGATGCTGGCATAGCTCGGCGTTGCGGCAAGGCCCAGGGTGCCGACAGTGATCAGCGAGACGGTGAGGATCATCGCCGCGCGGCGGCCCGCCTTGTCGGCGAAAGCACCGATCAGCACGCCGCCCAGCGGGCGGGTGAAGAAACCGACGCCGAAAACCGCGACGGAAGCCAGCAGGCTCGCCGTTTCGCTGCCCAGCGGGAAGAATGTCTTGCCGATGTAGACGGCAAAGAAGGAATAGACGATGAAATCATAAAATTCGAGCGCGTTTCCCGCGACCGCCGCGGCGACCGCCTTCACCGGGACGGGCGTCGTGCCCGCACCGGTAAAGGCGCCCCCTGCCATCGTAGCGGTCGCTACGTTATTGTTGTTCATGAGCTTGCCCCGTAATAGCCGTTTCAGGAGAAGGAGCCGGGCCTCCGTCCGGACGAAGATTGACGAACGGGAGCCGTTTTCCGATCCCGGTTAATGGAAAACGGCCCCATGCCTTGCACCTCAGGCCGGCGAAGCGGCCTCCAGATATTTTTCGACGAGCGCCGTCCAGTAGACCGCGCCGGGGACGATGTTGGCGTCGTTGAAGTCGAACCGGTCGCTGTGAAGCGCGAAGTCCTTCGTCGCATCCGCGCCGGCGTTGCCGATGAAGATGTAGGAGCCGGGCCGCTGCTCCAGCATGAAGGCGAAATCCTCGCTCGCCGTCAGCGGCGTCGTCTGCTCGACAATGCCCGCATGGCCCGCCGCCTCGCCCGCCACCTCGCGGCCGACCCGGCGGGCGAACGCGGTCTCGGCGGCCGTATTCACCAGCGCGGGGTAGCCCCGGCGATAATCGACCCGCGCCTCTACGCCGAAACTGGCCGCCTGGGCCTTGACGAGCGCCGTGATCCGCTCCTGCAGCAAGTCCCTGACGGCGGCGCTGAACGAGCGCACGGTGAGTTCAAGCCTTGCGGTTTGAGGAATGACGTTGTCGGCCGTGCCCGCCTGCATCACGCCGACCGTGATGACGCCCATCTCAAGCGGATCGACGTTGCGCGCCACGATGGTTTGCAGGGCCATGACGATCGCCGCCGTCGCGACCACGGGATCCGCGGCCTTGTGCGGTGCCGCGCCATGTCCGCCGCGTCCCTCGATCGTGATGATCACGTTGTCGGAGGCAGCCATCATGGCGCCGTCGCGAAAGTTGAGCTGCCCCTGCGGAAGGCCCGGCATGTTGTGCATGCCGAAAATGGCATCGCAGGGATACTTGTCGAACACCCCTTCCGCGATCATGCGGGCGGCGCCGCTGTCCGGCTGGCCATATTCCTCCGCCGGCTGAAAGATCAGGTTGACGGTTCCCTCGAAACGGCTCCGTTCTGCAATCGCTTTCGCCGCTGCGAGCAGCATCGTCGTGTGGCCGTCGTGCCCGCAGGCATGCATGACGCCGGCGTTGACGCTGGCATACGGAAGGCCTGTTTCCTCCGCGATGGGCAGCGCGTCCATGTCGGCGCGCAGGCCGATGGAACGCGGACCGTTTCCGCGCCGCAACTGGCCGACAACGCCCGTCCCGCCGATATTCCGCTCGACCGCATAACCCCAACGGGCCAGAAGATCGGCCACGATGCCGCTCGTCCGATGCTCGTGAAAGGCAAGCTCAGGATGACGGTGAAGATCGTGACGCAGCGCGATGAACTCGCCGGCGTTCCGCCGGACCAGTTCGCTTATCTCTTCCATGACTGAAACTCATCCTTTGAGAGCGGGACGATCTGTCATCATCTCTCTTCCTCCCGCCTTTTTTTTTTTCTATGCAATTGCTTACAGGAAATGGCATCCGCTTTCCGGATGACGCGCCGAAGCATGTTCCGATCATTCCCGAACGAAAAACACTTCTGATCGAAGAGCGCTCGCACAGAATGGCTCACGCTAAGATCGGCCTTCCTATTTGTCTAATGAATAGTAATTTTATATATGATGCATATCAGGAATGGATTTGAAGGGTCGGCATGAATATCCAGCAGCTACGACATTTCGTTGCGCTCGCCGAGCGGGGATCGTTCACACGTGCCGCCGCTCACGCCCATCTGACGCAGCCGGCGTTGTCGCGCAGCATCGCGCAACTGGAAGCCGAACTCGGCATGAAGCTCGTGGACAGAATCGGCCGGCGCTGCGAGGTGACGGCCTTCGGAAGCGTGATTCTCGAACATGCGCGGCGCGTTCTCTTCGAGGCGGATGAACTGGTGAAGGTGGCCCGGCAGCAGATTGCCGGTGAGGCGGGCCGTATGCTGATCGGGCTCGGGTCCACGCCGAGCGCGCTTCTGACGGCACCATTGCTCGGCCGTTTCGCGGAAGCCGGCCGGCCGCTTCACGTTCTGCTCCTGCACGGCGCGATACCGCAGCAGGTCCAGGCGCTGCGCGAGCGTAAGCTCGATATGCTGGTGGTGGAGGTGCGAGGTGTCATGCCGACAGTGGATCTGCAGATCGAGCCCATGCCGATCCTGCGAACCGGCTTTCTCGTCAGGCCGTCCCACCCCCTGCGACATCGCCCCGCCGCGTCGTTCGACGATCTGCAGCCGTGGCCGCTGGCGACGACGCTTCTGGCGGAAGAGCAGATCCGTATCCTGACGACGCTTTATGGCCCGCATGCGCATCCCGACGAGAGTGTCGCCTTCCATTCCGACGCCATCGATGGACTGCTGCAGACTGCGAAGACCAGCGATACCATCTATTATGGCGTGCTCGCGCCGGCCCATTCGGCCATCCTCGGCGGCGAACTGGTGGAGCTGCCGATCCATCCGGCGCCCGATCCCTCGCAGTTCGCCATCGTGCGTCTGGCGGGGCGCTCCATGCCACCCATGTTCCCGTTCATCCGCGAACTCGTCCGCAGCCTGATGGACGAATGGAGCGCCATCTGACTGCACCGGTCGGCGCCGGCAGTAAGGATTTCAGATCAGTAGGTTACCGGGACACCGCGCCGGCCGTGCGTTGCCTCCGGTTTCCGGATCGCCGGATCGGGCCTTGAGGGCCCATCGCGCCGTGCAAGCGTTGGGCGCGTCGATCGCGGGCGCTCTCCGTTTCAGCGTCCCGCGCCGGCGCGGCCACGGCCGAGCAGCCAGATCAGATATGGGCCGCCGAGCAGGGCGGCGAACAGGCCGAGCGGTAGCTGGTAGGGAAAGGCCACCATGCGTGACAGCCAGTCGGACAGCATCATCAGCCCGGCACCGATCAGGACACTGCCCGCCATGCAGGGGAGGGGGCGTGCGAGGCCGATGAGCCTCGCCAGATGGGGGGCGATCAGGCCGATGAAACTCAGCGGACCGACGAACAGCGCGGCGGTCGCCGTCAGCAGGCCGGCGAGCGCGATCAGCGCCGCATGGCTTCGCCGCACCGGAACGCCCAATGCCCGTGCGGTCACGGCGCCGAGCGGCAGGATGTCGAGCCAGCGGCTCATGAACGGAAGCGGCGCGAGCAGCGCCAGCGCGGCGAGCCCCGCCAGCAGCGCCTGTTCCGGAGCGGCCATGTTCACGGAGCCGCTGATCCAGCGCAGCAGCGCGAGTGCCTGCACACCGCCGGTGGCGATCACCGCCGTCAGCACGGCCGAACACAGCGCGCCCATGGCGACGCCTCCGAGCAGCAGGCGCTCCGGGCCGAAACCGCTGCGGGCGGCGATCGCGAGCATCAGCACAAGGACGATGACGGCACCCGACGCGGAGGCCGCGAACTGGATGCCGATGCCGGGATCGTCGACGAGATAGAGTACCGCAGTGAGCCCCACGCCCGCGCCGGTGCCGACGCCGAGGATCTCGGGACTGGCGAGGGGATTGCCCGTGACCCGCTGCAGCAGCATGCCGGCGCCGGCCAGCATCGCGCCGCTCGCGGCGGCGATACCCATATGCGGCGCCCGCCATGTCAACAGGTCGGCGAACAACGCGCCGGTGGCGATCGTCCAGCCGTCCGGTCCGCGGCCCGCCACAAGGCCGACAGCCGCCATGCACAGACAGGCAACGACGATGACGGCGACCAGTCGCCACGGCCGCTCGCTGCGCGCTCCCGCGGCAAGGGCGGCGTGCAGCGACGGCCACTCGGCCATGCGGATGCGCGGCAGAAGCCACAGCAGCAGCGGGCCGCCAAGCAACGCCGTCGCCGCGCCGGTGGGGATGCGCTCGCCATTGCTGCCCGCGGTCAACTGGATGCAGCCGTCGGTCAGCCACAACAGGATCGCACCGATGAGCGGAGCGGCGACCATGCGCGCCCGCAGCGTGCGGGCGCCGCCGAGATGTGCAAGCGTGGGCGCGGCCAGGCCGACGAAGCCGATCACGCCCACCTGGGCGGTCACGGTCGAAGCGAGCCATACCGCGAGCGCGATCACCATGAGCCGCATGGTGTCGACGGCCAGCCCGAGACTGCGGCTCGCCGCGTCGTCCAGCCCGAGAATGGCGAGTGGCCGCAGCAGCAGCGCGGCAGCCGCCGTCACGATGACCAGCCGGGTGGCGATGGCCGTGGTGGCACCCCAATCCTGCTGGGTGAGCGAGCCGCCGCCCCAGATGAACAGCGAGAACATGTAGTCGCCATTGGCGAGGATGAGCGCCGTGCTGGCGGCTGTTGCCGTCAGCGCCGTCATCATGCCGGCGAGCACCACGGAAACGGGCTCCAGCCCCCGCCGCCAGGTCAGCGTCAGGATGAGCGCCGCCGCGCCGAGGCCGCCCGCCAGCGCGACCCCCTCGCGTGAGATCGCCATCAGTCCCGGGGCTGCGATGGTGGCGGCCGCCATGGCGAGCTGGGCGCCTGCGGCGATGCCGAGCGTCGACGGTTCGGCCAGCGGGTTGCGCAGCACCCGTTGCAGCAGCAGGCCGGCAAGGCCGAGCGCCGCCCCCGATACGAGCGCCACGGCGGCGCGGGGAAAGAGACCGTGCGTGAGGATGACCCGGCCGATGTCCTGCATGGGCGGCGCGGCGAAGGCGGGATCGGACAGGTGCAGCACTATCCGCGCCGCGAACAGCGCGGCCGCGAGCAGGGCCATCGCACCCCAGAACAGCCATGGGCGGGCGGATCGGCGCTCACGTGCGAGATTCTCGGCCAGACTTTCAGCCAGACGTTCACCCATGAGAGCGTCCGCCATCAGAAACGCTCCCGTCGCCGTTCAGGGGGGCGGCGAGGAGTTGCGCGAAGCGGCGGGCGGACGGCAGCGCGCCGAAATGATTGACGGGTGCCATAAACGTCACGCGCTTTTCCCGCACCATGGGCAGCGCCCGCCACAGGGCGCTCGTCGCCAGGACGCGGCGGACTTCGGGAGGCGTCGGCTCCACGACGACCAGCCGTGCCTCGGGCACGCGCGCCAGCGCCTCGATCCCGACAGGAGCGGCGGCGGAATAGCTTGACGCGCCTTCCCATGCATTGGCGAAGCCGAGCATGCCGAGCACATTGCCGAACAGGCTGTCGTCGCCGAAGGCGCGGAAATGGCGCGCATCGCCCAGGCTGACGACGAAGACCGGGCGTCGCTCCGCGCCCGAAAGACGCTCGCGGATCGCGGCGAGTTCGCGGCGGGTGCCGTCGACGACGTTTCTTGCCTCGTCCGTCAGGCCGAGACGCTCGCCCAGCGCCGCCGTGACCTGCTCGGCCCGGGGATAGGGCGGCTCGCCGTGTCGGAACACAGTTGCCGAGAACACCGGCGCAATGCGTTCGTAGAGCGGCCTCATGTGTTCATAGAAGTTCGAGATCAGGATGAGGTCGGGCTGGACGATGCGCAGCAGCTCGAAGTTGGGCGTGCCGCGCAGTCCGAGATCGGTGACGCTGTCGGGCACGGCCGGCACGATCACCTGCCTGCGGAACTGGATGAGTTCTGTTGCCGCCACGGGTATCATGCCGAGCGCCAGCGCCGTTTCCAGCGTCGCCCAATCGATCGCCGCGATGCGTTGCGCCGTTCCCCGCGCCAGCGCGGCATTCCCGAAAGCCATGCCCGCCAGGGCAAGCGCCGCGCGGCGCGTTATCGCGTGACGATGCATGGCCGTTCACTCAACGTAGGCAATCGGCCTGCCGGTTCCGGGATGCGGAAATATCCCCATGCGCAGGCCATAGAGTTCCTCCAGCACGGCAGACTTCATGATCGCCTCGGGCGCGCCGCGTGCCATCAGCGCCCCGTCGCGCAGCGCGAGGATGTCGTCGCAGATCGCGGCGGCCATGTTGATGTCGTGCAGCACGACCACCGCGCCAAGCCCGCGCGAGCGGCTGAGTCTGCGCACCAGCGACAGCATCTCCGCCTGATGGGCGACGTCGAGCGCCGAGGTCGGTTCGTCGAGCAGCAGGCAGCGGGTATCCTGCGCCAGCATCATCGCAAGCCAGACCCGCTGGCGCTCCCCGCCCGACAGGCGGTCGACGAGCCGGTCGCGAAAGCCCGCAAGGCCCGTATCGGCCAGCGCCTCGTCCACCTTCAGCCGGTCGCGCGCGGTGAAGCGGCCGAGCGCTCCGTGCCACGGAAAACGGCCGAGCGCCACGAGTTCCGTCACCGTCATGCCCTCGGCGGGCGGCGTGAACTGGGGCATGTAGGCGACGGAACGGGCAAAATCGCCCGGGTTCCAGCTCCGGATGTCCTGCCCCATGAAGCAGAGACGTCCGCCGGTCGGATCGAGTTGGCGCGCCAGCATCCGGATGAGCGTGCTCTTGCCCGAGCCGTTGGGACCGACGAGACCGTGAATGCGCGCGGGTGCAATCGACAGCGTGAGGCCGGGAAGGATCGTGCGGGAGCCCGCGGAAAAACCGACCCCCTCCAGCTCGTAGAGGGGGACGGTTGAAACATCGGCGCTGTCGATACGGGATGTCATAAATCGATATGGGCCTTGAACTTGAACACGCGCCCCTCGGCATAGCCGCACGAGAACTGGGTCTGGCAGCTCGCGACGTACTTCTTGTCGAAGAGGTTCGTTATGTTGAGATCGGCGCCCCAGTTGTCGCGCTTGTAGCCGATCCGGGCATCGAACACCGTGGCCGACGGCACCTTCAGCGTGTTCGCATTGTCGACCCAGGAGGAACCGACATAGCGGACGCCGCCGCCCAGCACGAGGCCCTTCAGCATGCCGCTGTCGAAGGTGTAATCCACGCCCAGCGCCGCCTGCTGCTCGGGGACGATAAAGGGTGTATTGCCGATCAACGACGTGTCGGCGTCGTCCGTGATCTCAAGATTGAAGGCGGTGAACGACGCCAGCACGCGCAGGTTGTCGGTGATGTTGACCTTGGCTTCCAGTTCCACACCCTGGGAGTTGACCTCGCCGATCTGGGTTTCGGCAAGATAAGGCCCGGTGATGACGTTCTGGCGCGTGAGATCGAAGAAGGACACCGTGAACAGGCCGTCGACGAAAGTAGGCCGGTACTTGACGCCGACTTCGTACTGATGCCCGCTCTCCGGTTTGAACATGTTGGTGGCGAGCGAGGAACCGACCGAGGGCAGGAAGAAGGTCGCGACGCTCGCATACGGCGTGATGCCGTTGTCGAACTCATAGGCGAGACCGGCGCGGCCGGAGAATTTCGCGTCCGTGCCCTTGAATTCGGGCGTGCCCTTGGCCTTGGTGTCTACATAATCGTAACGCCCGTTCAGCGTCACGATCCAGCCGTCGCCGAAACGCAACTGGTCCTGCACGTAGAGACCGACCTGATTCTGCTTGATGTTCTGATCGATATACGCGCTGCGCAGGCCCTGCAACGCGCCGTAGACGGGAAATACGGCGCTGATGGGCGTTGCCGCGCCCGTGGCCTGTATCTGGTTCATGTCGACATACTTGTAGTCGAGCCCGAACAGCAGCCGGTGATTGATCGGCCCGGTGTTGATATCGCCCTCGATCTGGTTGTCGACGGTCACAGTCGTCAGATCGGTCTTGTGGCCGAAGTTGATGCGCTCAAGGAGAAAATCCGGGCCGGCGGGAACCGCGGAAAAGCCCTGATAGCCATAGGCATAGAGCGAGCTTTCCTCGATGTCGGCGTAGCCGAACCGGAAGTTCTGCCGCACGGCCCAGCGATCGTTGAGGGCGTGCTCCAGCTCGTAACCGACGCTGACCTGCTGGCGTTCGTAGAAATCGATGTCCGGCTCGGTGAAGTTTGCGTCGCGGCGGATGCGCCCGAAGGGTGCCGGGCGCACGGTGCCGATATAGGGAAGGAAGGCACCGCCGCCGTGGTTCTGGTCGAAGAATGTATAGTTGCCGAGCACTGTCAGGGTGGTGTCGCCCGTGGGCCGCCAGGTGAAGCTCGGCGAGAAGGAGCCGCGCAACTCGTCGGCGAAATCCGTATAGCCATCGCCGCCGATGAAGATGCCGGAAAAGCGGTAGTCGAACTTGTCGGTCAGCCGGTCGCCGATGTCGACGCCGAGATAGGCGGTGCCCGCGTCGTTGATGCCGGCCTCGAAGTAGCGCTTGCGCTCGCCCGTGGGGCGCTTGCTGATGTAGTTGACGATGCCGCCCGGATTGCTGCCGCCGTAAAGCACGGAGGCCGGCCCACGCAGGACCTCGATACGCTCCCGATTGAAGGTGTCGATGTAGAAGCCGGCGAAGGCATAGCTGAACAGCGGCAGGCCGTCGAGATAGGTGCCGCTCTGCGTCGCCTGGAAACCCCGGATGAACATCCAGTTGGTATCGCTGTCAGGCCCGAAAGGCTGTGTGAACACACCTGGCGTGTAGCGCAGGGCCTCGTCGACCTTCTGGGCGCCCTGATCGTCGAGCTGCTGGCGGCCGATGACCGAGACCGACTGGGGAATGGCCTCGATGGGTGTGCTGATTTTCGCGCCCGTCGCGGTGCGCCGCGCGACATAGCCGTTGACGGGACCGGTCGCCGATTCGCTGCCTGCGGTCGCCTCGATGACCACCGGATCCAGTGTGGTCCCCGACGCGGCCTCCTGCCCGAACGCGGACCAGGACAGGCCAATCGTGAACAAAGCGGTCGTATACAGGAGTGTAAAGCTTGAGCCGGGGCGCGCTGCCATCGTCATTCTTCCGCACGTCGCCAGAAGCCGTCACGCTGCGGCGCAACCGTTTCATGGCAGTCCATCTTGTCGCACGGCGTGTGTAGCATCGACCGCCGGATACTGGATTGAACGTTCTTGTGCTGGATCGGACGATTCTGGCTTGTTGTGGACGCCGGGGCGGAACATTCCCGACGGCGGGAGACGGGAAACGGAGCGTGCGGCGACGTGGTCGCGCTTCCAGGCTGCGGGTGTCGTTCCAACCATCTTGCGGAAGATGCGTGTCAGATGCGCCTGATCCGCGAAGCCCGTCATGGCGGCGACATCGGGCAGCGAGGCATCCTGATGTTCAAGCAGTTTCTTGACCTTCTCTATCCGCGCCCGCATCAGCCAGCGATGCGGCGGGAGGCCTGTCGACGCCTTGAAGGCGTGGCTGAAATAGGATTGGGACAGTCCCGTGAGTTCCGCGAGTTCCTCAAGCCGGATCTGACGCAGGCAATTGTCCTCGATGTAAGCGACGGCGCGGCGCAACTGCCATTGCGACAGCCGGCTGCGCGTGCGCGGCTCCTTCTTCTCCAGCTGAAGAACCGCCGTCAGCAATGCATTGATCAGGCCGTCTCCGTACATGTCGTCCAGACCGCTCGGCTGCATGCATTCTTCCGCGGTCAGGCGCGCAAGCCGGAGAACCCGGTCGTCGGCGAACATCAGGCGCGGCGTTTCGAGGCGCCGGCTGTCGACCTTCTCGCCCATCCGCGTCTCAAGGGCACGCCTGTCGAAATGGAGATCGAGATGCCTCAGTCGCCGCAGCGGCTCGGCGCGCGACCAGATGCGCAAGTCCGCCGGAATATAGCAGATGGGGTTCCCGCCGGCGCTCGCGGCGTGATGGACGGCGCCGTCGGCCGAGTCGACGATGTCGATCCCCGCATCCGCCATTCCGGTGCCGGCGGTCTGTTCCAGAACGATGAACAGGCGCGGGTCTGGCGATACGTACTCGCCCCAGGCGCCCCCCGGGCAAGCAACCTCCCAGACATCCGCGACCACGCCGCTCCACGAACGCCAGCTCAGGGGGGAGACGACCTCGACCCCGACATGAAAGCTCTGCATCCGGGGGCGGAAAGACATGGCAAGAATCCGTTTGGCTCACAGAATTTATTTAGAATAGTTATATTTATGGTCAGCATAGCTCAACTAGTCAGCATTCGTTATCACAACGAGCGGCGGTTGCAAATCTATATTATATTTTAATTATAATTCATCTAACTATAGTTATACGAGAGCGGGTGCGAAATTTCGGTGGGGAAGTTTCTCTCACGCCGGAGGTGAAATTCCGGTCCGGGTATCGACAACCACGCCATCATCTCTCAAGAAGAAAATATTGTTTCAGGCGCCCAAAGAAAAAATGCGTCAACGACCTTCTGCAGGCTTCGGCTTTTTTGACTACGATAGTTTTTCCATCGTCTTTGCCAAACAAGCCACTCTATTGCGAGCCCTCTTATGGAACTGAACCGTCGTCATTTCTCGTCTCTCCTTGCTGTTTCCGCGGCTTCTCTGGCCGGTGGCCCATGGTTTTCCCGGCCTGCGCGTGCCGAAGAGCCTGTCCATGGCGGCACGCTCGTCTTCGTGCAGTCGGAGCAGCCGACCAATCTGGTCGCGCTGCTGAGCCCGGACGTCTCGCGCGACGTCAGCGGCAAGATCGTCGAGGGATTGCTGGACTACGATTTCGACCTGAAGCCCATTCCGCAGCTCGCGGTTGCATGGGAGGTGAGCGAAGACGGCCTGCGCTATACGTTCAGGCTGCGGCAGGGCGTCAAATGGCATGACGGCAAGGACTTCACGTCCGCCGACGTGGCGCATTCCATCGGCATTGTCAGCGAGAGGCATTCCCGCGCGCGCAGCACCTTCGCCAACCTCGCCGAAATCCAGACGCCGGACGACCATACCGTCGTGCTGCTGCTGTCGCAGCCGGCGCCGTATCTGCTCGGGGCGCTGCCCGCGTCGGAGGTTCCGATCGTCCCGAAACATCTCTACGAGGGCAAGGATCCGGGCACGAATCCGGTCAACGCGCGGCCCGTGGGCACCGGGCCGTTCGTCTACAAGGAATGGGTTCGCGGCAGCCACATCCTGCTTGAGCGGAACCCGAACTATTGGGACCAGCCGAAGCCTTACG
Organism: Pseudochelatococcus lubricantis; assembly: GCF_011762225.1. GTDB lineage: Bacteria > Pseudomonadota > Alphaproteobacteria > Rhizobiales > Beijerinckiaceae > Pseudochelatococcus > Pseudochelatococcus lubricantis. Next base: position 43,212 of record NZ_JAASQI010000003.1, read on the forward strand.
TCGACCGCATCGTCTTCCGCACCATCACCGATCCGGGCGCGCGCACCATTCTGTTCGAGACCGGCGAGGCGCATATCGCATCGACGGGCTCGGTGCCCCTGAGCGAGTTGAAGCGGCTTCTGGCGCTGCCGCACCTTGAGATCACCACGAAAGGGCAGGCTTTCAACGCCGGGGTGACACGGCTGGAATTCAACCTCGACAACGATTATCTGAAGCGCCTGCCGGTGCGCCAGGCGATCGCCCACGCCATCGACAAGCAGGCAATCCTCGATACCGTCTTCTACGGTTATGGCGCCGTCGTCGACGGGCCGATCAGCGTGGATCTGCCGACCTTCTTTTCCGGCGACCTGCCGCACCATGCCCACGATCCGGCCAAGGCCGAGAAGCTCCTCGACGAGGCGGGACTCCCGCGTGGCGAGGGCGGTACCCGCTTCAAGCTCATCGCGGACCCGCGCAACCTCTACAACACGGATGTCAAGATCGCCGAATACATCCGTTCGGCCCTGGCGAACGTCGGCATCAACGTGACGATCCGCTCGCAGGATTTCGCTTCCTATATCAAGCGCGTCTATCGCGACAGGGATTTCGAGCTGATCATCAATTCTATGACCAACACGTTCGATCCCACAATCGGTGTCCAGCGTCTTTACTGGTCGAAGAACTTCAAGCCCGGCGTGCCGTTCTCGAACGCCTCCCATTACAGCAACCCGGAGGTCGACAGGTTGCTGGAGGAAGCAGCCGTCAGCCCGGATCAGACGCGGCGCGTGGCGCTTTTCAACAAGTTCCAGCAGATCGTCGCCGCCGAACTGCCGGACATCAATCTGCTCAGCAATTATTCGTACACGCTCTCGCACAAGAGATTGCGGCAACATACGGTTTCAGCGACCGGCATATACGGCAATTTTGCCGACGCCTACTTCAGCAAGGCCTGAACGCCGCTGTGCAAGTCCCTGTCGCGACGGCGGCCCGGGCCGCCGCGCGCCTTGTGCCCGCGACCGGCACGCCGAGAGGGCCGGCGGCGCCGTTTCACGCGCGGAACACAAACGCGGCGCCGCAGGCAATCAGTGCGAACCCGATGACATGGTTGACGGTTATCGCCTCTTTCAGCCACAGGACGGAAAAGCCGGAGAATACGGCAAGCGTGATCACTTCCTGCATCGTCTTGAGCTGGGCCGTCGAATAGACCTCGCTGCCCATCCGGTTCGCGGGGACGGCAAGGCAATACTCCATGAACGCAATCCCCCAGCTCGCCAGGATGGCGATCAGCAGCGGAGAGGATTTATATTTCAGGTGGCCGTACCATGCGAATGTCATGAAGACGTTCGACACGATCAGCATCACAGGGGGCAGCAGCGTGTTCAGGTTGAGCGACATGGTTGGCCTCGGAGGTTGCGTCACAAGGCCATAGCATCGGAATTACATCGGGCGGAAGCAGGGGCAACCACGAAATCCGGATTGCCCGTCAAGGCCGAGAGCGGTCCGGACGGCGGCGTCGATATCGTGCCCGCCGCCGAAGCCGGCGCCAGGAGTATCGCGCGCGTATCCTCTCCTGAACGCGGATGCTTGACGGACGGCCCTCGGGGATGTTTGCGTTCCTGGCGGAGGGCACCCGACAATTTCCGCATGAAGGAGGAAACAATGACAGTCCTGAAGGATCCGACGCTTTTTCGCGAGGCGGCGCTCGTCGCGGGTGAGTGGATCGAGACCGGCGAGGAGGCAATCACGGTCACCGATCCGGCGACCGGCGCGGCGATCGGAAGGGTACCGAGGATCGGCGCGGCCGACGTGCGCAGGGCGATCGCAGTAGCGGCCGCCGCGCAGCGGGAATGGGCGAGCCGCACCGCCAAGGAGCGTTCGGACGTGCTGCGCCGCTGGTTCGAGCTGCTGCAAGCCAACAAGGAAGACCTCGGGCGCATCCTGACGCTTGAGCAGGGCAAGCCGCTGCCGGAGGCGATCGGCGAGATCGGCTATGGCGCGAGCTTCATCGAGTGGTTCTCGGAAGAGGCGCGGCGCGTCAACGGCGACATCATTCCCGGCCACCAGCCCGACAAGCGCATTCTGGTGTTCAAACAGCCCGTCGGCGTGGTGGCGGCTATCACGCCGTGGAACTTCCCCAACGCCATGATCACGCGCAAGGCCGGGCCGGCGTTTGCCGCCGGTTGCGCGATGGTGCTGAAGCCCGCCTCGCAGACGCCGTTCTCCGCCATCGCGCTCGCGGTTCTGGCGGAACGCGCGGGGCTGCCGGCCGGCCTCTTCAGCGTCGTCACCGGGTCGGCCTCCGAGATCGGGGCGGAGTTGACGGCCAATCCGACCGTGCGCAAGCTCACCTTCACGGGGTCGACGGAGATCGGCGTTGCGCTCTATCGTCAGAGCGCGCCGACGGTGAAGAAGCTCGGACTCGAACTCGGCGGCAATGCCCCCTTCATCGTGTTCGACGACGCGGATATCGCTGCGGCCGTCGAGGGCGCCCTCATCGCCAAATACCGCAACAACGGGCAGACCTGCGTCTGCGCCAACCGCATCTACGTGCAGGACGGTGTCTACGACGCTTTCGCGGAAAAGCTCGCGCAGGCCGTGTCGCGGCTCAGGACGGGCAACGGTTTCGACGAGGGCGTGACACTCGGCCCGCTCATCGACGCGGCGGCGCTGGCCAAGGTCGAGGAGCATGTGAGCGACGCCGTGAGCAAAGGCGCCCGCATCCTGCTGGGCGGCAAGCCTCACGCTCTTGGCGGCACGTTCTACGAGCCGACCATCCTCGCGGACGTGACGAAGGAAATGGCGGTGGCGCGGGAGGAAACTTTCGGCCCGGTCGCGCCGCTGTTCCGCTTCGCCGACGAGGCCGACGTCATCGCGCAGGCGAACGACACCGAGTTCGGCCTCGCCTCCTATTTCTACGCGAAGGATTTGTCGCGCGTGTTCCGCGTGGCCGAGGCGCTGGATTACGGCATGGTCGGCGTCAACACCGGGCTGATATCGACGGCGGAAGCGCCGTTCGGCGGCGTCAAGCTCTCGGGGCTGGGGCGCGAGGGATCGCGCTACGGCATCGACGAGTTCCTCGAACTGAAGTACGTGTGCCTTGGGGGCGTCAGGCCGGCGTGAGATCAGACGCCCGCGCCATTCAAAGCCGGGTCTTCGGCCCATCCAGAGCCGTGCGACCCGGCGTATGCCCGATCGACTTATGACGTCTTGCGCACTAGCAGCCCGTCGAGCCGGTTCGCCAGATCGTCGGAGATGTCGAAGCCTTCCTTCGCGGCGCGGGTGCGGTTGGCGTGCCGGCGTTCGCCGGGCAGGCGCACGGCGGGGTCCGAGTGCAGATGTGCCACGAAGGCTGCGAAGCGCTCCGCAACATCCCCGCCGGACGTGGCCTCGGGCGAGAGAACGAGCAGGAACTGGCCGGCGTTGGAGCTTGCCGCCCCCGGATAGGCGGCGGAACGGTCCTCGAAGCCGAAGGCGGCGCCTGTCATCGCCGCCGCCATTACCTCCACCATGACCGCGATGGAAGCGCCCTTGTGGCCGCCGAACGGCAGTAGCGGCCCGCCCGCCAGGATTTCCGCCGGGTCGGTCGTAGGCTCGCCTGCGCGCGTCAGCCCAACTCCAGGTGGCAGCGGCCGCCCCTCTTGCGCGTGCAGCCGCACGTCACCCAGCGAAAGCTGGCTCGATGCCTGATCCCAGGTGATCGCACCGCCCTTTCCGTCCGGGAAGGAAAACGCCATGGCGTTGGTGCCGATCAGCGCGCGGGCCGCGCCATACGGCGCCATCCGGGGGCGGGAATGGACGAAGTTGAAGGCCACGAAGCCCAACTCGGCAAGCGGTTCGACATCGCACCACAGCGCGCCGATGTGATGCGAGTTGCGCGCGCAGAGGGCGGCCATGCCTTCCGCCGCCGCCATGGCCGCCAGCCTGTCGCGTGACAGCCGTGCCGCGACGGGGGTGAAGCCGTTGTTGCCCTCGGCGCGCAGCAGGCCGGGCTTCACCTGCCGGATGTCCGGCTGGGCGGCGGGGTCTGCCCAGCCGGCGCGGATGGAGGCGACATGGTCGGGGAGGCGTGCGAGGCCATGGCTGCGGCTGCCGTCGCATTCGGCGCGCACCAGGCAGTCGGCCACGATTTCCGCCACGTTATCCGCCGCGCCATGGAGGATCAGGATATTCCGCGCAAGCGCCAGGGCGTCGGTGGGCATGAAATGTCTGGCCATGAGGCTGTCCTTTCGCAAATCGGTCTGGGCCGTTCGGGGCCCGGCGCGATCATAGGCGCATTGGCACACAATCGGATATGGCCTTCGCGGCCCGGTTGATCGCGCCCTGTTCACGGAAACTTTTTTACTAAATTTGTGGGAAGGAGGTATTTTTTCCATGCGTCCGCGCGGCGGCGCGTGTAAGCATGGCGCCCGGACAGGGACGCCTTCCTCCGGGATGCGGCCGCTCCTGTCTTCGCCATGACGATCCGGTGCGTCCATGAATCCAGATTTCCTGTTGTCTCCCCGGCAACAGCCCGTGAGCAGCTATTTCGACAGGCGGGCGGAGCCCGCTCCGGCCACGCAGCCGTTCGCGGCCGGAACGCGGTCGGATGTGATCGTCGTCGGCGCCGGCTATACCGGCCTGTCGGCGGCGCTTTCGCTGGCTGAAGCCGGGACGGAGGTGACCGTCATCGACGCCCGGCATGTCGGCTGGGGCGCGTCGGGCCGGGCCTGGGGGCAGGTGGCGGCGTCCGCCAAGTTCATGCCCGCGCAGGTGGAGGCCGATTTTCCGCCCGATGTCGCCGCGCGGATCAACGCGGCCGGCGCGGGCGCGCCCGATCTCGTTTTCGGCCTCGTCGAGAAGCACGGCATGGAATGCGATGTCGTCCGCTCCGGCAACCTGATCGCCGCGCATGTTCCCTCGCGGGAAGCGGGCCTCGCGCGCACGGTCGCGGACCTCGCCCGCCGGGGTTATCCGGTGGAGCTGCTGGAGGGCGCGGCCTGCCGCGAGGTCATCGGCAGCCCGCGCTACCGGGTGGCGCTCCACGACCGCCGGGGCGGCTCGCTCAATCCGCTGGCCTACGCGCGGGGGCTCGCCCGCGCGGCGATCGCGGCCGGCGCCCGCATCCATGAAGGGGTCGCCGTCACCGGCCTGCGGCGGGAGCAGCGGGACTGGGTCGTCGCCACCGGCAGCGGCGAGGTCCGGGCGGGCGCGGTGCTGCTGGCGACGAACGCCTTCACCAGCAGCCGGCTCTTCCCCGGCATCGGGGAGGAGGTGTTCCCGGTCCGCGCCTATCAGCTGGTCAGCGAGCCGCTGACGGCGGAGCAACTGGCGACGGTGCTGCCCGCCCGCCAGTCGCTCAACGATACGCGCAAGCTCTTCTCGGGCATCCGCGTCTGGCCCGACGGCCGGCTGCAGATCGGCGTCGACGGCCCGCCGTTCGACATGGCCGGGCAGGCGTTCCTGCGCGCCGGCAGCAGACGCATCGAAATGACCTATCCGCAGTTGAAGGGTCTCAGGTGGCAGGAAGGCTGGGGCGGCTGGGTGGATATGACGTCCGACGAGTACCCGAGGCTGCATGCGCTGGCGCCGGGGCTGTGGTCGGGATACGGTTTCAGCGGCCGGGGGATCGCCATCGGCACCGTCATGGGCCGGGATCTGGCCGCCTTCGCCCTCGGCCGCCCGCAGGATGCCGTGCATCCGGTCACGCCGCTGCGGCCGAAAGTCTATCATGCGATCCATCGCCAGCTGATCGGGGCGCTCGTCATGTGGTACCGGTTACACGACGCCGTTTCCGACGCGCGTTTCCCGCGCCTCGGCGAGCAGGCTTCGCCCGCCCGGGCCACACACTGAATTCGCCGCCCCGTCCACCATCCGGGCGTCCGGCGTCCCGACGCAATGCAGGAGAACAGGCATGTATCCCATCATCGAATTCGACCGCTCCGAAACCCGCAGCGCCGCCTTCCTGCCGTGGGTGGATTCGGAGAATGCCGACCTCGCGAAAAATGCCTTCTTTTCGCGCGGGTTTTATTACACACGCAACGACGCCCACGGCGCCTTCGCCGGCGAGGCCGAGTTGAAGGCTTTCGACGGCCCGGTCGACGGGCTGTCCGTCGACCTGTTTCTCATCGTCGTGGCGGGTGAGATCACCATTACCGACGCGAAGGGCCGGGTCACGAAGCTTGCGCCGGGCGATACGGCCGCCGTGCCGCGCGGCCTGAAGGCGACGTGGGCGCAGCCGGCGGGCACGCGGATTTTCTTCATGCTCCACGCCGACCTTCCTGCCAGCCCTTCCGTGCCTGTGGAGAACGCCGACGATCTGGCGGTCATCGTGCCGAAGCTCGACGCCGCGCTCGACCCCATCGACGGTCCGGCCGCGGATCTCATCCTGACGTCGCCCCATCCGACCGTCGGCCGCAAGGTCATCTATACGGGCGCGGACGGCCGGTTCAGCGTCGGCCTCTGGGAGGCGTCGGCGTACACGCGCAAGCTCGCCGCGTTCGGCGACTACGAGCTGATGTACTTCGTGCAGGGGGAAGTGGAGATCACCAACGCCATCGGCGAAAGCCGCCTGTTCCATCCGCATGAGCCTTTCATCGTCGACCGTGGTGTTTCGAACGCCTGGAAGACGACCGGCTATGTCCGCAAGGTCTATTGCAAGGTCAGCCCGAAACCGGCAGTGTGACTGCCGCTCTCGCGATGATACGGGCTGCCGTTTTCGCTGTCGGGCGAGATGCCCTTTCCGGTGGGTCCCGAGTGTCCGCAGCCATCCAGTCAGGAGCAAGAAATGAAGAGACGTGAATTCATGGGAGCGATCCCGCTCGCCGCGGCGGCGGTGCCGTTCGCTGCCGGCCTCGTCACACCGGCCGCCGCCCAGAGCGCTGCCGGCAGCACCTGGGACAAGGTGGCGCAAGGCAAGGTGCTGCGCATCGGCGCGGCGCTGCTGGAACCGTGGTACTTCAAGGACACCACGGGTTCGGACGCGCCGGGCGGCGTCGTCGCCGGTGGCACGACGTGGCGTGGCATCTGCCCGGCCTTCGCGGCGGAAGTCGCCAAGGTACTCGATGCGCGCCTCGAAATCGTCGAAACCACCTGGGGCAACGCCGTCGCGGGCCTTCAGGCCGGGCAGTTCGACACGATGTTCATGCTCGACGCCACGCCGACGCGGGCGCTCTCGGTCGATTTCGTCCAGACGCCGATGCTCTGGTATCCGATGTCGCTCATCGCCACCGATGACATCAACGTCACCCGCTGGTCCGATCTCAACGACCCGAAGTTCTCCATCGGCGTCGCCCTCGGCACGAATTCCGACGAGTACCTCACGTCGATCGCGCCGAAGGCCAACATCTCGCGCTTCCAGAACAGCGCCGAAATCTTTGCCGCCTTCCAGTCCGGCCGCACCAACGCGGGGGTGATCTCGGCCGTCTCCGCCGACCTTGCCCGCGCGCGCATGGGTGTCGGCAAGACCATCGTGCTCCAGCCGGCAGTGTCGATCCCCGGCGGCATCGCCGTGCGGAAGGAGCCGGACTCGCGCTGGCGCGAGTTCCTGAATGTCTGCGCCGCCTATTACTACAACACCGGCAAGACGCAGAGGCTTTACGAGGATTTCCTGCGCTTCCGCAACATCGACCCGGCGACTGCCGTGCCGGTGCAGCGCGAACTCTGGTAAGGCCATCGCGGCGCGGTGCCCGCGCTGCGGTTTTCAGACGGGACGGGGTTTCGGGAACAGCATGAATTATGAATGGGACTTCGCTCCCGTCTTTCGTAACATCGATCTGCTGGTGCAGGGGGCGTACGGCACGTTCGTGCTCGTCGCCCTCTCGCTCGCCGTCGCGCTGCCGCTGGGGCTCGTGCTGGCGCTGCTGCGCATGTCGCGGATTCCCGTCGTCGGGCACCTGGCGGGATGTTACGTCGAGATATTCCGTTCCGCCCCGGCGATCGTTCTCATCTACTGGTTCTTTTTCGCCTTTCCGATGGTCGTCGGGCTGAGATTCAGCCCCACCACGGCGGCGGTGCTGGCTGTGGGCCTTCAATCGGCGGCGTTCTTCTGCGAGGTGTTTCGCGCCGGCATCGGCGCCGTGCCGCGCGGCCAGTGGGAGGCGGCTTCCGCGCTGGGGATGCGCAAGCGTACTCTTTTCGTGTCGATCATCCTGCCGCAGGCCGTGCGCAACATGCTGCCGATTTTCCTCAACCGGCTCATCGACGTCATCAAGACCACGGCGCTCGCTTCCATCATCGCCTATGGCGAAATCGTTTATCAGGCTTCGCAGATATCCTCGCGCACCTACAGGCCGATCGAAACCTACACGGTCCTCGGGGGCATTTTCTTCGTCGTGATCTTCATCATCAGCCTGATCTCGCGGCAGTTGGAACGCCGCCTGCAAAGGGCCCACGCCAGATGACCTACAAGTGGGATTTCTCGTTCCTGTGGAACTATCGGCACGTGCTGGCGGAGGGGCTGCTCAACACGGTCTACCTGTCGCTCACGGTGCTTGCCTGCGGGCTGGTGCTGGGTGCCGTCCTCGCGGCGGCGCGCATCTCGCGTTTCGCTACCCTGCGCGCAGTCGGCTCGGTCTATGTGGAACTCTTCCGCAACGTGCCGGCGCTGGTGCTGCTGTTCTGGTTCTTCTACACGATCCCGGTGCTGACCGGCATCCAGAACGGCCGGTTCCTCACGGCGGCCGTGGCATTCTCGCTCTACAGCGGCGCCTACTTCTGCGAAATCCTGCGCGGCGGCATCCAGTCCATCGATCGGGGGCAGTGGGAGGCGTCCATCGCTCTCGGCATGACGTTCCGGACGGTTTTCGGCAGCATCATCCTGCCGCAGGCGATCCGGCGCACGCTGCCCGCGCTGACGAACGAGGCGATCGAGGTGTTCAAGATCAGCGCCGTCGCCGCGACGATCGCCTATCCGGACGCGCTCTACCAGGCGAAGCTCATCAGCGACACAGAATATCGCCCGGTGGAGGTTTACACCGTCATCGCCGTCCTGCTGACGGCCATCATACTCGTGCTCAGCGGCTTGTCCTACGCACTGGAGTACAAATTCAGCAAGTCGAACTGAGGTTGCCCGATGAGCATGATCGCCGCGCGAAACATCCATAAGAGCTTTCAGTCGCAGGACGTGCTGAAGGGGGTCGACCTCGACATCGGGAAGGGAGAGACCGTCGTCCTGCTCGGGGCGAGCGGTTCCGGCAAGAGCACGCTCTTGCGCTGCCTGAATTTTCTCGAAATGCCGACCTCCGGCGAGGTCTGCCTGGACGGCAAGCGGGTCGGCACGCCGGACGCGGGCGGCCGCATGCGTTACTCGGAAACCGAGCTGTGCCAGCTGCGCCAGCGCGTCGGCATGGTTTTCCAGCAGTTCAACCTCTTTCCGCATCTCACGGTCGAGTGGAACGTCATGATCGCCCAGCGGAAGGTGCTGGGCCGCAGCGAGGCGCAGGCGCGGGAGCGGGCGCGCTACTATCTGGAGAAGGTCGGGCTGGCCGAAAAGATCAACGAGTATCCGGCGCGCCTTTCCGGCGGCCAGCAGCAGCGCGTCGCCATCGCGCGTTCGCTGGCGATGGAACCGGATGTCATGCTGTTCGACGAGGCGACCTCGGCGCTCGATCCGGAACTCGTCGGCGAGGTTCTGCAGACGATGAAGAACCTCTCGGGCGAGGGCATGACGATGCTGATCGTGACACACGAACTCGGCTTCGCGTACAATGTCGCGCACCGCATCGTCTTCCTGCACGAAGGCACCATCATCGAAGAGGGCACGCCGGACGAGATACTCGTTCACCCGAAGAGCGAACGCACGAAGGCGTTCCTGCGCGGCCACACCGTCTTCCGCCTTCCGCAGCCGGAGGAAACAGCATGACAGCCACGAGCGCGACCGACACCGACACGGCGCTCCCCGGAGAGCCGACGCTTCTGCATCATCTGGCGATCTTCGCCCGGGCGGTCGCCGTCGGGCGGTTTTCCGATACCGTGCTGACGGAAGCAAAATACTGTCTGCTCGACACCGTCGGCTGCATGATCGCGGGCGCGCGCCTTCCGGAGGGCAGGGCGTTCGCGCAGGCAGAAGCCGGGATTTCTCCAGCAGCGCCCGGCATTCCGGCCGCGCACGTGCTGGGCTTCGATCTTCGCCTCACGGAGGCGGGCGCCGCGCGCGTCAACGGCTATACCGGCGACATCCTGGAACTGAACGACCTGATCGGTGGCCACGCCAGCATCGGCGCCGTGTCGGCGGCGCTCGCCCTTGCGGAGACACAGGGTCTGTCGGGCGTGCAGACGCTGCGCGCGCTGATCGCCGGAATCGAGATCACCGCCCGCGTGAACATGGGCTATCGCGAGAGCAACGACGGCCGCGACAATCGGCCCTTCACCGACGTGGGAATTTCGTCTGAAGGCATTCCCTCCACCATCGGCGTCAGCGCCCTTACCGCCGTCGCTCTCGGGCTCGACGAGGTCCGGACCTGCGCGGCGCTGGGCATTGGCGGCACACTGGCGGGCTGGTGTCCGGTCGAGGTGCTGTTCGGTGTCGGCGGCACCATCAAGCCTGTCATGTTCGGCGGCTGGCCGGCGACCGTCGGCATGCTGGCGGGACGCTATGCCGCTGCCGGCGTCACCGGGCCGACGCATCTTCTCGAAAGCCCGGTAGGGCTCTACGCAACCCTCGCCAAGGGCCATGATCCGGAAATCGTCAAGGGCTCACGGGGCTGGCAGCTCGAACGTCCCCGGCGCAAATGGCACGCCTGCTGCGGTTTCATCCATGCTGGTGTCGACGGGGTGGCGGCGTTGCGCCATCGCTACGGGCGGCAAATCTTCGAGGGCGCGACGGTCGAAATCGGCGTCGTCCCGCCCGTTGCCACGGTGATCTCTTCCGCCAAGCTGCCGGAGACGGAAACCGAGGCGCGCTTCAGCGGCCGCTATAACGTGGCGCTCGCCGCCGCCGGCGCGGACCGCATCGTACCCACCCATGCGGCGAAGGCGGCCGAGTTTCTTGCCGATCCGTTCGTGACGGCGATGATGGCGCGAATCCGTTATGTCGGCAACGACGAACTGCCCCATTTCTCGCATTCGCATGTGCGCGTGCTCGGCCCGGACGGCGAGGCGAGGGCGGAACAGCGGATTTCGGGCTACAAGGGCTCCGCCGCACAGCCGCTCACCCACGCCGAGGTAATGGAGAAATTTCTCGATCTCGCCTCGCCCGGGCTGAAGGAGCCGCGGGACTATATGGACAAGGTGCTGACGCTGGAAACGCAGCAGAGCCTGTCTTTCCTGTATGATGACATCCACGCCCAACGGATTTGAGCGGCGTGCCTGGAATCTGTCCTGTTTACGTTGAAACAGGACAGATTCCAGGTTCCTTATCTTGAGCGAATTCTGATCGGAACAGCGCCTATAGCATTTCGACATTTCATTGAAACGCCAGAATAATATAAGTTTTTGATATTACGCGCTTTCTTCACGCAAACCGGTATCCGCTTTGCTTGAAAACGCTTTAGCCGACGATGCGGGCGTCCAGCACATTCGTGCCCGCGAGTGCGGCGACGAGCGCGGGGGCGGCTGTTGCCAACACGACGAGGTCGAGCCGTTCAAGTCCCGCTCCCTCTTCGAGCAGCAGGACGTAACGCGCCCGTTCGCTCGCGCACTTCCTCGCGGGATCGAATGGGCCGCGCGTCACCTCCGCCCTGAGCGGGCGCCGCACCATGACGTTGAAATCGAGGAGCCCGCCGCCCTCCAGCAGCGCAGCGGCAGGAACGTCGCCCGGAAAGGCGAGGGGATTGCTGGCCGCGTCCAGGCGGTGCTCGTTTTCACCGACGGTCAGAACCATAGCGCCGTCACCGTCCACAACCGACAGGACGCGGTCTACGCCAGGAAAGGCGGAGAAAGGGCCGGAGGCCGCCACAATGGCCGTGCTGATACGCCAGGAGAAGCTCTCGAAATCCGCGCCGGGCGGTGCGACGACGATCTCGGCTGTTTCGCCGCCGCCATTTTTCCAGGGGCGGAACCGCCTGTCCGCGGCCCGAAGAACTCCCGAAGCTGTCATCCCGTTCAATCCTCCGATAAATATCCCGTGCAATTGTGCCGCCGCAACGCATTGTCCTATCCTTGGGGGGCGGTCGCGGCGGTTCCCCGGACAGCGAGCCTGTCCCCGGATCAACTGCTCCGGTCATGGCCGCTTTCCGTGCTGACGCGATGGCCGGGGCGGAACGCCACCCGCACGGTAGTGATGGGGCCGAGATCGTTCCAGGTGGTGCGGTGCAGGATCAGCAGTGCCTGCCCCTGCCGGGTCTGCAGCAATCTCGCATCACGGCGGTCGGCGTTCTCGGCCGAGAATGTCAGCTCGGCCCGCAGATAGGGTGCGTTGCGCACCAGCCATTCGTTGGCGTTCAGATGGCGGAAATCGGCCTGCTCCAGTCCGGGTGCCGCCTGCGGATTGATCCAGCGGTCCTCCAGCTGGAAGGGGAGTCCGTCGCCATAGTGCACGGCCCGCAGGTGAACCAGGATCCGGCCTTCAGGCAGGTCGAGCCGGTTTGCGATCTCCGCCGGGATGGGGCTGCGCCGCTGCGCCACCACGCGATGGCTGTAGGCCATGCCCGCCTGCTCGACCTGCTCGCGCACGACGGGAATCGAGAACGTGGCCTTGCGGACCGGATTGACGGTGACCCGCGTGCCTGCACGGCGCCGGCGGTCCAGCAAGCCCTCGTCCGCCAGCAGTTGAAGCGCCTTGTTGACCGTTGCCCGCGCGGCGTCGAACTCCGTGGCCAGATCGGCCTCGTCCGGGATTCTGTCGCCCTGGCTCCATTCGCGCTCGACGATGCGGCGCCGTACCTCGTTGGCGATGCTTTGCGCCTTGGGTACGGTCGCGCCTGCTTGCTTGTCCGTCACATCTGCTCCCTCACTTTGCCGATGCAGGCCAGATAGCCGGCCACGATCCGGTCGCGCTCCACGTGGCGCCCGTCGCGAACGACGTGACGTCCCGCCGCCCAGACATCGCGTACCAGCCTGTCGTCGCCGGCGAAGATCAGGCTGTCCAGCATCTCGTCGCCCCTGCGGCCGAACATTACCGCATTGTTCAGCGATACGGCACAGAGGTCCGCCCAGAGCCCCTCGCGGATGGCGCCGGTGTCGCGGCCGGCGGCCGAAGCGCCGCCGTCCAGTCCCACTTCGTAGATCACCCGCCCGGTCGAGCGTTCCGGCTCCGCCAGAACGGCACGGGCCGTGTCGCGCAGACGCTGGCTGTACTCAAGCGTGCGCAGCTCCTCGACAAGCGAGATGCGGATATTGCTGTCCGAGCCGAAGCCCAGATGTCCGCCCGCGTCCTTCCAGACCGTGCCGTTGAAGATGCCGTCGCCGAGGCTCGATTCGGTGATCGGGCAAAGGCCCGCCACCGCGCCGGTCGCGGCGAGGCGACGGGTCTCGTCCCCGGTCATGTGGGTGAGATGAATCAGCGTCCAGCGCCGGTCGGGGGCGTGGTTGTCCAGAAGCCACTCGACAGGGCGGCGGCCGTAGGCGGCGCTGATTTCCTCGATCTCTGGGATCTGCTCGGCCAGGTGCATATGCAGCGGGCGGGCGGGGCGAAGGCTTTCGCACAGCTTCAGCGCTTCGGGCGATACCGCGCGCAGCGAATGGGGCGCGACGCCGACGCCCGCGTCGGCGGGCAGGGCGCGCAGCGCGGCCTCGGCGCCGTCGAGCAGGCGCTGGAATTCCTCGGGCGTTGTGCCGAAGCGGTTCTGGCCAGGGCCGAGCGGGCGACGGTCCACACCGCCAAACTGGTAATGCACCGGAAGCAGCGTCAGTCCGATGCCGGTCCTCGCCGCCGCCGCCGCGATGCGTTCGGACATCTCGGCGAGATTGTCGTAATGCCCGCCGCCGGGGCGATGATGCAGATAGTGGAACTCGACATTGGTGGCGTAACCGGCCTCCAGCATCTCCATCTGCACGAGCGCCGCGATGGCCTCGACGTCGTCGGGCGTCAGGTGGTCGAGGAAGCGGTACATGATCCGCCGCCATGTCCAGAACGTGTCACGCGGTTCCGGTCCGCGCGCCTCCGACAGGCCGGCCATGGCGCGCTGGAAGGCGTGGGAGTGAAGATTCGCCATGGCGGGGAGCAACAGGTCCACCTGCTGGCCATTTGGCGCGGTCCCGGCCTCGACCTTGCCGATCCGGCCGCCCGAATCCAGTGCGATGCTTACGTTTTCCGCCCATCCGTCCGGCAGCAGCGCGTGTTTCGCCCAGAGTGCCTTCATCATCATCCCCTTGCCGCAAATTGTGCCATGCGTTGCTTCAATTTTATCCATAACAGGAAAATAAGTTTAGACATAGAGTGTCGATTATGTTTAGACTTATCTCACAGTCAAGAGCGGCGTCAGTGCCGCCGCGAGAATACTTTTCGACAAGCCGGGAGGCGCACGGGATGCAGATTCTCAGCAATGCCACGGTTGCTGCCATGGGCGACTCGTCCCCGGCAGCGGCGGGCGGCGCATCGCAGGGCTACGGCCTTGTCGAGCGCGCCGCGGTCGCGATCGAGGACGGGCGGATCGCCTGGGTCGGCGCCGAGGCGGATATTCCGGCCGACTATGCGGGTGCCGCTCGCCAGGATCTCGGCGGACGGCTGGTGACGCCCGGCCTGATAGATTGCCACACCCATGTCGTCTTTGGTGGAGACCGCGCCCGCGAGTTCGAGATGCGGCTGGAGGGCGCGAGCTATGAGGAGATCGCGCGCGCCGGCGGCGGCATCCTGTCCAGCGTGCGCGAAACGCGCGCGGCGGATGAGGAGGCGCTGCTGGCCTCGGCCCTGCGGCGCGTGGATACGCTGCTTTCAGAGGGTGTGACGACGCTGGAGATCAAATCCGGCTACGGGCTCGACATCGACAGCGAGCTGAAGATGCTGCGCGTCGCCCGCCGGATCGGCGAGGCCCGCAGGGTGACGGTGAAGACGACATGGCTCGCCGCCCACGCCGTGCCGCCCGAATACAGGGACGACCGTCAGGGCTATATCCGCGACGTCGTGATCGCCGGCATGGAACGTGGCCATGCGGAAGGGCTGATCGACGCGGTGGACGGCTTCTGCGAGGGGATTGCCTTTTCACGCGAGGAGATGGCGGCGATCTTCGATCGCGCCGCCGGTCTCGGCCTGCCGGTCAAGCTCCACGCGGAGCAGCTTTCCGATCTTGGCGGCGCCGCCATGGCAGCGCGGCACGGCGCGCTCTCAGCGGATCACCTTGAACATCTGGGCCAGGATGGCGTCGATGCCATGGCTGAATCCGGCACCGTCGCCGTGCTGTTGCCCGGCGCCTTCTACACGCTGCGCGAGACGCACTATCCGCCCGTGCAGGCGTTGCGCGATGCCGGCGTGGCGATTGCGCTGGCGACGGATTGCAACCCCGGGACATCGCCGTTGACGTCGATCCTGCTCACCATGAACATGGGGGCGACGCTGTTTCGCATGACGCCCGCCGAATGCCTCGCCGCCGTCACCCGCAATGCGGCGCGGGCGCTGCGTCTTCCGGATCGCGGCCGTATCGCGCCCGGTCTGCGCGCCGATCTGGCCATCTGGGATGTCCGGCATCCCGCCGAACTGACCTATCGCATCGGTTTCAATCCCCTTCATGCCCGCGTTGTCGGAGGCGAACTTGTCTGAACTGATCCTCACCCCCGGCGAAACCACGCTTGCCGAGTTGGAGCAGGTCTGGCGTCATGGCTTTGCCAGCCGCCTGGCCGTTCGTCTGGCCGACAGCTCCCGGCCCGGCATTGCCGCCTCGGCCGCCCGGATCGCGGCCGCCGCCAGCGGCGATGCGCCGGTCTATGGCGTGAACACGGGTTTCGGCAAGCTTGCCTCGATCAAGATCAGGGCCGAGGACACTGCGACGCTCCAGCGCAACCTGATCCTGTCGCATTGCTGCGGCGTGGGCGAGCCGGTCGAGCCGGAGACCGTGCGTCTCGTCATGGTGCTGAAACTGCTGTCGCTGGGGCGCGGCGCATCGGGCGTCCGCCCGGAGGTCATCACGCTGATCGAGGCGATGCTGGCCGAGGGCGTCCTGCCGGTGATCCCGTCACAGGGTTCGGTCGGCGCCTCTGGCGATCTCGCGCCGCTCGCGCACATGGCCGCGGCCATGCTGGGCGAAGGCCGGGCGACTTATCAGGGCCGTGAGATGCCGGGTGCGGAAGCGCTGGCCGCTGCCGGGCTGCAACCTGTCGTGCTGGCGGCGAAGGAGGGGCTCGCGCTGATCAACGGCACGCAGGTGTCCACCGCCTTCGCGCTGGCGGGGCTGTTCGACGCCTTCGCCTCGGCGCGCGCTGCGCTGGTCACCTCGTCGCTGTCGACCGATGCGATCATGGGCTCAACGGCGCCGTTCCTTGAGGAAATCCACACCCTGCGCGGCCATCGCGGCCAGATCCTCGCGGCGGGCGTGATCCGCAACCTGATGGAAGGCTCGGAAATTCGCGAGAGCCATCGCGAGGGCGATACCCGCGTGCAGGATCCTTACTGCATCCGCTGCCAGCCGCAGGTGACCGGGGCTTGCATCGACCTGCTGGCGCAGGCCGCGCGAACGCTGGAGACGGAGGCGAATGCCGCCACCGACAACCCGCTGGTGCTGACGGATGCCGGCCTGATCGTCTCCGGCGGCAACTTCCATGCCGAGCCGGTCGCTTTCGCCGCCGACCAGATCGCGCTGGCCATCGCCGAGATAGGCGCCATCGCGCAGCGGCGCGTCGCGCTGATGGTGGACCCGGCGCTGAACCACGACCTGCCGCCGTTCCTGACGCCCGATCCCGGCCTTAACAGCGGCCTGATGATCGCGGAAGTGACCAGCGCGGCGCTGATGAGCGAGAACAAGCATCTCGCCACCCCGTGCTCGACCGACTCGACACCGACCTCCGCAAACCAGGAAGATCATGTCAGCATGGCCGCCCACGGCGCCCGGCGTCTGAGGCGGATGAACGCCAACCTCGCGCAGATCCTCGGCATCGAGGCGCTCTGCGCCGCTGCTGGCGTGGAGTTCCGCGCGCCGCTGAAAACCTCGGCCACGTTGCAGGCCGTCATCGCCAAACTGCGTGAAACCGTGCCGGCCCTCGCGCAGGACCGCTATCTCGCCGCCGATCTCGCGGAGACCGCGCGGCTGGTGCGGGAGGGCGTGCTGACCGGTGCCGTTCCCGCCAGATTGCTTGAAGAGGTGCGCGCATGATTCCCGTCGACGTCGTCGCAGGCGACAGCCCCGTCATTCTCGGCCTGCCGCATACCGGGACCGACCTGCCCGAAGACATCCGCGCGAAGCTCAACCCGCGCGGTCAGCTCCTTGCCGACACCGACTGGCATATCGACCGGCTCTATGACGGGCTGTTGCCGGGCGCGACCACGGTGCGGGCGACGTTCCACCGCTATGTGATCGACGCGAACCGCGCTCCGGACGACGCGAGCCTCTATCCCGGCCAGAATACCACCGGCCTTGTTCCCGTGACCGATTTCGACGGCGAGCCGATCTGGACCGATCTGCCGACCGCTGAGGACATCGCCGACCGGCGGCAGCGCTTCCACGCGCCCTATCACGCCGCGCTGGCGGCCGAGATCGGGCGGGTGCGCGCGAAACACGGCGTGGCAATCCTCTACGACTGCCACTCGATCCGCAGCCATATTCCGTTCCTGTTCGACGGCATCTTGCCGGACTTCAACATCGGTACCAATGTCGGCGCGAGCTGCGATCCGCGGATCGAGGCCGCCGTGCGTGAGGAGGCCGCGGCGACGGACCGCACGTGGGTCGTCAACGGCCGCTTCAAGGGCGGCTGGACGACGCGCCAGTATGGCCGGCCGGGCGAGGGTGTCCACGCGATCCAGATGGAACTCGCGCAATCGACGCATCTCGCGACCGAGGTCCCGCCCTTCGCCTATGACGAGGCGAAAGCCGACCTGCTGCGCGTGACGTTGCGGGCGATCCTCGCGCGGCTTGCGGCGCTTGCACCGGAGCTTCGGGCATGAGCGGGCCGCAATCGAAAAAACCCCTTGCGGGGATCAGGGTGCTCGATCTTTCCCGTGTGCTGGCGGGCCCCTATTGCACCGCGTTGCTGGCCGATCTCGGAGCCGAGGTCATCAAGCTGGAGCCGCCCGCCGGCGACGACTATCGCCACGTCGGGCCGTTCAGGGATGGCGAAAGCGCGCTGTTCATGCTGAACAATCGCGGCAAGAAAAGCCTCGCGCTGGACCTGAAGCAGCCCGGCGATCTGGCGCTTGCGCAGGCCATCGCCGCGCGTGTCGACGTGGTCGTCGAGAACTTCCGTCCGGGCGTCGCGGCCCGGCTCGGACTCGGGGCGGAGGCGCTGCGCGCGGCCAATCCGCGGCTGATCTACTGTTCGATTTCGGGCTTCGGTCAGCACGGGCCGTTCAGGGACCTGCCCGCCTATGACCTCGTCGTGCAGGCCATGTCGGGGCTCATGGCGGCAACCGGCGAGGAGGGCGGTGCACCGCTCAAGACGGGCGAGAGCATCGCCGATCTGATCGCCGGGCTGTTCGGAAGCTGGTCGATCATGGCCGCGCTCGTGCAGCGCAACGCGACGGGCACGGGTGCCACGCTCGATGTCGCCATGTACGACGCGCTGTTTTCCATGCTGACCACGAGCCACGCCCAGCATCTTTTCGCGGGCGAACTGCCGCAACGGGTCGGGAACCGCCATCCCCTGTCCACGCCGTTCGGCTGCTTCGCGACCGCGGACGGGCAGGTGGTGATCGCGGTGCTGAACGCGAAGCAGTTCACGACGCTGGCCGGCCTGATCGGCGCGCCCGAGGCGGCCGACGATCCGCGCTTTGCCAGCGATTCGAGCCGCACCGCCCACGAACCGGCGCTGAAGGCGCTGATCGAAAACTGGTCGCGCGGCTTGACGACCGAAGAGGCCGTCGCCGCGCTGTCGGCCGCCGGTCTGCCGACCGCGCCGATCTGGGACATCGCCCGGGCAGCCGCGAGCGGCCATGCGGAGGCGCGGGAACTGGTGAGCCGCCTGCCACACCCCGTGCTGGGGCAGGTCCCCGCAGTCGGCCAGCCCGTGCGCTTTGACGGCGAGAAGCCCGTGGCGGCGAACGCCGCGCCCCGCCTGGGCGGCGATATTGAAGCCGTCCTGCAGGAATTGGGACTGGAGAGAACCGCATGAACGACGATTGGACCATGCTGTCCGACGAGGAACGGCTGTTCTGCGAGGTGCTGGGCCGCCTTTGCGCCGAACGGATAGCGCCGCGCGCCGGGGAAACCGACGAAACCGCCGCCTTCGTCCACGAGCAGCTCGGATTGCTCGGCGAGGCGGGGATGATGGGCGCCAACCTGCCGGAGGAATACGGCGGCAGCGGCATTTCCGCCCCCGCGCTGTTGCGGGCGGTGGCGATCGTCGCCGGAGCCTGCGGGTCGACGGCATCGGCGCTGACGGCTCATTATCTGGCGACCGACTCGATCCTGCTCGGCGGCACCGAGGCGCAGAAGCGGGAATGGCTGCCGCGCGCGGCAAGCGGCGAGGCGCTCGGCGCTTTTGCGCTGACCGAGCCGACCGCGGGCTCCGATCCCGCCGACATGAAGACGCGCGCCCGCCGGACGGAAACGGGCTGGCATGTCACGGGCGCGAAATGCTTCATATCGAATGGCGGCGTGGCGGATTTCATCGTGCTCTACGCCGTCACCGATCCGGAAAAGGCGCACCGCGGCATCTCCGCCTTCATCCTGCCCGCGGGCACGCCGGGGCTTGAGGCCGGTCCGGCGGAAAGGACCATGGGGCTGAAGGGCGGCCATGTCTTTACGCTGAACGTCGACTGCCACCTTCCTGCGGACGCGCTGCTTGGCGAGGAGGGCAGGGGCTTCCGCACCGCTATGCAGGTGCTGGACAACGGCAGGATCGAGGTCGCGGCCCAGTGCCTGGGCATGGCCGAGGCGGCGATGACGGCCGCCATCGCCTACGCCAGGGAGCGCGTGATCGGCGGTCAGCCGCTCAGCGACCGGCAGGGCATCCGCTGGATGATCGCCGACATGGGCGTGGCCTACCGCTCCGCGCTGTTGCTGGCGCAGGATGCGGCCCGCCAGCGCCAGCAGGCCCATGAGCGGGGAGGGCGTTTCTCGCTTGCCTCGTCCATGGCGAAGCTCGCGGCCTCCGAGGCGGCGGGCAGGATCGCCGACACCGCGCTGCAACTGCACGGCGGCTACGGCTTTACCCGCGACTTTCCCATCGAGAGGATCAACCGCGATCTGCGCATCATGCGGATCTACGAGGGATCCAGCGAAATCCAGCGCAACATCATCTCCGGCAACATGCTGGCCTGACCATCGGAGCGAGATATGGACGACCCACGCCACAACACCCGCGACATCTTTCCGCCGACCGGTCCCGAGATCACCGCGAAAAGCTGGCTGACCGAAGCACCGATGCGGATGCTGATGAACAACCTGCATCCCGACGTGGCTGAAAAGCCGCATGAGCTGGTCGTCTACGGCGGCATCGGCCGCGCCGCGCGGACGTGGAAGGACTTCGACCTGATCGTCGAGAGCCTGAAGAAGCTGGAAGCGGACGAGACGCTGCTGGTGCAGTCCGGCAAGCCTGTGGGCGTGTTCCGCACCCACAAGGACGCGCCGCGCGTGCTGATCGCGAACTCGAACCTCGTGCCGCACTGGGCGACCTGGGATCACTTCAACGAACTCGACCGGAAGGGGCTGGCGATGTACGGCCAGATGACCGCGGGTTCGTGGATCTACATTGGCTCGCAGGGCATCGTGCAGGGCACATACGAGACCTTCGTCGAGGCTGGCCGCCAGCACTATGACGGCAGTCTGAAGGGTAAATGGATCCTCACCGGCGGGCTCGGCGGCATGGGAGGCGCCCAGCCGCTCGCCGCCGTGATGGCCGGCGCCTGCTGCCTCGCCGTCGAATGCGACGAGACCCGCGCCGATTTCCGCCTGCGCACGCGCTATGTCGATGAAAAGACCCAAAGCCTCGATGAGGCGCTGGCGATGATCGACCGGTGGACCAAGGCGGGCGAGGCGAAATCCGTGGCGCTGATCGGCAACGCCGGCGACGTCTTCCCGGAGCTGGTCAGGCGTGGCGTGCGACCGGACATCGTCACCGACCAGACCTCGGCGCACGACCCGGTGCACGGCTATCTGCCCATAGGCTGGACCGTCGCCGAATGGCGGGAGCGCCAGGAAACCGATCCGAAGGGCGTCGAGCGGGCAGCCCGCGCCTCGATGAAGGTGCAGGTCGAGGCCATGGTGGCCTTCCACGCGCAGGGCATTCCGACCGTCGACTACGGCAACAACATCCGCCAGATGGCGCTTGAGGAAGGGCTTGAGAACGCCTTCGCCTTTCCCGGCTTCGTGCCCGCCTATATCCGCCCGCTGTTCTGCCGCGGCATCGGCCCCTTCCGCTGGGCGGCGCTGTCGGGCGATCCGGAGGATATCTACAAGACGGACCGGAAGGTGAAGGAACTCGTCGACGATCCGCACCTGCACAACTGGCTCGACATGGCGAGGGAGCGCATCAGCTTCCAGGGACTGCCCGCCCGCATCTGCTGGGTCGGCCTGGGCCTGCGTCACAAGCTCGGCCTCGCGTTCAACGAAATGGTGCGGACGGGTGAGCTGAAGGCGCCGGTCGTGATCGGCCGCGACCATCTCGATTCGGGTTCCGTCGCCTCGCCCAACCGCGAGACCGAGGCAATGCGGGACGGCTCCGACGCCGTTTCCGACTGGCCGCTGCTGAACGCGCTGCTGAACACCGCCTCGGGTGCGACATGGGTGTCGTTGCATCATGGCGGCGGCGTCGGTATGGGCTTCTCGCAGCATTCCGGTATGGTCATCTGCTGCGATGGCAGCGAGGATGCCGATGCGCGTCTCGCCCGGGTGCTGTGGAACGATCCCGCCACCGGGGTGATGCGTCACGCCGACGCAGGCTATCAGATCGCCATCGACTGCGCGCGCGAGCACAACCTCAACTTGCCGGGTATCCTTTGACTTCGGCGCGCGCCGCTGATTAGCTGCGGCGCGCGTCCAAATGCACAACAATGAAGCCAATTCACTGAGGAGAACGATATGACCATTATGAGAATGCTCAAATCCGCCGTATTCGGCATCGCGGCTCTTGGCCTCACCGTCCCGGCCATGGCCGATCAACTGGCGGCCGTCAAGTCGGCTGGCAAGATTGTCACCGCCACCGACATGCACTACGCGCCCTTCGACATGCTGGTGAACGGCGAATATCAGGGCATGACCAAGGACCTGTTCGATGAGGTCAGCAAGGAAATCGGAGTCGCGCCGCTCTATCAGGACATTCCGTGGACGGCCGAACTGCCGGGTCTTGAGGTCAAGAAATTCGACATCGTGATCGCTCCCGTGACCATTACGCCCGAGCGGCTTGAGCGCTATGCCTTTTCCCTGCCGATCGCGGATGCGACCGTCTCGCTGGTCAAGTCGGCCAGGAATGACAAGCTGAAAAAGCCCGAAGACATCAAGGGCAAGATTGTCGGCGTTCAGCAGGGCACGGCGCAGTTCCGCCAGCTTGAGGCCTATGGCAAGGAACTCGGCGGCGTCACCGTCAAGGAATACGGCACGACCGACGAGGCATACGCCGACCTCGCCGCCGGCCGTCTGGACGCCGTAGCGGGCTCGCTGCCGAATCTGACCTATCTTGTGAAGAACCGCCCGGAGACCTTCGCGCTGTTCGAGCCTGCCTCGTTCGGCAAGCCGACCTATTTCGCGTGGGTGCTGCGCAAGGATGCGGATAGCGACAGCTTTGTCAAAGCCATCAACAGCGCGCTGCTGAAGATGACCGACGACGGCCGCGTCAAGGCCATCCAGGAAAAATGGCTGGGCAGCTATACCGAGCTGCCGCGTGAGGTTCCGACGAAGTAAGTCGCTTGCGGGCGGGGCCTGCCCCGCCCGTGTCCTCCGGCCCAAGGCGAGGGGCGCATGTTCTCGATTCCGGTTTTCCTCGAAAGTTTCTGGCCGCTGTTCTGGGCGGCGCGCTATACGGTGCTGATTTCCGTGCTGGGTATCGCGCTCGGGCTGGTGATCGGGACGCTGATCTGCGCGGCCCGGCTGTCGCCCTACCGCTGGCTGCACCGCTTTGCGGCGCTCTGGGTCAGTTTCCTGCGCGGCGTGCCTTTGCTGGTGCAACTGCTGGTGTTCTACTACGCGCTGCCGGTGATCGGGCTCGACGTGCCGGCGCTCGCCGCCGCCGTCATCACGGTGGGCGTCTGCGCCAGCGCCTATATCTCGGAAATCTGGCGCGGCGCGATCGCGGCCTTGCCGAAGGGCCAGGCGGAAGCGGCGGTCGCCATCGGCATGACCCCGCGCGATGTCTGGGCCCGCATAATCCTGCCGCAGGCGTTCACGCTGTCGCTGCCCGCCCTCGTCAACGAACTCATTCTGCTTGTCAAGGCGTCGTCGCTGGTTTCGGTCGTCGGTATTCTTGAGATCACCCGCGCCAGCCAGGCGCAGGCCGCGACCACCTTCCGCCCGCTTGAAGTCTATATCGCGGCTGCGTGCTGCTATCTGCTGCTCAACCTGTGCCTTGCGGCACTCGGGCGCTACCTCGAACACAGGACGGCCGTCTGATGGACTGGAGCATCCTGCAACAATACGGCCCGGCGCTGCTGAAGGGTTTTGGCAACACAGTCCTGTGCTGGCTTCTGGGCACGGTCTTCGGCATGGCGCTGGGGCTGGTCATCGCGCTGCTGCAGCGCTATGGATCGCGCTGGCTCAACTGGATCATCCAGGTCTATATCGAGGTCATCCGCGGCACGCCCTTTCTCGTGCAGCTCTTCGTCCTTTATTACGGCGGTCCGCTGATCGGATTGCGGCTCGATGCGCTGCCGGCAGGGCTTCTCGGCCTGACGATCTACGGCAGTCCTTATTTCGCCGAGATTTTCCGTTCGGGCTTCCGCGGCGTGCCGCACGGCCAGATCGAGGCCGCCCGTGCCATCGGCATGTCCGAGCCTGCCATTGTGCGCCGCATCCTGCTGCCGCTCGGCCTCGTCTCGTCGCTGCCGGCGCTGGTCAACTTCTCGATCATCCTGACCAAGGAAACCGTGATCCTGTCGATCATCACGGTGCCTGAGCTGATGTATCAGGTCCAGCGCATGTCGACCGAGACTTTCCGCTATGTCGAGGCCAATCTGGTGCTGGCGTTGTTCTTCTGGGCGCTGGTCGAGGCCATCTCGCGCGTTGGCCGCAGGCTCGAAACGCACGTCACGAAACATCTGATCGAGAGGACGTAAGATGCTTGCCGCGTCATCCGTCGAGATTCGCAAGGTCAACAAGCATTTCGGTCCCTTCCATGCGCTGAAGGATGTGGACCTGGTGATCGAGCCGGGCAAGGTGAACTGCCTGATCGGGCCTTCGGGTTCGGGCAAGTCCACGCTGCTGCGGTGTATCAACTTCCTTGAGGAATACGACTCGGGGGAAATCCGTATCGACGGCCAGTTGATCGGTTATGAAGCGCCCGGCAAGAAGATGTCCGGCCGCAGGCTGCGCGAGATGCGGCGCTCGATCGGCATGGTGTTCCAGCAGTTCAACCTGTGGCCGCACATGACCGCCAGGGAGAACGTGGCCGAGGGGCTGATCCGTGTGCGTGGCATGTCGAAATCCGAGGCCCATGAACGCGCCGCCGAGGCGCTGACGAAGGTGGGGCTCGCCGACAGGATGACGAACCACCCCGCGCGCCTGTCTGGCGGCCAGCAGCAGCGCGTGGCGATTGCCCGCGCCATCGCCATGGAACCACGGCTGATGTTGTTCGACGAGCCGACCTCCGCGCTGGATCCCGAACTGGTGGGCGAGGTGCTGAATGTCATGAAGACGCTCGCAGGCGAGGGCATGACCATGGTCGTGGTGACGCACGAGATGGGCTTTGCCGCGCATGTCGCCGACAAGGTGGCTTTCATGGAGAAGGGCGAACTGGTCAGCGTGGATATCCCCGATCGCATCCTGCACCATCCCGAGGATGCGCGCATCCAGTCGTTCCTGCGCACCTATCACGAGCGCAACAATTTCTGACGCCCGCTTCCTCCAAAGCGCCGCCGATTTCGGGATTGATCGTCACGAAGCGAATGCCGCCTGCCGGGGAACGAAAACAAACTCGGCCGGCGAACCGGCATCGCCTCATGGCCGCCGGTCTCTCCGCTCCCGCCCTTGCCATTGCACTTGTTGATAGCTCATGACATGGGCTATGCCACAAAGTGATGCGGCCTGACCGGATCGATGATCGTGTCAGGAGGAAAGGGAGGGATCATGGACATCTCGCAGCTCGTGACGCTGGTCCATGTCGCCGAGCTTGGCAGCATCAGCAAGGCGGCGGATCGCCTGAACACCGTTCAGCCTGCGCTGAGCCGGCAGATCCGGCTTCTGGAGCAGGAACTCGGCGTCTTGCTGTTCGAACGGCACGGGCGCGGAATGACCATTACCGAGACGGGGCAGGATGTTCTTGACCACGCGGTGAGGGTGCTGGCCGAGCTTGATGCCATGCGCCGTTCCGTGGAGGAGGGGCGGACCTCCTTCCGCGGGATGGTCCGGATCGGCACCACGCCCACGGTTGCCGAAATCATCACCGTGCCCCTGATGCAGCGCATCCGTCAGGCGCATCCCAATCTGAACATCCGCTTCTCCTCGGCTTTCAGCGGCTACCTTCTCGACTGGCTGAAACGCGGGGAACTCGATATCGTCGTCACCTACGATCCTCCCCCGGCGAAGTCGCTGCGTGTGACGCCCGTGATGATGGAGCAGCTCTATCTTGTGAGTTCGCGTCCGGGGCTGTCGCCGGACAGGCCCGTTCAGTTCGCGAAGCTGGCCGACGAGCAGCTCGTGCTGCCCAGCCCGCGCCACGGCCTGAGAGAGATCTTCGACGAATGCGCCAGACGGGCCGGGATTGTCTATACCCACGTCGTGGAGGCCGATTCCTTTGCGGCGATGACGGACCTCACGTGTGCCGGTTTCGGCGCCACGATGCTGCCGCTCGCGTCTATCCACCGCATGATCCGCGAAGGCCGGCTGTTCGCGGCGCCGCTCACGGACCCGACACCCGAACGCAAGCTTGTCGTCTGCTACTCGGCGGACAGGCCCGTCAGCCCCGCCGCGCGCTATGTCGGCAATACGTTCATTGAAATCGCGACCGAGCTGGTGAATGCCGGCGTCTGGGGCGGCCAAATGCTCGCTGCCAACAAGCAGATATAGAATATTGCTATACCTCGAAGAGAAAAATAGCATTTTTTGATTTCTTCCCGGCACGTTACGACTATCCGGATAACGAGGCGCGGAGGATGCCATGCAGATGAACGGAACCGGACACGACGCCGGGAGACTGGCAGTAGAGTCTGCCGCGCGTTCTGCCGCCCTGCGATGGCGTTCATTTCAAGAACCGCTTCCTGGCGGCCCCCGGCTGTCAGCCGATCCGACGTGACGCAGCAGAAGCGGCGATAGCAGGGAAAAAAACGATGAGCGGCTTTGAAAGATTTTTCAACACGGTGAACGGTGCGCCGGTGCAGAGCACGACGGGACGCTGGTTCATTTCGGAAAATCCGTATACCGGCGAGCCGTGGGCCGAGGTGCCGCAGTGCGGCGTCGCGGATGTCGAGGCTGCGGTCGAGGCTGCGCATGCCGCCTTCACCACCGGCCCGTGGGCGACACTGACGGCCACGGCGCGGGGCAAGCTGCTGCGCCGGCTGGGCGATCTGATCGCGCGCGATGCCGAGCGGCTCGCGAAGCTGGAAACCCGGGACAACGGCAAGCTCTATGCCGAGATGTCCGGCCAGGTGCGTTACCTGCCCGAGTATTATTACTACTTCGCCGGCCTCGCCGACAAGATCGAGGGCGGCGTGCTGCCGCCCGACAAATCCGATGTCTTCATCTACACGAAGCACGAGCCGCTCGGCGTCGTCGTCTGCATCACGCCGTGGAACTCACCGCTGCTGCTGCTCACGTGGAAGCTCGCGGCCGCGCTGGCGGCGGGCAATACGGTGGTCATCAAGCCGTCCGAATTCACGTCGGTGTCGACGTTGGAGTTCGTGAAGCTGGCGGAGGAAGCGGGCTTCCCGAGCGGTGTGATCAATACCGTCACCGGCTATGGCCACGAGATCGGCGCGGCGCTGGTGGAGCATCCCAAGGTCGCCAAGGTCGCCTTCACCGGCGGCGACGCCACCGGTGCTGCGGTCTATGCCGGGGCGGCGAAGGGGCTGAAGCACGTCACGCTGGAACTGGGCGGCAAGTCCCCCAACATCATTTTTGAGGACGCCAATCTGGACGACGCGGTGAAGGGTGCCATCTCGGGCATCTTCGCCGCCTCTGGCCAGACCTGCATCGCGGGCTCGCGCCTGCTGGTGCAGCGCTCGGTCTATGACGAGGTATCGCGCCGTGTCGTGGACTTCGCCGCAGGCGCCCGTCTCGGCGATCCGATGCAAGCCGACACGCAAGTCGGCCCGATCACCACGCAGCCGCAGCGCAAGAAGGTGCTCGACTATATCGCCGTGGCGAAGGCGGAGGGGGCGGAGTGCCTGCTGGGCGGCAAGGTGCCGGCGGATTCGGCGCTGAAGAACGGCTGGTTCGTGGAACCCACCATCTTCGGCAATGTCACCAACGACATGCGCATAGCCCGCGAGGAGGTGTTCGGCCCGGTGCTGTCGATCATTCCCTTCGAGGACGACGAGGACGCGATCCGCATCGCCAATGACACGATCTACGGCCTTGCCGCCGGCGTATGGACGCAGAACATGCGCCGCGCCGTCCGCATGGCCGACGCGCTGAAGGCCGGCACGGTGTGGGTGAACACCTACCGCGCCGTGAGTTTCCTGGCGCCTTTCGGCGGCTACAAGAAAAGCGGCATCGGGCGCGAGAACGGCCAGGAGGCCATCTACGAGTATCTGCAGACCAAATGCGTCTGGCTGAACCTGGCCGAGGGCGTTCCGAACCCCTTCGTGCTGCGGTGAACTTTTTCGAGTGAGGCGATGCAAACCGTGTCAGACCAGTATCAGGATATCCGTGACGCCATCCGCGATCTCTGCGGACAGTTTCCGGCGGAGTACCACCGCAAGGTCGACGAGGCCCGCGCCTATCCGGAGGAATTCGTCGACGCGCTCACGAAGGCGGGCTGGCTTGCGGCGCTCATCCCGGAGGAATACGGCGGCTCGGGGCTGGGGCTGACCGAGGCGTCCGTGATCATGGAGGAGATCAACCGCGCGGGCGGCAACTCGGGCGCCTGCCACGGCCAGATGTACAATATGAATACGCTGGTGCGCCACGGCTCGGAGGAGCAGCGCCAGCGCTATCTGCCGAAGATCGCCTCGGGCGAACTGCGCCTGCAATCCATGGGCGTGACGGAACCGACGACCGGCACGGACACGACCAAGATCAAGACGACCGCCGTCAGACGAGGCGACCGTTACGTCGTCAATGGCCAGAAAGTCTGGATCAGCCGCGTCCAGCACTCCGATCTCATGATCCTGCTGGCCCGCACCACGCCGCTGGCCGACGTGAAGAAGAAGTCCGAAGGTCTGTCGATCTTCATCGTGGACATCCAGGATGCGATGAAGAAGGGGATGGAGGTCCGCCCGATCCTCAACATGGTGAACCACGAGACCAACGAGCTGTTCTTCGACGAGCTGGAGATCCCGGCGGAGAATCTGATCGGCGAGGAGGGGCAGGGCTTCAAGTATATCCTGACCGGCCTCAACGCCGAGCGCACGCTGATCGCCGCCGAATGTATCGGTGACGGCTATTGGTTCGTCGACAAGGTATCCGAATACGTCAAGGAGCGTGTCGTGTTCGGCCGCCCGATCGGCCAGAACCAGGGCGTGCAGTTTCCCATCGCCGAAGCCTTCATCGAGGTGGAAGCCGCGAACCTGATGCGCTTCGAGGCCTGCCGCCTCTATGACGCGCACCAGCCCTGCGGCACGCAGGCCAACATGGCGAAGTATCTCGCGGCCAAGGCATCGTGGGAGGCGGCCAACGCCTGCCTGCAGTTCCACGGTGGCTTCGGCTTCGCCTGCGAGTACGACGTCGAGCGCAAGTTCCGCGAGACGCGGCTTTATCAGGTCGCGCCGATCTCGACGAACCTCATCCTCTCCTATGTGGCGGAGCATGTGCTCGGCCTGCCGAGGTCGTTCTGATGGCGGGTGAGCAGCTTCCACTCAGCGGCATCACCGTCGTCGCCATCGAGCAGGCGGTGGCCGCGCCGTTCACGACGTCGCGCCTCGCGGATGCCGGGGCGCGCGTCATCAAGATCGAACGGCCGGAAGGGGACTTTGCCCGCGGCTATGACGACGTCGCCGGCGGGCTGTCGAGCTACTTCGTCTGGCTGAATCGCGGCAAGGAATCGCTCACGCTCGACCTGACGAAGCCCGAGGGCAAGGCGCGGCTCGCCGAATTGCTGACCGGTGCTGATGTGCTGGTCCAGAACCTGAAGCCCGGTGCGCTCGACCGCCTCGGCTTTGATCACGAGCGGCTCTCGCGGGAGTTTCCCAGGCTGATCACGTTGTCCATCTCGGGTTATGGTGAGAGCGGGCCCATGGCCTCGCGCAAGGCCTATGACCTGCTGATCCAGGCGGAATCCGGCCTGTGTTCGGTCACCGGCGGGCCGGAGAGCCCGGCGCGCGTGGGCATCTCGATCGTCGACATCGCCACCGGCGCCACCGCCTACGCGGCGATCTTGGAAGCGCTGATCCGGCGATCCGTTACCGACAAGGGTGCTCATATCAGCGTCTCGATGTTCGACGTCATGGCCGACTGGCTGACCGTGCCGCTGCTCAACCACGAAGGCGGCAGGTCGCCGAAGCGGATCGGTCTCGCCCATCCCTCGATCGCTCCTTACGGCGTATTTGCGACGGGCGACGGCAAGCAGATCCTGATCTCGGTGCAGAGCGACCGCGAGTGGCGCAATCTGGCCAGGGTTTTCCTCGGCGACGAGGCGCTTGGGACCGATCCGCGCTTCGCCACCAACGTGGCGCGGGTCAGCAACCGCGCCGGGACCGATGCCGTGGTGGCGGCGGCCTTTGCCGCGCGGACGGGCGAAGAGGCGTTGGCGGACATTCAGGCTGCGGATGTCGCGTTCGCCTCGGTCAACAACATGGAAGGGCTGTCGCGCCATCCGCACCTGCGGCGGATTACGGTTGAAACGCCCGCCGGTCCGGTGTCCTATCCCGCGCCGGCACCGGTTTTCGCGGGCGAGGAACGTCGTTATGGCGCGGTTCCGGCGCTCGACAAGGAGGATCTTTGATGGCTGTCGACATTGTGCAGTTGCGGGAATGGATCGGGCGCGAGGAGAGCGCTTCCGAGGTGGTGACGCCGGAACTGGTCCGCCGCTTCAACGCCACGCTCGATCTGGACGGCTGCAGCCTGCCCGGCGATCCCGCTCCGCTGCTGATCCATCTCTGCCTTGGCCAGCCGGCTGTTCCCGGCGCGCAGCTCGGGTCCGACGGTCATCCCGCCCGTGGCGGCTTCCTGCCGCCGGTGCCGCTGCCGCGGCGGATGTGGGCGGGCGGCGCTTTCGCCTTCCACGACGACATCCGTGTCGGCGAGACGGTGACGCGCACATCCCGCATTCTCGACGTGGCCCTGAAGGAGGGCCGCTCCGGACAGCTCTGCTTCGTCACCGTGGAACACCGCATCGGCGCCGGCGGTCGCGACGTCATCACCGAGCGGCAGGACATCGTCTACCGCGACGCGGGGAGCCCGAAGCCGGCCCCCACCGCAGCCCCGGCCGCCGCGCCGGAAGGGGCGCATCGCCGCCTGATCGTGCCGACGACGACCTTGCTGTTCCGCTATTCGGCGCTCACCTTCAACGGCCACCGCATTCACTACGACGCGCCCTATGCGCGTGACGTCGAGGGCTATCCCGGGCTTGTCGTCCACGGGCCGATGCAGGCGACGATGCTGCTCCATCTCGCCGCCGACATCGGCGGCCGGGCGCCTGCGCGCTTTTCGTTCCGCAGCCTGTCGCCGCTGTTCGACAACGCGGACTTCATTCTCGATGCGGCGGAGGACGGCGCGGCCCTGAAGCTCTGGACGGCCCGCGTCGGCGGCCCGGTGGCGATGGAGGCCAAGGCGGAATGGTAGGCCGCGGAATGGTAGATCTGGCTTCGATCCGCGCACCCCTCTTCGTGCCGGCCAACCGCCCCGAGCGTTTCGCCCGGGCGGCGGCGTCGGGCGCTGATACGGTGATCCTCGACCTGGAGGATGCCGTCGCCGCCGATGCCAAGGACGCAGCGCGGGCGGTGCTTGCGTGCGATTTCACCGACCTGCCGGTGATCGTGCGCATCAACGCGGTGGGCACGGTCTGGCATGAGGCGGATGTCGCGGCGGTGCGGCAACTGCCTCTCGCGGCGGTCATGCTGCCGAAGGCGGAAGATCCGGCGATGCTCGCATCGGTCTCATTGAAGCTCGGCGGCGATATCCCGCTGATCGCGCTGGTCGAGAGCGCGCGCGGCATCGCCCGGGTGCAGGCCATCGCCGCCACTCCCGGTGTGGCGCGGCTCGCCTTCGGCTCCGTCGATTTCTGCGCCGATCTGGGCTGCGTCCATCTGCGCGAGGTTCTGCTGCCGGTGCGGCTGCAACTCGTGCTGGCCTCGCGTTTGGCCGGAATCGCCGCGCCTGTCGACGGCGTCACGGTGCAGCTTGACGATGTGGCCGTCGCCCACGACGACGCGGCCCACGCCCGGGCGCTCGGCATGACGGGGAAGCTGTGCATCCACCCCAGACAGGTCGCCGAAGTGAAGCGCGCCTTCGCCCCGACGGAGGCGGAGGTTGCCTGGGCGCGGCGGGTGCTGGCATCCGGCGACGGCGCGGCCTCGGTCGATGGCGCCATGGTCGACGAGCCGGTGCGCATCCGCGCCCGCGCCATCCTGACCGAGGTGGGATGAATCATGTCCGATCTGCCGCAGCTTGTCCTGATCCCCGGCTTGCTCAACGACGCCGATCTCTGGCGCGACCAGATCGCCGGCCTGTCTGACGTCGCGCGGCCGGTTGTGGCCGACATCACGCGCGGCGAAACGCTGTCGGCACTGGCAAGCGGCGTGCTCGCCGGCGCCGAGGGCCGGTTCGCGCTCGCCGGGTTCTCGCTCGGCGGGATCGTGGCGCTGGAGATCATGCGCATCGCGCCCGAACGGGTGAGCCACCTTGCGCTGCTCGACACGACGATGCTGCCCGACAGCCCGGACCGCGCGCAGGAGCGGCGGCGGCTCATCGCCACGGCGCGTAACCCCGGAAAATTCCATGGCTTCGGCGAGCATCTGCTGCACACTTATCTCGCGCCCGAACACCTCGGCAACACGGAGATGGTCGAGCGGGTGCGCGCCATGACGGCGCGGCTAGGCCCCGAGGTGTTCGCCCGCCAGAGCCTGATTGACCGCCCCGACAGCCGCGCGACGCTTGCCCGCCTGCGTTGCCCTGTGCTGGTGCTGTGCGGGGAGCATGACGCGCTGACGCCGCCGGAACTCCATCGCGAGATGGCGGTCGCCATTCCCTTCTCGCGGCTCGATATCGTGCCCCATGCCGGCCACCTCACACCCATCGAGCAGCCGCAGGCGGTGACATCGGCCCTGCTGCATCTGCTGCGGAGTTGATGGCAGTCAGCGGAACAGGGTCACGGGGAGATCGTGAAACACGGTCTTCCAGCCATGAGACGTGGAGCGCAGGGCGCATCTTGCTGATGGGCCGCATTCATCCCGTTCGCCGCCGGTCCGCAGCCCGACCAACGCGCGCCTTGCCCGTTAGAGCGCATTCCGATCAGATAGAATCATCTGATCGATCAGAATTCGCTCAATATAAGGAACCTAGAATCTGTCCTGTTTCAACGTAAACAGGACAGATTCTAGCAGCACGGATGTTTGCTGCATCGTTGCCGTCAGCGATTCCTGAACACGGGCTTGCGCTTCTCGGCGAAGGCCGTCATCCCCTCGCGTCTGTCCTCGGTGGCGAAGGTGGTATAGAGCAGGCGCCGCTCGATGTAGATGCCTTCTGCGAGGTGGGTTTCGTAGGCGGCGTTCACCGCTTCCTTCGCCAGCATGACGATGGGGCGCGACAGGGTGGCGATCTTAGCGGCGAGCGCCACGGCCTGCGCCAGATACGTGCCCGGCGGCACGACGCGGGATACGAGGCCCATGGCGAGCGCCTCATCGGCGGCTAGCGTCCGGCCCGTCAGGATCATGTCCATCGCCACCGCCTTGCCCACGATGCGCGTCAGCCGCTGTGTACCGCCGGCGCCGGGGATGATGCCGATCTGCGTCTCCGGCAGGCTGAAGCGTGCCGTTTCCGAGGCGACGATGATGTCGCACATGAGGGCGAGTTCGCAGCCCCCGCCGACGGCATGCCCGGACACAGCCGCGACCGTTGGCTTGCGCACGCGCGAAAGGCCCTCCCACGAGGCGGTGATGAAGTTCTCGCCATAGACTTCCGCGAAAGTCTTGTCCCTGATTTCCTTGATGTCGGCGCCCGCCGCGAAGGCGCGCTCCGAGCCTGTCACCACGATGGCGCCGACCGTCTCGTCCGCGTCGAACGCGGCGGCGGCCGACGAGAGTTCGGCTGTGAGCCTGCCGTTCAGCGCGTTCAGGGCCTCCGGCCGGTTCAGTGTGATGATGCCGACCGGGCCTTCGGTCGCGACGAGAATGGTCTCATAGCTCATGACGTTTCGGTGCTCTCAGCGATGCGGATGACGATCTTGCCCAGACGGGCGGGATGCTCCAGCCGCGCAAAGGCGGCTGGCACTTCGGTGAGGGGAAAGACGCTGTCGATCAGCGGCGTGAAACCGCCGCTCTCCCAGGCGCGGATCAGGCGGCGGAACTCCTCCATGTTGCCCATTGTCGAGCCGTGAACCGACAATTGCCGCACGAACAGCCGCTGGATATCGGCGGACGGATGGGCGCCGGTCGTCGCCCCGCAGGTAACGAGGTGCCCGCCCCGGGCCATCGACCGCAGCGAGGCGCCCCACGTCTTTTCGCCCACGTTGTCGATCACGAGGTCCGCACCTTCGCCATCCGTCAGCGAAAGCACCGCCTTCGCCACGTCGGCGGTGCGGTAATCCACGGCGTCGACGGAGAGCGCGCGGAAATGCGCCAGCTTGTCCTCACCGGTGGTCGTCACGATCACGCGGGCGCCCGCCATGCGCGCGAGTTGCACGGCGGCATAGGAAACGCCGCCGCCGGCGCCCTGCACCAGCACCACGCTGCCCGGCCCCGCGGGGGCCTTGCCGAACACCATCCGCCACGCCGTGAGATAGGCGACCCCCAGCACCGCCGCCTGATCGACATCGGCATCCGGGCGGAGTTTCACCAGGGAGCGGGCAGGCAGGGAAATCTGTTCCGCGAAAGTGCCGTCGCGATGTTCTCCCGGAATTCGCGCGGTCCGGCAGAGTGGCTGGTCGCCGGCCAGGCAGTGCCGGCAGACGCCGCAGAACTCGTAAGGGTAGAGCAGAACGCGCTCGTCCGGTCTGACGCCCGCGTCGATGTCGGCTTCCATGACCTCGCCCACGCCGTCGACGCCCATGACCTGCGGCAGGCTATGGGTGATGCCGGCGCCGTTGTCGCGCATATAGAGATCGACGCGGTTGACCGATGCGGCGAGCATCCGCACCCGCACCCCGCCTTCCGGCTGCGGCGGCGCGGGTATGTCGTCATACACGACGCCGGCGGCGCCGCGCTCCTTCAGGACGATGGCTTTCATGAGCGGCCCTCCCGCAAATCATGTAAACATATTTGCATTTTATGATCAAGAGCGCCTCCACCGGAGAACGCTGTCATCCGCCAGCGCTATGGTAACCCACTCCCGTTGCATGAAGCGGGCGGATACCATGAACGGCAACTTATTGTCGTAACGACGTCGGGTTTACGGGTTCGGCTTTTTGCCTGCGCGCGCCGGTTGCCGCGGGAGGCTTCCGGCGGCGGATCATTCCGCCGCGGCGGCCGTCCCGGACACAGGCTGCGCTTCCGGGTCGAGCGCCTTGAAATTATGCAGCATCTTGTCGAGGTAGTGGATCATGTGGATCTTGTCCTCGGTGGAGAAGCCCGTCAGCGCCTCGTCGTAATAGTCGGCGATCACGGAACGCATATCCTTGTCCCAGAGGCTGCGGCCCTTGGCTGTAAGACGCACGAGGCGCGACCGATTGTCGTTCGCATCCACCGCCCGCTCGACATAGTCGAGCACCTCAAGCCGCGACAGCACGCCCGCGAGATTCTGCCGGCTGACCAGCAGGAACGCCGCGAGGTCTCCGACAGCCACCCCGTTCTCGAAGGCGGGCCGCGTCAGCGCGCCGAGAACGGCCCACTGCTGGGTGGTAATGCCATGCTCGTCCAGCGCCCGCGTGCCCGTCTTGTGCAGCATGTTGGCGCATTGATAGAGCCGGAAGAAGAGCCTGTTGCTCAACCCGACGGACAGCCCCCCGAATGCGTCAACATCTTTCGTCATGGCGCCAGTCTTGCCTGCGGCGGCCAGGCAGTCAAGAGACGTGCCGCATTAAAAATAAGGTAAATATATTGACATAAAAGTTGGGCCGGGTTACGAAGATTGCCGGGGAGGTCGATCCATTTCTGGATGCGACAATGGCTTCAAATCCGCAGAAAAAGCGGTTTTGTTGACGGAATCCTTATGGCCTTAAATCAGCAATGGAGGCATCTGTGAGGGGCTTGAAAGGTAAAGTAGTTGTCGTAACAGGCGGCGCAGGAGGCATCGGTTCGGCGACCGGCCGGCGATTCGCGGAAGAGGGGGCCCGTGTCGTCGTGGCCGATATCGGCGCCGAGGCGGCCGCCCGGGCGGTTGATGCCATCCGGAGCGCCGGCGGAGAGGCAACGGCGCTTGCCGTCGATCTCGTCGATTACGAAGCGACTGCCGCCGCAGTGGCAAATGTCGAGGCGGAGTTCGGTCCGATCGATGTGCTGGTCAACAACGTTGGCTGGGATCTGTTCGTGCCCTTCCTGAAATCCGAACCCGATTTCTGGACGAAGATCATCGATATCAACCTGCGCGCCGTGCTGAACATTACCAAACCCGTTGTTGCCTCGATGGTGGCGCGGGGTGTCGCCGGCCGGGTCGTCTCGATCGGTTCGGACGCCGGGCGCGTGGGATCGTCGGGCGAATCCGTCTACGCCGCCTGCAAGGCGGGCGTCATCGCCTTCTCGAAGACGCTGGCGCGCGAGCATGCCCGCCATGGCATCACATTCAACGTGGTTTGCCCCGGCGTGACCGAGACGGCGATGCTGGAGAGCTTCATGGAAGCGGCGGGCGACAAGGAAAAGCTGCGCGTCGCCTTCACCCGGGCCGTGCCGCTCGGCCGGCTGGGCAAGCCCGACGATCTGCCCGGCGCGATCCTGTTCCTTGCCTCCGATGACGCCGCCTTCATCACCGGGCAGGTGATCTCCGTCTCCGGCGGCCTGACGATGCACGGCTGAAAGGACGAGCCATGACCTATACGGATATTCTCTATGAAGTGAAGAACGGTGCCGCCTGGATCACCATCAACCGGCCCGACAAGTATAACGCCTTTCGCGGCCACACGGTGGATGAGTTGATCCACGCGGTCCAGACCGCCGGTTGGGATCGCAAGATCGGCGTGATCGTGCTGACGGGCGCGGGCGACAAGGCCTTCTGCACAGGCGGCGACCAGTCGGCACACGATGGGCAATACGACGGCCGGGGCGTGATCGGGTTGCCCGTCGACGAGTTGCAGAGCCTGATCCGTGACGTGCCCAAGCCGGTGATCGCGCGCGTCAACGGCTTCGCCATCGGCGGCGGCAACGTGCTCGCCACCGTCTGCGACCTCACCATCGCCTCCGAAAAGGCGCAGTTCGGCCAGGTGGGCCCCAAGGTCGGTTCGGTCGATCCCGGTTTCGGCACCGCCTATCTCGCCCGCATCGTCGGCGAGAAGCGCGCCCGCGAAATCTGGTACCTCAACAGGCGCTACACCGCCGCCGAGGCGTTGGCCATGGGGCTCGTCAACGCCGTCGTTCCGCACGAGGAACTCGACGCCGAGGTCGATCGCTGGGTGGCGGAGCTGATGGAGCGCTCTCCCACCGCGCTGGCGCTGGCCAAGGTGTCGTTCAACGCCGACAGCGAAAACATCCGCGGCATCTCGGCCCTCGGGATGCGGGCGCTCAGCCTCTACTACGAGACCGACGAGAGCAAGGAAGGCGGCATCGCATTCCGCGAGAAGAGAAAGCCGGATTTCAGGAAATTCGGCAAGTAACGAAGAAAAATGAGCCTGATGGTCCAGTAACCGGGGAGGAAACATGCATCCCACGATCTTCGACACGGCGGAATTGAGCGATCTGCGTGACCTCGCCCGCAAGTTCGCGACGGAAAAGCTCGCGCCTGGCTATCAGGCGCGCGAGAAAGCCGGTGCCTTCGGCAAGGAACTGGTGCGCGAAATGGGCAGCCTCGGGCTGATCGCGCCTGAACTGCCGGAGCAATTCGGCGGGCTCGGCGCGGGCGCGATCTATTCCGGCGTCATCATCGAGGAAATCGCCAAGGCGGACTTCAACTTCGGCTACGTGAACATCC
This sequence comes from Pseudochelatococcus lubricantis, assembly GCF_011762225.1. Classification (GTDB taxonomy): domain Bacteria; phylum Pseudomonadota; class Alphaproteobacteria; order Rhizobiales; family Beijerinckiaceae; genus Pseudochelatococcus; species Pseudochelatococcus lubricantis. Next base: position 80,642 of record NZ_JAASQI010000003.1, read on the forward strand.
TCGCGTCGCTGAACGGCCAGATCCTCGCCAGTTTCGCCAATCCGGACATCCGGCGGGAGTGGCTGCCGAAGCTCACGGCGGGGGAGATCATGATCGCCATCGCGCTCACCGAACCGCGCGGCGGGTCGGATGCTGCCAATCTCGGACTGCGCATGGAACGCGCGGGCGATCATTATATCATCAATGGCGAGAAAACCTCGATCTCGGCCGCCGATCAGGCGGCTGGCGCGGTTGTCTTTGCCCGCACCGGCCGGCCGGAGGACAAGGCGCGCGGCATCTCGGCGATCTTCGTGCCCATGGACACCCCCGGCATCAGCACCACCCGCTTCACGGATGTCGGCCAGCACGCGATCGGGCGCGGCTCCATCTTCTTCGACAACGTGAAGGTGCCAGCGGAGAACCTGCTCGGAGACGAGGGCACGGGCTTCGTGCAGGTGATGCAGGGCTTCGACTTCTCTCGCTCGCTGATCGGGCTGCAATGCCTCGGCACTGCGCGGCAGAGCCTCGATGAAACATGGGCCTACATCGGCGAGCGCCATGCCTTCGGCAAGCCGCTCGGGGCGTTCCAGGGCATCACCCACCAGCTCGCGGATTTCGATACGCGGATCGAGGGCGCGCGGCTGCTGAGCTACAACGCACTCTGGCTCAAGGACAATGACTTGCCGCATGTCGCCGAGGCGGCGATGGCGAAGTGGTGGCCGCCGCTGCTCGCCTATGAGGCGATCCATTGCTGCCTGCTGATCCACGGCCACGCCGCCTATTCCAGCGAACTGCCGTTCGAGCAGCGCTTGCGCGATGTGCTCGGCCTGCAGATCGGCGACGGCACCGCGCACATCATGAAGAACATCATAGCCCGCGAGCGCGCGGGCCGGGCGGCCGTGGCTGGCTGAACCCGGAAAGGGGAGGAAGCAAGCGATGAAATTCGATGCAGTACTGATCGAACCGCGCCGTGCAAGAATGGAAGCGGAAGGATTATGGCGCGGCAAGACCTTGCTCGATTATTTCGATGCCTGCGTGGCCGAAAGGCCCGATGCCGTGGGACTGACCGCCGTCACCGTCGCCACGGGCGATCGGCGCGATCTGACCTATGCCGGGATCGACCGTCTCGCGTGGCGCGCGGCGGCCGGCCTGCGCGGACTCGGCCTCGCCAGGGACGACGTGCTGGCCTGCCAGTTGCCGAACTCGTGGGAATTCGTCGTCCTCTACATCGCCTGCCGCCGGCTCGGCATCGTCTTCAATCCGGTGATGCCGATCTTCCGTGAGCACGAGCTGCTGTTCATGCTCCGTCACGGCGAGGTCAGGGCCTTCGTCGTGCCGCGGACGTTCCGCGGTTTCGATCACGAGGCGATGGCGGAGCGGATGCGGCCCGACCTGCCGGACCTCGAACACGTCATCGTCACCGGAGGAGAAGGGCCGAACGGCTTCGACGCCCTGCTGCTCGATCCCGCGCTCGACGACATACAGGACCTCGCGGCGATCAGCGCGCGCGACCGCGGCGACGCCGATGACGTGTGCCAACTCATTTATACGTCCGGCACCACGGGCGAGCCGAAGGGTGTGATGCACACCGCCAACACGATGTATTCCAATCTCGTGCCCTACGCGGAGCGTCTGCGCCTTGGCGCATCGGACGTCGTGTTGATGGCCTCGCCGATGGCTCATCAGACAGGCTTCATGTACGGCTTTCTGATGCCGGTGATGCTGCGCGCCCGCATGGTGCTCATGGATGTCTGGGACAAGGCGGTGGCGGCGCGGCTGCTTGAGAGCGAACGGGCGACCTTCACCATGGCCTCGACGCCGTTCCTCATGGATCTGTCGAACGCCGTGGAGGAGGCGGGAACAGATGCCTCGTCATTGCGCATTTTTCTCTGCGCCGGCACCGCTATCCCCGGTCCGCTCGTCGAACGTGCGCGCGGCGTACTCGGTGCAAAGGTCATTTCCGCGTGGGGCATGACCGAGAACGGCGCCGTGACCGTCGTCGCACCGGACGATCCGGACGAACGCTCGGTCAATACCGACGGCTTCGCCTTGCGCGGCATGGAGCTGCAGGTGCGCGGCGCCGACGGACTGCCGGCGCCGGCCGGCCACGAGGGCGAGCTTTACGTGCGCGGCTGTTCCAACTTCGTCGGCTACCTCAAACGTCCGCAATGGAACAACACCGACCCCGAGGGCTGGTTCGACACCGGCGACATCGCCCGCATGGACGAGCAGGGCTACATCCGTATCTGCGGGCGCTCCAAGGACATCATTATCCGCGGCGCGGAGAATATCCCGGTCATCGAGGTCGAGGCGCTGCTTTACAAGCACCCGGCGATACACCAGGTGGCGGTTGTCGGCTATCCCGACGCGCGGCTGGGCGAGCGCGCCTGCGCCTTCGTGGTGCTGAAGGGCGGACAGAGCTTCGACTTCGCTGAAATGACCCGCTTTCTGGAGATGCAGCGGCTGGCGAAACAGTACTTTCCCGAACGGCTCGAAATCCGCGACAAGCTGCCAGCGACCGCGTCGGGCAAGATCCAGAAGTTCGCGCTGCGCAACATCCTGAAGGCCGAAACCGGGGGCGGGGAAGCATGAACGGCACACCGCCCGCGATCTCGATCCGCCGGGCAACATGCGCCTGAATCGCGTCTGCGCCACCGGACAAGGCACACGACCCCGTCAGGCCCACAGTCTGGCGGGGATTGTTCCGATCGCGGGTTCCGATCAGAATTCGCTCAAGATAAGGAACCTAGAATCTGCCCTGTTTCAACGTAAACAGGACAGATTCTAAAGGCCGTTTCCGCCGGCGGGCAGGCTCATGCCGACGACCATCTCGCCGTCCTCGTCCAGCCCTTCCTCAAGAAAGCCTGCGGCACCATAGAGGCGGCGCGCTCCCTCGTTGTCCGGCATGTAGCAGATTGAGACCCGGCGCACATGGCCGAGCGTGGCGATCTCCTCCAGCGCCGCGCGCAGGGCGGCGCGTCCATAGCCGCGGCCCTGAACGGCGCTGTCGATCATGAAGCGGTAGATCCGCGCCTCGTCGTCGTCCGCCGGCGCCTCGTACATGAGAAATCCGACGATGCGCGCCTGCGCCATCACAACGCGGGGGCGGGCGTCGGGATCGTGATCGGCCTCGTCGAGCGACTCGGCGTTGCCCGCCAACCAGTCCACTTGCCCGGGCGCAAGTTCGAGGGCTACCACGGCCTCGCGGTTGGCCGCCGTCACGGGAACGAGGCGAACGGCGGGCGGCGGAGAGGTTTCGCGGTCCATCGTCTCGCCGTCCCGGGCTTCAGGCAGCGTCCGCCCGGGAAGGGGCGACGTCGCGGACCGGCGTGAGAAGGCGGTGAAGCTTCGCGGGGTTGCCGCGCCACGCGGTACCGGCCTCGATGGTCTCGCCCTTCATGACGAACGAATCCGCGTCCACCACCGCCCCGTCGCCCACGCTCACGCCGTAATGGATGAAGGCAGCCGGCGCGAGGGTGCTGCCGCTGCCGACATGCACGCGGTCGGACTTGAACACGCCTTCTTCCAGCGAATGCGCCTGAATGACGCAGGCTTCGTTGAGGGTTGCGCCGTCGCCGATCTCGACCAGCGAGCGCTCTGTGATGATGCTGCCGGCATCGTAAACCCGCCGGCCGACCTTCGCGCCCATGAGGCGCAGGATCATCGGCCGGAAGGGCGTGCCGCCGAACAGGCGGGCGACGGGCGAGTCCGACAGCTTCCAGTGGCGTTCGTGCGACCAGAAGCGGGGATCGTAAATGGTGACCATCTGCGGCCTGAGCCGCCCGAAGCCGAGGCTCGCCCGTTCGAGCAGGATGAAGAACGGAATGACGATGGCCGAGGTCAGGATCGTCGCCACGAAAAGCGCCGCCGCCCCCCACTCCGCGTAGTAGTTGAGCGCCCGGTCCCAGATCAGCATGCTCACGAACAGCGCGAACCATTGCCCCACGAGGTAAAGCAGGGCGGTGGCGGCGTTGTGCCGGTTCTTGCCGGGCAGGCGCCTGCTCCGCTCGCCCTCGTCGAAAGAGCCGATCAGCGCCTTGTCGCGTTCCACCATGCGCGGGATCGCGAAGGAAGGCGAACCGAGCAGGCCGACGTTTTCCCTCACCGGGCCGTCGACCGGGATCATGACCTTGGTGCCGAGCAGGCAGTTGGCGCCCGTGCGCGCATCCGGCGGGTAATAGATGTTGTTGCCGAGATAGTTGCGCTCGCCGATCCGTGTATGCTCCAGGCGGAAGGCAGATGCGGACTTGTACATGTTGATCATGGACAGGCCGTCCGACACGATGGTGCCGGCGCCGACCTCGCACAGCAGCGGGTTGTCGTGCTGCTGGTTGGTGCCGAAGTTGGAGCCGGTCTGCTCCACCTTGTCGAGGTTCCAGCCGATGGCGCGCATGTAGTGCACCACCGCCGAGCTGTCGCCGAACACCACGTTCAGGAAGCGGGAATTGCTCGACCACGCCACCAGCGTCTGCAACCAGAAATGGACGCCATAGAGCGAGTAGGTCCGGCCCGGCTTCAGGAACGGCCGGAACAGGCGTGGCAACACCGCCCCCGAGGCGAGTATCACGGCGATGGAGCCGAACAGCGTGATGGTGGAGGAGGCCAGCACGAGGCCGACCGTTTCCTCGAAGTCGTCGCTCACATATTCCCAGGCGCTCAGGAAAAGCAGGGGCAGCGGCGTGACGACGGCAAACAGCCCGACCAGCTGGACCGCCTCGTAGAGGATGCGGCGGGCCTTCGAGCAGGGCATGTCCGGAACCTTGCGATAGTCCGCCGTCGTGGGCACTGCCGGCGAGCCATGCCACGTCTCGCCCGCCGGAACGCTCTGTCCGCTCTGGAGCGACGAGGCGTGGCCGAGCTGCGCGCCGTCGCCCATGGCGGTGTGGATGTCGAGCACGCTCGCCTCGCCTACGAACGCGCCCCGCCCGACGTTCACCGGCCCGGTGTGGATGTAGCCCGACTGCGCGCGATAGCCCAGAACGATGGAATCCTTGCGCAGGATGGCGCTGTCGCCGAGGGAGATGAGATCCGTGCAGACCGGGACGAGGCGGCATTCGATGGCGGTGTTGCGGCCGAGGCGAGCCCCGAGCAGTTGCAGATAAAGGCTGTAGAGCGGGCTGCCGCGAAACAGCACCACGGGCGCGCTGCGGATCAGCGTCTTCACCACCCAGAAGCGATAGTAACGCACGCTCCAGATGGGGAAGGATTCCGCTTTCCAGCGGCCGATCAGCAGCCATTTGCCGATGATTGAGATCGCCGACATGCCGAAGAACAGGGCTGCCGCCAGCACCGCGCAACGCAGATAGAGATGCAGCGGCTCCTCAAGCTTGACATAGACCCAGTCGAGGCCGCGATCGAGCGCCCATAGCCCGAAGAAGCTGTAGATTCCGTAGAAAAATAGCTGGGCGGCGCCGCAGGTCCAGTAGGCGAGGGCCGAGGCTTCGTGCGTTGGCTCGGGCTCGACAGGGGTCGCGGCCTCCTGCTCCGGCCTGCGCAGATGCCGCGCGAGGCGCGCCACGCTGGGATGAAGGTAGATGTCCCGCATGGAGGTGGCAGCCCACCCCTCCCTCGCGCGCACGCGGGTGCAGAACCACGCCATGAGCAGGGAGTTGGCGCCGAGGTCGTCGAAGAAATGGTCCTCGACGGACACTTCGTCGAGTTTCAGCACGTCCGCGAGAATGCCCGCCAGAAACCGCTCGTCGTCGTTGGCAGGCGGCACCACCGGCCGCTCGGCGGAAAGCCGCGTGCTCGTCGGCTTCGGCAACTGCCGCAGATCGGCCTTGTTGGAGACCGTCATGGGAATGGTCGGCAGTTCTTCCAGATAGGCCGGCACCATGTAATCCGGCAGGCGCCGCTTCAGCTCCCGGGCGATGTCGGCGCGGGAGAGTGTGGGGAGGCCGCTCTTGAGCGCGTAATAGGCGACGAGTTCCACACGGCCGGGCTCGACTTCCCAGGTCGTGGCGGCGGCTTGCCCGATGGCCGGCTGGTCGAGCAGCACGGCCTCGATCTCGCCGAGTTCGATACGGTAACCGCGAATTTTCACCTGCGTGTCGATGCGTCCGCGATACTCGATCTGGCCCTGTCCGTTGATGCGCCCGAGGTCGCCCGTGCGGTAGATGCGCCTCGACGGGTTGTTCGGCAGGTCGAGGAAATCCGGGACGAACTTCTGCTGGGTGAGGTCCGGCCTGTTGAGGTAGCCCACCGCGAGCCCGATGCCGGCGATGCCGATCTCGCCGAGTTCCCCAGGTGCCGCGAGAGCAGGCTCCGCCGGATCCAGAATGACGATGGAGTATGTGGGCAGCGGCGCGCCGATGGTGACCGCGCCGTCCGGCGCGAGCACGCCCATCGTCGCCGTCACCGTCGCCTCGGTGGGGCCGTAGGTGTTAAGGATTTGCCGCCCCGGCTTCGACCAGCGCACCACGAGATTGTGCGGGCACGCCTCGCCGCCCACGAGCAGCAGGCGCAGGCCCGGCACCTCGCTTTCGATGGAGGAGAGCAGCGTCGGGCTGCAGGCCATGCAGGTGACGGCGTTCGTCCGCAGGAAGTCAGCCAGCTCCTCGCCGATGAGGGTGAGGCTGCCCGGCGCCGGCACCACCGTCGCGCCCGCCGCCAGCGGCACCCAAATCTCCTCCACCGAGAAGTCGAAGGCGATGGTCATGCCCTGATAGACGCGGTCGCCCGGCCTGTAGCCGTAGCTGGCGGCCGCGACGCGCACGAAGTTGCAGATGCTCCGGTGCTCGACCGCCACACCCTTCGGCTTGCCGGTCGTGCCGGAGGTGTAGAGGATGTAGCAGACCTTGTCCGTCGTGGCCGCCACCTCGTGGGCCAGCAGCGGCGCGCCGGATTGCGCGTCGACCTCGGCCGCGACCGCGTCAAGCAGCACGTGGGGCACGTGCAGTCCTTCCACCCGGCTCTCGTAAGCGCGGATCGTGACCACGAGGCCGACTCCCGCATCCTCCAGAATGAAGGCGATCCGCTCCTGCGGGAAGGCGGTGGCGAGCGGCACATAGGCGGCCCTTGCCTTCATGACGGCGAGCAGAAGCGCGTAGGTCTCGGCGGAGCGGTCGAGCAGGAGGCCCACCCGATCGCCGGGCTTCACGCCCCGCTCGACGAGGAGGCGCGCGAGCTGGTTGGCGCGCGTCTCGATTTCCCGATAGGTCCAGGTGCGCCCGCCGTCGATCACGGCCGGACACGGGCCGAAGCTCTCCACAAGCTGCTCGAACAGCCCGTCCAGTCGCTCGACGGGACGACCCTGATCGGCGAAATCGGCGCCCGCCAATATCTGGGGCCGCGTGTTCGCCATTGCCTCGTCAGCCACCGCAACAGGCGCCGGCTCGTTACCCGCACTTGCTGCCGCGGCGTCCTCGTCGAACCCGCGGCGACCGATCCCGTGGACCATTTTTCACTGCTCTGATCTTGGGATCGGAACGGGCCGATCCGGCATTGCCAAGACTGCGCAAGACGAGTTCAAGCGCCGGCGTCCCCCGGAGCCTTCCGGCACCGCTGAACTGCCCGCGCGACCGCCTTCCGCAGACTCACCCCTTGCTGGCCGCAGACGGTAATTGAAGCCTCGATAAAAGGAAAGTGCGTCTTTGGTGAGCAAACGCCTGATAAAACACCGGCTGTTTCGGGTCTTCAGCCCCGCTCAGGCGCCGGTGGGGATCGCCGGCAGACGGGCGGCGGCAGGTCGCTGTCCCGATGTTATGCTACATCTTTATGGCATATATGCCTGTTTCTGTGCCATGATAGCCAGGTATCGAATGAGGAAAGACTGTGGAACAGGTGGAACGATCCGGCCAGGCGCCGGCAATGCCCGCGGTGGCGGACGATATCCTCTCGGCTGAGGCGCCGAGGGCGGCGGCCTTCATCGTCACCGTTTACGGAGACGTGGTCGAGCCGCGCGGCGGCACGCTCTGGATGGGTACGCTGATCGAGGTCTGTTCCGCGCATGGCATCAGCGAGAGCCTGGTGCGCACGGCGGTATCGCGCCTTGTGGCATCGGGCCGGCTCCTCGGCGAGCGCGGCGGCCGGCGCAGTTTCTACCGCCTGACGTCCGCGGCGCGGCGCGAGTTCGCGGCCGCGGCCCGCATCCTCTTCGCGCCGCCGCCGCCCGCTGCCGGCTGGCTGCTCTGGGCCGACGCCGCCGATGAACTGCCGCGAGACCCGTGGGCGCGGATCGGGCCGGGACTGGCACTGGCGCCGGACCGCGCGGATCTCGACCCTCCCGACGGCTTGTTGATGCGCGTGGAGACGCTGAAAGGCGCCGCCGCCCTGCCGGAATTTGCTGCGAGATACTGGGAACTCGATGGAATCGCAAACAGTTATCGCGCCGTGATCGACCGGTTCGCGCCGCTGGCGGAGGCGCTTTCCGGCGGCTACGGGCCGGACGGCGCCGCCGCGCTGGCGCTCCGCCTGCGGCTTGTCGACCAATACCGCGCAGTAGCGCTGCGCGATCCGCGCCTGCCATCCGCCGCGCTGCCCGCCGACTGGCCGGGGCGGCAGTGCAGGGCGCTTTTCGTCACGCTCTACCGTACGCTAGCGCCGGCATCCGACATTTATATCGGGCGGCATTTCCAGGACGCAGACGGCTTGCTGCTGGCCTCGACCGAGGGGACGGCACTGAGACTGGAAAGGCTCGAACGTGAAGAATATCACCCAACAGATTGATTCTGAATAATAAAAATTTTCATTCCGCTATCAGGCCTCAAAACATCACATTATAATTGTTATTTTTATGTTGCGCGTGATGTATTTTTGATGCCTAATACATCGACCGATCGGTCACTGAATGCAGCGCATATCGGCGACCTAAAGAACACAAGGGAGGAATGACATATGCCGGAAGCCTTCATCTGCGATGCCGTGCGCACGCCCGTGGGCCGTTATGGCGGGGCGCTGGCCTCCGTGCGGGCGGACGATCTGGCCGCGGTGCCGCTCAAGGCGCTGGTGGAGCGCAATCCGGACGTGGACTGGTCTGCCGTGGACGATCTGATCTACGGCTGCGCCAATCAGGCGGGCGAAGATAACCGCAACGTGGGCCGCATGGCGGCGCTGCTGGCGGGCCTGCCCGTGGGGGTGCCGGGCACGACGGTGAACCGGCTGTGCGGTTCGGGCATGGACGCGGTCGGCATGGCCGCGCGGGCCATCCGGGCGGGAGATTGCGATTTCGTCCTCGCCGGCGGCGTGGAAAGCATGACGCGCGCGCCCTTCGTTATCCCGAAGGCGGAAGCCGCCTTTTCGCGCGCCAATGCCATCTACGACACCACCATCGGCTGGCGGTTCACGAACCCGGCGCTGAAGAAGGAATTCGGCACGCATTCCATGCCGGAGACGGCGGATAACGTGGCCGTCGATTTCGGTATCAGCCGCGCCGATCAGGACGCTTTCGCGGTGCGCAGCCAGCAGCGCTGGGCTGCCGCTCAGGAGCGGGGTGTGTTCCGCGACGAGATCGTGCCGGTCACGATCCCGCAGAGGAAGGGCGATCCCGTCGTCGTCGACACCGACGAGCATCCGCGACCCGGCGTGACGCTGGAGGCGCTGGCGAAGCTGAAGGGCGTGAACGGTCCGGACCTGACGGTGACCGCGGGCAACGCCTCGGGCGTCAACGACGGCGCGGCGGCGCTGCTGATCCTGTCCGGCGCGGCGGCGGAGAAGCAGGGGCTGACGCCGAAGGCCCGCATCGTCGCCATGGCGGCGGCGGGTGTCGAGCCGCGCATCATGGGTGTGGGGCCGGTGCCCGCGGTGCGCAAGGTGCTCGCCCGCACGGGGCTTGGCCTCGACCGGATGGATGTCATCGAACTCAACGAGGCCTTTGCTGCCCAGTCGCTCGCGGTGCTGCGCGCACTCGGCCTGCCGGACGATGCCGCGCACGTGAACCCCAATGGCGGCGCTATCGCTCTCGGCCACCCGCTCGGCATGTCGGGCGCCCGTCTCGTCACTACGGCGACGTATCAGCTTCATCGCACCGGCGGCCGCTATGCGCTCTGCACCATGTGCATCGGCGTGGGTCAGGGCATCGCCGTCATCATCGAACGTGTCTGAAAAAGGGAGGTTTCGGTCATGTACGCACAGGTTATCAAGTCCGAGGGCGCGAAGCCGCGCGGGGAGATGTCGCCGGAAGAGATCGCCTTTCAGGAGCGCATCGATCGGGGCGAGAAGATCGAGCCCAAGGAATGGATGCCGGAGGGTTATCGCAAGACGTTGATCCGCCAGATCGGCCAGCATGCCCATTCCGAGATCGTCGGCCAGCTCCCGGAGGGCAACTGGATCACCCGCGCGCCGACGCTGGAGCGCAAGGCGATCCTGCTCGCGAAGGTGCAGGACGAGGCCGGCCACGGGCTCTATCTCTACTGCGCGGCGGAGACACTGGGCGTCAGCCGTGACGAGCTGCTGGAGAAGCTGCACAACGGCAGCATGAAGTATTCGTCGATCTTCAACTATCCGACCCTGAACTGGGCCGATATCGGCGCGGTGGGCTGGCTCGTCGACGGCGCGGCGATCATGAACCAGGTGCCGCTGCAGCGCACCTCCTTCGGCCCCTACAGCCGGGCAATGATCCGCATCTGCAAGGAGGAGAGCTTCCACCAGCGTCAGGGCTACGACATCATGATGAAGATGGCGCGGGGCACGCCTGAGCAGAAGGCCATGGCGCAGGACGCGCTGAACCGCTTCTGGTATCCGGCGCTGATGATGTTCGGCCCGTCCGACAAGGATTCGGTCCATTCCGCGCAGTCGATGGCGTGGAAAATCAAGATCAACACCAACGACGAGCTACGCCAGAAATTCGTCGACCAGACCGTGCCGCAGGCCGAATACCTCGGCCTGACCGTCCCCGATCAGCACCTGAAGTGGAACGAGGAGAAGGGCGGCTACGACTTCTCGGAGCCCGACTGGAGCGAGTTCTACGACGTCCTCGCCGGCAACGGCCCCTGCAACAGGGAGCGGCTCGGCGCGCGGGTGAAGGCGTGGGAGGACGGTGCCTGGTTCCGCGACGGTCTCGTCGCCCACGCGGAGAAGGCCGAGGCGCGTCGCGCCGCTGCGAAGATCGCTGCCGAGTAACGCCGAGGACCGATGAATAACGGCGGGCGGCCGAAGCCGCCCGCAGCAAAAAAACTGGGAGGATTATCGAATGTCCAGCGAATGGCCCCTCTGGGAAGTATTCATCCGCGGTCAGCACGGGCTCAACCACCGCCATGTCGGCAGCCTGCATGCGCCGGATGCGGAAATGGCGATCAAGAATGCCCGCGATGTCTATACACGCCGCAACGAGGGCGTGTCGATCTGGGTGGTGAAATCGGTCGATATCGCGGCCTCCAGCCCCTCCGACAAGGGGCCGCTCTTCGAGCCGTCGAACTCGAAGGTCTATCGCCACCCGACCTTCTTCGACATTCCGGAAGAAGTGGGGCATATGTGATGGCCGCGATCATTGCCGCGGTCGATCGGGCCGCTTTCTTCGAGTTCCTCACCCGGATGGGGGACAATACCCTGATCCTCGGCCACCGCGTATCCGAATGGTGCGGGCATGCTCCAGTGCTGGAAGAGGATATCGCGCTCGCCAACACCGCGCTCGACCTCATCGGGCAGACCCAGCTCTGGCTCGGCCTCGCCGGCGAGATCGAGGGCAAGGGCCGCAACGCCGACAACCTCGCCTTCCTGCGCGATGCCGGCGGGTTTCGCAACGTGCTGCTGGTCGAGCGGCCGAACGGCGATTTCGGCCAGACGCTGATGCGCCAGTTCCTGTTCGACGCCTGGCATCACGGGATGCTGACGGCGCTGACCGCCTCCGCCGATCCGCGCGTGGCGGAGATCGCGGCGAAGGCGCTTAAGGAGGTGTCCTACCATCTGGAGCGTTCGAGCGATCTCGTGATCCGTCTCGGCGACGGGACGCCCGAGAGCCACAAGCGGATGCAGCAGGCGCTCGACGACATCTGGACCTATACCGGCGAACTCTTCGTCGCCGATGAAACCGATCGGGCGATGGCGGAGGCGGGTATCGCGCCCGATCCGGCGCGCCTCAGGGCGAAATGGGAAGAGATCGTGACCGGCGTGCTGACCGAGGCGGCGCTGAAGATTCCGGCGACGGGTTATGTCCACAAGGGTGGCAGGCGCGGCGTGCATACCGAGCATCTGGGCTACATCCTCGCCGACATGCAGTTCCTGCAGCGCGCCTATCCCGGCGCGGTCTGGTAGGAGGCGACGATGCCCGCCGTCACCAAGCCTTCCACCGAAGAGGTCTGGCGCTGGTTGTCGGAGGTGCCGGATCCGGAAATCCCCGTGATTTCCCTGACCGATCTGGGGATCATCCGCGATGTCGCGTGGGACGACGATACGCTGGTCGTGACCGTCACGCCGACCTATTCCGGCTGTCCGGCGACGACGGTGATCAACCTCGACATAGAACACGCCCTGCGCGGCCGGGGGATCGGGAAGCTGCGGCTGGACCGCCGGCTCTCACCCCCCTGGACCACAGACTGGATCAGCGAGGCCGGCCGCGAGAAGCTCAAGGACTACGGCATCGCGCCGCCCATCGATGGCACCGCGGCGGACGGGCGGCTCGTGGCGAGAGCGAAGCGCCTTGCCGAGGGGGCCAACCTCGCCATTGCCTGCCCGCGCTGCGGCTCGACCCGGACCGAGAAAGTGAGCCAGTTCGGCTCCACCCCCTGCAAGGCCAGCTATCGCTGCCGCGACTGCCTGGAACCCTTCGACTATTTCAAATGCATCTAAGAATGCGGAGGTAACGCCGAATGGCCCGTTTCCACTCCCTTGAGGTCGTCGATGTGCGGCGCGAGACCCGCGACGCCGTCGTTGTGACCCTTAAACCCCGGCCCGAGGATGAGGGCGCCTTCGACTTCATCCAGGGCCAGTATCTGACCTTCCGCCGCGACTTCGACGGCGAGGAGCTGCGTCGCAGCTACTCGATCTGTGCCGGCACGGACGAAGGTTGCCTGAAGGTCGGCATCAAGCGCGTCGACGGCGGCGCCTTTTCGACATGGGCAAACGAGAACCTCGCGGCCGGCGACACGATCGAGGCGATGCCGCCGATGGGCAAGTTCTTCGTGCCGCTGGACCCGCAAAGCGACCGCCACTATCTCGGCTTCGCGGGTGGCTCGGGGATCACGCCGGTTCTGTCGATTGTCAAGACGGTGCTGGCGCGCGAGCCGAAGTCGCGCTTCACGCTCGTCTACGCTAACCGCCAGATCAGCTCGATCATGTTCCGCGAGGAGCTGGAGGACCTGAAGAACCTCTATCTGGGCCGGCTTGCCGTGCTGCACGTGCTGGAAACGGAGGCGCAGGAGATCGACCTGTTCACCGGCCGCATCGACGCGGAAAAGGTGCAGGCGCTGTTCGCGCACTGGATCGACGTCAACTCCGTCGGCACGGCCTTCATCTGCGGGCCGGAGCCGATGATGCTGGCGATAGCGGCCGCGCTGCGCAACCACGGGTTGGCGGATTCGCAGATCAAGTTCGAACTCTTCGCCTCCGGCCAGCCGGGGCGCGCCAGAGCCAAGGCTGTCTCCCGGGTCGCCGTGGAGCCGGGTTCCGGCACCGAGGCCACGGTGACGCTCGACGGCGCAACCCGCACCTTCCTCATGCCGCGGCAGGGACAGAGCCTGCTCGACGCCGCGCTCGCAGCCAATCTGGACGCGCCCTATTCCTGCAAGGTGGGTGTCTGTTCCACCTGTCGCTGCAAGGTGGTGGAGGGTGAGGTGGAAATGGCCGTGAACCACGCGCTGGAAGACTACGAGGTGCGCGCGGGCTACGTGCTTTCCTGCCAGTCCTTCCCGCTGAGCGAGAAGCTCGTCGTCAGCTACGACGAATAAACAGCGGGGAGAAAATTATGTCCGACGTCATGAACATCGATGATTATCTGGCGCAGGGCGGCGTGTTGACCTCGCCTGACAACGTGCCCGCCCGCTATCGCGGGGAGCTGCTGCGCCTCATGTCCTCCTTCGTGGACAGCGAGCTTGCCGGATCGGCCGGCTTCGCCGGCGCCATCAACTTCGCCCCCGGCATCAAGGAGCGCATCGCCGCGAGCCGCATCACGCTGGAGAAGGCCGATCACGCCGAGCGCGTGCTCAACGTAATGGGCTCCTTCGGCACCGACACCCGTCGCTATCAGACGCAGCACGACTGGGCAGCGCGGGTGGCGCGCGACGCCGATTTCGGCGCGGCACGCACAGGCGGGGACATGCGGCTGTCCGTCTTCCGCTATCCGCTCGATGGCTGGACTGACGCCGTGGCGATGAACGTGCTGATGGGGCTGGCGACCGGCGTGCAGCTCACCGAACTTACCCGCGTCTCCTATGCGCCGCTGGCTGAGGTTTTCCGCGAGATCGCGCCGCGCGAGGCACGCCATGCGGAGCTTGGCCTCGAAGGGCTCGAACGCATCGCCGCGGCTGATGAGGGCAGGGCTGAGGCCCGTGCCGCCGTCGCCTACTGGCACCCGCGCGTGGCGGCCACCTTCGGCGTGGCGGGCTCGGCGCGCTACGGCACGCTCGCCCGCTTCGGCCTGCGCCACACGCCGAACGAGACGCTGCTCGCCCGCTGGGAGGGGCTGGTGGCGGAGAAGCTTGGCCCGCTCGGCCTGAACTGACCGCGCGTCTCCCGCGCCGCTCCCCTGAACCCATGAAGGAAGTATCCATGACGACCCTGGCCCGCGCTCCGCGCCGTCTCGAAAGCTATGTCTGCGGAAGCTGGACCGCCGGCGCGAAGGAGGGGCAGCCCCTTCTCGACGCCGCGACCGGCGAGACCGTGGCTTTGATCGATTCCACGGGACTCGATTTCGCCGCCGCGCTCGCCTACGGCCGCGAAGTGGTGGGCCCGAAGCTGCGGGCGCTGTCGTTCCACGAGCGCGCCGGGCTGCTCAAGGCGCTGGGCACGGCGCTGATGGAGCGGAAAGAGGAGTTCTACGCCGAGAGCTTCCACACCGGCGCGACGCGCGCCGACGGCTGGGTAGACATCGAGGGCGGCATAGGCACCATGCTGTCCTACGCATCGAAAGGCCGGCGGGAGCTGCCGAACACGCGCGTGCTCATCGACGGGCCGGTGGAGCCGCTGTCGCGGGACAACAGCTTCTCGGCCCAGCATATTCTGACGCCGCTCCAGGGCGTGGCGGTGCATATCAATGCCTTCAACTTCCCCGTCTGGGGCATGCTGGAGAAGGTCGCGCCGGCGTTGCTCGCGGGCGTTCCCTGCGTGGTCAAGCCGGCGAGCCAGACAGCCTATCTCACCGAACTCGTGGTCCGGCGGATCGTGGAGACGGGTCTTCTGCCGGAAGGCGCGCTGCAGTTGATCAGCGGCTCTGTAGGCGACCTGCTGGATCACGTCACCGGGCAGGACGTCGTCACCTTCACCGGCTCGGCCGGAACGGGGCGGAAGCTGAAGGCGCATCCGGCGGTCGTCGCCAATTCCGTTCGTTTTACGATGGAGGCCGACAGCCTGAACGCCTCCATCCTCGGCCCGGACGCCGTGCCGGGCACGCCGGAGTTCGACCTGTTCGTGAAGGAGGTCGTGCGGGAGATGACGGTGAAGGCGGGGCAGAAATGCACCGCCATCCGCCGCGTCATCGCGCCGCGCGCACACGTGCAGGCGCTGGTCGAGGCGCTGCGCGGGCGGCTGGACAGGACGGCGGTGGGCCTGCCGGCGGAGGAGGGCATCCGCATGGGGCCGCTGGCCTCGCTCGGCCAGCGGGAGGAGGTGCGTGCCCGCATCCGCGAGCTGCAGGCCGACGCAGAGATCGTCGCCGGCGATCCCGACGATGTGCGCGTGGCGTCGGGCGATGCGGAGAAGGGCGCCTTCCTCAATCCCGTCCTGCTCTACGCCGATCGGCCCTTCGAGGCGGCGGCGGTGCATGACGTGGAGGCGTTCGGCCCGGTTTCGACCGTGCTGCCCTACGATACGCTCGACGAAGCGGTGGCGCTGGCGCGCAAGGGCAAGGGCTCGCTCGTCGCCTCCGTCTTCACCGACGATCCGGCAGTGGCGGAGGAAGTGGCGATCGGCACTGCGCCGTTCCACGGCCGTGTGCTGATCGGCAACCGGGCCTCGGCCAAATCCTCCACCGGCCATGGCTCGCCGCTCGCCGGCCTCGTCCATGGCGGTCCCGGCCGCGCCGGCGGCGGCGAGGAACTGGGCGGCATGCGCGGCGTGACGCATTACATGCAGCGCACGGCAGTGCAGGGCGCGCCGCGGCTCCTCTCGGCCGTGACGGGACGCTGGATCGAGGGCGCGGAGGTGCAGCAGGGCATCCACCCGTTCCGCAAGTCGCTGGCGAAGCTGAAGATCGGAGACCAGCTCGTGACGGAACGGCGCACCGTGACGCAGGACGACGTGGAGCATTTCGCGCACTTCACCGGCGACACGTTCTACGCCCACATGAATGAGGAAGCGGCGAAGGCGAATCCGTTCTTCGACGGGCGTGTGGCGCACGGCTACCTGATCGCGTCCTTCGCTGCCGGGCTCTTCGTCGATCCCGCGCCGGGTCCGGTGCTGGCGAACTACGGCGTCGACAACCTGCGGTTCCTGACGCCGGTGTATTTCGGCGACTCGCTGCAGGTGCGTCTCACCTGCAAGGAGATCAATCCGCGCGCGACCGCCGAGCACGGCGAGGTGCGCTGGGATTGCCAGGTCACCAACCAGAACGATGCCGTGGTGGCGCAATACGACGTGCTCACCATGGTCGCCAAGGACTGGCCGCAGGCCTGACGTCGACTCAGCGGACGGCCTTGATCCCCTCAAGGATCAGGGTCGTCGCCACGTCGGCGTAATCGTCGCGGCTGATGCGGCCGCCTTCCTTGAACCACATGTAAACCCAGTTCATCATGCCGAAGAGCGACATGGTCACGGGCATCAGCAGCGGGCGCTCCTGCCTGTCGAGCCCCGGATTGATCTCGCGCAGCACGGCCGAGAAGTGGCGCACGATGCGCCGCTCGATTTCCGTGATCTCGGCCCTCTGCTCTTCCGACAGCGCCGAGGTAGCGTTGAGCTGCACCTTATGCTCGTTGTCCGCCCCGCGGTAGTTCTCCAGCACCGCGCCGACGAGCCGCCGCAGCCGCTGTTCGGGTGGCAGGTCCGGCTCATCCGCCGCCAGGATGGCGTCCTCCAGTTCCTCCAGATGCGTCATGATGATCGCGAGGATCAGCGCATCCTTGCTGGGGTAATAGTGATAGAGCAGCGCCTTCGAAACCTGCGCGTGGGCTGCGATCTGCGACATGGAGGCCTTGTCCATGCCCTGTTCGGCGAATACGGCCGCGGCATTGTCCACAATGCCGCGTTGCTTCTCCTCGAAGTCTGCCGCCCGTGTCCGAGCCATACCTGTCACTGTCCTGATTGTGGAGTGTAAAAAGGGGGGCTTACGGCCCCCTCTTTAATGGCAATGCGTGCCGATGTCATCGGCACGGGGGATTTATTCTTTCGGCCGGTTGTCCAGCACACGCCTGGCCTTGCCCTCCGAGCGACAGATCGCCTGCGGGTCGCGTATCTCGATCCGCGTCGTGACGCCTACGACGCTTTTGATGTGATGGGCGAGTTCCTTGCCCGATTTCGCGCGCGCATCATCGGTCGCCATGTCCGGCGTGCATTCGACGTGGACCGTCATGTTATCCATGCGGCCCGCGCGGGTCAGCTCGATCTGGAAATGGGGCGCGAGGCCCTTGCACTTCAGGATCTGCTCCTCGATCTGGGTCGGGAAGACGTTCACGCCGCGCAGGATGATCATGTCGTCGCTGCGGCCGGTGATCTTCTCGATGCGGCGCACCGACCGCGCCGTGCCCGGCAGCAGGCGCGTGAGATCGCGGGTGCGATAGCGCACCATCGGCAGGCCTTCCTTGGTGAGCGTGGTGAACACCAGTTCGCCCAGCTCGCCGTCCGGCAGCACTTCGCCCGTGTTCGGGTCGATGATCTCGGGATAGAAGTGGTCCTCCCAGACGTGGAGGCCGTCCTTCGTCTCGACGCATTCCTGCGCGACGCCCGGGCCCATGACCTCCGACAGGCCGTAGATGTCGACGGCATGCATGTCGAAGGCTTCCTCGATCTCCAGCCGCATCGCGTTCGTCCACGGCTCGGCGCCGAAGATGCCGACCGAGAGCGAGCTTTGCCGCGGATCGACGCCCTGGCGGCGGAACTCGTCGAGGATCGACAGCATGTAGGACGGCGTCACCATGATGATGTCCGGCTTGAAATCGGTGATCAGCGTCACCTGCCGCTCGGTCATGCCGCCCGAGATCGGCACCACGGTGCAGCCCAGCCGCTCCGCGCCGTAGTGCGCGCCGAGGCCGCCGGTGAAAAGCCCGTAGCCATAGGCATTGTGCAGGATGTCGCCCGCCCGCCCGCCGGCGGCGCGAATGGAGCGCGCGATGAGATTAGCCCAATGATCGATATCGGACTGGGTGTAGCCGACGACGGTCGGCTTGCCGGTGGTGCCGGACGAGCCGTGAATGCGGACGAGCTTCGAACGCGGCACGGCGAACATGCCGAAGGGATATGTGTCGCGCAGATCCTGCTTGGTGGTGAAGGGGAAGCGGGCGATGTCGGCAAGCGTCTTCAGTTCCTCGGGATGCACGTCGTGCTCGATGAACCGCTTGCGGTAGAAGGGCGAATTCTCGTAGGCGTGCTTCAGAGACCGCTTCATGCGGTGAAACTGCAAGGCTGCGATCTCGTCTCGGGAGGCGATTTCGATCGGGTCGAGATCGCCGGGACGGGGAGACAGGTCCTTCATTTTTTCCTCCCAGAAGGTTGTATGGTTTTATATCAGGCGCGGTCCGGCAGGTGCGTGCCCTTGACGGTGCGGGAATGGCCGCGCAATTCGGCGATGTGGTCGCCGGCTTCGTTGGTGACGCGCACGTCGTAGATGCCGCCGCGGCCACGGCGCGATATCTCCCGCGCAACGGCGATCAGGCGGTCGCCGACGAAGGCGGGTGATATATAGGTGATCGACGCCTGCTGGCCGACGGTGCGCTGGTTATAGCCGTTGCAGGCAAAGGCGAAGGCGCTGTCGGCGAGGGTGAAGATGTAGCCGCCGTGGCAGGTGGTGTGGCCGTTGATCATGTGTTCGGTCACGGTCATGCTCAGGGTCGCTTCGCCGGGCGCGACATGGTCCAGCCGCATGCCGAGCCGCCGGCTGGCGGCGTCGCCGTCCCACATCGTCCGGGCGCAGGCTTCGGCCAGTTCCTGTGAGCTGAGGTTGCTGACGTCCGTCATTGGCCGCGAAACTCCGGCGTGCGCTTTTCCAGAAAGGCGGTCACGCCCTCGCTATAGTCGGCGGTGCGGCCGGCCTCGCGCTGGCAGTCGCGCTCCAGATCGAGCTGGGCGTCGAACGATTGCGTGCCCGCGGCCTGAATGAGGCGCTTGGTGAGGCCGAGGCCGATGGTGGGGCCCGCCGCGAGCCGGGCGGCCAGCGCTTCGGCCTCTCCCATCAGCTCGGCGTCGGGCACGGCCTTCCAGATCAGGCCCCAGGCGGCGGCGGTGGCGGCGTCGAGCGGCTCGGCTGTCAGCGCCAGCGCCTTGGCGCGCGGCTCGCCCAGAATCCGCGTCAGGCTCCAGCTTCCGCCTGCGTCCGGGATGAGGCCGATCCGGGAGAACGCCTGGATGAAACGGGCCGATTCGGCCGCCAGCACAATGTCGCAGGTGAGAGCGATATTCGCGCCGGCGCCGGCGGCGACGCCGTTGACCGCGCAGATTACCGGCTTTTCAAGGGCGCGAATCAGCCGCAACGTCGGATTATAGAACGTCTCCAGCGTATGGCCGAGATCGGGCGCGGGCCCGCCCTTTCGGGGATCGCGGTCGCCCAGGTCCTGTCCGGCGCTGAAGCCGCGGCCCGCGCCCGTCAGCAGGACCGCCCGCACCTCGGGCTCGTCGTGAGCGCGCCGGAACGCGGCACACAAAGCCAGGTGCATTTCTTCATTAAAGGAATTAAGCTTTTCCGGGCGGTTCAGCGTCACCCGAAGAACGCCGTTCTCCCGCGCCACCAGCACGGTGTCGGAATGCCCCATGTCATCCTCCCAATAACAGGCGCGGCCTTTTCGCCACGCTTCGGCAACCTTGAAAGGTACCGTTAAAAAATCAGTTGCATAAACCGACCGGCCGGTCAATGATAATCCAAAAATCGGGGAGGACACCGGCATGGAAAGTTTGTTCGACCGCCATAGCGGTCTGCTGCAGGATGCGCTGAAAGCGAACGAGACGCGCGGATTCTGGTCGCCGTTTCCGGAAGTTCCCAGCGGGAAAATTTATGGCGAGACCGCCCGCGCCGATGCCGGGGCGGACTTCAACGCGCTTCTCGGGAGGCCCTTCGTCCTGCCCGGCCATCCGGAGAGCCGCCGCGTCGGCGCCGAGGTATCTCCTTGGGGGCCGGAACTCGGCATCGGTTACCCGGCGGCCGATTCCGCCGCGCTGCTGGCGGCATCCGCATCCGCGGCGGCGGAATGGGCCGCGTCGGCGCCCGAGACACGGGTCGGCATCTGCCTCGAAATCCTGACCCGGCTGAACCGCGCGAGCTTCCTGTTGGGGAACGCGGTCATGCACACCACCGGCCAGGCCTTCCCGATGGCCTTTCAGGCGGGCGGGCCGCATGCGCAGGACCGGGGGCTGGAGGCCGTGGCGGTGGCTTATGCCGAGATGACGCGGGCGCCACGCGAGGCGCTGTGGGAGAAGCCGCAGGGCAAGGCCGCGCCGATCGTGCTGGAAAAGCACTGGCGCGTGGTGCCGCGCGGCATCGCGCTGGTGATCGGCTGCAACACCTTCCCGACCTGGAACTCCTATCCCGGCCTTTTCGCCAGCCTTGCAACGGGCAATACCGTCATCGTCAAGCCGCATCCGGCGGCGGTGCTGCCGCTGGCGCTGACCGTGAGGGCGGCGCGCGAGGTGCTGGCCGAGGCCGGCTTCGACCCGAACGTGCTGCTGCTCGCCGCCGACGAAGCCGGGGCCGAAGTCACAGCCGGTCTGGTACGCGCGCCCGAGGTCGCCATCATCGACTTTACCGGCTCGAACGCCTTCGGCGACTGGATTAGGGCCAACGCGGGCGAAGCGCTGGTGTTCACGGAGGAGGCCGGCGTCAACTCGATCGTCGTCGCCGCGACCGGGGACTTCGCCGGCATGTGCGCCAACATCGCCTTCTCGCTGTCGCTCTACAGCGGACAGATGTGCACGGCGCCGCAGGACATCTTCGTGCCGGTGGACGGAATCGAGACCGACGAGGGCCGCAAGAGCCTCGATGAGGTCGCCGCCGGCATCGCCGCGGCGGTCGACGCCCTGCTCGCCGATCCGGCGCGCGCCGTGGCCGTCTGCGGCGCCATCGCCAACCCGGCCACGCTGGACCGTGTCGCGGCCGCGAGACACCTCGGCCGCATCGTGCGCGACAGCGCGCCGCTGCCGGAAGGGCGCAGCGCCACGCCGCTCATCCTCGCCGTCGACGCTGCCGAAACCTCGGCACACGAGGAGGAACGCTTCGGGCCGATCTCCTTCATCGTCGCGGTGCGGGACGCGGAGGCGGGCATTGCCGTAGCGGCGGAACTGGCCCGGCGCAAGGGCGCGATCACAGCCGCGCTCTACGACACCGACGAGGGGCGCATCGCGCGCGCCGCCGACGAGTTCGCGCGGGCGGGGGCGAACCTTTCCGTCAATCTCACGGGCGGCATCTACGTGAACCAGAGTGCGGCCTTCAGCGACTATCACGTCACGGGTGCGAATCCGGCGGGCAACGCCAGCCTGACCGATGCCGCCTTCATTGCCGGGCGTTTCCGTCTCGCCATGTGGCGGCGCCCCAGGGCGGCCTGAGACAGGCCGCACGATCAACGGCCCTGCAACGGCCGAACATTTCAAGCAACTCTCTGGGAGGAGAAACATGAAATTCATGAATACGATAGAGAAAGATTCATCCAGGCTGAATCGGAAATCCTCTATATCAGGTTGTTTTTGCATCAGGTTTTTCCGGAAAACGATATCCGGTCTTCGGCTTGATGCACTGGCTCTCGGCGCGCTCATGGCCTCCGGCTTTGCCGGGACTTCCGCGCTCGCCGACATCCGGATCGGCGCAACGGTTTCCGAGACGGGGCCGGCGGCCTTTCTCGGCGATCCGGAAGCCAGAACGCTGCGGCTGCTGGTGGAAAAGATCAACGCGGCCGGCGGCGTGAACGGCGAGCAGCTCAAGCTCTTCCTTTACGACGACGGCGGCGATCCGAACAAGGCGCGCACCTTCGCCACCCGCCTTGTCGAGGACGACGAGGTGCAGGCGATCATCGGCGGCACCACCACCGGCACGTCGATGTCCATCATCCCGATTGCCGAGGAGGCCGAGATCCCCTTCATCTCGCTCGCCGGCGCCATCGAGATCATCGACCCCGTGAAGGAATGGGTGTTCAAGACACCGCACACCGACCGCATGGCCTGCGAGAAGATTTTCGCGGACATGAAGAAGCAGGGCTACACGAAGATCGGCCTGATCTCGGGCACCGACGGCTTCGGCGCCTCGATGCGCAAGCAGTGCCTCGATGTGGTGGGCGGCTACGGCATCGAGGTCGTCGGCGACGAAAGCTACGGCCCGCAGGACGCCGACATGACGCCGCAGCTCACGAACCTTAAGGGCAAGCCCGGCATCCAGGCCATCCTGAACCCCGGTTTCGGCCAGGGACCGTCGATCGTGACCCGCAACTACGCCCAGCTCGGCATCAGGCTGCCGCTCTACCAGTCGCACGGCGTGGCCTCGGACGGCTTCATCGCACTCGCGGGCAAGGATGCGGCGGAGGGCGTGCGCCTGCCGGGCACCGCGCTGCTGGTCGCGGGTCTGCTGCCGGACGGCGATCCGCAAAAGCCCGTGGTGACGGCCTATATCGAGGACTACAAGGGAAGCCACGGCACGGCGCCGACGACCTTCGGCGGCTATGCGCATGACGCGCTGCGCATCTACGTGGACGCGGTGAAGCGGGCGGGATCGGCGGAGCCTGCGGCGGTGCGCGACGCCATCGAGGCGACATCCGGCCTCGTCGGGACGACGGGCGTCGTTACCTATTCGCCGAAGGATCACCTCGGGCTCGATCTTTCGGCCTTCCGCCTGCTGGAAATCCGCAACGGCAGCTGGGCGCTGGCCGAGTAACCTGACCGTAAGCGACTGTGGCCGGCCGGGCGATGCGTCGTCCAGCCGGCCACAGGAAGCTCCGCTTCTCCCAGAGTCCCCGCATCCCGTCGGAGATACGGCCATGCCCGAACTCATGCAATTCCTTCTGTCCGGTGTCACGGTCGGCGCGGTTTACGCGCTGGTCGCGCTCGGCTTCACGATCATCTACAACGCTTCCGACGTGGTGAACTTCGCCCAGGGCGAGTTCGTCATGCTCGGCGGCATGGTCACTGTTTTCGCGCATCATGCGGGCCTGCCGCTGCCGCTCGCGGCGCTGATCGCCATCCTGTCCACGGCGGGCATCGGCGTTGCGCTGAACAAGCTCGCGATCGAGCCGGCGCGTGGCGCGCCGGTCGTGTCGCTGATCATCATCACCATCGGCGCCTCGATCTTCATCCGGGGCGTGACGCAGCTCGTTTTCGACAAGCAGCTCCACCGCTTTCCGGCCTTTTCGGGCGACGAGCCGATCCGTGTGCTGGGAGCGACGATCCTGCCGCAGAGCCTGTGGGTGATCGCCGGCGCGGTCGCGGTTTTCGTCGGGCTGTGGCTGTTCTTCACCAGAACGCTGATCGGCCGCGCTGTGCTGGCGACATCGAACAACAGGCTCGCGGCGCGGCTCGTCGGTATCAATACCGGCTGGGTGATGACCCTTTCGTTCGCGCTCTCGGCTGGCATCGGTGCGCTCGCGGGCGTGCTGGTGACGCCGATCACGCTGGTCTCCTACGATGTCGGCATCGCGCTCGCGCTCAAGGGATTCGCGGCTGCCATGCTGGGCGGCATGGGCAACCCGAAGGGGGCGCTCGTGGGCGGCATCCTGCTCGGCCTTCTGGAGGCGCTGACGGCCGGCTACGTCAGCTCGCAATACAAGGACGCGGCGGCCTTCGTCGTGATTCTCGCCGTGCTCTTCGCGATGCCGCAGGGTCTCTTCGGCAAGAAATCGACGGATCGGGTGTGACCATGCGGCTTTCCGAAAAACAGTGGACGCTCCTCATCCTGGCCGCGCTGATCGCGCTGTCGCCGTTCTTCTTTCCGTCAAGCTATTATTATCGTGTCGGCTCGCTGATCTTCGTCAACGGCCTTGCGGTGACGGGCATCGTCATCCTGACGGGTTATGCGGGGCAGATCAGCCTGGGGCACGCGGGCTTTGCCGGCATCGGCGCCTATGCCTGCGCGCTAGCGCCCGCGCACCTCGGCCTGCATCCCGCACTGGCGCTGGTGCTGGGGGCGGCTATCTCCGGGGTGCTGGCCTTTCTCGTCGGGCGGCCGATCTTGCGGCTGAAGGGCTATTACCTAGCGGTGGCGAGCCTCGGCCTCGGCATCCTCGTGGCGATGGCGCTCGCCAACGAATCCTGGATCACCGGCGGACCGGACGGGATCAAGGTGGCTGACCTCGGCCTGCGGGCCGTGCTGAAGAGCCAGGGGCTGGACCTGTCGAACACCGAGTTCTGGTACGCCTTCACCGGCCTCGCCCTGCTCATCGGCGCGTGGCTGGCGCTCAACCTGCACGACAGCCCGACCGGCCGGGCGCTGCGCGCGCTCCACGGCTCCGAGATCGCGGCGCGGACGGTGGGGATCGACGTGGCACGGGCGAAGCTCGCGGCCTTCGTGATATCGGCCGTCTACGCCTCGGTATCGGGCTCGCTGCTCGCCCTGCAGAACAGGTTCATCACGCCGGATGTCGCCGGCTACATGCATTCGATCGAGATGGTCACCATGGCCGTGCTCGGCGGCGCGGGCTCGGTGCTGGGGGCGATCTTCGGCGCCGGAATCCTGACGATGCTGCCGCAGGTGCTGACAGTCTTCGCGGAGTACGAACAGCTCATGCTCGGCCTCGTGATGATGCTGGTGATGATCTTCATGCGTCAGGGCCTGCTGCCGTCGGTGCTGCGCCTGATCCGGGGGAGGGGCGAATGACGGTGCTGCTGGAAATCGAGGGGCTCGGCATCAGTTTCGGCGGCTTGCGCGCCGTCAACGACGTGAGCTTTCGCGTCAACCCCGGCGAAATCGTCTCGGTCATCGGGCCGAACGGAGCGGGCAAGACGACGTTGTTCAACATGATCTCGGGGATCTACAAGCCCGGCGCGGGCCGAGTGCGGCTGATGGGCGAGGACGTGACCGGTATCTCGCCGCATCTGCTGGCACGGCGCGGCATGTCGCGCACCTTCCAGAACCTGCAGATATTCCAGTCCATGACCGTGCTGGAGAATGCCGTCGCGGGCTATCACCTGCAGGAAAGCGGGTCGGTGCTGGCCGATCTTTTGGGCCTGCCCGCATCGCGCCGGCGGGCGGCTGCGGCCCGCGAGGGCGCCCGCCAGCTGCTGGAGCGCGTGGATCTTGCCCGCGCGGCCGAGATGGAGGCGGGCAGCCTTTCCTACGGCGCACTCAAGCGGCTGGAGATCGCCCGCGCGCTGGCACTGAACCCGAAGGTTCTGCTGCTCGACGAACCGGCCGCCGGCTGCAACGCCGTCGAAACCGAGGAAATCGATCACCTGATCGCCGAGGTCGCGGCGTCGGGCGTCGCCATCCTGCTGGTGGAGCATGACATGAAGATGGTGATGCGCATCTCCCGGCATATCGTGGTGCTCGACCACGGCGAGAAGATCGCGGAGGGCGACCCGGCCACGGTCAGCCGCAATCCCAAGGTCATCGAGGCCTATCTCGGCACGCAGGCGGAGGACGCCCATGCTCACGGTTGAGGGACTGCGCTCGCGCTACGGGCGCATCGAGGTGCTGCACGGCATCGATCTGCATGTCGATTCCGGCGAGATCGTCACGGTCGTGGGCGCGAACGGGGCGGGCAAGACGACGCTGTTGCGCTGCCTCTCCGGGGTGCAGCCGGTCGCCGGCGGCAGCATCACCTTTCGCGGCGAGGCGCTGACGCCGGTTCCCGCTCACAGGCGCCTGAGCCGCGGCCTCGCCCAGTCGCCGGAAGGGCGGCAGATATTCACCAATCTGACGGTGGAGGAAAACCTGCGCCTCGGCGCCTTCCTCTACAGCGACGGCAGGGTGGAGAAGGACATGGAGGATGCCTTCGGCATGTTTCCTGTCCTGAAACAGAAGCGCAACCTGGCCGCCGGCGGACTCTCGGGCGGCCAGCAGCAGATGCTGGCCATCGCCCGCGCGCTGATGGGGCGCCCCTCCTGCCTGCTGTTGGACGAGCCGTCGATGGGCCTCGCCCCCATCCTCGTGCAGCAGATTTTCGACGTGGTAAAGGGCCTCAAGGCGCTCGACGTGACGGTTCTGCTGGTCGAACAGAACGCCTTCGGCGCGCTGAAGATCGCCGACCGGGGATATGTGATGGAAACCGGCCGCATCACCATGGAGGGAACGTCCGAGGCCCTGATCGCCGATCCGCGCATCCGCGAAGCCTACCTGGGGATTTAATCGATATGCCAATCGTCAGCATCGCCCGCGAGGGCGACATCGCCGTCGTCACCATCGACAACCCGCCCGTCAATGCCTTGTCGCAGGCGCTGCGGCAGGCACTTCTGGAGGCAGCGGAAACGCTCGATGCCGACCCCGACGTGCGCGCGGCGGTGCTCCTCTGCGCCGGGCGTACTTTCATCGCCGGCGCGGACGTGACCGAGTTCGGCAAGCCGCCGCAGCCGCCGCATCTGCCCGATGTGATCGCGCGGATCGAGGCGGCGGCGAAGCCATGGGTGGCGGCGATCCACGGTTCGGCGCTGGGCGGGGGCCTCGAAGTGGCGCTCGGCTGCCGGTTCCGTGTCGCCGTGGCGGATGCCAGCGTCGGCCTGCCGGAAGTCACGCTCGGCATCGTGCCCGGCGCGGGCGGCACCGTACGCACCCCGCGTCTTGCAGGCGCCGTGGCGGCCGTGGAACTGGCGACGACCGGCAAGCCTGTCCGCGCGCCGAAGGCACGGGATATCGGTCTTGTCGATGCGGTGGTGGGGGGTGACCTGCGTGCGGCCGCCATCGCCTTCGCGCGTGAAGCGCTCGGCAAGCCGCTGCCCGGGCCGGCCTCCCGCCGCGCCGTGGAGGTGCCCGATCCGGCCTTCTGGACCGGGCAGGAAGCGGCGATCGCCAAACGCGCGCGCGGCGAGATCGCGCCGCTGAAGGCGCTGGCCTGCGTGCGCCATGCCGTCGAGGCGCCATTCGACGACGCCATGGCTTTCGAACGCGAGACCTTCCTTGCGCTGCGCGGCTCCGCGCAGGCCGCCGCCTTGCGCCATGTCTTCTTCGCCGAACGCGCGGCGCCGCGTCCGGCGCATCTTGCCGGCGTCGCGCCGCTGCCGGTCCGGCGCGCCGGCGTTATCGGCGGCGGCACCATGGGGGCGGGGATCGCCGCCGCGCTGCGCGACGCGGGTCTGCCGGTGACGCTGATCGAGCGCGACGAGGAGGCGGTCGCACGTGGCCTCGCCAACGTCGGTGCCATTTTCGAGGGCGCCGTGAAGCGTGGCCGGCTGACCGACGCCCAGGCCGCCGACCGCATGGCGGGCATTTCCGGGACGGCTGACCATGCCGCGTTGGCCGATGTCGACCTGGTGATCGAGGCGGTGTTCGAAGAGATCGGCGTGAAGCGGGCGGTGTTCGCGCAGCTCGCCACCGCCTGCCGCCCGGATGCGGTGCTGGCCACGAACACCTCCTACCTCGACCCGCGCGCCATTGCTGTGGGCTTGCCGAACCCCGGCCGCTTCATCGGGCTGCATTTCTTCAGTCCCGCCAATATCATGAAATTGCTGGAGATCGTGCCGGTGCCGGAGACCGCGCCGGAGACACTCGCCACCGGCTTCGCGCTGGCGCGCAGCCTCGGGAAGGTTCCGGTCCAGGCGGGCATCTGCGAGGGCTTCATCGGCAACCGCATCCTGAAGCGCTACCGTGCGGGGGCCGAGGCGCTGGTCCGCCGCGGCGTCGCCATCGCGGCGATCGATGCGGCGATGCGCGACTTCGGCTTCGCCATGGGGCCGTTCGAGGCGCAGGATCTCGGTGGGCTCGACATTGCCTTCCTGCAGCGGGAAGGAGCGCGCGCCGCCGGGCGGGACACGCCGGAGACGCTGGGCGACATCCTCGTGCGCGCGGGCCGCAAGGGGCAGAAGACGGGCGGCGGCTGGTACGACTACGCGCCCGGCGAGCGCAAGCCGCTGCCGTCAGTGACGGTCGCCGAACTCATCGCCCCCGCCGTCGCGGGTGGCGAGACACTGCCGCGCGCGGCGATCGCCGACTATCTGGTGGCGGAAATGGCGGCCGAAGGCGCGGCGATCCTGGCGGAAGGCATAGCGCGGCGGCCCGAGGACATCGACCTCGTGGAAATACACGGCTACGGTTTCCCGCGCTGGCGGGGCGGCCCGATGCATCTGCGCGGCGCCGTGGGGACGCAGCGGTGAAGCATGCCTCTTGCCGACCGGAAAAGGCGAGATGATTCGACGCATCCGGCAGGCCGTCGGAACTGCTCTTCCGCCGGCCTGCCGGTGATGCCGCAAAATGGGAATTGCAACAAAACTGTCACATTAACCGGTCACAACGAGAGCGGCCGGTTCCCCGCTCATCAGACAGGATTTGTGTCATGTCGCTATCCAGCAGTTCCCAGACCCGGACGGAGGGGCTTCCCGTTCTCGCGACCGATCCGGCCGAGGTGGCCCGCATCGCGGCCTCGATCGACATCGGCGATCGTGCGGCCGTCGCCACTTACGGCGATGGCGCCCAGCGCGACGTCACCCGCTACGTCGACAACATTCTCTCCCAGATCCAGTCCAAGGACATCGGGGAGGCGGGCACGCTGCTTAGTGAAATCCTGCTGAAGTCGAAGGATCTCGATCCTTCCTCCATCAACCAGAGGGGCTTCCTGTCGCGCCTCTTCAGCTCCGCCGAGCGGGAGATCGAGAAATTCTCGATCCGCTTTCAGGACGTCGCCAGCCAGATCGACCGTATCGGCCTGCAGCTCGACAAGCACAAAGACGTGCTCACGCAGGACATCGCCCTGTTCGACGACCTTTACGAGCGCACGCTGACGTCTCTGCGCGGCCTCGAAGCCCATATCGAGGCGGGCAAGTCGTTCGCCGAGAGCTACAGGGCATCCACCCTGCCGGGATTGCAGCAGGAGGCGACGGACTCGGGCGATGCCATCGCGGCGCAGCGATACCGGGACGCGCTGCAGGCCCTCGACCGGCTGGAGAAGCGCGTCTATTATCTGCAGCAGGCGCGCCAGATCGCGCTGCAGCAGCTGCCGCAGATCCGCATCATCCAGTCCGGCGACCAGACGCTGATCGAAAACCTGCAGGCGACGACGACGCTGACCGTGCCGGCGTGGAAGCAGAAGATGGTCATCCTGCTCGGCCTCCACCGCCAGCGCAAAGCCCTGGAACTGCAGGAGGCCGTCACCGACGCGACCAACACCATGATCCAGCAGGCCGCCGAGATGATGAAGGATCAGGCCATCGCCATCGAGAAACAGTCCCAGAAGGGCATCGTCAGCATCGACGCGCTCCAGAAGGCCAATCAGGATCTCGTCGACACCATCCAGTCGGTCATCAGGATACAGCAGGACGGGCGGCAGCAGCGCGCCGAGGCGGAAAAACAGCTTGAGCACATGACGGACGACCTGAAGAAGGCTCTCACGTCAGCCTGAGGAAACGGCCATGCGCAAATTTATCGCGGCTTTCCTGTGCCTGCTGGCGCTGGCTGCATGTTCGGACAGCACCCCGCCGGAAACGTTCGCCGTCGTCGCCGGTTCGGAAAACCGGGATCTCGAACCCATCGTTCAGGAGTTCTGCACGAAGCAGGGGCATGCCTGCTCCGTCACATATCTGGGGTCGCTCGACATCGGCCTTTCGCTCGCGGATGCGGAACCGAAATATGACGCGGTATGGCCGGCGGCCAGCATCTGGATCAGCATATTCGATCAGGAGCGCAAGGTCCGCCATCTGGCCTCCATCGCCCAGAACCCGGTCGTCCTCGGCGTGCGCGAATCCCTCGCGCGCGATCTCGGCTGGATCGGCCGTGATGTCTCGATGGCCGACATCGTCGCCGCCATCAGGAACGGCAAGCTCGACTATCTGATGACGTCCGCCACACAGTCCAACTCCGGGGCTAGCGCCTACCTCGCCATGCTCTCCGCCGCCGTCAGCCACGGCGACACGATCAGGCGGCAGGACCTCGACGACCCTGCCGTCACGGAGACGGTGAGGACACTGCTGCGGGGCATCCGGCGCTCCGCCGGCTCGTCGGGATGGCTCGCCGATCTCTATCTCGCCTCCGCGCGGCAGGGTGTCCGCTACGACGGCATGTGGAATTACGAGGTCACCATCCGCGACGTCAACAACCAGCTCCGGACCGAGGGCAAGGAACTGCTCTACGCGATCTACCCGACGGAAGGCGTCGCCGTTGCGGACTCGCCGCTAGGCTTCGTCGACCGGAAGGGGGGGCAGGAGACGGAGGCGTTCTTCCTGAAGCTCCAGGCGCACCTGACCTCGCCGGAAGTTCAGAAACGCATCGCGGAATCGGGGCGCAGGCTTCCGTTCGGCTCAGCCTCCACCGCCACGCCGCGGGCGGAGCCGGAGTGGAACTTCAATCCGGAAAAGCTGATCTCGACGATCCGGATGCCCGAGCCCGGCGTCATCAGGCAGGCGCTCGACCTTTACCAGGGCGCGTTGCGCCGGCCGTCGATCACGGTCATGTGCCTCGACTACTCGGGCTCGATGCAGGGCGACGGGGAGCAGCAACTGCGCGAGGCCATGAGCTTCCTGCTGACGCCGGAGCAGACGAAACGGCATCTCGTGCAGTGGTCGCCGCAGGACCGCATCGTCATCATTCCGTTCGACGGCTCGCCGCGCGCCGAATACCAGTCGACGGGCGCGGAGGCCGAGCAGGGCGCCATGCTCACCGCCGTCAACACGCAGGTCGCGGGTGGCGGAACGGACATCTACGCCTGCGCCACCCGGGCGTTGCAGCGCATCGACGACCTCAACAGGAACGAGGAATACCTGCCGGCCATCGTGATCATGTCCGACGGGAAAAGCCAGGGCGGTGCCCAGGCCTTCCGGCGGGCGTGGGACGCCAGCACGAAGCCGCCGGTGTTCGGGATCACCTTCGCCGACGCGAACGAGCAGCAGCTCAAGGAACTCGCCGACGAGACCGGCGGCCGCGTCTTCGACGGGCGGCGAGACCTGATCGACGCCTTCCGGTCGATGCGGGGGTATAATTGATGGCCGCACCTTCCCCGAACGACTGGCGATGGGTCGCGGGAGGCATCGTCGGCGCACTGAGCGTGCCCGTTCTCACGCTCGCCGCGGGCGTGCCGCTGATCGTGTCGTCGGTCATAGCCGCGCTGCTCTTCCTCGGCGTCTCGCTGCTGCTTTCGCCGAGGCGGCTGTTCGAGGGCCTGTCCTTCAAGGGCGTGAGCAAGGGGCAGCTCGAATTCGCCGCCGACCTGATCAAGGAGGGGGACGCGCATGTGCGCAGGCTGCGCGTGCTGGCGCGGGACATGCCCGGCAACGACATGAGGGCGCGGCTCTCCCATCTCGCCGAAACGGGTGCGCGGATCCTGTCGCTGATCGAGAAAAGCCCGGGGAAGGCGCCGTCCGTGGGGCGCTTCGTCAGCTACTATCTGCCGCAGACCGTGCGCATCGCGGAGGGATACCTCATGGTCCACGGGCAGGAGCGGCCGGACCCCGACCGGCTGAACGAACTGTCGGGCGTCGTGGACAGGCTTGACAGGGTCTTCGACCAGTACGCGGGCACGCTCGTGGAAAGCGAGCTGTCGACGCTGGACGTGCAGCTTCGCCTGATAGATGCCTCACTCAAGCAGGACATCAAGGAATGACACTATCGCGTCGCGCTCTCGGGGGCGCCCTGATCGGCGCCGGAATCGTCGGAACCGGCGCCTATGTGGCGCTGCGGGACAACCCGCTCCTGCGCGGACTCACGGGCAACGCCACCGAACTCAGGGGCTTCGTCGGCGGCGAGAAGCAGCCGTATCTCGCCAACCCGCAGGTCGTCGATCTGCTCAGGCGGCACGGCATCGTTCTGCACAGCACCATCGCCGGCTCGGTCGAGATGGTGCGGCAGCGCTCCCTCATCGACCAGCGGCCGGATTTCCTGTGGCCGTCGTCGTCGGTGATGACGGAAATGGCGAAGATGAGCGGCCTGTCCATCGTGAGGGACCAGACGATCCTCAACACGCCGATCGTGATCTATTCCTGGAGCGGCGTTGTCGAGGGCCTCGTCGGCGCGGGGCTCGTCACGCGCACGGCGGACGGGCATTACGAGGTCGACACGGGCCGGCTGATCGGGGCCATCGCCTCCCGCGCCCGCTGGCAGGATGTCGGCGTGCCGTCCCTCTATGGCGCGATCCGCATTTCCTCGACGGATCCGAACCGGTCGAACTCGGGCTTCATGTTCGCGGGCCTCATGCTCAGTGCGCTGACGGGCTCGGTGCCCGACGCAGGCGATCTCGACAAGCATTTCGCAACCGTCAGGACCGTCTTCGAGCAGATGGGCTTCAAGTCGCCGAGTTCGGGAAAGCTCTTCGACCAGTACATCGCCGGCGGTCCCGGCAGCGAACCGATGATCGTGGGCTACGAGAACCAGCTCGTGGAATGGGCGCAGGCCGACCGGACGCGGTGGGAGCGCATCCAGGCGGGCAAGGGGGCAAGACCGCTCCTCATCTACCCGCGCCCGACCGTCTATTCCGCGCATCCGCTGCTCGCCCTCACCGGTGAGGCGACGGCGCTGATAGACGCGCTGCTCACGCCCGAGCTTCAGGCCATCGCCTGGACGAACCACGGTTTCCGTGGCCCCCTCGGCGAGCAGACCGCCTCGGCCCCGCCCGGGCTCGCCGAGCTTCTCATTCCCGAGGTCAGCGCCACCCTGCCTTTGCCGGGAGCGCCTGTGATGCTCGACCTCATCCAGCGTCTCGATGCCGGAACCTGAGTCCGCGCCATCGCCATAACCCTTGCCATAACCCTTGCCATAACCCTTGCCATAACCCTTGCCATAACCCTTGCCATAACCCTTGCCATAACCCTTGCCATAATCCTTGCCGAACGCCTCGTCCGGCCGATCCGCCGGGCGGCGCGCTACGGCTCCATCTTCCGGACGCGCGTTCCGGCTTCGCCCTCAAGTATCGCGCGCGCGTCTTCCAGCCGGCCGATCCCCGCCACGCGCCCGCCGGTGGCGGCGAAGGCGCATGCGGCCTCGACCTTCGGCCCCATCGAGCCGGCCTGGAAGGAAAGTGCGGAAAGCATCGCGGGCGTCGCCTCGCGGATCGCGCGCTGGCCGGGCGTACCCCAGCCCTCATAGACGGCCTCGACGTCGGTCAGCATCAGGAATGCGTCGGCGTCGAGCTGGCCGGCGAGCAGGCCGGCGGCGCGGTCCTTGTCGATGACGGCCTCGATGCCTTCGAGTTCGCCGTCCTGGTTGCGGATGACGGGAATGCCGCCGCCGCCCGCGCAGACGACGATGACGCCCGCGTCGACCAGCAGGCGTATCGCGCCGATCTGCGTGATGCGCTTCGGCAAGGGGGAGGGTACCACGCGCCGCCAGCGCCCCTTCACCTCCTCCACCATCGGCCAGCCATGCGCGGAACGCGCCCGCGCGGCTTCCGCATCGTCGTAGACGGGACCGATCGGCTTCTGCGGCCGCGCAAAGGCGGGATCGTCCCGCTCCACCTCGATCTGGGTCAGCAACGTGGCGAGCCTGGTGTCAGCGGGCAGCGCGTTGGCCAGCTCCTGCTCGACCAGATAGCCGATCATGCCCACGCTCTCGGCGCCGAGGATGTCAAGGGGGTAGGGCGCTACGTCCTTGTATGCAGCCGCCTGCAGGGCGAGCAGGCCGACTTGCGGCCCGTTGCCGTGGGCCACGACGACGGTGTGATCGCGCGCGAGGTCCGCCAGCGCGGCCGCGGCCTTGCGGACATTGGCGCGCTGCACCTCCGCCGTCATCGGCTCGCCGCGTCTCAGCAGCGCGTTCCCTCCAAGGGCGACGACGACGCGCATCTCACGACCCCAGCGTGGAAACGAGCACGGCCTTGATGGTGTGCATGCGGTTCTCCGCCTGATCGAAGACCACGGAGGCCTTGGACTCGAACACCTCCTCCGCCACCTCCATGCTTTCGATGCCGTATTGCTGGAATATCTTCTCGCCGATCTCCGTCTCGCGGTTGTGGAAGGACGGCAGGCAGTGCATGAACTTGGCATGGGGGTTGCCCGTCGCGGCCATGACCTCGGCGGTGACCCGGTAAGGCGTCAGCAGCTTGATGCGCTCCGCCCAGACGGAATCCGGCTCGCCCATCGACACCCAGACGTCGGTGTAGACGAAGTCGCTGCCCTTGGCGGCTTCCACCGGATCCTCGGTAATGGTGATCGTCGCGCCCGTGGTCCGGGCGATCATCCGGCACTGCTTGACGAGTTCCTCATCCGGCCAGCACGCTTTCGGCGCAGCGAGGCGGACATCCATGCCGATCAGCGCCGCGCCGGTGAGCAGCGAATTGCCCATGTTGTTGCCGGCATCGCCCAGGAAGCAGAAAGCCGTCTGCGACAGGTGTTTGCGCGTGAACTCGCGCATGGTCAGGAAATCGGCGAGGATCTGGGTCGGGTGGAATTCGTCCGTGAGGCCGTTGTAGACCGGCACGCCGGAATAGGCGGCGAGTGTCTCGGCCTGCTCCTGCCCGAACCCGCGATACTCGATCGCGTCGTAAAGGCGGCCCAGCACGCGGGCCGTGTCCTTCATCGACTCCTTCTTCCCGATCTGGGTGCCGGAGGGGCCCAGATAGGTAACGTGCGCGCCCTGATCGTAGGCGGCGATCTCGAAACCGGTGCGGGTGCGCGTCGAGTCCTTCTCGAAGATCAACGCGATGTTCTTGCCTTTGAGCTGCTGCTGCTCGTAGCCGCCGTATTTGGCCTGCTTGAGCGAGGCCGCGAGCCGCAACAGGAAGCGGATTTCGTCGGGCGTGAAGTCGAGCAGCTTGAGGAAGCTGCGGCCTTTCAGATTGACGGGCATCTTACATCTCCCAAGGCGTTTTCAAGCAAAGAGGGTTCTGGGTGTGTCGAGATACGGGTTAGGCCTGGCCGAAAATGACGGGTTTCGATAACCGGAGCGGAACGGACTAGATGTCGATCAGTGCCGGAAGCGCCGAAATCCGCCGTTTGCAGGCCAGCGTCACCCAAAAGTCTCCATGCCCTACACAGGGTCGCGGATCAGCGGGCACGTCATGCAATGGCCGCCGCCCCGGCCGCGGCCCAGTTCCGAGCCAGGCACGGTGATGACCTCGATGCCGGCCTTGCGAAGCTGCGTGTTCGTATAGGTGTTGCGGTCGTAGGCGATGACGACTCCCGGCTCGATCGCCAGCACGTTATTGCCGTCGTCCCATTGCTCGCGCTCGGCGACATAGGTGTCGCCGCCGGTCTCGACCACGCGCAGCGCCTTCAGGCCCAGCGCCTCGGCCGCTACCTCGGTCAGCGGCCGCTCCTCCTTGCGCACATCGATCTGCCATTCCTTCTCGCCGGGGCGAATGGAATAGGGCTCGATCTTCGCGGCGACCTCGGCGAAAACCGTCACGAGATCGCGGTCGCAGAAGCTGAAGACCGTGTCGAGGTGCATGGAGGAGCGTTCCACCGGCAGCTTGCAGGCGATGACGCGCTCCGCGCCGCCCTGCGCGAACAGCGCCCGCGCGAGCTGGCTGACGGCCTGCGGCGTGCTGCGCTCGCCCATGCCGACCAGGACGACGCCGTTACCGACCGGCATCACGTCGCCCCCCTCAAGCGTCGCGAGACCGTGGTCGTTGTCCGGATCGCCCCACCAGATCGGGAAGCCCGCGTCGCGGAAATCCGGATGGAAGCGGTAGACGGCGGCGACATTGATGGTTTCGAGCTTGCGCGCGTTCCAGTGCATCGGGTTGAGCGTCACGCCGCCGTATATCCAGCACGTGGTGTCGCGGGTGAAGAGATGGTTGGGCAGCGGCGGCAGAACGAAGTCCTCCGGCCGCAGGGTGGGCGCGAGCAGGCCCCGGGCGTCGACGGGCAGTTCCGCGCGGTTCATGCCGCCCATGAGGATCAGCGAGAGCGCGTCGGCATCGAGCGCGGTGAGATAGGCCTTCAGGTCGTCCGCGAGGCCGACGCCGACGGTGTCCTCGTTCACCCGCCGGTCGAGCAGCCATCGGCGTGCTTCCGGGTCCTGCAGCGTCTCCACCAGCAGCTCGCGCAGGAACACGACTTCCACGCCCCGGTGGCGCATGGCATCGACGAAGGTGAGATGCTCGACGCGGGCCTGCTTGACCCAGATGACATCGTCGAAAAGCAGCTCGTGGCAGTTCGTGGGCGTGAGCCGGGCAAGGGCGTTTCCGGGCCTGTGGACGAGGACCCGGCGCAGCTTGCCGACTTCCGAGTGGACGCCGTAAGTGATGGTCATGGCATTCTCCTTCAGGCGAGCAGGACGGCGATGCTGAGGCATGCCGTGATGATGACGGTGAGGATGAGCAGCAGCGGCCACATGAAGCGTAGCCAGCGTTCGTAGGGGACGCGGCCGATGGCGAGCGCGCCCATCACTACCGCGAAGGTGGGGTTGATGAGGTTCACGAGGCCGTTGGCCGACTGGTAGGCCGTCACCACCAGCTCGCGCCCCACGCCGGCGAAATCCGCCACGGGCGCCATGATCGGCATCGACAGCACCGCGAGGCCGGACGAGGACGGCACGAAGAACGACATCAGCACCTGCAGCCAGTACATGACGTTGATGAAGGCGACCTTGCCGAGGCCGGCGACCGAGAGTTCCGCCCAATGCAGGATGGTGTCCGTGATCTTGCCGGCATCCATGACGACGACGATGCCGCGGGCGAGGCCGATGATGAGCGCGACGCCGAGCAAATCCCGCGAGCCATTGACGAAGGACTCGACGAAGCTCTGCTCGCCGGGGCGGGTGATCAGCCCGATCAGGATCGCCGAGGCGAGGAACAGGCCGCTCATCTCGCCCATCCACCAGCCGCCCTTCAGCACACCCCAGATCATGACCACGAAGGTGATGCCGAAAATCGCCAGCACGAGCTTGTGCATGCCGGTGAAGTCGGTCCGCTCGCCCCGGTGCGCGCTGAGGAAGAATTCCTCGTTCGAGGCCTTCATGTCATAGACCAGCGACTTCGAGGGATCGCGCTGCACGCGCGCCGCGTAGCGCATCACGTAGACCACGCAGGCCAGCCAGCACAGGCCGAGGATGACGAAACGCAGCACGATGCCCTGGGTGAAGGGAATGCCGGCGGCGTCCGACGCGATGACGGTGGCGAAGGCATTCACCGTCGAGCCCAGCACGCCGACACCCGCGCCGAGCAGGATGACCGCCACCGCCGTTATGGCGTCGAAACGGGCCGCGATCATGATCGGGATCAGCAGCATGTAGAAGGCGAGCGTCTCTTCGGCCATGCCGTAGGTCGTGCCGCCGAAGGCGAAGAGCCCCATCAGGACGGGGATCAGCCATTTCTCGCGCCCCTTGAGCGCGATCATGGCGCTGCCGATGCCGGAATTGATCGCCCCCGTCGCGGTGACGACGCCGATGAAGCCGCCGAGGATGAGCACGAAGACCGCCACATCAACGGCGTTGGCCTGATTGGTGGCGGGATTGTAGAGCCCGCCGATGGGCGCCATGATGACGTCAAAGAGGCCCTGCGGGTTCGCCTCCGTCTCCGCGTAGGTTCCCGCGACGGGTACTTCGCGGTTGAGCGCGGGATTGAGGACGCGGTTGTATTGCCCGGCCGGGATGATCCACGTCAGCGCCGCGACCAGAATGATCAGCCCGAAGAGGATCGTGAAAGCGGTAGGGAAACGGAACCTCTGTGACTCTGCTGTTTCTGTTGTTTCCGGAGTATCGTTCATATCGCTCGTTCCGTATCGTTGTCGAAAACCGGTGAGTGCGACTGTCGAGGCTGATTTTCCCAATGGAATCGTCGCGTTCGAGCCTCGTGCGTTTTTTGGATGAAGGACTCCAGCAACAGCCGGGGGCTATTGCTGCCTCCATACGCGGCTTCACGGCCACACCTGCCGCGAAGACTTGTCGATCCCGAGCGGCGTCGGGAGCAGGTTTCACGGTTCGGGGCGGTCACCAAGAGAGCGCCTGCCACTGTGGGCGCCGTAGAGCGGCGGGACCGGCGCCGCGAATTCGGCGTCCGGCTTCTATCCGCCGTCCTGTTCGCCATCCGCCATGCGGCGATCAACGATAGCAACATCATCCGACGATCGCCGGAGGAGAGCATTGATCGTTGTCATGGTTTTCCACGCTGCCAAGGATGGGAAACGGTGCGGGCAACCCATGTGGTCCGGGCAAACCCATGGCGTTTGCCGCGTGCCCGACGTGTGAAAACAAGAATTTATATGAGAGTGCATGATATATAGGAATTTTATTCACTTGTTCTTTGCCGTGACTATCGCAGCCTGTCGGCCTTTCCCGGCCCGATCGCTTGTATCACTGCGGGCTGGATGTTCTCCGTGAACCGGTTTCAGGGTAGCCTTGGAAGAGACGGGCGTCCCGCTCCCGGGTCGTCATCACAGGCCGCGAACCGATTGACAGGAACGCCATGACTTTTCCAAACGGACTATGCGCCTTTCCGATCACGCCCGCCGACCACGCCGGTCGTGTCGATATCGCGGCGCTGCGCAGGCTGGTTGCCCGGCTTTCGGACGCACAGGTCGACTCCATCGGCCTGCTCGGCAGCACGGGCGTCTACATGTACCTGACCCGTGACGAGCGGCGCCGGGCGGTGGAAGCCGCGCTGGACGAAATCGGTAGCCGCACGCCTGTCGTCGTCGGCATCGGTGCGCTCAGGACCGACGAAGCGGTGGGGCTCGCGCAGGATGCGAGGGCCATCGGCGCAGCCGCGGGGTTGCTGTCGGCCGTCTCCTACACGCCGCTCGCCGACGAGGAGGTGTTCGTGCATTTCTCCACCGTGGCGCGGGAGAGTGGCCTGCCGATCGTCATCTACGACAACCCCGGAACCACTCGCTTCCGGTTCACGCCGGAGCTGGTCGCGCGCCTTGCCGCAGTGCCCGGCATCGTCGCGATCAAGAACCCCGGCTGGGAGCCCGATGAAACGGCGCGCCATCTGGCCGGGCAGCGCGGCATCGTCCCGGCCGCCTTTTCCATCGGCTGCAGCGGCGACTGGATGGCGACCGAGACGATGATCGCGGGTGCCGACACGTGGTATAGCGTGCTCGCCGGCCTGTTTCCGGAGGTCTGTCTCGGCATCGTCACAGCTGCCCAGCACGGTGACGCCGCCGAAGCGCGCCGGCTTGACGCAGCGCTCGCGCCGCTCTGGAATCTGTTCAGGCAATTCTCCAGCCTGCGCGTCGTCTATGCGCTTGCCGACCTGCTCGACATTTGCCACGTGGAACCGCCGCGGCCGATCCTGCCACTTCCCGATGCAGCGAAGCAGCAGGTCGCCGAAACACTCGCGCGCCTGCCGGCCGGCATCACGCGATGACCGGGCGCGGCGCCAGCTCACGCTTCGCCGTCGCGACGACTTCCCGCGTCAGATCGGAAAGCCGGTCGGCGGCAAGGCGGCTGACTTGCCAGAACAGCGGGATGTCCAGCGCGGTGCCGGGAATCAGCTCCACCAGCCGGCCTGACGCCAGATGCTCTCTCACCAGCAGGGCGGGGTTCAGGCCCCACCCCATGCCCGCCAGACCGGCATCGACGAAGCTTTGCGTCGAAGGCAACCAGTGGGTCGGATAGGTGACGCTCCGGCCCAGCGCCTGGCGTATCCATGCGAGCTGAAGCCGGTCCTTCTGATTGAAGGTGAGGCCTGGCGCCCGGGCGATGGCCTCAGGCGTCACGCCGGACGGGAAGTGGCGTTCGACATAGTCGGGGCTGGCCGTCGCGTGGTAACGGAGCGCACCCAGAGGGGTGACGCGGCATCCCTGAACCGGCTTCGCGAGGGAGGTGACGGCCGCCAGAACGCGGCCGCGCTGCAGCCATTCCGCCGTATGGTCCTGATCGTCGACCGCGACGTTCAACAGGTAGGCGGAGTTGCGCGTGAAGGCGGATATGGCCGTAAGGAACCATGTTCCAAGGCTGTCTGCATTGGCCGCGACGTTGAGCGTGACCCTCTGCATGGGCGCGGCCGGATCGGCCAGCCCCGGCAGATGCCCGGTCAGCTCCTGTTCGAGCATCCCCACATGCTCCATATGCCGGCAGAGCCATGCGCCCTTTTCGGTTGCGACGCATGGCGTGCCTCTTTCGATCAGTACCGTGCCGAGCCGCTCCTCAAGCTGCTTCACGCGCTGGGAGACGGCCGAGGGCGTCACGTTCAGGGCTCTGGCGGCCTTCTCGAAGCTGCCTGTCTGCACAACCATCGCGACGGCATTCGCGGCGGGATAGTCGATCATGGATTAGCTCTGCTTAATCCGGGTTACTCGATTTAAGTATGCTGATCACAGGATCGCAGCTACCACAAGTCCCGTGAATCGGCGGGGATGGTCCTGTAGCAATGAATCTTTCGGTTTTTTTCGCAGGCATGACGATGGGTCTGAGCCTGATCGTCGCCATCGGCGCGCAGAACGCCTTCGTGTTGCGGCAAGGTCTGCGCAACGAGCATGTCTTCGCCGTCTGCCTCGCCTGCGCGATGTCCGACGCGATCCTGATCGTGGCGGGTGTATCCGGCTTCGGGAAAGTGGCAGGCTGGCTGCCGTGGTTCGATCCCGCGATGCGCTATGGCGGCGGCGCCTTCCTGATCTGGTACGGCGCCAGAAGCCTGCGCTCCGCCCTGCGTTCCACCGAAGCGTTGACGGTCGGCGCCTCGGCGGAGAAACGCGACCTTGCGAAAACCCTGCTGGCCTGCCTCGCCATCACCTGGCTGAACCCGCATGTCTATCTCGATACGGTCGTCCTGCTCGGCACGATCTCGACGCAGTTCCCCGGCTTCGAGGTTTCTTTCGCGGCGGGCGCGATCTCGGGATCGTTCCTCTTTTTCTTCTCACTCGGTTATGGCGCAACGCGGCTCCGGCCGGTTTTCGCCAGGCCGTCGGCATGGCGGATTCTGGAAGGGATCATCGCCGCTGTCATGTGGGCGATCGCGTTCAAGCTCATTGCGGGCGTTTGAGGCGCTGTGTCCGGGCGCTCTCATGCTGCCAGCGTGTTCTTGTAAACGATGCCGGCCTTCATGATGAGCTGCATGCGGCGTTCCGGATCGCCGATGATGCCGATGTCTTCGAGCGGATTGCCATCCACGACGAGCAGATCGGCGTGGGCGCGGGCCTCGATCAGCCCCAGGTTGCCGGGATAGGGGTTGCGGGCGCCCGACAGCGCCAGCAGCGCGGCATTGCGGCTGGTGGCCAGCCTCAGCACGTCGACGTTCGACATCCAGCGCGCAAGCTTGGCGATCTGCCGGCCCTGCGTCGCCGTCTTTGCCGGGCTGAACAGGATATCGGTGCCGATGGCGACATTGACATCGTATTGCCGGGCCAGTTCGAAAGCGCGGACCGTGCCTTCGGCGATGGCCTTTTGCTGGGCCTGCTGCTCCGGCGTTGACTGGGGGTTGGCGTCTTCGTCCGCCAGAAAGGGCTGGAGGCTCCACCAGGCGCCTGCATCGGCGATGTGTTTGGCCGTCTGCGCGTCGGCAAGCTGGCCGTGCTCGATGCTCTTCACGCCGCAGGCGAGGGCGCGTTCGATTCCTTCGGGCGTGTAGACGTGGGCGCAGACGTAGGTGCCCCAGTCGGAGGCAGCATCGACAGCCGCCCTGATCTCGGGCGCGGTGAACTGGATCGAGTCCAGCGGATCGTAAAGCGACGAAACCCCGCCGCCGACCATGATCTTCAACTGACTCGCCCCCAGCAGCAATTGCTCGCGGGCGCGCTTCAGGACCTCCGGCACGCCGTCGGCGATGATGGCGATCCCTTCCTTTTCCGCCGGGCTGAGGGGCGCCGCCGGTGCGCTCGGGATCTGGCTGCGGAAACGGAAATCGCCGTGGCCAGCGGTCTGCGAGATCATCGCCCCGGAGGGAAAGATGCGCGGACCGGGAAAGCGCCCCTCGTCGACGGC
Source organism: Pseudochelatococcus lubricantis (assembly GCF_011762225.1). GTDB lineage: Bacteria > Pseudomonadota > Alphaproteobacteria > Rhizobiales > Beijerinckiaceae > Pseudochelatococcus > Pseudochelatococcus lubricantis. The sequence continues at coordinate 122,694 of NZ_JAASQI010000003.1, forward strand.
CCGCTTGAGCGCGAAGGTCGGCCCGCCGACATCCCGCACGCTGGTGAACCCGCGCAGCAGCGTGCGCCCGGCCTCCTGCACCGCGAGCAGGTGGATGTAGGCGGCATCGGCGGTCATCGCGACAGCCTGCGGCAGCGCGGCCATGAAGCTGTGCCAGTGCGCGTCGATGAGGCCGGGCATGATCACCTTGCCCGCGCAGTCGATGACCTGCGCGTCTTCGACGGCTTCTCCGCGAGGGATGAGCGCCGCGATGCGTCCTCCGGCGATGGCGACGTCGCGGCCGTCGATCAGCCCGGCGGAAACGCCGTCGAAGATCCGCGCGTTGGCGAGCACGATGGTGGCCGGCGCTTCGGCCGCGAGCGGCGTCGCCTGCCCGAGCGCCCCCGCTGCCAGCGTGGCCGTGACCCCTTTCAGAACCGCGCGCCGGGAGAGCGCGTCCTCCATGGTGCAGACCACGCGCCGCGCCTCCGCGCCATGACAAAGGCAAGCGCCTGCGAAATGCCCGTAGCGCGTTTTCAGACGAATGATCATGGTCTCTCCTTTGCCGGCATGGTAGGCGAAACTGCACGGTTCCCGCGCCGTTTGCCGGGCTGTCCCAACGAGCTGCCTAAGTCCGTTCGGGCGCAGTATCGTACAGGCGCGTTATATGAACGTGAAATCGTGAAGTCGCGGTCGAATTTTCCGGGCGATTCCGGCGCGGTTCAGGGCGCGCGATGCCGATCGCGCTGGCACGGCGGCCGCCGATGCATTAACATTCTATCAGGCCCCGTCCGCAGGGCCGGTCACATCGACTGAGTGTAAACGCTACAGGTATCAGCAGCCTTCTTCGCGGGAGCCGCCTTTCACGGGCAGGCGCCCATGAGGGAGGTCTGCCGGCGCACGTTCCTGCAACCGCCACGCCGCGGTCGCAGTCCGGATCGCACGGCATGGCCCATCGATAAGGGGGAACTGAGCTATGCATTCACATCAAGAAGCCATCGGAATATGGAAGGTTTTATTGCTGACCGCGGGGGTGACGGTGCTATCCTCCTCCGCCTATGCCGCATGCATACTTTATGAACATCGGGACTATCAGGGGGCCCAATACCGGCTCAATGACGGTGACGCGATGATCATGAAAAGGGGCGAGACCGTATGCACTTCGGTCAGCCACGGTCCCGGCGGGGGATGTGTCTACTATGAACCGTCGTGGAACGACGAGCTCTCGTCGTTCAGGGTGACGAACGGATGCACGCTCACCTTGTACGAGAATTTCAACAGGAAGGGCGCGCGCTTCCGGTCGAACCGGAGCTACCGTTATGTCGGCGGCGCCTGGAACGACGAGGCATCGGAAGCCTATTGCTCCTGCCGTTGACGCGATGAACTCCGGACAGCGGGGACCTCTCCCGTTTTCCATGGGCCGGGCCAGCCTGTCAACGAAACGAAGCATATCCGTGACAGGGTATAGAGCGCGTTCTGATCAAATAGAACTGACTGGTTAATAAGCATTCGATCAAAATCATAAATTTTAGTCATGTTATCATTTCCCTGAAAAGACGAAGTGATCTATGCAGCAACACGGTGCACGCCCATGATCAAGATCCCGTTCCTGCTGCTGGGCCTGTTCTGCCTGTTTCTGAGCCTGCTGGTCGCGGGCGGCAGCGCGGGTGCGCTCGGCATTTTCGAGGCGGAGAAAGGCCCCGGCCTGGGTCTCGCGGCCCTGTGCTTCTTCTGCGTGCTGCCTTGCTACAGCTATGCCATCCTGACTTGCGAGGTGCTGCAGCTCGGCGCCGTCAGTGGCCGGCTTCAGACGGTCGTCGCGCTTGTGGGCTCCATCGTGGGCCTGCTCTTCGGCCTCTATTTCATCGTCAAGGCCATCACGCTGCTGTCGGTGATGCTGGCCCTGTTCCTCGCGGTGCCTTTCGGCACCATCGCCTACATGGTGATCTGGGGCACATTCGATACGGGGACGAGCCGGATTGTCCTCTCGCTGTTCATGACGGTGCAGATCATCGGCGCCATCTTTCTCGTGGTCGCGGCGCCGACCATCGTCAAGAACGGCAAGCTCGTCGCGCTCACGGCCGTGACGCTGGCTTTCGCCTTCATCCTCGGCCTGCTGCACGGGCTCGTGCCCAATCCGCTCGTCTCCATCGTGGATGCGCTCGCCGCCCTCGTCATCAGCATCGTGGCGACGATCTGGATGCTGCCGCTCCTGATCGGCGGCATTCTGTCCCTGGTTCGCGTGGTGCGCGCGGTGGCGTGAGGGGCGCCCGTCAATTCCAGGTCACGCGCGGCGTGCCGCCGCCGAGAGCCTCGACGGTGAAACAGCCGCCGCCCGGGCCGATGGCGAAGGTCGCCTCGTCCGTCAGCCTCTGGTTTTCGCAGCCCGAGGTGGGGACGGCGGCATCCGCGCGGCGCAGGCACAGCACCATCGGCATGGGCTTGCCGTCGGCGCGCGGATCGAGGCCGCTGAGGCTGATCCGGGCGCCGTTGCCGGCCGTGAGCCGGGCGCGGGCAACCCGGTTCTTCTGTGCGGACTTGCCGACGAACAGCGCGCCACCGCCGCACTGGTTTTCCGTGGCCGCGACGGGTGTGGCGCCGGGCGCGAGCGGCGAGAACAGGGCGCCGAGCACCTCGAACGGCCACGGCGCCCCCTCGCTGTTCATCCGGTCTTTCCAGTCCGCGCTGCCGTTGCCCGTGGGCACCAGCGCCGCGCCGGCACCCATCGCGACAAGAAACACGATACCGAGCAGGATCAGTCCGATGATGACAGGGCGCATGAGATGCTTCCGGTTCGCTGGCGCTCAATACTGTAAAACACGACGGATCACTGCCGGCGGAACTGTTCGGTCTCCGATCTGTCCGGCCGTCCGCTGTTGTCCTTGAAGGCCGTGGCGGTCGTGACGTTCAGTTGGTCGTTCGTCGTGTCGAGGCGGAACGACATCGTCCGCGTTGCAAACCCCTGATCGTAGAAGGCGCTGTAACGGTTGGGGAGCGGGCGGGCGACATAGGTAGTACCACCGGGCCGGCGCCAGCGGGTCTGCCGCAGCGGCGTCGTTCCCCAGTCGCAGTTGGTGGGCGAGCATTTGCCCCAGACATGCACCGTATCGTTGGCGATGACGATCTGCGGAATGCTGCGCGTGTTCGCATTCACGTTGATCCACGTCCCGGTAATGGCCGGCGTGGCCGTGGTCTGGTCGCCCGGTTCCTCCTCCTCCACCTCCGGCTTCGGCCAGAAAGCATAAGTGAGGCCGCCGGCGACGCCGATCACCAGCACGGCGGCGACGGCCACGGCCCACCATGGAAAAGGCTTCTTGGCCGGCGGCGGCGCGGCGGGCAGCGCCGGCACGGTGAAGGCGACGGGGCGGCTTTCCACGGAATCCGTGTCGGATCCGTTTTCGAGCGCCACCCGCAGCCGGAAGGAGGATGCCTTCGGCGCGGCGCCGGCGGGCGCGGCGATCGCAAGCTTGACGGTATGTACCTCACGCGGGCCGAAATCGACCGTATACAGCGTGGGGTTGGTGACGGAGGCGCCTTCGAAGCGATAGAGGGCGCGTTCGGCCTCCTCGGCCGGCAGGACGCTGAGGCTCGCCGTGAGGTTCTGCCCGGTCAGATTCTCGACCGTGAAGGCGACGAGTCCGTTGTAGGTGCCCTTGACCTCCGCGGCCTCGGCGAGGACCGCGTTCGGCGGCGGGTCGCTGATCTGAAAGCTTGCCATGTCGGTTCTCCTCAAGTGCCGTCCGGTCCGGCGGGTAAAATGTCGAGTTCGTAGGTCACCCACGCAGGCCGCTCGCCGGCGACGATGCGCGCGACGAGGTCCAGCCTGTGGGCAGCATCCGCCGGTATGCCCACACAAATGTGAAAGGCGCTCCTCTGTCCGGTCCGTGGATCGACCGGATTTTCGGTGATCGTGAAGCCGCTGACGCCGGTCGCGCATTCGAGCAGGGTAACGAGCGCCTCGCTGGTGCCGCGCAGCCGGGCGCATTCCGCCGCCACGCTCACGAGCTTGCGCAGGGCGTCCGGGTCGATGCGCGTCTGCACGCGGGCGGCGCCGTCGTGTTCCAGATAGGGGCCGAGCGCCAGCCAGCGCGCCAGCATGGCGACGAACGCATCCGGCGCGTAACGTGGATCGAAAGAGATGTCGAGTCCCGCGAGCACGGCTTCCGTCGGCGCGTGCATCTCCTCCATCACGGCGAGCAGCGCGGCCAGCACGGGACTTGCCGGAAGGGCGTCGCGGTAGATTTCCGGCAGCAGGCCGGCGATGGCCCCGGCTTTCATTCTGTCGCTCCCGGCCGGAATCCGCGTCCAGCCGCCCGGGAACGCGGCAGCATGTCCGGCTTTCTGTCCCGGCAGGTCAAAGGCTTTCTCCGGATTCGGAGGTGATCGTGAGTTCGATCGCTCCCGGGCGGAACAGCCAGTGCCGGGGCAGGGGCACCTTGTCGTCGAAGACGTCGCTGCCGATCTCCGCATAGGTGCGGCCGAGATCCGCGCTGCGGTAGATGCCCGCCTCGCCGCCGAAGAACAGGAACGGCACGTCCGTCTCCGACGGGCCGATGGCGGCGCCGCGCACCGGCGGCAGACTGCGGCGCTCGTCGACCGGGGGCAGGCCGCATGAGATCGCGGGGGGATCGCTCCAGCGGGCGTCGCGGCCCGGACGGCAGCAGAGAATGCCGCCCCGGTTGCTGCCGGCGATGGCGATATCGTCCCAGAAGTCGAAGGCTTCGCAGCTGCCATGCGTCCAGCCGTCGCTGAGCGCCTGCCAGCCGGTCGGATCCTCGCTGCCGTCGAGGCGGATGCCGATGCGCATGGCGCCCTGTCCCGGCTCGCCGCCGGCGGCGGCGAAGCCCGCCCAGAGGAAGGTCTCGTTGCCAACCTGCTGGAAGGCGAGGCTGCTGACCGGCCGCCCGGTCGTGTTCGGCAGGCGGCGGAACGTGCCGCCGCCGACGGCGATGAAAATGCCCAGCCCTTCCCGCGCCGCCACGGCGATGAGGTGCAGGCCGGAGAGATGGCGCGCTGTCGCCAGCGCCTCGAAGCCGCGCTGGTCCTCCCGTCGCTCCGCCTCCGTGGCGCCGCGCACGGGCACGGGCTCCGCCGCCGTCACGGTGGAAAAGCGGATGCGCTGGAGCATGTCGCGCCCGGCGATGAACAGCACCGGCATGCCGTCGAGTTCGCTCCAGGCGACATCGCGGATTTCGTTGGGGAAGACGAAATGCAGGAGCGGCGCCTGCGTGCCCTGCGCCTCGCGCCGCGTATCCCGCCAGCTCTCGCCGCCATCCTCGGAGATATAGAGGATGTAGGTGGCGCGGCCCGCTTCCTCCCGCCGCGAAAAGGCCGCGACCTTGCCGGGCAGGAAGGGCGCGGTGCGCACGCCGAGAAAGGTTTCCCGCGCGGCTTCCCCGGCGGCCGGGTCCAGAACCGTTTCCCAGCTTTCGCCACGGTCGAGACTGCGGAACAGGGCACGGCCGGCGGCGAAACAGGTCGTCTCCTGACAGCGGTCGCGATGGATGTCGACGATCATTTCGGACGGCGCGTCGCCGGTGTGGAACCGCAGGCGCTCGGCATAGCGCACGCCGGGCTCGCGCGTCAGGGTCTCATAGATGTCCGAGGCGCGCAGCGGCTGGCCGAACGCCCATTGGCCATCGGGCGCGAGCAGGGCCCGCAGGGCGCCGGTCAGCCGCGCACGCACGGCGGCGGCGTTCTCGAATTCGGACACGACGAGATGCGCGGAGAGGTCTAGCTTGCGGCACCGCGCCCACTCGACGTGGGTCTCGACGCCCACCGGCCGGCGGCGGCGGATGAGGGTCTCGACATCGGCGAGAAGGCCGGGGCTCTGGCGCGAGGCGAGCGTGTCCGCATCCGTATCCGCCGCGTCGAGCTTCGGCACGATGAGCACATGCACGACGCCCGGCCTGCCATAGGCCCACAGATCGCGCTGCGCATAGGCTCTGGCGCGGGCGATGCCCGGCACCTCGCGGGCGACGTTCTCGAAATCGCGCGTCGTCACCGCGGAGCGTAGCACGCGCACCGCCTCGCTGCCGCGGGCGATCGCATCGGCGACCGGCTCCTTGTCCTCGCCGCCGAAGGCCGGCTCCCGGTTTTCGACGCTCACCTGCGGAACAGGCGTCTTCATCACCGTCAGGGTGCCCGGCAGCACATTCCCCCTGACGCCGCCGCCGCGCAGGTACCAGGCCCGGATCTGCCGGTCCTTCGCGGGGCCCGCCCGGCTTGGGCGGGTCTGGTCCGCCAGCGCGCCGGCCGCGGCGGCGCTCGGCATGAAGATGATCGTCCCGCGCAGCCTGTCCGCGGCGAAGACCTGCGCGTCCGGAGCGAGGCCGGCGAAGGATTCGACTTCCCGCCACAGCGCGAAGGTTCTGCCGTCGATGCGCACTTTCTCCAGATCGCTTTTCTCTCGGCCCTGCGCGCTGTCGTCGGGGCCGAGTTCGACGGCGACCCGCAGGTCGTCTCCCGCCACCGGCCGGCGCAGGATGGGGCCGCGCCGGACGGTGTGCGCCTGTCCGAATGCGCCGGTGCCCGTGCCGAGCACCTCCGCCTCAACCCGCTCGGCATGGAGCGCGCGCACCTCCACTGTTACCTCCGTGTCCGGCGCGTGCCGTTGCGGAAACGCCGCTTCCGAGAGCGTGTGGAAGGTAACCGAGCCGCTCTTGTCGCTCACCGCCGTGCCGCGGGGAATGACGAGGCGGCCTGCATCGACGGCCTGTGGCGACAGGCGGAACGTGAGCGTGACCGTGGCCGGCGCCGGCGCGCGCGGGGCGACGCCCAGCAGGTCGAGCAGCGCGTAATGAACCTTTTCCGGCAGGCGGTTCAGCCGGTAGAGCATGATGTCGGTGAGATGGGCGAAAAGCTCAACGAGCGTGATGCCCGGATCGGAGGCATTGCGGTCCGTCCATTGCGGGCAGCGCTCGTCGATGAGGGCGAGCGCCTCGCGCAGGAGATCGTCATACCGGCGGTCGTCGAGTGGCGGATAGGTGAGCATCAGGCCGCGTCCCCCGTCAGATCCAGACTGAATTCGAGCCGTTCGGCGTGGCGGGTGGCGCGCACCCGATAGTCGAGATGAACGAACAACGTGGCGCGCGCCGGATCGTCCGTTCCCGTCGCGCCGGCACGCGGCCCGGCATCGAGATGAAGGATTTCCGCGCGCGGCTCGAAACGCAGCAGGGCCTGGCGCACGTAGTGAATGGCGAGGCCCGCCGTCGTCGCGTCATTGGGGTTGAACATCAGCCGGTGCAGCGGGCAGCCGTAGTCCGGCCGCATGACCCGCTCGCCCGGCCGCGTGGCGAGCAGGATCAGGATCGATTGCCGCACGTGCTCGTTCTCCTCGATGAGCGCCACGCCGCCCGTGGATGAGACCGCGAGGCCGAGGCTGCGGTCGCCCGGCCCTTCTGAGGGGGCGGGCGCCGCCAATCGGGAGAGACCGAGAAAGGCCCAGCCGCCAGCCATATCCTGCTTCCTCGTGTTCGGTTTTCCGGTGTCGTGTCACCCTTCGACGATCGCGATCCAGTTCTGGCCAGCGCTCGCGACATGCCAGGGAGACAGATTGACGTTCATGTAGTCGGTCGCGCCGCTGGCGCTGTCGAGCGCGATGCCGAGGCCCTCGATGGCGACGAATTGCGAATGGCTCTTGCTGTCGTTGACGGTGGCGATGGCGCGGCAGCGCTTGATGCCCGCCGCCTCCGCACCGCCGATGCAATGGGCGACGGAGCGGCCGTCGAAGTCGCCTTTGACGAGAACCGGGATGCCGTCGACCGTCACCCAGTCCTGAATCGGATCGAAGGTGACCGTTCCGGCATGGACGCAATGGCATTGCGCCTGCTCCGTGCACAGCAGGGTCATGACGTCCTCCGTTCGAACTGCACCCTGGCGGCCTGAATGGTCAAGGTGCCGCCGACGGCCGCGATGGTCAGATCGCCGGCGACGACGAGTTTCGACGCCGCGCCGAGCTGCAGGAGGTCGCCGCGTTGGGTGGAGAGCGAAAGCAGCGTCTGCTGGCCTCCGAGGACGAGCCGCTGGTTGCCGCCGGACGCCAGCACGAGCGCGCGCTTGTCCTGCGTCGTGGTGCCGCGCGGCAGCCGCGTGTGGCCGTAAAGCCCGCCGAGAATGATGCCCTGCGCGAGATCGCCCTGCGGAAACAGGACGACGACCTGATCGCCGACATCGGGCAGGACGGCCGCGCCCTTGCCGGCGCCCGCGCCGGCCACGAGCACGCTGAAGAAGCCGGGTTCGAGATCGCCGAGCGCGGGCAGCTTCACCTTGCAGCGGGCGCCGCCCTCGGGGTCCTGAATGTCGGTCACCTCCCCCAGCGTGACAACGGGCGCGTGCGGCTGCTCCGGTTCGTGGGGCAGGGCGGTGGAAAACGTGCTCGTGGCGCCCGTGGCGGCATCGAAATGATGCACGACCTCAGTGACGACCCCGATGGGCGACGTTTTGGTGTCGAGACCGTCAAGCCGCAAGCGCAGGCCGGGGGCGAGATCGGGGTCGGCGAGGACGGTTCCGCGCAGCACGGTTTCGCGCGCCACGGCGCGGTCGAACGCCGCCTGTGCCTGCGCTTCCAGTGCAGCCTGGGTGCCCGCCGGGCGGTTGGTGGCGTGCAGCAGCCCCTGATCCTGCTCCAGCGCGGGCAGGCCGTAGCTGTCGAGGTCGATGCTCTGGTCCTGACGCGCCAGCGCCGCCTCGGCCGAAAAGGAGGTGGCGGAATAGGGGTCCCAGCCCCTGCTGCGGCTGGCGCGCGCGGCCTGTTCGCCGCTCTTTTCGATCGTCGCCTCAAGCAGGTTCTTACCCCACGTGTAGGCGCGCGGATCCTCGCACCCGGCCAGCGAGACGAGGCGCAGACAGGTGCCGTCGAGGGTGGCGTAGAGGCCCTGTTCGCCGCCGAGCGCGAGCAGCGCGGCCAGGTCGCTCGTGCCCGCCTGCACGAAACGTCGGGGCGGGGTTTCCTCGTCGCAGGCAAAGGTGAAGTCCAGCTCCGCCGCAGCCTCTTCCCACAACGCCGTCAGCCGCGCGTTTTCGACGACCCTGAACCGCCGGCGTAGCCGCAGGGCATGCAGCGCGTCATGCGCGCGGACGAGCAGCCGGCTGACGCCGCCCGCCGGATACCGCTGCTCCTGACCGGTGATCGTGCCCCTGAACAGCAGCCGGCCGTCCGCCGTGGCGACGGCAAGCGCGAGGCCGGCCTCGCACCGTTGGCCGAAGCCCGGCGGCGGCGCCTCGATCGTCAGCTCCGCAAGGGCCGGAACGTTGAGCGCGCGGCGGATGACGAGGCGCGAAAGCTGGTGCGCGGCGGCTTGCGGCAGGGGCGCGCCGCCGAGCGTGACGACCGGCAGGGCCTTGCCGGAAAGCGCGCCGCCGATGGTCGTGGCGTTCGTCATCGTTCCGTCCCTCCCACGGCCGAATTGCCGGATGCCGGCGGCAGGGCGATGACCTGTCCCGGTTCCAGATGCAGCGGATCGGCGATGTCGTTGTGGTCGGCGACGATCCGCCAGTCTGCCGGATTGCCGCTGTACTCCGTGCCGATCCGGTCAAAACGCGGGTTGGGTATGCCGTTCTCGTCGACTTCGACGGTGATGTGCCGGGCGAAAGCCTCGCCGGGCGACAGGGCTGCCGGCGGCGGCTCGAAGAACGAGGCTGTTTCGAGCTGCGGCCCGCCGACGGCGCGCGGCGGCGTCAGGGTTTCCGGCAGGCGGCGCAGGCGCATGCGCAGGAACGAGCGGCGTGGCCGGCCTTCGCCGTCGAAACGCTCGAACCGCTCGGCGACATCGGTGACGACACCGAGAATGTTCCACGAGCGGCCCCAGATGAAGCGGACCTGCGGCACGACGCCGGCACGGTGGTCGGCAGCGGCGTTTTCCGCGAGGTTCCAGAACGGCCGCGTCAGGTGGCGCACGTCGGCGGGGCGCGGCGCATCGAGCCCGGGCAGCGCCGCGCCGGATAATGGCGGCTCTGCCGCCGCAGGCTCCGTCTCGGCGCGTGCGATATCCCCGCCCGGCTGCCGCAGTGCCTGCGCGTCGATGAGATCGATATCGAACAGAAGATCGAGCGTGAGTTCCGTGACGCCGCCGCCCGTGGCGATCAGCGGCGTGTCGGAGAGGCCCGGCCCCGTCACTGCCCCCGCGCCTGCCGTCAGGGGACGCAGGCCGCTGGCGCGGGTGAGTGTCAACTGCTCCGGATTGAGCAGGGCGGAAATGCGCTCGCCGGTGGCTTCGATGAGGAAAAGCGCGCGTTCCATCAGCTTTCCTCCTGGATGCGGATGAGCCGGCGCATATCGTGCGCCGGCGTCTCACTCCCGGTGTCGCCCGGCGCTGGCGTCGGGGCAGGCGGCAGGACGGGCCAGAGATCGGCGTCGAACGTCTCGCGCCACTTGACGGCGGCCCCGGGCTTCCGGGGGGACGGGGCGGGTGGCAACGGCGCGCGCGAGGAAACGGAAGCGGCCGGGCCGTTATCCCTCCGCTGCCAGCCCGCGAGGGCCGGCCGCGCATCGGGGCCCGGCGACTGCCGATCCCGGCCGAAAATCTTCTGCCAGATATTGTGGAGGCCGGGCTTTCGCGTGAACGCCGTGGCCGGTGCGGGCGGCACCTGCGCCGGACGGGCTACGTTCGCCGGCGGGCGGCGCATGCCGGTTTCAAGATCCGCCGGTGTTCGCGGAGGCGTGAAATTGGCGGCCACGGTCTCGCCTGGTGATCGTGGTGCGGTGCCGAAGGCGGGGCGCTCGGCAAAGGCTGCCGGCGGCGGGACGGGTGCGGCGGGCAGTCCGGCGGCCGGGATTTCCTTTCCCGCACCATCGAGCGGTGTAATCGCCCGCAGCAGGAAACGCGGCGCGCGGCGGGCCGTGCGTGGCTCTGCGGAAAAAACCGGTCGGGCGGCGGGCGCGAGAGCCTGTTGCGTGGGCGCTGCGACAGCGGAAGCGGCGGGTGCAGGCGTTGCCGTCTCGAAAAGAGGGGCGGTCACCGACCTTTCCGTGGTGGCGTGGGGCTCCGGAACCGCGCGGCGGCTCTCCCGGCGCGGAGCGGCGGCCGCCTGTTTCGTGGTCATCCGCTCCTGGCGCGGTGCCTGTTGCGGGGATCTGTTGCGGGCCACAACTTCAAGCCATACGTCCGGCGCGTCCGGATAAAGCTCGCGCAAGTCGTCCATCGCCGCGCGCAAGGATGCCGCTTCGGTCCTTGCCGCCATTCCGCGCGTCATCGCCGTGGCGAGCGCGCGCCAAGCCCGCCGCGCGCCGGCGAGAAACCGGACCAGCAGACGGGTGAGATGGCGTGTGGCAGCGGGCGGCGTCATCGTCTCACTCGGCCCGCAACTCGTCATACGCGAGTTTGAGTTCGGCGAAGGCGATATCGCGGCCGAGGCCGTCCAGCGCCGGGCCATGCCACTCGCACGGCCAGGCGCTGAGCAGATTCCAGCGTAGAGCTTCGGTGACACCGTCGGTTTCGAGCAGCAGGATCGAAACGTTGCGCCGCTCGATCCGCCCCTTGGCTATCGCGCTGATCCAGTTCCACAAATCCGTGGATTTGGTCAGGCCGTGGCGCAGCGTCACCTCTGCATATTCCACCGGGCCGGGCAGGGAGCGCACCGCCTGCCCGTCGCCGCCGGGCCGATAGCGGATGGGATGGATGCGCATGGCGAGGCCCTGAACCGAGAAAAAGGCGGCTTCGGTGACCCCGCCGATCTCAAGGCGGAAATTGAAATTGCGATAGGGATCGATCGGGCCGGAAGATTGCGCGCTCGCCATGTCTTAAGCTCCTTCGCGGAATTGTGTCATCGGGCTTTAGAGCCCGCACGGGCGCGTGCGGCTCATGCAGCGCCGGAGGCTTCCTGGGCTGTCGGCAGGCCCGCCATCTGCCCGATCTCGAAAATGACGAACTCCGCCGGTTTCACGGGGGCGACGCCGATGACGATGGTGACGATGCCCTGATCGACGTTTTCCTGCGGGTTGGTTTCCTCGTCGCATTTGACGAAGAAGGCCTGCTCCTCCGTCGCGCCCATGAGCGCGCCGCGCCGCCACAGGTTGACGAGGAAGGCGTGGACGTCGCGCCGGATGGACTTCCACAGGGGTCTGTCGTTGGGCTCGAACACGACCCAGCTCGTGGAGCGGATGATGGATTGCTCGATGAAGATCAGCAGCCGGCGCACCGGGACGTAACGCCAGTTGGACGCCGGCGCCGCGAGCGTGCGCGCGCCCCAGACCACGATTCCCTGATCCGTGAAGAAACGGATGGCGTTGACGCTCGCGAGGTTGAGCTTGCCCTGTTCGGCATTGGTCATGTGCTGGCTGAGGCCGAGGGCGCCGCGCACGGGCTCGTTGGCCGGCGCCTTGAATATGCCGCGCTGGACATCCGTGCGCGCGTAGATGCCCGCGATATGGCCGGAGGGCGGGATGAGCACGGGTTCCTTGCGATCCGTCGCCAGACAATCGCGCACCACAAGCCACGGAAAATAGAGCGCGCCGAAGCCGCGCGGGGAGGCGGGCGCCCGGAGGCCGGCGCGAGGCGCCGCCGGTGCGTCGGTCTCGTCCGCATCCTGCCCTGCCACGGCGGGCGCCGCGACCTGGCCGACGGTCACCAGCGCGTCGAGATCGACCCGCGCCGGCCCCGGCGCGTCGACGATGGCGAAGCGGTCGCCCTGCCTCTCGCAGGAGCCGATGAGGATGCCTGCGGATTCAGTGTCGCTGAAACCCGGCGCCGCCACCATGGCTATTTCATCGTAGGGCAGCAGCGCGTCGACCGCCGCCTGCAGCGATCCCTGCGCGCCGAGATTGACCACGTAGCAGCGCGTGCCGCCGTTGAGGAAAAAACCGAAAACGGCGTTGGCGAGATGGTTGGGCTCTGCCGACCGGTCTCCGAACGCGGCGCGGAAGGCGCTGAAGCTGTTGACGGGTTTGGGTTCGAGTGGAAACGCTGCGGGATCGGGCGCGCGCCCGATGAAGGCCGCCGTCGTGGTCGTCACGCCCTGGATCGGCCGCGTCCCGCTGTCCTTCTCCTCGATGTAGACACCGGGATAGGAATAACTCACGCTCATGATCACTCCTCCGCAAATCCGTCTCGTCGTGTTCGGTGCGCTCCAGTGTCCCGGTCGATCCCGAAAGCGGCGGTCGCTCTATTGCATGAGCCCGTCGATGGGCATTTCCACGGTTATGGTGCCATGCGCCGGCACGATGACCTCGTGCCGCGCGGTCTTGAAGCCGACGACGAGCTTGATGGCACGCCCGCCGGGCAGGCCGGTCAGATGAAAACGCCCGCGATGGTCGGTGCGGACCTGCTGCTGCTGGCCGACGACGGCGATGTCGGCCTCGGCGAGCGGCAATCTGCGGCCGGCCGCCGTGGTGCCGACAAGCTCGCCGTGGAGATCGGCAAGCGCCTCGCTCACGACACGCGGAGGCGCCAGCACGGGCCGAGCCGCCACGGTCTGCCGCTCCCGTGCGAAAGGCACGTGCAGAAGCATGGCGAGACACGGCGGCAGGCCGCATTGCCGGCTCATCGCCAGCGCGGCGTCGCGCGTATCGAGACCGACCTCCTGGCTGTCGCCGGCGCCGTCGCGCCAGCGCCCCTCTTCCAGCAGAAACGCGAGGTCCCCCGCCAGCGCCGCCGCCTTCAGACAATCGGCCTCGGCAACGAAGAGGAGAAGCGATACCTCCACCAGAGCAATGTTCCGGCGCCCGAGCGGCCCGGTTTTAGGCTGGACATTGCATAGCAACAGGCCCGCGCCCCCCGTGGGGAGCCGCGCCGGCGCCGAGAGGTCCGGCATGGACAGAAGATGCACGGGCTCAGGCGCAATGGCATCGCCGAGCCATTGGTGAAACGCCGCCAGCGATTGCGCAAGCGATGCCATTGCCGCCCCTCCGCCGGATCAGGCCGTTTCTTCTCGCATGACAAGCAAAGTTTTTATTCAAACACACGCAAAGCAGTCATTCTTCGCGTGAGAATGTCCCGGAACCATGTGTATTTTTATGATTTCATCCAGTCCAATACGTTATCCCCTGCCGCAGCGCAGGGTATATTGACCGGTTTTGCTATAAGACACCCTTGTAGGGAATCTTCTTCTTGCAGCCCGCGAGGGTATTGTAGTAAAATACTTGAGCACAAAAATGATTTTGATAATAGCACGCTTAAGCTCAAATTCAAGCATAGGCCCCGAAATAAATCGCCGCGCACGGCCGCTCCGATGCGCGGGCCTGCAAGCCTGCGCGTCGGCCGCCGTGCTCGGCAAGAAGGGAAGATAGCGTCCGCCTGGGCGGATTCAGCGGATCGTGTGTCAACCCCCGAACAGGCGTTCGAAGAAGTTCTTTTCCCGCTGCGGCCGGGGCTGTGCCTGCGGCGCCGGTGCGCGCAGGTCGACGGGCGGCTGCAATGACGCGGCGGGCGGGGGCGGCGCGTCCGGCGGCAGCTCGCTGACCGGTGCATCCCACGGGCTGCCGGGCAGGGGGGCCGGCGTCACGCCCTTCAGCGCCTGCACCATGAAAGTGCGCCACGCCTCGGCGGGCAGGGTGCCGCCGGTGACGTTCTTCGTCGGCGAGTAATCGTCGTTGCCGAGCCAGACGCCGGTGACGAGCCCGCTCGTGTAGCCCATGAGCCACGCATCGCGCGATTCCTGGGTGGTGCCCGTCTTGGCGGCGATCTCGTAGCCATCGATCGCCACGCGCCGCGCCGAGCCGGAGGTGACGGCCTGATGCAGCATGTAGTTCATCATCGACGCATCGTCCTCGCTCAACACGCGCCCGAGATCGTAGGGCTGGCGCTGGTAGACGGGCTTGCCGTCAACGGTCTTCACGTCGCGGATGATCCACGGCACCACGCCGACGCCGCCGTTGGCAAAGGCCGCGTAGGCGGCGGTGAGTTCGAGCGGGCTCACTTCCGACGTGCCGAGCGCGATGGTGGCGTTCGCGGTGAGCGGCGAGGTGATGCCGAGGCGCTGCGCCGTCTGCGCGACCGTCTTGGGCCCCACCTCGACGGCGAGCTTCACCACCACCGTGTTGAGCGATTGCGCGAGGGCGGTGGCCAGCGTCACCGGGCCGCTGTAGCGGCGGGAGAAGTTCTGCGGCTGCCAGCCGTTGATGTTCACCGGCGTGTCCTGCCGCACGGTGCCCGGGTTCATGCCGCGCTCCAGCGCCGTCAGGTAGACGAAGGGCTTGAAGGCCGATCCGGGCTGGCGGCGGGCAGTGGTCGCGCGGTTGAACTGGCTCGCGGCATAGCTGCGTCCGCCGACCAGGGCGCGGATCGCGCCATCGTTCGACATCGCCACCAGCGCGCCCTGAGAAACGCGCGCCTCCGCGCCTTTCTTCGCGATGACATCGGTCAGCGCGCTCTCGCCGGCGCTCATCAGGGCGCGGTCGATGGTGGTGCGCACCACGACATCTGTTTCCGCCTTGCCG
The DNA here is from genome assembly GCF_011762225.1 of Pseudochelatococcus lubricantis. Classification (GTDB taxonomy): domain Bacteria; phylum Pseudomonadota; class Alphaproteobacteria; order Rhizobiales; family Beijerinckiaceae; genus Pseudochelatococcus; species Pseudochelatococcus lubricantis. The sequence continues at coordinate 138,046 of NZ_JAASQI010000003.1, forward strand.
ATGAAGTCGTCGAGCACATCCATCACGTAATCGGCGGCGTAGTTGGCATTGCCCGTGCCGCGTGGCTTGACGGTTTCGGCCGGTGTCATCAGCGCGCCCTTGGCCTGTTTGTCGGTGACGAAGCCGAGTTCCGCCATGTTGGTGAGCACCAGCTGCGCCCGCGCCTGCGCCGCCTGGGGATTGCGCGTCGGCGACAGGCGCGAGGGCGCCTGCACGAGGCCGGCGAGCATCGCGGCCTCCGCCAGCGTCACCTCCTTGGCGGGCTTGCCGAAGTAGCGCAGCGCCGCCGCCTCCACGCCATAAGCGCCCGCGCCGAAATAGACGCGGTTGAGGTAGAGCGCGAGAATCTCGTCCTTGCTGAAGTTCTGCTCCAGCCAGACGGAGAGGATCGCTTCCTGAATCTTGCGCGAGACGGTGCGATCCTGCGTCAGGAAGAGGTTCTTCGCCAGCTGCTGCGTCAGCGTCGAGCCGCCCTGCGACACGCCGCGTGCGGTCACGTTGCGCACAAGCGCACGCGCGATGCCGAGGGGATCGATGCCCCAGTGATCGTAGAAGCGCCTATCCTCGATGGCGACGAAGGCCTGCGGCAGATAGGGCGGCAGTTCCTTCAGCGTCACCGTGCGGCCGCCCATGTCGCCGCGATTGGCGAGCAGCGAGCCGTCCGCCGCCAGCACCGCGATGTTGGGCGGGCGCTTCGGCACGGTCAGCGTATCGATGGGGGGAAGCTGGGCGAAATGATAGGCCACCACGCCGCCCACCGCGATCGCAGCCCAGAGGCCGAGGACGACGATCGTCGAGAACAGCGTGCCGACAAGCGTGCGACGACGCCCCGTCCGGCGTTTGCGGGCGGGCGGACGCCCGCTTGCCGCCGCCTTCCTCGCGCCCTTGCCGCGTCCCGCTGCCGCCATCGATATCCCCTCGCTGCTCACGTCCGGTCCGGGTTGCGACGGTCCCTGGCCGGCTGGCGAAGGGGCCCGCACGAGACGGTCCTGCGCCGACAGGCGCCATTCCTGCGTGCCGGAGGCTGCCGCGTCGTCGCGATCCCCGTCCGCCTCGAAACGGGGCTCCTGCCGGAACCCGCTGCCTTTGCCGTAACCGTTGCCCTGCGTCATCTCACCGGGATGTCTGTTCGCGCGACAACGCGCGCCGCTGCTTCCAGCTTCTCTTCTGGCATCCTAATTGTGGCAGATTAAGGGGACGTTGCCGCCGAACCCGCGGCCCGTGCCGGTTTGTGCGTGGAATTTGCGCGATACGCCACGCCGCCGCGTTTGAAATTGCGCTTTTCACGGCGCATAACAAATCAAGACGGAATTGTGCGACAGATGTTGCAGAATGCGCTGCCGGATATCAACAGTTTGCCGTCCGGAGGTAAAATCTGCTAACGCATGATGCCGTGATATATTGAAAAATTATGCGCCAACCGTCGCGGGCGGCGCGTTCTTCTGCACGAGAGTCCCATGGCCGCTGCCTCTTCCGCCAAGACCGCGATCATCACCGGCGTGACCGGACAGGATGGCGCCTATCTCGCGCAATATCTGCTGGAGCGCGGGTATCGCGTGGTCGGCGCTGTGCGGCGCACGTCGTCGGTGAATCACTGGCGGCTTGCGGAACTCGGCCTGCTGGACCGCGCCAGTCTGGAACTCGTCGATTTCGACCTGGGCGATGCCACCAGCGCCATCCGCCTCGTGGCCGAGCACCAGCCGGACGAGATCTACAACCTCGCCGCGCAGAGCTTCGTCAGCGTCTCGTTCAAGCAGCCGCTGGCGACCGCCGACATGACCGGCCTCGGTGCCCTGCGTCTGCTGGAGGCCGTGCGCATCGTGAAGCCGGATACGCGCTTCTATCAGGCGAGCACATCGGAGATGTTCGGCAAGGCGCAGACGCCCCGGCAATCCGAGACGACGCCGTTCTATCCGCGCTCGCCCTATGCCTTCGCCAAGCTGATGGCGCACTGGGCGACGGTGAACTACCGGGAGAGCTACGGCATCTTCGCGGTTTCAGGCATTCTCTTCAATCACGAATCGCCCTTGCGCGGCAAGGAGTTCGTCACCCGCAAGATCGCCGATCACGTCGCGCGCGTCTCACTCGGCGAAACGGCGCCGCTGGAGCTTGGCGCGCTCGACGCGCAGCGCGACTGGGGCTATGCGCGCGAATACGTCGCCGGCATGCACGCCATGCTCCGGCATGAGCGCCCCGATACATTCGTGCTGGCGACCGGGCGCACGTCGAGCGTTCGCCGTTTCGTCGAACTGGCGTATGGCGTCATCGGCCTCCCGCTCGTGTGGGAAGGGGAGGGCGCGCGGGAACTGGCGCGCGACGCGCACACGGGCGCCGTGCGCGTGCGTGTCAACCCGCGTTTCTACCGCCCGGCGGAAGTGGATTTGCTGCTCGGCGATTCCGGCAAGGCCGAACGCGAACTCGGCTGGCACGCGCAGACCGGGCTGGAGACGCTGTGCGAGATCATGGTAAAAGCGGATATCGAACGCAACCGTCAGGGTCGCTCGTTCTGACCGGCCGTTTCGGCCGGGATCCGTGGTTCTTCTATCGGAGAGAGCGCCCATGCGCGTGCTCGTCACCGGCGAGGAGGGTTTTACCGCCCGCCATCTCGCGCCGCTGCTCGTTGCCCACGGCCACGAGGCGCTGCCGCTCGCGGCCGACCTGACGCGGCCGGCGGAGGTGGCGCAGCGCGTCTCGGCGCTGATGCCGGACGCCGTCGTGCATCTGGCGGCCATCTCGTTCGTGCCCGACAGCACGGACGCCCGCGTCTACGCGGTCAACACGGTCGGCACCGTGACGCTGCTCGATGCGCTGGCCGGGCTGGCGCGGCCGCCGCGCCGGGTGGTGCTGGCGTCGAGTTCCCACGTCTACGGCACGCAGGCGGGCCGGCTGGCCGAGGATGCGCCGCTGCAGCCGGTCACACACTACGGCGCCTCGAAGCTCGCCATGGAATGCGTCGCGCGGCCGTACCGGGAGCGTCTCGGTGTCGTGATCGCCCGGCCGTTCAACTACACCGGCGTCGGGCAGGGGGAGCGTTTCCTCGTGCCCAAGCTCGTCGCCGCCTTCCGCGCCCACTTTCCCGAATTGCGGCTGGGCAACCGGAATGTCGCACGCGACTTTTCGGACGTGCGTCACATCGTCCGCGCCTACTTCGCCCTGCTGACGGCGGACGACGTCGAGGCGGTCTACAATCTGTGCTCGGGCCGGCCTGTCACCATAGAGGCGCTTCTGGCCGCACTGGAGGCGCAGACCGGCCATCGGCCGCGGATCGTCACCGACTCCGCCCTCGTGCGCCCCAACGAAACGCCCGTCCAGTACGGCGATCCGGCGCGCATGGAGCGCTTGCTCGGCACAGCCGCGCCGCCGGTGGAGGACGTCCTGCGCTGGATGTTGCGGCAGCCCGCCTGAAGCGCTGCGTGCCGAGGCGCTGACGAAAGCCTGTGGAAAAGCCGGCGCGGAGGGGCTGTCCTGCGGCTTTTTGTGCCGTCCCCCGATACGAAACTGTCATCCTTTGGCCGTTATATGAATACTGCATGGGTGTGTGCGGCGTCGGCGGTCGATTCGCGATAAAATATGTGGATTGACGGCGCGATACAAAAAGCGTGCCGCTTTTCAGGCGATATCGTGCGTTAACAAACAGATAGCGCGGCGGCTACATTTTTATTCCGTACTGGCTGCATCATGAATGCCATTAAATCTATTGTCTAAATCTATTGTCTATGTTAATGTACAAATGTAAGATAGTTTCCATTCGTTCCTGCTGCACGCGCGGCCTGGGACAGTTGAATGATAAAGGAGAGCTGACGCGGGATGGTGTCGGGATTTGAGCGGGCGGGGTCTGGCGGAGACGATATCTGCCATGGCTGATGTTCTCAAGCCGTCCGTGATGGAGAAGAAAAAGAAGAATTGCCGGCGCCAATTCGGGGCGCTGCCGTTGCGCATGAGCGATGACGGCCGGATCGAGGTGATGATGGTCACCTCGCGCGAGACCCGCCGCTGGATCGTTCCCAAGGGCTGGCCGATCAAGGGCCTGTCCGGCGCGCAGACGGCCGCGCGCGAGGCGCAGGAGGAAGCCGGCGTACTCGGCATCACGGGCAAGAGCCCGGTGGGCGGCTATCTTTACGACAAGCGTCTCAAGAACGGCAGCAGCGCGCGCTGCTATGTCGAACTCTATCCGCTCTGGGTGGTGGACGATATGCCCCGCTGGCCCGAATATGGCGAGCGCGAGATCGAATGGCTGCCCGTCGACCAGGCTGCGGAACGCGCGGGCGACGCCTCGCTGGGCGAACTGCTGCGCGCGGTCGGCGACAAGGGGTTGCCGCGTTCCTCCCACAAGCTTTATCGCAAGGCGGCGCGCAAGGCGCGGCGCACGCAGGCCCAAGGCGATTTGCGTTATCGTTGAGCCAGAGCCCGCTGTTCATATTGCTTTGGATGCCCGGCTGTTCACCCTTCCCGGCGCAGCTGTTGCAAAACATTGCGATTGCGTGACCTTCCGAAAAATCCCGTTTCCCTCCGTCCGAAAACCGGTTACACACGGAGATTGCGTGGCGGGTGGCGGCGCTTGATGAGTGGACGGAAGATGGAGCGAAGTGGCGTCAAGCCCGACAAGGCGGATACGGCAGGCGTGAGCGAGAATCGCAGCAAGGCGGAAATCCGCAAGGAAAGCGGCTTTCTCGATACAGTGAAGGTGGTCGCGCAGGCGCTGCTGATCGCGCTCGTGGTGCGCTCCCTGCTGTTCCAGCCTTTCAACATCCCGTCCGGATCGCTCATCCCGACACTGCTCGTGGGTGACTACCTGTTCGTGTCCAAATATGCCTATGGCTATTCGCGCTTCTCGTTCCCGCTCGGTATCGTGCCGTTCGAGGGGCGTATCCTGGGCGCGGAGCCGAAGCGCGGCGATGTCGCGGTATTCAAGTTGCCGAAGGACAATTCCACCGACTATATCAAGCGTGTCATCGGCCTGCCGGGCGATACCTTGCAGATGATCGATGGGCGGTTGTTCATCAACGGCAAGATGGTCGAGCGTGAGCGCATCGGCAACTACCGGGACGACGAGGACACCACGCCCGGCACAGGGCCTGAGGTGCCGATGTACCGCGAGACGCTGCCCAACGGCGTGAGCCACGTCGTGATCGAGCGCTATGGCGACCGCGGCCCGTGGGACAACACGCCGCTCTACAAGGTGCCCGAGGGACACTACTTCATGATGGGCGACAACCGCGACAACTCCGCCGATTCGCGCGACATGAGCACCGTGGGCTATGTGCCGTTCGACAATTTCGTCGGCCGCGCCGAGGTACTGTTCTTCTCCATTGACGGCGTGCCGGCGTGGCAGGTGTGGAACTGGCCGACGGCCGTGCGCTGGGAGCGCCTGTTCAGCCGGATACATTGATGCCCGATCTCGCTTCGCTCCAAGAGCGCCTCGGCTATGTCTTCGCCGACGCCGGTCTGCTGGATATGGCGCTCACCCATGTCAGCGCGATCCCGACGCAGAAGATAAAGTCCTACCAGCGGCTCGAATTCCTGGGCGACCGGGTGCTCGGCCTTGTGGTCAGCAACATGCTCTACGCAACCTTCCCCAACGCCGAGGAAGGCGAGTTGTCGCGCCGGCTCGCGGAACTCGTGCGCAAGGAAAGCTGCACGGAGGTGGCGCGCGGCTGGCAGGTCGGCCCGCTGCTGCGGCTCGGCGAGGGCGAGATCACGTCGGGCGCGCGCGACAACGCCGCCATCATCGCGGATGTGTGCGAGGCGATCGTGGGCGCCGTGTTTCTCGATGGCGGCTTCGACGCGGCGCAGGCGCTGGTCGAGCGGGCGTTCGAGGCGCGCATGCACGCCCCGCGCCGCCCGCTGCGCGATGCCAAGACAGCGCTGCAGGAATGGGCGCAGGGCCGGGGGCTCGCCGCGCCCACCTATGAGATTACAGACCGCAGCGGCCCGGACCACGCGCCGCGCTTCCGCGTCGCTGTCCGGGTCGATACCATGTCGCCCACGGAAGGGCAGGGCACCTCGAAACGCACCGCCGAGCAGGACGCCGCCGCCCGCTTCCTGTCGCGCGAAGGAATCCGGATCAGCCAGTCATGACGGACGAAAACCCGCAGCAGCCGCAACCGTATGAAGCTCCGCAGACGCGCTGCGGCTTCATCGCCCTCATCGGCGCGCCGAACGCCGGCAAGTCCACGCTGCTCAACGCGCTCGTCGGTGGCAAGGTGTCCATCGTCTCCCACAAGGTGCAGACCACGCGCACGCTGGTGCGCGGGATCACGATCGAGGGCGATGCGCAGCTCATTTTCGTCGACACGCCCGGCATCTTCCGCCCGAAGCGCCGGCTCGACCGCGCCATGGTGACCTCGGCCTGGGGCGGCGCGGGCGACGCGGACGCCGTGTGCCTGCTGATCGACGCCCGCCGTGGGCTGGACGAGGAAAACGAGGCCATTCTCGACAAGCTGCCGGACGTTCGCCGGCGCAAGATCCTGATCCTGAACAAGATCGACCTCGTGCCACGCACGGCGCTTCTGGCGCTGGCGGAAAAAATCAACGCGAAGCTGCCCTTCGACGAGACGTTCATGATCGCCGCCCTTAACGGTGACGGCGTGGCGAGCCTGCGCAAGCGTCTCGCGGAGCTGGTGCAGCCGGGGCCATGGCTCTATCCCGAGGACCAGATGTCCGACGCGCCGCTGCGCCAGCTCGCGGCCGAAATCACGCGGGAGAAGCTGTTCGAGCGCCTGCACGACGAACTGCCCTATGCCTCCACGGTCGAGACCGATCAGTGGACGGTGCAGAAGGACGGCTCGATCCGGGTCGAGCAGACGATTTTCGTGGAACGCGAGAGCCAGCGCAAGATCGTGCTCGGCCATCAGGGGCAGGCCATCAAGGCCATCGGCTCGCGCGCGCGCGTGGAAATCGGCGAGATCGCGGAGGCGAAGGTGCATCTCTTCCTGTTCGTCAAAGTCCGCGAGAATTGGGCCGACGACCCTGCTCGCTACCGCGAGATGGGGCTGGAGTTTCCGCGTGGCGGATGATATCAGCTGGCAAGTTTTCCGTTTGCCAGAGTAATCGCTGGCCGGATCGGTGCTTTGTTGGAGACTGGCGCGATGCGTTCCGGCGACGACAGGTTTTCTGCCGTTCTTTCCTATCTTTTTGCATTCATACTCGGGTCATATATCAGCCTGGCCGTCTTCCCCGCCGATTTCATCTGGCCGGCAGCGGTGGCGCAGCATCCGTTCCATCAGGATTTCTCGCAACACGTCGTCGGCCAACGCTATTTTATTGCCGATGCATGGCGCTGGCCCCCGTTCGAGGTGCCGTCCCTCAACTTTCCCGATGGCGTCCATGTCGGGTTCACGGATTCGATTCCGGCGCTCGCCGTGCCTCTCAAGCTGCTGTCGTTCCTGCTCCCGCCCGGCTTCCACGGCTTCGGCCTGTGGTACATTCTCGCATGGATCCTGCAGCCCGTTGCCGCCGTCTGGTGTCTGCGCGCGGCCGGCGAACGGCGGTTGCTGCCAGCCGCCTGCATCGCCCTGATCGCCATCAGCATGCCGACATGGTGGAGCAGGTTTCTTCATGCGTCGCTGTGCGGTCATTTCCTGATCTGGATCGTGCTGGGCACGTATTTCCACCTGCTGCGCGACAACCGGGCGCTCCATTGGGTGTACGCGGCGCTCGTGCAGATCGTGATCCTGTTCGTGCATCCCTACCTGTGGGCGATGACGGCGGTCATCCTGTTTGCCGTGCCGCTCACGTATTTCTTCAACGGCGACAGCCGCTGGCGCACCTCGCTGCCCGCGAGCGTGCTCGCCGTTGTGGCGAGCGTCGCGACGGCATGGGCCACCGACTATCTCGGCGCGCACGGCGGGCATGGCTACGGCATCTACGGCATGAACCTGCTGTCGCCCTTCTGGCCCGCCGGTTCATCGCTGCTGCCCTTCGGCCTGCCCATGCTCTACACATCGCCGGAGGGGGCTTGGGAGGGATACCAGTATCTCGGCGCTGGCATGCTGGCCGGCCTGGTGTTGCTCGTTCTCGCGCGGCGCAGCGCCCTGGTGGGGGACCTGCGCGCCAACATCGGCCTGGTGCTGGTGTCGCTCTTCCTGACGGTCTTTTCGCTATCCAGCACCATCGGGATCGGCGGTCGCATCTTCCCGAACGTCTACGCGACGAACGGCTTCCCGTCTTTCATCGAATCGCTGTTCGACCATTTCCGCTCGTCCGGGCGCATGTTCTGGCCCGTGGGATACCTGCTCGTCCTCGCGGTCGTGATGGGGCTGGCGCGAATGGGCAACGCCGTGCTCGGGACGGTGCTGCTGCTCGCGGTCGCCGTGGTCCAGTTCGCCGACAACCGGGATGCGCGCGCGACGCTGGCCTCCAGCCTGCGCCACGATCGGCCGGCGTGGCTCTTCGATGTCGGGCGCGTGCGGGAGGCGGTTTCGAAGGCCTCGGTTCTCCGGATCTATCCGCGCTGGGAATGCGTGCCGACTGCGGACATCCCGGCCGAGCACCAGAGCATCACCCAGTTGCTGACCGTCGCTTCCGAGACAGTCGTGCCGGTCAACACGATGTACGTGGCGCGCTGGCACAACATGCGCAACTGCAACGACGAGCAGGAGGCCGCGGAGCCCCTGGCGCCGGGCGAGGTGCGCATTCTGGGCGTGACCGTGCGCGACCGTTACGGCCCGCACATTCCGGAGGCGGATCGTTACTGCCAGCGTGTGGACCAACTGCTGCTGTGCAGCCGTCCCGCTTCGACACAAGGCGGGTAATCGGCGGGTAATGATGCTCCTGCGGACAGCGAAGGTGCCCCGATTTCAGCGTGCCGGGTGATGTGTCGGCGCAGAAGGACGGGGCGGGCGGCCGTTCACTCGCCCGCCGTCGCCTTCTTCGCGGTGCGGCTGCGCGCGGCCTTGGCCGGCTTGGCCGCATCCGGCTCCGCGTCGCTTTCGGTGTTAGCCGCCGTCTTGCTGGCGGCCGTCCTCCGGGCGGTCGTCTTTCTGGCGGTTCCGGCTGTTGTCTTGCTAGCCGCCGCCTTGCCGGCGGGCTCCTTTTCGGCAGCGGTCTTGGCCGGGGCCTTCTTCGCGGGCGGTTTCTTCTTGCCCGCCACCCGGCGGGCACGGATGAGGGCGACCGCTTCCTCAAGGGTGTAGCTGTCGGCCTCCACGCCCTTGGGCAGCGTGGCGTTCGTGGTGCCATCGGTCACGTAGGGGCCGTAGCGGCCGGCCTTCAGCGACAGGGTCTTGCCCGTCTCCGGCTCCTCGCCCAGCACCTTGCCGGGATCGGAAGAGCCGCCGCGCCGCCCGCCGCCCTGTTCCTTGGCGATGATCAGGTCGATGGCGCGGTTGGCGCCGATTTCCAGCACGCTGTCGTCCTTGCCGAGGCTGGCATAGGTCTTGTCGTGCTGCACATAGGGGCCGAAACGGCCGATGCCGGCCTTGATCGGGTTGCCGCTCTCCGGATGCGTGGCGACGGTGCGCGGCAGCGACAGCAGCTTGAGCGCGATGTCGAGATCGACGTTGTCGGGCGCGAACTCGCGCGGCAGCGTCTGACGCTTGGGCTTTTCTTTCGGCGTGGCTTTCGTCTTCCGGCCCTTTTTCGGCACGTCGCCGCTGCTTGCCTCAGGCGTCTCCGGTGCCTCGGGCGCGTCCGGCGCGTCGCCGCCGAGCTGCACATAGGGGCCGTAGCGCCCATCGCGCAACGAGACCTCCAGGCCGGTTTCGGGGTCGGTGCCGAGCACACGCGGCCCGCCGTCTCCGCCCCCGCCTTCGCCGTCGCCCGAAAGCTGGCGCGTGTAGCGGCATTCGGGATAGTTCGAGCAGCCGATGAAGGCGCCGAACTTGCCGATCTTCAGCGACAGCCGGCCCGAGTTGCAGGCAGGGCAGGCGCGCGGATCGCCGCCGTCGGCGCGGGCGGGGAAGATGCGCGGCGCCAGCACGTCATTCAGCGAATCAATAACTTGCGTCATGCGCAGTTCGCGCGTGCCCTCGATGGCGGCGATGAAATCGCGCCAGAAGTCGCGCAGCACTTCTTTCCAGTCGATCTCGTGATTCGACACGCGGTCGAGCTTTTCTTCGAGGTCGGCGGTGAAGTCGTACTCGACATAGCGGCTGAAGAAGCTCTCCAGAAACGCTGTGACGATGCGGCCCTTGTCCTCCGGCACGAGGCGCTTTTTGTCGAGACGCACATATTCGCGGTCGCGCAGCACGGCGAGCACCGCGGCATAGGTGGACGGGCGGCCGATGCCCAGCTCTTCCATGCGCTTGACGAGGCTCGCCTCGGTGAAGCGCGGCGGCGGCTCCGTGAAGTGCTGGGTGGCGCGAATCTCGCGCTTGTCGAGCGAATCGCCCGCCTTCATGGCCGGCAGGCGGCCGCCGTCCTCGTCCGCGTCGTCGTCGCGCCCTTCCTGATAGAGCCTCAGGAAGCCGTCGAACACCACGACCTGCCCGGTGGCGCGCAGGTCGAGCACGCGGGCGCCCACCTGCGCCGTGATGTCTGCGGTGGTGCGCTCCAGCCGGGCCGATTCCATCTGGCTCGCGAGGGTGCGCGTCCAGATCAGCTCATAGAGCTTTGCCTGCTCGGGGTCGAGATAGCGCGCCACGGCATCGGGCGCGCGGCCGGGGTCCGTGGGGCGGATGGCCTCGTGTGCCTCCTGCGCGTTCTTGGCCTTGGTCGAATACTTGCGGGGGGCGTCCGGCACGTAGGCATCGCCGAAGGTGCGGCCGATGACCGCGCGGGTGGCGCTCACGGCCTCTGGCGCCATGTCGACGCCGTCCGTTCGCATATAGGTGATGAGACCAACGGTCTCGCCGCCGATCTCCGTGCCCTCGTAGAGGCGCTGCGCGAGCTGCATGGTGCGCGCGGGCGCGAAGCCAAGCTTGCGCGAGGCTTCCTGCTGCAGCGTGGAGGTGGTGAAGGGCGGCTGCGGATGGCGCCGCGCGGGCTTCGCCTCGATATTGGCGACGGTGAAGGCGGCGGTTTCCAGCGCATCCTTGAAGGCCTGGGCTTCCTCGCCCTTGCCGATGTCGAGGCGGGTGATCTTCCTGCCGTCCGCGCCGACGAGGCGCGCCTCGAACGTGGCGCCCTCGCGTGTCGCCAGAACCGCGATGAGCGACCAGTACTCGCGCGCCACGAAGGTCTCGATCTCGCGCTCCCGGTCGCAGACAAGCCGCAGCGCCACGGACTGCACCCGCCCGGCCGAGCGCGCGCCCGGCAGCTTGCGCCACAGCACCGGCGACAGGTTGAAGCCCACCAGATAATCGAGAGCACGGCGTGCCAGATAGGCATCGACGAGTGCCTGGTCGATCTGGCGCGGATGCGCCATGGCGTCGGCGACCGCGTCGCGCGTGATGGCGTTGAAGGTCACGCGCTCGATCGGCAGGTCCTTCAGCAGTTTCTTCTGCGCCAGCGCCTCGATGACGTGCCACGAGATGGCTTCGCCCTCGCGATCCGGGTCGGTTGCGAGGATGAGCTTATCGGCGCCCTTCACAGCGCGCGCGATGTCCGCGACGCGCTTGGCGCCGCGGTCCTCAAGTTGCCACACCATGGCGAAATCGGAATCGGGATCGACCGAACCGTCCTTGGCCGGCAGGTCGCGGATGTGGCCGAACGATGCCAGCACCTCGTAATCCGGGCCGAGATATTTGTTGATCGTCTTCGCTTTGGCAGGCGATTCGACGACAACGACCTTCATGATTCCATCCCCGACGGCTGAAAAACGATTGCACTTGAGTTTTGTGCAACGGGCGGGATAAGTGGGGGCAAAAGGGGCGCAAGTCAAATGCTGCGGTGCACCTCTTTCCAAAAAGATCGCGGTGTGCCGCCGTTCCGGCGATCATGCAAGCTGCCCGTTCCCGTTTCCCGCAAGGCGTCACATGACTGGCATCCCGGACGCAACATCCTGTATACGCTCGCTGAATCGGGCCACGCGGATGGCGCTGCCGGTGCTGCTCGCCTATGCGATATTCGCGCATCTCATCGTCGTCTCATTCGGTACGGTTACGCTGGCGGCAGGGCTGCCGTGGGGGGCCGGAGCCGCCGGCACGCTTGCCGCCGGGCCTTTCGCCGCCATGCTGTGCCATCCGGGCGCGCTCGTGGAAGAGGCCTCGCCCGGCAAGCGCCCCCCGGGCGATATGCCACACGGCAAGCAGCACTGGTGCTGCGGTCCATGCCTGTTACAAGGGTCGGAGCCTTGGGCACCGGCGGCTGCTTTCATTACCTTTTCCCATGAACGCGCTGCTTCCGTCATCCGCTGGCACTCCGGGCGCGAGACGGCGCTGGCTTCGTTCGCGGTCGTGCCGACAGCGCGCGGCCCACCCGCCGCCGTCCGCCGGACATGAAGAATCACAGATCCCGGTCCGATCGAATGTGAATGGACCGGGGATTCCGTAACAAATCCGAAGCAACGCAACCGAATCGCCGTTACGCTTCGACCGTTCGCCGTCGAACTGCGGGGCTGGAGCCGCGCATGGATATCCGGTTCTGGACATCCGGTTCGACGCCGCACCGTGGATTGCGCGGATCGACGACCGCGCCAGGGAGACAGATCATGACTGCATTCATCCATGCCACCCACGCCCGCCGCCTTGCCCGTGTTCTGGCACAGGCGTCGTTCGCGACCGCGCTGGCCGTCGCGGGGGCGGGCGCTCCTGCCGCTTTCGCCCAGTCGTCCGCTCCGGCGCACGGCGCACAGCAGCAGGCGGAGCAACACACCGGCATCGCGATAGAACAACCGTGGTCGCGCGCGACCGCCAAGGGCGCCCGCGTCGGTGGCGGCTATCTGGGCATCACCAACACGGGTAACGAGGACGATACGCTCCTCTCCGGCTCGACCGACGTTGCCGAGCGCGTTGAGATTCACGAGATGGCGGTCGTCAACGGCGTCATGAACATGCGCAAGCTCACGGACGGCCTTGCCGTCCCCGCCGGCCAGAGCGTCGCGCTCAAGCCGGGCAGCTATCACATCATGCTCATCGGCCTGAAGCGCCCGCTGCGCGAAGGCGAGACGTTCGACGCCAGCCTTGAGTTCAGGAATGCCGGGACCGTTCCCGTAACCTTCACGGTACGCGGCATCGGCGCGCGCGACGCCGATGGCCACCAGGGCATGCAGGACAAGCCGAAGGGGCACTGACGTGAAGGGGCACTGACATGCCGCGACGGGGACGGAAACTCCGTCCCCGTCGCGGCGATGGTTCTCCAAGGCGGTCGCCGCCTTTCGTGCCAGATGGCGTGGGCGCGGCGATTGAGCGAAGCGCAGCGATATCCTACGCCCGCTGGGCGGAGGGGACGAAGCGCATGGTGAATATCCGTCCAGCTACCGCGCGGCCGAAGGACGAGGTAAACTGCAGCGGCGTGCATGCGTTGAAGGCGTCCGCAATGGAGTTCAGAAACGCGCGCGCCCGCTTGTCGCTTTCGCCGAGCCGGGCGAAAGTGATGCGCGGCGGCCCCATGAGCGAGCCGTCACGCCGGAAACTGAAGCGTGCCGTGGCGGAAAGCCCTTCGGTGCCGTGCGGTGGCTTCCAGCAGGCCATGAGTGCGGGGCCGATGCCCCTTGGCGTGTTGATCTCTGCCGCTGACGCTGCCGCTGTCGTGAGGGAGGCGACGCCAAGCGAAGCCGCTAGCAACGCGATGCGGACCGCCCGAGGCCATGCGGCCGCCGGTGACGCCGAGACAGCACGCGAACCTGCAGGCGCGGGACCGTGCAGGGCAGAGAGCCGATCGACGGGACGCATGTTTTTCTCCTCGGTCTGAACCTGCAGCGCAGAATACATCACAAGGCGAAAAATTGGATGCGCGGGCGGAAACTTTTATGCCGCGCCACCGCAGCCCCGGGATAGCGACGCCTGAGGACGGGCTCGCCGCTCGCCGGGCCACCGAATCACACACGCAGGGACGCGAGTTGCTCCCCGGCGGAGACCGCATCCGGCCTCGCGTCGGCGGTAAACTCGCGCGAGGAGATCAGGTTCCGCCAGGCTTCCGCGACGTTGACGGACTGACGGAAGAACTCCTCGAACGCCGCCTGCTCCAGCCCTTCGAAGGACAGATGATCGGCATAGATCAACCGGTTTTCCTGCCTGTCGAGCCCGATTGCACCCGTGCCGACGAGAAGCCCGGCGAGATTGACCTCAAGCAGATTGGCATAACGCTCCGTGTCGACCGCTGCCGGCAGGTTGCCGATCACGGACAGCAGGATGAGGTGTCTTTTGTCAGGATCGTATTGGGCGTCGATGACGATGTCGTCGAAGGTGAGGCGGATGGCGTTATTGTCGTCCAGCTTCAGATCCGGAAGCCCCAGCTTGCGGCCGAATTCGGAAAACAAAAACGTTGGGTCAGCGAGGGTCGACATGCCCATGTTCTCCCTTGAAAAGGCTGAAACAGGTAATAGAAAAGAAAACATTCAAAACGATGCGTATTTTAGGGGAGCTAACGACAATGTCAAACCGCGCCAAAGAATTACCGCAAGTAAAAATAAATCATAATGAAAATATTTATTTTATTTTCACATTATAAATTCATTTATACATATAATATATAATAATTATTATATGTATACAAGATAAATATTATATCTTGAGGTAAAAATTTTTTACTGACAGAGATATACAATGCAACGACATTCCGCAGCGAGCACGCAGACGCTCATTGTCCGGCGTCGGAGTGTGTTCCCGGATTGCCGGTGCCGTCCGTGGAGGGAGAGGTCGTTTCCTTGCGTGCGGCTTCGAAGCGCGCCTCTTCTGCCTTGTGCCTGTACTGCGAGCAGACAAGCCAGCCCTTGGCTGGGCGCAGCACCGCAAGGCAGCCGATCAGGATGAGCGGGAAGGTGGTGAAGAAGTGCACCCACAGCGGGGCGCCGAACGTCATCTCCAGCCAGATGCCGAAGGCGAGCGCCGGAATGCTGCCGATCCACATGGCGAAGAACGCCGGACCGTCAGCGGGATCGGCGAAGGAATAGTCCAGCCCGCAGACCTCGCAGCGCGGGGCGAGGCTCAGGTAGCCCTTGAAGAGATGGCCCTCGCCGCAGCGTGGACAACGGCCGCGCAAACCCAGCCGGAAGGCGCTCTCAGCCGATTCGGGGATGTCGTATTGGGTCGTCATCGAGAAAGCTCCTGAAGAAAACTCCCGCAAACGTCAGGCGGCCCTGTCGACCTTGTCCGCGTCCGCGTCGCCGTGCAGCGTCCGCGACAGGCGCGATCGCTCGAAAAGGATCACGACGATGATCGCGAACGCAAGCGGCAGGATGAGATAAAGCAGCCGGAAGACCAGCAGTGCGGCGAGAATGTCCGACTGCGAGAGCTGCTCGTTGGCCATCGCGTTCAGGAACACGAACTCCAGCACGCCGAGCCCGCCCGGCGCGTGCGAGATCAGCGCCAGCGAGAAGGAAGCGAGAAACACGCCAAGCACCACGAAATAGCCGGGGTTTCCGGCATCCGGCAGCGCAAAGTGAATGATGGCCGCAGCGCCGATCAGTTCCAGCGGCGCGGCCATGAGCTGGCGCACGGTGATGCGCAGGCGCGGATAATAGACGGCGAACTTGCCGATCTTCAGCGGCTTGAACTCGCGCCACGAGCCGAGCACATAGAGCGCGACGAGGGCGAGCAGACCGAAGCCCACGAGACGCGCCAGCCACACCGGCGCATCGATGAAGCGCAACACGATTTCCGGCTCGCCCACCAGCACGAGCCCGCCGAGCAGCACGGTGCCGAGCGCGAAGGTGAACGAGCACAGCGCGACGAGCACGCCGACCTCGGCAAGGCTCAGCCCCATGCTGCCGTAAGCGCGGAAGCGCACCATCGCGCCCGAGAGCACGGAGGCTCCGATGTTGTGGGACAGCGCATAGGTGGTGAACGAGACCAGCGACACCACGACCCACGAAATCTTGCGCCCCAGGTGCAGCAGCGCGATCCGGTCGTACCAGGCGAGCGCGCCGTAGGCGACAAGGGTCGCGAGCACGCACAGCATCCAGCGGTGCGCGCTGATGTTGGCCACGCTGTCCCACACCTCGCTGGCCGAGATGTCTTTCAGTTCCTTGAACAGAAGCCAGAATGAAAAGACGACCGCGATAAGGCCGATGACCGGCCAAACATACTCAAGCTTCTTCTTCATTGGCTCTCTGGCATCTGATTCCGGGCGGCGGCAAGTCTGGACATCAAGCCTCGACATCATGTCACAGGGGGGCCGGACGACAGGCCTTCGTCGCAAATCGAGGACGGCGGGACAGGTTCCGGGCAGGCCGGCACCCCGCGACGCGCCGACAGCGCCGCAAGTCATCTGTGCCCCACGCGCCCGTTCGCCGCAAGAGGAATTCGCCTTCGGGCGCATTCGTCGCAAGGCGAAGTTGCACTGCGGCAATCTTGTTTCACACCGTTGTCGGGGAAAAGCGGTGGCGTGACGTGGACGCGGCAGTGTATTTCTGTCATTTATGACGTCGACGAGTCTTGCTGGGGCGACGGCGTCGTCGTATCCGTGCGGGGAATGCATAAAAGGCACGACGCCGGACCACCGGTGCGCGCGATAATCGGAATGTATGGCGGCGGGCGGAACGATCCGCGGCGGCGCCATTCAGCGGGTGGGGCTGTCTTGGCTTATTTTGTCGACCAGTTTGTCAACGGGCTGACGCTTGGTGCTGTGTACGGCCTGATCGCCATCGGCTACACGATGGTCTACGGCATCATCGGCATGATCAACTTCGCCCACGGCGAGTTGTTCATGATCGGTGCATTCATTTCCCTCATCGTGCTGCTGCTGCTGGCCCAACTCGGCGTCGCCTCCGTGCCGGTGGCCATTCTGATCACGCTCGTCCTGTCGGCGGCGTTCACCGCCCTGTGGGGTTATGTGGTGGAGCGGATCGCCTACCGGCCGCTGCGCGGCGCCATGCGCCTCGCGCCGCTCATCTCCGCCATCGGCATGTCGATTCTGCTGCAGAGCTTCGTGCAACTGGTGCAGGGCGCCGGGCAGAAGTCGCTCGCGCCCATGATCACCGGCCGCGTCGTCGTCGGCGAGCTGGACGGCCAGCCCGTGGAGATCGCGGTCGTGCGCATCGTCATCATCGCGGTGACGCTGGTGCTGATGACGGCCTTCAGCCTGTTCGTCGCCCGCACCAGCTTCGGCCGGGCGCAGCGCGCCTGTGAGCAGGACCAGAAGATGGCGAAACTGCTCGGCATCAATGTCGACCGCGTCATTTCGCTCACCTTCGTCTCGGGCGCGGTGCTCGCGGCGGTGGCGGGGTTGCTCTATACGGTCTACTATGGCTCGATCGATTTCTTCATCGGCTTTCTCGCCGGGCTGAAGGCGTTCACGGCGGCGGTGCTCGGGGGTATCGGCTCGCTGCCGGGGGCGATGCTCGGCGGATTGCTGATCGGGCTCATCGAGGTATTCTGGGCGGGTTATGCGACGGCCGAATACAAGGACGTCGCCGTGTTCGCCATCCTCGTGCTCGTGCTCCTCTTCCGGCCGACCGGCCTTTTGGGTCGCGCCGTCGTCGAGAAGGTCTGAATGCAGGTTCGACCTTCGCATCAACCAGAATCTAGCGTGGTCCAGACACGAATCGGGAGAATCATGATGAAAATGTCAGCGAAAAAGGCTCTGGCCGGCGTCTGCATGCTGGCGCTTCTCGCGGGGGCGACCGCCGCGCGGGCCGATGTGACCATTGCGCTCGGCATTCCCGCCACCGGCGGGCAGATCGCGGCGCTCGGCGCGCAGGCGAAGCTCGGCGCGGAAACCGCTGTCGCGGCCATCAACGCCAAGGGCGGCATCAACGGCGAGAAGATCGACCTGCAGATCGCCGACGACCAGTGCGACCCCAAGAACGCGGTCTCCGCCGCCAACCAGGTGGTGTCGCGCGGCATCAAGTTCGTGCTGGGCCACCTGTGCTCGGGCGCGTCCATCGCCGCTTCGGACGTCTATAACGACGAAGGCGTGCTGATGCTCACCGCCTCCGCCACCGCGCCCGATCTCACCGAGCGCGGTCATCCGCTCGTCTTCCGCGCCAACGGCCGCGACGACCAGCAGGGCTCCGTGGGTGGCAAGTTCATCGCCGAGAAGTTCAAGGACAAGCGCATCGCCATCGTCGACGACAAGCAGGTTTACGGCCAGGGCCTGGCGCGCGAGGCCGGCAAGGTGCTCGCGGCCGCTGGCATCAAGCCGGTCTATGTCGGCACGATCAACGCCGGCGAGCGCGACTATTCGGCGCTGGTCAGCCGCCTGAAGGACGAGAAGGTCGATGTCGTCTACTTCGGCGGCTACCATACCGAACTCGGCCTGATCGTCCGTCAGGCCCGCCAGGCCGGCCTCGACACGCGCTTCATCGGCGCGGACGGCATCGCTGCCAACGAATTCTGGTCCGTCGCGGGCGAGGGCGGCGCGGGCACGCTGTTCACATTCTCCGCTGACGCCAAGGACAAGCCGAGCGCGCAGGAAGCCTACGCCGAGTTGAAGAAGGGCGGCGAGCCGGACAATTTCGCCTTCTACTACTATGCCGCCGCGCAGACGCTGGCCAAGGCCATCGCCGACGCAGGCAAGGACCCGGAGAAGGTTGCCGAGAAGCTGAAGTCCGAGAGCTTCGACACCATCGTCGGCACCTTCCGCTTCGATGCCAAGGGCGATCTGGTCGATCCCGAATATGTCGTGTTCGAGTGGAGGGACGGCAAATACGCGCCGACGAAGCTCTGACCTTATGATGCAACATGATGCAACCCGCTCCCGCCCGACAGGCGGGAGCGGGTGGTTACAGAATGACAGATGTGTTTCATAACAAGAACAACTGCCGGAAGATCATTACATGAGCCTCGCCGCCGCCCGTGACACCCACGATCCGGAAGCCCGGTCGCTGTTCGTTGCAGCGCTGCGCGAGGCGCTCGTCGCCGGCATCATCATGGTCGGCCTCGCGCTGCCGCTGGTGGGGTTCGAGCTGGAAAACCAGACGGGCGGCGGCGTCGCCATCGACTATCGCTTCGACTGGGTGGCGATCGCCGCGCTCGTCACGTTCTTTGGCCGTTTTGCGGTCGCACTGTCGCGGCCCTATGTCGCCAGTGCACTGGGGCGGCAGAAGAGCGTCGCTGGCACGCCGGTGCGGCGGACGGCGCTGCCGAGCGGCGTGACCTCGGCGCATCTGGGGCTCGTGCTCGGCCTCGTGGCACTGGCGCTGCCGTTCCTGCCGATCGCGGACCGCTACATCGTCGACACGGCGACGACGGTGCTGATCTACGTCATGCTGGGGCTCGGGCTCAACATTGTCGTCGGTCTAGCGGGGCTGCTCGACCTCGGTTATGTCGCGTTCTATGCGGTGGGGGCTTATTCCTTCGCACTGCTGTCGACCATCTACGGGATGTCGTTCTGGCTTTGCCTGCCGGTCGCGGGGATCATGGCTGCCTTTTTCGGCATCCTGCTCGGCTTTCCGGTGCTGCGCCTGCGCGGCGACTATCTCGCCATCGTCACGCTCGGCTTCGGCGAGATCATCCGTGTCGTGCTGATCAACTTCGATGTGCTGACCGGCGGCCCCAACGGCGTCGGCGGCATTCCGCGTCTTACGTTTTTCGGCCATCCCTTTGCCAACCGCGCGCAGGATGGCGTGACGCCCTTTCATGAGCTGTTCGGCATCGCCTACGCGCCGATCCACCGTGTCATCTTCCTTTATTACGTGATCTTCGTGCTGGTGCTGATCACGGCGTTCGTGTCCATGCGGCTGCGGCGGCTGCCCATAGGCCGTGCGTGGGAAGCGCTGCGCGAGGACGAGATCGCCTGCCGCTCGCTCGGGCTCAACGTTACCCGCGTCAAGCTGTCGGCCTTCGCTATCGGCGCGATGTTCGGCGGCTTCGCCGGCACGTTCTTCGCGGCGCGTCAGGGCCTCGTCAGCCCGGAGAGCTTCACCTTCTGGGAATCGGCGCTGGTGCTGATGATCGTCGTGCTGGGTGGGCTCGGCAGCCAGACGGGCGTCGTCATCGCCGCCATCGCGGTCATCGCTATTCCGGAGTTCTCGCGCGACCTGGCGCAATTTCGCATGCTGATGTTCGGCGCGGCGATGGTGGCGCTGATGGTCTGGCGTCCGGGCGGCATCATCGGCACGCGCGCGCCGAGCGTGCGGCTGGGCGGTGGTGTTCCTTCGCCGTCCGGAAAGGCGTGAATTTCCCGCCGGATGTTCTAGACTGACAAAGACGGCTGTCCGCGGACGAGGCCTGCAACAAGGGATGGGAGTTTGACATGATAAGGACTGTTGGCGCGGCGTTCGCGCTGCTGCTGGCCGGTGGTGTCTGGGGTGCGGACAGCGCAGCCGCGCAGACGCAGACGGTGGCGATCACCTCCATCGTCGATCACCCGGCCCTCAACGCCGTGCATGAGGGTGCGGTCGCGGCGCTGGCCAGAGCCGGCTTCAACGAGGGCAAGGAGATCAAGGTCGTTTTCGAGAGCGCGCAAGGCCAACCGGCGACGGCGGTGCAGATCGCGCGCAAGTTCGTCGGCGAGAAGCCGGCCGTGATCATCGGCATCTCCACGCCCTCGGCACAGGCGCTGGCTGCGGCGACGAAGTCCATTCCGGTGGTGTTCAGTGCCGTGACCGATCCGGTCGGCGCGCAGCTCGTGGCCTCCGCCGATAAACCTGGCGGCAACGTCACCGGCGTGTCGGACCGCGCACCCACCGAGGACCAGGTGGCGCTGATTCGGGAACTGACGCCGGACGCGAAGACCGTGGGCGTGCTGTTCAATCCCGGGGAGCCCAATTCCGTCACCGCGGTCAAGGAACTGAAGGAAGCGGCGGCGAAGATCGGTCTTTCGGTGGTCGAGGCGCCTGCCACCAAGACGGCGGAAGTGCAGGGCGCGGCGCGCTCGCTCGTCGGCAAGGCGGATGTTGCCTTCGTCCCAACCGATAACACCGTCGTCTCGGCGCTGGAGGCGGTGACGGGCGCCCTGATTGCGGCGAAGATCCCGCTCTACGCGGCGGATACCGACAGCGTGGCGCGCGGCGCGTTCGCTTCTGTGGGCTTCAACTATCGCCAGGTGGGTGAGCGCACCGGCGAACTCGTGGCGCGCATCCTGAAGGGCGAGAAGCCGAGCGACCTGCCCGTTCAATTTGCGCAGGGCACGGACCTCTATCTCAACAAGGGCGTGGCCGGGAAGATCGGTGTCACCCTGTCTGAGGCGGCCGTGAAACGCGCGGTGAAGGTGATCGACTGAAGGGGGCTGCCGGTGCTCCAGAGGGGGTGCCTGCGCTTGAGGAAAAAATTGACAAACAGGGCGTCGGCGTGCTTTCGCACGCCGATATCCTTTATTGAGCAGGTGTTCGCAGAATCATGAGCAGCATCGCCCTGTTGGGCGCCATCGAACTCGGATTGATCTATGCGCTCGTCGGTTTGGGCGTTTATCTGTCGTTCCGGGTGCTCGATTTTCCCGATCTCACCGTCGACGGCTCGTTTCCGCTGGGCGCGGCCGTCACCGCCGTGCTGCTCGTTGCGGGGGCCGATCCATGGGTGGCGACGGGGGCGGGCGTTGTCGCCGGGGCGCTTGCCGGGTTCGTCACCGCCTTCGTGACGGTGCGCTTCGGCGTGCTGCATCTGCTGGCGTCGATTCTCACCATGATCGCGCTCTTTTCCGTCAACCTGCGCATCATGGGCCGCCCGAACATCGCGCTGCTGACCGAGGCGACGGTGCTGACGCCGTGGCTCAGTGGCGGCACGTTCGGCGGGCTGGTTGCGGATGAATACGTGCGCCCGCTGTTTCTCGCCGTCGTCGTGCTCGCCGCCGTGGCGCTGGTGGCGGCGTTCCTGCGTTCGGAGGCCGGGCTTGCGATGCGCGCCACCGGCGCCAATCCGCGCATGGCCCGTGCGCAGGGCGTGCGCACCGGCGTGCAGATCATCGTCGGCGTCATGCTCTCCAACGGGCTCGTCGGCCTTGCTGGGGCGCTTTTTGCGCAGACGAACGGCTTCGCGGACGTCACCTCCGGCGTGGGCACCATTGTCGTGGGGCTGGCGGCCGTTATCGTGGGCGAGACCTTCATTCCGCGCCGGCGCATCTTCTGGGCGCTGGTCGGCTGCGTGGTCGGGGCGGTCATCTACAGGCTCGCGGTGCAGACGGCGCTTTCCATCGATTTCCTCGGCCTGCAGGCGTCCGACCTCAACCTCGCGACGGCGCTGCTGGTGCTGGTGGCGCTGGTGCTGCCGAAGCTGCGCCACAGGGTGCGCACGAGGGCTGCATCATGATCGAGGTTCGCGATCTCGTCATCACCTTCAATCCCGGCTCGCCGCTGGAGCGCAAGGCGCTGCGCGGCATTTCGCTGCGGCTCGGAGAGGGGGATTTCGTCTCCGTCATCGGTTCCAACGGCGCGGGCAAGTCGACGCTGCTTGGCGCCATCGCCGGCGATATGCTGCCGACCTCCGGCCGCGTCCTGCTCGGCGGCAGCGACGTCACCCGGCTGCCGGCGGAGGCACGCTCGCGCCATGTGGCGCGCGTGTTTCAGGACCCGCTCGCCGGCAGTTGCGGCAATCTGTCGATTGCGGAAAATCTCGCGCTCGCGGCCTCGCGCGGGCAGCGGCGCTCCTTCCTGCCCGCGTTGCGCCAGTCGCGACTGTCGAAGATCCGCGCGCGTATCGAGGAGCTGAACCTCAAGCTTGAAGATCGCCTCGACCAGCCCATGGGATCGCTCTCCGGCGGCCAACGCCAGGCGCTGTCGCTCGTCATGGCGACGCTGGCTCCTTCAAGCGTGCTGCTGCTTGACGAACATACGGCGGCGCTCGATCCGCGCAACGCCGAATTCGTGCTGGGACTCACCCGTGATCTCGCCGCCCGCTTCCGGCTTACGGTGCTCATGGTCACGCATTCCATGCGCCATGCGCTCGATATCGGCACGCGCACGGTGATGTTGCACGAGGGCCGCATCCTCCTCGATGTCGCGGGGGCGGAGCGGGCGGGACTGACGATCGAGGACCTACTCGACCAGTTCCGCCGGGCACGCGGGGAGGCGCTGGCGGAGGACCGCCTGCTGACCGGTTGATGCTCCTGCGCATGTCACCACCGGGGCGCGGGCCGGCAGGCACTGCGCAGAAGCTCGTGCTGGTGCAGATGTTGCGCGCGGCGGCGGCACTGTTCGTGGTATTCCACCACGCGCAGTTCGACGCCGCGCATTTCGCCCCGCAGGGCGGTTTTACGCCCAGCCGCGCCCTGCCGTGGGAGGCGGGCGTCGACATCTTCTTCGTCATTTCCGGCTTCATCATCGTCCATTCCTCCCGCCGTCTGTTCGCGGCACCGGGGGCGGGCATGACGTTCCTGAAACGCCGCCTCATCCGCATCGTGCCGCTCTACTGGCTGGCGAGCGCGGCCTTTCTGGCTGTCAGCCTGTCGCTGCCGGCGGTGTTGAACAGCCCGAGGCCCGGCTTGTCCGAGGTCATCGCTTCCTTCCTGTTCTGGCCCTATGTCAACAGCGCCGGCGTGGCCCAGCCCATGCTGTCGCTCGGCTGGACGCTGAACTACGAGATGGCCTTCTATCTCGTGTTCGCGCTCGCCATCGCCCTGCCCGGCCGGCATGCGGTGCTGGCGGTCGCGCTGTTCCTGTCCGCGCTTGTGGGTCTTGGCACACTGGTTGCGCTGCCGATGCCGCTGGCGTTCTGGGCGGATTCGCTGGTGTTCGAATTCGTGTTCGGCATGGGGATCGCCCTGTTGCGCGAGGCGGGCGGCCGTCCCGGCATCGTCCTGCGCGTGGTGCTGTTCTCGGCGGCTATCCGCATGCTGCAGGCCGATCTGACCCAGGATGACATCGTCCGTGCGGTCGCGTGGGGCGTGCCGGCGGCGATGCTGGTCATGGCTGCGGTATACGGCCCGGAGCCGCGCCATCCGCCGCTTCTCGGCCGCCTGATCGTGCTGCTGGGAGACGCTTCCTACGCGCTTTATCTCTTCCATCCCTTTGCATTGCGTGCAACCCGGCTTATCCTTTCGGGCATGGATGTCGGACCGTGGGGCTACGTCGCCATCGCCTTGCCAATGGCGATGATGCTGGCGGTCGCGGTGCATCTCCTGATCGAACGGCCGGTGATGCGCGGGTTGCGTCGGCTGTTGTCGGACGGGAACGGGGGAGAGGAGCGTGAGCGAAGACGTTGAGAACACGGCAAGAGCGCGCCGAAAGGCGCAACTGATCATTCCAGTGGTTAATCTGCGCGAGGTCCTTGAACCTAAAACGAACGGCAAGGCGGACGGTGAGGCCGTTCCCCATGGCGCCGTACCGGACCTCATCCCCGTGACGACGAAGCCGCCGGCGAAGGCGCCGTCGGCCGCGCCGGACAAGGCTGAAGATAACGAAAAAGCCGGGAAGGGGCCGGAAGCAGGCGCTGCGAAACCCGCCGCGCCATCTGCTGCATCTGTCTCCGCGCCGCCGCCTCCGAAGCCGGCGTCTCCCCCGAAAGCGGCTGAGGGGGCGGGGCAGAAAAGCGGGAGCTGGCTGTTCCCGTTCCTTGCCGGCGTTCTTGCCGGCGCGGCCGGGTTTTACGCCGTCTTGTGGCTGCGCGCGCTCATCTGATCGTCCGTTCGCCGATTGTGGCGATGGCGCCGGTCTGCGGATCGTGGCCGCGCGTGGTCAGCGAGATCGCGGAGCGGGCGCCGTCGGGCACGATGTGAAGCAGGTGATAGCCGGCCCTGTGGTCATGGGTGCCGCTGACCGCCGACACGGAGGGCGCGCCGAGAATCGGCACCGCCGATCCGCCGGGGCCAGGTATCGTCGCGAGAGATGTCTTGTGGTTATGGCCGTGGAGGATGATTTCCGCGCCGGCGCGCGCGACGGTTCTTTCGAATTCGGCCGCGTCGGTGAGGCCGCGTCCGGGTTTCGCCCCGCCGAGATGGGGCGGATGGTGCACCATCACGACCCGGCACAGGCCGGCGCGGCCGAGGTCGGCGAGAATATCCGCGAAAGCGGCGAGCTGCGCCGTGCCCAGCGTGCCGCTGGCGAGGAAGGGCAGCGTCGGCACGCCCGAGGAGAGGCCGATCAGCGCCACGCCATCCCGCTGGCGAACATAGGGAAACCTGCTCGCCGCCGCGCCGTCGCCCGTCATCCACGGCCCCAGCCAGTGCCGCATCGGCGCGAGCGCGGCGCGTACATAGGCATCGTGATTGCCCGGCACGAAACTCACGTGCCCGGGCGCGCCCAATTGCTCCAGAAACGCCCGCGCGAGAGGGAATTCACCGGCAAGGCCGATGTTGACGATGTCGCCCGTCATGGCGATATGGTCCGGCCGGTGGCTTCCGATATCCGCCAGCAGGCGCGATAGCAGCGGCATGTCATGCGTGCGCGAACGCCCGCGCTTCCAGTTGATGAATCCCGTCAGGCGCTTGTTCAACAGCTCATGCAGCAGCACGGGCGGCAGCGGGCCGATGTGGGCGTCTGAAAGATGGGCGATGAGCATGGAACCTCCGGGGGCAGCATCCCGTGTTTCGTCTCGCCAATCCCCGCCGCCCCGTCAAGCCTTCGCACGGATGAGATGGACAGTGCGCCCTCGTGATGATAGATGGCGCTTCGGAAGGGTAGTGGTCATGACGATGTTCCGGATTTCCTGGCGACGACGATGCGCATCCATGCGTGTTGCGGCCGCGCGTGTCTCGGCGCGCGTGTCGTCGTGCATCGGGCTTTCCGCGCCGGCCTGAACCCGTCTGCCGGCGTGGGGCGCGATGCCTGGTCCGTCGTCCTCATGGCTGCCGTTTCCGGTGGTCGAAATCCGGTGATTCCCTTTCATGACTTCTCTTGTGCTGACCATTCGCCACGAATATCCCTCGGACTACGACGCCATCGAGCGCATGCACGAGCGCGCTTTCGGCCCGGGCCGCTTCGCCCGCACGGCCTATCGCCTGCGCGAGGGCGCGCCGCCGGTGGCGGACCTGTCGTATTGCGCCCTCGTCGGCACGCTGATCGTCGGCTCCGTGCGGCTGACGCCCGTTCGCGCGGGAGACGCGCCTGCCCTCGTGCTCGGGCCGTTGACGGTGGAGCCCGCGTTCAAGGATCGCGGCATCGGCGCTGCACTGATGCAGACGTCGCTCGATGCGGCAAAGCAGGCGGGGCATCGCCTCGTCGTGCTGGTCGGAGACGAGCCGTATTACCGGCGGTTCGGTTTCCGCGTCGTGCCGGCTGGCCGGTTGATCCTGCCGGGGCCGGTCGATCCGGCGCGCTTCCTCTATTGCGAACTGGGCGAGGGCGCGTTCGAGGCGGCGCAGGGCGCGGTACGGGCGTTGCCCGCGGCGGCGTGAGATATTTCCGCGCCCGGTGAGGCCGGAAGGCGCTATGCCTTCCGGCGCCGGCTTTCCATGATCCACGCCGCGAGCACCGCCCAGATGAGCAGCGCGAGGCCGGCGAGGCCGATGCCGAGCGGGAACTCGCGCACGCCCCGGACGATGGCGCTACCGCTGGGACGCAGGCCGATCCAGTTATCGCCGGCGAAGGTCGACCCGGCATGGACGAGTTCGATGCGCGGCACAGCCGGCGCGCCGTCCACACGCCGCACGGAACCGCCCGTGGCCTGCGCCAGCGGCGTGAGGCGCTGGGTGTCGCTGAACACATCGGTAAGCTCGCGCGGATTGTCGGGGCCGGCGTTGACGAAGGCGGAAAGCGTGCCGTCCGTCAGCCGGTAAAGGCCGAGCTGTCGGTTTTCCACGGTGGCGGAAAAGAGGCCGGGCTTGACGGGCGTGAGCGTCACGGTCTGCGTCTGCCCGTCGGGTGCGGTCAGCGTGACGGGGGCCGGCGCGTCCGCCATGGTCTGGCGCTCGATGGCAATGAAGCCGTCGTGTGCGGTGGCGCGTAGCGCCTCTTCCTCCAGCGCCGGTTCGCGCATCAGCCAGTGAGAGAGGCGGCGCAGCAGATCGACATGCGGCCCGCCGCCCTGGAAGCCGCGCGCCCATAGCCAGGCGTGGTCGGACAGCAGCAGCGCGATGCGCCCGCGCTTGTGGCGGGAGAGGATGAGCAGCGGCAGGTTGTCCGCGCCGTCCATCAGCGTTTCACCCCCGTGCACGTGCGCGCCGATCTGGCGCAGCCACGTGCCCCAGCTCGCCTGCGTGCCGGCGGAGGCGCCGCCCGGCAGGTCGCGCGTGACGGGGTGGCGTCCGCCCGTAGCGGTGACATGGGGGCGGAAATCCGTCTCATGGATCCGCCCGTCCGGCGTCGCCGGCAGGATGGCGCCGAGCGACGTCCGCGCCACGCTCGACGCGCCCGAAAACTCGGGGCCGGCGGCAAGCAGCAGCGCGCCGCCCTGCCGCACGTAGTCGGCAATGTTGTCGTAATAGATGGGCGGCAGCACCGTGAGATTGGCGTAACGGTCGAAGATGATCAGGTCGAAGTCCTGAATCCGTTCCTGAAACAGCGCCCGTGTGGGAAAGGCGATCAGCGACAGCTCGTTGATCGGCGTGCCGTCCTGCTTTTCCGGGGGGCGCAGGATCGTGAAATGCACAAGATCGACGTTCGCGTCGGATTTCAGCAGGTTGCGCCAGGTGCGCTCGCCTGGGTGCGGCTCTCCCGAAACCAGCAGCACGCGCAGCTTGTCGCGCACGCCCTCGATGGTCAGCACGGCACGGTTGTTGGCGGCGGTGAGTTCGCCGTCCAGCGGCTCGACCTCCAGTTCCAGCACGTTGGGACCGGGGTGCTCGATGGGAATGGAGAGCGGCGCCGGCCGCCCGGCCGGGGCCTGCACGGAGCCGAGCAGGGTGCCGTCGCGGCGCACCGTCAGGCGCGCCGTGCCGGGGCCGCCGCGCTCGTCGATGAGCACGCGGATGGTCTGGCTGCGGCCGACGATGCCGAAGCGCGGCGCGTCGACGAGCGCCACGCGCCGGTCGCGTTCCTGCCGCTCGCCGGTGACAAGCGCGTGCAACGGCGCGGTGAAGCCGAGTGCGTTCACACTTGCCGGGATGTCGTGGACAACGCCGTCAGTGATCAGGATCGCGCCCGCGACACGCTCCGCCGGTACATCGGCCAGCGCGCGCGACAGCGCGCCGAAGAGCCGCGTGCCGTCGCCGCCTTCACCTTCCGCCACCTCGATCCGGCGCAGCTCGATGCCGGGCAGGGCGCCGATCTGCCGGGCGACGGCTTCGCTCACCGCCGTCGTCTGTGCCTCGCGCGGCCCCAGCTTCTGTGAGGCGCTGCGGTCGGTGACGGCGACGACGATGTCGTTGAGCGGCTCCCGCTCCTCCGATACGAGGGCGGGGTTGGCGAGCGCGCCGATGAGCAGCGCCATCGCCACGCCGCGCAGCAGACCGCTCCACAGCCCGCGGCGGATGGCGGCGGCGATGCAAACGGCCAGCGCGGCCACCGCGAGCCCGGCGAGGACGGCTGGCGGCAGCAGGGGCGAAAAGCCGAGGGTGGGAAAGGCGTCCGCGATCATGCCGGCATCCTATTGCCCGAGCCGGTCGAGAAGTGCCGGCACGTGCACCTGGTCGGCCTTGTAGGAACCGGTGAGCACGTACATGACCATGTTCATGCCGCCGCGCGCCGCCATCTCGCGCTGGTCCGGATCGGCACCGACAGTGGGGTAAAGCGGGTTGCCGAAGTCGTCGAGCGCCCAGGCGGCCGCGAGGTCGTTGGCGGTGATGATGATCGGCGACACGTTGTCGCCGCTGCGCACCGGGCGCGGCTCGCCCTCCGGCGCGGGCGGCAGCGCCTCCACCCACGTCTGTCCGGTGGCGTAGCGGCCGGGGAAGTGGTCCATCAGGAAGAAGGTCTTGGTCAGGACATGGTCGGGCGGCACAGGTTCGAGTTCCGGCACGTCGATGCCGGCCAGCATCTGCCGCAACCGCGCCGTCTCGGGCGTCGGCGAGCCGCCACCGGCGCCCTGGCTCCAGGCGTCGCGGGTGTCGAAGATGACCGTGCCGCCTGCCTTCATGTAGGCATCGATCTTGCGCAGCGCCGCCTCGGAGGCCGGCGGAGCATCGGCGGCGATGGGCCAGTAGATCAGAGGATAGAAGGCCAGTTCGTCGGTCGCCGGATCGACGCCGACGGGATCGGCCGGCTCGAACGACGTGCGGAACGCGAGTTCCTGGCCAAGCCCGGCCAGGCCCGCCCTGCTCGTCTCGTCCACCTCCCCGTTGCCGGTGAGGACATAGGCGAGGCGCGTGTGAAGCGCCGCCTGACGGTCGATGTCGGAGAGCGGCGCCTGCGCGAGGGACGGCGCGGCGGGCAGGGCGAGAAGCGCCGCCGCGAGCAGAAGCACCGGCAGGGCGGAGCCGGCCCCTGCGTATGTCAGCCGTCCGCGCCGCCTGCCGCCGAGCAGGGCGCCGATCAGCGTATCTGCCATGAAAAGAACCAGCGCGGCCAGCAGCAGCGGCAGGCGCAGGTCGAAGCTCTGCGGCGAGGAAAGGGGTTTGACGGCACCGGCGAGCGGGCCGAGATCGAGCGGCGCGAGGCGGTCGCCGTCGCGCAGGACGTTGAGCGCGAGCGGTGCCTCGTTGGTGCCGTAGAAGCCCGCCGGGTGATCGCGCGAGGCGCTGACGGCGCCGTTGCGGGGAACAGGCCGCGCGGTCGCGGGCGGGCTGCGGAAAGCGCCGAATCCGTCGAGCACGCGCAGCGGCGAGACGGTTT
This sequence comes from Pseudochelatococcus lubricantis, assembly GCF_011762225.1. Classification (GTDB taxonomy): domain Bacteria; phylum Pseudomonadota; class Alphaproteobacteria; order Rhizobiales; family Beijerinckiaceae; genus Pseudochelatococcus; species Pseudochelatococcus lubricantis. The sequence goes on from NZ_JAASQI010000003.1 coordinate 167,546, forward strand.
CCGCGGAGGCGCCCGGCGCATCGGCCGCGGTGTTGTCCTGTGCGGCGGCGTGGCGGCCGGCCATGGCGATGATACGGCGCAGCATCTCGACGAAGGTGCCCGACAACGGCAGGTTCGACCACGTGGAATCCGCCGTCACATGCACCAGCACGATCAGCCCCTCGCCGCGCCGGTCGGCGGTGACGATGGGCGTGCCGTCCGACAGGGCGGCCCACGTGCGCCGGTTGAGATCGGCATCGGGCTCGGCCAGCACCTGCCGCATCACGGTGATCTCCTGCGGCGCGTCGAGCCCCTGGAACGGGCCTGTCTCCGGGAAGGGTGCGAGCGTCTTCGGCGTATCCCACGAGAGGGCGCCGCCGATGGTGCGCTCGCCCTGCCGCAGGCGTACCGGCACCAGCGTCTCGTCACTGTTGGCCATGCGCGGGCCGGCGAAGCGCAGCAGTACGCCGCCGCGCTCGACGAAGGCCTCCAGCTTCGCGGCCGTCTGGCGGTCGATGACGCCGATGTCCGTGAGGGCGATCACGGTCGCGTTCTCGTCGATCAGGCGCGCGACGACATCGGGCAGCGCGCCGCGCGGCTCGCGCAATTCGGCGAAGGGTTCGAGCGCGCGGGCGAGATAGAAGGTCGGCGACAGCAACGGCTGGCTCGCCGTATCCGCGCCCGCGCCGGAAATCAGCCCGACCCGGTGTCGGCGCTGGCGGTCGTCGACAAGTGTCACCGCGCCGGCCGATGCCTGCCCGGCGATGTCGACGCGCGCGACGGCGTTGCGAATTTCGATCGGCAGATCGAACAGCGCCGTCGCCTCGGTCGCGCCGTCTCCGAAAGCGAAGGCGGCCTCGCCGAGGGGAAGGCTGCGGAAATCGACCGCCCGCAACCGCCCTTGCGCGGGGGCACGGGGGTCGGCGCGGGTCACCGTCACCTCCAGCCCGTCGCGCGTGTTGCGGCTGCCGGCAAGGGCAAGAGCGCCGGCGAAGGGCTCCGCGCGGACATCCAGCGCGCGCGCGCCGCGCAGGGCGTCGAGGCGCGCGGCGAAGGTCGCCTCCGCGTCTGCTATACCCGCGCCTGCAGCGCTGACAGCGGTGCCGTCGCCGACCCAGGCGATGGCCGCATCGGCATGGGAGTCGAGAAAACGCCGGATGGATTCGAGGTGCGCGGCGCGCTCCGCCACATGGGGGCGCGGCTCCAGCGCCCGCAGCCGCTCGCCTGCGTCGGCCCCGCTGTCGAGCGCGATGTCGCCCGGCGCGTCGGCGAGGCCCACGAGCGCGACGGGCCGTTTGTCGCGGCTCGCGGAGGCGAGAATGTCGCGGGCCGCGCTCACCCGCGCCGGCCAGTCGTTCGCGGCCGAAAAGCCGTTGTCGAGCAGCAGCAGCACCGGCCCGTTGCCGGGCATGGCGGGCAGCGGGTTCCATGCCGGCCAGGCGGCGGCGAGAATGATGAGCGCCGCGATCAGCAGCCGCAGCAGCAACAGCCACCACGGTGTACGCGCGGGCGTCTGGCGGTGGGGTGCGAGGTCCAGCGCCAGCCGCAGCGGTGGGAAGGCGATGCGGCGCGGCGCGGGCGGCGTGATGCGCAGCAGCAGCCAGAGCGCCGGAAGGCCAGCGAGCGCGAGTAGCGTCAACGGTGCGGCGAAGGCGAGCGGCAGACCGAGAAAATCCAGCCCGAACATGTCACGCGCCCCCGTTGCGCCGGCTGGCAAGCAGCGTCAGCACCCTGAGCGCCGCCTCGCTCGCCGGTCTGTCCGTATGGTGCACCGTGAGCGTGAAGCCGTAGCGCGTGAGGATGGCACGCAGGCCTTCGCGATGCGCCTGGAAACGCCGCCGGTAATCCTCGCCCCATCCGGCCGCGTCGCCCAGATGCAGGCGCGCGCCGCTTTCAGGATCAATGAGTTCCGTCTGGCCGCTAAACGGAAATGTCTCCTCCACGGGATCGACGACAAGCAGCACATGGCCACGCGCGCCGTTTGAAGCGATGAATGAGATAGTCTCTTCAATATCCTGCAATGGAACGAGAAAGTCGCCGATGAGCAGAGGCTCGCTGCGTTGACGTAGCGGCGCGGCGGGCGGCAGGTCCCGGTCGGCGCCGGCAACATCCGCCGCGAGGGCTTCGGCGATCTGTTCGCTGATATGACGGGAGGCGCGCGGGGCGAGCAGGCCGAGGCAGCCGACGCGCTCACCGGCGGCGACCAGCGTGTCGGCCAGTGCCAGCCCCAGCACGACGGCGCGTTCCACCTTCGGCGCACGCGCCAGTGACGAGGCGAACGCCATGGACACGGAACGGTCTATCCACAATTCGATGGTCTGCGCCGCCTCCCATTCGCGCTCGCGCACGTAGAGCTTGCTGTCGCGGGCGGAGCGGCGCCAATCGATCCGGCTGGCGGATTCGCCGGAAGTGAAGGGGCGGAACTGCCAGAAGCTCTCGCCCGGCCCAGCCCGGCGCCTGCCGTGAATGCCATGGGCAAGGCTCGTCGCCACACGCCGCGCTTCCAGCACGAGACGCGGCAGGCGGGCGGCAAGCTCGCGCGCTCTCCCGCGCTCTCCCGTTCCGGGAAAACGGCTGCGGTCAGGCAGGATCGCCACTTGCGCCATGCTCATAGGCCTGTTCAGGAAATAAACGTATCAAGTTGCAAATCAATCAGTTTATTCGTCAGATGCGCGCCGCGAGCCGGGCGATGATACCTTCCGCCGTCTCGCCCTCCGCGCGTGCGGCGAAGGTGAGCGCGATGCGATGCTTGAGCACGGGTTCGGCGAGTGCGCGCACGTCTTCCAGCGAGGGTGCGAGGCGCCCCTGTACCAGCGCGCGGGCGCGGGCGGCGAGCGTCAGCGCCTGGCTGGCGCGCGGTCCCGGCCCCCAGGAAAGCTTGTCCGCGACAGTCTGCACCTCAACCGGCCCGTCCCCGCCGGGGCGGGCGGAGCGGACGAGATCGAGAATGGCCTCCACGACGCTGTCGCCCACCGGCAGACGTCGCACGAGGCGCTGGATACCGACGAGCGTCTCGGCGCCGAAGGCGGCGGAAGCCTTCGCCTCCTGCGTGCCGGTGGTTTCCAGCAGGATGCGCCGTTCGGTGTCGCGGTCCGGATAGCCGACGTCGATCTGCAGCAGGAAGCGGTCGAGCTGCGCCTCGGGCAGCGGATAGGTGCCCTCCTGCTCGATCGGGTTTTGCGTCGCGAGAACGTGGAAGGGATGCGGCAGATCGTGGCGCACGCCGGCAACCGTCACGTGGCCTTCCTGCATGGCCTGCAGCAGGGCCGATTGCGTGCGCGGGCTGGCGCGGTTGATCTCGTCGGCCATCAGCAGCCGGGTGAAGATGGGCCCGCGCACGAAGCGGAAGCTGCGCTGGCTGGATGTCGACTCGTCGAGGATTTCGCTGCCGAGGATATCGGCGGGCATCAGGTCCGGCGTGAACTGCACGCGCTGGCTGTCGAGGCCGAGCACGGTGCCGAGCGTCTCCACCAGGCGCGTCTTGGCGAGGCCCGGCGCGCCGACCAGCAGCCCGTGGCCGCCGGCGAGCACCGTGACGAGCGCGAGTTCCACGACCCGTTCCTGCCCGAAGATGACGGCGCCGATCGCCTCGCGCGCACGTGCGATCGCGGCGAGCGCTGATTCCGCCTGCGCGACGATGGCGGTGGCGGCGATGGTGGCATCATCGGGCGCTGTGGCGGTCATCGTTTCCGTTCCTGTGCAACCTGGCGTTTCTCTGCGGTCTGGCGTCGTCAGAAAAGTGGATACCACTTTTTCGGCCTGAAAACGCCCGAACCGGTAAACTAGTGCTATTCCCGCGATTCAGCGAGTCGCAGAATGCCGGCGCGACTCGCCCTTCTGTTGTGGGGCGCCCGTGCGGCGCCAGTCAAGCGCCACCGCGGAGAATCAGGCCGGTCATGACTATGTTATGATGTTAACCCGTGTCATGAATCGGGCGATGCAAAAAAACGGCAACCGTGCATGCATATGGCTGTACCGTGCGTTGACGGGTGACGCCATTCCGGGAGGCGAAGATGACAAGAGCGCCAGAGATGCAGCCGGCGGGCGGCGATCCGGCCGGTGTTCAGCACGACGCGCCGGAAGGGCTGGCGCGCCTGCTTTCGGCTGCGCGCGGCGCGGGTGCGCGGGAGGGTGTGGAGCGCTGGAATCCGCCCGATTGCGGTGACATCGATATGCGGATTGCCGCCGACGGCGCCTGGCTCTACCAGGGCACGCCCATCGGGCGCGCGGCGCTGGTGCGCCTCTTCGCCTCCATCCTGCGCCGCGAGGGGGAGCGCTACGTCCTCGTCACGCCTTTCGAAAAGGTGGGGATAAAGGTCGACGACGTGCCGTTCCTTGCCGTTGAAATGGCCGTCGATTCCGTGTCGCGCCGTGTGCATTTCCGCACAAACGTCGACGATGCCGTGGAGGTGGGCGAGGCTTGCCCGCTGTGTTTCCGCACGGACGCCGCCGGCGGCTTCCGCCCCTATGTGAAGGTGCGCGGCGACCTGTGGGCGCGGCTGACGCGCGCGCTGGTGCCCGATCTGCTGGCGCTGGCGGAGGAGCGCACGGTCGACGGCCGCATGATGGTGGGCATCCCCTCCGGCGAGGCGTTCTTCCCCATCGCCGAACGCTCCGCCTTTTTCAGCGAGGAGCTGGCGTGACAAGCCTGAGTTACACCGACGACGATCTCATCGCCCATCTGAAGGCGCGCCTGGTTCGCGACCCGCCGGACCGGTCGGCCCCCCACACGGGGGGAGACCACGCGCTTGGCGATCCGCTGCCGTCCATCTCTCCCATCCGCCCTGCCGCCGTGCTCGTGCCGCTCATCCCGCACGAGGCGCCGTCGGGGGTGCGTTATACCATGCTGCTGACCCAGCGGGCCGCCACACTGCGCCAGCACCCCGCGCAGATTTCCTTTCCCGGCGGCAAGATCGATCCGGAAGATCCGTCGCCGCTCGCGGCAGCGCTGCGCGAGGCGGATGAGGAAATCGGCCTGCCGGCTTCACTCGTGTGCCCGCTCGGCTATCTCGACGGCTATCTGTCAGCAACCGGCTATGCCATCGTGCCGGTGGTGGGGCTCGTCGATCCGCGCTTCACGCCGCGACCCAACCCGGAAGAGGTCGACGACGTGTTCGAGGTGCCGCTCGATTTCCTCATGGACGTCAACCACCACGAGCGCCACGCGCGCGAGTGGCACGGTACGCTGCGTCATTATTATGCAATGCCGTGGGGCAAGCGCTATATCTGGGGAGCAACGGCGGGAATCATCCGCAACCTCTACGAAAGGCTTTACGGGCCATGAAAGCATGTCCGAACTGCGGAACGGCGCGATGAGCAGAGCGGTTTTCGAGGCGCTCGTCCTGTTTCTCAGCCCGTTCTTCCTGTTCGGCATCTATCTCTTTCTGCGCCGGCGCAGCCCCTTCACCCGGGAGGCGTGGGACGGCCACGTGCCATGGCTCGTCATCGCGGGACTTGCCGTCGCCATCGTGGGCTTCGTCATCGCCGGGCTGACGGCCGAACGAAACGCGGGCGCCTATGTGCCTTCGCATCTGGAGGACGGCAAGCTGGTGCCGGGGCACTTCCAATGAGCCTGCCGCAGTGCGTCCGGGATCTGCTCGGTGACGCGGTGCTGCGGCGCGTGCTCGCGGCGGTGGACGCCGAGGGCGCGGATACGCGCGTCGTCGGCGGCGCAGTGCGCAATGCGCTGCTCGGCGTGCCCGTCAAGGACATCGACTGCGCGACGACCGCCCACCCGCGCGATGTCATGCGTCTCGCGCGGGCAGCGGGGCTGAAGGCGGTGCCGACCGGCATTGAGCATGGCACCGTCACCGTCGTCGCGGACGGGCGCCCGTTCGAGATCACCACCTTGCGCCGGGACGTCGAGACCGACGGCCGCCACGCGGAGGTGGCCTTCGGAACCGATTTCGGCGAGGATGCGCAGCGGCGCGACTTCACCATCAACGCCCTTTATCTCGACAAGTCCGGCCGCATCCACGATTTTACCGGCGGCCTCGCGGATATCGAGGCCCGGCGCGTGCGTTTCATCGGCGATGCCACGACACGCATCCGCGAGGATTTCCTGCGTATCCTGCGATTCTTCCGCTTCTCGGCCGAGTATGGCGCGGCGGTGCTCGACGCGGACGGTTTCGCTGCCTGCATCCGCGAGCGGGCGGGGCTGTTCCGCCTGTCGCGCGAGCGTGTGCGGGCGGAATTGCTGCGCATCCTCGTCGCGCGTCGCGCGGCTGCGGTGGTCACGGCGCTGAGCGACGCGGGCCTGTTGTCCATGATGACGGGCGGCGTCGCGGAACTCGGCCGCTTCGCCCGTGTTTGCGGCCAGTCGGAAGACGCCACGCTGCGACTTCTCGCCCTTTCGGTTTCGGTGGCGGAAGATGCCGACCGGCTGCGCGAACGACTGCGGCTGTCGAATGACGAACACGAGCGTCTGTCGAAGGCGGCGGCGCTGATCGCGCATCTGCACGGAAGGCCGGAGGCGCTCGACACCCGGACGCTGCGCCGCCTCGTCGTGCTCCACGGCGTTGCCGCTGTCGCCGATGCGCTGGCCATTGTCGATGGCGAGCCGCGCCCCCGTGTGGAAGAAGCGGCGCGCGCGCTGCTGGCCAGCTTCGCGAAGGGTGAAGAGGCCGTGCCGCGGTTTCCGTTGACGGGCAAGCATGTGGCGGCGGCGGGCGTGCCGCCGGGGCCGCGAATGGGGCAGGTGCTGGAGCGGGCGAAGGCGCTTTGGCTCGCCGCCGACTGTCCGGCCGACAAACCGCAACTCGCGGCGCTGCTCAGGCTGGCGGTCGGCGAGGTTTCAGGTGAGGGGGGCGGGTGCGCCGATGGCGCGCCGGTCGAGATTCTGCGATAGCAGGCAGAGGCCGAGCCCGCCCGCCGCCAGCACGGCGGAAACCAGCGGCAGACTGCCGTAGCCCGCGCCCAGCGTCAGCGCGGTGCCGCCGATCCAGGCGCCGCCCGCGTTGCCGAGATTGAAGGCGGCTTGGTTCAGGCTCGACGCCAGATTCGGCGCCTCGCTCGCCGTATCCACGACACGAAGCTGGAGCGGCGCTGTCACCGCAAAATCCACGATGCCCCAGACGAAGATCACCGCGACGGCGGCCTGCCATATCGGAGCCGCGAAATGCAGCGCCACGAGCAGGGCGATAAGCCCGGTGAAAATACCGACGAGCGACGACATCAGCCGCCAGTCGGCCAGCCGGCCGCCGAGGAAGTTGCCGATCGTGATGCCCACGCCGAACAGCAGCAGCACCCACGTCACGTGATGCGGCTCAAGTCCCGAGACCTCGCGCAGCAGAGGCGCGATATAGGTGAAGACGCAGAACAGGCTGGCGGAAGCGAGCACGCTCATGCCCATGGCAAGCAGCACCTGCGATTTGCCGAGCACGCGGAACTCGCGCATGATGCTCGCCTTGGGGTTGGCGATGTTCGCGGGGACGAGCAGCACGAGCGCCAGCGCCGCCGCGACGCCGATCAGCGCAACGGCCCAGAAGGTCGCGCGCCACCCCCACTGCTGGCCAAGCGCCGTGCCGGCCGGGACGCCGAGGATGTTGGCCAGCGTCAGGCCGCCGAACATCAGCGCCACCGCCTGCGCGCGCCTGTTGCGCGCCACGAGGCCCGCCGCCACCACCGCACCGATGCCGAAGTAGGCGCCGTGGCAGAAGGCCGTCACCACGCGCGCGCCCATCAGCAGCCAGTAGCTGGGCGCGATGGCGCACAGCACGTTGCCGAAGATGAACACACAGGTGAGGGCGATCAGCGTCGCCTTTCGCGGCAGGCCGTTTGTGGCGATTGCCACGATGGGCGCGCCCACGACCACGCCGAGCGCGTAGCCGGACACCAGATGCCCCGCAGCCGGAATGCTGACGCCGAGGTCTTGGGCGACTTCCGGCAGCAGGCCCATGATGACGAATTCGGTTGTGCCGATGCAGAACGATGCAGCGGCGAGAGCAAGCAGGGACAGGGGCATGAAGGCGATTCCGGCCGGCAGATGCGTTGCCGCGCCACGGCGCGGGCAGGGTATTCAGTTCGGACGGTAAGCGTTATCGAATTCGAATAGTAAAACAATCGCCCATGTTGCAGTGCAGCCATGCCGCGCGCAAAGGCGGATTCCATACGAATGTCATGATCTCAGGCTGGAAGCGGAATCTGCCCCGCCAACAGTGCGCCGAGCACGGCCGCCAGCAGCACCGTGCCGTCGTGCAGGGCCAGCACGAGACGGGACGGCGGGCCGTTTTCGTGCAGCCATTGCGTGGTGCCCGCGACGCAGACCGACCAGCCCGCGCCGAGCAGCGCCAGCGCCAGGGTGAACGCGGCCGCCGTTTCCGCGGCTGCGAAAACCGGCACGCCGAGTGCCAGCAGCAACAGGCCGCCCAGCGCCACCAGCGGTGGTGTCACGCCCTGCGGGAGATGCGCGGTGAAGAGCGCGGGCGCGTACATCGCCACCATATGCCAGGAGATGCCCGCGAAGATGAGGCCGGGGGAAAGGCCGCACCCGGCCATGGCGAGAGGAGCGGCGGCCATCAGCATGGTCATGACCATCCATGCCACGACGCCGGCGAAGGTCGCGCCGATCACCGTCCGCCAGTCCTGCGTGCGCGCGGCTGGCATTTCGGCCGCCTGCGCTTCCGCCATCTGTGGGGAGACGGACGGCAGGGTCAGCGCCAGCGCGAAAGCGCCGACCTGCGCAACCGCTGCCGCCAGCGCCGTGCCGACGAACAGGCGCGGTGCGGCGAGGCCTTCCGCGAAGCCGGCGAGCGAGGGTGCGATCAAGCCGACGAACGCGCCGGCGCCGAACACGGCGGCGATAGCCGCCCTGCGGTCGGCGGGGCCGGTGACGCTCGCTGCCGCGTGGCGGTAGAACAGTCCGAAACCGTTGGAGATGCCAAGCCAGAACGCGCCCAGCATCAGCGGGATGAACTGCTGGTTGAGGAGCGCCCAGGCGGACATGATACCCCCGGCGATGCCGAGGCTCGCGCCGAGCGCGAAGGCCGCGCGGCGACCGAAGGCGTCCATCAGGAAGGAGGCAGGAAAGGTGGCGACCGTCGCGCCGATCAGCATGGCCGCATAGGGCAGGGGAGCCATCCACGGCCGCGGCGCGAGAAACGCCCCGGCAAGCGGCAGCGTGCCAACCATCAGCACCTGCGACAACACCGCAAGCGCAAAGCCCGCCGCCAGCCGGTTGACATGGCGGCTCACGGCACGATCATCGATCAGCACGGAGGGCGCGCACAGGCAGGCGAGCCTGCCGGCGCGGGCCGTGAACTCGCCGATCGGCAGGCTCATCCCCGCTGGTCCGGGCGGGCGGCGGGGGGCAGGTCGTCGTCGCTCAGCACGCGCAGGCTCGCGCCTTCGAGATCGTCATACTGGCCGTTGCGCATGCACCACATGAAGCAGGCGAGCCCGCCGAGGCCGAGCGTCAGCGCAAGCGGCACAAGAATGAGCAATACGGTCATGACAAACCCTCCTGTATTGCGACGCCCGGCGGTGCCGTCACGGCGGGCTCCGCCCGTGCGTCCCTGTCCGCGCCGAGGCGGGCGCGCAATGCGTTCGCCGTCACCAGCAGCGACGAGCCGGACATCGCCACCGCCGCCACCAGCGGCGTCACCTGGCCGAGGAAGGCCAGCGGCACCGCTATCAGGTTATAAATGGCGGCGATGCCGAGGTTCTGCAACATCAGGCGCCGCGCCCGGCGGCTGACCCTCACGGCGGCGAGGACGGGGGCGAGGCGGTCGCCGAGGAAGACGCCGTCCGCCTGCGCCTGCGTGAGATCGGCCGCCGTCACCGGAGACAGCGAGACATGCGCGGCGGCAAGCGCGGGCGCGTCGTTAAGGCCGTCGCCCACCATCAGTACCTTGCGGCCTTGCGCCTTCAGCGCGGCGAGCGCCGCGATCTTGTCCTGCGGCTTCAATCCGCCCCGCCAGGCCTCGATGCCGAGCTGCCCGGCCACCGGCGCCACCGCATCGGGCCGGTCGCCGGACAGCACGATCAGCGACAGGCCCTGGCGCGCAAGCTCCCGCGCCACCCTCACCGCGTCGGCGCGCAGCGTCTGGCGGATTTCGAGCAGCGCGCGCCGGTCGCCGAGCATCACCGCGACGAGCGAGGTGTCCGCGCCGGAAGGCTGCGGGTGGTCCGTGAAGCCGCAGAAGGCCGGACTGCCGAGCCGGGTCTCCACGCCGCCCGCGACGGTGCGCACCCCTTCACCGGGATGCTCCTCCACCGCCTCGAAGGGCGCGGCGCGGCCGGCTTCCCGCGCGACAGCGGCGGACAGCGGATGCGAACTCGACAGAGCCAGCCGGCCCGCGACCGCGAGGAGGTCTGCCGGCACGTCGGGGGCATTGGCGACACGCGGATCGGGCACGGTCAGCGTGCCGGTCTTGTCGAAGACAATGGTGTCGGCCTCCGCCAGCCGCTCCAGCGCATCGCCGGAGCCGAGCAGGAGATTGGCCCGGAAAAGCGTGCCCGCGGCTACAACCTGCACGGCGGGAATGGCAAGCGCCAGCGCGCAGGGACAGGTGATGATGAGCACCGCGATGGCCGTGATCGCCGCGTCGTGGAAGGAATGGCCGGTCAGCATCCAGACGACCAGCGTGATCAGTGCCGCGCCGTGGACGATGGGCGCGTAGGCGCGGGCGGCCCGGTCCGCCAGGTGCAGGTAGCGCGAGCGGCCCTCCTGCGCGGCTTCGAGCAGCCGCTCGATGTCGTCGATCAGCGTGGCTTCGCCCGCGGCGGTGACCTCCAGCGTCAGCGTGCCGTTGCGGTTCAGGCTGCCGGCGTACACGGTGTCGCCGGAGGCGACGTCGCGCGGGTGCGTCTCGCCGGTGATGAGGCTCTCGTCGACGGCGCTCTCGCCCGAAAGCGCCCGGCCGTCCGCCGGCACGCGCTCACCCGGCAGCACCTGCACGCGCTCGCCGGGCCGCAACGCCTCCGCCGGGGTGAGGGTCAGCGTTCCATCGGCCTCGACGCGGCGGGCGGTCGCCGCCTTGAGGGCCGCGAGATTGCCGGCGACCGCGCGCGTCTTGCGGCGCATGGCCTGATCGAGCACCCGCCCGCACAGCAGGAAGAACAGCAGCGTCACGGCGGCGTCGAAATAGGCATTCTCGGCGTGGTTCATGGTCTCGACGATGGACATGCCGAGCCCCAGCATGATGCCGAGCGTGATCGGCACGTCCATGTTGAGATGCCGGCTGCGTATCGCCCGCCAGGCGCTGGAGAAGAACGGCTGCCCGGCATAGGCTGCCGCCGGCAGGGCGATCAGCGCCGAGATCCAGTGGAACATGTCGCGCGTTTCGGGCGTGATGTCGGACACGTTGCCCGCCCATACCGAAACCGACAGCAGCATGACGTTCATCGACGCGAAGCCCGCGACGGCGAGGCATTTCAGCAGGTGCTGCATGCGCTGCGCCTCAGCCTCTTCGGCCTCACGCGCGACATAGGGCTGGGCGCGGTAGCCAAGGCGGCGAAGGGCATCGAGAATGGCGGAGGGTGTGAGTCTCCGCTCGTCCCAGTTCACCGTGAGCCTGTGGCGGCTGTAGTTGACGCGCGCGCCGACAAGGCCCGGCAATTCCTGCAGCCCGTGCTCGATCTCGCCGATGCAGGCGGCGCACGTCATGCCCTCGACAGCCAGGTCGAGGCGCGCCGCGCCGTTTTCATGGCGGATGAAGCCGGTCAGGTCGAGGGCGGCGGCTGTCATGGACTCTCTCCCAGAGCGCGTTCCGATCAGAATTCGCTCAAAATAAGGAATCGAGAATCTGTCCTGTTTCAACGTAAACAGGACAGATTCTAGTTCAGCACCACGCGGCTCGACGAGCGGAACATCTGCTCGCCGTTGCGCTCGATATCGAGGTCGAGGTTCCAGTTCCCGGGCGTGACAGCGATGTCGGCCTCATAGATGCCGTTACCCCTGTCCGCGAGCGGGATCGACCGATCGCGCCGCGAATCCGTCGGGTGGGCGAGGACGAGTGTCGCTTCGAGGCCCGCGAGCGGCCGTCCCTGCGCATCCCTCACGGAGACGGAAGTCGCGCCGGTTGCGACGCAGGCATGTTGCGGCACGAGGCATCCGTGACCGCCGGCGGGCTTCAGACCGACCGTGCCCGCGCGATGCGGCAGCATGACGTCCACCTGCCAGCCGAGCGCCTTCTGCGCCTCGGCGGCTTCGCGGTCCCGGGCGAAGTTGAGGCCGGCGCGGTAGCTGCTGATCTTTTCCGCGCCGCCGTGCGTGGAGATGGCGGCCCGGATCATCACGACATTGACGGCGGCGACAGCGCCGAAGAAGCCGATCAGGCACAGCAGCACCGTGCGCCCCGTCAGGCGGCGCTCGCGCCCGCGACGGGGGCTGACGGGCGCGGGGGAGGGCATGGTGGTCGGCATGGATCTGTTCCCCTGTTAACGGCCGAAGAAGTGGTCGCGCGCGCTGGCGCCCGACGTGCCGCTCTCGTCCCTGATCCGGAACACGATATCCGCATTGTCGGGCGCCGTGCCGCGCGGCTCGTCGTGAATGGTGACGAAGGCGCGCACCTCCCGCGTCTGGTCGGGACCGATGGTGAGGGCCACACGCCCGTCCGCCGCGTCCTCATCGCCGATCGCGGAGAGCTGCGCGCCGGGCAGCGGCGTGCCGTCCGGACGCATGACGGTCAGCTCGAAAGTGCGTGCATCGCGGTTCTTGTTGATCACCCGCAGCGTGTAGGCGTTGCGGACGGAGCCGTCGGAAAGGCGCACGAACACCGGGTTGCGGTCATGCAGCACATTGATGCCGGCCGTCGAGCGCGTGAGCAGCGTATAGAGCATCGCGCCGCCGACGACGGCGATGATAGCCACATAGGCGAGGGTGCGCCAGCGGATGAGGCGGACATGCGTCGGCTTGCCCTCGGTGCGGGCGCGGACGTTGCGGTCCGTGTCGTAGGCGATCAGGCGCGTCGGCCGGCCGATCTTCTCCATCACCGCGTCGCAGGCATCGATGCACAGCCCGCACTGGATGCAACCCAGCTGGCTCCCGTGGCGGATGTCGACGCCGGTCGGGCAGACGTTGACGCATTGATAGCAATCGATGCAGTCGCCGGCGGCCTCGCCCTTGGCCCGCAGCGCTGCGTTGCGCTTCACCGAGCCACGCGGCTCGCCGCGGTCGTAACGGTAGGTGACGTTGAGCGCCTCCTCGTCGGTCAGCGCCGCCTGGATGCGCGGCCACGGACACATGTAGAGGCAGACCTGCTCCCGCATGTGGCCGGCGAGCGTGTAGGTGGTGAAGGTGAGGATGCCGATCCAGACATAGGCCATCGCCGGCGCGGTAAAGGTCGCCAGTTGCCACACGAGCGTCGGCGCGTCGGCGAAATAGAGCACCCAGGCACCGCCGGTCCACCACGCGATGATCAGCCAGAGCGTATGCTTGGCCGTGCGCCGAAGGATCGTATCCAGCGTCAGCGGCCCGTTGTCACGCTTGATGCGGTCGCGCCGGTCGCCCTCGGTCAGGCGCTCCACCGCGAGGAAGAGGTCCGTCCAGACGGTCTGCGGGCAGAGATAGCCGCACCAGACGCGCCCGGCGACGGCGTTCATCAGGAAGAGGATCAGCGCGGCGAGGATCAGCAGGCCGGTGATATAGTAGAACTCTTGCGGCCAGATCTCGACACCGAAGAAATAGAAGCGCTTGGTGACGAAGTCGATCAGCACCGCCTGGTTGGGCGCGTCGGGGCCCCTGTCCCAGCGTACGAACGGCAGCAGGTAGTATATGCCGAGGGTGACGACCAGCACGATCCACTTGATCCGCCGGAACGTGCCGTGCACCTTCTGCGGATATATCTTCTTTTGCGCCTCGAATAACAGCGGTTCGTCGCTGGAGGGCGTGGTGGTGTCGATGACGCGGGTCGTCGCCATGGCGCTTACTCGAATTTAAATCGTTACATCATGTGCCGCACGGGCATGAAGTGTTTCCGGTGGCAAGGCCCACCGGAAACCGGTGTTACTCGCCGCCGCCCAGCGTGTGGACGAAGACGGTGAGGGCCTTGATAGTCGTATCGTCGAGGCGGCCCTGCCAGGCCGGCATCACCGAGCCATGGCCGTTCCAGACGCCATCGATGATGGTTTCGCGCTCAGGACCGAACAGCCAGATGCCCGTGGTGAGATTCGGGGCGCCGAGTTCCCGGCTGCCCGTGCCGCCGGCCTGGTGGCAGGAGGCGCAGTTGTCCGCGAAGATTTTCGCACCCGTCGTCAGGTTGGCCTTGTTCTCCACCGGCAGGCCGGAAAGGGAGCGCACGTAGTCGGCAACCGCGACGATGTCCGCGCGCGGGATCATGCCGTCGCGGCCGAAGGCGGGCATGTCGCCAACTCGCGCCTCATCGTGGCCGGAGCGGATGCCGAAGCGGATCGTCTGCTCGATATCCGCGAGCGTGCCGCCCCAGAGCCAGGCGTCGTCGTTGAGGTTCGGATAGCCCTTAGCGCCGCCGCCGCCCGCGCCATGGCAGGGTGCGCAGTTGTCGCCGAACGCCGGCCTGCCGAGTGCACGTGCGAAGCTCAGCAGCTCAGGATCGGACTCGATCTGTGCCGTCGTGGAATCCTCAAGGCGGGTCATCATCGCGCTGCGCTGCTCGCGCAGATCGTTGAGCTGTTCCGCCACCTGCTCGCGCGAACTCCAGCCGAGAATGCCGGGCGTGAAGGAGGAGATGAGCGGCCACGCGGGAAAGGCGATCCAGAAGCCGATCGCCCACACGATGGTGGCGTAGAACACCCACAGCCACCAGCGCGGCAGCGGGTTGTTGAGTTCCTGAATGCCGTCCCACTCATGGCCGGTGGTGGAGACGCCCGTCAGGGAGTCGACCTGCGGGGCATGGCCGTGGTCGGTCGTGTCGGTGTGCGCCATGATCCTCAGTCCTCCCGCAACGGAATGCGCGCGGCCTCTTCAAACCCCTGCTTGCGCGAGGGGGCGAGGGCATAAACCAGAATGGCGATGAATACGCCGATGAAGTAGAGCAGGCCCCATGTCTGGGCGAACCCTGCAAGCATTTGGTAGGTGCTCATGTTCGCCTTCCCGCTACCGGATGTTGGCCTTGTTGTCGTACAGCTTGAAGTCGACCTGGGTGCCCAGGTGCTGCAGGTAGGCGATCAGGGCATCCGCCTCCGTGACGCGGCCCGGGTTGCCGTCGAAGTTGCGCGCGACAGCGTTGGGGTAGCGCGAGCGCAGGCCGTCGACGTCGGGATCGTCGAGCGTCGCCTGGATGGTGACGTCCGCCGTCGCCCGCTCGATCATCTCTTCCGTATAGGGCACACCCGCAACGCGCAGCACGCGCATGTCGTCGGAAATGCGGCTGAAGTCGAGTTCCCGCTGCTCAAGGAAGCCGTATGGCGGCATCACCGAGCCGGGTACCACTGACTTGGGATCGCGCAGATGGTCGCGGTGCCAGCCGTCCGAATACTTGCCGCCGACGCGCGCCAGATCGGGTCCGGTACGTTTGGAGCCCCACTGGAAGGGGTGATCGTACATGCTCTCCGCAGCCAGCGAGTAGTGGCCGTAGCGCTCCACCTCGTCGCGCAGCACGCGGACCTGCTGGCTGTGGCAGTTGTAGCAGCCCTCGCGGACGTAGATGTTGAAGCCCGCGAGTTCCAGCGGCGACCTCGGACGCATGCCGTCGACCGTCTCGATCGTGCTTTTCAGGTAGAACAGGGGAACCGCCTCGACGAGGCCGCCTATGGCGACCACGATGACGATGCCGAGGAGCAGAATGATCGAGTTTTTCTCGAAGATCGCGTGTTTTTGCCAAAGCGACATGGTCGTCCTCATTCAGCGGGCGTCAGCGCCGGCTTGGCGGCGGTTTCGGGAACGGTATCGGCAGCCTCGCCGTACTTAACGGTCATCCAGAGGTTGTAGGCCATGATCAGCGCGCCGATCAGGAACAGGATGCCGCCCAGTGCCCGGATCAGGTAGAAGGGGTGCATCGCCTCCACGGTCTCGATGAACGAGTATTCAAGGAAGCCGAGGCTGGTGTAGGCACGCCACATCAGGCCCTGCAGGATGCCTGCCACCCACATCGACGTGATGTAGAGCACGATGCCGATGGTGGAGATCCAGAAGTGCAGCGAGACCAGACGCAACGAATACAGCCCCTTGCGATTCCACAGCCACGGGACGAGGCAGTAGAGCGTGCCGAAGGAGATGTAGCCGACCCAGCCGAGCGCACCGGAATGCACGTGGCCCACGGTCCAGTCCGTGTAGTGCGACAGGGCGTTTACCTCGCGCACCGACATCAGCGGGCCCTCGAACGTCGCCATGCCGTAGAAGGCGATGGCCACGACCATGAGACGCAGGACCGGGTCCGTGCGCAGCTTGTCCCACGCGCCGGAGAGCGTCATCAGGCCGTTGATCATGCCGCCCCACGAAGGCATCCAGAGGATGATCGAGAACGTCATGCCGAGCGTCTGCGCCCAGTCGGGCAGGGCGGTGTAGTGCAGGTGGTGCGGACCTGCCCAGATGTAGATGAAGATCAGCGCCCAGAAGTGGATGATCGACAGCCGGTAGGAATAGACCGGACGTTCCGCGCGCTTCGGCACGAAGTAATACATGATAGCCAGGAACGGCACCGTCAGGAAGAAGCCCACGGCGTTGTGGCCATACCACCACTGGATCAGCGCGTCCTGCACGCCGCTCCACAGCACGTAGGATTTCGGCGAGAAGATCGACACCGGGATCGCCGCGTTGTTGCCGAGGTGCAGCACCGCGATGGTGATGATGAAGGCGAGATAGAACCAGTTCGCCACGTAGATATGCGGCTCCTTGCGGCGCGACAGCGTGACGAGATACACCAGCAGATATGCAACCCAGACGACGGTGAGCAGCAGGTCGGCGTACCATTCCGGCTCGGCGTATTCCTTCGACTGCGTGATGCCGAGCAG
Source organism: Pseudochelatococcus lubricantis (assembly GCF_011762225.1). GTDB lineage: Bacteria > Pseudomonadota > Alphaproteobacteria > Rhizobiales > Beijerinckiaceae > Pseudochelatococcus > Pseudochelatococcus lubricantis. The sequence goes on from NZ_JAASQI010000003.1 coordinate 184,394, forward strand.
GTAGCCCGTGCCGGCGATGACGATGAACAGGTTATAACCGAGCACGACGAACCACGGCGCGATGTCGCCCGCGAGGCGGGCATGCGACGTGCGCTGCAGGACGTAGAACGACGACCCGATCAGCACGTTGCCGCCGAATGCGAAGATCACCGCGGAGGTGTGCAGCGGGCGCAGGCGGCCGAAGTTGATCCAGTGGAACAGGTTGAGTTCCGGGAACGCAAGCTGCAACGCGATGATCACGCCAACCAGAAAGCCGGCAATGCCCCAGACCACCGCCGCGACGGTGGCGAACTTGACCGGCTCGAAGTTGTAGTTCGGCCGGCCGTCGATCTCTCGCGGCGGCAATTCCGCCGGGCGGGCGTAGAATCGGTCGATGATCTTGAACACGCCCCACGCGCTTGCTGCCGCCAGCAGAAAGGCGTGGAACGAATATTCCGTCGTATGGGCCTTCGCCCCGATCAGGATGAACAGAAACGTGAACGCAGCCAAGGCGGCGGCCGTTCCGGCCTCGCCGAATGTCATACGCTTCTGGGGTGCGATCGCTTGCGCCATGGTGTCTATCCGCCACTTGTGTCGTCGCCGGGGCCTTATGTCCGGACATCAGCCTGCCCAGCTTTACAATCGTTACAGCTTTGGTCTGCGTTGCGTATCGTCTCCTTGATTAGAATCAATTTTTTTTGAAAGAGGACGCTCCGTCGCACCCTTGATGCACAAGGCATTTCGGACAGCGGCATTTTGGCGCGCACCCGCCTTTCCGGATGTGATATGGCGCAACGCGAAGACTGCGGAATATGCTATCGTCGCGCGACGACAGGCGTTTGTCGCGGCGGGCCCTGACCGGTGAGGAAATGAAGCCATGAAAGCGCGGGATATCCTGACAGCCAATGTCATCACCGTTGGAGTCGATGCGCCGCTGGCGGAGATCGCAGACCTGCTCGTCCGCAATCGCATCGGCAGCCTGCCGGTGCTCGACGCGCACGACCGGGTGGCGGGCGTCGTCTCGGAGGACGATTTCCTGCGCCGTATCGAGACCGGCACCGAGCGGCGGCGCTCGCGGCTGGCGGAGTTCTTCACGAGCGATGCCGTGCTGCAGCAGGATTACGTGCGCTCGCGCGGATTGCGGGCAGGCGACATCATGCGCACCGACCAGCCCCGGATCGGTCCCGATGCCGAACTCGCCGAGATCGCCGACGTTCTCGAACGCCACAACATTCACAGCGTCCTGGTAGTGGAGGGCGACAAGCTCGTCGGCATCGTCAGCCGCAGCGATCTGGTGCGCGCCTACGCTTCCGTGGCCGATACCCGCGCGCAGCCTACAGAGGGCGACCGCGCCATCCGTGAGGCGCTGCTGCTGGAACTCGCCAGCCAGCCGTGGGGCCGGCGGCTCGAAAACACCATCGTCGTCACCGATGGCATTGTTCACCTATGGGGACAGGCGGTCTCGCCCACGGAGCGCGCTGCGCTGCGCGTTGCCGCGGAGCGCATTCCTGGCGTCCGCACGGTGCAGGATCACACCACGCTGACCGGCCCGGCATCGTTTGTGGAATAAGACATCAGGCCGGAAAATGGACGGAGCCGCAGCGCGGCTCCGATTTTCCATGAGCGTTCGATTTTCCATGAGCGAGAGCGTCCGATTTTCCATGAGCGAATGCTTATCGGGCTGACGCTCCCATGTGCTCGGAAAGCGCTCCGGCGATAGGCTGCTTCCCGTGGCGGCTCAGTTCTTCCAGCTCGTCATAACCGCAGTGATGGCGTCGCTCAGGGCATTGTTGAGAAACGGCTTTTCCACAATCGGAATGCCCTGCGCCTGCGCCCGGTCGCGCAGGGTGGTGCTTGGATAGCTGGTAATCAGGATTGCCGGCATGGCGGAGCGGCGTTCGAGCGCCAGCGAGGCGAGCATGTCGAGTCCGCTTGCGCCGGGCATCTTTTCGTCGACCACGAGGCAGGCGTTGCTGGGCAGGTCGTGCGCTTCCAGAAACTCCGTCGGGCTGGTGTAGCAACGCACGGCGTATCCCTCGATTTCGAGCGCGAACTTGAGGGCGCCGAGCACAGCTGGATCGTCGTCGATGATGAGCACCATCTTCTTCTCGACGATCAGCCTGCTCTCCGACGGCGCGTATCCCGTGCCGTCATTTCCGGTCCGGTCGCTGTTTCCCCTCGCTCTGCCGGCGGCGCTGATGCCGGACGTCGCGTACCCTAGCCACGTCAGTAGGCCACCCCCCGCATGCGGGCGATATTTCTCCCCACCGGAGCATTTATTGAAGTTGTTCACGGCACGCCACCATGTCCAGACCGCTCCAGACATTGCATCGGTTCCAACCCGCAGCCGCGGTGCCGTCCATTCGCCGGTACCGCGCCGGCATCGATCGGCGCAACAGGAGTCTGCGTCATTTCGCCATAGTCCGCAAACGGATGCCTTGACCTGCATCAACCATCCGGCATCGCTCACAGATCAGGATGCTCCGGTCTCGCCGGCGAGATTCTGCCCGGAATCCAGCGCGTTACTGCTGACGAGCGCCATGCGGACGAGATGCGACAGGCTGGCGGCGTTCATTTTCGTCATCACATGAGCGCGATGGACCTCGACCGTGCGCGGGCTGATTCCTAGCGAGACGGCGATATGCTTGTTGGTGAGACCCTTCACCAGCCCGTCGAGCACCTCACGTTCCCGGCTGGTCAGCGTCTGCAGCCGCTCGTTGATTTCGCAGGCCTCGGCGGTCGCCCGCGGCGAGGCCCTGCTACCGTCGAGCGCGATGCGGATGGCCGCCAGCAGCGTCTCGTCATCGAACGGCTTTTCGAGGAAATCGCTGGCGCCGATCTTCATGGCGTCGACGGCGAGCGGAATATCGGCGTTGCCGGTGATGACGATCACGGGCAGGTCGATGCCCTTTTCCTTCAGGATGCGAAGCAAATCTATGCCGCTGATGCCGGGCATGCGCACGTCCGTGACGATGCAGCCGCCGAGTCCCCAGGGCCGCTGCTCCAGAAATGCCTCTGCGGAAGGATAGGTCAGGACGGTCAGGTTCATGCCTTCCAGCAGGAACGAAAGGGAATCGCGCACTGATTCGTCGTCATCGATCACATGGACGGGGCCACTACGCATGCTCCGGAGACTCCTCTTGGGCCGAGCGAAGGGTGAAGCGAAAGATAGTGCCGCCGCCGGACGCGCCGTCAGCGTTGATCTGGCCGCCGTGGGCCTCCACGATGGTGCGCGAGATCGACAGTCCCACGCCCATGCCGTTCTGTTTCGTCGTCACGAAGGGCTGGAACAGGCGCCTCGCGACATCGGGCACAAGGCCGGGTCCCGTATCTTCGACGCTCACTTCCACCATGCCGTCTTCAATCGGCTTCGTCACGACGCGGATTTCCCGCACATCGGAATCCTGCACCGCCTCCAGCGCGTTGCGCAACAGATTCACGAGCACCTGCTGTATCTGCACCTTGTCCGCCAGCACCCACATGGCGCGGGGATCGAGGTGGTAGGTGACGCGCGTTCCGTATTCGCGGGCGCCGACAAGCGCCAGCGCGCTTGCCTCCTCGATCACCTTGGTGAGGTTTTCCACACGCCGCTCGCTTTCGCCGCGCGCCACGAACTCCCGCAGGCGGCGGATGATCTGGCCGGCGCGCAGGGCCTGGTCGGACGCCTTCTCCAGCGCGTCGCGGATGCGTGTGGCGCGCGGCTCGTCATCGTTCTCCAGCAGGCGGCGCAGGCCGCGCAGATAGTTGGCGATGGCGGTCAGCGGCTGGTTCAGTTCGTGCGCCAGCGTGGAAGCCATTTCGCCCATCGCCGTCAGACGCGAGATGTGGACGAGTTCCGCCTGCAGATCCTGCAGCCGCGTCTCCGTCTTCTGCCGCTCGGTCAGGTCGCGGACGAAACCGGTGAAGAAGACATCGCCGGGCGCGGTTGTTTCGCCGACAGAAAGTTGCATCGGGAAGGTGGAGCCGTCCTTGCGCTGTCCCATGACGACGCGGCCGATGCCGATGATGCGTTTCTCGCCGGTCCGCAGGTAGCGTTCCATGTAGCGATCGTGATCCTCCCGGTAGGGAGAGGGCATCAGGATCGAGACGTTCCGGCCCATCACCTCCTCGGCGGTAAAGCCGAACAGGCGCTCCGCCGCGCGGGAGAAGGAGTGGATGCGCCCGAAACGATCGATCACGACCATGGCATCCGGCACCGTATCCAGAATCGAGCGCAGATGCGCCTCCCGGGCGAGCAGGTCCCGCGCCGCCGTGTCGGCTTCGGGCGCCTCCTGGTGTTCGTTCCGGGTGCGCAGGCGCTCGCCGTAGTACGCCATGCCGAGGCCAACCAGGGCGAAGGCGGCGGCGGCGGCTATATCGGCCTGCGCCTCGCCCGGCGCATGATCAGTGAGCGCGCCGGCGACTGCCAGCGCTACGGCGGTCGCGACCACGCCGGGACGGAAACCGCGCTCGCATGCGAACAGAACGGCGAGGAGCAGCATCGGCTGTAGCAGCAACGGTTCGTCGCCAAGCTGAAAGACGAAGCCCAGCATGCCAACGAAGGCGACCGCGAGAAGCCCTCGTCCGTAATAAAGATAAGGCACGCGCCTGCCGACGCGGGCGGGTGCCAGCGCTTGCGCCGCTCCGGAACGGATACGGAAAAGCGGGCAGGCGGAAACCCCGTCCTCCGGCGAGTTGGCAGCTTTCGCAGAAACATTGCGCTGCCGCAAGGCATCCGGGACCTGCGGCGGGTAATAATCTTTCCCGGCGCCTTGTTTCTGGGCGCCCCCGGGTTCGTTTCGGGACAGACGGTCGATCATCGTTGGTCTCTGTTTCGCTCAGGTCCGGTGATCCCGGTCGGGCGTCGTTCCGGTGCGTCTCTCGGGCGGCCGCGAACCGCCGCGCAGGCTGGCATGATTTTGCCGCAGGTCGTTGCCCGCTACCTTGCGCCGACCGCATAAAGGGTTCAACATCCGGTACTACGGGATTTCCCTTACGCAGTCGACCGGATTCCGCGTCACGCGGGACGGCGATACACAAAGGACATGACGAAGGGAGACGACATGTCCAGCATCCTGCAAACGCCCCAGACTGTCACCACCGCCGCTATCCCTCTTCCTGCCTCTCCGGTGAACCTCGCCGACGCGAGAATACGCGGGCAGTGGCGGCCTTCCGCCGAGCAGATCGCCGACTGGTCGCTCGACGCGCGGATCGTCCATATGTTCGCCGAGATCGGGACGCCGGGCACGGTCGCCCGCAATGGCGAATTGTACGCGGAAGACGACGCAGTCGACAATCTTTACAGGATCGAAAGCGGCGTCATCCGTACCTGCAAGATCCTGAACGACGGACGTCGGCAGATCGACGGCTTCTACATGGCCGGCGACATCGTCGGGCTGGAATTCGGCCGCCGGCACCTGTATTGCGCGGAAGCCGTGTCGCGCGCCACCTTTCGCGTCGTACGGATGCGCACGGTGCACGCGCAGATCGAGACCGGCGGCGACATGTCCTGCGCATTGTGGGAGATGACGGCACGTGAGCTGTACCGCTCGCAGCAGCACATCCTGCTGCTTGGCCGCCGCAGCGCGCAGGAGCGGGTGGGCTGCTTCCTGCTGGCGATGGCGAACCGGATCGTCGGCAAGGATGTGCTCGATACTGCCGGCGCGGCGTTCGATCTGCCGATGTCGCGTCAGGACATGGCCGATTATCTCGGCCTGACGATCGAGACGGTTTCACGCACGTTCACGCAACTGGAGGCCACGGGCGTGATTGCTCTCGAGTCGGCCCGGACGTTGCGCCTCTGCAACCGTTCGGTGCTCCGCGAGATGAACGGTTGAGAGCAGATCCGATCCCTTTCGGGACCGGGTCATCCCCACGGCCCCCTTTTCCGGGGAGGGGGCTGGTTGTCTGTTGGGCGGCGGGCGTTCCATCTGTCGCGCCACCGGCGGCTCCAGGGGCCGCCGGCGTCGGTGCCGGGCTCCGGAGCGGCGTCGGTCGTCGCCGGTTCTGTGCCGGGAACGGGCAAGGGCTCGCTCGGCAAGTGGCCGCCGGCATAACGCACCAGCGCATCGATCCTGTCCCCGATGGGCGGGTGTGTCGCGAAAAGGCTGCTGAAGCCGGTGCGCGGGTTATCGATGCACATTTCCATGACGGCAGATGGCGCGGCGGGAACGTCGCTATGGCCGGATATCTTCAGCAGCGCCGAGATCATCGCGTCCGGGTTTTTCGTCAGTTCTACCGCTCCGGCATCCGCGAGATACTCGCGCGAACGCGATAGCGAGAAGCGGATGGCGATGGATAGCACCCACGCCAGAACCGCCAGCACCAGCGCGACAAAGATGGCTAGCGCCGCGCCGCCGCCCTTCCGGTCGTTGTCGCGGGAGGACGAGCGCATGGGTGCGAACCGCAGCCAGCGGAAGAGCATCTCGCCGAAAAACGAGACCACGCCGGCGATGATCATCGCCGTCACCATCAACTGCACATCCCTGTTGCGGATGTGGGTCAACTCGTGGGCGAGCACTGCCTCGATCTCGGCGCGGTTCAGCGTCGCCAGCAGGCCGCGCGTGACGGTGACCGTATACTGGTCTTCGTTGAGGCCGGAGGCATAGGCGTTCAGCGCATCCGTTTCCATGACGGCGAGGCGGGGCGTGCGCAGGCCGCGCGAGATGCACAGGTTTTCGAGCAGCGCATAAAGCTCGGGCGCGTCGGCGCGCGTGATGTCGTGCGAGCCGGTGATCGCGCCGAGGATTTTCTGGTGAAAGAAGTAGGCGATTCCGATCCACGCGAGCGCCGCCAGCGTGGCGACGGGAATCGTCGTGACGAAGCCGTCCAGCGCACGACGGACGAGCACATCGAAAGGCGCGTTCGCCGCGAGCGCCTCGCCGGCCAGCGCGCCCGCGAACACGAGCACATACACCAGCAGGAATAGCCCCGCTATCAGCAGCGCGGAACGGACACGGTTGGCCCGGATATGCGTATAGATCCCGAACGCGGCCATTCAGCAACCGTCTATCAGAATTTCACCGTCGGCGGCGCGTCGAGCTGCTGGCGCGCCGTCTCGCCCACGTCGAAGAACTCCCGGTGCGTGAAGCCGAAGTTCCGGGCGAACAGGGTGGCGGGAAACGATTCGATGGCGGCGTTGTATTCGCTCACCGCGTTGTTGAAGAAGCGCCGCGCGGCCGCGAGCTTGTTCTCGATATCGGAAAGATCGAGCTGCAATTGTTGGAAATTGCCGCTCGCCTTGAGGTCCGGATAGGCTTCGGCCACGGCGAGGAGCCGGCCCAGTGCCCCCGTCAGCGCCTGCTCGGCACTGGCCTGTCCGGCGGAACCCTGCGCCTCAAGGGCAAGCTGGCGCGCCCGCGTGACCGAATCGAGCGTCTCGCGCTCATGCACGGCATAGCCCTTCACCGTCTCGACGAGGTTGGGAACAAGGTCGCGGCGCTGCTTGAGCTGCACGTCGATATCGCCGAATGCCTGATTGACCCGCTGCCGCAGGGACACCAGCCCGTTGTAGACGAAGACGGTGTAAAGCAGGAGTGCGACGATGACGCCGAGGATGATCCACATGACGGCCCCCTTGGAGCGTTGCAATGATGGCAACTTATGGCGAACGGCGCCGACGCCAGTGTGACACAGGCCGCCCGCGCGTAGAAGGGCCGTGCGGTTTTTTCGTCAGCCGTCCTCGCCCGGCTCGCTGCCGGGCGGCGCTCCGCCGGATGTCGCCGGAACATGGGCCTCCACATGGGCCGTTGCCGCGGCGTCCGGGTGGCGCCCGCGGGTTCCTGACGCCCGCAGCGCCATGCCGCCTACCTCAAGCCCCACTTTGCCGCTATCCTGATTATCGAAGCGGAAGATGATGCCGAACGAATGCCAGTTGTCAGGCGGGACGCCATAGTAACGGACGATGTCTCGCAGGATCGGTTCCAGCCTCCGGGCGATATCCAGGCGGCGCTCCAGATCGCGATCGAGTGCCTGCAGCACCTCATTGATGTCGATCATTTCATCGAACGCCATGACTTGCGGCGTGTCGTCGTCGGACATGCGTTCTCCTCAACCTGCGGGGGCGTGCCCCCGTCACTCCGCCGCCAGATCGGAAACTGTCGTTCGGCAATTTTCCGCCCGCATATCCGGCGTAGCGGATAATAACAGGCAATCGCGGCCGGTGTATATGTTCGCAACGCGACTCTGATCCGGCAAAGCGGTGGTTCCGCCGGGCGCGAAGGTGCGCTATTGCTCTGTCATCGCCGCCGGCAGGGCCGGCGAAGGATCGCGAACGCGCACCATATAAATATATCACAGCATGACAGGCAAAGGCGAGCGATGCCAGACACGCAAAACTATATCCGCCGGATATTGACGTCATCGGTCTATGACGTTGCCATCGAATCTCCGCTCGATCCGATGCGGCGTCTGTCGCAGCGCATCGGCACGCCGGTCTTCCTGAAGCGTGAGGACCTGCAGCCGGTCTATTCCTTCAAGCTGCGCGGCGCCTATAACAAGGTGGCGCAACTTTCGGCGGAGGAACGCGCGCGCGGCGTCATCTGCGCCTCGGCCGGCAATCACGCCCAGGGCGTGGCTCTCGCCACCCAGAAGCTCGGCATCCGTTCCGTCATCGTCATGCCGCGCACCACGCCCGGCATCAAGGTCGCGGCTGTGCGCAATCTCGGCGGCGAGGTGGTGCTGTTCGGCGACGCCTTCGACGACGCGCGCCGCCACGCGATGGAACTGGAACGCGAGCAAGGCCTCGTCTTCGTCCACCCCTACGACGATCCGGATGTGATCGCCGGGCAGGGTACGGTCGCGGTGGAGCTGCTGCGCCAGCATCCGGGGCCGCTGGAAGCCGTTTTCGTGCCCATCGGCGGCGGCGGCCTGGCGTCGGGCATCGCGCTCTACATCAAGTTCCTGCGCCCCAATGTGAAGGTGATCGGCGTCGAGCCCGACGACGCCGCCAGCATGAAGGCCGCCATCGCCGCGGGCGAGCGCGTGGTGCTGCCGCATGTCGGCCTGTTCGCGGACGGCGTCGCCGTAGCGCAGGCGGGCGTGGAGACGTTCCGCATCTGCCGTGAACGGCTCGACGGCATCATCACCGTTTCAGGCGACGAAATCTGCGCGGCGATCAAGGACATCTTCGACGACACCCGCGCCATCGCCGAACCGGCCGGCGCGCTGGCGCTCGCGGGGCTCAAGCGCTACCGCACGCTGCCGGAGGCCGGCAACGGCCCGTTGATCGCCATCAACTCCGGCGCCAACCTCAACTTCGATCGCCTGCAGCACGTGGCCGAACGGGCGCAGGTCGGCGAGCGGTCCGAGGCGCTGATCGCCGTTACCATTCCCGAGCGGCCGGGCAGCTACCGCCAGTTCATCCGCCTGCTGGGCGACCGCCAGATCACGGAGTTCAACTACCGTTATGCGGCCGGCGCCGATGCCCATATTTTCGTCGGCGTGCAGCTGCGCGACGGCGAGCGGGAGCGGGAACAGATCCTCGCCCTGCTGAAGGAGCGTGATTACCCGGCGATCGACCTCTCCGACAACGAGCTTGCGAAGCTGCACGTCCGCCATATGGTCGGTGGACGGGCGGCCTCGGTGGGCAACGAACTCGTCTACCGGTTCGAATTTCCGGAACGCCCGGGCGCGCTGTTGCGCTTTCTGGAGGTGCTGCGCTCGGACTGGAACATCTCGATGTTCCACTATCGCAACCACGGCACGGATTTCGGCCGGGTGCTCGCGGGCATCCAGGTGGAGGAGGCCGACCGGCCCGCATTCGCCGGTTTTCTGGAGGAGCTTGGCTATCCCTGGTGGGAGGAGACGGACAATCCCGCCTACCGGCTTTTCCTGGACGGAAGCTGAAGCTAAAGTTTCATATCCGTCCGGATATTCGCCACATTGCACGCGCCTTTTTGGATGGTCGAGTTACCACACCGGCGGGCGTTCTATCGGGCGGCCGCCGGGAGATGTCAGGCGCTTCTACCGGCGGCATATGCGATGGCTTTCCCTCCCCACCCGAATGAAGAATCGTCGCCGACACCCTCGGCCGGTTTGCTGGAAATCGACCTCGCGGCCATCCGCGCCAATTACCGCCTGTTGCAGGCGCGGCTGGGGCAGACCCAGTGCGCCGGCGTGGTGAAGGCGGATGCCTACGGCCTCGGCGCGTCGCGCGTCGCGCCGGAACTGCACGCTGAAGGCTGCCGCCACTTCTTCGTCGCGCATTTCGACGAAGCGCTGGCGCTGCGGCCTGTGCTGCCGGACGACAGCACTCTTTATGTATTGAATGGCCTCACGCGCGACGCCGTCGGCGCGTGCGCGCAAGCGGCGGTCGTGCCGGTGCTCAATTCAGCCGATCATCTCGCCGCGTGGCGCGCGGAGGCAGCGCGGCTCGGCCGCATCTTGCCCGCCGTCGTACAGATCGATACCGGCATGTCGCGCCTTGGCCTCGCGCCGGCGGAGGTGCGGACGCTCGCGCAGAACGCGCGGGCTTTCGAGGGGCTCGACATCCTTTTCGTCATGAGCCATCTCGCCTGCGCCGACGAACCGGCACGTGCCGCCAATGCCGAGCAACTCGCCAACTTCCGCGCCGGCCACGATGTCCTCGCCTCCCATTCCGCCTTTGCTCGCGCACGCCGCTGTCTCGCCAACTCCTCCGGCATCTTCCTGGGGCAGGACTATCATTTCGACATGGCACGTCCCGGCGCGGCGCTCTACGGCATCAATCCCCTGCCGGGGAGGCCCAATCCGATGCGCCCGGTCGTGCGCCTCCACGCACGTGTCATCCAGACGCGGGCGATCCCGCGCGGCGTCCATGTCGGCTACGGTTACACCTTCGAAGCGCCTGCGCCCGTGCGCGTTGCCACGCTGTCCGTGGGCTACGCGGACGGCTGGCTGCGCAGTCTGGGCGGGCGCGGCACGGTCTACCTCGACGGTCACCGCCTGCCCATACTGGGCCGCGTGTCGATGGACAGCATCTCGGTAGACATCTCCTCGCTGCCGGAAGGCGCGGTCGGCACGGATGCACGGGTCGAACTGATCGGCGACCACCAGAGCGTCGATCAGGTGGCGGACGCGGCCGGCACCATTGGATACGAGATCCTGACATCGCTCGGTCATCGCTACAGGCGCATCTATAGCGGTGAGGCGCGGGCCTGACTTCCGGCCGGATTTCTTAACATCGAGAGAGTCGTGATCCCATGAAAGTGATTGTTCTGGGCGCCGGCGTCGTTGGCGTGACCTCGGCCTGGTATCTGGCGAAGGCTGGCTGCGACGTTACCGTCATCGACCGCCAGCAGGGGCCCGCCCTTGAAACGAGCTTCGCCAACGCGGGGCAGATTTCACCCGGCTATGCCTCGCCGTGGGCATCGCCTGAAATTCCGCTGAAGGCGTTCAAATGGCTGTTCATGGAGCACTCGCCGCTGATCCTGCGGCCTCGGGCGGATGCCGCCATGCTGGCGTGGCTCGTGCAGATGCTCGGCAACTGCACGCCTGCGCGTTATGCCGCCAACAAGGCCCGCATGGTGCGCATAGCCGAATATAGCCGCGACTGCCTCGATGCGTTGCGGGCAGAAACCGGCATCGCCTATGACGAGCGCACGCAGGGCACGCTGCAGCTCTTCCGCACGCAGAAGCAGCTCGATGCCGTCGGCGGCGATATCGAGGTTCTGCGCCAGTACGGCGTGCCATTCGAATTGCTCACGGTCGACGGTTGCGTCACGGCGGAGCCCGCGCTTAAGCATACGCGCCACAAGATCGTCGGCGGTCTGCGCCTGCCCCGCGACGAGACGGGAGACTGCTTCAAGTTCACCAATGCGCTGGCGCAGCAAGCCGCCGGCGCGGGCGTGACTTTCCGCTACGGCGTCGAGATCCTCGGCCTCAGTGCCGAAGGTGACCGCGTCACCGGGGTGCGCACGGCGGACGGTATCGAGAAGGCCGACGGTGTCGTGGTGGCGCTGGGCAGCTTCTCGCCCCAGTTGCTGAAGCCACTCGGCCTGCGCCTGCCGGTCTATCCCGTGAAAGGTTATTCGATCACGGTCGATATCGCCGATGCGGAGGCGGCGCCGGTTTCCACGGTGCTGGACGACAGCTACAAGGTCGCGATCACCCGCCTCGGAGATCGCATCCGCGTCGGCGGCATGGCGGAAGTGTCCGGCTATCAGATTGCGCTGCATCCGGACCGTAAGGGCACGCTGTCACTTGTGCTGCACGACCTGTTCCCGCATGGCGGCGATCCGGCCCCTGCGCAGCTCTGGTCCGGCCTGCGGCCGATGACGCCAGACAGCACCCCGGTCATCGGCAAGACGCGCTTCGCTAATCTCTACACCAACACAGGTCATGGAACGCTGGGCTGGACGATGGCCTGCGGATCGGGAAAAGTGCTGGCCGACATCGTGACGGGTGCGGCGCCCGAACTCGACGTGTCGGATCTTTCTCTCGCCCGCTATGGCGCGGGGTGATGGCTTGTCCCGCTTTTCGGGGTCACGCCCTGGCTGCAGCCGCCTGACGGAACTGTGCCAGCACGAAGACGCGGATCGCGGAAGACAGGTTGCTGTCTCCGCGCGCTGTGTCGATGTCGGCGATCAATGCCGCTACCGATGTCTGACGGTTTTCGGCAATCTCGCGCAAGGCGTCCCAGAACGGCTGCTCCAGTGATACGCTGGTGCGATGCCCGGCGATCATGACCGAACGCTTGATAACGGTCTCGCTCACGCCGGTTGCGCTCATGCTGCTTCCGCTCACGCCTTGCCGTCGTCATCGGAACGCGATCGGGCGGCATCGGTTTCCGCGAGGCGATGCCCGTCGAGACGGCGTTCGTCTTTCTCGCGCGTGGCGGAGGAGAGCGTCCGCTCAGCCTTCGGCACGCCGGAGCGCAGGCGGTTCTCCGCCGCCTGCGCTTCCTTTTCCGATCTGGCGCGCGCCTTGCGGGCACGGCGCAGGTTGATGAGTTCGGCCATGGCGGCGGCGGTCAGTGCGGGGCCAGCATGTCCTGCGGGCGGACGACGGCATCGAACTCCTCGGCCGTGACCTTGCCGGACTTCAGCGCTTCCTCGCGAAGGGTGGTGCCGTGCTTGTGGGCGGCCTTGGCGATGTCCGCCGCAGCGTCGTAGCCGATCTTCGGCGCAAGCGCCGTCACCAGCATGAGCGAGCGCTCCAGCAGCTCCGTGATGCGCTCCCGGTTGGGCTGAATGCCGACGACGCAGTTGTCGGTGAAGCTCACGGCGCCATCGGCGAGCAGCCGCACAGACTGCAGGAATACATGGACGATGACCGGCTTGTAGACGTTGAGTTCGAGGTGGCCCTGGCTGCCGGCGACCGAGATCGTCGTGCCGTTGCCTATGACCTGCGCGGCGAGCATCGTCACCGCTTCCGACTGCGTGGGGTTGACCTTGCCGGGCATGATCGACGAGCCGGGCTCGTTCTCCGGCAGGGACAGCTCGCCGAGGCCCGAACGCGGGCCGGAGCCGAGCAGGCGGATGTCGTTGGCGATCTTGAACAGGGCGGTCGCGACGCTCACCAGCGCGCCGTGCGCGAACACGACGGCATCGTTGCTTGCCAGCGATTCGAACTTGTTCGGCGCGGTGACGAAGGGCTGGCCGGTGATTTCCGCGACCTTGGCGGCGAAGCGCGCCGCGAATTCCGGATGGGCGTTGAGGCCGGTGCCGACGGCCGTGCCGCCCTGTGCCAGAGGATAAAGGGATTCGATGCCCTTCTTCACATGGCGGATGCCGGTTTCGACTTGCGCCGCGTAGCCGGAGAATTCCTGGCCCAGCGTGACGGGCGTGGCGTCCTGCAGATGGGTGCGGCCGATCTTGACGATGTCCCCGAACTCTTCCGACTTGGCGACGAGCGCCTTGTGCAGATGCTCCAGCGCCGGCAACAGGCGATTGCTGACGTCGAGCACGGCGGCGATGTGGATGGCAGTCGGGAAGGTGTCGTTCGACGACTGGCCCCTGTTGACATGATCGTTCGGGTGGACCGGCGTCTTGGAGCCGAGCGGCGCGCCGAGCAGCTCGTTGGCGCGGTTGGCGATCACCTCGTTGGCGTTCATGTTCGACTGCGTGCCGGAGCCCGTCTGCCAGACGGCGAGCGGGAAGTGGTCGTCGAATTTGCCCGCGATCACTTCGTCCGCCGCGGATGCGACAGCGTCGGCCACCTTGCCGTCGAGCACGCCGAGATCCTTGTTGACGAGCGCGGCCGCGCGCTTCACCAGAGCGAGCGCATGGACGAGAGGCAGCGGCATCTTCTCCGTTCCGATGCGGAAATTCTGGAGCGAGCGCTGGGATTGCGCGCCCCAGTAACGATCGGCGGGAACCTCGATCGGGCCAAAGGAATCGGTTTCGGTACGGGTCTGCGACATCGGGCGCTCCTCGGAAGGGCGATACGCTTCCCCGGGAAGCGCTCGCTCAAAACCACATGCGCAAGGCACCACCGCAACCCTTCGCGATCCACGATCCCGAACCGGCCAGCGATGCTTCGCTCTCTCGTCTGGGCGCAACCAGGTGGCCATGCCCATTGGGGAAGTGGTATAGCCGCAGCCGTAGCGTCTCGCAAAGGGGGTTAAGAAGGATCGTTGCGGATCGGGTGACGAATCAGTGACTTTGTCACGCCTTGCCCGGTCAGGTGTTCTTCTTGCGGAATGCGTCGAGCCGCACTACCTGCGCACCGGTCTGCTCGCCGTCGCCTGCGGGCTGGTCGGCGTCGCCATCCTCGCCAGCGCCCTCGGGAGCGGAAGCCCGCTCCTGCGCCGGCGTCTCTTCCGTCGCCACGGTTCCGTGCGACGAGGAGACGGTGTCGTCCAGCTGTCTGTCGTCCGTCTCGCCGGGGCGGACTGGCGGGGCGATCTCGAAAATGCGGCGGGGGAAGGTGGCTGGCGTAACCTCTCCGGCGGGAACGGAATCGGTTTCCGCCTCATCCGCCTCGTCGTCGTCAAGTGTGTCGAGATCCGTCTCGAAGCGCAGGCCGAAATCGACGGAACGGTCGAAGAAGCCGGTCAGCGCGTCGAACGGCACCACCAGCTTCTCCGGAATGCCCTTGAACGACAGCCCGACCTCGAACGCCGTTTCCGAGACCGAAAGGTCCCAGAACTGGTGCTGGAGCACGATCGTCATCTCGTCCGGATACTCGGCCCGCATGCGATTCGACAGCCGGACGCCGGGGTGGCGCGTCAGGAAGGTGATGTAGAAATGATGGTCGCCCGGCAACCCGTCCCGCGCCACATCGGCCAGCACCTTGCGGACGACGCCGCGGAGGGCGTCCTGGACGTGGAGGTCGTAGCGGATGAAGTCCTGAGCCATGGAACGGATGCCTGAAAAATCCCGATGCAGAATCCGCATCTCCGGGCAACGTTGATGCCAGACTTGCAGGGGGCAGCGCAAGCCCTGAAAAGCATATTCCGATCCGCCCGTTCGACCGTCCTGCGAAAGGGAAGTGGAGGCTTCTGTTGCCAGGTGCCTCCGAACCCCGCCCTACGGGGCTAACCGCAGGGACTTTGAATCGATTACCGGTACCGCATTACGCGGCGACAGCAACCGGAGCATAGTTGTCGTTGGCAACTATTGTTTCGGCCCGATGACGGCGGAACCATGCCGAACGAAAGCACACCCTTTACACCCTCGTCGATCCTGTTTCGCCCCCGCCGAAACCCGGCCTTCTCAGGCGTGTGCCGGGCTTTGGTGGAGGCGCCGGGTACCGCCCCCGGGTCCGAATGGTTTATTGCGATGACCGTTTATCGTCATAGCCGTCTTGCGACGGCAAAATGAATATAGGGGCTATTCATCCCGGATGGAAGAGGCCATAATCTGGAATAATTCCAGATAGGATGCGCTCTCCCCAGCGATTTTGAGCCGTCTTCTTTCTGCGCGACAGGCGACTGTGCTAGCGTCACCGCCAGCGCGTTTTTCCGCGCCGGGCTGCAGCGTTTCGTTGGGGAGATGTGATCGTGCGCGCCTATCTCGATCTGCTCGATCGCATCCTGCGCGAGGGGAAGCACAAGGATGACCGCACCGGCACCGGCACGCTGTCGCTGTTCGGGGAGCAGGTGCGCTTCGATCTGACGCGGGGCTTCCCGCTGCTGACCACCAAGCGCGTCCATCTGAAATCCGTCATCCATGAATTGCTGTGGTTCCTGCGCGGCGACACCAATGTCGCGTATCTGCACGAGCACGGCGTCACCATCTGGGACGAGTGGGCGGACGGGAACGGCGATCTCGGCCCGGTCTACGGCAAGCAGTGGCGGGCGTTTGCCGGCGGGAACGGCGAGACGGTCGACCAGATCGCCTGGGTCGTCGAGGAAATTCGCCGCAATCCTGATTCGCGCCGGCTGGTGGTGAGCGCGTGGAATCCGGCTGACATCCCGAAGATGGCGCTCGCGCCCTGCCATTGCCTGTTCCAGTTCTACGTCGTCGACGGTAGCCTCTCCTGCCAGCTCTACCAGCGTTCGGCGGACGTGTTTCTGGGCGTGCCCTTCAACATCGCGAGCTATGCGCTGCTGACGGAACTGATCGCCCATGTCGTCGGGCTCAAGACC
Organism: Pseudochelatococcus lubricantis; assembly: GCF_011762225.1. Lineage (GTDB taxonomy): Bacteria > Pseudomonadota > Alphaproteobacteria > Rhizobiales > Beijerinckiaceae > Pseudochelatococcus > Pseudochelatococcus lubricantis. The sequence goes on from NZ_JAASQI010000003.1 coordinate 200,862, forward strand.
GGCGAGCTGGTGATGACCTTCGGCGACGTGCATCTCTACCTGAACCACATCGAGCAGGCGCGCACGCAACTGGCGCGGGAACCGCGCGCGCTGCCGCGCCTCTCGATCGATGAAAGGGTGACGTCGGTGTTCGACGTCCTGGCGGAGGATATCACCGTCGCGGGCTACGATCCCCACCCGGCCATCCGGGCGCCGGTTGCGGTGTGAGCGATGGCGGAACGGGCGTCGCGTCATCCGCTGGTCATCGTCGCCGCCGTCGCGTCTAACGGCGTCATCGGCGTGCGCAACACCTTGCCATGGCGGCTTGGCAGCGATCTGAAGCGATTCCGCGCGCTCACAACGGGCAAGCCGCTGGTGATGGGCCGGCGGACGTTCGAATCGCTGCCGCCCGCCCGCCCGGGCAAGGACGGCGCCCCGGCGCTGGGCCGGCTGCCCGGCCGGCCGCTCGTGGTGCTGAGCCGCTCCGCACTTCCGGTGACGCCCGAGGACGGGGAGGTCGCACGCGCCTGCGATCTCGACGAGGCGCTGGCGCTGGCGGATGCCATGGCGATGCGCGACGGCGCTGATGAAATCGTGATCGCCGGCGGCGGCGACGTTTTCGCGCAGGCGCTGCCGCTCGCCGAACGTCTCCATTTGACGTGGGTCGATGCCGCGCCGGACGGCGATGCCTTCTTTCCGGCCATTCCGGCCGACGTGTTCCGGGAGGTTCGTCGCGAGGCGCACGCGCCGGGAGAGCGGGACGACCACGCCTTCGCCTTCGTCGACTACGAGCGACGGCGCGCTGACGCGATATGACCTTTTCCCGAATCGTCATATCACTCTTGTCGGTCTGTCCGCGCGCCGCCGTTTACGGAACCGGCGCGCGCTTTTCCGGACCATGCGCCGGCGATCGACGCATTAAGGGAGTTTTGGAGCTTGACGGGGCCGCCCGCGCCACCCAAGTTGCGGGCATCGTATTGAAAGATCATGCCGAAGGCATGCGGGCGCGGACGTCCCGCCTGCGGGCGGAACACCAGAACAGGGAATGGCTGACTTATGCCTTGGAGTAACCAGAGCGGCGGTCCGTGGGGCCAGAAACCACAGGGACCATGGGGCACCGGGCCGCAAGGCGGCGGCGGGCAACAGCCCGATCTCGAGGATATCCTGAGACGCGGTCAGGACAAGCTGAAGGGCATACTCCCCGGCGGGGGCGGCGGAGCGCGCGGCATCGCCGTGGTCGCACTCGGCGCGGTGCTGCTGTGGCTCGCGACCGGTTTCTACACGGTGCGCCCGGACGAGGTCGGCCTGAACCTGATTTTCGGCAAGTTCGTCGGCAAGACGGGCGAGGGGCTGCGCTACAACTTCCCCTATCCGGTCGGCTCGGTGATCAAGCCGCGCGTGACCACCGTCAATACGATCGAGGTGGGCCAGCGCACGGGCGATACGTCGCAGCGCATCTCGCAGCGCGAGGTGCCCGAGGAAAGCCTGATGCTCACCGGCGACGAGAACATCGTCGACATCAACTTCACCGTGCAGTGGCAGGTCAGCCCCAGCAGCCCGGAAAACTACGTGTTCAACCTCAAGAACCCCGATGCCTCCATCAAGGCGGTGGCGGAAAGCGCCATGCGCGAAGAGGTGGGCCGGCGCAACATCCAGGCCGTGCTCACCACGGACCGCGGCCCCATCGAATCCGAGGTGCGCAGGCTGATGCAGGCGCAGCTCGACGAATACGGCGCCGGCGTCGAAATCCGGCAGGTGCAGTTGCAGAAGGTCGACCCGCCGCAGCAGGTCATTGATGCGTTCCGCGACGTGCAGGCCGCACGGCAGGACCAGGACCGTCTGCGCAACGAGGCGGAAACCTATGCCAGCCGCGTCGTCCCGGAGGCGCGCGGTGAGGCTGCCCGCATCACCCAGGCGGCGGAAGGCTATCGCGAGAGCGTGGTGGCGGACGCGCGCGGCGCGGCGGGACGGTTCACGCAGGTGTATGAAACCTACAAGGCCGCGCCCGCCGTGACGCGCGAGCGTATGTTCATTGAGACGCTTGAGAAGGTGCTCGGCAGCACCGACAAGGTCATTCTCGACCAGAGCGGCACGCAGGGGGCGCTGCCGCTGTTGCCGCTCGGCGCGCTGCAGGTGCCGGGCGTGTTGCAGCCGCAGGCCGGCGCGGCCGCGCGGCCGCCGGCGCAGGCACCGCAGGCCGGAACGGTCATTCAGCAGGGAGCCGCCCGATGAACAGCCAGACCCTGAAGATCGCCGGCGCGGTGATTCTCGCGATCGTGGTATTCGTGCTTTACACTGCGACCTTCATCGTCCACCAGACGGAACAGGCGCTGGTGCTGCGCTTCGGCGGCGTGCGCTCCGTGGCGACCGAGCCTGGACTCTATTTCAAGCTGCCGCTAATCGAGACCGTGGTCGACATCGACAACCGCGTGCTCGACCTCGACCTGCCGGAGCAGGAAGTGATCGCCGCCGACCAGAAGCGGCTCGTGGTCGACGCCTTCACCCGCTACAAGGTGACGGACGCCGTGCGCTTCTATCAGACGGTGAACAACATCGCCGGCGCCAACCTGCGGCTCGCCAACATCATCAACTCGACAGTGCGGTCGGTGGTGGCGGAGGCGACGTTCACGGATATCGTGCGCACCAACCGCGCCGGGCTGATGGGCGAAATCCGCGATGAGGTGAACAGGCAGGCGCAGGGCCTTGGCCTCACCGTGATCGACGTGCGGCTGCGCCGCGCCGACCTGCCGCAGCAGAACAGCGAGGCGGTCTTCCAGCGCATGCAGACGGAGCGCCAGCGCGAGGCGGCGGACATCCGCGCGCAGGGCTCGCAGCTCGCGCAGGGCATCCGGGCGCGCGCCGACCGTGACGTGACCGTGATCAAGGCCGACGCCAACCAGCAGGCGCAGCAGACGCGAGGCGAGGGCGACGCGCAGGTGAACAGTATCCTGGCGGAGGCGTACAGCCGCGACCCCGAGTTCTTCGCCTTCTTCCGTTCGCTGCAGGCCTACACCACGAGCCTCGTCGGCAGCGGCACGCGCTGGGTGCTCTCGCCCGATTCGCCGTTCTTCCGCTACCTCGGCGGCCCCGGCGGCACGGCGACGCCGCAGGCGTCTTCCGGAAGTACGCCCGGGCAGTAAGCAGTTTGAAGCGGCGGGCGCCCCAGCGGGCGTCCGCCTTTTTCGTGGATGCGGCGGGACAGCCGCCCACGCCGGTGTGATTATGTTGGCCGTGAGCCCAAAGAGCCTTTATCTTTGCGTTCGGCCGTGATCTTTTTACCAGAAGAAGAGCGAAGCATCGGCCATGGCGCGACCAGGGAGATCGCAGCCGCGGGGGCCGGCCGTTTCGCCGCGTTGCCGGGAGGGGCTTGACGGCGAATGACAGATTTTCTTGCCGCTTTCGGGCTGCTGCTTGCGCTGGAAGGCATATTCTTCGCCGCGCTGCCCGGCGTCGCCCGCCGGGTGCTGAGCGAGGCGGCGGATTCGCCGGTCGAACGCATGCGCCTCGTCGGCATCGTGTTCGCCGTCATCGGCGTCGTGGTGGTCTGGACGGTGCGCCGCGGTGGCCTATTATAGCTGAATGTCGAACGTCGGAGCGGCCTGCCCCTTCACGGAAACGCCGGCCCGTTCCATCTTTCCGTTTTTCACTGCTCCGGACGGAAAAGCCCGTCAGGCTCGTTCCGGAAAGGCTCTGGGCACCGCAGCACCATGCACGACACCGCACACGCTCCCCGACGATTCGAAACGCCGTTCACGCATGAGGCCGCGAGGAGCGGCGTGTGCCTGTGGCGCGGCGCCGTGCTGGCCGCGGCGCTGATGCTCGGCATGGCCGGCGCGCCCGCCTTCGCGCGCGGGCCGGAGGCCATCGCCGACCTCGCCAGCGAGGTGATGGACGCCGTCGTCAATATTTCCGCCGCCGAGACGGAAACCGTCACGAAGCGGGGGGAGGTGCCGCCCGCCATTCCCGGTTCGCCCTTCGGTGACCTGTTCGACGAGTTCCGCAAGCGTCGCAATGAGGGCGGGCCGCGCCCACGGGGCGCCGAATCGGCGGGTTCGGGCTTCGTGATCGACGAATCGGGCATCGTCGTCACCAACAATCACGTGATCGGCGAGGCGAACGACATCACCGTGGTGTTCACGGACGGCGCCAAACGTAAGGCGGAGGTCGTGGGGCGCGACGACAAGCTCGACCTCGCCGTGTTGCGGGTGAAGACCGATAAGCCGCTGAAGGCGGTGAAGTTCGGCAATTCGGAGAGCCTGCGCATCGGCGACTGGGTCGTAGCGATCGGCAACCCCTTCGGGCTCGGCGGCTCGGTGACGGCGGGCATCGTCTCCGCCCACAGCCGCAACATCGAGCAGGGACCCTACGACGACTATATCCAGACGGACGCCGCCATCAACCGGGGCAACTCGGGCGGGCCGCTGTTCAACCTGAAGGGCGAGGTGATCGGCATCAACACGGCGATCCTGTCGCCCTCCGGCGGCTCGGTGGGCATCGGCTTCGCGGTGCCGGCGGAACTTGCGGCGCCAACCGTCGCCCAACTGCGGGAGTTCGGCGAGACGCGCCGCGGGTGGCTCGGCGTGCGCATCCAGCCCGTGGACGAGGACACGGCGGAGGCGCTCGGCCTCGGTGGCCAGGATGGCGCGCTCGTCGCCAGCATCGACGGCAAGGGGCCGGCCGCGAACGCGGACATCAAGACGGGCGACGTCATCGTGCAGATCGACGGCAAGCGGGTGAAGGAGCCGCGCGACCTGTCGCGCACCGTCGCGGCGATGCCGGTCGGCAAGCGCGTCGACGTAACGCTGCTGCGCGACGGCAAGGAACGCAAGGCTTCGGTGACACTGGGCCGCCTTGAGGACGGCGAGAAGGCGCAGGCCCAGGCAGCGGGAGAGACCAGCAAGGCACGGTCCGGCCGGACGCTGGGGCTGCGCCTTTCGGAAATCGACGACGAACTGCGCCAGCAGTATGCGCTGGCGGAGGACATCAAGGGCGTTGTGGTGGTGGAGGTTGAGCCCGATTCGCCCGCCGCCGACAAGCGCATCGAGCCCGGCGACGTGATCACGGAAGTGGGCAAGTCGCCGGTGACGGCGCCGGCGGAAGTGGAACGCCGGCTTGAGACGCTGCGCAAGGAAGGCCGCCGCTCGGCGCTGCTGCTGGTGACCGGGCGCGACGGCGACGTGCGTTTCGTCGCCATCCGGCTGGAGGAATGATCAGTCGGCCGCGAAATCCTCGCGCTTGTAGCCCTGGATATAGAGAAGTGCGCTGAGATCCGCCTTCTCGACGCGGGCGTGTGCGGCCGCGGCCACGGCCGGCTTGGCGCGGAAGGCGACACCGAGGCCGGCTTCCTCCAGCATGGCGAGGTCGTTGGCGCCGTCGCCCACCGCGAGCGTTTCGTGCAGCGCGAGGCCGTGCGCCTCCCGCAGCTCGCGCAGGGTGGCGAGCTTGGCCTCGCGGCCCAGAATCGGCTCCTCGACGACGCCGGCCAGATGCTCCTCCTTCACCACGAGGCGGTTGGCGCGGTGCTCGTGGAAGCCGGTGAGCAGCGCGATGCGGCTTGTGAACAGGGTGAAACCGCCCGACACCAGGCAGGTGTAGGCGCCGTGCGCGCGCATGGTGCGCACGAGGCGCGCGCCGCCCGGCGTGAGCGTGATGCGCTCGGCGACGATGCGGTCGACGACGCCGACCGGCAGACCGCGCAGCAGCGCCACGCGCTCGCGCAGCGCCGGCTCGAAGGCCAGCTCGCCACGCATGGCGCGCTCCGTGATGGCGGACACCTTTGCCTTCAGGCCGACGAAGTCCGCCAGCTCGTCGATGCACTCCTGTCCGATCATGGTGGAATCCATGTCGGCGAGGAAGAGCTTCTTGCGCCGGCCGAGAAGGGGCTGGACGATGACGTCCACAGGCGCGTCGGCAACCGATTCGCGCAGGCGGTCGGCAATGGCGCGCGGCGAATCGCCCGGTTCCGGCGTAAACACGAGATCGGCCGCGATGCCGGCATCGAGCCAGCGGGCCGGCGGCGTGCCCGGCAGGGCTTGCGCCGCGCGCCGAACGACGGCATCCGTGAGGGCGGGCGCGGCCGGATTCGCGACCAGCGTCGCGACATAAGGCGTGACGGGCGGCTGGGGCGTAACGGGCGATTGATCGACTGATGTCATGCGAACCAACAATGATTGAGAACGAAGAGCGGCACGGGACGCGGGCTATCCTCATCGCAGGCCCGACGGCATCCGGCAAGTCTGCTCTTGCGCTCGCGCTCGCGCAACGGTGCGGCGGCGTGGTGGTAAATGCCGATTCGATGCAGGTCTATGCCGGTTTGCGAATCATCACCGCACGGCCGACCGAGGAGGAGGAGCGGCTCGCGCCGCACCGGCTCTATGGCCATGTCGACGCGGGCGTGAACTATTCCGTCGGGCGCTGGCTGGAGGACGTGACGGCGGCACTCGCCGACGTGTGGCGGGCCGGCGGCCTGCCGGTCGTCACCGGCGGCACGGGGCTCTACTTCAAGGCGCTCATCGAAGGATTGTCCGAGATACCGCCCGTGCCGGAGGAGGTGAGGGCGCAGGTGCGCGAGCGGGCGGCGGGGCGCGAGACGCCCCTGCTCTATGCGGATTTCGCGGCGCGCGACCCGGAAACCGCGCTGCGCATAAGCCCCACGGACCGGCAGCGGATATTGCGCGGGCTGGAGGTGCTGGCGGCGACGGGACGGCCGCTCGCCTCCTTCCGCAACATGCGGCGGGCGGGGCCGCTCGCGGGGCTGGCGGTGCGGAAGGTGTTTCTCGCGCCCGGACGGGCGCAGGTCAACGACCGGATCGACGCGCGCTTCCTCGCCATGATGGCGGCCGGCGGCCTCGATGAGGTGCGGCATCTCGCCGCGCGCGGGCTCGATCCGGCGCTGCCGGCCATGCGGGCGCACGGCGTGCCGTGGCTCATCCGCCATATCCGCGGCGAGATCGGCCTCGACGAGGCGGTGGCGGGCGCGCAGGCCGATACGCGCCACTACGCCAAGCGGCAGTTCACCTGGTTCCGGCACCAGCTCGGCGGTTTCGAGTGGCTGACGCCGGAGGAGGCGGCCGACAGGCTGCCGGCCGGCGCCTGACCGTCAGAGGGCGGCGAGATCGGCCGGCATATCGGCCTGCAGCACGACGACCTTGGTGCCGAGCGGCACGCGGCTGTGCAGGTCGATGATGTCCTGGTTGAGCAGGCGGATGCAGCCGCTCGACAGCGACAGGCCGATGGAGGACGGGTCGTTGGTGCCGTGGATGCGGTAGAGCGTATCCCGGTCGCCCTGATAGAGGTAGAGGGCGCGCGCGCCGAGCGGGTTGTCGAGGCCCGGCGGCATGCCTTTGCGGTATTTCTCCAGCTCCGGCTGGCGCTTGATCATTTCGGCGGGCGGCGTCCACACCGGCCATTCGGACTTGCGGCGGATGGTGGCGCGGCCGTTCCAGTCGAACCCGTCGCGGCCCACGCCGACGCCGTAGCGGATGGCGCGGCCTTCCGGGCGCACGAGGAACAGGAAGTGGTTGCCGGGATCGACGACGATGGTGCCGGGCTCCTCCGGCGTATCGTAGGCGATCTCGCGGCGGAAGAACTGCGGGTCGATCTTCACGAGATCGATGGCGGGAACGGGGAAGCGCTCGGATGGAATCTCGGCATACATGCGCACGAAACCCGGATCGATGCCGGGAACTGCCGACTCGATCACGGGTGGGGACTGGGTCACGCAGCCTGCGGCTGCAAGGGGGGCACCGAAAACGAACACACGCCTGCTGATCGCGAACATCATATCCTCAAGACTGACAACGTTTGTGATGGGCCTCGCGCGAAGTGAAGGCAATTTCAAGACGTGTGGGCCGACGAAAGGTTCCATCTGCGACATGGTGCCCCAAATCCCTTAACGTGTGGTATTTTCATCACGAATATCAAGCGCTTCGCTTCAATTTCCCGTGATTGCGGAACCTGATGCGAATCGAAAAATAGGAAAATAATCCTTGACAGCGTGACGCTGGTCCGCTATGTTTCAGCCATGCTCAGAAAGTGTGTCCGGATGGCGCGGCCATTGACCGGGCAGCGTGCGGGCCGGACCCGTTGTCGATGAGGCAGCCTCGTCGACAGCGGGTTTTTTCATGGGCCGGTTGTCCGCGCCCGAAACGAATGCCGATTACCGACATCATGAACGAGGAAGGGCCATGCCTCAGCCTGATCGTGCCGCCCAGGTGGGCGGCGGCGACGATGACCTCTGGAAAGAAGCGCGCCGCCTCTACGAACAGACGAACACGCCCGCGCAGGATATCGCGGCGCTGCTCGGCAAGTGCAGCACACGCGCGCTCTACCGGCTCGCGGAGCGGCGCGGCTGGGGCAAGCGGCCGAAAGGCGGGAAGCCGGAAGGGCGGGCGCCGGCGGACGGCGGCAAGCTGGAACGCGCGGCGAGCCTCAACGGGCGCCGGCAACTGATCCAGAAGCTGGAAAAGACAGTGGCCCGCGAGATCGCCGCCATCGACAGCCGCGTGCGGGAATACGCGGCCGAGACGGGTGGCGGCGCGCCCGGCGCCGACCACGAGCGCCGCGCGCGGGCGCTGGCGACGCTGGCGCGCACGCTGCGGGAACTCGCGGCCATCGACAGGGCGGACGCGCAATTGGCGGAAACGCAGACCGGGGAGGACGAGGATGAAGAATTCCCGCGCGACGCCGCGGCGCTGCGCGACACGCTTGCGCGGCGCCTTGAGCAACTGTCTCGCCAGCGGCCAGCTCGGAGCGTTCCTCGCGACCTGTGACGCGGCGGCGCTGCGCTATCTCATGCATGCCTGGGCGGATGTCTGGGCGCGCGACGACCAGTTGCCGCCGGACTGCGCGCAGGGCGGCGGGGACTGGACGACGTGGCTCGTGATCGGCGGGCGCGGCGCCGGCAAGACGCGCACGGGCGCGGAATGGGTACGGGGCATGGCGCTCGGCCTGCCGCCGTTCAGCGGGCGGCCGGTGGCGCGCATCGCGCTGGTGGGCGAGACGATCGCCGACGTGCGTGAGGTGATGGTGGAGGGCGTCTCGGGCGTGCTCGGCGTGCATCCGCGCGGCGAGCGCCCGGCGTGGATACCGACGCGCCGCAGGCTGGAATGGCCGAACGGCGCGGTGGCGCAGGTCTTTTCGGCGGAAGACCCGGAAGCGCTGCGCGGCCCGCAATTCGCCGCCGCCTGGTGCGACGAACTCTGCAAATGGCGGCAGGCGGAGGAAACCTGGGACATGCTCCAATTCGGCCTGCGGCTCGGCGAACACCCGCGCCAGCTCGTCACCACGACGCCGCGCCCTGTGCCGCTGCTGAAGCGGTTGCTGGCGGACCCGCGCGCCGCCGTCACCCGCGCCGCGACGCGCGCCAACGCCTGGAACCTCGCGCCAGCGTTTCTCGATGCCGTGGTGGGGCGCTACGCGGGCACGCGGCTCGGGCGGCAGGAACTCGACGGCGAGCTGATCGAGGAGCGGGCGGACGCGCTGTGGACGCGCGCCATGATCGACGCCGCGCGCATCGACGCGCCGCCGCCGCTGGCACGCATCGTGGTGGCGGTCGATCCGCCCGCAACGTCGGGCAAACGCGCCGACGCCTGCGGGCTGGTGGTGGCGGGACGCGACGAGGCAGGCCTGTTCCACGTGCTGGAAGACGCCACCATGGAGCGCGCCCGGCCCGCCGAATGGGCGGCGCGCGCCATCGCGCTCTACCATCGCCATGGGGCGGACGCGCTCGCCGTGGAGGTTAATCAGGGCGGTGAAATGGCCATCGCCGTATTGGGCGAGGTCGACGCCTCCGTGCCCGTCACGCCGGTGCGCGCCACGCGCGGCAAGTACCTGCGCGCGGAACCCGTCGCCGCCCTCTACGAACAAGGCAGGGTGCGCCACGCCGCCGCGTTCCCGGCACTTGAAGACGAGATGACCGATTTCGGGCCCGGCGGGCTCTCCAACGGCCGCTCGCCGGACAGGCTCGACGCGCTCGTCTGGGCCATCACCAGCCTGATGAGCGTGAAGAGCGGCGCGCCCCGGATCAGGCGGCTGTGACGGCTGGACTACGTCGGCGTCCGCCGGGCTTCACGCTTTTTTGAAGAGAGCCTCGCATTGGCTCGGGCGCGCGTTCGCGCTTGCCGCGCTTTGCGCGGGAGAGGGCGGCGCGCCCCGGATCAGGCGGCTGTGACGGCTGGGCGACGTCGGCGCCCGCCGGGCTTCACGCTTTTTTTGAAGAGAGCCTCGCATTGGCTCGGGCGCGCGTTCGCGCTTGCCGCGCTTTGCGCGTGAAGAGCGGCGCGCCCCGGATCAGGCGGCTGTGACGGCTGGACTACGTCGGCGTCCGCCGGGCTTCACGCTTTTTTTGAAGAGGACCTCGCCTTGGCTCGGGCGCGCGTTCGCGCTTGCCGCGCGTTGCGCGGGAGCGGGCGGCGCGATGTTCCGGGCGGTTTTGAAGGGAGAAGGGGATGAGCGATATCGGTTCCGCCGGCGGGTTTGCCGAGAACCTGACGGCGAGCGTGGAGGGTGCGCGGGAGGCGATGCTCGACCTTGAAGACGTCGCCCAGCGCTTCGGCAATACCGTCACCGGCGTGTTCTCGCGCGCCGTCGTCAACGGCAAGCAGTTCGACGACGTCGTCCGGACGCTCGGCACGCGGCTGACGCAACTCGCCCTGCAGGCGGCGCTGAAGCCGCTGGAAACGGCGGTGACATCCGGGCTGGGAAGTCTGCTCGACAAGGGTGTCAGCGCGGGCATCGGCTCGCTTGGCACGGCGCTGTCCGGCAACCTGCTGACGGCGAGCGCGGCGGGCAATGTCGTCGCGGGCGGCGCGGTGCGGCCCTTCGCCGACGGCGGCGTCATCGCCGCGCCGACCTATTTCCCGCTCGGGCGTGGGACCGGGCTCATGGGCGAGAAAGGCGCGGAAGCCATCATGCCGCTGACGCGCGGCCCGGATGGCAAGCTCGGCGTGCAGGCTGCCGGCGGGGGCGCGTCGACCGTCAACGTCACCATCAACGCCAGCGACGCGGAAAGCTTCCGCCGCTCCGAGGCGCAGGTCGCGGCCGCGCTGGCGCGAGCCGTGGCGCGCGGGCGGCGCGGACTGTAGCGCTCACCGAAAGCATCGCGCCGGCGCCATCGGATCGGCACGGCCGTCCATCCCGAAACATCAGGAAACGATCATGGCTTCTTTCATCGGCCGCCTTTTCGGCGGCGGAGGGCGCGCGGCCGCGCCCGTTCAGGAGGCTTCCGGGCCGCCGGAGCGCAAGACCTCGCGCACGGCCGCGCTGTTCGCCGTCTCGGAGCCCGGCCGGCCGCTGTGGACGCCGCGCGATTATCAGGCACTTGCGCGGGAGGGTTTTCAACGCAACGCCGTGGTACACCGCTGTGTGCGGCTCGTGGCGGAGGCGGCGGCTTCCGTGCCGCTGCTGCTGAAGGCCGGCCGGCGCGAGTTCGACACGCATCCGCTGCTGTCGCTCATCGCGCGGCCCAGCCCGCGCGAGGCGGGAACGGCGTTTCTGGAGGCGGTGTACGGCCACCTGCTGGTGGCGGGCAACGCCTATGTCGAGGCGGTTTCGCTCGACGGCACGCCGCGCGAGCTTTATGCGCTGCGGCCCGACCGCATGCAGGTGGTGCCGGGGCCGGACGGCTGGGCCGCGGCCTACGACTACCGCGCCGGCCACAGTGCTGTGCGTTTCCGGCAGGAGGGGGAGGTGCCGCCGATCCTGCATCTGCGGCTGTTCCATCCCGCCGACGATCACTATGGCCTGTCGCCCATGGAGGCGGCGGCTGTGGCGCTCGACATCCACAACGCCTCGGCGGGGTGGAACAAGGCGCTGCTCGACAACGCGGCGCGGCCCTCCGGCGCGCTGATCTACGCCGGGCCCGACGGCGCCAACCTGACGGACGCGCAGTTCGAGCGGCTGAAGGTGGAACTGGAGGCGCAGTTCCAGGGGGCGGCAAACGCCGGCCGCCCGCTGCTGCTGGAAGGCGGGCTGGACTGGCGGCAACTGTCGCTGACGCCGGCGGAGATGGACTTCGCGGAAGCGCGGGCCTCCGCCATGCGGGAAATCGCGCTCGCCTTCGGCGTGCCGCCGCTGATGCTCGGCCTGCCGGGCGATTCCACCTACGCGAACTACGCGGAGGCGAACCGGGCGTTCTGGCGGCAGACGGTGCTCCCGCTGGTGCGGCGCACCGCGCAGGCCATGGCGCACTGGCTGGCGCCCGCCTACGGCGGCGGCCTCTCGCTCGACCCCGATCTCGACAGCATCGAGGCGCTCGCCGGCGAGCGCGAGGCGCTGTGGCGGCGCATCACGGCGGCGGATTTCCTCTCCGCCGACGAGAAGCGCGAGGCCGTGGGCTACGGGAAGGGAGACCGGCGATGACGGACATCGTGACGGAGCTGCCGGCTGCCGTGCTCGCGCCGGTGGCGGAAAGCCTCATCGCGCGCGGCGACCTCGCCCATCTCGCACTGTTCCTGTGGGCGGGCGGCGCCTCGGCGCTGCTCGTGCTGACGCTGCGCGACCTTGCCGGCGCCAACCGGCGTTTCGACGCCTTCGTGCGCGAACTCGCGCGCTTCAATCGCCGCCACGACGGGGAAGACGGCTGACAAGGAGAATTGACCATGGCCCGTTCGATCAACCGCGCAAGGCCGGTGCCGAAGCGCGCCACCGCGCCGCGCAGGCCGGCGCCGCAAAAGGCCGACGAGGCGATCTCGGCCTTCATCCGCGTGCTGGAGCGGCTGGACGCCGCGCCCGCCGCGCCGCTGCCCACGGGGCTGGGGGCGAAGCAGAACAAGGCGCTGGACCGCGCGCCGGAGGGCCGGTGATGGAGGAACATCTGGTGACGGGCCGTCTTGCCGGCGGGCTGCGTCTTGCCGGGCGGCTGCCGGAGCTGAAGGCGGTGCCGAGCGTGATAGGGCCTGTCGACGGGGAAGGTGTGTTCGAGGGCTACGCGAGCCTTTTCAACGTGCCGGACCTCGGCGGCGACATCATCGAACCCGGCGCCTTCGCGGCGAGCCTCGCGCGGCGCGGTGCGGCGGGAGTGCGGCTGCTGTGGCAGCACGACCCCGGCGAGCCGCTCGGCACCTGGCTGTCGCTCGTGGAGGACGCGCGCGGGCTGAAGGTGCGCGGGCGCCTGAGCCTCGACGCGCGGCGGGCGCGGGATGTCGAGGCGCTGCTGAAAACCGGAGCCGTGGACGGCCTGTCCATCGGCTTCCGCACGGAACGCGCGCGGCGGGAAGCCTCCGGCGTGCGCAGGATATCCCGGCTCGACCTGTGGGAGGTCTCCATCGTGACCTTTCCCATGGCGCCGGGAGCACGGGTGCTCGCCGCGGCGCCCGCGACGAAAGGCAACCCGCCGCTGGCCGAGGCCATCCGGCGGGTGACGGCCGAACTTCATTCCTGAACGGAGATATGCCGATGACCGTTGAATACGATGTTGCCACGCTGCCGACCGGCGCGCCCGAGACCAAGGTGGCGCACGACAGGGCTTCGCATGGCGAGGTTGCCGCCGCCTTCGCGGAGTTCTCGCGCGCCTTCGCCGCCTTCCGCGAGGCCAACGACGCGCGCATCGACGCGCTGGAGACGCGCATGGCCGGCGATCCCGTGATCGAGGACAAGGTCGCGCGCATCGACCGGGCCGTGGACGAGACCAAAGGCAGGCTCGACCGGCTGATGCTGGAGGCGCGCCGGCCCGCGCTCGCAGGGATCGAGGGGCGCGCCGCCGATCCGGTGGTGGAGGAGCACCGGAGTGCGTTCGCCGGCTACATGCGGGGCGGCGAGACGGCTGGACTGAAGGCGCTGGAGCTGAAGGCGGGCGGCGCCCGCGCCCTCTCGGCGGGATCGGGGCCGGACGGCGGCTATCTGACGCCGGCGGCGGTGGAGCGGGACGTGCTGGCGCGCCTCGGCGACATCTCGCCCATGCGAGCGCTCGCCTCCGTGCGGCTTATCTCCGGCGCGGCCTACAAGGGCGCGGTCACGAAGACGGCGGCGGGCGCCGGCTGGGTCGCGGAGACGGGCGCGCGGGCGCAGACCGACACGCCCGTGCTGGCGGAACTCGACTTTCCCGCCCTCGAACTCTACGCGCTGCCCGCCGCGACGCAGACCCTGCTCGACGACGCGGTGGTCAACATCGAGGAATGGCTCGTCTCGGAGGTGGAAACGGCGTTCGCCGAGCAGGAGGGCAGAGCCTTCATCGAAGGCAGCGGCACGGGCCAGCCGAAGGGGGTCGTCAAGTATCCGACTGCCGCCCACGCGGACTGGGAATGGGGCAAGCTCGGCACCACCGTGACGGGCGCATCCGGCGCATTTCCGGCGAGCAACCCGGCCGATATCCTGCTCGATCTCATCTACAGCCTCAAGGCGGGCTACCGGCAGAACGGCGTCTTCCTGATGAACCGGAAAGTGCAGAGCGCCGTGCGCAAGCTGAAGGGCGGCGACGGGCACTACCTGTGGCAGCCGCCAGCCACCGCCGACCAGGCGGCATCGCTGTTCTCTTTCCCCATCGTGGAGGCGGAGCATATGCCGGACATCGGTGCCGACAGCCTCTCCATCGCCTTCGGGGACTTCCGGCGCGGGTATCTCGTCGTGGACCGCGCGGGCGTGCGCGTGCTGCGCGATCCGTATTCCGCCAAGCCCTACGTGCTGTTCTACACCACGAAGCGCGTGGGCGGCGGCGTGCAGGACTTCGACGCCATCAAGCTGCTGAAGTTCGGCACTTCCGCCGCGCCCGCGGCAGGCGGTTAACGCCACTCCGCCGTGCGGCCCCAGCGGTTCAGGGTGCCGTCGATGAAGCCGCGCTGGGGGGCGACGAGCACGCCCTGCGTGTAGAGGCCGCACTGGCTGTTGCCCGCGCCCTTCGCCCAGGTGGAGACGGCGATGACGGCGCCGTCTCCGCGCACGATGGGGCCGCCTGAGTCGCCCTGGCAGACGCCCGCGCCGGGGCGCTTCCCGAGCCCGGACGGATCGGCCGCCCACAGCAGGATCTTGCCCGGTCCGTAGGGCTCGACGGTGACGAGTTCCGCCGCGCGGAAGGTGCCCATCGTTTTCGGGTCGCCCTCCGCCGCCGTGCCCCAGCCCAGCGCGGTGACGGGCGTGCCGGCGCGCGGCAGCTTCGCCGCGCTGAGGGCAGCCGGCGCGAAACGGGCGGGCAGGGGCGCGGGCAGGCGGATGAGGGCGAGGTCTATGGAGCGCTGGCGCGCCTCTATCGCGCCCGCGTTGTAGCCGCCGTGCGTCGCGACCTCGGCGGGCTCCAGCAACACCGGCTCGCCGGAGGGGTCGCGGAAATGGACGCGGATCTCGCGCCCGCCCGCGACGCAATGGCCGGCGGTGAGCACCGCATCCCGCGCCAGCACGATGCCGGAACACACGCCGCCGCCCTTCGACAGCACCATCACGGTGCGCGCCTTCAGCGGGCCGCCGTTCTCCGCGCCGCGGACGATGGCGGCGGCCGGCGTGGCGGCCAGACCAGCAACAAGCGAGGCAACGACCGTTGCCACCGCGACATGCACGCGCGCGTTCACGCGCGCCGATTTCCGAAGGATCATCATGACCCCGCTTCTCCTGACCGGACCGGCAGCCGAGCCGGTGACGCTCGCCGATATCAAGGGTTACCTGCGCCTCGACCATGACGACGAGGACAGGCTCATCACATCGCTTATGACAGCCGCGCGGCTGATGGTCGAGGCCGAAAGCGGCCGTTGCCTCGTCGCGCAGACCTGGCGGCTGGTGCTCGACCGCTGGCCGGCGGCAGGCCCGATCCGGCTGCCGCTTTCGCCCGTCATCAGGCTCGACGGCGCGCGCGTGTTCGATGCGGCGGGCGCCGCGACGGCGGTGCCGGCGACGCATTTCCATGTGGATACGCTCGCCGAACCGCCGCGTCTTATGCCTGCGGCGGCACTGCCGGCGCCGGGACGGCCGTTCTCCGGCATCGAGATCGATGTCACGGCCGGCTACGGAGAGGCCGCCGCCGACGTGCCGATGCCGCTGCGGCAGGCGGTGCGGGCCATCGTGGCGCGCTGGTACGAGCATCGCGGCGACGGCACCGGCGAGGTGCCGGCCATTCCGCCCGAGGCGCTGGCGCTGATCGCGCCCTACCGGCGCGGGAGGCTGTGAGATGGCGGTGCGCGGAATCGGCGAGCGGCGGCGGCATTTCTGGCTGGAGGCGCCGGTGGAGCAAAGCGACGGCGCGGGCGGCGTGGTGCGCCGCTACGCACGCCGCGCCCGCCTGTGGGGAACGCTGGAGGCGGTCGGCGCGTCGTCCGGCGCGGCGCGGGAGGCGGCGGAGCGGCGGGAGATCGCCACGACGTGGCGTATCGTGACCGGCTTTAGGGCCGATATCGACGGCCGCAGCCGGCTGCGGCTCGGCGGCCGTGTGTTCGCGGTGCTGTCCGCCGCCGACCCCGACGGGCGGCGCCGTGGCCTCGTCGTGGTGGCGGAGGAGATCACGCCATGAGCGGGGCGGAAGCGAAAGGGCCGGTGCTGGCGCTGCGCGAGGCCATCGTCACGGCACTGGCGGGGGATGCGGCGCTGACGGCGATGCTCGGCGGCGCGACGATCCGCGACGAGGTCCCGCGCGGCGCGCGCGGTGTGTACGCCGTGTTTTCGGAAACGCGGCTGCGCGACTGGTCGACGGGCAGCGACCAGGGCCACGAGCAGGACGTCGCCATCAGCGTGTGGTCGGTGGAGGGCGGGGCGCGGATGGCGCTGCGCGCGGCGGCGCGGATCGGCGAACTGCTGGACGGAGCGGCGTTGACGCCAGACGGCCACCGGCTGGTGAACCTGCGGGTCACGTCGTCCGAAACGCGGCGCGATACACGCGCCGACCGCTCCCGCGTGGTGCTGCGGCTGCGGGCGGTGACGGAAGTACTCTCAACCCGGAATTGATGGAGGAGCGGATGGGTGCCCAGAAAGGCAAGGACCTGCTGCTGAAGGTCCGCGACGGCGGCGGCGTCTTCGTGACGGTGGCGGGCCTGCGTGCCCGCCAGATCGCGTTCAACGCGGAGGCCGTCGACGTGACGCACGCGGAATCCGTCGGGCGCTGGCGTGAGCTGCTGGCGGGGGCGGGCGTGCGGCGCGCGGCGGTGACGGGCGCCGGCGTGTTCAAGGATGAGGCGTCCGACGCGCTTGTGCGCCAGAGCTTCTTCGACGCGACCATCGCCACCTGGCAGGTGATCGTGCCCGATTTCGGGCGGATCGAGGGGCCGTTTCAGGTGACGAGCCTCGAATACCGCGGCGACCACGCCGGCGAGGTGACGTTCGATCTGGCGCTGGAATCGGCCGGCGCCCTCGTTTTCAACGCATTGTGAGGACGGTCATCGGGAGGACGATTATGGCCAATCGCAGACGGGGCGAGATCGAGGCGGTGCTCGCCGGAGAGCGCCATAAGCTGGTGCTGACGCTGGGCGCGCTCGCGGAGCTGGAGGGCGCCTTCGGCGTCGCGGACCTCGCGGCGCTCGGCCGGCGGCTGGCGGCGGGCGGGCTCTCGGCGCGCGATATCACGCACATCCTGCAGGCGGGACTGCACGGGGCGGGCAGCAGCCTCGACGCCTCCCGCCTGCCGGTGGCGCGGGCACTGCCGGAAATCTTGCGCGCCGTGACGGAGCTGCTCACCGCGACCTTCGGGCAGGAGGAAGCCGCAGGCGGGCCTTCGCACGCCGTTGACGCGGCGCGGCCTTTTCCGTGGGAGGAGGCGATGCGGCTGGGTTTCGGCGTTTTGCGGCTGTCGTCGCGCGCCTTCTGGGGCATGACGCCGCGCGAGCTGGCGGCGGCGTCGGCGGGCATCTATGGGCCGCCGCGCGCGCCGCTTTCCGGCGGGGAGCTTGCGGCGCTGATGCGCGCCTTTCCGGACGACACGGGAGCATGACGATGCCGGCAGGTTTTCATGAAGTGCGCTTTCCGCTCGATGTAACGCCCGGTGGGCGCGGCGGGCCGGAATGGCGCACCGACGTTGTGACGCTCGGCTCCGGCGCGGAGCATCGCAACGCGCGCTGGGTGCAATCGCGCAGGCGCTACGACGCCGGCTACGGCATCAAGACGCTCGATGCGCTGCACGCAGTGCTCGTCTTCTTCGAGGAACGGCGCGGCAGGCTTTTCGGCTTCCGCTGGCACGACCGGATGGATTGCCGCTCGGGAGCGCCCTCGCGGACACCGGCCTTCACCGACCAGCGGATTGGCACCGGCGACGGCGCGGCGCGGACGTTCCAGCTCGTGAAAAGCTACGGGACGGGCTACGCGCCTTATGTGAGGCGGATCGCCAAACCGCTGGCAGGAACGGTCTCCGTCGGCCTCGATGGAGCCGCGCTGCCGGCGGAGGCGTTCGATGTCGACACCGCGACGGGGCGCGTGACACTCGCGCAGGCGCCGCAGGCGGGGGCGGCGGTGACGGCCGGGTTCGCGTTCGACGTACCCGTGCGCTTCGATACCGATGCGCTTGGCATCGATTTCGCGGCGTTCTCGGCCGGCGTCATCCCGGCCATTCCGCTCGTCGAAATCCTGGATTGAAAAGGAGGCGCCATGCGCGCGCTATCGGATGGGCTCTCGTCGCACCTCGGCGAGGGCGTGACCACGCTTTGCCGCTGCTGGAAGCTGCTGCGCCGCGACGGCACGGCCGCGGGTTTCACCGACCACGACCGCGATCTGCATTTCGCGGGTGTGACCTTTCTGGCCCGCTCCGGACTGGAGGCGGCGGAGGCGACGGCGGAGCTGGGCTTCGCCGTTTCGGGCGGCGACGTGGCGGGCGTGCTGGCGGCGGCCAGCATCACGGAGGAGGATCTCGCCGGCGGGCAATATGACGACGCGGGTGTCGAGACGTGGCTCGTGAACTGGGCGGACGTCGCGCAGCGGCTGCTGCTCGACGTCGCGTCCATCGGCGAGATCAGGCGCACCGAGCATGCCTTCACGGCGGAGCTGCGCGGCGCGATGCACCGTTACGATCAGGAGCAGGGCCGGGTCTACCGGGCGGATTGCGCGGCCGATCCCGGCGACAGCCGCTGCAGGGTGGCGCTCGACGCGCCGCATCTGCGCGCGGCGGGAACGGTGGAGACGACGGACGGGCGGCTCGGCTTCTCGGCGGCGGTGCTCGGCGGATACGCGGACGGCTGGTTCACGGGCGGTGTGCTGACGTTTCAGGGCGGCGCGAACGCCGGCGTCACCGCCGGGGTGAAGGCGCACCGGGGCGCGACGCTGCAATTGTGGACGCCGGCGGCGAGGGCAATCGCGGCGGGCGATGCGTTCGCCGTGACGGCTGGCTGCGACAGGAGTTTCGCCACCTGCCGGGCGAAGTTCGGCAACGCGGTGAACTTTCGCGGCTTTCCGCACATGCCCGGCAACGATTTCGTCGTGCGCTACCCGTCGCAGGGCGAGCCGGGGCTCGACGGCGGGAGCCTGTTCCGATGATCGCGCG
The DNA here is from genome assembly GCF_011762225.1 of Pseudochelatococcus lubricantis. Taxonomy (GTDB): domain Bacteria; phylum Pseudomonadota; class Alphaproteobacteria; order Rhizobiales; family Beijerinckiaceae; genus Pseudochelatococcus; species Pseudochelatococcus lubricantis. Next base: position 220,219 of record NZ_JAASQI010000003.1, read on the forward strand.
CGCTGCCATTGTCGCGCAGGCGCGAAGCTGGATCGGCACGCCGTACCTGCATCAGGCGGCGCTGAAGGGCGTGGGCTGCGACTGCCTGGGGCTCGTGCGCGGCGTCTGGACGGCGCTGTACGGCCGCGCGCCGGAAACGCCGCCGCCCTACAGCGCCGACTGGGCGGAGGCGGGCGGCGTTGAGACCCTGCGCGACGCGGCGCTGCGGCACCTCCGGCCGGTGAGCCCGGACGCCATCCGGGCGGGCGACGTGCTGCTGTTCCGCTGGCGCGCGCATGTGCCGGCGAAGCACCTCGCCATCGCCAGCGAGGCGGGGCCGGACGGCGCGCGCATGGTGCATGCGCACGACGGCGCGGCCGTGTGCGAGGTGGCGCTGTCGGGGTGGTGGCGGCGGCACCTCGCCGGCGCCTTCTCGTTTCCCGATTCTCTCGACCAGTGAAGGAGGGCGCGGATGGCGACGCTTGTGTTGCAGGTGGCGGGGGCGGCCGTAGGCGGGCTCGTCGGCGGACCCGTGGGGGCGATTGCCGGGCGGGCGCTCGGCGGACTCGCCGGGGCGATGATCGACAGCACGCTGTTCGCGCAGGGCGGCGGCACGCAATACCGCGAGGGGCCGCGCCTGGCCGACATGGACGGGCTGACCTCGACGGAGGGAGCGCCGGTGCCGCGCGTCTACGGGCGGGCGCGTATCGGCGGGCAGCTCATCTGGGCGACGCGGTTCGAGGAGAACGTCGAGCACGAGGTGACGCGCAGCAGCGCGCGCGGCGGCAAGGGCGGCGGCGCTAAAAGGCAGACGACCGTCACGACCACCTATTCCTACTATGCCAACCTTGCCATCGGCCTGTGCGAGGGCGAGATCGCGCAGGTGCGGCGTGTGTGGGCGGACGGGCAGGAACTCGATCCCGAAATCGCCTTCCGCGTCTACAGGGGCACGGAAGACCAGCAGCCGGACCACCTGATCGTGGCCAAGGAGGGCGAGGCGAATGCGCCCGCCTATCGCGGCCTCGCCTATGTGGTGTTCGAGCGCCTGCCGCTCGCGGAATACGGCAACCGCGTGCCGCAGTTCTCGTTCGAGGTGGTGCGGCCGGCTAACGGGCTCGGGGCGCGGATCAGGGCCGTCGAGGTCATTCCCGGCGCGTCCGAGTTCGCCTACGACACGGCGGCGGTGGTGCGGCTGGGCGCGCCGGGGGTGAGCGTTTCCGAAAACCGGCACCAGCGCGAGCGGGAGGCGGATGTGCTCGCCTCCTTCGATGCGCTCGCGGCCGTCTGCCCCAACCTGGAACGGGTGGCGATCGTCGCGAGCTGGTTCGGCGACGACCTGCGCGCGGGGCATTGCACGATCACGCCGCGAGTCGAGCATGCGGCGAAGGAAACCCACGGCGGCGAATGGTCCGTGGCCGGGTTGACACGGGCGCAGGCGCGGACGGTGAGCAGCGTGGACGGCGCGCCGGCCTATGGCGGCACGCCTTCCGACGCCTCGGTGAGGGCGATCATCGCGGAGGCGAAGGCGCGCGGCTGGGCGGTGACGCTCTATCCCTTCGTCATGATGGACGTGCCGCCCGGCAATGCCCTCCCCGATCCGTACACGGGCGCGGCCGGACAGCCGCCCTATCCCTGGCGAGGGCGCATCACCTGCGATCCCGCGCCCGACCGCGCCGGCACGGTTGACGGCACCGCGGAAGCGGCGGCGCAGGTGAAGCGGGTCTTCGGCGCGGCGGACGGCCCGGGCCTGCGGCGGCTGGTGCGCCATTACGCAACGCTCGCGGCGGAGGCCGGCGGCGTGGATGCCTTCGTCATCGGCTCGGAACTCGTGGGGCTGACGCGCGTATGCGCGGCGCCCGGCGTCTATCCGGCCGTCGCGGAACTCGTGGCGCTCGCGGCGGAGGCGCGCGCCATCCTCGGTGCGGGCACCGCCATCACCTACGCGGCGGACTGGACGGAATACGGCGCGCATGTGCGCGACGGCGGGCGGGAAGTGCGCTTCCCGCTCGATCCGCTGTGGGCGGACGCGAACATCGACGCGGTGGGCATCGACTTCTACGCGCCGCTCTCGGATTGGCGCGACGGCACAGGCCATGCCGACGCGCGGGAAGCGGAGTCCGTCCACGATCTCGACTACCTCCGGCGCCGGGTGACGGCGGGCGAGGGCTTCGATTGGTATTACGCCAACGCCGCCGGGCGGGCGGCGCAGCAGCGCCTGCCTATCACGGATGGCGCTCATGGCAAGCCGTGGATATTCCGCCAGAAGGACATCGCCGGCTGGTGGGGCAATGCGCACGTGGAGCGCGTCGACGGCGTCGAAACGGGCGCGACCGCATGGGTGCCGTGCGGCAAGCACGTGTGGCTGACCGAGATCGGCATTCCGGCGGTCGACCGCGGCACCAACGGGCCGAACGTGTTTCCCGATCCGAAATCCTCGGAATCGGCCTATCCGCCGTTCTCGCGCGGCACGCGCGACGACCTGATCCAGAACCGGGGGCTGACGGCGCTGCTCGATGCCTACGGCTCCGGCGGGACGGCGGCCAATCCGCTCTCGCCGCGCGACGGGTTGCCGATGGTGCCGGCTGACCGCGTGTATGTATGGACGTGGGACGCGCGGCCCTATCCGGCCTTTCCGGCGCTGACCGACGTGTGGCGCGACGGCGGCAACTGGGAGACGGGGCACTGGCTTACCGGGCGGCTCGACGGGCTGACGCTGGACGGCCTCGTCGCGGCGGTGATCGCCGACTGGGGCCTGTCGGCCGCCGACGTCATGCTCGACGGGGAACTCGACGGCTATGTCGTCGACCGGCCCATGTCGGCCAGGCAGGTGCTGGAGCCGCTGGCGAGCGCCTTCGGCTTCCATGCCGTGGCGAGCGGCGGGGCGGTGCGCTTCCGCGCCAACGCGGGGCCTGCCGCCGTCGCGCTGGCGGCGAGCGAGATCGTGCCGGACGGGGAGGGCGCGGGCATCACGCTGCGGCGGGCGCAGGAAACGGATCTGCCAGGCGAGATCAGGCTCGGCTACACGGACGGCGACCGCGACTATCGCCGCTCCGCTGCCGTCTCGCGCCGTGTCGCGACGGGCAGCCGGCGCTCGGAAGGGCGGGAGCTGGCGGCGGTGCTGCGGGCAGGGCTGGCGCAGCATCTGGCCGATACGGGATTGCAGGCGCTGTGGGTGGGGCGCGAGACGGCCGCCTTCGCGCTTTCCACGCGGCAGGTAAGGCTGGAGCCCGGCGATGTCATCGCGCTGCCGGTCGGCGGGGAGACGCGGCCGTTCCGCGTTTCCCGCATCACGGACGGGGCGGTGCGGCAGGTGGAGGCGCATGCCGTGGAGCCTTCGCTGCAGCGGGACGCCGTGCCGACGCTGCCGCGCCCGCTGCCCGCCGTTCCGCAACTGCCGGGGCCGCCCGCCGTCACCGTGCTCGACCTGCCGCTCGCGACCGGTGAGCCCGCGCCGCTGCAGGCGATGGCGGTGTTCGCCGATCCGTGGCCGGGGCGCGAGGCGATCTGGCGCGCGGGCGATGGCGGCGGCTTCGCGCTGCATGCCGTCGCGGAGCTGCGCGCCATCGCGGGCGAGACGCTGACGCCGCTCGGGCCGGGGCCGCTCTGGCGATGGGATATGGGCAACAGCGTCGACGTGCGGCTGCGCGGCGGACTGCTCACCAGCCTCGACGACGCGGCCGCGCTGGCGGGCGGCAACGCTGTCGCCGTGCAGGGCGCGGATGGGCGCTGGGAAATTCTCTGCGCGGCGCGCGCGGAACTGGTGGCGGCGAATACGGTGCGGCTGTCGCGGCTGCTGCGGGGGCTGGGCGGCTCCGAAGCGGAGGCGGCGCGCACCGTGGCGGGCGGGGCGGCGGTCGTCGTGCTCGATTCCGCGCTGGTGCCGCTGACGACGGATGCGGGCGAGATCGGGCGGCCGTGGCGCTATCGCGTCGGGCCGGCTTCCGGCGATCATGCAGGGCCGATGGTCGTGGAAGTCACGGCCGCCGCGACGGCGCAGGCGCTGAAGCCGCTGGCGCCGGTGCATCTTTCCGCCCGCCGCACGGCGGACGGGATCGCCATCGGTTTCATCCGCCGCGCGCGGACAGGCGGAGACAGCTGGGAACTCGCGGAGGTGCCGCTGGCGGAGGCGATCGAAGCCTACGAGATCGACATTCTCGCCGGCGACACCGTGAAACGCACGCTCTTCGCCACGGCGTCGCCGGCGCTCTATCCGGCGGCGCAGGAACTCGCGGATTTCGGCTCCGCGCAGGGCGCGATCGGCGTCGCGGCGTTCCAGCTCGGCGCGACGGTCGGGCGTGGCTTTGCGGCGCGGGCCACGTTGAAGGTTCTCTGAAAGGATATCCCACCATGAGCGAGACGACGAAACTGCGGCTGCCGCTGTTGGCGGCGGCGCAGGCGCAGAAACACGTCACCCACAACGAGGCGTTGCTGAAGCTCGACGCGCTGCTGCATCTGGAGGTCATCGACCGGGATCTCGCCGCACCGCCTCCCGGCCCCGCCGACGGCGACCGCTATATCGTGGCGGCCGGCGCGTCGGGTGCATGGGCGGGCGAGGACGGCCATGTCGCCGTGTGGCAGGACGGCGTCTGGCGCTTCCACGTGCCGCAAACCGGCTGGCGGGCGTACGTGCGCGACGAGGGGGCGCTCTGCGTCAAGGCCGACGCCGGCTGGTTGGCGCTCGGCGCGGGCGGAGGGGCGTTGCAGAACCTGACGCTGTTCGGGCTCGGCACGCAGGCGGACGCCGAGAACCCGTTCGCGGCGAAGATCGGCAAGGCGTTGTGGACGGCGAAGACAGTGGCCGAGGGAGGCACCGGCGACCTGCGCTACACATTCAACAAGGAATCGGCCGCGAACGTGCTCTCGCTGCTCTTCCAGCGCAACTGGTCGGGCCGGGCGGAGATGGGGCTGATCGGCAGCGACGACCTGCAGGTCAAGGTCTCGGCGGACGGCGCGACATGGCGCGAGGCGCTGCGCATCGACCGCGCGACGGGGCGGGTGACGTTCTCGCAAGGCATCGCGCCGCGCGCGTGGGTGACGCTGACGGACGCCGCGACCGTCGCCATCGACGCGGCGGCCGGCGACAAATTCCGCCTGACGACGAGCGGCACGCGGACGCTGGGAAAACCGACCAATCTCACGGACGGCGTGCGCTTCCTGCTGCGCGTCATCAACAGCGCGGCGACGACGCTGACGCTGAACGCGGCCTATGCGCCGCTCTCCGGCAGCGTGCCCGCGCTGCGCACCGGAGCGGGGCAGGGCAACACCTTCGACTGCGTCTACGACGCGGCCGCCGACAAGATTTTCTATGCCTGGTACTGACGGACGGGAGACTGCCTTGAGCTGTGCGAAGGGGCGCGTTCCGCGCCACGATTTCCACCTGCGGCGCGGCGACAGCGCCACCATCGTCCTGCGTTTCAGGACGCTGTCGCAGACGGGCGCGACGCGCCTGCTCGACCTTGCCGAAAGCGACATCACACTCGCCGTGGAGTGGCCCGGCGGCGGGCTGGTGCGCCGTTCCGGCAACGGAGGGCTTGCCGTCGACGCGCGTGCCGGCACGGTCGCCTGGCGGCCGGAGCCCGGCGAGACGCGCGCCATTCCCGAAGGGCGCGTCGCCACCTACCGGCTCCTGCGCGAGCTGGTGGACGGCGAACGGCGCACGCTGCTGACGGGCTTCGTCATCGGTGCCGGAACCACGGGCGAAGGAGGAGATGCTGACGATGTGTGACAACGACTGCGCGACGGTGGTCGAAATCCTGATCCCCGGCCCTCAGGGACCGGGCGGTGTGGGCAACAGCGGCATCGGCGGCTATTCCGTCGCCGTCGAGAACGCCGCGGAAGGCCATATCCTCGTCTTCGACGGGGAGGTGTGGGAAAACCGCCCGCAGCCGGCGGGACAGGGCGACATGAAAAAGGCCGTCTACGACGCGGACGGCGACGGCAAGGTCGACGTGGCCGCCGTCGCGGACGCGGTGGCGTGGGCTGGCATCGCGGACGTGCCGCAGAGCTTTCCACCTGCTGCGCACGCGCACGACACGGCGCAGGTGACGGGTCTCGACGCAGCGCTGGCCGCGAAAGCGCCGCTCGACTCGCCGACCTTCACCGGCGTGCCGACCGCGCCGACGGCGGAGCCGGGCGCGAACGGCGGGCAACTCGCGACAACGGCGTTCGTGGCGGCGTCCATCGGCGCATTCGAACCGGCGGTGACGTGGGACGCGATCGCCGGCCGGCCGGAAGCCTATCCGCCCGCCACGCACGGCCACGGCATGGCGGAAATCGCCGGCCTCGGCGAGGCACTCGCACAAGCGGGCAGGATCGCCGGGCCGGAGACGACGCTCGCGGGCGCGCTCGCCTACTTCGACGACACCACCGGCGCGCTGCTATCATCCGGAGACGACACGATGACGAGCCTGACCACCGCACTGGAGGCGATTGCCGGGGCGATCGCCGAGCATCCGGGCACGACCCCTTCCGCGCCGACGTGGGAGATGCTGACCGGAAAGCCCGCCGCATTTCCGCCCGCGGAGCACCTGCATCCGTTGTCGGACGTGACGGGTCTCGACGCGGCACTGGGCGGAAAGGCGGACGCTTCGGCGCTGCCCACGCCCGCGAGCGTCGGCACGCTGCTGGCCGGCGCAGACGACGCAGCCTTCGCCACGGGAAAGGGAATTGCGGACGCCAACGCGCCCGTGGCGCTCGATGCCACCGGTGAGACGGTCGCCATCGATCTGGCGGCGGGTCTCAATTTCACGCTCGCGCTGCCGGACAGCCGCACCGTCGCCAACCCCGCCAACGCGCGGCCGGGGCAATCTGGCAGCATCTGGGTAACGCGCACAGCCGCAGGCGCGGTGCCGTCGTTCGGCGCTCACTGGCGGCCGGCCGGGGGCAGCAGCGCATTCAGCGCGGACACGAATGCGGCCGACCTCGTGACATTTCTCGTCATCGCGCCGGGCGTCGTGGCCTACACGGTGCTCGGCGGCTTCGCGGCGTAGGAGGGGAACATGATGCTGGGCCTGCATCCCATGTTGATGGGAGAGATGGCAAAGCCGGAGCCGCCGGGCGTGTGGAAGGCGTATGCCTCGGCGTCGCCGCGCACGATCCGCTCCGTCATCCACGTCAACGGACTGTTCGTGGCGGTGGGGGACGGCGACACGATCCAGACGAGCACTGACGGCGCCAACTGGACGCTGCGCAGCAGCGGCACCGCCGGCGACCTGCGCAGCGTGACCCATGGCAAGGGCCAGTTCGTGGCCGTGGGCGACAAGTGCCAGATATACACCAGCCCGGACGGCATCGGCTGGGCGTCGCACGGGACGCCGGAAGAGGCCGCCGGCGGCATGTGGAGCGTCGCCTACGGCAATGGCCTGTTCGTGGCCGGCGGCGACGGCGGCACGATGTATACGAGCTGGGACGGCGTGTACTGGGCGGCCCGCGCCGGCCACTACGCCGCCAACGCCTACGCGCTGATCTATACCGATTATACCGGCAGCCTGTTCGTGGCCGGATGCGGCGGCGGGCGGTTCCAGACGAGTACCGACGGCATCTTCTGGATGCCCGGCGACGACTTCGGCGTCAGCGCGGTGCGCGCCATGGCCTATGTCGGCGGCGTGTTCGTGGCCGTGGGCGACAGTGGCGTCACGCAAACGGGCACTAATGGCAAGAAGTGGACGCGCCGGTCCGGCGCCCACACGAGCGACATCCACGCGCTCGCCCACGGCGGCGGCCTGTTCGTCGCGGGCGGAGACAGCGGCGCGCTCCAGCGGAGCGCGGACGGAATCACCTGGCAGGCGGACGCCGGGGCGCAAACGGGCGATATCCGGAGCCTCGTCTACGCCGGCGGCCAGTTCGTCGCCGGCGGGCAGGGCGGCCAGATCCAGAAAATGAGATGGCCGTAGCGCATTTTTGCTTGAAAACGCTTTAACGCCGGGAACCGGATGCAATGCCGCCATCCGGGGCGGCTTTTTTGTGGCTGAACTTCTTCATCAAACGAACATGGAGGCCAGCATGGACCGCAAGGTAACGGACCTCGTCATCGACCGCATCAGGCAATGGGAGGGGCTGCGGCTGACCGCCTATCGCGACGCGGGCGGTGTGTGGACCATAGGCTACGGCCACACGGGCGCGGAGGCGCGCGCCGGCCGGACCATCACGCGCGAGCAGGCGGAAGCGCTGCTGCGGCGCGATCTCGCCCGCTTCGAGGCGGCGGTGGAAAAGGCCGTCGGCGTGCCGCTGTCCGACAACCAGTTCGGCGCGCTGGTGTCGTTCGCGTTCAACGTGGGGGAAGCGGCCTTTGCCGGCTCGACGCTGGTGAAGCTGCTCAACGGCGGCGACTACAACAGTGTGCCCGCGCAGCTCGCCCGCTGGGTCCACGCCGGCGGGCGACGGGTGCAGGGGCTGGTCAACCGCCGGGCGGCGGAGGCGGGCCTGTGGGCCGCGGGCGCGTTCGTGTCGTCCGCGCCGGTGGCGGCTTCCGTGCCGCCGCAGGGGTTGCTGACGGCGGAATCCGCCACGGCGACGGCAGGCGTGCTCTCGGCCGTCGCCACGGCGGCGAGCACGCCGGGACCGCTGCAATGGCTGTTCATGGCGATCCTCGTCGCTTCCTACGGCTTCAGCGCACTGTCGTGGTGGTCGCGCCGCCGGGAGCAGGCACGGTGATCAGCCCTCCTCTCGCAGCGCCCGGCGCAGGACCTTGCCGACGTTGCTCCGGGGCAGGGCATCGCGGAAGACGATGGAGCGCGGCGTCTTGTAGGCGGTGAGGAACTGCCTGCAATACTTGACGATATCCTCCTCCGTCAGGTTCGGGTCCTTGCGCACCACAAAGGCCCGGACCGCCTCGCCGGTCGCCTTGTCCGGCACGCCGACGACGGCGACTTCCGAAACGCCGGGATGGCCCGCGACGACGTCCTCGATCTCCGCCGGGTAGACATTGAAGCCGGAAACCAGGATCATGTCCTTCTTGCGGTCGACCAGCACGACGCGGCCGTTGTCCGTGAGGCGGGCGATGTCACCGGTCTTCAGCCAGCCGTCGGCGGTGAGGGCGCGGTCGGTCTCCTCCGGCGCGTTCCAGTAGCCGCGCATGATGTTGGGGCCGCGCACCCACAGCTCGCCTTCCTTTCCCGGCGCGACCTCCTCGCCCAGATCGTCGCGCAGGCTGATCTCCATGGAGGGCAGCGGCAGGCCGACGCTGCCGTCGAATTCGTGGCCGTCGACCACCGGGCTGAAGGTGACGACGGGCGACGTCTCGGTGAGGCCGTAGCCTTCGATGATGGGCACGCCCGTGCGCTCGCGCCAGCGCCGCGCCACGGCTTCCTGCGTCGAGGCGCCGCCGGCGATGGCATAGCGCAGGCCGCTGAAGTCGATCCGGCCGAAATCCGGGTGGTTCAGCATGGCGTTGTAGAGCGTGTTGATGCCCATGATCGCCCTGAACTTCAGCCTGGCGATGGTTCGGATGAAGCCCTTGATGTCACGCGGGTTGGCGATCAGCACCGACGTCATGCCGTAGGACATGAACAGCAGCAGCATGTTGAGCGCGAAGATATGGTAGAGCGGCAGCGGCACGATGACGCTGCCGCCGCCCGTGAGGCAGGCGAGGGCGCGAACCTGCTCGACATTGGCGACGAGGTTGCGGTGGGTGAGCATCGCCCCCTTCGCCCGCCCGGTGGTGCCGCCCGTGTACTGCAGGAACGCCAGATCGTCGCCAAGGATGCGCGGCCTGCACGGCGGCTGCTTGCGGCCGATCGCCAGCGCCTCGCGCAGGGACCGCGCGCCGGGCAGGTCGTAAGGCGGGACGGCCTTGCGGAACTTCAGGACCAGTTCCACGAGCCAGCGGCGCGGCAGGGGCAGCAGATCACCGATGCCGGTGACGATGACCGTGCCGACGGGCGTCTGTGCGCGGACTTCCGCCAGCGTGGCGGCGGCGAGGCTGCTGACGACGATGACCTCCGCGCCGCTGTCGACGAGCTGCGACTTCAGCTCGCGCGCCGTGTAGAGGGGATTGACGTTCGTGACCACGAGGCCGGCCTTCAGGATGCCCAGAAGCGCCACCGGATATTGCAGCAGGTTCGGCATCATCAGCGCCACGCGGGTGCCGGCGCGCAGGCCGAGGCCGTTTTGGAGATAGCTGGCGAAGTCGTCGGAGAGGCGGTCCAGCGCGCCGTAGGTCATCGGTGCGCCGAAACTCGACAGAGCGACGCGGTCGCGGTAGCGTCCGGCGGCTTCCGCGAACATTGCCGGGATGGACGGAAAGCGGTCGGGATCTATGGTCTCCGGCGCGTTCGGCGGGTAGTGATCCAGCCAGATCGGTTTCATGGCTTCCCCCAGATAGCCTGATATTGGACAGATGCCTTGCGGCCCGGGGCGCGTGCCGGGCCGGGGCGTCGCTTCTAGCGGAACACCGCCAGCGGCTGTTCAGGGTCGTCCCAGCGGTAGCGCATGCCGACGGAGACGATGTCGGCCGAGGGCTTGAGGTCCGCCACGAAGGGCAGGCCCACGTAGTCCGGATGGCCGGGCACGATGCGCACCGGCGCGGGCTTCACGAAGAGATGCGCGTAGGAAACATCGAACGACAGCTTGTCGTTCCACCGGTAGGAGGCGCCGAGCGACGTCCACAGCCGGTCGGCATCCGGGATGCGCACGTTGCGCACCGCGTCCGAAATCGGCGACAGCTCGTAGCCCAGGCCGCCGCGCAGGGTCAGCCTGTCATCGACCTTGTACTCCGCGCCGAGGCTGAAGAACCAGCCGTCGTCGTACTGGAACTTCAGCGCCGTGGCGGGGGTGCCGGTGACCTTGTTGACGACCGCGACGCGGTTCAGCCGGCTCCAGTTGGTCCACTCCACGCCGGCGAGCAGCGTCCAGCGTTCGTCGATGCGCTGCGACAGGCCGAGCGTCAGCACCTCCGGCAGGTTCACCTTGGCGCGCACCGGGACGGAGACGCCGGGACGGGGCAGCAGCGAACCGTCCAGCTCGTGATGGATGGAGGAACGGAAGCCGAGGCCGATCACCGTGCCCTCGGCGGGCGTGAGCGTCGCGCCCAGCACATAGCCGACACCGGTGTGATCGCCCTCCAGCGAGACGTTGGGCGCGCCGAAGCCGATGCCGGAAGCCTGCCGCAGGGTGACGTCGAGATACTGGACCTGGATGCCCGCGCCCAGCGACAGCCAGTCGTTGACCTTGTAGGCAATGATCGGCGTGGCGTTGAGGGAGAACACCTTCGACGTGCGGCCGTAGACCTGGCCGGCCCAGTCCTGATTCGGTTTGGTGACGAAGCCGAAGGGCGTGTTGGTGGTGAGGCCGAGCCAGAACCGGTCGTTCAGCTGGATGGCGGCGGTGCTCGCGGGCAGCACGCCTGCCTGGCTGATGTTGCCGGAATCCCGCGGCACGCCGCCGGCTGCCCTGACGGTGCCGAGCGTGTAGAGATCGGGCTTGATGGTGGACCGCGGCGCGACAAGCGTGACGCTGCTCTCAAAGGTGAGGCCCGGGTTCATGGTGATCGTCGCCGGGTTCCAGAAGGCCGACGACAGGCCGCCCGAGCCCGCGCTGACGCCCGCGAACGACAGGCCGAGCCCACGGGCGCTCTGCTCGCGCAGTGCGAAGGAGCCTGCGATAGCCGGCAAACAAAATCCTGTAAAGGAGAAGGAAACGGCCAGCATGCATGCCAGCCGCGAGGGCTTGTTCATATGGTCCTCCCTATATGTTTTTTTGGCGTCCGCCTTGTCGGCGGCTCTTGTTGGTGGCGATACGGCGGGTGGGCCGTATCGCTTCTTGCCCCGTGGGCGTGCGGTCAGTCTTCTCCCTGCAGCAGGCCGGCGAGCTTGAGGGCGACGCCCTGCGACCCTTCGACCTTCAGGCGGCCCGTGGAATAGGCGACCAGGGGGTTGAGCTTGCCGTCCATCAGCTTCTGCAGGTTGGCGGAGGACAGCCGCACGGTGGTGTCGGCCTCTTCGCCGCCCGCCTCGACGCTGATGCCGTCCTCGCCGTCGGCGATGGTGATGGTGTCGTCGTTGTCCGTCAGCGCCACCACGACGCGGTAACCGATCCGCGCCACGTTGCCGACGCGCGCGCGGATCGCATCGATGAGTTCTTCCGTCGCGACCATGCGGATTCTCCTTCTGTCACAGCGCGCTCCGGTCTGGTCTATGGGGACGCGCCAAAATCAAAGAACTAGAACCGGTCCTCGCCCAGCGCCATCGTCGACGCCTTGCCGCTTCTGATTGCCGACCACAAGGCACCGGTCTGCGGCAGCAGGCGTTCCATGTAGAAGCGGGCGGTCACCAGCTTCGCTTCATAGAACGCGGCATCGGCGCCGGCGGTTTCACGTTTCCCGACGGCGATCTTCGCCATGCGCGCCCACATGTAGCCCAGCGCCACGAGGCCGAAGAGGCGAAGGTAGTCGGTGGCGGCGGCGCCGGCCTCCTCGGGATCGCGCAGGCCGTTCGCGGCGATGTGGGCGGTGGCCTGCTGGAGAGTGCCGAATGATTTGGCGAGCGGGCCGATGAAGTCGGCAAGCGCCTCGTCCTCCAGATTGGCGTCGATGAAGGCGAGCACGGGATGGAAGAAGCTGCGCAGCGGCCGGCCGAAGTTGGACGACATCTTGCGGCCGACGAGATCGAGCGCCTGCACGCCGTTGGTGCCCTCGTAGATCTGGGCGATGCGGGCATCGCGGACGTATTGCTCGACGCCGTGCTCGCGGATGTAGCCGTGGCCGCCGTAGGTCTGCACCGCGAGGTTCGCCACCTCGAAGCCGAGGTCCGTGAACAGCGCCTTGACGATGGGCGTCATCAGCGCCACGCGGTCCTCCGCCGCCGTGCGGATCTGCTGGTCCGGCGACAGCTCATGCTCGTCCAGCGCACGCGCCACCCAGCCGCAGAGCGCGCGGCAGCCCTCGGTATAGGCGCGGGCCGTCATCAGCATGCGGCGCACGTCGGGATGGACGATAATGGGATCGGCGGGCCTGTCGGGGTACTTCGCACCCGCCAGCGAGCGGCCCTGCAGACGCTCCCGCGCGTAGGCGACGGCTGCTTGATAGGCAGCCTCCGCCACGCCGAGTCCCTGCGTGCCGACCGAGACGCGCTCGCTGTTCATCATGGTGAACATGGCGCGCATGCCCTTGTGCGGCTCGCCGATGAGCCAGCCTTTTGCGGCGTCGAAGTTGATCTGGCAGGTGGCGGACGCCTTGATGCCCATCTTGTGCTCGATGCCGGAGCAGCTCACGCCGTTGCGCGGGCCGGGGTTGCCGTCGGCATCCTGCAGGAATTTCGGCACCAGAAAGAGGCTGATGCCCTTGATGCCCTTCGGCGCGTCGGGAAGCCTCGCCAGCACGAGGTGGACGATGTTTTCCGTGAGGTCGTGCTCGCCGGCCGAGATGAAGATCTTCGAGCCGGTGATGCTGTAGCTGCCGTCGCCCTGCGGTATGGCGCGGGTGCGCAGCAGGCCGAGGTCGGTGCCGCAATGCGGCTCGGTGAGGCACATCGTGCCGCTCCAGCGGCCCTCGACCATCTTCGGCAGCCAGGCGTCCTTCAGCTCTTGCGATCCGTGCGACCTCAACGCCAGATAGGCGCCATGCGTGAGGCCCGGATAAAGACCGAACGACAGGTTCGACGAGCAGATCATTTCCTCGACGAGCTTGTAGACGCTCGCGGGCAGTCCCTGTCCGCCATAGGCCGGGTCGCTCGCCGCGGCATTCCAGCCGGCCTCGCGGAAGGCGTCGTAGGCCTGCCGGAAGCCCTGGGGCGTGCGCACCACGCCGTTCTCGTAATGGCAGCCTTCCAGATCGCCGCTGGCGTTGAGCGGCAGCAGAACGGTTTCGGTGAAGTTCGCCGCCTGCTCCAGCACATCGTCGATGAGATCGGCGGACAGCTCGCCCTGTCCCTCAAGCGCTGTCAGCTCCGCGCTGCCGTGCAGCTCGTGCAGCACGAAGCGCATGTCCCGCAAGGGAGCCTTGTAAACCTGCATTGTCTCCTCCCCGTTGAAGCGCCCGCCGCTTTCGCTGGCGGCGGGCATTCGTGTTGCGTTGTGCCGTCAGTTGCGGAGCGGCTTGCCGGTCAGCAGCATGTGCTCGATGCGCGCCAGCGTGCCGGGCGTGCGCGCGAGGCGCATGAACGTCTCGCGCTCAAGCCGCAGCACATCCTTTTCGGCGGCCGGCACGGTGGGGTCGGCATCGCCGCCCGAGAGCACGTCCGCAAGCCCGTCCGCGACGACGAGGTCGTGGTCCGTGGCGATGCCGCGCTTGTGGAAGCCCTGCGCGGCCATCATCATGGCGAGCTTGCCGGACGGGCCGGGCAGGACGATCTCGACGCGCTCCGGCGGCGTGTAGCCTTCCACGAGTTCGAGCGCGCGCGCCTTCGCGTCCGCGAGCAGACGGTCGCGGTTCATGGTGACGCGGTCGCCCTCGCGCAGGATCAGCATGTCGCGCGCCTCCGCCGCCGATTTGGAAACGGTGGCGGTAGAGACCATCTCGAACACCTTCGCGGGCGCGGGCATCGGGCCATGCGGCAGCTTGCCGGGCGCAGACCAGCGCACCAGCAGCTCCTTGCAACCGCCCCATGCCGGCACGAGGCCGACGCCGCATTCGACGAGGCCGGCGTAGGTCTCGGCGTGCGCCTGCACCGCGTCCGAATGCAGCAGCAGCTCGCAGCCGCCGCCGAGCGCCATGCCCGACGGCGCGCCGACAACGGGGAAGGGGGCGTGCTTCAGCGCGCCGTAGACCTTCTGGCCGGTGGCGACGAGCTTCTCGATCTCGCCCCACGCGGCGATGTTGGCCGCGAAGAGCGCCAGGCCGAGGTTGGCGCCGACGGAGAAATGCCGGCCCTCGTTGTAGATCACCAGCGCCTTGTAGTCCCTCGCGACCAGCTTGATGGTGCGGTCGAGCGCGTCCAGCACCTGATCGTCGAGGGAATTGCCCCTCGTGGTGATCTCGAAGCACGCCACGCCGTCGCCGATATCCCACAGGCTCGCGGCGCCGTTTTTCAGCACCGGCTGCGACCGGCGCCTGATGTCCTCCAGCAGGATCACGCCTTCCGGGCGGACGACGTCGTGATAGTCGCCGTCGAGGCCGAAGAACTGCAGGCGGCCGTTTTCGACGCGGTAGAATTTCCGGTCGCCGATCTGCTCCAGCAGCGGCGGCACGGTTGCGCCCTCCGCCTTCAGCCGTTCGACGAGCCACGCCGCGCCCACGCGGTCGATGAGCGCGAACGGCCCTTCCTTCCAGTTGTAGCCGAGGCGCATGGCGTCATCGATGGCGACAATGTCGTCCGCCGCCTCCGGCACCAGACCGGCGGCGTAGGCCAGCGTGCGGCCCATCACGCGCCAGGCATATTCGCCAACGGGGCCGGGTGCGTTGAACAGCGCGCGCAGGTCGCGGCCGGCTTCCTTCAGCGTTTCCGTATCCGCCCTGGCCGAAGGGCGGTAGGCGCCGGTCGCGAGGTCGATGCTCTCCTTGACGCGCCCGCCGTTCGCGGTATTGAGGCGATAGAAGCCGCCCTTGCCCTTGCGGCCCGTGTAACCCTCCGCGATCATGCGGCCGATCAGCGGCAGGTCGCGGTTCAGCGCGTGGAAGGCATCCGCCGGCGGCAGGCTTTTCGCCAGACTCGCGTTGATGTGCGGCATCAGGTCCAGCCCCACGAGGTCGGCGAGGCCGAAGACGCCGGTCTTCGGGATGCCGAACGGCCGGCCCATGACGGCGTCGGCGTCCTCGATGGCGAGGCCGAGGTCGATGGCCTCCACGACGCCCGCCTGTATCCAGTAGACGCCGAGCCGGTTGGCGATGAAACCCGGGCTATCCTTGCATCTGACGATGGACTTGCCCAGCCTTTCGTCGGCGAAACGCGACACGCGCGCCGCCTGCGCGGGATCGGTATCCGCTCCCGCCACCACCTCCAGCAGCCGCATGTAGCGCGGCGGGTTGAAGAAGTGGGTGATCAGGAAGTTCAGCCGGAACGTTTCCGGCAATCCAGCGACGAGGTCGTGCAGCGGAATGGTGGAGGTGTTCGAGGACACGGCTGCGTCCGGCCGGCGTGCCGCCTCGATCTTCGCGTAAAGCGCCTGCTTGATGTCGAGACGCTCAATGACGGCTTCGACGATCCAGTCGCATTCGCCGATCCGGGCGAGATCGTCGTCGATGTTGCCTGGCTCGATGAGCCTCGCAGCCTTTTCCGACATCAGCGGGGCGGGGTCGGTCTTCTTCAGCCGCTCGATGGCGGTGCGCGCGATGGCGCTGCGGTCTCCGCCTTCCGCCGCGCCGGCAGGAACAATGTCGAGCAGCAGCACCGGCACGCCCGCATTGGCGACCTGCGCCGCGATGCCCGCCCCCATGACGCCTGCGCCGATGACGGCGACTTTTTCAATCTTGCCGTTGGTCATCACACGCGCTCCAGAATCGTTGCGATGCCCTGGCCGCCGCCGATGCACTGGGTGGCGAGCGCGTAGCGCTTGCCCTCGCGCACGAGCAGGCTCGCGGCCTTGCCGGTAATGCGCGCGCCCGTCGCGCCGAGCGGATGGCCGAGCGCGATGGCGCCGCCGTCGATGTTGAGCGTTTCCTCGCGGATGCCGAGTTCGCGCACGCAGGCGAGCGCCTGGCTGGCGAAAGCCTCGTTCAGTTCCACGATGTCGATGTCATCGATGGTGAGCCCGGCGCGGTTCAGCGCCTTGCGGGTCGCGGCGACGGGGCCGATGCCCATGATCTCCGGCTCGCAGCCCGCCACGGCCACCGAGACCACCCGGGCGAGCGGCGTCAGGCCGTTCCTGTCGGCATAATCCTCGCTCGTCACGAGAACGGCGGAGGCGCCGTCAGTGAGCGGCGAGGACGTGCCCGCGGTGACCGTGCCTTGCGCGTCGAAGGCCGGCTTGAGGGCCGCGAGCGCCTCGGCGGTGGTGTCCGGGCGCGGGCAGCCGTCGCGCGTTACCAGACTCTTGCCGGTATCGATGGCGACGATCTCGTCGTCGAGGCGCCCGGCCGCCTGCGCCTCGGCTGTCAGGCGCTGGCTGCGCAGGGCGAAGGCCTCCTGCTCCTGGCGGCCGATGTCCCACTGCCTGGCGACGTTTTCCGCCGTGTCGCCCATGCCGAGCAGCGCGCCCGGACGGGTTTTCGCGAAGGCCGGATTGGGCAGCGGGTTGAAGCCCATCATCGGCACGCGCGACATGCTTTCCACACCCGCCGCGATGAATGCCTCGCCCGCGCCGAGCTGGATCTGGCCCGCTGCGATGTGGATCGACTGCATCGACGATCCGCAATAGCGGTTGACCGTCATGCCCGCGACGGACAGCGGCAAGCCGGCGAGGAGACCCACGGCGCGGCCGATGTTGAAGCCCTGCTCGCCCTCCGGAAAGGCGCAGCCCATGATCAGGTCCTCAAGGTCGGCGGCTTTCACGCGGCTGCGCTCCACGAGCGCGCGCACCACCTGCGCGGCGAGGTCGTCCGGGCGCACACGCGCCAGATCTCCCTTGCGGGCAAGCCCGAAGGGGGAACGGACGTAGCCGGCGATGACGACATTCTTCATTGACGTAATCCTCCCCAAGTAATGGCAATCGATTTTTTTATTCACTCGGCGGCGGCCAGTACGGCGCTATAGTCTGTCCTGTTTACGTTGAAATAGGCAGATTATAGCTTCCTTATATTGAGCGAATTCTGATCGATCAGATGGTTCCATCTGATCGGAGCGCGCTCTAGCGGCCGGAAGGCGCGGTTCTGCTGCCGTATGCCATCGCCGCGCGGGCTTCCCGCTCGATCTCGTCGAGTTCGGCCAGCGCCTCGTCGAGGGCGATGCGCTGCTCCTGCAGGGACTGCCGGCGCACGCCGATGCGCTTCAGCAGCATGCGCAACTGCTCCTGCTGGGTCCTGTCGGCGTCGTAGAGATCAAGATACTCCCTGATCTCGCGCAGCGAAAACCCCAGCCGCTTGCCGCGCAGGATCAGGATCATGCGCACCCGGTCGCGGTGGCTGTAGATGCGGTTGTTGCCGGCGCGGCGCGGCGCGATCAGCCCGCTATCCTCATAGAAACGCAGCGTGCGCGCGCTTACGCCGAGTTCGCGGCCAAGCTCCGTGACCGAATAGAGGCGGTCGTCCGGCGCGCCCGCGTCTTCGCCGAAGCCGCCATCCACCGCGGCGGAAACGGTCTGCTCCGGCACCGCATCGATCGCGCCCGCGTCAGTCATTCCGCCCTGTATCCCTGCTGCATGTTTTTCATCCTCCCGTCAGCTGGCGATACGAATCGCCCGCACGCGCCGGAGCGGCGGCCATTTGCAGCCTTGTTGCTCATGCTCCAAGCTTCCCTATACATCTCATACTTGACGTATACGTCAATTGCAATACCACTTGGTGAGGAAAGATCGCCCGGCCCGGGCCGTCTGGTGGAATCCGCCGGTGTAGGCAATAGTTGCGGGCGATGGTTGCGATCGCATCAAGGATGCATTTGGGAATGGAGCGCCTGGAATGGGTTTGATGTCTCTTGTCGAAGGCCGGCTGACGCTGCCGGCGATTGCCGCGCCGATGTTTCTGGTTTCGGGGCCCGATCTCGTGATCGCCCAATGCCGTGCGGGCGTCGTCGGCAGCTTTCCCTCGCTCAACGCGCGGCCGCTTGAGGTGCTCGACGAATGGCTTGTGCGGATCGGGGAGGCGTTGCGCGCCCACGACGCGGCGCATCCTGAAAAGCCTGCGGCGCCTTTCGCGGTCAACCTGATCGTGCACCGGTCGAATGCGCGTCTCGACGACGATCTGGCGCTCGTCGTCAAGCACAGGGTGCCGCTGGTCATCACGTCGCTCGGCGCGCGCGAGGACGTGAACGCCGCGATCCACGCCTACGGCGGCATCGTGCTGCATGACGTGATCCACACCACCTTCGCCCGCAAGGCGATCGAGAAGGGCGCGGACGGGCTGATCGCCGTCTCCGCCGGCGCCGGCGGACATGCGGGCGCGTGGTCGCCATTCGCGCTCATCGAGGAAATCCGCGCGTGGTGGGACGGGCCGCTGGCGCTGTCCGGCGCCATCGCCACCGGGCGCGGCGTGCTGGCGGCGCGCGCGGCGGGGGCGGACTTCGCCTACATCGGTTCCGCCTTCATCGCCACGCAGGAGGCGCAGGCGCCGCAGGCGTACAAGGACATGATCGTGGCGGGCGGCGCCGCCGACATCATCTATACGGATGTATTCACCGGCGTTGCGGGCAACTATCTGAAGCCTTCACTGACGGCGGCCGGCATCGATCCCGACAAGCTGTCGCAGGTGACGCCGCAGGCGCTGGACCTCGCGCTGTCGAAGGACGGCCCCCGGCCGTGGCGCGACATCTGGGGCGCGGGGCAGGGAATCGGTGCGATTCGCGAAATACCGACGGTCGCCGGCCTCGTGGCGCGGCTGAAACAGGAGTATGACGCCCAGCGCGAACGGCTTTGCGGCGCCCCCGGCGCAGGGGAATGAGGGCGCCGGGCGAGGCGCGGGTCGCGGACTGTTTTGCGCATCGCCCGCAAAATCACCATATTGAGGCGTGAACACCACGCGCTACTGAAAAGATGACAAGCGAGCCCGTTGCCATGCAGCCCCCCCTTGAAGAGATTCTCGACAACTTCGCGTTCCTCGACGACTGGGACGACAGGTATCGATATCTGATCGAGCTGGGGCGCACGCTGGAGCCGCTGCCCGAGGACGCGCGCACGGAGGACAACAAGGTGCGCGGCTGCGCCAGCCAGGTGTGGCTGCAGTCGAGCGTCGTGCCCGATTCGCGGGGCGGCGCGCCGGTGCTCATCTTCCACGGCGACAGCGACGCCCATATCGTGCGCGGGCTGGTGGCGCTGGCGCTCGCGATCTTTTCCGGCAAGCGCGCGGCCGAGATCGTGCGCACCGATGCCTTTCCGGTCTTCGACCAGCTCGGCCTCGCCGCGCACCTTACGCCCCAGCGCTCCAACGGCCTGCGGTCGATGGTGGACAGAATCAGGAAAGACGCCCAGCGCGTCGTGGCGCAATCGTCGCCGAACGCGGCGGCAACCGCCGATTCCGCCTGACTCCGCGCAATGGAAGGCGCGCGGGACGATATCTCTGCCGGAAAATACGCCGCACGGGGACTTGTCCACAGGCGTCACGCAAACGACATAACAAGTGCCTCACCCCCCATTGACAGTTCGGGAACGGCTTCGTAAACAGACGTCCTCGCTTGCAGGCGAGCCCAGGTGGCGGAATTGGTAGACGCGCTGGTTTCAGGTACCAGTGACGCAAGTCGTGGAGGTTCGAGTCCTCTCCTGGGCACCATCAGTCTGATCTCTTTCATGAAATCGGCTGATCAGGTGCAGGGCGCATCCCGGAAAGCAAGGGATCAAGGCGCTGCTGATAGACTTTCCCATTACGATTAAGGCCAGGTTGATTACGTCGCAATTGTCGTGTGGCGAGTCGGCCTCTGTTGCCTTTGCGGCGGAGGCGGTGGCTACCGTGGCAAGAGCCATGGCGATGTTGCCATGATATGCGGGGTCGCGGGGACCGGATGACAGATTATCTCCACCACGTCATGCTCACTACCGGCGACGTCACGCGGATGCCGCGCGACGGGATTTCGGACGACGACATCGGGGCTATCGCCGAGATGCTGGATGGCGTGTTGCTGGGCGGCGTGCTGCCGGCTCCCGGTGCGGAAGAATATCTGGTCAACGGCTCACACCATCGGGATAACCTGATGGTCACGTTATGGCGCGGCCCCTGGCCGAAGCGGACGGCAGTCCTGACGACGGCCGTGGCGCGCGGGCCGGGGCCTGCGCTGACGTTGTGGCGCGAGATGCACCGCAGCGCGCGCGTACCTCTTGCCACCGACACCGGCAACCCGCCGCCGGAGCCGTGGATCGCCGACCGCGTGGAAGCGAATGCAGTCGCATATGCGGCGGAGGCGTCGCGGATCGGTGACTGGTCGCGACGCCTCGGCTGGGCGTGGATGGATTATGGCAGGTGAGGGCGCAGGCCGGCTCCTCAATCCGCCTGATCGAACAACTTGCTGAACTGCCGCGGCTGGGAGCGCAGGTACTGGTTGGGCGCGCGCACGCTCGCGCCGAAATGGGCGGCGGCGTGCCAGGGCCAGTGCGGATCGTAGAGGATGGTGCGCGCCAGGGCGATGAGGTCGGCATCGCCGGTGCTGACAATTGCTTCGGCCTGCTCGAATTCCGTGATCAGCCCCACCGCGACGACCGGAATTCCGACAGCGGCCTTCACCGCCCGCGCGAAGGGGACCTGATAACTGGGGCCGATGGCGATCCGCTGGTTTTCGGCCAGCCCGCCGCTCGAAACGTGGATGGCATCGCAGCCGCGCGCTTCCAGCGCCTGCGCGAAAGCAATGGTCTGCTCGACATCCCAGCCGCCTTCCACCCAGTCGGTTGCGGAGACGCGCGCCGAGACCGGGCGGTCGGCCGGAAAGGCCGCGCGCACGGCGTCGAACACCTCCAGCGGGAACCGCAAGCGGTTTTCCAGCGATCCGCCGTATTCGTCATCGCGCCGGTTCGAAAGCGGCGACAGGAACTCATGCAGCAGGTAGCCGTGCGCGGCGTGGATCTGGACTGCGTCCAGCCCGAGTCTGCCGGAACGTTCGGCCGCCTGCGCGAAGGCCAGGCGGATGCGTTCAAGCCCGTTCCTGTCGAGCGCTGCCGGCGCGACATCGCTGGCGCGGAAGGGCACGGCGGATGGGGCCACCGTCTGCCAGCCATTCGCATGGTCGGGCGGAATCTGCGCGCCGCCGTTCCACGGCACGTCCGTGGAGGCCTTGCGGCCGGCGTGGGCGAGCTGGATGGCGATCGGCATGCCCGACCAGCGGCGGATGCCGTCCAGCGTCCGGCCCAGCGCGGCCTCGGTTTCATCCGAATACAGGCCGATGTCCCTGTAGGTGATGCGCCCTTCGGGCGCGACGGCCGTCGCCTCGATCGTCAGCAGGCCGGCGCCGGAATTGGCGAGGCTGCCAAGGTGAATCAGGTGCCAGTCTGTCGTCTTGCCGTCCTCGGCCGAGTATTGGCACATAGGAGCGATGACGATTCTGTTCCGCAGGGGTAGCTTGCCGATGTCGATCGGTGAAAATAACTTCGCGTGAGTCACGATTGCTTTCCTTCGCGTAGAAACAGGCGGTGTCCCCAAGAGTGGCACAGCGGACGGCTGGCGACCATGCGCTCCGGCAGCACAGGCCGACGGATCGATCAACGGACACTGAAGACAAGCAATTTTATAGATGATCGCGATGAAGCTCCACCGCCGCGACAGGGGACACCACCGGACAGGTGCGCACAAGCACCCATCCCAATTTCAGCAGCATTTCACTGTGAGATTGAGTGGTGCGGCCGAGAGGACTCGAACCTCCACTGGTTGCCCAACTAGCACCTCAAGCTAGCGCGTCTACCAATTCCGCCACGGCCGCAGCGTGTCCCGAAGGAGCATGTCCTCCCGAAGTGGGCTTGGATGTAACAGAACGTTTCAGCTTCCACAAGTCCCTTGCGGCATCTCGCGCCGGACGATTCACATTGCCTGTGGGCAACTTTGCCGTGCCCGCCGCGCGGGGGGCGGCAAAAAGGTTTGCCGGATATAGCGGCGCGGCCGGCGGGGGCCTATATTACGGTCACGAACGCGCTTCGGGAAAACGAATTGCCTTCATTTCGAGGCGCGCGGGCAAAGGCGGGAATCAGCCGGCTGATTCGACAGGGCCATTACGCGCCGGCGGGATTTCGCTTTATGTCCGGCTGCAATCGTTCAAATGTAGGGTGACGCGGTCGGCGGCGGGAATCGGGCCGGAGACGGCGGAGAATCAATGTATCAAGAGCAGGTCATGATGAGCGAGCATTCCGATGACGGCCCGCGTCTCCCGAGGCTGGTGGTGTTTTCGGGCGCCGGCATCAGCGCCGAGTCCGGTATCGCGACCTTTCGGGACGCCAACGGGCTCTGGCACGGGCACGATCCGCGCGACGTCGCCAATTTCGATACGTGGCGGCAGAATCATGCACTCGTCCACGCATTTTACAATCATCGGCGGACGGAACTCGGCAAGGTGGCGCCCAACCCCGCCCATGCGGCGGTCGCCACGTGGGAAAAGGACTTTCCTGGCCGGGTGCTGAACATCACGCAGAACATCGATGATCTATTCGAACGCGCCGGGGTGGAGAGCACGGTGCATCTGCACGGCTTCCTGCGCAACCTGCGCAACACGCGCACCGGGGAATTGCGCGACATCGGCTACACGAGCTTCGACCCCGCCGGCGATCCGCAGCGCGTGATCAAGCCGGACGTGGTCTTCTTCGGCGAACTGGCGCCGAACTACCGGCTGCTGGGCGAACTCGCCGCAAGCCTCGACGAAAACGACACGGTGATCAGCATCGGCAGTTCGGGCGCCGTGGTCAGTATCGACGGGCTCGTGGAGGCGACCGGCGTCTTCGGCATCCTGAACGTGCTGGACAACGTCGTGGGCGCGATCGACGAGCGTGTCTGGCACGAGCGCTTCTTCGAGCCGGCGACGCGCGCCGTCGAACGCATCGATGAGATCGTGCGCGAGCGCATGCAGGAGAAGCCATGACCGCGTCGTCCTTGCCCGTCGCGCGCGGCGACCTCGTGGACAGGCTGCTGCCCGCGCCCGGCGCGTCGCCCGTCGAATGGATCGTCACCGACACGCCGGTGCCTTACGAGACGGCGATGGCACTGATGGAAACGCGCGTCGCGGCCATCGCGGACGGCAAGGCCGGCGAATGCGTGTGGCTGCTGGAGCATCCGCCGCTCTACACCGCCGGCACCTCCGCCAAGCCGGAGGACCTCGTCGACCGGCGCTTCCCCGTGTTCCGGACAGGCAGGGGCGGGCAGTTCACCTATCACGGCCCGGGCCAGCGGGTGGCCTATGTCATGCTCGACCTCCACCGCCGCACGCCCAGCCCGCAGACGCCGGATCTGCGCCGTTTCGTGGCTTGCCTTGAAAGCTGGCTGATCGCGACGCTCGATGCGTTCAACGTGCGCGGGGAGCGGCGGGAAGACCGTGTCGGCGTCTGGGTCAGGCGGCCCGAGATGGGCGACGGCGCGGAAGACAAGATCGCCGCCATCGGCATCCGCGTGCGCCGCTGGGTGACGTTTCACGGCATCAGCCTCAACGTGGAGCCCGACCTGTCGCATTATCAGGGCATCGTGCCTTGCGGCATTCGGGGGCATGGCGTCACCAGCCTGGTCGATCTCGGCCTGCCCGTCACGCTCGCCGACGCCGACGTGGCCCTGCGCGCGGCGTTCGAGGATATTTTCGGCGAGACGGTTTCGGGACTCCAGCCATGACGGTTCTTGTAGCGGGAGCGCCCGCATGAGCGGGCTGCATCTCATCAAGCTGTGCGTGGGCGTCGATTCGGTCGCCGAACTCGTGGCCTGGAACGCGCAGCATGAGGGCCGCGAGAGCGGCCACACCACGCGCATGACACCGAAACGGAACGACGAACTGCTCGACGGCGGATCGCTGTACTGGGTGATCAAGGGCCAGATCGCCTGTCGACAGCGGCTGCTGGAGTTGCGCCCGATGCGCGGCGAAGACGGCGTATCGCGCTGTCGCCTCGTGCTGGACGGCACGATCGTGCCGGTGGTGCCGCGGCCGTATCGTGCGTTTCAGGGCTGGCGCTATCTTGAAGCGAAGGATGCGCCGCCCGATCTGGAGGAAAGCTCCGGCGCCGTCGCCGCCATGCCCGAGGAGATGAAGCGCGAACTCGCGGCGCTCGGCTTGATCTGAGCCCGGCGCCCGTTGCGTTCACGCCCGTACGTTTTAGCCCATACGTTTCGCTTGGACGCCGGATGCTTTATGATGGCGGCAACGCAGGAGGATCGTTTGAAAAGAGTGACGACCTTGTTGACCGGCGCACCCGTGCTTCTGGTGCTGGTTGCCGGTTGCGCCTTCGCACAGCCGGCGGGGAATGCCGGGCGCTGCATCGCTGTGGGCGGTGAAACACCAGCCGGCGCTGGCGCCGATTGTCGCGGCGGGCCGCTGAAGCCGGGCGATCCGCGCTTTGGCAAGCCGCAGGTGCCGCAGTCGGCGCAACGCGCGGGGCCGCCGGGGCAGACGTTCCAGATCGGCGGCAGCAGCGTGACGCTTTCCGGCTCCGTGCGGGTCGAGGGTGTATATTCTTCCCGCTGACGGTGACCGGCACGCGGAAGACGCCCGTTTTCCCAATCATTGATGGTATGGCGTATGATCTACCTTCTTGGAGGAATTCTTGCCGTCAGCCTGCTCTGGTGGGTGGGGAAGAACTATGCCGACGCCGATCCCCGGCAGATGGCGGCGCTCGTCCGCAAGATCGGCGGCTGGGGCCTCATCGCCTTCGCTGCACTGCTGCTGCTGCGCGGGCGGATAGACCTCGCCGTGCTCATGGGCGGCGCGGGCTGGTGGCTGGTGCAGGGAAACCGCCTAGATGCGTATCTGAACAGCCGCTTTTCCCTTGGGCGAAAAAACGCTGAGGGAAACGCGCACGCGGGGCCGGTCGAGCGCACGCGGCCGGGCGAGATGTCCGAAAAGGAGGCTCTTGAGATACTCGGCCTTCATCCGGGGGCGACCGAGACGCAGATTCGCGAAGCCCACCGGAATCTGATGAAGAAACTGCACCCCGACCAAGGGGGCACGAACTACCTTGCCATGCGGGTCAATCAGGCCAAGGACGTCTTGTTGAACCGACATCGCTGATGGCTCCGCTTTCGGATTGATCATCGGGTGGACAACCTGGAAGCGACGTCGCCGCTTCCGCTATGGCAGCAACCTTGGCCCGAAGGCTCAGCCGGGCGTCGCGAAGCAGTCGAACCCGCTGCGCTTCAGCGTCTTGCATGCGGCCTGCGCGCCTTCGGGGTCGAAGCCGGAGAAGCGCGCCCTGAACAGCGTGACGTTGCCGCGCACGACCTTTTCGGTGAACGGCGAGGCATTGGCCAGCAGGCCGCGCGACTTGCTCTTCGCCTGCTGCAGGATATGGTGGGCCTTGTCCTCGTCGGCAGATGCGCCAAGCTGGATGATCCAGCCGGGAGCGCGCGCGGCGGACGCCGCAGCCGGCTGTGCCGGCGCCTCGACGGCGGGAGTGGCGGCGAGCTTGGCCAGCGCCTTTTTTTCCAGCGTCCGGTCGGGTTGGACGGAAGCGAGCGTCACCGTTGCCTCCGCAGGCCGGGGCGCGGGCGCCGGAGCGTCCGCATACGCGAGCGCGCCGCTGGTCGAGGATTGCGCGGCGGGGCCGGAAGAGGGCGTCACCGTCGCGCCCGAGGCCGAGGCGACGACCGGGCGGATGTTGGACAGGTCGATCGGCTTGCCGATCTGCAGCGGCACCGTATTGGAAAGGGGCTGGGACGGCGGCACATAGACCGGCTCGGCGCTGGCCACCCGGACAGGCGCCTCGACATTGCGGGCGCTGGGTGCCTCGACGACGAGCGCCGTCCGGCGGCGGCCGGTGGAGGCGTCCGGCAGGGACTGTGCCAGCAGGACTTCCATGCGTTGATCGCGCTGCGCGCCGGAGCGCCCGCCCAGAACCGTGGCCACCACGTGACGGCTGTCCGTGCGCAGGGACGTCAGCAGGTTGAAGCCGGATGCCCGCGTATAGCCAGTCTTGATGCCGTCGACGCCCTCGACGCGGCCGAGCAGGCGGTTGTGATTGCCGATCGACCGGCTGCCGTAGTTGAAGGTCCGCGTGCCGAAATAGGCATAGTAGCGGGGGAAGCGGTCCTGGATAGCGCGTCCGAGGATCGTGAGATCGCGGGCGGTCGTGATGTTCGGCGGGTTAGCCGGCAGGCCATGCGGATTGCGGAACGTCGTCCTGCTCATGCCGAGCGCGCGCGCCTTCTGGGTCATCATGCGGGCGAAGTCGGCCTCGGTCCCGGCGATGTTTTCGGCGATGACCATCGAGACGTCATTCGCGGAGAGCGTGACGAGCGACTTGATGGCGTCCTCGACACGGATGGTGCTGCCCGCCCTCACGCCAAGCTTGGTCGGCGGCTGGGAGGCGGCGTATTTCGTGACCCGCAGGCGAGTGTCGAGATTGAAATTCCCGCTCTCAAGCTGTTCGAAAAGCAGATAGAGCGTCATCACCTTGGTTATGGATGCCGGGATGCGCGGGGCGTCCTCGTTTTCCGCGAACAGCGTCCGGCCAGTCTTGACGTCGACGACCATCGCCGCAGATGGAGGCGCATAGGCGGGCGCATGGCTCCTGCGCTGCGCAGCATCGGCGGAACTGGCCGCCCCAACGACAACGGCAGCCGCCAGACCAGCCGCTCCCGAAATCTCAAGAATGCGATGACGTTTCCCCACAACGCAACCCCAGATCATAGCCGCCGCCCCTTCATCACACCTTGCAGCACTCACCGTTCTGTGCCTTCCGGCTTACACGCCCGAGAGCGCGTCGCCCGGCCGGCACAGTCAACAACCCTAAAGGGACGCGGTTACGGAGCCGTTAATTCCACGACGGTTCCGGCTGAACTTATTTTGCACCGCACAATAACGCTTGACAACTTTTGTGCAGTGCACATATATTGGCGGCGTTCGATATGCTCAGATGGGCAGGTAACGGTTTGGCCTTGGGAACGGCATGTCGGGAAGGGAACCGGTGCGGGCGATTCTCCCGCATCGATCCCATGTATAATGAAATCCGGGCGGACGCCGGTCCGCGCTCAAGGAGATACATGATGGCTGCGCAGTACGAAGACGTTCAGAAGTTCGGCAAGGAACAGATCGACAGCTCGCTCAAGGCGTTCGGCGCCTTCTCCAAGGGTCTGCAGGGCATCGCCGCCGAGCTGGCCGACTACACCAAGCGTTCCTTCGAGGAAGGCACGAGCGCGCTTGAGAAGCTCGCTGCCGCGAAGACGCTCGACAAGGCTCTCGAAATCCAGACCGAATACGCGCGCACCGCGTATGAGAACTTCGTCGCCGAGTCCACCCGCATCGGCGAACTCTACACCGACCTGACCCGCGAGGCCTTCAAGCCTTACGAGGGCGCTTTCGCCCGCAGCCAGTCGCAGTCGCACTGACGATACCGTCGGTCGGGAAGGGCTGACGCCCGTCCGCCGCGCAGGCCGTTTTGCGGCATGCGGTCGGGGCGGGTGTGGTGCCCTGCGTTCAGTAATATGTGAAAAAGCCCGGCGATGCGGGCTTTTTTGCTTTCTGGCGGCGCGGATGTTCCTGCTCGCCGCCCGGCAGCGACGACCTGAAAGCTTTGTGACTGAATTATTGCATGGGGGACTGGCGTGGAGGTGCAACCGCGATTAGATTGTGCAGGGTGAGGAATTCGACGCGCCGCAGCAGCGGCCGGGGATGTGATCGGGCAGTGACGCAGTCAGGAACGACGGGAGCGAGCGGGGTGCTCCAGGCAGCAGAACATCCGGGCATATTGCCCGCATTTCCGACTGCTTGCCGGAAAGCGGCGTCTGGCGTTGCCGGCATGGCGACAAAAGGGCGTTCCGCGGACGGGCACAGCCGCGCGGTGTGGCATATGGCGGACAAGCCGTCGCGAACGGTCTCCATTCCCGAAGGGCCGGGGACCACGCTGCTGACGCGCACCCGGACCCGCACGAAGCGGCCGAGCATGTATCGCGTATTGCTGCTTAACGACGACTACACGCCAATGGAGTTCGTCGTACATGTACTCGAACGGTTTTTCAACAAGAACAAAGAAGATGCCACGCGCATCATGCTGCACGTCCACCAGACGGGCGTCGGCGAATGCGGCATCTTCACCTACGAGGTTGCCGAGACCAAAGTGACTCAGGTTATGGACTTCTCACGCAAACACCAGCATCCTCTCCAATGCGTCATGGAGAAGAAATAGGGCCCACCCAGCCGGAGAAAGGATTTTCCCTTGCCGACATTCTCCCGCAGCCTTGAACAGGCCCTGCATCGTGCCTTGGCTTTCGCCAACGAGCGCCGCCATGAATATGCCACGCTCGAACACCTGCTACTCGCGCTGGTGGACGATCAGGACGCAGCGGCCGTGATGCGGGCCTGCAACGTCGACATCGAGGCGCTGCGGCGCAATCTCATCGATTATGTCGACGGTGAACTCACAAATCTGGTCGTTTCCGGACGTGAGGATTCGAAACCGACAGCGGGCTTCCAGCGCGTCATTCAGCGCGCGGTCATCCACGTCCAATCGTCCGGGCGGGAAGAGGTGACCGGCGCCAACGTGCTCGTGGCGATTTTCGCCGAGCGCGAGAGCCACGCCGCGTATTTCCTGCAGGAGCAGGACATGACGCGCTATGACGCCGTCAACTACATCAGCCACGGCATCGCCAAGCGTCCCGGCGTCGCGGAATCGCGCCCGCCGCGCGGCGCCGACGAGGAGGCGGAAACGAGTTCTCCCAGCAACGAGGAAACCGAGGTTCGCGCCAAGAAAAAGGGCGATGCCCTCGATGCTTACTGCATAAACCTCAACAAGAAGGCGAAGGAAGGCCGCATTGATCCGCTGATCGGCCGCGCCAGCGAAATACAGCGCACCATCCAGGTGCTGTGCAGGCGGCAGAAGAACAATCCGCTGCTCGTCGGCGACCCCGGCGTGGGCAAGACGGCCATCGCCGAGGGGCTGGCGCGCAAGATCGTGACCGGCGAGGTGCCGGACGTGCTGAAGGACGCGACGGTGTTCTCGCTCGACATGGGCACGCTGCTCGCCGGCACGCGCTACCGCGGCGACTTCGAGGAGCGCCTGAAGCAGGTAATGAAGGAAATCGAGGCGCACCCGAACGCCATCGTCTTCATCGACGAAATCCACACCGTCATCGGCGCGGGCGCTACATCCGGCGGGGCGATGGATGCATCGAATCTGCTGAAGCCGGCGCTCGCCTCCGGGACGCTGCGCTGCATCGGCTCGACGACCTACAAGGAATATCGCCAGTATTTCGAGAAGGACAGAGCGCTGGTGCGCCGCTTCCAGAAGATCGACGTCAACGAGCCGAGCGTGCCGGACACGATCGAGATCGTGAAGGGTCTGAAGCCCTATTTCGAGGACTTCCACAAGCTGCGGTACACGAACGAGGCCATCAAGGCTGCTGTGGAGCTTTCGGCGCGCTACATCCACGACCGCAAGCTGCCGGACAAGGCCATCGATGTCATCGACGAGAGCGGCGCCTCCCAGGCGCTGCTGCCGGCAAGCCGGCGCAAGAAGACTATCGGTATCCGGGAGATCGAGGCGACGATCGCGACCATGGCGCGGATTCCGCCGAAGACGGTGTCGAAGAACGATGCCGAGGTTCTGGCGCATCTGAAGGAAACGCTGGAGCGGGTGGTCTACGGGCAGGATGCGGCCATCGAGGCGTTGTCGGCGGCGATCAAGCTGGCGCGCGCCGGGCTGCGCGACGGCGAGAAGCCCATCGGCAGCTACCTGTTCGCCGGCCCCACCGGCGTCGGCAAGACGGAGGTTGCGCGCCAGCTCGCGCACGCGCTTGGTGTGGAACTTCTGCGTTTCGACATGTCGGAATACATGGAGCGGCACACCATTTCGCGGCTCATCGGCGCGCCGCCCGGCTATGTCGGCTTCGACCAGGGCGGCCTGCTGACGGACGGCGTCGACCAGCACCCCCATTGCGTGTTGCTGCTGGACGAGATCGAGAAGGCGCATCCCGATCTCTACAACATCCTGCTGCAGGTGATGGACCACGGCAAGCTGACCGACCATAACGGCAAGCAGGTCGATTTCCGCAACGTGATCCTGATCATGACGACGAACGCCGGTGCGGCGGATCTGGCGAAGCAGGCCTTCGGCTTCACGCGCACGCGCCGCGAGGGTGACGATACCGATGCGATTTCGAAGCTGTTCACGCCCGAGTTCCGCAACCGCCTCGACGCCGTGATCTCCTTCGGCCACCTGCCGAGGGAGGTGATCGCCAAGGTCGTCGACAAGTTCGTGATCCAGCTTGAGGCCCAGCTGGCCGACCGCAACGTCACCATCGAGCTGACAGACGAGGCACGCGACTGGCTGGTCGAGAACGGCTACGACGAGTCCATGGGCGCGCGTCCGCTCGGCCGCCTGATCCAGACGACGATCAAGACGCCGCTCGCCGACGCCGTCCTGTTCGGCCTGCTCAGGAATGGCGGGGCCGTGCGTGTCGTGGTGGTGAGCGACGAAACGGGCAGGAAGTCGCTTGCACTCGACTATCCGCAGGGCCCGGTCACGCCCCAGCCGGAGAAGGACGTCGCGGGCTCGCGCCGGAAGCGCGGCAAGCCGGACGAATCCGGCGGTGCCGACGACGGACCCGACGGTGACGATGGTGGGCCGGACGATCCGGACAAGGATGGCGCGGGTGCGGTGGAAGGTCAGCGCGCCGGCAGTTCCACGCCGAAATCCGGGACGGACGCTCCTTCCAAGTCCGGCGCCGCCAGGCCGCGCCGCTCCCGCAAGACTGTCGAGGCGGAGGAGAAAAAAGCAGGAGACAAGAAGGCAGGTGCGAAGGTATCAACGCCTGTCAGCATCGTCCCCAAGGTTCCCCTGCCACGGAGTTGAGTTTTCATGTCGACCTGGTTTGAACGCAGACGCGATCGGGCGCGGCGGCGCCGGCACTTCGAGGAAGTCGCCGCATGGGTCATCCTGCCGTTGATCGTCGTGATCGGCTGGGTCGTTGGTCAGCAGGTATATTCTGAACTGGAGGAGCCGATTTCGGCCTTTCTTCAGAACATTGATCGCGAGCGGTGAGCGTGCGGGCAAATGCCGCCGTTCACACGTTCTCGAACCGCATGACCCTATAACTTCCGTAAGTACGGGAGCAGATCGTGCCTCGCCGCGAGGCATTTCTGTCGGGCATGCCCGCGGGATCGCGTAACAGGCGACAGATATCGATAATGTAACATGGCGGCGCGGGATATGGCGCTGGCATCTGGCAGTGCGCCGGGGCAGTTCGCGCGGCGGCTGTCGAGCCGTATGGCGGTGTAAACCTGCAATCGTCCCGACAGGCAATCGCCTGTCGGGATTTCTGTTTCGGCAAGCTGCGCGCTTACCGCCGCGACCACCAGCCCGACCGTTTCGGCCTTGTGTCGTCATCGGACGGCGCTGCCTCCGAAGCTTCCGCCGCGTCGGCTTCCGTTTCCGGCGTAACAGACTCAGCCGGGTCGTGACCGTTGCCCTCGACAGCAGGCGCAGGGACGGGCGCGGCGTCATCCGCCTCATGCTGCGGAAACGGCGCTTCCTCAGGCGACGCGGGCTCGTCGCCTTCCACGTCCTCTGCTTCGCCGGCCGTTGCATCAACCGTCGTCTCGGCTTCCGTCTCCGTCTCGGCAGACGGCACCGGAAGGGCCGGGGCAGCAATCGTCTCCTCATCTTCGACGCGGAGCGCCTCAGCCGGAACTTCTTCCGCCAGCGGCTCTATCTGCGCGACCGCCTCATCGGCCTCCGCATCGTCCTCATCCTCCGCGAAGGAATCGTCCTGCGCGGACGTATCCTGCTCGGCCCCGCCAGCAGTCTGTCCGCCTTCCTCGCCGCCGCGTCCGCCACGCCGGCGGCGCCGACGGCGCCGACGCCGGTTTCCGGCTTCGCCCTCGGCCCCGGAAGCGTCCTGCTTCAGCTTCTCGTCGGCCGCTTCTGCCTCGTCGTCACCATCGCTCTCGTTCTCGCCGGGGGGGATATCCGCATCGCTGTCGGACACCTCCGGCTCCTCATGCGGGCTCTCGACCGCTTCGCTCCACCGGCCGGCGGGCTCGGCCACCGGACGCGCCTGCACCGCAGCGGGCTCGCCCTGCGGCTCGGGGCGGATGACCGCCTCGCCGCGCTCCAGCGCGTAGTAGTTGACGCCGGTGAAGTTGACGTCGTCGGCCAGAATCGAGATGGCCACGCCGAAGCGGGTCTCAAACTCGCGCAGGTGGAGGCGCTTCTGGTTGAGCACGTAGAGCGCGACCTCGGTGCGTGTCCGTACCTCGATGTCGTAGCCGGCGTTCTTGATCAGCGCTTCTTCGATGGCGCGCAGGATATGCAGCGCGATGGAGGGCGTCGCGCGCACGAAACCGGTGCCGGCGCAGTGGGGGCAGGGCACCGACGAGCTTTCCAGCACGCCCGTGCGGATGCGCTGGCGCGACATCTCCAGCAGGCCGAAGGCGGAAATCCGCCCCACCTGGATGCGCGCCCGGTCATTCTTCAGGCAGTCCTTGAGCTTCTTCTCGACATTGCGGACGTTGCGCCTGTCCTCCATGTCGATGAAGTCGATGACGATGAGCCCGGCAAGGTCACGCAGGCGCAACTGGCGGGCAACTTCCTCCGCCGCCTCCAGATTGGTGCGATACGCGGTGTCCTCGATGTTGTGCTCGCGCGTCGAACGACCGGAGTTGACGTCGATCGAGACGAGCGCCTCGGTCGGGTTGATGACGATGTAGCCGCCGGATTTCAGTGTCACCTGGCTGGAGAACATGGCATCGAGCTGACCCTCGACGCCGTGGCGGGCGAACAGCGGCTGGATGTCCTTGTACGGCTGCACGGCCTTCGCATGGCTCGGCATGAGCATGCGCATGAAGTCCTTGGCCTCGCGATAGCCGTCGTCCCCGGCCACCAGAATTTCGTCGATGTCCTTGTTGTAAAGGTCGCGGATGGCGCGCTTGATCAGCGAACCCTCCTCGTAGACCAGCGCGGGCGCGCTCGACCGCAGCGTCAACTCGCGCACGCTCTCCCACAGGCGCAGCAGATACTCGAAATCGCGCCGGATCTCGGCCTTGGTGCGCGCGGCGCCGGCCGTGCGCACGATTACGCCCATGCCGTCCGGCACCTCAAGTTCCTGCGCGATGGCCTTGAGGCGCTTGCGGTCCGGGATATTTGTGATCTTGCGGGAGATGCCGCCGCCGCGCGCGGTGTTGGGCATCAGCACGGAGTAGCGGCCGGCAAGCGACAGGTAGGTCGTCAGCGCCGCGCCCTTGTTGCCGCGCTCCTCCTTCACGACCTGGATCAGCAGCACCTGGCGGCGCTTGATGACCTCCTGGATCTTGTATTGACGGCGCAGCGGACGCTGGCGGCGGTCCGACACCTCCTCCAGCGCGTCGGAAGCACCGCCGACGTGCTCGACGTGGTCTTCGTCACCGTTGCCGTTGTTGTCGTTATTGCCGTCCGTCTCGGCGTCGCCCTCGTCCCGACCGCCGTTCTCGTCGTCGGCGGTGACGGAGGCGCCCTCGTCGGCGTGTTTCGCCCCACCGCGGCGGCTGCGGCCCCCGGAGCGCTCGTCGTCGCGGTCGAGGTCGCGCTCGGCGCGAGCCTCCTCGTCGAGCAGCGCCTGACGGTCGGCAACCGGAATCTGGTAATAGTCGGGATGGATTTCGCTGAAGGCGAGGAACCCGTGCCTGTTGCCGCCGTATTCAACGAACGCAGCCTGAAGCGAAGGCTCCACACGGGTGACCTTGGCGAGATAAATATTGCCGCGCAGCTGTTTACGATTGGCGGACTCGAAATCGAACTCTTCTACCTTGTTTCCACGGACCACGACAACCCGGGTTTCCTCCGGGTGCGAGGCATCGATAAGCATCTTGTTAGCCATGTTGAACTCTCGAAAGGGCGCCCGCAGCCGAACGCAGCAACGGCCGTCGGCGGACCGCCGGAGACGCAGCCACGCCAGAAGGCCGGCCGCGTTCCACGGGTTGCATGTCGCTGGAGCGCAGAAGCGCCGGAACAACGCCGGCGCGCAGGGCGAATAGGAATGATGGAGCGGGGAAATCGCCCGAAACCCGGTTGACCGGCACGGTCCATGCCTTCAGCGAAAGAATGGGCGGCGCGGAAAACCCGCACGGGACCGGCTTGGGGACGCACGATCGACGGGCGAGGCGGCAGGGACATCGACGACGGCTGTGCCGCAGAAAAAACCGTGCAGCCCGCATGCCGGCGACACAGGTTCCGCGGTGCAATCTCAAGCCTGTCGATCAAAGCCTGTTCCAAAAACGTGCGCCCGCCCGGGAAACCCGGCAGCGGACAATATCCAATACAACCTTTTCAGGCAGCGTCCGCCCCCGCCGCTATACGATCGGGACAACGGCCGCTGCCGCGAGGCGACGCGATGGAGCGCCGGGATTGACGCCGGGCATTGACGGATCGCACCCGTCGGCCGGCGAGGACCGCGGCACGGCGCGACGAGGCAAAACCTCTCGCGCCCATGCGACGAATCACGGGCTCCGCTGATCCAGGCCACGACGGTCGTCAAACGACGGCCGCACAAGAATTTTCGCGCATGGGCCACCACGTTGGCGGGGCGGGCAGGCGAGGGTGCTAGCTGTCGCTGCGTTCGCCCTATGGGGGGAACGACGCATGACGATGCCGAAACCGGATCATCTTCATTACAGAACGGAATTGCCATTTGGCAAGCGTTATGCGTGACATGGGTCAATTATGTTCGGCATCCGTGTCATGCATCGGCGGGATGCGTATTGCTGCCGGGTGTGACATGCGTCACACGAAATGTTGATTGCGGTGCGGTAAAAAGAGATTAACCATCCTCCCATTATGCTGTCGAAAGCGAATGGCCCGAACAGCAGCTAACGTGAAGAGCGGCAGCGTATGGAATCCCGGCACGGCATTGACATCCCGGCGTGCAAGTCTCGCCCGTGCACACCCGGCGTTGGCGCGTTCTGCCTGCACGCGCTTCGCGCCTGCCTTCTCGCGCTTGCGCTGTTCGTGCCGGCGGGCCTCTCCGTCGGCGCAGCCGGCGCGCAGGATCGGCCGTCCGGCGAGGTGATCCGGGCAGTCGCCATTGACCTCTCGGGAAACCGGGAGAAATCGCGGATCGTGCTGACCCTGTCTGCGCCCGTGGAGGCGCGGGCGTTCCTGCTGGAGCGGCCGGACCGCGTCATCATCGACCTGCCGCAGGTCGCGTTCAGCATGCCGGGTGATTCGCACGCCGACGGACGCATGAAGGCTGCGGGTCTCGTGGCATCCTTCCGCTACGGGCTGTTCGCGCAGGGGCGTTCGCGCATCGTGATCGATCTCAAGGAGCCGGCGCTGGTGACGCAGGTCGTCAGCGAGCCGGTTGCCAAGGGAGCGACGCTTACCATCGAATTGTCCCGCGCGGACCGTGCCGCCTACAGCCGCGCGGCGATGCAGCCGATGGTCGAGGCGGCGGCGGCTCTCTCGGCGGCGGAGAACGCGCGCGCGGCGGCCGCGCGTGCGTCGGCCGGGGCGGATGCGTCGGCCGATCGGCGCGACGATCGCCCCCTCATCATGATCGATCCCGGGCACGGTGGCGTCGATCCCGGCGCCATCCGCAAGGGCGTTCAGGAAAAGGATCTTGTGCTGGCCTTCGCGCAACGCCTGCAGGACAAGATCCGCACGGGCGGGCGCTACCGCGTGCAGCTCACCCGCAGCGACGACAGCTTCGTCTCGCTGCGCGGGCGCGTGCGGATCGCACGTGAGGCCGGAGCGGACCTGTTCATCTCCGTCCACGCTGATTCGCTCGGCGGCGGCGGTAACGACAGCGTGCGTGGGGCGACCGTCTACACCAGCTCCAGCATTCCGACGGACGCTGAATCGGCGCAACTCGCGGCGAAGGAAAACCTCGCCGACCAGATCGCTGGCGTCGAGGTTGCGGAGGAGGCCGACGACGTCGTCGGCATTCTCGCCGAACTGACCCGGCGCGAGACGCAGACACTCTCCCACATCTTCGCCGAGCGTACGATCGAGACGCTGCGCGCGCAGGTGCGTCTCAACCGCAATCCGCAGCGGTCGGCGGGTTTCCATGTGCTGAAAGCGCCTGATGTGCCTTCGGTCCTGCTGGAACTCGGCTATCTGTCGAGCGAGCAGGACGTGGCGTTGCTCACCTCCGACGCCTGGCAGGAAAAGACGGTCAGCGCGCTGGTCTCGGCCATCGACCGCTTCTTCGCCCGGCGCATCGCCGAACAGGGGCGGGACAAGGGCTGAGCGCGTCCGGGGCACCTGCCGTCGATGCCGTAAAGACACATAACCTTCAAATGCCCCGGAACGGGTGTTTTCCTGAACTGCATCTTCATGATAAAGGCATATATTAAAGACAACGTGTGTTTCCGGCTATGGCCGGACGGTGGTGGTGCGGTTTTCCAGGATCGTTTTCCTGATTTGGGCGACAGGCCTTACATATGAGATTTCTGCTTCGGTTCGTCGGGTTTGCGTTTGCCGCCCTCGCGCTGCTGTTCGTGGGCGGCGCGGCGGTCGTCGGCTTTTTCATCTGGAAGTACTCCCAGGACCTGCCCGACTATTCGCAACTGGCCAACTACCAGCCGCCCGTCACGACGCGCGTGCACGCGGGGGACGGCAGTCTGCTCGCCGAGTACTCGCGCGAGCGCCGGCTGTACCTGCCCATTTCCGCGACGCCGAAGCTGCTGATCGACGCCTTCCTTTCGGCTGAGGACAAGAGCTTCTACAAGCACGCTGGTGTCGATCCGGAAGGCATCGTGCGCGCGTTCGTCTCGAACCTGCGCAGCGGAGGGCGCCCGCAAGGCGCTTCCACCATAACCCAGCAGGTGGCGAAGAACTTCCTGTTGAGCAGCGAGCGCAGCTACGACCGCAAGATTCGCGAGATACTGGTCGCCCAGCGCATGGAGAGCGTCTACTCGAAGGACAGGATCCTCGAGCTTTATCTCAACGAGATATATCTCGGCATGGGCAACTACGGTATTGCCGCCGCCGCGCTGAACTATTTCAACAAGTCCGTCAACGAACTCACGCTGCCGGAAGTCGCCTATCTCGCCGCGCTGCCCAAGGGGCCGAACAATTACAACCCCTACACGCGCAACCAGGCGGCCGTCGATCGCCGCAACTGGGTGCTCGACCGGATGGCCGAGAACGGCTACATCACCGCCGCCGACGCGGCTGCCGCCAAGGCGACGCTCCTCAAGCCGACGCCGCGTGCGCTCTCGCCCAATACGTACGTCGCGGGTTATTTCGCGGAGGAGGTCCGCCGTCAGCTTGCCGAACGCTACGGTGAGAAGGAACTCTACGAGGGCGGCCTGTCGGTGCGTACCACGCTCGATCCCAAGTTGCAGGCTACCGCCCGCAAGGTGCTGACGGACGGGCTCGTGCGCTATGACGAGGTGCGCGGCTGGCGCGGTGCGGACGACAGGATCGACCTTGACGGGGACTGGGGCGAGGCGCTCGCCAGGAAGCCCCGGCTCGGGGACGTCAGGCCGTGGGAACTCGCCGTGGTGCTTGCCGTCGACAGCCAGAACGCGCGCATCGGGCTGCAGCCTGGGGTTGATCCGGGCGGGCGGGTGGATTCCGAGCGGCGCACGGGCGTGATCACGGCCGAGGGCGTGCGCTGGACGCGCCGGCGCCTCGGGCAGGTGCTGTCGGTGGGGGATCTCGTTTATGTCGAGCCCATCGCCGGGCGGCAGAACAGCTACCGCTTGCGGCAACTGCCGGAGATTTCCGGCGCCATCGTGGCGCTGGACCCGGCGACAGGGCGCGTTTTCGCCATGGTCGGCGGCTTCTCCTTCGACCAGAGCGAGTTCAACCGCGCCATCCAGGCACTTCGGCAGCCGGGCTCGGCCTACAAGCCCTTCGTCTATGCGACGGCAATCGACAATGGCTATACGCCGTCGAGCATCGTGGTCGACGGTCCCATCGAGATCGATCAGGGGCCGGGCATCGGCATCTGGCGTCCGGAAAACTACGAGAAGCGCTTCGCCGGCCCGCGCACGCTGCGATACGGCCTCGAACGCTCGAAGAATCTCATGACCGTGCGTCTGGCGCGCGATATTGGCATGCCGCTGATCATCGAGTACACCAAGCGCTTCGGCATCATGGACGACATGCCGGCGATGCTGTCGATGTCGCTCGGCGCGGGTGAGACGACGGTGCTGCGTCTGACGGCGGCCTATGCCATGTTCGTCAACGGCGGCCGCCATATCCGCCCGACGCTGATCGACCGTATTCAGGACCGCTGGGGCAAGACGCTGTTCCGCCACGACCAGCGCACCTGCGATACCTGCGCCGCCGACCGCTGGCACGGCCAGGCCGAACCCGCGCTCGTCGACAACAGCGAGCAGGTGCTCGACCCGCTCACCGCCTACCAGATCGTCTCGATGCTGGAGGGCGTCGTGGAGCGCGGGACCGGGCGCCTCGTCGCCGAGGTCGGCAAGCCGCTCGCCGGCAAGACCGGCACGACGAACGACGCCAAGGACGTGTGGTTCGTCGGCTTTTCGCCCGATCTCGCAGTGGGCGTTTACATGGGTTACGACCGTCCGCGCTCGCTCGGCGCCAAGGCGCAGGCGGCAACCTACGCCGCGCCGATGTTCCGCGACTTCATGAAGATCGCGCTGGAGGACAAGCCTGCGACGCCGTTCCGCGTGCCGGCGGGCATCAAGCTGATCCGCGTTGACGCGGCCACTGGCAGGCGGACTTCCGGCAGCGGCAACGGCGTCATCCTGGAGGCGTTCAAGCCCGGTACCTCGCCGCCCGACACGGTTGTTTCCAGCAACGCGCAGAAGGCGCCGGCAGCGTCCGCTCCGCCGCCGCAGGCCGCACCGCCGGCCGGCGGGTTTGCCGCGGGCGGCCTCTACTGACGCCGTCGCATTTACAAGCCACCATTTACATTGCACCACGGGACGGCTATGTCCCGTGTTTGCATTCTCTTCAGACAGTTCGTTTGCCGTTATCAGGAAGCCATGCGCGCAGAGATCGAAAACCTCATCGAGAACGTCAAGCAGTCCGTGGGACTGCTGAGGAGGCATCTTTGACTGGGATGTCGCACAGAAACGCCTTGCCGAACTGAACGCGCTGGCCGAAACCCCCGACCTGTGGGACGATGCGGAAAAGGCGCAGAAGATCATGCGCGAGCGCACCGACCTCGACGAGGCGGTGGCGACCGTGCTGCGCATCGAGCGTGACCTTGCCGACGCCATCGACCTTATCGAACTCGGCGAGGCGGAAGGCGATCAGGAGATCGTGACGGAGGGCGAGGAAACCATCCGCGCCCTTGCGGCCAACGCGGCGCGCCGTCAGGTGGAAACGCTGCTTTCGGGCGAGGCGGATCAGAACGACACCTTCCTCGAAGTGCACTCCGGCGCGGGCGGCACCGAGAGCCAGGACTGGGCGCTGATGCTCATGCGCATGTACTCGCGCTGGGCGGACCGGCGGGGCTTCAAGGTCGAGATGCTCGAAGTCACCGACGGCGAGGAGGCGGGAATCAAGTCCGCGACCCTGCAGATCAAGGGCCACAACGCCTATGGCTGGCTGAAGACCGAATCGGGCGTGCACCGGCTGGTGCGCATCTCGCCCTTCGACTCGAACGCCCGCAGGCATACGAGCTTCGCCTCGGTCTGGGTCTACCCGGTTGTCGACGACCGTATCCAGGTGGACATCAAGGAATCGGACTGCCGCGTGGATACGTTCCGCGCCTCCGGCGCGGGCGGCCAGCACATCAACAAGACCGACTCCGCCGTGCGTATCACGCACATTCCCACCGGCATCGTCGTGTCGTGCCAGGCCGAGCGGTCCCAGCACAAGAACCGCGCCACGGCATGGAACATGCTGCGCGCGCGCCTCTACGAGCTGGAGTTGCAGAAGCGCGAGGAAAAGGCGAGCGCGGAAGCGGCCAGCAAGACGGATATCGGCTGGGGCCATCAGCTCCGTTCCTACGTGCTGCAACCCTACCAGCTCGTCAAGGACCTGCGCACGGGCGTGACGTCCGGCACGCCGTCCGATATTCTTGACGGCGACATCGATTCCTTCCTCGAAGCCGCGCTGGCGCAGCGCGTCTACGGCGGCGGCGGGGATGTGGAGGACATCGACTGACGGGCCGGGCTAATGCCCGGCGCCAAGCCAACGTATTCGGGGGATGACGGTCTGCCATGTCGCTCCCCGGCGACGTTGACGCTTGCGCATTTCATGTTGTGATGCAACATTGAAGACAGACTCGTATTTCACGCTTCCGGCTTCACTCGGGGCGGCGGGTAATAACAACAACAATATCGCCTGCCGGAAAGCGGGCGATCGGCTCACGAGGGCTCAACAAAATGGCGGGCGAACGCACGCAAAACCTTCAGGACACCTTCCTTAATCACGTCCGTAAGAACAAGGTTCCGCTCACGATCTTCCTCATCAACGGCGTGAAGCTGCAGGGTGTCGTCACTTGGTTCGACAACTTCTGTGTTCTGCTGCGCAGGGACGGTCATTCGCAGCTCGTCTACAAGCATGCGATCTCCACCATCATGCCCGGCCAGCCGGTGCAATTGTTCGAACAGGCGGAAGAGCTTGGCGAGAGAGCATAAGTTTCTCAGTCGTCCTGGCCGGGTGAACGGCCGTTCCGGTATTCTTTGTCGATGTCATTGACCGAGCAGCGGCCTACGGCCGGCGGCACGCGCACGTTCGTCGTCGGCGCGTATAGCACCCGCAAACCGAAGCCGGCAGCAGTGCCCGCTACGCCCGACGAGTTCGCTGCGGTACGCGATCCACAGGCGCGAATCGATGAGGCGGTCGGGCTTGCCCGCGCCATCGATCTAGAAGTGGTGCGGCCGATCGTTGTCGGCCTCGACGCTGTCCGCCCGGCGACCTATCTGGGCAAGGGGCGCGTGGAGGAGATCGCGCAAGCGGTGAAGGACGACGATGTCGGCCTCGTGGTGATGGATTGCGCGCTTTCGCCTGTGCAGCAGCGTAACCTCGAACGGGCGTGGGGCGTCAAGGTCATCGACAGGACGGGCCTGATTCTCGAAATCTTCGGCAGCCGGGCCCACACCCGCGAGGGCACGCTGCAGGTTGAACTCGCGCATCTTTCCTACCAGAAGAGCCGCCTCGTGCGCTCGTGGACCCACCTTGAGCGCCAGCGGGGCGGCTTCGGCTTCCTAGGCGGCCCCGGTGAAACGCAGATCGAGGCGGACCGGCGCATCATCCAGGAGCGCATGACGCGCATCGAGCAGGACCTCGAAGCGGTGAAGCGCACGCGCTCCCTGCACCGCGCCAGCCGCAGGCGGGTGCCGTATCCGGTTGTTGCGCTCGTCGGCTATACGAATGCGGGCAAGTCGTCGCTGTTCAACCGGCTGTCAGCCGCCGAGGTGATGGCGGAGGACATGCTGTTCGCCACCCTCGATCCCACGGCGCGGTCGGTCACGCTGCCCCATGGCGGCAAGGCGATTCTCTCGGATACGGTCGGCTTCATCTCCGACCTGCCGACCATGCTGGTCGCCGCCTTCCGCGCCACGCTGGAGGACGTCATCGAGGCGGACGTGCTGCTGCACGTGCGCGACGTTTCCCATACCGACACACTGTCGCAGGCGGCGGACGTCAACGCCATCCTGCGCGAACTCGGGATCGACCCGGACGGCGGTGCGCGCATCATAGAGGTGTGGAACAAGGCCGACCTGCTCGACGAGGGAGAGCGCGAGCGCCTGCTCAACGTGGCGGAAGGGCGCCCGGCGGACCAGCGCCCGGTGCTGGTCTCCGCGTTGACGGGTGAGGGGCTCGACCGGCTGCTCGCCACCATCGAGGACCGGATCGCGCGTGGCCGCGGCGTCTTTCTCGTCAGCCTGGAACCGGAGGACGCCGGCCTCGCGAACTGGCTTCACGAGGAAACCGAGGTGCTGGAGCGGCGCACGGACGATAACGGCCGCTTGTCCATCGTGGTGCGCGTCGCACCGGAGAAGGAGCCGCGCCTGCTCAACCGCTTCCGTGGTGCCCGGCAAATACGCTGATATGGTAGTCTGTTATCGGCATTCCTTAGTATAACACACGAACGGTATCCCGCGCGCGAACGCTCTCAGGAGGCGGCGGATGGCGATGAGACCTTCGCCTCCTGCCACAGTTCCTCCATTTCGCCGAGTGTTGCTTCGGATATCGTTTTTCCATATTTATCAATGTGTTTTTCGATATATTTGAAGCGTGACATAAACTTTTCGTTGGTGGCGCGCGCGGCTGCCTCCGGATCTATGCCCAGATGCCGGGCGAGGTTGGCGACGGCGAACAGCAGATCGCCGATCTCCTCCGCCACCGCAGTGCGGCCGCGCGGTGCGGCCTCATCCTGCGCGATGGCTTCCTCCACCTCGGCGAGTTCCTCGCGCACCTTGGCGATCACGTCGGCGGTGTCCGTCCAGTCGAAGCCGACGCGGGCGGCCTTGCGTTGCAGCTTTTCGGCGCGCATCAGGGCGGGCATGTTGGCGGGCACGCCGTCGAGCAGGCTTTCATCCAGCTGACTGCCGCCGCTGCGCGGGGCGCGTGCGTTCTTTTCGGCGGCCTTGATGTTTCCCCACAGGACCTTGACCTGATCCGGCGTCAGATCGCGCGCATCGCCGAAGACATGGGGATGGCGGCGGATGAGTTTTTCGGTAATGGCCTGCACCACGTCGCCGAAAGCGAAGTCACCCCGTTCCTCCGCCATGCGGGCGTGGAAGACGACCTGGAGCAGCAGGTCGCCCAGCTCCTCGCGCAGGTCGTCGAAATCGCCGCGCGCGATGGCGTCGGCCACTTCGTAGGCTTCCTCGATGGTGTAGGGGGCAATGGTCGCGAAATCCTGTTCGAGATCCCACGGGCAGCCCGTGCCAGGCGTGCGCAGGGCGGCCATGATCTCCAGCAGGCGGGCTATATCACGCG
Organism: Pseudochelatococcus lubricantis; assembly: GCF_011762225.1. GTDB lineage: Bacteria > Pseudomonadota > Alphaproteobacteria > Rhizobiales > Beijerinckiaceae > Pseudochelatococcus > Pseudochelatococcus lubricantis. The sequence goes on from NZ_JAASQI010000003.1 coordinate 263,602, forward strand.
ATGGCGTCATCGTTCGATCCTCGAAAGCCTCATGTGAAGGCGAGTCTCACCCCATGGCAAGATGGCATTCCATGTCGCCATGTGGTCTTCTGCAAGCCATGCACAGTTGATTCCCGGCCAGTGTCGCTAGACCGGAGAACATTGGCAAAGCCTAGCATTGGCCAACTAACAGTGGCTAAGTCTAAAGGAGCCTCCTGTCAGGGGGATGACCCGATATGCCTGACGATACTTCTCCGACGTCTCCCGCGGGACGAGTCGCACCCGCCGCGACGGAACGGCGGGCGGCGTCGCGGCTTGCCCGCGTCGCGTCCTTTCTCGCGATGGATGTGCTGTCGGCCGCGGGCGCGATCGAGCGGGCGGGCGGCAGCGTTATCCATATGGAACTCGGCGAACCCTCCGCACCGACGCCGCGCCGCATCCGTGACGCGGCGAAACGGGCGCTCGACGGCGACAGGGTGAGCTACACGGAGGCGCTGGGGCGGGGTGCGCTGAGGGAACGCATCGGCAGGCACTATAGGGACACTTACGGCGTCACGGTCGATCCCGCGCGCATCGTCGTCACCACCGGGTCATCGGCGGGCTTCGTGCTGGCCTTCCTCGCGCTGTTCGAGCCCGGCGCGCGTGTTGCGGTGTCGGCGCCCGGCTATCCCGCCTATCGCAACATCTTCGCCGCGCTGGGGATCGAGGCCGTGCCGGTGCCGCTCGACGACGCCAACGGCTGGACGATCACCGGCGCGGCGGTCGAGCGCCTGCATGCAGAAGCGCCGCTAGCGGGCGTGCTCGCCATGAGCCCGGCCAATCCCTCGGGCGTCACAATGAAACGGGAAACGCTCGCCGCGCTTGCGGGCGCGTGCCGGCGGCTCGGCCTCTGGTTCGTTTCCGATGAAATCTATCACGGGCTGACGTACGGCGTCGCGGCCGAGACGGCGCTCGCCTTCGACGACGAGGCCGTGATCGTCAATTCGTTCTCGAAATACTACTGCATGACGGGATGGCGCATCGGCTGGCTCGTGCTGCCGGAGCGGCTGGTGCGCGGTGTGGAGCGGCTGGCGCAGAACCTCTACATCTCGCCGCCATACTTGTCCCAGGTCGCGGCGGAAGCTGCCTTTGATGCCATAGACGAGCTTGAGGCAATCAAGGCCGGCTATGCCGCCAACCGCGACCTGTTCCTCAACGAGTTGCCGAAGATGGGTCTCGGCAAGGGGCCGGCCGCCGATGGCGCGTTTTACCTGTACATCGACGTCAGTCATCTGACCGACGATTCGCTCACGCTGAGCCGGGCAATCCTGCGGAAGGCGGGCGTCGCGGTAACGCCCGGCCTCGATTTCGACCCCGACAACGGCGGCCGCTTCATCCGGCTGTCCTATGCCGGCTCGCAGGCGGACTGCCGGGAGGCCGTGTCGCGGCTCTACAGTTTCGTCACCGCGAACGCATAGAGCCGACGCGCCACGAGCCGACGGGCCTCATGCCCCCTGCGTGTCGGCGTCGAGCGCGGCGCGAATGCGGCCTGCGTGCTCCGCCAGCACCGCCGCGTCGGCGAACGCGCCTGATGCGTGGCGCTGCAGCGGCACGCCCTCGAAACGGGGAATGATGTGGACATGGAGGTGGAAGACCGTCTGTCCGCTCGCCGTCTCGTTGAACTGGCTGACGAAAACGCCGTCGGCGCTGAAGGCCGCGCGGGCTGCGCGGGCGACCCGCTGCACCGCCTTGAACAGCACCGCGACCGTTTCCGGATCGGCGTCGAGAAGGTTGCGCGACGGCGCCTTGGGGACGACGAGCGTATGGCCCTCGCCCTGCGGCATCACATCCATGAAGACGAGGATGTCGTTATCCTCATAGACCTTGGCGGCCGGAATCTCCCCGCGCAGGATCTTCGCGAAGACGTTGTCGGGATCGTAAACGGTCATGGCGCGCTCACCCTTGTGACGATTTCGATGCGGAAGCGCCGCGATGCGGGGGCATTGCAACATTTCCGATGCTGAATGTTGCGATGCAAAGGCATCGCAACTTGGGCATCGCAACTTGGCGCGCAAACGTCAACGGGCAAACCGCGTTTTCGCCCCTCGCGGGGCGCGGACCGTGATGGCGGAAAAGGGAGAGAGGCTGGCCGGGAGCGGCGGCGGAAACCGCACACGCCGCTCGCCGGCCAGCAACCCCACGGACCCAGGAGATGCGGCGGACCTGAGCACTCCGTAGGGTAAACTGACGCCTTACTTATAAACGATCTGGATCAGGTGTAAATCTTTAAGCTGCAGAACTTTGCCGGCCCATGGACAGAACCGCGGGAAACGCAGGAGAATCAGGGTGCCGGACTGTAGGTGCGGACCGTTTCCAAAAACTTCGCTACCGAAATCGGTTTCGACAGATAGGCCTCGCAGCCACTGGCGCGGATTCGCTCCTCGTCGCCCTTCATGGCGAAGGCGGTGACGGCGATGACGGGAATCGCGCGCAATTCCGCATCGGCCTTCAACCATTGCGTGACCTCGATACCGGAAACTTCCGGCAGCTGGATGTCCATGATGATGAGATCGGGCTTGTGATCGCGCGCGAGTTCCATGGCCTCGCGGCCGTTCGTGGCCTTGAGCGTGGCATAGCCATGCGCCTCCAGCAGATCGCCGAAGAGCTTCATGTTCAACTCGTTATCCTCGACGATCAGCACCGTGCTGGTCATGCCCCAACCTCGCCCCATTCTGCCGGTACGCACTGGCGGATTCACAACACCAGAACACGCGGCATAGTCGCATATTCGACGTGTTTTCCGATTCTTCCAATAGAAAAGCGCAGCGCGCAGCGCCTGAAACAGCGCCGTCCACCGGCGATTCGGCGCTGGCGGGGAAGGCGCGGCCGCACGACGGAGCGGCAGGGGCCCGGCTGTCGAATTGCCGTCCGGCCTGTCTCTTCGGTTCATGCATCAAATGGAATCGGAAAACGGTATCCGTTTCCCGATTCCATGCCTTATGCTTGATGTAACCGGATCGCTCACCGACGCATTGCCCGCCCGGGCGCGCGGCACGGCGACAACCCATTGATGAAAGGCGGAATTCCATCATGTCCCGTTCGATCTCCGCGCGCTCAGGTGCCGGCGCCCAGCAGGATCCCGAGGCGCTCGCCATCTCGGCGCTTGCGTTTCTGGCCGGCGAGCCGGAGAGGCTTGGCCGCTTTCTCGCGATTACCGGGCTTGGGCCGGAGACGATTCGCGGCGCGGCGTCGAACCCCGGTTTCCTCACGGCGGTGCTCGATTATCTCGCCAATGACGAAACCCTGCTGGTCGCCTTCGCGGCCAATGTCGGCATTGCACCCGAGGCCGTGGCGCAGGCGCAGGCGCGGCTGGCCGGGCCTTCAGCCGGCTCCCTCTGAGCGGCCTGCGGCTGCGTCCCCGTTTACCCTTGTGTTGCCGGGCGCGATCCGTCAAAACATCGGGGTGGGCCGCGCCGGTCCGCATGCCTTTCCCGTTCGCCAATCAGAGAGAGATCGAGCCATGAGCGCCATCGATACGAAACTCGCCGAACTCGGCATCGCGCTGCCGACGCCCGCGATCCCCGTCGCCAATTATGTCTCGTTCGTCCAGTCGGGGTCGCTGCTCGTCATTTCCGGCCAGTTGCCGCTGGGCGCCGATGGCACCATCGACCCGGCGCACAAGGGCAAGGTCGGCGGCGACGTGGCGCCGGAAACGGCTGCCGAGGCCGCGCGCCTCGCCGCCATCAATGTATTGGCCCAGGCGCAGGCTGCCGTGGGCGACCTGTCGCGAATCGTGCGCGTCGTACGCCTCGGCGGCTTCATCAACGCGGCGCCGGGCTTCACCGCGATCGCGCCCGTCATGAACGGCGCCTCCGATCTCGTCGTCGCCGTGCTGGGCGATGCGGGCCGTCACGCCCGCTCCACCGTCGGCGTCGCGGAGCTGCCGCTGGGCGCGGCGGTTGAGGTCGAAGCCCTGATCGAGGTCGCCTGATGAGCGCGCCCGCCTCCGCCTCCGATTGGCTCGCCGCCCGGCCGGTCGCGCATCGCGGCTTGCACGATGCCGCGCTCGGCGTGGTCGAGAACACGCCCACGGCCGGGCAGGTGGCGGCGCGGGCGGGTTTCGCCATCGAATGCGACGTGCAGCTCTCCGCCGATGGCGAGGCCGTCGTGTTCCATGACTTCACGCTCGACAGGCTGACGACCGGGCAGGGGCGTGTCGACGACCTGAGCGTGGCGGAACTCGCCGCGCTCTCCTACAAGGGCTCGACCGACCGTATCGTCACCCTTGACGCCTATCTCGACCTGATCGGCGGCCGCGTGCCGCTGATCGTCGAGATCAAGAGCCGCTTCGACGGCGACCTGCGGCTGACGCGCCGCACGGCCGACATCGTGAATCGGCGCAGCGAGCCGGTGGCGCTGATGTCGTTCGATCCGGATGTGGTGGAGGCGCTGCGCGCGCTCGCCCCGGATCGCCCGCGCGGCGTCGTCGCGGAAGCCGCCTATACGCACGGCGAATGGCAGGAGCTTTCCGACGAGCAGCGGCACGAGCTGACGAACTTCCTCCACATAGACCGCAGCCGGCCGGACTTTATCGCCTGGCATGTGAAGGACCTGCCGCACACGACACCCGCGCTGGCGCGCCATTTCGGCCTGCCGGTGCTGACGTGGACGGTGCGCAGCCCCGACGACCGCGAGGCGGCGGCCCGGTTCGCCGACCAGATCATTTTCGAGGGCTTCCATCCTTGAAGATCGGCGTCGCGGGAGCCATCGCTGCCATTCCCGCCGCAGAATGGGATGCCTGCGCGCTTGACAGCGCGCGGCACGCGCCGGGGGAAGACGCCGACAACCCCTTCGTCCGCCACGCTTTCCTGCGCGCGCTGGAGGAATCGCGCTCCGCCGCGCCGCGTGCCGGCTGGCAGCCGCTGCACCTGACCGTCCATGACGATGCGGGCAGGCTCGCCGCCACGGCGCCATGCTATCTGAAAGGCCACTCTCAAGGCGAATACGTGTTCGATCACGCCTGGGCGGATGCCTATGAGCGGGCAGGGGGGCGCTACTATCCGAAGCTTCTCGTCGCGGTGCCCTTCACGCCCGCGACCGGGCCGCGCCTGCTGGTACGCGACGGTCCGGCGCAGGAAGAGGCGCGCAACGCGCTGATCGGCGGCCTGCGCGCGCTGCGGAAAGAAGCCGGAGCGTCGTCCATCCACGTCAATTTTACGACGAATGCGGATTCGGAACGGCTGGAGCAGGCAGGTTTCCTGCCGCGTATCGATTGCCAGTACCATTGGCTCAACGAAGGCTTCGGCTCGTTCGAGGACTTTCTGTCCGCCCTCGCGTCACGCAGGCGCAAGACCATCCGGCGCGAGCGGCGTGAGGCGCTGGCGCCGGGGATCACCGTCGAGCACCTGCGCGGCAGCGACATCGCAGAGGAGCACTGGGACGCCTTCTTCGCCTTCTATCAGGACACCGGCAACCGCAAATGGGGCCGCCCCTACCTGACACGCGCCTTCTACGACAAAATCGGCCGCACCTTCGCGGACAGGGTGCTGCTCGTCATGGCGAAGCGTGCCGGGCGCTACATTGCGGGCGCCATCAACTTCATCGGGCAGAATACGCTGTTCGGCCGCCATTGGGGGGCGATCGAGGAACACCCGTTCCTGCATTTCGAGGTCTGCTATTATCAGGCGATCGATTTCGCCATCGCCAATGGACTTGCGCGCGTGGAGGCGGGTGCGCAGGGCGAGCATAAACTGGCGCGTGGCTATCGGCCGGTGCTGACCCATTCCTGCCACGATATCGCCGATCCGGCCCTGCGGCGCGCCGTCGCGGACTATCTGGCGCAGGAGCGCCCGGCGGTGGAGCGGGAGGCGTGTTATCTGGAAGGGGAAACCCCGTTCCGCAAGCCGACACCGTAAACGCAAAACGCCCCCGGAGCGCATCGCGGGGGCATTCGGCGCAAGTACAAAACTACCTCAGCGGCAGCCTTACTTGATCTTCGTTTCCTTGAACTCGACGTGCTTGCGCGCGACGGGATCGTACTTCTTGATCGCCAGCTTGTCGGTCATCGTGCGCGAATTCTTCTTCGTCACGTAAAAGTAACCCGTGCCTGCCGTCGAAGCGAGCTTGATCTTGATCGTGGTGGCCTTGGCCATGGCGTAACCTCTGTCAGGTGACGCCGCGGCGGGCGTCCGAAAAAATGCAAAAAGCCGGAAACCCGGCTATTCATGTTATTGACATGCAGCATCGCAAGGCCCGTGTCAAGGGCGCGCAACTCCCTTCGGGCGGCTTTTCCCCGCCGGTCCGACTAGGAAGAAACGCCGCATCGCGGGATGCGATGAAAATCTTGTTTTCGCCTTCTGACGTACCTAGGTTAAACCGATGATGCGTCGAGAGCGGCGGCGGGCGTGCGTGTTTGATTCGTTGCGGGAGGATTTGGCATGGGTGGATTTGGCAGTATCTGGCACTGGATCATCGTCGGTGGCCTCGTGCTGCTCCTTTTCGGCGGACGCGGCAAGATTTCCGACCTGATGGGCGATGTCGCGAAGGGCATCAAGGCGTTCAAGAAGGGCCTGTCCGATGACGACAAGCCGGCTGCGGACAACGATGCGGCGCAGAAGCCCGTGACGCATCAGGAAACGGCGAACCAGGCGGCGCCCCAGGAAAACAAGGTGAGCTGAACCGCCTTCCGCCCGATCGGGCGGATGTGCAAGCGTCGGCAATTGGTTGCAGGGATATTCCGAGGTGACATCCCGGAATTGTCATCGGCGTCGGGACGACAGAGCGCGGCATGTTTGATCTGAGTTGGAGCGAGCTTCTGCTGGTGGGAGCCGTCGCGCTTGTCGTCATCGGCCCGCGCGAGCTGCCGCGTGTCCTGCGCACCGTGGGGCAGGCATTCGGCAAGATGCGGCGCATGGCCGGCGAGTTCCAGACGCAGTTCAACGCCGCCATGCGCGAGGCGGAACTAGACGAAATCCGCGACACTGTCCGCGACGTGAAGAGCACCGCAAGTCGCGCTATGGATACCAAGGTCAACACGGCGTTCGATCCGTTGCGGCAGGTGCGCGACGAGCTGCGCGACGCGCTCCAGAAGGCGGAAACGAAGACAGAAGTGCCCGCTCCGGCGCCCGTCCATGCCGACTGGTTCGACGCGGCGTCGGTGGTCCCGTCCGCCGCCCGCGCCGGTGAGTTTTCCGCGCCCCTGCCGGAGGTTCCCGCGCCCGCCGGGCCGCCGCTTGTCGCGGAGGCGTCGCTTGCCCGCATCGTCCACAAGAAGGGGCGGCGTGTGATCGTGGCGGCGCCGCAGGAGGCGGTGAGGCCGCTGTCGCGTCCGTTGTCGGGCACGGCGCGTCTTTACAAGGCGACGAAGTTTTCCGCCCTTCCGGCCCGCTCCGCCGCGCGGCGGAAGCAGCGGCCGTCTGCCCCCGTGACGCCGCCGGGCGGCAGCGAGGGCGGCCAATGAGTACGCAAGTGACCCGAGCGAGCGATGACGTGAACGCCCATCCTTCAGACGAAGACGAGATCGAGGCATCCCGCGCGCCTCTCATCGATCATCTCATCGAGCTTCGCTCGCGCCTGATCAAGGCCATGCTGGCCTTCATCGTGATGTTCTTCCTGTCGTTTGCCTTCGCGAAGCAGATCTATAATATTCTGGTCTGGCCCTATATTTTCGCGGCGGGCGAGGGGGCGGACGTGCGTCTTATCTATACGGCGCCGCTCGAATACCTGTTCACCCAGATCAAGATCGCGGCCTTCGGCGCGGCGTTCTTGTCGTTCCCGGTGGTCGCCATCCAGATCTACAAGTTCGTCGCGCCGGGGCTCTACAAGAACGAGCGCCAGGCCTTCCTGCCTTATCTTTATGCCACGCCGTTCTTCTTCGTGCTTGGCGCGCTGGTGGTGTACTTCATCGCGATGCCGATCGTCATGCGCTTTTCGCTCGGCCAGCAGCAGGTGGCGGAGGCCGGACAGGCGGCTATCCAGCTCCTGCCCAAGGTGAGCGAGTACCTGTCGCTGATCACGACGCTGATTCTGGCCTTCGGCATCTGTTTCCAGTTGCCCGTGATTCTCAACCTGCTGGCACGGGCGGGGGTGATCGATTCCGCTTTCCTCACGTCGAAACGCCGCTACGCCATCGTCATCGTGTTCGCGGTCGCGGCCGTGCTGACCCCGCCGGACATCATCAGCCAGATCGCGCTTGCGGTGCCGACGTTGCTCCTTTACGAGCTTTCCATCGTCTCGGTTCGTCTGACCGAGAAGAAACGCGCCGCGGCGGATGCCGCGCGGCAGGACGGATAGTCCGCCGCGCACCCGTCCGGCATGGGCGAGGCAGGCAGATTAAGGAGAGGCGGTGCGCCCGCGCCGCCGTTCGGGAACGTCATGCACGACATCCGTATCATTCGCGATAACTCCGAAGGCTTCGATGCGGCGCTGGGGCGGCGGGGGCTGCCGGCGGTGGCGCAATCCATCGTTGCGATCGACGAACGGCGCAAGTCCGCCATCGCCTCGCTGCAGGTGCTTCAGGAGAAGCGCAACGCGTTGTCGAAGGAGGTCGGTCAGGCCAAGGCCGCCCGGGACGAGGAGCGGGCGCAGGCGCTGATGGCCGAGGTCGCCTCCCTCAAGGAAGCCATGCAGGAGGCGGAAGAGGCCCAGAAGGCCGCCATCGCGGAACTGGACGAGGTTCTCGCAGCCCTGCCGAACACGCCGCTCGCCGAGGTGCCGGATGGTCCGGACGAAAGCGCCAATGTCGTGCATCACGTCTTCGGTACGCGCCGGGAGTTCGATTTCGCGCCACGCCAGCACTTCGAACTCGGCGAGGAACTGCGGCAGATGGACTTCGAGACGGCGGCGAAGCTGTCCGGATCGCGCTTCGTCGTGCTCAAGGGGCATCTCGCCCGGCTGGAGCGCGCTATCGGCCAGTTCATGCTTGACATCCACACGCAACACAACGGCTACACGGAAGTGAATCCGCCGCTGCTGGTGCATGACGACACGATGTTCGGCACGGCGCAATTGCCGAAGTTCCGCGACGATCAGTTCGCCGTCTCCGACGACAAGTGGCTCATCCCCACCGCCGAGGTGCCGCTGACGAATCTCGTGCGCGAGATCATCCTGCCGGAGGGCGAGCTGCCGCTGCGCTTCGCGGCGCTTACTCCCTGCTTCCGGCGTGAGGCTGGTGCGGCGGGACGCGACACGCGCGGCATGCTGCGCCAGCATCAGTTCACCAAGGTGGAACTCGTCTCGATCACCACGCCCGAAACATCGCGCGATGAGCACGAGCGGCTGCTGTCCTGCGCGGAGGCCGTGCTGAAGGCGCTGGACCTGCATTACCGCGTGGTGACGCTGTGCACCGGCGACATGGGCTTTGCCTCGCAGAAGACTTACGACATCGAGGTCTGGCTGCCGGGCCAGCAGGCGTACCGTGAGATTTCGAGCTGTTCGGTCTGCGGTGATTTTCAGGCGCGCCGCATGAACGCCCGCTACCGGCCCGACGACGAGAAGACGTTCGGCAAGGGCGCCCGCTTCGTGCATACGCTCAACGGATCGGGCACGGCGGTCGGCCGCGCGCTCATCGCCGTCATGGAAACGTGGCAGAATGGCGACGGGTCGGTCACGGTGCCGGATGCGTTGCGCTCCTACATGGGCGGCATCGAGCGGATCGAGGCCATTTCCTGAGCTGAAATGGAAGTCTGGGCGGCAAGGAGCGGGCCATGCGCATTCTCGTGACCAACGACGACGGAATCAACGCCGAGGGAATCGCCATACTGGCGCGGGTGGCGGCCGAGCTGTCCGACGACGTATGGGTCGTCGCGCCCGAGACCGATCAGAGCGGCGTATCGCATTCGCTGTCGCTACACGATCCGCTGCGGCTGCGCGATCTGGGCGGGCAACGGTTCGCCGTATCCGGCACGCCCACCGACTGCGTCATCATGGCCGTGCGTCATCTCTTCAAGGATGTGCTGCCAGACCTGGTGCTGTCCGGCATCAACATCGGCCAGAACGTCGCCGAGGACGTCATCTATTCCGGCACGGTGGCCGGCGCGATGGAGGGAGCCATCCTCGGCATTCCCTCCATTGCCCTGTCGCAGGTGTACGGTCCCGGCGGGCGCGGTGACGCCAATTGGGACTGCAGCGCCACCCATGCGGGCGAGGTTGTCCGCCGCGTGGTGAAGGCCGGGATCGAGCCGGGCATTCTGGTCAACGTGAACTTCCCGAGCTGCGCGCCCGAGCAGGTCGCCGGCATCGCGGTCACGGCGCAGGGGCGGCGCAACCTCGCGCTGCTGAAGGTCGAGGAGCGGCTGGACGGCCGCAACAAGCCGTATTACTGGCTGATGGGCGCGCGCAATCCGCATGAGCCCGTCGACGGCACGGATTTGTGGGCGGTGCGCAACAACCGCATCTCGGTCACGCCCCTGCAGATCGACTTTACCCACGAGCCGACCATGACGCGCTACGCCGGCCTGTTCCACGGGCTTCGTGGATAGTCGGCTGCGCACATGTCCCAGGCGGATTCGCACCAGCCGGATCGTACAGCGGAAGAAACGGTTGCCTTCCTGCTCGCGCTGCGGGAGCGCGGCATCCGTGACACCGCCCTGCTGCGGGCCATGGAGATGGCGCCGCGCCCACTTTTCGCGCCGCGCCGTTTCAGCGATCTGGCGCGGGCCGACATATCGCTGCCGCTGCCGTGTGGCCAGACGATGACGGCGCCGGGCATCATCGCCACCATGGTGATGGCGTTGAAAGTCGCGCCCCGACACAGGATTTTCGAGGTCGGCACCGGCTCGGGCTATGTGACGGCGGTGCTCGCCCGGCTGGGGGCGCAGGTGATCTCGGTGGAGCGTTACCGCACCCTTGCGCTCGCGGCGACGGAGAGACTCGCGACCATCGGGCTTGCCAACGCGCTCGTCCTGCCTGGCGACGGCCTGTCCGCGGCTGACGTCGCCGGGCAGCGCCTTGACCGCATCCTGCTGAACGGCACCATCGCCAGCGAGTTTCCCGCGCCGCTGCTCGCGAGCCTCAACCCCGGCGGTGTGCTGGTCGGCGCGCAGGTTATCGGGGGCGAGTCGCGACTCGTGCGCGTGACCCGCCGCGCGCTGCCGGAAGCCGTTCCGGCGGAGCACGGAGCCGGCGGGCAGCAACTGCTGGAGGAAGGGCCGGAGTTCACGCAGGAAATCCTTGGCCCCGTCCGCTTGCCGCCGCTGGCGCATGGCGTCGCGCGCGTGCTGTGAGGGTTGCGCCTGCTGCGCGGAACATGGCAGCAAGGCTGTGTCACGACACTGCACCGGAAATCGTCATTCAAGGTGAATCAATTTCCCCCGAACACCGGTTTGGCAACGCTTGTTTAACCAGAATCCGATCTTATTGACCCATCGAGATTCACGGGTACGGGTTAGGTGGGGGCAATGCCTGAGAGCGAAAAAACGTTGCTGCCGGTGGTTCATGCGGGGTCCATCCAACGTCTTGCCGTGGCAGGATTGCTGGCGAGCGCCGTTGCGGCATGCAGTTCCGATACCTTGCGGTTCGGGGACAACCCGTTTGCCAATCCATTCAGTAATGCGCGGGCCGACAACACGACGACGGGCAGCATCGGCTACTCGCCGTCGATGCCCGTGCAGTCGGCGCCGCTTGATCCGCCGGTTCCCGTCCGGCAGGCTTCCCCGCAGCCGAACTACAGCGCGCCGGTGAACGCCGCCGCGCAGCAGGCGGCGAGCCGCGTCGAGGCCGTGGGCGGCACCGCCAGGGGCTGGACGGCGCAGGGCGGGTCGCAGGTCTATGTCGGCACCGGCGATACGCTCGCCACCCTGTCGGGGCGTTACAACGTGCCGACGGCCGCCATCCTCGCCGCGAACGGCCTTTCCGGCGCCAATCAGATCGCGCCCGGCCAGCGACTGGTCATTCCCGTGTACAACGCCGGCGGCGGAGCCGCCCCGGCCGCAACCGCAACTGCTGCCGCCAGCAGCGTGAGATCGACAGTCACCTCGGCGGCCGCTCCCGTGCAGCAGGCGGCGACGCACACGGCGACGAAGGCTGCCGGCGCCGTCAGCAACGTGTCGCACGCCGTCGCGAAGCCTGTGGCGCGGGCCGAAGGCTCGCTGAACGATCAGGCTGCCCGGATCGCGAAGGTCAGCACGGCCGCGCCGGCGTCTCCGCCCGCGCGCCAGGTCGTCGCTGCGTTGCCTCCGGTCGCGACGCCGGCTGCAACTCCCAAGGCTGCCGTGGCGGCGGCGGTGCCCAAGGCCGTCGCGGCTCCGAAGGTCGTTGAGCAGAAGCCGGTCGCAGCCGTGACGCCGGCGCCCGCACAGGCAAAGCCGGTTGCGGAAGACAGGCAGCCGGAAGTCGCGGCGAAGGCTGCGGCCGAGGACAGCGCCGGCTTCCGCTGGCCGGCCCGTGGGCGCGTCATCAACGGCTTCGGCAGCGGCAACGAGGGCATCAACATCGCCGTACCGGAAGGCACGGCAGTGAAGGCAGCGGAGGGCGGCGTCGTCGCCTATGCCGGCAGCGAGCTGAAAGGCTACGGCAACCTGGTGCTGATCCGCCACGACAACGGCTGGGTGAGCGCCTACGCCAACAACGGCGAGCTGAATGTCAAGCGCGGCGACAAGGTGTCGCGTGGCCAGACCATCGCCAAGTCCGGCCAGACGGGCAATGTCACCTCGCCCCAGCTTCATTTCGAGTTGCGCAAGGGTTCCAAGCCGGTCGATCCCGTGCCGCACCTCGCGGGCTTGTGATCGCCCGGACCACGGAAAACAGGCAAGGGCCGCACGCAAGCGCGGCCCTTGCCTGTTGGATCAGGCGTCGATGGGCACGCCGAGCCGCCCGGCGAGGTCCGTCACATACTGCCACGCCGTGCGCCCGGAGCGCGCGCCGCGCGTTGTCGACCATTCGAGCGCGTCGGCCCGCAGCTTCTCGCGCAGCAGATCGAGGCCGAAACGTTCCGCGTAGCCATAGACCATGTCGAGATATTCGTCCTGGCTGCACTTGTGGAACCCGAGCCAAAGGCCGAAGCGGTCGGATAGCGAGACCTTCTCCTCGATGGCTTCGCCGGGGTTGATGGCGGTGGCGCGCTCGTTGTCCATCATGTCGCGCGGCAGCAGATGCCGTCGGTTCGAGGTGGCGTAGAATACGACATTCGTCGGCCGCCCCTCGATGCCGCCCTCCAGCACGGCCTTCAGCGACTTGTAGGAGGTGTCGTCTGCGTCGAACGACAGGTCGTCGCAGAACACGATGAAGCGATGCGCGTCCGCGCGCAGGATCGCCATCAAACCGGGAAGGCTTTCGATATCCTCTCGGTGAATTTCCACAAGTTTGAGCGGCAGGGCGCCTGCCGAGGCACGCGCGGCATTGATTTGCGCATGCACCGCCTTCACGAGCGAGGACTTGCCCATGCCGCGCGCGCCCCACAGCAGCGCGTTGTTGGCGGGCAGCCCTCCGGCGAAGCGTTCTGTGTTCTCGGCCAAGGTGTCGCGCAGCCGGTCGATGCCACGCAGCAGGCCGATTTCCACCCGGTTCACGCGCGGCACGGGAGCGAGCGTGCCCGGCGGCTGCCATACGAAGGCGTCGGCGGCGGCGATGTCCGGCGCGGGGGAGGCCGGTGGCGCCAGCCGTTCGACCGCCTCGGCAAGACGCCTGATTTCCCTGAAAAGCGCCTCGCCCAGTTGCATGGCAGCCGCCGCACCTGCGTCGCCGCCCGAACGCTCATCCGTCATGGACATTCACCCTTCGATGTTTTCGCCCCGCGACTCCGAAAGCCGATTTGAGGCGTTTGATTTCGCTTGCGCGATGGTTATAGTCCCCGCAACTTTCCGACTCCATATCCATACCGGATTGGCGCGTTCTTTCTGTCTGGAGGATGACCCTTGATTTCGATGGCCTTTGCCCAGGGCACGACCGCCGCTCCCACCGGGAGCAGCATCATTATCCAGTTCATCCCCTTCATCCTCATCTTCGTGGTGATGTGGTTCCTGATCCTGCGCCCGCAGCAGAAGCGCGCCAAGGCGCATCAGGAGATGGTGAAGGGTGTGCGGCGCGGCGATACCATCGTGACCTCCGGCGGCTTCATCGCCAAGGTGACGCGGGTCATCGACGACAACGAGCTGGAGGCGGAAATCGCCGACGGCGTGAAGGCCCGCATCGTGCGCTCGACCATCGCGGACGTCCGCGCGAAGGGCGAACCGGTGAAGGGCGAGGCCGCCAACGACGCCGGCAAGTAACCGGCGGCGCAGCGACGTAATCGCCCGTATTCTCCGGCGCCGCGACCGCCGGACAGAGGACACTGGCGCATCGGACCGCGAGGCGGAAACCGGCTTCCGGATCGGTCCGATGCCCGACAGGAAAACAAGATTGGCCCTGCGCGCGGATCGGCGTACGGCTATCCGCCCGGCATCAGGAAGGCCGCCCGACAATGCTCCGTTATTCGACCGGCAAGGTCGTTGCCGTTCTCGTGCTTACCATGCTCGGCTTTCTTTTCGCCGCGCCCAGCCTGTTCACCCCCGCCCAGCGTGACGCCTTCATCGCGTCCGTGCCGTCGTGGATACCGCGCGCGCTGGTGCCGCATCAGGGCATCGTGCTCGGCCTCGACCTGCAAGGCGGTTCGCATGTCGTGCTGGAGGTCGATACGAACGATCTGCTGCGTACGCAGCTCAACCTGCTGCGCGACGACGTGCGCGCCATCCTGCGGGACGAGCGGGTGACGGCGCAGGGTGGCATTGTCGTGCAGCCGCGCGGCGTGCAGATTCGCATTCCCGACGGCGAGGCGCGCAACAAGGTGCTGCCGCGGCTGCGCGAATTGTCGCAGCCCATCGGCAATCCGCTGCTGGGGCAGGCGGGCGCTTCCACGATTGACATCACCGCGGACGCCGACGGCCTCATCCGCCTGACGCTGTCCGATGCCGGCATCAACGATCGGGTGCGCCGCGCCGTCGATCAGGCGATAGAGGTGCTGCGCCGGCGCGTGGACGCACTTGGCACCACCGAACCCAACATCCAGCGTGAGGGCGCGGATCGCGTGCAGGTGCAGGTGCCGGGCCTGCAGGACCCGCAGAGGCTGAAGGAAATCCTCGGCCGCACGGCCAAGCTCGAATTCCGCTTCGTGTCGGAGACGGGCTCCGGCGACGTGGAGAACATTCCCTCGCAGGAGATCCCCGGCCAGACCTTCCCGGTGGAGCGCCAGCAGGCGGTTGACGGCGCCGACCTCGTCGATGCGCAGCCATCGTTCGACTCTCAGACCGGCCGGCCCATCGTCAATTTCCGCTTCAACATGCGTGGCGCGCAGCGCTTCGGACAGGCGACGACGGAGAACGTGGGCCGCCTGATGGCCATCGTGCTCGACAACGAGGTGATCTCCGCTCCCCGTATCCAGACGCCGATCACCGGCGGTTCGGGCATGATCTCCGGCAGCTTCACGGTGGAGCAGGCCAACAACCTCGCCATCCTGCTGCGCGCCGGCGCGCTGCCCGCCAAGCTCACCATCGTGGAGGAGCGCACGGTGGGGCCCGGTCTGGGGCAGGACTCCATCGAGGCCGGCAAGGCGGCGGTGGCGGTCTCCACGGTGTTCGTCGTGCTGTTCATGTTCGCGACATATGGCCTTTTCGGACTGATCGCCAACATCGCGCTCGTTGTCCACGTCGTGTTCATCTTCGCGCTGATGTCGCTGCTCGGCGCGACACTGACGCTGCCCGGCATCGCGGGCATCGTGCTGACCATCGGCACGGCGGTGGACTCGAACGTGCTCATATACGAGCGCATGCGCGAGGAATCGCGGGCAGGGCGCTCGCTGATCACGGCGCTGGAAGCCGGCTTCAACCGCGCTTTCGCGACGATCATCGATTCGAACTCCACCATGCTGATCGCTGCGCTGATCCTGTTCTTCCTGGGGTCCGGGCCCGTGCGTGGCTTCGCCGTGGTGTTCATCCTCGGCATCCTGACGACGGTCATCACCGCCGTCACCATGACGCGGATGATGGTGGCGCTGTGGTACCGGCTGGCACGGCCCAAGAGACTGCCGTTCTGAAGACTGCCGTTCGAACGTATTGAAGTGAAGGGTTGGCGCCGCCCCGCGCGGGCCGCCCGCTGAGGAGAGACGAGAGTGCGCCTGCTTCGCATCTACCCCGATGACACCCGTTTCGGCTTCGTCCGCTTCCGGCGCATCACGCTGCCGCTGTCGGCGCTGCTGGTCGTGATGACGGTCGTTCTCGGCATGACTGTCGGCCTCAATTTCGGCATCGATTTCAAGGGCGGCACGCTGATCGAGATGCAGGCCAAGTCCGGCAAGGCCGATGCGGGCGCCATCCGGCAGACGGCGGAGGGGCTCGGCTTCGGCGGCGTCGAGGTGCAGGAATTCGGCACGCAGGGCGGTGTGTCGCTGCGTTTCCCCATCCAGGAAGGCGGCGAGGGCGCACAGAGCAACGTCGTGCAGCAGGCGCGCGCGACCTTCGAGGCGGATTACGAGTTCCGCCGCGTGGAGACGGTGGGGCCGCGCGTGTCGGGCGAACTAGTGCGCTCGGGCACGCTCGGCATCGTGCTGGCGATCGGCGCGGTGATGGCCTACCTGTGGTTCCGGTTCGAGCTGCAGCTCGCGATCGGCGCCATCATCGGCACCATCCACGATATCATTCTCACGGTCGGCTTCTTCGTCGTCACGCAGTCCGAATTCAACATGACGTCGATCGCCGCGATCCTGACCATCGTCGGTTATTCGCTCAACGAGACGGTGGTGGTGTTCGACCGCACGCGCGAACTGATGCGCCGTTACAAGAGCATATCGGTCGAGGAGCTGCTCGACGTTTCCGTCAACACCACCATGTCACGCACCGCGATGACCGCCACGACGACCTTCCTCGCCGTGCTGGCGCTCGTGCTGTTCGGGGGTGAGGCGATTCGCGGCTTCGCGGAGGTCATGCTGTTCGGCGTGGTGATCTGCACATACTCGGCGGTGTTCGTGTCATCGCCCATCCTGATCTATCTCGGCTTGCGTTCGCGCCCGGCCGAGTCGGCACAGGCGGCGACGCGGGCGGACGCAGCGGAGCAGACGCCCTGATGTCGAAGCCGGAGGCACGCTACGAGGGTTTCCTGCCAGGGCAGCATCCCGTGACGGCCTACGGCAATGGCGGCTTCCGATTCGCCGGCATGTCGCACCGGGGATCGCTGCTGCTGTTGCCGTCCGGCGTCGTTGCCATCGAAGCGGCCTCAGTCGCCGATCTGTCCACGGTGCAGCTGACGCAGGTCGCGGCGGAAGGCGAGGGGGTCGAACTGCTGCTCCTCGGCACCGGGCGCAACATGCAGCTGCTGCCTGCCGGTCTGCGGCAGTTCCTTTCGGAGGCAGGCGTGCGATTCGAGACCATGCAGACCGGGGCGGCGATCAGCACCTACAACGTCCTGCTGGCGGAAGACCGGCGCGTGGCGGCTGTCCTGATCGTCGTGGAGTAATCTCCCCGTCATGTCGGCGTGTCGTTGCAAGGGTGCAGTCACCGTTTGCTGAAATTGCTTTGGAGCGCACGATGGCGCCGACCGTTTCCGTGTCTGCCTTCTCCCATTGCGAAGCCATCGTGCGCGAGCACGAACCGGACCGTTACTGGGCGAGCCTCTTCGCACCGGCGGACAAGCGGCCCTATCTCCACGCGCTCTATGCCTTCAACCATGCGGTCGCGTGCGTGCGCGAATCGGTCAGTGCGCCCCTTCCGGGCGAAATCCGCCTGCAATGGTGGCGGGATGTGATTGACGCCGCACAAAGCGGCGCGCAGGGCGACCCGGTGAGCGAGGCTTTGATCGCCACCATCACCCGCTTTTCGCTTCCTGTGCAGGCCTTCCACGACCTGATCGACGCGCGCGTCTTCGATCTCTACGACGACCCGATGCCTTCGCTCGCCGATCTGGAGGGATATTGCGGGGAGACATCGTCCGCCCTGTTCCGGCTGGCGAGCATCGTGCTGGCCGATGGCCGCGATCCGGGCGGCGCGGACGCCGCCGGGCATGCGGGCGTCGCCCATGCGATGACCGGCCTGCTGCGCGCCCTGCCGTGGCATTTGCGGCGGGGGCAGGTCTACCTGCCCGCCGACGTTCTGGAACGGCACGGCGTGAGCCGCGAAAGCCTGACGACGGGCGCCGCCGATGGCCCGGGTCTGTCACGGGCGCTCGCCGACCTGCGGGCGGTTGCTCGCGATCATTTCACCAAGACCGAGACGGCCATGGCTGATGTGGCGCCGGAGGCCCGGGCGGCCTTTCTGGCGGCGGCTACCGTTCCGGCTTATCTCGCGCGCATGGAGCAGCGCGGCTACACGCCGTCGCGCTCCATCATCGATCTGCCGCAATGGCGTCGGCTATGGGCCTTCTGGCGGACAGCCGGGCGCTGGGGCCGATAGGGTAGCCAGCCACGACGCGAGGTCCCGCCGCGCCCGCGTCGTCAGCGCCTGCTTGCGTGCGAGTGCCTTGGCCGATCCCCGCAGCCGCTTGCCGTCCTCCGAGCGCAGCGCCTCGGTGAGCGGCGGAAACAGGCCGAAGTTCACGTTCATCGGCTGGAACGAGGAGGGTTTCGATACGGCCTCACCCTCCGCGCCGTCGTCGTCCGCATCGACGGAGACATGGCCACCGGTGATGTAGTCGAGCAGCGCGCCGATCGCCGTCGTCCGGGGCGGAAGGGGCAGGCTCGCCCCCGTGTCCTCGGCTGCGGCAAAGCGTCCGGCCATGAGGCCCACCGCCGCACTTTCCACATAGCCCTCGCAGCCGGTGATCTGTCCGGCGAAGCGCAGGCGTGGCAGCGCTTGCAGCCGCAGCGTCCTGTCGAGCAGGCGGGGGGAGTTGATGAAGGTGTTGCGGTGCAGGCCGCCCAGCCGTGCGAACTCGGCGTTTTCGAGGCCGGGAATCATGCGCAGGATGCGCGTCTGCTCGCCGTACTTCAGTTTCGTCTGAAAGCCGACGATGTTGTAGAGCGTCGCGGAAGCGTTATCCTGCCGCAACTGCACGATGGCGTAGGGCTTGACGAGAGGATTGTTGGGATTGGTCAGGCCCACCGGCTTCATCGGGCCGAAGCGCAATGTCTCGCGCCCGCGTTCCGCCATCACCTCGATGGGCAGGCAGGCGTTGAAATAGGGCGTGTTTTTTTCGAATTCCCGGAAGTCCGTCTTCTCGCCGGCCAGCAGCGCGTCGACGAATGCTTCGTACTGTTCCTGCGTCATCGGGCAGTTGAGGTAATCGGCGCCCGTGCCGCCCGGCCCCGCCTTGTCGTAGCGCGATTGCGCCCAGACGATGTCGCGGTTGATCGTATCCGCATGGACGATGGGCGCGATGGCATCGAAGAAGGCGAGCGCGCCTTCGCCGGTGGCTCCCTGCACCGCGTCCGCCAGCGCCTGCGAGGTGAGGGGGCCGGTGGCGATGATCGTCCGCCCCCAGTCCTCGGGCGGCAGGTCCTTCACCTCCTCCCGCACGACGGTGATGAGCGGATGCGCGCCGATGGCTGCTGTCACCGACTGCGAGAAGCCCTCGCGGTCCACGGCGAGCGCGCCACCCGCCGGCACCTGATGGGCATCCGCATGCGCCATAATCAGCGAGCCGAGCGCCCGCATCTCCTGATGCAACAGTCCGACAGCGTTGGTGCCGGCATCGTCCGAGCGGAAGGAATTGGAGCAGACCAGTTCGGCCAGCCCGTCTGTCTTGTGGGCGGGGGAACTGTTGTCGGGGCGCATCTCGTGCAGCACGACGGGCACGCCCTGGGAGGCGACCTGCCAGGCAGCCTCGCTGCCCGCGAGCCCTCCCCCTATTATGTGAACCGGATTCGTCATCCGGTCTATGTGTCGCTTATGGGGGCAAGCGTCAAGCGAGGTTAGCGTCCTCGCCGCGGCTTACCGCAAGCGCCCAAACAAGAACGCCCGCCTGCTAACAGGACGGGCGTTCTATCGAGGCCTTCACGGTGCCGGTGTCACGCCAATGCGTGCCACAGTCACGCATTGGAATACTTCTTGGCGACGTACGGGATTTCCCAGCGGGACAGACCAACGTCGTTCAACTCACGATCCGAAAGCTGCGAAAGCTCGCGAATGGTCTCACGGTACAGACGCCAAGCGCGGATTTTGGACAGAATATAAGAAACGATCATCACACTCTCCTGATGCAGCGATGCGGAGGGATTAATCTCCTGCACTGTTGCGATGCAATATACGTCACCAGCGCATGCTGAGGGAGAGGGCATTTGGAAGATCAGTCAGGCATTCAATGCATGGCTAGAAGGCAGTTTCTTCACGATTTGCCCACAATTGGGGCAAAAAGATAAATGGTTTCATGTGTAAGCATTGCGCTCTCGTCATTCCGCCGCTTGTGTGCGCTTGCGAAGAGGTCGGCGGGCCAGCACTTCCCGCAGGAAATGGCCCGTATGGCTCTTCTCGTCTGCGGCGATCGTCTCCGGCGTGCCCTGCGCGACGATCCGCCCGCCGCCATCGCCGCCCTCGGGCCCCATGTCTATGATCCAGTCCGCCGTCTTGATGACTTCGAGGTTATGCTCGATCACCACGACGGTGTTGCCCTGCTCGACGAGTTCGTGCAGCACTTCGAGCAGCTTGGCGACGTCATGGAAATGCAGGCCGGTGGTCGGCTCGTCGAGGATATAGAGTGTGCGGCCGGTGGCGCGTTTCGACAGCTCCTTGGAGAGCTTGACCCGCTGCGCCTCGCCGCCGGACAGCGTCGTCGCGGGCTGGCCTACCTTCACATAGCCGAGCCCGACGCGCGACAGCGTCTGCAGGCGGTCGCGGATGGCCGGCACGGCCTTGAACAGCTCCAGCCCCTCGTCGACCGTCATGTCGAGCACGTCGGCAATGGAGTGGTCGCGGTATTTCACCTCCAGCGTCTCGCGTTCGTAGCGCTTGCCCTTGCAAACGTCGCAGGTGACGTAGACATCGGGCAGGAAGTGCATCTCGATCTTGATGACGCCGTCGCCCTGGCACGCCTCGCAGCGCCCGCCCTTGACGTTGAACGAGAACCTCCCCGGCTGGTAGCCGCGCGCCTTCGCCTCCGGCAGGCCGGCAAACCATTCGCGGATCGGCGTGAACGCGCCCGTATAGGTGGCCGGATTCGAGCGCGGCGTGCGGCCGATGGGCGACTGATCGATGTCGATCACCTTGTCGAGCTGCTCCAGCCCGTCAAGTGCGTCGAACGGGGCAGGGTGGGCCACAGCGCCATTCAGATGCCGCGCCGCCGCCTGGTAGAGCGTGTCGATGACGAGGGTGGACTTGCCGCCGCCCGACACGCCGGTGACGCAGGTGAAGGTGCCGAGCGGAAACGCGGCGGTGACGTTCTTGAGGTTGTTGCCCCGCGCGCCCCTGAGCGTCAGCATGCGGCTTTTCTGCGGCTTGCGGCGCTTGGCGGGCACCGGCACCGAGAGTTCGCCGGTCAGATACCTGGCCGTCAGCGAATCGGGGGATTTCAGCAGCTCCCCGGGCGTGCCCTGCGCCACGATGCGCCCGCCGTGGACGCCCGCGCCGGGCCCGACGTCGACGACATAATCCGCCTGCAGGATGGCGTCCTCGTCGTGCTCGACCACGATCACGGTGTTGCCGAGATCCCGAAGGCGCTTCAGCGTCTGCAGCAGCCGCTCGTTGTCGCGCTGGTGCAGGCCGATGGATGGCTCGTCCAACACATAGAGCACGCCGGTGAGGCCCGATCCGATCTGGGACGCAAGCCTGATGCGCTGGCTCTCGCCGCCCGAAAGCGTGCCGGAGGCGCGCGCCAGCGTGAGGTACTCCAACCCCACATCGAGCAGGAAGGTGAGCCGCTCACGGATTTCCTTCAGGATGCGGTAGGCGATCGCGTTCTGCTGCTCGGTCAGCGTCACCGGCGCCGCCTCGAACCAGCCGCGCGCGTCGCTGACCGACAGTTGCGACACCTCGCCGATATGTTTCCCCGCGATCTTCACGGCCAGCGCCTCGGGCTTGAGGCGGAAGCCGTTGCAGGCGGCGCAGGGCGTCTCGGACATGAAGCGCGCGATGTCCTCCCGCGCCCATTCGCTGTCCGTCTCCTTCCAGCGCCGTTCGAGATTGGGTATGACACCCTCGAACGGCTTGTTGACCTCATAGCTGCGGCTGCCGTCCGCATAGAGGATGCGCACCTTCTCGCGCCCGGTGCCGTAGAGAATGGCGTTGCGCAGGCCCTCCGACAGCTCCGACCACTTCGTCGCCATGCCCTCGCCGAAGTGAGCGGAGAGCGCGTCGAGCGTCTGGGCGTAATAAGGCGAGGTCGATTTCGCCCAAGGCGCCACCGCGCCGTCGCGCAGCGTGCGGCCCTCGTCCGGCACCACCAGCGTGGGCGAGACGTGCATCTCGCGGCCGAGCCCGTCGCAGACCGGGCAGGCGCCATAGGGGTTGTTGAACGAGAACAGCCGCGGCTCGATCTCCGGAATCGTGAAGCCGGAGACGGGGCAGGCGAATTTCGACGACAGAATCAGCCGGCGCGGCGCGCCTGATTCGTCCGTTTCGTCGGCGAATTCGATGACGGCAATGCCGTCCACCAGATCGAGCGCGGTCTCCAGCGATTCCGACAGGCGCGACGCCATATCGGTGCGCACGACCAGCCGGTCGACCACAACGTCGATGTCATGCTTCAGCTTCTTGTCGAGCGATGGCGCGTCCGCGATCTCGTGGAAGACGCCGTCGATCTTCACACGCTGGAAGCCGCGTTTCAGGAACTCGGCGAGTTCCTTGCGGTACTCGCCCTTGCGCCCGCGCACCACGGGCGCGAGCAGATAGAAGCGCGTCTTCTCCGGCAGGGCGAGCACCCGGTCGACCATCTGGCTGACTGTCTGGCTTTCGATCGGCAGGCCCGTCGCCGGCGAATAGGGCACGCCGACGCGCGCCCACAGCAGGCGCATGTAATCGTAGATCTCCGTCACCGTGCCGACGGTGGAGCGCGGGTTGCGCGAAGTCGTCTTCTGCTCGATGGAGATGGCTGGCGACAGGCCGTCGATCTGGTCGACGTCCGGCTTCTGCATCATCTCCAGGAACTGGCGAGCGTAGGCGGACAGCGATTCGACATAGCGGCGCTGCCCCTCGGCATAAATCGTGTCGAAGGCCAGCGATGATTTGCCGGATCCCGACAGGCCCGTGAACACCACGAGCCTGTCGCGCGGGATCGTCAGGTCGACGTTCTTCAGGTTGTGCTCGCGCGCGCCGCGAATGCTGATCACGTGGCGGGGGCCCGCCGGCAGCGGGGTCGAGCCATCGAAAAGGTCGTCAAGAGAGGCCATCAGTCACCAGCCGGTTGCAGAAAAAGGCACGCCGGAATACGGTCAGGAAAAGTCGTCATGCGCAAGGCGATCATAGCGGCATCCGATGCCCGGTGTTGTGCGTTTGTCGAAAATCGGTCTTGCATTCACTTTTGCACTGCATTAGGAACATTTCAAGAACAATTTTCTTTGCGGGACGGGTAGGTTCGATTGGCGGCGTTTTCCGGGCATAAGCGCTTCGGGGCCGGGCGTGCGGATTGGTGGCACCGGCGGATTCGCGTATTGTCCGGGTTCGCCAACGGCACCCGCAGCAGGAGGACATCGGTATGGCAGGCAGCGTCAACAAGGTCATTCTCGTCGGCAATCTCGGGCGCGATCCGGAGATTCGGCGCCTCAATTCGGGAGAGCCGGTCGCGAGCCTGCGCATCGCCACGTCCGAGACCTGGCGCGACAAGGGGACCGGCGAGCGCCGCGAGCGGACGGAATGGCATAATGTCGTGATCTTCAACGAGAATCTCGTGCGTATCGTCGAACAGTACCTGCGCAAGGGCACCAAGGTCTATGTGGAAGGTCAGCTGCAGACGCGCAAGTATCAGGACAAGGACGGCCAGGAGCGCTATACGACCGAGGTGGTGCTGCAGCGCTTCCGGGGCGAACTGACGATTCTCGACAGCCGCGGCGGCGGTGAGGAAGGCGCCGGCGGGTATGGCGGCGGCAGCTTCGCCGGCGCGGAGCCATCGCGCCCGGCCGTCAGCGACAGGTCGCAGACATCGGGCAGCGGCAGCTACGGAGGCGGCCAGTCCGGGAACTATTCCACGGACCTCGACGACGATATTCCGTTCTGATCGCGGTATCTGTCGGCATGCCGGCATTCCTTGGCCGGTTGCCGGCGGCCTGCAGGTTCAGGTATTGCCGCACATCGGGTCGCGCTTAGGTTCCATAATCGTGCTTACGCGATTCATCTATCCGTGTAGCCGCGTCACACCCCCTGCGTGGCGCCAGCTACACGACGTCGCCATTTGATATAAGGAATCGACACCAGCGTGCCGATGACCAGATGGTAGAGAACGACGGCGAGCGCGGCTCTTTCGTCGGGGAAATTGACGCTGGCGATTGCCATGGCGATTCCCGGATGGCGCGTTCCAGTCGCCAGTGCCAGCACGGTGCGGTCCTTCGGCTCTGGACCACCGAGCTGGTGGCCGACCAGAAGACCGATCAGCGTGAAGGCCGCCAGCGCGACGGCGACGCCGTTGCCCACCATCGCCCATACAGCCGGCCATGCCACGAACAGCACCGGCAGGCATGCGGCGACGAGCAGCGCCATCGCTGCAGCTGAAACAGGCCGGGCAATCCGGTCCGCGAAGGCCGGCGCGTAGTGCCGCACAGCAATGCCGGCTGCCAGCGGCGCGATGACGGACGTGAGTTCTATGAAGCCTATCTTGAGCGCCGATATGCCCGTATCGTGTCCGAATGCCGCGCCGACGAGTCTCACGGCGAGCGGTGCCAGAACGATCGCCATGAGCGAGGCCGCCACCAGCAGGCCGATGGTATAGGTGGCCGAGCCGCCCGCCCCGCGCTGCTTGTTGGCAAGGATGGGTGGCACCGGCGAGACCGCCAGCGCCACCAGCGCGATGCTGACCGGCCGCGGCAGATGGAACAGCGCGGCGATCGCTGCGGCGACGACAACCATGATGACGTTCATGGCGAGGATCGAGCGCAGGAAAAGCGCGCGATGCTGCACAAGGTATATCGCATCCTCCCGTCTGGCGGAAAGACCGATCGTGAAGACGAGAAAGAGGATGCTGACCTTGATCGTCAGCAACAGCAGGTGCGCGAGCGTCATGCCTGCACTCTATGCGTGAAGAATATAACGATATTATTTATCCCGGGATTTATGCCATGACTGCCACGCCCCCGGCCTGCGGGTCGTCGCCGCGTGCGGGATGGCGCGCGGCGACGGGCAGGATCACTCCGCCGCCACGCGGGCATAGGCCGCGGGATCGTAGTTGAGGATCGGGCCGAGCCAGCGCTCGACCTCGGCCACGTCCATGCCCTTGCGCAGTGCATAATCTTCCACCTGATCGCGCTCCACCTTGGCGACGCCGAAGTAGAACGCTTGAGGATGCGACAGGTAGAGCCCCGAAACCGATGATCCCGGCCACATCGCGTAGCTCTCGGTGAGCTTCACGCCGATGCGCTCTTCCGCCTTCAACAGGTCGAACAGCGTCGCCTTCTCGGTGTGGTCGGGCTGGGCCGGATAGCCCGGCGCCGGACGGATGCCCCGATAGTCCTCGCGCAGCAACGCCTCGTAATCGTCCTCGCGTTCGTCGGGTGCGTAGCCCCAGAATTCGCGCCGCACGCGCTGGTGCATCCGCTCCGCGAAGGCTTCCGCCAGCCTGTCGGCGAGCGCCTTGACGAGGATGGAGGCATAGTCGTCGTTGGCGTGCTCGAAGCGTTTGGCAATTCGCTCCTCGGCGAGGCCGGAGGTCACCACGAAACCGCCAATGTAGTCGGCCTTGCCGCTGCCCCCGGGCGCGACGAAATCGGACAACGCCACGTTCGGCTTGCCGTCGCGCCGGGCGAGTTGCTGGCGCAGGGTATAGAAGGTCGCGATCCGCTCCTGACGGCTTTCGCCCGTATAGAGCGCGATATCGTCGCCCACCGCATTCGCCGGCCAGAAGCCTATGACGGCCTTAGGCGTGAACCAGCGCTCGTCGACGATCCGCTTCAGCATCTCCTGAGCTTCCGCATAGAGTTGGCGCGCCACCGGGCCCTGCGTTTCGTCGGCGAGGATATCCGGGAAGCGCCCGCGCAGCTCCCATGACTGGAAGAACGGCGTCCAGTCGATGTAGCGCGCGAGTTCGCCCACGTCGTAGCTGCTGAAGGTGCGCGTGCCGAGGAATGCAGGTCTGGGCGGCGTGTAGTTCGCCCAGTCGACGGCGAAATGGTTCGCCCTCGCCTTCTCGATCAGCACGCGCTTCTTGTCGGCCTCGGCGCGCGCATGGGCGGCGGCGGCCTTCGCGTAGTCCTCGCGGACGCCGGCGATATAGCCGTCGCGCAGGTCCGGCGAGAGCAGCGACGACACCACGCCCACGGCGCGGCTGGCGTCGTTGACGTGGATCGCCTGCCCGCGCGCGTAGTTGGGGTGGATTTTCACCGCCGTATGCACCCGGCTCGTGGTGGCGCCGCCGATGAGCAGCGGGACGTCGAAGCCCTCGCGCTCCAGCTCCGCCGCCACATGCGCCATCTCGTCGAGCGAGGGCGTGATGAGGCCGGAGAGGCCGATGATATCGACCTTCTCCGCGCGCGCCGTGTCGAGAATCTTCTGTGCCGGCACCATGACGCCGAGATCGATGATCTCGTAATTGTTGCACGCCAGCACGACGCCGACGATGTTCTTGCCGATGTCGTGCACGTCGCCCTTCACGGTCGCCATCAGCACCTTGCCGGCGGAAGACAGCTGGGAGAGGCCCGTCTCCTGCTTCTCCTTTTCCATGAAGGGCATGAGATAGGCCACGGCCTGCTTCATCACGCGGGCGGATTTCACCACCTGTGGCAGGAACATCTTGCCGGCGCCGAACAGGTCGCCGACCACATTCATGCCCGCCATCAGCGGCCCCTCGATGACGTGCAGCGGGCGCTGCGCGGCAAGGCGGGCCTGGTCGACATCGTCCTCGATATATTCGGTGATGCCGTTGACGAGCGCGTGTTCGAGACGCTTGCCGACTTCCCAGGTGCGCCACGTCAGGTCCGCCTCGCGCGCCTGCTTGCCCTTGCCCCTGAAATCCTCGGCAAGCGCCAGCAGCCGCTCGGTGCCGTCCTTGCGCCGGTTCAGGATCACGTCCTCGCACGCCTCGCGCAGCGCGGGGTCGATCTCGTCATAGACGGAAAGCTGCCCGGCGTTGACAATGCCCATGTCCATGCCAGCCTGGATGGCGTGGTAGAGGAAAACGGCGTGCATCGCCTCGCGCACCGGCTCGTTGCCGCGGAACGAGAACGACAGGTTGGAAACGCCGCCTGAGATGTGCGCATGCGGCAGGGTCTGGCGGATGCGGCGTGTCGCCTCGATGAAATCGACGCCGTAGTTGTCGTGCTCCTCGATGCCGGTCGCGACGGCGAAGATGTTGGGATCGAAGACGATGTCCTCCGGCGGAAAGCCCGCCTCCTCCGTCAGCAACTTGTAGGCGCGTGTGCATATCTCGACCTTGCGCGCCTGCGTATCCGCCTGCCCCGTCTCATCGAACGCCATGACCACGACCGCCGCGCCATAGGCACGCACGATGCGCGCCTCGTGCAGGAACTTTTCCTCGCCCTCCTTGAGCGAGATGGAGTTGACGATTCCCCTGCCCTGCAGGCACTTCAGCCCGGCCTCTATGACGCTGAACTTCGAGGAATCGACCATGATCGGCACGCGGGCGATGTCGGGCTCGGACGCCACCAGATTGAGGAAGGTCGTCATCGCCTTCTCACTGTCGAGCAGGCCTTCGTCCATGTTGATGTCGATGACCTGCGCGCCGTTCGCGACCTGATCCCGTGCCACATCCAGCGCCGCTGCGTAGTCGCCGGCCGTAATCAACTTGCGGAAGCGCGCGGAGCCGGTCACGTTGGTGCGCTCGCCGACGTTGACGAAGGGAATGTCGGGCGTCAGCGTGAATGGTTCGAGGCCCGAGAGGCGCAGCAGCGGCGGTTGCGTCGCCGGCTTGCGCGGCGCCTTGTCCGCCACCGTCTCGGCAATGGCGCGGATATGGTCGGGCGTCGTGCCGCAGCAGCCGCCGACGATGTTGACGAGCCCGGCTCCGGCGAACTCGCCGATGAGCTTCGCCATTGCTTCCGGGCTTTCGTCATAGAGGCCGAACTCGTTCGGCAGCCCCGCGTTCGGATAGGCGCAGACGAAAGTGTCCGCCGCCTGCCCCAGCTCCTGGATATGCGCGCGCATCTCCCGCGCGCCGAGCGCGCAGTTGAGGCCGATGGAGAAAGGGTCTGCGTGGCGCAGCGAATACCAGAAGGCCGTCGGCGTCTGCCCGGACAGAGTTCGCCCGGAGAGGTCCGTGATCGTACCGGAAATCATGATCGGCAGCCGCACGCCGGTTTCCGCGAACACCTGTTCGGCGGCGATGACGGCGGCCTTGGCGTTCAGCGTGTCGAAAATGGTCTCGATCAGGATGACGTCCGCGCCGCCCGCGATCAGCCCGCGCGTCTGCTCGGCATAGGCGCCGCGCACTTCGTCAAAGGTTACAGCGCGATAGCCGGGATCGTTGACATCCGGCGAGATCGACAGCGTGCGGTTCGTCGGGCCGATGGCGCCCGCCACGAAACGCCGGCGGCCGTCTTTCTCCCGCGCGATGGTGGCGGCCTCGCGGGCCAGCCGCGCGCCCTCGAAGTTGATGTCAAACACCGCTGATTCCAGCCCGTAGTCGGCCTGCGCGATCGAGGTGCCGGAGAAGGTGTTCGTCTCGACGATATCCGCGCCGGCCAGGAAATATTGCAGGTGGATGTCGCGGATGGCGTCCGGCTTCGTGAGCACGAGGATGTCGTTGTTGCCCTTCAGGTCCTGTCCGTGGTCCCGGAAGCGCTCGCCGCGGAAGTCGGCCTCCGTCAGCTTCAGGCCCTGCACCATGGTGCCCATGGCGCCGTCGAGGATCAGGATGCGCTCCCGCGCGGCGGCCGTCAACGCCCTGCGGACCTCGGCTCCGTCAACAACCGGCGATGTACTCATTCTCAACTCATCCTCTCTCCGCCGCACGGGGCGGCGCTGAAACCGCGTCAGGCGGCTGCTTGCGCCTGCCCGGCCAACGGGCGCAGGCCCAGCAGATGGCAGATCGCGTAGACGAGATCGGCGCGGTTCATCGTATAGAAATGGATATCGGTGACGCCGCGGTCCACCAGATCGAACACCTGTTCGGCGGCCACCGCCGCCGCGATCAGGCGGCGCGTCTCCGCGTCGTCGTCGAGGCCGTCGAAGCGCTGCGCGAGCCAGGCCGGCACGCTCGCCCCCGCGCGGGCGGTGAAGGCCGCCGTCTGGCGGAAATTCTGCACCGGCAGGATGCCCGGTACCACGGGGATATCGATGCCCGCCGCGCGCACCTTGTCGAGATAGCGGAAGTACACATCGTTATCGAAGAAGAACTGGGTGATCGCGCGCGCCGCGCCCGCCTCGACCTTCTGCCGCAGCACATCGATATCGACATCGATGCTCGCGCTCTCCGGGTGTTTTTCCGGATAGGCGGAAACGCTGATCTCGAAATCGCCGATCTGGCGGATGCCCGCGATCAGCTCGGGCGTCGAGGCGTAGCCTTCCGGATGCGGCGCATACGGCGTGCCGATGCCGCCGGCCGGATCGCCGCGCAGCGCCACGATGTGATGCACGCCCGCCTCGGCATAGGAGCGGATGACGTCGTCCACCTCCGCCCTCGTCGCGGAGACGCAGGTGAGATGCGCGGCCGGGCGCAGCGCCGTCTCCTCCACGATGCGCCGGACGGTGGCGTGCGTGCGCTCGCGCGTTGAGCCCCCCGCGCCGTAGGTCACCGAGACGAAAGCGGGACGCAGCGGCTCCAGCCGCTTGATCGAGGCCCAGAGCGTCTCTTCCATCGCCGGCGTTTTCGGCGGAAAGAACTCCAGCGAGACGCGCACCGGGCGCGTGCCGTCGCGGCTCGGCCGGAAGCCTGGTCGGAACCCGGGACGGGATTCATGAAGCGTCATATCAAAAACTCCCGTCAAGCAACTGCGGATATGGAAGAATATTCTGGAACATCGGTAACGACGCGCCGGTCGCGAGCGAGATACAGCGAGACGGTCAGCAGATCGCCCCGGCCGGGCTCGGCAGGCGTCAGGTCGCGATAGCCGATGAGGTCGAGTTCCGCCTCCTCCAGCCAGCCGGACATCTGCTCATGGGAAAAGCCGAGCCTGCGGTGGGCGTGCTTCTCCCGCAGGAACTCAAGCTCGTGGGCGGCGAAATCCACGATCAGCAACCGCCCTCCCGGCGACAAAGCCCCGGCCGCCTCGCGGATGGCGCGCGCCGGATCGTCGAGGAAGTGCAACACCTGATGAATGAGCACGAGATCGAAGGAATGGCGCTCGACAGGCAGCGCGTGGATATCGCCCTGCCGGAGCTGGACATGGGACAGGCCCGCCTGCTCCAGATTGGCGCGCGCGACGGTCAGCATGGCATGGCTTGCGTCGAGGCCGACGGCCCTCGCCGCCCGCTCGCCCAGAAGCTGCAGCATGCGGCCGGTGCCGGTGCCGAGATCGAGCACGGCGCGGAATGGTTGCTCGCCGATCATCTCGCGGATGGCGGCTTCGACGGCATCCTCCGGAACGTGGAGGGCGCGCATCTCGTCCCAATGCCCCGCGAGACGCGAGAAATGCACCTGCGCCGCCTGTGCCCGCGCCTCGCGCACGGCATCGAGCCGCTGCCTGTCGGCCTGCAGCCGGGAGTCCCCGCGATGCAGGCGCGCGACGAGATCGCGCACCACCATGGCGCCGGCGTTCTGGTCCGCCAGCCGGAAGAAGGCCCACGCACCCTCGCGTTGGCGCTCGATCAGCCCGGCTTCCGTCAGCAGCTTGAGATGGCGCGATATGCGCGGCTGGGATTGCGCCAGAATGTCCGTCAGATCGGAGACGTTCAGCTCGCCCTCGGCCAGCAGGGCGAGAATGCGCAGGCGCGTTTCCTCGCCTGCAGCCTTCAGCGCCGCCAGCATCGCGGACAGCGGAACGGCCATGGACGCCTTCTCCCGGAGCGGCCCGCGAGATCGCAAAGGAGCGGACGCTGCCGCTGATGACGTCGTGCCGGAAGTCATGTTCGCACCCCGCTCAAGCCCGCGATATTCCTCGCGTCCCCCTCGTCCGGGACGCTCCATGCCTTATTTTGAAGAACTGCAAAAATCATATAAAGATATATTTATATATATTCTCGCATGGAGGCAAGCGCCATTTTCCGGCGTCTCCCGCCCCTGCGGGCGGGCGGGCCGCCTCTTGACCGGCGCCTGGCGAGGGGTCATATGTCGTTTCAAGCTGTTTCCGGATAGGTGCTGCATCGGCGGGCCTGTGCGGGAGTGTTCCGAAACGAAGTGCCAAAAAGGGCTTCGGATATGTCACGCATGCCATCGTTGTCCTCGCCGTTCCTCCTTGGCTTCGACGAGATCGAGCGCGCGCTCGACAGGGTCGCCAAGGCCGCGAGCGACGGTTATCCTCCCTACAATATCGAGCGCATCGCCGGCGAAGGTAACACGCCGGACCGCCTGCGCATCACGCTGGCCGTCGCAGGATTCACGCGCGAGCAGCTTGAAATTACGCTGGAGGAAAACCAGCTTGTAATCAGAGGCCGTCAGACTGAGGATAAGGGCCGCCAGTTCCTGCACCGTGGCATCGCGGCGCGGCAATTTCAGCGGTCGTTCCTTCTGGCGGACGGCATGGAGGTGTTGGGGGCCGACCTCGCTAACGGGCTCCTGTCGATCGATCTGGTCAGGCCCGAGGCCCAGCGCATCGTCCGGCGGATTGATATTCTGGCGCGCGATTGATCGCGGCCAAGACTCGCGACTGCTTCTGAAGGAGAGTGCGATATGATCAATGGTTCCTTTGAATTCGACGGCGACGCGACCGACGTGCGGGCTTTCGGCCTCGCTGGCGGCGGCAAGATCGCCTACCTGCGGTCCATCCGTTCCGAGGACGTGAAGAAGCTGTTCCCCGATGCGCCCGCCATCAAGCCGGGCCTCAAGCTCTTCGCCCTGCTCGCGGCGGACGGCACGCCCATAGTCGTCACCGACTCGCGCGATGCGGCCATCGCCAACGCCTGGGCGCACGATCTTGAGGCAGTGAACGTCCACTAATTCAGTATCTTACCGGGTGATATTCATATGCCGCCGCGGGTTCTCCTGCGGCGGCATTGTTTTTCAGGCGGAAACGGCTCCAGCGACGGTCGCCACCAGCAGATCGATATCCTGCGGGCGCGAGAGCCGGTGATCGCCGTCCTTGATGAAGGTCACGGTCGTCGCCTCGCCCGGCAGGTGCTCCACGAGTTCCAGCGCGTGGCGCCACGGCACATCCGGGTCCTGCATGCCCTGCAGGATATGCACCGGGCAGCCGGGGGCGATGGGCGCGCCGAACAGGTTGTGGCGCGCGCCGTCCTCAATCAGCGCCCGGGTGATCGGATAAGGCTCGCCATAGGCCGAAGGCACCAGCAGACGGCCGCTTTCCGTAACGGTGCGCCGGTCGCTTTCGCTCATGGCGGCCCACATCAGCTTGTCGGTGAAATCGACGGCGGGCGCGATCAGCACCAGCGCGGAAGGCGCGCTGTCCGTTCCCGCAAGCGTGCGTGCGGCAAGCAGCGAGAGCCAGCCGCCCATGGAGGAACCGACGAACACCGGCCGCGTGCCGGCCCTGGCGCGGATGATGCTCACTGCATCCGACAGCCAGTCCGAAATGGTGCCCTCCTCGAATCGCCCGTCGGATTCGCCGTGTCCCGAATAGTCGAAACGCAGGAAGGCCTGCCCGCTTCGCTGCGCCCAGTCGTCGAGCGCGGCGGCCTTGGTGGCGCGCATGTCCGAGCGGAAGCCGCCGAGCCAGACGACGGTCGGCGACCGCCCCTCGCGCGGCAGATAAGCCACACGACGACCGCCGGTAGCGGTTTCGTTAATGAAAAATTGCGCGTTCGGCTGGTTCACTTTACATAACTCCGCTGTCAGCATGGGTATTGTACGAATCTTTCCACCTACTCTTACCATTGGTGAACCTGTCGATGCGACCGGGCGCTCTCCGACCGAATGTATCCCGTGGCCTGTCCGCGACGACGACGCACCCGCTGTACGGCCGCACGGTCTTGCAGATCATTCCCGATCTGGAGGCCGGCGGGGCGGAGCGCACCACGGTCGATATCGCCGCCGGCCTTGCGGAAGCCGGTGCGCGCGCGCTGGTCGCGACGGAAGGCGGCCGGCTGGTGGGCGAGCTGCAGGCCAATGGCGGCGTCTGGGTGCCCTTCCCGGCCCGTAGCAAGAACCCTGTCGCGATGGCCTTCAACGCGCGCAAACTGGCCCGCCTTTGCCGACAGGAGGGCGTCGAGCTGCTCCACGCCCGCTCCCGCGCGCCGGCCTGGGTGGCGCTGATGGCGGCAAGGGTGCTCGGCCTGCCGTTCGTCACGACCTATCACGGCAGCTATTCGGGCAAATCGTCCGTCAAGGTGCTGTACAATTCCGTCATGGCGCGCGGCGACGTGGTCATCGCCAATTCGCGCTACACCGCGGGTCTCATCGAGGCCGCGCATCCGGTTGCAGCCGGGCGTGTGAAGGTCATTCACCGTGGCACGGATCTCACGCAATACCAGCCCGACAGGGTGGCGCCGGAGCGAGTCGAGGCGCTGCGCAAGCAATGGCAGACCGCGCCGCACCAGCGGATCGTGCTGCTCGCCGCACGCCTCACCGCATGGAAAGGGCAGCGCGTACTGATCGAGGCGGCGCACCTCCTGCACGACGGGCAAGCCCATCGCGACGCGCTTGCGGACGTGGTCTTCATCCTCGCCGGCGACCCGCAGGGGCGCGATGGTTACGTACGCCAGCTCGACAAGGACGTCGCGCGCCTCGGCCTGACGGACGTCGTGCGCCGCGTCGGCCATTGCGCGGACATGCCAGCCGCCTTTCAGGCCGCGTCCGTCGTCGTCGTGCCGTCGACCGAGCCGGAAGCCTTCGGGCGGGTGGCGGTGGAAGCGCAGGCCATGGGAACGCCGGTCATCGTCTCCGATCTCGGTGCGGTGCCGGAAACCGTGCTGAGCCCGCCGGACGTCGCGCCCCAGCAACGGACCGGCTGGCGCGTGCCCGCCGGCGACGCGCCAGCCCTGGCCGCCGCCGTTGCGGAGGTGCTGCTGCTCGGCGCCTCCGCCCGTCAGTCGCTGACCGCGCGTGCGCGCCGGCACGTCGAGTCGCATTTCTCGCTGGAATACATGGTTAATGAGACGCTTGGCGTCTATGCCGCCCTGCTGGCCGGCAGGCAGCGCACGCCGCAGGGTTGACACAGGTCGTCATTTTCGTGTCGTGATGTGGCCGGATGCTATTGACATTGTGGTACTTTATGCAAATGTTCCGGTCATCGAGGCAGTGCGTCGTGGCAGGAGGGCAGTTGATTTTTTCGGTTTGATCCGGGAGGTGCCCATCGCTGTCCGGCGTCAATCAGGAGAGATCAGCCATTCGCCGCCCCATGAGATCGCTTGCGGTTCCGCAGAAGGAAGGGCCGCGCGCCAACAGAGACATCCGTGGCGTTCGTGAAGTTCAACTTATCGATGAAGAGGGCCAGAATCGCGGGGTCGTATCGTTCTTCGACGCCCTGCGCATGGCCGAGGAAGCGGGACTGGACCTCGTCGAGATAGCCCCCAACTCGACCCCCCCCGTCTGTAAGCTGCTCGATTACGGCAAGTTCAAGTTTCTGGAGCAGAAGAAGGCCGCCGAGGCCCGCAAGAAGCAGAAGACCGTCGAGGTGAAGGAGATCAAGCTCCGCCCCGGCATCGATGACAACGACTATAACGTCAAGATGCGGGCGATGCAGCGCTTCTTCGAGGAAGGCGACAAGGTCAAGGTAACCTTGCGCTTTCGTGGTCGCGAGATGGCGCATCAGGATCTCGGCTACAAGCTGATGCTGCGCGTCAAGAACGATGTGCTCGAAACCGCCAAGGTGGAGAGCGAGCCGCAGCTCGAAGGCCGCCAGATGACCATGGTACTGGCGCCACGGTAGAGCTTTATATCAGGTATATCGAATAACAATTATTGGCGCTTGCGTGACGGCGCGCGCTTGCGCACAATGACTCCCGGGGGCGGCGGACAACGGGTTCGCCCTCCGCGCATTCCCGGGAGCAACATATGTCGTCGCCGCTCGTTTCTCCGCAATGGCTCGCCGAAAAGCTCGGCCTCGCCGGCAGTGCCGCCGATCCCGCCGTCGTAACGGTCGACGGATCGTGGTATCTGCCCGCGGAGAATCGCGACCCGCAGGCGGACTATCTCAGGGCGCACATTCCCGGCGCCGTTCGTTTCGACATCGACGCCCTCAGCGATCGCGCCTCGCCCCTGCCCCATATGCTGCCATCAGCGCCGGATTTCGCCGCGCGCATCGGCGAACTTGGCATTTCCGACAAGGATATCATCGTCGTCTACGACGGCGCGGGCCTGTTTTCGGCTGCGCGCGTGTGGTGGACCTTCCGTCATTTCGGCGTGGAAAACGTCTTTGTGCTCGACGGTGGCTTTCCACGCTGGCAGGCGGAGGGGCTGCCGGTCGAGGCAGGCAGCGTGACGCGCCAGCCGGCGGCCTTCGCGGTGAAGCCGGCGCTTGAGGCGGTGATCGATGCCGAGGGCGTGCGCACCTATCTCGATCGGGCATCCGCCCAGGTCGTTGACGCACGCGGCGCACCCCGCTTCCGGGGAGATGTGCCGGAGCCCCGCCCGGGCCTGCACAACGGCCACATTCCGGGTAGCCGGAACCTGCCCTTCAGCGAGATCGTCAACAACGGGCAGCTCAGGCGCCCGGAAGAAATTGCCCGGGCCTTCGCACAGGCTGGGGTGGATACCGACAGGCCGGTCGTCGTCACCTGCGGCTCCGGCGTCACGGCAGCGGTGCTGGCGCTCGGCCTCCACAGGTTGGGCAAGCCAGTGACAGCGCTTTACGATGGATCGTGGGCGGATTGGGGCTCGCGCGAGGACCTGCCGGTCGCCACCGGCCCGGCATCGTGATGCCAAGGGATATTGGCCGACCCGACTGATCGGCCATTATCCATGCCTCGTCTGCTCAACTACTTTCAACAAAATTTTGTGTAAGCTATTGATTAAAAATCACATTATCCGGGTGGTTGCGCGATTTCCAGCATGTGGCGTGTCAGCCGGCGCTCGAAGCGCAGCCAGACGCGGCGGGTGATTTCCACCAGCACCAGATAGAGTACGGCGGCGTAGATATAAACGTTGAAGTCGTAGGTGCGCGAATAGGCATAGCGCGCCTCGCCCATCAGGTCGAAGATGGTGACGAGGGCGGCGAGCGCGCTGGCCTTGACCATCAGCACCACCTCGTTGCCGAGCGGCCGCAGTGCCACGATCATGGCCTGCGGCAGAACCACGAGCCGGAACGCTGGCCAGTAGCCAATGCCGAGCGCCCGCGCGGCTTCCCATTGCCCGGTGGGCACGGATTTGATCGCGCCACGGAAAATCTCCGCCTGATAGGCTGCTGTATTCAGCGTGTAGGTGAGCAGCACGCAATACCACGCCTCGCGAAAAATCCACCAGACGCCGAGTGTTTCAAGCGTTCCGCGAAATTGCAGGCCGCCATAATAGACGAGGAAGAGCTGCACCAGCAGCGGCGTGCCGCGCAGCGAATAGCTGAATGCGCGGAACGGCGCGCGCAGCCAGCGCCTGCGGGACAGCAGCGCGAGGGACGATGCAAGCCCCAGCACCGCGCCGAGGCTGCAGGTGATGACGACGATCTGCACCGTGATGCCGAGGCCGGACACGATGCGCCCGCCGTAGCGTTCCCAGAGTTCCGGACTGCCGAACGGCGTGAACAGCACGCCGAGCGCCTGCGTCAGCACCGCGTGCAGCCAGCCGGTGAGGGTCGGGATGAGATCCGTCATGCGTCCCGCTCCCGTCCGCGCGCACTGCGCCGTTCGAGGTGCGCGAAAAGCTCGCCGGAAACGGCGGAGATCAACAGGTAGACAACGAAGGCGGTGATGTAGAACAGAAAATACTGCTTCGTCGTGCCCGCCGCGACCTGCGTCATGCGCATCAGCTCGGTCAGCGAGATCACGGATACGAGCGAGGTATCCTTCAGCAGCACCATCCACAGGTTGCCGATGCCAGGCAAGGCGTGGCGCAGCAGTTGCGGGAAGATGACGAGGCGCAGCGTCAGTCTGCGCGACAGACCGAGCGCGGCGGCGGCGGCATACTGGCCTTGCGGAATCGCTGTGAAGGCGCCGAGCCACACCTCGCTCGCGTAGGATGCGTTGACCACGCCCAGCGCGACGACGCCCGCGGCGAAGGCCGGTATTTCCACGACGACGCCCGGCGCCACGGCCGCGAACAGTTGCCGGAGCGCGATCTGCGCGCCGTAGAACACGAGGAACAGCGTCAGCAGCTCCGGCAGGCCCTTGAACACCCACGCGAACGCAACGGAAGCGCCGCGCGTGATTCTGCCGCCGGAGCGCTGCGCCAGCGCCAGCAGAAAGCCGAACATGATGCCGAACGGAAAAGTGACGAGTGCGAGCGCCAGCGTAAGCAGCGCCCCCTTCAGAAGCTCGTCGCCCCATCCCCCCTCGCCGAACGATAGCAGGCTCAGCAACTCGGACGCCGGCATAAGCACGCCCCCTGCGTCCGCCCCCGCGTGTGCGTCATTGGATCGTCAACCGTCTCGACCGCCTGGGAAATCCGTGCGGCTTGAAAATGATAGCCGCTGTCAAACCGCAAAACGGCGCCCGTGTCCAGCCGGGAAGCCCGAATTCCTCAGGGATTCCCGCAGGAAATACAGCCGCGGGGGCGCAAGGCCCTCCCCGGCGGTGTCACGATCAGTCGAGCTTGTAGTCGAAGTACTTCGCCGCGATCCGCGCGAAGGTGCCATCGGCGTGCACCTCGTCGATCGCCTTGTCGAGCAACGCCTTCAGATCGCTGTCTTCCTTGCGCAGCGCCGCGCCGATGCCCTCGCCATGGTACTCGAGAACATTGTCGAGGTCTGCCAGCAGCTTGCAGCACGCCTGCCCTTCCTTGCTGCGCAGGAAGTCCATGATCGTTGGCTTGTCTGCCATCGTGGCATCGATGCGCCCGCCGGCGAGATCGGTGTTGGCCTCGTCCTGCTTGGGATAGAGACGGATGTCGGCGTCCTTGTAGACGCCTTCCGCGTAATTCGTGTGGATGGTCGACGACTGCACGCCCAGCACCTTGCCCTTCAGGCTTTCGGGCGAGGCGTCCTTGAGGGGCGAATCCTTCGCGACCGCGACGCTGGGGCGCAGCACGAGGTAGGGCTTCGTGAAGGCCACCTGCTTCTTGCGCTCCTCGGTGATCGACATGGAAGCGAACACCGCGTCATAGCGGCCCGCGAGCAGCGCCGGCAGGATGCCGTCCCAATCCTGCGCCTGGAAGGTGCAGGTTACGTTCGCCTTCTCGCAGATGGCCTGCGCGAGATCGATCTCGAAGCCGGCGACCTTGCCGGACGAATCCGTGTAGTTGAAAGGCGGATAAGCGCCTTCGGTAGCGATGCGAATGGTTTTCCATTCCTTGGCCGACGCCGGCGTGGCGAGCGGCAAGGCGGCGAGCGCTGCCGCAAGCGCGACAGAGGCTGCAACGGTAAGACGGCGCATTACGGTTCCCCTTATGATTTTGCGGACACAGGCACTGCATCCCCGTTCCCGCCCGCCGGAACGGGAATCGCATGACATCTGGCTTCTAGGGTACCGGAAAGACGACGCGGCTTACAAGCCGTCCGTTTGAAGGGCATCCGGTGCGCGACAATGGGCCGCCGGATGCAAACGGGGGCTGCGGCCGGCGCCGCGCCCCCGGAAAGTCAGGCGAAAGACAGCCGATCAGGCCGCGGCGGCGCTCGCCTCTTCGAGCGTGCGCACGGAAAGCACCATTTCGGGCACGTATTCCGGCACGTGGATCTTCGCCGTCGTGTTCTCGACGATGGTGTCGACCACGATGCCCGGCGCGCGCTCGCGCAGGACGAGGCCGTCGTCGGTGGGCTCGATCACCGCGAGTTCCGTGACGATCAGCGTCACGCGGCGCAGCGAGGTCAGCGGCAGGGTGCATTTGGGCACGATCTTCGGCCGGCCGCGCGCCGTGTGCTGCATGGCGACGATGACGCGCCGCGCGCCGGTCACGAGGTCCATCGCGCCGCCCATGCCCGGCACCATCTTGCCCGGCACCACCCAGTTGGCGAGCTGGCCGTTCTCGTCCACCTCAAGCCCGCCGAGCACGGTGGCTTCGACGTGGCCGCCACGGATCAGGCCGAAGGAGACCGCGCTGTCGATGGTAGCCGCGCCCGGCAGGGCGGAAACGTAGCCGCCGCCAGCGTCGGTCAGGTCTTCGTCCTCCATGCCCTCCGGCGGGCGGGCGCCCATGCCGATGATGCCGTTTTCCGACTGGAAGAAGACGGAGAGTTCCGCCGGCACATAGCGCGACACGCCGGTGGGCAGGCCGATGCCGAGGTTGACGAGCGAGCCGGGTTTGAGTTCACGCGCCACGCGGCGCTGGATGATTTCCAAGGCGTCCATGCTCAGGCCCTCTTGATCAGATAGTTGACGAGCACGCCGGGCGTGCGCACGGCGTCCGGCGGAATCACGCCGACCGGGACGATCTCGCGCGGTTCGCAGATGACGGTGTCGGCCGCCATCGCCATGATCGGGTTGAAGTTCGTCGCCGTCAGCTGATACGTGAGGTTGCCCACGTAGTCAGCCTGGTCGGAGTGGATGAGCGCGAAGTCGGCTCTCAGTGGCGGCTCGTAGAGCCACTCCTCGCCGTCGATCTCGATGACGCGCTTGCCCTCGGCCTCGATGGTGCCGAGAGCCGTCTTCGTCAGCACGCCGCCGAGTCCGTAGCCGGCCGCCCGAAGCTGCTCCGCCAGCGTGCCCTGCGGCGCCAGATCGATGACCATCTCGCCGTCGATCATCTGCTTCTGCGCTTCGGGGTTGAGGCCGATATGCGACACGATGAGCTTCGACACCGCGTGCGCGTGCACGAGGCGGCCGATACCGAAATCGGGACGCCCGGCGTCATTGCCGATCACGGTGAAATTCTTGCGGCCGGCCTCCACAAGCGCATCGACGATACGGTGCGGCGTGCCGACGCCCATGAAACCGCCGATCGCCAGAACGGCGCCGTCCGGGATCAACTCCGCAGCCGCCTGCGGCGTGATTGCCTCTTTCATGTCTACTCTCCAGCCGTTGAAACGGAAACAAGCGAAGCCATCTTCCGACCCGTCGCGCCATGAGCCACGTCAACGATAGAATGCTTGTAACAATGGCAACTATTTGCACGGTCGACGTTTTGCATGACAACCATGACGGGCATGTGTCGTCAAGCGGCCCCCGTACTACAATTGTTGCATCGCACGGAAACTGTCACAACGCCCATGCGCGATACCTTCCGCGGCCGGTCGTCTCGCGCAGTCCGAGTTCGGCGATCAGACCCTGTGCCGCGCGCGGGGAAACGGCGAGCGCCTGCGCCACCGTGCCCGCCGTCACCAGCGGCCGGCGCGTTGCCAGCGCGATCAGCGCCGGCAGCCGCGATGTCGTGCGCCGGTTGGCGCACTTGCGCTCCAGCAGGCTGATCGCCAGTGTCAGGCGGTCGTGCTCGCGCAGGCCCGCCGCCGCGCAGGCGCGCACGGCCTCGCACCACGCGGCGAGCCGCGTCGCGCGGTCGGGCGAGCGCCGCCGCTCCCACGGGGATAGGCGCAAGCCAGTGTTGAGGCACGGCAGGTGCGCCAGCGTCTTGCCGCGCTGCCGCAAGTAATCCGCCACGATCTGCCGGCCGAGCCACGCACCCCGGCGCACGGGTGGCGCCGTCTCCCACGCATCCCACAGCAGGCCGGCGGCGATGACCGGCGGCAGGCCGTCCATGACGGCGGCCATACGCCGCCATGCGGCCAGTTGCGCGGCCTCGTCCGGGTCCGCTGCCGGCAGCGGCTCCCGCCGCGTCCCGCCTTCCGCCCGCGCTTCTCCGGCGAGCGCTTGCGCCGAGCGGGCGAGCGCTTGCGCCGAGCGGGCGAGCGCGGCGTCGATCAGCGCCAGCGCGGAATCGAGCGCTGCGTTTTCGTCCGTGGCTTCCGGCGCGCGCGCGTCCGCGATTTCCGCCCCCGGCAGGCGGGTTTGCGGGCGCTCCCCCTCGCCGTGCAGGCGCGCGAAACCTTCCGGCGACAGGGCCCAGCCCGAAGGCTGCGCCGCGATGACGCGGCGCGCGCCGACGATGGCCCGCGCGCGGATCAACTGCGGCGTCGGGGCATGTATATCCATGCCGGCGTCATGCAGCACCAGATCTTCCAGCGCCACGAGTTCTCCCTCGATCCACAGCGACGCGCAGGCATCCGCGAAATGCGAACGGGCGATCCATCCCTCGCCGGCGGCGCCTGCGCGCAGGCGCTCGTCAAGGCGTGCCAGCGCGTCCTCGGCGGCGACCAGCGGGCCGGCGAGAGACGCCCACGGTAAATCCGCCGGCCCGCAGGCGGCGAAGCGGTCAGCGGAGGCGCCCGGCATGGTGGAAACCGTCAGGATACGCCGTCCACGTGGACGAGGCCGGCCGGATGGTGCGCCTGTTCCCGGGATGCAAGCTCATGAGGCGATATCGCTTTCCTGCTCCACCGCGCCCTGTGCTCCCGCCTGCACCAGCGCCAGCCATGCGTCCTCGTCGATGGTTTCGATGCCCAGCGCCCGTGCGCGCTCCAGCTTCGATCCCGCCTTCGGGCCGGCGACGACGAGATCGGTCTTCACCGAGACGGAACCCGCGACCTTCGCGCCAAAACGTTCCGCCATGGCCTTCGCCTCCTCGCGCGTCATGCGTTCCAGCGAGCCGGTGAACACCACCGTCTTGCCCGCCACGGGGCTGTCGCTGACTGTCGCCTCCATCGGCTGAGGCGTCACCCGTGCCAGCAGCGCGTCGAGCGTCTCGATGTTGTGCGGTTCGGCGAAGAACTGCACGATGGCGTCCGCCACCACCTCGCCGATGCCGTCGATGGAGGTCAGTTCCGCCCAGGCTTCGTTGTTCAGCGCCTCGGCCGATATCCCCCTGCCGGCGTCGAGGGCGGCCTGCCGGAACGCGGCGAAGCTGCCGTAATGGCGCGCGAGCAGCTTCGCCGTCGTCTCGCCGACATGGCGGATGCCGAGCGCGAAGATGAAGCGGTTAAGTGTCACCGTGCGGCGCGAGTCGATGGCGGCGAAGAGGTTGCGCACGCTCACCTCGCCGAAGCCCTCGTAGTTCTTCAGCTTGCTGACCGGGTTCTGTGAATCGCGCTCCTCCAGGGTGAAGATATCCTGCGGGCCGTGCACCAGCCCCTTCGCGAAAAACAGCTCGATCTGCTTCTCACCCAGCCCGTCGATGTCGAAGGCGTTGCGCGAGACGAAGTGCTTCAGCCGCTCCACCGCCTGCGCCTCGCAGGTGAGGCCGCCGGTGCAGCGGCGCGCCACGTCCTGCCGGCCTGTGCGCGGATTCGTTTCGCGTACCGCGTGGGCGCCGCATACGGGGCAGACTTCCGGAAACACGAAGGGCTGCGCGTCCGCCGGGCGGCGTTCGGGGACGACACCGATGATCTGCGGGATCACATCGCCCGCGCGCTGGACGATGACGGTATCGCCGATGCGCACGTCCTTGCGCGCGATCTCGTCTTCGTTGTGGAGGGTCGCGTTCGACACGACGACGCCGCCCACCGTCACGGGTTTGAGCTTGGCGACGGGCGTCAGCACGCCGGTGCGTCCCACCTGGATGTCGATGGCGAGCAGTGTCGTGGCCGCTCGCTCGGCCGGGAATTTGTGCGCCAGCGCCCAGCGCGGGCTGCGTGAGACGAAGCCGAGGCGTTCCTGCAGCGCGAGGCTATCGATCTTGTAGACGACGCCGTCGATGTCGTAACCGAGATCGGCGCGCTGTGCCTCGATGATGCGGTAGTGGGCGAGCAGCTCGTCGGCCGACTGGCAGCGCGTCATCAGCGGATTGACCGGCAGGCCCCAGCGCTGGAAAGCGGCGATGACGCCATATTGCGTATCCGCCGGCAGGGCCGTGCGTTCGCCCCACGCATAAGCGAAGAACGCGAGCGGCCGCGCCGCGGTGATCTGCGGATCGAGCTGGCGCAGGGAACCGGCCGCCGCATTGCGCGGATTGGCGAACACCGGCTTGCCGGCCTCCAGCTGGCGGGCGTTGAGGGCGGCGAAATCGGTGTGGCGCATATAGACCTCGCCGCGCACCTCGATAACCTCCGGCACGTCGCCGCCCGCCAGTTGGTGGGGAATGCCCGCCACCGTCAGCGCGTTGGCGGTCACGTCCTCGCCCTCCTCGCCGTCGCCGCGCGTCGCGGCGGTCACCAGCCTGCCGCCCTCGTAGCGCAGGCTGCAGGAAAGGCCGTCTATCTTGGGTTCGGCGGTGAAGACGAGCGGCGTGTCCGCCGGCCAGTCGAGAAAACGGCGCACGCGGGCGACGAACTCGCGCACATCGTCGTCCGAAAAGCCGTTCGACAACGAGAGCATCGGCACCCTGTGGCGCACCTTGGCGAATTTTTCGGACGGCCGCGCGCCGACCTTGACCGACAGGCTCTCGGCGTCGCGCAGCGTCGGAAAGCGCGCTTCGAGCGCATCGTAGCGGCGGCGAAGGGCGTCGTAGTCCGCATCCGAAATGACCGGCGCATCCTCGCTGAAATAGCGCACGTCATGGGCTGCGATTTCCGCGCCCAGCGCCGCATGCTCCCGCTTTGCCTCGCGCGGTGTCAGGACGGCCACGTCGACCGGACGCAGATCGGACGCCATGCTCAGGCTCCCTTCAGCAGGCGGACGGCGGCGGCGCGCGCCTCGCTTGTGATGGTCGCGCCGGCGAGCATGCGCGCGATCTCCTCCTGCCGCTCGTCGTGCGCCAGCGGCGCGACGCGGGTCGCGACGCGCTCCTCGCCGTTCGCGCTCCTGTCGCCGACGGCCTGCTTGGCGATCAGCAGATGCGTGAGGGCGCGCGCGGCGACCTGCGGCGCATGCGTCACGGCGATGACCTGCACGCCGCGCGACAGGCGGGCGAGCCGGTGGCCGATGGCATCCGCCACCGCGCCGCCGACGCCGGTGTCGATCTCGTCGAACACGAGCGTGGGCGCGGAACCCCGATCCGCCAGCACCACCTTGAGCGCCAGCATGAAGCGCGACAGCTCGCCGCCGGAGGCCACTTTCATCATCGCGCCGGGTTTCGTGCCGGGGTTGGTCTGCACCCAGAATTCCACGCGGTCGAAGCCCTCGGCGGTGCGCGCGTTCTCGTCTGTGTCGACGCGGGTGATGAAGCGCGCCCGCTCCAGCT
Organism: Pseudochelatococcus lubricantis; assembly: GCF_011762225.1. Classification (GTDB taxonomy): domain Bacteria; phylum Pseudomonadota; class Alphaproteobacteria; order Rhizobiales; family Beijerinckiaceae; genus Pseudochelatococcus; species Pseudochelatococcus lubricantis. Next base: position 307,729 of record NZ_JAASQI010000003.1, read on the forward strand.
TCAACGGCGGCAGTTCGCCATTGACGGCGGCATCGAGCTTTTCGCCCGCCGCCCGCCGCGCCGCGCTCAGGGAGCCTGCCGCCGCGAGATAGGCCGCCTCCGCCTGCGCCAGTTCCGCCGCAAGGCTCGCGAGCCGCTCCTCCCCCGCGTCGAGCGCCGCAAGGTCGGCCTCGAATTTTTCGCGCAGGGCCGCGAGATCGTCGGCGAGCACGTTGAACTTGCGCGCCGCCGCCCGGATGGCGAACAGGCGCTCTTCCGTCTGCTCCAGCTCACGCGGATCGTACTCGGCGTCGCGCAGTGCCTGTTCGAGCACGTTGCCGGCGATTTCGAGTGCGTTGATGGCTTCGTCTAGCGCCTTCACCGAGGGTTCGATCAGCGCGGGCGCCTGATCCGCCCGCCGCTCCAGCCGCCGGACGGTCGACGCCAGCACCGGCAAGGGCGAGGTGTTGCCGGCGACACTCTCGTATGCCTCCCGCAGCTCGCGCGCCACCTTTTCCGACTGCATCATCACCTGGCGGCGCGCCGCCAGCTGTTCCTCCTCGCCCGGTTCCGGCGCGAGCTGCGCGAGTTCCTCCGCCGCGTGGCGCAGAAAATCCGCCTCGTTGCGTGCGGCCTCCACCCGCGCCGCGTGGTCGGCGAGCGCCCGCTTCAGGCGCTGATAGGCGCCGTAGGCGCCGGCCACCTCGTCCGCCTGCGCCTCCAGGCCCCCCAGCGCGTCGAGAATGGCGCGGTGCGAGGCCGGATCGGTCAGGGCCCGGTCGTCGTGCTGGCCGTGGATTTCAACGAGATGCACGCCGATGCCGCGCAGCGTCTGCACGCTGACAGGCCGGTCGTTGACGAAGGCGCGCGTGCGCCCGTCGGCATATTGGACGCGGCGCAGGATGATCTGCCCGTCGCCGGGGTCGCAGAACTCGTCCGCGGCGCGGCGCGCGGGGTGCTCCGGCGCCACCTCGAAGGAGGCGGTGACCTGCCCCTGCGCCTGCCCGTGGCGAACCAGCGCGCCATCCCCACGCCCGCCGAGCGCCAGCGCGAAGGCATCGAGCAGGATCGACTTGCCCGCCCCCGTCTCGCCGGTGAGCACGGTCAGCCCCTCCTCGAACGCGAGGTCGAGGCGGTCGATCAGGACGATATCGCGAATCGAAAGATGAACCAGCATCGCTCACGCTATCCGGAAAGGATGGGAACAGAGTAGCAACAAATTCTGCCTACAACCAGCCCTTCCACCGGAAAAAAAAGTAGGGCGTGACCGCGGCCATGATCATGACGAAGATAGCGACCGGATAGCCGAACTGCCAGCCGAGTTCCGGCATGTCCTGAAAGTTCATGCCGTAGATGGAAGCGATCAGCGTGGGCGGCATGAACACAACGGACATGACCGAGAAGAGCTTGATGATGTTGTTCTGTTCGAGGTTGACGAGGCCGAGCGTCGCATCGAGCAGGAACTGGATCTTGCCGGACTGGAAGGTGGCGTGCTCCTCCAGGGACTGGATATCGCGCAGGATGGTGCGCAGCTCCTTGCGCAGTTCGCCGCTGCCCCCGCCGCTGCGGTAACTCGCGGACAGGAACAGCAGGGCGCGCTCCAGCGACACCAGGCTCTCGCGGCTCATGGCGATGAAGGTGCCGGCGTGGCCGAGCGCGCGCAGCGTCCGCTGGTGGCCCTTGCCGGCGGCCTTGCTTTTCTCCTCGAACACGGAGCGCGACAGCACGTTGATTTCCTCCGCCGTTGCCTGCAACACCTCGGCGGAACGGTCGATGATGGCGTCGATCAGCCCCTGGAAGATGGCATCCGCCGTGCCGGTCGTGCCGCCCGGCTTCGACGCGCGGAAGGCGAACATCGCAAAGGCGCGCGGCTCGTCGTAGCGCACGGTGACGAGCGTGTTGCCTTTCAGCACGAACGTGACGCCGGCCATGTCCGGTTCGTCGTCGGCGGAAATGAGCAGCTTCACGGTGATGTAGCGCGCGCCGTTGTCGTGGTACAGCAGCTCGGAGAGTTCGATGTCGTCCATGTCCTCGCGGGTGGGCATCTCGACGCCGAGCGTCTTTTCCACAAGCTCCTCCTCGGCCCGCGTCGGCTCGACGAGGTCGATCCATACGGCATCGGGAGGGATGGGCTCGCCGAAACCGAGCATCTGCCGTTGCAGCCTGACGTTCTGCGGTTGCGCCTCACCGGGAGCGATGCGATAGACGATCAGCATGCGGTATCATCCCCTGATCTGGACATGCGTATGGAACGCGATCCCGGAAAGCGATGCCCGCCCGCCGGGAAATATCGTGCATCAACAAAGAGACAGAGCGGGAAGCAGCAAGAAGTCATCCCGATCCAGCGCGAGAATCCGCCAGCCGCGTCCGCTTGGGGCACACGCTTGGCAACCTCGCGCTGATGCTTTATGCGTAGCGCCTGCCGGCGTCAACGTGAGGGAGCGGACGGGCTGGCATGCGGCCGCGACTTCCGCTATCGCGTTGCCTGTCCGATACTTTTTCACGTGCCCGCCGTTGGGCGCGACGTTTGTGCCCATTTAGGCGCCTGCCCTGCTCCAATGACGGCCCGATCCGACGATTCGTCCACCCTGCTGCTGCCGGCGACCCCGGAAGGTATTGCCCGCGCGGCGGCGTTGCTGCGGGCTGGGCGGCTCGTCGCCTTCCCGACCGAGACCGTCTACGGTCTCGGCGCGGATGCGACTTCCGGCGAGGCCGTCGCCGCCATCTATGCGGCGAAGGAACGGCCGCGCTTCAACCCGCTGATCGCGCATTATCCCGATGTCGCGAGCGCGATGCGCGACGGGCGTTTCAGCGACGCCGCGCGCCGGCTGGCGCAGGCCTTCTGGCCCGGGCCGCTGACGTTGGTGGTGCCGAAGTCCGGCGATTGCCGGATCAGCGATCTCGCTTCCGCCGGGCTCGACAGCGTGGCGCTGCGCGTTCCCTCCCACCCCGTTGCCCGTGCGCTGCTCGCGGCGGCGGGCGTGCCTGTCGCCGCCCCTTCCGCCAACCGGTCGGGGCGCGTCAGCCCCACGTCCGCGGCCCATGTGCTGGGCGATCTCGACGGGCGCATCGCCGCCGTTATTGATGGTGGGGAAACGCAGGTGGGCGTGGAATCGACCATCGTCGCGTGCCTCGGAGAGCGGCCGGTGCTGTTGCGCCCGGGCGGCGTGCCGCGAGAGGCCGTTTCCGACGTGCTCGGGTTCGCCGTGGATGAGCCGGCTGTAGGCATTTCCGCAAACGAGGGTGCGCCCGTGGCACCGGGGCAGCTCAGCTCGCACTACGCCCCCCGCGCCGCCGTGCGCATGCATGCAAGCGACGTTATGCCGGGCGAGGCTGCCCTGCTGTTCGGCCCGCCCCTGCCGGGCACGGAGCAGGCCGCCGCCTTCCTCAACCTCAGCGAGCGCGGCGATCTGGCGGAAGCCGCCGCGCGGCTATTCGCGTATCTGCGTGCGCTCGACCGGCCAGGCATCGACAGCATCGCGGTGGCGCCCGTTCCCGATACCGGGCTCGGCGAGGCGATCAACGACCGGCTGAGGCGCGCGGCCGCGCCCAGAACGGCGTGATACTTCCCGCCTGACACTTCACGCATAACGCGCGCCAACGAAAAAGCCGGTCCGAAGACCGGCCTCCGCAAACAATCGGGCAATTGGCCCGTCAGTTCTTCAGCTTGGCCGCGAGCTTGGCGACATGGGCGCCCTGGAACTTCGCGCCGTCGAGGTCCACCTGCGTGGGCTGGCGGCTGCCGTCGCTCGCCGCAATCGTGGATGCGCCATAGGGCGAGCCGCCGACGATGCCGTCAAGCGTCGTCTGGCCGGCGAAGGAATACGGCAGGCCGGCGATCACGAAACCGTGGTGCAGCAGCGTGGGCAGGAAGGTGAGCAGCGTGGACTCCTGGCCGCCGTGCTGGGTGGCGGAGGATGTGAACACCGCGCCGACCTTGCCGATGAGGGCGCCCCTGGCCCACAGCCCGCCGGTCTGGTCGATGAAGGCGCGAAGCTGCGAGGCGACCACACCGAAGCGCGTGGGCGCGCCGAAGATGATGGCGTCATAGTCGGCCAGTTCCTCGACGGTGGCGACGGGCGCCTTCTGGTCGAGCTTGAAATGGGCGTTGCGGGCGATTTCTTCCGGCACAGTCTCCGGCACGCGCTTCACCACGACTTCCGCGCCTTCGGACGCGGCGCCTTCGGCGACGGCATAGGCGAGCGTTTCGATGTGGCCGTAGGTCGAATAATAAAGGACAAGGACTTTGGCAGCCATGGGTATCGTTCTCCCATTCGATGTTGGATGGGCAGACAATACCGTTTCGGGGTGACAGCGCGAGCGCTATCTGCGCAGAATGCCGCTTGCATCAATGCAAGCAAGGACGATTCCTGCACAGGAGACCGTTGTGGAGCAACCGCGCCAACCTTCCCGCGATTTCGTCGGCCGGATGTCGTGGGACGATTTCAGGCTGGTCCGCGCCATCTGTGAATCCGGCTCGCTGACGGGCGCGGCGGAGGCGCTCGGCGTCAATCATTCCACGGTTTTCCGGCGGCTCGCCAATCTGGAGGCGCTGATCGGCGTGAAGCTGTTCGAGCGCCACCGCTCCGGCTATACGCCCACGCCGCCGGGCGAGGAGATTCTCGCTATCTCGGAACGTTGGGCGGATGATGTCGCGGCGCTGAGCAGGATGCTGATGGGCTGTTCGCATTCGCCCGCCGGCGAGTTGCGCATCACCACCAACGACACCCTGCTGATCCATCTGCTGACACCGCTGTTCGCCGGTTTCCGCAGGGAATATCCGAATATCCAGCTCGAAATCCTGCTGGCGAACCAGCCGCTCAATCTCTCGAAGCGCGATGCGGACATCGCCATCCGTGCCACCGACAATCCGCCGGAAACGCTGGTGGGGCGGCGGCTCAGCACCATGGCGTGGGCCGTGTACGGCCGGCGCGCGGACTTTGGAGACCGCCAGCCCGGCGAGGCGGAACTGGCACAGGCCGACTGGGTTTCGATGAACGATCATTTCGGCGCCATGAAAGCGGTGCGCTATGCGCATGCGATGTCCGCCTCCGGCAAGCCCGTCTACCGCGTCAACAGCGTTCTCGGCCTGGCGGAGGCGGTGGAGGCCGGCATCGGCATAGGCCCGCTGCCCTGTTTCATCGCCGATGCGAAGCCCGCCCTGCGGCGGCTGACCCCGCCAAATCCGGATTTCTCGACAAGCCTGTGGCTCCTCACCCATCCGGACCTGCGCCGGTCGGTGCGGGTACGGGCGTTCCTCGACTACGCGGCATCCGATGTCACACGCCTGCGGCCGTTTCTGGAGGGCGAGGAACGGCAGGTTTCTGCTGCCTAAAGCGTTTTCAAGCAAAGTGGATACCGGTTTGCGTGAAGAAAGCGCGTAATATCAAAAACTTATAGCATTTCGGCGTTTCAATGAAATGTCGAAATGCTATAGAGTGTCTTCCGATCAGATGGAATGCAAGTTGCGGTCAATATAAAATTTGGAGCGCATGGTCTGCTTCCATCAGCACGTCTGGCGCTCTGGTCACGCAGCGTTCAGGTCTGGCCGGGGCGCAGCTTGTAGAAGATGTGGCGGCCGATGACGTCCATCTTCTTGAGCTTGCTTGCCCAGAAGGGGCGCACGTAGTCCGCGTGGTAATGGGTCGCGCCGCCTACCTCGGCGTTGTACATCTGGCCTGCCACGACCCGGTCGGCCACACGCACGGCCACGCTCCAGGAGCGCCTGTCGGTGATGCGCAGCGAGCGCCCCTCGCAGGCGAATGAGAACTGGCAGCCTTTGTAACGATGGCGGTTCTGGTAGACGACGCCGCAGACGCTTTTCGGATAAAGGCCGCTTTTCACGCGGTTCAGCACCACCTGCGCCACGGCTGCCTGCCCGGCTTCCGTTTCCCCGCGGGCCTCGAAGTACACGGCCTCTGCCAGGCATTGCGCCTCGCGCTGCGTGTTATCCGCATCGATGAGGTCGGCATAGCGCGGCGGCGTGTCGCTCAGCGGGGTTTCCTCAAGCGGCGCCTTGGTGATGATCGTCGTGCGCGGCGGCGGCGCGGCGGGCCGTTTCGTCAGCAGCCCGACCGCCATCTCGGGCGGCAGCGCCAGCGGCACGGCGGCGATTTCGACCGGCACCGCATCCGCGGGCGCCGGCGTGACGGAAGCGAGCGCCTGCGCGGCCGGTGAAGGTGGCGTCGCGCCATCTCCCAGAAAAATGGTCGTGCCGCCCGCCCGCACATAGGCGGGCGTGGTCCGCGGGGCAACGGCGAGCTGGGTCGCGATGGCCTCTTCCTCCGTCAGCGGCTGGATGCCCCACATGTCCTCGACGGCGGGAATCTCGGTGGAACCTTCCATGAGCAGCGTCGGCGGCAGCAGGCGGATGTCACGCCCGAGCACGGCCTGTGCCTCGGTGGCGCGCGTGCGCGCCGTCTCGTGTCCCTGACGACTGATGGACGGACTGACGCCCCCGAGCGGATCGCCCTTCCGGCTGCGAATGATCTCCGGCCACGCGCCGGGATAGCGTTTCAGGTCGCCGCGCGGCGCGGCCGTCTGCACTTCGGCATCGCTTTCCTGCACCAGCGGCACCGGCTGGAGAGCGCGGGCCAGATCGGGCGCGGGCAGGCCGATCATGGTGGCGGTGGCGCGCGTGTGGCCCGGCACGATGTCCGCCGTCGTGAGCGCCAGTCCCCGGCTGACCCCGGCGAAGCTGATGCCCGAGTTCGCCTCCTGCCCGGCCGTGGCGGTGAAGGAGATCAGCATGCCGCCCGCCAGCGCCCAGGGAGCAGCGGTGGCGAAAGCCCAGATCAGTCCGGATTTGCGTCGACGCATTGGCTCGTCACTCAACTCGAAAAGCGATTGTTATGGTTATCGCTTGTCAAGGTTGAGGCTTGGTTAAAGGTGGCCGCCGGAAGAGCAACAGGCGCCCCCGCCGTTTGCCGGGCGGAGGCGCCTGTCGTCCGAGTACCAGTCCGGGGCGGATCAGGCGGCGGTCACGCCTGGCTTTCCGCCCTCACCTTCAGCGCGGCCTGCGCGGCGGCGAGACGCGCGATCGGCACGCGGTAGGGCGAGCACGACACGTAATCGATGCCGGTTTCCTCGCAGAAGGCGATGGAAGCCGGATCGCCGCCATGTTCGCCGCAGATGCCGAGCTTGATGTTCGGCCGGGTCGCCCTGCCCTTCGCCACTGCATGCGCCACCAGCGCGCCCACGCCCTCGCGGTCGATGGTCACGAACGGGTCCGACGGCAGGATGCCCTTGGCGGTATAGTCGCCGAGGAAGATCGCCGCGTCGTCACGGCTGATGCCGAGCGTCGTCTGCGTCAGGTCGTTGGTGCCGAAGGAGAAGAACTCCGCCGTCTGCGCGATGTCGTCGGCCTTCAGGGCGGCGCGCGGCAGCTCGATCATGGTGCCGACCTGATAGTCGAGCGTCACGCCCGTTTCTTCCGCCACCGCCTTCGCGATCGTATCGATGCGCACCTTGGTGAGGTCGAGTTCGGCCTTCGTCATGACGAGCGGCACCATGACTTCCGGCTTCACCGTCTCGCCCGTCGCCTTCGAGACCTGGGAGGCGGCCTCGAAGATAGCGCGCGCCTGCATCTCGGCGATTTCCGGATAAAGGATCGCGAGGCGCACGCCGCGGAAGCCGAGCATCGGGTTGAACTCGTGCAACGCCTGCGCGCGGCCCTTCAGCTTGTCCGCGGGCACGCCGAGCGATTCCGCGACTTCGGCAATCTCCGCGTCGGTGTGCGGCAGGAACTCGTGCAGTGGTGGGTCGAGCAGGCGGATGGTCACCGGCAGCCCCTGCATGATGGTGAACAACTCGACGAAGTCCTGCCGCTGGTAGGGCAGCAGCTTCGCCAGCGCCGCCCGCCGGCCGGCCTCGTCGTCGGCGAGGATCATCTCGCGCACGGCGATGATGCGCCGGGCGTCGAAGAACATATGCTCGGTGCGGCAGAGGCCGATGCCCTCGGCGCCGAAGTTGCGCGCGGTGCGCACGTCGTGCGGCGTCTCGGCGTTGGCGCGCACCTTCATGCGGCGCACGGAATCGGCCCACCCCATCAGCGTGGCGAACTCGCCGGACAGCTCGGGTTCGAGCATCTTGACCTCGCCGGCGATGATCTGGCCAGTGCCGCCGTCGATGGTGAGAATGTCGCCGGCCCGCAGCGTGACGCCGCCGGAGGACAGCGTGCCCGCCGCATAGTCGACGCGCACGGAGCCCGCGCCGGACACGCAGGGCTTGCCCATGCCGCGCGCCACGACCGCCGCATGGGAGGTCATGCCGCCGCGCGTCGTGAGGATGCCTTCGGAGGCATGCATGCCGTGGATGTCTTCCGGCGACGTCTCGACGCGCACCAGGATGACCTTGCGACCGGCCTTCTTCGCCTCCTCAGCCGCCTCGGACGTGAACACGATCGCGCCCGACGCCGCGCCCGGCGAGGCCGGCAGGCCGGTAGCCAGCACCTTGCGGTCGGCCTTGGGATCGATGGTGGGATGCAGGAGCTGGTCGAGCGCGGCGGGCTCGACGCGCGCGACCGCCTCTTCCTGCGTGATCAGGCCTTCGCCGGCGAGATCGACGGCGATCTTCAGCGCGGCCTTGGCCGTGCGCTTGCCATTGCGGGTCTGCAACATCCACAGCTTGCCGGACTCGATGGTGAATTCGAGGTCCTGCATATCGCGGTAATGGCTTTCGAGCAGCTTGTAGATGCGAACCAGCTCGGCATAGGCATCCGGCAGCGCGGTTTCCAGTGAGGGCCGCGTGGAGGCGGAGGCGATGCGCGCCTGCTCGGTGATGTCCTGCGGCGTGCGGATGCCGGCGACGACATCCTCGCCCTGTGCGTTGATGAGGAACTCGCCGTAGAGTTCCTTCTCGCCCGTGGAGGGATTGCGCGTGAACGCGACGCCGGTCGCGGACGTCTCGCCGCGGTTGCCGAACACCATCGCCTGCACGTTGACGGCGGTGCCCCAGCTCGCGGGAATGTCGTGCAACTCGCGGTACTTGATGGCGCGCGCGTTCATCCACGAGCCGAACACGGCGCCGATGGCGCCCCAGAGCTGCTCCTTCGGGTCCTGCGGGAAAGGCTTGCCGGTCTCGCGCTCGACGATCTGCTTGTACTGGCCGACGAGCTGCTGCCAGTCGGCGGCGTCAAGCTCCGTGTCGAGTTCGACGCCCTTGCGCTCCTTGTAGACTTCGAGCACTTCCTCGAAATGGTGGTGGCCGACATTCAGCACGACGTTGCCGTACATATTGATGAAGCGGCGGTAGCTGTCCCATGCGAAGCGCTCATCCCCGGCAGCCGTCGCCACGGCGACGACCGTCTCGTCGTTGAGGCCGAGGTTGAGGACTGTGTCCATCATGCCGGGCATTGAGGCGCGGGCGCCCGAGCGCACGGACACGAGCTGCGGATTTGCGGGATCGCCGAACACCTTGCCGGTCTGGCGCGAGATCCGGGCCAGCGCGCTCTCGACGGCCTGCTCAAGGTCCGGCGGATAGCTTTGGCCGTTCTCATAATAGTAGGTGCATACATCCGTCGTGATGGTAAAACCGGGGGGAACAGGCAGACCCAGATTTGCCATCTCGGCAAGGTTAGCGCCCTTGCCGCCAAGCAGGTTGCGCATATTGGAAGCGCCTTCAGCCTGACCGTCACCGAATGTGTAGACCCATTTCGTCATTTGGCGTTCGCCTTTTAGAGCATGATCCCGGATCGCTCCCGCCGACGCGGCGCATCCCCGGAAGGTGATATGCTTCAACATAAAGAACAGAGCATGACGAACGCCGCTGCCGGCGCCGCGAGGCTCCATCCCGCTTCGAACTGAACAGCCGTGCCGGCCAGGATCGTCGTCCTGTCCGGATCATCCGGCCGCTCCCCTGGCCTGACGGGCCGCCCGCGCCCAACGAACCGCCGTCCGCCAGTGGCGGCCGGTTCATCGGGGGCGTTTCAGCCCGCCAGAAAGCGCTCCCGCATCCGCGAAACCGGAAACGGGCTCGCGAGGCTTGGCGCATTCAAACGAAAAATGCAATGCGACATCGGACAGAATATGACCAAATGACGATACAAAGCTTGTTCCGCACGAAATTATATTGTCCGAAACGTGTCGAACAAGCCCCCGCAAAATCGCGCGCTGACTCATCCGCCGATCACACCGAAGTCCGCCACCGTGTGCGTCGCGGCGCGCAGCGCGTCTAGCAGCTTGAGGCGATTCGTGCGCAGCTCGCTGTCCTCCGCGTTGACTGTCACCGCATCGAAGAAGGCGTCGACGGCGGGGCGCAGCTCGGCGAGCGAACGCATGGCCGCCTCGAAGTCCTCGCGTTCGACCGCAGCGTGCGCTTCCTCCCGCGCCAGGCGCAGCGCCTCGACCAGTGTCCGCTCTTCCTCCTTCCCCCTGTCGAGGATCAGCGCGACGTCCGCGCCGCCCTCATAGGTGCGGCCGTCCTTCTTTTCCTCGATGCGCAGGATGTTCGCCGCGCGCCGGTATCCCGCGAGCAGGTTGGCGCCGTCCTCGGTGTCCAGAAAACGCCCCAGCGCCTCGACGCGGCGCACGATGAGCACGAGGTCGTCCTGTCCCGCCAGCGCGAACACCGCCGCGATCAGGTCATGCCGCGCGCCCTTGTCGCGCAGGTAGACGGTGAGCCTGTCGGCGAAGAACGACAGCAGATCAGCGATGAGCGCCGCCTTGTCCGCCTTCACCGGCAGCGCATCGAAGGCGGCGTCGAGCAGCCGCGACAGCGGCAGGCGAAGATTGTTGTCCAGCACGAGCCGAATCACGCCCAGCGCCGCGCGCCGCAGCGCGAACGGGTCCTTCGAGCCGGTGGGCTTCTCGTCGATGGCCCAGAAGCCCGCGAGCGTATCGAGCTTGTCGGCGAGCGCCAGCGCCACCGATACCGGTCCCGAGGGCGTCGTGTCGGACGGGCCCTGCGGCTTGTAGTGCTCCTCGACGGCGGCCGCCACCGCCTCGTCCTCGCCCTGCGCGGCCGCATAGTAGCGGCCCATCAATCCCTGCAGCTCCGGGAACTCGCCGACCATTTCGGTGACGAGATCCGCCTTGGCGAGCCCGGCTGCCCGCTCCACCTTGCCGGCGTCCGCGCCGACGAGCGGGGCGATGAGGCCGGCGAGCTTCGCGATGCGCCCGATGCGCGCGGCCTGCGTGCCGAGCTTCTCATGAAAGACGATGTTGAGCGCCTTCAGCCGCTCCAGCCGCTGGTCTAGCGGCTTCAGCGCGCTGCCGACGAATTCCGGCAGAGGCTTCTGGTCGGTGTCCCAGAAGAAGCGGGCGTCGGAAAGGCGCGCCCGCACGACGCGCTCGTTGCCCGCCACGATGGCGGCGCCGCCGTCCGACGCCTCGATGTTCGCCACCAGAATGAAGCGGTTTGCGAGCTTTCCCGTCGAAGCCTCTTTGAGAACGAAGCATTTCTGGTTGGCGCGGATCGTGGCGCGGATCACCTCAGGAGGCACCGCGAGATAAGCCTCGTCGAAACGTCCGATCAGCACCACAGGCCATTCCACGAGGCCGGCGACTTCTTCGAGCAGCCCTTCGTCGGGGATGATGTCATATCCCTGCGCGAAGGCGAGCGTGTTGGCGTCTGCCAGGATGCGGCGCTTGCGCTCGTCGAGATCGAGCACGACATGCGCTTTTTCCAGCGCGGCGATGTAGTCGTCGAACCGCCGCACGAGGATCGGCCCCCGCGACAGGAACCGGTGGCCGCGCGTCACGTCGGAGGCGCGCAGGCCGTCGATATCGAAGGGCACTACGTCGGGAATCTCAGTCTCCGGCCCGAAGGTGCACAGGATGGACTGAAGCGGGCGCACCCAGCGCAGGCTGCCGGGCTCGCGCGAGGCCTCGCCCCAGCGCATGGACTTCGGCCACGGGAACGCGCGCACCACGGCCGGGATGATCTCAGCCAGCACCGCCGCCGTCTCCCGCCCCTCGCGGCGGATGCGGGCGACGTAGAATTCGCCCTTCTTCGGGTCGGCGACGATGTCCGCCTCGTCGATGGAGTTGAGGCCGGCGCTCTTCAGAAAGCCCTGCACAGCCGCCTCCGGCGCGCCGACGCGCGGTCCCTTGCGCTCTTCGTTCTGGTCCGGTTGGCGCACGGGCAAGCCGATGACCTGCAGCGCGAGGCGGCGCGGCGTGACGTGCGCCTGCGCGCCCTCATAGACGAGGCCCTGCTCCACGAGGGCGTCGGTGACGAGCTTTTTCAGGTCATCGGCCGCTTTGCGTTGCATGCGGGCGGGGATTTCCTCGGAGTGAAGTTCAAGAAGCAGGTCTGGCATCGGTCGTGGCTTTTCTCGTGTCGGGTCGGAATGCGGAGGTCGTGGGCGGGCGTCATGCGGCGCCGCCGCCCTCCGTCAGCAGCCACGCCGCGCCGCACGCCTTGGCGAGTTCGCGCACGCGCAGGATGTAGCTCTGGCGCTCCGTCACCGAAATGACGCCGCGTGCATCGAGCAGGTTGAAGGCATGGCCGGCCTTCAGGCACTGGTCGTAGGCGGGCAGCACCATGAGATGGCGCCCGTCCGCCGAGGCGCCCTTTTCCAGCAGCGCCCGGCACTCCTCCTCCGCCTCGCGGAAGCGGCGGAAAAGCGCCTCCGTGTTCGCGTATTCGAAGTTGTAGCGCGAGAACTCCTGCTCGGCCTGCAGGAAGACCTGACGGTACATCACCTTCTCGTCGCCTTCGCGGCCGTTGAAGTTGAGGTCCATGATGCTCTCGACGTTCTGCAGGTAGCACGCGAGGCGTTCCAGCCCGTAGGTCAGTTCGCCCGACACCGGCATGCATTCGATGCCGGCGACCTGCTGGAAGTAGGTGAACTGGCTCACTTCCATCCCGTCGCACCAGCATTCCCAACCGAGCCCCCACGCGCCGAGAGTCGGGTTCTCCCAGTCGTCCTCGACGAAGCGCACGTCGTGCACGCGCATATCGATGCCGATGGCTTCGAGAGAACGCAGGTAGAGTTCCTGCAGGTCCGGCGGATTGGGCTTCAGGATGACCTGGAACTGATAGTAATGCTGAAGCCGGTTGGGGTTTTCGCCATAGCGCCCGTCCTTGGGCCGGCGCGAGGGCTGCACGTAGGCCGCCTTCCACGGCCTCGGCCCCAGCGAGCGCAGCATGGTGCCCGGATGCGAGGTACCCGCGCCCACCTCCATGTCGTAAGGCTGAAGAATCACGCAACCCTCCGCCGCCCAGAAGCGCTGCAGCGTGAGAATCAGCCCCTGAAAGGAACGTGTGGGATGCAGGGGGTCTTTTATATCGGGCGTGGTCATCGCGATCTTTGCCGAACTGGCCCCGGCACTTGCGAGGCGATCTGGAGATGCGACAAACTAGTCCGCGATCGTATCAAGTCAAGGTGCGGAACGAGCTTTCCGCCTCAGCGGATATTTTTCCGGTGATGAAGCCGGTGACGCCGGCCCGTGCGCTCCGGATATCCGTACATGCGATCGCCAGCGCGCGCATCGCGCGAACCTCGCTTCGGGCTTGCGCCCGCAGGCGTGACGCCCAATAATTCCGTGATAGGCGCGTTGCCCCCACTTGGCGGCGGGCGCGCGGGCTGATATGGCGTTGCCATGACTGCGCACAGCTTTGACAACATCCGTAATTTCTCGATCGTCGCCCACATCGATCATGGCAAGTCGACGCTCGCCGACCGTCTCATCCAGACGACCGGCGCTGTGTCCGAGCGCGAGATGGTCGAGCAGGTGCTCGACAGCATGGACATCGAGCGTGAGCGCGGCATCACCATCAAGGCGCAGACGGTTCGTCTCGAATACAATGCGAAGGACGGCAAGACCTATGTCCTCAACCTGATGGACACGCCCGGCCACGTCGACTTCGCCTACGAGGTGTCGCGTTCGCTCGCCGCCTGCGAGGGCTCGCTGCTGGTCGTGGACGCCTCGCAGGGCGTGGAGGCGCAGACGCTCGCCAACGTCTATCAGGCGCTCGACGCCAACCACGAGATCGTGCCCGTTCTCAACAAGATCGACCTGCCCGCCGCCGAGCCCGAGCGCGTCAAGGAGCAGATCGAGGAAGTGATCGGCATCGACGCCTCCGACGCCGTGGAGATTTCGGCCAAGACAGGCCTCAACATCGAGGGCGTTCTGGAGGCCATCGTCACCCGCCTGCCGCCGCCGAAGGGTGACGAGACGGCCCCGCTCAAGGCGCTGCTGGTGGATAGCTGGTACGATGCGTATCTGGGCGTCGTCGTGCTGGTGCGCATCGTCGACGGCGTCATGAAGAAACACCAGACCATCCGCATGATGGGCACCGGCGCTACCTATCAGGTGGAGCGCGTCGGCGTGTTCCGGCCCAAGATGACGCCGGTCGAGGTGCTCGGCCCCGGCGAGGTCGGCTATCTCACAGCCTCGATCAAGGAAGTGGCGGATACCGCCGTCGGCGACACCATCACCGAGGACAGGCGCCCCTGTGCCGAGCCCCTGCCCGGCTTCAAACCCGTGCAGCCGGTGGTGTTCTGCGGCCTGTTCCCCGTGGACGCGGCCGACTTCGAGGACCTGCGCGCGGCGATGGGCAAGCTGCGCCTCAACGACGCCAGCTTCTCCTTCGAGATGGAAACCTCCGCCGCGCTCGGCTTCGGCTTCCGCTGCGGCTTCCTCGGCCTGCTGCACCTCGAAATCATTCAGGAGCGGCTGGAGCGCGAGTTCAACCTCGACCTGATCTCCACCGCGCCCTCGGTCGTGTACCAGCTGAAGCTGCGCGACGGCACGAACATGGACCTGCACAATCCGGCCGACATGCCGGACGTGATGAAGATCGAGGAAATCGCGGAGCCGTGGATCCGGGCGACCATTCTCACGCCCGACGAGTATCTCGGCGCGATCATCAAGCTGTGTCAGGACAGGCGCGGCGAGCAGGTCGATCTCAACTACGTCGGCAAGCGCGCCATGGTGGTGTATGACCTGCCGCTCAACGAAGTGGTATTCGATTTCTACGACCGCCTGAAGTCCGTCTCCAAGGGCTATGCTTCCTTCGACTACCAGATCACCGAGTATCGCACCGGCGATCTCGTGAGGATGTCGATCCTCGTCAACGCGGAGCCGGTCGACGCGCTCTCCATGCTGGTGCACCGCACGCGGGCGGAGGCGCGCGGGCGAGCCATGTGCGAGAAGCTGAAGGAACTCATCCCGCCGCACATGTTCCAGATTCCTGTGCAGGCCGCGATCGGCGGCAAGGTCATCGCGCGCGAGACCATCCGCGCCCTGCGCAAGGACGTGACCGCCAAGTGCTATGGCGGCGACGTATCGCGCAAGCGCAAGCTGCTCGACAAGCAGAAGGAAGGCAAGAAGCGCATGCGCCAGTTCGGCAAGGTGGAGATTCCGCAGGAGGCCTTCATCGCCGCCCTGAAGATGGATGACTGAGCGCGCCTGTTTCCTCCGCCGCGCAAACCTCCTAATCTGACGGCGGGGGAGGAAGACGATGGCAGGGTGGCTCGTCGTTCTGGTGGCGCTCGTCTATCTGTGCGGCCTGTTCGCGGTCGCCCACATGGGCGACACCTTCGGCAAGCGCATGATGGGCGGCAGCGCGCGCGCAAGCATCTATGCGCTGACGCTCGCCGTCTACTGCACGTCGTGGACCTTCTTCGGTTCGGTCGGGCTTGCGGGCCGTTCGGGGCTGGACTTCCTCACCGTCTACATCGGCCCCGTGCTGCTGCTGGGGCTCGGGTTCCGCTTCATCACGCGCGTGGTGGAGCTCGCCAAGGCGCAGAACATCACCTCCGTCGCCGACTTCCTAGCCGCCCGCTACGGCAAGAACGACCGCGTCGCCGTGCTGGTGACGATGATCGCGGCAATCGGCGTCATCCCCTATATCGCCCTGCAGCTCAAGGCGGTGTCGTCCTCGCTGACAGTGTTCTTCGAGGCCGCGCCGGACATCACCTTCATCCCGCCGGCGGCGCTCGGCATCGATCTCGCCTTCGTGGTCGCGGCCGTGCTGGCGGCATTCGCGGTGGCGTTCGGCACCCGCCATGTCGACGCGACCGAGCACCAGGACGGGCTCGTGCTCGCCATCGCGCTGGAATCGCTCGTCAAGCTGGTTGCCTTTCTGGCCGTCGGCATCTTCGTGACCTATGTCATGTTCGACGGCGTCGGCGACATTCTCATGCGGGCGGCGGTCACGCATCCGGGCGGCGACATCCAGGAGAAGACGTCGGATGTCGTGACCTACCTGACGCTCACGCTGCTGTCGCTCGGCATGGCGATGCTGCTGCCGCGCCAGTTCCACATGATCATCGTCGAGAACCGCGATATCTCGGATGTGCGCCGCGCGGCGTGGATGTTTCCGCTCTACCTCATCGCCATCAACGTCTTCGTGCTGCCGCTGGCGCTCGCCGGGCAGGCGGCGTTCCCGGAGGGCGCCATCGATCCCGACATGACGGTGCTGGCGCTGCCGCTGTCGGCGGGAGCGCACACGATGGCGCTGATCGCCTTCATCGGCGGGCTGTCGGCGGCAACCGCCATGGTGATCGTCGATTCGGTGGCGCTCGCCATCATGATCTCGAACGATCTCGTCATCCCCTTCATCCTGCGGCGGCGCGCGCGCGCCAACACCCACAACACGGGCGACCTCAGCGGCTTCGTGCTGCTGGTGCGGCGCGGCTCCATCGTCACGGTGATCCTGCTCGCATATGTCTACTATCGGGTATCGGGCGAAGCGGCGCTGGCCTCCATCGGCTTTCTGTCGTTCGCGGCCATCGCGCAGCTCGGCCCCGCCTTTGTCGGCGGCTTCGTCTGGCGGCGCGGCACGGCGCTCGGCGCGAGCGCCGGGCTCGTCGCGGGTTTCCTGGCATGGGCCTATACGCTGCTGCTGCCGAGCCTCGCCGGCAGCGGGGGCGGCGACTGGGCGTCCTTCGTATCGCAGGGACCCTTCGCAATCGAGGCCCTGCGGCCGACGGCGCTGTTCGGCACCGATCTGCCGGAGCTGACGCATGGCGTGTTGTGGAGCCTGTCGGTCAATCTCGCGGCCTACGTCGTGTTCTCGCTGCTGCGGCCGGAAACGGCGCTGGAACGCCTGCAGGCGAACGTCTTTGTCGGTTCGGACGGCGCGCCGCTCGCCGTGGTGCAGACGTTCTGGCTGCGCCGTTCCCCGGTTTCCGTGGAGGACCTGAAGGGCGTCGTAGCCCGCTATCTCGGCAACGAGCGCACGGAGCGCGCCTTTGAGAGCTTCACGGCCCATCGCGGCGGGCCGACGTCCGGCGAGGCGGACATCCACCTCCTGCGTTACGCCGAGCATCTGCTCGCCTCCGCCATAGGCGCGTCAAGCTCGCGGCTGGTGCTGTCGCTGCTGCTGCGCGGGCGCAACCTCTCCACGCACGATGCGCTGCGCCTGCTCGACGACGCCTCCGCCGCCATCCAGTACAACCGCGACATTCTCCAGCACGGCCTCGACCACGCGCGGCAAGGCATCACGATCCTCGATCGAGACCTGCGGCTCATCGGCTGGAACCGCGCCTTCCGGGACCTGTACGACCTGCCGCCCCACCTCGTGCGCTTCGGTGTCGGCATCGATGAGATCGTCCGCTATAATGCCGAGCGCGGGTCCTACGGGCCGGGCGATACGGAGGATCTGGTCGCCGTGCGTCTCGCGAGCCTCATCAGCGAGGTGGAGCCGGCGCGCCTGCGTCTCTACCCGGCGAACCGCGTCATCGAGGTGCGCTCCAACCACCTGCCGGACGGCGGCGTGGTCACGACCTATACCGATATCACCGAAGCGGCCGCCGAGGAGGAGGCGCTGGAGCAGCGCGTGCGCGAACGGACCGAGGAACTGACGCAGCTCAACGTCGCCCTCACCCGCGCCAAGGCCGAGGCGGAGGAGGCGAACGCCTCCAAGACGCGCTTTCTGGCCGCCGCCAGCCACGATATCCTGCAGCCGCTGAACGCCGCCCGCCTTTACGCCACATCGCTGGTGGAGCGTGACCGCAAGGCGGACAATGCGGCGCTTGCCGAGAATGTCGAGGCGTCGCTCGATGCCGTCGAGGAAATCCTCACCGCGCTGCTCGACATCTCGCGCCTCGACAGCGGCGTCATGCAGCCGGAACTGTCGAGCCTGCGCATCGACAGTCTCCTGCGCCAGTTGCAGCGCGAATTCGGCATGGCCGCGCAGGAGAAGCACGTGGGGCTGCGGGTCGTCGCGCCGGCACTCACGGTGCGCTCCGACCGGCGGCTGTTGAGGCGCATGCTGCAGAATTTCGTCTCGAATGCAATCAAGTACACGCCCTCCGGCCGTGTGCTGATAGGCGCGCGCCGGCGCGGCAGCAGTCTGCGCATCGAGGTCTGGGACACCGGCCTCGGCATTCCGGCCAGCCAGCAGCACCTGGTGTTCCGTGAGTTCCAGCGGCTACAGCAGGGGGCGAAGATCGCGCGGGGGCTGGGGCTCGGCCTGTCCATCGTCGAGCGCATTAGCCGCGTGCTCGCCCATCCGGTGTCGCTGTGCTCGGAGCCGGGCAAGGGCACGGTATTCATGGTGACGGTGCCGCTGACGGAGCCCGTCGCGCCGGAAACGCCGGCGCCGCAACTACCGGTCGCGCCGGTGACCGGCCTGGAGGACCTCGCGGTGTTCGCCATCGACAACGAGCCCACCATCATTGACGGCATGCGCCAGCTGCTCACCGGCTGGGGCTGCACGATCGTGACGGCCGACGGCGTCGGTACGGCGCTCGACCGGCTGGCGCGCTGCACGCGGCCGCCGGATGTGCTGATCGCCGATTACCACCTCGATCAGGGCGACGGACTTGCCGCCATCGCGGCGCTGCGGGAGCGGCTGCGCCGACCGGTGTCCGCCATCCTGCTGACGGCGGACAGGTCCCCGACCGTGCGGCAGCGCGCCGAGGCGGCCGGCGTTCACGTGCTGCACAAGCCGCTGAAGCCGGCCGTGCTGCGCGCGCTGCTGACGCGCTGGCGGGCCGTGGACGCGGGGTCCGTGTAGGCCCGCCCGCCGTTTTTGGAGTTCCGGCGGAGCGCCGTATCAGCTCTGCACGCCCTCGACGAGCCAGTCCATCTTCAGCAGGTCGGCGTCGCTGATGGTTTCGCCCGCGGCGATCCGCACCGCACCCTTCTGGTCCTTCACCGGGCCGGCGAAGGGCTGTAGCGTCCCGGCGGCGATCGCGTCGCGGACGGCATCGGCCTGCTTGCGGATTTCTTCCGGCAGGGAGGGGTTGTAGGGCGCCATCCTGATCAGCCCTTCCTTGAGGCCCCACCAAGTGTCGTCCGACTTCCACGCCCCGTCCAGCACCAGCTTGACGCGCTCCTTGTAGTAGGGCGCCCAGTCGTAGACAATGGCGGTGAGGTGCGCGCGCGGCGCGAAGCGCGACATGTCGCTCGCCTGCCCGAAGGCGTAGGCGCCGCGTGCCTCGGCCACCTGCATGGCGGCGGGGCTGTCGACATGCTGGGCGATGACGTCGGCGCCGCCGTCGATCAGCGCCTTGGCGGCATCGGCTTCCTTGCCGGGATCATACCACGAGTTCAGCCAGATCACCTTCACGGTGAGATCCGGCCGCACCTTGCGCGCGGCGAGCAGGAAGGCGTTGATGCCCATGATCACTTCCGGAATCGGGAACGACGCGACATAGCCGACCGAGCCGGTCTTCGACACGAGCCCGGCGATGGTGCCGAGCACCGCCCGCCCCTCATAGAAGCGGCCGTTGTAGATGCCGACGTTGTCGGCGCGCATGTAGCCGGTGGCGTGCTCGAACACGACCTTGGGGAACTGGCGCGCCACGCGGATCGTCGGCTGCATGAAGCCGAAGGAGGTCGAGAAGATCAGGCCGTTGCCCGCCGTCGCGAGCTGGCGGATGACGCGCTCGGAATCCGGACCTTCGTTGACGTTCTCGACGAAGGTGACCTTGACGCGGTCGCCGAACTCCGCCTCGACCGCCTTGCGGCCGAGATCGTGCGAGTAGCTGTAGCCGTGGTCGCCGATGGGGCCGACGTAGACGAAGCCGACCTTGAGCGGATCGGCGGCGAGGCCCGTCCGGGTTCCGGCCAGCATGGCCGCCGTTGCACCGGCACCGACGATCAGCGAGCGCCGGGAAAGGGGGAGCGAGGTGATTTCCGACATCTGGTTTCCTTCGGGAAGCGTAAACCGATCGCGCTGATGCATATAGGTTTTCGCGTCTGCTTTGAACGGCAAAATGTGCGGTGACCGCAATTTGTGCGCCGCCCGCGGCACCGCTGCCTCAGCGCGATGCGCGGAACGGCTTGCCGAGGTCCGCCGGTGCGCGCGAGCCCGTCCCGCCTGCCTGCGACCGGGCCGAAATGACGGTAAGCACGAGGACGGTGGCGACATACGGCAGCATCGAGAACATTTCCGAGGGCAGCCCCCACGCGCCTTGCGCGTGGAGCTGCACGATGCCGACGCCGCCGAACAGATAGGCGCCGACGAGCGCGCGCCACGGCCTCCACGCCGAGAACACCACGAGCGCCAGCGCGATCCAGCCGCGCCCGGCTGTCATGCCCTCCATCCACATCGGCGTGTAGGACAGCGACAGGAAGGCGCCCGCGAGCCCGGCCATGGCGCCGCCGAAGAGGCTCGCCGCGTAGCGGATGGCGATGACCGGGTGGCCCAGCGCGTGCGCGGCTTGCGCCGACTCCCCCACGGCCCGCAGCTTCAGCCCGGCATGGGTGCGGTTCAGGAACCACCACGTCGCGGCGACGGCAGCGACCGAGAAATAGACGAGCCCGTCATGCCTGAACAGCAGCGGGCCGGCGACGGGAAGGTCCGAAAGGCCGGCGATGTCGAGCTTCGGCAGCGCCGGAACCGGCTGGCCGACGTAAGGCGCGCCGACCAGCGCCGACAGGCCTATGCCGAAGATCGTCAGCGCAAGCCCGGAAGCCACCTGGTTGGCGGAAAGCGAGAGCGTGAGGACGGCGAAGACGAGCGCCATCAGCATCCCGGCCAGCGCCGCCGCCAGCAGGCCCGCGAGGTGGGAGCCGGTGAGCAGCGCCGCCGCGAAACCGGCCATCGCCCCCATCAGCATCATGCCCTCGATGCCGAGATTGAGCACGCCCGAGCGCTCCACCACGAGTTCGCCGGTCGCCGCGAGCAGCAGCGGCGTCGCGGCGCTGATGGCCGCCGCCATGACGGGGATGAGAAAGTCGATCATGGTTGCGCCGCCCGCGGGGAACGCGCGCCGGTGAGCCGGATGCGGAAGCGCAGCAGGCCGTCGGTCGCCAGCAGATAGAACAGCAGCATGCCCTGGAACACGCCTGTCGCCGCCTGCGGCAGGCCGGCGGTGATCTGCGCGTTCTCGCCGCCGATGTAGGTCAGGGCCATCAGCGCCGCCGCCGCGACGATGCCGGGCGGGCTGAGGCGGCCGAGGAAGGCCACGATGATGGCCGTGAAGCCATAGCCGGGCGTGAGCACCGGCACAAGCTGCCCTATGGGCCCGGCGGCCTCGAACGCGCCGGCAAGGCCGGCGGCGCCGCCGCCCACCAGGAAGGACAGCCACACCGTGCGTCGTGTGCTGAAGCCCGCGAAGCGCGCTGCCTGCGGCGCGTCGCCGACGACCGCGATCTCGAAGCCCGTCACCGTCCGCGCCATCACGAACCACGCCGCGAGCGCCGCCAGCAGCGCCACGAGCGCCCCGGCATGCAGCCGCGTGCCCTCGATCAGCACGGGCAGCAGCGCCGCTTCCGAGAACAGCCGCGTCTGCGGGTAGTTGAAGCCGTCCGGGTCTTTCCAGGGCCCGAAGACGAGCATCTGCAGGATCAGCGAGGCGACGTAGGTCAGCATCAGGCTGGTGAGGATTTCGTTGACGCCGAAGCGAGTCTTGAGAAAGGCCGGGATTGCGGCCCATGCCATGCCGCCGGCGACAGAGGCCGCCAGCATCAACGGCAGTATCCACCAGCCAGCCTCGTTCCAGAACGCCAGCGCCACACCGCCCGCCGCGATGGCGCCGATGATGAGCTGCCCCTCCGCGCCGATGTTCCAGACATTGGCGCGGAAGCCGATGGCGAGCCCCGTGGCGATCAGTGCCAGCGGCGCGCCTTTCACGCCGAGTTCCGTCAAGCTCTGGAAGGTCGTGAGCGGCGCGAGCATGAACTGGTAGAGCGTCTCCACGGGATCGAGCCCCAGCGCCAGAAACAGCACGAAGCCCGAGGCAACCGTGAGCGCCACCGCCAGAAGCGGCGCCACGATCCCGAACCACGGGCTTTCGGGCCGGCGCACGAGTTCAAGCCGCATCGCGCGTTTCTCCCTCCGCGCCGCCCATCAGCAGGCCGATCTCGTCCACCGTCACCTGCGCGGTTTGCAGCGTGCGCGACAGCCGCCCGCCGCTGATGACGGCGATGCGGTCGGTCAGCGACAGCAGTTCGTCGAGGTCCTGCGAGATCACCACGATGGCGGCCCCTTCCCGCGCCAGGTCGGCGAGCGCGATATGGATCGCTGCGGCGGCTCCGGCGTCGACGCCCCAGGTGGGCTGTGCCACAACGAGCACGGCGGGCTTCTGCAGCAGCTCCCGCCCCACCACGAACTTCTGCAGGTTGCCGCCGGACAGGCTGGATGCCGGCACGTCGACACCGAAGGTGCGCACGTCGAAGGCGGAGACGATCCGCTGCGCGAACCGCCGCGCCGCATCGCGCCGGATAACACCCGCGCGCGTGAGCCCCATATGATGGCGGGCCGAGAGCAGCGTGTTGGCGGCGAGGCTCATGCCCGGCACGGCCGCATGGCCATTGCGCTCCTCCGGCAGGGTATAAAGGCCGGCGAGGCGGCGTGCCTGCGGCCCCCTGTCGGCGACCGGCGCACCGTCGACGGCGATCGCGGCGGCGGCGGACGTCCGCCACTCGCCGGACAATGCCTCCATCAGCTCACCCTGTCCGTTGCCCGCCACACCGGCGATGCCAAAGATTTCGCCCGGCCCGACGGAAAAGCGGATGTCCCGCAGCGCCACGCCGAACGCCCGTTCCGCCGGCCGGTCAAGACCGTTGACGGACAGGCGCGCGGGCTTCTCCGGCGCGCGGTCGGACGGCATGCGTTTCGTGACGCGCAACTCGTTGCCGATCATCATCTCCGCCATGGAACGGGCGGTCTCGACAGCGGGGTTGCAATTCGCCACCACGCGCCCGGCGCGCAGGATGGTGGCGCGCTGGCAGAGCGCGCGGATTTCGTCCAGCTTGTGGCTGATGTAGAGAATGGAGCAGCCTTCCGCCGCGAGCCGACGCAGGGTGGCGAACAGCACCTCCGCCTCCTGCGGGGTAAGGACGGACGTCGGCTCGTCCATCACCAGCAGCCGCGGGTTCTGCAGCAGGCAGCGCACGATCTCGACACGCTGGCGCTCGCCCATCGAGAGCGTGCCGACCGCACGGCCGGGTTCGAGCGGCAGGCCGTAGCTCGCGGACACGGAGGCGATGCGTGCCGCGAGCGCGCGCCGGTCTCCGGCGGCGTCGAGGCCGAGCGCGATGTTTTCCGCCACCGTGAAGGCATCGAACAGCGAGAAATGCTGGAACACCATGCCGATGCCGAGCCGGCGCGCGGCGTGCGGGTCCGTCGGGGCGACGGTCTCCCCGTTCCAGCGAATCACCCCGGCGTCCGGCCGCAGCAGGCCGTAGATGATCTTCACCAGCGTGCTCTTGCCCGCGCCGTTCTCTCCCACGAGCGCGTGTATCTCGCCGGGGGCGACGGAGAAGGATATGTCGTCGTTCGCCACCACCGCGCCGAACCGCTTCGTTATTCCGGCGAGGGCGAGACGGGGAGGAACAGCGGACATGAGAACGGGCGATCCCTGAAAATGCAACCAGAACAAAGGACGGCCCATCGCCGTCGATGCGCCCGCGCCGCTCCTTCGCAGAAGAAATCCGCCCCCTCGGCATCGTCACGAATGACGGCCATCGACGACGTTTTCTTCACCGGAAAGTGTGACGCGGATGCTCCCTTAACATGAAATTCAAACAAAGCGGAGTCGCGATTGGCGGCCCCTTCGCGCGGCGCGGGAAAATCGAGAGAGCCGGCGCCGGGGTCACCCGGTTTCCGCGAGGCTCGTCAACAGCCCCGCGCTTGAGCCTTGCGCTCGTCCGGGCATTGTGACAAAAACCTGTCGTATTACCCGGCGAAGGGGCGGCGCGCGCCGCCGTTTCCGGATATCCTTCGCCTCGCGCCATCGGAACACCGGGAACGGCGCCCGGCGCGGGCCAGTAGCTCAATGGTTAGAGCCGACCGCTCATAACGGTCTGGTTGGGGGTTCGAGTCCCTCCTGGCCCACCAATTCATTTCAACATCTTGCAATAATGTATCGCGAAAATGTTCCGGGCCGCCCGTTTCCGTCCTTGACGGGAGGCGCGCGCCGCCGATGATCGGAAGCGACCGGGAGGAATCGTTATGGCGATGCAGATGAACGGGAAAACGCAATTCCACCTCTGGTACTGGTTGGCGGCTTTCGTCGTGCTGATGGTGTTCCAGTATTTCTTCGCCACGGCCACGCAGGTCGCCGAAATCCCCTACAGCCAGTTCGAGACCTATCTCTCCGAGGGCAAGATAGCCGAGGTCGCGGTTTCGGACCGCTTCATCCAGGGCCAGTTCAAGGAGCCAGTCGACGGCCGGCCGATGTTCGTCACGACGCGCGTCGAGCCCGATTTCGCGCAGGCGCTGCAGGCGCACGGCGTCGTCGTCACGGGCCGGATCGAGAGCACCTTCCTGCGCGATCTCCTGTCGTGGATCGTCCCCGTCCTGCTGCTCGTCGCCGTGTGGATGTTCGTGCTGCGGCGCATGGGGGCGGGCGACGTCGGCGGCGGGTTGATGCAGATCGGCAAGTCGAAAGCGCGCATCTACGTCCAGTCCAACACCGGCGTCACCTTCGCCGATGTCGCGGGCGTCGACGAGGCCAAGGACGAACTCAAGGAGATCGTCGACTTCCTCAAGGACCCGAAAGGCTATGGCCGGCTCGGCGGGCGCATGCCGAAAGGCATCCTGCTCGTCGGCCCGCCCGGCACCGGCAAGACGCTGCTCGCGCGTGCCGTCGCCGGCGAGGCGGGCGTGCCGTTCTTTTCCATCTCCGGTTCGGAATTCGTCGAGATGTTCGTCGGCGTGGGCGCGGCGCGCGTGCGCGACCTGTTCGAGCAGGCGCGCGCGAGGGCGCCGGCCATCATCTTCATCGATGAACTCGACGCCCTCGGCCGCGCGCGCGGCATCGGCCCGCTGTCGGGCGGCAACGACGAGAAGGAGCAGACGCTGAACCAGCTTCTGGTCGAACTCGACGGCTTCGACCCCTCTGCGGGGCTCGTGCTGCTGGCGGCGACCAACCGGCCGGAAATCCTCGACCCGGCGCTGCTGCGCGCCGGTCGTTTCGATCGCCAGGTGCTCGTCGACAGGCCGGACAAGATCGGCCGCATCCAGATCCTCAACGTCCATCTGAAGAAGGCGAAGCTCGCCACCGATGTGTCGCCCGAGCAGATCGCGGCCCTGACGCCCGGCTTCACCGGCGCGGACCTTGCCAACCTCGTCAACGAGGCGGCGCTGCTCGCCACCCGCCGCAAGGCCGACGCCGTGACGATGGAGGACTTCAACAACGCCATCGAGCGCATCGTCGCCGGGCTGGAGAAGCGCAACCGCCTGCTGAACCCGAAGGAGCGCGAGATCGTCGCTTATCACGAGATGGGCCACGCGCTCGTCGCCATGGCGCTGCCCGGCTCCGACACGGTTCACAAGGTCTCGATCATACCGCGCGGCGTCGGCGCGCTGGGCTACACGATCCAGCGGCCCACGGAAGACCGCTTCCTGATGACGCTCGACGAGCTGGAGAACAAGATGGCGGTGCTGCTCGGCGGGCGCGCCGCCGAGTGGATCATCTTCCACCACCTGTCGACCGGCGCGGCGGACGACCTCGTCAAGGTCACGGACATCGCCCGCGCCATCGTGACCCGCTACGGCATGACGGAAAAGCTCGGCCATGTCGCGCTGGAGAAGGACAGGCGCTCGCTGATGGCGACCGACCAGCCCTACTATGGCCCGCCGGAGCGCACCTACTCCGACGAGACGGCGACCTCCATCGACGAGGAGGTGCGCCGCATCGTGGACGAGATGTTCGCGCGCGCGGTCGCGCTGCTCACCCGGCGGCGCGACGTGCTGGAACGCTCCGCCCGCATGCTGCTGGACAAGGAGACGCTGGTCGAGGACGATCTGCGGAACTTCGCGGCACAGGCCGGCCCGCAACCGGCCGCCCCGGCGCAGGAACAGCCGCAGGGCCATCCGGCCGGCGCATGACGGCACCAGCCGGACAGGTCGGCCGGGATCCGTGCCCTTACCCGGGGAAGAAGTCGTCGAAGACGGACAGGGGCCGCACGCCGAGCATCGTGCTCTCCTGATCCGTATCATGTCCCCAAGTGCTTGAGCCGGAAGTGTTCGAGCCGGATACCGCCGCGGTAGCCTTGCCGCGTGCCGGCCCGTCGATGAGGCCGCCGTCGCGCTGCACCGTGTTCGTTTCCGTCTCGACGGCGGTTGCCGCCGCCACGCTGGCGAATGTCGACGGGGCGGTGCCGAGGGAGGCGATAATGCTGCTGATATCGGAGAGGTTGCCGGCGGTCAGCGCGGGCAGGTTCTCGAAAACAGCGTCGCAGTTCTTGTCAAAGGCCACCTCGCCGGCAGGCGTCTTGATGCTGAAGACTTCCGTGTGCGCGCCGTCCGTCACCTTCCAGGAATTGCCGCCGACATTGGTGAGCGTCGCTCCGCTGCTGAAGCCGGAGAGCACGATACGGTCGCCGACCCCGACGCCGTTGCCGACGAAGTCCTCGATGATATCGCCCGCGATCTCGCCCTTGCGCAGGATGAACACGTCGTTGCCCTCGCCGCCCCAGAGCCGGTCGACGCCCGCGCCGCCGTCGAGGATGTCGTCGCCGGCACCGCCGCGCAGGATGTTCTTGCCGCTGCCGCCGCCGATGAAGTTCGCGAGGGCGTTGCCGGTGCCGTCGATGTCGCCGCCCTGCAGCAGCAGGTTCTCGACATGCGCGCCCAGCGTGTAGCTCCGGTTGGAAACCACCGTGTCGATGCCGCTGTTCGCGTTTTCGATCACCACATCGCCGGAATGGTCGACGATGTAGGTGTCGTTGCCGGCGCCCCCCTCCAGCGTGTCGGCGCCGGCACCGCCGTCGAGGACGTTGTTGCCCGTGTTGCCGACCAGATGGTTGGTGCCGCTGTTGCCGGTGGCGTTGAGGTTGGCCGTGCCCTTCAGCACGAGCTTTTCCACCTGCGTGGGCAGCACGTAGCTCACGGATGAGTAGACCGTGTCGTAGCCTTCGCCGGTCTTCTCGACGACGACGTCCCCGGCGTTGTCGACATCGTAGACGTCGTCGCCCGCGCCGCCTTCCATCCTGTCTGCCCCGGTTCCGCCGATCAGCGTGTCGTTGCCCGCGCCGCCCTGCAGCGTGTCGTCACCGGCCTTGCCGTCCAGGATGTCGTTGCCGCCGTTCCCCTTCAGGAGGTTGGCGCTGTCGTTGCCGGTGATGGTGTTGTCGAGGTCGTTGCCGTTGCCGTTGAAGCTGCCGGCACCGATGATCAGGTTCTCGACATTCGCCGTCAGCGTATACACGCCCGCCAGGTGCGAGATCACCGTGTCGATGCCCTTGTTGGGAAGCTCGGTCACCACGTCACCCGAGTGGTTGACGACGTAAACGTCGTTGCCGCCGAGTCCCGCGAAGCTGTCGGCGCCCGAGGTGCCCGGCAGGAAGTCGTCGCCTTCGGTCGCACTGGTCGCGGGAATGTAGTAGTCCCCGGCCGTCATGTTCGTGATCGTGTTGCCGGAGACCGACGTATGCGACGGGCTGGCGATGGTCGAGTTCGAGATTTCCTCGCGGATGCCATACCGGGTGGCGCCGTTCGAGGTGATGACGTTGTCGATGATCCGCGTATTGGTCGACCGGTAGATGTTGCCGGTATGGCCCGGTTCGGTGTCGTCGCGCACGCGGATGTTGATGGCGTCGTAGGCGCCGGGCGTCTCGACGCCGTTGTTGTGGATGATGTTGTTCTCGATCAGCGTATCGGTCGAGCCTTCCACGCGCACGCCGGCGCGGGCGTTGTCGTGAATGTTGACGCCGGTCACCGTGACGTCGTCGGAGAGCTTGATCAGGACGCCTTCGCGGGAGTTGCCGTAGTATTCCCCGCCCTGGATCGTGATGTTGGTCGGCCAGACGATGTCGGGGGCGCCGTCGAAGACATCGCCGCGCTGGATGACGATGCCGGTGCCGCCCGTCGCGCCGAGACCGTTGCCGTACGAGATGTTGTTCAGGAACAGCACATCGTTGGAGCTGGTGGTGGCGTTGAAGCCGTGGCGGTCGTTGCCGTAGGAGATGTTGTTCTCGTAGAGGCCGCCCTCGACATAGTCGGCGACGAAGCCGTCGAGGTGGTTGCCGTGCGACACCGAGTTCCGGACAATGAGATTGTAGGTGATCTCGTGCGGATTGATGCCATAGGCGGTGCAGTTCATCGCCTCGACGCTGTCGATCACGATATTCTGGTGCACGCGCCCGTCGGCGTTCGTCTTCACGCCGGTGATGATGCCGGCCTGATGGCCCAGATTGTTGGCGCGGTTGCCGTCAATGGTCAGATTCTTGATCAGGATGTTCTCCGCGCTCTCGTTGACCGGGGTGCGCAGAATGCCGTTGATGCGGTCGTTGAAATTGTCCGCGAGCTTGAGCACGGTCTCGCCCATGCCCGCGCCGACCAGACTCACGTTCGACCGCACCTCCACCGCGCCGGCGGAGGGGTTGGAATGGTCGCCGCTCACGATGTAGATGCCCGCGGGAATGATGACCGTGCCGCCGCCGGCGGCATGGGCCGCGTCGATGGCCGCCTGAATGGCTGCGCTGTCATCGGTTACGCCGTCGCCTTTGGCGCCGAAATCAAGAACATTGTACTCCATGGAACGTCTCCGCGCTAGAGCAGATGCCGGAAGGTGCTTTCCGGAAAGGATTGTGCTTGCTCAAATGGACCGACCGGGATGGACATTCAGCGAAAAGTCATCCCGGTCCTCTATCAAGCCCTGTGCGGGCGTCTGGGGTCGTAAACCGCTGCAGCGCGCGTATTTGCCGGTGACAGAAATTGCCGCGCACGTTTTTTAACGGCGAATTCTAGGCAAATGATCGCGTGCGCATAATAATCTATGTTTAGGAACAGCCAGTCGGGGGCACTTTATTTACGCCCTTCGGTCTCCGCATCGGTCACGGCTGCGCGCCCGATGACGGTGTCGGCCTCAGCCCGCGACATGCCGCCGAACCGGGCGGCGGCCAATGCCGCGGGCGCGTTTCCCTGTGCGGCGGCGAGCGACAGATAGGCGCGGGCGAGTTCGGTGTCGCCCTCCGTCCGCGCGCCCGTCAGCAGCAGCATGCCCAGCCTGTATTGAGCGACGGCGTCGCCGTCCCGCGCCGCGAGCGTGAGGAAGCGCTGCGCCTTCTGCTGTGCGCCCTCCTCTGCCCCCGCCCTGAAGGCATAGATTTCGCCCAGGCTGACGCGCGCCGGGTTGGAGCCCGCGAGCGCCTTTTCCTCCAGGAATTGCAGGATCGTGCCGTCCCCCGCCACATCGTTCTGCCCGCCGCCCGAAAGCTTCGACAGCGCCTCGATACCGCGCCGGTCGCCCGTCCCGGCCGCCTTGAGGAGCAGGTCGATGGCTTCGAGGCGGTCGTGCGTGTCCGGCTGTGCGAGAAGATGCCGGGCGAGGACGATGCTGGCGTCCGTGTCGCCGCGCGCGATGAGGGGCTGCAGCCAGCGGCGCAGCGTCTTGCCCTCTTCAGGGTCGCCGGGGGCGGCGAGGCCGGCATGCAGGCCGGCGGCGGCCACCGTGGCGGATGTGCCGAGCACGGCGGCGCGGCCGAGCCATTGCCTCGCCGCTTCCGGTTCTTCCCGGCCGGGGGACAGGAGCGCGCGGGCGATCTTCAGCATCTCCCTGGCCCGCTCCTCGCGCGGGAGGCCGGCGAGCAGGCGCAGCGCCCTGTCCGTGTCGCGCCGCACCCCCCAGCCCAGCGCGTAGGCGACGGCCGCGCCTTTCACGGACTTGACGTTACCCGCTTGCGCCCCGCGCGCATACCATTGCGGCGCCTCGCCGGGGTTCGCCTCGCCGCCGATGCCGTGCTGCAACAGAATGGCATAGGCGGTCGCCGAGGCGCTGGAGCCGTTCAGCGCCTCGCGGCGCAACAGCGGCCGCAACTGGGCCGCGCCCTTGAATGGCTGCGGCCCGCGCGCGGCGATCAGCTTGGCGGCGGCCCGGAGCGCCTCGCGGTCGCCGTCGAGGGCGGCGCTCACAAGACTGTCGAAACGCGGCGCGGCAGCGGCGGGGGTTGCGGCGACGGCGAGCAGCGCCGCCGCGAAGAAGGCGGCGCGGACCTTATCGGATATAGCCATTGTCGTGCGCCCTCTTCTGCCATCGCATCGCGGACTGCCGGTCTGCCTTGACGCCGAAGCCGAGATCGAGCGCCAGTCCATACTGGTACATCGCTTCCGGATCGCCCGCCTCCGCCGCCCGGCGCGTCCAGCGAGTAGCCTCGTCCGCCGAGACCCGGCCGCCGTTGAGCCCGGCCGCGTAAAGCCGGGCGAGGGATTTCATGGCCGTGACATCGCCCGTTTCCGCCGCCTGCGTCAGCAGGGCGACACCCTCTTGCCCCCGCTCCGGCTGCAGCGTGAGAAGCAGCGTGCCATAGGCGTTGAGCGCGGAGGGAACGCCGTTGCCCGCTGCCTCACGGAGCGCGGCAAGCGCCGTTTCCGATGCATCGGACGCATCCCGCCCCGCGAGCACCACGAGACCGCGCACGGCGGCCGGCTGGCCGGCCAGCGCGCCGAGGCGGTACCATTTCGCCGCTTCCGCGCCATGTTGGTTCGCATGGAGATCGCCGAG
This sequence comes from Pseudochelatococcus lubricantis, assembly GCF_011762225.1. Lineage (GTDB taxonomy): Bacteria > Pseudomonadota > Alphaproteobacteria > Rhizobiales > Beijerinckiaceae > Pseudochelatococcus > Pseudochelatococcus lubricantis. Next base: position 338,504 of record NZ_JAASQI010000003.1, read on the forward strand.
CAGCGTCGCCGCCTTCGGGTGCCCGGCCGCAGCCGCGCGCTCGAACAGGCGGATGGCACGGGCCGTGTCGGGAGCGCCGGTGGCGGCGCCCGAGGCGTAGAGTTCGCCGAGGCCGAAGAGTTGCCTGGGCCGCTCGGCGGCGATCCGCTCGGCCTGCCGCAGCAGTGCTTCGGCACGTGCCGCGCCGCCATCCGGGAACCGCGCGTAGAGGCCTGCGGCGAGCGCCAGCGCGCGGGGATCGCAGACGATGCGCTGTCCCACACCGGCGAGCACGCGCCGCACCGCCGCCTCGTCGTCGGGCAGGGCCGCGAGCGCATCCGCCTCGCCGCGTTCGGCGGCGCGCAGCAGCCATTCTCCGGCCGGCACGCCTGTCTTGTCCGCGACGCCCTCGCCCAGACGGTAGAGCGCCAGCATGGCCTCGCCGTTGCCTGCGCCTGCTGCGGCGGCGAGGCGGCCGATCGCCTGCGCACGCGCGGCGTCGTCGACAGGCGTGTGCGCGAGCAGGCGTTTCGCCAGCCGCAGGTCGACGTCGCCGTTGCCGCTTTCCGCCACCGTCGCCAGCAGTCTGTCGCCATCGCCGGGCTTCGACGGCAGCCGCGCGGCGAAATAGGCATCGGCCAGCGCCAGCCGGCCGGGGACCACGCCGTCGCCGGGGGCGGCGGCGCGTGCGGCAAACCGCACGGCCTCCTCCTCCTGCGCGACACCACCGTCGATCAGCACTGCCAGTTCGACCATGGCGCGGCGGTCGCCAAGCGCGGCGGCCTTGTCGAGCCAGCCGCGCGCCGCCGCGCCGTCTCCGGCGTCGGCGGCGGAGCGGGCAAGGCGGCGCAGGGCGGCGGCGTTGCCCGCGTCCGCGGCGCGTGCCAGCAGGGAAGCTGCCTCCTCCGGCGAAGCCGCGCCGGGCACGCAGCGCCCGATTTCTGAGAGCGTGTAAAGCGCCGCCGGTTGTCCGGCCCCGGCCGCGCGGGTGAGGCGCGCGGCGGCTTCCCGCAGGTCGAGGCCCTGGTCGAGCAGATAATCCGCATAGGCGACGTCCGCCTCCGGGGAGCCCATCGCCCCGAGGCGTTCGTAGATCGCCCCGGCGCGAGCCTCATCGGCCGTCACGCCCCGTCCGGTGCGGTAGGCGAAGGCCTGCGCCGAGAGCGCTTCCACGGCCGGCGAGGGCGCGGCGGCCGCATTGTCGAGACTGGCGGCCAGCGCCACGGGATCGGCCTTGCCGGTGAAGTCACCGCGATGGTAGCGCACCGCCAGCAGCAGCGCGTCCGGTTCCTGAGCGAGCACGGCGCGGGAGAGAAGTTGCTGCGCCGACGGGGTGTCCCGCCCCGCCGCGAGATGGAGGCGCGCGGCGGCCGTCATGGCGCGCACGGAGCCCTGCCGGGCCGCGAGTTCCCAGAGTTCGAGCGCCTTCGCCGTATCCTTCGGCAAGCCGCGTCCCGTTTCGTGGAGGCTGGCGAGCCTTGCCGCCGCGTCGGCGTCGCCAACGCCGGCACCGACCTCGTACCACCTCGCCGCCGCCGCCGCGCCCGCGTCGCCCTCCACGCCGAGGAGGAAGTCGCCGACGTCGGTGAGCACCGAGCAGTCGCCGCCAGCCAGCGCCGTTTGCACGCCGATGACGGCGAGCGTGAGGAAATGCCGGGCGGCGTTGTCGAAGGGCTGCGCGGCTCCGGGCGTTGCGTACAGCGCGGCGAGCTGGAGCGCGGCGGCGGGGTCGCCCTGGCTCGCGGCGATGCCGAGATAGCGCGCCGCCGCATCGGGATCGGGCGCCGGCAGCGCGCCGGTGCGGTAGAGCCTGCCGAGCGTGAGCGCCGCGCCTGTCCGCAGCGCGGCCGATGCTTCCTGCAGCAGCGTCTCCGCGCGCTTCAGGTCTACCGGGCCGGCCGCCGGATCGGTGAGCGAGAGCGCCAGTTGCCGCTTGGCCTCCGGCGTTGCCGCCGTCGAGCGGGCCGCGAGATGGTCGAGCATGCGCCGCGCGAGCGCCCTGTCGCGCGCCACGTCGGCGCCGCCCGCCGCGTAGCGGCCGGCGTCCGCCAGCATGCGCTCCGGCGGGACCGTGGTGTCCCGGCCGTCCCACTTCGTCCAGTCCACGGCTGGCGGCTGCGGGCGCGGAATCTTGCGGCAGACCTTGGCGTAGTCGCGTTTCGGCGGCGTGCGCAGAAAGGCCTGCGCGCTGGCCGTCGTCTCCCGCGGCTCGGCCTGCTGGGCGCGTGGCGCCGGCACTCCGGCGAACAGGGCCGCGCCGGCCGCCGCCAGCACGAGAAGGCGTATCCCGCCTCCGGAGAAAGGCGCTGTGGCGTTCATCTCGATCCTCCCGATGCGGCCGCCGCTTTCGACGCCTGCTGCTGTTCGTCAGCGGCGGGCGCGAGCGTCTTCAGCATGCGCGCGGCACGCTGGTTGCCCGCGCCGGCGGCCTGTTCGAGCCACCGCGCCGCCTCCGTGTCGTTCTGCCCGACGCCGGCGCCCTTCAGATAGGCCGTGCCGATCTGGAAGGCGGCATCGGCGTGGCCACGTTCGGCGGCGCGGCGCAGCCATGCCGCCACCCGCGCGCCGACGGCCTTGTCCGTCCCGCTGCCGGCGGCACGCGACAGGTCGTCGACCGCCGCCAGGTTGCCTGCGTCGGCCGCGCGCGTCAGCCACTTCTGGCCCTCTGCCCGCGACGTCCGGATGCCGTGGCCGTTGACGAGCAGATGGCCGAATGCCGCCATGGCGTCCCGGTCGCCGTTCGCCGCCGCCTCGGACAGATGGACCGCGGCCCGATCCGGATCGAGCGGGCCGCCGAGGCCCGCGAGGTAGCCGAGGCCAAGCGCGGTGCGTGCCTGCACGGAGCCGCGATCTGCCTGCGCCTCCAGCATCGCGGCGGGATCGGCCCCGGCATCGGCCTGCGTCGGCGCGGCGGCGAGCCACTCCGCCTCCAGCAGCGTTGCGCCGGGCCGGTCGTATGCGCCCTCCGCGCGGACGGCGGCGACGATCTCCGCGCCCCGCGCCGTGTCCCGCGTGACGCCCCGGCCGTTGAAATAGGCGCGCGCCAGCAGCAGCCGTGCCGGAACGTCGTGCGGTTCGTCGGCGAGGATGGCGTCGAGCAGGCCGACTGCTTCGGCGTGGCGCGCGGCGAACGTGCCGGAGGACAGCAACGCGGAAGCGAGCGCCAGCCGGGCGGGCCGGGAGCCAGCAGCCGCCTCCCGCTCCAGCAGCGCCAGCCCTTCCCGGCGCTCGGGTCCCGCCGTGTCGCCGCGCGTCAGCACCAGACCGTAGAGTGCCTGCGCCTCGGGATCGGGCCCTGCGGCGAGCGCCTGCGCGAGCACCCGCCGGGCTTCGGCAAGGTCGCCGTCGCGGCCTGTAGCGGCCAGCGTTCTGGCGAGCGCGACGAAATCCGCCGGCCGCTTCGCGGTCTCCCGCGCCCGCGCCAGCAGGCGTGGCTCGGCCGGGCCCGATTTCAGCGCCCGGGCGACGAGCGCCAGCGCGGCGCGCATGTCGCCCTCATCGAGCTTTTTCAGGTAGAAGCGTTCGGCCGCCGCGCGCCCGGCGGGATCGCTGTCGCGCATGCGCAAGGCGGCCAGTTCCCATGACGCCGCGTCGACGCCGGCGGCAGCGGCCGTCTCGTACCAGCGTCTGGCGAACAACGGGCTGCGATTCGGGAGGCTGCCATGGGCATACATGCGCGCGATGCGCAGCATCGCCTCGCCGATGCCGTTGTCGGCGGCAGCGAACAGCCGCTCGACCGCCTCCCCCGTCCCCACCGCTTCGCCCAGGCGGCCGTCGAGCGACAGCGCGGCCAGCGCGAGGCCGGCGCGCGGGTCCGTGGCTTCCGCCCGGCGCAAGGCGTCCGCGAGCGCACCGGCGACATCCGCCGGCAGCACCTGTCGCGCGGCGCGCAGCCACGCATCGAGGGCCAGCCCGGCGCTGACGTTGCCGGTCAGCGCCGCGTCGCGCAGCAGGGGCAGCAGCACGGGCGCGACCTGCGGCGCGGCTTCCCTGTCCAGCGCGCGGCCGGCGAGTTTCGTCAGCGCCTCGGGATCGGCGGCGATCGGCTCCAGCGCCCGCCCTATGCGTGCCTGACGTTCCGCCGTATCGCCCCGGAAGGCGAGCGCGGCGGCGAGGTCGAGCGTGTGCAGTTCGAGCCCCGCGCGGCTGTTGCCCGCCTCTGCGGCGCGCGCCAGCCACAGGCGTTTCTCGTCCGTCTGCGCCGTGCGGCCGAGGGCGAGCGCGGCATCGACGCTGCCGGCGTCCGCCGCCTTCCGCAGCATGTCCAGTGCCCGCGCCGGATCGGTAGCGACGTTCTCGCCGCGCTGCAGATGCCCGGCGTAGCGAACCATGGCCGGCAAGCTGCCGGCCTCCGCCGCGCGGTGCAGCCAGTCCAGCGCCGCAATCGGATCGGCGGGGACGAGCCTGCCCTCGCGATGGATGTTGGCGAGTGCCAGCATGGCGCGCGGCGAGCCGGCCTCCGCCCGCGCCCGCAGGGGCGGCAGCGCCGCCTTCTCGCCGCTTTCCGCAAGGTCGGTCAGCGCCCCGACGCTGCCCATCACCGCCGCCGATTCCAGCAGCTGGCGCGCTTCGCCCGGATCGTGCCCCGCACCCTGACCGGCGGCGAGCGCCAGCACGTGGGCGGCCTCGCCGTTGCCCTGAAACATGAGCCTGCGCAGCAGTCCCTCAAGCTCGCGGAAGCCCGGCCCCGACGCGGCCAGCCGCAGCCGCGCCAGCGCGACCGCCGTTTCGGCGGTGCGGTCGCCGCGCGCGAAGGCGGCGCCGTAGGCCGCCTTCGCGGCCTCGCGGTCCGGGCGGCGCAGCGGGTTGTCCGGTCCGGTCATCAGCCCCGCGAGCAGCATCGCGCCCAGCTGGCGCCTGTCGGCGGCCGCATTGCTCGCCGACAGGCGTTCCACGGTCTGCCGCTCGGCGGCATAACGCTCCGCAAGCGCCGCATCGCCGGCAATGGCCACGCCGTGCGGCAGGGCGAGTATCAGGCTCAGGATGAAAAGGCAGGCGCGGATCATGGTCGCCCCCAGAAGCAGGTGGCGTTGCCGCCGATGAACTCGTCGACGAGCGGCCGCTCGCGGGCGATGCGGCGCTCGAACAGGCCGCGCAGCCGCGCGGTGGACAGGTCCTCGTCGGCCCCGTCCATATCCGCAGGATTTACGTCCGCGCGGTTCACGACGGCCTCCAGCCAGGCCATGTAGTGGCGGCCATGGCCGCGCCTCGTGAGAAAGCCGAGATCCGGCTTGAGATAGTCGTTCTCCGGCCCGGGGATGTAGTTTTCGGCGCTGTAGGCGACCACCGTCAGCGGCGCGGACAGGCCGTTCAGCAGCCCCCCTGCGAGCGCCGCGAAGCCGCGCCCTTCGGCGGAGGCGCTTTCATAGAGGTTCAGGCCCCGCCCGCGCGCGGCTTCAGCGATGACCGTGAGGCTGGAGAGAGTCTGGCGCTGATACCACAGCGCCCGCGCACCCCTGCGCGCCTCAAGCGGCAGCGTGCCGTCGGCGCGGGCATCGTCGAGGGTGGCCGCGTAGCGCACGATGCCCTTGTCCAGGAGTTGCCGGTCGTCGATGATCGCGCCCCATGCCGCCAGCACGCTGTCGGCGAGGATGCGGTGGTTGTTGCGGTCGACCTCGCCGTCGAACAGCCTGTCGACGCGCCTCACCAGCGGATCGAGCCATCCGCGCAGCAGATCCGCGTCCGCCGCATCGAGCGAGGGCAGCAGGATCGCATAGGCGACGGTCAGCGGCAGGAGCTGGCGCTTCAACGAATAGTAGGCGTCGTGGACGGTCTGCGTGTCGTTGAAGGCGCCGCTGGCTGCCCATTTGCGCATCAAATCCCGCAGCATGGCCGTGGCGCGGGCGTCGCCGGCGAGCGAACGGCCGGACAGCACCATCACCGCCCACGAAAAATCTTCCGCCGACCGGTCGCTGCCATAGCCCTCCGTCGCGGAAAGCCCGGCGACCGGCTGCAGCGTGGGCCAGCCGGTATCGACCGGAATGGCGAGGCAGAACCGGCGGAACTCCGCGAATTTCGGCGTCTTCAGCTCGGCCGACCTTGCCGCCACGTCGAACAGGCCGTTCCAGCGCGCCTGTTGGGCGGCGCCCGCGCCGGGAAACAGGAGCAGGCCGGCAATCAGAAGCAGGATCCTAGCCATCGCGCGATCCTTTCGCGGTGCTCGCGTCCGTGCAGGCTGGCACCGGCTCCTCCGCCTGCGGCCATGCACCGAAGCGGCAGGTGGCGGAGGGGCGCGGCGGCTGGCAGACGCGGCTGACGAGCATGTCCGACCTGTCGCCGATCTGGAGCAGGAAGGGCGTGAGCGGCAACAGGTCGCCCGTGAAGATGCGTCCACGCTGGCCCTCGAACCGGTTGCCGTCGAGGATCAGTTCGGAAACGTCGGTGACATCGATGGCGCTGCGGTTGGCGATGAAGGCATTGCCCGTGAGCGCCGCCGTCGACACCGGCTGGACGTCGCCCGCCTCGCTGTCGCCGTCCGGCACGGAGCGCGGGGCCGCGGCATAGATGCGCGCGCCACTGTCCTTGTTGTCGGCGATGCGGTTGTCGTAGAGGCCGACGAAGCTGCTGTTGCGCACCCGCACGCCGGCCCGGCGGTTGCCGGAGATGTCGTTCGCCACCGCGAGGTTGCAGCCGCTCTCATAGATGGCGAGGCCGTCGCCCGCGTTGCGCAGCGCCGAATTCGCCACGATGACGTTGTCCCTGCTGGCGCGTTCGAGCACGATTCCGGACCCTGCGTTGGCGAGGGCGACGTTGCCGACGACGAGCGTGTCGCGCACATCGCGGGACACGAAAATACCGTGCTTTTCCTGCGTGCCGTGGGCGGTGTTGAAGGCCAGCAGCATGCCGCGAGAACCGTCGTGGGGGTTGACGCCGTAGGCGGCGCTGTCGCGGAACTCGTTGCCGACGACGTCCATGCCCCCGGCCTCGCGGCTGTAGAGACCGTAGCGCAGGTTCTCGAAACTGTTGTCGACGATCCGGCCGGTGGATGCGGCCGGGCCGCCCGCGAACGACAGCCCGGCCGTCCTGCCCTGATCGTAGCCCAGCATCGCGAGGCGGCTGCCGGCGATGCGGATGTCGCCGCCGCCCCATGCCGTGATGTAGGGGCGGAAACGGGCGCGGTTGTCGCCCGTCGCGGCGATGGGCTCACCGGTCGCCTCGTCGTGGCTGGCGATCTCCGCATCCTGCACGATGAGCCGGCCCGCGACCGCGATGAAGGCGCCCGCGTCGGCGCTGAGGCGGTACCGGGCGAATTCCGCGCCCGACATGACCAGCGTCGCGCCGGGCAGCACGACCACCGGCGCGCGGACCAGCACGCGGTCGCCGGTGATGCGCAGCATGTCGCGGGCACTCGCTTCCGGCAGATCGCGTGCGATCTGCCCCAGCGTGAGCGTGCCGGATTCGACCGCGAGATAAAAGGGCCAGGCGGTATTCGCCGGCGCGTCGGCCTGCTGCCCGCCGATGCCCCCGAGGGCGTCGGGGTCGAGCGGGCTGAAGCGTATGCTGGCGGCGCGGGCGCTGCCGCCGCCCGGATAGGGCACGGCCGCGCGCTGGCTCGCAGCGTTCAGCGCGGCGATGTCGGGCATGCGGATGTCATGGGCGATCGCCGTGACAGGCGCCGGCGCCCGCACCACATGCCCGCCGGACACGAAGCGGATGTCGCGCGGCCGGTAGGCGCGGGAGGCGGCCTTGAGCGGCTCGGCCGGCGTCTTGTCCAGCCAGCCGAAGCGGTCGAGCGCGCCGGCGCGCCGTTCCGCCACCTGGCGCATCGCCGCCACGCGCGGGCGATAGGCAAGGGTACGCACCTCGGCGACGAAGCGTTCGAGATCGCCGTCCTTCTCGTGGGCGGCGACGGCCGTCTCGGCGAGGACCGCGTCACGAACGGCAGGGAGCGGCGCGAGCGCGGCCTGCGCGCGTGCTGCATCCAGCGCCCCCTTTCCGAGCAGCCTGCGGGCGATGCGGGCATGCGCCTCGCTGCGGGCCTGACCGTCCGTGACGCCCTGCAATATCGCGTTGGCGCGCGCTTGCTCGCCGACGCCGGCGAAGGCCACGGCGATATCGGCGCGCTCCTGCGGGGCCGGGCTGTCGCCGAGGCTGTCAAGCGCCAGTTCGAGGGCGTGGATCGCGCCGTCCCGGTTTGCCTCGCCGAGCCGCGCGGCGAGTGCCGCGAAGGTGCGGGCACGTGCGGCCGCGTCCGGGATAGCTGCCGCGACCTCCCCCGCCTCGCCGAACCGGCCGGCATTCGCAAGGGCGCGGCCGATGGCCTCGCTGACGCGCACGCGGTCTTCGTCAGTGAAAACGGGATCGAGGAGCGCCGTGGCGCCGCCTATATCGCCCGTCTTCGCGAGGGCACGGGCGATGCCGGCGCGGGCGAAGGAGGCGTCCTGCGGGCGCGTCGCCAGGTCCAGCATCCCGCGGGCCTCACCGATGTCGCCGGCCTCCGCGAGGCGCCGCGCCAGGCGTGAGAAGGCGTAGGAGCGGTCGTCCGCGTTGTCGATGGTCTCCGAGAGCGCCCTCGCCTCGTCGAAGCGCGAGAAGTCGGCGAACGCGACGGCCAGCGCCGCCGCCGCCTTCGTTTCCTGCGCGGGAACGCGCGTTGCCGCGAGCACGCCGAGGCCGGCGTCCCGGTATCCCAGCTCGTTCAGCTTCCGCGCGATGGCGGCGGCCGTGCTGGCGCGCGCTCCCGGGCGCACTGTCAGCGCGGCGATGTCGGCGGCGCGCAGCGGCGCATCCCTGTCGAGCATGAGGCTCACGATGCGCGCGACAGCGTCGTCCTGCGCCTTGTCGCCGTCCATGGATTTCGCCGCCCGCAGCGCCGTTGCCTCGTCGCCCTCGGCGAGCGCGCCGTCGAAGATGCGCTTCAACGCCTCCTGCCTGCGCGGTTCGTTCTGGCTCATGGCCTGCGCGGCGAACAACGCCTCGGCCGGGCGCTTTTCCGCGAGATGCTTCGCCGATGCCGCCGCCAGTTCGCCGTCGTCGGGCGCCGCCCCGGCAGGCTGCAGCCGGGCGCGGGCGATCCGCCGGAAAATGTCGGCCCGCGCGCGCGCGGCGGACATCGCGTCGGTCGCCGCCGTGAGCAGCGCCGCCGGCGGATTCGCTGCGTCAAAGACGAAGACGGCGCCGCCGAGGGCTCCATCGCGGGTCTGCGGCCTGTCGATGCGGCGGGCGTCCTCGATGGCGCGCGCGGCGAGACGCTCCGCCTCGCCGTTCTGCCCGAGCGCGCGCATGCGGCGTGCGAGGGCGGTCCAGCCCGCGGCGCGGTACGCCGGATCTCCGATCGCGAGCAGCACGGCCTTCGTCTCGATCTCCGCATCGAGGGTCTCGTCTGTCTTCGAGACCGCATCGATCAGCGCCTCGACGAAAGCGAGGCGCAGGATGTCGGCGGTCACCGCCTGCGCGGCGAGTGCCGCCGCCGCCCGTGCCGCGCCGGCCGAGTTCGCCTTGTCCGCGAGCGCGGTCAACACGTCGAACGCTTCTATCGCCGGCCGCAGCAGCGCCGCGCGCCGGCGGGGATTCGTCTCCCCGTCGAGCGCCAGCACGCCGTCGCGCACGATCGCCGCCGCCCTGTCGGCCTCGCCGTCCAGCGACGCCGTCGCAGGCGCGGAGAGGACGGCGCCCGCCACGAGCGCCGCTCCGAGGAGACTGCGGTTCAGCCGGCGCCGGCGGGTCAAGATACGTTCCTCCGGGCAGGATAGTGTATCTCTCGCGAGGTGCGGGGCAGGAAGCTGCAGACGAGCAGACTGGCCTCGGCATCGTCGAGATTGGCGAAGGTCAGCGGCTCGGCATTCGGCCACGCGAAGCTCTGGCCGGCGGAAAGCACCGCCTTTCCGGTTCCGGAGCGGATGGCGACGTTGCCCTCCAGCACCAGGATGTGCCGCGCTTCCGCCTCGCCGTCGCCGGCGATGTCGAGCACGCGGCCCGCACCGACCGAAATCCGCGCCACGCTGCCGTAGTCCCCGGTGTCGACGACGCGGGAGCTGCCGCAGGCGCGCACGTCGAGGGCATGGCGGTCGGCGGCGGCGTGGCCTTCCGTCGTCAGCCGCTGGGCGATGAGCTTGACGTCCTGCGACAGCGCGCGGGAGGCGACCAGCACGGCATCCTCGGTCTCGACGACCACGACGTTGGAGAGGCCGACCACGGCGACCACGCGGCGCCCGGCACGGACATACGAGCGGCGCACGCCGGCGAGCATGACCTCGCCCATGACGACGTTCTCGTCCCTGTCCTGCACGCTCGTGCGCCACAGCGCCTCGAAGGAGCCGAGATCGTCCCAGGCGGGCGCGACGGGGATGACGCCGAGCCGGGACGACTTCTCCATCACGGCGTTGTCGATGGAAACCGACTCCGCCCGCGCGAAAGCCTCGCCGAGGCGCACGGCGCCGTTTTCCCGTCCGGCGGTGAGCAGCGCTTCCCGCACGGCGGCGAGCACGGCAGGCGCGTGGATTTCCATCTCGGCCACGATGGTGCTGGCGCGGAACATGAACATGCCGCTGTTCCAGCTATGGCGCCCGTCCTCCACCAGCGCGCGGGCGTGCTCGATGTCCGGCTTCTCGACGAAGGCCTCGACGGGATGCACGGCGCCGATCCGGGTGCTGCCGGAGCGGATGTAGCCGAAGCCGGTTTCCGGCGCCGTGGGCGTGATGCCGAAAAGTACGATGCCGCCGTCGAGCGCGAACGCCAGTCCCGCCTCGACGGCAGAGACGAGCAGGCCGGGCTTGCCGACGCTGTGGTCGCTCGGCGCGACCAGAATGACCGGATCGGCATCCTCCTCCAGCATGACGAGCGCCGCCGCCGCGATGGCCGGCGCGGTGGAGCGGATGGCCGGTTCCACGACGATGCGCGGAGAGCCGGCGCCGAAGTCCAGGCCCTCCAGATCCACCTGCACGCGCTCCTCATGGTCGCGGTTCGTCAGGATCACAGGGCGGCCGAAGGAAGCGCCCGAGAAGCGCTCCAGCGTCTCCTGGAAGAGCGACCTGTCGCCGACCAGCTTCTGGAACTGCTTCGGCTCGAAGCGCCGCGACAGCGGCCAGAGGCGGGTGCCCGAACCGCCGCACAGGATGACGGGCCTGATGGGGATGTTCTTGTTCACACCATGCATCTCACCGACTCCTGTCCGGCAGCGTCGCGGCGACCGACGTGCTCTGCTCCCTGAATGACGCGACGACGCGGCCGATCGTGCTGTCGCTGAAAAGGTCGAAACGTACGGTCACGGGCTGGCCCAGCATGTCGGCCGTCAGCTCGCGCCCGGTGTCGATGACCACGGTGGAAGGGCTGCGCGGCAGCTCCGTCTGGCCGTCGCCCTTGCCCGGCAACCAGAGGATGCCGGCGTTGTCGACACGGCTGCCGTCGGCGAACTCGACCGCCGCGCTGCGCAGGCCGTAAAGGCTCATCAGCCTGTCGTCCGGAACGGTCGCCGTGACGACGATCGGCGCGTCGGCGCGCATCAGCGTGACGACCGTATCGCCAGCGCGGACGAAATCGCCGCCCGCAAGCTTCTGCTCCACCTGTATGCAGTCGCAGGGTGACTGCACCGTGATCGGGTCGCCTTCCGGCGGCGCGATCGTCATCAGCGGCTCGCCGAGCTGTAGCCGGCGGCGGGGATTGAGATAGTCGATGCGGCCGACGGCGGGCGACGCGAGATTGATGATCTTCGCCGCCACGGCGGCGCTCTCGGCACGCACCACGAAGAGCCTGTCGTAGACGTTCGTCCACAGGAAGGCCGCGAGCGCTATGCCGAGCGCCGCCACCGCGCCGGTGGTGACGACACGTCGCCCGATGTTCGTCAGGCGCCCCAGCGGCCCGGGCGTGGGTGGCGGCGGCACGTCGCGTGCACGGACGGTTTCGTTGCGGCGCGCGACGTCGAGCACATCGCCGACCGCGACGACCTCGCCCGCCAGCACCGCGTCGGTGATGTAGCGCAGCAGGCTCGCCTGACGCTCGTCGAGGCCGGTGAAGGCAAGGCTCGCACGCTGCTTCTCCGGGGAAGCGTTGACGACGACCGCGTGGACGCTGAGGCCGAACTGGTAGCCATGGAACGGCAGCGCCAGCGATGCATCCACAACGTCACCGGGAGCGAGGGGGAAATCGCCGGCGATGTCGAAACCCGCCATCGACCATTCCGGCACATCATAGGTGCGCCCCTGGATGACGGCGAACATGGGCAGCCGGTAGCGCGGATGCTGCCGATTCAACTCCGCTTCAAACAATACAGAACCCATGTTTCTGTCTCCATAAGCATAATGGCATTGTAAATTTCACAGAACTGAAAAAGATGTGATGCCCATCAACAAGGAACAGACCACGACAAGCAGAAGAACGCTGACCGCATGATAGAGCTTCGACTCCATCAGCCGGAATCGCGCGAGACGGGTTATCTTCCCCTTGGCGAGTGTTGTTTTCTGGCGCGTCCATTTCTGCTTGTCGAGGCGGAAGAAGACATAAACCTTCATCAGCGAGCCGTATATCTGGTTGAAATACAACAAGATCGGGAAAAATATCGACACGCGCCGCCGCGCCGAAAGCAGAAGCAACGTCAGGACATAGCGGGAGGACAGTATCCATATCGCGTAAACCACGATGGCGAACGGCGATATGAACAAGGTCGCCAGCAGCGCGATCGTCACGCCGATCAGGCACGTCCACATCGACATGCGCTGGTCTAGGATCGCCCACCAGGTGAAGAGGCCGATCCGGCGCGGGCCGAGCGCCAGCGCCCGGCCGTTCGTGCGCAGCATGTTGCCGTACCAGCGCACCATCAACTGCGACGCGGAGTCGATGAAGCTGTCGGAGGGCGGATCTTCCACGGTCTCGACCATGACGTCCGGCAGGTAAAGCATGTAGTAGCCGTTGCGCAGCAGGTAGAACCAGCTCGACTTGTCGTCGCCGGTCAGGAACTTGAAACGGCCGAGACGGTGATGATCGATGTAGTCCAGTTCCACCTGCGCAACGAAGCGCGGGTCGCAGATGATCGAGGCGCGGAACATCGACATGCGCCCCGTGAGCGTCAGCACGCGCCGCGACAGCCCCATCGACGACATCAGGATATGGCGCTGCGCGAAACGCAGGTCGTACCAGTGGACGAACAGGCGTGAGCCGTTGACGCGCGCCATCTCGTCCGTGGTCAGCGCGCCGACCTTCTGATCGTGGAAGAAGGGCGCGCAGCGCGCGACGAGATCAGGCGGCACGATGCTGTCGCCGTCGATCACCGCCACCATGGCGTCGTCGGGCGGCGAAAGCCGGGCGATGGCACGGAAGCCGAAGGCGAGCGCGTCGCGCTTGCCGGTGCCGGCGATGCGCACGATGAGCAGGTCGACGCGGTCCTCCGGCTTCACCATCCTGTGGTAGAGCTGCTTGATCAGCCGCTGGTCCACCATGTCGACGATCGAGGCGACCACGACTGAGGGGCCGGGCGCGTTGAGCGCGGCGAGAAACGCCGCGCGATAGACTTCGATCGTCGTCTCCGTCGGGATGCGGAAGGAGGTCACGAGGAGGTAGGACGGGACGGAGCCCGCCTCGCCCGCTTCCGCCGCCCGCCGCTTCATCGCCGGATACACCCGGAAACGGTAGATGAGGCTGCGGATGAAATGGAGCAGCCCCCAGCCGTAGCGCCACGCCCCGATCGCGCCGATCGCCAGACCGGTCCGCGTATCGATGATGGCGTAGGCTTCGTTCGGCAACGACGTCGCGACCGCCGCAAGCGCGAGCACCGCGAGGACGTGCACCCAGGGCCGTTCCGAGATATCACCAGCAGATGCCATGGTAGTTTCCCTGGGTCCGGCGCGATCCCTCGACCCGCACGAGGTCGATGATTGGCGTCGTCGGCGCGACCTTGCGGATCGATCCGTTCATCTCCGCGCGGTTGCCGACGACGATGACGTCGGATTCGCTGATGACCGTATCGATGTCCTCCTTGAGCAGCCCGGCGAGGTGCGGCAGGCGGGCCTTGATGAAGGAGGCATTGGCGCCGGTCAGGCGCGCCAGACGGATGTTCGGGTCGTAGATGTTCAGTTCGTAGCCACGGCCATAGAGGCGTTCGGCAAGCTCCACCAGCGGGCTTTCGCGCAGGTCGTCCGTGTCCGGCTTGAAGGACAGGCCGACGATGCCGATGCGGCGCTGGCCGCGCTCCACGATCATATTGTAGGCGCGGTTGATCTGCGCCTCGTTGGCGGAGAGCGTGGCCTCCAGCAACGGTGCCGGCGTGCCCTGCCGGCGGGAAAGGCTGATCAGCGCCCGCAAGTCCTTGGGCAGGCAGGAACCGCCGAAGGCGAAGCCGGGCATCAGATAGGCGCGGGAAATATTCAGCCGGTCGTCGCTGCACAGGATGTTGAGCGCGATATGGCTGTCGATGCCGGCCGTGCTGAGGACGTTGCCCATCTCGTTGGAGAAGCTGATCTTCACAGCGTGCCAGGCGTTGTTGGCGTATTTGATGCCTTCCGCCGTGCGGATATCGACGATGAACTTCGGCCGCGCCAGATGCTCGTGAATCTCCTGCAGACGCTCCAGCGTAGTGCCGTCGCGGTAGCCGAAGACGATGACGCCGGGATCGTAGTAATCCTTGATCGCGGTGCTTTCGCGCAGGAATTCCGGCAGGTAGGCGATGCCGAAACCTTCGCCTGCCTTGAGGCCGGAGGCGGCTTCCAACGCCGGCACGACGATCTCGTCCGTGGTGCCTGGCAGGCAGGTCGAACGCACGACGATGGAATGGAACACATTCTTGGTGCGGATCGCGGCGCCGATTTCCTCCGACACGCGCTTCAGATATTCCGTGTTGAGACTGCCATCGGACCGCGAGGGCGTGCCGACGCAGATCAGCGACAGTTCGCTTTCCGCGATGGCGGCGCCGGCATCCGACGTCGCCTTCAGGCGGCCGCTCGTGACGGCCGCCCGGATCAGATCCGGCAGGCCCGGCTCGATGATGGGCGATTCACCCGCCAGCAGTGGTCTGATCTTGTTGGGATCAGGATCGACCGCAACAACGTGATGTCCTTCCTGCGCAAGACAGGCAGCGGATACTGCGCCAACATAGCCAGCGCCAAAGATGCTGATCTTCATGTGCTACCCCCAGAAATAAAAATCTAGGACGATAACTACAAAATAGATTTTTTTTCATCATTAATGTAAGTTAATTATCTTTTATCTTTAGTCTGATTTCCGTAAATTAACGCTGAAACACCTTCATATGTTGCAAAAATGCCAAACGTTGTTTGACGTAAAGGGGGCTTATATTAATATGTTGCCATCTCCGAAAGTGCTTCCGTGTCGCTGACGAAGATCGTGCCGCGCCGCGTCGTCAATATCTGCATCTTGCCCAGCTCATTGATGACGCGGTTGAAATGGATTGGCGTCACGCCCACCGCATCCGCCAGAAGAGACTGCGTGATCGGAATGGGGACCGGCAAGGACTCCTCGCCGCTTTCGCGCAGGCGTTGAACCAGTTCCCGCAGCAGGATGGCGACGCGCCGCCGGGCGTCGCAACGGCCGAGACTGGTGATCCAGTCGCGCATGATCGCTTCTTGCCGACTCGCCATCAGCCACAGCGCCTGGTTGACCTCGGGATAGTCCTTCACCAGCGCGAGCATGGGGCTATACTCGATGCGGTCGATGCGCACCGGCGTTACCGCCGCGACAGCATAGTCTAGCGGCGCGACGTTATAGAAATTGGTGTTGCAGGCGTCGCCGGGCATTAGAAACATAATAATCTGCCGCCCGCCGTCGCTCAGCAGGCGGTAGCGCATCGCAATGCCGTCGCCCACCACCGCGAACTGCCGGCTGACTGAACCCACCGCCTGTATCTCTGCGCCCTTCGGGAAGTAGATGCTCTTCACCGGGAGGTCGCCAAGGGAATCGCGGCGGATGTCAAAGGGTTGCATCAACCCTTGCAGGCGGCTGATAAACGGTGAAATACATGCGCACATCTTAAAGCCTCCGGTTACAGCGCATGCTCCTGACCCTCGAACCGGCGACACGACGACGATTATCGGCGACGATGCTATCGCAGCCCTTCTTCTGCTTCCGCAGAGCAGCGTCGAACGTTTTCTCCCAACAATCTCTGTTATTTAGGGTTCGAAAGCTGCCAGTCAGTTCATCTGAAAACCAACCCGGAGTTAACAATGGGCCGGCTTCTCTACACGTTCTGTGAGCAGCTTTATTCTAGATAAGCACGTTCAGGCAGGTGCATTCAAGATTATAATTAACTTTTTTTAATAAAATATTGTGACGAATTATTTCAAGAATGTTGCTTAACATATGTTAATGACTGAATACATAATGTGTAAGTATGTTGTTATAGAGAGATATGCCATAGACGCAAGCAACTGGCTGTCGCGGGAGTTGAGATCACATGAATGTTACCTACAGTGACATGAAACCCGACACGGCGTCCGTTGCCAACGGCTCTCTCATTGCCGGTGAAGAACTGCGGGATACAACAGAGCTGAAGGAAACGCTTGGCCTTTACCGCAAGGTTCTGTTCGAGCAGATCCTGCCGCTTTGGTCGACCGTCGGCGCCGACCATGCGCGCGGCGGCTACGCCGAGACGCTGTCCGCCCGCGGCCGGGGCGCGCCCGGCCCGCGGCGGGTGCGTGTCACCGCGCGCCAGGTCTACGCGATGTGCGAGGCGGCCGAACTGGGCTGGAACAGGTTGGCCGCGGAGGCCGGCGTCCGCCATGGCTGCCGCTTCCTCGCGCTCCACACCAGCGCCGGCGGTTTCCTGTTCCATACGCTCGCCGCCGACGACAGCGTGTCCGATATCGGCTTCGACCTCTACGACCAGGCCTTCCTGCTCTTTGCCCATGCGCATGCCTGGCGCCTGCTGCGCGATCCCGATATCGTGGAGCGCGCGCGGCTGCTGCGGCAGTCGGTCGTGGAACGCTTCGCCCACGCTGATGGCGGCTTCGTCGACCGCCTCGACAAGCCCTTCCCGCTGCGCTCCAACCCGCACATGCATCTTCTGGAGGCGTCGCTCGCCTGGCTTCCGCTCGATCCCGATCCCCGCTGGCGCGAACTCGCGGACACGGTCGTGGCGCTGTTCCTGTCGCGTTTCGTCGACAGGGAGCGCGGAATACTGCGCGAGACATTCGGCGCGGACTGGACGCCCGTCGAGGACGCCGGGCGGTGCCGTGTCGAGCCCGGACACAACTACGAATGGGCGTGGCTGCTGATGCGCTGGGAAGCGCTGACCGGCGGCGACGCCGGCGCGTTCCCTCTGGGCATGGTCGGCTTTGCCGAGACGCACGGCTACGACCCGTTGCGCCGGGTCGCGGTCAACGAGGTGTGGTCGGACGGTTCGGCTTCCGACGGCAAGGCCCGCCTCTGGCCGCAGACCGAGCGCCTCAAGGCCTGGCTCGCCGTGGCACGGCGCTCGCAGGGGCCGGACAGGTGGCGCGCGGAGAAATTCGCGCTCGATGCCGCCGGCACCCTGATGTCCTATCTGCAAACGCCGGTGGCCGGGTTGTGGCACGACGTGATGCTGGAGGACGGCAGCTTCGCCGCCGGCGATGCGCCCGGCAGTTCCCTCTATCACATCATCTGCGCGATCGGCGAACTGCAGCGCTATGTCGATAGCAGGGAAGAATATGCCTGAATTGGCCTAAATGTAAGGAAATTAAACTTTCTTGCTTTCAAACGAAAAAATGAAAAGCCAAATTGACAGATAATACATTATTTGTCATGCAAATATAATATTTATATGATATAATACAACGTGCGATTCTTTATTTGAATTGCACAGCGAAGATGTAACGCTGTGTTACTTCCCGAAAAGGGGTGAATATATATGAGCTTGATTCCCGACGTGGCGCCCGGCGTCAACTTCGATCTTACCGACTGGAAAATCACATTGCCCGTCAACAGCAAGGGCTCCGCCAGCGGCAAGGCTTATGAGGTCAAGAACCTCGTCAACTATGAGAACTCCAAATACTTCTATACCGCCGACGACGGTGCGATGGTGTTCTACGCGCCGGTCAAGGGTGCGACCACCAGCGGCTCCAAATATGTGCGCTCGGAACTGCGTGAAATGGACAACGGCCGCGTTGCCGGCTGGACGACCGACGAGGGCGGCCATATGGCTGCGACGCTGGAAGTCGATCAGGCGCCGATCAAGACCAACGGCGATGCCGGCCGGCTGATCGTCGGTCAGGTCCACGGCGAGGACGACGAGCTTGTCCGGATCTACTGGGACAACGAGGATATTTATTTCATCAACGACCGTGCCGGTTCCAAGAACAAGGAAACGAAGTTCCAGCTTCGGGACGAGAACGGGGATACCCCCGACGTGTCGCTGAACGAGCGCTTCTCCTACCGGATCGACGTCTCCGGCGATGTGCTCGACGTGCGCGTCTACGCCGACGGCAAGGAATACAAGTCCATCACCAAGATCAACAAGGTGTGGCAAGACGACGAGCTTTACTTCAAGGCCGGCGCCTATCTCGGCGTCAACTCGGATTCCGGCCGCGGCGCGGGGCAGGTTTCCTTCTACCAGCTCGACATCAGCCATGATGCCAACAAGATCCCGGAACTGATCGGCGTTCCCGAGGGCGACTTTCCCGCCTGATACCCAAGCCCGATGAGCGTGGCTCATCGGCAACCGGCCACGCCCGTGCAGTGTCCAGAGGCTGTTAGAGCGCGTTCCGATCAAATTGAATCATTTGATCGATCAGAATTCGCTCAAAATCAAAGATTTAGATCATGTAAGCGTTTCGTTGAAATGCTGACATGATCTAGTGACTATTTATACGTTTCGTTGAAACGCAAAAATGGGCTATGTTTTTGTTTCTAAACACTTTCGGATACAAAAACGGCGCCCGTTCTTGCCGGAATTGTTTTAAGCAAAGCCTGCACGGGACCGCCGCGTTCGCGGTTCCGGGGTTCGTTTCAGCCGGCGGCCGCGGGCGGCGCGGCGGGGTGCTCGGCAAGCAATCTGATGACCTCCTCGTCGGACACCTGGTCGAAGTTTCTGTAGAAATAGCCGATTGCGCCGAAATCCTCGTGATCTTCCAGGCAGACGACCTCGTCCGCCTCGGAGCGCAGCTGTGCCAGCACGTCCGTCGGCGCGACCGGCACGGCCAGCACGACCATGGCGGGATGGCGCGCCTGCACGGCCTGCAGCGCAGCGCGCGTAGTCGCCCCCGTCGCGATGCCGTCGTCGACGACGATGGCTGTGCGTCCCCTTGTTTCCGCGCGCGTGCGCCGGCCGAGATAGCGTTCGCGGCGGCGCACGATTTCCGCCAGCTCGCGGTCGCGCACCTCGTTGAACTCCCGCTCGCTCACGCCGTTCGCGAGGATGACGTCTTCGTTACGCACGGTCAGGGGCGCCGGGCCGTCCACCACAGCGCCCATGGCGAGTTCGGGCTGGAAGGGCGTGCCGATCTTGCGCACGAGAATAAGGTCGAGCGGCGCGTCGAGCGCGGTGGCTATTTCGGCGGCGACGGGCACGCCTCCGCGCGGCAGGGCCAGCACGACCGGCTTTTGCGCCTTGAAGCGCGCTAGCGCCCGGGCGAGTTTCCGGCCGGCGTCGATGCGATCGATGAACGGCATGGCGGTATCCGGGTTATGCGCCACCGGGCGCGAGAGCTGCGAGATGGGCCCTGAACCGGTCGGCGGCGAGCGCGATCACCGCTTCCATATCGGCGGAGATGGCCCTCTCCTGTTCGCATCTTCAAGATATAGCGCCCCGGAACGGCATACCTTGACCGGCATCAACTGCCGTTGCGCGCCCTATTCCACCCGGTTCCCGGCATTCAGCCTGTCGAGGAAACTGTCGCACTTACATCATCGAGTACAGATGACCTGTTCCATTTGATCGAAGTAGCACGGAATCGAAACCGCCCCAAAAAGGGGCGGCAAGATGGTTTGCAGCATCAGGGGAGCTTCCGTTTCGTCGGCGCCCTCCCGCCGCTCGGGTGCGCGGCGGGGGAGCCTGTTCATGGGCGCGGCTTCGCCATTGACCGGTGGACGGTGATGGTCACACCCGCTCCAGAGCGATGGCAATGCCCTGCCCCACGCCGATGCACATGGTGGACAGCGAGCGCCGGCCGCCGTTGAGCGACAGCTCCAGCGCCGCCGTGCCGGTGATGCGCGCGCCGGACATGCCGAGCGGATGGCCGAGCGCGATGGCGCCGCCGTTCGGGTTCACCCGCACGTCGTCGTCGGCGATGCCGAGGTCGCGCAGCGTCGCGAGCCCCTGGCTGGCGAACGCCTCGTTCAGCTCGATCACATCGAAATCCGCCACGGAAAGGCCGAGCCGCGCCAGCAGCTTCTTCGAGGCCGGCGCCGGGCCGATGCCCATGATGCGCGGCGGCACACCCGCCGTGGCGCCGCCCAGAACGCGCGCGACGGGCGTAAGGCCATACCGGGCCGCCGCCTCCGCGCTGGCGATGATCAGCGCTGCTGCCCCGTCGTTCACACCGGAGGCGTTGCCCGCCGTCACCGAGCCGCCCTTGCGGAACGGCGTAGACAGCTTCGCCAACGCCTCCAGCGTCGTGGCGCGCGGATGCTCGTCCTTCGCCACCACGATCGGCTCGCCCTTGCGCTGCGGGATCGTCACCGGCACGATTTCCCTCGCCAGGCGGCCGTTCTCCTGCGCCGCCGCCGCCTTGGCCTGCGAGCGCACCGCGAACGCATCCTGATCCACGCGGCTCACCGAAAAGTCCTCCGCGACGTTCTCGCCGGTCTCGGGCATGGAATCGACGCCGTACTGCGCTTTCATCAACGGGTTGACGAAGCGCCAGCCGATGGTGGTGTCGTGGATTTCCGCGTGGCGGGAAAAAGCGGTCTCGGCCTTCGGCAGCACGAAGGGCGCGCGCGACATGCTTTCCACGCCGCCGGCGATCAGCAGTTCCGCCTCGCCCGCCTTGATGGCCCGGGCCGCCGCTGTCACCGCATCCATGCCGGAGCCGCAGAGCCGGTTTATGGTGGTGCCGGGCACGGCGACCGGCAGCCCCGCCAGCAGCAGCGCCATGCGGGCGACGTTGCGGTTGTCCTCGCCCGCCTGGTTGGCGCAGCCGAAGATGACGTCGTCGACGGCTTCCCAGTCCACCTGCGGGTGGCGCTCGACCAGCGCCCTGAGCGGGACAGCCCCGAGATCGTCGGCGCGCACAGTGGACAGCGCCCCGCCGAAACGGCCGATGGGCGTGCGGATGTAGTCACAGATAAATGCCTCGCTCATCGCGATCTCCTCAAAATTCCGGTACGATCAGATCAGCCACCGTCCCGTCGACGGCAAGTTCCGCGCCGGTCAGCGACTGCAGCTCCTCAAGGCCGATGGCCGGCAGCTTCTCGCGCAGCATAAAGCGGCCGTTCTCGATGTCGATCACCGCGAGGCTCGTATAGACGCGCGTCACGCAGCCCACGCCGGTCAGCGGCAGGGCGCAGCGCTCCACGAGCTTGGGCTCGCCCTTCTTCGTGACGTGTTCGGTCAGGACCGCCACGCGCTTGGCGCCGTGCACGAGGTCCATCGCGCCGCCCACGGCGGGCACGCCCCTGGCGCCGACGCTCCAGTTCGCGAGGTCGCCGTTCTGCGCCACCTGATAGGCGCCGAGGATGGCGACGTCCAGATGCCCGCCACGCACCATGGCGAAGCTGTCGGCGTGGTGGAAGAAGGCCGCGCCGGGCTTCAGCGTCACGGCCTTCTTGCCGGCGTTGATCAGGTCCCAGTCCTCCTGCCCCTCCGGCGGCGCCTCGCCGAAGTTCAGGATGCCGTTCTCGGTGTGGAAGATCGCCTCGCGGCCCGGCGGCTGGTAGCGGGCAACCGCCTCCGGCAGGCCGATGCCGAGGTTCACATAGGCGCCGTCGGCGATGTCCTGCGCCGCGCGCCAGGCGATCTGCGCGTTGGAAAGCTTGATGTCGTCGTGTGTCGTTCCGGTCATGGGTAGGTCGCTCCGGCGCGGTTGAGCAGTTCTTCCTGTTGCGGTTCCGGCACCTCGACCACGCGGTTCACGAAGATGCCGGGCGTGACGACGTGTTCCGGGTCGATCCCGCCAGCCGGCACGACCTGCGCCGCCTGGACGATCGTCTCGCGCGCCGCCATGCACATCAGCGGATTGAAGTTGCGCGCCGCCTTGTTGTAGGTGAGGTTGCCGTGCCGGTCGGCGACATGCGCCTTGATCAGCGCGAAATCGGCCTTGAGCCAGCGCTCCTGCACGTAGGGGCGCCCCTCGAACTCCGCCACCGGCTTGCCCTGCGCGAGCTGCGTGCCGTAGGAGGTCGGCGTGTAGAAGGCCGGGATGCCCGCCCCGCCCGCGCGGATGCGCTCGGCGAGCGTGCCCTGCGGCACCAGCTCCAGCTCTATCTCGCCCGCGAGATACTTTTCGGTGAAGACCCGCGGGTCGGCCGAACGGGGAAAGGAGCAGACGAGCTTGGCCACCATCCCCGCCTCGATCAGTGCTGCGAGGCCGACATGGCCATTGCCGGCGTTGTTGTTGACGACCGTGAGCCCCTTCGGACTGCCGGTCTGCCTGTGGCGGTCGATCAGGGCGTGCATCAGCTCGATCGGCGCGCCCGAACCGCCGAAGCCGCCGATCATCACCACAGCCCCGTCGCCGATGCCGGCCACGGCCTCGGCGACGCTCTCGATTGTCTTGTCCATCCGAACTCCTCCGCGCCGCCCGGGCCAGACGCCGGGCGGTTGCCGGCAACAAGGATTAGGCGCGGCCGGACTGGACGGCAATGCCATTCGTGCGATATACGTTATTTGTTCGTATATCGCACAGAGCCCGCCATGACCATCAGCCAGCGCGACACCATGGGCGGCCTCGCCAAGGGGCTTGCCGTCATCGAGACCTTCACGACGGACCTGCCCCGCCAGTCCATCGCCGGGGTTGCGGCGGCGAGCGGCCTTGACAGGGCCACGGCGCGCCGCTGCCTGCTGACGCTGGTTCAGCTCGGCTACGCGGACTATGACGGGAAGTTCTTCACGCTCACGCCGCGCGTGCTGCGGCTGGGCACCGCGTGCCTTGCGGCGATGCCGCTGCCGCAGGTCGTGCAGCCGTGGCTCGACAGGCTCTCCGACGAACTCGGGGAAAGCACCTCCGTTTCGATTCTCGACGGGGACGAGATCGTCTATGTCGCCCGCGCGGCGCAGCGGAAGGTGATGTCGATCTCGCTGATGCCCGGTTCGCGCCTTCCCGCCTATTGCACCTCGATGGGCCGGGTGCTGCTCGCCGCGCTGCCGGAGGACGAGGCGCGGCGGCGGCTCGCGGCCCGGCCGCTCCCGGCCCGCACGCCGCTGACCGCGACCGGTATCGCGGAAGTGATGGCACGGGTCGCTTTGGCGCGCGAGCAGGGCTATGCCGCCATCGATCAGGAGGTGGAAATGGGGCTGCGCTCCCTCGCCGTTCCGCTGCTCAACGCGCGCGGCATCACCGTGGCGGCCGTCAACCTCGGCCTGCCCGCCCTCGCCGAGGGCGTCGACGGCCTCGTGACACGCTACCTGCCGGCCCTGCGGCGCCTTCAGGCCGAAATCCGGAAAGTCCTGCGCTGACAACGGAGGCGGCGCGGGAAGACGCCGCCCCGCCCCACTTGACGAGCGTGCCGGGACGATCGTACGTGATGAAACGGCAGCGGCGTCGTTGGCGCATGGGTTCCGTGGATTTCATGGGCTCCGTGGATTTCAGGAAGAGGCGGCAAGATCACGAACCGGGTCGCACCATGGCTTGAGCTTCTGGCTCCCTATCGGGGGGCAGCGCTGCTGCTTCTGCTTTGTCAGGTCGGGCAGTCCGTCGCCGTCCTGCTGTTGCCGAGCCTCAGCGCCGACATCATCGATCGCGGCATCCTCAGCGGCGACCACGCCTACAT
This sequence comes from Pseudochelatococcus lubricantis, assembly GCF_011762225.1. Classification (GTDB taxonomy): domain Bacteria; phylum Pseudomonadota; class Alphaproteobacteria; order Rhizobiales; family Beijerinckiaceae; genus Pseudochelatococcus; species Pseudochelatococcus lubricantis. The sequence continues at coordinate 362,270 of NZ_JAASQI010000003.1, forward strand.
CCTGCGCATGAGCGTCGTGATGCTGGGCGCGGCGGCGGTACAGATCCTGTTCGCCACCGGTACGGCATGGCTCGGCGCGCGCATCGCCATCGGCTTCGGCCGGGATCTGCGCTCGGCGGTATTCGCCCGCGTGCAGAATTTCTCGCTCACGGAGCTGCGCGCCTTCGGCGCACCATCGCTCATCACGCGCACCACCAACGACGTGCAGCAGTTGCAGGCCATGCTGGTGATGCTGTTGACGATGGTGATGACCGCGCCGATCATGGGCGTCGGCGCGGTCGTCATGGCGATCCGTCAGGACACGCATCTCTCGCTGTTGCTGCTGGTGAGCGTGCCCGTGCTCGGGATCGTCGTCGGCGTGCTGACGGTGCGCAGCGTGCCGCTGTTCTCCCGCATGCAGGTGCAGATCGACCGGGTGAACCAGATCCTGCGCGAGCAGATCACGGGGCTGCGCGTCATCCGCGCCTTCGTGCGCGACACGCATGAGCGCGAGCGCTTCGCCGGCGCCAACGACGCGCTGACCGACACCGCGTTGCGGGTCGGGCGGCTGATGGCGCTCAACATGCCGGCGGCCAACATCGTCATGCAGCTTTCCAGCATCGCGATGGTGTGGTTCGCGGCGCACCGCATCGCCGCCGGCGCCATGGAGGTCGGCTCGCTGGTCGCCTTCATCTCCTACATCGCGCAGGTGCTGATATCGGTGATGATCGCGTCGATGCTGTTCGCCATGGCGCCGCGCGCGCTCGTCAGCGGGCGGCGCATCCGCGAGGTGTTGCAGACCGTGCCGTCGGTGGCCGAGCCAGCCGTGCCGAAGCCGCTCGCCGCGCCCGCGCTGCAGCGGGGCGAGATCGCGTTCGTCGACGTAAGCTTCGCCTATCCGGGAGCGCAGGCGCCGGTGCTCCGGGATGTCAGCTTCCGGATCGGTCCAGGCGAGACAGTCGCGGTGATCGGCGCCACCGGCGCCGGCAAGAGCACGCTCGTCAATCTCATTCCCCGCCTGTTCGACGTCAGCGCCGGCAGCGTGCTGGTCAACGGGGTCGACGTGCGCGATCTCGAACTCGCGACGCTCTGGAGCCTGATCGGCCTGGTGCCGCAGGAGAGCTTCCTCTTCTCGGGCACCGTCGCGGACAATCTGCGCTATGGCCGCGCGGAGGCTGACGACGGCGACCTCTGGCACGCGCTGGAGATCGCGCAGGCGAAGGACTTCGTGGCCGCGCTGCCGCAGGGCCTGCAGGCCCCCGTGGCGCAGGGCGGCGGCAATTTCTCCGGCGGCCAGCGGCAGCGCCTCACCATCGCGCGGGCGCTGGTGCGCCGGCCGTCCATCTATCTCTTCGACGACAGCTTCTCCGCGCTCGACTACACGACCGACGCCCGGCTGCGCGCGGCGCTGGCGCGGGAGACAGGCCCGGAAGCGGCGACGCTGATCGTCGGCCAGCGCGTCAGCTCGCTACGGCACGCGAACCGCATTCTCGTGCTCGACCGCGGCACGATCATCGGCACGGGAAGCCACGATGAGCTGATGGCCGATTGCGCGGCCTATCGCGAGATCGTCGCCTCGCAGCAGCGCGCCGGCGAGGCCTCGTCGTGACGGCGGCCGGACGCCACACGGACCTGTCGCGCGCCACCACCCCGGGGGCCGATGCCGCGCCCGGGCAGCGGATGGGGCCGCGCATGGGCCCCGGCGCAGCCGCGCAGGCAGGCGCGGGCGCGCGGGCGCAGGATTTCGCCGGCTCGATCCGCCGTCTCGGCCGCCTCCTGCTCGATGGCGACCGGCTGAGGCTCGCCGTCATCCTCGCCTGCACCGCCGTCAGCGTCCTGTTCGGCGTGCTGGGTCCGTGGCTGCTGGGGCGCGCGACCGATCTCGTCGTCAACGCCATCTCCGCCTCGGCGGAAATCGACTTCCTCCGTCTGGCGCAACTGCTCGGCATCACCACGTTGCTACAGATCGCGGCGGCGGCGGCCAACTGGCGGCAGGCGTGGCTCACGAACGCCGTGGTGCAGAAACTGAGCCGGGCGCTGCGCCAGCAGGCGGAGGAAAAGCTCGGCCGGCTGCCGCTCGCGTGGTTCGACCGCCAGCCCCACGGCGAGGTGCTGAGCCGTGTCACCAACGACATCGACAACGTCAGCCAAAGCCTGCAGCAGCTTCTCAGCCAGTTACTGATGTCTGTGCTGCATGTGATCGGCGTGCTCGCGATGATGCTTGTGCTCTCGCCGCTGCTCACGCTCGCCGCCGTGACCAGCCTCACCGTGTCGCTGGTGATCGCCCGCTGGCTGGCGCGCCTGTCGCAGCCGCATTTCGTGGCCCAATGGCGCTGGACCGGCGTGCTGAACGGCGAGGTCGAGGAAAACTACACCGGCCACACGCTGATGAAGGTGTTCGGGCACCGGCAGCAGGCGCGCGAGCGGTTCGAAACAAGTAACGGGGCGCTGCGCGACAACGCCTTCCTTGCGCAGTTCCTGTCCGGCGTGATCCAGCCGGCGATCATGTTCATGGGCAACCTGACGTTCATCGCCGTTGTCATCGGCGGTGCGCTGCGGGTGGCCGCGGGCGCGCTGACCATCGGCGCGCTGCAATCCTTCATCCAGTATACGCGCCAGCTCAACCAGCCCATGTCGCAGGTTTCCGGCATGGCCTCCATCCTGCAATCGGCCGCCGCCTCGGCAGAGCGCGTCTTCGAGCTTCTGGACGCGCCGGAACTCGCCCCCGATCCCGCTACACCCGCGGAGATCGAGGGCGCGAAGGGGCATGTCGTGTTCGATCGCGTCCGTTTCCGCTACGATCCGTCCGTGCCGCTTTTCGAGAACGTCAGCCTGGAGGCGTTGCCGGGCCAGACCGTGGCCATCGTCGGACCGACCGGCGCCGGCAAGACGACGCTGGTCAACCTGCTGATGCGCTTCTACGAGATCGACGCCGGCACCATCACGCTCGACGGCGTCGACATCCGCGCCATGAGCCGGGAGGGCCTGCGCCGGCACTTCGGCATGGTGTTGCAGGACGCCTGGCTGTTCAGCGGCACGATCCGAGAGAACATCGCCTACGGCCGGGAGGGCGCCACCGAGGACGAGATTCTCGAAGCCGCGCGCACCTGCCATGTCGATGATTTCGTCCGCACGCTGCCGCAGGGCTACGACACGTCCATCGACGAGAACGGCAGCGGCCTCAGCGTCGGTCAGCGCCAGCTTCTCACGATCGCCCGCGCCTTTCTCGCGAAGCCCGTCGTGCTCATTCTCGACGAGGCCACCAGTTCCGTCGATACCCGCACGGAGCTGCTGGTGCAGCGGGCAATGGCGCGGCTGCGGAGCGGCCGTACCAGCTTCGTGATCGCGCACCGCCTCTCGACCATCCGCGACGCGGATCTGATCGTCTACATGGAAAACGGCGACGTCCTTGAACAGGGCACGCACGACGCGCTCATCGCCCGCCGTGGTCATTACTGGCGGCTCGACCGGTCACAGACGCAGCCGGTCGACTGATCCACGGCATCCGCCTTCTCCTAAAGCGTTTTCAAGCAAAGTGGATACCAGTTTTCGTGAAGAAAGCGCGTAATATCAAAAACTTATAGAATTTCGGCGTTTCAATGAAATGTCGAAATGCTATAGCGCCGCTTCGGCGCGGATTTGCTCATGCATCGTGTGGAAACGTGAAGGGCTCGCCCTCGAAGGCGTCCACGCCGCGCCCGATGGCGCGGATGGCGGCGGTCATGCGGCCGTTCCGTTGCAGCAGCGCATCCGCGAGTTCCACCAGCCGCGCGTTCGGTGTCGCCGCCGGCGCGCGCCGGCGCAACGCCATCGCAAGCTCCGCCTCGTCGCGGCCAGGCTGCAGCGCCGCCGCGACGATGAAGGCGGCGGTGGGCGAGCGGCTGATGCCGGCATAGCAGTTGATCACCAGCGCCCCCCGGCCCGCCCACTGTCGCGCGAAATCCAGCAGGGCGGCGACATCGCCTTCCGTCGGCGCGACGAGCCCCGGCCGCTCCTCCGCGATGTCGTGGAAGACGAGCCTCAGCACCTGTCCGGACCCACGATCAGCCTCGCGGGACGCGGCGGCATCCGGCGAGGCCATCGAGACCCGATACACCGCCCCCGAATGCCGCAGCGTCTCGGACAATCGCGATAGCGGCGTTACGTGGATCAACGGCGTCATATGGACCGCGTCCCCTCCCGCCATGCGCGCAGGGCGTCCGCCAGCCGCAAGAAGGCCGAGTCGTCTGCGGGAAGGCCGAGACGCAGGGCGCGCGGCCGCGCCTCGAAGGCACGCACGAGGATGCCGCGCCGCCCCAGCGCGGTGAATATCTCCTGCGCCGGAACGTCGTCCAGATAGCGGAACAGGCTGGTGCCGCCGGCGACCGGCAGGCCGGTCTCCGCCAGCAGCGTGTCGAGGCGCTGCGCCTCGCCGCCGAGGCGCGCGCGCATCTCCGCCTGCCAGTCCGCGTCGCCCAGCGCCGCGAGGCCGTATTCCAGCGCCGGGCTGGAGACGGCCCACGGCCCAAGGCGTGCCGAAAGCCGCCGCGCAAGCTCACGCGGCGCGAGGGCGAAGCCGAGCCGCACACCGGCGAGGCCGAAGAACTTGCCGAAGGAGCGCAGCGCGACGATTCCCGCCGCCTCCACGTCGCCCGCGACGCTCGCCCCCGACGGGCCGACATCCATGAACGCCTCGTCCACGACCAGCAGCCCGCCGCGCGCCGAAAGCCGCCTGCCCAGCGCGGCGAGGTCCTCGCGCGCCGCCACCCGCCCGTCGGGATTATTGGGGTTGACGACGATGGCGAGGTCCGCCGTCTCCAGCTCCGCGAGCGTCTCCGCTTCCGTCACCGCGTGGCCGGCGAGGCGCGCCGCGCGGGCGTGTTCCGCGTAGGAGGTCGACAGCACGGCCGCGCGGCCCGGCGGCACAAGCCCCGCGACCAGCGGCAGCAGCAGTTGCGTGCCCGCCGCCGGCACGGTCTGCGCGGCACCCGGCGCGCCGTAGGCAGTGGCGGCCAACGCCGCGAGTTCCCGGCAGCGGGCTTCCTCCGGCAGGCGCGCGAACACCTCGGCGCCGAGCGCCCGGAGCGGATAATGATGCGGGTTGATGCCGGTCGACAGGTCGAGCCACGGCGCGGGCGTATCGGGGAACAGCGCCCGCGCCCGCGCGAGGTTGCCGCCGTGGTCGGCCACGGCATCGGCAAACGCGGCCGTTTCCTTTATGCCGGGCGAGTGCCCGTCGATCGGCTGATTCTCCGCGATCGGCGGGCGCGCCGGTGGTTGGAGCGTCACGTGCAAGTCTCCCTGTTCATTCTCGCCTTCCTGTCGCTCGCCATCGAGGCCGCCGCCGGCTATCCGGATCGCCTCTACCGCGCCATCGGCCATCCGGTGACGTGGATCGGCGCACTGATAAGCCTGCTCGACCGGCATCTCAACCATGACGGTGCCGCGCCCGGCATCCGCAAGGCGGCCGGCGTCGCCGCGCTGCTGGCGCTCATCGCGGTGAGCGGCGCCGCAGGTTTCACCGTCCAGCGCCTGTGCGGCGACGGCGTGGGCCTGCTCGTCACCGCGCTCGCCGCCAGTACGCTCCTCGCCCAGCGGAGCCTGCACGGCCACGTCGCCGCAGTCGCCGACGCGCTCGACCGCGAGGGCCTTGCCGGCGGACGCCGGGCCGTGGCGCACATCGTCGGCCGCGATCCCGAAAGCCTCGACGAGGCCGCCGTGGCGCGTGCCGCCATCGAGAGCCTCGCCGAGAATTTTTCGGACGGCGTCATCGCGCCCGCCTTCTGGCTCGCCGCCGCCGGGCTGCCGGGGGCAGCCGTCTACAAGGCGATCAACACCGCCGACAGCATGATCGGCCACCGCACCCCGCGCCACGGCGCCTTCGGCTGGGCCTCCGCCCGGCTGGACGATCTCGTCAACCTGCCCGCCTCGCGCCTCACGGCACTGCTCCTCGTCGCGGCCGCCGCCCTCTCGCCCGGCGCCTCGGCCCGCGATGCATGGCGGGCTGTGCTGCGCGACGCCCGCCACCACCGTTCACCCAACGCTGGCTGGCCGGAGGCCGCGATGGCCGGCGCGCTCGGCGTGTCTCTGGCAGGGCCGCGCCACTACGGCGGCGTGCGCGTGGAAGACGCGCGGATGAACGCCGGCGGCAGGCAGCACGCCACAGCCGGCGACATCCGCCGCGCGCTTGCCCTCTATCGCCTCGCGGATGCGCTGTTCATCGCTGCCCTCGCGCTGGCCGCCGCGCTGCTCATGCTGCATGGCTGAGCAGCCCGTCGATGTCGAGATGCGCCTCCAGATGCGCCGCGAGCCCGTCGAGCACCCGCTCGACGCCCGCCGCGTAGTCCTCGCCGGCGCTCGTGCCGCCAAGCCGTGCCAGCCATGCGGCGCGCTGGGCATCGTGCGCGAACAGCCCATGCACATAGCTGCCGAAGATGCGCCCGTCCGCCGACACCGCTCCGTCCGGGCGCCCGTCGTCCAGACGCGCGAAGGGCCGCGTGGCGTCGGGCCCCTCGCTCACGCCCATATGCATCTCGTAACCGCCGAGCCGCACGCCGTCGCGGCTTTCACCGGCCACGAGGCCGAGCTGCTTCTGCGGCGCGAGACGGGTGGCGACGTCGAGCAGGCCCAGCCCCGCGATCCGTTCCGGCGGCCCCTCGATTCCCGGATCGTCAATGACGCGCCCGAGCATCTGGTAGCCGCCGCATAGGCCGAGCACGAAGCCGCCCCGGCGCGCATGGGCGGCGATATCGATGTCGAAGCCCGCCGCGCGCAGCGCCCGCAACCCGGCGACCGTGGCCTTCGACCCGGGCAGCAGCACCAGCCGCGCGTCGCCGGGAATGGCGGAACCGGGAAACACGCGCACGAGATCGACGTCCGGCTCCGCCTCCAGCGGGTCGAGGTCGTCAAAATTGGAGACGTGCGGCAGGATCGGCACGGCGATCCTGATGCGCCCGCCGCCGGCCCGTGCGCCCTCGCCCCGCTCCAGCGCAAGCGCATCCTCCGCCGGCAGCCGCCGCGCATCGGCGAAGTGGGGCACGAGCCCGAACGCCCGCCAGCCGGTGCGCGCCGCGATCAGGTCCATGCCCGCCGCGAACAGCGCCGGATCGCCGCGAAACCGATTGACGATGAAGCCCCGGATCAGCGCGGCATCCGCCGGATCAAGCACCGCCCGCGTGCCGACGAGGCTTGCGATGACGCCACCCCGGTCGATATCGCCGATCAACACCACCGGCGTTTCCGTGGCCGCAGCGAAGCCCATGTTGGCGATGTCGTTCGCGCGCAGGTTGACCTCGGAAGCACTGCCCGCCCCCTCCACCAGCACGATGTCCGCCTCGCCCGCCAGCCGCCGGAAGCTGTCGAGCACATAGGGCAGCAACGTCGCCTTGAGCCCCTGATAGCGCCGCGCGTCGGCGCTGGCGAACACCTGCCCCTGCACGATGACCTGCGAGCCGGTCTCGCTCTGCGGCTTCAGCAACACCGGATTCATGTGGACGCCCGGCGGCACGCGGGCGGCGCGCGCCTGCAGCGCCTGCGCGCGGCCGATCTCGCCGCCGTCGGCCGTCACCGCCGCGTTGTTCGACATGTTCTGCGGCTTGAACGGCCTCACGCTCAGTCCGCGATTGGCAAGCGCCCGCGCCAGCCCGGCGACGATGAGCGATTTGCCCACGTCCGACCCCGTGCCCTGAAACATCAACGCGCGGGCCTGCCTCGCCATCCGTCAGAACTCGATTCCTGGCTGCGCTTTCACACCGGCGGCGAAATGGTGCTTGACGGCGCCCATCTCCGTCACCAGATCGGCAGCCGCTATCAGCTCGGGCTTGGCGTTGCGTCCCGTCACGACGACATGCAGATCGTCCCGCCGGTTCCGCAGCGTGTCGACCACCTCGGCGAGGTCCAGATAGTCGTAGCGAAGCGCGATGTTCAGTTCATCCAGAACGACAAGGCTGAGCGCGGGATCGCCGATGAGTTCGCGCGCCTTGTCCCACGCCCGGCGCGCGGCGGTGATGTCGCGCTCCAGGTCCTGCGTTTCCCAGGTGAAGCCCTCGCCCATCGTATGCCAGACGACGCGCTCGCCGAACGCGGAGAACGCCTCGCGCTCGCCCGTCTGCCACACGCCCTTGATGAACTGTACCACGCCGACCCGCCTGCCGTGTCCCAGCATGCGCAGCGCCAGCCCGAAGGCCGCTGTCGACTTGCCCTTGCCGGGTCCGGTGTTGACGATCAGCAGCCCCTTTTCCACCGTCTTTGCGGCGACTTCCGCATCCTGCACCGCCTTGCGGTTCTGCATCCGTGCCTTGTGGCGCTGCGCCCGTTCCTCGCTGATATCCGTCATTCCCACCTCGTCCGATCCGTCATGCCGCCACTCATTTCACCTGCATCGCGAGCCCAGCAACCATGAACACCACGCGATCCGCCCGCGCCGCGACCATCTGGTTGAGCCGTCCGGCGGCATCGCGGAAGCGGCGTGCCAGAGCGTTGTCCGGCACGATGCCGAGGCCCACCTCGTTGGAGACCACGACCCACGGCCCGCGCGGGCGGCCGAGCGCCTCCGCGAGCCCCTGGCTTGCCGTCTCCACATCCGGTCCGTCCGGCGACAGCATGACGTTGGTCAGCCACAAAGTCAGGCAGTCCACCAGCACCGGCATGCCTTCCGGCGTGGCGGCCAGTGCCCCGGCGACGTCGAGCGGCGCCTCCCGGGTGTTCCAGCCCGCCGGCCGCCTGGCCGCATGGGCGGCGATACGCGCATGCATCTCCTCGTCGTAGGCCTGCGCGGTCGCGATATAGCGCCACGGCGCGGGCTGCTCCATGATCAGCCGTTCCGCGTGGCTGCTCTTGCCGGAGCGCGCGCCACCCAGCACGAATGTCAGAGACGAACGGTGCGCCAAGAAACTACCCGATCCTTAGAGAAACTACCCGATCCTTAGAGAAACTGCCCGATCCGCAAAGAAACTGCCCCAGTCCGAAACCAGCCGCCGGAGCCTGAAACAGAGGGGCGCGCCCGGGCCGATTCTCCGGGAGCATAGGGCCGAACCCGCTTGCAACCAACGCAAATTTGCGCCGTTGACAGGCTCCGCTCCCCGGCCCTAGATGACGTATGACGGTCTTTCCCCGCATGAGCAATGCCGGGGAAAGCTAAGAGGGAATGCGGTGCGCAAACGTTCGTCCGCCGGACTTTCGTTTGTTATGCCGCAGCTGTTCCCGCAACTGTAGCCGGATAGCTCTTCCGCGTTGAGCGCTCTCCGATCGGAAAGCGCTCAAAGCACACAATCGCGGAGCCTGTTACGATTTCGCAAAATCGGAACACGCTCCCACGCCACTGAGTACTCGGGAAGGCGGTGGACGAGCGAGAATCCGGGAGCCAGGAGACCTGCCGTCACCCGATTCACTCTGACCGTCCGGCGGGAGAACCGGACAGGGAGCGCATTTCGATGGCTGATTCCGCCCTTTCCGCCACTCGCGGCCGCGTGCCTTGCACCATCATCACCGGCTTCCTCGGTGCGGGCAAGACGACCCTCATCCGCAACCTGCTCGAACAGACCGGCGGCAGCCGCCTCGCCATCGTCGTCAACGAATTCGGCGATGTGGGTATCGACGGCGAAATCCTGCGCAGCTGCGGCGTCGAGAACTGCCCGCAGGACAACATCGTCGAACTCGCCAACGGCTGCATCTGCTGCACCGTCGCCGACGACTTCGCCCCCGCTCTCGACCGCATTCTGGCGCTGGAGCCGAAGGTCGATCATATCCTGATCGAGACCTCCGGCCTGGCGCTGCCCAAGCCGCTGGTGCAGGCGTTCCAGTGGCCGGCGATTCGCGGGCGCGTCACGGTTGACGGCGTCATCGCCGTCGTCGACGGCCCCGCTCTCGCCGAAGGCCGTGTCGCCGCCGATCCCGCCGCGCTGGAGACGCAGCGTGCCGCCGATGCCTCCATCGACCACGACGATCCCGTCGAGGAAGTGTTCGAGGATCAGATCGCCTGCGCCGATCTCGTCATCGTTTCCAAGACCGACCTGCTCGGTGAGGCGGATCGCGCCCGTGTCGAGGAAACCCTGCGCCCGCACCTGCCGCCGGCGGTCAGGATCGTGGCCGGCGTCAACGGCAAGGTCGATGCTGCCGTGGCGCTGGGACTGGGGCTCGGCGTCGAGGACGACATCGAAAACCGCCGCACGCATCACGACGACGAGGCAGACCACGAGCACGACGAGTTCGACAGCTTCGTTGTCGAACTGCCCGCCGTCGCCCGGCCGGAAGATCTGGCGCGGCGCATCAGTGCCGCTGTCGAGGCCGAGAACATCCTGCGCCTCAAGGGCTTCGCCCACGTCGAGGGCAAGCCGCTGCGCCTGCTCGTGCAGGCGGCGGGTCCGCGTGTCGACCACTATTTCGACCGCCCGTGGAGCGCGGACGAAACGCCGCGCACGCGCCTCGTCGTCATCGGCCTCAAGGGCATCGACCGCGCGGCGATCGAGCGAATCCTCGCCGCATGAGCGCCCCGCGCCAGTGATCCGCGAAAGCACGGACCATGCATCTGCTCGCCACCACCACCGCCTCGCTGGATGACCTGATCGAGCCTGTCGATCTCGGCCAATCCCCGGCGCCGCTGGCGGCGCTGTCCTTCACGGACAGCGATCTCGCCGGCCTCGCCGCGGCCTGGCGGGAAGACCGGCGGCGGGCGGAAGACGCCATCCCGGACCTGCGGCTCGCGCATCTGCGCGACCTGCGCCATCCGATGTCCGTCGATCTGTGGATAGACCGCGTCGCGCGCCACGCGCGCGTCATCGTGGCGCGCGTGCTCGGGGGTTACGACTGGTGGCGCTATGGCTGCGACCGGCTGGCCGCCGTCGCCCGCCGCGACGCCATCGCCCTCGCGCTGCTGCCCGGCGAATGTCGCGCCGACGACGAGCGGCTCGCCGCGCTGTCAACCATCGGGACGGAAGAACGCGCCGCGCTGCTGGACTGTTTCCGCGAGGGCGGGCCGGACAATCTGCGCGCGGCCGTGCATCGCATGGCGGCGCTTGCCGGCGCGGCGGTGGTGCCGGAAGCGGCACGGCCCGTCGCGAAGGCGGGCTTCTACCTGCCCGGCGAAGGCATCGTGCCCCTCGCCCGGTTCCGTGAGACGCCGGATGCCGCGGCCTGCGTGCCGATCGTCTTCTACCGCTCGCTGCTGCTCGCTGCCGACGTCGCTCCCGTCGACGCCCTGTTCCATGCCCTGCGCGCGCAAGGCATCGCCGCCGTCCCGCTGTTCGTGCGCAGCCTTCGCGATCCGGAGGCGGTCGCCGCCATCGAGGCGGCGGCGAACAGTCTGCATCCGGCCGCCCTCGTCACCACCACCGCCTTCGCCCTCGGCGATCACGGCGGCGGCCAGCCGCTGTTCGATCGTCTCGGCGTGCCGGTGTTCCAGGCCATCGTCGCCACCACCGGCCGCGAAGCCTGGCGAGACGGTCAGCGCGGCCTTGCACCCGCAGACCTCGCCATGCACGTCGTGCTGCCGGAACTCGACGGGCGCATCATGGCCGGCGCGATCTCCTTCAAGGATGTCGGCGGCGCCGACGATGCCCTCGCCTTCACCGCCCGCGTCAACCGGCCCGAGCCCGCACTCGTCGAACAGACGGCACGCCGCATCGCCGCCCATATCCGCCTGCAGGGCACGCCGCGCCGGGAGCGGCACATCCTCATCCTCCTGCCGGATTATCCCAACGCACCCGGCCGCGCGGGCTACGCCGTGGGGCTGGACGTGCCGGCCAGCGTGCTCGCCATCCTCCACGATCTGCGCGAGGCCGGCTATGCGGTGGACGACATCCCGCCCACACCGCGCGACCTGATGCGGCGGCTGGAGACGGCCCGCGAGGCCTGGCCGCCGGGGATGTACAGCGCCTTTCTGGACAGGCAGACACCAGAAATTCGCGAGGCGATGGCGCGGGAGTGGGGCCCGCCCGACGGCGACGCGCCGGACGGCACCTTCGCCTTCCGCCATGCGCATTTCGGCGCGGCGACGGTGGCCTTCGCGCCCGATCGGGGCCGCGAGGCGGACCGACGGGCGGATTATCACGACCCGGTCCGCGCCCCCCGCCACGCGCTGCTGGCCTTCGGCGGATGGCTGCAGGAGGCGCTCGGCTGCCATGCGATCATCCATGTCGGCGCGCACGGCACGCTCGAATGGCTGCCCGGCAAGACGGTGGCGCTCGGCCCTTCCTGCTTTCCGGCGGCGGTCACGGGGGGCATCCCCGTGCTGTATCCCTTCATCGTCAGCAATCCGGGCGAGGCCGCGCAGGCGAAGCGGCGCATCGGCGCGGTTACGCTCGGCCACCTCACCCCGCCTTTGTCCATGGCCGGGTTGAGCGAGGAATATCAGGCACTTGAGCGTCTCGTCGACGAATACGCCCAGGCCGAGGGCCTCGACCGCCGCCGCCGGGAGCGACTCGCGCAGCTCATCGTCGACAGCGCGAAAAAATCCGGCCTTGCCGTGGAAGCCGGCGTCGCGGAAGGTGACGACGAGGCCTCCGCGTTGCGGCGCATCGATGCATGGCTTTGCGATATCAAGGATTTCTCCATCAAGGACGGCCTGCACATTTACGGCCGCGCGCCGGCGGGCGAAGCCGATCCGCAGCGGCTGCGCAGCGCGGATAACGAACGGGCGGCGCTGCTCGCCGCGCTCGACGGGCGCCATGTTCCCCCGGGTCCGTCCGGGGCGCCGTCACGCGGGCGCGCCGATGTGCTGCCCACCGGGCGCAATCTCTTCACCAGCGATCCGCGCACGCTGCCAACCCCGACCGCGCAGGCGCTGGGCGAACGGGCGGCGGATGAAATCGTGCGTATCTATTTGCAGGATAACGGCGAATGGCCGCGCACGCTGGTCATGGACCTGTGGGGCAGCGCCAGCCTGCGCACCGGCGGCGAGGAAATCGCCCAAGGCCTCGCGCTGATGGGCTGCCGCCCGCAATGGGACGCCGCGACCGGCCGCGTCACCGGCATCGAGGTGCTGCCGCCCGCCCGCCTGGGCCGCCCACGGGTCGACGTCACATGGCGCATCTCCGGCCTGTTCCGCGACATGTTCGCGGCCCAGATCGCGCTTCTCGACGCCGCCACGCGCGCCGTGGCACTGCGGGCGGACGAGGGCCGCGACAACCCCCTCGCGGCGGAAGCGCGGCGAAGCGATGGCGTACCTGGCCGGATTTTCGGTTCAGTGCCAGGAAGTTACGGAGCCGGCACGGAAGAGCGGCTGGCCAGCGGAGACTGGCGCGACCGAACCGAGCTGGGGCAGGCCTACCTCGACGCGGCATCCCACGTTTTCGGCGGCGCGGAGGGAGAGGGCAAGCCCGCCCCGGGCGCCTTCGCCGAGCGGGTGGCGGCCGCGCAGATGCTGGTGCACGCGGCTGACGATGCTGGCCGCGACATTCTGGAAGGCTCGGCCGATGTGGCCTTCATCGGCGGTTTTTCCGCCGCCGTAGCGGCGCTCGGCGGCAAGGCCGATCTCGTGGTGCTCGACACGCGCGACCCCGCCCGCCCCCGCGCCCGCTCGCTGCTGGAGGCGGTGACGCTCACCGCGCGCGCCCGCGCCGTCAACCCGCGCTTCATCGCCGGCCAGATGCGCCACGGCCCGCGCGGCGCGGCCGAACTGCTGGAAACGGTGGACCGGCTGGCGGGTTTCGCGGAAACCACGAACCTCATTCCGGACGACCTGATCGAAGCACTTTACGACGCCTATCTCGCCGATGAGACGGTGCGCGGCTTCCTGTTGCGGGAAAATCCGGCGGCCGCGCAAGTCATGGCGCAGCGCTTCCGCGCGTTGATTCAGCGCGGCCTCTGGCATCCGCGCCGCAACAGCGTGGGCGAGAGCCTGAGCCGCCTCACGGAAGAGGCACAGCTGCGGGAGCTTCCGGCATGAATGCGGCCGTGCTCTCCGGCTCCCCCGAACCGTGGCGGCGGCGTGGCGCCTGCCCCTCGCTCGCGCGCCCCATGCAGACGGGCGACGGCCTGCTGGCGCGCCTCAATCCGGCCGGCGGGGAATTGTCGGCGGCGCAGCTTGCGGGCATCGCGCAAGCCGCCCTCGCGCACGGCAATGGCCTCGTCGAGATCACAGCGCGCGCCAGCCTGCAGGTCCGTGGCCTGACGGACGCAGGCGCAGCGGCATTCGCCGGGGCCATCGCCGCGCTCGGCCTGCCAATGCGGGACGGCCCGCCGGTGGAAACCGGGCCGCTCGCCGGTCTCGACGCCTCGGCCCTTGTCGATCCCCGGCCGCTTGCACGCGAGTTGCAGGACCGCGCGGCGGCGGTGCGTCTGGCGGAAAAGCTGGGGCCGAAAGTCTCCGTCTCCATTGATGACGGCGGCATGCTGCCGCCCGGCGCAACCGGCGCGGATATCGGTCTGGAGGCCCGCGCGACGGAAAGCGGCCACCCCTGTTGGCGCATGCGGACGCGGGGCCGGCAGATCGAGGGTCTGGAGCCGGGGCGCGCCGCAACGCTCACGCTGTCGCTTCTGCAAGCCATCGCCGCGAAAGGGCGAACGGCCCGCGCCCGCGATCTGGCCGACAGCGATCTTGCAGCCATCGCCGGCGACTTCGTCAGCGACGGCGCGTGTGAGGAGCGTCCGTCGCCGCCGCCCGTCGGTGTCTTTCCGCTGGCCGGCGGCCTGTCCGCGCACGGCGTCGCCCTGCCGTTCGGCCAGACCCGCGCCGAAAATCTGCTGGCCGTTGCGCAGGCGGCGGATGCCGCTATCCCGATGCGTCTGGCGCCCGGAGGCGTGCTCGCCATCGGCCTGCCGGACATCGAGGCCGTCCGGTGGCTGGAAGCCGCCGGGAGGCACGGTCTCGTCGTCGGGCCTCACGACCCGCGCCTCTTCATCCATGCCTGCGCCGGCGCGCCCGCCTGCGCGGCGGCGCATCTCGACACGAAGGCGCTGGCTGAGGCCATCGCCCGCCAGCCCGGCCTTGCCGGAGATGACGTTCGCGTGCATCTGTTCGGCTGCGAGAAACGATGCGCCCGCCCGGCAGGCGCGGTCGTCACGCTGACCGGCCATGCCGACGGTTGCGACATCGCGGCCAACGGCATTCCACTGGGCGACAGCAGGAAGGCAACGCTTCTCGACATGGCTTCACTCCACAGGACGACGGCACCCGCATGAGCGTACCCACGACCGGCGATTTTCCCGACTATCTCAAGGACGGCGACGCCATTTACGAGCGCTCGTTCCGCATCATCCGGGAAGAGGCGGACCTCTCGCGCTTTTCCGACGAGGAGGCGGAAACCGCGGTGCGCATGATCCACGCCTGCGGACTGGTGGAAGCGGCGGCGCATTTCGTCTTCTCGCCGGGCGTGGTCGCGGCCGCGCGCCGGGCGCTGCAGGCGGGGGCGCCGATTTTCTGCGATGCGGAAATGGTGGCCCACGGCATCACCCGCGCCCGCCTGCCCGCCGGCAACGACGTGATTTGCACCCTGCGCGATCCGCGCACGGCGGAACACGCCCGCGCCATCGGCAACACCCGCTCTGCCGCCGCCATAGATCTGTGGGGGGAGCGGCTCGCTGGCGCCGTCGTCGCTATTGGCAACGCACCGACGGCGCTGTTTCACCTGCTCGACAGGATCAGTGCCGGCGGCGCGAGGCCTGCGGCCATTGTCGGCATTCCCGTGGGTTTCGTCGGCGCGGCGGAGTCGAAACAGGCGCTGGCCAGCAACCGCCAGGGCATTCCCTTCATCACCATGGCCGGCCGCATGGGTGGCAGCGCCATGACGGCGGCAGCGGTCAACGCCCTGAGCAGGAGCGGATCGTGAGCGGAAAACTGATCGGCGTCGGCACGGGCCCCGGCGACCCGGAACTCCTGACGTTGAAAGCCGTGCGGGTCCTAAACGAAGCCGATGTCGTGGCGCATTTCGCCAAGCGCCGGGAGGACCACCTGCGCGGCAGCCGCAGCAATGCGCGGCGCGCGGCGGCGGTCCATCTGCGCCCCGGTGTTACCGAGCTTCCCCTGCTCTATCCCGTCACGACCGAGATCGACAGGGCGCATCCCGACTACACCGCCGCGATCACGGGATTTTATGACCAGTCGGCGGACGACATCGCCGCCCACCTCGACGAAGGGCGGACGGTCGCCGTGCTGAGCGAGGGCGACCCGTTCCTCTACGGATCGTACATGCATCTGCATGTACGCCTTGCGCATCGCTACTCGACGGAAGTGGTGGCTGGCATTTCCGCGATGTCCGGCTGCTGGTCGGCGGCGGGATTGCCGTTCGTGCAGGGCGACGACGTGCTGACGGTGCTGCCCGGCACGCTGCCGGAGGCCGAGCTGACGCGGCGGCTGGCGGACACGCAGGCCGCCGTCATCATGAAAGTGGGGCGCAACATGCCCGCCGTCCGCCGCGCCCTCGCCCGAACCGGCACGCTGGAAAAGGCGCTTTATGTCGAGCGCGGCACCATGAGCAACGGCATGACGATGCCGCTCAGCGAGAAGGCCGACGACGACGCGCCCTACTTCTCGCTGATCCTCGTGCCCGGCTGGGAGAGGCGGCGATGAGCGGAAAGCTGCACGTCATCGGCATCGGCCCCGGCCACCCGGACCAGATCACGCCCGAGGCGCAGGAGGCCATCGCCGTCTCGACGGACCTTTTCGGCTACGGCCCCTATCTCGACCGTCTGCCACCCGCCGCCGGCCAGCAGCGGCATGCGTCGGACAACCGCGAGGAACTGGCGCGGGCGAGAGCGGCCCTCGATCTCGCGGCATCGGGAAAACGGGTGGCAGTGATATCGGGGGGCGATGCGGGCGTGTTCGCCATGGCGGCGGCGGTCTGCGAGGCGGTCGAGCACGGTCCCGCCGCGTGGCGCGCGCTCGACATCGCGGTCGTTCCCGGCCTCACCGCCATGCTCGCGGTTGCGGCGCGGGCGGGGGCGCCGCTGGGGCACGATTTCTGCGCGCTCTCGCTGTCCGACAACCTGAAGCCGTGGCCGGTGATCGCCGGGCGATTGCGCGCCGCCGCGGCTGCCGGCTTCGTCATCGCGCTTTACAATCCGATCAGCCGCGCCCGGCCCTGGCAGCTCGGGGAGGCGTTCGCGATCCTGCGGGAGCAACTGCCGCCGGCGACGCCCGTCATCTTCGGGCGCGCGGTGGGGCGGGCAGCGGAGCGCGTCACGATCACGGCCCTCGCCAGCGCCGATCCCGCCCTTGCCGACATGGCGACCTGCGTGATCGTGGGCTCGCCCGGAACGCGGGTCGTCGAGCGCCCGGGCCTGCCGCCCCTGGTCTATTCGCCGCGGTCGTCGGGAGCGGACATATGAGGCAGCAGCACGCGCAGCGCCGGGAGTGCCGCATCGGCATCGGGCACGGTCATGTCGGGCGCATGTCCGGCCGCGTCAACGGACGGGCGTTGCACCATGACGACCGGCAGATCGAGCCCGCGCGCCGCCGCGATCTTGCCATAGGTCGCCGCGCCGCCGCTGTTCTTGGCGACGATGACCGTCACCCCGTGCGTCTCAAACAGGCGCCGCTCCTCCGCCTCCGCGAAGGGGCCGCGTGCCAGCACGGCTGTCGCGCCGGGCGGCAGCGCGTCCTGCGCAACGGGCTCGATGCTGCGGACAATATAGCGATGCTGCGGTGCCCGCCGGAACGGCGCGACCTCCTGCCGGCCGATGGCAAGGAACACCGTCTGCGGCGCCTCGCCCAGCGCGGCGGCGGCGCCGGCCATGTCGGGCACCTCGATCCAGCGGTCGCCAGACTCGCGCGGCCAGGCCGGGCGATCGATGGCGAGCAGCGGCACGTCCGCGAGGCGGGCGGCGAGAATGGCATGGGCGGACATGCGCGCCGCGAAGGGATGGGTCGCGTCGATCAGCACGCGCACGCCATGGCGGCGCAGATGGTCCGACAGCCCTTCCACGCCCCCGAAACCACCGGTGCGGACATGCAGCCGCCCGCCCTGCGGCAGTTGCGGCTGCGCGGTGCGCCCGGCGAGCGACAGCGTGACCGCGAGCGCCGGCCAGGTGTCCAGCTGTTGCGCCAGTTGCCGCGCCTCGCCCGTGCCGCCAAGGATGAGGATGGGGACCTGTTTGCGATGATCGGCCGTCATCATGGCAT
Organism: Pseudochelatococcus lubricantis; assembly: GCF_011762225.1. Classification (GTDB taxonomy): domain Bacteria; phylum Pseudomonadota; class Alphaproteobacteria; order Rhizobiales; family Beijerinckiaceae; genus Pseudochelatococcus; species Pseudochelatococcus lubricantis. Next base: position 380,283 of record NZ_JAASQI010000003.1, read on the forward strand.
CTAATGGTCTCCGCTCGCCCGCAGCAATGGAAAAGTGGCTTGCCGTGGTCGGCATCGGCGAGGACGGCGTGGCGGGCCTCGGCCAGGAGGCGCGCGGGCTGATCGCCGGCGCCGCCCATGTGTTCGGCGGCGCGCGGCATCTCGCGCTGGCGCAATCCCTCATCCGCGGCGCGGTACATCCGTGGCCGGCGCCCTTCGACACCGCCGCGCGGGCCGTGCTGGAGCTGCGGGGGCAGGCGGTCTGCGTGCTGGCATCCGGCGATCCGTTTCTGTACGGCGTCGGTGCGACGCTGTCGCGCCATGTCCCGCCCGGCGAAATGCGCGTCGTCCCGGCGCCGTCGGCCTTCAGCCTGGCGGCGGCGCGCCTCGGCTGGGCGCTGCAGGATGTCGGGACCGTTTCGCTGCACGGGCGGCCGATCACGCTCATCCTGCCGCTGCTGCATCCGGGGCGGCGCGTTCTCGCCCTCACTTCGGACGGGCAGGCGCCCGCCGCCATCGCGGCCCTGCTGACGGAAGCGGGCTTCGGCGCATCGGACTTCCACGTGCTCGAAGCGCTGGGCGGCGCGGAGGAAGCCGTGCGCGCCAGCCGCGCGGATGCCGTCGGCGATGCGGTTTTCCACCCGCTCAATGTCGTGGCCGTCATGGTTATCGCCGGAGAGGCAGCGCGCATTCTGCCGCGCGCGCCGGGACTGGATGACGGCCTGTTCGCCCATGACGGCCAGATCACCAGGCGTGAGGTACGCGCGCTCACGCTGTCCGCGCTTCAGCCCCGGCGCGGGGAACTGCTGTGGGATATCGGCGCGGGCGCGGGTTCCGTCGCCATCGAATGGATGCTGGCGGACCCTTCCCTGCGCGCCGTCGCCATCGAGGAGAACGAGACGCGCGCCGCCCGCATCCGCGAGAACGCCGCCCGCCTCGGCGTTCCGGGCCTGCGGATCGTTACCGGCGCCGCGCCCGCCGCGCTCGACGGTCTGCCGCAGCCGGATGCCGTCTTCATCGGCGGCGGAGGAACCGACGCGGGTGTCGTGCCGGGCGCCATCGAGGCGCTGCCGCACGGCGGCAGGATGGTCGCGAATGCGGTGACGCTGGCGATGGAAACGCTGCTGCTGGATCTGCATCGGCGGCACGGCGGCGAGCTGACACGCATCGCCCTCGCCCGCGCCGCGCCGCTCGGCGGCATGACCGGCTGGCGGCCCGCGATGCCCGTCACGCAATGGCGATGGGTGAAACCGTGAGCGCCGCACGGACGGAAAAAGCGGCGGGCATCGGCTGCCGAAGGGACGCGCCGCTTGCGGACGTGCTCGCGGCCATCGACGCGGCTCTCGCCGTTCAGCAACTCAGTCGCGGCGATCTCGATGCGCTGGCCACCATCGCGCCGAAGCGACATGAGCCCGCCATCTCGGCGGCGGCGGAAACGCTGGGCGTGCCGCTCGTCATCGTCTCCGCCGCCGCCGCGCGGGACGCCTCCGGCCGCTGCCTGACGCTGAGCGCCGCCTCGCTTGCCGCCACCGGTGTCGCCTGCGTATCCGAGGCGGCAGCGCTTGCCGCCATCGGGCCGCGCGGACGGCTCGCGCATCCACGCGCCATCCGCGGGGCCGCCGCCTGTGCGATTGCCACCACACCGCCATCTGTTCGGGAGGCACGGTCATGACCGTTCATTTCATCGGCGCGGGTCCGGGCGCCGCCGATCTCATCACCGTGCGCGGTCGGGACCTGATCGCGCGCTGCCCTGTCTGCCTTCACGCGGGCTCGCTGGTGCCACCTGCCCTGCTGGACTACTGCCCCGAAGGCGCGCGCATCGTCGATACCGCGCCGCTGACCCTTGACGAGATCGAGGCGGAATACGCGCGCGCCCATGCCGCCGGGCACGACGTGGCGCGGCTGCATTCGGGCGATCTTTCCGTGTGGAGCGCGGTGGCCGAGCAGATTCGGCGGCTTGAGGCGCGCGGCATTCCCTATACGCTCACGCCCGGCGTACCTGCCTTCGCGGCGGCGGCTGCAGCGCTGGGGCGCGAACTGACTTTGCCGGGCATCGTCCAGAGCCTCGTGCTGACCCGCGTTTCCGGCCGTGCATCACCGGTGCCGGCGGGCGAGACGCTGGAGGCCTTCGCCCGCACCGGCGCGACGCTCGCCATTCACCTCGCCATCCATCGCCTCGCCGACATCGCGGCGGCGCTCACGCCCGTCTGCGGCGCGGATTGCCCGGTGGCCGTGGTGGTGCGCGCCTCGTGGCCGGACGAGCGGATCATCCGCGCGACGCTCGCCACCGTCGTGGACGCCGTCGCTGCCGATCCCGTGGAACGCACGGCGCTCATCCTCGTGGGGCGCGGTCTGGCGGCGGGCGACTTTCAGGACAGCGCGCTTTACAGCGCGGATTATCAACGGCGTTTCAGGGGGCGCGACGGCAAGGGGAGCCACAGCTTGTGACCACGAAAGGCATCATCATCGGCGCGGCGCGTTCGGGCGCGGGCAAGACGAGCGTCACCATCGGCCTGATGCGCGCGTTAGGGCGGCGCGGCCTTGCCGTGCGCGGGGCAAAATCCGGCCCGGACTACATCGACCCCGGCTTCCACCATGCGGCGACCGGCGCGCCGGGCGTCAATCTGGATAGCTGGGCGATGGCTCCCGGCTTCCTCGACCATCTGGCGCACGCGCAGATCGGGGGCGCTGACGTGCTGGTCGTCGAAAGCGCCATGGGTCTGTTCGACGGCATCGCATCCGACGCCGGGCGCAGCGGCGCGGCGGCGGATCTCGCACGCCGGTTCGGGTTGCCGACGCTGCTCGTGCTCGACATCTCGGGCCAGTCGCAGACGGCCGCCGCCATCGCGCGCGGCTTCGCGGCCCATGATGCGGAGGTGCGCATAGGCGGCATCGTGCTCAACCAGGTCGCGAGCGAGCGGCACGAACGGCTGGCGCGCCAGGCCATCGAGGCGCTCGGGCTGCCGGTCGTCGGCGCGGTCTATCGCAATGCGGACATGGCCCTGCCGGAACGTCACCTCGGCCTCGTGCAGGCCAGCGAACACGCGGCGCTCGAAGCGTTCATCGAGCGGCTGGCGGACAGGATGGAAGCCTCGCTCGACCTCGACGCCGTGCTCGCCATGGCGGCTCCCCTGTCGCCGGCGCCGGGCAGTGCGGCGTTGGCGCTGCCGCCGCCCGGCCAGCGGATCGCCGTCGCGCTCGACGGCGCCTTCAGCTTCATTTATCCGCATGTCACGCGGCTGTGGCGAGAGGCGGGCGCGGAAGTCCTGCCTTTTTCGCCGCTTGCGGATCAGGGGCCGGACGCCTCCTGCGACATCTGCTGGCTACCCGGCGGCTATCCCGAGCTGCATGCGGGAAACCTCTCGGCCGCGCGCATCTTCCGCGACACCCTCGCCCGCTTCGCTGAAACCCGCCCGGTGCATGGCGAATGCGGCGGCTTCATGGTGCTTGGGCAGGCACTGGAGGATGCGGACGGCGTCACCCATCCGATGACGGGGCTGTTGAGCCATGTGACGAGCTTCGCGAAGCGCAAGATGAATCTGGGCTATCGGCAGGCGGCGCTGCTCGCCGACAGTCCCATCGGCCGCAAGGGAGACAGCGTGCGCGGACACGAATTCCACTACTCCCGCGTCATCGCCACCGGAAGCGACGCCACCCTCGCCGACCTGTTCGACGGACAGGGCAACAGCCTCGGCCCTTCCGGCGCGCGGCGCGGGCTGGTGAGCGGCACGTTCTTCCACGCCATCGCGCGTCATTCCGCAGGGACCTGAAGCGTGAAAGCCGATTGCCCCGCGCCGCTGGCCGATTTCCTGCACTGCGTGGGCTTCTACACCCGCATTCCCGTGCCGACCCTGCCGCAGACGGACCGCTCCTTCGCGGCCCGGCAATGGGCGGCGCCGCTCGCCGGGCTGGTGCCGGGCGCGGCGGGCACGGGCGTGCTGTGGCTGGCGCTCGCCGTGCACCTGCCGATCGAGGCCGCTGCCGCGATTGCGCTGGCCGGCACGGTGCTTGTCACCGGTGCGCTCCACGAGGACGGCCTGGCGGATGTCGCGGACGGTTTCGGCGGCGGGCATGACCGCGAGCGCAAGCTTGCGATCATGAAGGACAGCCGCATCGGCACCTATGGCGTGCTGGCGCTGGTGCTCGGTTGCCTGGCCCGCTGGTCGGCGCTCGTGGCGCTGGCGTCCGCCGGCATGGCTGCCGCCGCGCCGGCCCTTGTCGCCGCTCACGTCGCGTCGCGCGCCCTGATGCCCGCCTTCATGAACGCCGTGCCGCCCGCCCGCGCCACGGGCCTGTCGGCCGGCATGGGGCGTGTCGGCGGGAAAACCGCCGCCGCCGCCCTGGCGATAGGCGCGGTGGCATTGCTTCCCGGCGGCCTTTCCTTCACGCTCGCGGCGTCGATGCTCCTCGCCCTATGGTTTCTGGCGCTCAAGCGCCTGTGCGAGCGCCAGATCGGTGGCCAGACGGGCGACGTGGTGGGCGCGCTGCAGCAGGGAGCGGAGATCGTCCTGCTGCTGTCCGCCTGCGTCTTCCTGTCCTGAGAAGCGTCCCGGAGCCATATCCATGCGCCATATCGTCGTCATCGGCATCGGCAGCGGCAATCCCGAGCACATGACCGTGCAGGGCATCAACGCCCTGAACCGCGCCGATATCGTGCTGATCCCGCAGAAGGGCGAAGAAAAGGCGGAACTGGCCAGCCTGCGCCGCGCGATCTGCGCCCGCTACCTCACCAATCCGCGAACGCGCCTCGTGCCTTTCGACCTGCCCGTGCGCGACGCCGCGCGTGCCGATTATCGGGAGGGCGTCGACGACTGGCACGCCGCCATCGCCGCAACCTACCGCACGCTGCTCGCCGCGCATCTGGCGGAAGACGGCACGGCGGCCCTGCTGGTGTGGGGCGACCCGTCACTCTACGACAGTACCCTGCGCATCATCGAGCGCCTGCGGGCGGGCGCGGATTTCGCCATCGACCACACCGTCATTCCCGGCATCGCCAGCCCGCAGGCGCTCGCGGCCAGCTTCCGCATGCCGCTCAACACCATCGGCGGCGCGGTTCATGTTACCACCGGACGCAGGCTGGCGCGGGAGGGGTTTCCGGACAACGCCGACACGGCGCTCGTGATGCTCGACGGCGACATGAGTTTCCGCCATCTCGCGGGCGATGACTTCGATATCTTCTGGGGCGCATATCTCGGCATGGCGGACGAGACCGTCATCAGCGGCCGGCTCGCCGATGTCGCGGAAACAATCGCCGCGACCCGCGCCGGGCTGCGCGGGCGCAACGGCTGGATCATGGATATCTATCTGCTGCGACGGCGCTGAACGCCGCGTCAGTCTTCGGATATGCCCGCTTCGGCGAAGGTGGCCATCTGGTTGTGGCATGCGAGCGCGGCGCGCAGGATGCCCAGCGCCAGCGCCCCGCCGGAGCCTTCGCCCAGACGCAGGTCGAGGTCCAGAATGGCCTGCTTGCCGAGCGCCGCCAGAAGACGGCGGTGGCCGGGTTCGGCGGAGACGTGGCCAGCAAGGCAATGATCGAGCAACCGGCGGTCCAGCCCATGCAGCACCGATGCGGCGGCAGTACAGATGAACCCGTCGAGCAGCACCGGGATGCGTGCGGCCCGCGCCGCGAGAATCGCGCCGCAAATGGCCGCCTGTTCGCGCCCGCCGAAAGCCGCGAGGACGTGCAGCGGCTCAAGCCCCCGATGCCGCGCGAGGCCCTTTTCGACGACGTCCGCCTTGCGTCGCACGCCCTCGGCGTCCGCCCCCGTGCCGGGTCCGACCCACTCCGCCGCCGGGCCGCCGAAGAGCGCCGCCGCCAGCGCGGCCGCAACGGTACTGTTGCCGATACCCATCTCGCCGAGAATGAGCACATCCGCACCGGCATCGACAGCCGCGGCACCCCGGTTGAGCGCGGATAGCGTCTCGCCCTCCGTCATCGCGAATCCGGCGGTGAAATCGGCCGTGGGGCGGTCGAGATCGAGCGGGATCACTTCCATGTGCGCATCGGCCGCGTGGCAAAGCCGGTTTATCGCCGCGCCGCCCGCGCGGAAGTTGGCGACCATCTGCGCCGTCACTTCCTGCGGATACGGACTGACGCCCTGCGCGCAGACGCCGTGATTGCCGGCGAAGATCAGCGCCTGTGCTTGCCCTATCTGTGGGCACGGGTTCGCCCGCCAGCCGGCCATGAACAGCGCCAGCTCCTCCAGCCGCCCGAGCGAGCCTGCAGACTTCGTCAGCCTGCGCTGGCGCAGCGCCGCCGCGTCGCATGCCGCCTCGTCGAAACCGGGAAGCGCCGACGTCAGCGATGCGATATCGGACAGCGTGGCGAAAGGCACCCTGTCACGTCCGCCGCATCGCGGCGGCAACGCGCCTGATTCGGTAAGAAACACCGTCGCCTGTCCTCATCTGGCGCGTGGCGCGCCTCTTGTTCTTCGGCCCGCCGCAAAGCATAAGGAGAGGGATCGGGAAAGAAAATTGGGAACCTCGCAACAGCCCGGCGAAAAGGCACAGTGCAATGACCGTTTTTTCCGCTGACGACGCCGGGACGCTGCTTCGCATCCTGCGCTGGCGGCGCGACGTCCGTCATTTCCATCCGGATCCGATTCCCGAGCCGGTGCTCGACAGGCTATGCGCGGCAATGGACTGCTCCCCATCTGTCGGCAATGCGCGGCCGTGGCGGGTGATCCGTGTCGAGGACCCTGCCCTGCGTGCCGCCTTGCGCGCCAATTTCGAAGCCGCCAATGCGGAGGCCCGCGAAAGCTATCGTGGCGCACGCGCCGAAGCCTACGGACGGCTCAAGCTCGCCGGACTCGACAAGGCGCCGGTGCTGCTGGCGGTCTTCACCGATATGGCGCCAGAAGCGGGTGAGCGCCTCGGGCGCGCAACCATGTCCGAGACGCTGCGCCAGTCCACCGCCATGGCGATCCATACGCTATGGCTTGCCGCGCGGGTGGAAAATCTGGGCCTCGGGATGGTCTCGATACTGGAGCCGCAGAAGGTGAAGGCGCTGTTCGGCGCGCCCGATTGCTGGGAGTTCTCGGCGCTTCTGTGCATCGGCCGGTCCGAATTCGATGATGACACGCCACTTCTGCATCGCACGGGCTGGCAGGAGAACAGTGCCACCTGCTGGCAGCGGCGTTAAAGAGATTCCGGAAAAATGGAGACTATTCTAGTATAATTTGATACATTAACAATAATATATATAAAATCCGATGCGTTTTTAATATAATTTGCTTCAGGCCCATTCCGACTATATTGGATAAGCTTATTAAACTGAACTCTCTCAAAATTAGAAACCTGAAAACCATCCCGCCTCAATCTGAACAGGATAGTTTCCAGGATCTGTCCTGCAACGCTCGGGAGCCGTGCGGGTCGTGTCCGTTCAGCTTGCGGGAATGGCCGCCTTCAGCGTCCGGATGTTGTAGCGGAACAGGTCGACATAGGTGGAGGCCGGGCCGTCCTTGCCCGAAAGCGCGTCCGAATAGAGCGTGCCGCCCACCTTCAGGCCCGTTTCCGTCGCTATCTGCTCGATAAGCCTCGGGTTGGTGATGTTTTCGAGGAAGATGGCGGAAGCCTTGTCCTCCTTCACCTGCTCGATGAGTTTCGCCACGTCCGAAGCTGACGCTTCCGACTCTGTCGAAACCCCTTCCGGCGCGATGAATCTCAGCCCGTAGTCGCGCTCGAAGTATCCGAAGGCGTCATGCGACGTGATGATGGTACGCCGGCCGGCCGGGATCGCGCCGATGGCGTCCCGCACCTCCTTGTCGAGATCGGCAAGCCTCGCGGTGTAGGCCGCGGCATTGGCCGTGTAGATCGGACATCCCGCCTTGTCCGCCTTGCAGAAGGCATCCGCGATGTTCTTCACATAAATTTCGGCGTTGCGGACCGATTGCCAGGCGTGCGGATCGAACTCGCCGTGATGATGATGGCCAGCGTGGTCATGGCCCTCATGCCCCCCGGCCTCATGGTGGTGTTCGTCCTCGCTCGCCTTCAGCGGCGTGATGCCCTGGCTCACCTCCACGACAGATGCCTTCGCGCCGCTCGCCTCAACGAGCCGCCCGATGAAACCCTCGAAACCGAGACCGTTGACGAGGATGACGTCTGCGCGCTGCAGCGCGGCGGCGTCGGCAGGGCGTGGCTCGTAGACATGGGCATCACCGTCCGGGCCGACGAGCGTCGTGATGGCCACGCGGTCCCCGCCGACATTCCGGGCAAAATCGCCGATGATCGAGAAACTCGCCACGATATCCAGTTCGGCCGCCGAGACAGTCGTCGAGAAACCGGCGGAAAACGTGAGCAGGCCGGCACAGGTCGCAACGCGCAACATCCTGAACATGAAGGAACTCCTTTCGTTCGTCAGGCTGTCCGGTGGCGGCTCGATCAAGGCCGGCGCAGCTGAAGGCGAGATCGTCGAAACGCAGGCAAACGTCGGTCGTCGCAGCTTTGCAAACGGGCAACCCGGCAAGGGATTGACAACTCCTGCATATGTAATGTTATTACACACGTCAATGAAAAGTTATGTAATAACGTTTCAAATATGATGCGCGACCGCAGTCTCCGCCAGGGAGCGTCCGGAGCCGCCGCCGCGCAAGGTGTTTCAACAGCTCATGATGGAAGGATCGAACCCGATGAATCCGAAAAGCAATCGCGCGCGCCTGCTGGCTGCCGCAGCCGCCGGCGTCGTGCTGGCCGGCCAGATGGCGTTTGCCGGCGAGACGGGCGAGACGAGGGAAGCGTGGCGGCTGTTTGTCGCCGACCACACCCGACCCGTCGTCCGCGTGCTCGATTTCGATGACGGCAAGGAACTCGCCCGCTACGACATCAAGGGATACGCGACGCTCACCGCCAGTGCGTCCGGGCAAACTGTATTCGCCACGCAGTCGGATTCGGACATCGTGCACGTCATCGGTACCGGCATCGCGCTCTCCGACCACGGCGAGCATCGCGATCTCGATGTCTCCGACCCTGCCCTCCTGCCGGTGACGTTCGCGGGCAAACGGCCCTTCCACGTCGTGCCTCACGACGACCATCTGATCCTGTTCTACGACCGGGGCGGCAAGGCGGAGATCATCGACGAGGCGGCGCTTCTCGACGGCACGGCAAAGGTGCGCGAGATCGACACGACGGCCCCGCACCACGGTGTCGCGGTGACGATGGGTCGGTTCGTGCTCGTCTCGGTGCCCGACACGAGTGCCGAAACGAAGCCGGATACGTTGCCGCCGCGCATCGGCCTGCGGGTCATCGACGGGAGCGGCAAGCAGGTCGGCGACATCGCGAAATGCACCGATCTGCATGGGGAAGCCACGTCGGCCCGGCTCGTGGCCGTGGGCTGCAAGGAGGGCGTGCTGGTCGCCCGCCCCGGCAAGGAAGGGCCGGAACTCAAGCTGCTGCCGTATCCGGAGACGCTGCCGAAAGGCTACGTCGGCACCCTGCTCGGCGGCAAGGCGCTGCAGTTCTTTCTCGGCAACTACGGCGAAGACAAGGTCGTGCTGATCGATCCCGACAGCGACGAGCCCTATCGCCTCGTCGAACTGCCGACGCGGCGTGTGGACTTCATTCTCGATCCGGCAGACGTGCGCAACGCCTATATCCTCACCGAGGACGGCGACCTGCATGTGCTCGATGTCGTCAAGGGCGAGATCGTCCGCAAGGCAAAGGTCACCGAGCCCTACAGCAAGGATGGCCACTGGCGGGATCCGCGCCCGCGTCTTGCCGTGGCGGATGGCCAGATCGCCATCACGGATCCCCGGCACGCGCTCGTCCGGATCGTCGATTCCGGAACGCTGAAGGAGAGCCGCACGATCCCGGTCGACGGGCAGCCCTTCTCCATCGTCGCCGTCGGCGGGTCCGGCGCGTCGCACTGATAGGGATATCCGTCCCGTTGGGGGCGGCGCGATCCCGGCGTTTCCGTTCCGGATTGGTCACCGTCGGACAAGGGTCGCGTCCGCGCGGAATGCATTCAACCTGAATCGGAAGTCGCTGAAGAAATCAAATCTGGAAGCCGTCCTGTCTTGATGTAAGCAGGGCAGCTTCCAGACACCGGCCGTTCCCGTCACATGAGCAGCGCCTGCAGGACCAGGAATGCGGCGACGCCGGCGACGATGGTCGCGAAAAGGCTGCGGGAAACGGCGCCGGCAGCCGCCGCGACGATGGTGGCCACGAGGGAGATGCTGATCCCCGACGGCGTCATTGCCGGCCGGCCGACGACCTCGGCGGTGACGAGGGCCGCCATGATCGCCGAAGGAACGAAGCCGAGCCAGTCGAGCAGCACGGCGGGCATGCGCATCCGCGACAGGAAAACGATGGGCAGCGCGCGGACCAGCAGCGTCAGGGCGGCGCAGACCGCTATGGTGGATAATATTTCGCCATTCATGATTCTCTCCCGCCGGAGCGGCCTAGACGCAGCAGCACGGTCGCAACTGTCGCTGCCAGAACCGTTGCGGCGAGAATCGCGACGCTGGGATCGATCCTGCCGACGCTCACAGCGGTGGCGGCGACGGCGACCGCGATGGTGAGCGTTTCGAGCTTGCGGTTGCGGCTCGCGAACCAGATCATCATCAGCAGGCCGATGAACATGGTGACAAGGCTGAAGCCGAGGCCACTGGTGAGGGCAGGCGGCAGCGACGAGGCCAGCAACGCGCCGGCGATGTTGGCGACAATCCAGTTGATCCACGCCGAAAGGTTGAGGCCCAGCAGCCAGGCGAAGGGCAGCGCGCCGTGACGCCGGCCGTACTGGGCCGCCACGCCGAAGGTTTCGTCCGTCAGCAGCGCGCCGCCGATGACCTTCTCGAAGGTCCGCGCGTTGCCGAAATAGATCGCCATGGCGCTGCTCATCAGCAGATAGCGCATGTTGACCAGCAGCACGGCCAGCACGATCGGCAGCATGCCGTCGCCGGTGCCGTGCATCGAATAGAACAGAAACTGGGCCGAACCGGCATAGAGCAGGCCGGCCAGCGCACAGATCTCCCCGAGCGAAAAGCCCGCGAGCGTGCCGATCGCGCCGGCGGCAAAGCCGATGCTCCAGTAGCCCAGAACCGTCGGCCCACAGGCGACAACGCCTTTGCGGAACAGGGCGGCGGCACTATATTTTTCGTTTCCGACGTCATATGTCGAACTGTTTTGCGTAACCATGCTTCCCAACCTCGCGCGGAGAGCGTTTGTTACCGCGCCAACAATTCAGGAATATTGGAAAATCCTGCGCCTGCACGGCGCGGCGGACATGAGGCCTATTCGGAAAAGGCATGATGGGACGAAACGACATGCGGCTGTGGCGCGATTCGAGCCTCTTCGGCGGGCTCGAACTCCTGCGCGCTTCGTGTTTCGACCATCGCTATTCGCCTCATTTCCATGACGAGTTCGTGGTCGCCGCTTTCAGGCGCGGCGCACAGCGGCATCGGGTGGCGCGGCACGAGGGCGTCGCCCACGCGGGTACGGTGATGATCATCCATCCCGGTGAGGTACATAGCGCCGAGGCGGCGGAGCGGAACGGCATCTGGGAGCACTGTGCCTTCTATCCCTCCACGGATACGATGGAAACGATCGCCGCCGACATGCTGGGCGGTCGCGGCGCGCTGGATTTCGGGCGCGCGACTCTGCGAACCGAGCCCGGTCTCGCGCGCAGCCTGCTCGCCGCTCATCGCGTCGTCGAAGCGACGCCGGATGCGGTGGAGAAGCAGAGCGCGGTTTATGAGGCGCTCGCCTTGCTGATCCGGCGCTATGGCCAGCGGGCGGGCCGGGCCTCGCGCCCGCAGTCGCCCGCTGCGGACATGAGCCGCGCCGTCGCCTTCATGAACGACTGCCACGACCGCAGGCTGACGGTGGACGAAATCGCCCGGGTCGCGGGCCTCAGCGAATACCATTTCATGCGCGCGTTCCGGGCGCAGTCCGGCCTCACCGTCCACCGCTATCTGACGCAGGTGCGGCTCGGCCGTGCCAAGGCGCTGCTGGAACGCGGCGTGGGCCCGGCGGAGGCCGCCGTAGCCGTCGGCTTTTTCGACCAGAGCCATCTCACCAATCAGTTCCGCAACTGGTTCGGCGTGACGCCCCGCGCCTTCGCGCTGGCGTGCTGCTAGAGCGTATTCCGATCAGAATTCGCTCAAAATAAGGAATCTGGAATCTGTCCTGTTTCAACGTAAACAGGACAGATTCCAGATGTGAGGTTACGCCAAAGGCGGCAGGCGGCGCATGACAGGCTGCGTCTTGACGATGGCGGTGTTTGTCTCCGCCTTGTCCGCAATCCGGTCGAGGATCGCGTCGAGCTGTTCGATGGAGCGGACATGCAGGCGGGCGATGAAGCAATCGTCGCCGGTAACCTTGTCGCATTCGGTAACTTCCGGAACCTCCACGATGAGTTGCTGGACGACGTGCAGCTTGCCCGGCAGCGGCCGGATGCGCACGATGGCCTGCAGCGTGTAACCGATCCGGGCAGGATCCACCTCGACGGTGAAGCCGCGAATGACGCCCTGCTCCTCAAGCCGCTTCAACCGTTCAGACGTACTTGGAGACGACAGGCCCACATGCCCGGCAAGGTCCTTGAGCGACATGCGCGCATCGCTTGCCAGAAGCGCGATGATGCGGCGGTCCAGATCGTCCGGCATTTCGTTCTCTCAGGCAACGTCCGCGTGCAGCCTAACAAGATTAGGAGTGATGACCATATCACCTTTCCCTGCATATAGATACCGGCCGTTTTGCCCGTTATAGTGAGGTATGTATCGGGAGGGAGCGGCAGCGATGAACGAGAAGATGCGCGGCACGGTGGAAATGACCGCCGCCATGGTAATTTCGGGGACCATCGGCCTGTTCGTCGTCCTTTCCGGCCAGCCGGTCGCGGATGTGGTGTTCTGGCGCTGTGTTTTCGCCGCCGCGACCTTGCTGGCGATCTGCGCGGGCATGGGGCTGTTCCGGCCGGGCACCATGTCCGGGCGCCAGATCGGCCTTGCCGTCCTCGGCGGTATCGCGATCGTGACCAACTGGCTGTTGCTGTTCGCCGCCTTTCCCCGTGCCTCAATCTCCATCGCGACGGCCGTCTACAACACGCAACCCTTCATGCTGGTGACGATGGGGGCGCTGTTCCTTTCCGAGCGGCTGACGCTATCCGGGCTTCTCTGGCTCGCGGTCGCCTTCTGCGGGATGCTGGCGATCGTCTGGGCGAAACCCGGCGCCGGCTATGGCGGAGAGGATTATCTCACCGGCATCCTCTTCTCGCTGGGCGCCGCCTTCTGCTATGCGCTGGCCGCGGTCATCATCAGAAAGCTCCGCGGCATTCCCCCGCATCTGATTGCGCTCATTCAGGTGTCGGTCGGCATCCTGATGCTTGCTCCTTTCGCCAGCTTTTCGCCCCTGCCCGCCGATCCCGCGGCGTGGGCGTTCCTGATCGCGCTCGGCGTGGTCCATACGGGCCTGATGTACATCCTGCTCTACGGGGCGATCCAGAAGTTGCCGACCAACCTCACCGGAGCGCTGTCCTTCATCTATCCGGTCATGGCGATCGTCGTCGATTTCCTCGCCTTCGGCCATCGTCTGCATCCGCTGCAACTGGCCGGCGCCACGGCCATCCTGCTCTCCGCTGCCGGTACCACGCTCGGATGGTCCCTCGACTGGCGCAGCCGCAGAGGCGTGGCGGCCGTTTCGCGCGAATCCCGAAACCGGCGGTTGACATCGCGGGCGAACCGGCAGTAGGTGAACGCATGAACAAGGCCCGCAACAACACCGTCTATTACGTGCCGCACAGGTAGCGGCGGGAAGGCTTGTTCACTTTTCCAACCGCTGTTCAGGCCAGCGGTTGGACGAGACGACCTCTGGCGTGCATCTCCAGGAGGTCGCTTCATGCACCCGTCGCAGTTCGCAGTTCTCCCGGCCCTGGGTCTGATCGGTTTCGGGGCGTTCGGCCGCCTCATGGCCGAGCATCTGCATCCGTATTTCCGCCTGCGCTGCCACGATCCCAGATACAGTCCCGGCGACCGGATGGCGGGCGACATCGGGCGCTTCGTGGGGCTCGCGGAAGCCGCCCGCTGTCCCTTCGTCGTGCTCGCCGTTCCCGTCGCCGCCCTCGCGGAGGCTGTCGAGGGCATCGCCCCGCATCTGTCGCGGGGAACGCTGGTGCTCGACGTGGGATCCGTCAAGACGCTTCCCGCTCGCATCATGGCGAAGGGATTGCCCGATCATGTCGCCATCGTCGGGACGCATCCGCTTTTCGGGCCGCAGAGTGCGAGGAACGGCATCGCCGGCCTCAAGGTTGCCGTGTGTCCCGTTCGCGGCCACCGCGGTGGCGGCGTATACGCCTTCCTGCGCAAGCGGCTTGGCCTCGAAGTGATCGTGACCACGCCGGAAGCGCACGACCGCGAGGCAGCCACCGTGCAAGGGCTGACGCACCTGATCGCGAAGGTGCTCGTGCAGATGGAGCCCCTGCCCTCCCGGATGACGACACGCAGCTTCGACCTGCTCATGGAGAGCATCGGTATGGTCCGCCACGATGCACCGGAAGTGTTCGACGCCATCGAGCGGCTGAATCCGTTCGTTCCGGAGGTGCGGGAGAGGTTCTTCAGACTGGCGGCAGCCCTCGACAGCGACATGGCGTACCGTGACATGGCGTACCGTGACATGGCGTCCGGCGAACTGGCGTCCGGCGAACTGGCGCAAGAGCGGCGCGGAGCGCTCGAAACGCCGTCCGTTGCCGGGTGACGAAGCCCTCGACGGCAGATGCTCCCACGGTTCATAATTGGCGCAGCCGGGGCGGAACGTCCGATCCCGGACCTCAGGAACGACGAGAGGACAAGCCATGACAGCTTCCCCCCTGCCTCTGAGGCCCGGGCAGGTCGCCGGGCTGGCAGAGACCTTGCCGCTGTGGCGGGTGACCGACGACGGCAAGGCTATCCGGCGTGAACTCAGGTTCCGCGATTTCAGGCAGGCCTTCGACCTCATGTCCGCGATCGCCGCCGCGGCCGACGAGCAGGATCATCATCCCGACTGGTCCAACAGCTACAACCGCGTCGCCATTCGCCTGACGACCCATGACGCGGGTGGCATCAGCGCGCGCGACATCCGTCTGGCGGAAGCCATAGACGCCGCAGCCGCCAGTTTCGGCGCAAAACCCGCGTAGATGCGGCCCGGTCTCAATGGGTATGGAACTGGTCCTTGAGCGGCGTGTCGTCGAAGGCGGGGACCACGTGGTACTCCAGCATGCGATGAACGCGCGGGCGTTCCTCGCCCCGGTGCAACGCCTGCAGGCGCTCGGCGACAGCGGCGTCGGCCTGCGTGCGGCGCATGTTGTGGCGCACGTAGTCCACCCACGTCGGCACGTGATAGCTTTCGGTCCAGACATCGGGATTTTCCAGATCGCGCAGCAGCGCCCATTGCTGCGCGCCGTCGCGCAGGCGGATACGGCGGCGGTCCGCCATGGCGGCCAGAAAATCCGGGACGTTGGAACGGTCGACCTCATAGTCGATCATCACCATGATGGGGCCGCTCTGGGGCTTCACTACAAGGCGCAGTTCGGGCTCGCGGAACTGGTTGAGGGGATTGAGATCGAGCGAGCCGAATTCGGCCAGCCCGAAACGCAGCCCCATCAGCGCGCCGGCGACCAGGACCACCGTGGCATAGAGCAGCGCCTGCGCCGGCCCGTAGAATTCGGCCACGGCACCCCAGACCCAACTACCGATGGCCATGCCGCCGAAGGTCGCCGTCTGATACAACGACAGCGACCTGCCCACGACCCAGCGCGGCGTCGACAGTTGCATGGACGTGTTGAACAGCGACAGCGCCAGCACCCAGCACGCGCCCGCCGGCAGCAGGAACAGGCAGCCAAGCCACACGGATTTGCTCAGCGCCAGCCCGACGACGCTCAGCGCGAACATCACGAAAGCCCAGCGCACGATATGCTCGGTGCTGAACCGCTCCCGCAGGCGCGCGTTCGCCAGCGCGCCGCCGATGGCACCCAGCCCGAAGCAGCCGAGCATCAGGCCATAGGTCAGCGCACCGCCGCCGACGAGATCGCGCACCACCAGCGGCAGCAGCGCCAGCACCACGATGGCCGCGAAGCCGAAGACGAGGCCGCGTGCCATGACACGCAGCAGGTTGGGCGTCATCAGCACATAGCGCATGCCCGCCCCGATGGCGCTGACGAACTCCTCGCGCGGCAGGGTATCGGGGGTTTCCCGGTGTTTCCAGCGCGCCAGCGCCGCGATCAGCGGCAAATAGCTGCAGGCATTGATGGCGAAGGCGAAGGCGCCGCCGGCCACGGCAACGATCACGCCGCCGACAGCCGGGCCGACACTGCGCATCAGGTTGAAGCCCATGCTGTTCAGTGCGACGGCGGACGGCAGGTCGGCGCGCGGTACGAGATCGCCCATGGAAGCCTGCCACGAGGGATTGTGCAGCGCCGTGCCGCAACCGATGAGAAAGGTGAAGGTCAGCAGCAGCCACGGTGTCAACAATCCGCTGAACGCACAGACCGCGAGCGCGATCGACACTGCCATCATCGTGGCCTGGGCGATGAGCATGATGCGCCGCCGGTCGAAGCTGTCCGCAAGCGCGCCGCCTACCAGCGAAAACAGCATGATCGGCAGCGTCGTCGACGCCTGCACGAGCGCCACCATGCTGCTGGAGTCGGAGATCATCGTCATGACCCAGCCCGCCCCGACGGCCTGGATGAGCCCGCCGAGATTGGACGCCAGCGTGGCCGTCCACAGATTCCGGAAATCGCCATGCCGAAACGGCGCCAATACCGATAACCTCGTCTGCAGCATGTCGTCCCCGTATTCTTGTTTGCAGCGGCGCTGGCACACCGGATGTCGCCCGGCCGGGCGCGGATGGGACAATGCGCAAACGAAAGGCCGCGCGCAAGATGGAGATACCCGCCCGCGCCATGCACAGGGAGACGGGCTCCCCGTAACTGTCTGACAGCACTTCCGGTTACGGCATCTGTGACGAAACGGCGACGGACAGCAGACGGCCCCTATAGAATCGTTTTCCGAAAAGGCCGGTGCAGGAAGCCTTATGTTTCTCTATGCCTTTGTTTTCGAACAATATTTATCAAATAAACAGAGTCCTATCTATTTTGAAACAGCAGTATTGCGTCATTCCGCCGCGGATACCGAGCGACTGGAAGCAATATGTCGCAGGAGGTTAAAGCGGTGTTTTTTGACCTAACGCAATTCCCCGGCAGCAGAATAAATTTATTTTATAATAATTCAATTGGGGAGAGCTATCATGCGCACCCGTATAGTATTTTTGCTGTCTTTCACTTTCCTGACCGGCGTTCCCGCATTTGCTGAGGAGCCCATCGTGGAAGACGAGCTGCGCGCCACGGCGCAGAGCCTGTTCCAGCCCATTCCGACGGCCGAGGAAGTGATTGCGGCGCGCAAGGTCAGCAAGGATCAGATACAGCTCGGCCAGTGGCTGTTCTTCGAGCCGCGTCTGTCGTCGAGCCAGATCATCACGTGCAACACCTGCCATAGCGTGGGCACCGGCGGCGCGGACAACATTCCGACCTCGATCGGCCATGGCTGGCAGGCCGGCCCACGCAATTCGCCCACGGTGCTCAACGCGGTCTTCAACGTCGCCCAGTTCTGGGACGGCCGCGCCGACGACCTGGCCGCCCAGGCCAAGGGGCCGGTGCAGGCCAGCGTGGAGATGAACAACACGCCCGGCAAGGTGGAAACCGCGCTGAAGAGTATCCCGGAATATGGAGAGCTGTTCAGGAAAGCCTTCCCCGGGCAGGATGAGCCGGTAACCTTCGACAACATGGCCCGCGCCCTTGAGGCGTTCGAGGTCACGCTGGTCACGCCCAATTCGCGCTTCGACCGGTTTCTCAAGGGTGAATCCTCGCTCGACGCGCAGGAGATGGCTGGCCTCGACCTGTTCATCAACAAGGGCTGTGTCTCCTGCCACGGTGGCCAGAACATTGGCGGGGAAGGCTACTTCCCGTTCGGCGTCGTGGAGAAACCCGGCGGCAACATCCTGCCCGCCGGCGACAAGGGCCGCTTCGCGGTGACCGAGACGGCGACGGACGAATATGTCTTCCGCGCCGGTCCGCTGCGCAACATCGCGCTCACCGCGCCCTATTTCCACAGCGGCCAGGTGTGGGATCTCGAACAGGCCGTGGCCATCATGGGCGTCAGCCAGCTCGGCGAGGAGTTGAACGACACCGAGGTCAAGGCGATCACCGCCTTCCTGCGCACCCTGACCGGCGAGCAGCCGCAAGTTCTCTATCCGACATTGCCGCCGAGCACGCAGGACACGCCGCGCCCCATCCAACCGGCCAGCCGCCCGGGCTGAGCCGCGCCGCACACAGAGCCGCCGTCAAGAACCCGCCGATGGTTTCGGCGGGTTTTTTCGCGATCCGACGCTGCCACGGCGATTCCCGCCGGGGACCGGGCGCGCCAACCGCATGACGGCGCGTGGGGGAGAAGTTTGTGGCGGAGAAGTTTCATGCTTGCTCACGCCCGGCAGAAGCCATTGTCACAGACTTCCGGCCTCTGGCAGCTATGCTGCCGGTGAGAAACCTGACGGCGATGACGGATTCTCACCGAGCCGCAAAGGAACGCGCGATGACCACTCTTCCCTTGTTCACAGCGCCCGGCCGCTTTCTGCGGGGCAATCTGCATACGCACACGACACGCTCCGACGGCAAACTGCCGACCGAGCAGGTGATTGGCCTCTATCGTGACGCGGGCTACGACTTTCTCGCGATCACGGATCACTTTCTGGCCCGATACGACTGGCCGCTCGTCGATACGCGCAGCTTTCGGGACCAGCGGTTCACGACCCTGCTGGGCGCGGAACTCCATGCGCCGCGAACGGAAATGAGCGACCTGTGGCACATCGTGGCGGTCGGCCTGCCGCCCGACTTCGCGCCCCCGACGCCGGAGGAAACGGGTCCCGCGCTGGCGCGGCGGGCGCGGGAGGCCGGCGCCTTCGTGGGCATGCCGCACCCGGCCTGGTACAGCCTCTCGCTCGCCGACGCCGAAACGCTCGACGCCGCTCACGCCGTCGAAATCTACAACCATGGCTGCCAGCAGATGCACGACAAGGGCGATGGCGCCTATCTGCTGGACGGCATGCTCGACAAGGGGCACCGCCTGCTCGCCTATGCCTGTGACGACGCGCATTTCCGCTCGCCCGATTTCGGTGGCGCGTGGATCGAGCTGAAGGCGGGCGCGAACGAGCCGGACGACATTCTGGAAGCGCTGAAAGCCGGCCAGTTCTACTCGACCCAGGGTCCCCGCATCGAGGCCATCGCCGTAACCGGCGATTCGATCGAGGTTTCCTGCTCGCCTGTCAAAGGGGTTCTCGCGGTCGGCTGCGGCTTCAAGATGAGCTACAAGTTCGCGGACTCCATGACGCGGGCGGTCCTGCCCCTCGAACCGCTGACTGCCAGCCCTTGGTTCCGGATCGTGATCACCGGTGAGGACGGCAGGCGGGCATGGTCGAACCCCGTCTGGATGGCCTCCCTCGCCACACCCGTCTGAACCGCGCCCGCGCGACGGGCCCCGCGCCCGTCGTCTGGGGCGGTTCCATGCCGTCATCGGCAACCGGCATCATCCGTCTCTCCAGCGTAGAAGACGGGCTTCCACGGTTTCGGCGATCTTGTTCAGGCTGTACCCGATAAGGCCGAGCAGGAGCACGCCCAGCATGACGACGTCCATCTCAAAGTGCTCGCGCCCCGAGATGATCAGTCCGCCAAGTCCGGGCCCCACCGCCATGAAGTATTCAGCACCGACTGTCGCCAGCCATGAATAGATCAGGGCGAGGTGAATGCCCGTCATGATCGAGGGAAGTGCCGACGGCAGGCGGGCGCGCAGGAATATCTGCCGCCGGGTGAAGCAGAGGGAGCGCCCCACCTCGATGATTTGAGGCGAGATGGACTGCATGCCCTCGATCGTGTTCAGCGCCACCGGCAGAAAGGCTGCGAGCGTGACGAAGGCGATCTTCGCGCTCTCCGCGAAGCCGAACCACACGGAGATGATCGGGATCCAGGCAAGCACCGCGATCTGCTTGAGGCCGTGGAAGGTGGGGCCGATAAAGCGGTCGGCGATCTTCGAAATGCCGAGAAGCGTGCCGAAGGCGACGCCGGCGATGCTGCCCATGACGAAGCCGGCGATATCGCGGCCCAGACTGGCGGCGATATGCACGAGCAGATCGCCCTCCGTCAATTCCTTCCAGCCCGCGGCGACGATATCCTGCAAGGGGGGAAGGAAGCGGCGGTCGATCAGGCTGAACTCGCTCGATACCTGCCAGAGAATCAGCAGCAGGATCGGCAATCGCCATCCGCGCGGGATGTTGAGCGATTTGCGGCCGGCGTGACGATCGGGGGCGTTGAGTGTGTCGGTCATCGGTTCAGTCGGTCAGTTTCCAGCGCTGCAGCCGGACTTCGATGCGGGCCAGGATATGGTCCATGACGAAACCGACAAGGCCAATGAGGATCATCGAAAAGATCATGGTGTCGAGCCAGAACATCTGGCGCGCCCAGTTGAGCTGATAACCGAGCCCTTCCGACGAGGCGAGCAGCTCGACGGCGACGAGAGCGGTCCACGCCTTGGTCAGGCCATAGCGGATGCCGGTGAACACCGGCGGAACCGTGGCGGGGAGAATGACGAGGCGCAGGCGCTGGAGCTTGTTGAAGCGGAAAATTCTGGCGACCTCAAGGTATCCGGGCGGTATGGAGCGCAACGCCGCGGACGAGTTCATCACGATGGGTATGAACGCCGCCTTGGCGATGATGACGATCTTGAGTGCCTCGCCGAGGCCGAGAAAGAGCATCAGCAGCGGGATCCATCCGATGGTGGGAACCTGCGAAATCGCCGTGAAAAGTGGCCGGACGTGATCGTCGAGCCAGTGCCAGAAACCCATGGCGAACCCGAGGACGAGGCCAGCCACGGCGCCGGCGATGAAGCCGGCCGTGACGCGGCCGGCACTGAAGCTGATCTGCTTCAGAAGATCTCCGCCGACGATGGCATCGACCGCCGCGTCCCAGACGTAAGCCGGATACGGCAGGATCTGTTCGGGCATCAGCTCGTAGGTCGAGGCCAGATGCCACAGCAGGACCAGAACTGCCGGGAACGCGAGCGGTATCGCAAACGCTGTCACGACACGCTGCACGCGCTCCAGCCACGGAACCGAGGGCGTGGATATCGGCGAAGATACAATATCGGTCATCAGGCGGGCACCTTGATGTCGCGGGCTTTTCCCGTCACCGGCCTGGGGCCGCGAATGACATCCAGCTCGTCGAGTATCTGGTTGCGGAAGTAGATAAGATCGGGAGAACGCCTGTCGCGCGGATATGCCAGCGGAATGTCGATAACTCTGGCGATGCGCCCCGGCCGCGGCGACATGACAACGACGCGGTTGCCGAGCAGGACGGCCTCATCGACATCGTGCGTGACCAGCAGCGCGGTGAGGTGTTCGTGCTCCCAGATGTGTTGCAGCTCGTCCTGCAGGTGGGCACGGGTGAAGGCGTCGAGGGCACCGAAGGGCTCGTCGAGGAGCAGAAGCCCGGGACGGTTGACGATCCCCCGGGCGATGGCGACCCGTTGCGCCATGCCGCCGGAAAGCTGCCGGGGATAGGCTTTGGCGAAGTCGGTCAGCGAGACGAGTTCAAGATGTTCCCGTACGAGCCGCTCTCTGGTCCTGGCATCGGCAGATGCGTTCTCAAGGCCGAGGGCGACATTCTGCTCGACGGTGAGCCACGGAAAGAGCCTGGCCTCCTGAAAGACGAGACCGCGATTCAGGCTGGGTTCCTCCACAGGCTTGCCATCGTGGATGACGGTCCCCTCCCCGGTTTCAAGTCCGGCAACGATGCGTAGCAGGGTCGACTTGCCGCAGCCGCTGGCGCCGACGATCGTGACGAAGCTGCCCTGTTCGACATCGAGGTTGATGTCGAGAAGCGCCTGCAGGCGTCTGTCGTTGACCCGGAAGACTTTGTTGAGATGCCTGATCGACAGGTATCCGGGCCGGGCGGAGGGATCTGGCGAGCCTGGCATGACAATCTCCCCTGTCGGTGTGCTGGGACCCTGGTGTCACCGATTGATTTCATCACGGATGGTAGGCTTGATATTTCATAATGTCTATAGATAATATCGTGATTTCCGGGATGACGGCGGTTCGGGAACCGTCTGGTCGAGGTAACGAGGTAACCCGGATGGAGTTCGATCATGACTGATGGAAATGGAACGGGCCTTCGAGCGGGCCGACAATTGAGTCTCGGGGCGTTTCTGCTGGAGTCGGGGCACCACATCGCTGCCTGGCGCGATCCCGCGTCGCCGCGGGCCGCCGGCCTCGATTTCAGGCACTACGTGCGCGCGGCCAAAGCGGCGGAAGCAGCGAAGTTCGATCTGGTTTTTCTGGCGGATTCCGCATCCATCCGGGGTTTTGACAGCCCGTCGTTTCCCTTCGAGGAACGCGGCGTCCGGCTTGAGCCGTTGACGCTCCTGTCGGCGCTGGCGGCGGTGACGGAAAGGATCGGTCTGGTCGGCACCGCGTCGACGACATATAATGATCCATTCAACATCGCGCGCCGGTTCGCCTCTCTCGATCTCCTGAGCGGCGGGCGTGCGGGATGGAACCTTGTCACGTCCTCGAACGAGTCCGACCCGGGCAACTTCGGGCAGCACGGACCGGTTCCGCATGCGGAGAGGTACCGCCGGGCGGCGGAGTTCGCCGAGGTCGTCGACGGACTGTGGGGCAGCCTCGATGCATCGGCCTTGCGCTACGACAAGGCTTCCGGCGTTCTTTTCGACAAGGAGGGCCTCCACCCGCTGCACCATGAGGGGCATTATTTCAACGTGCGCGGGCCGCTCAACGTGCCGCCCTCGCCGCAGGGGCGGCCGGTGCTGGTGCAGGCGGGCTCCTCCGACGACGGGCGCGAGACGGCGGCCCGTACGGCCGAAGCCGTGTTTGTCGCCTACCAGAGCTTTTCCGAGGCGCGGGACTATTATGGCGACGTGAAGGGCAGGCTCGGAAAGTACGGCCGCCATCCCGATGAACTGAAAATCCTGCCCGGCGTCTTTCCTGTCGTCGGACGCACCGAGGCGGAGGCCCGGGAAAAATTCGAATCCCTGCAGAATCTGGTCGATCCGGTGGTCGGCCTGGGGCTTCTGAAGACCGTTGCGGGCGGGATCGATCTGTCGGCCTATCCGCTGGACGGGCCGCTGCCGGAGGTTCCCGAAACCAACTCCGGCAAGAGCCGCCAGAAGCTGCTGCTCGAACTCGCGCGCCGCGAGAATTATTCCATCCGGCAGCTTTATCTGCATATCGCCGGCGCGCGCGGGCATTGGCAACTGGTCGGCACCGCTGCCGAAATCGCCGATCAGCTTGAGTATTACTTCCGCAACGAGGCGGCGGACGGCTTCAATGTCATGGCACCGCAACTGGAGTGGGGCCTCGACGACTTCATCGAACTGGTGATCCCCGAACTGCGCAGGCGCGGACTGTTCCGGACCGAATACGGTGGCCGGACGTTGCGGGACCATCTCGGCCTTGCCCGCCCGTCGGGGCGGCGGCGGTTCGCGCCGATCGCGGCAGGATCGTCCTATTCCGAAGCGGCAGCGGAGTAACAGAACATGACGAACAGAGACGGCAAAAAGATTTCGCTCGGCGCGTTCCTCCATCCTTCGGGCCATCATGTGGCCGCGTGGCGGCATCCGGATGCGCAGCCGGACGCGGGCGTCAATCTGGCGAATTACACGCGGCTGGCGAGGCTTGCCGAATCCGCAAGCTTCGATCTGATCTTCTTCGCCGATCAGGCGGCGCTTCCGTCGGAGAACTACGACTATATCAGCCGCACAACGCGAGCCACGCTTCTTGAGCCACTGACGCTGCTGTCGGCGCTGGCGGCGGTGACGGAGCGAATCGGGCTTGTGGCGACGGTGTCGACTAGTTTCAACGAGCCATACAATCTGGCGCGCTATTTCGCATCGCTCGATCATATCAGCGGCGGCCGTGCGGGCTGGAATCTCGTCACCTCCGGCACGCGGCTCGAAGGCGAGAACTTCAGCAATCCGCCGGGCTACAGCCAGCATGACGAGCGTTATGCACGGGCACGCGAATACGCGGAAGTCGTGCAGAAGCTGTGGGACAGCTGGGAAGTCGACGCCATTCTCGGCGACAAGGCAAGTGGCCGGTTCGTCGATCGCAGCAAGGTTCACCGCATCGACCACAGCGGGCAATACTACAGCGTCGACGGGCCGCTGTCGGTGGCGCGGTCGCCTCAGGGCCGTCCCGTGTTGATTCAGGCCGGCTCCTCCGCGTCGGGCCGGGAGCTTGCCGCGCTGACGGCAGAAGCCGTGTTCACGGCCCAGCGGACGTTGGCCGAGGCGCAGGAATTCTACGGCGACGTGAAGGAAAAGGCGCGCTCCTACGGGCGTGACGAGGACGACATCAAGATTCTCCCCGGCATATTTCCCGTGATCGGCCGCACTGAATCCGAAGCGCGGGAGAAGTTCCAGGTTCTGCAGGATCTGGTTCATCCGGTCGTCGGACTGAACTACATCCAGTCGCATCTGGGCGGGATCGACCTGTCCGGATATCCGCTCGACGGCCCGTTGCCGGACATCGCGCCCGAGACGGAGGCGAACCGCAGCCGGCGGGTGCTGCTGCTCGATCTGGCGAGAAAGCGCAACCTGACGATCCGCGAGCTTTATCTGGAGATAGCCGGCGCGCGCGGACATTGGCAGCTGGTCGGCACGCCGAACGAAATCGCGGATGCGCTGGAGAGCTACTTCCACGAGCGCGGAGCCGACGGCTTCAACATCATGCCGCCATCACCTCATGGTCTCGACGATTTCATCGAACTGGTCGTGCCCGAGTTGCGGCGCCGCGGCCTGTTCCGGGAGGCCTACGAGGGCCGGACCCTGCGGGACCATCTCGGCCTGAAAACGCCGCCGAACCGCATCGCGGCGGCAGCGACAGCCGCCTGAACCGACGTTGATGGCGTTTTCATGAGCGAAAGGAAAATGACAATGGATCGCAGGCAGTTTCTCGGAGGCGTGGCAGGGGCGACGCTGGTGGCGGTGACGGGCGCGGTGCACGCGCAGAACCCGCTGGTGGTCAGGATCGGATTCGCGAGCATCGGTGTCGATAACCGGCCGTTCTCCCAGGGCAGCTCGCTGTCGGTCTCGCATTCACTCGGCCTCGCGGAGAAGGAATTCAGCGATACGCCGAACGTCAAGATCGAGTGGTACTTCTTCCGGGGCGCAGGCCCGGCGGTGAACGAGGCCGTGGTCAACCGGCAGCTCGACCTGTACACGCAGGGAGACCTGCCCTCCATCGTGGGCCGCGCAAACGGGATCAAGAGCAAGATCCTGCTGGTCAGCAGCACGCGCACGCCGGTTTATCTGGCCGTGCCCACGGGATCGGACATCACGAAGATCGAGCAGTTACGCGGCAAGCGGGTAGCCGTGTTTCTGGGAACGAACGGGCATCTGTCCGTCGCCGAAGTGTTTGCCGCACATGGCCTGAAGTGGAGCGACGTGAATATCGTCAATCTGGATAACGCATCGACGAATGCAGCATTGGCGACCAAGGATATCGATGGGGCATTCGGCAGCGTGACATTCCTGCAGCTTGAAGATCAGGGGCTCGTGAAGGTTGTTTACAACAGCAACGACGATACGCCCTCGGCTGCCCGCATAGGGTCGATTTTCGTCACCAGCGAATTCGAGCAGGCACAGCCGGAAATCGTTGCCCGCCTGGTGAAGGCGTTCACCCGTGGTGCGCATTTCGCGTCCCTGGAGGAGAACCGGCAGGCCATCCTCGACGAATGGGAAAAGTCGGGGACGGCACGTTCGATTCTCGAACGGGACATTCAGGGCGTCAGCCTGAAAGCGCGCCACTCGCCGTTGCTCGATCCGTTCACACGCGCGCTTTATGCAAGGAAGGCGGAGAAGTCGAAGGAGTTCGGGCTTATCCGCCGGGCGGTCGAAACCGAAAGCTGGTTCGAGCCGAAATACCTGGAAGCCGCGATCAAGGAACTGGGGCTTGAAGGAGTCTGGACACCCTTCGATCCGGACGGAAAGCCGCTCGGCTGAACCCCTGCCGACAGGTTTCCCACCGGGGGCCGCAGGATGAGGGCCATCGGTCACAGGTTTCGGCGACGGGGAGGAGCCGCTTCGTGTCAGTCATGAAAGCCTGCCGTCATGCGGGCAGGCGTTCACGGCAGGCGAGGTGTCTGCCCGGCGTTCCGGTTGACCATGGCAACGATGATTTCGAAAAGCTCCTCCTGCGCCTGCTGCGGCGTGATCTCGCCGGTCGCCGCAGCTTCGGACAAGGCGTCGGCCGCCCCGAGCATCGCCCAGAATCTCGCCGGCGCGATGTCCTGTCGCCCGGCGAACGGCGCAAGCACGCCTCGGCACTTCCGGATGAAGGCCAACCGGTATTCCCGCTTGATCCGCTCCAGCTCCGGGGCGCCCGCCAGCGCGGCGAGTACGCCGGATATCTCGCGGCCCTGCGTGAGCACGCAGTTCACGTAGGAAGAGGCGATGACGGCGGCCTTGCCTTCCAGGGTCGGTACGCTCCTCTCAAGCGCCGCGTCGATGACGGCCGTCTGGCGTACGTCGAAATCCTCATAGAGCGCCGCCAGCAAGCCATTGCGCGTGCCGAAGTGGTCGTACACGACGGGCTTGGTGACGCCCGCCTGCTCGGCGAGCCGCCCCAGCGTCAAGGCGTCCGTGCCCTCGTCCCGGACCAGACGCCAGGAGACATCCAGCAGCTGTCGCAGCCGTTCTTCCCGCGGCAGGCGACGACGGGATGGCGAAGGGAGTTCCGGCATTTTCCGCGGTGCGCTTGACATATCTATATACCAAAGGTAGGTTACCGAAAGTATATAAGACTCACCCGCCAAACGCAACCAGCCAGCCGGAGCCTCTGCATATGCGCGCGCTCATCGTTGTCTCGCATCCTGATCCCAACTCCCTGACGCACGCCGTTGCCGCGCGGATAGCAGAGGGCGTCGTCTCCTCCGGCACCTCGCATTCCTGCGAAATCGCGGACCTCACCGCCGAAAAATTCGACCCGCGCTTCATCCGCGCCGATATCGCCCTTCATCTCCGGGAAGCGCCGCCACCGCCAGACGTCGCCGCCGAACAGGCGAGAATCGAGCGCGCGGATGCGCTCGTGCTGGTCTATCCCGTCTATTGGTGGTCGATGCCCGGACTGCTCAAGGGCTGGATCGACCGGGTATTCACCAACGGCTGGGCCTATGACGATGGCCCCGGCGGACTGGTGAAAAAGCTGCATCGCCTGCAGGTTCATCTGGTCGCCCTTGGCGGCGCCAACCAGCACACCTATGTGCGGCACGGTTATTTCGATGCCATGAAGGCGCAGATAGAACACGGCATTTTCGGCTACTGCGGCGCACCCGTCGCGAGGTCGGAGTTCCTGCTTCCGTCGGACTCCGGTTTTCCGGAGTCCTCTCTCGATACCGCACACACGATCGGACGTGCCATCTTCGGCGTCGAACCGGAAAGCCGGACATAGCGCGCAGATGGCCACTAGAATCTGTCCTGTTTACGTTGAAACAGGACAGATTCTGGTTTCCTTATGTTGAGCGAATTCTGATCGCTCAGATGATTCCATCTGATCGGAACGCGCTCCAACAACCTCTAAGGTGTTGACAGGCAAGTACCTGCTCTCCAAAACACCCTGGTCTGCTTACCGATGGAGACGGGATGAAACCCCAGTGGCAAAAAGTCTATGACGCGCTCGCCAGCGACATCGGGGCCGGCATCTACAGCCCGGGGGAGCGTCTGCCGTCGGAGCACGATCTTTCGGCTTCTCTCGGCGTCAGCCGCAACACCGTCCGCCGGGCGTTCCTCTCCCTTTCGCAGGACGGCTTTATCCGCATCGTCAACGGACGCGGCAGCTATGTCACGCCGCACGGTGTCACCTACGAGATCGACGCGACCTCCCGCTTCAGGCAAACGCTTGAATCGCTGGGCATCAAGCGGGATCAGACCGTCATCGAGAACACCGTCGTGGCGGCAGATGGGGACGTCGCGGCGGCGCTCGGTCTGTCGCCGGGCGATGATGCCGTCCGGCACGTTTCCGTCATATGGGGTGACGGCACGCCTTTCCTGCTGTCGCGGCGCTACTTCCCGGCAAGCCTCGTTCCGCATCTCGCGGAAGAGATAGCCCGCGAACATTCCTTCACGCGCGTCCTGCAACTGCACAATCTCGGCGACCTCCACCGCGACACCACCACCGTGTCGACGCGCCTGCCCGATCAGGAGGAGGCAAGGCTGCTGTCCTGCCCCCTCAACGCACCCGTGCTGGAAGTGTTGGCGCTGGGGCGCCTGGCGGACGGGCGCATCGCGGAATGGCAGAATGCGCTCATGCCCGGATCGCTCGTCCGGCTCACCTTCAAAAGCGCGTTGCAAGCGCTCTGATGGCCGCTGCTCGGACAAAGCTGTAGGTACAGCCGTCATTCTCTCTACATAATATTCGTCTACCACGAGGCACGCCGCGATTGCGGCCCTGCGGAGACAAGGCATCGGTATCGGATCGCTCCGCGCAACTTCCGGATTTGCCATGCGTGAGGATTCTATTGAGAACGGCAGCGATGCTCCTGCGGCCGTCAAGGAACTGGGCGAGACGCCGCTGATTCACCCGGGCGCCTCCATCACGCGCTCCACCCTCGGCCGCTATGTGGAGATTGGCGAGGGCAGCGTGCTGAACGAGGTCGATTTCGGCGACTACAGCTACACCGCCGCCTGGGCCGATATCGCCTATACGACGGTGGGCAAGTTCTGCTCCATCGCCGCGATGACGCGCATCAACCCCGGCAACCACGCCACGTGGCGTGCCAGCCAGCATCATTTCACCTATCGCTCGCGCATGTATGGCTTGGGCGACAGCGACGACGCTGCGTTCTTCGACTGGCGGCGCGACCACCATGTCACGCTCGGGCACGACGTGTGGCTGGGACATGGCGCCATCGTGCTTCCCGGCAATGATGTCGGCATCGGTGCCGTCGTCGCGGCCGGGGCCGTGGTGAGCAAGCCGGTCGACCCCTATACCATCGTCGCCGGCGTACCCGCCCGCCCAATCAAGCGGCGTTTTCCGCCAACGGTTGCCGAGCGCCTGATGGCGCTTGCCTGGTGGGACTGGCCGCACGAGCGGCTGAAATCGGCGCTGCAGGATTTCCGCGACCTTCCCATCGAAGCCTTCATCGAGAAATACGGCGCGTGACGGGCGGCGCAACGCCCCGTCCCGCGCTTTCAACCCATTGGCCAGTCTTCCCATAGGGAAACGATCATGACCTTCATCAACCGACGTCAAGCACTGCAGGGGCTTGCGCTCACCGGCGCCGCCGCTGCCCTTCCCTTCCCGCGCGCGCTGGCGCAGGGACAGGATCCCCGGCCGGAGCTTCGCATTGCGGTGCAGGGCCTTGCCCCGACCCTGGAGCCGGTCAACGCCATCAGCAATGTCGGCAACCGCGTCACGAACGCCCTGTTCGACACGCTGATCCGCCGCGACTTCTTCAGCAACGACAGTGGTTCGGGCACGGAACTGGTGCCCGCCATCGCCAAGAGCTGGAAGCGTGAGGACGAGCGTACGGTCGTCGTCTCCATCGCCGACAACGTCAGGTTCCACAACGGCGACGCCGTGAGCGCGGCGGACGTCGCCTACAGCCTGTCGGCGGAACGGCTGTGGGGCGACAAGCCCCTCGTGCCGCGCGGCCCGCTGTTCTCCGCCGCCTTCGAGAGCGTGGAGGCCATCGACGGCCGAACCGTCCGCTTCCGCACGAAGGCGCCGGATTTCTCGCTGGAGAAGCGGCTCGCCTCGTGGATCGCGTGGGTCGTGCCGGAGAAGCTCTATCGCGCGCTCGGGCCGGAACAGTTCGGTCTCAAGCCGGTCGGCACCGGGCCGTATAAGCTGGTCGAGTTCCACCCGGGCGACCGCGTGGTGCTGGAGGCGTTCGACGACTATTATCTCGGCAAGCCCACGGCCCGGCGCATCACCTTTCAGGTGGTGCCGGAGGTTGCGACCCGCGCGGCCGGGCTCATCAGCGGCGAGTACGACATCGCCTGCGCACTGACCCCTGACAACCTCGTCCAGCTCGAAGGCCAGCCTGATGTCGAGGCGCGCTCGTCGGTGATCGAGAACGTGCATCTGCTCGTCTATCAGGGCGATGCGAGGTGGCTGTCGGACAAGCGCATCCGTCAGGCCCTCAATCTCGCCATCGACCGCAAGCTGATCGTCGACGCCCTCTGGGCCGGCAAGGCCGTCATTCCCAACGGTTTCCAGATTCCGGCCTACGGCGCGGATTTCGATCCCGGGCGCCCGCCCTTCCGGTACGATCCGGAAAAGGCTCGCGCGCTCGTCAAGGAAGCGGGATACGACGGGGAGCCGATCAGCTACCGCACCCTCAACGACTACTACGTCAACTCGGTCGCTGCCGCGCAGATGATGCAGGAGATGTGGAAGGCGATCGGCCTCAACGTCCGGCTCGACATCCTCGAAAACTGGGGACAGGTGCTGGCCCCCGGCATGCAGATCCGCAACTGGTCGAACGGCTTCCAGTTCCCGGATGCCTCCATCCCGCTCACCAGCGACTGGGGGCCGAACGGCTCGCCGCAGCAGACCCATGGCTGGAAGGCGTCGGCGGAGTACAATGCGCTTGCCGCGAAGGTCCGCAGCCTTGCGCCGGGCGAGGAACGCCACAAGCTGTTCCAGCAACTGGCCGACCTGTGGGAAGAGGAAGCGCCGGGCGCCGTTCTCTACCGGCCCGTGGAGATCTACGGCGTGCGCAAGACCATCGGCTGGAAGCCGGTTTCGTTCGAGTTCATGGACCTGCGTCCCTACAACCTGCGTTTTGCGTGAGATGAGAGACGGGTCGCGGGTGCCGCCGGCCGACCTGTCGGCGGTGGAGGATGGCCGGCTCGCGGTGCGCGATCTCACGATCGCCGCCCGCGACAGCGGCGGCATCCTCGTCTCGGGAGTGGCATTTTCTGTCGTTCCGGGCGAGACGGTTGCGCTGGTGGGCGAGAGCGGCTCCGGCAAGAGCCTCACCATCCTGGCCATGCTGGGGCTGCTGCCGGGAGGCGTGGTACAAACCGCCGGCGACGTGCGGCTCGGCGGCAGCGACATCACCGGCTTCGCGGGCGACAGTATCCGTCTGCGCGGCCGCGTGATCGCCGCGATCTTTCAGGACCCGCAGGCATCGCTCGACCCGCGCTGGACCGTGGGGCGATACCTGCGGGACCAGCTGTTCCGCCATCGCCGCCTGAGGGGCGCCGCGGCGGACCGGGAGGCTGCCGCCCTGCTCGACGGGGTTGGCTTGCCGCAGCCGGAACGGCTGATGAAGAGCTATCCGCACGAACTTTCCGGCGGCATGGCACAGCGTGTAATGATCGCTGGTGCGCTGGCAGCCCGCCCGCGTTTCCTGCTCGCGGACGAACCGACCACAGCCCTCGACGTGACGACGCAGGCGCAGATTCTCGACCTCCTCGCCGATCTTCAGAAGCGGGAGGGACTGGGCGTGCTGCTGGTGACGCATGACCTGGGCGTCGTGGCCGAGATCGCGCATCGCGTCGTCGTGCTCTACGGCGGGCGGATCATGGAGACGGGCGACGCCGCCCGCGTGCTCGGCCATCCCCGTCACCCCTATACGGCCGCCCTGCTCGCGGCCATGCCTGATATCACTGACGACATGCCGCCGGTAGCCATTCCGGGCCACCCCGGGGAAAGACCCGCCAGCGGTTGCCCGTTTCATCCCCGCTGCGGTCTTGCGACCTCTGCCTGCGAGACGGCTCCGCCATCGCTGCGCGAAATCGGCCCGGAACAGGGCGTCGCCTGCTACCATCCGCTGCCTTCCGCCGCCATGACGCAGGGGTTGATCCGCTATGCCGTTGGTTGAGGCCCAGGGAGTGACGAAGCATTTTCGCGTCGGCGGAAGCGCGTTCGCCACGATCTCCCGCGCGACCGTCAAGGCGGTGGCGGGAGCCGATCTTGCTGTCGACCGGGGTGAAACGCTGGCCGTCGTCGGTGAGAGCGGCTGCGGCAAGAGCACCCTCGGCCGCCTGCTGCTCGGCCTGATGCCGCCCTCGTCCGGCAGGGTCATGTTCGACGGGCACGATCTCGCGGGGCTGGGCAGTCCCGCACTGCGCCGCCTGCGCGCACGCATGCAACTCGTCTTCCAGAACCCGCTGCAGGCGCTCGATCCGCGCATGAGCGTCGGCGAGCAGATCGTCGAGCCGACCGTGATCCATCCGGCGGCGGGCAATCGCCTGCCGGTGGCTGACCTGCTGGCGCAGGTGGGCCTCGACCCCGCCCTTGCCGGTCGCTTTCCGCATCAGCTTTCCGGCGGGCAGCGCCAGCGTGTGGTGATCGCGCGGGCCATGGCGACGCAGCCGGACTTCATCGTCTTCGACGAACCGGTATCCGCGCTCGATGTTTCCGTCCAGGCCCAGATCATCCGCCTGATCCGTGACCTGCAGACGGCGCGCGGCTTCGCCTCGGTGTTCATCTCGCACGATCTGCGCGTGGTGCGTCACGTCGCCGACCGCGTCGCCGTCATGTATCTCGGCCGCATCGTCGAGGAAGGGCCGGTACGCGCCGTCTTCGCCGAACCGCTCCATCCGTACACGCAGGCGTTGATTGCCGCCGTGCCGCGTCTGGCGCCGGGCATGCGGCGTGTCCGCGTCGTCCTGAAGGGCGAGCCGCCCAATCCGGCCGCGATCCCGTCCGGCTGTCCGTTCCATCCCCGCTGCCCGGTCGCGGAGTACGACTGCCGGACACACGCACCTGCGCGTGTCGCCGCCGGCCCCGCGCGAAGCGTCGCCTGCATCCGCGTCGCCAGCGGGTCGACGTTCCTCCCGGCTGCCTGAGGAGCCATATCCATGGACACGCTCCCCCTCCAGCACGACGGCAGGCCCGGTCCTCACCTCGGCCGGCGCCTCGCCGCGCTGGCGCGTTTCTGCCTCCTCAAGCTGGCGCGCACGCTCGCCACCTTGTGGATCGTCGTCACCTTCACCTTCGTCATTCTGCGGCTCACGGGGGACCCCGCGCTCTCGTTGCTGCCGGACAACGCGCCGCCCGACATCGCCGCCGCGTTCCGCAGCCGCTGGGGGCTGGATCGGCCCGTCTGGACGCAATACGCGCTCTATTTCCGCAACATGCTCGACGGCAATCTCGGCTATTCCCTCGCCAACGGCCGGGATGCGGTGGCGGTGGTGCTGGAGCGCGTTCCCGCCACGCTGCGGCTCACCGTCAGCGCCTTCGCGCTCACCCTCGCCGTCGGCTTGCCGGTCGGCGTATTCGCCGCGCTGCGGCATGGCCGTATGGCGGACCGGGCGCTGATGATGCTCGCGACCGTGAAGTACAGCTTGCCCAACTTCGTCATCGGCATCGGGCTTATCTACGCCTTTGCCATCTGGCTGCGGCTGCTGCCGAGTTCCGGCAGCGCCACGGCCGCGCACTTGATCCTGCCCGTCGTCACTCTCGGCCTCAGCGGGGCCGCCGTCATCGCGCGTTTCACCCGCTCCGCCGCGCTCGAAACGCTTGGCCAGCCCTATGTAAGGGCGGCGATGGCGGCGGGCGAGACGCGCACGCAGGCGATCGTCCGGCATGTTCTGCCGAACGCCGCCGTCCCCATCCTGACCGTGATCGGCTTCACCATCGGCGGGCTCGTGGGCGGCTCGATCATCGTCGAGCAGGTATTCGCATGGCCCGGCATCGGGCGGCTGCTGGTCGACGCCGTCGCCGTGCGCGATCTCGCGGTGGCGCAGGTGATCGTCATTCTCCTCGCCGTTGCCATGGTCACGGCGAACCTCGCCATCGATCTAGCCTACGGCCTCGTCAATCCCCGGTTCTGGAACAACGACGATGACATCCGCTGAAACCGCCGCCGGTACCGCGCCCGGGACAGTTGCGGCGAACCGGCGCCGGAAACGTTCCGCATTCCGCTCCATGCCGTTCAGCGTCTGTCTCGGCGCATGCTGGATGGCCCTGATGTTCGCTGCCGCCATCGCCGCGCCTTGGCTCGCGCCCTACGGCTATGCGGAGCAGCAGCCGCTGCTGCGCCTGAAGCCTCCGGCTCTGTTCGGCTACGAAACGCCCTTCTGGCTCGGCTCGGACCACCTCGGGCGCGACGTGCTGAGCCGCGTCATTCACGCCATCCGCCTCTCCATCGTGATCGCAGTCGCGGGTACCCTGATCGGCGCATGCGTCGGCACGGCGGTCGGCATGCTGGCGGCGCGGCTGAGGGGCTGGTGGGAGGAGGCGTTGATGATGCTGGTGGATGTGCAGGCATCGCTGCCCTTCATGATCTTCGCGCTGACGATCGTCGCCTTCTTCGGCAACAATTTCTGGCTGCTCGTCATCATCGTCGGCCTCGCCGGCTGGGAGCGCTACGCGCGGCTCGTGCGCGGGCTGGTGGTGGAGGCGGAGACCACCGGCTACGCGGCCGCGCTCCGGGCCGTCGGCGCGGATTCCTGGCGCATTTACCGCCACCACATCCTGCGCAACATCACGGGTGCGCTGCTCGTGCAGATGACATTGAACTTTCCCGAAACCATCATGATCGAGACGGGCCTGAGCTTCCTGGGGCTCGGCGTGCAGCCGCCGTTGACGTCGCTCGGCCTGCTCATCAGCGAGAGCCGCAACTACATCGCCATCGCCTGGTGGATCGCGCTTGCCCCGAGCATCGTGGCCGCGTTCACGACGCTCTCGGTCTGCGTCGTGGGCGACTGGCTGCGCGACGTCAGCGATGTCCGGTTGCGCTGACCGGCGGCACCGCTGTCATCCGTGTGTCGCAGCCATTCCTTAGAGCGCGTTCCTATCAAGTAACTTCATTTGATCGGAACGCGCTCAATATCAAACAGTTAGATTATTCCTTCGTTTTCATGGAACGATGAGATGATCTACCTCCCTGCGTGAAGGAGAAATCGCTATGGCGCGCAAAAATGTCCTGTTGATCGTGGTCGACCAGTGGCGGGCCGATTTCGTGCCCCATCTCATGCGGGCAGCCGGCCGGGAGCCGTTCCTGCGGACGCCGAACCTCGACCGCCTGTGCCGGGAGGGCGTCACCTTCCGCAACCACGTCACCACCTGCGTGCCGTGCGGCCCGGCCCGCGCCAGCCTGCTGACCGGCCTCTACCTGATGAACCACCGCGCCGTGCAGAACACGGTGCCGCTCGACGCGCGCCATTTCAATCTCGGCAAGGCGCTGCGCGGCATCGGCTACGATCCCGCGCTCGTCGGCTACACCACCACGACGCCCGATCCCCGCGCCACCTCGCCGCGCGATCCGCGCTTCCTCGGTCTCGGCGACCTCATGGACGGCTTCCGTTCCGTCGGCGCGTTCGAGCCCAGCATGGACGGCTATTTTGGCTGGGTGGCGCAGCAGGGCTTCACGCTGCCGGAGAAGCGGGAGGACATCTGGCTGCCCGATGGCGTCGACGCCGTGCCGGGCGCGACCGCCCTGCCCTCGCGCATCCCGCATGAGTTCTCGGATTCGGCCTATTTCACCGAGCGCGCGCTCACCTACCTCAAGGGGCGCAACGGCAAGCCGTTCTTCCTGCATCTCGGCTATTACCGCCCGCATCCGCCCTTCGTGGCCTCCGCTCCCTATCACGCCATGTATGCGCCGCAGGACATGCCGGCGCCCGTGCGGGCCGAGAGCCCTGAGCGCGAGGCCGCGCAGCATCCGCTGCTGAAATTCTATATCGACAGCATCTCGCGCGGCTCGTTCTTCCATGGGGCCGAGGGATCGGGCGCCACGCTGGACGAGGCGGACATCCGCCAGATGCGCGCCACCTATTGCGGCCTGATGACGGAGATCGACGACTGTCTCGGCGAGGTGTTCGCCTATCTCGATGAAACCGGCCAGTGGGACGACACCCTGATCATCTTCACCAGCGATCACGGCGAGCAGCTTGGCGACCATCACCTCCTCGGCAAGATCGGCTACTTCGACGAGAGCTTCCGCATTCCGCTCGTGATCAGGGACCCGGGGATGCGCGAACGCGCCGGTGCCGTCGACGCGGCCTTCACGGAGAGCATCGACGTGATGCCGACCATCCTGCAATGGCTCGGCGGCGACATTCCGCCCGCCTGCGATGGCCGCTCGCTGTTGCCGCTCGTCGCGGGCGAGCGCCCCGCGGACTGGCGCACGGAGATGCATTACGAATACGACTATCGCGACATCTTCTATTCCCGCCCGCAGGATCAGCTCGGCGTCGGCATGAACGAAAGCAGCCTCTGCGTGGTGCAGGACGAGGACTACAAATACGTCCACTTCGCTGCCCTGCCGCCGCTGTTCTTCGATCTCAAGGACGATCCGCACGAGTTCGTCAACCGCGCCGACGACCCCGCCTATGCCATGCGCGTGCGCGACTATGCCCAGAAGGCCCTGTCGTGGCGGCTCGTCCATGCCGACCGTACGCTCACCCGCTATCGCGCCAGTCCCCAAGGCCTGCACATGCAGGAAAATTAGAGCAAGCCTCGGCTCAGGTTGAATGCATCTTGCTTCAGGAAGGCGCGATCGCCTCGCGCCGCCACCCGATGCGGCGGAGGATGCCGCCTTGCCGTGTCACCCCGCCATCACGGCGCTTGCCACGTTCATGAATTCGCGGATCGCGCCCTTCTCGCCAAACCTGGGCAGCGCGACGGCGTATTCGCCCGCCGCGAACCCGACGCCGTCAAGCGGAATGCCGCGCAGGCGGCTGTCGAAGCCGAGTTCGCGGCTCAGGACGATGCCGACGCCGAGGCCCGCCGCCGCCGCCTCCTTCACCGCCTCGCGGCTGCCCAGCACCAGATATGGGGACACGGCTTGCGAGGCCTCGCTCAACGCGCGCTCGAAAAGATGGCGCGTCATGGAACCTTCCTCACGCAAGATGAAGCGCTGGCCGCCAAGCTCGCCGATGGAGACGCTTTCGCGCTCCCACCACGGGTGCCCCTCGTTGACCAGCAGAAGTACCTCCTGATCGACAAGATACCGGCACATGAACGCGGGATGAGGCTCCGTCAGCGTGACCAGCGCCACGTCGGCGCGGCTGCTGGCCACGAGATCCAACAGGCGGTTCGAGTTCTCCAGCCGGATCTCGATATGAACGCCGGGCAGTTGCGTCAGGAAACGTTCCAGAATCGGCATCGCCATACAGGGCGAGCATACGCCCAGCGTGAGATATCCCAGACGTAGCGAGCGCCCGCTTTCCACGCTTGCCTCGATATCCTCGATGGTGAGCATGACGTCGCGCACTTTCGGCAGCAGATGCATGGCGTTCGCCGTCAGCTCGATCGCCCCGCCGCTGCGGACGAAAAGGCGCGCGCCCACGCTCTCCTCAAGCGATTTTATGTGCTGGGTAATCGCCGGCTGGCTGACGCCCAGTACCTGCGCGGCGCCCGAAAACGTTCCCGTCACCGCGACAGCGTGAAATGCCCGTAGCTGCGCAAAGTTCATCGGATGTGCTTTCGTCATAAGTTTTACTTCATAATGATGTCATGACATTAAGTGATAGTTATATGGCTTTCAACCATTCCCTGCGCGATTCCGCGAGGAACGACGGGAGAAGAAAGAGGCTATCATGGCATTCGACAAGGGTTTTATCGCGCTGGCGGTTGCATCGCTGGCAATGTCCGCTACGTCCGCTGTCGCGAAGGAGCTTGTGCTCTATAACGCCTCGGACAGCGTCAACACCGCTCTGGTAACGGCGTTCAAGGCGAAGCATCCGGATATCGAGGTCAAGTTCGTATCCGGCTCCACCGGGCCCATCGTGGAGCGGGCCATCGCGGAGAAGGCCAATCCGCAGGCGGACGTCGTCTATCTCGTCAACAACATCGCGCTGGAGCAGCTCGTTGACGCCGGCGTGTTCGAGCCTTACGAGCCGAAGAATTCGCTGATCGGCGAGCAGTTCCGGCATCCGGACCACTTCTATAACAAGCACTTCGCCACGACGATGTGCATGATCGTCAACACGGAGCGTCTGGCCGAGAAGAAGCTGCCGATGCCCGCGGCGTGGGAAGACCTGATCAAGCCGGTCTATGACAACGAAATCTCGCTTCCGTCTCCGCTGAAGTCGGGCACGGGCGGCGCCATCCTGACGACGTTCGTCGACGCTTTCGGCTGGCCGTTCGTTGAAAACCTCAACGAAAACGTCTTCCGCTATTCCGATGGCGGCTCCGGCGGCGCGGATCTGGCGGCGTCCGGCGAGGTCACCATCGGCCTAAGCTTCGATACGACGTGCTTCGAGCGCAAGTCGTCCGGCCGTCCGGTCGAGGTCGTGTATGGCCGCATCACGCCGAACGTCACCGAGGGCGGCGGACTGGTCGCCGGCGCCCCGCACCCGGAAGAAGCCCGGCTTTTCCTTGACTTCATGGCCGGCAAGGATGCCGCCGAGGTACTGGGCAAGGTCGTCGGCGCGACCGCCGTGCCCGGCTACGGCCTCGTCGACCTGAACACCATCACGTTGTGGAACATGCGCCGTCCCGTCAATATCGATGAGTTCCGCGCGGAGTTCACCGCCCGTATCCTGAAGCAATGAGCAGTCTGGCATTTGAAACGCCCGAGCGGCTGGTCCCCGTTGCGGACCAGCCGCATATTCGCGTGAGCGGCGTCGGCAAGCGCTTCTCCGGCAACGTTGCCGTGGACGGCGTGAGCCTCGACCTCGCCAGGGGCGAATTCGTGACGCTGCTTGGTGCCTCAGGCTGCGGCAAGACCACCTTGCTGCGGATCATCGCCGGTTTCGTGGCCGCCGATACGGGGCGGGTCCACTGCGGCGGCAGGGATGTCACCGGGCAGCCGCCGGCGCAGCGACGCATGGGTCTCGTCTTCCAGTCCTATGCGCTGTTCCCCACGAAAACCGTTGCGCAGAACATCGGCTTTTCCAGCCATATCCGCTCCGTGCCCCGGGTCGAGGCGCAGGCGCGGGTGCGGGAACTCGCCGCGCTGGTCGAGCTTGACCAGTTGCTTGACCGTTATCCCCACGAACTTTCCGGCGGGCAGCAGCAGCGCGTCGCGCTGGCACGGGCGCTTGCCTGCGATCCCGAGGTGCTGCTGCTGGACGAGCCGATGTCGGCGCTCGACGCGCGCATCCGCGCGAAGCTGCGGATCGATCTGCGCAGGCTTGTCAGCCGTCTGGGCATCACGACGCTTTATGTCACGCACGATCAGGAAGAGGCGTTTGCGCTGTCCGACCGTGTCGCCGTCATGTCGCGGGGACGGATCGAGCAAATCGGCACGCCAGCGGAAATCTATCATCGGCCCGCCACACGCTTCATTGCAGAATTCGTCGGCATGTCCAATCTGGTGACCGGCAGGGCGACGGAACACGGCGTTGCCGTCGACGGCGGCTTCTGGCCGGCGAACTTGCCGCGCACGATAGAAAAAGGGCGGACTGTCACGCTGCTCTATCGCCCCGAGCACCTGGGCCTGGTGGCGCCTGCCCGGGCCGCAGTCGCGGCCGGCATGCCCGGCCGGGTCGAGATGACGACGTTCTGCGGCGCTCACGTCCGCGTGCAGGTCCGGCTGGAAACAGGAGAGGACGTGGTCGCCGACGTGCCTTCCGCCCTGCATGCGGACTACAGGAAGGGCCAGCCCGTCTGTGTCGTGCCGGACGCCGACAACGCCT
Organism: Pseudochelatococcus lubricantis; assembly: GCF_011762225.1. Classification (GTDB taxonomy): domain Bacteria; phylum Pseudomonadota; class Alphaproteobacteria; order Rhizobiales; family Beijerinckiaceae; genus Pseudochelatococcus; species Pseudochelatococcus lubricantis. The sequence goes on from NZ_JAASQI010000003.1 coordinate 419,822, forward strand.
GGATCCTGCCGGACGGGAGCCGCCCATGACATTGACGGCAAGGAACCTCCCGGCTGTCGCGCTCTCCGCCCTGGTGGCAGCGGTGCTCGTGCTTTTCATTGCCTATCCGCTTGCCACCGTGCTGGTGGAAAGCTTCGTTGTCCGCGGGCCGATGACGCCCGAACGGATGGCCACCGTGACGCGCGAAGCGCTCGACACCCTGCCCGCCGGGGAGCGTGACGCAACGGTTGCGCGTTGGGCCGCCGCGGCGACGGAGAAGGAGCGGGTGGACGCGACCGCCGCCGCGTTCGGGCTTCTGGATATCCCGGTCGCGTGGGACAGGAAGGCGGCCTACAATGTCCAGAAGCGCAATGCGGATGCCGCGGTCGCCGCGCTGCCGCCCGGCGAGGCCGGTGCCTTTCGCGAGACCTGGCCCCTCGCTCATGTCATGCTGCACAAGCGCGCCGCGCTGGCGTTCAAGGTTAAGGACGCGCTGGGGCAGAAGAAGTTCGACGAGTTACGCAACGGCACGGAACGGCGGCTCGGCATCGACCATTACCTTGAGGTCGCACGCAAGGCTCACCTGCGTTTCGCCGCCTTCAACAGCCTTGTCCTCGCGGCCTGCGCGGCGGTGACCACGACTGTGCTGGCGTTCGCGCTGGCCTATGGCGTCAACTACGGCGGCGTCCGCAGGCCGCAGTTCACCCGTGCCGTGCTGCTGACGCCGCTGGTTGCGCCGCCGGTGCTCATCGCGACCGCCATGCTCATGCTTTTCGGACGGCGCGGTCTCGTGACGCACAGCCTTCTGGACCAGGGGCTGGGCCTCATCGACGCCGAGCACGCGAATCTGTATGGCTTCGGGGGCATATTGCTGGCCCAGACGCTTTCCTTCATGCCTGCGGCTTTCATCGTGTTCGACAACGTCATGCGCAAGCACGATGCCGATCTGGACGAGGCCGCGGTCAATCTGGGCGCCCGCCCATGGCAGAGTTTCACGCAGGTGACGCTCTCCATGAACTGGCCGGCCCTCAAGCGCGCCTTCATGTTGGTTTTCATTCTCAGCCTAACGGATTTCGGCAACCCGGCGCTGCTCGGGCGCGACATGCCGGTATTGGCGGGCGTGATCTACGACCAGATCACCGCCTATCAGAACACGCCGCTGGCGGCGGCCATCTGCATCTGGCTGCTGGCCCCGTCGTTGCTGCTCTATCTGGCGCTTGAGGCGGTCGGCCGCCGGAAGCGCTACGCCAGCGGCGGCGGCGGCCGCAAGTCGGAGATCGCCCTTCCCGGCGTCTGGCGCGCGGGCCTGTCGTCTCTCGCCGCGGTCGTGATGCTGGTGATCCTGACGATCTACGCGACGATGGCGCTCGGCGCGGTGACGCGCGTCTGGGGCGTGGACTGGAGTGTCACGCTCGGCTACTTCACGCCGGAAGGCGTGAACGTCGGCCTTGGCGGCTCGGGATATGGCAGCTCGGATCGCGGCCTTGGCCTTGTCTGGGACAGCCTTGCCATCGCCGGCATGGCCGCGCCGCTCGGCGGGCTGCTCGGCATTCTGGTGGGCTACGTGATCGAGAAGCTGCGCCCGCCCGGCGCCGATCTCATCTTCTTCATCGCCATCGCGCCCGCCATCGTGCCGGGGATCATCTTCGGCATCGGCTACATCGTCGCCTTTAATTTTCCATTCGGCATCAGGGAGCTGGCGCTGACGGGAACCTCGGCGATCCTCGTCATCAACATTCTGTTCTCGAACCTCTTCGTCGGCGTCCTGGCGGCACGCGCGGCACTGCAGGGGCTCGACCCCGCGGTGGACGAGGCGGCGGAAAGCCTTGGCGCCGGCCTCGCGTCGCGGTTCTTCGGCGTCACCCTGCCCATGCTCAAGCCTGCGCTGCTGCTCGGCACGCTCTATGTCTTCATCGATGGCCTGACCACGCTTTCCTCGGTCATCTTTCTCGTTTCCGGCAATCACAAGCTTGCTTCCGTCGCCATCTTCAACCATGCAGCCTCAGGCGACTTCGGCTATGCCGGCGCGAAGAGCCTGGTACTGCTCGCTCTGGCGCTCGCGGCCATCGCGTTGATCCGGCTGATCGAGCAGCAGCCGCGCTACGCACGGCAATGGAAACGCATGACGCGCACATTAGCGGCGCGGTCGCGCGGCTTTACGGCGCAGGCGGAGAACACACCATGACAGAGACACTGACGGCGCGCGACAGCCGCGCCTTCTTCCATCAAAGCGGGTCGTCGCCGTGTCGGTCGGCCCTGCGGGCCGCGCATGGAATCTGGCTTGAGGAAACGGACGGCCATCGCCTGATCGACCTGCACGGCAACACGGCGCATCATATCGGCTACGCCCATCCGGTGCTCGCCGCCGCCCTCAAGGCGCAGATCGACGAACTGCCGTTCAGCCCCAGGCGCTTCACGAACGCACCTGCCGTCGCGCTGGCGGAAAAGCTGCTCGCGCTCTGGCCGGGGGCGGCGGCGAAAGTGCTCTTCGCGAACAGCGGTTCGGACGCCATCGAAATCGCCCTGAAGCTCGCCCGCGTGGCGACCGGGCGGCATGAAACCGTTTCGCTGCGCGGCAGCTATCACGGGCACGGCTTTGGCGCCTTCGGCCTGTCCCGACCGGACATCGATCCCCGCCTCGGCCCCATGCTGGCGGGGCGCCATCACGTGACGCCCTATTGGGCGGCGGGCGGCGCAGCGCGGATGCTGGCCGAGATCGAGCAGATCCTGTCCACGTCGCAGGAGGGTATCGCCTGCGTGATCGCCGAACCCATCAGGAGCAATTGTCACCTGCCGCCGGAGGGGCTCTGGCTTGAGGTGCGGCGCCTGTGCGACCGGCACGGCGCGCTGCTGATCTTCGACGAAATTCCCTCGGGCCTGGGCAAGACCGGAAAGTTTTTCGCTTTCGAGCATGTCGGCGCGGTCCCTGACGCGATCGTTCTCGGCAAGGCACTCGGCGGCGCCATGCTGCCGATTGCCGCCGTCATCGCGGACACGAGGCTCGATGTGGCCCCGGAACTCGACCTCGGCCATTATACGCACGAAAAGAACCCGCTGACCGCCCGGGCAGCCCTGACCACTCTTGAGATCATCGAAAGCGAGGGTCTCGTCGACCGCGCCGCCAGAGGCGAGGAACAGCTTGCCCGACTGGTGGCGGCTTCGTCGCAGACTGCGCCGGGGATCGCGGGCGTGCGCGGCAGGGGCCTGCTGCAGGCCGTCATGCTCGATCCCGCGGCCCTCGGCTTCGAGCCGGGCGAGCGGTTCGCCGACCTCATGCTGGATGCGCTGCGGCAGCAGGGTGTCTCCACCGTGTTCAAGGACGACAGGAGCATAGGCTTCTCGCCGCCGCTGATCATAACGGATGCGGAACTCGCCGATGTCGTGGACCGCATCGGGCGGGCGGCCAATGCGGTTTCCGCGCTGACGGGCCGGCAGGTTCCGGCCCTGGACGAGGGCTGAGCCGCCGCTACAACGGCAGGAGCAGCAGGATGGCAACCCAGATCAGGCTGGCCGCCAGCGTAAAGCGGCCGTTCCAGCGCAGGCCGACCTCTGCCGGCGAGCGGCCGATCGCGTTGGCCACGATGACGAGCGTCGAGACCATCGGCCCCGCCCCGACAATGCAGGCCCAGCCGCCCGCGAGCGCGAGCACGACCGCCGTCAGCGGCAGGCCGGGGAGTTCGAGCCGCGCCATCACCGTGGCCAGGATCGATGCGGAAATCATCGGGTTGATGCCGATGAAACCCAGAACGATCACCGCGGACGCAAGCACCCCCAGAATCGCGCCCGGCGGCAGCGCCGTCGAGGCGAATGCGTGCTCGATGAGTTCGCGCGGCGCAAGATCGGCAAGCAGGATGCCGAGCAGGCCGGAGGCGGAAAAGATGCCGATCTCGTTCGCGTAGTCGGGCCAGCGGGCGACGCCGTCGTTGCGCAGGACGCGGGCGGCGAAGCGCGGGGGCGACACGCCGCCGTTTTCCCGGCCGATGGCCAGCAGCCAGCAGAAGGCGTAGATCGGGACGACATTGATCAGGATGGCCTGAAACGGCAGGTGAGTGAAGGTCTCAACGATCATCGTCAGGCACGACAGGGCCACGATGTGCGCCAGCATCCACAGCAACGCCCGTCCGCCTTCCGGGTCCGGCGCGCGGACGAAGGGGCGTGATGCGCGCGGGCTTTCGAGATGATCGAACAGCAATCCCAGCAGGGCGAAGCCGACCGTCGCCGCGATGCCCCAGGGCGCGACGTCGATCCACGCGACCTGCGGCGTCGCCGCGAGCAGCAGGTTGATCGCCAGCCCCAGCGGAGACCACAGCGCGACGCAGGCGAAGCCGCGCATTACCGCCAACGTCATGCGCCGCTGCCGCAACTCGACGATGGCCGGGTCGCCGTTGCCCGCCTCAAGCGTGTTGGCCCGCCGCGTCATGTCGATGAGCAGCGCTAGGCCGCCGATGTTCAGCAGGATGCCGAAGATATGCCCGCCGAGCGTCAGCGACGCATAGCGCCGCGCCGGCGGCTGGTTGACGAGCAGCCGCCCCGCCAGAAACGTCGTCCGCGACGCGCCCGCCGCCGCCCGCAGCAGCGCGAGCATGGCCAGAAACGCGGGCAGCAGCGTCGTCGGCCCCATGGCACGGACCAGCGTCCCGATGCCGCCGTCCCTGAACAGCGTGAACGCGACAAGGCCGACGCAGACCAGCAGCAGCACCCGCACGACGGGCAGGAGATGCCGCCAGCACAGGATCAGATAGCCGCAGAGAAACGCGGCCGCGACGACGGCTCCGGCGTCCCATCCGAACAACGCCCTCGCGTCTGCGCCCGGCAGCATGAGCAGCATGCAAAGCGACGCGGCGGCACGCGGGCCGAAGCCGCCGGCGGATATCATTTCGGAAAAGCGTTGCGGCCGGTCGGCGGTCACTGTCGGAAACCTCGGGCAAGCCCCGCGGGAGCGGGCGCGGCGGGAAGCGGGCGCCGTTCAGCCCGCCTGCACGAGGCCTTCCGACTGCGCCACCCGCCGCAAATGGTGCGTCGTATCCCCGAACTGGGTTTCGAGCAATGCCAGCCGGCGGAAATAGTGCGCGCCGAGATATTCCATGGTCATCCCGATGCCGCCGTGCAACTGGACGGCTTTCTGACCCACGAGCCGCGCCGAACGGTTGATCTGCACCTTCGCCGACGACAGCGCCAGACTGCGAGCGCCGGCATCCGGCTCGTCCAGCATCATGGCGGCGAAATACGACATGGAACGGGCCTGCTCGGTGGCAATCAGGATATCCACGGTCTGGTGCTGCAGGGCCTGGAAGGAGCCGATGGTCGCGCCGAACTGTCTGCGCGTCTTCAGGTAGTCGACGGTCAGCGCCTGCAGCGCTTCCATGATGCCGACCGCCTCCGCCGCGACGGCGGCAATGGCGACGCCGTTCACCCATTCGATCACCGCAAGCCCGGCGTCGCGCTCTCCGATCAGGGCATCGGCAGGAACCGTCACGCCGGCAAGAAACACGTTCCCTGCCCGCCCGCCATCATGAGTCGGGTAGGCTTCGACGGAGAGGCCGGGCGCGTCGGCCGGCACCAGAAACAGGCTGATGCCTTCCTCGTCGCGCCGCGCCCCCGCGGTGCGGGCGCTCACGACAAACCACCGGGCCGTGTCGGCACTAAGCACGACGCTCTTGTGGCCGTCGAGGCGGTAGCTGCCGTCCGGCTGCCGGACGGCCTGCGTGGCCACGTCGTGCAGGTCGTAGCGGGCGCGCGGCTCCGTGTGGGCGAAGGCGAGGCGCAGTGTGCCGTCGATAATGCCGGGAATGATGCTCTGGCGCTGCGCGTCGGTGCCCGCGCGCCGCAGCACGCCGCCGCCCAGCAGCACGGTGGGCAGATAAGGCTCCGGCGCAAGGCCGCGACCCAGCGCCTCCATCACGATCTGGGTTTCGACGGGGCCGCCGTTGAAGCCGCCGTCCGCCTCGCTGAAGGGCAGGCCGAGCAGCCCCAGTTCCGCCAGCCGCTGCCAGCCTTCCTCGCGGAAGCCGCCGGGAGCGGCGCGGTGGGCGGTGATCTGTTCAAGCGTGCCGTAATTGTCGGCGACCAGACGGTCGACCGTTTCCTTCAGCAGATTCTGCTCGTCCGTGAGATCGAAATCCATGATCAGTCCTCGCAAATCCGCAAATCAAAGGCCCAGGATCGCCTTGGCGATGACATTGCGCTGCACCTCGTTCGAGCCGCCGTAGATGGAAACCTTGCGGTTGTTGAAGTAGACGGGAGCTGCCGTTTCCGCCCAGGTGAAGTCGTCCCGAGTGAAATCGTCCAGAGTGAAATCGCCCTCACGCGCGACATCACCTTCCGGCGCCAGATCGCCTTCGTGAACATTGCGCAGCAGCTCCGGCCGGCTGGCGGCCAAGGCATTGGGCCCCGCGAGTTCGAGCAGCAGCTCGGTCGTGGCCTGCTGCAGCTCCGATCCCTTGATCTTGAGAATCGAGGACGCGGGATCGGGCCTGGTGTTGTCGCGCCGGCTGCGCGCCGAGACGACACGCATCTGGGTGATTTCCAGCGCCTTCAGTTCGATCTCGACCTGAGCGACGCGGGCACGGAAGTCCGCGTCGTCCCACATCACCCCCTCGCCCGCCGGCGTTTCGCGCGCCAGCCGCTTGACCCGCGCGATCCGCTCCTTCGACATGCCGATGCGCGCGATGCCGGTGCGTTCGTTGGCCAGCAGGAACTTGGCGTAATCCCAGCCCTTGTTCTCCTCGCCCACCAGGCAGTCGACAGGGACGCGGACGTTGTCGAGGAACACCTCGTTGACCTCGTGACGGCCGTCGATGGTGATGATCGGGCGCACGGAAACACCCGGCAGGGACATGTCGATGAGAATGAACGAAATGCCCGCCTGCTTCTTCACGGTCGGGTCCGTGCGCGCGAGGCAGAACATCCAGTTGGCGTATTGGCCGAGCGTCGTCCAGGTCTTCTGGCCGTTGATGATGTAATGGTCGCCGTCACGCTCCGCCCGCGTCTTGAGCGAGGCGAGATCCGAGCCGGCGTCGGGCTCGGAAAAGCCCTGGCACCACCAGTCGTCGAGCCGCGCGATTCGGGGCAGCAGGCGTTCCTTCTGCTCCGTCGATCCGAAGGTGGCGATGACCGGCCCCACCATGAAGCAATTGAACTGCAGCGGCAGCGGCACCGCCGCCTGCATCAGCTCCTCCATGAAGATGTAGCTCTGGATCGCGGTCCACGGCTGCCCGCCGTATTCCACCGGCCAGTGCGGCACGGCCCACCCCCTGTCGTAGAGGATGCGCTGCGAGGTAATGTAATCCTCGCGCGACAGTGAACGCCCCTGCGAGACCTTGTTGCGGATCTCCTGCGGGATTTCAGTGCGGAAAAACGAACGGACTTCCTCGCGAAAGGCCGTTTCCTCGGGTGTGAAGCGCAGATCCATCAGATCGTTCCGTTTGTTATCTCAAGCAATCCCGCAGCGCCCATTCCGCCTGCGATGCACATCGTGACGACGACATGGCGGACACCCTGCCGGCGCCCCTCCAGCAGGGCGTGGCCGACGAGCCGGGCGCCGCTCATGCCAAAGGGGTGGCCGACGGCAATCGCGCCGCCGTTGACATTGACGCGCGCCGGCTCAAGGCCGAGCCTGTCGATGCAGTAGAGCGACTGCGACGCGAACGCCTCGTTCAGTTCCCACAATCCGATGTCGGAGACCTTGAGGCCGTTGCGTTCCAGCAGACGCGGCACGGCGAACACCGGCCCGATGCCCATCTCGTCCGGCTCGCATCCGGCGGTCGCGTAGCCGCGGAAGATGCCGAGCGGCTCAAGCCCCCGTCGCGCCGCCTCCTGCGCCGACATCAGGACGCACGCGGAGGCACCGTCCGACAACTGGCTGGCGTTGCCGGCGGTGATGAACCGGTCGTCACCGCGCACCGGCTTCAGCCGGGCCAGTGCCTCCACCGTGGTGTCGGGGCGGTTGCCCTCGTCCTTCGCGAGTGTCACCACCTCGTGGCGCGTCTCGCCGGTTTCCTTATCCGTCACCGCGCGGGTAACGGTGATCGGCACGATCTCGTCGTCGAACAGGCCCATGTGCTGTGCCGACGCGGTGCGGCGCTGGCTCTCGACGGAGAACGCATCCTGCGCCTCGCGGCTGATTCCATAGCGCTCGGCCACGTTGTCGGCGGTCTCTATCATCGAGGTGTAGATTTCAGGTTTGTTCGCCAGCAGCCAGTCGTTCAGGAACAGCTCCCGCTTCACCTGAGGCTGGACCAGCGAGATCGATTCGACACCGCCCGCGATGGCGACGGGAACGCCGTCCAGCGCGATGCGCCGGGCCGCCGCAGCGATCGCTTCCAGGCCGGAGGCGCAGAAGCGGCTGACGGTGACGCCGCTGGCCGTGACCGGCAATCCCGCGACGAGGCCGGCGTGGCGGGCGACGTTGCCGCCCGTCGCGGCTTCGGGATAGCCGCAGCCGAGCACCACTTCCTCCACCTCCTCCGGCGCGGCGCCGGAGCGCGCGAGGGCGTAGCGGATGGCGTGCGCAGCCAGATCGGCGCCCTTCGTCAGATTGAGGCTGCCGCGATGCGCCTTGCCGATCGGCGTGCGCGCGGTCGAGACAATTACAGCTTCCGTCATGATGAACCCTTCGGGTGATTCGACGCCGGTCCGGAATCCGGCCGGCGAGAGACCGACCTCAGCCGGCGGATCGGTGTTCGTCTGGAAAGCGCGGCAGCGCGGATGGGCTTATGCCCCTTCCGCCCACTGCCGGAAGGTGAGGCCGGCCTCCGCGAGTTCCGCAAGCAGCGGCGCGGGACGCAGGGTCTCATCCCCCTCCCTGTCCGCGAAGGCGGTGAGCTGCCCGGCGATCACGCCGAGGCCGACGGCGTCCGCCCAGTACATCGGCCCGCCGCGCCACGCCGGCCAGTTGTAGCCGTTGACCCAGATCACATCGATGTCGCCGGGACGGGCCGCGATCTTCTCGGCGAGGATGCGCGCGCCCTCGTTGACCATGGGATAAAGCAGGCGGGCGACGATTTCCTCCGTGCTGAACGACCGGCGCTCGACGCCCTCGCGCTGCGCTATCTCGGCGATCAAGGCCTCGACCTCCGGATCGCGCTCGCCCTTGCGCGCGTTTTCGGGATAGCGGTAGAAGCCGCGGCCCGATTTCTGGCCGAAGCGGCCCAGTTCGCACAGGGTGTCCGCCACCGGCGCGCGCGTGCCCTGTGCCTTGCGCGTGCGCCAGCCGATATCGAGGCCGGCGAGGTCGCCCATCGCCAGCGGCCCCATCCTGAAGCCGAAGCCCGTGATGGCGTCGTCGATCTCGTGCGGCAAGGCGCCGGCGAGCAGCAGCCGCTCCGTCGCCGCCGTGCGCCGCGCGAGCATACGGTTGCCGACGAAGCCGAAACAGACGCCGACGGTGACGGCAACCTTGCCGAGCTTGCGCCCGAGATCGCCGCACGTCGCCACGACATCGGCGGCGGTCGCCTCTGGCCGCACGATTTCCAGCAGGCGCATCACATTGGCCGGACTGAAGAAATGCAGGCCGATGACATCCTGCGGCCGTTGCGTGGCGGCGGCGATGGCGTTGACGTCCAGGTAGGAGGTATTCGTGGCGAGGATGGCGCCCGGTTTGGCGATCCTGTCAAGGCTCGCGAAGATCTCCTGCTTGACGCCCATATCCTCGAAAGCCGCCTCGACGACGATATCGGCGTCCGCCACCGCGTCGTAGCCCACCGCGCCGTCGATGAGGGCGGTGCGCCTGTCCGCCTCCTCCCGCGACAGGGAGCCGCGCCCCACCGACGATTCATAGAGCGCCGCGACGCGGCCGATGCCGCGCCTCAGCGCATCCTCGGCGACCTCCACCACCGTGACCGGAATGCCGGCGTTGGCAAAACACATGGCGATGCCGCCGCCCATGGTGCCGGCGCCGATGACCGCCGCGCGGGCAATCTCCCGGCGCGGCGTCTCGCGGCCGATACCGGGAACCTGCCCGGCCTTGCGCTCGGCAAAGAACGAGTAGCGCAGCGCCTGCGCGCGCGGATCGTCGACGAGGGTGCGGAACCGGCTGCGTTCGAGCGCCAGCCCTTCCGCGAACGGAAGCTCGAAAACGCCGCGCACGGCCTCCATGAGCGCCGCCACGTTGGGGGCATCGGGCTGACGGCGCAACGCCTCGCGCGCCCGCTCCTCGAAGTCTTCCCGCGCCTGTTCCGTCAGCGTCGCCGATGCGTCGCCGGTGCGCCGCCACGCACCCGCCCTGGCCAGCGCCAGCGCCTTGTCGCGTGCGGTTTCCAGCAGATCGCCGGGCGCGACGACGTCGACGAATCCCAGTTCGAGCGCCCGCGCAGCCTCGACCGGCTCGCCGTCGAGCATCAGCGCGAAGGCGGCCGCCGGGGCGATCAGCCTTGGCAGGCGCTGTGTGCCGCCCGCGCCGGGAATGAGGCCCAGCTTGACTTCCGGCAGGCCCAGCCGTGCGCTGGCGGAAGCGACCCGGGCGTGGCCCGCGAGCGCGACTTCCAGGCCGCCGCCCAGCGCCAGGCCATTGATGGCCGCGACCACGGGCTTCGCGCTGTTCTCGATCGCATCGAGAACCTCCGGCAGGGCGGGCGGCAACGGCGGCTTGCCGAACTCGCTGATATCGGCGCCGGCGATGAAGACCTTCCCCTCGCCCGTGATGATGATGGCCTCGACGGCGGCGTCGTCCTGCGCGCGCGTGATGAGATCGAGAAGCTGTTCGCGAACCGCCTGGCCAAGCGCGTTGACCGGTGGATTGCTGATGCGCAGCACGGCCACCCCGCCTGCCACGTCGGAATGGATTTTCGGCATGATCTCTCCCTCATCTTCCGCAAGCACGATGTTCTGCACTGCAGAATTAAATTCTTCATTTCGATCTATATCATTGAGGGCAGCACAGAGTGTCAAGCGATTTCGATGAACGGCGCGCCCGACATCCTGATTAAAATAATTCTGCAATGCAGAATGTTGTATCGCATTATTGACACGGATATGGCGTTGTGGCATCCATGCACACGCTTCGCCGGCCGGCGTGCGACCTTGCAATCCATCTTGCAGGCGCCGCTTTTAAAAGGGGCGAAGTGCATCTCGACAGGACCTGGGGCGCGTAGTCGCGGCCGGATCCCGGCATGCCGGGCGCATGCGGGGATTTCGGCGGATGGCATATTCCGCGCCATCGCCCGGCGTTCTGGACAATCAGGAACGCGGATGCCCCTACCGGGACTTTCGCCAAGAAAATCAGGGCAATCGTCCCTGTTCACTGACAAAAGGTCCGCGCCCGATCCGGTCGGGTGCCCATGGGGAGGACTTTCATGATCCGCAAGAGTATCGTGTCGTTGTCGCTCGCGCTGGCGATGGCGGTGGGGACGGCGGCTGCTTCCGCCGAGGAACTCCTGATCGGCGCGCACATGCCGCTGACGGGGTCGCTCGCGCGCTCGGGCCAGACCTTTACCGAAGGCATGCAGATTGCCGTCCGGCAGTTCAACGAGAGGTCGGACAAGTACAAGTTCAAGGTCGAGGTGATCGACGACGAGAGCACGCCGGCGAAGGCGGTCTCGGCGGTTGAGAAGCTCGTGAACGACGGCGCGGTGGCTGTCATCGGCGGCTATGGCTCCAACATCATCGGCCCGGCGTCGGCCGCTTCCAACAACCTCGGCAAGGTGTACATCACCGCCGGCGCCGTGAGCGACGAGCTGACCGCCCGCGGACTGAAGACGTTCTTCCGGATCAACAACAACGCCGGCTACCAGCGCGGCGTCGAAAACCTGGTCGCCGAGTTGAAGCCTTCGGCCGTGTCCATCATCGCCTCCACGCGCGAGGCGCCTGCCTTGCTGGCGAAGGGGCTGGAGCAGTCGCTCGCGGAAAAGGGCGTCAAGGTCACCGTCCACAGCTTCGATCCCGCCATCACGGACTTCAAGCCGATCATCAACAAGGTGAAACTGCGCGACAAGGCGGACATGATCGTCATGTCCGCCTATGAGAACGACTATGTCGGCATCATCCGCGCTGCGAAGGTTCTGAAGCCCGACGTCAAGCTCATCGTCGGCGTGTGGTCACTCGCGACGCCGAAGATGTACAGCGAGTTCCCGGACCTCATGAACAATGTGGTCGGCACGTCGTTCGTGCCCTTCCCGGTCGAGGTCAACGACCCCGAGGGCAAGCGTTTCGCGGACCTTTACCGGGAAGTGTACAACAAGGACATCGAGTATCTCGCCACGCTCAGCTTCGTGGAAACCACGATCCTGCTGGAGGCCATCTCCCGCGCGGCGGAGGCAGGCACGCTCGACAAGGGCGGCCTCCCCGACGAGATGCGCAAGACCGACCGGCAGACGCTGCTCGGCCGTGTCAAGTTCGACGAGACGGGCGACAACCCCTTCTTCTCGCTGAGCATGGGCCAGCACCGCGACGGCAAGATCGTCCTCGTATCGCCGCAGGCCAACGCGAACGGCTCCATCGTCTACCCCGGCCTGCCCTGGTAAGAGCGGCCCGCGCATGAACGCCGGCACGCCGTGCGGCCACCGTCCGCGCGGCTGAGGCGGGCAGTTCCAGAAACAGCATGTCGGGCGCGGGGCCGGACCGGCGACGGTTCGACACCTCCGATCGTTCGCCCGATCTCAGGAGCCGAAATGATAGAACTCGTTCTTCAGGCGATATTTTCCGGAATCCTCGTCGGCAGCGTGTATGCGCTCGTGGCGCTGGGCCTCGCCATTGCGTTCGGAACCATGCGCATCATCAATCTGGCGCATGGCGAACTGGTGCTGCTCGCCGCATATACCGCCTATTTCGTCGAGACGAACACGGGGCTCAATCCATATGCCGCGATACCGCTGGCGCTTGTGCTGGTAGGCGGCCTGAGCGCGGTATTGTTCCTGATGATCAACCGGATCCGCGAACATCGGGAGCTGAACTCGCTGATTCTGACCTTCGCGGTCGGCATCATCATTACCAACGCCATCCTGCTCGCTTTCGCCAGCGATGTGCGCACGACGACCTCGCCCCTGCTGCAGGACGCCGTCTCCATCGGCCCGCTGTTCGCCATGAACGGCGAGGTCGTCGCCTTCGCCGTCAGCCTGCTGCTGATGGGGGGCCTGTGGTGGTGGCTGAAGGGAAGCTGGTACGGACAGGCGGTGCGCGCCGTTTCGTCGAACCGCGACGCCGCCCGGCTGATGGGCATCAACCCCGTGCGCACGGAATACGTCGCCTTCATCGCGGCAGGCGTTCTCGCCAGCGTCGCCGGCGTCGCGCTCTACACCATGAGCGTCGTGCAGCCGTCCATCGGCCATGCGTTCACGGTCAAGGCCTTCATCGTCACCGTGCTGGCGGGTGTGGGCTCCATTCCGGGCGTGTTCCTCGGCGCCATCCTGCTCGGCGTCACGGAGGCGCTGACCGTCACCCTCGCGAGTTCCGCGCTGCAGGAGCTTGCCGGCATGGCGCTGTTCCTGCTCGTCCTCTTTTTCCTGCCGACCGGTCTGTTCGGCGCGCGCGCCCGTCGGGGTTAGGAAACATCGATGTCATCACACGTTCCATCCGTTTCCCGGCCGTCTTCCTGGCCCTCGTCCATCGTGTTCGTCGGCATCGCTCTCGTCCTCGCCGCACTGCCGCTCGCGGCCGGTGCCGGCAACTACTTCCTGGGGCTGCTGATCTCCGCCCTCATCCTGGCGGGCATCTCGCTGGCGTGGGCGCTGCTCGGCAACCTCGGCGGCATGGTGTCCTTCGGGCATGCGGCATTCTTCGGCGTCGGCTCCTATGCCTCGGCGCTGCTGTCGGCGAAGCTCGGCCTGCCGGTGCTGCTGAGCGTACCGCTGGCTGGCGTGATCGCCGTCGGCGCGTCGCTACTGATGATACCGGCGCTGCGGCTTTCGGGGCCCTATTTTGCCCTCGCCATCCTCGCCTATTCGCAGATCTTCCGCATCCTCGCCACGGAGTTGTCCTGGCTGACGGGCGGCGCTGCCGGCTTTCAAGCCATTCCCCAGCTTCCGACGGTCCTTGGGCTCGATCTTGCCAGCCGCAGCGGCAGCTACGTCCTGCTGGTGGTGGTCGTGGCGCTGTGCGCGCTCGTCTATGCGCTCGTGCGCCGGAGCCTCGTCGGCACGGCCCTGCGGGCGATCGCCGACAGCGAGGACGCAACCCGCGTCGTCGGCGTGAACAGCATGCTGCTGAAAGCGTGGATGCTGGCGCTGTCCGCCTTCATCACCGGCGTGTTCGGCGCGCTAAACGCGCACATCATCGGCTTTCTGGAACCCGATTACGCCTTCTCCGGCGTGTGGAGCGTGCTGCCGATCATCGCGGCCATCTTCGGCGGCTACCGGACGACCTTCGGGCCGATCGGCGGCGCGGTGATCATTTACCTGTTCGATCAGGTGGTCGCGAAATCCATCATTGCCGTCGGGCACCAGATCCTGCTCGGTTTCCTGCTCGCCGCCATGATCCTGCTGGCGCCCAACGGGCTGCTGGGGCTGGCGGAACGTTTCCTGAAGGGGCGGCGCGATGCTGAAGCTTGAAGGCGTTACCGTTCGTTTCGGCGGTCTCACCGCCCTGCGCGACGTGTCGTTCTCCCTTGCGGAGGGGGAGATTCTCGGGCTGGTCGGACCTAACGGCGCCGGCAAGACGACACTGTTCAACACCATCTCCGGCCTCATTCAGCCGCAGGGACGCATCCTGCTGAAGGGTGTGGACGTCAACCGCCTGCCGTTGCACAAGCGCGCGCGGGCGGGCATCGGCCGCACGTTCCAGATTCCGCAGCCGATGCACCATCTGACCGTGCGGGAGAATCTCGTCGTCGCGCAGGCGTTCGGCGCGGGGCGTCACGATCCCGGCCGGATCGACGAAATCCTCTCGTTCATGGAACTGGCCCGGCAGGCCGAGCGCAACGCTGCGACGGAACTCGCGCTGCAGGAGCTGAAGCGGCTTGAGATCGCCAAGGCGCTGGCCATCGAGCCCAAGCTGCTGCTGCTCGACGAGGTGCTCGCCGGCCTCGAAAGCCAGGCCAAGCGCCAGTTCATGCTCAAGCTGAAAGAGCTTCATTCGCACTTCGGCCTCACCATCGTGATCGTGGAACACGATATCGAGACGATCATGAACCTCTGCACGCGCGCGGTCGTGCTGAATTTCGGCCAGCTCATCGCCAACGGCACGCCGGAGGAAGTGTTCCGCGACCCGGCGGTGATCGAAAGTTACACGGGAGCCGCCCATGCTTGAAATCAGACACCTGCGCTCCGGCTACGGCCGCGTCACGGTGCTGTGGGACGTCTCGCTGACGTTCCGTGAAGGCACGTTGACCACGATCGTCGGGCCGAACGGAGCGGGCAAGACCACGCTGCTCAAGACGCTCGCCGGGCTCATCCCCTACGAGGGCGACATCCGGCTGGGCGGAGAGCCGCTGCGTGGCAAGGCCTGGGACCTCGCCGAACGCGGCATCATCCTCGTGCCGGAGGGGCGCATGGTTTTCCGCGACATGTCCGTGGAGGAAAACCTCAGCCTCGGCGCCTATCCGCGCCGCTGCCGGGCGGCGTTCGCCAGCAATCTCGAACGGGTCTACTCGCTGTTTCCGCGCCTGAAGGAGCGCCACGGCCAGCTCGCCGGATCGCTTTCCGGCGGCGAGGCGCAGATGCTCGCCATCGGGCGGGGGTTGATGTCGATGCCACGCATCCTGCTGATCGACGAACCCTCCCTCGGCCTGGCGCCGGTGATCGTGAAGGAGGTGTTCGACATCATCCGCCGCCTGAAGGAGGAAGCGATCACCATCGTTCTCGTCGAGCAGAACACGCATATCGCGGTCGGCGTCGCCGACGACGTGCATCTGATGCGGTCGGGCCGCGTGCTGCTCAGCGAGCCGGCGGCGAACGTCGACCTCGACCGGCTGCACGATCTGTATCTGGCGCGGGAGGCTCAATCGGCATGACGGGGCCCTCTTCTCTTCCCCACGCCGCCGGCAGCCGGTTGCCCGCCGCGCTGCGCGGCCGCCTGTCGCTGCCCGTGATCGCCTCGCCCATGTTCATCGTGTCGAACCCGGACCTTGTGATCGCCCAGTGCCTCGCCGGCATCGTCGGCTCGTTCCCGGCCCTCAACGCGCGGCCGACCGAGACGCTCGACGGCTGGATCGTCCGGATCACGGAGGCGCTGGAGGCGGCGCGGGCGGCCGATCCCGCCCGCCCGGTTGCCCCCTTCGCCGTCAACCAGATCGTGCACGGCTCGAACAGCCGTCTGGAGCACGATCTTGAGGTCTGCGTGCGCCGCCGGGTGCCGATCATCATCACCTCGTTGCGCCCGCCCGGCGACCTCGTGCGGCAGGTTCACGCCTACGGCGGTCTGGTTTTTCACGACGTCACCACCGTCCGCCACGCCGAGAAGGCGCTTGAGGAAGGCGTCGACGGTCTCATCCTCGTCTGCGCGGGCGCGGGCGGTCATGCGGGCACGCTCAGCCCCTTCGCCCTCGTCGGCGAGGTGCGCCGCTTCTACGACGGGCCGCTCGCCCTGTCGGGGGCAATCACCTCCGGCGCGGCCATTCTGGCGGCGCAGGCCATGGGCGCCGATCTCGCCTACATGGGTACGCGCTTCATCGCCACCCGCGAGGCCAACGCGGCCGATGACTACAAGGCGATGATCACCCGGTCGAGTGCGCAGGACATCGTCTACACGCCGTTCTTCACCGGCGTTCCGGGCAATTATCTGCGGCCCAGCATCGTCGCGCAGGGTCTCGACCCCGATGACCTGCCCGCTTCCGACAAGAGCCGGATGGACTTCGGTCCCGGCCGCAGCGCCAAGGCGTGGCGTGACATCTGGGGCGCGGGACAGGGTGTCGGCACGATAGACGACGTCCCGCCCGCCGCCGATGTCGTGGCGCGGCTGCGGCGCGAGTACGCGGCGGCGCTCCGGCAGGTGCACGGCGCCGCGGCCTCCTATGTCGATGCCGCCGATCATCCGGCCGGCAACGGAGAATTTCAGGAGCCTTCATGACAGCTACCGTTCTCGCCAGCGCTCCCGCGAGCGGCGTCCGCCTGCTCACCATCTCCCGTCCGGAGCGCCGCAACGCGCTCGACCGCTCAACCTATGCCCTGCTCGGCGCGTCGCTGGCGGAGGCTGACCGTGATGCGTCGGTTGCCGCCATCGTCCTCACCGGAGCCGGCAATTGCTTCACCAGCGGCAACGACATCGCGGATTTCCGGACCGACGACACGCAGGACGCGGAAGCGCCGACGGAGCCGGCTGCCGCCGTTTCCAGTCCCGGCCTGTCGTTCCTGCGCGATCTCGTCGGCGTGTCGAAGCCGGTCATCGCGGCGGTAGAGGGTTTCGCTGTCGGAATCGGCACGACGTTGCTCCTGCATTGCGATCTCGCCTATGCGGGGCAAGGCGCGCGGTTCCGGCTGCCGTTCGTGCGCCTGGGCCTCTGCCCGGAAGGATCGTCCACCTATCTGCTGCCGTTGCTCGCCGGGCAGAAGCTGGCGTCGGAACTGCTGCTGATCGGGGACGAGTTCCCGGCCCGGGTCGCGGCGCAGGCGGGCATCGTCAACGCCGTCACCGAGGACGGGCAATCGCTGGAAACCGCCATCGAGAAAGCCGCACGCATCGCCGCACTCTCCCCGGAGGCTGTCCTGGCAACCAAGAAACTGTTGAGACGCGGATACGCAACCGCTATCTCTGAAACGCTCGAAGAGGAAGCGCGCCATTTCCATGCCTTGCGGCGGAGCGAAGCGGCACAGCAAGCTTTCAGGGCATTTCTGTCACGATGAGAACCTCTCTTTCCGCGACCAACATGACTGAACCCGACGACATCGACGCCCCGGAAACAAAGGGCGACAGGCATTTCGTCACCGCGCTGGCGCGCGGCCTCGACGTGATCGCGTGCTTTCGCCGCGGTGAGACGTTTCTGGGCAACAACGATATCGCCGAACGCTGCAAGCTGCCGCGCTCCACGGTCTCGCGGCTGACCTATACGCTGACGAAGCTCGGCTATCTGCATTACAAGGAGGATATCGGCAAGTACCGTCTGGGTACAGCGCTGATGGCCATCGGCTCGACGGCGCTCGGCGGCCTCGATGTGCGCCGCGTCGCCCGCGAATCGCTGACCGATCTCGCCAATTTCTCCAATGCCTCGGTCGGTCTGGGCGTGCGCGAGCGCCTGACGATGCGCTACGTGGAAAGCATGCGCGGCCCCGCCGCCATCTCGTTGAACATCGACGTCGGCTACCGGCATTCGATCGCCCGCAGCTCGATGGGGCGCGCCTATATCGCGGTGTGCTCCGAGCGCGAGCGGCGGCAGATATTCGAGGAACTGCAGGATTACGATCCTGAAACATGGCCGCGCAAGCGGGAAGGCATTGAACGGGCGCTGCAGGAGTACCAGGAACTCGGTTGCTGCTGCTCCTTCGGCGACTGGCTGAAGGAAGTCAGCGCCATCGCGGTCGGCTTTCGTCCGGGCGGCGGGTTGCCGCCGATGGCGATCAACTGCGGCGGCCCCACCATCCTGGTACCGCGCGAATTTCTGCTGAGCGAGGTGCGCCCGCGCCTGATCGAGGTTGCCCGCAACCTCGAAGGCGTAATGGGCGCCTGACGGCAGCCCGAAAGCAGCGGCCACAACATATATTCAAGGAAACGCCACGATGACGCATTCACCAGCCCTTCCGCTCAATGGCATCCGGGTGCTCGATATGTCGCGCGTGCTCGCCGGGCCCTGGTGCAGCATGATCCTCGGCGACCTTGGCGCGGACGTGACCAAGATCGAGCATCCCGTGCGCGGCGACGACACGCGCGACTGGGGCCTGCGGACGGGCGAGACGACGACGGCGTATTTCGACAGCGTGAACCGCAACAAGACGTCCATCAGCATCGATCTCGCCACGCCCGAAGGCCGCGACACGGTGCTGGCGCTCGCCGCGCAGGCCGACGTGGTCGTGCAGAACTTCAAGACAGGCGGCGCCGACAGGCTCGGACTGGGATACGAGGCGCTGCGCGCCGTCAACCCGCGCATCGTCTATTGCACCATCTCGGGCTATCCTTCGGACGGCCCCGAGGCGGAGCGCCCGGGCTACGATCTCGTCGTGCAGGGCGAAGCCGGACTGATGGCCATGAACGGGGAGCCGGATCAGGAACGCCTTAAGTTCGGCGTCGCCATCGTCGATATCACGACCGGCCAATACGCGGCGCAGGCGGTTCTAGCCGCCCTGTACGAGCGCGAGAAAACCGGCCGCGGGCGGCATATCTCGCTCAACCTCTTCGATTGCGGCACGTCGCTGACGTCCTACTACGGACTTGAGGCGCTGGCCATGCAGAAGGACCCGCCCCGCTACGGCAACGCCCATCCCTCCATCATGCCCTACGGCGTCTTTTCCGCCGCCGACGGCCCGATCGTCATCACCGTCGGCAACAACGCCCAGTTCCAGCGGTTCTGCGATCACGTCATCCACCGGCCGGACATCGCCGCCGATCCGCGTTTCGCCACCAATCTCGACCGCGCCCGAAACCGCGAGGAACTCGCCCCGCTGCTCAAGGCGGAAATCGCCAGCCACACCCGTGGGGAACTGACCGGGCGGCTGCGCGCGCAGGGCATCCCCTGCGGAGAGGTGCTCGGGCTTCTGGAGGCGTTGACGTCTCCCCGGGCCGAAAACGCCGGCGTTGTCGCCAGCCGGGACAATCCGGACGGCACGGTCTCCCGCGTGCTGGCGCCTCCCTTCCGCCTCGACGGCAAGCGGGTGCCCGTCAGACACATGCCGCCGCCGCTGTCGCGGGAAGATCACGGGATCTGAGAGAGCCGGGCGGATCAAGAGACGCGACGATCCGCCGGTTTTCGGCCTCAGCCTGCGATGAGGATCGCGCGCAGGTCGTTGACGTTCGTCAGTGTCGGCCCTGTCACGACGAGGTCGCCGACCGCCTCGAAAAGGCTGTAGCTGTCGTGCCGTGCCAGAACGGCGGCGGGGTCGAGCCCGGCGGCGAGCGCGCGCTGCCATGAATCGGGCGCAACGATCGCACCGGCGGCATCCTCCGTGCCATCGATGCCGTCGGTGTCGCCGGCAAGCGCCCAGATGCCGGGATCGCCCTTCAGGGCAATCAGCATACCCAGCAGAAACGCGGTGTTGCGGCCGCCCCGGCCCGCAGGCCCGTTGCCGATACTCACCGTCGTTTCCCCGCCCGAGAGCAGCACGGCGGGTGGCGCCGCCGGCTCGCCGTGGCGTCGCACGGACCGGGCGATGCCGGCCATGGCGGTCCCCAGTTCACGCGCTTCGCCCTCCAGCGCGTCGCCCAGAATGACCGGCGTCAGGCCCTCCGCGCGCGCTGCCTCCGCCGCCGCGCGCAACGCCAGAACGGGCGTTGCGATGAGCCGGTAATCCAGCCGCCCGCCCTCCCGTGGCGTGCCGCCGCCGCTTCCGGCGAGCAAAGGCACCAGATGCGCCGGCAGATCGCCCGCCACACGCGCCACGAACGCGCCGATATCCGGCTCTTCTGCACCCACAGGCACTGTTGGCCCCGAGGCGATGGTGAGCGGATCGTCGCCGGGCACGTCGGAAATGGCGAGCGTCACCAACCGCGCCGGCGCAGCTGCCGCGGCAAGCTTGCCGCCCTTGATGGCGGAAAGGCGGCGGCGCACGGCATTCATCAGGCCGATATCGGCGCCGGAAGCCAGCAGCAGGCGGTTGACCGCGCGCTTGTCGGCGAGCGTCACGCCCTCCACCGGCAACGCCAGCAGGGACGAGCCGCCCCCCGAAATCAGCGCGAGGACGAGATCGTCCGGACCCAGACCCTGCACAGCCGCAAGAATACGCCGCGCGGCACGTTCGCTATTCTCGTCCGGCACCGGATGCGCGGCCTCGACAACCTCGACCTGCCGCGTCGCCGCGGCGTGGCCGTAGCGCGTCACCACGACGCCGCTCAACGGCACATCGGGCCATGCCTCCTCGACGGCCTGCGCCATCAGGGCAGACGCCTTGCCCGCGCCGACCACCACGCAACGGCCCTTCGGACGCTCCGGCAGATGCGCGGCCAGAACACGCCGCGGATCGGCGCTGGAGACACCGGCATCGAAAAGCCTGCGAAGGACGCGGCGCGCCCGTGTGTCGGTCCATTCCATGAAAACTCCCCCTCTCTTGCCTGCATTTGCCGGCAGTATTCTCCGGTTCTCGATGTCCCATTCGCCGGTATATGTGGCATCCATAATCAAAATCGATGCCGTCGGCCGACGTATTCTGCCCGCCCGCCAGAGAAACGGCTGGCCGCCAAGGTCCGCCGTTCACCCTCCACCTGCCTGCGCCAGGTCGGGATGCTGGCTACAGAATGGCCATTTCTTTCCCCGGCCAGGTGGCAGATACATCGAATCGCTCTTTGCGCACTGTATCGAACGGTGTAAGCGTTTGACAGAACAGCCGCAATGAGAACCGGCGCGACTATCGGCGGCAACCAGCAGATGGCGGACAGTTCCCGACGGAGATAATCACGGCAAGATTTCCATAAGGTTTTGATATGCTTTCGGACTTTTGAGCCTTCTCGGCAATTGGTGGGTTCGGGCGTCCTTAGCGGGAGACTGGGGGCTATCTCTGACTATAGAGTGCTGCTTTCGTGCGCATCGCGCCCGCAACCGCGAAGTTCATCTTGAAGCGAAGCGCGTCGGTTGCCGACGCACTTTGCTCACAAATATTAATCCTTCACTGCGGTGCCTCGCCATCAGGTTCCAGGAACTAGCCGGAATCTTCGCCGCTGAGAACATACCGAACGGGAAGTCGCCGGCCCTCTTCGCGGGCATGACGCCATCTGGCTTGGCTCTCCCCGGACACGCCTATACGAACGCCCCACAATCGCCAGTCTCGACGCTCAATCTCACCCACCTGATTCCGCTTTCAGCGGTTTGGGCGGGACCGGAACAGGGTGAGCATTTCAGCGCGCTCCCGCTATTTTCGGCGAGATCGAAGGCTCGACCCGGTTCCGCTTTAGCCGCCACGTCGGCAACGTGGGCCAGACTCTCGTCGTCGGCCCGACGGTGGGGGCAAGTTGGTGCTGCTCGCCCTCATGGCACCGCAGAGCCGCCGCGCAGGTCTTAGCTTTCGATTTCGGCGGCAGTAATATCTCACCTACTATCATCGAAAACTGCCCGACGCGGCTCCCGCTGTCGAAGGAGTAGGCCATCAAACTGCAGCCCACCGCCGAATATTGACGGTTTTGCCAAATCCATACAGGCCAAACCGTGCTCTAAACTCACTGCGAACTATGATTCATACCTCCTTTTTTTAAATTACAAAGACGGTGAACTAACTGTGCATTTTCAGGAATTGTACGTCCGCCTCTCCAATACGCTAAATCATGATCAAGAGCCGCGTCGTCAATCATCGATATCTTTTGATTACAAATTCTGCATGTTTGATCTGCATCAAACATTTCTTTCTTTAGTTGGCGGGAAAACAGCCGTTTATCTGTGGGAGTGACCTTTTCGGACATGATTTCAGCGAGACGTTTATTCCAAGTATCAAAAGTATAAAATAAACGAGTTGTTTCACCAGTAGCTCGCCGAACTCTATCAACCCACAGTTCATCACTGCTTATCATGTCAAGATATTCTTCATATATTGCGTCTGAATTCTTCGTAATTGATGCCAAATCATACTTAGCAAAAGAAGTTGCGATGACTTGAAAAATTGCAGCATTTGGTCGAGTTGACCACTCACCCGAACTTTTTGAATTTAGTTTCGCAACATCGCTTTTAAGCCTGTATGATGCATCCCCGAATACAGTTAAACATGCTTTCATACATTTTGAAAAAATTTTTCTATACTCTTCTATCTTTTCTATGTTTGCATTCCGATATACATCTAAAAATTCATTTAAAAATTTCTTTAAGCCTTTTTCGCATTTATAGTGCGTTCTTTCATAAAAAGCAAGAAAACGCAAAACAAGCGCGCGATCTTGCATCCTGTCTTTACTTCCTTTCTGATTTAAACTTTTCTTCATATCTGAATTATCTGACAGTTCCTTTAGCAGATTGTTTAGAGGCCCCCTATATAAGCAATTGCGTATTTCCATATCGTTTAATTTCACACTGCCAGTATTAATCCTTTCGAATACAATAAAATGCATATCGCCGGATGTGCTTGCCATCTCAAACGATCTAAGAAGCGAGTCTTCTAATTTATTTTGATATTCATATCCTATATCTCTAAAATACTTTCCTGATATATTTGGTATTAACTCCATTTCTTGTAGTTTAAATTCGTTATCGAGAAACTTAAAAACTGTAGTTAGGCGCTGCAAACCATCAATAACCTCATATTTACCATCTTCTCTCTTTGCAAGGTAAATTACTGGAACTGGAATATCTATCAAGAAAGATTCTATGAGTTTTGATGCTCTGTTCTTGTCCCACACGTAATTTCTTTGCCACTCTGGGTCGACTATTATGCGTCCATTCTTATGCCATCTATGAAGTTCGGACAGGCTTCTGTCCGCTTTTTCAAGTATAAATTTTCTATCTCCTGAAATAACCAAACTTCCTTCATCTGAACCGTCGAATTCTTCTTTATCATTATCTATTTCATCAAGATAATTTTCAGATTCAGTTAATGTCTTTTTCGTCATTTCTGAAGTTCCATCCTGCATTTTCGCTTGCCCATTCAAATTCTATAGAAAGTACTCTATAGATTTTACTTTTATCAAAAATAGAGGCTGTCTCTCTCGTTTTATTAAACTTGCCGACTCCAGAGTGAGGAAAATGTATCAGTTCTTATAAGCCTCTGACACAATTTTCCACACAGCTGACCTCATGCGTGCCGGCAAGGTGGTGTGGAGCGGCCTCGCCGCTGGCCGCCCACTGCTCGGCTCCATTTCCAACCTGTTAGGCGACTGCAACTTTTAGAGAATTCCATCCAGATCGCTTATACTGAGGCGCCGGCCCGCGAGAGCGGCCAGCCTGCCGCCGATCCCGTCAGGCTCATCGTGCCGATGCCGGAACGGTTCATCGCCATGGACCGCGGCTTCGCCAAGGCGCGGCGGGGCGCATCATATCCCGCAGTGTGTCGTGCTCCGCCGTTGCCCGAACGCTGACCCGCCTTACAATGCGCTTTCCTTACCCGTCAGCGCCTGATGCAAACGCCGAACCTCCCGGTTAAGGGCGATCATCTCTTCCGCCGCCATCCCGGCGTGGGCGAAAAGTGCTTCGCCAAGGCAGCGGCTTTCGGTCCGGAGATCGCGGCCGCGCGCTGTCAGCGCCACCAGAACCCCACGTTCATCATCCTGCCGCCGCGTCCTCGTGACCAGCCCGGCCGCCTCCAGCCGCTTGACCAGCGGTGTGATCGTGCTTGGCTCCAGATCCAGCCGGGTCGCGATCGCGCCGATACTGCGGCCGTCTTCCTCCCACAACACGTTCAGCACCAGATACTGCGGATAGGTGATCCCCAGCTGATCCAGCAGCGGCTTGTAGAGGCGGTTGATCGCCATGGAAGTCGCATAGAGCGAGAAGCACAGCTGATCTTCAAGGGTCGGATTATAGCTCATGGCTGTGCTTATCACGGAATTTGTTATCGCGACAACAAAAAGCTGGACATGCCGCACCGATGCCTATACAAAGAAAATTATCGCAGCAATGTTTATCCTGATAAATAAGGAAATGACCATGTCAGTCCAGGTTCTCTACAGCACCAAGGCCACAGCAGCCGGGGGCCGCGACGGCCAGGCCCGTAGTGAGGATGGCCGTCTTGAAGTCGGACTCTCCACCCCTCAGGAACTGGGTGGCGCCGGTGGCGCGGGCACCAATCCCGAACAGCTCTTCGCAGCCGGTTACGCCGCCTGCTTTCTCGGCGCGCTCAAACTCGTGGCACAACGGCAGAAAGTGAAGATCCCTGCCGAGACCGCAATCACAGCGACGGTGGGCATCGGGCCGCGCTCCGAGGGCGGTTTCGGCATCACAGCCGATCTTGAGATCAGCCTGCCAGGCATTGCGCGCGAGGAGGCGCAGAGGCTGGTCGAGGCGGCGCATCAGACCTGCCCTTATTCGAATGCCACCCGCAACAATGTCGCTGTCGGCCTGACCGTCCTGTGAAGCCGATCTCGCAGGCGCAGTCTGAGAGAACCTGAGCTGCGATGGTCAGTAACGGGCCATCGCAGGCGCCGGATACAGCCGGGGCCGCCTAGCAGGCCACAGTCAGCCATTCATTGATAACAGTAAAGGAAGCAAAGATGTTCGGGATCTCTCCCCTGGGCTGGGTGCATACGCTTGGAAGCCTGCCAGCCATCCCGCTCGCAATCTGGATGCTGGCCCGCCATGGGCGGATCGTGCCCCGATCCACGGCAGGTGCGGCCTATTTCATTTCTATGCTGATCGGCGGACTTACCGTTTTCCTGGTTGCGAAGCAGCCGGCGAGTAACGTCGCTGCGGCTGTAACCCTGGTGTTGCTCGTTGCCGGTTTCACCGTTGGTCGCCTGTCGGGACTGGGGCGTGCGGCCCGCTATCTGGAGACCATCCTCCTGACCGTGACCGTCTTTCTGCTGCTGGTGCCATCGGTGTCCGAAACGCTGAGGCGCGTGCCGGAGGGGAACCCGATCGCGGCTGCTCCCGGCTCGCCGATCCTGTTGGGGGCGCTCGGCACACTGTTCGCGATGCTGATCGTCGCGCTGGTTGCGCAGGTCATATATCTGCGCAGGACAGACCGGCGAGCCAACACCCTTACGGGCTGACTTGTGAAGCGGTCTTCGGTTCAGATAGTCCGGGTTGCCGCCAGCGCCCGGACGCGAGGGCTGCTCGACCCGGAGCGGATCGCGGGACCGACTGTGCTGCGGGACTACGCCCAGGCCATGCATCTCGAATCGAAGCCATGACCGCAAGTTGTACACATCAGCCCCTGACCGGCGGACGCTGATAGCTACGAAACGAGAGAAATCCGCGTTCCCGGTTTTATACCGAAATGGCGGATGGGGTGGGATTCGAACCCACGGACGGCTTGCACCGTCGCCGGTTTTCAAGACCGGTGCCTTAAACCGCTCGGCCACCCATCCGCTGATTCATCAAACCCGGGAATGGGGTGCTTTTTTCCGGTTAGGTTTGATGCATAAACAAAGAGATAGAACAAAATGGCGATTCAGATGCAATGCATTTTGCTCCAGCGTCGCGACGGTAGTGGAGTGCTCTTCAGGAATCAAGAGAGGGAAGCCAGACGGCATCGCAGGAAGCAGGCTTTTCACCAGCCTGATCCGGCGCTGTCCGCGCAGCACCTGACTGAAGCAGCATCTGGCTGAAAAGACGTACCGCGCTGGCGGAATTATGCCTTGCGGCGGAGCCGGACGATGACGTCGACGCGCGCGACTTCCATGCCTTCCGGAAGGTCGGGCAGATCCGCGACCGAAAGCCCGGAGTCCGGAATGTCCACGAGGTCGTCATCCCCTTCGATGAAGAAATGATGATGGTCCGAGACGTTGGTGTCGAAATATGTCTTCGAGCCGTCGACCGCCAGCTCGCGCAGCAGACCCGCCTCGGTGAACTGATGCAGTGTGTTGTAGACCGTCGCGAGCGACACCGGCACGCGCGCCCGCGTCGCCTCCTCATAGAGCATTTCCGCCGTCACGTGGCGGTCGCCCTTCGCGAACAGAAGCCAGCCGAGCGAGATGCGCTGGCGGGTGGGGCGAAGACCGACGCGACGCAGCTCCTCGCGAAGCTGATGGACCGGGCACCCTTTGTGCATGCCCTGCGGCACGTTCGCGGCAACGAGCACCTCCGGCACCGGCGCTTCCTTCTCCGCCTGCCTCACCGTGATCGCCCTCACCTGTACATTGGCCATTCTCGTCAACTTCCGCTCGTCATCCAACAGAAACATACTTTATCATAAGAATGGTTTGCAATCAGTGCAAGCCGTTGCGCGACAAGGCGACCCGTTTCCCGCCTGCATTGGCCGCATGGCTTCGCCGCGGTTCCAGACCGGAATCCGCCATCATTATCCCGGCAACGGCGCGCCAACGCAAATCACGCTTTCGCCATAACGCTCCGGAAACCGCGCCACGTGCTTGATCGACCGTCCGGCTCGACATAAATATTGCGCGATGTCGTGGCACCTTACGGGAAGCATCATGGCGGCGAACCGGTCTGAACCCCTGTTGCTCGTGGTAGACGTGCAGAACGACTTTACGGCCGGCGGCAGCCTCGCTGTCAGCGACGGCGAAGCCGTAATCCCCGTCATCAACCGCGTTGCCCGGCATTTTGCCCACGTCGTCCTGACGCAGGACTGGCATCCGGTGGGGCACATCTCCTTCGCCTCGTCCCATCCCGGCAGGATGCCCTTCGACCGAATCGACATGCCCTACGGGCCGCAGACCCTGTGGCCCGACCATTGCGTGCAGGGCACACCAGGCGCTGCCTTCCATCCGGACCTCGACATTCCCCACGCGCAGCTCATCATCCGCAAGGGCTACCAGCCGGATGTCGACAGCTATTCGACGTTCTTCGCCGCAGACCGCACCACACCCACCGGGCTTGCCGGCTACCTGCACGAGCGCGGAATCAAGAAACTGATGCTGGCCGGCCTCGCCACGGATTTCTGCGTTGCCTGGAGCGCCATCGACGCCCGCAGGCTCGGTTTCGAGGTCGACGTGCTGGAGGAAGGCTGCCGCGGCATCGACATCGGCGGCTCGCTCGAAAAGGCCTGGCGGGACATGGCCGCAGCAGGCGTCGCGCGGCTGCCACCCGGCTCCACCGTTCCCGCCGCATGAGAGAATGCCGACGGATGACGACAAAGCGCGATCACACGGAAATATCCTGCAGTGGATGCGACATAATTTACATCTTGCCGCATGAAACGGAGAGCGGTTAACTGAATCGTCACTTCGTGCCGAAATACTGTACGCATTCGGCTTCGCCAGCCTTCGCCGCATCTACCCGCCCGCGCACACTGGATTGGTCCTGAAACATGTCCCGACGCCTCATTCTGCTTCGTCACACCAAATCGGACTGGCCGGATGGCATCGCCGATCACGAGCGCCCGTTGGGGCGGCGCGGCCTTGCCGATGCCCCGCGTATCGGCAGCTATATCGAAACGCACGGGCTGATTCCCGATTTCGCGGTCGTCTCGACGGCGCGGCGTACACGCGAGACGTGGGATCTGGTGGAGCAGGAGTTCAGCCGCTCCGTGCCGACCCGTTTCGACCGCCGCATCTACGAGGCCAAGCCCGGGGCGCTGCTCTATGTCGCACGCGAGACCGAGCCGTCCGTCGGCACGCTGCTGCTCGTCGGCCATAATCCGGGCTTCGAGGACCTCGCGCGCTTCCTGATCGGCAGCGGCAGCGAGGAGGCACGCGAGCGGCTTGCGCAGAAATACCCGACGGGTGGGCTTGCGGTGATCGATTTCGACATCGGCGACTGGCGCGACATCGAGACACGTTCGGGCTCCCTCAACCGCTTCGTCACCCCGCGCAGCCTTGCGGATGAAGAAGACTGAGCTTATGTCTGCGGCCGACACCTGTTTCGCTTTGCGGGCGGGCTGACAGAGAGGCAACAGACAGACAAACCGCCGGGCGCATGGCCGTGACAGTCACTTCGTCGTTCGACAGCGCGCTCGACATGCTGCGCAATCTAGGTGCGTTCGCGGCCAACGCCGTTGCGCCGCGCGTGCGTCTGGGCGTAACGGGGCTGTCGCGGTCCGGCAAGACCGTGTTCACCACCGCGCTGGTGCATCATCTCATCGGGGTGACGCCGATGCCGGTGTTTCGCGCCTCGGCCGAAGGCCGCATCCGGCGCGCAATCCTCGACGACCAGCCGGACGACGCCGTGCCGCGTTTCCCCTACGAGGAACATCTCGCCACGCTCGGCGAGCCGCTGCGCCGCTGGCCGGAATCGACGACCCGCATCGCCGAGCTGCGCGTCGCCATCGACTACGAGCGCCGCGCCGGCTGGCGCACCGGGCCGGCCAGCCTCGCCGTGGATATCGTGGACTATCCAGGTGAGTGGCTCGTCGACCTCGCGCTCATCGACAAGAGCTTCGCGGAATGGTCGCGGGAAACGCTGGCCATGAGCCGGGCGGAGGACCGTGCCATGATTGCCGCGCCCTGGCACGTGGCGCTGGCAGCGGTCGACCCGCAAAAGCCCGCCAGCGAGACCGAGATCGCGCGGCTTGCCGATCTGTTCAAGGCCTATCTCTCGGCCCTGCGCGAGGGCCCGGAGCGCGTCGCCACCACGCCGCCGGGGCGGTTTCTCATGCCCGGCGATCTCGCGGGCTCACCCGCCCTCACCTTCTCCCCGCTCGATCTCGCACCGGGCGCCGCGCCGGCGCCGCGTAGCGTGCATGCGCAGATGGAACGGCGCTACGACGCCTACCGCACACATGTTGTGCGGCCGTTCTTCCGGGATCACTTCGCGCAGCTAGACCGGCAGATCGTGCTCGTCGACGTGCTTTCGGCGCTGGATTCGGGGCCGCGCGCCGTCGCCGAGCTGGAGGAGGCGCTCGATCAGGTGCTCATCGCCTTCCGCGCGGGCAGCAATACGTTGCTGAGCAGCCTGGTCGCGCCACGCATTGACAAGGTGCTGTTCGCCGCCACCAAGGCAGACCACCTGCACCGCAGCGACCATACGCGGCTGGAGGCGATCCTGCGGCTTCTCGTCGACCGCGCCTTGCGCCGCACCCGAGGCGCCGGCGCGCGCGTCGAGACCCTTGCGCTGGCCTCGGTGCGTGCCACGCGGGAGGCAAGCGTGCGCTCGGGCCGCGACACTCTCCCCGCCATCGTCGGCACGCCGGAAGCGGGTGAGCGAATCGGGGACGAGCTTTTCGACGGTCAGACGGAGGCCGCAATTTTCCCGGGCGAACTGCCGGAGGATCCGCAGGCCGTGTTCAGCGGCGCCATCACGCCCGGCGCACTGCGCTTTCCGCGTTTTCGGCCGCCGCTCCGCATTCCCGATGCCGCCGGCCGGTTGCCGCCACTACCCCACATCCGCCTCGATCGCGCGCTGGAATTCCTGATCGGCGATCGGCTTTCGTAAATTCCTGCCCGGCTATGTTGCGATGACCAAAGCACCCCGCGCCTTCCGCCTCGACGCTCACACCGGCCAGGAAACACCCGCGCCGGACGCCGGCGAAATCCGTGAAACGCTGCTGTCGCAGGGCGACGTGCTGATGGAGGAACCCGAGAAGCCCGAGGGGGCGGAACCGGTTGCGCCGCCGCCGGCGCGCGGATGGCGCACGCCCTGGCTCGGCCTGCTGCTGTCGGCGCTGGGTGGGCTCGCGACCCTGTGGATCGTGCTCGGAATCGAGCAGATGGTGTCACGGCTTATCGTCTCCGCGCCGGCGCTGGGATGGTTCGCGCTGGCGCTGGCGCTCGTCGCGTTGATCGCCTTCGCCGCTGTCGTCATCCGGGAGGCGTGGGGCGTGTTCCGCGAGAGGCGAATCGAATCGCTACGCCGCAAGGCCGTGACAGCCCGTGAAACCGATGACGAGGCCGCCGCCGCCGCCGTGGTGCGGGATCTCGTTTCGCTCTACGATTCGCGCCCCGAGACAGCCCGCGCCCGCGCCAACCTCGCCGCGCCCGGCGCTGACGCGATCATCGATGCAGCAGACCGCCTGACCATCGCGGAACAGGAACTGCTCGCGCCGCTGGACCGCGCCGCTCGGCGCATCGTCGCCAATCAGGCCAAACAGGTGTCGATGGTGACCGCCGTCAGCCCGCGCGCCATCGTTGACGTCGCCTTCGTCCTCTACGCCTCCGCGAAGATGGTGCGCCAGATCGCGGCGCTTTACGGCGGGCGACCTGGCCTGTTCGGCTTTGTGCGCCTGTCCGGCAACGTGCTGTCGCATCTTGCGGTGACGGGGGGAATCGCGGTCGGCGACGATGTCATTCAGCAGGTGGTGGGGCTCGGCCTCGCCGCACGCCTTTCCGCGAAGCTGGGCGAGGGCGTGCTGAACGGCCTGCTCACGGCCCGTGTGGGCCTTGCCGCCATCGAGGTTTGCCGCCCGCTGCCCTTCATGTCCGTGGAACCGCCCCGCTTCGGCGACGTCGCATCCGGACTTTTCGACCGCAACAGGCCAAAAGAGGAACAGGCCGACTGAAGCGTTTTCAAGCAAAGTGGATACCGGTTTGCGTGAAGAAAGCGCGTAATATCAAAAACTTATAGCATTTCGGCGTTTCAATGAAATGTCGAAATTCTATAGACACTTTCAGCATCAAGCCACTGCTCTATCCAATTGTTGACGCATCGGAGTTATGCAGAAGCGGCACCCAACTTCCGGCTTGATGCGACCAGAGCGCCTGGCGAAAACTCACGAAAATCGATTGGCCGATGATTTTGGCCTGCAGCAGGGGCCGATTCCCTGTTTTCTGCCCTGACCATTCGCCGGCACCTTCCCGGGGATTGAAGCCTCATGCGGCCGGAAGGAACTCCGGCCGCATGAGCGGTAAGCCCGGTCAGTTGCAGCGCTGATAGCGACGGCCGCGATACCAGTATTCCTCGCAACGCGGCGCCGTCGCGGCACCGATGATCGCACCGCCGGCCGCGCCGATCGCGCCGCCAGCCAGCGCGCCGCCTGCCCTGCCGGTGGCAAGGCCGCCAACGAGCGCGCCCGTGCCGCCGCCGATCAGCGCACCGCCAACCGCGCGATCCGTGGGGTTGGTCGTGTTGCAGGCCGCAAGCCCGAGCGCCATCATAGAAACGATCAGAATCTTTTTCATGCTGCATCCTCCAAAAACAATTCTCAGCCCCTCACCATGCCATCGCCCGGGGCGTCCGGCGCCTGTCATACATCATGTGAACGACAGGCGCGAGACCAAGGGGCAAGGCACCCCGGGGCATCATCAGGCCGGGCACGGCCGTCCTGCAGGACGCGCGACACCCGGTGCGCCACCGGCAAGCGTCACGCGCCGGGCGCGGGCCTCGCCGCGGGACCGGAAGTCGGCGCGGAAGGCGTGCCAGCGCGGTAACGCTTCGACAACAGGTTGACGTCCTGCCCGATGCTGTCGAGCAGATCGATCAACCAGACGTTGTCCTTGCCGACCGTGTCGGAGATGCTCTGGCGGATGATCTCGATCTTGGCCGCAACCTCGAATTCGTTGCGCGCGGCAAGGCCACCGACGGCACGTTCAATGGACTTCAGTTCGCGCAGCAGCTCGTCCCGGAGAGAACGCTG
Organism: Pseudochelatococcus lubricantis; assembly: GCF_011762225.1. Taxonomy (GTDB): domain Bacteria; phylum Pseudomonadota; class Alphaproteobacteria; order Rhizobiales; family Beijerinckiaceae; genus Pseudochelatococcus; species Pseudochelatococcus lubricantis. The sequence goes on from NZ_JAASQI010000003.1 coordinate 451,846, forward strand.
GTCGTCCGCATTGATGAGCGGGGAATCGAGCATGCCGCGCAGAGCCGCCCAGCGCAACCCGAAGGAAGACACCGAGTTCTGCTGTTCAGGCTCGGAATGCGAGGTAAGAGAAGTCATTCTGATGCTCCGGTTTTCAATACAGCCCATAGGAAAAGGCGTATTCAGGTCGAATTATGTTCGGATAAGGTCAGACATTGGCATCATCGCGGCAATCGCACCACTTCCGAGTGAATGAACGGGAAATGACCTGAACAAACTTTTAATGAAAGACCCTTGCACGACGATTTTCCACGCGCCGGCGACATGCGCCCATCTCATAACTGCCGTTTCACCGCAGCGTGCACCGCTGGCGCGACGGGCTGAAAAGCCTGTTCATATCGCCGCTCCATGTTTCCCGTTTATATTCCAAAGCTATCAAAAACTGTTTTCTGGATTATCGCTCCAGATTGGGGACGTTTTGCTAAGGCACCACCGCGATTCAGTCATCCAAGCAGGCATAAGCTAGTTTATAGGCTGTATCCACTTTTCGAAACCATGCTTCGGAATTACCGCGCCGTGAAAACCGCTGAAAGGCACACATCGGCTGCAGGCGCGCAGCTCGTTCAGCATTCACGGCAGATGATTCGCATGCCGGATGCAACCGGAGGAAGCATACCGTCACACAAACGCACGGGATCGACAGAAGTTCCCGTGCATCGAAAAAATGGAAACACGATTCGTCTTGTCGTCACGCGGCAATAACCGGACGCGCGCGTGAGACTGTATAGCGGCGATGGCGCGCCGCAGCCTGGATTGAGAAAAAAGCCGCGCGGATGGGTGCACCCGCGCGGCATTACACTGCAGTCATCCGCATTCGCGGCGCATCGACCACCCCGATTTCCGACATCAGTCGGCGGCAGCGGCCTTGCGGCGCGACCTCTTCGCGGGCGCTGCTGCAGTCGGCGCGGGCTGGACTGCATCACGCTTGCGCTGCTGCCCGAGCCCCATTTCCTTTGCAAGCTGGGAGCGGGCAAGAGCATAGTTGGGCGCAACCATAGGATAGTCAGGCGCAAGGCCCCACTTTTCCCTGTATTGCTCGGGCGTCAAGTCGTATTGCGTCCGCAGATGGCGCTTGAGCGACTTGAATTTCTTCCCGTCTTCCAGGCAAACAATATAGTCCGGCGTGATGGATTTCTTGATGGCAACCGCCGGCTTCGGCGGTTCTGCTGCTACCTCGCTGGCGCTCACCGACACGCGCCGCAGCGCCGAGTGCACTTCGTTGATGAGAGCCGGCAATTCCACCGCCGCGACAGAGTTGTTTGCGACATAGGCAGAAACAATGTCGGCAGCGAGCTCGACATAGTTCACCTTATCTGCTTGCTGTGCGTCGTCAGTCACTTCTGAGCCTCAATAAAAAGAGAATAAATCACCCCGTTTCCAAGACTTCTTAGTTCATAAGTTTTAATCGTGCAACACCAAAATATACCCATTTGAGGCAATTCGCGGAGGTTTTCGAACATTTTCCGCCTCCGCCGGTCTCTCCGCACGATTTTGCAACGCAGCGAAACGGCTCTACGGTGGCATTTACTTTCATACCCGACAAAATTGTCACCTGATCCCCTTCATATCAGCCTGCCACATCGCTGTCGGCGCTGTCGATCGGGACTATCATTGTCCGACTGTTTCATGAACTCGCGTTAATGTATGAACGAACCATGGCGACATCAACCGTTATGGCTTAATTTTACTCTGTATTTTATGCTATTGCATCCGTCCCCATGAAACGGACGATGTCCCCCATACACGAATCTGTGAATAACTATGCCTTTACGGCACACATCTTGTATAGCAAGACGCTAAACTGAAGCTCAAGCGTAACCAAAACAGGCCTGGTTCTGTGCCAAGCCCCTGCCCAAACCGCTGATGACGGGGAACTTTTGTCATGGCGGCGCGGTTTCGATTGGAATACGCTGCGCGGGTCGCGTTTGCGCCCGGACGGGGCGGATATCTTAATCGCAGATGCTTCCGACATGGAGTTATGGTCATGACACAAGCCGTTGCTGATAATAAAGACGCCCGTCGCTTCGAACTGCCTGTCGACGGCCATGTCGCCTTCATCGATTACCGGATTGAAACTGCCGGAGACGACGCCGACAACCCGGTATACGTGCTCGAACACACCGAGGTGCCGGAAGAGCTGGGCGGCCGGGGCGTGGGCAGCCAGCTCGCCGCCGGCGCGCTCGATATCATCCGCCAGTCGGGCGGGCGTGTGCGCTCTGAATGCTCGTTCATCTCGCGCTATCTCAGCCGCCACAGCGACTACAGCGATATCGTCGCCCCCTGAACGGGCCGGCATGAGATTGCGGAGGCGGCGTTTTTCACTCCCCGGCGCCGCCGGCCGGCAGATTTGAATCATTCCGGCGATCTGTACAGAAGCGCTGCAATTGGGTATGCAACACGCATTGTGTGGCAGGCGGGGACCATGGCTCCCGCCCATTTGTCAGTGGCGCCGCCGGCGGCCGGCGGAATTGCGGGAGAGGACCGATGACAACCGGTACGGCTTTGCCTTCATCGCAACTCGTGACGATCTTCGGAGGGTCCGGCTTCCTTGGCCGCCATGTGGTGCGGGCGCTGGCGCGCCGCGGATACCGTATCCGTGTCGCGGTACGCCGGCCGGACCTCGTCGGCCACCTCCAGCCACTCGGCGTGGTGGGGCAGATCACCGCAGTCCAGGCCAACGTCCGCTTCCGCGATTCCGTTACCCGGGCGGCGGCCGGCTCTGATGTGGTCATCAACCTCGTGGGCATCCTGCAGGAGACCGGGCGCCAGAATTTTTCGCCCGTCCAGCACCAGGGAGCGCAGGCCATCGCGGAGGCAGCCGTGGCCCAGGGCGCGCGGCTGATCCATGTCTCGGCCATCGGTGCTGACAAGGCATCGCCGTCTCTCTATGCGCGCACCAAGGCGCTGGGCGAGGAGGCGGTGCTCACCGCCGTGCCTGACGCCGTGATCTTCCGCCCATCCATCGTTTTCGGCCAGGAGGACGGCTTCTTCAACCGTTTCGCGGCGCTGGCGCGGGCTTTCCCGGTGTTGCCGCTCGTCGGCGCGGAAACGAAGTTCCAGCCGGTTTTCGTGGGTGACGTGGCCGAGGCCATCGCCCGGGCAGTCGACGGCACGGTGCGTGGCGGCGTCTACGAACTCGGCGGCCCCGAAGTGCGGACGCTCCGTCAGCTTGTGGACGAGGTGCAGGCGATCACCGGCCGCAACCGGCCCGTGATCGCGCTGCCTTTCGGCATTGCCCGCCTTCAGGCTGCGGTGATCGAAACTCTGGACAAGCTCACCTTCGGGCTGCTGCCGGATCTCATCGTCATCACGCGCGATCAGGTGAAGCTGCTGGCGCTCGACAATGTCGTCTCCGGGGCGGCGAAGGCGGAAGGGCGCACGCTTGAGGGAATCGGCATCATCCCGACCGCCCATCAGGCGATCCTGCCCGGTTATCTGTGGCGTTTCCGCAAGTCAGGCCAGTTCGACGAGGTGCGGGTCTGATCAGCCCCGTGCCGCCGTGCCGCGGGCAACGGCCTTGTGGATCCGTACCATCAGCGCTGCACCGAAGAGGGGCGTGACAAGGTTCACCACCGGCACCATGACCACGAGCGCCGTCACCAGCCCGCCGAGCAGCACCGTCCCGCTGTGCCGGCGGCGCAATTCCTTCGCCTCCGCCACGGGCAGATAGCGCGTGGCGGCGAGTTCAAAATACTCCCGGCCGAACAGATAGGCGTTCGCCCCCACAAAGGCGAACAGGTTGACGACGGGCACCAGCAGCAGCATCAGCGCGAGCAAGTTGACGCCAGCGGAAATCGCGGCGAAGCGCAGACCCGCGAGCAACGCCTGCCCCACCGGCATTGCCTTTCCCGGCGTGCCGTAAGGGTCGCAGCGCCTCTCGACGATCTCCGCCACATCGTCGAGGAAGTAGCTCGCGACGATGGCCGAGACGGGCGGGATGAGGAACACGAGACCGACAAACACTCCCACCCCTGCGAGCACAACCGCAAGCGTGCCGACAAGCGGGTAGTTCGCCAGCCAGACCCATTGCTCCGAAAGCCACCGGATAAGCTGCGCGAGCCCTGTGCCTATCGCCAGCAGGAGCAGCAGCGTCAGCCCGAGCGAACGCCACAGCACCCTGCGCAGCGGCGGCGAAAACACATCGCGCGCCGCCTCCACTGCCGCCTTCAGCACAAGGCCAATTTCGGGCGGCTCCCGCCGCTGTTCAGGAATAACGTCGTTCGCCATTCGTCCAGAATCATTTGACCGACAGGGTTGCACTCAACGGACGATAACGGCGCAGGGCCAATCCTCGCAACGAGTCACACCCGTCAAGAGCCGGTATAAGCAGATTTTGCCCGTCCGATCAATGGACGCCTCGGGTTACTTCTTCGCAGGCCGTGCAGGCCGTCACGCCGGGCTCGACAAAATTGTCGCGCACTGTTTATTTATGACGCATAATGCCGTATGAAACGACACGGCGGGAAGCGCGGCTTGTCGTGTGACAATCCGAGGAAAATCTTCCCCTCCGGCATGGCGAGTTCTTGCATTTATGGGGCAACGGTGGATTTAAGCTATATGCATATAAAAATTACAGACAAGTTGAATATTTGCAATTGGCGACACACTGTTTCGCTTTATCGTTTAGTTAATTTTAATTTACCAAACAAATTCAGATATATTTCTACGGTAAATAAAAATTATTTGCAAAATAACATATTAAATTACTTATAAAATTTATAATTAATGCTAGTAATAATTTACTATAATTATCTTTGATGAGCAATGTCTGAAATGAACACTTTAATCGGCAAGCACCCTCCCCCCAATCCTGGAAAAGCGGCCTTGACTGACACTATTCGCGCCATTCTCTCAGCGGAAACATCCCCCGAAGCCGCCCTCCAATCGCTGGTCGGAGCGGACGTTCCTGCTGAAACGATAATCGAGGCGCTGCTTGAAGCGTCCGTGGCCTTGTCCCGGCATCATGGCCTGTGGTCCTCACTCCGGTCCGACGGGATATCCGGCGAAATGGCCGGACGCCTTCAGGCGTCGCTTGCTGTCCTTCTGCATTTTGCATGCGCGCGAGCGGTGGAAATCGCGCTCGCGGGCTATGCGGAGGAGAACGATCTGAACAATCTGCGCCGGCTCGCAGCCACTGTCGTCGATATCAATGGCGTGGCAAGCGAAATCGTTTCGCTGACGCATAACTCGCACAGGGCCAGTCTTGGCGCGCGCTCCGTTGCGGCGGCGGCCACGGAACTCGTCGCGTCGATCAACGTTATCGAGCAATCCAGCAATCAGGTGCTGCAGGAGGTGCGCGATGTAAGCCGGACGGCGACCGACGTCCGCGATAATGTCGACAACCTGCGCGCGGCCATGTCGGATATAACCGCCACGACGGACGAGACCCAGGCGACGGTGAAGGGCGTCGAAGGAGCGTTCGTGCAGATCGCCAATACGCTGGGCGCGATCGACGCCATCGCCCGGCAGACGAACCTGCTGGCGCTCAACGCGACCATCGAGGCGGCGCGCGCGGGCGAAGCCGGCCGCGGCTTCGCCGTCGTCGCTTCGGAGGTGAAAGCCCTCGCCGGGCAGACGGCCAACGCCACGAGGGATATCGGGCAGAGCATCGCCGGCATGCGAGCCGTCATCGGCACGTTGACCGATACGCTTGCGCGGTCGCAAAAGGCAGTGCACTTCGGGCGGGCAGCCATCGATGGCGTCGCCGAGACGGTTGAGCGAACGTCGACAACGGTCGCGTCCGTCATCGATCATATGGGGGAGATCGCGCACGTCCTCTCGCAGCAGAGCGAAGCCAGCAGCGAGATCGCGACCACCATCGAGGCCGAGGCGCGGCTTACGACGGAGAATGAGGCGTCGCTCGACCGCATGGCCGGCAAGCTGCAGCTCGGCAATGACCATCTCTCCGCCAGCGCGCAAAACTGGTTTCAGGCCTCGTCGACGCAGGCCCTTTGCGAGATGGCCAAGATCGACCACGTGCTGTTCAAGAAGCGTGTCATCGACAGCCTCACCGGCCGGCAGGCGTGGCGATCTGGCGACGTGCCCGATCACAACGGCTGCCGTCTCGGCAAATGGTACAACGGCTTGAACAACGATTGCATTTGCAGCCTGCCCGCGTTCAGAAACCTCGTGGAGCCGCACAGGCGCGTGCATGAGGCCGCCCGCACCGCACTGGCGTGCCATGAAACCGGCCGCACGGACGAAGCCATCCGCCAGCTTTCGGAAATGGATCAGGCCAGCCAGGAAGTCATCCAGCTGCTGGACGACTTGTCGGCAACCATCAAGGAACGCTGCTGAGGCGACTCGACGGCGGACTTTCCGGCGGGCTGGACAGGACGACCGGCCGGGGCCGGGAGCGGGCTCGACTTCCGGCCCGACGTACGAGCCGAAAGGCGCTACACCATGCTCGGCAGAACGCGGTTCGGCGCGCGGTGACCGTCCAGGAACGCCTTGATGTTGACGATGACTTTCTCGCCCATCTCGGTGCGCCCTTCCAGCGTCGCGGAGCCCATGTGCGGCAGCAGGACGACGGCATTGTTGCGGGCGAGTTTCACGAGGCGCGGATCGATGGCGGGCTCTTCCTCGAACACGTCGAGCCCTGCCCCGCCCAGTTCCCGCGCCTCCAGCATCTGGATGAGCCCTTCCTCATCGATGATTTCGCCGCGCGCCGTGTTGATCAGGATGGCGTCGCGCTTGAGGAGCCGCAGCCGGCGCGCCGAAAGCAGATGATAGGTCGCGGGCGTGTGCGGGCAGTTGACGGACACGATGTCCATGCGTGCCAGCATCTGGTCGAGCGATTCCCAGTAGGTCGCCTCCAGCTCGGCCTCGATCTCGGGCGCCACGTGGCGGCGATTGTGATAGTGAATCGACAGCCCGAACGACTTCGCCCGACGCGCCAGCGCCTGCCCGATGCGCCCCATGCCGACGATACCCAGGCGCTTGCCGGTGATGCGCCGCCCCAGCATCCACGTGGGCGCCCAGCCGGCCCACTGCTCCGCGCCGATCAGCTTCTGCGCGCCTTCCGGCAGCCGCCGCGCCACGGCGAGGATCAGCGCCATGGTCATGTCGGCGGTGTCCTCGGTCAGCACGCCGGGCGTGTTGGTCACGGTGATTCCCTGTGCCAGCGCCGCGCCGACATCGATGTTGTCCACACCGTTGCCGAAATTGGCGATCAGCCGCAACTGCGGCCCCGCCTGCGCGATCAGTTCGGCGTCGACCCTGTCCGTTATGGTCGGCACGAGCACGTCTGCGATCTTGACCGCCTCGACGAGTTGCTCGGCGGTCAGCGGCTTGTCATCCATATTGAGGCGGGCGTCGAACAACTCGCGCATGCGCGTTTCAACGCTTTCCGGCAGGGTGCGGGTAACGACGACAAGGGGCTTCTTCTTCATGGACGAAAGTTCCGATCCCGGCGCTCGATTTCACGCCACGTTAAGAACCAGGGAGGCACAACTGCAAGAGGTATCACACAATCCCGATGCAAGATCGACTCCGACGAACCCCGCTTCAACCGAAAACATGATATCGCACCGTATCACAATACAGCCCGATCACGACTTTGCGCAGAAGCCGCATCCCGCATGCAGCAGCAGCCGGTTCTCTGTTAGAGCATGATGGCCGGCCAATGCAACAGCAGCCGGCGCCCGTCCCCGCCGAAGCCGCATCGTGAGTCCGATCAGAAAAGTCCGCACGGAAAGTCCGCCATGTCCAAGACCGTCGCCCCGTCCGCCCTCGCAGCCCTTGTCGTCCTTGCCCTTTTACCGGGCGTGGCGGCCCATGCCCAGCAGCAGCCGGCTGCCGGGCAAACGATCGGCTCGAACAGCAAACTGCCGGTGCCACGCTATGTGAGCCTGAAATCGGACAGGGTCAATCTGCGCGCCGGCCCGGCCAAGGACCATCGCACGTTGTGGGTGTTCCAGCGCGCGGGACTGCCGGTGGAGATCACGGCGGAGTTCGCGACATGGCGACGCATCCGCGACTCGGAGGGCGCGGAAGGATGGGTTCTGCACAGCCTTCTCTCGGGCCGGCGCACCGCGCTCGTCACGCCCTGGGACAAGGACAAGGGTAAGGAGCCCACCCCGCTGCTCGCCCGCGCTTCCGACAGCGCCAACATGAAAGCCCGGCTGGAGCCGGGCGTGATCGTCAGCATAGAGACCTGCGACGGCACCTGGTGTCATGTCACCATCCGCAATCTGGACGGGTATATACAGCAGGGGCGCCTGTGGGGGGTCTACCCCGACGAGATCATCGAGTAGGCTGCACCGTCTGCACGCTCTGCGCGCGCCGTTCCGCCGCCTCGTCCTCGCTGTCGAGGTGATGGCCGACGGCGGCAAGAGCCGACGAGTGCTGGCGCAGTACGAGGCGCGCAGCGCGCAACACCTCCTCTGCCTCGGCCGACAGCGCCTCGCCGTTGGCCGCCCCCTGCGCGGGGCCGCGCGCCGGCACCTTGTCGAGCACCGCGCCGATGCGCGTATCAAGCGCCTCGATGCGCGCATCGATTTCCCGGAGGCGCTCGGTGGTTTCGTGCCGCAGATCGCTGAGCGCCTGATGGATGGCGTCCACCTTCTGATCGACAGGACGCACGCGCCCCTCGATCCGCGCCCAGATTCGCCGCCAGACAGGCCGCACGGTCCACGAGATCGAACGGCGCAGGCTGTTGCGCAGGCTCGCATCCCGCAGCTCGACATGCAGCGCGGGCGCGGGGGCATGGACGACCTGAGCCGATTCGACAGGGTGCGCCGGCGCATCCGCAGCACCGACGCCCGCGCCCAGCAGGCCGGTGTAGGTGATGCCGGCGTTGTCGTGCATGATCTGGCGCACGGGCTCGGGCACATTCACCCCGTGCAGCTCGACGCCCTTGAGGAAGTAGTCCCAGAAATGGGGGTTATGTACCCACTGTACCTCCCGCAGCAGCAGATCGGCATATCTGTCCGGGTGCTTGCGCAGCAGGATGGCGTCATTGAGGAAGAATTTCGAGCGGACTTCAAGCGACTCGCGCTCGACGGAACGCGGATGTGGCGGATGATAAACCCACGCACCGCGCGAGAACGGAACCTCGCCGACCTCCTGAAGACGCCAGCCGAGATCGGTATCCTCGCGAAAGTGCGGCTTCTCCAGCGCGATGTCGAAGCCGTTGATGGCGTGGAAGACATCGGCACGGACGAACAGGTTCGCCGTCATGAAGCCGATGCCCTCGAAGCCGTCGTTGGTAACGCCTCGCCAGTTGGGATCGCCGGCGCGGCCGGACGTGATCAACCCTTCGAGCCCGACGATATCGGAGGTGGAGAAGCACTCGTGAGCGTTGGCGAGCCAGCCCTCATGCGGCTCGCAGTCGTCATCCGTGAACGCGATCACACGCCCGCGCGCGAGCGCCGCGCCGGTGTTGCGCGCCGTCACCGCACCCTTGCGGTCGGTGTGGATATAGAGCAGGTCAAAACCGAAATCCCTGTCGCGGTCCGGCCACGGCTCCGCGCTCTGGTCGACCATGATGACCTCGAAATCGCGCCATGTCTGCAGCGCGAGATAGCCCGCGAGCTTCGTCAGCAGCGTATGGCGCTCGTAGGTCGGCACGATCACGGAGAAAAACGGCGGCTCTCGCCCCTCCCGCTTGGGCACGGCCCAGCGGGCGAGCAGCGCGCCGAGGCTGTCGGATATACGTTCCCAGGAATAGAAGCGGTCAGCCTGCACCCGCGCCCCCTCGCCGAGCGCCGCCATGTCGGCGGGATTGTCGAGCAGGGTGCGGATGGTCTGGGCGAAATTCTCCGCGTGCGCGATGGCGAAGGCCCGCTCCGACGTCTCGATGCCGCGCGCGCCGATTTCGGTGGAGACGATCGGCAGTCCGGCCGCCATGAAATCCAGCATCTTGATATTGGTGCCGGACCCGCTGAACATCGGGTTGACCGCGACGTTCGACGCCTGCAGCCACGCGATCTTGTCTTCCTCGGAAATCTGTCCCGTCACGCGGACGTTGGCGGGCAGAGTCATGTCCTCCAGCCCATCGCCGACACCGCCGGCGATGACGAACAGCACGCCCGGCAACGCGGGCGCCAGCGCCTCGGCGATGAACCGCGCCGCGGCGACGTTGGGGCCATACTTGCTGCCGAGGAAGAACGCCACCGGACGCCCTTCCGCGCCGAGCCGCTGGCGGACGGCGTGTTTTTCCTCGATCGACGGCGGCACGATCTGGCGCGTGAACGTGCCGTTGGGGACGACGCGGATGCGTCCCGCGCTGACGCCATAGAGATTCGCGAAGGCTTCCCTGTCCTCGTGGGAGCAGGCCAGAATGAGATCCGCTGCGCGGCAGACCGCACTCTCCACCTCGACAACGCCCCGCGCCACCGCCGACCCCGCGCCGCCGTCGTCGAGCAGTTCGGTGCGCAGCAGACCTTCGACGTTGTGCGCGTCATAGACGATGAGCTGCCTGTCAGGCTGCAGGACGTCGCGCACGAGGGGATAAATCCACGGGTGAGAAAAGACGACAACATCCGCCTCGCGTGCGGCGCGGCGCGCCGCCTCGACATAATCGGGCGACAGATGCGCCATGGTGTGAAAGGCGGTGTCGATGACGCCCTTGCCGCCAAGGTCCTGCGCGCGCCTGTCGGAGGCGGTGAAATGCGCCTCTGTCAGCGGCACCAGCTCTTCAAGCAGGGTCGGTGTGAGTTGCTGCTTGCGCGCGCCGGGTCCACGCCAGTCATAAGTGCCGACGTAATGCGCCCGATGACCGTGGCCAAGACCGTGGTAAAGACCGAGAAGGCGGAGCCGCCCTCCCCCGACCGGCGGATCGATGGGCTGCATATCCAGTACAGTCGTCCGCAACGTCATTGCCGCAGCCCTTTCGCTCGGTTACTCTCGCCGCTCCAACACACGAAAGGTTCTAATTTCCGCGCTTGTTCAAGGCCACGATAATAATAGTGCGTGACACTCATGGGGCGGTTTTTATTTTCTTTCACCCTTGCCGTCAACGGTGAGGACAGCATGGGTGTTAAGCGCTCATCACAGAAAAAAGACAGCTTTTCTGGCCGTTTGCCGCCATGGAGACTCGCTTACACTGAATCGATCAGGGCGGAAACCTGTTCGGCGAAATTGTGTTCGCTGAACCGGGCGGCGTTCCTGTAGCCGGCCCGCCTGAGCGTGTCGCACAGGTCGTCATCATCGAGCAGCTTGCGGATGCCCGTCGCGATCTCCTCGATATTATAGGGATCGTCGATAAGATAGGCGGAATCCGCCACCACCTCCGGCAGCGAGGCGACGTTGGACGTCAGCACGGGACAGCCGAAGGTCTGCGCCTCAAGCGGCGGGATGCCGAAGCCTTCGTTGAGAGACGGGAACAGCAGCGCGCGGGCGTTCCTGATGAGGCACAGCTTTTCAAGCTCGGTGATATAGCCCACGTAACGGACGGAATCGCGCCGCTGCGGACGCCCGGCATCCTCACCGCTGTTCCGCTTTGCGAAATACTGTTCAAGATGCCGGTCCCGGACATACTCCTGATCGACAATGCCGCCGAGAACCAGCGGCACGTCCAGCCCCTTCGCTGCGATCGTGTAGGCGGAGACGAGACGGTCGATATTCTTGCGTGCCTCTATGGCGCCGACATAGAAACAGTACTGGCCTGCCAGCAGCCCGAACTTCTCCAGCACAGACTGCTGGACGACAGGCAGTGCGCTGAGGCCGATCAGGTATTTGTCCGCCGGGACCGGCTGATACACCACCTTTACGCGGTCCGCAGCCGACGGAAAAAACTTGAGGAGCTGGTTCCGCGAGTACTCCGAAACAGCCAGGATGGCATCCGAATGGTCGTTGAGCGCTTTCAGGCGCTTGTAAAACAGGCCAGGGTCTTCCCGGTGCATGGACGCGGACAAGGGAATCAGATCGTGCAGCGTCTGCACGATCTTGATTTTTTTTCCGCGACTCTCGACGCTCATGGGAGACGTGGTGAAAAACACGCCGCCGTCCAGTTCAGCGGGAAGGTGCAGCGGAAACGGCCGCCTCAGGAGCGGTAGACGGTCGTGGACGGCCATGAGCCGGTAGCCGTCGGGGATGTTGTAGAAAAAATCGACGTCATCGAGATATCTGATGGCTTCTTCCACCACGATATCCCGCGGATTCTCGACAAGGGCAGCCCTGGGGCGCCCAAGGAAGCGTCTCTCGATATATTTCCTGAGCCACTTGACCTTTGAAATAGGCCCCGATGCGTGGACCGGATTGTCGAATTCCTTGAATATGCTTGCGGTAAGCGCCTCGCAAGGACCGTTATGGGAGGCATTGCTTAATATACCGGTCTCGAAGCCCTTCGATTTGACAGCGTGGATCAGGGCCTTTGCAAACAGATATATGCCACGCTGTTCTTTATCCCGAAAACACTGCCCGGCGAAAAGGACTTTCCTTGTCATAAAAACTCTCGCGTGATCGGGCGCGCCCGAAAAAATGTGTTTCAGGCGGATGCAGCCGACGGGCGGGCGTCCGCTCCCGATCCATCCGTTTCCGGCGCGTCGCCCGACGGCCTCCGGAACGGCAGTCCGAGCGCCGTGGCCAGCGCCACGGCCACTTTTTCCCAGGTAACCTCGGCGGCAACCTGCTTGCCCTTCTGCCCCATGGTCCCGGCGAGCGCCGGGTTTGCCGCGAGCTGATCGATCCGCGCCGCGATCGCCGCCGGATCGGCCTCCGTGACGAAGCCGGTCACGCCGTCCTCGACCACACGCGAAGGCTCGCCGCTGTCGGCGCAGGTGAGGACGGGTTTGCCGCTCAGGAACGCCTCGTAAGTGATCAACCCCAGGTCCTCGTTGCGGGGCATGAACAGGACGGCCAGCGAGTCGCGATAGTAGCCGATCAGATCCTCGTCGCTCACCCAGCCCGTGAAGCGAATGCGCGGATCGCCGGCCGCGCGCTCCTTGAAACGCTCCGCGTCCTCGCCCGTGCCGGAAATGATCAGTTCCACCGGCGCCTTGACGTGGCGCATCGCGTCGATGGCAAGATCGACCCGCTTCCAGCGGTGCAGGCGCCCCGGCATGAACAGATGGCGGAACGGCCCCTCGCGGAAACCCGACAGGCTGGTGGGATGCCGGATGACCTCGGCGTCCAGACCGTTGAACTGACGCAGGCGCTGCGCCACCTCCTCGCCGATGGCGAAGATCTTGCGCGTCCGCGGCGCGCGCAGCGCCGCCGTATCGAGCGTATGGATCAGCGCGCGCTGTTCGAACAGTTCCTCGGAACCCTTGCCGAACTCGACCTCGAACATGTCGTAGAACACGCGCATCGTGTGCTGCAGGTAGCAGACGTGATTCGGATGACGCACGAGGTAGGACGGCGCCTTCGACGTGATCACACCGTCATACGCGCTCAGGTCGAGATCGTAGAAGCGCAGGTACGATTCCTTGACGGCGTCGAAGTCGGACTCGTTGGAGGGGGTGTAGAGCAGCGTGACGTCGAGATCGAGTGCCTGCAGCGCATCCCGCAGTCCCACGAAAAAGCGTTCCGCACCGCCCGTCTCGCCCGACCCCGATCCCGCCGCGACGATCGCTACTTTCGGCTTCATGGCCGCTCCTGTCTCTTGTCTGCACCCGTCCGCCCCACGCTCCGGGTGCCGCCTCGCGCATGTCTTGCCGGCATGCGAGCGGCGAAGAAGGCTCCGACGGCGCTGTCCGCATGCCGGGGCAGCAGCGTCGGGGATGCCCGCAAAGTCATTCTCTGGCTGATCCGGATATAGTGCGGAAACGATGGAGGCCCATCCTCGCACTTGCACGCCTTACCTTGATGGGACATCTCCGCCCAAATGTCTTTCAAGTTCACTAATTTTCTGCGTCAGGACCTCGATCTGCCGGCTGAATTGCGCCTCGGACTCCGTCTTTGCCTTGTGCTCTTCTTCAAGACGGCGCTCCAGCTGCTGCGCCTTGCGCTCCGCCGTATCGACGCGCGCCGCCAGCCGCCGCACCTCGCTCGCAAGACGGGGAATGCTGCGCGCGAGACTTGCCAGCGCCACGATCTTGCGGCCGAGCCTGGAGCGGCGGATGCGGTCCAGAAAGCGCTCGCGCCGGAGGCCCGAGATGCGCGCGCCCCGCGCCTGCGCCTCATCGGTGGCGGCGAGAGCGTCGATAAGGTCTATCCGGCTGATCTGCCCGAGCCGCAACTGCTGCAGGAAGCGCGCCGCATCCTCGCCGGCCGGCTCACGCCCGAGCAGGGAGAGGTACGCGGCCCGCATGAACACCACATCATAATGCGCCAGGATTTCCGTCGCGGTGTAGCGAAGCTGGGCGGGATCGAGGGGCGGCGGAGCGACTTCCGCACCATTGCCTCCGACGATCCGGGCGTCGGCCCGCGCCTTGCGGGCCTCCACATCGGCACGCACCCGCTGCATCAGCGCATCGAGATCGTCCAGCCGCACCAATTCACTCACGTCGCCATATCTCCAGAACAACGAGGCCGCTCCTCTGGGAAGCAACCCTGGCCTCTTCAGACGCTGCACCAGCAACGATGCATACCAATCATCGTCGGGACCACCGCAAGGTCTCCGGAGCGCGCGGCGATGCGGTGAACACCCGCAAGGCCGGCTAGCCCGACCCCCTGCAGGATAGCGCCTCTTACCCTACATCGAGAATCATAACAACCTGTCAATTCGACGATCCGATGGCAGGATAGCCGGACGTTCGGCAACGTCTTCCCAAGGCCGGATTCGCCTGTCGCCACGGGCTCGTCAGGCGCGCGTCGTTCGCGGATACGAGAACGCGCGCGGACCGATCCGCGTCAGTTTCCCGCTTACACGAGACAGGGCGGCGAGACAATACCTCTGTACAATCGCCCCAGTGATCCGCCGTCAGGGCCGCAGCTCTCCAATGTTTAGCAAAAGCTTAATTCACTAATTTCTACATGATAATTATCAGAATTTCTATGTGCAATTCCGTTGAATAAAACTCAATGATCATATACGGCTGTTTTTGGATTTCATATTTTTCTACACATTCATTCATTTGCGTGAACGGCTTCGTCGTGCCGTTATCCTGCGCGTGGTCAGGCGTTCGACGTGGCGCCTCCCGCCGTCCGCAGGAAGTCCTCCAAAGCTGCCGTCTCCTGCGCTGTGAAGCGCAGGCCGAGCTTCGTGCGACGCCACAGCACGTCCTCGGCCGTCAATGCCCATTCGTTTTCGACGAGATGGCGCACCTCGTTCTCACCGAGGTCCGCGCCGATGATGCGCCCCAGCGAGCCGCTCGCGACGATGGGCAGCGCCAGCATTCCGTAGTGGCGCGCCAACCGTTTCAGCGTGGTCTCCGCCACGGCGGGAGCGCGCGCCTTCAGCGTCTTCATCAGTGCCGGCAGGCCATCGACGGGGAAATTTCCGCCCGGCAGAGCGCTTGCCGCCGTCCAGGCCGGCGCGCGTTTGCCGAGCACCGCCTCCACCTTGTCCATCGCCGCCTCGGCCAGCCTGCGATAGGTGGTGATCTTGCCGCCGTAGACGTGGATTGCGACGCCCGATGTGCTGTCGCCTTCCTGCTCCAGCACATAGTCGCGGGTCGCCGCCTGCGCGGAGGAGGCATGGTCGTCGTAGAGGGGGCGCACGCCCGCGTAAGTCCACACCACGTCTGCCGGCGTCACGGCCTTGCGGAAATAGCCGCTCACCGCCTCGCAGAGATAGGCGGTCTCTTCCGGCGTGATGCGCACGGCGGCGGGGTTTCCGGCATAGTCGCGGTCCGTGGTGCCGATCAGCGTGAAGTCGCTTTCATAGGGAATCGCGAAGACGATGCGGCCATCGGCATTCTGAAAGATGTAGCAACGGTCGTGGTCGAAGAGCTTCGGCACGACGATATGGCTGCCCTGCACCAGCCGCACGTGCGGTGCGCCGGTGGCGCCGTCAAGCAGGCGCCGCACGCCTTCCACCCACGGCCCGGCCGCGTTGATCACCATGGCGGCCGACAGGTTCCTGTCCGCGCCCGTCGTCCCGTCGCGCAGGTCGACACGGAAACGGCCGCCCTCGCGCCGGATGCCCGTCACGCGCGTGCGCGTGTGGATGCGCGCGCCCCTGTTGCTGGCATCGCGGGCGTTAAGCGCGACGAGGCGGGCATCCTGCACCCAGGCGTCGGAATACTCGAACGCCCGGACGAATCCGTTCCGCAACGGCTTGCCTGCCTCGTCCTGCCGCAGGTCGAGCACGCGGGTCGGCGGCAGCAGTTTGCGGCCGCCGATGTGATCGTAGATGAACAGGCCGAGACGCAGCAGCCACGCCGGGCGCAGCGCGCCGTGGTGGGGCAGCACGAAGCGTAGCGGCCAGACGATGTGCGGCGCCATGCGCCACAATATCTCTCGCTCCGTGAGCGCCTCACGCACCAGGCGGAACTCGTAGTATTCCAGATACCGCAGCCCGCCATGAATCAGCTTGGTGGAGGCCGACGACGTACCGCTCGCCAGATCGGCCTGCTCCGCCAGCACGACGTCGAAGCCCCGGCCGGCGGCGTCGCGCGCGATACCGCAGCCGTTGATGCCACCGCCGATGACGAGAATATCGCAATCGTTTCCGGACATTTCTTACGCTCTCCGACCCTGCGCAGGTCGGACGCAGCCGCTCCCGCGCGCGAAACCCGCCACAAAGCGCCTCTGCGACGCAGAACATGGCGAGATTCTTACACCCTGGGCATGTAGCATCTTTGACAGACGGTGGCTTTGAAACATTACGAATACGACAGAATCCGTTGCATCGAATCCGCACCTATCCGGCACGGCAGGCTTTATGCCCCCTTATCGACGCGGCCGGGATGGAAACGATCACAATCTCATGCCAATGATCGCTCACGCAAATTTCATGCGGTTCGGCTTCCGGCGGCGTGCTGCACGGAAGAATGGCGTCTTGCAAAGGTACTTCTGGCCATGGTCCGCAAACTGATATCCGGGAACGGCGGCCACGGCGCGCGGACGCATGCAGCCCCCCTTTTCCCGAGGCCCCTGCTGCGCCGACTCGCTTCGCGAGGTGGCATGGCGCTCATGCTTTGCGGCGCGCTCGGCGCCTGTTCCGTCGGGCCGGACTATGAAAAGCCGCCGCTGGCCGTGCCGGCGAAATGGAGCAATAACGCAGGCGCGACAACGGCGAAGCCCGCTGAGTTCGGGCAGTGGTGGAAGCGCCTGAACGACCCGACACTGAACAACATCGTCGAGCAGGCGGCTTCCGGCAATCTCGACGTCGCCTCCGCCAAGGCCCGCATCCGCGAGGCGCGCGCGACCTACGACCAGGCGGTGGGCGGCTTGTTCCCCTCGGTCAGCGGCACCTCCTCCGCCACGCGCGGCAAGAGCGGCGGGGCGGGTTCCTCCGGCAGCGTGTCGAACACCCTGCGCGCGGGCCTCGACGCCAGCTGGGAGGTCGACCTCTTCGGCGCCAACCGTCGCACCGTCGAAGCGGCCCGCTATGGGCTCGACGCCGCGGAAGAGGACTTGCGCGCCACGCTGGTGACGCTGGTCGGCGACATCGCCACCAACTATATCGATGTGCGCAGCTATCAGGCCCGGCTTGCGCTCGCGCGCAGAACGGCGGCCACGCAGAGCGAGACCGCCGCCCTCACGCGGGCGCAGTTCAACGCGGGCGCGGCTTCCGGCGTCGATCTCGCCAACGCCACCGGACAGGTCGCGACCACGGAGGCCGGCATCCCGACGCTGGAGGCCTCGCTGGCGCAGTCCATGCACCGCCTCGGCGTGCTGACGGGACAGGCGCCGACGGCGCTCTCCGCCCTGTTGCGCAAGGGCGGCGCGGTGCCCGCACCCCGGCTGCCGCTGCCTGTCGGCGTGCCCGCCGACGTCCTGCTCTCCCGTCCGGACGTGCGCCTCGCAGAACGCCAGCTCGCGCAGGCGACGGCGCGCATCGGCGCGGCGGAGGCGGACCGCTATCCCGCCATCAGTCTCACCGGCAGCGTCTCGACATCCGGTGTGCGGCTCGGCGACCTCGCGAAGAATTCGTCGATAAGCTGGTCGTTCGGGCCCAGCCTGAGCGTGCCGGTGTTCAACGCCGGCCAGTTGCAGGCGGCGGTCGAGGCAGCTCAGGCGCAGCGCGACCAGCAGTTCCTCAACCTGCGCGCTACGGTGCTGACAGCGCTGGAGGAAGTGGAGAACGCCGTCGTCGCGCTGGCGCAGGAGCGCGTGCGCCATGAGAAGCTGGCGCAGTCGGTGGCAAGCTACCGCGAATCCGCGCGGCTCGCCCGCACCCTGTTCGAGAGCGGCTCGACGAGCTTCATCGAGGTGCTCGATGCCGAGCGTTCGCTGTATTCGGCGGAGGACTCCCTCATCCAGAGCCGTGTGAACATCACCACGCAGTACATCGCCCTCAACAAGGCGCTCGGCGGCGGGTGGAACGGCGCGGTGAACGCCGGAAAGCCCGAGATCGTCGACAGGATGGGCCCACGTCCCGCCGCCTTCCTGCGCGGCGACGGCAAGAACTGAGGCGGGCGGGGTGAATTCGGTTTTGTATATATACATATAGCCAATTCTATATATCATATCGGCTGAAGCCTCGGCGAGCCCCGCCCCGCGAACGTGCAACCGCGCGATGCATTCTCGCGCCCAACCGGATGGAAGCCTTCATGACCCGCCGCCTCGGACAAACCGACATCGAAATCGCGCCGCTCGTCTTCGGCGGCAATGTTCTCGGCTGGACGGCCGACGAGCCCACGTCCTTCACGCTGCTCGACGCCTTCGTCGCCGAGGGTTTCACCGCCATCGACACGGCGGACGTGTATTCGCGCTGGGCGCCAGGCAACGACAGCGAGAGTGAGCGCATCATCGGGCGCTGGCTGAAGGCGCGCGGCAATCGCGACAGGGTGCACATCTTCACCAAGGTGGGATCGGACGTCGGACAAGGCAAAAAAGACCTTTCAGCCAAATGGATAGAGCATGCAATTGAAGCGTCTCTTCAACGCTTGCAGACCGACTACATCGACCTCTACCAGAGCCATTGGCCGGATCCCACCGTGTCGCAGGAGGAAACGCTCGCCGCCTACGACCGCCTGATCAAGGCTGGCAAGGTGCGCTTCATCGGCGCCTCGAACTACGATGCCGCGCTGTTGTCGGAAGCCCTTACGACCTCGAAGGAAAAGGGTCTGCCGCGCTACCAGACCCTGCAGAACGAGTACAACCTTCACAAGCGGGACGCCTTCGAGGGTGAGGTGCAGGATCTCGTGCTGCGGGAAGGGCTTGGCGTTATTTCCTACTACGCGCTGGCAGCCGGCTTCCTCACGGGCAAGTATCGCACGGAGGCCGATCTCAAGGGCGCGCGCGGCGAAAGCGTCCGGCGCTATCTCAACGAGCGCGGCCTGCGCATCCTGGCGGCTCTCGACACCGTGGCGGAACGGACGGGCGCGGCCCATTCGGAAATCGCGGTGGCGTGGGTCATCGCCCAGCCGGGCATCACCGCCCCCATCTCCTCCGCCACATCGCTCGCGCAGCTCGCGAGCCTGATACGCGGTGCGCGGCTCACCCTGGCGCGGGAGGATATCGAGCTGCTGACCGACGCGGGGCGCTGAGACGCCTTCCGAAACGCTGCCTTGACCAAAAGAGGGCTAGTCGGCGCGCGGCATGCGATGTAAAAGGCGCACTTGCATGCCGCAGGAGGGTTTCAGTCACGATGGCCAAGCCGACCGAAACGGAGACCAGCACCGCTTCTCCTTCCAAACTGCCTGTTGCCGCAGACACCGGCCACGCGACAGCGGCGGCCTCTCCCGCGCCGAAGCCGGAGCTGGAGTTGTTCTCGCTGCCGAGTGCCGAGGAAGTGGTGGGACAGGAAGGCTTCAAGGCTTTCGACCGCATGCGGGAGGCGCTGACCGCGCAGTTTTCCGGTGGCCTGTCCCCGGCGGCGCTGTCGCTGGCTTATTACGACTGGGCGATTCACCTCTCGCACGCGCCGGGAAAGCGGACGGAACTGGCCTACAAGGCTGTCCGCAAGGGCGTGCGCTTCCTGAACTACCTGACGGCGAGTGTCGTCGAGCCGTCGACGCCCCCCTGCATCGCGCCATTGCCGGGCGACAACCGGTTTACCAGCGAGGCGTGGCAGCACGCGCCTTTCAATTTCATCGCGCAGGCCTTCCTGCTTCAGCAGCAGTGGTGGCACAATATCACCCACGAGGTGCCGGGCGTCACCCCGCACCACGAGGACGTCATCAGCTTCTGCGCCCGCCAGATTCTCGATGTCGCCGCTCCCTCGAACAACCCGTTCACGAATCCGGAAGTGATCAACAAGGCGTTGGAAACCGGCGGCGCTAACTTTGTGGAAGGCTGGTGGAACTGGCTTGAGGACACGAGCCGCACCATCACCGGCCAGCCGCCTGTGGGTTCGGAGAATTTCGTCGTCGGCCGCGATGTTGCGGTGACGCCGGGCAAGGTGGTCTATCGCAACCACCTGATCGAGCTGATCCAGTATTCGCCCACGACGGAAAACGTCCACGCCGAGCCGGTGCTGATCGTGCCGGCGTGGATCATGAAGTATTACATTCTCGATCTGTCGCCGCACAATTCCCTGATCCGCTATCTGGTGGAGCAGGGATACACGGTCTTCTGCATTTCGTGGCGCAACCCGAATGCCGACGACCGCAATCTTTCTCTCAACGATTACGGCAGGCTCGGCGTGAATGCCGCGCTCGACGCGGTGGCGGCCATCGTCCCCGGCCGCAAGGTGCATGCCACGGGCTATTGTCTCGGCGGCACGCTGCTTGCCCTCGTTGCCGCCGCCATGGCCCGCACGGGCGACGGTCGGCTCGCCACCATGACGTTGCTCGCCGCGCAGACCGACTTCACGGAGCCGGGAGAACTCGCCCTCTTCATCGATCACAGCCAGGTGCATTTCCTGGAAAGTATCATGTGGAACCGCGGCTATCTCGACTCCAGCCAGATGGCCAGCGCCTTCCAGTTGCTGCGCTCGAACGACCTGATCTGGTCGCGGCTCGTGCGCGACTACATGCTCGGCGAGCGCACCTCGCTGATCGACCTGATGGCATGGAACGCCGACTCGACGCGCATGCCCTACCGGATGCATACCGAGTACCTCAAGCGGCTCTACCTCGACAACGAACTGGCCGCCGGCCGCCTTCTCGTCAACGGCCAGCCGGCCGCGCTGCAGAACATCCGCACGCCGCTCTTCGTCGTCGGCACGGAGCGCGATCACGTTGCGCCGTGGCAGTCCGTCTACAAAATTCATTATATCACCGACACCGAAGTGACCTTCCTGCTCACCAGCGGCGGGCATAACGCCGGCATCGTCAGCGAGCCCGGCAAGGCACGGCGGCGCTACCGCATCGCCCGCAAAACGGCCGTCGACACCTGCCTCAGCCCGCAGGAATGGTTCGCGGCGGCGGCGCAGCGTCAGGGTTCGTGGTGGCCCGCGTGGGTGGAATGGCTCGACAGCCACTCGTCGCCGGAGCGCGTCGCCCCGCCCGCCATCGGCGCGCCGGAGCACGGCTTCCCCGTCCTTGAGGATGCCCCCGGCACCTATGTCCTGCAAAGGTGAGACCTCATGACCAGCGCACAAGGGAACGGCCAGACGCCGCGGAACGGCCACGTTCTGCGTAACCGCACTTTCGACGAAATCGCGGTGGGTGATGAAGCATCGCTGACGCGCACCGTGGGGCGCGACGATATAGACCTGTTCGCCGCCGTTTCGGGAGACGTCAACCCCGCCCACCTCGACAGCGCCTTCGCAGCCACAGGGCTGTTCGGCCACGTGGTCGCGCACGGCATGTGGACGGCGGCGCTGATCTCGGCGCTGCTCGGCACGCGGCTCCCCGGCCCGGGCACGGTCTATCTCGGCCAGAACCTGCGGTTCGTGAAGCCGGTGAGCCTCGGCGACACCATCACCGCGACCGTGGTGGTGACCGAGAAGCGGCCCGACAAGCACTTCGTCATTCTCGACACGCGCTGCTTCAACCAGCATGGCGACGAGGTGCTGACCGGCACGGCGACGGTCATCGCGCCCGACCGCAAGGTGGAATGGCCTCAGAAGCCGTTGCCGGAAATTTCGGTGCAGCGGCACGACCTGTTCGAGAGCTTCGTCGCGCGCGCGAAGCAGGGAACGGCGCTGCGCACCGCCATCGTGCATCCGTGCACGGCGGATTCGCTCGCCGCCGCGGTGGAGGTGCGCGCGGAAGGGATCATCGAGCCCGTGCTTGTCGGACCGGAGGCGCGCATCCGCCAGATCGCGGAAGCCGCCGGCATCGTGCTCGACGGCCTGCCGATCGAGTCCGCGCCCCACAGCCACGCCGCCGCCGCCCGGGCCGTGGAACTCGTGGCCGCCGGCAGGGTGGATGCGCTGATGAAGGGCAGCCTGCATACCGACGAGTTGCTTACCGTCGTGCTGGCGCACGGCAGCAACCTGCGGACGGAACGGCGCGTCAGCCACGTCTACGCCATGGACGTGCCCGCCTACGACAAGCCGCTGATCGTCACCGACGCCGCCATCAACATCCGGCCGACGCTCGCGCACAAGCGCGACATCTGCCAGAACGCCATCGACTTCCTGCATTCCGTCGGTGTGGAGGAACCGCTGGTGGCGGCACTGGCAGCCGTCGAGAAGGTCAACGACAAGATGCCGGCCACGCTGGAGGCGGCGGCGCTGACCGTGATGGCGCTGCGCGGGCAGATCGTCGGCGGCAAGGTTGACGGGCCGCTCGCGTTCGACAACGCCATCAACCGCGACGCCGCGAGCGCCAAGGGCATCGTCTCCCCCGTCGCAGGACAGGCGGACATTCTGCTGGTGCCCGATCTCGAAGCCGGCAACATGCTGGCGCGGCAACTCGTCTATTTCGCCCATGCGGACGCCGCCGGGCTCGTGCTCGGCGCGCGGGTGCCGATCATCCTGACAAGCCGCGCGGATTCGCTGCGCGCACGAATCGCCTCCGCGGCACTCGCCAAGCTGACATTCACGCATTCCATCGCGCGATAGAGCCTGTCAGCGCTTCACGGAAACGGTTTGCGTTTTCCGGTGCGACGCCAGCGTGCCTCCGTTGAAAGCGGAAGCACGCCGGCGTTTACTTTTGGTGGAAGGGCTCAGCCGCGTCACGCAGGCGGCAGGAAATTCACCTCGTGCCGGGCGGCGATGCGCACGACTTCTTCGGGGTCGGCAACGTTGTGGATTTGCGTGAACAGTTCCCACAGCCGGGCCGTCGGTGAAACCCAGAACAGGGCCTTCGCCGTCTGCCCCGACTTGTTGAAGATGCCATGCGGAACGTTGCGGGGCAGCCGGATCAGGTCGCCGGCGGTCGCGGCCGCCGGTTGACCGTCGAGCACGATGTCGTAGCGGCCCTCCAGCACGTAGATGAACTCGTCCTGCGTGGTATGAATGTGCGGCGGCACGAAAGTGCCGGCCGGAAACGTCGCATGCCAGGAGAACGACTCGTCCGTCCGGGTCTTGGGCACGTAGGTCTGGCCCAGAATGTTCCACACGATATCGTCGATGGACTCGTCCGCCTTCGTCACGCCTGCTGTCAGTATCGTCATGTCTGTCTCCGTGCTGGGGTTGAGGTGAGGAAAACTTGTCCGGCGCCGCTCACTTGGCGCGGTTGACCTGCGTTCTGTCGAAGCCGGCCGTCGTCGCGTAGCCGCGCACGATGGCGCGCCGCTCCTCCAGGCTGATGAGGGTGTCGAGATCGTCGCAGCCCTCGGGCGCACGGCGTTCCACCTCGTCGATGACACCCTCGGGGCCGCCCTGGCGGTTGAGCCGCACGATCTCCGCCGTCGCGGGCAGGCGCGCTTCGGCATATGACACCAGCGCCTCACGCGGATCGGTGGCCGCCGCCAGCGCATCCGCGAGCACGCGCGCGTCGATGATGGCCTGGCTCGCGCCGTTCGAACCCACGGGATACATGGGATGGGCGGCGTCACCCAGCAGCGTCACGCGGCCCTGCGTCCAGAAGGGCAGCGGATCGCGGTCGCACATGGGATATTTATAGAAGGCAGGCGTCGCACGCACGAGCGCCTCAAGGTCGGTGACCGCCACACCGAAACGGCGCACATGCGGCATCAGCTCCTCGTGGGTGCCCTGCTGGTTCCAGTCCTCGCGCGGCGGTGTCGGGGTGCCGTCGCTCGCAGTGCGGTAGTTGACGACCCAGTTGATGAGAACCTTGCCGGGCGTGGCGCTCCTCGCGATCGGATAGAGCACCAGCTTGTAGGTGAAGCCGCCGGCGATCAGCATCGTACGCCCGTCGAGGAAGGCGTCGCTCTCCACGGCACCGCGCCACATCAACACGCCGTTCCAGCGAATGCCGGCCTCACCCGGATGCAGTTGCCGGCGAATGGCCGAATGAATGCCATCTGCGGCGATCAACACGTCAGCGCGCGCCGAGGGAATGGCGGCAGAGGGCGCGAAATGGGCGGTAACCCCTTCCGCATCCTGCGAGAAGCCCGTGCAGGGCTGGCCGACATGCACAGCGTCCGCGCCCAGCCGCGCGACGACCGCATCATAAAGCAACTTCTGCAGATGTCCCCGATGGATCGAGAACTGCGGCACGTCGTAGCCCGCATCGATGCCGCGCGGCTCGCGCCAGATCTCCTGTCCGGTCCGCGTGGTGTAGATCAGCTCGCGCGTGCGAATGCCTACGCTGTCGAGCGCAGGCAGAAGACCCAGTTCGGCAAGCTGGCTGATGGCATGCGGCAACACGTTGATGCCCACGCCCAGTTCGCGTATCTGCGATGCGGCCTCGTGTACCTCGCACTCGATGCCGCGCGCGTGCAACATCAGGGCTGTCGTCAACCCGCCAATGCCGCCTCCGATGATGAGAGCTTTCATGTCTGGTTCCCCGTTATTGAAGGCTGATCGTTTGCCGCCAGCCAGTTGAAGGGCGCGCCCGCCGGATCGAGCAGCGCCTCGATAACGTCGAAGTGGTGCCGGCCCGCGATCTCGACGGCTTCCGTCCAGGCGCCGAGCCCGTGCCAGATATTGGCGAGCAGCAGGTTCTGGCGCCGGAACTCAGGCAGTTCGCCGCCACCCGCGCAGCACATCAGCCGCGCCCCCGGCCGGGGTGCGAGCAGCGCCGGGCTTTCGGTAGCAGCTTCGCCGGCGTCGAGCCGCAGGGCGGCATTCATGTGGGTGTTGACGAGCGGCCGCAAGTCGTGCACGCCGCTGATCGACAACACGCGCGTAATGCGCGCGGCCGTTGCGGGAGCAATCGGCGCATCCGCGCACAGCATGCGCGTGACGAGATGCCCGCCCGCCGAGTGGCCGCAAAGGCGGATAGGCCCTTCGCAAGTCCCGGCCAGATGATCGACGAAACGGGCGATCTCGCGGGTGATGCCGGCGATGCGCGCCCCCGGGCAGAGCGTGTAGCTCGGCAAGGCGACACGGAAGCCCGCCGCGACGAGCGCCGCCGCGAGATGCGACCACACGGACTTGTCGAAGGCCCTCCAGTATCCGCCATGCACGAAAACGGCGGTGCCACGGGCCGTCCGCCCCTCGGGAAGGAAGAGATCGTAGCGGTGGCGGGGGCCGTCGGCATAGGCGATGTCGAGCTGCGCGCGCCCGCTCGCCGCCATGCCGGCGCGAAACGTTTCCGCCTGTTCCTGCCAGCGCGCCGCCCAACGCGGTGCGTCGCCGATGGCAAGCACATTGTCGTAGGCCGCATCGATATCCGCAAGGGGGCCGCCGCCCGGTTGCCAGAGCGGGGCGTTCGTCATTCCCGCGTATCCTTCGCGGTTTCGGCTGCAAG
The DNA here is from genome assembly GCF_011762225.1 of Pseudochelatococcus lubricantis. Lineage (GTDB taxonomy): Bacteria > Pseudomonadota > Alphaproteobacteria > Rhizobiales > Beijerinckiaceae > Pseudochelatococcus > Pseudochelatococcus lubricantis. The sequence continues at coordinate 477,534 of NZ_JAASQI010000003.1, forward strand.
CTTGCGCAGCGAGAAACGTTGCAGCTTGCCCGATTCCGTTTTCGGCAGCGTGTCGACGAATTCGATGGCGCGCGGATACTTGTAGGGAGCGAGATCCTGTTTGACGTGGTCCTGCAGGGTCTTGCGCAGCGTGTCGTCGCCGACATGGCCCTCGCGCAGGACGACGTAGGCCTTGACGACGCTGCCGCGTTCGGGATCCGGCGCGGCGACGACGCCGCATTCCAGCACGGCCTCGTGTGCCAGCAGGCTCGCCTCGACTTCCGGCCCACCGATATTGTAGCCGGCGGAGACGATCATGTCGTCGCTGCGCGCCTGGTACCGGAAGTAGCCGTCCTCGTCGCGAATGTAGGTATCCCCGGTAATGTTCCAGCCGTGCTGGACGTAGTTCACCTGGCGCGGATCGTCGAGATAGCGGCAGCCGATGGGGCCGCGCACCGCGAGGCGGCCGGGCGTACCGTTCGGCACGGGGCCGCCCGCGTCGTCGACCACCTGCGCCTCATAGCCCGGAACGGGCTTGCCGGTGCAGCCGGGGCGAACGCCCTCCTCGCGCGCGGAGATGAAGATGTGCAGCAGCTCGGTGCTGCCGATGCCGTCGAGCAGCGTCAGGCCGGTCGCTTCCTTCCATGCATTGAAGGTCGGCAGCGGCAACGCCTCACCGGCGGAGACACACTTGCGCAGCGACGACAGGTCGTATTCCCCGATCCGGGCGAGGATCGCGCGGTAAGCGGTGGGCGCGGTGAAGCAGACGGTCGGCCGGTACTCGCCGATCGCACGCGCCAGGTCGTCGGGCGCGGTCTTCGCCGGCAGCACGGTGGAGGCGCCGATGCGGAAGGGAAACAGCACCAGCCCGCCGAGGCCGAAGGTGAACGCCAGCGGCGGGGAGCCGATGAAGCTGTCGTCCGGATCGGCGCGCAGGATCTCCTTCGCGTAGCAGTCGCAGATGACAAGCAGGTCGCGCTGGTAATGGATGGTGGCCTTCGGCACGCCGGTGGTGCCGGAGGTGAAGCCGAGCAGGCAGGGATCGTCGGCGAAAGTGTTCACGGCCTCGAATGCATCCGGGACGCCATCGAGCAGGCTGCCGAGTTCGCCGCCCAGGTTGCCCGACCACGTCACCACCCGCTTGAGAAAGGCATTGCCGCTCGCCGCCGCGGCCAGTTCCGTGATCAGCGTTTCGTCGGAGAACGCCAGCGCGATCTGCGCCTTGTCGATGATCGGCACGAGTTCCTTAGCGCGCAGCAGCGGCATGGTGGCGACGACGATGCCGCCCGCCTTGATGACGGCGAGGTAGAGCGCCACCATGGTAGGCGTGTTGGCCGCGCGCAGCAGCACCCGGTTGCCCGGCACGAGGCCGAGCTTGCCCACGAGCACGTTGGCCAGACGGTTGATGATGCGCGCGAGGTCGTCGTAGCTCCAGTGGACGCCCGGCCCGCGGACGGCGAGCCGCCCTCCCCGGCCCTCGCGCACATGCTTGTCGACGATTTCGGCGACGGCATTGAGGCGCTCGGGATAGTTCAGCCGGTCGAGATTGATGAATGCCGGCTGCAGTTCCGGCGGCGGCAGACGGTCGAGAACGAAGGTATCGACATGAGACGTGGGGCGGGAAGTGGCGCGCCCGCCCGGCGCGGCATCGGCTTGTGACATCTCAATCTCCTCTGGTATCTGTCGGCCATGCGGCCCGGGCGCCCGTCGCGCACCCCCTGCTCCGCATCGCTCCCCGTTTCACGCTTTCCCCGCTCCGTTCCACGATCTGCCGGGCAGTTGCGGTCATCCCCTGCGTCGCCATTTTATTTTATAGTTGAAGCATTTCGACATGACTGTGCTCCGCTCTCCCGCCATGGGTCATACTTGCAGGAACTGCTCCTTGATCTTCGGTGTGCAGCGCAGCTCGTCGCTGGTGCCCGTCCAGACGATGCGGCCCTTCTCGATCACGACGTGGCGGTCGGCGAAGCGGCTCAACGCATCGACATTCTTGTCGATGACGAGGATGGCCTCGCCCGCGTCCCGGATGGCGCGCAGGCAGGCCCAGATTTCATCCCGGATCAGCGGCGCGAGGCCCTCGGTCGCCTCGTCCAGCACAACGAGGCGCGGATTCGTCATCAATGCCCTGCCGATGGCGAGCATCTGCTGCTCGCCGCCGGAGAGCTGGTTGCCCATGTTGCGCCGCCGCTCCTTGAGGCGCGGGAACAGGGCGTAGACCTTCTCCAGCGTCCAGCGCGGCGCGCGCCCCGCGCCGCCATTGGCCGCGCCGCGCGCGGTCGCGACCAGGTTTTCCTCCACGCTGAGCGTGGGAAATATCTGCCGCCCCTCCGGCACCAGCCCGAGACCCCGCCGCGCGATCTGGAACGGCGGCTTGCCGGCGACGTCCTCACCATCGATGAGGATGCGCCCCGCCTTCGGCGGCAGCAGGCCGAAGATCGACTTGATCGTCGTCGTCTTTCCCATGCCGTTGCGTCCGAGCAGCGTCACGACCTCGCCCGCGTTGACGCTGAACGCGACGCCGAACAGGATGCGGGAATCGCCGTAGGCGTTTTCCAGCCCTTCGATTCTCAACATCGCCTATCTCCCCCCGCCTGCTGCAGCGGCTTCCGGTGCCTTGTCCGCCTGTTCGTCGCCAAGGTATGCGGCGCGCACCTCCGGATGCGCCCGCACCTCGGCGGGCGGCCCGGAAGCGATGACCTTGCCGTAAACCAGCACGCTGATACGATCCGCGAGCGAGAAGACGGCATCCATGTCGTGCTCGATGAGGATCAGCGTGTGCGTCTGTTTCAATGCGCGCATCAGCTCGACCAGTACCGCGGATTCCTCGTGGCTGGTGCCCGCAAGCGGTTCGTCGAGCAGCAGCATCCGCGCGCCGGTGGCAAGCGCCACCGCGATTTCGAGCTGGCGCTTCTCGCCGTGCGACAGCGTGCCCGCCCGCCGATGGGCGCGGTCCTCCAGGCCGAGACGCGCGAGCACGGCCATGGCTTCGTCGTTCAGCTTCCGGTCGCGCGCGACGGGGGCGAAGAACCGGAAGCTCGATCCCGACCGCGCCTGCACGGCAATGGCGACGTTTTCCAGCGCCGTGAAGCCGTCGAGCAGCGCCGTGATCTGGAAGGAGCGTGCCAGCCCCCGCCGCACCCGCTGATGCATGGGCAGGCGCGTGATATCCTCCCCGGCGAAGACGACCTTGCCGCCGTTGCTCGGCAACCGGCCGGAAAGCTGGTGAATGAGCGTCGTCTTGCCGGCGCCATTGGGGCCGATGATGACGTGCAGCTCCCGCTCGGGAATATCGAGACTGACGTTGTCCGTCACGACGAGCGCGCCGTAGGTCTTCGACAGGTTGCGGACGGAAAGCAGGGCGCCGGTTTCAGCCATGATGCGCGCCCCCCAGCAGCCGCTTCACAAGCCCGCCCACGCCGCCCTTGCTGAACAGCACGACGAGCAGCAAAATCAGGCCGAAGCCGAGCTTCCAGTGCTGCGAGAACGACGACAGCCATTCCTCCAGCAGGATGAAGGCGGCGGCGCCCGCGATCGGCCCGGCGAGCGTCCCCATGCCGCCGAGCACCACCATGACGATCAGCTCGCCCGAACGCTGCCAGCTCATGTAGGCGGGCGAGACGAACTCCACCTGGTTGGCAAGCAGCACGCCCGCCAGCGCCGCGATCGAGCCGGCGATGACATAGGCCGTGAGCTGATACGGAGAGGGCGAGAAGCCGATGGCCTGCATGCGGACCGCGTTATCGCGCGTGCCGCGCAGCACCCGCCCGAAGCGCGAGGCGATCAGCATGCGCGCCAGCAGGAACGCCCCCACCAGTACCGCGAGTACCGTATAGAACATCACGAGATTATTTTCGAGCAGCGGCATCCCCAGCACGGTCGAGCGGGCGGGAAGCGTATAGCCGTCGTCACCGCCAAAAGCCGACAGCGAGATCATCAGGAAGTACAGCATCTGCCCGAAGGCCAGCGTGATCATGATGAAATAGACCCCGCGCGTGCGCAGGCTGATCGCCCCCGTCACCAGCGCGAACAACGCGGCGACCGCTACCGCGACGAGGCTCTGCACCAGCAGATCGTTCACGCCATAGGCATTCAGGATTGCGACCGCATAGGCGCCGATGCCGACGAACGCGGCGTGGCCGAAGGATACCAGCGCCCCGAAGCCCAGGATGAGATCGAGCGACAGCGCGGCCAAGGCGAAGATCATGATGCGCGTCGCGACCACCAGCACGAAGGCATCGCCCGTGACGAGGGTCAGCAGCGGCAACGCGGCAAGGATGGCGAACATGGCGAGCGCGGCGAAGCCCGCCGTGCGGAACGACACCCTGACTTCCGCGAGATGGGCCGGCGCGATGTTGGTCGTCGAGCTGTTCATCGCACCGCCCCCCGCACAGGAAACAGGCCCATGGGCCGGAAGAGCAGCACCGCCGCCATCAGGATGTAGATCAGCATCGGTGCCAGCGCGCGCCCGGTTTGCGAGGCCGCCGAGGGATCGAGCATCGTGCGCAGCAGGATCGGCCCGAAGGTGCGCCCCACCGTATCGACCACACCGACGAGGATGGCGGCGATAAACGCCCCGCGCACAGACCCGACGCCGCCGATGACGATGACGACGAAGGTGAGGATCAGCACGGAATCGCCCATACCCGGCTCAACGGACAGGATCGGCGCGACCAGCGCCCCCGCGAGCCCCGCCAGCATCGCACCGAGGCCAAAGACGACCGTGAACAGCCGGCGGATGTCGACACCCAGCGCCGAGACCATCGGCGCGTTGGACGCCCCCGCCCGCAGCAGCATGCCGACCCGGGTGAAGTTGACCAGTACATACAGGCCCGCCGCCGTCGCGAGCCCCGCCGCGATGATGACGAGGCGGTACAGCGGATAGCGCACGTTGCCGAACAACTGCACCGATCCGGTCAGCGCCTCCGGCACGGGCACGCTGAGGGGCGCCGCCCCCCAGATGACCTTGACGCTTTCGTTGAGGATGAGGATCAGGCCGAACGTCGCCAGCACCTGATCGAGATGGTCGCGCTCGTACAGCCGGCGGAACACCAGCAGTTCCAGAACGATGCCAAGCAGAAGCGCGGCCGGCAGCGCCAGCAGCAGCCCGAGCACGAAGGAGCCGGTGAGCGCCACGAAGGTCGCGGCGAAATAGGCGCCGACCATGTAAAGAACGCCGTGCGACAGGTTGATCAGATCCATGATGCCAAAGATCAGCGTCAACCCTGCTGCCACAAGGAACAGCATGATGCCGAACTGCACGCCGTTAAGCGCCTGAAGCAGAAAGAGATTCAACATTTCGGATAACAGGCCTCTCATCATGGCCCTGCTGCCAGCGCAATCTGTGGGCTGGAAGGGCGAGACGCGAACGCCGGTTCGTCTGCAGCGCGCTGCGCGAATACAGGCAACCCGGCAGCCGGGGCACGGCATCAGCCGCAGCCCGGCACCCGAAATACCGTTACATCTTGCAGCGGGATGCGTAGTTATCCTGATAATCGTCGAATATCTTCTCAACGACCTCGGTTGCATACTTTCCGTCCGGCCGCTTGACCACCTTCACCAGATAGAAATCCTGGATCGGGAAATGGTTGGGGCCGAACCGGAAATCGCCGCGCAGGGACTCGAACGGTGTTTTTTCGAGCGCCTCCCGCAGCTTGGCCTTGTCGGTTACGTTGCCGCCGGTGGCTTTCACGGCCGCATCGATGAGCAGCGCGGCGTCGTAGGCCTGAATGGCGTAAGTCGCGGGAACGTTGCCGAACTTCGCCTCGTACGCCTTCACGAAGTCGCGCGACTGCGCATTGTCGTAGTTCTGCGCCCAGTTCGCGCCGCCGAGGAAGCCGAGAGCGGCGTCCTGCTGGGCGGGCAGCGTGCTCTCATCCACGGTAAAGGCAGACAGGAACGGAATGCCTTCGAGGCCGGCCTGCCGGTACTGCTTCACGAGATTGACGCCCATGCCCCCCGGCATGAACGCATAGACGGCATCGGGCTGATCGGCGGCGATCTGCGCCAGCTCCGCCGAAAAATCGAGCTGCCCCAGCGGTGTGAAGATCTCGTTTGTCACCTCACCCTTGTAGGAGTGCTTGAAGCCTGCGAGCGCATCCTTGCCGGCCTGATAGTTGGGCGCTATCAGGAACAGGCGCTTGTAGCCCTGGTTCTCGGCATACTTGCCAAGCACTTCGTGGATCTGGTCATTCTGGTAGGAAGTGACGAAGAGATCGGGATTGCATTCGGCGCCCGCGAGGTTGGACGTGCCCGCATTGGTGCTGATGAGGAATGCGCCGCCTGCGGTGACGGGTTTGACGATCGCGCCGAGGACGTTGGAAAAGATCGGCCCGACGACGAAATCCACCTTCTCCCGCTCGACAAGCTCGCGCGCCTTGCTGACCGCCACGTCCGGCTTCTGCTCATCGTCGACGACGATGATCTCCGCATCGAGCCCGCCGAACTTGTTCCCCAGCTTCTCGGCCGCCAGCAGGAAGCCGTCGCGCGATTGCTCGCCGAGCACGGCAGCAGGGCCGCTCAGCGTGTAGAGCAGGCCGATCTTGATCTTGCCCTCCGCTGCCCAGGCAGCCGGGGACACAATGCATGATGTGGCTACACAGGCGGAGGCAACCAGCCCCGCAGTCCTTTTCCGGATTGACAACATTCCCGTTCCCCTGACTGGGGACGACCTCCGGCTGAGACCGGAATACCGTTGGCACCGCCCGGGTGCCGGAAAGCCGCCCTCGTTCTCTTCTGGCTTGGTGCGCACACCGTCCGGAAACCCCACCCGCGGCGGCGGCGCTGTTTTTTCGAGGCTCTCTTTGTGCCCTTAGAAATTATTTTACACATAAACCATTTGGCCGCAACAGCCCATTTCCTGCCATTGCGCGATTTCCGCCCAAAGCTGCGCCATACTGTGCACGATGTTGCTTCAACGGCCGCCGCCGACGCATGAGATGGTATGCAACCATATGGAATATCGACGTTTCCTGTTGCATAGCATAAATGCATTGTCTCGTTCCGGCGGCGGATTTTCCGCTTCGTCGACACGGCCGACGGCCCGCGCCAGCAGCAGATTTGCATCATATGCGGCGGGGTACAAGCGCAGGGTTTCCAGCACCCCTCATCCGGAGGGACCGGGCGGCAGCGCTTATACCGCGACATCCACGCCTGCCGTCAGTTGAAGGTTCTCGCCGCCGTCATTCCGGACGGGTGATGGTGGAGGCAGGCGCGGTTCGTTGCCTGAACGGCGTTCGCGGCAACTTCAGCGTCATGTAGGATTGCGGTTCATCGGTGACGGTGAAGCCGAGACGGGCGTAGACGCCATGGGCATCCACAGTGCGCAGCAGCCAGTTGCCGACATTCGCGAGATCGGGATGGCCGACCGCCCGGCGCGCCAGTTCGACGCCCAGTCCCTGGCCGCGATGGCGCGATGTGATGAACACATCCCGCAGGTAGGCGAACATGGCGCCGTCCGTCACCACGCGGCAGAACCCCACCAGAGTGCCCGCGGCGTCATAGGCGCCGAAGGGAAGCGAACAGCGCACGGCCTGCGTGAGGCGCCCGATTTCGAGATCGCGCGCCCAGTAGGCCTCCTGCCGCATCGCCTCGTGCAGTATCTCTATATCCAGATACTGCCGGTCGGTGCTAATCCGGTAATCGCCGAAATTCCACGTATAGACGTCCGTTTCATAAGGCATGAGCTGCATTGTCGTCCCCGCGGTCTTGCGCACTCACGGCTTGTGGAAAGGAGTGCGCGGGCCTCACCCGAGCGCCTGGCTGGCGAGCGCGTAGGTGATCGCCTTTCCTGCCGCCACGCCCGGAGCCGGGTTGCGGCGCATGGCGAGGCCGCTGTCGACGCGGACAAGCCCCCAGCCCGCCAGTGCGGCGGAAAGGCCGCTCGTTTCGGGAACATCGAGGCGGATGAAATCACCGGGCGCGTCGTGGCATAGCCCCCCGATCAGCGCCAGCGCATCTTCATGTCGCGTTGCAACAACGGGGCCGACGACGAGCCCCCGGCCGAACGCACGGCGCACGGCAAAGCCCGTGACGCTGCCATGGCGCTCCAAGACGTTCACCTGCCCGCATGCAAACAGGGCGCCGATCAGCGCCGCGCGCATGGCGCCGAACGCCTGCGCGTCGAGCGCCGCGATCGCCGCCATGTCGCCGGTGCAGGCCGGACGAAGCCCCTCGCCCACCGGCGCGAAATCGTCCGGCGGCGATACGTTGCCCTGATGCTGGAAGATGGTGCCCGTAGCGGTGAAGCCCAGCTTCTCGTAGAGCGGGCGGCCATCCGGCGTGGCGACGAGGCGCAGTTCCCGCCCGGCCGCAAGGGCCATCGCCGCTTCCATGACCTTGCGGCCCACGCCGCGCCCGCGCATGGCGGCGTCGACGATGATCATGTTGACCGTGGCCACGCTCTCGCCGAACGGCGTCACGCAGGTCGTGCCGACAACCGCCTCGCCGGAAAGCGCCACCTTGCCCGATCCGAGTTGCAGGACGAAGCGCCAGTCCTCCAGCCGGTGCGGCCAGCCCGCCGCGCGAGAGAGCCGCAGCGCCTCCGGCAGGTGCGCTTCCGTCATATCGGCGATGCGAAGGAGGTCGGCAGTGGAATCGGCGGTCGTGGACATGGTGGCCATCTGCTCGGGTTGCCTGTGTTCTCGGTCCGGATAAGAAATCGCCGGATCAGAAATCGCCGGGTCTGGCGCGGCCGGCGGCGAATCGGTCGAGGCGGAACTGCATCGGGTCCTCGCTGGTCCGGCTGCCCGTCACCAGCTCGGCCATGAAGGCGCCCGCGCCCGTGCCGAGCCCGAAGCCGTGGCCGCTGAAGCCGGCGGCGACGTAGAAGCCGGGCAGCGCGTCAACCGCCGACATCACGGGAATGCCGTCCGGCGTACTGTCGACATACCCCGCCCAGGTGCTGCCGACTGGTACGTCCGCCAGCGGCGGCAACAGGCGGCGCGCCCGCTCCAGAATGGTCGCCACCGCGCGCCCGTCCGGCTTGGGGTCGAGAATGCGGGTATGCTCCATCGGCGTTGGCGCGTCCATGCGCCACAGACGGCGGCTTTCGTGACCCGCGCGCCAGCCCTGCAGCGACCCCAGCGACAACACGCGCCGGTTCTTGACGAACATCGGGATGAAGTGCCGCGCATAATGCAGCGCCTGCGGCGTCGGATCGACGGCGGCATAGCCTGATATCGCCAGCGTACGGCCGCCGTCGCCGCGCTCCGTCAACGAGATCATGGACGTGTGCATGGCGGGTGGCAACGCGCCGCCGCCGGGTTCCAGCCGCACGATCGGCACCCGCACCGTCGCCTGCGGCATGTCGATGCCGTGCTGCAGGCAGAAGGATGAGGCCCACGCGCCCCCGGCCAATACGACAGTGGAGGTGCGGATGACGCCCTTTTCCGTAATGACGCCGCTCACGCGCCCGGCCGTGCGCTCCAGCCCCCGCGCGGCGCAGCCCTGCACGACATGCCCGCCCAGCTTCATGACGCCGCGCGCGATGACGGGCGCGGCCCGCGCCGTGTCGGCGATGCCGTCGTGGGGCGAGAACACGCCGCCCTTCCATGTCCGCCCGGTGGCGCTGCCGCGCGCGGTCGCCGCCGCGCTGTCGAGCATAAAGGTCTCGACATCGCGCGTGACGGCGAAGTCGCGCCACCGTGCCCACCTGTCCAGTTCTTCCTCGTCGTTGGACAGGTACAGCAGGCCGCAGCGGCGGAAGCCCACGCTTTCGCCGATATCTTCCGCCAGCGCGTCCCACAGCGCCAGGCTGCGGACCGCCATCGGCAGCTCGCGCGCATCGCGGTTCTGCTGGCGGCACCAGCCCCAGTTGCGGCTGGACTGCTCGGCGCCGACAAGGCCCTTTTCCAGCACGCAGACGGATATCCCGCGCCGTGCCAGATGATAGGCGGTGCAGACGCCGATGATGCCCCCGCCGATCACCACGACATCGGCCGTTTCGGGCAGGCGGTTCGGGGTGTCGACCCCGATCAGCGGCACGGACAGCATGCTTTCCCTCCTGCCGCGCACGTCACTGGATGCGATCCAGAAAACGGTAATACGCCCCGACGATCGGCAGGAACCACGGCTTGCCGAAGTAGCCGGGAATGGCGTTCCAGGGCAATCCCTTCATGGGGTTGCGGTCGCCCTGGCCGAGAATTGTCTCGGCGAGAATCGTGCCCATCAGCGACGACATCTGAGCCCCGTGACCGGAATAGCCCATCGCGAACAGCAGGCCTTCGGCCTCCCCGGCGCGCGGAAAGCGATCCTGCGTCATGTCGACGAGGCCGCCCCAGCAGTAGTCGATGCCGACGTTCGCCAGATGGGGAAAGTAGCGCACCATGGATTCGCGCAGTATTTCGCCCGCCCGGGCATCCGCCTTCGCGTCGGAGCCGCTGAACTGCGCGCGGCCGCCGAAGATCAGCCGATTGTCGGGAGACAGGCGGAAATAGTTGCCGATGTTGAGCGAGGTGACATAGGTGCGCAGACCCGGCAGCGTCGCCGCCGCCTCCGCCTCGCTCAGCGGACGGGTGGCGACGATGAAGCTGCCCATGGGCACGATGCGCCGGCGGAACCAGCCGAACGGGCCGGAGGTGTAGGCCCCCGTCGCCAGAATGACCTTGTTCGCCGTTAGCTCGCCGCGCGGCGTCGTCAACGCCCAGCCTTCGCCCGCCCGCTTGCGCGCGGTGACGGGCGCCCGCTCGAAAACCTGCGCGCCGTGGCGGGCGGCGGCATCGGCGAGCCCGTTGACGTAACGGCCCATGTGCACCATGGCGCTCTTCTTCTGCAGCATGCCGCCGAAGAAGGCGTCCGAGCCGATCTCGCGCGCCAGATCGCCGCGCGACAGCAGTTCGGTATCCGGATCGACGCTGCCGTGCAGCACTTCGTAGTTTCTGGCGATGCTCTCGTAATGGGCTGGCTTCGAGGCGAGCTTCAGCTTGCCGGAGCGCCGAAAGTCGCAGTCGATCCTCTCCTCCTGCACGATGTGCCCGATGAGATCGACGGAAGCGTCGAACGCTTTGTAGAGCGCCGCCGCCCGCTCCGCGCCCAGATGCTCCTTAGCGGCGATGAAGCTGTGTGCGATGCCGTTGTTGAGATGGCCGCCGTTGCGGCCGGAGCCGCCGTAACCCACGTGCTGCGCCTCCAGCACGGCGACGCTGCGGCCGGCCTTCGCCAGCACGCGAGCCGCCGCCAGCCCCGTGAAGCCACCGCCTATGACGGCGACGTCGAACTGACCCGCGACCGGCCCCTTCGCTCCGGCGTCGAACGGCGGAGCGGTATCATGCCAGTACGATTTGAGCTGCATTGCGTTCAACCTTTCCTGCAACCGGCCCCGTCCGTGTCGGCTGCGGTCATTTCCTGCGCGAACCAGAGTACGCGCCCCGCATCGCGATGATTGCCGCAATGCCTCCCGGAATCGCAGAATGTTGTGTTTCGGGAGGCGGGTTCGGCATGGCGTTGCGGAAGGTCAATCCAGCGCGTTCAACACGGCGGCTGTGATCTCCTCCGTGCGGTGCCGGCCGGGAACCGCGCCGATGCCGGCGGCCGTCGTCCGCTCGATGGCGGCGATCACGCGCTCCGCCGCTTCCGTCTCGCCCAGATGCTCCAGCAACATCGCCCCGGACCAGATGGCCGCGACGGGATTGGCGATGCCGAGGTGGGCGATGTCCGGCGCGGAGCCGTGGACCGGCTCGAACATGGACGGCGCCGTGCGCGCGGGATTGATGTTGGCGGAGGCCGCAAAGCCGAGCCCGCCCTGGATGGCCGCGCCGAGATCGGTGAGGATGTCGCCAAACAGGTTCGATGCCACCACGACGTCCAGCGTTTCCGGCGCCATCACGAAACGGGCGGCGATGGCGTCGATGTGGTAGCTCGTGACCTCTACATCGGGATACTCCGCCGCGAGTTCCCGTGTCACCTCGTCCCAGAACACCATCGAGTATTTCTGCGCGTTCGACTTGGTGACGGACGCGAGCCTGCCGCGCCGCCGCCGCGCCTGCTCGAAGCCGAAGCGCAGGATGCGCTCGACGCCGCGGCGCGTGAAGATGGCGGTCTCCACGGCGACCTCGGCATCCGTGCCCTGATGCACGCGCCCGCCGGCGCCGCTGTACTCGCCCTCGGTGTTCTCGCGAATGCAGAGGATGTCGAAGCCTTCCTTGCGCAGCGGCCCCTCCACGCCCGGCAGCAGGCGGTGCGGGCGGATGTTGGCGTACTGGTCGAAGGCCTTGCGGATCGGCAACAGCAGCCCGTGCAGCGACACCGAGTCCGGCACCTTCGCCGGCCAGCCCACCGCCCCGAGCAGGATGGCGTCGAACCGGCGCAGGGTCTCTATGCCGTCCTCCGGCATCATGCGGCCGGTTTCGAGATACCTGTCGCACGACCAGTCGAAAATTTCGCTATCGAGCCCGAAACCGCCCTGTCCGGCGGCCCGCTGCAGCACCTGCCACGCGGCTTCGGTCACGGCCACGCCAATCCCGTCTCCGGGCACGAGTGCGACAGAATGGGTCTTCATCCGTTGTTTCCCTGTGGTTACGGCGGTTACGCGACCGCGGCGAGCGCCGCGGGAGGCGCTTTCGGTTGTGATTCCAGCATGGCACGCGCCATCGTGCGGAATCGTCCGAACATGCCGCGTTCTCGAAATAATGTGCGGCGGGAGGCCGTTAAAATGGCGTCATCTCTCCTCCCGCGCCGTTAACGTTGCAGGCAGCAGGATGAAGGGACAATCCATGGACATGTTGAAAGACAAATCGTTGTTCGTCGAGGCCGCGCTGGTGGGCGGCCAGTGGATCGCCGCCGGCGAGGGAGAGACGGTCGCGGTCTCGAACCCGGCGACCGGCCGGCAGCTCGGCGTCGTGCCCGCCCTTGGCACGGCGCAGACGCGCGCCGCCATCGCGGCCGCCGCCCGCGCCTTTCCGGCCTGGCGGCGTCGCACCAGTGCCGAGCGTGCCGCCGTCCTGGAGCGCTGGCACGCGCTCGTCGCGGAAAACGCCGACGACCTGGCCCGCATCCTGACGCTGGAACAGGGCAAGCCGCTGGCGGAGGCGCGCGGGGAAATCGGCTATGGCAACAGCTTCATCAAGTGGTTCGCGGAGGAAGCGCGCCGCGTCGGCGGACAGACGATTCCCTCCCCCACCGCTGACCGGCGAATCGTGGTCACCAAAGAGCCGGTGGGCGTTTGCGCCATCATCACCCCGTGGAATTTCCCCACCGCGATGATTACCCGCAAGGTGGCGCCCGCGCTCGCGGCGGGCTGCACGGTGGTGATCAAGCCGTCGGAGTTCACGCCCTACTCGGCGCTGGCGCTGGCCGTGCTGGCGGAACGCGCCGGCGTGCCCGCGGGCGTCATCAACGTCGTTACCGGCCTGCCGCAGGAGATCGGCTCGGAACTCACCGCGAGCCCGTTGGTGCGCAAGCTTTCCTTCACCGGCTCCACGCGGGTCGGCTCCTTCCTGATGCGCGAATGCGCCGGCACGGTGAAGCGGCTGAGCCTCGAACTCGGCGGCAACGCGCCCCTGATCGTGTTCGACGATGCCGATCTCGATCTGGCCGTCGAAGGGGCAATGGCCTCGAAGTTCCGCAATGGTGGCCAGACCTGCGTCTGCGCCAACCGCATTCTGGTGCAGGCCGGCGTCTACGACGCCTTCAGCGAGAAGCTTGCCGCCCGCGCTTCCGCGCTGAAGGTCGGCGACGGCCTCGATGCCGCGACGGACATCGGCCCCATGATCAATACGGCGGCGGTCACCAAGATTCGCCAGCACATCGCCGATGCGCTGGAAAAGGGAGCCTCCATCGCCTCGAACGCAGCGGAACCGCCGCAGGGCGAGCAGTATGTCGTGCCCGTCGTGCTGCGCAACGCCACCACCGACATGCTGCTGGCGCAGGAGGAAACCTTCGGCCCCGTGGCGCCGCTTTTCCGCTTCGAGACCGAGGAGGAGGCCGTCGCCGTCGCCAACGGCACGCCCTTCGGCCTCGCCTCCTACTTCTTCACGCGCGATCTCGCCCGCGCGTGGCGGGTGTCGGAGGCGCTGGAGTTCGGTATGGTGGGGCTGAACACGGGCATGATATCGACCGAGGTCGCCCCCTTCGGCGGCGTGAAGCAGTCGGGTCTTGGCCGCGAGGGCGCACAGGTCGGCATCGAGGAATATCTGGAGCTGAAGACGCTGCACATCGGCGGGCTGTCGGCATAAGCCCACCCGCGCTCAAAACAAGCAAAGGAGAATCTGTCCTGTTTCACCGTAAACAGGACAGATTCCAGACCTTGCGCTGCGATATCAAAGCGCGATCAGCACGCTTTTCTGACGGCGGTTCGCCTTGTAGGCCTCGCGGCCCAGATCCTTGCCGACACCGGAGTTCCTGTAGCCGCCCGTCGGCAGGATGTGGTCGCGGCTGCGTCCGTAGCGGTTGACCCACACGGTGCCCGCCTCGATCTGCTTCGTGATGCGCAGCGCGCGCGACAGATCGCGCGTGAACAGGCCCGAGGCCAGCCCGTAGGTGGGATGGTTGGCGAGCGCCAGCGCCTCCTCCTCGCTGTCGAAGATCTGCACGGTCAGCACCGGGCCGAAGATCTCCTCGGTCACGGCGGGGGATGTCTCCGTCACGCCGGTCAGCACCGTGGGCTGGAAATAGTAGCCGTCCCCGTCGAAGCGCCGTCCACCGACGATCACCTCGGCCCCCTGCGCGACGGCGGCGGCAACGATGCTCTCGATGCGGTTGAGCTGCCGTTCGGAGATGATCGGGGAATAGGTCGCCGCCTCGTCCCACGTCGCCTGCGGTTTGGCGTGGGCCATTGCGCGGCTTAGCGCCTCGGTCAGCGCGGGTGCCACGGAGCGCTCCACCAGCAGGCGGGAACCCGCGACGCAGACCTGCCCGGCGTTGTAGGTGATGCCGCGCGCGATGCAATCGGCGGCGAGCGCGAGGTCGGCGTCCGCGAAGACGATCTGCGGGCTCTTGCCGCCCAACTCCAGCGTCATGGGCTTGACGCCGCCCCGCGAGACGTTGGCCATGATCGCCTGCCCGGCGGCCGTGGAACCGGTGAAGCTGATCTTGGCGATGTCCGGGTGGCCTGTGATGGCGTTGCCGGTGGTCGGCCCGTCACCCAGCACCACGTTGACGACGCCCGCCGGCACCCCGGCCTGCTCGGCGAGTTCCACCAGCTGGAGCGTGGCGAATGGCGTCATTTCGGATGGCTTCAGCACCACGGCGTTGCCCGCCGCCAACGCCGGCGCGAGCTTCCACACCGCGATCGACAGTGGAAAGTTCCACGGCGTGATCGCGCCGACGACGCCGTAAGGCTCCGTCAGGATCATGCCGAGATGGTCGCTGGCGGTGGGGACGACGTCGCCCCCTTCCTTGTCAGCCAGTTCCGCGAAGAAACGGATCTGCTCCGCGCTGACGGCGACGTCCGCCGTCACGGCCTGCCCCACGGGGCGGGTGGAGGCGACGGCCTCCAGCCGGGCGAGCCGGGTGGCATGCTGCTCGACCAGCGCCGCCCAGCGATGCAGGACATTGACCCGGTCGCGCGGGCGCACATCGGCCCAGCCGCTTGCCTTCAGCGCCGCGCGGGCCGTCTGCACCGCCTCGTCCACCACCGTGGCGTCGGCGACGGGGCAGTCCGCGAAGGCGCGGCCGTCGCTGGGGCGGCGCAGCGCGAGCCCCCCTTCGGTTGCGCGGTAGCGGCCGCCGATGTAATGACCGTGAGGCAGGGCGAGGGCTGCGGGATCGAAACTCAGCGTCATCGGGCGTCTTTCAGCATGGAGATGCGAGCGGGGCGGCGGCAGGCGCGCGGCCGGAAGGCGGGCTCTCTTTCGGCCCTTCCGTCATCGTAGATGCGGAAAGCAGCAAAATCTGCGCAAGCCAGCCCCCAAAACAAACGATCCGTGTGTTCTCGCCCCTCCTTTCAGCGGTTCTTTCCGGCACGGACGGACAAGTCTGTCCGCCAATGTCGGCACTGCCGCCGGGACGTCACCGTTCAGGCATCGACCGGAGAGGGACCATGACCTTTTTCTGCAACACGGACGCCGGGCGCGGCGACCTTTTCCGCCGCCTGTTCGGCGAGGCCCTGCCCGACCTGCCCTTCGCCGTTCCTGGTGATGACGTCGATGCCGCCGAGGTGCGCTACCTGCTCACCTGGACGGCGCCTCCGAACCTGCGCGACGCCTATCCGGCGCTTGAGGTGCTGTTTTCGACGGGCGCGGGCGTCGACCAGTTCCGTTTCGACGACCTGCCGCCGCAGACGCAGCTCGTGCGCATGATCGAGCCGGGCATCACAGCCATGATGCAGGAATACGTGGTCATGGGGGTGCTGGCCCTGCACCGCGGCTTGCCGGCCTATCTGGGTCAGCAGGCGCGGGAGGAATGGAAGGTCCTGCCCGCCGTCCCTGCCGCCGGGCGGCGCGTGGGCGTCATGGGGCTCGGCGAACTCGGCAAGGCGGTGCTGGAGGCCCTGCGTCCGTTCGACTTTCCGCTGGCCGGCTGGAGCCGCTCGGCACGCGACATCCCGGGCGTCGTCTGCCACAGCGGCGCAAGCGGCTTGCAGGACTTTCTCGCCGCCACGGACATCCTCATCTGCCTGCTGCCGCTGACGGACGAGACTCGCGGCATCCTCTCGGCTGATCTCTTCGCCCGCCTGCCGCAGGGCGCGGGGCTGGTGCACGCGGGACGCGGACAGCAGCTCGACGCGGCGGCGCTGATCGCCGCGCTCGACAGCGGCCATCTGGAAGCTGCCGTGATCGACGTCTGCGATCCGGAACCCCTGCCGCCCGGCCATCCCCTCTGGCACCATCCGCGCATTCTGCTGACGCCGCACGTGGCGAGCCAGACCAACGCGGAAACCGCCGCGCAGGTCGTCATCGACAACATCCGCCGCCATCGCCGTGGCGAGCCCATGGTCGGGCTCGTCACGCGCGAGCGCGGCTACTGATACCGGCGCCCCCGGTTTCCGACCGCCCGCGTGCGGGTTTTGCTTAAGCGCCGCAAGGGGTTGACCGCCACTCGGCATGACTTCTCAACAAGGAACGACACCATGAGCCTGCTTGTATCTATCGACCCTGACAACCTCGGCGAGGCGAAGGAAACGAAAGCCGCGCCGGACCGACTGCTCGCCGGCGATCCGTCATTCAGAACGTGGGAGCTGGACGACTCGCGCAGCGGCGAAGTGTCCACCGGCATCTGGGAAGCAACGCCGGGGACGACGCGCTCCATCAAGGGTGAAACCTTCGAATTCTGCCATATCCTCAGCGGCGTCGTCGAGATCACGCCGGAAGGCGGGGCTCCCGTTGTCTACCGCGCCGGAGACAGCTTCGTGATGAAGCCCGGCCTCGTCAGCACCTGGCGCACGATCGAGACGGTGCGCAAGATTTTCGTCGTCGTCGGCTGAACATCGCAGCAGAAAGGCGGCCTCGGGCAATCGCCGAAGGCCGCCTTTTCGGCATCGCGCCGCGCGGGGTTGCGCAAAACCCGCACGCGAGCGGTCAAGTACCGGGAGCGCCGGTATCAGAGGCCCACGACACCCGGCAGGCCGCGAATGTCCCGAATCTCGGTATAGCCGTAATAGGGGTTTTCCGGCTCGTGCCGCCGGTTGACCCAGACCTTGTTCGTGATGCCGAGATCGTGCGCCGACATCAGGTCATAGCGGAACGACGACGAAACGTGCAGGATGTCCTCCGGCGCGCAGCCAAGGGTGTCGAACATGTATTCGAACGCCTGGAAGCGCGGCTTGTAGGCGTTGGCCTGCTGCGCCGTCAGCACCTTGTGGAAGGGCGCGCCCAGCTTTTCGACGTTCGACATGATCTGCTCGTCCATCGCGTTGGAGAGGATCACCAGCGGGAACTCCCTCGCGACCCGCGCGAGCCCTTCCGGCACGTCCGCATGCGGCCCCCAGGTTGGCACGGCCCGATAGAACTGCGCCGCCTCTTCCTCGACGAATGGCACCTGATTGCGTTTGCAGGCGCGCTCCACCGCGTTGCGCAGAACCTGATCGTAAGGCTTCCAGTCTCCCAGTATCTCGTCCAGGCGATAGGCGGCGAAATTCCTGATGAAGGCCTGCATCCGCGGCTCTTCGAGGCGCGCACCGTAGATTTCGCGCGCCTTCTCGGCCATCTGGAAGTTGGTCAGGGTTCCATAACAATCGAAGGTAATATACTTCGGCCGAAAGACGGTCATTGAAACATCTCCTCTGGTTTTGCGCCTGCAACTGGCTGGCGGTTCGCGACCAGCCGGCGGCGGCATCCTGTCATTCTAGGGGCATCCGGCTGCGCGGGTTGCTGCCGCCCGCCCCCGCGAACGCATGAAATTGCGTTTTGCCGCAGGCGGGACAGCAGGCTGTGCCGCCGTCAGGCGGAAGCCGCCGCCGGCAGGCCGTATTGCGCGCGCAGCCTCGCGAAGATTGCGGCCATCTGCTCC
The DNA here is from genome assembly GCF_011762225.1 of Pseudochelatococcus lubricantis. Lineage (GTDB taxonomy): Bacteria > Pseudomonadota > Alphaproteobacteria > Rhizobiales > Beijerinckiaceae > Pseudochelatococcus > Pseudochelatococcus lubricantis. Next base: position 495,894 of record NZ_JAASQI010000003.1, read on the forward strand.
CGCACCGCGCCGTCCTGCCCCGCCTGCGCGACGGTGTCGAAGATGCGGTGCTTCAGGAAGAAGCGCCAGCCGACGGGCACGGAAGCCAGAAATTCCGTCAGCAAATCGTACCGCTCGCGCGTCCACACGCTTTCAAAAGCCACCCGCTCCCGGCCGAACGTGAACATGCCGCTGGCGGCGGTACCGGTTGCGGCACGCAGAGCCGCCGTCGCGGCCTCGTCCACCTGCGCCCGCACGCCCTCGCCGGCGATCGCCACACCGTAGTCGGCCCGTGCGCTCCCCGGCGAGACATAGCCGCAGCGCACGTCCGCCAGCACGGCCTCCGGCGCGCGCCGGAACGGATCGCCATAGCCGCCCGCGCCGGGACCGATAACGCGGATGACGTCGCCGGGGTCGCAATGCACCACGTCGGTGTTGCCCAGTTCCGCCTCTCCCGCCGTGCCGGGGTTTCTGACGAAGTGCGACACGACGCCCGCGTGCGCCCCCTGCACACCCCACGAGGGCATCAGCGAACGGTTGCGGTTGCGCGCCGTCACCACCGTCTCGGGCGACGACACCCGGAATTCCATCACCGCAGACAGCCCGCCGCGATAGCGCCCCGGCGCGCCCGTATCGGGATGGAGGCCGTAGCGCAGGAAATGCACGGGCACCTCCGCCTCGCTGATTTCCACGGGCGTGTTGCGCAGGAAGCCCGTCGCACCGCCCGCGCCGTCGCTGCCGTCGCAGAACGGGGTGCCGCCGCCGCCGCCGCCGACCGGACCGATCGACGCCATCACGGGCCGCCCGGCGCGGTCGGCGGTCTTGACGTTCAGGATCGCGTTGCCGCCCGGCGACGCCGCCGGCATCAGGTGTGGCAACGCCTGCGCGAAGGCGCCCACGGTCACGATCTGCGTCATGGCGCAGGTCAGCGAGCGCATGCCCACAGCCGCCGGCCGTTGCGCGTTGACGACGGTGCCCTCCGGCAGAATGGCCCGCGCCGGGCGCAGGGTGCCCGCGTTCAGCAGGATGTCGTTGTTCAGCGTGTAGAGCACATAGGTGAGCCCCACCATGACGAGCGGATGGCGCTCGCGCCCACCCGTCGGCATGTTCAGTGAGGAGGCGAGTTGCGGGTCGCTGCCGGTGTAGTCCAGCTCGGCCTCGTCGCCCCGGATGCGCAGCGTCAGCGCCACCCGGCAGGGCCTGCCGCCGACGGAGTCCTCGTCGGCATAATCGGCGAAGAAGTAATCGCCGTCCGGCACCTTGCGCAGCACTGCCCGCGCCTGCCTGTCGGCGTAGTCCAGCAGCATGCCGACACCCTCGATGAAGGCATCGAAACCGAAGCGGCGGATGATCTCCCGGATCTTGCGCTCGCCCACGTTGACGCAGGCAAGCTGGGCATGCAGGTCCCCGCCGTTCTGGTCCGGCGAGCGCACGTTGGCGCGCAGCACCTCCACGACGAAGTCGTTGAGCACCCCGCCCGCCACCAGCTTGACCGGGGGAATGCGCACCCCCTCCTGCTCGATCTCCGTCAGCGAGCGCGACAGCGACGCCGGCACCGCGCCGCCCACATCGGTGTTGTGAATGTGCCCGACGACGAAGCACGCGATGCGGCCCTCGTGGAACACCGGCTTCCAGATGTGGAGATCCGGCGAGTGCGTGGCGACGAAACCGCTGTAGGGATCGTTGGTGACGCAGATGTCGCCTTCCGCATAGCTGTCGAACATGTCGAGCAGCGGGCGATAGTCGATGCCGCTGTACCACGGCGCGCCAAAATGGCGCGGGCTCGTGAAGGCGAGGCCCTCCCGCGTGACGATCTGGCAGGAGAAATCCTCGGTTTCCTTCACGAAGGCCGAATGCGCCGTGCGCATCAGCGTGAAGGCCATCGCATCGGCCGCCGCGGCACAGAAGTTTGCCAGAACCTGAAGGTTGCGCTCATCGACGGCCATGACTCAAGCTTCCTTCCGCTGCGGCGTGATCAGGAGGTTGCCGAAGCCGTCGACGTTGACGCTGAACCCCGGCGGGATGACGGTGGTGGTGTCGTCCTGCGCCACGATGGCGGGCGCGCCGAAGCAATGGCCCGCGCGCAACTGCATCCGCGCATAGACAGGCGTCTCAAGCTGCACGCCGTCGAACCACGCGGCAACCGTCTTCAGCGGCACGGCCGCGTCCGTGGCGGCGGGCAGCGGCAGCAGCGGAGGCTTGGGCGTGTGCCCCGCGACCACCAGCCGCAGGTTCACGAGTTGCACGGCGCCGTGCGCGTCCGCATGGCCGAAAAGGCGTTCGTGCTCGGCATGAAATGCCGCGACGATGGCCCGTGTGTCGCCATTCTCCAGCCAGGCAGGCTCAAGCTGCGTCTCGATCTCGTAGGACTGGCCCTGGTAGCGCATGTCGGCGGAAACGGTGAGCCGCGCCTCGCCCGTGTAGCCTTGGCCGTCGCGAAGCCAGCCGAGCGCCCTCTCGCGCAGCGCGGCATAGGGCGCGGCGAGGCCCGCGACGCCGGCGTCGTCCACGTTGATGTAGAGGGTGCGGATGAAGTCGTTCTTCAGGTCCGCGATCAGCCCGCCCAGCGCCGAAACGACCCCCGGCGTCGGCGGCACCACGACGCCCTTGATGTCGAGTTCGCGCGCAAGAAAGCAGGCCAGCATCGCGCCCGCCCCGCCGAAGGCGAACAGGTGGAACTCGCGCGGATCGATGCCGAAACGCGAGATGAGGCCGCTGACCTCCGCATACATGCCCGACACCGAAACCGCGACGATGTTGCCCGCTACCTCCTCCACCGAAACGCCGAGCGCCTGTGCGAGAGGCGCGATGGCTGTGCGCGCCGCCGCCCGGTTGACTACGACGGCGTCGTAGCCGAGCGGCGCATGTCCCAGCAGGTTGCTCGCCGCCATCGCGTCCGTGACGGTGGGGCGCACGCCGCCGCGCCCGTAGCAGGCCGGCCCCGGCGTGGAGCCGGCGCTGTCCGGCCCCACCCGCAGCACATTCATCTCGTCGACCCAGGCCACGGAGCCCCCGCCCTGCCCCACCGAACTGACCGAAACCGAGGGCACGTAAATCTGGAAATCGCCGATCAGTTCGCCCACGCCGTATTGCGGTTGCCCGTCGACGATCACGGCGACGTCCGCGCTGGTGCCACCGATATCGAGGCTCAGCACTTTCGGGAAGCCGCTGGCGGCGGCGATGTAGCCCGCACCGATCACGCCCGATGCCGTGCCGGAAAGGATCATCTGCACGCATTCGGCTCGCGCCTGATCGATGCTCATCACACCGCCGTTGGACTTGGTGATGTGCAGCGGGCACGCCACGCCCCGCTCGCGCAGCACGCGCTCGAAGGAATCGAGATAACGAGCCACGCGCGGCTGCACATAGCCGCTGATGGTGGCGGTGATGGTGCGCTCGTATTCGCGGATGATCGGCCATGTCTCGCTGGAGCAGAACACGGGCAGCTCCGGCGCGACCTCCCCGATCAAGGCCTTGACGGCCTTCTCGTTTTCCGGGTTACGATAGGAATGGAGGAAGGAGATGACGATACCCGCGCAGCCCGCCGCCCGTGCGCTCTCGATCGCGGCCAGCACATCCGCGCGCTGCGGCGCGAGCAGCACCTGCCCGCGCGCATCCATGCGCTCCGCGATGCCGAAGACGCGGTAGCGTGGCACGAGCGGCGCGGGGCGCGCCGAGTAGAGATCGTGGATGCGCGGAATTTTCAGCCGCCCGAGCTGCAGCACGTCCTCGAAACAGCGTGTCGTGAACAGGGCGATATCGTCGCCGTTGCGCTGGATGACCGCGTTCACGCCGACGGTGGTGCCGTGCGTGAAATAGGTGATGCCACTGGCCGCGATGCCATGGCGCGCCTCAAGCGCCTCAAGCCCGGCGACAATCTCCGCGCCGGGCGCGTCGGGCCGCGAAAACACCTTCAGCGTCGCGATGGAGGCGTCGGCTTCGTTGAACACCGCGAAATCGGTGAACGACCCGCCCACATCCACGCCAACACGATATCCCATTTAAACCCGCCTCCGGACGATTGTCTTTTCCCGTTTCCGGAGTGCCACACCCGCCCGTCGCCGGGCCAATTCCATCTTGAGCGGACGACCAAACCGCAGGTTATGCGGCGCGGCGAAAGATCGTGCCGCATTTTTCCGATGGAACAGCGCACGAGATAGGCAGGGAATGATGATTTTGGCCGCTTATTCGAAAGGTTCTTCGCCGTGCTTTCCGGTCAAATTGAATGGTTTCCGAACGCCGGACATCGGGAACGATTGTCCGGCGGCGGTTCGGGCAAGGGAGGGCAGACATGCAGGCGAGCGCCATTCTTTCCGATCTCGTGGGCTTCCCCTCGGTCTGTGGCACGCCGAACGGGCCGATCGTCGACTATGTGCGCGGCTATCTGGCCTTCCACGGCATCCCGAGCCAGATCGTCAGCGGACCGGAGGGCGACCGCTTCAATCTCTTCGCCACCATCGGCCCGGCGGACCAGCCGGGCTACATCCTTTCCGGCCACATGGACGTGGTGTCGGCGGAGGGGCAGGCGTGGAGCACCGACCCCTTCCGGCTGAGCCTCGACAACGGCCGCTACTTCGGGCGAGGCGCGACGGACATGAAGGGCTTTCTCGCCTGCGTGCTGGCGACGGTGCCCGAATACGCGGCCATGGACCTCGCCCGGCCCGTCCACATCGCCTTTTCCTACGACGAGGAAAGCGGCTGCCGTGGCGTCAAGCACCTGTTGCGCAGTCTGGGGCCGCTGTGCCATCCGCCCGCCGGCTGCATCGTCGGCGAGCCGAGCGACATGCGCCCCGTGCTCTCGCACAAGGGCAAGATATCGCTCGCTCTCTCGTTTCAGGGCCGGGCCGGGCATTCGTCCAACCCGGCGCAGGGCGAGAACGCCATCTATCCGGCCGCGGAGCTGATCGGCTTCGTGCGCGCGCAGGCCGACAGGCTGGCGCAGGAAGGACCGTTCGACGCCACGTTCGAGCCCGCCTTCTCCACCATGCAGGTCGGCACGGTGCTCGGCGGTACGGCGGTGAACATCATCCCCGACCGCTGCGTCGTGGAACTGGAAATCCGCGCCATCCCCGGCCACGATCCGGTGCAGGCAGGCGCGACGGTGCTGGCCTTCGCCGACAGCCTTGCGGAAGCCGCCCATGCGCGCGGCGGTACGCTCCAGATCCGGCACGAGGAAACCAGCAGCTATCCGCCGCTGGCGCCGAATCCCGACCCGGCGCTTGCCGAGCTGCTCACGCGGCTCACCGGCCTCGCGCCGCAGCAGTCCGTCAGCTATGGCACGGAAGCCGGGCTGTACCAGCAGGCCGGCATTCCGGCCATCATCTGCGGGCCGGGCTCCATCACCCGCGCGCACCGTGCCAACGAATACATTCTGGACAGCGAACTCGACGCCTGCACCGCCATGCTGCGCGGCCTAGGCATCCATCTGCAACGCCACTGACCAGCGCGCCGCACCAACTGGCAGCATATTATGCCGCAAGTCCCGCCAAAATGCATCGCAACCGCTTCCAGTGACGCCCGACAAAGAGCCAACTGCCTGCAGGATCAGCGAAGTATATCGAAGCAAGCTAACGGAGTCCCTGCATGATCTCGAACTCACTCATCGAACTTGACCGGCGCCATCTCGTGCATCCGGTTACCGCCTACCGGGAGCACGAGAAGCGCGGTGCCACGGTGCTGACGTCGGCCTCCGGCATTCACGTGCAGGACAGTACCGGCAAGCGCTATCTCGACGGCTTCGCCGGCCTGTGGTGCGTCAACGCCGGTTACGGCCAGCAGTCCATCGTGGACGCAGCCGCAAAGCAGATGGCCGAACTGCCTTATGCAACCGGCTATTTCGGCTTCTCGAACGAGCCCGCCATCCTGCTCGCCAGCCAACTGGCGGAACTGGCGCCCGGCACGCTGAACCATGTCTATTTCGCGCTGGGCGGCTCGGATTCCGTCGACAGCGCCGTCCGCTTCACGCAATACTACTGCAACGCCATCGGCAAGCCGGAGAAACGGCACTTCATCTCGCTGGAGATGGGTTATCACGGATCGAGCACGACCGGCGCCGGTCTCACCGCCCTGCCCGCCTTCCATGCGGGCTTCAACGTGCCGCTTCCCAATCAGCACAAGATTCCGTCGCATTATTCCTATCGCAACCCGGTCGGCGAGGACCCGCAGGCCATCATCGCCGCCTCCGTGCAGGCCCTGCGCGACAAGGTGACCGCGCTCGGCGGGCCGGATCATGTCGCCGCCTTCATCTGCGAGCCGGTGCAGGGCTCGGGCGGCGTTCTGGTGCCGCCGAAGGGCTGGCTGCCCGCCATGCAGGCCGCCTGCCGCGAACTGGACATCCTGTTCATCATCGACGAGGTCATCACCGGATTCGGGCGGATCGGCCCGTTGTTCGGCAGCGAGGTGGAGAGCCTCGAACCCGATCTCATGACGGTGGCAAAGGGCCTCACCTCCGGCTACGCGCCGATGGGCGCCGTATTCCTCAGCGACAGGATCTACGACACCATCGCCGACCATGCCGGGAAAAACGCTGTGGGGCATGGCTTTACCTACTCCGCCCACCCCGTCAGCGCTGCCGTGGGCCTCGCGACGCTTCGTCTTTACACCGAGGGCGGCCTGCTCGAAAGCGGCCAGCACGCCGGCGCGCGGCTGATGTCGCGCCTTGCCGAACTCGCTGGCCATCCGCTGGTGGGCGAGGTGCGCGGCATCTCGATGCTGGCCGGTATAGAGGTCGTCGCCAGCAAGGAAACGCGGGAGCTGTTCGCGCCCGATGTCGCGATCGGCGCGCGCCTCGCGACCGCCAGCCTCGATAACGGTGTCATTTTCCGCGCCTTCGCCAACGGCACCATCGGCCTCGCACCCAGCCTGAACTACACGCCGGACGACATTGACGAGCTGGTGGCGCGTGTGAAAAAGTCTCTCGACGATGTGCTCGAACAGCCGGAAGTGCGTTCGGCTCTGGTGTCCTGAAGCTGAAATTCGCCCAGGTTTTATATCAGCTGAGGAGTGAACCTGGAAATCGCGACACTGGCGTGACGCGAAATAATGTGCTGTATTTTCTGGCCCGGACGACAGTCCGGGCCAGAGGGAACGATTCACAGCACAAGCGTTACGCCGAAAGCGCATCTCGATGAGATTACCCAAGCTCGACCGTATAGATCTCAAGATTCTGTCGGAACTGCAGAAAAACGGACGCATCACCAACGTCAAGCTCGCGGACGCCGTGGGCCTTTCGCCCAGCCCCTGCCTCATGCGGGTTCGCAGGCTGGAAAAAGCCGGCTACATCGGCGGCTATGGCGCCACCATCAATATGGCGAAGCTTGGCGAGGTGATCTCGGTCTTTACCGAAATAACACTTTCAGATCATCGGCATGGCGATTTCTTCCGTTTCGAGTCGGCGATCCGGAATCTCGATGAGGTGGTGGAGTGCCATCTGGTCAGCGGCGGCTATGATTATCTGCTGAAGTTCGTCGCGCGTGGCATCGTCCATTACCAGGAAACAATCGAACAGTTGCTGCAACGCGATATCGGCATCGACAAATACTTCAGTTATGTCGTGATCAAATCGCCCTTCATCAAAGCGCACTACCCGCTGACCGCGCTTTTCGACGAGTCCCACTGACACACCCGGCCGTCGATGCAGCAAGGCCGCTCACGTTGCCGCGCCCTGCATCGAATTTTTGCACGGTGCCCATGGCCGCGCCAGATGCGGCGGCATGCGTGATTGCGGGCGGTTATCGACTCCAAACCGCAGGTTATGCCGCGGCGACGCCCCGTGAAAGACGACGGTTCTGCGTGATCCGGCAGATTCCCGCGCCGCTGGCCGACCTCGCCGGCGGGCTGCGCGTTTCTGCCGCGACGGCATTCTTTTTCGGAAATATCTGCCGCAAGGGGGTGGCATTTCAGTGCATCTGCCAGTGCCGGGCCTTGCAGAATCGACATTGGTAGAAGGCAGCAGGAATTCTCGTTTCAAGCGCCAGCTCAACAGGTTACGCCCAAAATACGCATGAGGGGATGCGAGGGGAGTAAAAATTCGTTCCTGGCATAACAATTGCTTGATGTCGTCATAAGAGCGAGCGGCAACGGCAGGATTTTCCGCCGCCGTGATACGTGAACAATTATCCATGCCAGATCGTGTGTCTTGCGCACGGGTGCGCCCGTCATGGCGATCGCGTTTCTAATCTTCCTTCCGGAGAGGAATAACAGTGTCAAAGCCTCTATCTGCATTCAAGGTCATGACATTCGACGTCGTCGGCACGCTGATCGACTTCGAAAACGGACTGACGGGTAGCCTCGCCGCCATCGCGGCGGAAAATGGCAAGGCGTTCGACGCCGAAACCGCGCTGACGCTCTATCGCAACGCGCGCTACGAGCCGGAGGCACTGCGTTTTCCCGATGACCTGCCGCGCGTCTACGGCCGCATCGCGCCCGTACTCGGCCTGCCCGCCGACGCGGCGACGGGCGAGCGGCTGCGCAACGACGTGCGGCTATGGAAGGGCTTCCCCGACAGCCGCGCGGCGCTGGCCGCGCTCGCCGCGCGCTACAGGCTCGTCGCCATGACGAACGCGCAGCGCTGGGCCTTTTCGCTGTTCGAGAAGGAACTGGGCAGCCCCTTCCACGCCAGCTTCACGGTCGACGACACCGGTGTCGAGAAGCCGGACCCGGCATTCTTCGAGCAGGTACTGGCGGACCTCGCCGCCCGGGGCTACGGCAAGGACGACGTGCTGCACGTGGCGCAGAGCCAGTACCACGACATCGGCGTGTCGCGCGCGCTCGGCATCGCCAATTGCTGGATCGAGCGCCGTCACGCGCAGGCCGGTTACGGCGGCACCATCGCGCCGCAGGCGTTCACCCAGCCGGACTATCATTTCACCAGCATGGCGGCGTTGGCGGAAGCCGCCCTGTGATCGCGGGCCGACAGCACCGCCACCTGACGAGAAGTGCGACAAACGCAACTGACAGCTTCCAATCAACGACAGACGGGGAATTCAGATGACCAACAATATCACGAACTGGACGAAAGCCGACGATGCGCGCGTGCTCGATGCCATCCGGCGCGGCGCCTCGCGGCGCGAGCTTCTTGCCTTCCTGATGGCGGGCGGGGTGTCGCTCGCGGCCGGCGGCGCGGTGCTGGGCAGCGCGGGCCGCGCCCATGCCGCCACGCCGCGCAAGGGCGGCAAGGTGCGCGCCGCAGGATGGACCACGTCGACCGCCGATACGCTCGACCCCGCCATCGCCTCGCACTCCACGGACTACGTGCGCCTGTGCAGTTTCTACAACCGCCTCACCTTCCTCGACGCGGACCTGGCGCCGCAAATGGAACTCGCCGAAAGTATCGAGACCGGCGACGCGAAGACCTGGACCGTGAAGCTGCGCTCCGGCGTCACGTTCCACAGCGGCAAGACGCTCGACGCGAACGACGTCGTCTTCTCGCTCAAGCGCCACCTCGACCCCGCCGTCGGCTCCAAGGTCAACGCCATCGCCAAGCAGATGACGGAGATCAAGGCCGTCGATCCGACCACGGTCACGATCACGCTGGCCTCGCCCAACGCGGACCTGCCTACGTTGCTCGGCATCCACCAGTTCATGATCATCGCCGACGGCACCAAGGACTTCACCACCGCCAACGGCACCGGGCCTTTCCTCTGCAAGGAATTCAAGCCGGGCGTGCGCTCCATCGCGGTGCGCAATCCCAACTACTGGAGGTCCAGCGGGCCGTGGGTCGACGAGATCGAGTTCATCGGCATTCCGGACGACAACGCGCGCGTCAACGCCCTGCTCTCCGGCGATGTGCAGATCGTCGGCTCGATGAACCCGCGCGCCATCCGCCAGATCGAGGCGCAACCCGGCTTCGAGATGATGATCACGCCCTCGGGCGGCTACACAAACCTCAACATGCGGCTGGACATGTCTCCCGGCGATGCGGAAGGCTTCGTCACCGGTATCCGCCATCTGATCAACCGCGAGCAGATCCTGAAGGCCGTGGCGCGGGGCATCGGCGATATCGCCAACGACCAGCCCCTGCCGCTCACCAACCGCTATCATAACGCCGCGCTGAAGCCGGCCGCGTTCGATCCGGAAAAGGCGAAGTTCCACCTGTCGAAATCCGGCCTGCTGAACCAGACCATTCCGGTCGTCGCCTCGGACGCCGCGACGCTGTCCGTGGAAATGGCCTCGGTGCTGCAGCAGGAGGGCGCGAGGATCGGCATGAAGTTCGACATCAAGCGCGTGCCGGCGGATGGCTACTGGTCTAACTACTGGCTGAAAGCGCCGATGCACTTCGGCAACATCAACGCGCGCCCGACCGCGGACTCCTACTTCTCGCTGCTCTATGCCAGCGACGCAGCCTGGAACGAGAGCCGGTTCAAGAGCGCCGCATTCGATGAGCTGCTGGTCAAGGCGCGCGGCGAGCTGGATGAGGCGAAGCGCAAGGAACTCTACGGCGAGATGCAGGTTATGGTCGCGCAGCAGGCGGGCACCGTCATCCCGCTGTTCATGGCCAACCTCGATGCGCTAAACAGCAAGGTGCGGGGCATGAAGCCCAACCCGCTGGGCAACCTGATGGGATTCGCCTTCCCCGAGTACATCTGGCTTGCCGAATGATGCCGCGCCGCGGGCACGGCCGGCCGCCGGCGCCCGCGGCACGCCGCACACGACGCGGACGGCCGCCATGCCGCATCTGCCCGGACGGGCGCGCTCCCGACCCGGGCCGACGGCGTGGCGCCGGCCGCCGCCCCGAGGGGCCGACAGGGGAACATCCATGAGCAATACGATGACCGCGATGGTGCTTCACCGTCTGTGGGTCTCCTTTCTGACGTTTATATTCGTATCCTTTGTTGTCTTCGCCATCACGAACATGCTGCCCGGCGACATCGCGGAGATCATGCTGGGTCAGGCCGCGACGCCGGAAGCGGTCGCGGGCCTGCGCGAGGCCATGCATCTCGACGAGCCGGCGATCCTGCGGTTCCTGCGCTGGCTGGGCGGGCTCTTCGTCGGCGATCTCGGCACGTCGCTGGTCAACCGCCTGCCGGTGTCGGAGATGATTTCGGGAAGGCTCGGCAACTCCCTGAAGCTCGCGGCCGTCACCACGCTGCTGTCCGTGCCCGTCGCGCTGCTGCTCGGCATCGCCTCGGCCATCTGGCGCAACTCGTGGTTCGACAGGGTCGTCAGCACCCTGTCCATCGCGGTGATCTCCGTGCCAGAGTTCATGGTGGCGACGGGCGCCGTGCTGGTTTTCGCGGTCTATCTCCAGTGGCTGCCGGCGCTGTCCTTCGCCAACGAGGTGACTTCCTTCACGCAGATGCTGCGCGTCTATGCAATGCCGGTCGTGGCGTTGTCCTTCGTGATTTCGGCGCAGATGATCCGCATGACGCGCGCGGCGGTGATCGATACGCTGCGGACGCCCTATGTGGAGATGGCGCTGCTCAAGGGCGCCTCCCGGTCGCGCATCGTGCTGCGCCATGCCCTGCCCAACGCGCTCGGACCCATCGCCAACGCCGTCGCGCTGAGCCTGTCCTATCTGCTCGGCGGCGTGATCATCGTCGAGACGATCTTCAACTACCCCGGTCTGTCCAAGCTGATGCTGGACGCAGTCGCCACGCGCGACATGCCGCTGATCCAGTCCTGCGCGATGATCTTCTGCTTGAGCTATCTGCTGCTGATCACCATCGCGGACGTTATCGCCATCGTTTCGAACCCGAGGTTGCGCAAATGACTGAGGACATCGCTTCCCGCCGCGCGGCGCGCGGGCGGCTCGGCTGGCGCATCAACGCCGTGGGGCTCATCGGCCTCGCCGTCGTCGTCTTCTGGGCGTTCGTGGCGATCTTCGGGCCGATGCTCGCGCCCTATCCGGTGAGCGAGATCGTCGACTTCGACTACTTCGGCGGGATGTCGGCGCAGTTCTGGCTGGGCACCGACTACCTCGGCCGGGACATGCTGACGCGCATCCTGTACGGCGCACGCTACACGGTGGGCATCTCGCTCGCGGCCGTCATGCTGGCCTGTTTCATCGGCGTGACGATGGGCATGGTGGCGGCGACCGTCGGCGGATGGTTCGACGCGGTGCTGAGCCGCGCGATCGACGCGCTCGGCTGCGTTCCGAACCTGCTGCTCAGCCTCGTCATCGTCGCCGCCGTCGGCTCGTCCATTCCGGTGCTGATCCTGACGCTGGCCGCCATCTACTCGTGCGGCGCCTTCCGCTTCGCGCGGGCGCTCGCCGTCAACGTCAACACGGCGGACTACGTCAAGGTGGCGCGGGCGCGCGGCGAGCGCCTGCCCTACCTGATCCGCGAGGAGATCTTTCCCAACATCATCGGCCCGGTCATGGCCGATTTCGGCCTGCGCTTCGTCTTCATCGTGCTGCTGCTTTCCGGCCTGAGCTTCCTCGGTCTCGGCGTGCAGCCGCCCAACGCCGACTGGGGCGGGCTGGTGCGGGAGAACATTTCCGGCCTCGCGCTCGGCGCGCCGGCGGTGCTGATGCCCTCCATAGCCATCGCCAGCCTCACGATCAGCGTGAACATGCTGATCGATAACCTCCCCACCCGCATCCGCGACCGGAGTGAGTGATGAAGAACCTCGTTGAAGTGATGAATCTGCATGTCGGGGCGGTGACGGACAGCGGGCGCAAGGTCGAGATCATCCGGGGCATTTCCTTCAGCATCGCGCCGGACGAGATCGTGGCGCTGATCGGGGAATCGGGCTCGGGCAAGACCACGACGGCGCTCACCCTGATGGGCTACACGCGGGACGGCTGCGCGATCACCGGCGGCCACGTCTTCGTCGACGGCTACGAGGTTTCGGCACAGACGGAGCACGAGCGGGCAAACCTGCGCGGCAAGCTCGTAAGCTATGTGCCGCAAAGCGCGGCGGCCGCCTTCAACCCCTCGCAGACGATCCTGACGCAGGTCATCGAGATCGCGCAGATCCACAAGCTCGGCAGCCGGGACGAGGCGCGGCGGAAGGCGATCGAGCTGTTCCGCGCGCTCGCCCTGCCCAACCCGGAAACCATCGGCGACCGTTATCCGCATCAGGTTTCGGGCGGGCAGCTTCAGCGCCTCGCGGCGGCCATGGCGCTCATCGGCGAGCCGAAGGTCGTCATCTTCGACGAACCGACGACGGCGCTCGACGTCACCACCCAGATCGAGGTGCTGCGCGCCTTCAAGAAGGTGATGCAAGGCAAGCGGATCGCCGGTGTCTATGTCTCCCACGACCTCGCCGTGGTGGCGCAGATCGCCGACCGCATCCTCGTGCTGCGCAACGGTGAGGTGCAGGAGGCGGGCGATACCCGGCAGATCCTCCATGCGCCCGCGCATCCCTACACGAAAACCCTGATCGCCGCTTATGAGCCGGTGCGCCACGACCGCGCGGCCGCCGACAGCGCCGACGCGCCGGTGCTCGAAGCGCGGAACCTCAGCGCCGGCTACGGCGCACCGGGGCAGGACGGTCTGCCCGTCATGCTGGCGGTGAACGACGTAAGCTTCACCCTGAAGCGCGGCAGCAATCTGGGCGTGATCGGGGAATCGGGCTGCGGCAAGAGCACGCTCGCGCGCGTGATCGCCGGCCTGCTGCCACCCGCGCGCGGCGAGGTGCTGTTCAACGGCAAGGCGCTGCCCGGGCTCGCCAGCAAGCGCAGCAAGGAGGAATTGCGCCATGTGCAGATCGTGTTCCAGCTCGCCGACACGGCGCTGAACCCCGCGCGCTCCGTCAGCGACATTCTGGGACGGCCGCTGACCTTTTACCACGGCACGCGCGGCGCGGCGCGCAACAGGCGCATCGATGAGCTGATGGACATGGTCCGCCTGCCGCGCGCGCTGAAGAACCGCCTGCCGGGGGAACTGTCCGGCGGGCAGAAGCAGCGCGTCAACTTCGCCCGCGCGCTGGCGGCCGACCCGTCCGTGGTGCTCTGCGACGAGATTACCTCGGCGCTCGACACCGTGGTGGCGGCGGCCGTGACGGAGCTGCTTCAGGAGCTTCAGCGGGAACTCGGCCTGTCGTACATCTTCATCAGCCACGACCTCAACACCGTGCGCGCCATCTGCGACGAGGTCGTCGTCATGTACGGCGGGCGCAAGGTGGAGCAGCTGCTGCCAGGCCAGCTTGACGGCGGCGCGCGGCATCCCTATTCGCAGCTCCTGATATCGTCCGTACCGCAGCTTGATCCGGGCTGGCTGGACAATCTGAAGCAGAATGCGAAGATCGTGGAACAATTCGCCCACGAATGACGCCTCCGCATCGGCGGGAAAGGGAAAGCGCAATGGCCACATTCACCACTCGCCCCGAAATCCTCGGCCGTTTCGGCGTGGTGACATCGACGCACTGGATCGCGTCGGCTGTCGGCATGAGCATTCTCGAACGCGGCGGCAATGCCTTCGACGCCGCCATCGCCACCGGCCTGACACTGCAGGTGGTGGAGCCGCATCTGAACGGCCCCGGCGGCGATCTGCCCGCCATCTTCTACTCCCGCAAGCGCGACAGGGTGGAGGTTCTCTGCGCGCAGGGCACCGCCCCCGCCGGCGCCACCATGGACCACTACCGCGCGCAGGGATTGTCGCTGATTCCCGGCGACGGCCTGCTCGCCACCGTGATTCCGGGCTCCTTCGACGGATGGATGCTGATGCTGCGCGACTACGGCACCATGACCGTGCGCGACGTGCTGGAGCCCGCCATCTATTATGCCGGCCAGGGCCATCCCGTGCTGCCGCAGGTCAGCGCCGCCATTGCGCAACTGGGCGACTTCTTCCGGCGGGAATGGCCGACCTCTTACGAAACGTGGCTGCCTGGCGGCAACGCGCCCGCGCCGCGATCCGACTTCCGCAATCCGGCGCTCGCGGCCACGTGGCGGCGCATCGTCGCCGAGGCCGAGGCCCGGCCCGGACGCGAGGCGGGCATCGAGGCCGCGCGAGACGCCTTCTATCGCGGCTTCGTCGCCGAGGCGATACAGGCCTATCTGGCCACCGCCGAGGTCATGGACGCGAGCGGCGCGCGTCATAAGGGCGTTCTGAACGCTGACGATCTCGCCGGCTGGCGCGCGACCGTCGAGGCGCCGCAAACCTACGACTACCACGGCTGGACGGTGGCGAAGACCGGCCCGTGGGGCCAGGGGCCGGTGCTGTTGCAGGCGCTCGCGCTGTTGAAGGGCATCGATCTCGCGGATATGGATCCCGCCGGCGAACGCTTCATCCACACGGTTGTCGAGGCGATGAAGCTCGCCTTCGCCGACCGCGAGGTCTATTACGGCGATCCCGCCTTCGCGGACGTGCCGCTCGACCGCCTGCTGTCCGACACCTACAACGACGAGCGCCGCCGGCTGATCGCGGATGACGCCTCCCTGCTGCTGCGGCCGGGCCGCCTGCCCGGCTTCGAGGAACAGCACGCGCACACCACGCGGATGCTGGCGCAGATGGAGGGCGGCGCGGTTTACGAGCCGACCATGGCGCATCTGACGGCGCGACGCGGCGACACCGTCCATCTCGATGTCATCGACCGGGACGGCAACATGGTGTCGGCCACTCCCTCCGGCGGCTGGCTGCAATCCTCGCCGGTGGTGCCGGGGCTCGGCTTCTGCCTCAATTCCCGCGCGCAGATGTTCTGGCTGGAGCCGGGGTTGCCCACGTCGCTCGCGCCCGGCAAGCGGCCGCGCACCACGCTCACGCCCTCGCTCGCGCTATATGACGGACGGCCGACGCTCGCCTTCGGCACGCCCGGCGGCGATCAGCAGGACCAGTGGCAGCTCGCCTTCTTCCTGCGCTACGTGCACGGGCATTTCGACCTTCAGCAGACGATCGACATGCCGCTGTTCCACACGGCGCATTTCCCGGCCTCCTTCCATCCGCGCACCTGCAAGCCGGGCGATCTGACGATCGAGGAAACGGCGGGTGCCGACGTTCTTGCGGCGCTGCGGGCGCGCGGCCATGGGCTCAATGTCGCGCCGGCATGGAGCATCGGCCGCGTCACGGCTGCGCGCCGGGACGCCGACGGCCTGTTGCGCGCAGCCGCCACACCCCGCCTGATGCAAGCCTATGCCATCGGGCGATAAGGTGCCGGCGGCATCAATGCCGCGGCCCGACATCCGGCACAGCTCCCGCGCCGATGCCATCCTCGGCGGCCGGGCGGCCGGGCGAAGTCTTCCTGGCAATGCGATATCCGAGGAAAACCAGCATCAGCGCCGACAGCCCGACGATGTAGCCGAGCAGACCGTGCGGCCCCACGATCTGCATCAGCGCGCTCGCCAGCAGCGGCCCGGCACTGGCGCCCGCCGCCCACAGGAAAAGCAGCGCCGCGGAAAGCGACACCGCCTGATCCTGCTCGATATGCCGGTAGGCGTGGGTGACGGAAATCGCATAGATCGGCATGCTGCCCGCGCCCACGAGCGTGAACAGGCCTGTCATGACCCACAACAGATGGGGCACGTCGTGATGCACGGCCCACAGCGTCGCCGCCGACGCGGCAAGGGCGAGGCCGACGGAGGCGAGCATGACGTTGCGCGTATCGATGCGATCGGCGAACAGACCCATCGGCCATTGCATCACGAGCGCCCCCACCTGCGAGGCCACCGTCAGCAGGATGGCACCCTCCCTGTCGAGGCCGATCATGATACCGTAGGCAGGCGCCACATAGCTCAGCGCTCCGCCGACGAGACCCACGTAAAGACAGCCTCCCACGGCGGTCGGCGCATCGCGCCACAGTGCGCGCAGGTTGACGGAAACGAGCGGCGGCGTGTCGGGACTGCGCGCCTTGGTCAGCGCCACCGGCACCAGCGCCAGCGAGAAGGCGATGCTCGCCAGCATGAACATGCTCTCCATCCGCAGGGCCAGATAGCCGACAGCAACCTGCGACAGAATCAGCGCCAGCCGGTTCAGCATCTGGTAAAGGCCGAATATGCGGCCGCGCCGGGCGGGCTCCGCCTGGCCGCTGATCCAGCTTTCGATGCAGACGAAATGGCCCGCCGAGGCCGCCCCCACCACGAACCGCAGCACGGTCCACAGATCGACGGGCGTCAGCGCGAGGCAAAGCGTCACGGCCGCCTGCACCGCCGCGAAGACCGCAAAGGCGCGGATGTGGCCCACACGGCGGATCAGCGCGGGAATCGTGAAACAGCCGACCAGAAACCCCGCCGAATAACCCGCGCCCACGAGGCCGATCATGAAGGGCGCGCGGTCCGCCAGCGCCATGTAGAGGGGCACGTAGGTATGGATGGCGGTGCCGGCGACCTGCAGGATGAGCGCGCCCGTGATGATCGGCGCGAGCGCCGCCGCTCCCTGCGGATAGCGGGAGGCCGCCGCCGGGGCCGAGGCGGTCACGACCGCACCGGCACGGAACGAATGCTGCCGGAATAAACTGCTACGGAATGCCCCCGCCCAATCACGTTTTCGCCCTCTGCTGTCCGCCGTGCCCCGCGTGACAGGCCGGGACGGTTCATTCGCTTTGGGGAAGATGATGGCACGGCAGCCGTTTAATTTACTTCCAATCTCGGCGGCACTATAAGCACAATATGCTTGTGCCGCCGATCGACGGTCCCGCCGTCCGGATTCGAGAGCAAGGACCGGAGTGCGCCAGCGCGGCGACGGCCGCATTGTCGTGACAGGACACAATGCAAGGAAAAGCAGGATGACCCCTGTCAGGATGAGACCCGCCACG
This sequence comes from Pseudochelatococcus lubricantis, assembly GCF_011762225.1. Classification (GTDB taxonomy): domain Bacteria; phylum Pseudomonadota; class Alphaproteobacteria; order Rhizobiales; family Beijerinckiaceae; genus Pseudochelatococcus; species Pseudochelatococcus lubricantis. The sequence continues at coordinate 513,504 of NZ_JAASQI010000003.1, forward strand.
CAACGGGCGGCCGTGACGGAGCGGGACCCGCGCTGGCCCGCCGTCGTCGGCCGTGACGGAGCCGCCGACGGCACGTTCGTCTACGCGGTCAGGACAACCGGCGTCTACTGCCGCCCCTCCTGCCCGTCGCGCACGGCCAACCCCGGAAACGTCAGCTTCTACGCCACCTGCGCCGATGCCGAGGCAGCGGGCTACCGCCCCTGCCGGCGCTGCCGCCCGGATGGGCCGTCGCCGGCCGAGGCCGAGGCCGCGGTGGTTGCCCGCGCCTGCCGGCTGATCGAGGAAGCCGAGGAGCCGCCGAAGCTGGAAGCGCTCGCGGCCGCCGTGGGCGTGAGCGCTTTCCACTTCCATCGCCTGTTCAGGGCCGCCACCGGCCTGACGCCGAAGGCCTACGGGGCTGCGCGGCGGGCGGAGCGGGTGCGGCAGGGGCTTGCCAACGACAGGACCAGCGTGACGGGCGCGATCTACGACGCCGGCTTCAATTCGAGCAGCCGTTTCTATGAACGATCCGACGAGGTGCTGGGCATGACGCCGACCGCGTTCAGGCAAGGTGGCAGGGACGCCGACATCCGTTTTGCCGTTGGCGAGTGCTCCCTCGGGGCGATTCTCGTCGCCTGCAGCGGCAGGGGCATCTGCGCCATCACGCTGGGAGACGATCCCGACGCGCTGGTGCGCGACCTTCAGGACCGCTTCCCCAATGCCAACCTGATCGGCGGCGACGGCGCGTTCGAGCAGCTCGTCGCCCGGGTGGTCGGCTTCGTCGAGGCGCCGCGCCTCGGCCTCGACCTGCCGCTCGACATACGCGGCACCGCCTTCCAGCAGCGCGTCTGGCAGGCGCTGCGCGACATTCCGCCCGGCGAGACGGCGAGCTACGCGGAGATTGCCCGGCGCATCGGCAAGCCCGCTGCCGTGCGGGCCGTCGCGCAAGCCTGCGGCGCCAACGCCATCGCGGTCGCCATTCCCTGCCACCGCGTGGTGAGGACCGACGGCGCGCTCTCCGGCTACCGCTGGGGCGTGGAGCGCAAGCGCGCCCTCATCGAGAGGGAAGCGGGCGCCTGAAAAGTCAGGAGGCGTCCGGACTTTCCGGCGGCAGTTTCGGCGCCCCTACAGGCGTCACAGCCGGAGCGGCGCCGCCGACGTGCCACGTTTCAGGCGCAAGCGGCCGCGGCGGGACGTAGCCCAGCGCGCGCAACTGCTTCAGCACGGCGAGATTGAGCTGGCTGGTGACGGTCAGCGATTCCTGGATATTGCCGATGAAGCACAGCATGTCGAACCGCATCTTGGTGTCCGTGAACTCCATCAGGAAGGCGACGGGCTCGGGGTGCTTCATGACGGACGGATGCGCCTTCGCGCAATCCGTCATCACGCGGCGCACCTCGTCCTCGTCGGAGTCGTAGGCGACGCCGACCGAAATCGTGATGCGCCCCGTCCGGCCGCTGTGCAGCCAGTTCTTGACGACGCCCGACACGAGGTTGGAATTCGGCACGATGACGGAGGCACGGTCGAATGTCTCGATCTCGGTCGCGCGCACGTTGATGCGCCTGACATAGCCCTGGTCCGAGCCGACGACGACCCAGTCCCCCACCCGGATCGGGCGCTCCCACAGCAGGATGAGGCCGGAGACGAAGTTGTTCACCACCGATTGCAGGCCGAAGCCGACACCGACCGACAGCGCGCCGGCGACGAGCGAAATGCGGCTGAGGCTGAGGCCGAGCTGCGTGCTGGCCAGCGCCACGGCGAGGAAGAAGCCGACATAGCCGACCGCCGTGCGGATGGAATTGCGGATGCCTGCGTCGAAGCCCGTCGTTGGCAGATACTTGTTCTCCAGCCAGCGCTGCAGCGCGTGCGTCACCGCCATCATGACCGCGAAAGTCAGCGCGGCGGTCATGATGTCGATGGGCGAGATCGAGATCTCGCCGATGCTGAAGCCCACCCGCACCGCGTGGAACGACGTGTAGAGATCGTTCGTTTCCATGCCCCACGGCGCGATGATCAGCAACACGACGACGCCGAGCAGCACGATCTTGAGGATGCCGGCCGTGATCACGCTGAGCTGCTCCACGGCGCGGCGGCGCAGCCCGATGTTCGTCTGCAGGAAAAGCGACGCGCGGGAATGGCGCCCCGGCAGCTTCTCGACAAGCTCCTCGACGAAGACGCGCAGCAGGAAATAAAGCCCCAGCACGCTCAGGATCCAGACAATCTGGCCGACGATGAACGACGCGAAGGCGATGTAGCCGATCGTCACCGCCAGCACGATCGCAAGCACCGCCAGCCACGAGATGGCGACCACGATGCCCTGATAATCCGCTTCCGGCGATACATACGGGCCGAAGTCGTCGGTGTCCGACGGCTCCGGCCGCTTCAGCCCCCGCAGCGCCCAGACCATCAACCCCGCGACCGTGAGCGCCCAGACGCCGTCCGTGAGCACGACGAGCGGCAGGCCAGCCCCAATGGCCGCCACCACCGCCTGGGCGACCGTGCCGGTGAGGATGACGATGGTGCCCAGGTTGGTGACGCTGGACAGATGACGGGCGGTTTCATCGTCAACCTCGAACAGCCGCCAGGCCGTCAGATCGGGGGCGAAGAGCGCATCGGAGAGCGCACGCATGAACACGAGGAAGACGATGCCGAACAGAAACCACGAGATGACGGGCGCGATGCGCCCGCCGAGCAGGTTTTCCGACTGGAGCGCCAGGTAAAGCACGAGGTTGGCGCCCGCCATGGGAACCGACCGCGCGAGCGTGATCCCCAGCGCCTTAAGCACCTTCTCCAGCCGGCTCGGCTCCGTTATGTCCGGATCGCGCCATGTCAGGCGCGGCAGCACCCGCAGCCGCAGCCAGTGCAGCAGCACGCCGACGACGGCCGCCGCGACGACATAACCCAGCCCGCCCTCCTGAAAGCGGCGCAGCAGGTCCGCGCCCCAGTTTCCGAACGCCCGGTTCATGACGTAAAGATCGCCAGGCAGTGCCTCGCCCGCCATCCGCCATAGCGAAGGGTTCCAGAGGCTGGAACTGCGCGCGAACAGGGATCGGGCGAAGGCCGTGCGCCGCAGGTCGCTGATCCGTGTCGATATCTGGTTCGCCTGCACCATCAATGTTTCGGCGAGCTTGACGCCGGCGTTCAGTTCGGCGAGCGCGGCGCTTTTGTCCGCGCGTTCGCTGGCGATGTTCTCGCTTTCCGGTTGCGCGCCTTGCTCCGGCTTGGCGCCGAGCTGCTCAAGCTGCGCATTCAGCGCCGCGGCTCGCGGCGTCAGTTCGTCGATGATCGCGAGAATATCGACACGAGCGTCCTCGACGGACTGGCGCAGGCGCGACAGGTCGGCATCGGTTCGTCCGTCGGCCTCCAGCTCCTTGTCCGTCTGCTCCAGCGCGGACCGCAGCGTATCGAGCCTCTGGTTCAGGGGCACGGGATCCGTCGCCGTCAGCGCCGGCGACACGCTCACCCCGATGAAAAGAATGCAACCGATCAGCAGGAGAAGGAAACCGGAAAAGACGGTGGCGGTACGCGGCATGACGAATGGCTGTCCTTGTGGGTCGTTCCGGCCGGTGTTCGGCCTGCCGGAACGCGAAGCAGGCGGGATCATAGAGCGAACCGCCCGGCGTGAACACCTCCTGCCCGCACGGCCTCTCACGCGGCTGCGACGACCGGTTTCTTGACGAAGCCGAGCAGCAGGGCGCTCACCACGGTGCCGGCCACCAGCGCGGCGACGTAGCCGCCGAGATGCGTCACAGCGCCGGGCACGGCCAGCACGAAGGCGCCGCCATGGGGCACCTTCAGCTCCGCGTTCACCGCCATCGAGAGCGCGCCCGCCACCGCCGAACCCGCGATCAACGAGGGAATGACGCGCAGCGGATCACGCGCGCAGAAGGGAATGGCGCCCTCGGTGACGAAGGCAAGGCCAAGCACGGCGGCCGCCCCGCCCGCCTCGCGTTCCTCCTTCGTGAAGCGGTTCGGAAAGAGGCGCGTCGCCAGCGCGAGGGCGAGCGGCGGCGTCATGCCCCCGATCATCGTCGCCGCCATGGGTGCGTAGATATGGCTCGATATCAAGGCGGTGGAAAAGGCGTAGCTCGCCTTGTTGACCGGCCCGCCCATGTCGACCGCCATCATCCCGGCGAGCAGCATGCCGAGCAGGACGGCGCTGCTGCCCTGCATGCCGCGCAGCCAGTCCGTCAGGAAGGCGAGAAGCGCCGCGACGGGCGCGCCGACGACATAGATCATCAGCAGGCCGGTGAGCAGCGCGCCGAGCAGCGGCAGGATCAGCACCGGCTTCAGCCCCTGCAGGGTCTTCGGCAGCCGGATCAGCCGGTTGAGGCCCGCGACGCCGTAGCCGGCAATGAAGCCCGCCGCGATACCGCCGAGAAAGCCCGCGCCCAGATTCGCCGCGAGCAGCCCGCCGATCATGCCCGGCGCGATGCCCGGCCGGTCGGCGATGGAATAGGCGATATAGCCGGCGAGCGCCGGCACGATCAGCGTGAAGGCGCCGGTCGCGCCGATGGTGAAAAGCGCATGCGCCAGCGTGCCGCCCTGCGATTCGTCGGTGGCGTAAATGCCGCCAAAGGCGAAGGCGAGCGCGATCAGCAGACCGCCCGCCACCACGAAGGGCAGCATGAAGGAAACACCGGTCATCAGATGCTTATAGGGCCCGCCGCTGCCCGTGGAGGCGGCGGTGCCTTCCGCGACAACCTCATCCGCGCTGCCCGTCTGCATCTGCGCGTCCGTGAACGCCCGCGCGATCAGCGCCCTGGCGTCCGTGATCGCGGGCTTCGTGCCAGAAGCGAAAACCCGCTTGCCGGCGAAACGCCCGCGATCCACCTCCCGGTCGGCGGCAATCAACACGATGTCGGCGGCGGCGATCTCCGCGTCCGTCAGCGGCGTGCCGGCGCCCACCGATCCCTGCGTCTCGACGCGGATGTCGTAGCCGAGCGCCCGCGCCGCCTGCGTCAGCCCCTCCGCGGCCATGAAGGTGTGAGCGATACCCGTCGGGCAGGAGGTGACAGCGACGATGCGGCGGCTGTCCCGCGCCGGTTCCCCGGTCGCTTGCTCCGGCTTTTCCGCCGGCTGTGCCGCGCCGCCGAGGCGGTCGAGAATCGCACCGGGGTCGGTCAGCACGTCGGCGATGCTGCCGCGAACGCGCGGCAGCGCGGCGAAACGGGGATCGTCGGCCGCCCTGTCGCCGATGGAGAGCCAGACGTCGGCGGGCTCCATGCCGCTCGGATCGAGCGTGCGCAGCACGGCATCGCCGCGGCGCACCTCGACGTCCATCTCCTGCCCGCGCGTCCGGGCGGCGGTCCGCAGCGCCTCGGCCGCCAGAACCGCCGCGACACTGTCGTCCGCGCTATCGATGGTGGTCCAGATTTTCCTCATGGCGCCCCTTCCTCCGTCGCCACACTCTCGATGCCCGTGCGTGCCGCCAGCGCCTCGACTGCCTCGCGCCCCGGCAGGTTCGGGCCGGCGAGCCCGAGCTTGCCGACGGCAAACGCCGTGCCGAGCCGGGCGATGCGCTCGATGTCGCCGCCCTCCCGCAGGGCGGCGACGATGCCGGCAACCATGGCATCGCCCGCGCCAACCGTGCTGCCGATGCCGGTCACAGGCGGCGGCAGCGCCCGGAGGATCCCGCCCGCCGTGACGAAAAGCGCGCCCTCCGCGCCCATGGAGACGACGACGAGCGCGATGCCGGTGCGGCAGAGCGCCACTGCCGCCGCCGCGACGTCGGACAGGCTTTCGCAGCTCTTGCCCGTCAGTTCGGTGAGTTCCGCGAGGTTGGGCTTGATTGCGTAGGGCCGCACGGTGCCCGCGAGCGCCGCCGCCAGCGCCGGACCGCTCGTGTCGAGGATGGCACAGGTGCCGGTGGCCGCGAGCCCCGCCAGCACGGTGGCATAATGGTCCGCCGCCGTGCCGGGCGGCAGGCTGCCGCCGACCACCGTCAGCGCGGAACGGGTGGCAAGCGCGGCGATCTCCGCCTCGACGCGGCCGAGCGCCTCCGGCGTCGCGGTGAAGCCCGGCAGGTTGATGTCGGTCGTTTCCTCGCGGTCAACGAGCTTGATGTTGGTGCGCGTCGCGCCGGCGATGCGCACGAAGCGGTCCTCAAGGCCCTTGCGGTGCAGCAGCGCCTCGAAAACCTCCGGATTCTCGGCGCCGAGCAGCCCGGTGACGACGGCGCGCACGCCCCAGTCGGCAAGGCAGGAAGCCACATTGAAACCCTTGCCGCCTGCGTCGAGACGCACGGACGAGGCCCGGTTCACGACGCCGCGCGTCAGCCTGTCGAGTGTCACGGTCTGATCGATGGCGGGGTTGAGCGTGACGGTGATGATGCTCATGATGCCTCTCCCTGGATACCGGCGTCGAGTGCGCGCACCTCCGCCGCGTTGTCCAGCGCCAGCGCGCGGGCCGCCAGCGCCGCGAAATCTGCCTGCCGGCCGGCCCGCAGCCGCGCCTTCACTGCCGGGATATCGCGCGGCGTCATCGATAGTTCCGCGACGCCGAGGCCCGCGAGCAGGGTTGCGCCGAACGGATCGCCGGCGATGCCGCCGCAGACGCCGACCCAGCGGCGATGCGCCGCCGCCCCCTTCACCGTGGCATCGATCAGCCGCAAGACGGCGGGATGCAGGCTGTCGGCCTCGCCCGCCAGCTCCGGATTCTGCCGGTCGATGGCCAGCGTATACTGGGTGAGATCGTTGGTGCCGATGGAGAAGAAATCGACATGCGCGGCGAGCAGATCGGCCTGCACCGCCGCCGCCGGCACCTCGATCATGATGCCGAGCGGCACGGCGGGCGCGTCGAGTGCGGCACGGATGCGCTCGCAGTGCTGGCGGAGCGCGGTTACCTCGGCGATGGCGGTGATCATCGGGAACATGATCCAGAGGTCGCCGCCCTCGCGCGCGGCACGATAGAGCGCCCTGAGCTGCGGCTCCAGCAGGTCGGGCCGGCGCAGCAGCAGCCGCGCGCCCCGCACGCCGAGGAAGGGATTGTCCTCGCGCGGCAGCGCGAGATGCGCAACCTGCTTGTCGCCGCCAATGTCGAGCGCGCGCACGATCAGCGGCCGCCCCTCCAGCGCCTCGATCATGCCGCGATAGGTCTCGAACTGCTCGTCCTCCGAAGGCGTGTCGCCACGTTCGAGAAACAGGAACTCGGTGCGCATCAGGCCCACGCCCTCCGCGCCCTGGCCCAGCGCGAGCGGCACCTGCGCCGGGCGGTTGACGTTGGCGCCAACGGCGAGCACATGGCCGTCAACGGTGCGGGCAGGCAGCTGCCGCTCGGCCTCCTGTGCCGCGCGCTTGCCGGCGAGCGCGGCGATCCAGTCCCGCGCCGAGCGGATGTCCTCCTCCGCCGGATCGGGATAGATGAGACCCGCGTCGCCGTCGACGATCATCAGCGTGCCGGGCTGCGCATCGAGCAGCGCGGAGCCGGCCGCCACGGCGGCGGGCAGGCCGAGCGTTCGCGCCAGGATCGCGGTATGCGAAGTCGGCCCGCCGTGCGCCGTCGCGAGGCCTGCGACGCGGCCGGGATCGAGGGCCGCCGTATCGGACGGCGACAGATCGGGCGCGACGATGATCGTCTCGCCTTCCGGCAGATCGGCGATGGAGCCGGCGTCCAGGGCGGGGTCGATCTGGCCTAGCACGCGCCGGCCGACATCGCGCAGATCCGCCGCGCGTGCCGCCAGCACCGGGTTGCCGAGCGCGGCGAGGCTGTTCGCCATGTCCTCGACGGCCTTGTGCCACGACCAGGCGACGCCGTGGCCGGCGACCATCGACTGGCAGGTGAGCGTAATGAGATCGGTGTCGTCGAGCAGGCCGGCCTGCGCCCGGAAGATCGCCGCGTCGTCTGCCCCCAACCGCCGGCCGGTGTCGTCGACCAGCGCCTTCATCTGCAGGCGGGTGCGCGTGATCGCCATGTCGAGCAGGGCCGCGCCCTCGCCGAGGCTCACGGGGATGTCGGGCACCGCCGCCGCGCGGGCGGAAAGCCGGTACACGCGGCCGATAGCGAGGCCGGGGCTTGCCGGCATCGCGACGAGGGGCACGAGTGCCGTCGCCGGCTTCCAGCCGCGCGCGTTGGCCTTCATCCTGCGCGCGGCGCGCTCGGCCTGCTCCTTCTCGCCCGGCGTAAGACCGTCGAGGACGGCACGGAACCGCGCCAGCGCGGCTTCCGCATTATCGCCGGCAGCGGTGGAGACGACAATGCTGTCGCCCGCCTTCAGTCCCAGCCGCAGCAGCGCCACGAGATTGCGCGCATCCGCGCTTTCGCCGCCGTGGCGGATGCGCAGCGGCGCACCGATCGCCTTCGCGGCGTCGACCCAGGCGCTCGCGGGCCGCGCATGCAGCCCGGCCGGATAAGCCACCGTCCACTCAATCCGCGCCGGCAGGTCGGAGGCTGGCGGCGCGGCAGTGGCGGCAGGTCCGGCGTCGTCCAGCAGCGCCCGGGCAATGTCGCCCGCGTCCGTGGTGGTGCAGAGCCGTTCGAGCAAGGCCTCGTCCTGAATGAGGCCCGTCAGGCGACGCAGGATGGCGATATGCCCGTCCGAACGGGCGGCGATGCCGACGACCAGACGCACCGTCTGGCCGGGATTCCATTCGAGCCCTTCCGGGATCTGCAGCACGGCGATGCCATCGCGCCGCACCAGATGCCGGTCCTCGCCCAGCCCGTGCGGAATGGCGACCCCTGACCCGAGATATGTGTTGGCGACCGCCTCGCGGCCAATCATGCTTTCGCCGTAGCCGGGCTCCACACAGCCGCCGCCGACGAGAAGCTGGGCCGCCTCCCCGATGGCCGACGCCTTGTCGGCGGGCCGCGCCCCGAGCCGTATCAGCTCGCGCGGCAGGAACGATGCAGCGTTGACAGTCATGGCGGCGTCTTCTCCCCGGGCTCGTTATATTATCGGATTTTGCTACCTTATCCTGACAAGAAAACGTTTTCTCATTTCGATGTCAACCAGCTATCGTGCCGGCTATGAAGAAAGGCCATAAGGTGCTAACTGATTCCTGAGGCGATCCGGGAAGGACGAGGAAACGTTTTCCATGGCGAAGGTAGGCATCAAGCTGGTAGCCGCGATGGCCGGCGTTTCCCCCGCCACCGTGTCGCGCGCGCTCTCCGGCAAACCGGTCGATGCCGAGATGCGCGCGCGGGTGGAGGAAGCGGTGCGGGCGACGGGCTATCGCCCCAATCTCGCGGCGCGGCGCCTGCGCTCGCGCGAGAGCGGCACCATCGGCCTCATCGTGGCGGACATCCGCAACCCCTTCTTCACCGCCGTAAGCCGCGCGGTGGAGGACGTGGCCTTCGCCCACGGTCTGCGCGTCATCCTCTGCAACACGGACGAGAACCCGGAAAAGGAAGCGATGTACCTGCGCCTGATGGAGGAGGAGCGGGTGACCGGCGTGATCTTCGCGCCCACGCGCCACACCGCGCCGAAAGTCGCGGTCAGCCGCCACGCCTTTCCGGTCGTGCTCATCGACCGCTCCGCGCCGACCGTGCTGCACGACGCGGTGGTGCTGGATAACGCCCGGGCAGCGGCGGCGCTCGTCGAGCATCTGCACGGGCGCGGCTACAGGCGGATCGTGGGCCTGTTCGGCGCGGCGAGCACCACCGGGGTGGAACGGCGCGGCGGCTACGAGGCGGCCATGCGCCGGCTGGGCCTCGTGCCGGCTGCGACCTTTCTGGACCACGGCGGAACCGCGACGGAACAGTGTGTCGCGGACCTCCTCGCCACGCCGGAGCGCCCGGAAGCCATCCTCGCCAGCAACGGGCTGATGCTGCTCGGCGTGGCGCGCGCCCTGCTGCGGGCCGGCATCCACATTCCGGCGGATATCGGCCTTGCGGGTTTCGACAACGAGCCGTGGACGGAGCTGGTGGGCGCCGGCATCACGGTGATGGAGCAGCCCGTCGAGGAGATCGGCCGCAACGCCATGGCGATGCTGTTCGACCGCGGCGCCAATCCGGCCGCCGCCGCACGCCGGATCGTGCTGCAGGCGACCTGCATCGTTCGCGGCTCCACGCCCGGCCCCGGCTCCCCGCAGCCGTGACGAAGGAGGAACCGCGATGACGCCCGGCCGCCTGCCTCAGAAGCCCCCGCGGCAGCATGACGGTTGCGGAGGGACGCTTTGCCGGTATGGTATCCGGGCGGCAAGGCCGGCCGGCTTTCAGAACCACGCCGTCACTATCATGCCGTCACCGTCAAGCGACAGGTTTGCGCGATGCCATACTCCTATTCCGAGCATAAGGACTGGATGCTCGACAAGTATCTGGCGATCCGCCCGGCTGGCGTCATCGACATCGGCGCAGGCGCCGGAACATATGCGAAGCTGATGCGCCCGCATTTCAGCTCGCACTGGACCGGCATCGAAGCCTGGGCCCCTTATATCGAACGGTTTGACCTGCGGTCGAAGTACGATCTGTTGATCGTCGCCGACGTCCTGTACCTCGACTTCGGCAGCATCGTTCCGCGCCCGACGTTCGCCATTGCCGGCGATGTGCTGGAGCATATACCGAAGGACGTGGCAAAGCGCCAGATCGCCCGGCTCAAGGGGTGGGTGAAGGACATCCTCATCTCCATCCCCCTCGGCGAGATGCCGCAGGACAGCGTCGACGGCAACTGGTTCGAGCGTCACCTCGCCACGTGGGAGCACGACGAAATGCTGGCCGTGCTGGGCGTCGGTCTCGCCGACTCGATCAGGGGAAAAGCCCTCGGTGCCTATCACTGGTCGTCCGGCGCGTGACCAGGACGAAATGCAGGCCATTGCCCGGCTACCGCTTGATATCGGCGGGCCGCGCTCCCACGTGTGGAAAGACGGCACGGCGGCCCCCGCCCCGTTTCAGCATGCCGTGCCGTCCCACCTCCCCGCTCCGGCCCGCAAGGCGGCATGCGGGCGACTGTTGTGTTGGCCCGCGCAAATTCTCGACAAGCCTTTATATCATTGCCAAGCTCGGCAAATAAGGTATCCGGATCGTTCCATCAGTGTCGAAGCAACACGTCAGTGTGGCTGGAACTTTCGCAAGACGGGAGAAAGCCGGATATGATCCGCACCATTGCCTCACTCTTCAATGCCAAAGCTGCAACCAGGCTTGCCGCCGGCGCCTCGCTCGCCCTCCTCATGCTCGCCGGCCCCGCCGCCGCCCAGCAGAAGACGGTGCACGTCTACAACTGGTCGGACTATATCGACCCCGACACCCTCGATGCGTTCACCAGGGAAACCGGCATCAAGGTCGTTTACGACACCTATGACAACAACGAGATCGTCGAGACCAAGCTGCTCACCGGCAAATCCGGCTACGACGTCGTCGGGCCGTCGGGACCGTTCCTGCAGCGGCTGATCAAGGCCGGCGTGTTCCAGAAGATGGAGCCGGAAAAGATCCCCAACACGAAGAACCTGTGGCCGGAGATCGCCGAGCGCCTTGCGGTGTTCGACCCCGGCAACCAGTTCGCCATCAACTACATGTGGGGCACCACCGGCATCGGCGTGAACGTCGCCAAGGTGCGCGAGCGCCTCGGTGCCGACGCCGTGCTCAACACCTGGGACCTCGCGCTGAAGCCGGAAGTGGCGGAAAAGCTCAAGGACTGCGGTATCTATGTGCTGGATTCGCCGGAGGACATGTTTCCCACGGTGCTGAACTACCTCGGCCTCAATCCCGATTCCAAGGACGCGAAGGACCTGCAGAAGGCCGCCGACGTTCTCATCGCGGCACGGCCCTTCATCCAGAAGTTCCACTCGTCGGAATACATTAACGCGCTCGCCAACGGCGACATATGCGTCGCGGTCGGCTACTCGGGCGACATCCTGCAGGCGGCAACCCGCGCGAAGGAAGCGGGGAACGGTGTCGAGATCAATTACGTCTTACCGCACGAGGGCGCCATGATATGGTTCGACAACCTCGCCATTCCCGCCGATGCACCGCATCCGGAGGAGGCGCGCGCCTTCCTCGACTTCCTGAACCGGCCGGAGATCGCGGCGAAGAACGCGAGCTTCGTCTCCTTCGCCAGCGGCAACCTCGCCGCCCGTCCTCTCGTCGCGCCAGCCGTGCGCGACAACCCGGGCATCTATCCCGACGACGAGACGCTGAAGCGCCTGTTCACCAACACCGCCTATGACGACCGCACCCAGCGCACCGTCACGCGGCTGTGGACGCGCGTCAAGACCGGCCGTTGAATCGGACATCCTTTCCGCACTCCCTGCCGGCCTGACATCGCGTCACGCCGGCAGCGGCATCAGGCGGGAACGAGGCCGTGCCGGAGCATGATTTCCTTGATTCTGGCGAGATCGGGCTTGCCCGGCACGTTCACTTCAGCCGCGATTTCCTCGAAATAGCGTCTGCCGATCAGGCCCGGCGTCAGCACCACGAGCGACCGCGCCGTCTCGTCATGCAGGTTCTCGTGCGTGTGCGTGCTGCCCCGGGGAACGAACAGGCTTTCCCCCGTCCTCAGCTCATGACGCTGCCCGTCGAGTGTCGAGGTGGTGATCCCGTCCAAGGCGTAGATCATCTCATCGACGTCCTGGTGAAAGTGCGGCGCCGGGACACGGGCGTTCGGCGGAATGACGAACTCGAAGGCAACAAGGCTGCCGGACCCCGTGGTTTCATCGACTACGAAACGGAGTTCCAGAGCCCCTATCCGTACCACATCGCGATCATGCGCAATCATCGGGCGCCTCCCACACGCAGGGTGGCTCACCCTACGCGGAGCAAGACACGCTTGCAAGGCGAAACAGCGGCGGGGCGCTTGCGCTTTCCGCCCCACCGTGTCAATATGTTGCGGTTTCTTACCCCAGCGTGGGCATGACGAACTCGCTGCCGGCGCGGATGCCGGTCGGCCAGCGCGAGGTGATGGTTTTCAGGCGCGTGTAGAAGCGCACGCCCTCCGGCCCGTGCATGTGATGATCGCCGAACAGCGACGCCTTCCAGCCGCCGAAGGAATGGAACGCCATCGGCACGGGGATCGGCACGTTGATGCCGACCATGCCCACCTTGATCGCATGCGCGAACTCGCGCGCCGCATCGCCGTCGCGCGTGAAGATCGCCGTGCCGTTGCCGAACTCGTGCTCGTTGATCCATCGCGCCGCCGTGGCGTAACTGTCCGCACGCGCCACCGCCAGCACGGGACCGAAGATCTCTTCCTTGTAGATTTTCATGTCCGTGGTGACGTTGTCGAATAGCGTGCCGCCGATGAAATAGCCGTTCTCGAAGCCCTGCAGCGTCAGCCCACGCCCGTCGACGACGAGCTTCGCGCCCTCCGCCTCACCGGCATCGATGTAGCCGCGCACCTTTTCGAGATGCTGCTTCGTGACGAGCGGGCCCATCTCCGCCTCGGGATCGGTGCCGGGACCGATCTTCAGCGCCCGCACGCGCGGTTCGAGCCGCTCGATGAGCGCGTCCGCCGTTTTCTCGCCCACCGGCACCGCGACCGAAACCGCCATGCAGCGCTCGCCGGCCGAGCCGTAGGCCGCGCCCATCAGCGCGTCGACAGCCTGGTCGAGATCGGCGTCGGGCATGACGATCATGTGGTTCTTCGCGCCGCCCAACGCCTGCGCGCGCTTGCCGGTCTTCGCCGCCGTCTCGTAGATGTAGCGCGCGATGGGCGTCGAGCCGACGAAGCTGATCGCCTGGATGTCCGGATCGTGGAGCAGCGCGTCGACCGCCTCCTTGTCGCCCTGCACGACGTTGAAGACGCCGTCCGGCAGGCCGGCTTCCGTCAGCCACTTCGCCAGCAGCAGCGAGGCGGAAGGGTCGCGCTCCGAAGGCTTCAGGATGAAGCAGTTGCCGCAGGCGAGCGCCACGGGGAACATCCACATCGGCACCATCGCCGGGAAGTTGAAGGGCGTGATGCCGGCGACGACGCCGAGCGGCTGGCGTACCGAATGGCTGTCGACACGGGTGCCGACGTTCTCGGTGATCTCGCCCTTGAGAAGCTGGGGAATGCCGGTGGCGAACTCCACCACCTCGATGCCGCGCTGGATTTCGCCCTTGGCATCGGACAACACCTTGCCGTGCTCGGCGGTGATGACGGCGGCGAGTTCGTCGATGCGCTCTTCCAGGATACGCAGGAAGCGGTTGAGGATGCGCGCGCGGCGCAACGGCGTGGTGTCGGACCAGCTCTCGCTTGCCTTGACCGCGATCTCCACAACCGCGCGCACCTCGGCGGCGGAGGCCAGCGCCACGCGCCCGGTTTCCTCGCCGGTCGCCGGGTTGAAGGAGGGTGCGGTGCGACCGCTGGTGCCGGCGACCTCGCGTCCGCCGATGTAGTGATTGATGCCTCTTGCCATGACGATAACCTCCACGATTGTCCCTGCTTCCCGGACGGATGCCAGGCGATACGGATGCCAGGCGACGTTGACGAACCGGCTATTGTCATCCAATGTCGTTCGCCGCACATCAATACCGTTGTTTCATCATTCATTGTGCGAAATTTATAGCAGCAGGTATCGGCGGCCATGGACTGGGACCATCTGCGCATCTTCCTCGCGGTGACGAGGCACGGTCAGTTGCTGGCTGCCGCGCGCAGCCTCGGCCTCAACCACGCCACCGTCGCGCGCCGCCTCGATGCCCTTGAGCGTTCGTTGGGCACGCCCCTCTTCGACCGCAGGCCGGCTGGCTGTGTGCCGACGCAGGCTGGCGAGCGGCTTCTGCCGGTCGCCGAACGGATAGAGTTCGAACTGCTTGGCGTATCGGAGAGCCTTCGGGACGAGGAGGCCGACGTTTCGGGAACCGTCAGGATCGGCGCGCCGGACGGGCTCGGCAACTATTTCCTCGCCTCCGAGCTGGGAGCGCTGACGCGGCGCCACCCGAACCTCGTCGTGGAACTCGTCCCCCTGCCCAGAACCTTCTCGCTGTCGCGGCGCGAGGCGGATCTCGCCATTGTTCTGGACCCGCCCGCCGAGGGGCGCCTGCTCGTGTCGCGCCTGACCGACTACACGCTCAGCGTCTATGCGGCGCGCATGTACCTGGAACGCGCCGGCACGCCGATATCCGTCGAAGCACTGGGCGATCACACGGTCGTCACGGGCGTCGAGGACCTTGCCTATGCCTCGGCGCTGGATTACTCCGCCGCGCTGGAGAAACAGGCCGGACGCAAGTTCCGCTGCGCCAGCGTCATGGGCCAGATAGAGGCGGTCAGGTCCGGCGCCGGCATCGGCGTCCTGCACGACTTCGCCGCCGGCGCCATTGAGGGCATGGAGCGCATTTTCCCGGAGGTCGGCTTCCGTCGCAGCTACTATCTGCTTTGCCATCCGGACACTGTCACCGTCAAAAGAATTGCGGTGCTGCGTGAGTTCATCTCCCGCCGCTTCCGCGAGGAACGGCAGCGGTTCGTCCAATAGGCTGATCCGCGCCTCTCCCGGGCAACCCCCATCCGCGACGGCACGGGTTCAGGCCTTCTTCGTCCGCTTCTTCTGGCGATAGACGTCGGCGATGACGGCGGCCACGATGATGATGCCCTTGACGATCTCCTGATAGTAGGCGTCGATGCGCAAGAAGGTGAAGCCGGAGGTCATGAGGCCCAGGATCAGCATGCCGATCACGGTGCCGGTGATCCGCCCCGCGCCACCGGCGAGCGAGGTGCCGCCGATGACGGCCGCGGCGATGGCATCGAGTTCGTACATCATGCCCATGCCGGCCTGCGCCGTCTGCGCGCGGGCGGCGGTGACCACGCCCGCCAGACCCGCGAGCAGCCCGGCGATGGCATAGACCTTCAGGAGATGGGTCTTGACGTTGATGCCCGACACACGCGCCGCCTGCGGATTGGCGCCGATGGCATAGGTGAACTTGCCGTAGCGCGTGTAGCGCAAGCCGATGTGAAACAGCAGCGCGATCGCGAGAAAGATCACGACAGGCCAGATGCCCGAGCCGATGGCGGCGAATTCCGGCGTGGGGAAGGAAATCGGCTGGCCCTTGGTGTACCACTTGGCGATGCCGCGCGCCGTGACCATCATGCCGAGCGTGGCGATGAAGGGCGGAATGCCGGTGTAGGCGATGAGTGCGCCGTTGATGAGGCCGGCCAGCAGGCCGCAGCCGAGCCCGATCAGCACCGGCACGATAACGGGCATGTCCGTGAGCCACGGATAGACGGCCCGGTCGTAGGTCGCAATCTGCGCGAAGCTCATCGAGATCATTGCCGACATGGCGACGACGGAGCCGGACGAGAGGTCGATGCCGCCGGTGATGATGACCTGCGTCACGCCCACGGCGATGATGCCGATCACGCTCACCTGCAGGATCATGATGGTCAGACGCTGCGGGTTGAGCAGAAAGCTCTGGCCCTGCAGAATCCAGCCCAGCACCTCGAAGATCAGGGCGACGCCAATCAGCACCGACAGGATGTTCAGCTCGGGCGGCAAGCGCTTTCGGGTCTTCTCGCCGGCTGCAAGAGCCGTATCAGTTTGTTGTATGGACATTCCTGTTTCGCTCCCTGATTTTATCGTTGTCCGCCGCGCCGCTATTTGGCCGCCAGTTCCATGATCCGGACCTGGTCAGCCTCCGCGCGGTCGAGAATTCCGGTTGCGTGCCCCTCGTGCATCACCATGATCCTGTCCGACATGCCGAGCACTTCGGGCAGCTCCGAACTGATCATGATGATGGCGACGCCCTGCCCCGCCAGCCGGCTGATGAGACGGTGGATTTCGGCCTTCGCGCCGACATCGATGCCGCGCGTCGGCTCGTCGAGGATCAGGATGGACGGCTTGATCAGCAGCCAGCGCGCGATCAGCGCCTTCTGCTGGTTGCCGCCGGAGAGGTTCTCGATGCGCTCGTGCAGGTTCGGCGTCTTGATGCGCAGCAGGCCTTTCATGTCCTCGCACAGCCTGTTGACCGCGGGCTGATCGACGAAGCCGCCGCGCACGTGCGTGTTGTGCAGAACGGCGATCTGCATGTTCTCCAGCACGCTGAGGATGAGGAAGCAGCCGGTTTCCTTGCGGTCCTCGGTGAGGAACGCCATGCCGTTGCGCATCGCGTCGCCGGGGCTGCGGATGGCCGTTTCTTTCCCCCGGATGCGGATGGTGCCGGAGGTGGCGGGCGTCACGCCGAACAGCGCTTCGGCCACGTTGGACCGGCCGGAGCCGACGAGCCCCGCGATGCCGAGGATCTCGCCCGCGCGTACCTCGAAGCTGATGTCGTGGAACACGCCGTTGACGGCGAGTTTATCGACGGAGAGCACGACATCGCCGATCTTCGCTTCCTCCTTGGGAAACATGTCCGTGATCTCGCGCCCGACCATCATGCGGATGATGTCGTCGCGGGTGACATCGGCGCTTGCGTGCGTCGCGACGTAGCGGCCGTCCCGGAAAACCGAGAACTCGTCGGCGATCTCGAACAGCTCGTTCATCTTGTGCGTGATGTAGACGATGCCCTTGCCCTGCGCGCGCAGGTTGCGGATGATGTCGAACAGATGCTCGACCTCGTGCTCGGTCAGGGCGCTGGTCGGTTCGTCCATGATGAGCACATCGCTCTGGTAGCTCACCGCCTTGGCGATCTCGACCATCTGCCGCGCGGCGACGGTGAGCTTCTGCACCTCCACATCCGGATCGATCCCGATGTGGAGACGGTCGAACAGCTCGCGGGTCATCCGGCTCATGCGGCGGTGGTCGACGAGGCCGAAGCGGTTCGTCGGCTCGCGGCGGATCCAGATATTCTCCGCCACCGTCATGAAGGGCATCAGGTTGAGTTCCTGATGGATCATGGCGATGCCGCGCTCCAGTGCGTCGAGCGGCGAGTCCAGCGCGATTTTCTCGCCGCGCAGGTGAAGGCTGCCCCTGTCCGGCGTATAGATGCCGGCGATGATCTTCATCAGCGTGGATTTGCCGGCGCCGTTCTCGCCCATCAGCGCGTGGACCGTGCCGCGCTTCAGCCGGAACTGCACGTCGTCCAGCGCGACGACACCGGGAAATTCCTTCCTGATGCCCTCGACGACGAGCAGGTCGTCTCCCCGGCCATGCGTGTAGCTCTCGATCGCCGCCTGCGTTCTATTCGAGATCATGATGACTTCCTCCCCTTCGGTCCCGCGCAGCGCGGGACCGCCTCCCGGTGCGTGCGGGCATCAGTTGCGGGCGAGGTAATCCTTCAGATTGTCCGACGTCACGAGTTCGAACGGAACGTAGTTCTTCTGCCCGACGCTCTGGCCATCGGCGAGCTTGAGCACGATGTCGAGGGCGCCGCGGCCCTGATCGCGCGCGTTCTGGAAAACGGTCACGTCGAGGTCGCCGTTCTGGATGGCGAGCAGGGCATCGCGGGTGGCGTCCACGCCGCCGATGACGACGTCCTTCATCGGGACGCCGGCCGACTTCAGCGCCTGAATGGCCCCGAGCGCCATTTCGTCGTTGTTGGCGATGACCGCATCCGGCTTCAACCCGGAGGTGATCCAGTTGGTCATGATGTCCATGCCCGGCGTGCGCATCCAGTTGCCGGTCTGCTCGTCGAGCACCTTGATGCCCTTGCATTCATCCGTTGCCAGCACGTCGTGGACGGCCTTGGTGCGGCCGCGCTGGCCGGTGGTGCCGAGCTGGCCCATCAGCACGACGGCCTCGCCCTTGCCGCCGAGGCGCCGGCAGATTTCCTGCGCCTGCAGTGTGCCGGCCTGCACTTCGTCCGATCCCACCCACGCCTGGTTCTTCGGCAGGTTGTCCACGCCCGTCGGTGCCATGTTGACGAAGACCAGCGGAACGCCGGCGCGCGCGGCGGCCGCCGAGATCGCCGGGCCGGAATCCGCGTCGACCAGCATCACGATGACGCCGTCCACACCGGAGGCCAGAAAATTCTCGATCTGGCTCTGCTGGCGGGAGATGTCACCCTGCGCGTCTTCGGCCTGCACCGCCACCCCGTCCAGCGTCTTGGCGTAATCCTGCATGTTGTGACGCAGCACCGTCAGGAAGTTATCGTCGAACAGCGACATGCTGATGCCGATGTTCTTCGCCTGCGCAATCCCCGCCGACAGAGCGACGATCGCAACACCCATCAGAAACTTCTTCATTGTGTATCCTCCCGTTTATCAGCCTTCGTTCTTTTGGCAGTGACTGATTTTTGCCTGCGGCCGGCGTTCCGCGCCTGTCCCGCTTCACGATACGCGGGCGACGGTCCGGAAACCGCTCTTGCCAGACCCGCCTTCCCGATAGGGCCCGCAAGGTGTGTGCCCTGAACATATCCGAATTCAGGACCGACTTACAACAAAAATTGCAAAATTATATTTCCTGCAATTTTTTCTTTCAAAAACCCCGTAACCTGCTGGTAAACCATTCAGAAAATGGCCGGCTCGCCCGTTTCCGGCCCGAAACCGGTCTCCAGAAAATCGAAGTCGCATCCCTTGTCGGCCTGCTGGATGTGGCGCGAGAACATGAAGCCGTAGCCACGGCCGAAGCGCGGGGGCTGCGGTACGAGGGCCGCCCGGCGCTGCGTGAGTTCCGCGTCGCCGACCTCAAGGCGGATGCTGCGGTTCGGCACGTCGACGGTGATGAGGTCGCCCGTGCGCACCAGTGCCAGCGTGCCGCCGATATACGCCTCCGGCGACACGTGCAGGATGCAGGCGCCATAGCTCGTGCCGCTCATGCGGGCGTCCGACAGCCGCACCATGTCCCGCACGCCCTGCCGCACGAGCTTGCGCGGAATGGGCAGCATGCCCCACTCCGGCATGCCCGGCCCGCCCTGCGGACCGGCGTTGCGCAGCACGAGGATGTGATCCTCCGTCACATCGAGATCGTCGCTGTCGATCACCGCTTTCATCGCGGGATAGTCGTCGAAGACGAGCGCCGGCCCCGTATGCTTCAGGAAACGTTGCGCACAGGCGCTCGGCTTGATGACACAGCCGTTCTCGGCCAGATTGCCCCTCAGCACGGCCAGCGCCCCTTCGGCATAGATCGGCCGTTCGAGCGGGCGGATGACGTCGTCGTTATAGACTTCCGCATCCGCAACGTTCTCGCCGAGCCGGCGGCCGTTCACGGTCATCTCACCGAGGGAGAGATGCGGCGTTATCTGCTTCATCAGTGCCCGCAGACCGCCGGCATAGTAGAAATCCTCCATCAGGTAGGTATCGCCGCTCGGCCTGATGTTGGCGATGACGGGCACCTTGCGGCTCGCGGCATCGAAGTCGTCGAGCGAGATGGCGTGCCCGGCGCGGCGCGCCATGGCGATGACGTGGATGACCGCGTTCGTGGAGCATCCCATGGCCATCGCCACGGCAATTGCGTTGAGATAGGCGTTACGGGTCTGGATCGCGTCGGGCCTCAGGTCCTCGCGCACCATCTCCACGATGCGTCGCCCGGCGGCGGCGCACATGCGGATGTGGTTCGCATCCGCCGCCGGAATGGAAGAGGCTCCCGGCAGCGTCATGCCGATGGCCTCAGCGATGGCCGTCATGGTGGCGGCGGTGCCCATCGTCATGCAATGGCCGTGGCTGCGCGCGATTCCGCCTTCGATGGCGAGCCAGTCCTCATCGCCGATATTGCCCGCGCGCCGCTCGTCCCAGTATTTCCAGGCGTCCGAGCCGGAGCCCAGCACCTTGCCCTTCCAGTTGCCGCGCAGCATGGGGCCGGCGGGCACGTAGATGGCCGGCAGGCCGGCGCTGGTCGCGCCCATGAGCAGGCCCGGCGTGGTCTTGTCGCAGCCGCCCATCAGCACCACGCCGTCGACGGGATGCGAGCGGATCAGCTCCTCCGCCTCCATGGCGAGCATGTTGCGGTAGAGCATCGTCGTCGGCTTGACGAAGTTCTCCGACAGGGACAGCGCAGGCAGCTCGATGGGGAAGCCGCCAGCCTGCAGGACACCGCGCTTGATATCCTCCACCCGCATCTTGAAATGTGCGTGGCAGGGATTGATGTCCGACCACGTGTTCAGAATGGCGATGACCGGCTTGCCCGCCCAGTCCTCCGGCGCGTAGCCCATCTGCATCACGCGGGAGCGGTGACCGAAGCCGCGCAGGTCGTCGGGCGCGAACCAGCGGGCGCTGCGCAGGGCGGCGGGCGGTCTGGATACGGGCGGCTTTTTCTCCGTCATCTCACGTCTTCTTTCAGGAAACGGCCTGCCACGACCGGCCGGCGGATGAACGGAGGGCGGCGTCGATCACCTTCTGGATCTCCCACGCCTCGCGGAAATCCGGCCCGGCGGCCGCACCGTCGCCGGCGATGGCACGCAGGAACGCGGCCACCTCGATGACCTTGAGATCGTTGAAGCCGAGCTGGTGGCCCGGCGCCACGCAGAAGCGGCCGTAGGGTTCGTGCTGGGGTCCGGCCTCGATGCGTGTGAAGCCTGCCTGACGCGCGTCCCCTCCCGCGCGGTAGAAGTGCAGCTCGTTGAAACGCTCCTGCGTGAAGACGAGCGCGCCCTTGCTGCCGGCAACCTCGAAGGCGAGATGCATCTTGCGCCCTGTGGCCACCCAGTTGGCCTCGATATGGCCGCCGCAGCCGCGCGCGAAGCGCAGCGTAAGGCGGGCGATGTCGTCGACCTCCACCGCCCGCCGTTCAGACACGCCGGACGCGGCCGGGCGGCTGGCGATGGCCGTTTCCAGATCGGCGTTGACATGCGTGATGTCGCCGAGCAGGAAACGCGCCATGGCAATGGCGTGGCTGCCGAGGTCGGCGATCGCCCCGCCTCCGCCGGCGGGGTCCAGACGCCAGGTCCATGACGCTTCAGGATCGGCCATGTAGTCTTCGGCATGGATGCCGCGAAATGACGTGATCTCGCCGAGTTCCCCGGCCGCGATCATGTCCCGCGCCAGCCGGATCAGCGGGTTTTGCAGATAGTTGAAACCCGCCTGCGTGACGACGCCCGCCGCGGTCGCGGCCTCCACCATGTCGCGCGCCGCCGCAGCGTCAGGTGCGAGCGGTTTTTCGCAATGGATGTGCTTGCCCGCCTGCGCGGCCGCCAGCGCGATTTCACGATGCAACGCATTGGGCGCCGTGATCGACACGATGGCGACAGCCGGGTCGTTGACGAGATCGCGCCAGTCCGCCGTCGCGCGGCGGAAGCCGAACTGTTCCTGCGCCTGCCGCGCCGCCGCCTCGTTGACGTCCGCGACGACCTGCAGTACCGGCACGGCGCTTTCGGGAAAGTAGGAAGCAACGGACCCGTAGGCGAAGGCGTGCGCCTTGCCCATGAAGCCCGTGCCAATGATTCCGACACCAATTTCATTGCGCATTTGCTTCATCCCCGATCAGAGCGCCACCGTCTTGCCGGTCAGCAGCGATTCAAGCGCGCGGTCGGCGAGCAGCAGCGCCTGCCTGCCGTCGTGAGGGCCCACGGGCATTGGCTTGCTGTTCGCAAGCGCATCCACGAACGCCGCCATTTCTCCCTTGTAGGCATCCGCATAGCGTTCCAGGAAGAAGTTCAGCAGCGGCTCTCGCGCGTCCGTCGCCTCGCGCGTCCAGCGCCGCACGGTGGTCGGCCGCAGGTTGTCGTTGAACAGCGCGCCCTGCGAGCCGAAGATTTCGAAGCGCTGGTCATAGCCGTAGACGGCCTCGCGGCAGTTGTTGATGTGGCACTGGCGGCCGGATGCGGTGCGCATCTGCACCATCACCGTGTCGTAGTCGTCGGCGGTCTCCATCAGCGCGCGGTCGACCACGCGGCTGCCGATGGCGGAAATCTCCACCGGCTCCTCGCCCAGGAACCAGCGCGCCATGTCGAAATCGTGGATGGTCATGTCGCGGAAGATGCCGCCCGACGAGCCCAGGTAGCTTGCCGGCGGCAGGCCGGGATCGCGGCTGGAAATGACGACCTGACGCACCTCGCCGATTTCGCCGGCGTCGATGGCGTTGCGCAGTTCGCGCGCGCTCGGGTCGAAACGCCGGTTGAAGGCCAGCATCACGCGGCCGTCGAGGCGCGCGATCTCGGCCACGGCTTCATCGACCCGGGCCAGATCGAGGTCGATGGGTTTTTCGCACAGCACGGCCTTTCCCCGCCGCACCGCGTGCAGCAGCAGGTCGACATGCGTATCGGTCGGCGTGCCGATGACGACCGCGTCGACATCGGCACGCTCGATGGTCTCCACGGGGTCGAGCGAGGCTTCGCTCGACAATTGCGCGGCAAGGTCGGCCGCTGCCGTTCCGAACGGATCGGCGATGGCGACGAGCGTCGCGGCCGGGTTTTCAGCGACGTTTCTGGCATGAATCCGGCCGATACGGCCGGCGCCGAGAACGGCAATACGCACCATTTGCATCTCTCCCCAAGAATAGCTTTGTCGTTATCGGCGGATCGGGCCGCTTCAGGCGCGTTCGGCTTCCCGCGGTCCGAACGCGATGGCACTGCGGTTGACGACCAGCGAGGGATCCAGGCGGCCGTTAAAGAAGGCGATGATATTGTCCGCCGCCGAAATGGCCATCCGTTCCGCGCATTCCTGCGTCAAGCCGGCCGAATGCGGGCTTAGAACCACCCTGTCCGAAGCCAGCAGAGGGTTCGCGGCGGCGGGCGGTTCGCTTGCGAAAACATCGAGCCCGGCTCCGCCCACGTGGCCGCTCGCCAGCGCGGCCGCAAGCGCGTGCTCGTCGATCAGCCCGCCACGGGCGGTGTTGATCACGAGGGCGCCCCGTTTCAGGAGCGCGAGTTCCCGCGCGCCAAGCAGCGGCTTGTTGCCGGAAAGCGGCACATGCACCGTCACCACATCCGCCACGCCCAGGGCGGCCGCCAGCTCCGTGGCGGCCAGATAGCCTTCCGCGGCGATGTGACCGGCATCGACGAAGGGATCGTGCACGCGCACGCTCATGCCGAAGGCGGCGGAAAGACGCGCAACCGCGCGGCCGATCCGCCCGAAGCCGACGACGAGCACGGACTTGCCCAACAGCTCGGTGGCCTGCAGGCTGTTGCGGAACGACCACTGCCCCGCCCGAGTCGCGGCATCGTAGGCGACGGTGCGATGCGCGACGGACAGCATCAGCATCAGCGTATGTTCCGCCACCGAGGCCGAATTCACGTCGCCGACGATGGCGAGCGGGATGCCGCGCTCATTGAGCGCCTCCACGTCGACCGCATCGTAGCCGACGCCGTGCCGCGAGACGATCTTCAGCCCCGGCGCCTGCGCGATCAGTGCCCCCGGCAGCGGCTGGGTGCGGATGAGGATGGCGTCGGCCGCGCCGACAAAAGGCGCGAAGGCTTCCGTCGATACCTCGTCGACAACCTCGAAAGTGATGCCCGGCGCCTGGCGCAGCCGCTCGACGCCCGAAGCGTGAATGCGGCCGGCAACGAGAACATGCGGCATGTCAGTATCCTCCCTGCGCCTGCTTCCCGCCGGCCGTTTCACCCTCGCCGACGCTTCGGCGGAAGGCGGCAAGACTTTCCCCGGCCGCGCCCGCGAGCAGCCGCACGTCGTTGGAGATGGTCACGAGATCGAAGCCCCAGCCCACGGCCTTGCTCGCGTAAGCAGCGGAGCCATTGTGCAGCCCGGCGCGGATGCCGGCGGAATGGGCGGTGTCAAGAATGTGCCGGATGGCGTCCACGACCTCGGGCTCCTCACGGTCGAAGCCGGTGCGGTACTTGCGCCCCGTCAGCCCCAGCGTCAGATCGGCCGGGCCGATATAGACGCCGTCGAGCCCCGGCGTGGCGACGATCGCCTCCAGATTGTTGACGGCTTCGCCGGTCTCGATCATGGCGAAGCAGAGGATTTCCCGGTCGGCGTGCTGGCCGTAGTCCGCGCCGGCGGCGAACAGCGCCCGCGTCGGGCCGAAGGAGCGCACGCCGACCGGCGGATAGCGCACGTAGGAGACGAGCCGCGCCGCCTCCTCCGGCGTATTGATCATGGGGCAGATGATGCCGTGGGCGCCGGCGTCCAGCACCTTCATGATATCGCCGGGGTCGAGCCACGGCACCCGCGCCATCAGGGCGGCGTCGCTCGCGCGCATCGCCTGCAACATGGCGCCCGCCGCCTCCAGCCCGACGAAGCCGTGCTGCAGGTCGATCGTGACCGAGTCATAGCCCTGTGCCGCCATGATTTCCGCGACGAAGGGCGAGGCGATGGACAGCCAGCCGTTGGCGACCGCCTGGCCGGCCGCCCATTTTTCCCGAACCGGATTCCTGAACATGGGCGTATCCTTCAGAAAGCGACCTGCGACAGCTTGATATTCAGGAAGTCGTGGATGCCCTCGCTGCCCCCTTCCCGGCCCATGCCGCTCAGCTTGATGCCGCCGAACGGCGCCTCCGCCGCCGCCAGCGCGAAGCTGTTGACGCCGACCATGCCGGCCTCGATGCCGGCCACGGCTTCGCGCGCACGCGCCGCGCTCTGCGTGAAGACATAGGCCGCAAGGCCGAAGCCGCCTGCATTGGCGCGGGCATAGACCTCGTCCGCGCTACCGAAGGGCGTGATCGCCGCGATGGGGCCGAAGTTCTCTTCCGCCAGCGCTTTCGCGTCGTCCGGCACGTCCTTCAACACAGTCGGCTCGAAGAAGTAGCCGCCGCTGCCGTCCTGCAGGCGCTTGCCGCCCGTGAGCAGCTTCGCACCGCGCTTCTGCGCGTCCGCGACGACGGCCTCGATGGCCTCCAGCCGGCGCAGGTTGATGATGGGGCCCATCTCGGACGTTTCGTCAAGGCCATGCCCGACTTTCAGGGCCGCCGCGCGCCGCGCGAACTCGTCCGTGAACCGTTCGTAGAGGGACTCGTGGATATAGAAACGGTCCGGACTGACGCAAACCTGCCCGGCATTGGCGTATTTCGTCGGCACAGCAAGATCGAGCAGCCTGTCGAAATCGGCATCGTCGAAGGCGACGAGCGGTGCGTTGCCGCCGAGTTCCATGCTGAGCCGCTTCACCGTCTCCGCCGAGTCGCGGATCATCTGCTGACCCACCGCGGTGGACCCGGTCAGCGTGATCTTGCGGACATCAGGAGATTCGACAAGGGTTTGATATGTTGTGGACGTCGGTCCAGCGACGAGGCCGACCACGCCCGCCGGAATGCCCGCTTCGCGTATGCAATCGATGATGACCATGGCGCTGCCCGGCGTCTCGCTGGAGGGGCGCACGATGACGGAACAGCCGGCGGCGAGCGCCGGCGCGACCTTGCGGGCCACCAGAACAGCCGGAAAATTCCATGCCGTGAAAGCAGCCACGATGCCCACGGGCTCGTGGTGGACCTCGATGCGCCCGCCCGGCGCGCGGCTTTCGACGATACGCCCGTAGATACGGCGCGCCTCTTCCGCGTACCAGCGGAACTGGTCCGTCGACAGCCCCCATTCCCGGCGCGACTGGGCAAGCGGCTTGCCCGTCTCCAGCGTGATGATGCGCTCGGCCTCTTCAGCGCGCGCGATCATGCGGTCCGCCACGGCATGCAGCGCATCGGCCCGCGCCCACGCCGGCGTCGACCGCCAGACCTGCAGCCCCGCCCCGGCGGCGGCGATCGCCTCCTGAACATCGGCCACGCCCGCCGCCGGCACGGAGCCGATGACGGTCCCCTTGCCGGGATCCTGCACCTCGATGACGCCCTCGCCGCCCACGGAGCGCCAGCCGCCGTCGATGAAAAGCCCGAAATTTTCATACATGCGTATTTCCTCACCCTGGGGCTGGCGTTCCGACGCCATCCACGCTGCAACTTTTGTTGCGTTTATTCGTTATGTCGCTAGAGTCGATGCAAAGTGCTTTCCCAACCAGCTTGAATCGGGGGCAAAAACGGTGGACTTCGGGATCGTCAGCCACCCGCCAAAGGGGTGCCATTCCTGATGCGTCGTCGCGATAGCGCTTTGCAATAAAAATTGTCCATTGATTTATTTCGCAACAATTATTCTATGTCAAGCCATTTCATGCAATAAATCGTGCACGGGACATCCGTAACCCGCGACGGCGTCCGGCTTCGTCCGGTTCCCCTCCCTTCCGGCGCATTCCCGTCGTGCGTCGCCGAGCATGAAGAGCAGAACCATGGCCAGGAAAGACAAGAACATCGCGAACCAGGTGCCCGGCAACTACGAGGGGGTCGTCAACCTGATCACGCAGGAATACGCGAATCTCTCGGCCGGCTTCCAGCAAATCGCCCGTTTTCTCACGCAAAATCCCAACAGCGTCGCGCTGGAATCGATCAACACGCTCGCGGCCAAGTGCGGCACCCATCCGTCGAGCCTCGTGCGTTTTGCGCAGCATTTCGGCTTTTCCGGTTTCAAACACCTGCAATCGGTGTTCCAGACCCGCATCGCTACCGCCGCGCCGGGCTTTCAGGAGCGCATCCGGGCGCTGGAGAGCGAGTTGTCCCGGTATTCGAGCGCCGGCAACCTCGAACATTTCCATGCGCTCGTCGTGCGCGACATCGCCGCCCTGCAGGATCTGCTGGAGACCGTGAGCGGGGAGAATCTCGAACAGGCGGCGAAGCTGCTCGCCGGGGCTGACACCGTCTATATCGCAGGGCAATTGCGGTCCGAGCCGATCGCCTCGCTGCTGCGCTATCTGCTCACCATGCTGCACCGGCGCGTGGTGCTGCTCGATCCCTCGGGCGGGCTCGCGACCGAAATGGCGGCGACGATGACGCAGCGGGACGTGCTCGTCGCCATCGCCTTCCGGCACTATGCGAAGGAGGTGGTTACCATCGCCGAATCGGCAGCCGCGCGCGCGGTGCCGCTGGTGGCGCTGACGGACAGCCAGTTGTCGCCGCTCGCCAAGGATGCCGATGTGCTGTTCACCATCGCGGAAGACGAATACACTTTCTCCCGCTCGCTGGCCGCACCCATGTGCCTCATCCAGTCCATCGCCACCGCGACGGCCATCCGCCTGCAGCCGAATGCCGCGCAGACGCCGCGCATTCCCACGGTGACCGAGGGCATCATGCGCAAGAAGAGATAAAAACCCATATATATCAATGCATTCATAAAACATTATTGTGAACTGCAATTTTTCTTGCGATTGAATAATATCTGCAATATAAATTTCATAGCACAGACGTCGGAAAGGCGTCGGCAGTCCTGGGAGGGACCCACTCCATGTCAACGGTTCGTCTCACCACGGCGCAGGCCCTGGTGCGCTATCTCTGCGCGCAGCACACGCTGGTCGACGGAGAAAAAGTTCCCCTGTTTCCCGGCGTTTTCGCCATCTTCGGCCACGGAAACGTCACCTGCCTTTCGGAGGCGCTGGAGGCGGTGCAGGACAAGCTGCCGACGTGGCGCGCGCAGAACGAGCAATCCATGGCGCTCGCTGCCATCGGCTTCGCGAAGGCGCAGCGCCGCCGGCAGATCATGGTCGCCACCTCGTCCATCGGCCCCGGCGCGCTGAACATGGTGACGGCGGCTGGCCTCGCGCACGCAAACCGCCTGCCGGTGCTGCTGCTCGCCGGCGATACGTTCGTCAACCGGCGGCCCGACCCGGTGATGCAGCAGGTCGAGCACTTCGGCAACCCCACCGTCAACGTCAACGACGCCTTCAAGGCCGTGACCCGCTACTGGGACCGCATCGTCCATCCCGAGCAGATCGTCTCCTCCCTGCCCCAGGCGGTGGCAACGCTGCTCGACCCTGCCGACTGCGGCCCCGCCTTCATCGCCCTGCCGCAGGACGTGCAGGAAATCGCCTGGGACTATCCCGAAGCGTTCTTCGCCGAGACCGTCCACGCCATTCCCCGCCCGCGTCCGGATCGGGAGCGTCTCGCACAGGCCATCGACCTGCTGAAATCCGCGAAGCGGCCGCTGATCATCTCGGGCGGCGGCGTCCGCTATTCCGGCGCGGAGAAGGCGCTGGCGGACTTTGCCGCGCGCCACGGCATTCCCCTCTGCGAGACTATCGCCGGCAAGGGCGCGGTCGCTCACGATCATCCCGCCCATGTCGGCCCTGTCGGTATCCTCGGCTCCACCTCCGCCAACGCGCTCGCGGCAGAGGCCGATGTCGTGATCGCGGTGGGCACCCGCCTGATGGATTTCGTCACCGGATCGTGGTCGGTCTTCGCGCCGGATGCCCGCTTCCTGTCGATCAACACCGCGCGATGGGACGCGACCAAGCATCGGGCTCTCGCGGTCGTGGGCGATGCACTCGAAACAATCGCCGAGCTTGAGGCCGCCATCGGTGGCTGGACGGCGGACGGCGGCTGGACGCAAAAGGGCCGGGACGAGTTCGCCCGCTGGAATGCGGCACTCGACGATTTCCAGCGTCCGACCAACACGCCTGTCCCCACCTACGCGCAAGTCGTCGGCGTCGTGAATACGCATGCGGGTGAGCGCGACCTGCTGATCACCGCCGCCGGCGGCCTGCCGGGAGAAGCGGTGAAGAACTGGCGCGTGAAGGAGCCGAATACCTTCGATTGCGAGTTCGGTTTTTCCTGCATGGGTTACGAGATCGCCGCCGGCTGGGGCGCGGCCATGGCCGACCCGAGCCGCACGCCCGTCGTGATGATCGGCGACGGCACGTACATGATGATGAACTCCGAAATCTATTCGTCCGTTCTGTCGGGACACAAGTTCATCCTCATCGTCTGCGACAACGGCGGTTACGCCGTCATCAACCGCCTCCAGAACGCCAAAGGCGTGACGTCGTTCAACAATCTGCTCAAGGATTGCCGCGTCAAGGAGCTGTTCGGGGTCGATTTCGCGGCTCACGCACGTTCCATGGGCGCGCTGACGCGCCACGTCGAAAGCCTCGCGGAACTCGGCGAAGCCCTGGAATGGGCGAAGACGACCGACCGCACCACGGTGCTGACCATCGTCACGGACGCCTTCACCTGGACTCCCGGCGATGCGTGGTGGGATGTCGGCGTGCCGCAGGTCAGCCCGCATGAAAGCGTCCGCGAGGCGTCGCGCCAGCAGACCGAGGCGCGCACGCGGCAGCGCGTCGGCGTCTGACCCCGCCTTTCCTCTCCAGCCGTCCCGCGCAGCCGCGATGCGAAATCGCGCCCGCGAACTGCGCTTACAGGAACTGCATCCATGAAAGCCAAACTCGCCATCGCCCCCATCGCCTGGTCCAACGACGATCTGCCGGAACTCGGCGGCGACACGCCCCTCGAAACCTGTCTGCGGGAAAGCCGCGCCGCTGGCTTCTCCGGCGTGGAGACGGGCGGCAAGTTTCCGAAGACCATCGCCGCGCTGCGCGATGAACTGACCGCGCACGACCTGCAACTCGCATCAGGCTGGTACTCCGGCACCGTCCTCGACGCGCCCGACGACCTGTCGCAGGAAAAGGACAAGGTGGCCGGCCAGCTCGCGCTGTTCAGCGCGCTCGGCGCCGCGTGCCTCGCTTATGGCGAGACGGCGGGCACGATCCAGAACCGGCGCGAGGCGCCTCTCAACACGCGCCGCAGGTTGTCCGAAGATGAAATCCGCGTCTACGGCCGCCGCCTGACGCGCTTCGCCGAGCATTGCGCGGACGCTGGCGTGCCGCTGGCCTTTCACCATCACATGGGCACGGCCATCGAATCCGAGCACGACGTCGACCTGCTGATGCAGCACACGGGCGAGGCCGTCGGCCTGCTCTACGACGCCGGCCATCTCGCCTTCGCCGGCGGCGACGTGCTGCGTGTGATCGAAAAGCACGGCAGCCGTATCGTCCACGTGCACGCCAAGGACGTGCGCCTGCCGGTGATCGACAGCCTCGACAGGGGCCGGGATTCGTTCCTCGACGCGGTGCTCGCGGGTGCGTTCACGGTTCCGGGTGACGGATCTCTCGATTTCGGCGCCATCGTCCGGCGCATCGCCGATACCGGATATGAGGGCTGGTTCGTGGTCGAGGCGGAGCAGGATCCCGCCAAGGCGCCGCCGGCCGAATATGCCGTCAAGGGCTACGAGGCCCTTTCCCGGGCGCTGACCGGCGCCGGCTACACCATCGAGGGGCATGCAGCATGAGCGCGCTGGAAGGAAAGATCGCCGTCGTCACCGGCGGTACCCAGGGGCTTGGCGCGGCCATCGCCACGCTCTTCGCCGACCGCGGCGCGCAGGGCATCGTCATCTGCGGCCGCTCGCGGGACAAGGGCGAGGCGAAGGCCGAGGCCATCGGCCGGCAGACCGGCGCGCGTGTCGTGTTCCAGCAGGCCGATCTCGGCAACGTCGAGGATTGCCGCGCCGTCATCGCCCGCGCGGACAGCGAATTCGGCCGCGTCGACGCGCTCGTCAACGCCGCCGCGCTGACGGATCGGGGCACGATCCTCGACACCTCGCCCGAGCTGTTCGACGCCATGTTCGCCGTCAACGTGCGCGGGCCGTTCTTCCTGATGCAGGAGGCGCTGAAGCTGATGCGCCGGGAACAGACGGAAGGCACCGTCGTCAACATCTGCTCGATGTCGGCGGAGGCCGGCCAGCCCTTCATCGCGGCCTATTGCAGCTCGAAGGGAGCGCTGGCGACCCTGACCCGCAACACGGCCTATGCGGTGCTGCGCAACCGCATCCGCGTCAACGCCCTCAACATCGGCTGGATGGCGTCGGACGGCGAGGACCGCATCCAGCGCGAATATCACGGCGCGGCGGACAACTGGCTGGAAGAAGCCGCCGCAGCCCAGCCTTTCGGCCGACTGATCGATCCGCGCGAGGTGGCGCGGGCCGTGGCCTTCCTGTCCAGCGCGGAATCGGGCCTGATGACCGGCAGCGTCGTCAACTACGACCAGTCCGTCTGGGCCGCCTACGACTCCGCGCCGGCCCCCGCCGCGCCCCTCTAGAATCGTCGGGGCGCATCATGACGCGGAACGCCGAACCGGACGGAACGAGAAGGCCGCACGTCCTTTCCCGGCTCGCGCCCCTGTGCGCGGCGATGTTCTGCAGCTACCTCGCGATCAGCATTCCCCTGCCGGTCATCGCCGTTCACGTGCACGAGGGGCTCGGCCTCGGCACCGTCATGGCCGGGCTGGCGGTCGGTGTGCAGCCGCTCGCCAATCTGGCCGCGCGCCCCTGGGCAGGGCGCGCGGCGGACAGGGCCGGCGCGAAGCGCACGCTGATGCTGGGCCTTGGCCTTGCCTGCGCCGCCAATCTCGTCGCGCTCGCCAGCACCGCGGGCGGCATCGCTCCTGCCACGGCGCTCGCGGTTCTGCTCGTCGGGCGCGCGGTGCTCGGCGTGGGCGAGAGCCTGCTGATCACGGGCATCCTGACATGGGCGGTCGGCCGCGCGGGGCACGGCCATGCCGGGCAGGCCATGTCGTGGAACGGCGTTGCACAATACAGTGCCCTGGCGGTGGGCGCGCCCATCGGCATGGCGTTGTTCGGCGCCGCGGGCTTTCCCGCCGTCGCGATCGCCGCCGCGTGCGCGCCGCTCGCGGGGCTGGCAATCGTTGGCGCGCTTCCCGCCTGGCCGGTCTCGGGCGGTGTCCGCCTGCCACTGCACGGCGTCGTGGCGCGCATCTGGTTCCCGGGCATGCTGCTCGGATTTGCAGGGCTGGGGTTTGCGGCGCTCACCACCTTTTCCTCATTGATGTTCGCGGCGCGCGGCTGGCCCGGCGGCGGCCTTGCCCTGACGGCGTTCGGCATCGCTTTTGCCGGCGCTCGCCTTGTCGTCGGGCACCTGCCCGACAGGCTGGGCGGGCGGCGCGTGGCGGCCGCCGCGATGAGCGTGGAGGCCGCCGGACAAATGATCCTGTGGCTTGCCCCCTCACCCGCCGTCGCCCTGGCCGGCGCCGCCGTCACCGGGCTCGGCTGCTCGCTGATCTTCCCCTCGCTCGGCATCGAGGCATTGACGGCGGTGGCGCCGCAGGACAGGGGCACCGCGCTGGGCGCCTTCGCCGCGTTTCAGGACCTCGCCCTCGGGCTTGCCGGTCCCCTGCTCGGCGGCCTGATGCTCGTCGGCGACGAAGCGACGGCGTTTCTCGTCGGCTTCGTCGCGGCCGTCGCCGGCGCCACGATCTGCGGCGCGATCCGGCGCCGGCTCGCCTTCCCTCATCCGACCTGAACATGCCAAGGAGTTGGCGCAATGCGTACTCTAAAAGGTCCCGGTGTCTTTCTGGCCCAGTTCGCCGGCGACGAGCCCCCTTTCAACACGCTGGACGGCCTTGCCGGCTGGGCAGCGGAGAAGGGCTTCGAGGGCGTGCAGATCCCGACCTGGGACAGCCGGGTCATCGATCTGGAACTGGCAGCCGAAAGCCAGACCTATGTCGACGACATCAAGGGCAAACTTGCCAGCCACGGCCTCGCCGTCACCGACCTCGCAAGCCATTTGCAGGGGCAGCTCGTCGCCCTGCATCCCGCGTTCGACCTGCCGGCCGATTCCTTCGCGCCGAAAGCGGTGCACCGCAACCCCGCCGCCCGGCAGGAATGGGCGGTGCGGCAGTTGCGCCTCGCGGCCACGGCCTCACGCCGCTTCGGCCTGGACCGCCACGTCACCTTCAGCGGCACCCTGCTGTGGCCCTATCTCTATCCCTATCCGCAATGGCCGGACGGGCTGATCGCGGACGGGTTCGAGGAGCTGGCGCGGCGGTGGCGGCCCATCCTCGACCATTTCGACGCCGAAGGCGTCGACCTGTGCTACGAAATCCACCCGACGGAGGACCTGCACGACGGCCTGACTTTCGAGATGTTCCTGGAGCGTGTCGGCAACCACGCCCGCTGCAACATCATGTACGATCCGAGCCACCTCGTGCTGCAGTCCATCGACTATCTCGCCTACATCGACCACTATCACGAGCGCATTCGCGCCTTCCACGTGAAGGATGCGGAGTTCCGCCCCAACGGCAAGACGGGCGCCTATGGCGGCTATCAGCCGTGGATATCGCGGGCCGGCCGTTTCCGCTCGCCGGGCGACGGGCAGGTCGATTTCGGCGCGATCTTCTCGAAGCTCACAGCCCATGACTTCGACGGCTGGGCCGTGCTGGAGTGGGAATGCGCCCTGAAACACCCCGAGGACGGGGCGCGCGAAGGCGCGCAGTTCATCAGGAACCACATCATCCGCGTCGCGGACCGGCCCTTCGACGATTTCGTCAAGGCCGACGCCGACCGCGCCCTCAACCGCCGCATTCTCGGCCTCTGATTTTCCGGGAGACACTCAATGACAACCTCGGCAATCCCCGCCCGGCGTCTGCGCCTCGGCATGATCGGCGGCGGCGAAGGGGCCTATATCGGCGGCATCCATCGCTATGCGGCACGGCTCGACAACCATTACGACCTCGTCGCCGGCGCGTTCGACGCCGACGCCGCCCGCGGCCATCGCTTTGCCGCCCGCAACTACATCGCGCCCGACCGCTCCTATGACGACGTGCACGCGCTCGTCGCGGGCGAGAAGGCACGGCCGGACCCCGTCGACGTCGTCGCCATCTGCACGCCCAACCATACCCACTTTCCCATCGCGAAGGCACTGCTGGAAGCCGGTTTTCACATCATCTGCGAGAAGCCGATGACGACCACGCTCCAGGACGCGATCGCCCTGCACGAACTGGCGCAAGCGACGGGGCTCTTCGTCGGCGTGACCTATACCTATAGCGGCTATCCGGCCATTCATCACGCGCGGTCGCTGGTGGCGGCGGGCGAAATCGGCGCTGTGCGCGTGGTGCAGGTGGAATACCCGCTGGAATGGATGGCGACCGGCATCGAGCTGCAGGGCAACGCGCAGGCCGCCTGGCGGACGGACCCGAAGAAATCGGGCCGCGGCGGCGCCATCGGTGACATCGGCACGCATGCCTATCATCTGGCGGGATTCGTCACCGGGCTGAAGGTCGCATCCCTGTTCGCGGACCTTGCGACCTTTGTCGAGGGACGCGCGCTGGACGACAACGCCCATGTGCTGCTGCGCTACGAAGGCGGCGCGCGCGGGCTGCTGTGGGCCTCGCAGGTGGCCATCGGCCAGTCGAACAGCCTGCGCCTGCGCGTCTATGGCGAGAAGGGCAGCCTGATCTGGCAGCAGGAGCATCCCAACGAGCTGCTGCTGACGCCCCTTAACGGCTCCCCCGCCGTCATCAAGCGCGGGCGGGAGGATCTGGCGCCGGACGCCAGAGCCCGCACCCGCACGCCGCCAGGCCACCCGGAAGGCTATATCGAGGCGTTCGCGAACCTCTACACCGGCTATGCCGACGCCATCCGCGCCCGCAACGCGGGGAGCGAAGCGGCGGGCGATCGGGCGAGCATCCCGACATCGGCAGACGGCCTCAAGGGCGTCGCCTTCGTCGATGCCGTCGTCGACAGTCACCTGTCCGGCCAGTGGCTGACGCCGGCTTTCGTCTGACAGGCACGGCGCCGCCGGCGGACATCCGGGCCGGGCTCAGCCGGCTGCGTGTCCGCCGCGCCATCGGGCCGCCGCTACCCTCGGCGCGCCGTTCTGGTCGCACGCGAAAACCGCCGGCTCGAAACCGCGCCGGCGGGCGATCAGCGCCGCGACCTGCCGCTCCTGTCCGTGCCCGAATTCGAACAGCAGCCAGCCGCCCGGCACGAGAAAATCCGGCGCCTCGCGTATGAGCCGCTGATGGATCGCAAGGCCGTAGGGACCGCCGTCGAAAGCCTCGCGCGGCTCCTGCTCCAGAAGTTGCGCCTTCTCGCTGTCGAGCCGGCCAGTGGATATGTAGGGCGGGTTCGCGACGATGAGGTCGACCCGGCCTTCCAGCCCCTGCCCGTCAAACGCCGAAAACAGATCGCCGCACGACACGGTCACGCGGTCGCCGAGCCCGTGGCGGAGGACGTTGCGGCGCGTCACAGCGGCGGCGGCCTCCAGCAGATCGCTCGCCCGGATCCTGATATCCGCGTTCCGCGTCGCCAGTGCGAGGGCGATGGCGCCGCAGCCGCAGCAGAGATCCAGCACGGTCCGGATACCGGGTTCCGCCTCCATCCGGGTGAGCGCCTCCTGCACCAGCAGCTCGGTCTCCAGCCGCGGCGTCACCACGCCCGGCCCCACTTCCAGCGCCACATCCATGAAGACGGCGTCGGCATCCGCGCAAGGCCCCTCGGGCGGCGGCGCCTTGCGGTCCCGCCACGCCGCCGAGGGGCCGGAGCCGGCGCGGACTCCATCGTGCCCGGATAGCATGCTCATCATGACGCATCCCTCGCTAAGGACATTTGCGGTTGGCGACAAGTAGTACAAGGCTGCGGCGCCTTCGAAAATCATCTCTCCGGGCTAGTCCCAGGTGATGATTGCACCCTTCGCCGCAGTCGCACACGATGCAGGCGAAACAGGGCGCAGGAAATGTCGGGTTTTCGGCAGGGACGCCGCGTTTTTCGCGCCGCGCCGAGATGCCATCCGAACGAGCCCACGCCATCACAGGGACCGGAGGCCAGCCATGTGTGGAATCGTCGGTTGCTTCGCAGACCGGGCATTCCTTCGGAACGGTTCGGACGTGCTGGCACGCATGGTCGAGGCAATCGGACATCGCGGGCCCGACAGCGCGGGCGTCAGCCTCGGGGAAAGGGCCGCCCTCGGCCATGCCCGGCTGGCGATCATCGGCCTCGCGGACGGCGCGCAGCCCATGGCGATCGACGAGCCGCCGCTCTGGATCAGCTTCAACGGCGAGATATTCAACCACGTGGAGCTTCGCGAGGAACTGACGGCGCGCGGTCACCGCTTCCGCACGGCCTCCGATACAGAAGTCATCCTGCATCTCTACGCGGAAACCGGCGCGGATTGCGTCAACCGCCTCAACGGCGATTTCGCCTTTGCTCTGTGGGATGCCCGGCGGCAGCGCATGATGCTCGCGCGGGACCGGATGGGCGTGCGCCCGCTGTTCTACACCTGGCACAACGGCGCGCTGCTCTTCGCATCGGAGATCAAGGCGCTTCTGCAGGTGCCAGGAACATCCGTCGGGATCGATCAGGTTGCGCTCGACCAGATCTTCACCCTCTGGGCGCCGATCCCTCCCCGCACACCGTTCCGGGACATCCTCGAACTGCCGCCCGCGCATGTCATGCTGATAGACGGCGACGGCATGCGCATCCGGCGCTACTGGCAGCTGGCGTTCCCCGATCGTGACGAACAGCCGGACACGCGCTCCGAAGCCGACCTCGCGCGGGAGGCGCGCGCTCTGCTCGACGACGCGACGCGCATCCGCCTGCGCGCGGATGTGCCCGTCGGCTCGTATCTGTCGGGCGGCCTCGATTCCGCCATCGTCAGCGCGCTCGCGGCCCGCCACGCCGCCGCCGGCCTGCGGACCTTCTCCATCACCTTCGCCAGCGCGGAGCATGACGAGAGCGCGCAGCAGGCGGAGATGGTCCGCGCGCTCGGCAGCCGCCATTCCGCCGTTTCCTGCGACGAGGCCGACATCGCCGCCGTCTTTCCGGAGGTGGTGTGGCACACCGAGCGGCCCGTCATCCGCACCGCGCCGGCGCCCATGTATCTGCTGTCCCGGCTGGTCCGCAACGAAGGCTACAAGGTCGTGCTGACCGGAGAAGGCGCCGATGAGGTGTTCGCCGGCTACGACATCTTCAAGGAAGCCGCCGTGCGGCGCTTCTGCGCCCGCCAGCCGTCCTCCACGCGGCGGACGAAGCTTTTGGGCAGGCTCTATCCCTATCTTCACGGCCTGCAGCAATTGAATGCCGAGACGCGGGCCGCCTGCTTCGGTATTGGCAGCGACGCGCTTGACGACCCGCTGTTCTCGCACCGGTTGCGGCTGCGCAGCACGGCGGGCGCGAAGATGTTCTTCTCGGCGGACCTTCGCGACGCGCTCGCCGGCTACGACGCGACGGAGGAGATGGCGAGCCTGCTTCCCCGCGACTTCCGACGGTGGCACCCGTTGCATCAGGCGCAATATATCGAAGCGACGTGGCTGCTGCCCGGCTACATCCTGTCCAGTCAGGGCGACAGGATGGCGATGGCGCACGGCGTGGAAGGCCGCTTTCCGTTTCTCGACCATCGCGTCGTGGAATTCGCCGCCCGCGTGCCGCCCGGGCTGCAGCTCAGAACCCTCCGGGAGAAGCATCTGCTGCGGCTCGCCGCTGCCGACCTGCTGCCTCCGGCCATCGCGGCGCGGCCGAAGCAGCCCTACCGGGCGCCGGACAGCCGATCGTTCGCCGGCCCGTCGACGCCGGACTACGTGGCCGAGATGCTGTCGCCGCGCTACGTGCGCGAGGTCGGGCTTTTCAACCCGGCGTCCGTCGAGCGGCTCGCCATGAAGTCGCAAAACCTGCAGACGCAGGGCTTCCGGGACAACGCAGCCTTCGTCGGCATTCTCTCCACCCAGCTATGGCACGCCATTTTCACAGGCGCCACCTCCAAACCGGGGAGTATCGGACATGCAGACACCAGACGAACAGATCCGCGCGTTCATCGTCGAGAATTTCCTCTTTGGCGACACTCAGCGTGACATCGGCACGGCCGACTCGTTCATCGAGAACGACCTTGTCGACTCCACCGGCATTCTCGAACTCGTGGCCTTCGTGGAAGACACCTTCGGGATCACGGTCGACGATGCCGAGATCGTGCCTGCCAATTTCGACTCGATCGGCAAGGTCCGCGACTACGTGCTCCGCAAGAACCGCATGGCCGGCAGCGCGGCCGATGCCGACGCGGCCTGAAGGGAGACGGCGATGCGCATCGAGGATTTCCTGCGGGCGAGCGCGCGCGCCGACGGCGGCAAAACCGCCCTGATCACGCGCGAAACCAGCCTGACCTATCCCATGCTCGACGACCTGTCGGACCGTCTGGCGGGCGCGCTGGCGGCACGGGGCGTTGAGCGGGACGATCGCGTCGCGATCTTTATGGACAATTGCTGGCAGGCGGCGGTGGCGATCTTCGCCGTGCTGAAAGCGGGCGCCGTATTCAGCCCGATCAATCCTTCCACGAAGGCGGACAAGCTCGCCTACGTGCTGCGCAACTGCCGCGCGCGCGCCGTGATCACCCAGGCGAAGCTTATGCCGGTGGCGGCCCAGGCAATATCGGATTGTCGAAGCGTATGCCTGACCGTCGTCGCCGGCGACGCGGCGGCCGGCGCCCAGCCGCCGGCCGCCGCTACAGAGGGCGCCGCCGGCGTGCTGGCCTTCGAGGACGCCGTGGCCGCGGAAGCCCGTCCGCCGGCGCATCGCGGCATCGACTGCGATCTCGCCATGCTGATTTACACGTCCGGCTCCACCGGTCGCCCGAAGGGCGTCATGATGACCCACAGGAACGTCGAGGCGGCGGCGACATCGATCGTAACCTATCTCGAAGGCACGCCCAACGACGTCATCCTCAACGTGCTGCCCATAGCCTTCGACTACGGGCTTTACCAGCTCATCATGGCGGTCAAGCTCGGCGCGACGCTCGTCCTCGAAAAATCCTTCGCCTTCCCGCAGGAAATCTTCGGGGCGATGCAGCGCCACCGGGTGACGGGACTGCCGCTGGTGCCCACCATGGCAGCCATGATCGTGCGGTCGACGGCGCTGGCGCCGGGCATGTTTCCCGACCTGCGCTACATCACCAACACGGCGGCCGCGCTGCCGCCGGCGCACATCGCGCGGCTGCGGGAACTGTTCCCGCACGTGCGGCTCTACTCGATGTACGGCCTCACGGAATGCAAGCGCTGCACCTATCTGCCCCCGGGGGAACTGGACGCGCGGCCTGGCTCGGTGGGCATCGCCATACCCGGCACGGAAGCCTTCGTGGTGGATGAGGCGGGCAGGCAGGTGCCTCCCGGCGTCGAGGGCGAGCTTGTCATCCGCGGCCCGCACGTGATGCAGGGCTACTGGGAGGACGAGGAGGCAACCCGGCGGGCGCTGCGGCCAGGGCCCCATCCGTGGGAGAAGGTGCTCTACACCGGCGACCTGTTCAGGACGGACGCACAGGGCTTCCTGTATTTCGTCGCCCGCAAGGACGACATCATCAAGACGCGCGGCGAGAAGGTCGCGCCCCGGGAGGTGGAGACCGTGCTCCACGCCTGTCCCGGCATCGCGGAGG
This sequence comes from Pseudochelatococcus lubricantis, assembly GCF_011762225.1. GTDB lineage: Bacteria > Pseudomonadota > Alphaproteobacteria > Rhizobiales > Beijerinckiaceae > Pseudochelatococcus > Pseudochelatococcus lubricantis. The sequence continues at coordinate 553,094 of NZ_JAASQI010000003.1, forward strand.
CGGTGGTCGTCGGCATGCCCGATCCGCTGCTCGGACAGGCGGTCTGCGCCATCGTCGTCGCCAGCGATCCGTCGCTGACCGCCCGCGACGTCATCCGGCACTGCGCGGCCCATCTGGAGGACTTCATGGTGCCGCGCACCGTCGCCTTTCGCGACGCCCTGCCCACGACCGACACCGGCAAGACCAGCCGGCGGCTCGCCGCGGAAACACTGGAGATCGCATCATGAGCATGACCGCCCCCCACGGCGCCCGCGGCCTCTCGCTGGCGATCGACCCCGCGATGGAGACGGCGCGGATCGCCGACACGCTGCGGCGGCAGGTGCGGCAGGACCTGCGCAAGCGCGGCATCGTGCTCGGCCTGTCGGGTGGCATCGATTCCAGCGTCTGCGCCGCCTTGGCCACGCGCGCGGTCGGTGCCGCAAACGTGTTCTGCGTGCTGATGCCGGAAAGGGATTCCGATCCCGAGAGCCTCGAACTCGGGCAACTCGTCGCCGACACCTACGGCCTCGCCAGCGCTGTCGAGGACATCGGCCCCATGCTCGACGCCATGGGATGCTACGCGCGGCGCGACGCAGCCATCCGGCAGGTCGTTCCCGAGTACGGCCCCGGCTGGTCATGCAAGATAGCCATCTCCGACGCGCTGGCCGGCGGATACGCGATCTCGTGGCTGGTGGTTCAGGACCCGGAGGGGCACATCCGCAAGCTGCGCATGCCGCCGGCCGTGTATCTCGCCATCGTCGCCGCCACCAACATGAAGCAGCGCACGCGCAAGCAGATCGAGTACTACCACGCCGACCGCCTCGGCCACGCGGTTCTGGGCACGCCGAACCGGCTGGAATACGATCAGGGCTTTTTCGTCCGCAACGGAGACGGCGCCGCCGACGTCAAGCCCATCGCGCATCTCTACAAGACACAGGTCTATGCCCTCGCCGCCCATCTCGGCGTGCCGGAGAGAATCCGCCGCCGCCCGCCGACGACTGACACATGGCCGATGGCCCAGTCGCAGGACGAATTCTATTTCGCCCTGCCCTACGACCGCATGGATCTGTGCCTCTACGGTCTCGATCAGGGTGTTCAGAGAACCGCCGTGGCCGAAGCGGCCGGCCTGACGGAGGAGCAGGTCGACCTGGTCTGGCAAGACATCGTTTCAAAACGCAAGGCCACCCGCAACCTGCACAGGGAGCCGCTGCTGGTCGAGCCGGTCCTCGACCCATAGCGCTCACAGGCGGCTCGGAGGGACGTCATTCGGAGGGATGAAACCATGCGGGCTTTGGAAAAAATGGAAGAAACCCGGGAAAAAACGGAAGAAACCCGGCGAAACGCGGACGAAGCCCGGCTCCGCCGGCTGGAAAAGCTGCGCTTCTGGCGGCGGGCCTGCGCCGACTCCAGCACGCTGACGACGCCTTACAACCTGTCCGCCGACGGCAATCCGCTCTTCTTCTTTCACGGAGACTTCGACACCGGCGGCCTCTACGTGCGCCGGCTCGCCGCCCTGTCCGGCCAGCCGATCGTCGCCGTCGCGCCGCAGGGGCTGCACGACGATCCGCTGCCTCCGTCCATCGAGGACATGGCCGCCGCGCGGCTGCCGGAAATCCTGCGCGTCCGCCCCCACGGCCCATATCGGCTCGGAGGCTACTGCAACGGCGCGCTCGTCGCATACGAGACGGCGCGTCTCCTTGAAGCGCGCGGCGAGGCGGTGGAAGTCCTCATCCTGCTGGAGCCTTCCTCGCTCAACACGCGCCCCGCCTACGTCGCCGCGCACAGATGGATCGCGCGCCTTCTCGACCCCACCGGCGCGGGCTCCGAGACGTCCCGCAGGCGGATCGGCTCGGCGATGTGGGCGGTGTGGTCGCTCGGACGCATCCTGAAGATGTCGCCCTCGGAAATCGCCGGGCTGGCGCGATACATCCACGACCGCCGGGCGAAACGGCGTCAGCGGCTGCGGGACACGTCGCACGAGACGGACGGCGAACGGCTCCTGCAGGAAAAGGCCGCCCGCCTGACCAACGCCCACTATCGCGCCAGCGCGGCGCACGTGCCCGGGCCCGTCGATTTTCCCGTCGTCGCCATGTCGACCGGCCGCGACGGCGGCGGGCGCGTGAGCGATCTCTACGACGCCGTGTCGTGGCAGGCGGTCTGCCGGCGCTTCAGCCACCTGCGCCTGCCGGGGCATCACTCGACCTGCCTCAGCGAAGGCGTCGACACCCTCGCCGGGCACCTCTCGACAATTCTCGCGCCAGACGCAACCGCCGCCGCGCCTGTCCCGCGCACGGCACAGCCCGCATCCGACTGATGAATGCCGGAGAACGTGTCATGGACCAACGTGTCATGGACCAGCTCGTCGCCTACGAATATCGCGACAAGGTGGCGTTGCCGCAGCCTCCGGAAAGCCGCGTGCGGCGTGATGCGCGCTTTTCGCTGTGGCGCTTCCTGGCGGGCTTCTGCATCGTGTTGGTGCTGGCCGCCTGCGCCTGGCCGCACCTGCCACGGGTCTACGTGGCGATGGAGACCCTCGTGCTCCGCCCCACCGGCCTCAACGGGCCAGTGGACCCCACCGCCGCCATGCGCCAGCCGCTGGATGAGAGCGCGGTGCTGTCCGAACTCGACATGCTGAGGCTCGACGGCCTCGTCGACCATGTCATCGCCCGGCACGGCCTCGATGCCGACCCCGAGTTCGCGCCCTCGCGGGGGCCGGCGGAACTGCTGGTCCGGGCGGCGGACAGGTGGCCCGGCATATTCCCGCGGCCGCAACGCGCCGAGAACCGGGAGCGCGACACCGCCGAGCTGCGTCGCAACGTGCGCGACCATTTCGTGATCGACCGCGACCGGCGCTCCTACACCTTCCGCGTGGGCTTCCGGTCGAGCGATCCCCACAAGGCGGCCGCCGTGGCGGCGACGATCGTGCAACAGTTCGTGGACATGCAGGTGGAGCGCAAGCGGGCCATCCTGGAGAACGTCACTGCTCATCAGGCCGAGCGTGAGCACGCCCTGCGCGACCGCGCCGGGGCAGCGCGGCGGGAGATCCTGGAGTTCCGGATCGCGACCGGCCTCATCGATCAGGGCGCGCGCGCCTCGCTGGAAGCGCAGCTCGCCGCCCTCAGCGCGGAAGCGGCGGCCACCCACGCGCGCGCCATCGAGGCGACGACGCGCGCGCAGATGCTCGCCAGCATGCAGGAACAGGGAACGCTGGACGGCGCGCCGGAGGTGCTGTCCTCGCCCATCGTCCAGCAGCTCAACCAGTCCCTCTCGGCGGCGTTCGCGCGGCCGACGATCTTCCCGGCGGAGGTCAACGCGATCAAGGAGCAAATCGCCGCCAGCCGCGACCGCATCCTCGTGGCCGCGCAGGCCGAGGCCGCCAACTGGATCAAGCGGCGATCGCTGATAGAGGACGAGCTGCGCGACATACGGGAGCGCCTCGTGGAGTTGAACAAGAACCAGTTTCGCCTCGATGCGATGATGCAGGAAGCGGCCAATGCCGACGCCGCCTTTCTCGAAGCGCTGACGAGCCTGCGGTCGATGGCGGCGCCGAACGGGCTGCAGCCCGATGTCGAGGTCGTTTCCCCGGCCACGGTTCCCGACCGGCCCGCCTTCCCGTCGCCCATCCCGTTCGGCGCCGGCGTCCTCGTGCTGGGCGTGCTGGCGGGGGCTGCCCTGAACCCGAGACCGCTTCTGCGCGGTGTGCAGCGGCTGGTGACGGGATGAGCACGTCCGGCCCCCTCCGGAAACGGGAACCCACGGCCAGCGGCGACGTTGCCCGCGCCGGTTTCCCGCCGTTCGCCGCCGTCGTGGCCATCGCGCTGGCGAGCGGCGTCTGGCTGCTGGCGGTCGCGGCCTTCGGCCCCACAGTCCCGGCCGTCCTTCTCGCCCCCGGCGTGCTGCTGGCCGCGGCCGCCGGCGCCACCCTCTTCGGCGCCGCCGCCCTGTGCTTTCCGCGCGCCATCGCCGGCCTCGTCGTGCTCGTGGCGTTCGGGTTGAGCATCTCCTTCCGGATACGGGAGCAGGGAGAGACGGGGCTCGATCTGCAAAACGGCATCAAGCTCATGGTGTGGCTTCTGCTGCCGGTCATCGCGCTTCTGAACGCGCGGCGCATCGCGTTCTGCCTGCGCGATCCGCTCGTGGCGACCATGGCGCTCTATGCGGCCATCGCAGTGGCGTCGACCGCGTGGTCTCCGATCCCGGCCTATACGGGGGCGTCGGCGCTGGGCCTGTCGAGCTATCTGCTGCTGGCCTGCCTTGCCGCCGCGACGTCGGGCGAGGCGGCCTTGCTGCGGCTGCTGATCTTCACGCTGGTCACCTACGCCCTGCTGACGCTCGCTTCCGCCGTCCTGCTTCCGCAGATGGCGTGGATGCTGCCGGCGGGCGGCGGCGATACGACGCTGCGCCTGCAGGGGCTGTCCGGCCATCCCAACGTGTTGGGTGAACAGATGGCCGTGCTGGTGACGCTGTCGGTCATCGCGCGGCGCGAGGGCGTGATCGGACGCCCGGCGTTTCTCGTCGGAATCGCGTCGGGCTTTCCGATCCTGATCGGCACGGAAAGCCGGACGACGCTGTTCGCCGTCATCGTCTCGTGGGGCATCGTCGCGGCGCGCCAGCGGAAGTTGCTGCTGCCCGTCGTCTGCGCCGTGGGCCTGCTCGCCGCCATGGCGATACTGAGCGTCGCGCTTGGCTACGAGCCCGTCCCGAAGGACCTGCTGGCGACAGTCAGCCGCTCCGGCTCCCTCTCCGAGCTGACGACGCTGACCGGGCGCACAGACCTCTGGGAGGTCGCCGTGGAGCTGATCGGCGCGCGCCCGCTGCACGGCTGGGGCTTCAACGGCACGGAGGCGCTGTTCGTCGCCAACGTCGGACGCGGCTTCGTCGGCGACCCCGTGAACGCGCACAACATGTATCTTCAGTCCGCGCTGTCGCTGGGCCTCGTCGGCTCCCTGCCCGGTTTCGCGGTGCTCGCGATCCTGATCGGCCGGATGATCCGGGTGCCGGACCCGACGCGCGACCAGTTCGTGCTGCTGGTGCTCTTCATCGGCCTTGCGGAGGTCGGCATATTCGCGACGCCGACGCTTCTGACGCTCGTCTTCTTCATGTTTCTGGCGTTCGAGGCGCTCAATGCGCCCTCGCCCGCCATGCGTTCGCCATTCCGCCGGACAGGAGACGCCATGCCATGACCACGCAACCGGAAAAGTTGGGCACCCGGCCGACTCCCGCCTGCTCTCCCGGCGGAGTCGATGCCTTCATGGTCGTCCGCAACGAGATGGAGCGGCTGCCGGACATTCTGGACCATCACCGCAGGCTGGGGGTGGAGCGCTTCTTTATCACCGACAATGCATCGGAAGACGGCACCGCCGCCTATCTGCTGCGGCAACCGGACTGCTGCACCCACTACACGACGGATTCGTTCCGCGACGCGGGATGCGGCATGGACTGGATCAACGAACTCGTGCGCCGTCACGGGCAGGACCGCTGGTGCCTGTTCATCGATGCCGACGAGTTGTTCGTCTATCCCCATGCCGACACCGTCAGCCTGCCCGATTTCTGCCGCTTCCTCGCCGCCACCGGCGCGCAGGGCGTGTTCGCGATCATGGTGGACATGTACTCGCCCGGCCCGATCGGGGAAGCGCGCTATCGCCCGGGCACGCGCCTCGTCGAAGCCTGCCCGCTCTACGACACGGACTACCGGCTGCGGCGAAAGCTCACCTCGCCGTTCTCGCCGTCTTTCCAGAATGTCGAGGCGCACGGCGGGCCGCGCCACCGGGTATTCTATCCGGAATTCAGCGACAAGGGCCTGCTCGGCACGACGCTCGCACGGGCGTTGCGCGTCCTGCGTCACAGCAGGCTCGGCGGCGCCCTCGGCCTCGAACGCACCAGCCTCGGCATCTATCCGCCCGAGATCACCAAGATCCCGCTTATTCACGCCGGGCCGGACCGTTATTGGGCCACCAACCACCGCTCGACGCCGCTCGCCATCGCGCCGGTCACCGGCGCCCTTCTGCATTTCAAGCTGCTGTCGAGCTTCTCGGAGCGGGCCTACACGGAGATCAGGCGCAAGGAACACTGGGGCGGGGCCACCGAATACGCTCGCTACGCCGCGCTTCTGGAGCAGCAGGCGGACATCCGCTTCGTCTACGAAGGCAGCCGTCGCTATCACGCGCCGGACGACCTGCTGCGCGACGGAATCATCAGGTCCTCGCGGGCGTTCGACGACTATGCGTCGACGTGGCGGGAGGAAGAAAGCGGCCTCCCGCAGGCGGCGATGGGACCATCGCCGCCTGCGGGAGGAGTCCCGGCATGATGAAAGCCGCCCTGTCCACCGCGCCCCTGCCCGATGCCGCGCCGCCCTCCGCCTCCCCGGCCGCCGCGGAGGTGGTGCGCACGCCACGTGCCTACCGCTTCCTGCGCCGGCATCCGGCGTTTGCCTGGCTCGGCCGGCCGGCCGTCTACGCGATGGGCGCCATCGTGCTGACCGGCCTCGGCGCGGGCACCACCATCATCGCGCCGCGCCTGCTCGACCCCGCCTCTTTCGGCGCTTTCACGCTGCTCACGAGCCTGTTCGGCTACGCCGGCGGCGCCGACCTCGGCCTGTCGCAGCTGGCCGACCGGCGGATCGCGGGGCGGGCCGACGGCGCGGCGCATGCCGCTGCCATCATGCGGGCGCGCTGGGTGGTGGGTGGGCTCGTGCTGGCGCTACTGCTACCGCTGACGATGCTGATATCGGCGTCCAGCGGCGCACTTTCGCCGTTCGACAGCCTGCTCGCTGCCACCGGCGGCGTGGCCGGCATGATCGCCAACGGACCCGTGACGCTTTTCCGGGCGGCCACGCGCATCTGGGACTTCACCTTCACCGCCCTGCTGCTGCACGCGGGCATGACCTTTCCCCGCCTCATGGGCATTCTGCTGGGCGGGGTCACCGGCTGTTTCGCCGCTCTTGCCGTGTGGTACGGCGCGTGCATGCTGTTGCTCGCCCGCCCGGCCGCACGGCCGGCGGAAGCCCCGGAGCGGACGCTGCCGATCGTGCGCGCGGCGCTGCCGCTGTTCGCCTTTCAGGCGGCATGGCTCGTCTATCTCACGGCGAACAGGTGGATTTCGTCGCTCGTCTCGACGCCGTACGAACTCGGCCTTTTCTCTTTCGGCGCGTCGCTCGCCACGGTGGGCATGTCCCTGCTCGGCACCTTCTCGCAGGTCCGCTATCCCGCGTTGATGACACGCATGCGCGCATCCGCGCCCGACCAGGCTTCCGCACTGCTGGAGCGGGAGATGATGTTCGTCGCCCTTGCCATGATCGCGCTCGCCGTTCTGGCCCGCCTGCTGGCGCCGCCGCTGGTGCCACTGGCTTTTCCCGGCTACGGCGGGGCGGCTCCGGCCACGGTCACGCTCGCGGTTTCCTGCGTGCCCCTCGGCGTGTTGGCATGGACCATGCCCATGGTCATCATGGAAGCGCGCACGCCGGTGCGGGAGGCAGCGGCGGTCTTCCTGCCCGCCTTCTCCGTCATGGGGCTGGCGATGCTGGCGGGGCACAGGGCAGGCGGCATAGACGGGCAGGCATGGGGATATGCGCTCGCGGCCCTTTTCCTGCTCCTGGCCGTGCTGGTGTTGATGCGCCGTCTGCGCATGCTGACCCGGGCTGCGGTTTTCCGCGTCGCCGCCCTTCAGGCGACGGCGATCCTCACCCTCGCCGCCCTCGCCATCCTGGCGCCGGCTGCGGCAGGGCCTGCCCGCCCCATCGCCACGGAACACTGGCCGGTGGTCTTCGAGGAGACGTTCGATACGCTCAGCCTGCGCCAGGACGATTCCGGCATCTGGGAGCCCCACTATCCCTGGGGCGGACGTTCCAACGAGGGCAACAGGGAGATGCAATACTACATCGACCCCCGGCCCGGCGGGGACGCTCCGGCCGTACAGGCGCTCGCGCCCTACACGGTCTCCGGCGGCATTCTCGCCATCCGCGCGATCCAGGTTCCCGAGGCCCTGCGGGCGCAAACGCGCGGTTACGCCTATGCGGCCGGGCTGCTGACCACGGTGCGCAGCTTCGCGTTCAGATACGGCAAGGTCGAAATCCGCGCACGGGTGCCGAAGGGGCGCGGGTTGTGGCCGGCGTTCTGGCTGCTGCCCGCCGACCGGACGTGGCCGCCGGAAATCGATGTGTTCGAGGTGATCGGCCACGACACGGCAACCTTGCACGTGACGGCCCACAGCGGCATTTCCCCGCCGGCGCCCGGCCGCTCGCGCCAGTCGGGAGCGGCCATCGCCGTCCCGGATCTGTCGCAGGATTTCCACGTCTACGGCGTGATCTGGACGCCGGAGCGGATCGTCTGGACGCTCGACGGCGCAAGCGTGTTCGAGACGCGCACGCCGCGCGACCTTCACAAGCCGATGTTTCTCGTGTTGAACCTTGCCGTTGGCGGGCGCTGGCCCGGCGCGCCCGACGGGACGACGGCATTTCCGGCTTCGCTGCTGGTGGACTGGATCCGCGTGCGCGCCATGCCGGAGGACAGCGCGCCAACCGTCAGCGACCAGGCGGGAGCGCGGCTGAAATGAACTCTGCCGTCAAGAGATGCCGGTTCCAGGGTCGTTCCGCAGGCGCGGGGATGGAACGGCGGACGGGGAGGTGCGCACGCGCCGGGAGCGGGCGGCCGCCCGGACAACCGCCACCGCACCGGCAAGCGCGCTGCCGCCCAGCGGGGCGCTGGCAAGCGCGACCCAGAAGCCCTTCTCCCAGAGCAGGACCGGGGCGGCCGTTCCGCCGATCAGGAGTGCAGCAAGTATTGCAGGCATGCCCGTCTCCACGCTACTGCGTCAACCACAAGATTGATACCATCTCCCGGTTGAGGCAATAGCCGTCAAATACGGCAAAAATTGATGTACCGGCAATGAAAACGGGGAAGGCGGGCGTGAAAGCCGGGTCTGTCGGGCGTTATCCGCCGGCGACGGTCGCTGCGTGAAGCCGCTGCGCCAGATCGCCGGCAAGGAACGGCACCCCGGACAGCAGCGCACGCAACGCCGCGTCCGTCTGGTGACGACCGTTCATCGACAGGCGCGGCAGGGCGTGGCAATGCGCGCGGTGCGCGGGCCACAGATGCCCCGGCCGCGTCGTGACAGCCGTCGTGAAGCCCGCCGCGCGGGCGAGGACATGCTCCCGCACGCCCACGGCCTCCCTGTCGCCATGGGGATAGGCCAGATGCCTGACGGGCCGCCGCAGACGACCGGCAATGACGCGCCGGCTCTCTCCCAGTTCTTCCAGCACGGTCTCCGCCGTTTCCCGCGACAGAACCGGATGGCTCATGGAATGGGCGCCGATGGTGACCAGCGGATCGCGGGCCAGCGCCGCGATATCCTCCCAGTCCGCGCACAACTCCCGGGATGTCGCGGCGGGATCCCTGCCCTCGCGCTCCGCGAGCGACATGACGAAGCCGCGCAGCTCTTTCCCGCCGGCGGCCCTGAGACGCCGGGCAACGCCGGCGAACGCCGCCGCCTTCTGCGCGGGCGTTGCCGTCTGCAGCGACAGGACATCCTCGCCCACCCGGAAAACAACACTGTCGGCCCCGGCGATGGCGCGCTCCAGATCGATCCACCAGAGCACGCCGCGCCCGTCGGCGAACCGGGGCACCACGTAAAGGGTCCACGGCACGTTGCGGCGTCTGAGGATTGGCCATGCGTGCTCGACGTTGTCGCGATATCCGTCATCGAAGGTGATGACGGCAAAGGGCCGCCCCCTTCTCGAAGCATCCAGTCTTTCCGGCACCTCATCCATCGAAACGCATTCGAACCCGGCGTGTGCGAGCGCTTCAAGCGTCGCCTCCAGAAACGCGGGCGTGACCTCAAGGGAACGGTTGGGCCGGAATTGCCCTTGCGCCACGGCATGGGCGCCGCCCCCGGGCGCATCCGGGCGAACGTGATGGAAGGTGAGAATGAGGCCGCACCCCTGCGCGAACGGCCGCAGCCAGCGGTCGGCGCGCGATGAGGCGATGGCCGAAAAGCCGCCGGCGAAAATGGCGTGGCGCAAATCTCCCATCCGCAAATCTCCCACTGGTCAGGCATCAGTCCTGCGGCGCGACGACGACGCGATTGAGCCGCGCCGACACCTCCAGCACGTCTCCGGGCTGCATCGGCGTATCCTCCGACACCTGCAGATGCTCCTCCGCGCTGCCGTTGCGCCGGACGATGGTGAGGTTTGGCCCCGTGCCGTCCCGCGCGTACATCTGGCTGCGCATGGCGCCCGCGTAGAGAAGTTGCTCCGCCGTGGCCCGCACCTGCGACCTGGCGCGCTCCAGTTCCGCCAGAGCGCCGATCAACTCACCCGCCAGCCCCTGCTGGCGCTCGCTCTCGATCCGGCCGAGCGCCAGACGCTGTTCCTCAAGCTGCCGGCGGGCCGCCGAAAGCCGTGCGCGCGCGTCGATCTGCTGTCCGCGCAAGAAGGCGAGCGCACGCCGCTCCTCGTCGAGCCGGTTATTCGTCGTCACGCCCCGCGCGCTGTTGGCGGCCGCGCGTTCCGTGGCACCGATCTGCATGGCGAGGCTTTCGTCCTGCCTCGTGACGAGTTCCTCCAGCGGCTTGATCTCCTGCTCCGCCTGCGCCACGACGCGCCGGAGGTAGTCGAGCTGGCGGCGGTGGGTTTCGAGCCGCAGGTTCGTCCCGGTGCGTTCGAGCTGCGTCAGCTTGTCGATGGTCGCCTTCGGCAGCGGCGCGCTGTTGAGTACGGAAAAATCGATGTCGGTGCGGCCTTCCATGGCCGCCTGCAGAGCGAGCACGCGCGCCTGCCGGGTGACGAGATCGACCCAGAGCGAGTCGTAGCGCCCCTGTATTTCCGGCGTGGCGAGAAGAGGGTTTTCCGCCTGAAACCGCAAGACATTATACCCCCCCGCCAACGCAATCGCATGGCGCACCGTCAGCCCCGGACGAAACGGATGAGCCCCCGGCCGCGTGATGTCGCCGCTGATGTAGAACGGCCGGAGTTCGGTCAGTTCCACCGTCACATGAGGCCCGCGAAAATATCCTTCCGCCTCCAGCCTGCGTGCGATTTCCTCGCGTAGCCCGGCGATGCTGAGACCGGCGGCGCGCACTTCGCCCAGAAAGGGAACGGCGACATTGCCATCGATGTTCACAGCCGCGCGGCGGTTGAAATCGGCGACGCCGTACAGGACGATCTCGACAACGTCTCCGGCGTCCAGCAGATATTCGGCCCGTGCCCGCGCGGGCGGCAGCGACAGCACCGAGATGAACAGCACGGTCGCGACAGTGCCACGGTACAAAACCGGCAGGATACCACCGATGATTATTCTGACGGCACACGTCCTGATGATCAGCATGCAACGCATGGTGGCGCCTCCCGGTATTCGGCCGCTCGCGTATCCACGGTCACTAACAGCCTCTAATGGCGCGCGAAGGCATAGAGCCTCCCCCGCATGCCTCCCGTAACAAGCCGAAAGACAAGATAAAGGCTCGCGCTCAGTGCAAATTCACGCATGTTGAGAAAGCCGGAACGATACAACTCCCGACGAAAATCCAGTTCATGCAGCGCATAGCGCAGCCCGCCGCGCCGACGCCGCTGGTCCATGCCGGCCCGGAAACGCAGCAGTACCTTCGGAATGACGTGAAACCGCGCCCCCGCCTGCGCAAGCCGCACGAACAGGTCATAGTCTTCCAACAGCCCGAAGCGGGTGCGATAGCCGCCAAGCTTGCGCAGCAGCTCGGTGCGCACGCAAATCGTCGGATGCACCAGCACGTTGCGCCACCGCAGCGCCTGCAGGACGGCGTCGTGGCTGACAGGCGAAATCTTGAGCGATGACGGCGTGCCGTCGTCGAAGAACTCCTCCGCCCATGCGGAGACGCAATCGGTGTCGGCATGCGCATGCAAATAGGCCATCTGCACCGCCACCCTGTCGTGCATGCAGAGGTCGTCGCTGTCCATGCGCATGGTGTAATCGCCACCGCAATGCGCAAGGCCCGCGTTCATCGCCGCCGCAAGCCCTTCGTTGTGCGGCAGGCGCACCGGCGTGAACACGGTCGGGCCATTCTCGAAGAAGGCGCGAAACCGCGCGATCACCGCCTCCTGCGCCCGATCGATCGGGCCATCCACGACGAAGACGATCTGATGCGGCGGCAACGTCTGGGCCCGCAGGCTGGAGAGGCTCGCCTCCAGATTGGCGGCGGACTCGCGCGCGTAGGTCGACATCAGGATGCTGACGGAAGCCACCGGCCGGGCCGTATGGTCGCCACTGTTGCCGCCCGCAGCCATTATCTGGCCCCCCGGCGCGATACGACGACCCCGATGGTGCGATACAGGATGAACAGATCGAGCAATACATGGTGGTTCAGGATATAGTGCTTATCGAGCGCCACCCGCTCGTTATAGCCGACGTCGTTGCGCCCGCTCACCTGCCACAACCCGGTTATACCCGGGCGTACGCTCATGTAAAGCGGCGCTACCGGGCCGTAATGCTTCATTTCAGCTTGCGTGACAGGTCGTGGTCCGACAAGGCTCATGTCTCCGGACAGTACATTGAACAATTGCGGCAGTTCATCGAGGCTCGACTGACGCAGAAACCGGCCGACAGATGTGATCCGTGGATCGAAGGCCAGTTTCTGTTCGCGCTCCCACTCCCGGGCAGCTTCCGGATGATAAGACAAGTATTCGCCCAGGCAGGCCTCCGCGTCGAGGATCATGGTACGAAACTTCCAACAACCGAACATTTGGCCGCCGCGCCCCACGCGGGAGTGACGATAGAATACCGGCCCTCCGTCTGTCGCCACAAGCAGGCCGACAACGAAAAGCAATGGAAATGCCAGAAAAATCAGCGTGATACTTCCGATAAGATCGAAGGCGCGTTTTATCGCGTCCCGAAAGTTGCCCAGCGCCCGCGTTCGATGCTTGTCGCCAACCGAGATGGAATAATCCGCGTTCCCGGGAATCTTGTTGATGCGATGAGCCATGGCCATCTCCTCACGCCACACAAACGTGCCCAGCATGCTCGGCAAAGCGGGATCCGCTATCCGATTGACAGCTCTGTCATTCTTTTGCTCACGCCGTGGGCGCGGCAAAGAATGCCTCTCACGCATTGATACTGAAATAGCCGGTTGTGGTTCAACTATCATGGAGGGTTAACCCTGAAGAGGTATAGATGAACGTCTTGCTTCACCAACCGATAAGTTCTATGGCATTTCTGACGCCCCGTCTGAGCCTGACCGGGCAGGTTTCAAGAGAACTTTATTCGACAACGTCCAAAGACCGGAACTGCGAACATGATTCAAAGTAAGCGCGGCGTTGCCAGAGACTGACACCTTCTGGAAACCGCAAACAGCCATATTTCGTTTCGTGTTTAATTGATGAATTTCATCAAAAACTCACTAAGAAATTATAATATAACATTATAAATAATAAATTATATTTATAAAATTTATTATGTAAATAAGTATAAAAATATTAAATTAATTAAAAATTACATAAATATTCAATTATAAATTTAAAATTTACAAATATATATTTATTTATTTTTCGATATATCGTTCATGCTCAATTTTTTTCTTTTTATGTCAACAAATTTACATATAATAAAACTTGGTAAAGCGATTGATCATTATTTGCATGAAAATGTTTGACATGCATCCTGTTCTGTAAATAGGATGCAGTGTCATCCTCCTAGTAGCCGCAAATGACGTGATCTGAGGGGGATAGCTGATCGCTTCAGACGTGTCGAGCACAACTCCGTCTGACAATAAGACCCATCGCGTGTGAAAATACGTGTGAGGTGCATAAATGAAACTCTCAGGTGCAACTTCAGTTCCGGAGAATGCGGGGCTGTTGCAGATGGGCTTCCATTCGCCGAAGGAGGAAGAAAACTCCGGGCTGGTTGTCATCGCAATGTCTTCGGAGGCAGCCTCCGATACAAAAGAAGCAACACAGGCAAGAAACGAAGAGGAATATTCGACTATCAATACTTTGAACGACAAACTATTGATACAGCATATTTCCGCGCATGCGCCGGCAGGAGACACAAGCCACGACGCCCATAGCGACGCGGAGCTGCAAAAAATCCTCAGGGAAAGCGGCATTTCGCACGAAAATGTCGATACGCGGTCCCTGCTTTCTCCACGCGAGATTGCCGTTCTGGAACTTTTGTCCGAAGGACAGTCAAACAAGTATATCGCAAGAGAACTCGATATAGCAGAACCGACTGTCAAATGCCACGTCAAGTCTATCTTGCGAAAACTAAACGTCCGCAACCGTTTTGAAGCTGCAATGTGGGTTTTGCGGGCCAGAGGGCAGCTGCTGATCTGAAAAGACGCATCGTTGCTGCGAAGCATGTATTTCAAATCCGATATTCTCGTTAAAGTTGTATTTCATTAATAAAAGTCGCGCTTATTTCTGTGTATTCAATATTTCGATATAACCATCATTGCACCATAAATACAGCCTGATGCACCGGAAGCCTGGCGACGGCGGAACTGCCGGCTATCCGGCAGGCCATTCCGTATTGCGGGGCTCCCGGGCGTCCGCGAGCCCCCCTCCCTCTGTTCGGCCCGTTCTCCGGAGTGCTTATGGAGAAATATGGCATGTCAACGATGTCGAACATTCTTGTGACAGGCGGTGCCGGCTTCATCGGCGCTCACATCTGCGAAGCACTGGTGCGGGCGGGGTTGAGGCCCGTCATCTACGACAACCTGACCAATTCCAGCAGCGCCGTGATCGAGCGGCTGGAACGGCTCGCCGGTCTGCGGCCCCTGTTCATCCATGCCGACATCCGCGATGCGAGGCAGCTCGACACGGCCTTTGCACACACCACGTTCGCCGCGGTCATCCACCTTGCCGCCTTGAAGGCCGTGGGCGACTCCGTAGCGCAGCCCCTGCAGTATTATGACGTGAACGTGGCCGGCACCCTCGCCCTGCTCGCCGCGATGCGCCGCGCCAACGTGCGCACGCTGGTGTTTTCATCCTCCGCGACGGTTTACGGCGAAGCCGCGACCGTGCCGATACGCGAAGACTTTCCGCGCAGGCCCGCGAACCCCTATGGGCGAACGAAGGTCGCCGCGGAGGACATTCTCACCGATCTCGCGCATGCCGAACCGGGCTGGCGGATCGCCCTGCTACGGTACTTCAACCCGATAGGCGCCCACGAAAGCGGCCTGATCGGCGAGGACCCTCGTGGTGTGCCCGGCAATCTGCTCCCCTACATCGCGCAGGTGGCCGTTGGAAACCGGAATGAGCTGAACGTATTCGGAACCGACTATCCGACCCGGGACGGCACCGGCGTGCGCGACTATATCCACGTCATGGATCTGGCAGAAGGGCATGTTGCCGCGCTGGAGCATCTCGCGACGACGGGCCGTTTCATCGCCGCGAATCTGGGCACGGGGTATGGCCTCAGCGTGCTGGAAGTCGTGCATGCTTTCGAGCGCGCGAGCAACAGGCACATTCCGCTTCGCTTCGTGGCGCGGCGGCAAGGGGACGTCGCTGAATGCTACGCCGATCCCGCTTTCGCCAACCGCCTGCTGGGCTGGAAGGCCGAGCGCGACATCGACAGGATGTGCGCGGATGCATGGCGCTGGCAGAGCCTCAACCCTCTAGGTCGTAGTGAGGAATTAACAAAGGGGATTCCCAACTTCGGGAGATCGTGATTCAAGGCTACATTTTGGAGCTCAGCCAGATGAACGATCAG
>NZ_JAASQI010000004.1 GCF_011762225.1 Pseudochelatococcus lubricantis
TACGCTTGGAATAAACTTATCGAGCAGCCTTGGCGCATCATGGCCATCGGCATGCGAGATTGGACAAATCGGTTCTGATCAATGAAACTTGGTATTACAACGGCGTCCCGCAGGCTGGCGGATAACTCACTAAAGGCGCCGCGCATTTCAGCAGACGGCAGGTCGAGGCAGGCTCTTCGTTCCTCCGGCGAGAACTTCAGATAACTTGCCTTGCGCTCCTTCAGGGCGTAGTGGCCCGTTCCTGCAGCCATATCAAGCAGCAGAAGCGCCCGGTTCGACATAGGCTCGATTTCCGATTGGCCGCAATCGGTCCATTTGTGCTTCAGCACGTCTTTCAACCTCTCGGGTTCCTGAAGCGCGTGCTCCAGGCGCTCGTATTCAATCTGGGTGCAAGCAAGCCTATTCCCTACGATATGCAGAATTAACTCTGCTTTCTGCGTTGATGAAAAGTCAAATGCAGCCCCTGTCATAATTGTTGACAGTTTTCCAATAATATTCCGGAAACGTAAATCTATGTCCTGAGGCCTTGTTGCGGCCGTCCGCCTCAGGTCAAATCCCAATGCACGGGACGCATTGTTCGGAGGCGCTGCAGCATGATTTTGAATTTGCTGTTTTTGAACCGGGCCCACCATATTGCCTGCTCCTAGCCGCGGATGGCGCCGGACATGTAGACCGCCTCGTCATGGACAGGGGTCTGCACGGCCTCTTTCCGCGCATCCTCTCCCAATTCGCCCATGATCTGCCCGGCGGCGGCGATGAACTGCATGAGCGCCTCCTCAAGTCGCTGCGGATCGAGCGCGTCGACAGCAAGCCGCTTAGCCAGCACGATCCAGCCGCTCTGCGAATCGAGCCCAAGAGCGCCCCCGTACGTTTGCGTGCCGTAGAGGTTCAGCTCCATGCACTTGCGAAACAGGGATTCCGGCACGGCCGGACTCATGAATTGAACGGGCTGATGCAGCAGGAGAGCGCTGCCTGCGTCTGTCGACGAGATGGTCAGCTCCAGGCCCGGCCCGTATTCGAGAGCGCAATTGCCGTTGGGGTCGAGACGCAGGTCCACCCCGGACCGATCGGACAGTATTGACAACAATTTTTCGAGAGACATGCGGCACCCTCAAAATGTGACGCTCCACGCCAGGAGGCCTCGCCATATATAGCAAGATATGTCGCCATGGCGATATATTTTTCGCAGGCCGCATTCACTTTCTTTATGCCACCAGACAGAATTTTCTCTATTTTACATTACATGGCTTTTTAAATGGCTTTCTTCCCTGTTACTTTCGGCGCCTGCGAGCGAAAGCCGCGGCGGAAGAATGATTCCGTTTCCGGGGGCCGGGCGATCATGCCGATGCCGGCTTGCCTCCGGCGGCGACTGCAACTAACCACCGGATAACGCGGGAGGCAGGCGGTAGAATCATGAAGACAATCCTGATCGATCTTGACGGCACGCTGGTCGACGCGGCGCCCGGCATCATTCGCAGCTGCCAGATCGCGTTGGCAGCGCTCGGCGAAAAAGAGCCGCCGGCGTCGGAACTGCACTGGATCGTCGGTCCGCCGCTCCGGCAGAGCTTCGCGCGGCTGCTCGGTGGCGACGAGCGCGTTCAGGACGCGCTGGCGCACTATCGCTCATTCTATTCCGGGCAGGGTATTTTCGAGGCCACCCCCTACGAGGGCGTTCACGACGCCATACGCGCCCTCAAGGCAGGAGATACCCGGCTCTTCATCTGCACGTCCAAGCTGCGGCCCTTCGCGCAGCGTGTGGCCGGGCACTTCGGCCTGCTTCCTCTATTTGACGGCATCTACGGCGCGGAACCCGACGGCCGTTTCGAAAACAAGGGCGATCTGATCGCGCACATCCGGGAGTGCGAGGATTTCTCCCCGGACAGGGCCTGCATGATTGGCGACCGTCTGCACGACATCGACGCGGCACGGCGGCATGGCGTGAAATCCGTCGGGGCCTTGTGGGGCTACGGTGGGCGCGATGAACTCGTGGCGGCCGGTGCGACAGTGCTTTGCGAACAACCCGCCGCGCTGCCGGACATCGTAGCCGGCCTGCTTCCGTAGCGAACAGGGCGGCCGCAGCTATGCCTTGCGGAACGTCAGGCGACTGTGGCCGAGGTAGTTCAGCACCGGGCCTACAATCACCGTCAGCGCCAGTGTCGCAGCGGGCGGGAAGGCGAACCTTTCGCCGATAAGGGCCGCGATGACACCCCACACGAGCACGACTGAATTCGCGATCTGGAAGCGCACGAAGCCCTGCCAGGACAGAGCCGCCGCGAAGGTCCACAGGCAGTTGATGTAGTAGGACCAGATGCTGGCGACGAAATAGCCGAGGCAATTGCCGGCAAGCTGCGAACCGCCCGCCGCCACGACGAGGAAGAAAACCGCGGCGTGAACCAGCGTCGCCACGCCGCCGACAGCACAGAAGCGCACGAAACGGTGACGGAGCAAGCGCTCCACGAGGGTTCGCATCGTCTCCGCCGTCACGTCTGCCCCGCCCCGCCCGGCGCGCCGCCGTGGGCGGCCTCCTGCTGCCCGCCCTCGCCCCGCCCGTAGATCTCACGAATGACGAAGACCGGCCGCTGCTTGGTTTCGAGATAGGTGCGGCCGAGATACTCACCCAGTATGCCGATGCCGATCAGCTGCACGCCACCCATGAACAGGATTGCCGACATCAGCGAGGCATAGCCCGGCACGCTGCGACCGCCGATGAGCGTCGAGACGATGAGGATGAGTCCGTACAGGAAGGCGAGCCCCGCGATGGCCGCGCCGACGTAGGTCCATACCCGCAGCGGCCAGGTGCTGAAGCTGGTAATGCCTTCGAGCGCCAGATTCCACAGCCGCCACTTGTTCCACTTCGTCGAGCCCGCGACCCGCTGTTCTCGAACGAATTCCACCCGTGCCCGGCGGAAGCCCACCCATGCGAAGATGCCCTTCATGAAGCGCTGGCGCTCCGGCAGGGCGTTGATGACATCGACCACCCGCCGCGACATCAGGCGGAAGTCGCCCGTGTTCTCGGGGATGGGCGTCTCGGCGATGGCGTTGTTGAGCTTGTAGAACGATTCGGCCGAAAAACGCTTCAGCCAGGTGTCGGAGCTGCGGTCGGCGCGCCGCGCCTCGACCACGTCGTAGCCCTCGTCGGCCCACAGGCGCACCATCTCGGGAATGATCTCCGGCGGATCCTGCAGATCGGCGTCGATGGGGATCACGGCGTCGCCCCTCGCCACCGTCAGGCCGGCGGTCAGCGCCGCCTCCTTGCCGAAGTTGCGCGCCAGTTCCACCACACGCACGCGCGCATCAGCGGCGGCACGCGCCTTGAGGATCTCCAGCGTCCTGTCCCGGCTTCCATCGTCGACGCAGACGAATTCGAAATCGTACGCCGGCAGCGTCCGGTCGAGCAGCCCCGTCAGGCGTGAGAAGAAAGCGTCGATAGCCTCCTCCTCGTTGTAAAAGGGCGTTACGATCGACAACAGCATGCCCTGCTTCCCGCTCCCTCGATGCATCAGAACCTGTGGAGGCAGAGACCACGCTGATGCATCCGCCTGTCATTGCGGCATACTACGGAATGGATGAACGTACAAATGCGCACTTCCCGCCGGACATCACAGCAGACGGGCGCGGAAGGCAGGTCATTTCCCGCCGTGAGTGCCCGTCGGCGACGGGCCGGCGCCTTGCAGCGACGCCGGGCAATTTCTTCCCTGCGCTTCGCGGCGCATGAACAGACGCCACATGTCCGCAACCGGCGGCAGCCACGAGTGGAGAATGATGCGCCCTTCCGGATCGACAAGCTTCATGAGCCGGTCGTTGTCCGCAGCCTGCACTGCCGGATCGCACGCCAGCATGGATGCCCGCTTCCACACGTTGTGCGACTGGCGCATCTGTCGCGATACGCTCCAGTTATGGAGATGGGTGGCCGCCGCCGCTGTTCCCAGCACGATGCAGAGGGCGATGCGCGCCAGCCTTGCGCCTGAGGCCGCCCGCAGAACGAGGGCCATGCAACAAACCACAAAGACGATGACCCAGAGATAGGAGACGCGCGTGTCGAGATATCCGCACAAGTCCCATTCGACGCACCAGAGCTGCTGCTTGCTTGTCACCGCAAGCGGCAGCGTGACGTAAAGCGCGCAGACCAGAGCAAGAACTCCCGTCAGAGCCGGCGCACGGATGCCTTCCAGACCACTCGAACAGGAATAGATACAGACAGCAGCTCCCGCCCCTACTGCCGCAGCCTGCAGATACGCCGTCCACGGGAACGGGATATACAGGACATCGATCCGCGGCAACACGGTGCCCGCCAGGATGTGTCTGGCAACCGTCTCCAGCAGCCTGGGCGCGTCGAGAGCGACATCGTGCCCACCGTATTGCGTCGGATGGGCCAGGCCGAATCCGACATAGGCCACGAGCACCAGCGCCACGGCCCATACATCGTCGTGGAAGCGCGGCGCACGAGCGAGGCTGCGCACGATCCGCTCGAAGCTGTCACCGGAGCGGGACGCGCGGACGATGCGAGTCACATACTCCGCAAGGAGCAGCGCGGTTCCAAAAACGAAGGAAAACTCACCAAAAACCATGCCCAGCACGAAAAGCATCCACGCGAGGGCCGACAGGAGGCGAGGCCACAGCGTGTCTGCGGCATCGGACAACCTGAAAAAAACAAGGCGGGAAACAATGATGAAGATGAAGGGAACGGTGTTCTGCAACGGATAGCTGTTCGGCGGCATGTGCTCATACGCAAGAGGATGAAGAACAACCAGCAAAATGAACAGGAGGACGCTTATATCCGCCCTAACGAGCTTGGATACGTAGATGGAAAACAGCCAGAACTGAAGCAGATACAGCAGCAGGATGACCGACATGCCGCCAATGCCGCCAGCGAGATAAGCGCCGAAGGTATTGAGGCGAGCCATCAGCAGTTGGCCAACACGCCCCTGATAGGTGGCAAGGTACCGGACGTGAGCTTCGACAGCTTCCGGCCCGGACAGATAATTGAAGAAAAACTCGACATCGTCCGCTGCTATCCTGTACCCGTATACGTACAGACGCATGCTCATAAAAACTATAGCGGCAATCAGCCCAATGATGACAGCGCGCCCCATGGCGTTCGCAGGCGGCTCCATATGTGGACCGGGTCCGCTACGGTTCATATTCATCATGGACTTCTTTGAGGATTATTGACGACAATGGCCGTATTTACAGACCGTTGCCGACGATAGCGCTGCGCTCCGTAGGTGTCAACACAGGCTGCAGATAAAGCAAATTCAGCGAAAGTGAACGCCGCTTTCGCGTCCGAAATTGCGTAAAAAAACAATGGCATAGACCATTATTGCATTTCAGTGAAACGCAGAAATGGCCTGACGCATCAAACCAGAAACAGGCACCATTTCTTTGGCTAAATTTGACACGAAAATAAATGGTCCAGGCGGTAGCATGATTCTGATTTGAAAAATCCAGAACCATGCTCTGCGAGTATTTGACTTTGAGCAAACTCTTATTGTCCGGATGGTTCCATCAACTCGGAAAGCGCTCCGGCGCCCGCCACATGAAGGCGTACCCTCACACCCCCAGATACGCTTCCAGCACGCGCGGATGGTCGAGCAGTTCCTCGCCCGTGCCCTTCAGCACGATCTCCCCGGTTTCGATCACGTAAGCGCGGTGGGCGATCTTCAGCGCCTGGCGCACGTTCTGCTCCACAAGGAAGATGGTCAGTCCCGCCTCGTTGATCGTCCTGATGATGCGGAATATCTCCTGCACGATCAGCGGCGCGAGGCCCATCGACGGCTCGTCCAGCAGCAGGATGCGCGGCCTCGCCATCAGGGCGCGGGCAATGGCCAGCATTTGCTGCTCGCCGCCGGAGAGGTTGCCGGCGAAGCCGTCGAGCCGCTCGCGCAGTCGCGGAAACAGGCCGAGCACATGCTCGAAGTCGGCGGCGATGGCATCCGTGTCGTTGCGGTGATAGGCGCCGAGTTCCAGGTTTTCGCGCACCGTCAACCGCGTCAGGATGGCGCGACCTTCCGCCACCTGCGACAGGCCGAGGTGAACGATCCGGTGTGGGGCAAGGCGGGTGATGTCCCGCCCCGCGAACAGCACCTTGCCCCCCGCTTTCGGCACGAGGCCGGAGAGCGCGAGCAGCGTGGTGGACTTGCCGGCCCCGTTCGCGCCCACGAGCGTGGTGATCTCGCCCTCGTTCAGCACGAAATCGATGCCCTTCACCGCCTCGACATGCCCGAAATTGACCTTGAGGCCGGAAACCTCCAGAAGCGCGCCCATCAGGCCGTCTCCCGCGTATCAGCTTCGTCGTCGCGGCCCAGATAGGCCTCGATGACGTCATGGTTGTTGCGCACCGCCTCGGGCTTGTCGCAGGTGATGATGCGGCCGAAGTTCAGCACGGCGACCCGCTCGCACAGACCCATGACGAACCGCATGTCGTGCTCGATCAGGAAGATGGTATAGCCGCGCGCGTTGATGGCGCGCACGGCGCTCATCAGCTCAGTCTTCTCGGCGGGGTTCATGCCGGCGACCGGCTCGTCGAGCAACAGGAGGCGCGGCTCGGTGGCCAGCGCGCGGGCAATCTCCAGCCGGCGCTGCTCGCCATAGGAGAGCGTGTCCGCGATCTCGCCCGCCTTGCCTGCGAGGCCTACCCAGCCGAGCAGTTCCAGCGCCCGTGCCCGCGCCGCCTCCTCCTGCGCGCGGTAGCGCGGCAGTGAGAACAGCATCTCGGCGACGCCGTAGTTGATGTGGCGGTGCCGGCCGACGAGCACGTTCTCCAGCAGCGACATCTCGTTGAAGATGCGGATGTTCTGGAAAGTGCGCGCGATGCCGAGTCGCGTGATCCTGTGCGGAGCGAGGCCCGCGAGGTCCGTGCCGTCGAAGGTAATGGTGCCGGAAGTCGGCGGGATCAGCCCCGTGATCAGGTTGAACACCGTCGTCTTGCCGGCGCCGTTGGGGCCGATAAGGCCGAAGATCGCGCCCTGCGGCACCTTCAGGCTCACGTGGTCGAGCACCTTGAGGCCGCCGAACGACTTGGAAATGGAGGCGAGTTCCAGCATCGTCCTACCTCCTCGCGCCGAACCAGTTGCGGATGCGCGCCGGGTCCCACAGGCCGTTGGGCAGGAATAGCACCACCGACACCAGAATGAGGCCGTTGACGATCAGCCGGAAATCGGCAAGCCCGCGCAGCAGTTCCGGCAGCAGGGTGAGGAAGAACGCGCCGATCACCGGCCCGATCAGAGAGCCGATGCCGCCGAGGATCGCCATGGTGAGGATTTCGACGCCCCTGTCGAAGCCGTATTCCTGCGGGCCGATGAAGAAGGTGAGATGCGCGTTGAGCGCGCCCGCGAGCCCCGCGATGGCAGCGCCCAGGACGAAGGCGAGCAGCTTGTGCGCGCGCAGGTCGATGCCCATCAGGCCCGCCGCCGTCTCATCCACCTTGATCGCCTCGAAGGCGCGACCGGTCTTCGAGCGATGCAGCCGCGCGAGCATGAACACCACGATGGCGAGCGCCAGCGCCACGTGCCACCACTGCGTCTGCTGCGGAATGCCGTTCAGCCCCAGCGCGCCGCCGGTGATGCTTTCCGTGTTGAGGATGACGACGCGCACCACCTCGCCGAAGCCGAGCGTCGCCATGGCGAGATAGACGCCGCCGAGCCGCAGCACCGGCACGCCGATGGCGAGCGCCACCAGCGAAGGCGCGGCCATGGCGACGACGAGCGAGAGCGCGAAGGGCGAATCGTAGTTCATCGTCGCGAGCGCACCCGCATAGGCGCCGATGCCCATGAACGCGGCGTTCGCCAGCGCCAGCAGCCCGCAGGCGAGCGTGAGCCAGATGGAGAGCGCGAGCAGCGCGTTGATGCCGAGCGTCAGGATGAGGTTGGAATAAACGGCCCAGAACTCGTCGAACCAGAGAAGAAATGCGTCCATGATCAGGCTTTCCGTTCGCTCGCCTTGCCGAACAGGCCGGTGGGCCGCACGAGCAGGATCAGGAACAGCAGGCCGAAGGCCACCGCATCCCGCATGGTGGAGCCGATATAGGCCACTGCGAACACTTCAGCGAAGCCGAGGAACAGCCCGCCGATGAGCGCGCCGCGAATGTCGCCCATGCCGCCGAGGATGATGACGGCGATGCCTTTGTGCAGCATCGGCTGTCCCATCAGCGGATAGACCGCATTGGAATAGAGGCTGATCATGACGCCCGCGGCGCCGCCGAGCGCGGCCGCGAGAAACGAAGTCTTGCGCAGAAGGCCCTCGACATCGATGCCGAGCAGCGCGGCCGCCTTCGGCGACTCCGCCACCGCCCGCAGCGCCTTGCCGATGGAGGTGCGCCGCAGCCCGAGCAGCAGCAGCACCATGATGGCGAAGGTGAGCAGGATGATGCCGATCTCGACCGCCGTGATATGCAGGCCGCCGGCCTCGATGGCCTCATCCGGCACCACGCCCGGCGGAAAACGCAGGTTGTCCGCCCCGAATATGCCCTGGACCGCGCTGTTGAGCACGATGGCGACACCGATGGTCGCAATCATGGGAATAAGGTGCGGCGCATGGCGTTTGCGCAGCGGCGACAGCACCAGGATGTCGATGACGAGCCCGAACAGGCCGCTGACGAGGAAGGCGACGATCAGCGCCGCCCAGATCGGCAGCCCGGCCAGAACCACGGC
Organism: Pseudochelatococcus lubricantis; assembly: GCF_011762225.1. Taxonomy (GTDB): domain Bacteria; phylum Pseudomonadota; class Alphaproteobacteria; order Rhizobiales; family Beijerinckiaceae; genus Pseudochelatococcus; species Pseudochelatococcus lubricantis. The sequence goes on from NZ_JAASQI010000004.1 coordinate 8,649, forward strand.
CTGCAGCGCCGCGTATGCGCCGACCATGAACACAGCGCCATGCGCGAGATTAATCACGCCGAGCACACCGAAGATCAGTGTGAATCCCAGCGCGAACAGCGCATAGACACTGCCGAGCGACAGCGCGTTGACGAGTTGTTGGGCAAGCATCTCAAAAACAGTTCCCGCAGCGGGCGAAAACCCGCCGCTTCCGGTGCCGGGGAAACTCCCCCTGACGAACAAGAAACGCGCCCGGCAGCACGCCGGGCGCGGACGATCACTTGACGATCTGGTAGGCACCGTCCTTCGTCACGGAGACGATCGGCTGCTGATCGGCGTCGTAGCCTGCCGGCTTGCCGCTCTTGTCGACCGCCTGGCGGAACTTGAAGGGGCCGGTCACGCCGGTCCAGGAAACATCCGGCAAGGCATCGCGCAGCGCGGCGCGGTCCTTGGCGATGTCGCCCGAAAGCTGGACCTTCTTCAGCGCCTCGGCCACGATGTGGAGGGCGTCGTAGGTCTGCGCGGCGAACTGGTCGGGCGCCAAGCCGAACTTCTTCGTATAGGCCTCGATGAACTTCTTGTTTTCGGGCGTGTCGTTGCTCGCCGACCACGGGCTGCCGACCCACAGATTGTCGGACGCGCCCTTGGCAAGCTCGAAGATCTTCACCGAGTTGACGCCGTTGCCGCCGACGAAGGGCAGATCGATGCCGAGCTGGCGCGCCTGCACGAGAATCGGCGCGCCTTCCGCCAGCAGCGCCGAGAGCACGATGGCATCCGGCCCGCTTGCCTTGATCTTGGTGAGCTGCGCCTTGAAATCGACGTCGCCCTTGGCGAAGGTTTCCGTCGTGGTGACGGGGATGTTCTGGTCCTTCAGTGCCTTGGCGAAGTTGTCGTAGCCGGACTTGGTGAACACGTCGTCGTTGCCGTAGAGCACCGCGACCTTCTTGACGCCTTCCTTTTCCACCACCGTCTTCAGCGTCACGGGCAGCACGTCCGCCTCGGTGACGGAGTTGCGGAAGATGTAGTTGCCGACCGCCGTGATGCCGTCCGCCGTGTTCGAGGTGCCGAAAACCGGCGCCTTCGCGGCCTGCGCGATGGGGTTGGCGGCAGAGGCGGAGTTGGAGAGCGTCGGGCCGAAGATCAGCAGCACCTTGTCCTGGAAGATCAGCTTCTTGTAGACGTTGATCGCCTCTTCCTTCTTGCCCTGTTCGTCCTCGACCACGAGCTTGATGGTGTTGCCGTTGACGCCGCCGGCCGCGTTGATCTCCTCCGCGGCGAGTTCGAAGCCGTTGCGAATCGCCGCGCCGTACTGGGCGGCGAGCCCGCTCAGCGCAGCCGCGACGCCGAGCTTGACCTCGGCCGCCTGTGACGCCACCGTGCTTGCACCGATAGCAAGCGCAACGATCGCCGATCTCATAAACTGCATCGAACTCTCCCCGGGATCGATCTGGTTGTGGAAATCGCTTCCCGGCGGAGTACACGCAATGCCCAGAATCAAGGCACGCACCCGCCGGACGCGCGACACGAAATTTCGTTCGGATTATCGTTGTTGATCACGCGCCGCATTCCGTCAAGATGCTTGCGTAATAAAATTGCAACAGGTGTCAATTATCGCAGCGCTGCCGCCATTCCGGGCAGCGCCGGCGGGCAGAGCAGATCGAAAAAGCGCCATACGCCAATAGTTTGAAACGCAACCAACCGCCCTGCCGGTTCGCGGCCGATTGCAGAGCTGCGACATCTCTGTTATCACTGCGATGTTCGATATGACGGATCGGGAGAGTTCGGTCCAGTCCGACGCCGATGGAGCAACCGCCCCGGAAACTCTCAGGCACAAGGGACCATCCGTCAGGACGATCTGGAGAGAGGCGCGCCGGCTGCCGGACGCGCCCACCGAAGGGGAAGGCGTTCGCGCGGGTGACTGCACGAACGGCTCAAGCTCTCAGGTACAGGGACAGATGGGGCGCTCGACCGACCGGATTTTCCGGTCGCCCGGCCGCTTCATACAGGACCTGAGACCATGTCCCATATTGCCATCGTCGGCGCCGGCATCACAGGCGTGACCGCCGCTTATTCCCTTGTCACGCGCGGCTATGACGTCACCGTCATCGACCGTTGCCGCTATCCCGCCATGGACACATCCTTCGCTAACGGCGGCCAGTTGTCCGCCTGCAACGCGGAGGTGTGGAACAGTGTGTCCACCATCCTCAAGGGGCTCAAGTGGATGCTGCGCAAGGATGCGCCGCTCCTCGTCAACCCCATGCCCTCCTGGCACAAGTATTCCTGGATGGCGGAGTTCGTGGCCGCCATTCCGCATTACCGCGCCAACACCATCGAGACGACGCGCCTGGCGATCGCCGCACGTCAGCATCTGTTTTCCGTCGCCGAGACCGAGAACATCGATTTCGATCTCGAAAAGCGTGGCATCCTGCATATTTTCCACGACAAGAAGAGTTTCGACGCCAGCGCCCGCGTCAACACGCTGCTGACCGAGGGCGGCCTCGAACGCCACGCGGTCACACCCGCGGAAATGCGCGACATCGAGCCCGCGTTGATGGGCAGCTATTTCGGCGGCTTCTTCACGCCGTCCGACTCCACCGGCGATATTCACAAGTTCACCCGCGGCCTCGCGGAAGCCTGCCAGCGGCGCGGCGTGCGCTTCATCCAGGACGCCATCGTCGCCCGCATCGCCCGCGCAGGCGGGGACGACGCGGCCGGCTTCGTCATCCATTACACGCCCGCCCTGCCGGATGCCGGCCTCGCGCCAGAACAGACGGCGGCGGAGCAGGACCTGAAGGCCGACGCGGTCGTCATCTGCGCGGGCGCGGCAAGCCGCAACCTCGCCGCCTCGCTCGGCGACCGCCTCAACATCTATCCGGTGAAAGGCTATTCGATCACCGTGCATAGCGACCGGGCCGAGTCGCAGGCGGCGACGCCGACCGTGAGCCTGCTGGACGAGGCAGCCAAGATCGTCACCAGCCGCCTTGGCGTCAATCGCCTGCGCGTGGCGGGCACGGCCGAGTACAACGGCTTCAACCGTGACATTCGCGCAGACCGCATCCAGCCGCTCATCGACTGGGTGCGCCGCGAGTTCCCCGCCGTCGATACCGACCGCGCCGTGCCGTGGACCGGCCTGCGGCCGATGATGCCGGACATGATGCCGCGCGTGCGTCGCGGCCGCGTCAAGGGCGTGTTCTATAATACCGGCCACGGCCATCTGGGCTGGACGTTGTCGGCCGCGACCGCCGAACTCATCGCGGAGCAGGTCAAGGCCGATTACCCGGTGGCGTAGGCACTTGGGTCAAGCCCGCGCGGCGTTTGAGCGAAATCCACCTGGCGCCGGCCGAAAGCCGGAGCCGATGCATGACGAAACCATCTGATCGGGAGAGTACCATGTTGACCATCCGCAGGATCGACCGGAACGACGCGCGGCTGCTGATCGAAGGCGCCAGCACCCGGGCGGCCGAGATCGGCGTGCCGATGTGCATCGCCATCACCGACGAATCGGGCAACCTCGTCGCCTTCGAACGCATGGACGGCGGCAAGATCACCAGCATCACCATCGCGATCGACAAGGCGTTCACCGCCGCCGCTGCGAAGAAGGCCACGCACGACTACGGCACGACGAGCCAGCCCGGCGGGCCCACCCACGGCATCAACTCCGCCGTGCACGGACGCCTGATGGTGGTCGGTGGCGGCCTTCCCGTCATCGTCGACGGTGACGTCGTCGCGGGAATAGGCATCAGCTCCGGCACGCCGGCGCAGGATCAGGAATGCGCCCAGGCGGGCATCGACCATTTCCTGGCAAAGCGCGGCTAGAGCGCGTGCCGATCAGAATTCGCTCAAAATCAGAAGCCTGGAGCATGCCGTCGTTTCCATGAAATGGCGGCATGCTCCAGAGCGACGGCTCCCCGCGAAGAGACGCGATCCGGTCAGGCCGGGGCGGCTTCCCCCTCGGGCTTCTCCCCTGCGGGCTTCCCTTCTTCCGGCGTTCCCGCCGCGACGTCCACAAGCGCCGGCTTGAGGCCGAGCACGCGGCGGAAGGCATGGAAGGTCGCCGCCACGTTCGGGGAAGCGTCGGAAAGCGGTCCGAGCACGAACTGCACGGCCTCCATCGCCTGTTCGCGCTCTTCCTCCGTGTGCAGCAGGTCAGGCAGGCGCTCAAGCGCCTCCTCGCGGGCGAACTGGGCGGTGAGGCTCTGTTCGTGGATGACCCGGGCGCGCTCCACGGGCGCGAGATGGCTGAAAGGTTCGGTCTTGTTCAGCAGATGCGTCGAACGCTCCAGCCTGTCCCTGCGCACGTTGCCACGCGAATCTGCCAGCAGGATCAGCATGCGGATCACCGCCTCGACATAGCCGCCGGAACCGATGTGCGACAGCGCGGACTGCACCTCCGGCAGCGCGAACAGCTCTTCCTTGGATTTGCGCGTGCGGCCGAATTCGTAGCGGCGGCCGAACCAGCGCATGTAAGGCGTGGCATAGATGCTGAAGAACAGCGTCTCGCACCAGGCGTTGCGCAGGTCGCGCGCGATGTCGACGGACTGCTCGAAGGCGTTGGCGAGCCAGTGTTCCGTCCGCACGAACAGGTTGTCGTCCCCGGCGGCGGTGCGGTTGTCGCCCACCATGTCGGCGAGAAGCTCGATCGGCTGCAGCAGCGGATTGCGCGACGACAGCAGGCTGCGTTGCAGGCGCAGCGGATGCAATGTCCGCGCCAGCTCGGCCGTCGCCTGGGTCACGCCCGATTGCACGACGGGCCGCAGCGCGATGTCGTAGAAGTCGGCCTGCAATTCCGAAATGCGCGCCACCGCCGCGAACGGCACCTCGTCGCGCCGCCCCTCGTTCGCGCCCGGCAGGTCGCTCATCTTGCGCTCGGCGAAGGAGACGCTGAACTGCTGGTTCTCGCCCTCGCCGATGATGTCCTCGATCTTCATCTCGTAGAGGCCCGGCGCCAGCGCCTCGATGGTTTTCATCGTGGACGCCACTTCGGTGTGCTCGCGCTTGGCGATGGACGAGGAAACGAAGATGCCGAGATGCCCCACCTTCTCATGCACCATATAGATGATGCGCTGGCCGCGAATCCTGATCTCGGTCTCGTCAGCGTAGGTATCGACGATCCAGTTCAGCGCCTGCTTGGGCGGCGTGATGGTGTCTCCGAGGCTCGTGAACACGATCACCGGGGAGCGGATCTGCTTGACGTCGAGATTGCGCCCGTGCTCAAGCCGGGCCTCGTTGCGGGCCAGCCGGTTGCCGATGAAAAGATCGCGCACGATCCAGACGATCTCTTCCTCGTTCATCAGGAAGAAGCCGCCCCACCACTTCTCGAATTCGAGGAAGCGCCCGCGGCCGGTATCCACTTCGTTGAAGTAGTCGTAATACTTACGGAAATAGTTGCGACCGGGGTTCATCAACTCGAAGTTGAGCACCAGCCACGCGCCGTCGAAAACGCCGTTGCCGATATCGGACCAGAACATCGGCAGTATCTGGCCACCGAGAAGCCCGGCGTTGTAGCGGATGATGTTGCGGCCGATCTCGCCCGACCACGTCTCGACGGGGGCGCCGTTCAGCACCAGCGGCCCGGTGATGTCCGGATTGCTGGCGCCCAGCAGCAGCGTTGCCCAGCCGCCCTGACAGTTGCCGATCACCACCGGCTTCGCGGACTTGGGATGCAGGGACTGCACGTAGCGCACGAAGGCGGCCTCGGTGCGCGTAACGTCGGCAAGCGTCTGGCCGGGCTCGGGCTCGCGGCGGAAGCTGACGAAATACACCGGGTGGCCGTCGCGCAACGCCACGCCCACCTGGCTGTCCATCTGCGAGCCGCCGATGCCCGCCCCCTGCCCCGCGCGCGGATCGATGATGATGTAGGGGCGCTTCCAGTCGAAGGTCTGCATGCCCGCGGGCGGGCGAATCTTGAGCAGCACGTAGTTTGTGGGCCGCGGCTGGTCGACGCCGTCCATGATCACGTCGTAGTCGTAGATGAGCACGGGCGGGCATCCAGCGGCCTCGTGCACCAGAAAGATGTCGCCGCGTTCACGGATCGTGTCGGCGTAAAGCACTGCGCGCTGTGCGCGGTCGGCCCAGTAATGGCGAAGGTCTCCGGCGAGATCGAGCCCGCCGGTGCGCACACGCCGCCCGAACGCATCGGTGATGGACCGGGCCTCGTCGAGCGCCGCGCGGACGCGCTCGCTGTGGTTGGAGGCGATGCTCGCCATATGGTGGCTCGACGACTGGGTGGTGAGATCGCCCAGCGCCGAATACTCCGAGAGCTGCGCCTTCAACGCATGCGCCCGCTGCTCCGCAGTCAAGCGCTGGCCGTCCAGAATGCGGGCGATCAGGAACACGTCTTCCTCAAGGCCCGCACCGTCGCGGCCCTCGGCACTACCCCGACCCAGTTCTGCTGCTTGCGATGTCATTGACGCCTCCAGAGCCTCGCCCCACCGGGAAGCTGAGGTCGGAACTCTTACATCACGATATACGTAGATATCATAACGGTGATACGTCCATGATCCATATCAATCGCGAAAAGCAAGACGGCAGCAATACTGACCATACATAAGTATCTATACATAGCCGGGCGAGATCAAAACGGTCCGACGACTGTCATTTAATTGTCATACGTAGAACAGGGCAAGGGGCCGGCCGGATAGAACAGCGCCGCCAAAAGGGGCTCTGGCATCGCGCCGGCACCCTCCTGGTCATATGGAACGGTGAACCACCGGCGCGGCCGCCGCCCTCCCGGCCGTTCAGGACGCCTTGCCGGTTTTGCCGTTCTCCCCGGCCGCGTCCAGTTCCGCCAGAATCTCCGCCGTATGCTCGCCGAGCCGGGGAGAACGGCGGTCGAGCCGGAGGCTCGCGCCAGAGAGGGTGACGGGTGTGCGCACGCCGGGCACGCCCTGCGGCGCGATCTGCATGCCGCGCGCCTCGATCTGCGGATCGTTGAAAACGTCGGCGACGGTGTTGATCGGCCCGGCTGGAACGCCCTCCGCCTCCAGCGCCGCGAGCAGCGCATCGCGTTGCCAGGTGGCGATAGCCTCGCCCAGCAGTTCCGTCAGTGCCGTGCGGTTGGCGACGCGGTCGGCATTGGTGAGGAAGCGCGGATCGCCGCCCAGCGCCTCGCGGCCCAGCACGCGCGCGAAGCGGCGAAACTGGCCGTCGTTGCCGACCGCGACGATGACGAAGCCGTCCGCGACGGCGAAAGTCTGATAAGGTGCGATGTTCGGGTGTGCGTTGCCGAGCCGGTGCGGCACGGCGCCGGAGGCCAGATAGTTCATTGCCTGATTGGCGAGCACGCCGGTGATGCAGTCGAACAGCGCCATGTCCACGTGCTGACCGACGCCTGTGCGCTGGCGCTGCCAGAGCGCGGCCTGAATGGCAGTCACACCGTAGAGGCCCGTGAAGATGTCGACGAAGGCGACGCCCATCTTCTGCGGAGGGCCGTCGGGCTCGCCCGTCAGATCCATGATGGCGCCCATGCCCTGGATCATGAAATCGTAGCCGGCACGCTTCGCGTAGGGGCCGGTCTGGCCGAAGCCGGTGACCGAGCAATAGACGAGCCGCGGGTTGATCTGCCGCAGGCTTTCGTAATCGAGGCCGTATTTCGCCAGGCCGCCAACCTTGAAATTCTCCACCAGCACGTCGGCGTCCTGCACGAGGCGGCGCACCAGCGCCCGCCCCTCGTCCGTGGTGAAGTCGGCGGCGATCGAACGCTTGCCCCGGTTGCAGGCATGGAAATAGGCGGCGGACCGCTCGCCCTCGACATCGATGAAAGGCGGCCCCCAGCCGCGCGTGTCGTCGCCCTGCGGGCTCTCGACCTTGATCACGTCCGCGCCCAGATCGGCGAGCGTCTGGCCAATCCACGGGCCGGCGAGGATGCGCGCGAGTTCGACGACCCTGAGCCCGGAAAGGGGCGCCTCGCCCGTGCCGGAACCGCAGTTGATGTCGGGCATGGCTGTTAGACCTCGAAAAAGATCGGCCCGCGCCGCCCTGCCTGAAAAGGCGCCGGCGCGGACCAGTTGGGGAAGCCAGGATAGCGGACGCGCGTCAGAAGAACGCCTGCAGCCCGGTCTGGGCGCGCCCGAGGATGAGGGCGTGCACGTCGTGGGTGCCCTCATAGGTGTTCACGGTTTCCAGATTCTGCGCGTGGCGCATGATGTGATACTCGATCTGGATGCCGTTGCCGCCGTGCATGTCGCGCGCCGTGCGGGCGATATCGAGCGCCTTGCCGCAGTTGTTGCGCTTGACGATGGAGATGATCTCGGGCGCGAAGGAGCCCTCGTCCATCAGCCGCCCGACACGCAGGCTCGCCTGCAGGCCCAGCGCGATCTCCGTCTGCATGTCGGCGAGCTTCTTCTGGAAGAGCTGCGTCGCCGCCAGCGGCCTGTTGAACTGCTTGCGGTCCAGCCCATACTGGCGGGCGCGGAACCAGCAGTCCTCGGCGGCGCCGAGGGCGCCCCACGAGATGCCGTAGCGCGCGCGGTTGAGGCAGCCGAACGGCCCCTTGAGCCCGGCGACGTGCGGCAGCAGCGCCTCCTCGCCCACCTCGACATCCTGCAGCACGATCTCGCCTGTGATGGAGGCGCGCAGGCTGAGCTTGCCCTCGATCTTGGGCGCGGAAAGGCCCTTGGTGCCCTTTTCCAGCACGAAGCCGCGAATCTGGCCGTCATGCGCCGCCGACTTCGCCCAGACCACGAACACGTCGGCGATCGGCGCGTTGGAAATCCACGTCTTGGAGCCGTTGAGGCGATAGCCGCCGTCAATCTTCTCCGCGCGCGTCTTCATGCCGCCGGGGTCGGAGCCGGCGTCGGGCTCCGTAAGGCCGAAGCAGCCGATCCACTCGCCCGAGGCGAGCTTCGGCAGGTACTTCCGGCGGTGTTCCTCGGAGCCGTAGGCATAAATCGGATACATGACGAGCGACGACTGCACGCTCATCATCGACCGGTAGCCGCTGTCGATACGCTCGACCTCGCGGGCGATCAGGCCATAGGCAACATAGCTCGCGCCCGCGCCGCCGTATTCTTCCGGCACCGTGGGGCCGAGCAACCCCGCCTCGCCCATCTCGCGGAAGATCGCCGGGTCCGTCTTCTCGTGCAGGTAGGCTTCCTGGATGCGCGGCGCGAGCCGGTCCGCCGCGAAGGCGGCCGCGGAGTCGCGGATGATGCGTTCGTCTTCCGTCAACTGGTTGTCGAGTTGAAACGGATCGTTCCACGTAAAGGCGCTGTATTCCGCCACGGCATGTCCCTCCCAGTCCTTAAACAGCGTCACGCGCCGGGCTCCCGGCGATCTCCCCTATCGATACGGCTATCATGCAAAGCTTTGCCGCCTCTCTCAAACGATGTTTACTCACCGTCCCCATGAGATATATTCATGTATCATGATTGCGATGCAACGTCGCCTGCTGCCCGCCACGGGGGCGCTGGCCGCTTTCGATGCCGTGGCGAGGCTCGGCAGCTTTTCCGCCGCCGCGCAGGAACTGTCCCTCACCCAGAGCGCCATCTCCAAGCAGATCGCCGCGCTGGAGGGGCAGCTCGGTATCGCGCTGTTCGAGCGCACGGGCCGGGGCGTCGCGCTGACGCAGCAGGGAACAGCCTATGCGGTCGCCGTCGCCGATGCGCTGGCGACCATCCGCGCCGCCTCCCTGCGCGCCATGGCGGGCGAAGCCCGCCAGACGCTCAATCTCGCGATCCTGCCCACTTTCGGCACGCGCTGGTTGATGCCGCGCATCCCCTCCTTCATCGCCCGGCATCCGGAAGTGACACTCAACTTCGCCACCCGCATCGGGCGCTTCGACATCGAGGCGGAGGGTTTCGACGCCACGACCCACATCGGCACCGCGGACTGGCCGGGAACGGAAAGCACGTTCCTGATGCACGAAACGGTGGCACCCATGGCGAGCCCCGCCTTCCTGCGCGAGCATCCGATTACGGCGCCTGACGATCTCGCCAGGCTGCCCCTGCTGCACATGGGGTCACGGCCGGAGGCATGGGATCACTGGTTCAGGACGGCGGGCGTTTCGGCGCCGGCGGCGATGCGCGGCATGCGCTTCGAACAGTTTTCGACGGTGGCGCAGGCCTGCATGGCCGGTGTGGGCGTCGCGCTGCTGCCGCTTTTCCTGATCGCGTCGGAAATCGGCAGCGGCCAGCTCGTCGTCGCCTTCGACCATCCGGTCAGAAGTCCACGCTCGTATTATCTGATTTCGCCACGCGCGCGGGCGCGCCTCGCCCCCGTCGCGGCGTTCCGGCGCTGGCTCATCGCGGAAGTCGACACCTGGAAAAGCGAGGGCGGATACGACGAGGGTGGGCCGGAAACCTGACGGCAAACGCCCCTGTCCGCCCGCGTCACGAGAACAGCGAATCGATGTCGTCCTGCGAGACGACATCGACGTCCGCCTTCAGCGGCGGCCCGTTCAGCAGGGCGGCGTCGCCCTCGCGCCTGTCCGACGCCGCGTCCTGATCCGGGATGAAGGAGAACCCTTCCTCGCCGCCCCAGATCGACATCATGGTTGCCACGCGGTCCTCGATGAAGTGGAGCACCTGCACCACCTTGCCGATGCGCTGGCCCGTGAGGTCCTGAAAGTTGCAGGCCTCGAAGATGCGGATGGCCTGCTTGTGGATTTCCACCACCATCGCCTGATCGGCGCCGCCCAGCTTGGCCAGCAGCCTGCCCGCCGTTTCCTCGACCGTTTCGGCGGCGGACAGGATCGTCTCCGTCGCCGCCTCGGTGCCGTTGACCACAGCATCCAGCTCGTCGAGCGCGCGGCTGGACGAGTCGCCCCTCAACCCCTTCACCTGCAGGTTGAGTATTTCCCGCTTGGTCTGCGATATCGCGTGATGAATCAGCGCGACCTCCGACCGCATCGGGCCGTTGGCCGCCCGGGCGTCGGCAGGCGCCACGGCCATGCCCTGCTGCACGAGCCCCTTGATATCCGCCAACTCCTGGAACACCCGTTCGAACAGCGCCGTGCTGTCGACCGGCTCGACCGCCGGGCGCAAGTCGCGCTCCTCGTGCTCCGCGTCCATGCCCGTCTCGATCCGGAACGGCCGACGATCTGCTGGCATCGGCTTTTCTCCCGCCATCAGCAATACCTGACCCACAGATAGACGATCGGCAGAAAATGCGCAATATTCGCAAGCTTCCGGATGCAAGCTTCAGGCAAGCCTGAGATGCAATCTACTGCCTGCGCGACGCATATGCGGCGGATCTCAATGTACAGCGTATCCACGATCGGAGTTATCGATGGCCCTTGATCTTTCGATGCCTATTCTCGTCGTAGACGACTACAAGACGATGATTCGCATCATCCGGAATCTGCTCAAGCAACTGGGCTTTCAGGACATCGATGACGCGGCCGATGGCAGCGAGGCATTGGCGAAGCTGAACGAACGCAAGTACGGCCTCGTCATTTCCGACTGGAACATGGAGCCGATGACGGGATACGAACTGCTCAAACAGGTGCGCGGAAACCCGGCGCTGGAAGCGATCCCCTTCATCATGGTCACGGCGGAGGCCAAGAGCGAAAACGTCGTCGCCGCGAAGAAGGCCGGCGTGAACAACTACATCGTCAAGCCGTTCAACGCCCAGACGCTGAAGGACAAGATCGAGGCCGTGTTCGCCTGACACGCAGGCCGATGCGCGGAGGCAGCGCGGCGGAGGCGCGGAACGCCTCGTCCCAACGCTCCCGGTCTTGGGCCGTTCGCGTGCGGCTTTGCTCAAGCACCGCGCGGGCTTGACCGTGCCGTGACGAACCAGGCTCATCGCGGAGCGGTGTTATTCGGCCGGGATGGTATGCGCCCCCGCGGTTCCCGACGCCCGGCCCGCCTCATGCCCTGCCAGGGCAGCCTGCGCCTCGTCGTTGCCATGCTCCCGCGAGAAGCGCCTTCCAAGGAAACTGTAGACGGTGGGCACCACGAACAGCGTCAGCAATGTCCCCAGCGTCATGCCGCCGACGATGACGAGGCCGATCTGCTGACGGCTCTCCGCGCCCGCGCCCGTCGCCATCGCCAGCGGAACCGCGCCGAGCACCATGGCGCCGGTGGTCATCAGGATGGGCCGCAGGCGCAGCGTCGCCGCCTCCACGACGGCGGCGAGCCTCTCCCGCCCCGCCTCCTGCTGCTGGTTGGCGAATTCCACGATCAGGATGCCGTGCTTGGTGATGAGGCCCACCAGCGTCACGAGGCCGATCTGCGAATAGACGTTCATCGTGCCGCCGCCGTAGTAGAGCGCGGCGAGCGCGCCCGTGATGGACAGCGGCACGCTGAGCAGGATGATGACCGGATCGCGAAAACTCTCGAACTGCGCCGCGAGCACCAGATAGATGAAGCCGAGCGCCAGCACGAACACCGCGAGCAGGCTCTGGCTCGACGCACGGAACTCGCGGCTCTGGCCACCGACATCCGTCTGCATGCTGTCCGGCAGCACGTCGGCCGCCGCCTGCTCCAGGAAGGCGAGGCCGTCGCCGAGCGCGTAACCGGGCGCGAGATTGCTGGAAATGGTGGCCGAGCGGAGCTGATTGAAGCGGCGCAGATCCTTCGGTGCCACCGATTCCGCCACCTGCACGATGTTCGACAGTTGCACCATCTCGCCCGAGGGCGCGCGCAGGAAGATCGTGGACAGCGTCGAAGGCGAGGCGCGGTCCTCCGCCGCCATCTGCACGTAGACATCGTACTGCTCACCATCCACCTCGAAGCGGGTGACCTGCCGGCCGCCGAGCAGCGTCTCCAGCGTGCGCCCGACCACCGAGACGTCCAGACCGAGATCGGCCACCTTCGCCCGGTCGAGTGTGACGCGGAACTCCGGCTTGTTCAGCTTGAGATCAGACTCGGGGTTGACGAAGCCGGGCCAGCCGCGTGCGCGCTCCAGCAGCGCGTCGACCTGCTCCTGCAGTTCCTCGTAGGTGCCCGATGTCTGCACCACGAACTCCACAGGGCGCGAGGAGCCGCGCTGCCCGAGCGAGGCGGGGTTGTTGGCGTAGGCCTCGATACCGGGGATGCGCTGCAGGCGCTGGCGCATGTCGGCAGCGAGCTGCTGCTGCTTCACGCCGCGCTCGTCCCAGTCCTTCAGACGGCCGATGGCCATGAAGTCGGTGATCTCGGGAAAGCCCAGGATGACAAGCACCGAGTCCATTTCCGGAATGGTGCGCAGGTCCTGCTCAATGACGTTCACGTAGCGGCTCATGTAGGCGAGCGTCGCGCCCTCGGGGCCGCTGCCGCGGATCATCACGACCCCGCGGTCCTCCACCGGCGCGAGTTCGGAACGCAGCGCGGTGAAGTAGTAGCCGCTTAGCCCTGCGACGGCGAGCGCCAGCACCACCACGAGAAAGCGCACCCGCATCGCGCCCGAAAGCATCCGGCGGTATCCCGATTCGAGCCCGGCGAACCCCTTTTCCAGCAGCAGGAAGAGGCGGCCGGGGTTCGGGTTGTGCCGCAGCAGCTTCGCGCACATCATGGGCGTGAGCGTCAGCGCCACGAAGCCGGAGACGATCACCGCGCCCGCGAGCGTGAGCGCGAATTCGAGGAACAGACGGCCGGTGCGCCCTTCCGCGAAGGCCACCGGCGCATAGACCGCGGCGAGCGTCAGCGTCATGGCGACGACGGCGAAGCCGATCTCGCGCACCCCCTTGATCGCCGCATCCGCCGGCTTCATGCCCTCCTCGACATGGCGGTGGATGTTCTCCAGCACCACGATGGCGTCGTCGACCACGAGCCCGATGGCGAGCACCATGGCAAGCAGTGTCAGCGTGTTGATGCTGAAGCCGAGCATCAGCATCAGCGCGAAGGTGGTGACGAGCGAGATCGGAATGGTGACGATGGGAATGAGCGAGGCGCGCAGCGAGCGCAGGAAGACGAGAATCACCAGCACCACGAGCACGATCGCCTCGACGATGGCGTGGTAGACCGCCTTGATGGAGCGGTCGATGAACACCGCGTTGTCGTTGCCGATCTGCGCCGAGACGCCCTCCGGCAGGGAGGCGTTGATCTCCGGCATTACCTGCCGCATCGCGCCCGACACGTCGAGCGGGTTCGCCACCGCCTGCTTGACGATGCCAACGGTGACGCTGGTCTTGCCGTTGAAGCGCCCGTCGCGGCGCGTGTCCGCCGCGCCGAGTTCCACCCGCGCCACGTCCCGCAGGCGCACCTGGTAGTTGCCGGCGAGCTTCACCACCACATTCTCGAATTCCGGAACGCTGGTGAGGCCGGTGCGTGACAGCACGGTGAACTCGCGGCCGGAGCTTTCGATGCGGCCCGACGGCAGCTCGACGTTCTGGGCGCGCAGCGCCGCCTCCACGTCCTGCACCGTGAGGTTGTAGGCGGCGAGCCGCTCGCGGTCGATCCAGATGCGCATGGCATAGCGGCGCTCGCCGAAGATGGTCACGTCCGCGACGCCGGTCAGGTTCTTGAAGCGATTGACGACGTAGCGGTCGATATAGTCGGTGAGTTCCAGCGCGTTCATGCGGTCGCTCATGAAGGCGATGTAGACGACCGGCTGGGCATCCGCCTCCACCTTGGCGATCACGGGCTCGTCTACTTCGTCCGGCAGGCGGCCGCGCACGCGGCTCACGCGGTCGCGCACGTCGTTCGCCGCCACGTCCGGATCGACGCTGAGGTTGAAGCGCACGGTGATACGGCTCGATTCGGACCGGCTGACGGATTCGAGCACATCGATGCCCGCGATGCCGGCGATCGACCCTTCCAGCACCTGCGTCACCTGGCTCTCGATGATGGACGCGGAGGCGCCGGGATAGCTCACGGTCACCGAGACCACCGGCTCATCGATGTTCGGATACTCGCGCACCGTCAGCCTGTTGTAGGAGACGACGCCGATCAGCACCATGATCAGGCTGAGCACGGTGGCGAACACCGGGCGGCGGATGCAAAGCTCGGCAAATCCCATTTCCGCGCCCCTTCCCCGTCAGATCTGGCCGGCGGCTGCCACCGCGACCTCGACCGCCGCGCCGTTGCGCAGGCGGTGCTGGCCGGCGGTGACGACGACGGCGGAGACATCGAGCCCTTCCAGCACCTCGACCTCGCCGGCTCGGCGCGCGCCGAGCCGCACCACCGTCTCCACCGCCTTGCCGTCGACGACGCGATAGACGAGCGCGTCCGCGCCCCGCGGCACGATGGCTTCCTCCGGAATGAACACGCTCTCGCCGCCAGCCGCGCTCTTGATGGCGATGCGCGCGAAAAGGCCCGGACGCAGCGCCAGGTCGGGGTTCGGCAGCCGCGCGCGGATGTTGAGCGCCCGCCCGTTCACGTCCACCATCGGGTCGACGGCATAGATGGCGCCGACGAAGCGGCGCCCCGGCAGCGCGTCGACGGAAAGCTCCACCGTCTGGCCGACCGCAACCCTGGCGAGATAGGTTTCCGGCACCTTGAAGTCGACCTTCAGCCGGTCGATCTTTTCGAGATTGACGATCTGCGCGCCCGGATTGAGATACGCGCCCACAGAAACCTTGCGTACGCCGAGCATGCCGGAAAAAGGTGCGCGGATGAACAGCTTGTTGTAGCGCGCCTCGACCAGCGCCAGCGCGGCACGGGCGGTGGCAAGCGCCGCCGCCGCCTCGTCGTTGGCGCGCTGGGTGGCGTTGCCGCCCTTGGCGAGCACGTTGGTGCGCCGGAAATTGGCCTCGGCGAGGTCGAGCCGGGCGCGCACGTCGTCGATTTCAGCTTCCGTCAACGCCGAATCGAGCCGCAGCAGCAGGTCACCGGCCGCCACCTGCTCGCCTTCCGAGAAGCTGATCTCGGCCACGCGGCCGGCAATCTCGGAGGAAATCTGCACGCTCTCGTCCGACTGCAGGCTGCCGACGGTGTTGATGTCCGAGACCGCGTCGCCGACCCTGGCGGGGGCGGTCTCCACAGGGAATTTCTTTGCCGGCGCGGCGGGCGTCGCCGCCTTGTCCCCGGTGGCCTTGTCCCCCCCGGTCTGCGACTGCGCCTGCGCGGACGGCTGGCGGAACAGGGATGAAAGGGGGGAGCCGTCGAGAAGGGCCGCAAGATCCCCGCCCCGCCGCTCGAACACGACCGCCCAGGCCACGGCCATGACGATAACAAGCAGCCCGACCGCCAACAACCTGCGCATGTGTCATCCTCGAATAGCCATGCCGGACGTATGACCGCGCAGCCGCCGCTCGCGTGTCCCGCCCCGATCATTCCGCACGCCGACGTCATGGTGCATCGCACCATATCTGCGGCGCAAGTTAACATTCCCTCATGTTGACGTTTCCACGCCCGGCGCAGTGCTCCGGAACTTTTGCGGATCGTACCACGCCTGTCCAATCAAAGATGCGACAACAATTTATTCCAATGCACAAGAGGGCCTGCATGGTTGACTTATCGCCCCATAAGGCTCTACCCGCAACGGGCGTCACATGTGGCTCAAGCTCAGGACAGGACATGACTGCTCATTATGATGTGCTCGGTATCGGCAACGCCATTGTCGATGTCATCGCCCGCGCGGAAGACGATTTCCTCGTGGCGCAGAATCTCGTCAAGGGTTCCATGCAGCTCATCGATGAGGCGCGCTCGCGGGAACTTTTCGCGGCGCTCGGGCCGGTCACCTGGGTTTCGGGCGGCAGCGCGGCCAACACGGTCGCGGGACTTGCCTCGCTCGGGGCGAAGCCGGCCTTCATCGGCAAGGTGAAGGACGATGACGCGGGCCGGCGCTTCGGCCACGACATCCGGTCGCTCGCGGTCGCCTTTCCCACCGCGCCCGCCGAAGACGGCCCGGCGACCGCCGTGTGCCTGATCGTCGTGACGCCGGACGGCGAGCGCACCATGAGCACCTATCTCGGCGCGAGCCAGCACCTCATCCCCGCCGATATCGACCGCGAAACGGTCGAGGCCGCGCGAATCACTTATCTCGAAGGCTACCTCTGGGACCCGGCGGACGCGAAGGAAGCCTTCATCAAGGCGTCGCGCATCGCCCACGGTGCCGGGCGCGACGTGGCGCTCACCCTGTCGGACGCCTTCTGCGTCGAGCGCTTCCGCGAGGAGTTCCTGGGGCTTTTGCGGACTCAGACGGTGGATATCGTGTTCGCCAACGAGGCGGAGTTGAAAAGCCTCTACGAGACTTCCGATTTCGACGCCGCTGTCGAGGCGCTGCGGCAGGAAGCCGTGCTCGGCGTCGTCACCCGCTCGGAAAAGGGCGCGCTGGTCGTTGCCCGGGACGAAACCATTGCGGTTCCCGCCTATCCGGTGGCGGAGCTGACCGATTCGACCGGCGCGGGCGATCTGTTCGCGGCGGGCTTCCTGTTCGGCGTTTCGCATGGCCTCGATCTGCGCACCGCCGCCCACCACGGGGCGCTGGCGGCCTCGCACATCATCCAGCATATCGGCGCGCGCCCGCAGAAGAACCTGCGTCAGCATGCCATCGACAACGGCCTGCCGGTCAGCGCGGACTGACCGGCGAACGCCCGGCCGCGGGTCACCAACTTGTGTCATTGACCCCGGCCGCGACAGCAGCCACATAAGTAGCCTCGTTGACCCGGCGCCCGGCGCCTCCCGTGGGATTCCTGTTCATGCGCGCATTTCGCCGGCTTCGCCGTTCGCTCCTCGTCGCCACCTGCATCGCTTCCCTGTCAGGCGGCGCGGTCCTTGCCGCCGAAGTCACCGCGGAACAGCGTGCGCAGATCGAAAGCGTGATTCACGACTACCTGCTCAACAACCCGCAGGTGCTGAAGGAGGCACTGGCGGCGCTGGAATCACACCAGGAGCGGGAGCAGCGCGCGGCCGTGGCCACCGCCGTCCGCTCCGTCACCGGGGAGATGGGCGCGGCGGATGGCATCGTGCTCGGCAACCCGAAGGGCGACATCACCGTCGTCGAGTTCTTCGACTACAACTGCGGCTTCTGCAAGAAAGCGCTCGGCGACATCGAGGCGCTGACGAAGGCCGATCCGCGCCTGCGCCTCGTCATCCGCGACTTCCCCATCCTGCGGCCCGAATCGGCGGATGCGGCGCTGGTCAGCATCGCGGTCGGCAAGCAGCTCTCCGGCGAGAAGTATTTCCGCTTCCATTCCGATCTGCTGATGTCGCGCGGCGTCGTCGGCAAGGAGCGCGCGCTTGAGGTCGCGAAGGCCGCCGGCGTCGACATGAAGCGGCTGGAGGCGGACATCGAATCGGAGGCCGTCCGCCAGGCACTGACGCGCAACATGCAGGCGGGCGAGCAGCTTTCGCTCACCGGCACGCCGAGCTTCGTCGCCGGCGACGGCGTCGTTCCCGGCGCGGTCGGAATCGAGACGCTGCAAACGATCATCGCTTCCGTACGTCAGTGCGGCAAGATTGACTGCTGACCTTATCGGCGTAAATCCGCGGAAAAAGCACGGTTATTCGCAGGAAAGCGAGGCTGTGTGCCTTTTCCTGCCGCCCGTGTCGGTTTATGAGGTGGAGTTCCCGTGCGTCGATACGCCGGCGCGCCTTCACATCTGCCTCGCGGCGGTTGCCCGGCGCCAAACCTGTGGGTGAGCATCCGCCGAATGGTCTCGATTCACGTTCTCAACGGTCCCAACCTCAACCTGCTCGGGCGGCGCGAGCCGGATGTCTACGGGCGTTTCACGCTGGCAGACATCGAGACGCGGCTGCGCGCACGCGCTGCGGCGCTGTCGGCCTCCATGGGCACGACCATCGAGCTGACCTTCGCGCAGACCAACATCGAGGGCGAACTCGTCACGCTCGTGCAGAACGCCGGGCTTGCGGGCGCGGGCGTGATTTTGAACGCGGGGGCCTACACCCATACCTCCATCGCCCTGCGGGATGCGATTTCCGGCGCGCAGGCGCTTGCAATCGAGGTGCATTTGTCGAATGTGCATGCTCGGGAGCAATTTCGCCATCATTCCATGATTGCTGCGGTGGCACATGGCGTGATCGCCGGCTTCGGTGCCGCAAGTTACGATCTCGCACTGGAGGCCATCGTGCCGTTGTTGCAGGAGCGCGCGGGTACCGTTAAAGGCGTTGGAAACCATTGACAGAAGAAAGCATGGCAAAAATCAGCCCTATCGATCCGGAACTCGTCCGGGAGCTGGCGAAGCTCATCTCGGAAACCGACCTGACTGAAATCGAGGTCGCCAAGGGCGATCTGCGCATTCGCGTCGCGCGCACCGTCACCGCCAACGTCGTTTTGCCGCAGGCGGCGCCCGTCGCAGCGAGCGTGGCCGCGCTCGCACCGACGGTGGCCGAGGTCGTGCCCGTGCCGGCAGTCGTCTCTCTCGCCGAGAACCCGGGCACCGTGACGTCGCCGATGGTTGGCACCGCCTATCGCCGCCCCTCGCCTGACGCCAAGCCCTTCATTGAGGTGGGATCGAAAGTGCAGGCGGGCGACAAGCTTCTGCTGGTCGAGGCCATGAAGACTTTCAACGATATCGTTGCCCCGCGCGCGGGCACCGTCACCGCCGTGCTTGTGGAGGATGGCCAGCCGGTCGAGTACGGCGAGCCGCTGCTGGTAATCGAGTAATCGATGTTCGACAAGATTCTGATCGCAAACCGGGGCGAGATCGCCCTGCGCATCCTGAGGGCCTGCAAGGAACTCGGCATCGCGACCGTCGCCGTCCACTCCACCGCCGACGCCAACGCCATGCACGTGCGGCTTGCGGACGAGAGCGTGTGCATCGGTCCGCCGCCCGCGCGCGACAGTTATCTCAACATCCCCGCGCTGATCGCCGCCTGTGAGATCACAGGCGCGGACGCCGTGCATCCCGGCTACGGTTTCCTGTCGGAAAACGCGCATTTCGCCGATGTGCTGGCCGAACACGGCATCGCCTTCATCGGCCCCAAGGCCGATCATATCCGCCTGATGGGCGACAAGATCGAGGCCAAACGCACCGCGCGCACCTTGGGCATTCCCTGCGTTCCCGGTTCCGAGGGCGGCATCACCGACGACGAGGAGGCGCACCGCGTCGCGGCCGACATCGGCTTTCCCGTGCTGGTGAAGGCGGCGGCGGGCGGCGGCGGGCGTGGCATGAAGGTGGCGCGTGACGCGGCGAGCCTGAGCGATGCGCTCGCCACCGCGCGCATGGAGGCGAAAGCCGCCTTCGGCGACGACTCCGTTTATCTGGAAAAGTATCTCGAAAAGCCCCGCCACATCGAAATCCAGGTGATGGGCGACGGGCGCGGCGGTGCCATTCATCTGGGCGAGCGCGATTGCTCGCTGCAGCGCCGCCACCAGAAGGTGTGGGAGGAGGCGCCCTCGCCCGCCCTCAACCGTTCGGAGCGTGAACGCATCGGCGACGTCGTCTCGCGCGCGATGCAGGAGCTGCAGTATCTCGGCGCCGGCACGGTCGAGTTCCTTTACGAGAACGGCGAGTTCTACTTCATCGAGATGAACACCCGCATCCAGGTGGAGCATCCGATCACGGAGATGATTTCCGGCATCGATCTCGTCAACGAGCAGATTCGTGTCGCCGCAGGCGCGCCGCTGTCCATCCGGCAGGAGGACATCGTGCTGCACGGCCATGCCATCGAATGCCGCATCAACGCCGAGCATCCGTCCAACTTCCGGCCATCGCCGGGCACCATCACCTACTACCACCCGCCGGGCGGACTCGGGGTGCGAGTCGATTCGGCGGTGTATCAGGGCTATCGCATCCCCTCGAATTACGATTCGCTGGTCGGCAAGCTCATCGTGCACGGCCGCACGCGCACGGAATGCCTGATGCGGCTGCGGCGGGCGCTCGACGAGTTCGTCGTCGACGGCATCGAGACCACGCTGCCGCTGTTCCGGGCGCTGGTGCGCAACCAGGATGTCCAGAACGGCCTCTACGACATCCACTGGCTCGAACACTATCTTGAGGCCGAGGGGCCGGCGGAGATCGAGGCGCTGCGTACGGTCTGACCGGACGGACTTGCCTAAATTCCGTTTTCTGTCACAATGGCTTATCTCCTTGGGGTGCCCCGCGTTCCGCATGTCGTGCGTTTCGCACCGGGCTGAGAGGCTTGCGCCAACCCACCGAACCTGAACCGGATCATGCCGGCGGAGGGAAGCGAGATGCGCCCGCGGAAGGTTTTACGCGGGCGGCCTTCCGTTCGGCATGATCGCGACAAGCGCATCCTCGCGATGCCAGCGAGCCAGAACCATGCCGGCTTCAACAACAAACCCGGAAACGCGCCACTCCCCCCGTCCGGTCGACCTGCGTCTCTATGCCATTCTCGATCCGGAGCGGTCGCGCGGACGCCCGCTGCCGGAGCTTGCCCGCGCCGCCATCGCGGGCGGCGTGACCCTGCTGCAGTACCGCGACAAATACGCCGACACGCGCCCCTTCGTGGCCAACGCCCGCGCCATTCTCGCGGCAATTGCCGGCACAGGCGTGCCGCTGCTGATCAACGACCGCGTCGACGTGGCGCTCGCGGCCGGTGCCGATGGCGTCCATGTGGGGCAGGACGACATGACGCCCGCCGACGCCCGCCGCCTGCTGGGGCCGGACGCGATCGTGGGCCTGACCCTGAACAATGTACAGGAGGCCGCCGACGCCGCCCGCGAACCCATCGACTACGGCTGCATCGGCGGCGTGTTCGCGACTTCCAGCAAGGACAACCCCAAGCCCCCGATCGGCCTCGGCGGGCTTGCCGACGTCGTGGCCTCGGCGCAGCGTTATGCACCGCATCTGCCGCTCGCCGCGATTGCCGGCATTGACGAGACGAACGCCGCTGCCGTTATCGCCGCGGGCGCGGAAGGCGTCTCGGTCATCTCGGCGATCCTGATGGCGGACGACGTGACGCTGGCGGCGCGACGCCTGCGCGCTATCGTCGACAACAGCCTCGCCGCCCGCGGCAGGCCCGCCGGCTACGGTCAGGGAGCAGACCAATGAGCGCGACGCCCATCGCTGTCACCATCGCCGGCTCCGATTCAGGTGGCGGCGCCGGCATCCAGGCCGATCTCAAGACGTTTTCGGCGCTCCGCGTCTACGGCGCCAGCGTCATCGCCGCGCTCACGGCACAAAACACGCTGGGCGTGACCGCCATCCACGACGTGCCCGCCGGCTTTATCGCCGCGCAGATCGACGCCGTCTTTTCCGACCTGCCGGTCAGCGCGGTCAAGATCGGCATGCTTTCGCGCCCGGAGACCATCGTGGCGGTTGCAGACGGCCTGCGACGCTGGGGACAGCAGGCCGTCGTGCTCGATCCCGTTATGGTCGCCGCAAGCGGCGACAGGCTGCTCGCCGAGGAAGCCGTCATGACGTTGCGGGAAAAGCTCATCCCGCAGGCGGCCGTCATCACGCCCAATCTGCCCGAGGCAGCCGTGCTGCTCGATGCCGAGCCGGCGGAGAGCGAGGCGGAGATGCTGGCACAGGCCCACGCGCTGCTCGCCTTCGGCCCGCGCGCCGTGCTGATCAAGGGCGGCCATGCACGGGGTGAGGAAAGCGTCGACCTGCTCGTCGATGCAGCCGGCATCGTGCGGCTGCCCGCGCCGCGCGTCGCGACGCAGAACACCCACGGCACGGGCTGCACGCTGTCGTCCGCCATCGCGGCGGGACTGGCGCGGGGCCTGACGCTCGAAGAGGCAGTCGTGGCGGCGAAAGACTACGTCAGCCGCGCCATCGCCGCTGCCGACAGGCTCACCATCGGCAAGGGCCATGGCCCGGTGCATCATTTTCACGAGTGGTGGTGAAACCGGCGGGCGGACCTGCGGGGGCCGATGAGCCCTGGCTCGTCGGCCCCGCTATTATTTGCCGGACTCTATACGGTCACCCCCCTGCCGCGCGTGAGCAAGACCCGCGCGCGGGCGGCTGCAGACCGGGAGCCTCCGTGTTACTTGTTGGTTTCCTGAATGTGCGCTTCGAGGAACCACAGGTCCTTGTCGAGGGCGCGGGTCACTTCCGTGAACACGTCGGAGGTGGCGTCGTCGCCGGCTTCCGCCGTCGTACGGATGGCCTCGCGGGTCGCCTTGGCCACGTCGGCGAACGAGCGCGACAGATAGTCCACGTGCTCCAGCCCGTCGGTGATCTGCAGCGGATAGGCCTTCAGCTTGGTCGTCTCGGCCGACGCCTGCACCGTGCCGTGCGCGATGCCGCCAAGCGCCGTGAGTCGTTCGGCGACGGTGTCGGTGTATTCGACCACGTTCGCGTAGAGCTTGTCGAACAGCTCGTGCAGGGCGATGAAGTGCGGACCCTTGACGTTCCAGTGCGCATGCTTGACCTGCGCGCCGAGATCGACGAACTGGGCCAGATGCTCGTTCAGCAGTTCGATCGACTTCTTGCGGACATTCTGCCCAAGATCGTTACGTGTCTTGATGCTCATCTTCGGTTCCTTATGGTTGGAGCGTCTTCGCTGTTCGTCGAATCGCTCACCTGTCTCTCAGTTCCCGATGTGGCGCGTTTTCGCACCGAAAAGGCGGAAACCACCCTTTCCGAAAACGCTGCAGCGACGTTCGGCAACGCCGTTCCGGCGCACCGATGCTATTGTCGCCCTTGCGGTTCCGGCTGAAAAGGGGCCGAATGCGAGAATGGGCAGGCAGCAGCTTCGTAATACAGCGTATTGTATATCTGCGCCAATTCTCTGGATAAAGTCAAAAATAACCGACCCCTCCCTCGCAAAACCGGCGGCTCCCGCGCCCCTGCCTCGCGTGCGCGAGTCGGGGAAACCGCCTTTTCCTTTATGCGCAGATAGTCTAAACCACGCGCATGACAGACCTTCGCTCCTCCCTGCGCATTGCGCTCGCGCAACTTGATCCCGTCGTCGGCGACGTCGCCGGCAATCTTGCGCGCGCGCGCGCCGCGCGGGCGCAGGCCCGGGCCGCGGGTGCCGATGTCATTCTGTTTCCCGAGCTTTTCCTTACCGGCTACTCGCCGGAAGACCTCGTTCTCAAGCCCGCCTTCACCGCCGCCGCCCGCGACGCTTGCGACGATCTGGCGCGCGACACGGCGGATAGCGGGCCGGCCGTGCTCGTCGGCCTGCCCTGGCGGGAGAATGGCGGCCTCTACAACGCTGTCGCACTGCTCGACGAAGGGCGGATCGTCGACAGGCGGCTGAAGGTCGACCTGCCGAATTACGGCGTCTTCGACGAAAAGCGCGTGTTCGACTCCGGCCCAGCGCCGCAGCCGCTCACCGTGCGCGGCGTGCCTGTCGGCGTGCCGATCTGCGAGGATATCTGGAAGCCCGGTCCCGTGGCCGCGCTGCGGGAGGCCGGCGCCGCGCTGCTGCTGGTGCCCAACGGTTCCCCCTATCGCGCGGAGGTGGAGGCGGAACGCCTCGACATCGTCCGCGCGCGGATCGCGGAAAGCGGCCTGCCGCTTGTCTACCTCAACCAGGTCGGCGGGCAGGATGAGATCGTGTTCGACGGCGCGTCCTTCGTGCTTGACGGCGACGGCACGCTCGTCGCGCGCCTGCCGGCTTTCCGCGAGGCGCTGACCGTTGTCGAGGCCCGGAGGTCGCCGGCGGGCTGGACCGTCATGCCGCAACCGCTGACGGAAAACCCGAGGGGCGACGAGGCCGACTACACCGCCTGCGTGCTGGGCCTGCGCGACTACGTGACGAAGAACCGTTTCCCCGGCGTGGTGCTCGGCCTTTCGGGCGGCATCGATTCCGCGCTCGCGGCGGCGATGGCCGCCGACGCCTTGGGGCCGGCGCGCGTTCACGCCGTCATGCTGCCCTACCGCTTCACGGCCAGCGAAAGCCTTGAGGACGCAGCCGCCTGCGCCAGTCTGCTCGGCATCCGCTATGACGTGTTGCCCATCGCGGAGGCGGTCGAGGGGCTGGAAGCGACGCTGGCGCCGCTCTTCGCCGGCACGGAAC
Organism: Pseudochelatococcus lubricantis; assembly: GCF_011762225.1. Lineage (GTDB taxonomy): Bacteria > Pseudomonadota > Alphaproteobacteria > Rhizobiales > Beijerinckiaceae > Pseudochelatococcus > Pseudochelatococcus lubricantis. The sequence continues at coordinate 33,332 of NZ_JAASQI010000004.1, forward strand.
GCGGCGTTACGGAGGAGAACCTGCAGAGCCGCGCGCGCGGCACCATCCTGATGGCGCTGTCGAACAAGTTCGGCTCCATGCTGCTCACCACCGGCAACAAGTCCGAGATGGCCGTCGGCTATGCCACGCTCTACGGCGACATGAACGGCGGCTTCAACCCGCTGAAGGACCTCTACAAGACGCAGGTCTTCCGCATGGCCGCACTGCGCAACGGCTGGCGGCCGGAAGGCGCGCTCGGCCCGGAGGGGCCGGTCATTCCCGAACGCATCATCACCAAGGTGCCAACGGCGGAGCTGCGCGAGAACCAGACGGACCAGGATTCGTTGCCTCCCTACGAGGTGCTTGACGACATCCTGCGCGCGCTTGTGGACGACGACCGCTCGGTCGAGGCCATCGTCGCGGCCGGCCACGACATCGAGACCGTGCGCAAGGTGGAGCGTTTGCTGTACATCGCCGAATACAAGCGCCGCCAGTCGGCGCCCGGCGTCAAGGTGACGCGGCGCAATTTCGGCCGCGACCGCCGCTATCCCATCACCAACGGCTTCCGGGACCAGTTGCTGCCCGTGCCGCCGAACGATCGCTGACCCCATGACAGATACCGGCACCGCGACCGCGCCCGTCGTTCGCTTCGCGCCCTCGCCCACGGGCTTTCTCCACATCGGCAACGCCCGGCCGGCCCTGTTGAACTGGCTGTTCCGCCTGCGCCACAACGGCCGCTTCATCCTGCGGCTCGACGACACCGACGGCCTACGTTCGACAGAGGAATACGCGCAGGCGCTGGTGGAGGACCTCACCTGGCTCGGCATTCTGCCGGATGCTTTCTTCCGCCAGTCGGAACGGTTCGCGCTCTACGATGCCACCGTCGAGCGGCTGATCGGCGAGGGTCGGCTTTACCCCTGCTACGAGACGGCGGAGGAACTGGAGCGCCGCCGCAAGCTGCAGCTCGCGCGCGGCCTGCCGCCCGTCTACGACCGTGCGGCGCTGAAGCTCAGCGGCGCGGACCGCGCGGCGCTGGAGGCGCAAGGCCGCCGCCCGCACTGGCGCTTCCTGCTGGATCACAAGATCGTCACGTGGGATGATCTCGGGCGCGGTACGCTGCGCGTCGACTGCGCCTCGCTGTCGGACCCGATCCTGCGGCGCGAGGACGGCACCTATCTCTACACGCTGCCGTCCGTCGTCGACGACATCGACATGAGCGTCACCCATATCATTCGCGGCGAGGATCACATCACCAACACCGCCGTGCAGATCCAGATATTCGAGGCGCTGGACGGCGGCCGGCTGCCCGTTTTCGGCCACCACAACCTGCTCACCACGGCGAGCGGCGAGGGGTTGTCGAAGCGACTGGGTCACCTCTCCCTGCGGCATCTGCGCGAGGCGGGCATGGAGCCGATGGCGGTGGCGTCGCTCGCCGTGCTCGTCGGCTCCTCGGAGCCGGTGCGGCCCGTCGGCTCGCTGGAGGAACTGGCGCAGATCGTCGACATCGGCCACCTCTCCCACGCGCCGGCCCGTTTCGACGAGAAGGAACTGGCGCATCTCAACGCCCGCCTGCTGCTCGAACTGCCCTACGAGGCGGTGCGCGAGAGGCTGGAGGCGCTGCACGCCGGCGGCGGGGAAGAGTTCTGGCTCGCCGTGCGCGGCAACATCCTGCGCCTCTCCGACGCCGCCGCCTGGTGGGATGTGGTCAGCAAGCCACTCGTTCCCATCGTCGAGAACGAGGTCGTCACCCGCGCCGCCGCCCGCCATCTGCCGCCAGGCCCGTGGACGAAGGATGCGTGGTCGCCCTTCGCCTGGCAGATGTGGACGCAGGCAATCGCCGCCGAGACGGGCGCCAAGGGCAAGGCGCTGTTCCACCCCCTGCGACTCGCTCTCACCGGGCGCGAGCGGGGGCCGGAACTCGCGAGCCTCCTGCCGCTCATCGGCCACGACCGCGCCCGCGCCCGGCTTGAGGGGCGAGCGGCGTAATAGCGAAGGTTGCGGGGCTGTACAGCGATTTTGCTATTGACGCCCGCGCCCCCGTGACCACATGTCGTTCTGCGGATCAAACAAATATCCGCCATACGGAATTTGGTCGGTCGCGGCGCAACCGCCGGGGCGAGGGATCGGGGGACAGGCATGGCCGGCGACAACGAGGGCGGACGGGAGCGGATACGCGACGATTCGGGCGCGCAACTGCTGTCGGGCCAGTTGGGCAAGACGGTGCAGCGCCTGCGCAAGGCCTATAACCTGTCGCTGTCGGAACTTGCCGAGCAGTCCGGCGTGGCGAAGTCCATCATCAGCCAGATCGAGCGCAACGAAACGAACCCGACGCTCGCCACCATCTGGCGGCTATCGCAGGCGCTCGACGTCTCCATCGACCGCGTGCTGACTAGCGACACCGACGAGCCGTTCATCGAGAAGATCTCTCGTCCGGATACGCCGATCCTCGTTTCGGACGACGGCAAGATGCGGCTAAGCATCATCGGCTGGATCAAGACGGTGGAGTGGCTGCAATGGTACGACGTGCGCGCCGAGCCGGGCAGCGTGCTCGATTCGGACGCGCACCAGCGCGGCTCGGTGGAAAGCCTGTCGGTGCTGGAAGGCGTGTTCGAGGTGGAAATCGCCGGCATCGTGCATGAGGCGCGCGCCGGGGAGAGCCTGCGCTACCGCTGCGACCGTCCGCACATCGTCCGCTGCGTCGGCGACGCGCCGGGGCGCGCCGTCATGGTCTGCATCCTCAAGGCCGCAGTGATGGACTGATACCGTGCCTGGAGGCTGTTAGAGCCGCGCGCGGCGGTATCATCGCGGCGATGAGGCGACGGGCGGCAGGGACAACAGGTATTCCGCCATCGCCTCCCTGTCCTCCGGGGGCAGGCGTGCCGTGTTCTCCACCACCGCCCTCATGCTGGCGCCGACCGAATCGAATTCGGGCGTGAAGCCGGTGGTCAGCAACTCCACGACATCGCTTTTCGACCAGCCTCCGATGCCGGTCTCATGCGGGGTGATGTTGGGCACGAAGCCCGCGCCGTCGGGGTTCGGCCCGCCGGAGAAGCGCCGCTCCGCGATGATCGCGCCCGCGAAATTGCGCGGGCTGTGGCACTCGGCGCAATGGGCTGGCCCTTCGACGAGAAACTTGCCGCGATTCCATTCGGCGGATTTCGAGGGGTCGGGCTCGAATTCCCTGCCATCGAGGAATGCGAGCTTCCACAGGCCCACCCCCCGGCGCATGCTGAAGGGAAAGGCGAGGTCGTGCGCCGGCGCGCGACCCGGGACCGGCGTCAGCGTCCGCACATAGGCGAACATGTCGGCGAGGTCCTTCGGGCCGATGCGCTGGAACGAGGTGTAGGGGAACGACGGGTAGTAGTGGCGGCCGTCCGGCGAGACGCCCGCCCGCATCGCGCGCACGAAATCCTGCACACTCCAGCCGCCGATGCCGTCCGTCTCGTGCGGGGAAATGTTCGGCACGTGGAAGGTGCCGAACTGCGTATGCATGGCAAGCCCGCCGCCAAGATGCAGACGGTCGCCACCCGGCGTGGCGTGGCAGGCAGCGCAATCCCCGGCGTCGAACAGCAGGCGGCCGTTGGCGATATCCGCCTCCCCTGCCGGCACCGGCTCGCGTCCGATCGTGATGCGGTCGGGACTCGTCAGCCACCAGAAGGCGCCGCCGCCAATGACCGCGGCCACCAGCAGCAGGACGAGTGCGCGCACGAGCCACCGCTGCATGGCTTGCCTCCTACTTCTTCACGCGGAAAGTCTGGTGGCAGACGCCGCATTCCTGGCTAATCGCGGCGAAGGCAGTCTTGAAACCGTCGAGGTCGCCAGCCGCCGCGGCACCCTGCTTCGCCGCCGCTCCGAAGGCGGCGAACTGCGCCTCGAACCCGGCCTTGTCCGTCCACACGGTCGGCGCGGCCGTCGTGTCGCCCTTGTCGGAGCCTTCCGGGAAAAGCGCCGGCGCCTTTTCGGCGACCGCCTGATAAACGGCGAAAATTTCCTTGGCTTTCGCCTCGTCGAAGGGCAGTTCGCCCTTGGCGATCTGCGAGCCCGTGCGCGTGGCGCCGCCCGCCTGCTTCATCAGCGCCTGCCGCTCGGCAATGACATCGGTCTGGGCGAGAAGCGAACCCGCCCCATAAGCGACGACGCCGGCGGCGACGGTAGCAGCGACAACAACCTTGCGAAGCATCACGACAATCCTCGTTTCTGGAGCAGGCCGAATCCCGGCGATGATACCGGGAATTCCTATCACGACCTGGACTAATTCCAGAATAACGAGGGTGTGAGCGCCAGCGCGGGACGGCTTCCGGCTGGCCCCATCCCTATCTATCCATTTGAGAAAGCGCTGCCTTTTCCGGAGCCTCGCCCTGCGCCGTCAGGGCTCCTCGCCGGTGTTCACCGGTTCGCCGTGCGCCACCCAGTCCTTGAAACTGCCCTTGTAATGTTCCCGGAGACTGAGGCCCGCCGCGCGCGTCGCGGCGAGCGCCCGCAGTGTGCGCCCGCCCGAGGCGCAGGAGAAGACGACGCGGCGGCCGTCGGCCTCCGGCAGCGCATCCGGATCGAAGGTCGACAGCGGCACGGAGACGGAGCCGGGAATGTGGCCCGCTGCATATTCCTCGCGCTCGCGCACATCGATCAGCAGCAGCGAGCCATCGGCAAGGCCACGCTTCACATCATCGATATCGACATCGATCACTTCGTTGGGGGTATTCGCGTTCATTCGGTTCTCCTCCGGCGCAAATCGCTCGTCGCATTCCACAGATTTCTACGGGCTTAAAATTCATTCTACAAGGTAAATAGACAAAACTGCCGATCTCTTCTAGCCTGTGCAAAAATCATGATCGAAAGGTGAGTCTCCATGAGCACTGCAGCAAGGGTGGCGCGCAACGTGGTCGAGGCCGTCGGCAACACGCCGCTTATCCGGCTCAACAAGGCGTCCGAACTGACCGGCAGCGAGATCTACGGCAAGGCGGAGTTTCTCAACCCCGGACAATCGGTGAAGGACCGTGCCGCTCTCTATATCATCAACGACGCGGTGGCGCGCGGCGCGCTTCAGCCCGGCGGCACCATCGTGGAAGGCACAGCCGGCAACACCGGCATCGGTCTCGCCGTGATCGGCAACGCGCTCGGCTACCGCACGGTGATCGTCATTCCGGAGACGCAGTCGCAGGAGAAGAAGGACGCCCTGCGCCTTCTGGGCGCGGAGCTGCTCGAAGTGCCGGCCGTGCCCTATTCCAACCCCAACAACTACGTGAAAGTCTCCGGCCGCACGGCGGAGGCGCTCGCCGCGTCCGACCCCAGGGGCGCGGTATGGGCGAACCAGTTCGACAACGTCGCCAACCGCCAGGCACATATCGAGGGCACCGGCCCCGAGATCTGGGAACAGCTCGGAGGCAAGGTCGACGGCTTCGTCGCCTCGGTCGGCTCCGGCGGCACGCTGGCGGGCGTCGGCATCGCGCTGAAGGAGCGCAGCAAGGATGTCAGGATCGCCCTCGCCGACCCGCTGGGCGCAGCCCTCTACAGCTATTACACCACCGGCGAGCTGAAGTCGGAAGGCTCCTCCATCACGGAAGGCATCGGCCAGGGGCGTATCACCCGGAATCTGGAGGGCGCGCCGATCGACCTCGCCTACCAGATTTCCGATGCCGAGGCGCTGCCCTATATCTTCGATCTGGTGCAGCAGGAAGGCCTCATCCTCGGCGGTTCCTCCGCCATCAACATCGCCGGCGCCATCCGGCTGGCGAAGGAACTCGGCCCCGGCCACACCATTGTGACCATCCTCGCCGACTACGGCAACCGCTACCAGTCGAAGCTCTTCAATCCCGAGTTCCTGCGCGCCCGCGACCTCCCTGTGCCGGAGTGGCTGGAGCGCGCGCCCGGTGTGGAGCCCAACCTCGTCTGAACGGCGGCGCCATCGCCCGATTTCCATCGCCGGCCCGGATGGGGTATCGATAGCCGGTTGAGGAAAACGGGAATCGGTCGGGACGGGCGATGGAACAACCTCTGTTTCTTGGGATCGACGGCGGCGGCACGCGCTGCCGCGCGCGACTGTGCGATGCGGATGGCCGCACGCTCGGCGAAGGCATGGGTGGCGCGGCCAATATAAGGCTCGCGCCGGAGGGCGTCCGCGATGCCATCCTGACGGCGGCGACCGAGGCGCGCGAACGGGCGGGCCTCGACGCGGCGGCGTGGCGGCGGACGCATGCCGGCTTCGGACTCGCCGGCGCCGGGCAGACGTCGGCGCGCGAACGCATCATGCGCCAGCCTTTCCCCTTCGCGAGTATCGCTCTCGACACGGATGCGCGCGCAGCCTGGCTCGGCGCGACCGCGAAGGCCGCCGAAGGCGACCGCGGCGCCATCCTGATCGTCGGCACGGGCGTCTGCGGCTACGTGGAAAAAGGCGAGGGGCCGGAGAGACGGCGCATCAGCATCGGCGGCTGGGGCTTCCCCCTTTCGGACGACGGCAGCGGCGCGGTCACGGGCCGCGAGGCCATCCGGCGCACGCTGCATGTGTGCGACGGGCTCGCGCCGCCCGGCTCGCTCTCGGATGCGATCCTCGCCGATATCGGCCCGACGCCGGAAGCGATCATCGACTGGGGAGACCGAGCCACCCCGGCCGACTATGCGCGCTTCGCCCCCGTCGTCTATGCCCATGCCGCGCGGGGCGACGCACTTGCACGCGCCGTCGCGACGGAAGCCGCGCTGGCCATCGGCCGCCTGACGCTGCGCCTCGTCGAACTCGGCGCACCGCGCGTCCACCTCATCGGCGGCCTCACGGACACGGTCCGGCCGTGGCTCGCCGACGCCGTCCGACATCACTTCGCGCCGCCGGATGCGGACGCCCTTGCGGGCGCCGTCGCCATGGCGCGGGAGAACTGCCCCGGCCAGCCGGGCAAGGCCGCGCCATGACGCCCGCACCCGCCCCGCCGTATGCGCTCACTGGCGCCCGCATCTTCAGCGACAACCGTGTCTGGCTGGACGACCACGCCGTAGTCGTCGCCGACGGGCGGATCGCGGCGATAACCGCGAACGCCGCGCTTGGCGACGCCCTGCCACGCCGGCAGATCGCCGGCCTGCTGGTGCCGGGCTTCGTCGACGTGCAGTTGAACGGCGGCGGCGGCGTGCTGTTCAACGATACGCCAACTTGGGAAGGCATCGCCGCCATCGGCGCGGCGCACCGGTGCTACGGCACCACGGGTTTCCTGCCGACGCTCATCACGGACACGCCCGCGCGCATGCGCGCGGCGCTCGCCGCCGTGCACGAGGCCGTGCACCGGCGGGTTCCCGGCCTGCTCGGCGTCCACCTCGAAGGGCCGTTCCTCAACGCCGCCCGCAAGGGCATCCACGACCCGGCGCTCATCCGCCCGATAACGGACGACGACATCCGGCTGATCGGGGATTTCGCCCGCAGCCTGCCTGCCGGCTTCGCCACACTCGTCACCCTCGCGCCCGAGTGCGTGCCGCTGGACAGCATCGAGCGGCTCGCGGAAGCAGGCGTGGTGCTGTCCGCCGGTCACACCGCCGCCGACGCGGCGACCGTCGCCCGCGCCCGCGCGGGGGGCCTCACCGGCTTCACACATCTGTTCAACGCCATGCCGCCGCTCGCCGGGCGCGAGCCCGGCCCGGTGGGCGCGGCGCTCACCGATCCGGAAAGCTGCTGCGGCATCATCGTCGACCTGCATCACGTCTCGCCGGTTTCGCTGAAGGCGGCGATCCGCGCCCACGGCAGCGCGCGCATGATGCTCGTCACCGATGCCATGCCGACGGTCGGCAGCAGCGGGAACACCTTCACCCTCGCCGGCCGCACGATCACCCGCGCCGACGGACGCCTGACGGCGCAGGACGGCACCCTCGCCGGCTCGGACCTCGACATGGCGAGCGCCGTGCGCAACACCGTGGCGCATCTCGACGTTTCGCTGCCGGAGACGTTGCGCATGGCGTCGCTCTACCCGGCCGTCTTTCTCCGCCTCGACAAGGAGATCGGCGGCATCGCCCCCGGCAGGCGGGCGAATCTCGTCGCGCTCGACGAAAACCTCGCCGTCACCGCCACGTGGATCGATGGCGAGGGGATCGACCACGCGGACGCCTCTTCATCGTGGAGCCAATGATGACCGCCATCCGTTCCATCGGCGACCGGCTTGCCACCGGCAAACCGCTGATCATGGGCATCCTCAATGTGACGCCGGATTCGTTCTCCGACGGAGGTCGCTTCGATTCGCCCGCGTCCGCGCTGGCGCAGGCACAGACGCTGCTGGACGAGGGCGCGGACATCCTCGACATCGGCGGTGAATCGACACGCCCCGGCCATGTGCCGCTTGCCGCGGCGGAAGAGCTGGCGCGCGTGCTGCCCGTGATCGAGGCCGTGGCGCCGCTGGCGCGTGCGCGCGGTGTGCCGGTTTCGATCGACACCTACAGGGCGGAGACGGCCCGCGCGGCGCTGGCCGCAGGCGCCACCATCGTCAACGACATCTGGGGCCTGCAGCGGGACCCGGACATGGCCGCAGCGGCCGCCGCGTTCGGCGCGCCCGTCGTGGTCATGCACAACCGGGAGGCGCCCGACGCCTCGCTCGACATCGTCGACGAGATGCGCCACTTCTTCCTGCGTTCCATCGCAATCGCCCGCCAAGCCGGCATCGCGGATGCTGACATCGTCCTCGATCCGGGCATCGGCTTCGGCAAGACGCCGGAGCAAAGCATCGAGGCGCTTGGCAGGCTTGCGGAAATCCGGCGCATGGGGTTTGCGGTGCTCGTGGGCGCGTCGCGCAAGTCGTTCATCGGCAATCTGATCCAGCGCCCGCCCGACGCACGGCTCTACGGCACGCTCGCGGCGCATCTGGCCGCCCTGGCGCAGGGCGCCGACATCCTGCGCGTCCACGACGTCCTCCCCCATGTGGAGGCGGTGCGCGTCTGGCAGGCCATCGCTTCCCGCCGATGAAAAAGCACCGGTTGCGATGCCGAGGCCCCTTCCCCACGCCCGATCCGGCGTATCCATCGCGTCCACGCCGCGAAGCGTGTCGTCTTGCACAGGAAAAATAACGTCATATATTTTGTAAAATATAGGGAAAGGGTATAAAGAGACATTCCTTAAAGTGATTCTAGTCTTTATCCTCGGCAGGAAATCATACGGACCGACCGGTCCGGTTGCGTCGGCAAACCCGGCCGCCGGGCCTGGATGCGCATCGGGTCATCCTGCCGACACCGGGCGGACGCCATTCGCTGCAGCCAACATGAAAGCAAAAGACGGTTCGACATGCTGACGAAAAAGGGGAAATACGGTCTCAAGGCTGCTGTCCACCTGGCTACGCTTCCGCCGGGCACCTCCGCCCTCGTGGCGGATATCGCGGAAAGCAACAGCATCCCCAAGAAGTTCCTCGACGCCATTCTGGGCGAGCTGCGCAACGCCGGTTTTCTGCACAGCAAGAAGGGCAAGGGCGGCGGCTACATGCTGGCGCGCCCGCCGGAAACCATCATCGTCGGCGACATCATCCGCGTGCTCGACGGCCCGCTTGCGCCCCTTCCCTGCGCCAGCAAGACGGCCTACCGCCCCTGCGAGGACTGTCCGGACGAACAGATGTGCGCTGTGCGGCTGATGATGCTGGAAGTACGCGAATCGATCGCCCGCGTGCTGGACAACCGCAACCTCGCCGAAATGCGGGACATGCCGAAGGACGAGATGGAATCCTTCGTCTATCACATCTGATCGATCAGAATTCGCTCAAAATAAGGAACCGGGAATCTATCCTGTTTCAACGTAAACAGGATAGATTCTAAAGCCGCCGCAGCGCCACTTCCTCTATGCGGTGGCTGTCGCCCTTGCGCAGGATGAGGCTGGCGCGCTGGCGCGTGGGCAGGATGTTATCCCGCAGGTTGATGAGGTTGGTGCCGCTCCACAGTTCCTCCGCCGTCTGCCGCGCCTCCTCCTCCGGCACGTCGGCATGGCGGCGGAAGTAGGACTGCGGGTTGCGGAAAGCCGTCTTGCGCAGCCGCATGAACCGGTTCACATACCACTGGTGCAGCAGTTCCTCGTTGGCGTCGACATAGATCGAGAAGTCGAAGAAGTCGGAAACGAATGGCACTGCCCGCCCGTCGCGAGGCGGGCGCGCGGTCTGCAGCACGTTGAGGCCCTCGACGATGAGGATGTCCGGCCGGTCGACGGCGATTTCCTCACCCGGCACCACATCGTACGTCAGGTGCGAGTAGACGGGCGCGCGCACGTTGCGGGCGCCGGCCTTGATCGCGGACAGGAAGCGCAGCAGCGCCTGCATGTCGTAGCTTTCCGGAAAACCCTTGCGCTTCATGATGCCGAGGCGGTTCAGCTCCGCGTTCGGAAACAGGAAGCCGTCCGTCGTCACGAGCTGGACCTTGGGCGTGTTCGGCCAGCGCGCGAGCAACGCCTCCAGCACGCGCGCGGTGGTGGACTTGCCGGCCGCCACCGATCCCGCGATGCCGATGATGTAGGGAACCTTGCCGTCCTCCACGGCCAGGAAGCGCTCCGTCGCGCGGAAAAGCCCCTGCATGGCCGCGACATAGAGCGACAGCAGGCGCGAGAGCGGCAGGTAGATTTCCGCCACCTCCGACAGGGACAACTGGTCGTTCAGCGATTGCAGACGCACGAGTTCGTCGACGGTCAGCGTCATCGGCGTATCGGCACGCAGGCTCGCCCACTCGGCGCGGGTGAACACACGATACGGCGAGAGTTCGCCGTTCAGCGGCACGATGCCGCCGTCCGTCGCCGCGCCGGCGTCCACCGGAGCGGGTTGCGGCCGATCGAACGATTCCACCTGGTCGGGCAGCGCCCCACGGCCGGTTTCGCGCATGTTCATTCGTTTCGCTCCCCGAGGCTGGGGGTCAAACCCTACGCCCCACGTGACGCTTTTTCCGCAAGGCCCGATTGTGCTGTCCGTCTTTCAAGCTCGTTCAGCACATCCTGCAATGCAATATCCCGCGCGTGCAGCACAACCAGCAGGTGATAAAGCACATCCGCACTCTCGGAGACAAGGCCGTTGCGATCGTTCTCGACTGCGGCGATCACTGCCTCGACCGCTTCCTCGCCCAGCTTCTTGGCCGAGCGCCCCACGCCCGCCGCGACGAGCTTCGCGGTATAGGAAACATCCGGGCTTTCCTTGGCGCGCCGGGCTATGATGGCCTCAAGATCGCTCAGGCCGAAGGGCTTGTCTTGCCGGTCCGTCATCGTTCAGTTCCCGTTTCCCGCGATACCCGCTGCCAGGTGGTCGCGCCGCACCGCGAGCCCTGCCTGCGCCAGCGCATCCTTCGCCTGCGCGACTGTGAACTCGCCGAAGTGAAAGATGGAGGCGGCGAGCACCGCCGTCGCGTGGCCGTCGCGGATGCCCGCCACCAGGTGGTCGAGCGCGCCGACGCCGCCCGACGCGATCACCGGCACGGGCACGGCGTCCGCGATGGCGCGCGTGAGCGCGATGTCGTAGCCAGACTTCGTCCCGTCTCGGTCCATGGAGGTGACGAGCAGCTCGCCCGCCCCGAGTTCCACGACCTCCTCCGCGAAAGCGATGGCGTCGATGCCGGTCGCCTTGCGGCCGCCGTGGGTGAAGATTTCCCAGGCCGGCGCCTCGCCCTCCGCCGACACGCGCTTGGCGTCGATGGCGACGACGACGCATTGGCTGCCGAATTTCTCCGCCGCCTCGCGCACGAAGCGGCGATTGTTGACGGCCGCCGTGTTGATCGACACCTTGTCCGCGCCCGCGAGCAGCAGCGCCCGGATGTCCTCGACCTTGCGCACGCCTCCACCCACCGTGAGCGGGATGAAGCAGGCCTCGGCCGTGCGCCGCACCACGTCGAGCAGCGTGCCGCGGTCCTCGTGGCTTGCCGTGATGTCGAGGAAGCAGAGTTCGTCTGCCCCCGCCGCGTCATAGGCCCGCGCCGCCTCGACGGGGTCCCCCGCATCGCGCAGCTCCGTGAATTGCACGCCCTTGACCACGCGCCCGTCCTTCACGTCGAGACAGGGGATGATACGGTTCTTCAGCGTCATGCCGCCCTCTTCAGAAGCGCGATCGCCTCGCGCGGATCGAGCCGCCCGTCATAGAGCGCGCGGCCGGTGATCGCCCCTTCGAGAATGGTGCAGTCGGGCTCCAGCAGCCGCTCGATGTCCCTGATGGAACCGAGCCCGCCGGAGGCGATGACGGGAATGTTCACCGCCCGCGCCAGTGCCAGCGTGCTGTCGATGTTGAGGCCCTGCACCAGGCCATCGCGCGCGATGTCCGTGTAGATGATGGCTGCGACGCCCGCGTCCTCGAAGCGTTGGCCGAGTTCCTGCGCCGTCAGCTCCGACGTTTCCGCCCAGCCCTCGACCGCGACCTTGCCGTCCCACGCATCGATGCCGACCGCGACGCGGCCGGGGAAGCGGCGCGCGGCCTCACGCACGAAATCGGGATCGCGCACCGCCGCCGTGCCGATGATGACGCGCGTGACGCCCTTCGCGAGCCAGCCCTCGACAGTGGCGAGGTTGCGAATGCCACCGCCGAGCTGCACCGGAATGGACAGACGCGACAGGATGCCCTCCACCGCGGTCGCGTTGACCGGCTTGCCGGCGAAGGCGCCGTCGAGATCGACGACATGCAGCCAGGAAAAGCCCTGTTCCACAAAGATTTCCGCCTGCTCGGCCGGGTCGTCGTTGAAAACGGTGGCGCGGCTCATGTCGCCCTGCACGAGGCGCACGCAGCGGCCATCCTTCAGGTCGATTGCGGGAAACAGGATCACGGGCGCCACCTCAGGAAATTGGCGATGAGAGCGAGGCCGAGCGCCTGGCTCTTCTCGGGATGGAACTGCACGCCGGCAACGTTGCTGTGCGCTGCCGCCGCGGTCAGCGGGCCGGCATAGTCGGTCGTCGCGACGAGATCGGCGTCGTTCTCGGGATGCAGCGCATAGGAATGCACGAAATAGGCGTGCAGGCCGTCGGGCCCCGTCGGAATGCCGGCAAAGAGCGCGTGGTCATGGACGATATCCAGCGTGTTCCAGCCCATGTGCGGGATCTTCAGCGTCTCGTCGGCGGGCTCGATCAGCGTCACGTCGCCGGGAATCCAGCCGAAGCCTGGCGTTGTCACATATTCGAGACCGCGCGTGGCCAGCAGCTGCATGCCGACGCAGATGCCGAGGAACGGCCGGCCCCGGCCCGCCACCGCCTCCGTCAGCGCCTCGACCATGCCGGTTGCGGCATCGAGGCCCCGGCGGCAGTCGGCAAAGGCGCCCACCCCCGGCAGCACGATGCGCTCCGCCGCGCGGACCACGGCGGGATCGCCGGAGACGACGGCCGTCTCCGCCAGCCCCGCCTCACGCGCGGCACGTTCGAAAGCCTTGTGGACGGAATGCAGATTGCCAGACCCGTAATCGACAATAACGGTACTCAACGCGGTTCCTCCGCTGCGGGAAACAGCCCGATCACCTCGCCTTCGCGCGGTTCCCGCCCCGACGACGCATAGATATGGGCAGGCGGGCGCGGCTGCAATTGCGCGCCGGGCGGTTTCGCGGCCGGTGCGCCGGCGGCGTGCGATTCGCCGGCCTCCCGCTCGCCGAGCCAGATAGCGAAAGCCCGCCGCTCCGCCTCCTGCGCGCTGTCCGCCACGACAACGCCGCGCAGCGCGAGGCCGCGCCGCTCCAGCGTCAACCGGCGCAGATTGTTGGCCTCGAAAGCGAACAGCAGCACGAACAGGAGGCCCGCGATGCCCACCGCCGCCTCCGGCACGCCCGCCCATTCCAGCCCGAAGGAAAGCGCGAAGCTCAGCGCCAGAAAGCCGGCCGCGACGAGCCACAGCCGGTTCCACAGGCACCAGAGCAGCTGGAAGATCAGCGCGGCCCAGGAAAAGCCGTCCCGCACCACCTCCGCGCGCTCCAGCGCCAGCCGGTCGCCCGGCGACGCCCCCGCCGGCACATGAAACGTGTAGACAGCCATGACGCGCCCCCGTTACAGCGACCCTTTCGTCGAGGGAACGCGCTCGCCCTCGCGCGGGTCGACAGCCACCGCGTTGCGCAACGCCCGCGCCAGCCCCTTGAAGCTGCTTTCCGCGATGTGATGCGCATTCTCACCATACAGCGTTTCGACATGCAGCGTCAGCCCGGCGTTGATGGCGAAAGCCTGAAACCACTCGCGCACCAGCTCCGTGTCGAAATTGCCGATCTTTTCACGCCTGAACTCGGTGCGGAACACGAGAAACGGCCGGCCGGAGATGTCGAGGGCGACGCGCGTCAGCGTCTCGTCCATCGGGAGATGCACATCCGCGTAGCGCGTGATGCCCCGCTTGTCACCGAGCGCTTTGCGGAACGCCTCGCCGAGCGCGATGCCGGTATCTTCCACCGTGTGGTGCTGGTCGATGTGCAGGTCGCCCGTCACCTTTACCTTGAGATCGAAGAGGGCGTGGCGCGCCAGCAGATCCAGCATATGATCGAAAAAGCCCACGCCGGTGGTAATTTCCGCCCGTCCGGTGCCGTCCAGGTCGAGGCTGATGAAAACATCGGTTTCCTTGGTGCGGCGTTCCACGGTGGCGGCGCGCATGAAGCGGGGTCTCCTGTTCGGACGGGCATTCCTTGCCGCGCTTGTAGCAAGAGAAATCTCCCCGCGCCAGAGCGGCTTGCATGCACAGGTGTCCATTTACATTTTGCTTTGTAAAGAATCGGCATTACATGGACGCGAACAGAGAGGCATATCGTTCATGAATTCACTGAGTGACGGACAGTTTCACGCCACCACAATCCTCATGGTCCGGAAGGGCGGCCGTGTCGTCGTCGGTGGCGACGGGCAGGTCAGCCTCGGGCAGACCATCATGAAGGGCAATGCGCGCAAGGTGCGCCGGCTCGCCAATGGCAGCGTCATCTGCGGCTTCGCGGGGGCCACCGCCGACGCCTTCACGCTGTTCGAGCGGCTGGAGGCGAAGCTTGAGCAATATCCCGGCCAGCTGATGCGCGCCTGCGTCGAACTCGCCAAGGACTGGCGCACCGACCGCTATCTGCGCCGGCTCGAAGCCATGCTGCTGGTGGCGGACAGGCACGTCGGCCTGCTGATTTCCGGCACCGGTGACGTGCTGGAGCCCGAGGTGCGCGATAACGCCGCCATCATGGCCATCGGCTCGGGCGGCAATTACGCCCTGTCGGCGGCGCGCGCGCTGGCCGATTCGGCGCTCGACGCCGAGGAGATGGTGCGCCGCTCGATGGCGATCGCGGCCGAGATATGCGTTTACACTAACACCAGCCTCATCATCGAGGCACTGGATGAGGCAGAAAACTTATGAGCGCGTTTTCCCCCCGCGAGATCGTGTCCGAACTCGACCGCCACATCGTCGGTCAGCGCGAAGCCAAGCGCGCGGTCGCGATCGCCCTGCGCAACCGCTGGCGGCGCCAGCAGCTCACCGGCCATCTGCGCGACGAGGTACTGCCCAAGAACATCCTGATGATCGGCCCCACCGGCTGCGGCAAGACGGAAATCTCCCGCCGGCTGGCGAGGCTCGCGGGCGCGCCTTTCCTCAAGGTAGAGGCCACCAAGTTCACGGAGGTCGGCTATGTCGGCCGCGACGTCGAACAGATCGTGCGCGACCTCGCGGAGGTCGCCATCGGCCTGGTTCGCGAGGCCAAACGCAAGGACGTACAGGCCAAGGCCCAGATGACGGCGGAGGAGCGCGTGCTCGACGCCCTCGTCGGCACCAACGCCAGCCAGACCACGCGCGACGCCTTCCGCCGCAAGCTCAGGGCCGGTGAACTGGACGACAAGGAGATCGAGATCGAGGTGCAGACGCAGCCCGCCGGCCTGCCGATGTTCGACCTGCCCGGCATGCCCGGCGGATCCGTGGGCGCGATCTCGCTCGGCGACATCTTCGGCAAGCTCGGTGGCGGGCGCACGCGCAACCGCCGGCTCAACGTACGCGACGCCTACGAGCCGCTCGTGACGGAAGAGAGCGACAAGCTGCTCGACAACGACAGCATCGTGCAGGAGGCCATCCGCGAGACGGAGGAAAGCGGCATCGTCTTCCTCGACGAGATCGACAAAATCTGCGCCCGCGAGGGGCGTTCCGGCGCCGATGTCTCGCGCGAGGGCGTGCAGCGCGACCTGTTGCCGCTGATCGAGGGCACGACCGTCTCCACCAAGTACGGCCCGGTCAAGACGGATCACATTCTGTTCATCGCCTCGGGCGCATTCCACGTCGCCAAGCCGTCCGACCTGCTGCCGGAGCTGCAGGGCCGCCTGCCGATCCGCGTGGAACTCTCTCCGCTCAACGAGGACGACTTCCGCCGCATCCTCACCGAGACGGAGGCGAGCCTCATCAAGCAGTCCGTTGCGATGCTGGCGACAGAGGGCGTAACGCTCGTGTTCACGGAGGACGCCATCAACGCCATCGCCCGCGTCGCGGTGGAGGTGAATTCGTCCGTCGAGAACATCGGCGCCCGCCGCCTTCAGACCGTGATCGAGCGGGTGCTGGACGACATCTCCTTCACCGCCCCGGACCGCTCCGGCGAGACGGTGACCATCGACGGCGATTTCGTGCGCAACGGCGTCGGCGACCTGGCGAAGAATACCGACCTCAGCCGGTTCATTCTCTGAGGTCACACGGCCAGGGACGTTCCGCGATGCCCTGGAATCTGTCCTGTCTACGTTGAAACAGGACAGATTCCAGGTTCCTTATCTTGAGCCCGCGCGGCGTTTGAGCGTTGAAAAAGCGAATCTTTTTCTGCCGCCGGCACATGCTGGAGTGTTTCTGTCTTCAACAGAAACACTCTATAGCATTTCGACATTTCATTGAAACGCCGAAATTCTATAAGATTTTGATATTACACGCTTTCTTCACGCAAACCGGTATCCACTTTGCTTGAAAACGCTTTAGGCGAAGGGCGAGCGGGCGACCACGCGAAAGCGTTCGCTGCCGGTCTGCCGGTAGAGCGCCAGCGCTTCCACCGGCACGCGCGCCTGCCCGACATGCTCGCCGTAGAGCGCGGAGAGGCCGTTCAGCGCCTTTTCCACCTGCGCTTCCGGCACACGGCCCGTCAGCGTCATGTGGAAGCGGAAATCCTCGAACACATGCGGGTAGCCATAGGCCTTCAGGTAGCCGAGCTGGCGCTCGCTCAGCGCGTCCGGACAGCGCTTGGCGAACTCCTTGTCGGTCAGCGGCGCGCGGAACGGCTCCAGCGCCTCCACGGTGTCCCGCTCCAGCGCCTCCAGCGCGGGCGTGGGCTGTGATTCGGTGAGGGCGATGAACGCCCCCCCTTGCCGGTCCCCGATCGCCGTCACCTGCAGCGGGGGCAGGACGAAGCGCTGCCGGCCGGCGGAAAACGCCGCGAGCGCCGCGGCGAGCGATTCTTCCGTCTGCCCTTCCGCCAGACGGAAAGGCGCCTTGATGGTGGCGTGGAAGGCGTAGGCCCGCGGATCTGCGGTCAGCAGGCGCCACGAGGGGGCGTCGAAGCCCTCCGGCACGAGCTGGGGCACTTCCTCGCCGGTCGCACCGTCATAGCCCAGAACGGCGGAACCGAAACGCCACAAGGCGTCCGCCGGCTCCGGCGCGAAATAGACGGCGTATCGGGAAACGGGCTGCGCGCACATATCGACCTCATCCCTTTCGGTTATCGGCAATGCCGCGATCGTCAATCGGCCGTTCCGGCGCACACCGGTTGCGTGCGGCAGGCGGTTCGAAACGGAACGCATAGAAGCCACAGACGACATCCTTGCGTCAACCGGGGTATCGGGCTATCTGATCGGATGCATCGTTTGTCCGGGAAGGATATCCCCTTGGCCGAATCCGCCGTTTCCCCGTCTGGCCAGAGCAATGGGCCGATCAACAACCGTCCGAACAGCAAACTCGGCCTCAGGAGCCTGGTCACCGTCGTGAGCACGATCGTCCTCGTCGCGACGGAGTTTATCGCCCTCGGCGTTGCCGCGGGCTGGGCTGTCGCGGGCCTGCTCGAACTCGGCAACGCTTTCGAATACGTCCTCATGACGGCCTTCGGCCTCATCGGCCTGTGGGCGACCGTGCGCTTCGCCCGCGGCGCGTGGCGGCTGGAGGCCGAGCACCAGCACACCTGAAAATCCCCCGCCTGCGCGCGAAACGCGCGGCGCAATGCCTTCATTGCGCCTGAATGTTTTCTATCCTCGGCGCCTCCCGCCGCATTTCCGCGAGCATTCCCCGGACGTTACCGCCCATCAGGAAATCGCCCCCACGATGATCAGCCGCCGCGCCCTTCTTTCCGCCGCCCTCGCGACCGCCGCCCTCTCCCGCACGGGTTTCGCCCCGCCCGCGCTGGCGCAATCGGGCCTCAGGCTCGGCCAGCCCGCTGCCTTCTCCTTCGACGCGCTGATCGAGCGGGCACGCAGCCTCGCCGCGCAGTCCTACGCGCCGCCGCCCGCACAGGACAGCGCCATCCTCGACGCGCTCGACTACGCGGCGCATGGCCAGATCCGCTTCAATACCGACGCGGCGCTGTTCGCCGATCCCGACCGCTTTCCCCACAGCCGGTTCCCGATCACCTTCTTCCATCTCGGCACCTTCTTCCGCCTGCCGGTGCATATGTTCGTCGTCGACGGGGGCGAGGCGCGGGAGGTGCTCTACGACCCCGCCTATTTTGACATGCCGGCCGACAGCCCGGCGCGCAAGCTGCCGCCGGATGCGGGCTTCGCCGGCTTCCGCTTTCAGGAGAGCCGGCTCGGCGACCAGAACAAATTGGACTGGCGCAAGAACGATTGGGTCGCCTTCCTCGGCGCATCCTACTTCCGTGCCATCGGCGAGTCCTTCCAGTATGGCCTTTCGGCGCGCGGCGTGGCGCTCGATGTCGCCGTGCCCGGCCGGGCGGAGGAGTTCCCCGCCTTCACGCAGTTCTATTTCGATACGCCAGAAGCCGATTCTACCGCTGTCACTGTCCATGCCCTGCTCGAAGGGCCGAGCATCGCCGGAGCGTTCCGCTTCGAGATGACTCGTGAGGCCGCAGGGCCACAGGCAGGCGTGCTGATGAACATCGACAAGGCCCTGTTCCTGCGCCGGGATGTCGCACGCCTTGGCATCGCGCCGCTCACGTCCATGTACTGGTATTCGGAAACGGCCAAGAAGACCGCTGTCGACTGGCGGCCTGAAATCCACGACTCCGACGGCCTTGCGCTGTGGACGGGGGCTGGCGAGCGCATCTGGCGGCCGCTCAACAATCCCGCCGTCACCACCGCGTCCGCCTTCGCGGACGAAGCGCCGCGCGGCTTCGGCCTGTTGCAGCGCGACCGCCTGTTCGACCATTATCAGGACGGTGTGCATTACGAGCGCCGCCCCAGCGCCTGGGTGGAGCCGCTCGACAACGCGGAACAGGGTTCCTCGAAACAGGGTTCCTGGGGCCGGGGCGCGGTGCAACTCATCGAAATCCCGACCGACGACGAAATTCACGACAACGTCGTCGCCTTCTGGGTGCCGGAGGCGCCGGCGCGGGCGGGCGACAGCTATCGCTTCCGCTACCGGCTGCACTGGCGCGACAGCGATCCCTATCCCTCGCCGCTCGCCCATGTCGTCGCCACGCGGCTCGGCAACGGCGGGCAGCCCGGCCTGCCGCGCCCCAGGGGCGTGCGCAAGTTCATGGTGGAGTTTCTCGGCGGACCGCTGACGGAACTGCCTTTCGGCGTCAAGCCGGAGGCGGTGCTCTGGGCCTCGCGCGGCGCCTTCTCCTACGTGTTCACGGAGGCGGTGCCCGACGACGTGCCCGGCCACTGGCGCGCGCAGTTCGACCTCACGGTGGAAGGCACGGAACCGGTGGAGATGCGCCTCTTCCTGCGCGCCGGCGACAGGACGCTGTCGGAGACGTGGGCGTTCCAGTACCATCCGTTCTGACGGACGGTTTCTTTTTTGCGGCTTTCATTTTTTCCGGTTTGAACAATATAACATTCTCGGCAAAAATGATTGAACGCGCCGGGGCGCGTTTGCGGAGCTTTCCATGAGCGACAAGATTTCCAGCGACAAGATTCCCGTCACCGTGCTCACGGGCTATCTGGGCGCCGGCAAGACCACCTTGCTGAACCGTATCCTCTCCGAAGAGCATGGACGCAAATATGCCGTCATCGTCAACGAGTTCGGCGAGATCGGCATCGATAACGACCTCGTCGTCGGCGCTGACGAGGAGGTGTTCGAGATGAACAACGGCTGCATCTGCTGCACCGTTCGCGGCGACCTCATCCGCATCATCGAGGGCCTGGTGAAGCGGCGCGGCAAGTTCGACGCCATCATCGTGGAGACGACGGGCCTCGCCGACCCCGCGCCCGTCGCGCAAACCTTCTTCGTCGACCAGGACGTGGCGGCGCGCACGAAGCTCGACGCCGTCGTGACAGTCGCCGACGCCAAGTGGCTGAGCGAACGCCTCAAGGACGCGCCCGAGGCCAAGA
The DNA here is from genome assembly GCF_011762225.1 of Pseudochelatococcus lubricantis. Taxonomy (GTDB): domain Bacteria; phylum Pseudomonadota; class Alphaproteobacteria; order Rhizobiales; family Beijerinckiaceae; genus Pseudochelatococcus; species Pseudochelatococcus lubricantis. Next base: position 53,658 of record NZ_JAASQI010000004.1, read on the forward strand.
ACCAGATCGCCTTCGCCGACGTCATCCTGCTCAACAAGACGGATCTCGTGACGCCGGAGGAACTGGAGGAGGTGGTCGGCCGCATCCGCGCCATCAACCCCTACGCGCGCCTGCACAAGACGCAGCGCGCCGCCGTGCCGCTGGCCGAGGTTCTGGAGCGCAACGCCTTCGACCTCGACCGCATTCTGACGCTCGAACCCGCCTTCCTCGAAGAAGACGATCACGACGGGCACGACCACCATCATCACGACCATGAGCATGGCGAGAACTGCGGTTGCGGCCACGATCACCATCATGAGCATGAGCACGCGCACGGCCACCATCACCACGGCGGCCTGAAGCACTATCACGACGAGCACATGCAGTCGGTATCCATCGTCATTCCGGGCGACGTGAACCCCGACAGGTTCCTGCCGTGGGTCAACGATCTCGTGCAGCGCGACGGGCCGAACATCCTGCGCTCGAAGGGCATCCTTTCCTTCCGCGGCGAGCCGCGCCGCTTCGTGTTCCAGGGCGTGCACATGATCATCGAGGGCGATCTACAGCGCGAATGGAAGCCGGACGAGAAACGCGATTCACGTATCGTGTTCATCGGCCGCGATCTCGACGAAAAAGCTATCCGCGAGGGCTTCCTCGCCTGCGCGGCGTGATCCGATGACGAGCGCGGTCTCATTGCTCGACAAGGTCGCCGGCTTCGAGGCCGGCGCTCACGTCACCGGCGTCCGCTGGCTCGACGGGACGGCCGCCTTCGCGCTCGGCGACGGCGGGGTGTTGCTCGACCGCGCCGGCGAGCGCCGGCGCGTGGAGGCGCATCCCGACGCCGGCGCCCTCGTCGTCGCGCAGGCGGGCAAGCGCCTGCTCACCGGCGGGGACGACGGCCGCATCGCGGCCACCGCCGCCGACGGCACGGTGGAGACGCTGGTCGACGAGAAGGGCCGCTGGATCACGGCGCTCACCGCCCGCGACGACGGCGCCTTTGCCTGGGCCACGGGCAAGCGGGTCAGCGCGCGGGATGCAAAGGGCCGCGAGGCCGCGACAGAGGTGCCGGCCACCGCGCAGGGGCTGGCCTTCGCGCCGAAGGGCTTCCGCCTCGCCATCGCACATTACAACGGCGTGACCTTGTGGTTTCCCGCCGTCGAAAACGGCACCGAACAGCTGATGTGGAAGGGCTCCCACCTCGATATCACGGTCTCGCCGGACGGACATTACGTCGTCACTTCCATGCAGGAAAACACGCTGCACGGCTGGCGGCTGGCGGACGGCAAGGACATGCGGATGGCGGGCTATCCGGCCAAGACGCGCTCGCTGAGCTGGTCGCATGACGGCGAGTGGCTCGCGACCTCCGGCGCGGAGGCGGCCATCGTCTGGCCCTTCGCCAAGGGCGGCCCCATGGGCAAGCCCCCCCGCGAATGCGGCGTGCGCCCCGCCGTCGTCACGCAGGTCGCCTTCCACCCCACCGCGCTCGTGCTGGCGGCGGGCTATGCGGATGGCGCGGCGATGATCATAAGGCTGACCGACGCGGCGGAACTGATGGTGCGCACGGCGGACGAGGCGCCTGTGACCGCCCTCGCGTGGGACCGCAAGGGCACAAGGCTCGCCTTCGGCACCGAAGACGGCGAGGCGGGCATCCTCACCCTGCCCTAGAATCTGTCCTGTTTACGTTGAAACAGGACAGATTCCGGATTCCTTACTCTGAGCGAATTCTGATCGGAACGCGCTTCAGGACTTCGGAGGCACCGGCGTTTCCGGCACCGGCGTGAGCGGCCCCTTGCCGGCGAACCACGATTGCAGGTTGTCCACAACTAGTTGCCCCATGGCGTCGCGCGTATGGACGGAGGCGGAGCCGACATGGGGCAGAAGCACCGCACGGTCGAGATCGATCAGCGCCTGCGGCACGCGCGGTTCGTCGGCGAAGACATCGAGCCCTGCGGACAGGATCGCGCCCTGCTCCAGCGCCGCGATCAGCGCCACCTCGTCGACGACGCTGCCCCGGCCGATGTTGACCAGCACGCCGTCGCTGCCCAGCGCCGCCAGCACCTCCGCGTCGACGGCATGGCGCGTGCCCTCGCCGCCCGGCGTGGCGACGATGAGCACATCCGCCTCCCCCGCGAGCCCCTTCAGGCTGTCGACATAGCGGAAGGGAACGTCCGTGCGCGGCTGGCGGTTGTGGTAAAGGATGGTCACGCCGAAGGCGGCAAGACGCTCGGCGATGGCGAGGCCGATACGGCCGAGCCCGAAGATGCCGACGGTGCGCCCGCGCAGCGTCGCGGTGAACGGAAACGGCTTCTCCAGCCATTTTCCGGCGCGCAGGTAACGGTCCGCCTGCGGAATCTGCCTGATAGTGGCGAGCAGCAGGCCGACGGCGAGGTCCGCGACCTCGTCCGTCAGCACGTCCGGCGTGTTGGTGACGACGACGCCCCGCCGCGCGGCGGCGCGCGCATCGATGTTGTCGTAGCCGACACCGAAACCGGCGACGATCTCAAGGTTGGGCAGAGCCCCGACGAACGCCGCGTCGACCGGCAGGCCATTGGCCACCGCGACGCCGCGCACGATCGGCGCGTGCTCCGCCAGCCATTCCTCCCGGTTCGCGATGTCGCGCAGCCGGTGAACCGTGAACGCGCGGTCGAGCGCCGCCTCGGCGGAGGGCACAAGGCGCCCGACCAGTACAATATCGATATCCGTCATGGGGGTCCCTATTCGACGATGTCGTCGACATCTTCCCCGTCAGTTTCGATGTCCTCGTCGGCATCGTCAAGAGCCTGCAGCCCGGCGAGATTGCGGGCCGCCTTGCGCAGCAGCTTGCGCAGGCGCTTGCGTTCCTTGTTGTCGAAGTCGTCGAGCAGTTCGTTCTCGACTTCTGTCCACAGCTTATCGATGGCGATGGCCCGGATTGCCCCTTCCTCCGTCAGCCGCACGATGACGATGCGGGCGTCGCCCGGCTCCGCGATGCGTTCGACGAGCCCCTGCGCCGCGAGGCGGGCGATGGTCTTCGAGGCCGTCGGCGGCTTGACGCGCAGGATATGCGCCAGCTCCCCCATGGTCATGGTATCGACGGTGGACAGGGCCTGCAAAACCTGCTCCTGTCCCGGGAACAGGCCGAGCGCCGCCAGCCTCTCGCCGATGCGCGTGCGGTGCAGCCGCGCGGCATGGACGAGTGCCCATCCGACGCTCTTGGCGACCGGGTGTTTCATCGTCCCTTCCTCCTCGTGTCAGGGCAAGCCCCTGCTATGGAACATCTTTGACCCGGAAGCGGATCAGGATTGTCGAGGCGCCGGCATTGTCGAGCGATTCGCGATGCCCCGGCGGCACGTCCAATGCGGCCGGACGAACACAATGCACCTGTCACCTGCCAGTGCTACCGTGAGATAGGTTGCCGTCGAAATAATGCATGCCTTCTTATGACGCAGCAATGACAAATTGCGTGACACAAGATACGGATCACGAAATATCAGGGACTTTTCCAATGCTTCCTTCGAGCCAATGGACATATCTGACCACCGGCGATTTCAAGCGCGAGGCGATCGGCAAGGCGATCGCCGTTCTGCCGGTGGCCGCCGTCGAGCAGCACGGGCCGCACCTGCCGCTGGGCACGGACGTCTTCATCATGGAAGGCTATCTGGCCCACGTTACCGCCGTGCTCGATGCCGACACCCCGGCCCTTGTCCTGCCGGTGCAGCCCGTTGGCCTGTCGAACGAGCATCTCGCCTTCAAGGGCACGCTGACACTGCAGCCGGAGACCGCCATCCGCGTGTGGACGGAAATCGGCGAAAGCCTGCACCGGTCCGGCTGCCGCAAGCTGGTGATCGTCAGCTCTCACGGCGGCAACTCGCCGGTCATGGATATCGTCGCGCGCGACCTGCGCGTACGCTTCGGCATGGTCACAGCGACAGTTTCCTGGCAAAGATTCGGCTATCCGGAGGGCCTTTTCGATCCGGAGGAAATCCGCCACGGCATCCACGGCGGCGATATCGAGACATCGCTGATGCTCGCCTTCCGTCCCGATCTCGTCCGCATGGACAAGGCGGCCGACTTCCCTTCACGAAACATTGAACTGGCTAAGCGGTATCGGCACCTCAACGCCGCGCGGCCTGCCGGCCTCGGCTGGATGGCGGACGATCTCAATCCGACGGGTGCCATCGGAAACGCGGCGCTCGCCACGCGCGAGAAGGGCGAGGCGGCGGCGGCGCACGGCGCGCGCGCCTTCGTCGAGCTGCTGCGCGAGGTGCGCTCCTTCGAATGGCGTGAGACGCCCTGATCGCCGGCGGATCAGCGCGCCGTCCAGGGGTGGATCCACGTCTCGGTCAGCGCCCGCCCGCCTGCCCGCAGGAAGGCGCGGATATCCACCGTCTCGCCAGGCGGAACGGCGACGTCGATACCCGCGCGGAAGCCGTTGATCTTGGCATTACTGGACAGGAAGGTGCGCACGACCTGCCCCTTCGAGACGGAGGCATCGATGGTGACGCTGGCGGGGTCGAGCGCGTAATAGGCCAGATCGTTGCCGGCAAAGTCGACCAGGAAGCGGCGCGTGCCGGGCAACACGGCCTCGGTGGAGCCCGCCGCCTTGGGCTTGCCCTGATAGGTGTTGACGGCGCGCCCGCCCGGATGCAGCCCCTCCGCGTCCGCCACGGCGCGGATGCGGTAGCGGTAGACGAGGGTCTGCCCCGGCTGGGGCTTGGCGTCGGGTACCCAGAAGGCCACGATGTTGTCGTTCGTCTCGTCGTTGGTGGGGATTTCGAGCAGCTCGACATGCCCGGGCCCCCAGTCGCCCACCGGCTCCACCCAGTAGCCGGGCCGCAGCTCGTAATGCAGATCGATGTCCTGATAGTGCTCGAAATTCCGGTCGCGCTGAAGCAGGCCGAAGCCGCGGATGTTCTTGTCGATGAAGGAGGAGCGCGCCTGTTCGGGCGGGTTGCGCAGGGGGCGCCAGATCCATTCGCCCGAGCCGGCATGCACCAGCAGCCCGTCCGAATCGTGCAGTTCCGGCCGGAACTCGTCGAGGAAGCGCCGGTCGTTCTCGCCGACGAAATACATCGATGTCAGCGGCGCCACGCCCAGCCACTCGATCGGCTGGCGCACGAACAGCGTCGCCGTCACGTCGACCACCGTTTCCTCGCCGGGGTAGACGAAGAACTGGAACGCCCCCGTCACGGATGCGCTGTCGAGCAGGCCGAGCACGGTGACGCGCTCCGCGCCCGGGCCGGGATTATCGATCCAGAAGGCGCGGAAGAACGGAAACTCCTCCTGCGCGCCCGCGTTGACCGCAAGTCCGCGTGCCGAGAGGCCGTATTGCTGGCCGCGCCCGAGAAAGCGGAAGTAGCTCGCCCCCAGAAACGAGATCAACTCGTCGAGCACATGCGGATTATTAAGTGGATAATGCAGTCTGAAGCCGGCAAAGCCGAGGTTGACGGGCAGTTCGCTGTCGAGCTTCACGCCGCCCATGTCGAATAGCTGCGGCGAATAGGGCACCGGCGTCGGCACGCCGTCGCGGATGATGCTGACCGTCACCGGGCGCCGGAAGAGGAAGCCAAGGTGGAACATCTGCAGCCGGAACGGCCCGCCCCCGGAGCCGAGCAGCGCCTTGTCGGGCCGGAAACGGATGTTGCGGTAGGCGTCGAAATCGAGGTTGGCGACTCCCTCCGGCAGCGGCGGCACATGGTCGTCGAAGGCGACGGCCGCCAGCTCGCGGGCGCGTTGCACCACATCCTCATAGCCGAAACGCGCCACCTGCGGCGTCTCCTCCCCGGCGGCATCGGCCGGCGGCGTCTGTGCGAAGCCCATGCCCGCCGGCTGCACGAGTGCCGCGGAAGCCGCAAGCGTGGCCGCGAGGCTTTTCAGCACGCCGCGCCGGGAAAGCGGCGACTGGCCTGAGGACCGAAACATGGAGGGGCGAGACATGAGGCGTCCTTCTCGGTGTTCGCTGGCAAACTATGCGCGTCGGTGGCGTCTGGCACACGATAATGGCGACATAGCGGAGCCTTACCGGCTTTCACGAAAAATGGTTAACGCTTCGTGTGCCCACTCATGCGTCAACCGCATGCCTGAAATGCAGCACGTCGATGCTTTCCCGTGCATAACAGCCGCAACATTGCTTGAGAATCATCAAGAATGGCCCTATATGTCGGCTTGCCCAATTTCGCACGTGCCTGTGGTCGCGTGCCGGTTGGCGGGTCGCCGGACAAGAGGCCGGTTTTCTCGCCCGTGGCGTGGGGAGTTTGCGTTCCCACGTTCATCGACCGACCGGCAGCCGGAGGCGAAAACCGGCCCACCCTGCTCTCCCGCAGGGGACGGGACTTAAAGCAACGACGGAACGGGCTTTTTTGGTCTCTGCCAGCTTTCCACAGGCTGGTGGCGGTTCACCGAAGAGGCTTGTCCATCATTGCCAGGCGTGCGGTCGGGTTTTTCCCTTCCAATCCAAGGCAGCCAGTCGGGTTGTTGCTGATGCGCAACCCGGGCGTGTTCGGTCTGTATCGTTTTGTGTCTCCACAGCACAACGACGTGAGCGGCCGTCTGCGCATTTGCCGGGCTCCAGATATCGCTGGTGCCCCTGTCGACCTTGAGAGCACGTGTTAGGGAAATACAATGACCGACCGCATTCGCGAATTTCTCCGCAACCGACGTGAAGACGGCCCGTGCCTCGTGGTCGATCTCGACGTGGTGCGCGACAACTACCTTGCCTTCGCCCACGCCCTGCCGGATACGCGCGTCTTCTACGCCGTCAAGGCGAACCCCGCTCCGGAGGTGCTGAAGCTGCTCGCCTCGCTCGGCTCGTGCTTCGACACCGCGTCGGTGGCCGAGATCGAGATGGCGCTCGCCGCCGGCGCGACGCCCGACCGCATCTCCTTCGGCAACACCATCAAGAAGGAGCGCGATGTCGCGCGTGCCTTCGAGCTTGGCATCCGCCTCTACGCCGTCGACTGCGAGGCCGAGGTCGAGAAGGTGGCGCGCGTCGCCCCCGGCTCGCGCGTGTTCTGCCGCATCCTGTGCGACGGCGCCGGCGCGGAATGGCCGCTGTCGCGCAAGTTCGGCTGCGATCCGTCGCTGGCCGTGGGCGTGCTTGAGCATGCGCACCGGCTTGGCCTTGAGGCTTACGGCGTCTCCTTCCACGTGGGTTCGCAGCAGCGCAACCCGCGCGCGTGGGACCAGGCGCTCGCCTCCGCCGCCGGCATCTTCCGCGACTGCGCGGAACGCGGCATCGGCCTGTCGATGGTCAACCTCGGCGGTGGTTTCCCGGCGAAGTACCTCAACGACATTCCGGCGGTCGAGGCGTACGGCTCGTCGATCTTCGACTCGCTGCGCGCGCATTTCGGCAACGCGATCCCCGAGACGATCATCGAGCCGGGCCGCGGCATGGTCGGCAACGCCGGCGTGATCGAGGCGGAAGTGGTGCTGGTGTCGCGCAAGAGCGCGGACGACGTGGTGCGCTGGGTTTACCTCGACATCGGCAAGTTCGGCGGCCTCGCCGAGACCATGGAAGAAGCGATCCGCTACCCGATCCGCACGGAGCGGGATGGCGATACCCTGGAGGATTGCATCCTCGCCGGGCCGACCTGCGACTCCGCCGACGTGCTCTATGAGAAGACGCCCTATCCGCTGCCGGTCAGCCTTGCCATCGGCGACAAGGTGCTGATCGAGGGCGCGGGCGCCTACACCACCACCTATGCGGCGGTGGCGTTCAACGGCTTCCCGCCGCTGAAGGCCTATCACATCTGATCGCGCCTTCCGGAGGGAGGGCGCAATCCGTTCGCCGGTCGCACCCGACCGGCGAATTTTCTCAACAATCATATCGTTTTTCCGGCTGCCCGGCCTTCGGCCCGGGCGGGGAGGAACTTGCCATGTTCGCCATTCGTGAGGAAATACCCGCCGATGTCGCCGGGCGCGAAGCCCTGCTTGACGTCTGCTTCGGTGCGAACCGCTTTGCCAAGACCAGCGAGCGGCTGCGCGACGGCCGCCTGCCGGCCGAAGGACTGTCGCTCTCCGCCCTGACCGACGGCTGCCTGATCGGCACCGTGCGGCTGTGGCACATCTCGGCCGGCCTGGACCGCCCGGCCCTTCTGCTCGGCCCGCTCGCTGTCGATCCCACCTGCCAGGCCGGCGGCGTCGGCAGCGCGTTGATGCGCGAGGCCATCGACAGCGCCGCCCGCCTCGGCCACGACGCCATCCTGCTGGTGGGCGATGCGCCCTACTATGCCCGCTTCGGCTTCAGCGCCGGGAAGACGGCCGCCCTGTGGATGCCCGGGCCGTTCGAGCGCCACCGTTTCCTGGCGCTGGAACTCGCGCCGGATGCGCTGAAGGGCGCCCGCGGTGTCATCCGCGCCACCGGCGCGCAGGCGCCCGTCCCGGCCGTCGCCATTCCGCGGGCTGCGTAAACCGCCGCCTCACCGCCCGCCGAGCGCCCGGTACACCTTGGTGCCGGCGCGCCCGGTCTGCTGCATGCCGAGCTGGCGCTCGACGTCCATGATGGCGTCGCGCGTCACCGGGCCGATCTTGCCGTCCGCATCGCCGATGGCGTAGCCCTTCGCCAGCAACAGCTTTTGCAGGTGGAGGCGCTGCGCGCGGGTGAGGCCGGGGTCGTCCGTGGGCCACGGCGTGCGCAGCGGCGGATAGCCGGCGAGGCGATCCGCCAGATGCGAGATGGCGAGCGCGTAGGACTCCGCCTGATTATACGAATAAATCGCATCGAAGTTGCGGAACACGAGGAAGCCCGGCCCCCGGCCGCCGGCCGGCAGCAGGAGACCTGCCTCCCCGCCGCCGGTCAGCGGACGTCCATCGGCGCGGGTGACGCCCCGCCGCGACCAGTCGGCGATGGCGGCCCGGTTGCGCCGTCCCGTCGGCCCGCTGTAGCCGGCCGGCACCTTCACCTCGATCATCCACGGCTCGCCCGTGCGCCAGCCCGCCCGCTTGAGATAGTTGGCGGTGGACCCCAGCGCATCCGGCACGGAGCTGACGAGATCGCGCCGCCCGTCGCCATCGAAGTCCACGGCGAGACGCTGGTAGGTGCTGGGAATGAACTGCGTCTGGCCGAAGGCGCCGGCCCATGAGCCGTAGAGCTTGTTCAGCTCCAGATCGCCGCGGTCGACGAGCTTGAGCGCCGCGATGAGTTCGCCGCGCCAGAAATCCCGGCGCCGCCCGCCCTCGCACACCAGCGTCGCAAGCGCATGCGGCAGAAAACTGTCGCCGGCCTCACGGCCGAAATCCGTCTCCACGCCCCACACGGCGGCGATCACGTGCCTGTCGACGCCGAACTGCCGCTCGGCGGCCCGCAGCACGCTGTCGTAGCGGCGCATCATCGCCTGGCCGTCGGCGACCCGCTGGTCATCGACGAGAAAGCCGAGATAGTCCCAGATCGGCGTCTTGAATTCCGGCTGCACTTTGGAAAGACGCAGCACCTTCTCGTCCGGCGCACTGATGTCGAGCGCTCGCGACACCACCGCCCGGCTGATGCCCGCTTTCGCCGCCGCGTCCCTCAGGTTGGCGACGCAGGCGGAAAAATTGGCGGACGCCGGCGAGGCCGTGACCGCCATAACCGCCATCGCGCCCGCCAGCGCCATGACCGCGCCTGCCGGCGAGCGGCGCCCTTCGAACCTGTCCCGCATGCGTGCCTCCATCACGAATCCTTTTCCATGCTGCGTGTCGTTAAAGTGTGGCGCGGATCATCGGAGAAATTCGATAACGTTTCGTCTACCATATGCGCATGCGCCGGGCCGCGGGCCTGTGGGCGTGTGTCAACAGGAGGAAAGTCCGATGTCCAGAAAGCTGCTGTTCCTCGTCGGGGACTATGTCGAGGACTACGAAGTTCAGGTGCCGTTTCAGGCGCTTGCCGCCGTCGGCTATGAAGTGCATGCGGTGACGCCCGGCAAGAAGCCCGGCGAGAGCGTGAAAACCGCCATTCACGATTTCGAGGGCGCGCAGACCTACAGCGAGAAGCCCGGCCACAACTTCACGCTGAACGCCGATTTCGCGAAGGTTAATGCAGACGACTACGCCGGCCTCGTCATCCCCGGCGGCCGGGCGCCGGAATACCTGCGGCTCGATCCCGCCGTCATCGCGCTGGTGAAGGCCTTCTCCGGCAAGCCCGTCGCGGCCGTCTGCCACGGCGCGCAGATCCTGACGGCGGCCGACGTCATCCGCGGCAAGCGCGTCTCCGCCTATCCCGCCTGCCGTCCCGAAGTGGAACAGGCCGGAGCGACCTATGCCGAGATCGCCGTAACGGAGGCGGTCACCGACGGCCTGCTGGTCACCGCCCCGGCGTGGCCCGCCCATCCGGCGTGGATCGCCCAGTTTCTCGCCGTGCTCGGGGCGAAAATAGAGCTGTGACGCGGCCTCAGCCGCGCGGATAACGGAACGGGAGACGATGTCTCCCGTTTCATCTTTGTCAACAGATGGTAAGCGGCGACGGCTCACTTTTCTGCCCTGCGTTAACCAAGTGGTAACCATACTACCGCCAAATGTTAACAGCGCAGAAACCTGAAGAAGTTCCGTGACAGACACAGCCATTTCCTCTCCCAGCGCCGCTTCCGGCAGCCCGGCCCCGAAGTCGCAGCGCCCCACCATCCGCTTCCGCGGACGCTCGTTTCTGGCGCTGATGCTGTCGCCAGAGGCGCCGCTCGACATCTGGCTGGAAGAACTCTCCAGCCTGATCGACCGCTCGCCCGGCTTCTTCGGTGCGCGTGCCGTCATCCTCGACGTCTCGAATCTCGACCTCGACAGGGAAGGGCTCGCCGATCTCCTCGCGCGCCTCAACGAACGCCGCATCCAGGTGATGGGCATCGAGGGCGCGAAGGAATCATGGCTCGGGCCGGGCTTTCCGCCGCTGGTGCGCGGCGGAAAGCAGGTGAACGAGGTCGACATCCCCGCACCCCGGGAAGAGGCGCCTGCGGCGGCGAAGCCGAGGGCGGAAAGCGCGCCGCCCGCCCCCGCGCCGGAGCCCGCGAACACGGCGCACAACGCCGCTCCCATCGCCATCGCGGAAGAGACGATCCGCCCCTCCCTGCTGGTGGATCGCCCGGTGCGCTCCGGGCAGTCGATCGTTTATCCGCAGGGCGATGTCACCATCATCGGTTCGATCGCCTCGGGGGCGGAGGTGATCGCCGGCGGCTCGATCCACGTTTACGGCGCCCTGCGCGGGCGGGCGCTCGCGGGCTGTGCCGGGCATGCTTCCGCGCGCATCTTCTGCGGCAAGCTCGAGGCCGAGCTGGTCGCCATCGATGGCCTCTACAAGACGGCGGAGGTTCTCGATTCACAATTTCACGGACAGGCCGTTCAACTGTGGCTGGAGGGCGACGCGATCAAGATCGCGCCCCTGAACTGAGAGGGAAAAGAAATGACCAAGGTTCTGGTCGTGACATCGGGTAAAGGCGGCGTCGGCAAGACGACCTCCACGGCCGCCCTCGGAGCGGCGCTGGCGCAATCGGGCCAGAGCGTCGTCGTCATCGACTTTGACGTCGGCCTGCGCAATCTCGATCTGGTGATGGGCGCGGAACGGCGCGTCGTCTATGATCTCATCAATGTCGTGCAGGGCGAGGCCAAGCTCGCGCAGGCCCTCATCCGCGACAAGCGGGTCGAGACCCTGTCGCTGCTGCCCGCCTCCCAGACCCGCGACAAGGACGCGCTGACGGAAGAAGGCGTCGACCGGGTGATCGACGAGCTGCGCAGCAAGTTCGACTGGGTCATCTGCGACAGCCCCGCCGGCATCGAGCGCGGCCCCACGCTCGCCATGCGCCACGCCGACATCGCCGTCGTCGTCACCAATCCGGAAGTGTCGTCGGTGCGCGACTCGGACCGCATCATCGGTGTCCTCGACTCGAAGACGCTGAAGGCCGAGCGCGGCGAGCGGGTTGACAAGCACCTGCTGCTCACGCGCTACGATCCGGTGCGCGCCGAGCGCGGCGAGATGCTCAAGGTCGAGGACGTGCTGGAAATCCTCTCGATCCCGCTGATCGGCATCATCCCGGAAAGCGACGAAGTGCTGCGCGCCTCGAACCTCGGCACGCCGGTGACCATCAGCAACCCGACCAGCGCACCCGCACGCGCCTATCTCGACGCCGCCCGCCGGCTGCGTGGCGAGACCGTGGAGATGACCATCCCCAGCGACAAGCGGGGCCTGTTCAACAAACTGTTCGGACGGAGGGCAGCATGAGTTTCTTCAAACTGTTCAACCGCCGCTCCTCCGCGCCCGTCGCGCGGGAAAGGCTGCAGATCCTGCTCGCCCACGAGCGCATCTCGACCGGCCAGTCCGACCTCGTCGCCGTGCTGCGCGAGGAAATCCTGGCCGTCATCGCCAAGCACATCCAGCTCGACAGCGACAAGGTGAAGGTGACGATGGACCGCGGCAACGCCGTCTCCACCCTTGAGGTCGATATCGAGATCCCCTCGCATATCGCGCCGCCCGCCGCCAGGGACGCCGCGAAGAAGGACGCTGATGCGCCGGCGGCCAGGAACGCGCAGGGCGGCACGTCGAAACCCGCTGCCAAGGCGGTCTCGGACACCAAGACGGCCTCGGGCGCCCTGCCCCGCTCGGCGAGCGCCTGAAGGCCGGGCATCCCTCCCGGCCCGGTCCGTCGCGCCAAAGGCTTCTGCCGGAGAGGAAATTTATCGCACCACCTCGTCGCACTCCTCTTGTTGTTGCACCCCCGCAACACCTACATGAGCCTCATGATCGGTTGACGCCGATCAGTGTTTTCAGCACCGTGCGGTTGCCAACTGGAACCGCGTGGAGGACATTCGACGCGGGATGCCTTGCCGGGCCAGGCGCCCTGCGGAGCGAAAAGCTCCGGAGAGCCAAGTGACGGTCGGCATTGCCGAGAGGAGCGCGATTGATGAACATCGACAAGTATACCGACCGTGTGAAAGGCTTTCTGCAATCGGCCCAGTCGCTGGCGCTGCGCGAGAACCACCAGCAGTTCATGCCCGAGCATCTGCTGAAGGTGCTGCTCGACGACAACGAGGGCCTTGCCGCCGGCCTGATCGACCGCGCGGGCGGTCAGTCGCGGCTGGCGCTGCAACAGACCGAACAGGCGCTTGCGAAGCTGCCGAAGGTGCAGGGCGGATCGGGGCAGATTTACTTGTCGCCGGGCCTTGCGCGCGTGTTGGACACCGCCGAGAAGGCGGCGGAAAAGGCAGGCGATTCATATGTCACGGTCGAGCGGCTGCTGCTCGCGCTTGTGGTGGAGAAGGATACCGAGGCCGGCAAGGCGCTGGCGCAGGCGGGCGTGACCCCGCAGAATCTGAATGCGGCCATCGAGGCCCTGCGCAAGGGGCGCACCGCCGACAACGCTTCCGCCGAAAATGCCTATGACGCCCTCAAGAAGTACGCCCGCGACCTGACGGCCGCCGCGCGCGAGGGCAAGCTCGACCCGGTGATCGGCCGCGACGAGGAAATCCGGCGGGCCATCCAGGTGCTGTCGCGCCGCACCAAGAACAACCCGGTGCTGATCGGCGAGCCGGGCGTCGGCAAGACGGCCATCGTCGAGGGGCTGGCGCTGCGCATCGTCAATGGCGACGTGCCGGAGAGCCTCAAGGACAAGCAGTTGCTCGCGCTCGACATGGGCGCACTCATCGCCGGCGCGAAGTATCGGGGCGAGTTCGAGGAGCGCCTGAAGGGCGTGCTCAACGAGGTGCAGGCGGCGGAAGGCAACATCATCCTGTTCATCGACGAGATGCACACGCTGGTGGGGGCGGGCAAGTCCGACGGCGCGATGGATGCCTCGAACCTGCTGAAGCCCGCGCTGGCGCGTGGCGAACTCCACTGCATCGGCGCGACCACGCTCGACGAGTACCGCAAGCATGTCGAGAAGGATCCGGCGCTGGCGCGGCGCTTCCAGCCCGTCTTCGTCTCCGAGCCCACGGTCGAGGATACCGTCTCCATCCTGCGCGGCCTGAAGGAAAAGTACGAGCAGCACCACGGCGTGCGCATCCAGGACTCAGCGCTGGTTGCGGCGGCGACGCTGTCGAACCGCTACATCACCGACCGCTTCCTGCCGGACAAGGCCATCGACCTCGTCGATGAGGCGGCCGCGCGGCTGCGCATGCAGGTGGACTCCAAGCCCGAGGAACTCGACTCCATCGACCGCGAGATCGTGCGCCTGAAGATCGAGGCCGAGGCGCTCAAGAAGGAGCAGGACGCCGCCTCCAAGGACCGGTTGGCGCGGCTGGAGAAGGAACTCGCCGGGCTTGAGGAGCGTTCGTCCGCCCTCACCTCCAGATGGCAGGCGGAGAAGGACAAGCTCGGCCGCGCCGCGAGCCTCAAGAAGCAGCTCGACGAAGCCCGCAACGAACTCGCCATCGCCCAGCGGCAGGGCCAGTACCAGCGCGCCGGCGAACTGGCCTACGGCATCATTCCCGGGTTCGAAAAGGAATTGCAGGAGATCGAGGCCCACGCCGGCAAGGAAAGCGCGGTACGCGAGGAAGTGACGCCCGACAACGTGGCGCAGGTCGTCTCGCGCTGGACGGGCGTGCCCGTCGACCGCATGCTGGAAGGCGAGCGCGAGAAGCTGCTGCGGATGGAAGAGGTGCTGTCGAAGCGCGTCGTCGGCCAGGAGGAGGCTGTGATCGCCGTCTCCACCGCCGTGCGGCGCGCGCGGGCCGGCCTTCAGGACCCCAACCGCCCCATCGGCTCGTTCATGTTCCTCGGCCCCACGGGCGTCGGCAAGACGGAGCTGACCAAGGCGCTCGCCACCTTCCTGTTCGACGACGAGACGGCGATGGTGCGCATGGACATGTCTGAATACATGGAGAAGCACTCGGTCGCGCGGCTCATCGGCGCCCCTCCCGGCTACGTCGGCTATGAGGAAGGCGGTGCGCTGACGGAAGCGGTGCGGCGCCGGCCCTATCAGGTCGTGCTGTTCGACGAGGTTGAGAAGGCGCATCCGGACGTGTTCAACGTGCTGCTGCAGGTGCTCGACGACGGGCGGCTGACGGACGGACAGGGCCGCACGGTCGACTTCCGCAACACGTTGATCATCATGACGTCGAACCTCGGCGCGGAGTATCTGGTGGCGCAGAAGGCGGGCGAGGATACGGAAGCCGTGCGCGAGGAAGTCATGTCCGTCGTGCGCGCCCACTTCCGGCCGGAGTTCCTCAACCGCGTCGACGAGATCATCCTGTTCCACCGCCTGAAGCGGGAGCAGATGAACGCCATCGTCGACATCCAGCTTCAGCGGCTCGCCCGCCTGCTGGAGGAGCGCAAGATCACGCTCGACCTCGACGAAAGCGCCCGCGACTGGCTCGCCGAGCGCGGCTACGACCCCGCCTATGGCGCGCGCCCGCTGAAGCGCGTGATCCAGAAGAACGTGCAGGATCCGCTGGCGGAGCTGATCCTGAGCGGCAAGATCAAGGACGGCGAGACGGTACCCGTCACCGCGGGCCCCCTTGGCCTGGTCATCGGCGACGTTGCGGTATCGGTCGAGCGCCCGCCGAATACTGCGCTGAACTGATCCAACCATGAGAAACCGGGAAGCGGCATCCGCTTCCCGGTTTTTGTGGCGCCTCACATGGCGTCGGGCTGTCCCCAGCGCGGGAATGGGTCGGGCAGGTCGCGATAGCGGGACGGCTCGAACGCCGTCGCATCCGCCGCGCCGACGAGGCAATCGTCGAGTGCGGCACGGATGGCGGTCTCGTCCATGCCGGTGCCGATGAACACCAGTTCCTGCCGCCGGTCGCCCCAGATCTTGTTCCAGTGGCGGCGAAAGTTCTCCCGCCATTCAGGATGATCCGGCCAGTGCTGCCGCGGGATCGCCGCCCACCAGTATCCCATGGCGGAAACGCGCGCGACCGCGCCAGCAAGCGAGAATTCGCCCACCCAGCGCGGACGGGTGGCAAGCCAGAAGTGACCCTTGGCGCGGATGAGGCCCGGCCAGGTGCGGTTGATGAAGGCGTTGAACTTTTCCGGGTGGAAGGGCCGTCGCGCACGGTAGACGAAGCTTGCGATACCGTATTCCTCCGTCTCCGGGACATGGTCGGCGAAGCCGTAGAGTTCCTTGAACCAGAGCGGGTGTTCCTGCGCTTTTTCCTCGCTGTAGAGGCCCGTGTCCAGCACCGCGCCCAGCGGCACGCGGCCGAAGTCGGTTTCCACCACACGCGCATCCGCGTTGAGCGACTTCACCACGCTGCGCACCAGCGCCAGTTGCGCGGGCGGGATGTCCGACACCTTGTTGAGCACGATGACGTCGGCGAATTCGATCTGCTCGACCAGCAGGTCGACGATGGTGCGCTCGTCCGTTTCGCCGTTGCTCTCGCCCCGTTCACGCAGGAAATCGTTGGAGCCGTAGTCCCGCAGCAGGCTTGCGGCGTCCACCAGCGTCACCATCGTGTCGAGGCGGGCGATGTCCGACAGGCTCTCGTCGTTCTCGTCACGGAACGAGAACGTGCTGGCGACCGGCAGCGGCTCGGCGATGCCCGTGCCCTCGATCAGCAGGTAGTCGAAGCGCCCGTCTCCGGCGAGGCGGCGCACCTCCGTCAGCAGATCGTCGCGCAGGGTGCAGCAGATGCAGCCGTTCGTCATCTCGACGAGCTTCTCCTCGGTCCGGGACAGGTTGCTCCCGCCCTCGCGCACGAGATCGGCGTCGATGTTGACCTCGCTCATGTCGTTGACGATCACCGCGACGCGCCGGCCCTCGCGGTTGTTCAGGATGTGGTTGAGCAGCGTGGTTTTTCCGGCACCCAGAAACCCGGACAGGACGGTGACGGGGAGCCGCGTGTCGCCCCGGTTCTTCTCCAGCATCATGACCTCGATATGTAATGTTATATTATTGCATAATTTAATCCTTCCAGACCGATGCCGTCAATCCGGTTCGGCAAGGCTTTGCGCGGGGGCGGTTTCGTCCAAGGCGGTTCTGCGGATTTCCCCATAGGCGCGCGCGCCGATCCGTGCGATGTGCAAGAATGCAGGAACCGGAAACCGACACGCCACATACGGACATCGACATGCCTTTGACGGACAACAATCAGGCCGACGCCCAAGCGCGGGATGCTCACGTGCAGATCGGCCGTTCGGGAACGCTCGGACGCATCCACCTCAACCGCCCGAAGGCGCTCAACAGCCTGACGCTCGACATGGTGCGCCTCATCGCGGGCGCGCTCGACAGCTTCGAGGACGATGCGCAGGTCGCCGCGGTGCTCATCACCGGCGAGGGGGAGCGCGCCTTCTGCGCGGGCGGCGACATCCGCGCCCTCTATGACGGCGGGCCGGAGAACAGCGCGGCGGGCCGTCAGTTCTGGCGCGAGGAATACGTCGTCAACGCGCACATCAAGCGTTACGGAAAACCCTATATCGCCTTCATGGACGGGATCGTCATGGGCGGCGGCGTCGGCGTGTCGGCGCACGGCAGCCATCGCATCGTCACGGACCGCACGCGGCTCGCGATGCCGGAGACCGGCATCGGCTTCTTCCCGGACATCGGCGGCACCTGGCTGCTGTCGCGCGGCCGGGCGGATGCGGGCACGCGCGAGATCGGCACCTATCTGGCGCTCACCGGCGAGCAGATAAACGGAGCGGACGCCATCCATGCCGGCCTCGCGGACTATCTGGTGCCGGCGGCGCGGTTGGCCGCCCTCGTGGAGAGCCTGTCCGCGCTGCCCGCCACGGCGGATGCCGAAGCGGTGGCACAGGCCATCCGGATGCTGGCCACCGCTGGCGAACCCGGCCCGGTGGAACGGCACGAGACCGAGATCGATGCGGCCTTCGCCTTTGACGCGGTGGAGGAGATCGTCGCCGCGCTCGTGGCATCCGGCAGCGAATTCGCCCGCAAGACGCTCGCCACCCTGCAGACGCGCTCGCCGACGAGCCTCAAGCTGACGCTGAAGCTGCTGCGCCTCGCGCGCAACGACGCCAGCCTCGAACAGACGCTGGAGCGCGAATACGCGGCGGGGGCCGCGGTGCTCGCCGGGCACGAGTTCTATGAGGGCGTGCGTGCCGCCATCGTCGACAAGGACCGCAACCCGCGCTGGAATCCGCCCACCCTCGACGCGGTGAGCGACAGCGGCCTCGCGCAGTACTTCGTCCCCGCGCCCGAGCGCGTGTTCTCCTGAGTCAACTCTCCCGCGCCGCCGCTGAGCCTGTCGGGCCAGCGGCGACGCCATTCGTTTCTCTCGTCGGGACCCGGCGCATGCCGCAGGACAACGTGTTTTTTCTGGCGGCCTGCGTCGCCTCGTTTCTGGTTGGCCTGTCCAAGGGCGGCCTGCCGCTCATCGGCATGCTGGCGGTGCCGACACTGGCGCTGATCATGCCGGCGTTCCAGGCGGCGGCGCTGCTGCTGCCGATCTTCGTCTTCACGGACGCCATCAGCATATGGCTCTACCGCCGCCATTTCAGCCGCCGCAACCTGCTGATTCTCGTCCCCGCGGGCCTCGCCGGCGTGCTGCTCGGCTTTCTGACGGTCGCGGCCGTATCGGACGCCATGGTCGCGCTGATCGTGGGCGGGGTCGGTCTCGTGTTTTCCCTCAACTCGTGGCTCAAACGCGGCGTCGAGATGCCGCCCCGCCCGGCGGATGTGCCGCGCGGCCTGCTATGGGGCACGGCCGCCGGCTTCACCAGCTTTCTGTCGCACGCCGGCGGGCCGCCTTATCAGATTTATGTCCTGCCGCAAAAGCTCGACAAGCTGACCTTCGTCGGCACGACGACGATCGTCTTCGCCGCGATCAACGCCGCCAAGGTCGTGCCGTTCTGGATGCTGTCGCCGTTGTCCGGCGACCAGTTGCGACTGGTGGCATGGCTGCTGCCCACAGCCATCCTCGGCGCGGTGGCCGGCCGGCGGGCGCTGAACGTCATCCCGGAAAAGACCTTCTATGCCCTTGTCGAGGTGGGCCTGTTCGTGGTGTCGCTGATGCTCTGCTACACCGCCATCGCGGATTTCGCCAGCCGCTGACTCCGCCCTTACAATGAAAAGAAAAGGCGGGGCACTTGCGTGCCCCGCCGATGTCTTGTCGCTGGATCAGGCGTCTGCCGTCAGCCCACGAGGTCGTAGCCGACGATCTGGCCGAGGTCGCGGATCGCGGTCGTGCCCACCAGGTCGAGTTCGACCACGTTCTCGATCGACAGATTGCCCTCCGCCATGTTGTTCACCGTGCGCAGGCCCGTGGGGTTCAGCATCGTCAGCGCGTTGCTCAGCCCGTTGATGTTGCCCGTGCGGTCGCCCGTCTGCACGACATACCAGTTGTCGTCGAAGCGGAACGCCGCCACGCTGTTCTGACCCATCACGCTCGCCACGTAAGTCGTCGCCAGCGCCACGTCGTTGGTCAGCGAACTCAGCATGTTCGAGATCGTGTTGGTCAACACGCCGTTGGTGAACGCCTGCGAGGTGCCGCGGCCGCTCGCCTGCTGGTGCACGCCGAGGCCGTCGAACGCCAGCTTGTCGCCTTCGCCGATGTTGAAGTCGGTGACGAGGTCGATCTGGCGCGCGCCGGACTGGTCGGCGGCATCGAACAGGAAGGTGTCGGCGCCCTTGCCGCCGGTCATGACGTCACGGCCGGCGCCGCCCCGGATGACGTTGTCGAAGGCGTTGCCGGTGAGCGTGTTGTCGCCCGCGCCGCCGAAGAGGCTGCTGTCCTTCGCGGCGTCGAGGAGGGTGCCCTGCTCGATGTTGTCGGGCAGGACGACGGTGGCCTTCTCGCCGTCGTAGAACACGCGGTCGATGGCGTTCGTGCCGAGGTCGGCAACCAGTGCGTCGGCATCGTACAGGTAGATGTCGTTGCCGCCGAACTGGTTCTTGACGATCTCATAAGGCGACAGGACCTGATGCGCGGCCGAGACGTCCGACCAGGCAAGGGCGTTGCCGGCGGCGTCGGTGATGGCGACGTCCTGCGCAAGAGCGAGCGCGAGCGAACCGCGGCCGACGACGCCGGTGACGGTGACGGTCCAGGTGCTGCCCTCGCCCTCGACCTTGTCGATGGCGTAGCCGTCCTTGAGGCCGGTGGCGATGAGCGCGAAGTCGGCCGCGTCGACGTCCTTCACAGCCTCGTCGAAGGTGACCTCGAACACCACCGTGTCCGCACCCACGTCATCGGTGAGCGCGCGGATGCCGGCAATCGTCGGCGGCGTCGTGTCGGCGGGCGCCTGGCCCTCCAGCTTCTCGACGCGGATGTCGTCGAAGCTCACACCCGCGCTGTCCCAAGAGAACAGGCCGATGGTGCCCTTGGTCTGGGCGCGATCCTCGATGGCATAGGCGAAGAGCGCGTCGCCGTTGAGATAGGCCTGGATTTTGTTGTCGAGCACTTCGACGCGCAGGGTGAAGGCCTCATTCGGCGTATACTTGGCCGGGAACTGATTGAGGTACTTCTCGACGCCGTCCTTCACCTGAATGAGCTGGAACAGGCTGCCGGCGCCATTCGAGGGCGAGCGGTCGTAGTCGCCGTTGGCGTCAAGCTCGACCTTGTAGTAGTTGTTCGCGTCCTGATAGTAGACGAGCAGGCCGAGCGCACCGTTATCCGGTGACTTGATGGTGGCCTGGACAGCGTAATCGCTCCATTCCTTCGCGTCCGCGTCGTTATAGAGCGCGTAGGTGCCCTTGCGCAGCACGTTGACGCCGTCGCCGTGGGGGCTCCAGCCCTTCTTCCACGGATCGCCGTTGCTCGCGCCGTTCCAGGTGAGCTGCCGGCTGGAAAGGTTGCTGAGCTGGACGAGTGCGCCGTCGCGCAGCTCCCACTGCGAGGACTTGCCATCCAGGCCCACGCCGCCGAACTCGCCCTCGTCGACGATGGTCCACGCGGTCGTCGCGTTCTGCGTGGAGAAGTCCTCGGCGAGCAGCAGCCTGTCGCCACCGACGACGTCGACCTTGACGGTGTCCGTCGACGAGTTGCCCGCGCGATCCTGCACCGTCAGCGTGAGCTTGTGCTGGCCGGTGGCAAGCTCCACGGCAGCCGTCTCGCCGCCGGCGAGGATCTCGCCCTTCTCGTTCGTCCACAGATAGCTGACGATGTCGCTGAGGCCGTAGGCACCCTTGGCGGAGAGCGAGACCCATTCCTTGCCGTTGCCGTCTGCGTCAAAGGCGCGGGCGTCGTCACCGGCGTGGGCCGTGAGCGTGACCGCGTTGACGGTGACGTTGTCGAACTGCGAGCTGCGCTGGTTGTCGGAGAAGAAGCCGACGGTGCCACCGGTGAACGGGGCGCTGTCCTTCACGACGCCGAACAAGTCCCGATCGTCCAGGAACACGCGGATTTCATTGCCGGTGACGGCGACCTTGACCTGGAAATCCCGCGTCCACGGCGTGCCGCCGTGTTCGCTGGCCAGCACGGTCTCGACACCGTCCTTCACCTTGACGAGCGAGCGGCTGTTCGTTTCCGCGTCGAACACGACACGGTAATGATTCTTGGCGTCCGTGTAGTAGAACACGACGCCGATGCCGTCGTTGTCCGTGGTCTGCAGGGTCGACTCGAAGACGTAGTTCTTCCAGCCCTTCGCGGCCGCGTCGTTCCAGACGATGATGTTGTCGGCGCTGTCGGACTGCTCGAAGAGGCGGCCTTCGGGCGCGGCCTGGCCGTCAGCCGCATCCGCACGGGAAGCCACGCTACCCTTGACGCGGAAGTTGCCGGCGTTCGAGCCGATGGTGGTGGCCGTCGCGATGCCGTTGCCGAAGTCGTCGTTCCAGGCGGGCGTGCTGAAGTCGATCTGGATGGAGAAGTCGGAAGGCTTCGCGCTGACGATGCCGCCGGCCTTCGCGCCGCCCAGAGCGCCGATTTCGCCCGCCGTGAAGATCTTGTCCGTCATCAGGACGCTCGACACGTAGGCGTTGGCCGTCTCGCCGTTCTCGTCGGCGAAGAGCAGCAGGCCCTTGCTGAGATCGATGGCGTAGCGGCCGTGGTTGCCACCGGACTGCACCGTATCGCCGACATAGTTGCCGTCGATGTACTTCTTGATGCGCGTCTGGCTGCCCTCGTTCTCGATGGTAAAGGCAACGCGATGCCATTCGTTGAACGTGAAGCCGCCTTCGTAGTCGCCGTTGATGCCGATGCCGGAGCCGAATTTCAGGAACAGCTCCGCGTCGCTTCCGTTCGTGACGTCGGTCTGGAGGAAGGAGAACCATGAGCCGCCCGACGGAATGAGCAGGTCATAGACGAGGGAGTACGACGTCACCACCGTGCCTTCCGGCAGCGCCTGCGCGGGCTTCACCAGCACGCCCTGGCCCTGCGAGAGCTTGGGGATGAAGGAGACCGCCGCATCCGTTCCGGGAAGCTCCGGACCGGGTTCCCCCTGCCCGGCGGGCAGCTCGGGGATGGTGAACTCGGACGCCTTCTTGACCGAGGAGCCCTGCCCGAACGCCGTCGCGATGGCGTTCGTCGAGAAGTCGAGCTGGACCGACTTTCCTGCCGGCAGCGTATCAACGATGCCGCCAGCCGTCACGCCGCCCAGCGCCTCGATTTCCGCGTCCGTAAAGACCTTGTCGGTGAACAGGACGCTCGACGCATAGAGCGGCGACGTCTCGCCGTCGTTATCGGCGAAGAGATAGAAGCCGTTGTTGAGATCGAGCGTATAGCGCGCGTAGTTGCCGCCGGACTGCACCGTATCCCCGACATAGACGCCGTCGATATACTTCTTGATCAGCGTGCTGCTGCCCTGATCGGTGAAAGTGAAGGCGACACGGTGCCACGTATCGTAGCTGAAGGTGCCTTCATAGTCCCCATTGGTGCCGATGCCACCGACCGTTCCGGACTTCCTGATGAACAGTTCCGCGTCGGCATTGCCGCCGGCGGAGGTCTGCAGCAGCGCGGTATAGCCGCCGGCCGTCGCCGCGGGCACGAGGATGTCGTAAACGAGCGAGTAGGACTTGACCGTGCCGCCGTTCTCGATCTTCAGCGGAATGCCGTTCGTCGTGCCGCTGACCTTCGGAATGTAGGTGACGGGCGCGTCCTCCGTATCCGCCGGGGGCTGCGGCTGCGTGTTCCCGCCCGGCAGGGCAGGGAGCTTGAAGGAAGAGGTGGTGCCGGTGGCGACCGCGATGGCAGGCCCCTCACGTCCCCAGCCGTTGGCGTTGCCGTCGTTGAAGTTGTCCACCAGCAGCGTGTCGTCGGTGCTGACGACGACGAGCACCTCATCCGCGGAAGCGCGGCCATCGCCATCGGTCACGGTCAGCGTCAGGCGGTGCTGGCCAGCGCCCAGCGACAGCGTCGGCGTCGCCTCGGTGGCGACGACATTGCCCTGCCGGTCCGTCCACACGTAGGTGAGGTGCTGGTCGTTGGAGGGGTTCAGCGTCCAGTCGCCGTCGAGCGTCACCTCGGCCTTGTCGGCGCCGTTCGCGGCGCTGACGAACTTGTCGTTGCCGGCCTTCGCGATGGCGACGGTGTTCGGCGTGCCGAGATCGATACCGGTGTAGGTTTCTTCCTGTCCGCGATAGGGGCCGGTCAGGCCGTTGCGGTCCAGTTCTTCCTTGGTGCGGTTGTCGGCGCTGTAGTCGTCGAGCAGGGAGAAGTAGGTCGACGTGTAGAACGCATCGTTCTCGGGGTCGATGGTGACGAGGCGGATGGCGCCGTTGCCACCCGCGCTGCCCGAGCCCCCGCCGGCGTTGCCGGTGATCTCGGAGGAAACGCCGTTCTGGTAGTTCACCATCATCTGGTAGACGGGATTGCCGAACTGGTCGTAGCTGACCAGCGTCTCGGCGCCGTCACCGAAGATATGACCGGAGAAGGTGAACGTGACGTTCGAATACTTCTGGACGAGTTCACGATACATCATCTCGCCGTCGGTCGCGCGTTCCGCCGAGTTACCCAGCCCGTAATCGTAGCCGGTGCCTTCGTCATAGAGCGGCGCGCCGGTGGCGTCGTGACGCCCGGCCCAGTTCATGTAGGAGTGGGTGGTGAGGATGACGCGGTGGTCGAGATGGCCTTCGATGACCTCGCCGGCCCAGCGCACCACGTCCTCGCGGGCACCGAACTCCAGGTTGAGGACGAGCCACTTCGTGCCGTCAGGCGCGGTGAAAGTGGAGTAGGAGTTGTTGGAGAGCGTCGGCTGCTGGTCGTAGACACCGCCGAAGTGCTCGCCGTTCGCCGCCTTGAGCTGATCGATGGAGAAGTAGTCGTTGATGCGGCTGCTGTAGTAGCTGCCCGAAACGCCGTCATGGTTGCCGAGCGTCAGGCCGTAGGGAATCTTGCCGTCAAGGATGCTGAGCGCCTGCTTGGCGTAGGTCCAGTGGTCCGTGCCGTTCTCGGTGGTGATGTCGCCGACGTGGGTGACGAACTGGATGTTCAGGCTTTCCTTGTTGTCGACCAGCCACTGCGTCATGCCCTTGAAGGTGCTGACGCGGCCGGCGTTCGTGTAGTCCTGCGTGTCGGGCAGCACGGCGATCGTGTAGGCGTTCTCGCCCGCGACGCGCACGCGCACGTTTTCGGTGATGGTGGCGCCGCCGGCGTCCTTGCCCGAGATCACCAGATCGGAATAACCCAGCTCCTGCGCGTCGAGCACCAGAAGCCCGTTCTCGACGCGCGCCGCGACAGCCTCGCCCTTTTCGTTGGTGACGGTGAAGCCGGTTGCGCCCGTGCCGAAATAAGTGGACAGATTGAGTTGCTTGACCTCGTTTTCGCGGATCAGCAGATCCGGTACCTTGTTGCTCGCCATTTCCTCACTCCATCGAGAGTACGTCAGAACGGCCGGGCGTCAGCGCCGGCTGGTCTATACCAGATTGCGCATACCTATCGAAATTGCGTGACATCGGCATGACCATTTGTCTTCGGTTCTGCGTCTTCTGTATTCGTTCGCATCCGGCCGCCGGGGGCCGGGCCGAGAGACACCTTGACCGGCATCGGGCACCTCGGGACTATGGGCGACAGACAAGCTTGAGCGGGGACGTCGATGGACGCCGCGGGCCGAAAACGCGGTCCGACGGCCGGAAGGGGGTTACGTGGACGATAATTCCATGAGGGGCAGACTGCTGCGGTACATCGACACGATGAAGGCGTCGGGCGAGGTGCGCCTTCCGTCGGAGCGGCAGCTGGCGGACAGCCTGCATACGACCCGCATCACACTGCGGGAGGCACTGACGCGGCTGGAGGCGGAGGGCATCATCTATCGCGAGACCCGGCGTGGCTGGTTCATCTCGCCGGAGCGAATCGTCTACAATCCGCTGAGCAGGAGTTATTTCGACGAGATGGCCCGCAGCCAGGGGCGCGGGCCGCGCACGGAACTCATCGAAGGCGCGCTGCAGCCGGCGCCCGCCTCCGTCGCCACGCTCATCGGCCTCGACGCGGGCGCGCCGCTCATCCTCATACGCAGGGTCAGGTTTCTCGACAGCCGCCCCGTCCTCTATGTCGAGCATTACCTGCGGAACGACATCTTCAACGGCATTCTCGACGAGGATCTCACGCAGTCGCTGACGGAAATATACATGTCCAGATACGATGTGCACCTCGGCGGGTCGCAGTCATACATCAGCTCCCGCACCCTGACAGGGGACATGGC
The DNA here is from genome assembly GCF_011762225.1 of Pseudochelatococcus lubricantis. Classification (GTDB taxonomy): domain Bacteria; phylum Pseudomonadota; class Alphaproteobacteria; order Rhizobiales; family Beijerinckiaceae; genus Pseudochelatococcus; species Pseudochelatococcus lubricantis. The sequence goes on from NZ_JAASQI010000004.1 coordinate 79,036, forward strand.
GGAACGGCTTCACGCCTCCGAGGGAAGCCCTGCCCTGCACATCGCGCGCATCAATTACGATCAGTCCGGCCGCACCATCGACTGCGATCTGGAGTTCTGGCGCCATGACGCGCTGCTGGTACACGTGAAGCCGCCGAAATGAAGCGCCCGGAGCCGGTCCGGGCGGGTGGCCGCCTCAAAAGACCACCTGTCCCAGCGCGACTTCCGAGCGGGGGCTCAGCAGGATGACGTTGCCGGCCGCGTCCTGCGCGCCGAGAATCAACACCTGCGACTGGAAGCCGGCGATGTTGCGCGGCGGGAAATTGGCGATGCAGACAACCTGCGTCCCGATGAGTGCATCGCTGGCGTAGCTGGTTATCTGTGCGCTCGACCAGCGGATGCCGAGATCGCCGAGATCGACCGCAACCTTGTAGGAGGGGTTGCGGGCACGCGGAAACGGCTGCACCTCGACAATGCGCCCGACGCGAATATCAAGCCTGGCGAAATCGTCGTATGTCACCTCGGCCTTCTGTGCCGGCGTTCCAGCCGTTTCCGACATCCGTATTCTCCCGTTCTGATTCCCCGTAACGAATTATAAAACCCGCGAAAATCGCCTCACAAGGCCAAAAGCGGGCTTCACGACAAAGAGCCCGGAAGCGGGGGCTTCCGGGCTCTTGCAATCATGTCATCCGTCGCGCGTCGCTCGGTGTGGAGTCACTCGGCGTGGGTAGGCGCTGGCTGGCTTTGCCCGTCATCGCCCGCGGACACCGGCCCCGGTTTGCTGCCGCCGAACAGGCGCATGACGCCGACGAAGAATACCGGCACGAAGAAAATGGCCAGCACCGTCGCGGAGATCATGCCGCCCATCACGCCGGTGCCGATCGCCTGCTGGCTGCCGGCGCTGGCGCCCGAGGCGATGGCCAGCGGCAGCACGCCGAGCGTGAACGCCACCGAGGTCATGATGATCGGGCGGAAGCGCAGATGCGCCGCCTCCAGTGTCGAGTCGACCAGCGACTTGCCCTCCGCGTAGAGGTCCTTGGCGAACTCCACGATCAGGATGGCGTTCTTCGCCGAGAGGCCGATGATGGCGATCAGGCCTACCTTGAAGTAAACGTCGTTGGGCATATCGCGCAGCAGCACCGCCGTCACCGAACCGATGACGCCGAGCGGCACCACCATCATCACCGCGAACGGGATCGACCAGCTCTCGTAGAGCGCCGCGAGGAACAGGAACACCACAAGGCAGCTCAGCGCCAGCAGGAATGGCACCTGCGAGCCGGACTGGATTTCCTGCAGCGACTGTCCCGTCCACTCGTAGCCGAAACCGTCCGGCAACTGTCCGGCGAGCCGCTGCATCTCGGCGATGGCATCGCCCGACGAGAAGCCCGGCGCCGCCTCGCCCGAGATGCGGATGGCGGGATAGCCGTTATAGCCGACCACCATCGCCGGCCCCTTCCTCCACTCTGCCGAAACGAAGGAAGACAGGGGCACCATGCCGCCGTTGACGTTGCGGACGTTGATGTTCATCAGGTCCGAAAGCTGCTTGCGCCTGTTCTGGTCCGCCTGCACCGTCACGCGCTGCATGCGGCCCACATTGGGGAAGTCATTGATGTAGGAGGAGCCGAGGCTGGTCGAAATGGCGTGGTTGATCTCCGCAAAGGTCACGCCGAACGTGTTCGCCTTCTCGCGGTCGATGGTGACGCTGAGCTGTGCCGCGTCCGGCAGGCCTTCGACGCGCAGGCCGGTGACAACCGGGCTCTGTGCGGCAGCGGCCATAATCTGGTCGCGCGCGGCGGCGAGCGCTTCCTGCCCCAGGCCGCCGCGATCCTGCAGGCGGAACGAGAAGCCGCTGGTCGTGCCGAGGCCCTGGATAGGCGGCGGGGAAAGAGCGAACGCGACCGCATCGCGCAGGCCGAACATCTGCATGTTCGCCCGCATCGCGATCTCCGCCGCCGAATTGCCCGGCCCGCGCTCCGACCAGTCCTTCAGCGTCGCGAAGGCGAGCGCGGCATTCTGACCGGCGCCGTCGAAGCTGAAGCCGTTGATCATAACGAGATTCTCGACAGCCTCCTCCTTGGCGAAGATGCTCTCGACGGTCTGGATAACCTCGCGCATGCGGTTGCTCGTCGCCTCCGGCGGCCCCTGCATGCTGACGATGATGTAGCCCTGGTCCTCGTTGGGAAGGAACGCCGACGGCAGCTTGAGAAACAGATAGCCGAGGCCGGCGATCAGGATCATGTAGACGATCATGACCCGCAGGACACGGCGCACCAGGAAGCCGACGATCCCCGAATAGCCATGGGTGATGCGGTCGAAGGTGCGGTTGAACCAGCCGAAGAAGCCCCGCTTCTCGTCATGGTGTCCCTTCGGCACCTGCTTCAGGAAGCTCGCGCACAGCGCCGGCGTCAGCGACAGCGCCAGCAGCGCCGAGAACAGGATCGACACCACCATCGTCAGGCTGAACTGACGGTAGATGACGCCGACCGCGCCGGGGAAGAAGGCCATCGGCACGAACACCGCCGTCAGTACCAGCGTGATGCCGATGATGGCGCCGGTGATCTGCCGCATGGCCTTGCGAGTCGCCTCGCGCGGCGGCAGCCCCTCCTCGGACATGATGCGCTCGACATTCTCCACCACGACGATGGCGTCGTCGACAAGGATGCCGATCGCGAGCACCATGGCGAACATGGTCAGCACGTTGATGGAGAAGCCCGTCACCAGCATGACCGCACAGGTGCCGAGCAGCGCGATCGGCACGACGATGATCGGAATGACGGTGTAGCGGAAGTTCTGCAGGAACAGGAACATCACCACGAATACGAGCGCCACCGCTTCAAGCAGCGTGTGGAACACCTTCTCGATGGAGACAGCGACGAAGGGCGCCGTATCGTAGGGAATGTCCCACTTGAGATTGGCGGGAAAGAACTGCGCCAGCTCCGTCATGCGCGCGTGGATCGCCTCGGACGTGGCGAGCGCGTTCGCGGTCGACGTGAGCTGCACGCCGATGGCGGCGCTCGGCTTGCCGTTCAGGCGCGAGGTCACGTTGTAGTCCTCGCCGCCCACCTCGACGCGCGCCACGTCGCGCAGGCGCACGGAGGAACCATCCGGATTGGCGCGCAGCACGATGGCGCCGAACTCGTCCGGCGAGGTGAGCTGCCCGCTCACCAGCACTGTAGCGGAGATCGTCTGGTCGATGGGATTGGGCTGCGCGCCGATGCGGCCCGCCGCCACCTGCGCGTTCTGCGCCTGGATGGCGGTGGTGATGTCGCCCGTCGTGAGCTTGAGCCCGATCATCTTCTCGGGATCGATCCAGATGCGCATTGCCCGCTCGGCGGCGAAGAGCTGCGCCTTGCCGACGCCCGGCACGCGGCGGATCTCGCTCAGCACATTGCGGGTGAGGAAGTCGCCCAATCCGATGGCGTCCGTCGTGCCGTCGGTGGAGGTCAGCGTGATCACCAGCAGGAAGCCGGCGCCCGCCTCTTCCACGTTGATGCCCTGCTGCGAGACGGCCTGCGGCAGTCGCGGCTCCACGCGGCGCACCCTGTTCTGCACCTCGGTAGAGGCGAAGTTCACGTCCGTGCCCGGCGCGAACGTCGCCGTGATCTCGACGCTGCCGTTACTGTCCGAGGTCGACTCGAAATAGAGAAGCCCCCGGACGCCGTTCAGCTCTTCCTCGATCAGCCGCGTGACGCTCTGGTAGATCTCGTTCGGGGAAGCGCCCGGATACGCCGTCGTCACCGAGATTTGCGGCGGCGCGACGTTGGGATACTGGGCCACCGGCAGCAGCGGGATGCTGATGGCGCCGGCGAGGATGAGGAAGATCGCCACGACCCAGGCGAAGACCGGGCGATCGATAAAGAAACTCGGCATGGGGACGCTCCTTACTCGCCGCTCTTCGCGGCCGCAGGGGCGCCCGCCGCCGCTGCGGTTGCACCGCCCGGCTTCCAGTCCTGCGGCGCGACCGGTGCGCCGGGACGGATTTTCTGGAAGCCCTCGACGACGACCTTTTCTCCCGGCTTCAGGCCTTCCGAGATCACCCAGCGCTCGCCGACGATGCGCCCGGCGCGGACGGGGCGCACCTCGACGACGTTGTTCGCGCCGACCACGTAGACCAGCGCCTGGCCGCCCGTGTCGCGTTGCAGAGCCTGCTGCGGCACGGCGATGGCATCCTGCTCCACGCCCTGCTCGATCTGGATGCGCACGTACATGCCCGGCAGCAGTTCGCCGTCCGGATTGGGGAACTGGCCGCGCATCGTCACCTGGCCCGTGGTGGCGTCGACGGTCGCCTCCGAGAACAGCAGCCGGCCGATGTGCCGGTAGGGCGTGCCGTCGTCGTAGAGCAGCCGCACGGGCGCCTCGGTTTCGTTCGCGCCGACGATTCTGCCCGCCTGCGCGGCCCGGCGCAGATCCAGCAGCTCGTTCACGGACTGCGTGAAATCCGCATAGATCGGGTCGAGCTGCTGAATGGTGGCCAGCACATCACCCACACCCGTGCCGACGAGCGCCCCTTCCGTGATCAGCGCGCGGCCGATGCGGCCGCTGATCGGCGCCGTCACGTTCGCGTACTGCAGATTGAGTTCGGCCGTGGAAAGCGCGGCCTTGGCGGCGGCAACATCCGCGTTCGACTGCGCCAGCGCGGCGACGCTGTTGTCCAGCGTCTGCTGGCTCGCGACGTTGCGCGCCTGCAGTTCCTTGGCACGGTCCGCCTGCTGGCGGGCCTGCAACTGGGACGCCTCGGCGCGTGCCATCGTCGCCTTCGCGCTCTCCACCTGCAGGCGGAAGGGCTGCGGATCGATGCGGTAGAGTACATCCCCTTCCTTCACGTTGCTGCCTTGCGTGAACACGCGCTCGATGACGATGCCGGAGACGCGCGGGCGCACCTCGGCGATGCGGGTCGGCGTGATCCGGCCCGGCAGTTCGTTGGTAATCGGAATGGCCTCGGCCTGCACCGTCACCACGCTGACCTGCGAGGGCGGCATCGCCGGCCGGCCACCGGCCGACTGCCCGTTGCTTTCGTCAGAGCAGGCGGCAACCCCCAGGGTCGCCAGCAGGGACATCCCGACAAAAAGGGCACGTAGAGAGGATGAAATCTGCATTCACTATTCCTGCCGTTAATCCTGAATGTCGCAAAGCCGAAAAACGATCGAGCCGGCGGCCTGACGCGCCGTAGTGCCACAAAACGCGGGACGCGACTAGCCGTCATCCTTGTCGCCGGGGACACCTTTTGGCGATGATTCGGGTGAATGGTGCAGCGCCGCACCTCCCGGCACCTGCGTTGACAGCCAGCCGATGTCGGCCAGCAACCGGTCCCACTCCTCGCCCTGCCACGGCTGGAAGCCGAACAGTTCGAGCTGCGCCAGCCCCTCGGTCGCCAGAAAGGCGAGCAGCGCACCGCGCGGGCTCGCCGACGTCTCGCACAGGCTCGCGACGATGGAGGCGTAAAGCGCCTGCACGGGCTTGCGCAGCGTGATATCCTGCGCCATCGCGGCACACAGGCCCGTCGCCACGGCGCGGTCCTCCTCCGACAGGTTCCGCACTGCCTCGATCCGGGCGCGGATGCACGAGTCGGACGACGCGGAGCCCAGCCGCTCCCGCAGGTCCTCGATCTTGCGGCAATGGTTGTCGACGCCGCGGGTGATCAGCGCGCCGACAAGCTGCTGCTTCGTCTTGAAATCGTAGAGCACGCTGGCCTTGCTGATGCCCGCCTGCCGCGCCACCGCCTCAAGCGTCAACCGGCCCGCTCCGTCGCGCAGGACAACGGCCCGCGCGGCGTCGAGCACCTGGTCGCGCGTGATTGTCCTGTGCCGGGCCATTCATGTCCACATTAATTTCCAACCGGTTGGTTATTATTGCAGCGCAAGCATGAGTCAAGCGCGCTACCGGCCAGGAACGTGCGCGCGGACACATGCCGGGGCGCCGTGAAACCGTTGCGGCGCGACGCGCGGCAGCGCCTCACCGGCGCGCGGAGGCATGTGGGGACCGGCTGGACGCGGCCTCCGCGCCCTCCGACAATTCCTCGATGATCGGGCAATGCGGGCGGCCGTCGCCACAGCAATTGTCGGCCAGATGACGCAGGGTATCGGCCATCTGCTTCAGTTGCCGCATGCGCGCCTCCAGTTCGGCGATGTGGGCGAGCGCCACCTGCTTGACGTCCGCGCTGGCGCGCGAGCGATCCCGCCACAGGGCGAGCAGCGTCTCGATCTGCGGCACGGAGAAGCCGAGGTCGCGCGCGCGACGGACGAAGCGCAACGTGTGGACGTCCGCCTCCTCATACACGCGATAGCCCGCCTGCGTGCGCACGGCGCTGCCGATCAGGCCGATGGACTCGTAGTAGCGGATCATCTTGGCCGATACGCCGGACGCCCGCGCCGCCTCGCCGATGTTCATGCCGCCATCTCCATCGGCCCCCGGAAGCGGCGCAGACGCAGCGCGTTGGTGAGCACGAACACGCTGGACAGCGCCATCGCCCCTGCCGCCAGCATCGGCGACAACAGCGTGCCGTTGACCGGATAGAGCGCGCCCGCCGCCACTGGAATAAGCGCGGCATTGTAGGCAAAGGCCCAGAACAGGTTCTGGCCGATGTTGCGCATCGTCGCCCGTGACAGCGCGATGGCGTTGACCACGCCGCGCAGATCGCCCGACATCAGCACAACGTCCGCGCTTTCGATGGCGACGTCCGTGCCCGTCCCCACGGCGATGCCGACGTCCGCCGCCGCCAGCGCCGGCGCATCATTGATGCCGTCGCCCACGAAGGCGAGCCGCGCACCCTGCGCGGACAGGCGGCGGACGACATCGACCTTGCCCTCCGGCAACACCTCCGCCTCCACGGTGTCGATGCCGAGGCGCCTGGCGATGGCCTCGGCTGTGCGGCGGTTGTCGCCGGTGACCATGGCGACCTTCAGCCCCATGTCGTGCAACGCCCGGATGGCGGGCAGCGTCGTCGGCCTGAGCGGATCGGCGACCGCGACGACGGCGGCGAGACGCCCGTCGACGGCGGCGTAGAGCGGCGTCTTGCCTTCCCCGCCGAGCCGGACCGCCTCGTCGGCGAAGGGAGTGGGATCGATGCCGAGTTTCTGCATGAAACGGTCCGCGCCGACATCCACCCGCGCGCCGCCCGCCGTGCCTGTGACGCCATAGCCCGGGACGGCCTCGAAAGTGTCCAGCGTCACCGCCGCCAGCCCGCGCGCCGCCGCCGCCGCGACGATCGCCTGCGCGATGGGATGTTCGGAGCGGGCCTCGACAGCGGCGACGAGCGCCAGTACCGTGTCTTCGGCGAAACCATCCCGCACCGCGAAATCGGTAAGTTCCGGCTGGCCGGCCGTGAGCGTGCCGGTCTTGTCGACGGCGATCACCGACGCCTCGCGCAGCCGCTGCAGGGCCTCCCCCTTGCGGAACAGCACGCCCAGCTCCGCCGCCCTTCCCGTGCCGACCATGATGGAGGTCGGCGTTGCGAGCCCCATGGCGCAGGGGCAGGCGATAATCAGCACGGCCACCGCGTTGACCAGCGCGAAGGTGAGCGATGGCGCGGGGCCGAAGATGAGCCACACCGCGAAGGTGAGCGCCGCCGCCACAAACACAGCCGGCACGAACCAGGCGGTGATCCGGTCCACCAGCGCCTGCACCGGCAGCTTGGCGCCCTGCGCCGTCTCCACAAGGCGGATGATCTGGGCGAGGACGGTCTCCGCCCCCACCCGCGTCGCGCGGAAAGAGAAGCTGCCGGTGCGGTTGACAGTGCCCCCCACCACGGCGGCGCCGACGCCCTTCTCGACCGGCACCGGCTCACCGGTAATCATCGATTCATCGACAAAGGACGCCCCCTCGACCACCTCGCCGTCGACCGCGACCCGCTCGCCGGGCCGCACCACGACGACATCGCCGGGCACGACGTCGCCGATGGCGACCTCCACGGCAGCCCCGCCGCGCAGCACGTGCGCCGTCTTCGGCTGCAGGCCGACGAGCCGGCGGATAGCCTCGCTGGTGCGGCCCCTGGCGCGCGCCTCCAGATAGCGGCCGATCAGGATCAGCGTGACGATCACTGCCGCTGCTTCATAATAGACATGAACGGTGCCTGTCGGCAGCAGGCCGGGCAGGAAAGTCGCGACAACCGAAAATGCCCACGCCGAAGCCGTGCCCACGGCAACGAGCGCGTTCATATCGGGCGCGCCGCGCAGCAGCGCCGGGACGCCCTTGACGAAAAAGCGCCGGCCTGGGCCGAACAGCACCAGCGTCGTCAGGACGAACTGGCCGTACCAGTTCCACGGCCCGAGCATGCCTGCGATCCAGTGGTGGAAAGCCGGAACGAGATGGCCGCCCATCTCCGCCACGAACACCGGCAGGGTGAGCGCGGCGGCGAGAGCCACATCGCGCCCGAGCGCCGCGATCTCGGCGGCGCGCGCCGCACGTTCGCGGTCGGTGCTGTCCTCGGCGGCGTGGATATGGGCCTCGTAGCCGGCGCGGCGGATCGCCGCCTCGATGGCGCCGGGCGCGACGGCACCCACGGCAACGGTAACGCTGGCGCGTTCGGTGGCAAGATTCACGGAAGCCGCGATCACGCCCGGCACGTCCCTGATAGCGCTCTCAACGCGCAGCACGCACGACGCGCAACTCATGCCGGCGATGGAGAACTCCAGCGTCTCGCGCCGCACGTCATAGCCCGCCGCCTGCACCGCGCCGATGATGGCCGGCACGTCGGGCGCGCCGGAAAACGCGACGGTGGCCCGCTCCGTCGCCAAGCTGGCACTCGCACCGGCAACGCCCGGCGCCGACCTGATCGCATTCTCCACCCGCGACACGCACGACGCGCAGCTCATCCCTTCGATCGCCAGTTGAAGCGGTTCGCGACGCGCGAGCGCGGAGCGGGCATCGGAGCCGGCGGGGCGGGATACGGACTGGGACATGATAACGCACCTCGAACGACGGAAACATCGTTCGCTTCAATAGACCTTCCCATGATGGCAAGGTCAAGCGCGGCTCCTGCTCGAATCCATGTTGACCTTGCCATCATGGGAAGGTGGATGTTGTCTATGGCGATTCGAATGAAGGAGATTGAGGATGCCGACGTTGAAAGTGCCGAAAATGAACTGCGAGGGCTGCGCCGCGACGATCGAAAAAGCGGTGAAGAGTATCGACCCGCAGGCGAAAGTGACGGCCGACCTCGCGGCCAAGACGGTCGCCATCGAGACGACAGTCGACCCGCAGGCCGTGTCGCGGGCCGTCAAGGCCGCCGGATACGACAACGCGCCGGCCGTGTAACAACGCGCGAGAGAGAACGCATACCCCGCCGGTGCGGCAGCCTGAAACCAGATGGCTTGAACAAACGGATCGGAGCGGCGAGCAGGAAACGAAGTTTCGCGGCTGCGCCATCCGTTTGATTGTACAAAACCCTTTCCCGAAAGCGGCATTCACTTATCGGTTCAACGTCCCCGGGAACAGCGTGCGTCACCGGACGCCAGATAGCCGATAACCGCGAGTCCTTCAGACAGCCTTGTCCGGAGCCATGCGGGATGCGGATGAGAGACTGATACCCGACTGCGCCTGCGGCGGAAACTGGGCAGCGTCATTGACCCTCACGCTGCGGCCGAAAGCGCGCCCCACTTGCCCGGATGCCGTGCCCCGCGTTTCAGTAGCAGCGGGAGAAGAAACAGAAATAAGCGTCCGTGTTATGCCCATATCAATGCTCGACATCTGGCAATATCTCCACTTTTCCAATACCGGATAATAACGCCCTTGACTGGCAAAGAGCCCTAATGACAAATTTTTAATTATTAAAACATCATAAAACCAACTCACATGAAATACCCACCTCTTACTTCCGCGTTTGCCTTGCATACAGAAAGCAAAAATCAAAACATGCAGCAAAAACGACGGATTGCACCATATTTACCCATCCGCGAAATCCGAAAAAACAATTACATGAGCGAAAAATACAGCCGCCGTTGAAATCCGCAATGGCACATCTTCCGCTACGAAAAGATAAAATCTCCATATATTCCTTATCTATAGCAGAAGACCATTGTAGTCAAACGATCTATTCAGATGCGCATGGCACCCTCGGATTTCGAAAAGTCGCTCACCGGCGACCCCGATGTTCCCTCGCCGCGCAACAGAACATCGAACGGCGACCTTTTCAACCATTCGATCCGGTCGACGGCAGCCTTCAGCGCTTCCTGAAACCGCTCCTGCGTCAGGCCCGACAGAGGGATGCGATCCGACCAGATGACCTGCCCGTGCACCTCGTCAAAGGTCAGCGCGCCCTCGCCGCCGAACGCGGAGGAATGCGCGCTCACCGCGAGACGCCGAAAGAACCCGTCGTCAACAGACGGCGGCACTTGCCCGACGGGACCGTAGAGCATGAACGCATCGCGCGCGCCGTCATAGAAGATATTGAGCGCATGGTCGTCGAACAGCAGCCCGACAAAGCCACGCTCCCCGAATGTCAGATCCGGCAACCCGACATAGGCGCCAAAACCCGAAAGAAGCGCTTCTGCATCCAGAGAAACCGCCACCCGCACCTCACTCATCGCACCGCCCCTGACCTTACGATCGACCTGCCCCTTCAGACAACGGTAGAGAGAAAACGGCTCATCTGAAATAGACCCCTAAAAACCAGTAAATCAAAACAAAAAACAAGCAAACAATAACAGAATTAAGTTCAATTCAATAATTTCCCGAAATTTAACCTCTCTTTCCAGAAAGTCATAATCCGCTCATAAACTCCTTGATTTATGGCGTATTTTATTTTTTATCATAACGGAAGCATAAGTCAACAATTCTGGCTGATGCGCCCCGCCGGATCGTCTTGCGCCATGCTGGCGGAAGGCCGCGACAAGGGCTGCGACACCACCACACCTTTGCCGCGCCGCCGTTCGCGTATATCGTTAGCCATGCAAGTGGCAGGGGCGCATTCAAAGGGAAGCGTTGTATGGAGGATGTGGCAGAGCGCAGGGCGCAGATCGTGGCGGAAATCATGGCCGCGACGGGAATCGACGACGCGATGATCGCGCGTCTTGTCGATGCGTTTTATGCGCGCGTGCGGGAAGATGCCGTCCTGGGCCCGGTCTTCAACACCCATGTGGCTGACTGGGACATCCATTTGGCACAGATGCGCCTGTTCTGGTCGTCGGTCGCGCTGATGAGCGGGCGCTATCACGGCCGGCCGATGCCGAAGCACATGAACCTGCCCGTTGACGCCCGCCATTTCGACCACTGGCTGCGGTTGTTCGAGAGCGTGGCGCGCGAGGTATGCCCGCCGGCCGCCGCCGAACATTTTCTCGAACGCGCACGGCGCATCGCCGAAAATCTCGAATACGGCGTCGCCGTGAGCAATGGAGCGGAACTCGTGCGCGGCGAGCGCTTCATCAATCCGCACCTGCCGTCGCCGGACGCTGACGGACACACGGCACAGCAATTGCCCTGCTGATCCCGGAAGGCTGAATCGGACATTCCACGCCGGCACAGAGACCGCGGGCCGAGATGCCTCGGCACATCAGGCCTTCTTGACGAATTCCGTCTTCAGCACGAGCCCTTTCACCTGCTTGGTGTTGGCCTCGATCTCGCCAGGACTGCCGGTGAGGTGGATGTTCTTCACCAGCGTGCCGCGCTTCAGCGTCTCCGAGGTTCCCTTGACCTTGAGATCCTTGATCAGAGTCACGGAATCGCCGTCCGAAAGCTGCGTGCCGTTGCTGTCCTTGACGATGACGTCGTCGCTCATGGTGTGCTTCCTTCCTGCGAACCGCTTTCGAGGCCGATCTCGGCCGGATCGATATCATAATGACGCGAGCAGAACTCGCAGGTGACGCCGATGCGCCCGTCGTCCCCCACCATGGCGCGCCTGTCGTCCTCGTCGAAGCGCGTCAGCGTCGCCAGAATGCGGCTCCGGTCGCAGCGGCACGCTTCCCGCACACCCTGCGCCTCGAACACCCGCACGCCGCGTTCGTGGAACAGCCGGTACAACAGCCGCTCGCTCGACACCGTGGAGTCGATCAGTTCGTGATCCTCCACCGTATCGACCAGCAGGTGCGCCTCCCGCCAGCGGTCATCGACCTCGTCGCCATCCTCGCCGGCGGACTGAGCGGCGGCACCCTCGCCTCCCTGCGGCAGGAATTGCACCATCAGGCCGCCGGCGCGATACGCCGTATGGCGCCCCTCGCCCGCTCCCGAAATCTCCTCGCCGACCGCCAGCCGCACGCGCGTGGGGATCTGCTCGGACTGGCGGAAGTAGGTGTGAGCCGCATCCTCGAAGCCGCCACCCTCGATCGCCACGATGCCCTGATAGCGCGACATCTCGGCGCCCTGGTCGATTGTCAGCGCCAGATGGCCGTGGCCCAGCAGCGCGCCGGTGCCGGTCTCGCCCGCTGCCTCCGCCGCCGCAACCTTGTCCGCATCGAAAGTCGCGCAGGCGCGCAGCCGGTCTGGCGTGTCGAAATCGACCACGACCATGCTGACCGGCCCGTCCGAGCGCGTCTGGAGCTGGAACCGCCCCTGGAACTTCAGCGCCGAGCCGAGCAGCACGGTCAACGCCGCCGCTTCGCCCAGCACGCGCGACACCACCGGCGGATAGCCATGCCGCGACAGGATGAGATCGATGGACGGGCCAAGCCGGACCGTCCGCCCACGCACATCGAGCCCCTCCGCGGCGAAGGGCAGCACGCTGTCATCGGCCCCCTCGCGCGCACCGGCGGGCACGCCGCCCTGCGCGCCCGTCTGCTTGCTCGCCGCGCTCATCGCCGCCCGTCTCCGGAAGGCACCGCCTCCCCGTCCGCGAGGTCGACACCCAGACACCAGGCCAGCACGCCCTTCTGCGCATGCAGACGGTTCTCCGCCTCGTCGAACACCACCGACTGCGGCCCATCCATCACGGCATCCGTCACTTCCTCGCCGCGATGGGCAGGCAGGCAGTGCATGAAGACAGCGTCCTTGTTGGCGGCGGCCATCAGCTTCTCGTTGACCTGATAGGGCCGCAGCAGGTTATGGCGATAGCGCTCATCGTCGTCGCCCATCGATACCCAGCAATCCGTGATGACGGCATCCGCCCCCTTCACCGCCTCGAACGGATCGTCCGTGATGACCACCTCGCCCCCCTGGGCCCGCGCCCATTTGACGAGGTCCGCGCGCGGTGCGAGATCGGGCGGCGTCGCCACCGCGATCCGGAAATCGAGCTTCACGGCCGCGTGAATCCAGGACGTCAGCACATTGTTGGCGTCGCCCGTCCAGGCGACCGTGCGACCGCCGATCGGCCCGCGATGCTCCTCGAAGGTCATCAGGTCGGCCATGATCTGGCAGGGGTGCGACAGCTTGGTAAGGCCGTTGATCACCGGCACGGTCGCGTATTCCGCGAGTTCCAGCATGGCCGCGTGGTCGAGAATGCGGATCATGATCGCGTCGACGAAGCGCGACAGCACGCGCGCCGTATCCGGAATGGACTCGCCGCGCCCGAGCTGCATTTCCGCGCCCGTCAACATGATGGGCTCGCCGCCGAGTTCGCGGATGCCGACATCGAAGGAGACGCGCGTGCGGGTGGAGGGCTTGTCGAAGATCATCGCCAGCACCTTGCCGTCGAGCGGTCGGCTCGCCTGCCGGCTACCCCGGACGCGCCGCGCCTTGATCGCCGCGCCGAGGTCGAGCACTGCCCGCACCTCGTCACCCGAGAAATCGCTCAGATCGAGAAAGTGCCTCACCTTCCGGTTTTTCGTCGCTCCGTTACCCTTGGTCATCCTGCATGTCTTTCGTCTGCGTTTTCTGCGTCTGCGTGCGTCACGAACGTCTCCGCTACGGCGCCGAGGCCGGCCACTGCCTCGGCAATTTCGGCCTCGCTGATGATCAGCGGCGGCAGCAGGCGCACCACGTTGTCGCCGGCCGCGATCACCACCAGCCGGTGCGCCAGTGCCTTCCTGACGAAGTCCGTGTTCGGCACCTTCAGCTTGAGGCCGAGCATCAGCCCCTCGCCCCGTACGTCGGCGATCACATCCGGATAGCGGTCCTTCAGCTCCGCGAGGCGCTGGCGGAATAACCCGGCCTTTTCCTGCACGCTTTCCAGAAAGCCCGGCGCGAGGATCACGTCGAGTACCGCGTTACCCACCGCCGTGGCGAGGGGATTGCCGCCGAAGGTCGTGCCGTGGGTGCCGAGCGTCATGCCCTTGGAAGCCTCGCGCGTCGCCAGGCTCGCCCCCAGCGGGAAACCGCCGCCGATGCCCTTGGCGATGGCCATGATGTCGGGCGCGATCCCGGACCATTCATGGGCGAACAGCTTGCCCGTGCGCCCGACGCCGCATTGCACCTCGTCGAAGATCAGCAGCAGGCCGTTGTCGTCGGCGATCTGGCGCAGGCGGCGCAAATCGGCCGGCGGAACCGGGCGGATGCCGCCCTCGCCCTGCACGGGCTCGATCAGGATGCCGCCGGTCTGCGGGCCGATCGCCGCCGCGAGCGCCTGCCAGTCGCCGAAGGGCACCTGGTCGAAGCCGTCGACCTTCGGCCCGAAACCTTCAAGATACTTCTGCTGGCCGCCGGCGGCGATAGTCGCCAGCGTGCGGCCGTGGAACGCGCCTTCGAAGGTGATGATGCGGTAGCGCTCCGGATGGCCGTCGGCCGAGTGATACTTGCGCGCCGTCTTGATGGCGCATTCGAGCGCCTCCGCCCCCGAGTTGGTGAAGAACACAGTATCGGCGAAGCTCGCGTCGACGAGCCGCCCGGCAAGGCGCTCCGCCTGCGGGTTCTGGAACAGGTTCGAGATGTGCCACAGCTTGCCGCCCTGCTCGGCGAGCGCCGCCAGCAGCGCGGGATGGCTGTAGCCAAGCGCGTTGACGCCGATGCCCGAGCCGAGGTCGAGATATCGCTGCCCGTCGCGCGCCACAAGCCAGACACCTTCACCTTTCTCGAAGATTACATCAGCCCGCGCATAGGTCGGCAGAAGTGGCGACGTCACAGCAGATACTCCAGGGGCAGGCAGGCGATCACGGCCTGCGCACGAAAGACAGCGGCAGCGCCGGCCGCGACCTACGCCCGGCCATGTGCAGCATCCGCCGTCACACGAAATCCCGGGACCGGGTTCCATGCAAACAGGGCATGGCTCCGCCACGGGAAACGGAAAAAGCCGCCCCACGGGGCGGCAACCTGTTTAACTTATTGTCAGTGCGAAAGACATTCAAGCACAAACTGAAGCCGATTGGCGCCCGTGTTGCCGGCTGCCGGAGCCGGCCCGGAGGCAGCAGGACATGAAGCCGCAGCCGCCGGCGTGAAGAATTTTGTCACACGGCCTTGAAATTGCCGGCATTCACAGCATTTTTCATGGCATCAAGAGTTCGTTTACAATCTCTCCTGTGGGAAAATGCATGCTTGTGCAAGCACGACTCTTGCCGGAGAGTCACGGCATATAGTAGTTTCCCGCTTGAGAGCCACGAAATATCGTCCGGCTGTTCCTTCCAGCGTTTCCCATGAGGCGAACGTTGCGCCCGGCAACAGGTCACTTGCCGGCGACTTGAAGGATTCCGCGCGAGACGCGGCATGATGGAGCATGAGTAATGAGCGATCCCGGCAATACCTGGACTGACGAACGTGTCGAGCAGTTGCGCAAACTCTGGAGCGATGGCCTGAGCGCCAGCCAGATCGCAACGGAGATCGGCGGCGTCAGTCGCAATG
The DNA here is from genome assembly GCF_011762225.1 of Pseudochelatococcus lubricantis. GTDB lineage: Bacteria > Pseudomonadota > Alphaproteobacteria > Rhizobiales > Beijerinckiaceae > Pseudochelatococcus > Pseudochelatococcus lubricantis. Next base: position 94,648 of record NZ_JAASQI010000004.1, read on the forward strand.
CGGTGATCGGCAAGGTTCATCGTCTGGGTCTGTCGGGCCGTGCGAAGGCCCCTGCCGCCCAGACGCCCCGTCAGCCGCGGAAGGCGCCGGCCCCGGCTGCGCCTGTCGTTTCCGCCCCCCGCCAGGCCCCTTCGGTCGCCGCGCCCGCGCCGGTCCCGCAGCCGTTGGCATCGACCTTCGGCAACGCCGCCCTCGCGACGGCGGCGCTCGCCGCAGAACCCGATGACATGCCGGCGGCAACCCTCGCGACGGACATCGTGCCCGTAGTGCGGGAGAACGTTGTCGTGCCGATGTCCGAGCGTGTCACGATCATGGATCTGCGCGAATACATGTGCCGCTGGCCGGTCGGCGATCCGACCTCCCCGAATTTCCGCTTCTGCGGCGCGCGTGCGGTGACGGGCATGCCCTACTGCACGCACCACGCCAGCATCGCCTACCAGCCGGTGCTCGACCGCCGCCGGGACCGCAAACGGGCCTGAGCGGCGGCGCGGCATTCCGCATGGATGCATTCGATATGACAAGGCCGCCGGTCTTCCCGGCGGCCTTTTTGCTGGAGAACTGTCAATGACACGCGGCGCCTGCGGCATATGCACGCAGGGATAAGCGGGTTACCCGATTTGTGCATGTCAGCTATTCGCTGCGCGCAAAGGTTTCGTCAAACGCATATCCTGCGCCACGCACGGTGCGGATCGGATCCGGACTGCGGGCGCGGTTGATGGCCTTGCGCAGACGCCCGACATGCACATCCACGGTCCGCTCGTCGATATAGACATCGTGCCCCCAGACGCCGTCGAGCAACTGCTCGCGGGTGAAGACACGGCCCGGGCTCTGCATCAGGAATTCGAGCAGTTTGAACTCGGTCGGCCCCAGATGCAGCTCGCGGCCGCTGCGGCGCACGCGCCGCGTCTCGCGGTCAAGTTCGATATCGCCGGCCAGCAGCAGCGTCGCCACGTGCCCGGGCTTGGTCCTGCGCAGCAGCGCGCGCACGCGCGCCAGCAGTTCCGGCACCGAGAAGGGCTTGACGACGTAATCATCCGCGCCGGTGGCGAGGCCCCGCACCCGCTCGCCCTCGTCGCCGCGCGCCGTGAGCATGATGATCGGCAGGCGCTCGGTGTCGCCGCGCGCGCGCACGCGCCGGCACAGCTCGATGCCGGAGAGGCCGGGCAACATCCAGTCGAGCAGGACGAGATCGGGAACCTGCTCCCTCAGCCTAATTTCCGCCTCGTCACCGCGTCCCACGCTGTCGACGGAATAGCCCTCGGCTTCGAGGTTGTAGCGAAGAAGCAGCGCGAGCGGCTCCTCGTCCTCCACGATGAGAATGCGTGGTCCTACCATGAGGTCCTCGTGGTATCGCCCGCAGCAAGTGCGAGACATCGAAACTTCACGCGCTCGGGCTACACTGCCTTGGTGGGCAAAGCCGTGCGAACGGGCGCCGACGCGCAATGCACCCTGTCCGGTAACGCCGTTTCCCGAAGAGCGCGACTCGTCGAGAAGTGGTCGGGTTCGTGCGGCGCTTGAACAAGACCCGCATGAGACCCGTCGAAGAGACCGGTAGCGCCGGCATGGCGCCTCCCGGACGTGGCCGCTGGCATGGGATGACGCCGCGCACGACAGCAAGAACCTTCGGACCGCAGTCCGAAAGCGTTCCCGACGTGCCGGAACGATCAGCGCATCGCTTGAGACGTCCAGATTTTCCTGTACGCCCGATCCATTCCTTCATGCCGGAGGAAGCCCTTCATCAGCGCTGCCCCCAACAAATCCGGCCTAGAGCGCACGCTCTGATGAAATCAGGGCGTGCGCTCTAAATTTTACATTTTATCGCAACTTGCATTCGATTCTATGGATTGACTTGAATGCAAACTGCTCTAGTGACACCGCCGGGCAGAAGCGCCGCGCAGGCACCCCGGCATTGCACGTCCATCACACCGCAGGCGTGGTGGCGAAGCTCGTGGTGTCGCCCTTCGGACGCTCGCCCGCCAGCGTTTCGCCGGTCGTCAGGAAGTAGATCGTCTCGGCGATGTTGGTGGTGTGATCGCCGATACGCTCGATGTTCTTGGCGAGGAACAGCAGGTGCGTGCAGAACGTGATGTTGCGCGTGTCTTCCATCATGTAGGTGAGCAGTTCGCGGAAGACGGAGTTGTAGAGCGCGTCGATGCGGTCGTCGCGGTTCCACACTTCGAGCGCCTTCTTCTCATCGCGCTGGGCGTAGGCGTCGAGCACGTCCTTGAGCTGCTCCTGCACCAGATCGCTCATGTGCTGCACGCCGCCGACGATCTTGGCGGGCTGCAGTTCGGAGCTGATTGCCAGCACGCGCTTCGCCGTGTTCTTCGCCAGATCGCCGATACGCTCCACATCGCCCGCCACGCGGATGGCGGAGATGATGTCGCGCAGGTCAACCGCGACCGGCTGACGACGGGCGATCGTCGCGACCGCGAGTTCCTCGATCTCGCGCTGCAGACTGTCGAGACGCGAGTCCGCATCGATGACCTGCTGAGCAAGAGCGACGTCACGACGCACGAGCGCGCGGGTGGAGTCGTCAAGCTGCTTCTCGGCAATGCCCCCCATCTCGGCGATCCTGCTGCGCAGGAGTTCGAGATCGGCGTCGAATGAAGTTACAATATGTTCGGCCATCACCAGTATCCCTGTTTGGAGGCAGCACGGGCAGCGCGACGCGCCGCCCGTATCTGTCTGCGCATCAGCCGAAGCGGCCCGTGATATAGTCCTGCGTGCGCTTGTCCTGCGGCGCGGTGAAGATCTTCGTCGTTTCCGCGAATTCCACCAGTTCGCCGAGATACATGAACGCCGTGAACTGCGACACGCGCGCCGCCTGCTGCATGTTATGCGTCACGATGGCGATCGTGTAGTCTTCCTTCAGCTCGTCGATCAGCTCCTCGACCTTCGAGGTCGAGATCGGGTCGAGCGCCGAACAGGGTTCGTCGAACAGGATGACCTCAGGCTTCACGGCGACGGTACGCGCGATACACAGACGCTGCTGCTGGCCGCCCGAGAGGCTTTGGCCGGAGGCGCCCAGCTTGTCCTTGACCTCGTCCCAGATAGCGGCGCGGCGCAGCGAGGACTCGACCCGCTCATCCATCTCCGCCTTGTTCAGGCTCTCGTAGAGGCGCACGCCGAAAGCGATGTTGTCGTAGATCGACATCGGGAACGGCGTCGGCTTCTGGAACACCATGCCGACCTTGGCGCGCAGGGCGTTGAGGTCCTGGCCGGGGTTGAGCACGTTCTGACCGTCGACAAGCACCTCACCCTCGGCCCGCTGGCCGGGGTAGAGATCGTACATGCGGTTCAGCACGCGCAGCAGCGTGGACTTGCCGCAGCCCGACGGGCCGATGAACGCGGTGACGATCCGGTCGTACAGCGGCAGGTTGATGCCCTTCAGCGCCAGCGAGTTGCCGTAGTAGAACTTGAGATTGCGGACCGAAACCTTTTCGGTGAGCGGGCCGGCGGGGATTGCCGGGGGCACCGGTTGCGTGGCGCTCTGGGTGGTCATTTCTTCTTCCTCGTCGAAAGAGCGCGAGCCGAAATGCTCATCGCAAGAACCGTGAAGGTGATAAGCAGGGCGCCCGTCCATGCAAGCTGCTGCATGTTCTCGTCAGGCGTCTTGGTGAAGTTGTAGATCACGACCGGCAAGCTCGCGATTGGCTGGCCCATGTCCAGGCTCAGGAAGTTGTTGCTCAGCGCCGTGAACAGCAGCGGCGCCGTCTCGCCGCTCACGCGCGCCACCGCCAGCAGCACGCCGGTGACGATGCCCGTGATCGCCGCCTTGTAGGCAACCTGCTTGATCACGATCGAGCGCGGCAGGCCGAGGGCCGTGGCCGCCTCGCGCAGCTGGCCGGGCACCAGCAGCAGCATGTCTTCCGTCGTGCGCACGACGACGGGAATGACGATCACCGCCAGCGCTGCGGCGCCCGCCCAACCCGAGAAGCCGCCGAAGGGCGCGACCAGCACTTCGTAGATGAACAGGCCGATGACGATCGACGGCGCCGAGAGCAGGATATCGTTGATGAAGCGCACGACATTCGTGAGCTTATTATAGCGGCCGTATTCCGCCATGTAGGTTCCGGCGAGGACGCCAAGCGGCGCGCCGACGAGCACGGCGACCACCGTCATCATGATCGAGCCGATGATGGCGTTGAGCAGGCCGCCCCCGACGGAGCCCATGCTCGGCGTGATTTCCGTGAACACGGCCAGCGACAGGCCGGAGAAACCTTCCCAGACCAGCACGACCAGGATGAGCAGCAACCACATGATGCCGAACAGCGCAGCCGCCGTGCAGAGGCCCATGGTGATGCTGTTTTTGCGCTTGCGCGCGGCATACGATACCATGATCAGGCCCCCAGCTTGTTGAGACGCGCCAGCATGAGGCGAGCGACCGCCAGCACGATGAAGCTGATGATGAACAGGATGAGGCCGAGCGCCACCAGCGAGGAGCGGTAAAGGCCTTCGGACGCCTCGGCGTATTCGAGTGCGATGGTCGCCGAGATCGTGGTGCCGGGCTGCAGGATCGACGCGGAAATCTGCTTGGCGTTACCGATGACGAAGGTCACCGCCATCGTCTCGCCCAGCGCGCGCCCCAGCGCCAGCATGACGCCGCCGACGAGGCCGGCGCGGGTGTGGGGAATGACCACGTTGCGGACAACTTCCCAGGTGGTGCAGCCGATGCCGTAGGCCGCTTCCTTCATCACCGGGGGAACCGTCTCGAACACGTCGCGCGACACCGAGGCGATGAACGGCAGCACCATGATCGCCAGGATGAGGCCGGCCGTCAGCGTGCCGAGGCCGTAGGGAGGGCCGGCGAAGACCGCGTTCAGCACCGGAACCGGGCCGAACAACGTGATCAGGAAAGGCTGCAGCGTCTGCTGCAGGAAGGGGGCGAACACGAAGAAGCCCCAGATACCGTAGATGATCGAGGGAATACCGGCCAGCAGCTCGACCGCGATGCCGATCGGGCGGCGCAGCCGCATCGGGCACAGCTCCGTCAGGAACACCGCGATGCCGAGACCCACGGGAACAGCGATCAGCATGGCGATCAGCGATGTCACCAGGGTGCCGTAGATCGTGGCGAGCGCGCCGAATTCCTCTGCGTTGGCGTCCCACGTCTGCGATACGAAGAAGTTGAGGCCGAAATGGCTGAGCGCCGGCCACGCACCGTAGATCAGCGACAGCACGATGGCGAAAAGAAGCGCCAGCACGAGAAGCGCCGCCGACCGCGTCAGGTGGAAGAATAACGTGTCGTTCTGCCTGAATTTGTTCAGGGCCTGCGATCTGTTCACCGCTGCATCGTTGCCGCGGGATATGTCTTTTATAGCAACGTCGGCCATGAGTTCTCTGCCTGTGTGCGAAGGGACCCCTTTTCAACCCGCCGCCATGGGGCAGTCGCAGATGCGGCAGGCAGGCGAAAACGCGCCATTCGCAAACTGCCTGCGCGGGTATGAGGCGCCGCAGCGGGGAAGGTCGGGGGGCACCCGCATGGCGCCCCCCGTTCAGCCTGCGGACGAGGCCGCTTACTTGTTCTTGACTTCAGCCGCCCAGACAGCGCGGATCTGGTCGGTCACGCTCTTGGGCAGCGGAATGTAGGACAGTTCCTCGGCGATCGAAGCGCCCTTCTCGTAGGCCCAGTCGAAGAACTTCAGGGCAGCGGCGGACTGCGCCTTGTCCTTCGGCTCCTTGTGCACGAGCACGAAGGTCGCAGCCGTGATCGGCCAGGAGTCTGCGCCAGCCTGGTCGGCGAGGATCACGCCGAAGCCGGGAACCGACTTCCAATCCGCGTGAGCAGCGGCGGCCTGGAACGTCGCGGAGCTGGGCGCCACGAACTTGCCGTCCTTGTTCTTCACGCGCGTGTACGACAGGTTGTTGGCCTTGGCGTAGACGTATTCGACATAACCGATCGAACCGGCGATCTTCGCGACGTTGTTCGCGACGCCATCGTTGCCGGGCGCGCCGAGACCGACCGGCCACTGCACCGTGGTGCCGACGCCGAGCTTGTCCTTCCATTCGGCCGAAACCTTCGAGAGGTAGCTCGTGAAGTTGAAGGTCGTGCCCGAGGAGTCAGCGCGGCGCACCACGGCGATGGCCGTGGAGGGCAGCTTGACGTCGGGGTTCAGCGCCTTGATGGCCGCGTCGTCCCACTTCTTGATCTCGCCGAGGAAGATCTTGGCGAGCGTCTCGCCGTCGAGAGCGATCTCGCCCGGCTTGATGCCTTCGAGGTTGACGATCGGAACCACGCCGCCGATGACGGTGGGGAACTGCACGAGGCCGGACTCTTCGAGATCCTTGCCGGAGAGCGGAGCGTCGGTGGCGCCGAAGACAACCGTGTTGCCCTTGATCGCCTTGATGCCGTTGCCCGAACCGCTCGACTGATAGTTGATCTGAACGCCCGTCTCCTTGTTGAAGGCCTCAGCCCACTTGACATAAACAGGAGCGGGGAAGCTGGCGCCAGCGCCCGTGACGGTCTGGGCACCCGCAGGAGCGGCGAAAGCGACGGCCGCGAGGCCAGCGGCAGCGTAGAGGTGAGAGAATTTCACGGAACGTCTCCAGGAATGGATTCAAATGAATGTGTCCGCCCGCCGCCGAATTGCGGCCGGCGCAGCGTGGTCGCCATGGACAAGGCCGAACTTAATGGCCGTCACCAAGAGTCTCTATGACGCTCTGATGACACTTCAATGACATGTATCCGCCCGCGCGGAGATTCTGTTCTCTGGCCGGCGGTCCCCGTCAGGTATCTTCCCCGGCCGGGACGACTCTGGGCAGCGAGACCCTGAACATCGCGCCCTCGCCGCTCCGGCTTTCGATATCGAGGCGGCCGCGATGGCGGTTGACGATATGCTTGACGATGGCAAGGCCGAGCCCCGTGCCGCCCTTTTCCCGGCTTTCGGCGACATCGGCGCGGTAGAAGCGCTCCGTCAGGCGCGGCAGGTGCTCGGGCGCCACGCCGGGACCGTAGTCGCGCACCTCGATCACCACTTCCTCGCCGCCAGCCTTGCGCTTTGTCACCGATACGTCGACGCGCTGGCCCTTCTGGCCGTATTTGATGGCGTTCTCGACCAGGTTCTCGACCACGCGCAGCAGTTCGTCGCGGTCGCCCGTCACATAGACGGGCATCGGCGCCAGCTCCAGCGCGACGGTGACGCCACGTTCCTGCGCGAGCGGCGCCAGGGTCTCGATCATGTGGCGCACCAGCAGCCCCACCTCAACCGTGTCGCTCGGCGGCACGTGCAGGTTCATCTCGATGCGGGAGAGCGAGAGCAGATCGTCGATGAGACGCGACATGCGCCTGGCCTGATCGCGCATGATGACCAGGAAGCGCTCGCGCGCGTTCTCGTCATTGCGTGCCGGCCCCTGCAGCGTCTCTATGAAGCCGATCAGCGAGGCGAGCGGCGTACGCAGCTCATGGCTGGCGTTGGCAACGAAGTCCACCCGCATGTGCTCCAGCCGGCGGGCGCTGGTGAGATCGCGGATCAGCAGCACCGCTCCTTCGGGCAACGGGCCCTGGCCTGTGAGGAGCGGCGCAATGTGCGCTTCCAGCGTGCGCTCCACCGACCCATGCTCCCGGAACTCCGCCTGCACCGCCCCGCCGCCGCGCAGCACGGTCTCGATGCCGTCGAGAACAGCGGGCGCGCGCACGATGAACGCCAGCGGCCGCGCCTCCACCAGCAGCGGAAACAGGGCCCGGCCGGCCGGGTTGACGTTGAGCACCACCCCGCGCCGGTCGATCAGCACCACCGGATCGGGCAAGGCGGCGAGCAGCACCGCCGGAGAAACCGCGCTGGCGGAAGCGGGCTTCACGCCCCCCACCGCGAGGCGCTTGCGCAGCGGCCGGCTATCCCTGAACAGCGCCGCCGCCAGCAGCGCCGAAAGCGCGGCGCCGGCCAGCGTGGCCCAGCCGAAGGAGCCGTTGAGCATCTCGACCAGCCCCAGAATCGCGGCGGCCAACAGGGCCGCGCGAAGGGCAATGCCCCGTGAACTCAATTCCATTCCGATTCCCTGCCGATTCCCTTGTCCGCGCCCCGGTTGCCGCCGGCGCGGCTGTTAACCCGGCTTATAAACCGTTATGATGCCATTAAAGTCATGACAGGGAGACGGCAGATGGCCCATCGCGCGAGGCAAAATCGGAAATCCGGAGATGGTGCGAACGACGACGCGGACGTGGCGGCGGCGGAGACAGCTCACGGCGCGTCGGACGTTCTGGCCTCGTTCGACATCCACGCACCCGAGTTGCCGCAGGCGATCGCGGATGCGGCCCTGCGCTCGGGCGGATTTCCCTATGACGACAAGCTGTCGAGCAAGGTCTACAGGCGGGAGTTGCGCGGCCTGCAGATCGAGCTGCTGAAGCTCGCCACCTGGGTGCGTCAGTCCGGCGAGCGGCTCGTCGTGGTGTTCGAAGGGCGCGACGGCGCCGGCAAGGGCGGCGCCATCACGCGCTTCACCCAGCATCTGAACCCGCGCAGCGTGCGTATCGTCGCCCTGCCCCGCCCCTCAAACGTCGAGGCCGGGCAATGGTACTTCCAGCGCTATGTCAGCGAGTTGCCCTCGGCGGGCGAAATCGTGCTGTTCGACCGCTCCTGGTACAATCGCGCGGGCGTCGAGCCGGTGATGGGCTTCTGCTCGCCGGAACAGACCGAGCGCTTCCTGAACGAGGCGCCGGTTCTGGAAAAGCTGTGGACGAACGACGGCATCCGCCTGATCAAAATCCTGCTGACCATCGGGCCGGAGATGCAGATGGCGCGGCTGCACGCGCGCGAGCACGACCCGCTGAAGCACTGGAAGCTGTCCCCCATCGACTATGAGGCGATCCCGCGCTTCGATGCTTATTCCCGCGCCTTCGACCGCATGATCGAGCACACCAGCACGCCGCACGCCCCCTGGACGGTCATCCGCGGCAACGACAAGCTGCGGGCACGCCTGGCCGTCATCCGCCACGTGCTGACCGCCACGCCCTACACCGACAGGGACGACAGTGTCATCGGCAAGGAGGACCGCGGCGTGGTGCTCTCCGCGAAGCGTTTCCTGTGCAAGGGCGGCGAACCGACCGCGAACGGCGATTGAACGGAGGGCCGGCGCGCTACCGATTCACGTACCGCGCCGGAAGCCCGCGAAACAGGGCGTCAGCATAAGAAGGCCGAGGCTGCACGCGCAATTGCCGCGACCTGCATACCCTCATTCCCCCCCGGACGCCAGTGGCGCCGACGTGCTCGGTTTCGGATTTTTCTTGAAATTTATTCCCTAATGGTCGGAGCGGCGGGATTTGAACCCACGACCCCTAGTCCCCCAGACTAGTGCGCTAACCGGGCTGCGCTACGCTCCGCGACCAAAAGGAATCACCGCCCGAGCGGGGCGATGGCCGGTTCGTGGTGTTTAGGAAAATCCGCGGCCGGATGCAAGGGGAAAGATAGAGGTTAAGGTCGCCCGCCACGCCGGCGGGCGCAGCGTGCTGCCGCATCTGAGCTTCGGCAACATGGTCGATAAAAAAATGGCCCGCACAAGGCGGGCCACTTCAGATCGTGCGAGACAGGCCGGTTCAGGATCAGACGGTGAGCAACCAGTCGTAGGTCACACTGTCGACAACGAGACGAACCGTCTCACCGTTCGGGACGTCCGCAAGATCGACCACGACACCGTTGTTGGCGGCATCCTTGATGCTCAAGGTAACGATATTGCCGTTCCGCTGCCATTCTACGTGGTTGGCGAACTGCGCCCCGGAAGTGACGACACCGGTCAGCAACGCCGTCAGGTCAATCTTGTCACCCTGGGTGAAGTCGTAGTCGGTGATAAGATCCTTGTTGCCGGCGCCGACGTGCTCGAACACGAAAGTATCGGCTCCCGTACCGCCGGTCAGCGTGTCGTTGCCCAGGCCACCATGGATCTCGTCGTTACCTTCCTGGCCGTAAATGATGTCATTCCCGGCACCGCCGAAGATGACGTCGTGACCGCCGCCGCGACCGCTTTCCTTCGACAGGGCAACGTGATTGGTGCTGATATAGTCCTCGATCTCATCCTGCGTCCAGCCCAGTGCAGTAAAGACCTTCCAGCCCGATCCATCCGGCAGCAGCGAACCCGGAACGTCGTCGGTGAAGAGCACGTCACCGAAGATGATGTCCACGCCGTCCCCACCGTGAAGCTCGTCGTTGCCCGCGAGAGCAAGCTCGCTCGAGCCAGCCAGAATCCCGATAAGGGGATCGAGTTCGCTCGGGCTCGATATGTTGTAGGTGCCTTCCGGGTTGGTCGAGATCTTATCGAGCTCGACAATAGCACTGGGACCCGCATCGAAGCTAACGGTCTCAGTCACATAAGCGGTTGCGTGCAGTGCGGAGATTTCGTCTGCCGGCTGGCCCTGATTGGGAGCGCCGTCCGATATGAAGATAACTTTATTGAGGTCCGCGTTCTGGATAGGAGTGCTCGAACCGATCCAACCCAGTGCCTTCTGCAGGCCTATTTCATAATTGGTAAGATTCTGAGCGGTCAGATTATTGATCCACTGCTTCAATGTCGTCGCAACCTGAGCGTTATCAGTTTGCGATGTACCGAACTCACCACTCGTTTCCCGTATCGGGTCAGAGGTTCCGCTGAAAGTGGTAAAGTATAGCTTGACAGCGGTGGCACCCGACGTCGAGAGATCGTCGATTACCTTGTTGACTGCCGATTGCAGCAGGGTGAGCCTGTTGGAACCGCCCCACGCATTGCCCATGCTGCCGGACGTATCGAGCACAAAGGCGACATTTACCGTCTTGCCCTGCGTAGTGACAAAGCCGCCCGGATCGCCGACAAGCAGATCGTCCCCGTTCGTGCCGTCGATCCGTCCCTTATCCGTAGGATACGACGGCGGTACAACCGTATGCTCGGTGGTGGTGCCCGTCTTGTCGCCGTCGTTCGAGCCGACGACAAGCACGCCCGGAACGGGGCCCTTCTGGGTGATGGTGATGGTGTGGTCGTTGTCGGTCAGATCGCTGTCGGGATCGCCATCGGTGTCGAGAACATTGATGGTGAACTTCAGTTCCGCCTTGGTCGGATCAACGTCGTCGGCGGCCTGGAACGTCCAGGTGCCCTCGTTGTTGAGGCCAGGCGCATTGAACGTCAACGTGCCCTTGCCGGCGATAACAATATTCTGGCCATAGGTAATGTCGCGGGAGGAGGCTTCACCATCGATGGTGACGGTCAGACCGCCGCCAGCCCCGACCGTCACGCCGTCGGCACCCTCGATCAGCTTCCACTTGCCGGAGACCGTCGCCGACTCGGCAACCGTATCGTCGTTGTCCGCCGCGAGAATCGCGACCTCCGGTATGTCGTCGGTGATCGTGACCGTGAACTTCTGCTGCACGGCCGGGTCGCCATCGGCATCCTCCAGCTTGACAGTGTAGTTCTCGACCAGCGTGTTCTCGCCGTTGCCATTGGTATGCGCAAGGTTATCGGTCAGGGTGTAGGTGTAGTTCACCGTGCCCGTGCCGTTCGGCGCGTCATAGTTTCCGCCAGTGAACTTCAGCGTGCCGTGAGACGTGACGATTTCCTTGCCCGACTGGAAGGCGCCGTTCTTGAGAACCTCGACCTCGGTGCCGTTCCCCAGCTGGACCTTCAGCGAGCTGACGCCGTCCCACGACGTGAACGAGAAGGACTTCGAAACCGCCACGAGCTCCTTCTGCGTGTCGGAACCGTTGGACAGGTCGTCCTCATCCACGGCGATGTTGGCAGCGGTCAGGCTCAGGACAGGCGTGCCGTTCTCGATCTTGATCGTCAGCTTGGCCGTATCCGCGTCACCGTCGCCGTCCTTCAGCGTGTAGGTGAACACGTCATCGACGTTGCCGGGCGTGCCGGCGTTGCGCGTGTAGGTGTAGGAGCCGTCAGCATCGATCTTCAGCTTGCCGTACTGGCCGGCGATTTCCGTCGTGCCGGTGGTCGAGACGGCTTTCGTGCCGCCCGTCGCCGACTCGATCTGCGTCACCGCCGCGCCGTCGGCACCCTTGACGTCCGTGCCGGCGCCGCCCTTGGTCTCGTTCGTGCCTTCGCCGGTGATGACGTTACCCGTCTCGCTCTGCGTGCCGACCTTCACCGTGTCCGTGTCGTCCTTCGCGTCCGGCACGTCGTCGGTGATCGTGACCGTGAAGTTCTGCTGCGTTGCCGGATCGCCATCGGCATCCTCCAGCTTGACAGTGTAGTTCTCGACCAGCGTGTTCTCGCCGTTGCCATTGGTATGCGCAAGGTTATCGGTCAGGGTGTAGGTGTAGTTCACCGTGCCCGTGCCGTTCGGCGCGTCATAGTTTCCGCCAGTGAACTTCAGCGTGCCGTGAGACGTGACGATTTCCTTGCCCGACTGGAAGGCGCCGTTCTTGAGAACCTCGACCTCGGTGCCGTTCCCCAGCTGGACCTTCAGCGAGCTGACGCCGTCCCACGACGTGAACGAGAAGGACTTCGAAACCACAACGGACTCCTTCGACGTGTCCGAACCGCCGGACAGGTCGTCCTCGTCCACGGCAACATCGGCGCCGGTGAGGGTCAGCACGGGCGTGAAGTCATCGATCTTGATCGTCAGCTTGGCGGCATCCGTGTCGCCATCGCCGTCCTTCAGCGTGTAGGTGAACACGTCATCGACGTTGCCGGGCGTGCCAGCGTCGCGCGTGTAGGTGTAGGAGCCGTCAGCAGCGATCTTCAGCGTGCCGTACTGGCCGGCGATATCCGTCTCGCCGGACGACGACACCGCCTTCGCGGCAACCGTCGCCGACTCGATCAGCGCCACGGCCGCATCGTCGGCACCCTTGACGTCGGCACCGGCGCCATTCAGGCCCTCGTTCGTGCCCTCGCCGGTGATGACGTTGCCCTTCTCCACCCACGTACCGGACTTCACCGTGTCGGTGTCGTTCTTCGCGTCCGGCACGTCGTCGGTGATCGTGACCGTGAACTTCTGCTGCGCGGCGGCATCGCCGTCGACGTCCTTCAGCTTGACGGTGTAGTTCTCGACGAACGTGTTCTCGCCGTTGCCGTTGGTGTGGTCGAGGTCGTCGGTCAGCGTATAGGTGTAGCTCACCGTGCCCTTGCCGTTGGCCGGGTCCCACGTACCGCCGGTGAACTTCAGCGTGCCGTGAGGCGTGACGATTTCCTTGTTCGACTGGAAGGCGCCGTTCTTGAAGACCTCGACCTCGGTGCCGTTATCCAGCTGGACCGTCAACGAGCTGACGCCGTCCCACGACGTGAACGAGAAGGACTTCGAAACCGCAACGGACTCCTTCGAGGTGTCCGAACCGTTGGACAGGTCGTCCTCGTCGACAGCCACGTTGACGTCGGTGAGCGTCAACACGGGCGTGAAGTCGTCGATCTTGATCGTCAGCGTCGCCTTGTCGGCATCCGTGTCCCCGTCGGTGAGCGTGTAGGTAAACACGTCCTCGACACCGCCCTTCGTGTTGTAATCGCGCGTGTAGGTATAGGAACCGTCCGCCTTGATCTTCAGCGTGCCGTACTCGCCCTTGATTTCCGTCTCGCCGTTGCTGGAGACGGACTTCTCGGTATTCGTCTTCGACACGATATGCGTCACACGTGCGCCGTCGGCGCCCTTGGTGTCCGCACCGGCGCCGCTCAGGCCCTCGTTCGTGCCGTCACCCGAGATGACGTTGCCCTTTTCCACCCAGGTGCCGGACTTCACGGTATCCGTATCGTTACGCGCATCCGGCGTGTCGTCGATGATGTCGAACTGCACGAGGCATTCCGTGGCGCCCCCCTTGTAGTTCTGAACACGAATCGTCACCAGGTCCGATTCGGTCGCGTTCGGCTGATCGTACACGTTGGTGGTGAGTTCGTAGCGGTAGCTCAGGGCACCGGTGCGCGTGTCGTAGCCGGTGACGGTGAGCTTGCCGTACTGCGTGTCGAACGTCTGCCCCACCGCGTTGCTCAGCGGCACCGACTTGTCGCCGATGGTGAGGGTGCGAAAACTATTCAAAACCGGCGACATCGGAATGCCGACGGCGCCTTCCGCGAATTCCGTGTTGCCCCAATACTCGGAGCCGAGATCGGGCCGGTTGCCAAGACCCTTCTCGTAGACGTCATGCCGGGCGGTCGCGCCGATCACGTTCTGCGAAGGATTGGCGGGATTGGTGGGCTGCGAGGGCGTATTGGTCTGCGTGGGCCGTTTAGCCATGGCGGGGGCATCCTGTCCTGATTTCAGTCAAACTGAGGAACGGATACTTGAAACCCACCTTAAAAACAACTTACAAAATAATCACACAGCAACTAAAAGTTACATAAATTACAACCTCTGGTGGTTTCGGCCCAAAAAACGTATACCCATTTATACGAACCCCCGAAAACCGACGTCTTTCCGAAAATCCCGCCGCCGATGGTTTAGCTCCGCCCCGAGACCGCCCCGCGGACTGCGCTCCTGGATGCGCCATGAAAGCAGTTGCGCGGACATCGGGATGCCCGCGCAACCGGCCTCAGGCAAGGTTTTCACTGCAGGACGTAAGCGACGAGCGCCTCGGCGGGAAGCGGCGGCACGGGCACCACGCGCGCGATCGTACGGCGGCCGATGGCGCCGTATGCGATGTTCAGGCCGCTCTCAACCCGGCCGCGCGTCTGGATGGCGGACACCAGCGCGTCGATGGGGACGTCGAATTCGAGCTTCAGCGCGCTGTCGGAAAAGGCCGAGTCTTCATGTATACGCAAGTACTTGATAAACTCAATGTTTGTACAAATGATGTCACCTCTCCCCGTCAGCGCAATAGAGGGGATGGGAGCGGCTATCAAAAGTTGTATTCTCTGGGCAACTGTACTGACAGCCTTGACGGCTGCGGCCTCACGGACGAGGCGGTGAACGACATAGCAGCGCAGGGCGCTGGTGGCGTTGATCCCCTGCCTGCGCGCACTTTCCACGATGCTCGCCACCAGCAGGGGCATCGGCAGGCTGTCTCGCTCGCAAAGGTTCGCCAGCGCCCGCCAGAAAGTCACCTCCAACCGCACGCCAGTGCGGCCCCGGGGCGTTGCTATGGCTCGGAACTCGGGCTGAGACAGCCCGGCGAGGTCGGTCGTCGTCAGCGACGAAAGCACCGCGCTTCCATTTACGTCTTGAACCGCCATGAAGCTTCCCGTACTGCTGTTGGTACCGGAACGACAAGTTACGCTCCACGGACCGACTGCTTCAGCCCGCATTCTCAAATGTCATGTTCCGCCCGTTTCTTGTAAACGAATGGCGACAACATGTCACGGTTGTGTTTATTTACGTTGACGCTGATCAAGTAAGCTAGTCCTATGTGACATTCTTATGCTCACGTTTTTTTGATAACCTATCTTTACAACTTATGCGAGTAAAAAAGAGGTCCCGACGCGCGTCGGGACCTCCGGGAAGTCAGGATCTTTTACGCCTGTTTCCAATGAGTTAGACCATTTCTATGTTTCGTTGAAACACAACAATAGTCTAACTTTTTGCTTTTACGCAAAAGCCGTGTTCATTTTTGCCTAAATTGCTTTAACCCCATCGACGACATCCCGGGCTGGCGCCGCGCCTGAGAAAGCCCGCGTGGAATCGGTCGAAGACCGGGAGCATTGGCCTGATGAGTCACCACTCATACAGGAGGGCCGGCCTGATTATAGCGTAACGCCGATAGCCCCCATGACGTGCCGCAATATCAGGACACGCCTCGATCGGCCGAGATCATCCGGACAATAAGAATTCACTCAAGATAAAAACCTGAAGAGCGCGCTGCGATCTTTTCAGACCGAGTCATGCTCCAAGAAATCATGCTCCAAAAAAGAAGCCCCGGCGCGTACGCCGGGGCCCCCTGAAAAGAAGGGATTCTTTGTTCAGGCTGATCAGGCCGTGAAGAGCAGGTCGCTCTGCCAGTTGATCCAGCTCGTCTGACCGACCAGCTCCGCAACGTCGAAGAGCTGGAAGTTGTAGGTCTGCGCGCCGTTGCCGGGGATGGTCTGGAGCGTCGTGACCTTGGCCAGGCTGAGGTGCAGGTCGCCTTCCTGGTCGTGCCAGGCCAGCGTCAGAGCATCGCCCACATGGAACGAGGAACCGCGCAAGGTCGAGATCTCGAGGTCGCCGCCACCCTGGATCGCCGTGAGAACGTCCGTGTAATCCTGGAACGTACCCTGACGATCGAGCGCGATGATGTTCGCACCCGTGCCGCTCACGTTCGTGGCGGAGTTGACGGTGATGTACTCGGCCGCACGATACTGATCCGGGAACGCGGCGAGATCGGCGTCGTACGTCCACACGAGGTTGGCGTCAGCCTTGGCCTCGACATCGCTGATGTCGATGATCAGCTTGTCCTGACCAGCCGTGAAGTCGTTGACGACGTTCGGACCGGACTTGCCGGCAACGTCAGCCGACGCATTGTTCAGGAAGATGAAGTCCTGACCCGTGCCAGCCCAGATCTCGTTCGTGCCGACGAGGCCCGTGACGATGTAGTTGGTGCCCGACACAGCGTAGATCTGGTTGTGGCCGGCGCCGCCGTAAGCGAAGTCGTTGCCGCCGCCCAGCCTGATCACGTCATTGCCGTTGCCGCCGATGACCCAGTCGCCGTCAGCCTTGCCGAGGTCGATCGTGTAAGCCAGGACGTTGTTGTCCCGGTTCACGCTCGCCACGTGCGAGACGTTGCCGATGCCGTAGACGTTGGTGTCGGTGGCGTCGTTGCCGACGTCAACGGCGGCAGCCAAACCGCTGTAGTTGTACGACAGCTTGCCGACCCAACCCTTGTCGCCGAGATCCTTGCCGTTGGTGCCGGTGAAGACCACGCCGTCGTTGTCGTTGGAGAAGTCAACGTGGACCGCATCCTTCGTCAGGCCGCTGAAGTCGAGCTTGGCGATGGACTGGTTCGTGAAGTCCCAGTAGTTGCCGGCAGACAGGTTGCCGAGCGAACTGTGCCAGGAACCCTCGTTGAGCTCGCCCGCGCCCTTGGCGATCACGGAACCGAGGCTGTTGCCCTGATCCTCGTCGTTCACCAGCTGCCACTTTTCGACGCCGACCGAAGCGCCGTTCGAGACGTTGATCGCAACGTTCTCGACGTCACCGGCGGAGAGGCCCCACAGGTTGGCTTCCGAAGCGTTCTGGGCGGTCAGGTTGATCGTGGAGATCGTGGCGCCGTTCGACACCCACTGGCTGCTCTCGTTGTACAGCCCGTTGATGTAGTTGACGTTGGCGATCGCCTTCTGCGAAGCAGAGATGTCGATCGTCTCCAGACGGAGAGCCGCATTGAAGCTGGCCGGGTTGTCGACGCCGGCGAACAGGCCCTGAGCCGCACCGATGCTGTTGATGAAGATGTCGCCGGCGTTGCTGGCGTCAACCGTGAAGTTGCGCAGCGCGGCAACGTTGCGAACGTCACGCAGCTCGATGTTGCCCGTGTCGGTGGTCTTGAACGACAGCTGGGTCACCTTGTTGGTGCCGCCGATATCGGCCAGGTTCTGCCACGAGTAACCGACACTGCAACCGCAGCTCGGAATCTTGGCGCTACTTTCGCCAGTGTTGCCAGCCAGCACGAGGTCGCCCTGACCGGTGTTCTCCACCGTCAGCACGCGGGTCACCGCGTCCTTGAGGTAGATGTCGAACTGCCAGGCATCTTCCGTGATGTCGAGGGAGCGAGCCGTGAAGAACGTCGAGAATTCACCCGAGTGCGTGAAGTGGAACTCGCCGGCGTTTTCCACGTCGAGCGTGCCCGCGCCGTCGGAACCCGACCACTGGCCGAGGTACTTCGATTCCCAGTTACCGTCGTTCGAACCGGAGTCGTTGTTCCAGTTCACCTGCAGGTTGCTGTTCCGCGCATCGTCAGCGTAGTAGATCTGATGCGTGGAGTTGGCCTGACGGCCCTCGACGTCGAGCGTCTTGACCGTCGAATCCAGCTCGTGGAGACGGAACGGGTTGGAGCTCGGCTGGATGAGGATCGTCGCAACGTCGTCAACGTTCTCGAAGTTCAGAACGGTGTTCGCGTTGAACGTCAGGTCGAACTTCTCGAAGCCCGAGACGGTCGGCGAGCGGGTCGCACCCGAGGTGAACACGGCCGAGAGAACGTCGCTGCCTTCGCCGCCCTTGAGGACGTCGTTGCTGTTCAGCGTGTCGCCGGTGCGGAGCAGATCGTTGCCCTTGCCGAGCGTGACTTCGAGCGCCTTGCGGCCGGTCTCGCTGACGTTCAGGTCGAGGTTCGACAGAACCGTCGAAGCGTCGATCTTCGTGAGCGTCTTGTCGAGCGCGCCCGTGATCTTGAACTTGCCGCCAGCGTAGCCGCCGGTGATGTTCAGCGTCTCGGTCTTGTGGCCGACGAGGTCAGCCAGCGTCGAGTCGTGGCCAGCCGTGTCGTTGATCGACAGGTTGATCGTCTTGACAGCGCCGTTCTGGATGTCGGCGGTCTGGGCGACGACGGTAGCGAACGTCTCCTTGACACCGATGTTGGCCACGCCGCCGAACTCGTTCGAGTCGTAGTTCAGCTTGATCGTGTGCGCGCTCTGGGTCTTGTCGTTGATGTTGATCTGGGTCGCGCCCTGCTGGATGTCTTCCAGCGTGAAGTCGGCCTTGATCTGGTTCAGCTCGACCGTCTTGATGCCGGTCCAGTTGGAAACGTTGAGCGTGGTGGCCTGCGAACCGGCCTGCACGGCGACGAGGTCAACGTTGCGGACGGTGCCCTGCTGCGTCACGTTGCCGTTGACGGACAGCTCGAACTTGTTGTTGCCGCCAACGGTGCCCGTGATCGAGTCGTTGCCGTTGTAGGTGTCCTGGTTGCCGCTGTTCTGCGTGCTGTCCGAGAAGCCCTTGACCGTATCGTTCACGCCGAGCGCGATCGTGTCGGCGCCCTTGGTCAGGTTATGCAGCTCACCAGCCGGCGGAGGAGCGTCGGGGATCCAGTCCCACAGGGTCTCGGTCGCGTCGAGCTTGCCAGCGTTGTTGGCAGAGTCGACCAGCAGATCGGAGATGGCTTCTTCGAACTTGTCCGTCAGCTCGTCGGAGACGGCGAAGCGAACAGCGATCTGAGCGAGAGTGAAGACGCCGTTGTTGTACTGCTCAACCCACCAGGTCAGGCCAGCCGTGTCAGCGTTACGGCCGAGGATGTTCTGGTAGAGCTGCTGAATGATGAGAGCGGGGGAGTTCTGATCGAAAATGATGCCCCACTCTTTCGAGTTGAAGAACTCATTGCCGATCGAGTCGAGGGTCGCGCCGGCGCCGCCATTGAACTTGGCGACCCAGAAGTTGAGGCCGTCAGCGTCCGGAACGCGACCGAAGGCCGATTGATAGAGGAGCACAACGGGATTGACGTTCGCGACAGCCGTGGTCAGCAGAGCGTTGTCGAGCGCCGCCTCGGTTGCATAAAGCCCCTTCAGGGACGCCACCTGGTCGGCAGTCGGCGTCTTGCGCAGAATGCCCTGGTAGCGAGCAATGATTACACTATCGGTAAGAGCCATAACTGGATCCCTTCTTTCTCATGTTCAAAGGCGCTTCGGCGAGACGGAAGCCCCCTCGCACCTTAGTGAACTGCTATACCCCAGAGTCGCGCCGCTACGCAACGACCCGCATGGCCGGCCTTAGCCGGAAATGTAGGAAACCGTCCCTTTTGATCGTGAAATCGTCATGCTGTTGCGAATTTGCACCACACAAAGAACCGCGGAAACAAATATTTACTGGAAATTAACCATATTATATCTTGTACAGAATGGCGATTCGATTTGCATTCGCAACGGGCTGCCGGACTACAATATTCCACGCGCAAGTTGCTGCGCGCGTTCACGGATTGGGCTTCCAAATATTCGGCCCCCACAGAGATCCGACGGCGCGTTAACAGACCATCTTCATGGTTTTCCGGATTGTTTCCGACTTCGATACATCTCATCGTGTTTATGTCATATGTCTGACAGCATCTTTGCATGAATCCGGTTGCCGACAGTCTGAATACAAACACCGTCACCGCGCCCGCATGATGCGAACTACACCCGGCCGATCACACAGCGTGTGGCGGATCAATAAGCCGAATATCAATCCAGTTGCGCGCCGGGGATTGGCGGATCACTCTTTATGTAATGTGTCGGTACATGCGTCACTGAACCTGACATATACGTTTCGCTGGATGAGCCCTCGGAAAATGGCTCATTCCGCGATGACGCTTGGCCGGCGGCGCCTGCGATCTCGCAGGACACGGACAGACGAAGCGCCTTACGGCGAAACTGGCGGAATGTAAGGTTCGGAAAAAGGCGCCGCCCAAGACGGGCGCTCTATATCGTCCGGCGTTCTATAATGTAGAGCTTGGGAGTTCTGGTGGAGCCAGGCGGAATCGAACCGCCGACCTCTTGAATGCCATTCAAGCGCTCTCCCAACTGAGCTATGACCCCAACTGAAACGCGGCGCTTTGGGAAGACGCCCCGGTTTTCGACAATCGGTCCCGGCCCCGTTATGGAAGGGGGAGACCGCTACCCTCGGGCGATACGCACCCGGAAGGGAAAAATGGTGGAGCCAGGCGGAATCGAACCGCCGACCTCTTGAATGCCATTCAAGCGCTCTCCCAACTGAGCTATGACCCCAACTGAAACGCGCGGCACCTTGGGAAGCACCGCGCCGCTGACCGCCGATGAATCAGTAGCGGCCTCTATAGCGCCAACTTTCGCCAGGCTCAAGCCCCGAATGCTGGCAAAGCACCTTCAATTTTCATCGTCGGTGCCGATATCCCCATCGATGAGATCGGAGACATCGTCATTTTCCTCATCATCGTCGGTGAGGAAGGGTTCCTCGTCGTCGGGAAGGCTTTCCCCGATGTCGATATCGTCGTCGTCATCGCCGGTCGATTCGGGCGTATCTTCCTGTGCCGCGACATCGTCGAGCGACACGAGATCGACGGCGCCCGGCTCCAGCACGGCCTCGTCGTCGTCCACGTCATCGGCAGGCGGGGGAACCGCGCGCGCCGAGGAAACCTGAAAGAGCGCGCCACATTTCGGGCACGCGATCGGGTCCCTGTTCAGATCGTAAAACTTGGCGCCGCAGCTCAGGCATTGGCGCTTCGTGCCGAGTTCCGGTTTCGCCACGGTTGCTGTCACTCCACTTTCATTGGGAGCGATCCGGTTAATCGGCTTGGCGGCGCATGTCAAATCGAAACATCGCTGCAGCGCGTCAATACGTTGATTCCCACTGCCCGAAGGCGCGCGGGCCCCGTCCGCCGGGCAATTTTGGCCGATGTCCGAATCAGGACTTGCGCCGGCGGGGCTGCGTGACTATTATACGTTATCACATCAGATGGTTCATATGGGCTGTTACGATGAGTGGTTCCGTCGGGACCGCTCCTTTTTGTATTGGCCTTTCCCTGTCTGGATGCAGCTCCGGAGCCGGTTCCGCACCGCGGAGGCACCTGCGCTGCGCGCACAAGAGTCCGTAACGAGAGCCAATGGAACCGACCGCCAACAACCCACCGCTGCAGGACCCGCGCCTGATCACCGAAACCGGCGTGGCCGCACGGGTGGCCGCGATCGTCGAACCCGTGCTGGCGGATATCGGCTACCGGCTGGTGCGCGTCAAGGTGACGGCACAGAACGGCTGCACCGTCCAGATCATGGCGGAACTGCCCGACGGCAGCATGAGTGTCGACGATTGCGAGACCGTCAGCCGCGCGCTGTCGCCGGTGCTCGACCTCGAGGATCCCATCGAGGGTCATTACAACCTTGAAATTTCGTCGCCCGGCATCGATCGCCCGCTGGTGCGCGCCGGCGATTTCATCCGCTGGACGGGCCACGAGGCGCGCATCGATCTCGCGCTGCCGCTCGATGGCCGCAAGCGTTTTCGTGGCGTGCTGCGCGGCGTGCGGGGAGACGAGGCGCTCGTCGAACTGCCCGACGCGGCGGAAGGGCAGGAACCAGTGGTCGCGCTTCCCTTGCGCAGCATTGGCGCGGCGCGGCTGGTGCTGACCGACGCGCTGGTGCGGGAAGCGCTGCGCGCAGCGCGGGCCGCCGATGCGCAATCGCCGGACGTCGAGGCCGACGATGACGGGACGCTCCCGCAAGAGGCGGACAACGACAACGCGCCGGAAGCGCCCGGCCCCTCCGGCGGGCCTTCCGCGCGCAAGGGCAAGGCCGCCGGCAAAGCAGGTACCCACAGCAAGACCCCATACGGAAGGAGTGGCGGATGACCGTCAGCGCCAACAGGCTTGAGCTTCTGCAGATCGCCGATGCGGTGTCCCGCGAGAAGGCGATCGACCGCGCCATCGTCATCGAGGCCATGGAAGACGCCATCGCCAAGGCGGCCCGGTCGCGCTACGGAGCAGAGACCGACATCCACGCGGAAATCGATCCGCGCACGGGTGAGCTGCGGCTGTCTCGCCACCTGCTCGTGGTGGACGATGCCGACCTCGATAGTCCGGCGACGCAGATCAGCCTGATCGAGGCGCGCCGCCACAACCCGGCCGCCCAGATCGGTGATTCGATCTCCGACACGCTACCGCCGTTCGACTTCGGCCGCATCGCCGCACAGTCGGCCAAACAGGTGATCGTGCAGAAAGTGCGCGAAGCCGAGCGCGACCGCCAGTACGAGGAATACAAGGACCGCATCGGCGAGATCATCAATGGCGTCGTCAAGCGGGTGGAATACGGCAACGTCATCGTCGACATGGGCCGCGCAGAAGCCATCGTGCGCCGCGACGAGCTGATTCCGCGCGAGACCTTCCGCCCGGGCGACCGCATTCGCGCCTATGTCTATGACGTGCGCCGCGAGACACGCGGGCCGCAAATATTCCTCTCCCGCACCCATCCGCAATTCATGGCGAAGCTGTTCGCGCAGGAAGTGCCGGAGATTTACGACAACGTCGTGGAGATCAAGGCCGTCGCCCGCGATCCGGGCTCGCGCGCCAAGATCGCCGTCATCTCGCGCGATTCGTCCATCGACCCGGTCGGCGCCTGCGTCGGCATGCGCGGCTCGCGCGTGCAGGCCGTGGTACAGGAGCTGCAGGGCGAGAAAGTGGACATTATCCCATGGTCGCAGGATTCGGCGACCTTCATCGTCAACGCGCTTCAGCCCGCCGAGGTGATGAAGGTCGTGCTCGATGAGGATTCCGAGCGCATCGAGGTCGTGGTGCCGGATGAGCAGCTTTCGCTCGCCATCGGCCGGCGCGGCCAGAACGTGCGGCTCGCCTCGCAGCTCACCGGCTGGGACATCGACATCCTGACGGAGCACGAGGAATCGGAGCGCCGCCAGAAGGAATTCGCCGAGCGCACCGCCACCTTTATGAATACGCTCGATGTCGACGAGGTGGTCGGCCAGCTGCTGGCGTCCGAGGGCTTCCGCTCCGTAGAGGAAATCGCCTTCGTCGAACTCGGGGAGCTGACGGCGATCCAGGGCTTCGACGAGGAGACGGCAGCCGAAATCCAGTCGCGTGCGCAGGACTATCTGGCGCGGGTGGAGGCGGAGCAGGATGAGCGCCGCAAGGAACTCGGCGTGGAGGATGAACTGCGCAACATCGATGGCGTCACCACGGCGATGCTCGTCGCCTTTGGCGAGAACGACATCCGCACCATCGAGGACCTCGCTGGCTGCGCGACGGACGAACTCGCCGGCTGGTCGGAGCGCAAGGGGCAGGAAGTTACCCGCCACAAGGGCATTCTCGACGGTTTCGAAATCTCGCGTCAGGACGCCGAGAACATGATCATGGCTGCCCGTGTGGCTGTTGGCTGGATCGACGCCCTGCCGGAAACCGGCGGGGAAGAGGAAGAGGAAACGGAGCACGAGGACGCCGGACACGAGGCGCCGCAGGCGTAAGGAGACAGGTTTGCCAACGTCCGAAGGAGACTTGCCCGCGCACGAGGACAGCAGCCGCAGGGAAGAAGACAGCAGGACTTGCGCACTGTCACGCCGGCCGATGGCGAAGGAGGCGATGATTCGCTTCGTCGCCGGGCCTGACGGATCGGTGGTGCCGGACATCCGCGCCCGCCTGCCGGGACGCGGAGTCTGGATCGAAGCGACACGGGAAGCCGTTTCCGAGGCCGTGCGCCGCAAGACGTTCGCGCGGTCGCTGAAGGCGGGGGTGAAGGCCTCGCCGACACTGGCCGACGACGTCGAGGGGCTGCTGTGCCGCGACGTGCTGCAGGCGCTGTCGCTCGCCAACAAGGCAGGCGCGGCAGTGACCGGCTTCGGCAAGGTCGAGGCACTCGCGGCGAACCCGGACGGCAGGACGTCGATCGCGGCGCTCCTCCACGCACGGGAGGCCGCGCCCGATGGCCGGCGCAAGCTGGCACAGGCGTTGCATCGCGGCCACAATGAACGATCGGATACTATTCCGATCATTGATTGTTTTGAGGGATCGCATTTGGATTTGGCTTTGGGGCGCACACATGTGATACATGCAGCTCTTGTCGCCGGATCGGGAAGCGACGGTTTTATGACGCGCTGGCACAGACTGGCCCGTTATTGCATGACAGGTTTTTCGACGCCTCGGCACGAGGCTCACGCCACATCGGTGACGCCCCAAACCGGGGGCGCGTCGGGCGGAGAGCCGGCCGGCGAGGCGATCATGGGGCAAGAATGAACGCGAAGGCGCAGGACACCGACGGAATGACAGATACGAAGAACCCGAACGACAAGACGCTGAGCGTGACGCCCTCGAAGACGCTGACGCTGAAGCGCCCTGTCGAACAGGGCGTCGTGCGCCAGAGTTTCTCACACGGGCGGACCAAGGCCGTGGTGGTGGAGAAGGTGAAGCGCCGGGTGATCGCACCCGCCGAGGCTAAGGAAGCCCCCCCCGCGACGGCTGCCCCCGCGCCTGCCGTGAAACCGGCCCCCGCTGCAGCACCTGCGCCGGCGGCGCCCGCCGTTGCGCCCGCGCCGAGCCAGCCTGTCGCCGCGGCGGCGCCGGAGAAGCCCGTTGCCCAGCCGGCGCCGACACCCGCCCCCGCTGCACCGGCTCCTGCTCCTGCCGCCGCAGCTCCCGCTGAATCCGCGCCTGTTTCCGTTGCTCCGGCTGCGGCAGCGCCGGCTGCCCCCACTGCCGCGCCGGTTGTGAAGGCTCCCGCGCCGAAGGAAGCGCCTGCGGCTGTGCCGGCACAGGCCGCGCGGCCTGCGGCGCCTTCGCGCGTTGCTCCGGCTGCGCCCGTTCGCACGCCTCCGGCGCCGCAGGGGCGGCCCGGCCAGGGTCCCGGCGGACGTGCCGGCGGCGGACGCCCCGGTGGCCGCGCGGGCGGCCAGCGCGGCGGCTCCGGCGTCGTGCTGCGCACGCTGACCGATGACGAGCGGGACGCACGTCTCCACGCACTCGCCGAGGCGAGGAAGCGCGAGGAGGAGGAGCGCCGCCGCGCCGTTGAGGAAGCGAAGCTGCGGGCCGAACGCGAAGCGCGCGAGAAGATCGAGCGCGAGGCGGCCGAGGCGCGCAAGCGCGAGGAAGAAGAGCGCCGGCGGCAGGAAGAGGAACTCAAGCGCCGCTCGGAAGAGGAAGCGCGCCGTCGTCTCGGCGCGGACGCCGGCCAGGCGGCCGGGGCACCACGCGCCGCGCGTGCGCCCGAACGGGCCGAGAAGGCTGCAGGCGCAACGGCTTCCACGCCGGCGGCGGAACAGGCCGCGCCCCGTCGTACCACAACGGGCGCGCCGGCAACCGCGACGCCCGCGCGCAGCCGCGCCGTTGCGAATACGGATGAAAGTGAAGGAGCGCGCGCGGGGCGCCGTCCCGGCGCAGGCGCCGCGCCGCGCCCCGCCCTGCCCCCGGCCAAGGGCGCTGGCGAGGAAAAGCGCCGCGGGCGTCTGACGGTCGCGGCCGCGACAGCCGGCGATGACGGCGAGCGCACGCACTCGGTCGCTGCCTATCGCCGCCGCCAGCAGCGCATGCGTGGCCAACAGATCGTCGAGCCTAAAGAAAAGATCAGCCGTGAGGTGATCATTCCCGAGACGATCACGATCCAGGAGCTTGCGCTGCGCATGGCCGAGCGCGGAGTCGACGTGATTCGCCTGCTGATGAAGCAGGGCGAGATGCACAAGATCACCGACGTGATCGACGCCGACACCGCGCAGCTCATCGCCGAGGAACTCGGCCACGCCGTGAAGCGCGTCGCCGAATCGGACGTCGAGGAAGGCCTTTTCGATGCGCGGCCCGACGACGAGGGCGATCTGGAGCCGCGTCCGCCGGTGATCACCATCATGGGTCACGTCGACCACGGCAAGACGTCGCTGCTCGATGCCATCCGCCACGCGAACGTGGTTTCCGGCGAGGCCGGTGGCATCACACAGCACATCGGCGCCTATCAGGTGACCTCGCCGCTCGGCGGCAAGATCACCTTCATCGACACCCCCGGCCACGCCGCCTTCACCGCGATGCGCGCGCGCGGCGCGAAGGTCACGGACATCGTGGTGCTGGTCGTGGCGGCGGACGACGGCGTGATGCCGCAGACGATCGAGGCCATCAACCATGCCAATGCGGCGCAGGTGCCGATGATCGTCGCGATCAACAAGATCGACAAGCCGGATGCCAATCCGCAGCGCGTGCGCACGGAACTGCTCCAGCACGGCGTCGTGGTCGAGTCGATGGGCGGCGAGACGCTCGAGTTCGAGGTTTCGGCCAAGGTCGGCACCAATCTCGACAAGCTGCTGGAAGGCCTGCAGCTTCAGGCGGAAATCCTGGAGCTGAGGGCTAATGCCGGCCATTCGGCGGAAGGCACGGTCATCGAGGCCAAGCTCGATCGCGGGCGCGGCCCGGTGGCCACCGTCCTCGTGCAGCGCGGCACGCTCCGGGTTGGCGACATCGTGGTCGCCGGCGCCGAATGGGGCCGCGTGCGCGCGCTGATCGCCGACACGGGCGCGCAGATCAGGGAAGCCGGCCCGTCCGTTCCCGCCGAGGTCCTGGGCTTCAACGGCACGCCCGAGGCGGGCGACCGCGTGGCCGTGGTCGAGTCGGAGGCGCGGGCGCGCGAGATCACCGGCTACCGCATCCGCCAGAAGCGCGACCTCGCGGCCGTGCGCGGCGCGGGCGCGGCGCGCTCGCTCGCCGACATGATGCGCGACCTCAAGGAGGGCGCGGGCCGCAAGGAGTTCGCGCTCGTCGTCAAGGCGGATGTGCAGGGCTCGGCGGAGGCCATCGTCGGCATGCTGGAGAAGGCGGGCAACGAAGAAGTCGCGGCGCGCATCATCCATTCCGGCGTCGGCGGCATCACCGAATCGGATATCACGCTGGCGGAAGCCTCCGGCGCGGTGGTCATCGGCTTCAACGTGCGCGCCAACAAGGAAGCGCGCGAATCGGCCGAGCGGGCCGGCATCGAAATCCGCTACTACAACATCATCTACAACCTCGTGGATGACGTGAAGGCGGCGATGTCGGGCATGCTGGCGCCGACGCTGCGCGAGCACACCCTCGGCAATGCCGAAATCCGGGAGATCTTCAACGTCTCCAAGGTCGGCAAGGTGGCCGGCTGCCTCGTCACCGACGGCGTGGTGCAGAGGGGCGCGCATGTGCGCCTCATCCGCGACAACGTCGTTATCCACGAAGGCAAGCTGTCGCAGCTCAAGCGCTTCAAGGACGACGCGAAGGAAGTCGTGGCCGGCCAGGAGTGCGGCATGTCCTTCGAGAGCTATCAGGACATGCGCGTGGGCGACATCATCGAATGCTACACCGTCGAGGAAATCCGCCGGACGCTGTGACAGACCGATCCGGAGGGGGCATTCCCCCTCCTTCATTGCTGATATCGTTACGAAAAATGGAAAGGCCCCGGTCCGACCCCGGGGGATAAGAAATAAATGTCCCGAAGGAAATTCGATGCGGGCTCCGGCCCCAGCCAGCGCGGTTTGCGCGTGGGCGAACTCGTGCGTCATGCTCTTGCGGAAATCCTGATGCGTGGCGAGGTCCATGACGACGTGCTCGCCTCCCATGTCATCACGGTGCCCGAGGTGCGCATGTCGCCTGACCTGCGGCTCGCCACGGCCTATATCATTCCGCTGGGCGGCAAGGATTCGAAGCCGGTGCTCGCGGCGCTGGAGCGCAACCGCCGCCTCATCCGCACCGAGGTCGCGCAGCGCATCAACCTGCGTTACGCGCCGGACATCCGCTTCCGCCTCGACGAATCATTCGACGAGGCCAGCCACATCGATAGCCTGCTCCGCGCCAGCCGGGTTGTCGAAGAATCTATCGACCAGGAGGACCGCAGAGACGATGACGATGACGACGGCGACCATGACCGCTGAGGACGAGCAGACAGCACCGGGCGGCGAGGGTGGCACGGCCGCCGGCGACGCTCCGTCGAGGCAGGCAGCCGGGCGAGCGCAGCGCGGCCAGCCGCGCCGGGCGGGCAGCGAATCGCGCGGGCGCAAGCGCGACGTCAACGGCTGGCTCATCCTCGACAAGCCCGTCGGCATGACATCGACCCACGCGGTGGCCGTGATCAAGCGTCTCTTCAACGCGCGCAAGGCGGGCCATGCCGGCACGCTGGACCCGCTGGCCTCGGGCATCCTGCCGATCGCGCTCGGCGAGGCGACGAAGACGGTGCCCTACGTGATGGACGGGCGCAAAGCCTATTCGTTCACTGTGAGCTGGGGCGCGGAAACCAACACCGACGATACGGAAGGCGAGATCACACGCCGGAGCGACCTGCGGCCGGACCGCGCCGCCGTGGAAGCCATGCTGCCCCGCTTCACCGGCGAACTGATGCAGGTGCCGCCACGCTTTTCCGCCATCAAGATCGAGGGCGAGCGTGCCTACGATCTGGCGCGCGAGGGCGAGGTGGTGGAACTTGAGGCGCGCCCGGTCGTCATCGACCGGCTGACGCTGACAGAGCACACGGGTGACACCAGCATGCTGGAAGCCGAATGCGGCAAGGGCACCTATGTGCGCGCCATCGCGCGCGATCTTGGCCAGGCGCTCGGCTGCTACGGCCATGTCAGCGCCCTGCGCCGCACGCGCGTGGGGCCATTTCGGCTCGATCGCACGATTTCGCTGGCGAGACTGGAGGAATTGAGTCATAAGCCGGACGGCGATCATCAGATCGACCAGGCAATTTTGCCGCAAGTCCTTCTGCCCGTTGAGACCGCGCTGGACGACATCCCGGCGCTGGCCGTCAACAGGGCGGACGCGGTCAGGCTCGCAAGGGGCCAGACCGTACTCCTGCGCGGACGGGACGCACCGATCATCAAGGGCCCGCTTGCCGTGACCTGCCAGGGACGACTCGTCGCCGTGGCGGATCTGGAAGCGGGAGAGATCGTTGCCCGCCGCGTGTTCAACCTCAGCGGCGCGCACTGACGCGCCCACAGATTTTCGAAAGGATAACCCGATGTCGATTACTCCCGAGCGCAAGCAGGAGCTTCTCAAGGAATATGCCCGCGTGCCGAACGATACCGGCTCGCCGGAAGTGCAGGTCGCCATTCTGACCGAACGCATTTCCAACCTGACGGAGCACTTCAAGACGCACGCCAAGGACAACCATTCGCGCCGCGGCCTTCTCAAGCTCGTGTCCCAGCGCCGCAAGCTGCTGGACTACGTGAAGGGCAAGGACGAGGGGCGCTACCGCACGCTGATCGGCAGCCTCGGCATCCGCCGCTGAGCGGTGCGACGACCCGGCGTCAGGGCGTTATCGCGTTTGTCTCAAGTGGGATGACGACCTGAACACCCGGGGCGCGGCTTGCGTCCCGGGCGTTTTGTATAAGAAGGCCGCGAACGACGGTCGCACAATTTTCACGCAATGCCTGTCTGCTAGGGGCGTTGCAATTCAGCCGGAAGACGGCCATGGCAGGATCGCAGGGTGCTTCGGGGCATCGGATGGACAAGCGGATACCGCTTTCGGGACAATCCGATGTCCGGACCGGGATGGATGAAGCCTCCTGCCGTCTTGCTCATGGCGTTCCGACCGAGGGCGCAGGGCCGATCCGCGGTCAGGCGCCCGGAACCGTGTCGCGCGATGCGACAAAGCAAGAGAGAAAGACATGTTCGATATTCAACGAGAGGAAATCGTCTGGGGCGGCACGAAGCTGACACTTGAGACGGGCCGGATCGCCCGCCAGGCTGACGGTGCCGTGCTCGCCACCCTCGGCGAGACGACAGTGCTTGCGACGGTCGTCGCCGCGAAGGACGTCAAGCCCGGCGTGGACTTCCTGCCGCTCACCGTCAACTATCAGGAAAAGGCCTACGCGGCCGGCCGCATCCCCGGCGGCTATTTCAAGCGCGAGGGGCGCCCGAGCGAGCATGAGACGCTCGTCTCACGCCTCATCGACCGCCCGATCCGCCCCCTCATCGTCGACGGCTGGCGCAACGATACGCAGATCATCGTCACCGTGCTGACGCATGACCTTGAGAACGATCCGGACGTCCTGTCCATGGTGGCGGCATCCGCCGCGCTTACGCTCTCCGGCGTTCCCTTCATGGGGCCGATCGGCGCCGCGCGCGTCGCCTATTCCAAGGGCGAATACACCCTCAACCCGACGCTGGCGCAGCGCGAGGACACCGAACTCGACCTCGTGGTCTCTGGCACCGCCGACGCGGTTCTGATGGTCGAATCGGAGGCGAAGGAGCTGTCCGAGGAGGTCATGCTCGGCGCCGTCACGTTCGGCCACAAGGCTTTCCAGCCGGTGATCGACGCAATCATCCGCCTGGCGGAAAAGGCCGCCAAGGAGCCGCGCGAACTCGCCTCCCGGGACCTGTCCGAGATCGAGAACGCCGTGCTCGAAATCGCCGAGCAGGAGCTGCGCGCCGCCTACCAGATCGTCGACAAGCAGCAGCGCTATGGCGCCGTCGACGCCGCGAAGGCCAAGGTGCTCACCGCCCTCACCGGGGGCGAGAACCCGCGTTTCGACACCGAACTCGTCAAGGCCGTGTTCAAGGAAGTGCAGGCGAAGATCGTCCGCTGGAACATCCTCGACACGGGCGTCCGCATCGATGGCCGCGACGTCAAGACCGTGCGCCCGATTCTGGCGCAGGTCGGCTTCCTGCCGCGCACCCACGGCTCGGCGCTGTTCACGCGCGGCGAGACGCAGGCGCTGGTGGTGGCGACGCTCGGCACCGGCGACGACGAGCAGCTCATCGACTCGCTGGAAGGCACCCGCAAGCAAACCTTCCTGCTGCACTACAACTTTCCGCCCTTCTCGGTGGGCGAGACGGGCCGCATCGGCTCGCCCGGCCGGCGCGAGATCGGCCACGGCAAGCTCGCCTGGCGCGCGGTCCATCCGCTGCTGCCGCCGCACCATGAGTTCCCCTACACGCTGCGCGCGGTCTCGGAGATCACCGAATCGAACGGTTCTTCCTCGATGGCCACCGTCTGCGGCACGTCGCTCGCGCTGATGGACGCCGGCGTGCCGCTGCGCCGCCCGGTCGCCGGCATCGCCATGGGCCTCATCCTTGAGGGTGAGCGTTACGCGGTACTGTCCGACATCCTCGGCGACGAGGACCACCTCGGCGACATGGACTTCAAGGTCGCGGGCACGGAAGCGGGCATCACCGCCCTGCAGATGGACATCAAGATCGCCGGCATCACCGAGGAGATCATGCGTGTCGCGCTCGACCAGGCGCGCGGCGGCCGCGTCCACATCCTCGGCGAGATGGCGAAGGCGCTCGCCTCCGCCCGCAACGAACTCGGCGAATACGCGCCGCGCATCGAGACGCTGAAGATCCCGCAGGACAAGATCCGCGAGGTGATCGGCTCGGGCGGCAAGGTCATCCGCGAGATCGTGGAGAAGACCGGCGCCAAGATCGACATCGCCGACGACGGCACGGTCAAGATCGCCTCGTCCGACACCAAGTCGATCACGGCGGCGATCAACTGGATCCGCTCCATCGCGGCCGAGCCGGAACTGAACGCCATCTACGAGGGCACCGTCGTCAAGACGGCAGAGTTCGGCGCCTTCGTGAACTTCTTCGGTGCCCGCGATGGCCTCGTCCACATCTCGCAGCTCGCTGCCACGCGCGTGGCCAAGGTGACGGACGTCGTCAAGGAAGGCCAGAAGGTCAAGGTGAAGCTGCTCGGCTTCGACGATCGCGGCAAGGTGCGCCTGTCGATGAAGGCCGTCGACCAGGAAACCGGCGAGGACCTTGAGGCCAAGCAGAAGGCCGAGGACGACAAGAACGGCGGCAAGGACGACTGATCCCGCCTCGCCTGCCCGTGGCATGAAACCGAAAACCCCCGCCGCTCCTGCGCCGGGGGTTTTTTGCCGCTTGCAATCCGGACGCGCCGATCCTAGTTATACATGGACATGATCATAGGCAATATCGTCAGGAGGCTGTCATGAGCGTTCTCGCATCCGAACGGCTGATCGTCCCCATCTCGTCGCAGGACAAGCAGCGGGTGGAAGCGCGCGCGCGGGAAATCGGCGTGTCCACGGCCGAATACGTGCGCCGCAGCCTGCAGAACTTCGATCCGGCCGCGGCCGGCGCGCGGCAGAAGCGCGAGGAGGAAGAGCAGGAGCTGGCGCTGCTGCTGGAGGCGCTGCACACCTCGCGCGCGGCGACGCTTGCCCAGCTCGACCGCACCGAGGCGGCGCTCGATACCGCGCTCGCCTATTTCGCCGAAAAGAAAGCCGCGGCGGAACAGACCGCCGCCTGAGCGCCGATCCGGAGTCCGTCAGCGTATTCCGATCGGCCAGACGATTCCATCCACCCGGAAAGCGCTCCAGGAGCATGTCATGAGCACGTTGCGCGATGCGATGGCGGCGATCCGCTCCATCATCCTGATCGAGGAGCGGGTCAGGCAGCAGGGCGAAAAGGTCGAGAAGCTCGCCAACCACGTCGTCGACATCGACCGGCGGCTGCTGCGCGTGGAGACCGTGATCGACCTCGCGCTCGACCGGCGCGGCGGTGGACGGCCCCGCATCGGCTATGGCCCGGCGGACGACGATCCGCGGGCGTAACCCCGCTTTTCCGGCCTCCCGGCCTCTCTTTCCGAATGCTGTGCGCCAATCACGAGTCTTGTTCTAAACTGCCCTTCGCCTGTGCTACAGCAGGCGCAAACGCGGGTTTCGCATCGGGATGCGCGGCCCGCCACCGGATTGCCGCGTTGATCCTGTCCGGTACGCGACGACCTCAATGGTGCCAGCAGCTTCGCCTGCCGGCAGCGACTCGCAGGTGGGACACGAATGAATCCGCAGTTTCCCGAATCGACGTCCGGCGCCGCCGGTCCGGTTTCCGCCGACGCCCGGCCGGATAACGCCGTCTCCGACTCGCAACGCCGGCGCGAGCGGGCGCAGGCGATGATCCGCCGCCGGCAGCGCTGGCAGATGCTGGGTGCGCTGCTCAGCGCGGCCATCTTCCTCGCCGCCCTCGTCGCCCTGTGGCATCTGGCGCACGAGGTGGACGCGGCGCAGCTTCGCGATGCGCTGGCGTCCGCCAGCCTGCGCCAGATCGGTCTCGCGGCCCTGTTCACGGTCATCAGCTACAGCCTGCTGACGGGCTACGATTTCCTCGCGTTGCGGCAGCTGGGCGAGCGCATCGCCTATCACATCACGGCGCTCGCCTCCTTCACGAGCTACGCGGTGAGCTTCACGCTCGGCTTTCCCGTGGTGACGTCCGGCACCGTGCGGTACTGGATCTATTCGCCCAAGGGCCTGAAGGCGTGGAAGATCGCCTCGCTCACCGTCATCGCCGGCATCACCTTCTGGCTCGGCATGGGCTGCGTGCTGGCGTGGAGCCTGCTCCGCGAGGCGCCGGCGCTGAGCGGCCTCCTCTATCTGCGCCCGTCCGTCATTCAGCTCACGGGCGCGGGTGTGCTGGCGGTGCTCATTGGCTACTTCGTCTGGGTATCACTGAAGCGGCGCGCCGTGATCGTTCGCGGCTGGCGGCTGGACCTGCCGGGCTTCCGCCTGTCGCTGGGGCAGACGCTGCTCGGCGCGGGCGACGTCTGCGCGAGCGCCGCCGTGCTGTTCGTGCTGCTGCCCGGCGGCCACGGCATCAGCTTCGAGACGTTTCTGGCGATCTACGTGCTCGCCTGCATGCTGGGCATCGTAAGCCATTCGCCGGGCGGGCTCGGCGTGTTCGAGGCCACCATGCTGATCGCCCTTTCGCAACTCTCGCGCGAGGGTGTGCTGGGCGCGGTGCTACTGTTCCGCCTGTTCTACTATCTCATCCCCTTCGTGCTGGCGCTGATCCTGCTCGCGCTGCACGGCGGCTGGTCGCGCTTAAACAGGAAGTCCGCGCGCACGCGGACCTCCTGAGCGACATCTCACGGCAGCAGGACGGTCGCGCCGGTGGTCTTGCGGCTCGCCAGCGCCCGATGCGCGTCAGCGGCCTCCCGCAGGGGAAAGCGGGCGTTCACGGCGATGTTCACCTTGCCGCCGCCGATCACTCCGAAGAGGTTCTCCGCCTGTTCGAGCAACGTCTCGCGGTGCGCCGTATAGACGTTGAGCGTCGGCCGCGTGGCGTAGAGCGAGCCTTTCTGGCTGAGCAGCAGGATGTCGAACGCCTCGATCACGCCCGAGGCATTGCCGAAGCTGACGAACAGCCCCAGCGGCCGGAGCGTGTCGAGGGAGGCCGGGAACGTGGCCTTGCCCACGCCGTCGTAGACGACGTCGACGCCCCTGCCCTCCGTGATCTCACGCACGCGGGCGACGAAATCCTCCTTCGTGTAGTCGATGACATGGTCAGCGCCGTTGGCGCGGGCCAGCTCCACCTTTTCCGGCGAGCCGGCCGTGCCGATGACCGTGGCGCCGATCAGCTTCGCCCACTGGGTCAGGATGAGGCCGACGCCGCCCGCCGCCGCATGGATCAGGATGGTATGGCCGGGCTCGACCTTGAAGGTGCGGTGCAGCAGATATTCCGCCGTCAGGCCCTTGAGCAGGCTGCCCGCCGCCGTCTCGAAGCCGATGGAGCCCGGGAGCTTCACGACGCTCTTCGCCGGCACCACCGTGCGCTCGGCATAGGCGCCGAGCGTGTGGGTGTAGGCGACGCGGTCGCCAGGAACGAACTCGTCGACGCCCTCCCCGACTGCCTCGATCTCGCCCGCCGCCTCGTTGCCCAGCACGAAGGGCAGTTGCGGCGCCTTGTAGACGCCGGAGCGGAAGTAGGTATCGATATAGTTCACCCCCACCGCCTTGTTGGCGACGAGCACCTCGCCGGGACCCGGCTGGCGGACGGGAACGGTTTCGAACGACAGGACCTCCGGTCCGCCGTAAGCATGGACGACGATGGCGTTCAAGGCGCTACTCCTTCATTCAGGTCGCTGAAACGACAGATTTTATAGCTTGCGCGTCGAGAGTAAGCCCGGGGCCGTCCGTATGCCAGCCATTTCGGCTTGCGGATGCGGCAAGCTGTATTGACGCAAATGTTTGCCCGGCGTGCATCCAGAGGTTATGCAGATTTCGGAGAATGCGGCCACAGCCGGCGAACGAGCACGGAGACGACACATGGCGGCGGATTTCGACATCATCGTCGCGGGCGCGGGGCCCGCCGGCATGGCTACGGCCATCGCGCTGGCGGGAGAGGGATTCGCCACCGCCCTGGTCGGCGAGGCGGGCGCGCCGCGGGACGGGCGCACCGTGGCGCTGCTCGACGGTTCGGTACGCTTCCTGACGGCTATCGGCGTGTGGGAGCGCATCGCCCCCGACGCCGCGCCGATGACGCATATGCGCATCGTGGACGCCACCGGCAGCCTGTTCCGCCCGCCGCCGGTCAGCTTCTCGTCGCGCGAGATCGGCCTCGACGCCTTCGGCCACAATGTCGAGAACGTCAGGCTCGTCGCCCACCTGGCGGAGGCTGCGGCGGCGCGCGAAAACCTCACGCTCCTGCCCGCCCGGGTGGCTGGCTTCGCTGCCACGGAGGAGGCTGCCACGGTCACGCTGGAGGACGGACGGCGAATCGGCGCCCGCCTCGCGGTGGGGGCTGAGGGCCGCCATTCGCCGCTGCGCCGCGCGGCGGGGATCGGCACGCGGACATGGGCCTATCCGCAGACGGCGGTCACCGCCATCCTCGCGCATGCGCGCGACCACGGCGGCGCCTCCACGGAGTTCCACACGCGCGCCGGGCCGTTCACGCTGGTGCCGTTACCGGGACGGGTGTCGAGCCTCGTATGGGTCAACCGCCCGCAGGACGCCGAACGCCTCGCGGCGCTCGACGACGACTCCTTCGCCCGCGCGGTCGAGGAACAGGCGCAAAGCCTGCTCGGTGCCATGCGGGTCGCCGGGCCGCGCGGCGCGGTGCCCCTGTCGGGCATGAGCCCGACGGCGCTCACGGCGCGGCGGCTGGCACTGGTCGGCGAGGCCGCGCACGTCTTCCCGCCCATCGGCGCGCAGGGGCTGAACCTCGGCCTGCGTGACGGCGCGGCACTGCACGACGCTGTCGTGGACGCGCGCGCGAACGGCGTCGACATCGGCGCGGCGCGTGTGCTGGAGCGCTTCGGGCGCGGACGCAGGGTGGATACGGCGCTGCGCACCAACGCCATCGACCTGCTGAACCGCACGCTGCTCGCCGATATGCTGCCGGCGGACCTGCTGCGAGGCGCGGGCCTGCTGACGCTGGGCCTGATCGGACCTCTGCGGCGCGCCGTGATGCGCGAGGGCCTGACGCCCGGCCTCAACACGCCGCGACAGATGCGGCGTCCCGCACGCGAGGGGGCTGGAGCGGGCGGCGCCGAAATGGTATCCCCGATGCCGGATCAACATCGGAATCACGCATGAACCAGTCCGTGCGCATCAGGCCCCTGTTCGGCGAAACAGAGATCGCCGCCCGCAACGAAGAGATCGCACGCGACATCGCGGCGATACAGCCGCGTCACCTGCTGGTCGTCGCCGTGCTGAAGGGCAGCTTCATGTTCGCGGCCGATCTCATCCGCGCCCTCCACCGCGCCGGACTGGCGCCGCAGGTGGAGTTCATCCAGCTCTCCAGCTACAAGGACGGGCTGGTGTCTTCGGGCACCGTCACGATCGTCAAGGATATCGACAGCGACGTCGTGGGGCGCGATGTCCTGCTGCTCGACGACATCCTCGAATCGGGCCGCACGCTGGCCTTCGCCAAGGATCTGCTGGTGGCGCGCGGCGCGCGGCGGGTGCTGTCCGCCGTGCTGCTGGAAAAGCCGAACAAGCGCGCCACCGCCATCCACCCCGATTTCGTCGGCTTCACCTGCCCCGATCTCTTTGTCGTCGGCTACGGCATGGACGCCGCCCATTCCTTCAGGCAATTGCCGTATATCGGCGTTATCGAAAAGAGCGAAACCTGACCATGGCGCGCATCCTGCTTGTGGACGACGAGGCGAGCGTGCGCGGCTTTCTGAAGCGCGGGCTGGAACTCGACGGCCATGACGTCGAAACCGCCGGCGACGGCGCGGAGGGACTCGACACGCTGACGGCGGCGCGCGGTGCGTTCGACCTGCTGCTCACCGACGTGCGCATGCCCCTGATGGACGGCATCGCGCTGGCGCAGGAAGCGGCGGCCCAGTGGCCGGACCTCGTGATCCTGATCATGACCGGCTACTCCGACCAGCACGAACGCGCGCAGGGTCTCACGAATCTCGCCGGCATCCTGCTGAAACCGTTTACGCTCGGCGAGCTGCGCGCCCATGTCGCGCAGGCGCTGGGCTGAAGATGCCGGGCAGACGCCAGCCCGCATGTGCGGAAAGGCACCCGCGCACCTGCTTTGGCGGAGCCTTTAGCGTTCGCTTAAGCCTGCCATGCCATAATTGCCGTGTTGGAATTATCCCGTTCGCGGACCCGCCACCGGTTGGCAGCCCGCCCGGCAGAGGAAACGATCAGACCCGTGCGTGAAGCTCTCGCCCGTTCAGATTTCGACGCCGTCAGGCGCGCGCCCGCGCCCAAGCGCGTGCGAGGACCGGCGACACCTGTTTCCCGCGCTCCGGACGAGCGCCGCGCGCCACGCGCCACCGCGCCGGAACCACCTGTGCTGACGGCGTTCCTGCGCGACATTTCGGGGCTCGCGGCCTCGGCTGTCGTCGGCGCGTTCAGGCGCTATCCGGCGGCGCTCGGCGGTGGCCTGACGGGAGCTGTGCTGGCCGTGTCGATCATCGTCAATGCCGCCTTCCTGCAGGAAGGCACGCACCCCTCGCCGCTTTTCGGTGAGAACAGGGCCGATGCGCCCGCGCAACCCGCGCCCAAGCCTGCTTCCGCCGCCCGGACTCCCGCGCAGGCGCCCCGCCCTCCCGCGCCGCGCCCGGCCGGCACGGCGGAGGCGGCCGTGCAGCCGCAGCCGCCGCGACGGAATGAAGCAGCGGCCGCCGCACCCGCCGTCGCGGCGCCGACCTCGGACGACGCCATCGCGCACCTCCTCGCCACGGGCGCGCCGCCGCGCGAGGCGAAACCAGCGGGCGTGCTCGGCGTGCAGAAGGCGCTCGTCAAGCTCGGCTACGCTATCACGGCGGACGGGCTGATGGGCCCCGCCACGCGGCAGGCGATCATGGCGTTCGAGAAGCTGGAAGGGTTGCCGCAGACGGGCGATCCGGCAACCACGGGCATGCGCAGGGCGCTGGCTGTGGCCGCGGGCACGGCGCTGGACTGAGATACCGATGCTGAAGCACTTCATCTCCGTCAGCGGTTTCACGCTGCTGTCGCGCGTCACCGGACTGTTCCGCGATCTGGCGACAGCCGCCGTTCTGGGCGCTGGCCTGATTGCGGATGCGTTCTTCGTCGCCTTGCGGCTGCCCAATCATTTCCGGGCCATCTTCAGCGAGGGCGCGTTCAACGCCGCGTTCATCCCCGCCTTCACGCGCCTGCACGAAGCGGCGGGCGTGGCGGCGGCGCGCCGCTTCGCCGACAATGTCTGGACGACGATGCTGATCGTCCAGACGCTGGTGCTGGGCATCGCACTCACCTTCATGCCGCAGGTGGTGACGCTGCTCGCACCCGGCTTCGCCGCCGATCCAGAGAAATTCGCGCTCGCGGTGACGCTGACGCGCATCACCTTCCCTTACCTGTTCTTCATCACGCTGGTGACGCTGGTGTCGGGCGTGCTGAACGGCGTGGAGCGCTTCGCGGCGGCGGCGGGCGCGCCGATCCTGCTGAATGTCGCCATCGTCGCCGCACTGGCGCTCGCCTTCCTGTTCCCCTCCGCCGCGCATGCCGCCGCCTGGGGCGTGGCGGCGGCGGGCGTGCTGGAGCTTGCGCTCGTCTACGGCGACGCGCACCGCGCCGGCATCGCGCCCCGCCTCGCCCGCCCGCGGCTCGACGACGACATGCGCACCTTCCTGAAGGCGCTCGGACCGGCGGTGATCGGTTCGGCCGGCGTACAGATCGCGCTGTTCGCCGACACGATCATCGCCTCGCTGCTGCCCACCGGCGCGGTCTCCTCCATCTATTATGCCGACCGACTCTACCAGCTTCCCATCGGCGTTATCGCGCTGGCGGCCGGCACGGTGGTGCTGCCGGAGATGAGCCGCCTGATCGCCGCGAACCGGGACGCCGCCGCGCACGCCGCGCAGAACCGCACGCTGATGCTGGCGCTGGCGCTCGGCGCGCCGTGCATGGTGGCCTTCCTGATCGTGCCGGACCTCATCATGTCCGCCCTGTTCGGGCGCGGCGCCTTCACGGCGGCGGACGCGCAGGCCGCCGGCGCCGTGCTCGCGGCATATGCCTTCGGCCTGCCGGCCATCGTGGCGATTCCCGCACTGGTCGCGAGCTTCCGCGCGAGGCTCGACACGGCGACGCCGGCCGTGGCATCGCTGATCGGCATCGCGGTGAATGTCGCTCTCAAGATCGCGCTCGCGGGCGACATGGGTGCGCCCGGCCTCGCGCTCGCGACGGCGGTCGGCGCGTGGGTGAACGGCGGGCTGCTGTACATCCTCGCGATCCGCAAGCAATGGACCGCGCCCGATGGCGCGCTGGGGCGCACGCTCGTCGCCGTCGCCGTGGCCTGCGTTGCGTTGGCCGTGGCCGCCTATGCCGCGCAGCAATTCGCGGAGCCGTGGATCGTCACCCTGCCGCGTCTGCAGGCCATCATCCACCTCGCCATCGTCGCGGGCGTGGGTGCGCTGGTCTATGGCGCGACGTTGCTCGGCGGGCTGAAGGCGCTGCGCGTGCCGATCCCGCTGCGCAGGCGCTGAGGCATCCGGAAGTTACGTTCGTCAAACACCGGCCGACCTGCCAATACACAACCGGCAAATAACAAAAAACCCCGGCAGGATCTGCCGGGGCCTGAATGCGTATGCGCGAACGCCAGGTGACAAGAAATCAAACACCAATTGACAAGAAATCACTTGGCGGCGAGGAAGTCCTTGACTTCGAGCAGGATGAACTCGTTGTCGTCGGCCTTGTTGGGATCGCGGCTGGCGGAGAACGGCAGGTTGTTGTCGTTGCCGACGATAATGTGCGTGGCGTCCACGACATCGACGTTCTCGATGGTGAAGAAGGGGAAGTCCAGCGCGCCGTTCTTCTCGCCCTTGATGGCGACCTTGTCCGGATCCTGGATCTTCATCAGGTCGATGTAGCCGATCTTGCGGGCGTCCTTGCCAGCATTCTCGTCGGTCAGCTCGATCTTGTAGACGCGCTTGAACTTGGCGGGGGTAGCGAAGCAATCCTTGCGCTTCTCGCCGGCCGGGCAGGCCTTGCTCGCGGTGCCTTCGGTGTCGTCGCGCTCGATGATGAGGCCGTGGGTGGCGTCGACCATGTTGAAGTCGCCGATGGAGTGGCCGTTCTCCTCAAGCGGGAACTTCCAGAAGCGGCCGGTCCACTTCTGATTGGCCACATCGAATTCAAGAATACGCAGGTATTCCTTGCCGTTGTCCTTCTCGGTGGCGTTCGTCGCGGCATCCCACAGCGCGCCTTCGAGCAGCGGATAGAGGAACTTGCCGTCCGGCGAGGAAGCCATGCCCTCGAAGCCCTTCGAGCGGCGCACTTCGAAGTCCACCTTGCCCGGCGCGCCCGGCGTCTTGATGTTGTAATGGTCGGGCGAACGGACGACCTTGCCCGCGACTTCCGTCTCGATCACGGCCTCGACCTTGCCGTCGCGGTCGGTGCGGATCAGGTAGGGGCCGAACTCCTCGCCGAACCAGATCTTGTCGCCGATGAGCTGGAAGGACTCGAGGTCGAAGTCGGAACCCGTGAGATAGCGCTTCTCGGTGCCTTCCTCGGCGATGCGGAACGGAACCTTCTTGTCGGGATCGTGCAGGAAGGTGGTGCTGAGCCGGTTGACCGCGTTCGCCTTCCAGTCGATGGCGTAGTGGTGGATGAAGAGCATGTTGTCCGGCGAATTGGCCTTGTTGCCCATGCCGTTGTCGGTGATGACCCAGAAGGTGCCGTCACGGTCGGCCTTGATGCCGGAATGGCCCTGCACGGCCTGGCCCTTGAAGGGGAACTTGATGCCGGTGGGGCGGCCGTCGTTGATGCCCTCGACGCTCTCGGGTTCGTCGACGCGGGTCGCCTTGCCGGTGGCGTACTTGCCGGCAACGCGCAGGTCGGCCGGCGCATCGGCCGGCGCATCGATGATGGTGAGCGCCGGCAGCGCGGCATGGCCCTTCAGGGTCGCGGTGAACTCCTGCTCAGCCATGGCCGGCGAAGCGACGAGCGCCGAGAACAGCAGGGCGCTGAAAACGGAAGAGGGAATACGCATCGAAAACCCCTGTTGTAGTGGATGACAGGGGTTCTTGATCGGCCCCTTTCATGTCTTCGTGTTAAAGGTTCGGAGACAGAAAGGTGACGTTCAATTCGCCGGATAAAGAGCGTTATTTTGCAAGCTCTTGCAGGACACGCGCCCACGAGCGCGCACCCTTGTGGAAGCTTTTCAACGCATATTTCTCGTTCGGCGAATGAATCCGGTCATCGTCGAGTCCGAATCCGATCAGCAGCGGCTCGGCCCGAAGATTGCTCCGCAGGGTGGCGATGATCGGGATGGAGCCGCCGCCGCCGATGGTGACCGGCGCCTTGCCCCATTCGTCCGCGAGCGCCTTCGCCGCCTTCGCCAGCCAAGGGCTGTCGAGCGGCACGGAAACGGCGGGTGCGCCATCACCGGAGCCGAAGGTCACCGAGGCGTCGGCGGGGATGAGTTCGCGCACGTAAGCGCGGAAGGAGTCACGCACGCTGACGGGGTTCTGGTCGCCCACGAGACGGAAGGTGATCTTGGCGCGCGCCTCGGCGGGGATGACGGTCTTCGATCCCTCGCCCGTATAGCCGCCGATGATGCCGTTGATGTCGAAGGCCGGACGGGACTGGATCTGCTCGATCACGTCGCGGTCCTTCTCACCCGCCGGCACTGAGAGCCCCACCGGACCGAGGAAGGTGTCCGCGTCGAGGCCGAGCTGCCGCCATTCGGCACGCACCTCCTCCGGCACCTCGGGCACGCCTTCGTAGAAACCGGGGATGGTGATGCGCCCTTCCTTGTCGCGCAGCGCGGCGATGATGCCGGCGAGCACGTGGATGGCGTTCTGCGCGGCACCGCCGAACAGGCCCGAATGCAGATCGCGATCGGCCGTGCGGACGACGATCTCGTCGTGGACGAGGCCGCGCAGGCCAGTGGTGATGGCAGGTGTCTCCGGATCCCACTGGTTCGTGTCGCACACGAGCACGACATCCGCCCGCAGCTTCGGCAGGCTGGCGTCGACGAAGGCCGGCAGGTTGACCGAGCCTACCTCCTCCTCGCCCTCGATCAGCACGGAGACGCCGACAGGCAACGTGCCGGTGACCGCCTTCCACGCGCGCACGGCCTCCAGAAAGGTGAGAATCTGCCCCTTGTCGTCGGCGGCGCCGCGCGCGCGGATGATCTTGCCGCCATCCGGCAGGGTCTCGATCCGCGGCTCGAAGGGCTGGCTGTCCCACAGTTCCAGCGGATCGACGGGCTGCACGTCGTAGTGGCCGTAGAACAGCACGCGCGTGTCGGAGGCGCCGTCCTGCGCGCCGAGCACGACGGGATGGCCGGGGGTGGGGTGCACGTCGGCCCGGAAGCCGAGCCCGGCGAGTTCGGCGCGCACGTATTCCGCCGCGCGGCGGCACTCGTCCCGGTGGGCCGGATCGGTGGAGATGGAGGCAATTCGCAGGAACGCGAACAGGCGCTCCAGCGAGGCGTCGAGGTTTTCGTCGATATGGGCAAGAACAGCGTCGAGCTGCGACATGTTAAGCGTCCTTCCAGAAATCCGATACGTTCAGCGCCGCAGGATGCCGCCCAGCGTGCCGCGCACGATGGCGCGGCCGATGCTGCTGCCCGTCTGCCCGCCGATGGAGCGGCCGACATCGGCCGCGAGCTGTCCGAGCACCCTGTCCGTGACGCTGCGGGTCACGTCGCGGGCAATTGCTTGCCCCGCCGTCAGCCGCTCACCGCGCGGGCGCGAGGTGCCGAAGATCGAGCCCAGGAAATCGCCGATGCCGCCGAGCACACCCGCCTCCGCCTGCGGCGCATTGGCGGCCTCCGCCGCGCCCCGGGCGCGGCTGGTGAGCACCTCGTAGGCCGACTCGCGGTCGATGGCGGCGTCGTACCGGCCGCGCAGGGGGCTTGCGGCGATCGCGGCGGCGCGCTCCGCCGCCGTCAACGGCCCCACACGCGCCGAAGGCGGGGCGATCAGCGTGCGCGTGACGATCTCCGGCGCGCCTTTCGCGTCGAGCAGCGAGACAAGCGCCTCACCGACGCCGAGTTCCGTGATCGCCTTCTGCGTGTCGAAGGCCGGATTCTGCCGGAAGGTCTCCGCCGCCGC
Source organism: Pseudochelatococcus lubricantis (assembly GCF_011762225.1). Taxonomy (GTDB): domain Bacteria; phylum Pseudomonadota; class Alphaproteobacteria; order Rhizobiales; family Beijerinckiaceae; genus Pseudochelatococcus; species Pseudochelatococcus lubricantis. Next base: position 138,097 of record NZ_JAASQI010000004.1, read on the forward strand.
CTTGACCGCCCGCTGGTCGCGCGGGGTGAAGGCGCGCAGCGCGTGCTGCACGCGGTTGCCCAGCTGGCCGAGCACGGCGTCGGGGATATCGAGCGGGTTCTGCGTCACGAAATAGACGCCCACGCCCTTGGAGCGGATGAGGCGCACCACGCGCTCCACCGCCTCCAGCAGGGCCTTGGGCGCGCCGTCGAACAGCAGATGCGCCTCGTCGAAGAAGAACACCAGCACCGGCTTGTCGGGATCACCGACCTCGGGCAGCTGCTCGAAGAGTTCCGACAGGAGCCACAGCAGGAATGTGGCGTAGACGCGCGGGCTGTTCATGAGCCGGTCGGCGGCCAGGATGTTGATGACGCCGCGCCCGTCGCGGTCGGTGCGGATGAGATCGCCGATCTCCAGCGCGGGCTCGCCGAAGAACTTTTCCGCGTTCTGGTTCTCCAGCACGAGCAGACGCCGCTGGATGGAGCCCACGGACTGGCGCGCGATGTTGCCGTACTCGATGGAGAGCTGCGGTGCGTTTTCCCCGATATGCGTGAGGAGCGCGCGCAGGTCCTTGAGATCGAGCAGCAGCAGGCCCTGCTCGTCGGCGACGCGGAAGGCGATGTTGAGGATTCCCTCCTGCGTCTCGTTGAGATCGAGCAGGCGCGAGAGCAGCAGCGGCCCCATGTCGGAGATGGTGGCGCGCACCGGATGGCCCTGCTCGCCGAACACGTCCCAGAAGGTGACGGGGAAGCGGTCCGGCACGTATTCGACGCCGATTTCCTCGGCCCGCTTGATGAAGGGCGCCGCGCCGTCGCCCGGCGCCGCGAGGCCGGAAAGGTCACCCTTGATGTCGGAGGCGAACACCGGCACGCCGGCGTTGGAAAAACCTTCCACCAGCACCTGCAGCGTCACCGTCTTGCCGGTGCCGGTGGCACCCGTCACGAGGCCGTGCCGGTTGGCGCGCTTCAGCAGCAACGTTTCCGGCTTGTCGCTTTTGCCGACAAAGATGCCTTCATTTGCCATCCGGAAAAACCTCTCGTCAAAAAACCTTGCCGGAGAACCTGCACAACGGAAGGATCAGTTTATCTTTTCACCGGCTTCGTCAAGGCGCAAGCCCTTCAGCCGGTAGAGCGCCTCCAGCGCCTCGCGCGGCGACAGCTCGTCGGGCACGATGGTATCGAGCGCCTCCCGCAGCGGATCGGCCCGGACCTCCGTCGCGGCGGCGCGCGGCGCGTTGAAGGCGGCGAACAGCGGCAGATCGTCGATCAGCGCGCTGACCGGCTTTTCCCGCTCGCTCTTCTCCAGCTCGCTCAGGATGGCGCGCGCGCGGTGGATGACCTTTGCCGGCAAGCCCGCCAGCTTGGCCACCTGGATGCCGTAGGAGCGGTCCGCCGCACCTGGCACGACCTCGTGCAGGAAGACGACCTCGCCCTGCCATTCCGTGACGCGCACCGTGGCGTTGGAGACGCGCTTCAGGCGGTCGGCGAGCGCCGTGAGTTCGTGGTAGTGGGTGGCGAACAGCGCCCGGCAACGGTTCGCCTCGTGCAGGTGCTCGATGGCCGCCCAGGCGATGGACAGGCCGTCGAAGGTCGCGGTGCCGCGCCCGATCTCGTCCAGGATCACGAGCGAACGCTCGCCGGCCTGGTTGAGGATGGCGGCGGTCTCGATCATCTCGACCATGAAGGTGGAGCGCCCGCGCGCCAGGTCGTCCGCCGCGCCCACGCGCGAGAACAGCCGGTCCACGACGCCGACGCGGGCTGCCTTCGCCGGAACGAAGGCTCCCATCTGCGCCAGCACCACGATGAGCGCGCTCTGGCGCAGGAAGGTCGATTTGCCGGCCATGTTCGGCCCGGTGATCAGCGTGATGCGGCCCCATTTCGCGGCGCCCGGCGGCGACAGATCGCAATCGTTGGCCACGAAGGCGACGCCGTTGCGCCGGCACGCGGCCTCGACCACCGGATGGCGACCGCCCTCCACGGCGAAGTCGAGGCTGGCGTCGACATGCGGCCGCGTCCAGCCGAGATCGACGGCAAGATCGGCGAGCGCGGCCGTGACGTCGACGACGGCAAGCGCATCCGCCGCCCGCTTGATGGTCTCTGCATGGTCCGCGAGGGCGCCGGCCAGCCGGTCGAAAACCGCGTGCTCGATGGCGAGCGCCCGTCCGCCGGCGGAGGCGATCCGCGATTCGAGTTCGCCGAGTTCCACGGTGGAAAAGCGCATGGTGCCCGCCATTGTCTGGCGATGAGAAAAGGTCTCGTTGAGCGGCGGGCGCACGAAAGCCTCGCCCGCCGCCTGTGGCACCTCGACGAAATAGCCGATCAGGTTGTTGTGCTTGACCTTGAGCTGCCGGCAGCCGCTCTCCCCGGCATAGCGCGCCTGCAGGGCGGCGATGACCTTTCGCGAATCGGCCTGCAGCAGGCGCGCCTCGTCGAGGCCCGCGTCATGGCCCGCGCGCACGAAGCCGCCGTCACGTTTCAGCAGCGGCAGGTCGTCGGCAAGCGCGGCGGCGAGCGCCTCTCCCCAGGCGGGATCGAGGGCATCGAGATCCCGCCGCGCGGCATCGAGTTCTGCCGGCAGGCCGGCGGAGACCGCGCCGGAGGCCATGTCGCCCGCGACGGCGCGCGCCGCGGCGAGACCGTCGCGCACGGTGGCGAGATCGCGCGGACCGCCACGGCCCAGCATCAGCCGCGACAGGGCGCGGGCCATGTCCGGCGCGGCGCGCAGCCGGGCGCGCAGGCGCTCCCGCAGCACGATGTCGTCCACGAGTGCCTGCACCGCATCCTGCCGCGCCGCGATGGCCGGCGGGTCCGTGAGCGGCCCGCCCAGGCGCTCCGCCAGCAGCCGCCCGCCGCCCGGCGTCAACGTGCGGTCGATGGCGGCGAGCAGGCTGCCCGCCCGCTCGCCGGACAGGGTGCGGGTGAGTTCGAGATTGGCGCGGGTCGCGGCATCGATGGCGAGGCCCGAACCCTCCGCCTCGTGCGCGGGCGGCGACAACGGCGGGCGCGACCCGAGCTGCGTGCGCTCCACATAGGCAACGACGGCAGCGCAGGCGGACAGCTCCGCCGGGCTGAACTGGCCGAAGCCGGCCAACTCCGCCACGCCGAAATACTCCCGCAGCCGCCGCGCGGCAGAGGCGGAATCGAAGCCCTCGTGCGCCACGGGCGTAACGGCGGCGCGCTGCTCCTGCCAGAAGGCGCGCAGGCCCTCGTCGTCGTGAATGGCATCCGGAAGGATGATCTCGCGCGGCTCCAGCCGGGCGATCTCCGCCATCAGGGCGATGCCCGCCACTTCCGACACGGTGAAGCGGCCGGTGGAAATGTCGGCGGCGGCGACCGCGTAGGCCCATTCGCGCTCCGACAGGCGGCGGCGCGCCACGGCCGCCAGCCAGTTGGCGCGGCCGGGCTCCAGCAGGCGATCCTCCGTGATGGTGCCGGGCGTGACGAGCCGCACCACCGCGCGCCGCACCACGGATTTGCCGCCGCGCTTGCGCGCCTCGGCCGGGTCTTCCGTCTGCTCGCACACGGCGACGCGGTGACCGGCGGCGATGAGACGCTCCAGATAGTCCTCCGCCTTGTCCACCGGCACGCCGCACATCGGGATATCCTCGCCCAGATGCTTGCCGCGTTTGGTGAGCACGATGCCGAGCGTGCGCGAGGCAACTTCCGCGTCGGCGAAAAAAAGTTCATAGAAATCGCCCATACGATAGAACAGCAGCGTATCGGGATGAGCGACCTTGATCTCGATATACTGCTGCATCATCGGCGACGGCTTTTCCGCCGCATTCGGGCGGGCGGAAGCGTCGTCGACGGGAGGCACGGGAGAAGGAGCGGCAGACAGTCGGATCATGACACGAGGTTAACAGACCCGCACGAAGCTTTCATCCCGACCCGCAAGGCGGCCATGCACGAAACGGTGGAGAACCGCGCTTGAGCCTCGCCGTCACGGCCGATATGGTTTTATCTGAAACAGTTCAAGCCACCAGACAATTCCGGACCCAAGGCAGATCCCCGACAATGACAGATCGCAAACCGAAGACCCGCCTGACCTACACCGACCAGGAGGCGCTGAACTTCCATTCCCGCGGCCGCCCCGGCAAGCTGGAGGTGATCGCGACGAAGCCGATGACCACCCAGCGCGATCTGTCGCTTGCCTATTCGCCCGGCGTCGCCGTGCCCGTACGCGCCATCCACGATAATCCGGCGCTCGCCTACGACTACACCGCGCGCAGCAACCTCGTCGCGGTCATCACCAACGGTACGGCGATTCTCGGCCTCGGCAACCTGGGCGCGCTCGCCTCGAAGCCGGTGATGGAAGGCAAGGCGGTGCTGTTCAAGCGCTTCGCCGACATCGACGCCTTCGACCTCGAAGTCGACACGCAGGACGTGGAAGAGTTCATCAACGCGGTGCGTTACCTCGGCCCCACCTTCGGCGGCATCAATCTGGAGGACATCAAGGCGCCCGAGTGCTTCGTCATCGAGGCGCGCCTCAAGGAGCTGATGGACATCCCCGTCTTCCACGACGACCAGCACGGCACGGCGATCATCGCGGCGGCGGGCATCATCAATGCGCTGCACCTGACGGGCCGCGACATCGCTGACACGCGGCTCGTCGTCAACGGCGCGGGCGCGGCCGGCATCGCCTCCGTGGAGCTTGCCAAGGGACTCGGCTTCCGCTCCGAAAACGTCATCCTGTGCGACACCAAGGGCGTCATCTACAAGGGGCGCGCCGAGGGCATGAACCAGTGGAAATCCGCCCACGCCGTGGAAACGGACGCGCGCACGCTCGCCGAGGCGGTCAAGGGCGCCGACGTCTTCTTCGGTCTCTCGGCCAAGGGCGCGCTGACGCCCGAGATGGTGGCGAGCATGGCGGACAACCCGATCATCTTCGCCATGGCCAACCCGGACCCGGAGATCACGCCGGAAGAAGTGGCCAAGGTGCGCGACGACGCCATCATGGCCACCGGCCGCTCGGACTATCCCAACCAGATCAATAACGTACTGGGCTTTCCCTACATCTTCCGCGGTGCGCTGGACGTGCGCGCCACCACCATCAACATGGAGATGAAGACGGCCGCCGTCCACGCGCTGGCGCAGCTCGCGCGGGAGGATGTGCCGGACGAGGTCGCCGCCGCCTACGATGGCGCGCGCCCACGTTTCGGCCGGGACTACATCATCCCCGCGCCCTTCGACCCGCGCCTGATCCATGTCGTGCCGCCGGCGGTGGCGCTGGCGGCGGCCGAGACCGGCGTCGCCCGCCAGCCGATCGGGAGCATGGCGGCATACAAGACGCAGCTCTCCGCGCGCCGCGATCCGGTGGTCAGCGTGCTCAACACGGTGTTCGAGCGCGTGCGCCGCTTCCCCAAGCGCGTCGTGTTCGCGGAAGGCGAGGAGGAGGCCGTGATTCGCGCCGCCCTCTCCTACGTACACCAGGGCCTCGGCAGCGCCATCCTGGTGGGCCGGGAAGAGCGCGTGCGCGAGACGGCCGCCGCCGCCGGCCTCGACATAGACGGCCGCGCCGGCATCGAGATCCACAACGCCGCGCGCTCGCAGCACAACAGGCTCTACACGCAGTTTCTCTACCAGCGGCTGCAGCGGCGCGGATACCTGCTGCGCGACTGCCAGCGGCTGATCAACCAGGACCGCAACCATTTCGCCGCCGCCATGGTGGCGCACGGCGATGCGGATGCCATGGTAACCGGCGTCACGCGCAACTATCACACGGCGCTGGAGGACGTTCTGCGGGTGATCGACGCCCGCCCCGGCCACCGGATCATCGGCGTCTCCATCGCCATCACGCGCGGGCGCACCGTGCTGATCGCCGACACGGCGATCACCGAGTTTCCCAGCGCGGAGGATCTGGCCGTCATCGCCACCGAGGCCGCGGGCGTCGCGCGCCGGCTGGGCTACGATCCGCGCGTGGCGCTGCTTGCCTTCGCCACCTTCGGCCAGCCGCGCGGCGACCGCGCCACCCATGTGCAGGAGGCCGTGCGCATCCTCGACAGGCAGCGGGCGCGCTTCGAATACGACGGCGAGATAAGCGCCGACGTCGCCCTGAACCCGGAACTGCTGGCACTCTATCCGTTCAGCCGCCTGAAGGAACCCGCCAACGTGCTGGTGATGCCGGCGCTGCATTCTGCGTCCATCTCGACGCACATGCTGCAGGAACTCGGCGCGACGACGGTCGTCGGCCCGCTGATCGTCGGCCTTAACAAGCCCGTGCAGATCGTGCCGCTCGGCGCGAAAGACGTCGATATCGTGAATATCGCGGCGCTCGCCGCCTACAACATCGGCGGTTGAGGCCAAAGCAACGCGCCGGGAAACGAATATCGCTTCCCGGCGCGCTGATGGATGGACGGCAAGACGAAGCCCGATGACACTCCGGAACGGCCGTTCCCGCTACGGGCGACCAGCCCGGAAGGGGATCGGCGCGTTACTCGTCTTTCTTGGGCGGTGCGGTGGGCGCGCGCCCGAGGAGGCGGGCAAACTCGGCCTCGATATTTTCCAGCGACGACAGGTCGACCGACGATCCGCCCGGCGCGGACGACCACGGCGGCGGCGCGGCAGGGGCAGGAGTGGGAGCGGGTGGCGGAGGCGCCGGCTGGGCAGCCGGCTGTGGCGCGGGCGCCTCCGGTTTCGGCTCGGAGGGCGGAGGCGGAGGCGGAACCGGCGGTGCGGCCGGCTCGGGCCGGGCGATCTCCACCGGGGGCACGGAGACGGCCGCCTTCAGCGCCTCGCTTCTTTCCACCGGCGGCGGCGGAGCAGGTGGCGGCGGAGCAGGTGGCGGCGGAGCAGGTGGCGGCGGAGCAGGTGGCGTGATCGTCACGGTGGGCTGCGGCGGGCGGGGAGCGCGTGGCGGCGCGCCGAACGATCCAAGTCCGGGCGGGATGCCGAGGGAGGCGATCGGCGGGGGCGGAGGCGGCGGTGTCTCCGCCTTGGGGCGCGGCTCGAACGGAAACAGCGGAACATTCGAAACGGGCGGCTGGGGAGCAGGCGGCTGCGGGGCCGGAGCAGGCTCGCTCTTCGGCACGGTCACGGAAGGCGGCGCGGAAGTCTCCTCGCGGACGGCCTGCGCCTTGACCTCGTTGCCAGTGTCGGCGTCCCGCTCCGTGGCTCCGGCATCGATGTCGACGCCAGCGGCGGGAGACGGGCGAACGGCCGAGAACGGCCGCTTGAGTGCTTCCTCAAGCTGGCGGGCCACGGCGCTGAAATGGCCGAGCGCCTTCTTGCCGACCGTTTCGGAAATTGACCGGATCGTCGTCTCGCCTTCCTCGGGCACCGGCGAGGTGGGCGGCAGGATACCGGCGGGCGGGAGGATACCGGCGACGCCTTCCTCCGCCGCGACGGCCGGCGGCCGTCCCTCGGCATCCCTCGCCGGCGGGGGCGGAACCGGCGGCGGCAGGGGTGTCGTCACCGGCCGCGGCGCGGTCACGTTGCGGACGGGCGCGGGCGCCTCCGGAAGGGGCCGCTCCGGCGGCGGGAAAACCGGAAGATCAAGCGCGGCGGTGCCCTCGCCGGACACCGGGCCGTGCCCCAGCTCCGGTTCGCCGGTACGGACGGGACGGTCGGCGGCGAGCGGCGGTTGCGCCGCCGGATGGGGCTGCGGCTGCTGGGTCTGGGCGGGCGGTGGGCCCGGCACGCGATACTGGATGCGCCCGATTCCACTCTCGACGAGCAGGTCGTTGGGGCCGCCGATGAGAACGAGATGCTCGATATTGTCGCGCCGGAGCAACAGGAGCTGCCTTTGCGCATCGATATCCACAACATCCACGACGCCGAGCCGCTGCTGGCGATGGCGGACGCCGCTGCTGCCGAGGCTTAACCGGGACCTTCCGCCAGTGATTCGGCGCAGTACCGCAGCGAACACCGCGATGACGCCAAGAATGATCACAAAGGCAAGCAGATATTGAATCGCTGCCGGCGTATTGCTTCCGAATATCTGCACGCTCGCGTCTCCCCCGCCTCGGAACCACCGGATCTCCGGCAATAAATACGTCAAGCTGAACCATAACGGATTCGGCACCCTCGGTTAAATCGCATTTAACGCTTGAGATGCAAATCCTTCATTATCCACTTGCTATTTATCATGGAGCTGCGGGATTCGGGCAACAGGAAGCTCACAGCCTGGAACAACGGCCGCAAGCGTGCCGGAAGGGCCATTTGAAGCGCGCGTTCGTGCCTGATACGAGCATTGTGTTGTATGGTGGCAGCGGATTTTTAACGGCGGCCCGGCACACAGGTGGCGGGAGCCGGGTATTCGGAAACATGCGGCAAGGGAATATCCGCAGCATGAGTGAAGCGCGCGTGGACAACTCGATCGACCGTTCCGAAGGGCGGGCGTGGCACGCGGGCGTCTTCGTCCTGCTGGGCGCGGCGCTCGTCGGCGCCGCGGGCTGGGTGTTCTACAGCGGACAGGGCCTGAGCGAGCCTGCGGTCCTCGTCATCCTCGCCGCCTTCGCCGTGCTGGGCGTGGCGCTCGCCTTCGCGCTGGCGCTCGGCATCCTGCAGCCGGCCGGCCGCGCGCGCAACGACCTCACGAAGACGTTGGCCGATTCCGCCTCCGAGGCGCTGCTCGTGGTCGAGGGCGATGGCCATGTCGTCTATGCCAACGAGGCCTATCTCGCCCTCGCGGACCGCCTGAAGGGCGACGACCTGCCCGGCCCCCACACGATCGAGCGCCTGTTCAACGGCGCCGCCGACATCGCGGAGGCGATCTACCGCCTGGCGCAGGCGGCGCGCGAGGGGCGCGCGACGTGCGAGGAAATCCGACTGGTGCAGAAGCCTGCGCGCCCCACCGTGCAGCAACACCGGGCCGCGCAGCCGGACGCGCTGTGGTTCAAGGTCGGCGTGCGCTCCCTGCCGCGGGCGGGCGGGCGCCGGGCCACGCTGTGGAGCGTCGCCGACATCACGCGCGACCGCGAGCGGCAGGAGTCCGTGTTCCGCGAACTCCAGCACGCCATCGACTATCTCGACCACGCGCCCGCGGGCTTCCTCTCGCTGACGGCGCAGGGCGACATCGTCTACATGAACGCGACGCTCGCCCGCTGGCTCGACCACGATCTCGCCAAGGTCGGCTCCGGCGGGCTGACGCTGTCCGAGGTGGTGCCGCCCAACGCGGCCGCACTCATCGGCTCCGTCGCGGGCGCCGCCGGCGAGGAGCGCACGGAGACGCTGGATGTCGACCTGCGCAAGCGGAACGGCCAGAGCCTGCCGGTGCGCCTCTTCCATCGCATCGCCTTCGATGCGGAAGGGCGGCCGACGCCCTCGCGCACGCTGGTGCTCAACAGGTCTCCCGGTGAGGACGTCGCCGAGGGCCAGCGGGCGGCGGAGGTGCGCTTCGCCCGCTTCTTCAACAACACACCGGTCGCCATCGCCACCGTCGACCGGCAGGGCCTGATCCTGCGCTCCAATGCCCCCTTCGCCCGCCTGTTCGGCGGCGGCAAGGCCGCGGCCTCGCTGACGGACGGCGGCCCGCGCCGCACCATCCTCGGCGTCGTCGCCCCGCGCGACCGTGAAGGCCTGGCGCGCGCCGTGCATCAGGCCGCCGAGGGGCTCGGCGACATCCCCCATCTCGATGTCGTCATCGCCGGGCAGGCATCCGCGCAGGCCCAGGCGAGCGGCCAGACGGAGCGCTCGGCGCGCTTTTACTTCAGCGGCATCGATGACGGCGAACTCGACGGCGAGGCGGCCATCGTCTACGCGCTCGACACCACGGAGCAGCGGGCGCTGGAGGCACAGTTCGCGCAGGCGCAGAAGATGCAGGCCGTCGGCCAGCTCGCCGGCGGTGTGGCGCACGATTTCAACAACGTACTGCAGGCCATCATCGGCTATTCGGACCTGCTGCTGTCCAATCACCGGCCGACAGACCCGTCCTTCCAGGACATCATGCAGATCAAGCAGAACGCCAACCGCGCCGCCGCCCTCGTACGGCAGCTGCTGGCGTTCTCGCGCCGCCAGACACTGCGGCCGAAGGTGATCCAGCTCGGCGACGAACTCGCGGAACTGTCCATGCTGCTGCGCCGGCTGCTGGGCGAGCGGGTGGAACTCGACCTGCGCCACGGCAACGGCCTGTGGGAGGTGAAGGCGGACGCCAACCAGTTCCAGCAGGTCGTCATCAACCTGGCCGTCAACGCCCGCGACGCCATGGCGGACGGTGGCAAGCTCACCATCGCCACCGCCAACGTCGGCGCGGAGGATGTCGCCAGCTATGGCCACAGCGAGGCCTCGCTGCCGCGCGCCGACTATGCGCTGATCGAGGTTTCGGACACGGGCACCGGCATCCCGCCCGAGGTGCTCGACAAGATCTTCGAGCCCTTCTTCACCACCAAGGAAGTCGGCAAGGGCACCGGGCTCGGCCTGTCGATGGTCTATGGCATCGTGCAGCAGAGCGGCGGCTTCATCTTCTGCGACAGCGTGGTGGGCGAAGGCACCACCTTCCGCATCTTCCTGCCCCGCCACGTCGCCACCGAAACGCCGCTGCCAGCCGCGAAGGAGAAGCAGTCCGAGTCGGTGGACGTCACCGGGCGCGGCACAGTGCTGCTGGTGGAGGACGAGGAAGCCGTGCGCAAGTTCGCCTCACGCGCCCTCGCCACCCGCGGCTACACCGTGCTGGAGGCGACATCCGGCACGGACGCGCTCGCCATCGTCGACAAGCTGGACGCGCCCGTCGACCTCGTGGTGTCGGATGTGATGATGCCTGAAATGGACGGCCCGACGCTGCTCGTGCAATTGCGCCGCCGCTTCCCCGGCCTCAAGGTGATCTTCGTCTCCGGCTATGCCGAGGACGCCTTCGAGAAGAACCTGCCGGAAGGCGAGAACTTCACCTTCCTGCCCAAACCCTTCGGGCTGAAGGAGCTGGGCGAGGCGGTGAAGAAGGCGCTGGGGTGAGGGCTGGACGCAAGCTGCCTATAGCGTTTTCAAGCAAACCGGTATCCAGTTTGCTTGAAAACGCTTTAAATCTGTGTTGGTGAACCCGGTTCGGCACCACCCTGTCTTCAATTCCCGTCACGCCACCACCGTCAGCCGCTCCGCCGCGCGGGTGATGCCGGTGTAGAGCCAGCGAGCGCGGTGTTCGCGGAAGGCGCGCGATTCATCGAACAACACCACCTCGTCCCATTGCGAGCCCTGCGCCTTGTGCACGGTGAGCGCGTAGCCGTAGGTGAACTCGTCCGTGTCGCGGCGGGCGGAGAAGGGAATGTCCTCCTCGGCGCCGGTGAAGAATTCGGTGAGAACGGAAACGTCGGTGCCACGCCGGGCGCTCTCGTCCTCGGGCGTGACCTCCATCTTGATGAGGCCCTTCGCCTCGCCGTGCAGCGCCTTGATCGACCACGTGCTGCCGTTGAAGAGGCCCTTCGTCTTGTTGTTGCGCAGGCAGACGAGCTTCTCCCCCGCGGCCGGCAACGCATCGCGATAGCCGAGCAGCGCGCGGATGCGGCCGTTGTAGAGGCGGCGCGTGCGGTTCATGCCCACGAGCACCTGATCGGCGCGCATCACCTGATCGGCGTCGATCTCCCGCCGCGTGATGACGCGCGTGCCCTCCTCCATGATGCGCGGCAGCTCGCCGCCCTCGCGCACCGCCATGGAGAGGCGGATGATGGGGTTGTCGCGCGCCTGCCGGTGCACCTCGGTGAGCATCGCGTCCGGCTCGGCCTCGGTGAAGAAGCCGCCGCCGCGCACCGGCGGGAGCTGCGCCGGGTCGCCCAGCACCAGCACAGGCACCTGGAACGACAGCAGGTCGCGCCCCAGTTCCTCGTCCACCATCGAGCATTCGTCGATGATGATCAGCGCCGCCTTGCCGGCGTCGGACTGGCGGTTGAGGACGAAGGACGGCGCGTCCTCGTCCTCGCTGGTGCGCGAGCGGTAGATGAGGCTGTGGATCGTGGCCGCGCCCTCGCAGCCCTTGCTGCGCAGCACGGAGGCCGCCTTGCCCGTATAGGCGCCGAAGACGACATCGCCGTCGACCCCCTCCGCGATGTGGCGCGCCAGCGTCGTCTTGCCGGTGCCGGCGAAGCCGAACAGGCGGAAAACCTGCGGGTTGCCGGTTCTCAGCCAGCGCGCCACCGCGTTCAACGCCTCATCCTGCTGCCCGGACCAGTTCATGCCTCTCTCGCCCGCCGTTAACGATCATGGTTTGTTCTAGCGAATTATGCAGGCAATTCAAGCCCCTCGACACATAAAAAAGGCCGCGCGTGGCGCGGCCCCTGTATCACGCTCCGAAAGGGCTCAGAACGAGCCGACCAGCGAACCGACGATGACGACGGCGACCAGCGCGATGATCGGCCCGACCATGGCCGCCATGACGATGTCGAAGTAGCTCTCCCGCGGCGTCGTGCCGACAACAGCCAGCAGCGTCACCACCGCACCGCTGTGCGGCAGGCTGTCGAGCGTGCCGGCGCCGATCACGGCCACGCGGTGCATGAGACCGGGATCGAGACCGATCTCTGCCGCAAGCGCCATGTAGGTCGGGCCGAGCGCGTCCAGCGCGATGGTCAGGCCGCCGGACGACGAGCCGGTGAGCGCGGCGAGGATGTTGGTGGAGATGGCGAGCGACACCAGCGGGCCGCCCTCGATGCTCAGCACCCAGTCCGTCACGGCCTTAAACGCCGGCAGCGCAGCCACCACCGCGCCGAAGCCGACGAGGCTCGCCACGTTGATGATCGGCAGCACGGAGGCATTGGCACCCGCGTCCAGCGTGGCGCGAATGCTCGGCAAGCGGGCGAAGTTGATCGCCACCAGCACGAGGATGGCCAAGAACAGGGCCACGATGACTGACCACACGCCGGCCACTGCCGACAGTGTCGTGTTGCCGAAGGCATCCGTCGCCAGATATGAGACGTCGATGTTAGGCAGGACGACGAACGACATCAGCAGGTTGACGACGACGACCACCACAAGGGGCAACGCCGCGATATGGAATGGCGGCAACTTGCTCACCCTCCCGCCCTTGCCGATCTCCTCCGGGTCGAACTCCCGCGCGGTTGTGGCACGCTCGCGGATCACGTCATCCGCGGCCGCGGCTACGGCGACCTCCTCGCACACGCCTGCAAAGGCGTAACCCTCGCCGGCGAGCCGCGCCTTCGACTCCCTCAGCTTCAGCCACCACAGGCCGAAGCCGAGCATGATGGCCGAGGCCAGAATGCCGATGCCGGGTGCGGCGAAGGCGTTAGTGCCGAAGAATGGCATGGGGATGGCGTTCTGGATCGCCGGCGTGCCGGGCATTGCTGTCATGGTGAAGCTCGCCGCGCCGAGCATGATGGCCGCCGGCATCAGGCGGTGGGGAATGTTCGCCGCCTTGAACAGCGCGTGGCCCATGGGCGCGAGCACGAAGAAGGCGACGAACAGGCTGACGCCGCCGTAGGTGACGAAGGCGCCCGCCAGCACGATGGCGAGGATGGCGCGGCTCGTGCCCAGTTTCTCCGTCATGTAGTTGGCGATCGCCTCGACCGAGCCGCTCGCCTCCATCAGCTTGCCGAACACCGCGCCGAGCAGGAAGATCGGAAAGAATTGCGCCACGAAGCCGGCGGCGCTCCCCATGAATGTCTGCGTCCAGTGGGCGAGCAGCGGCTGGCCCGCCAGCAGCGCCGCGATCATCGCGCAAAGAGGCGCGAGAAGAAGGATGCTCCAGCCCCGATAGGCGAGCCAGATCAGCAGGCCGAGGGCAATCAGGATACCGAGAATGCTCATTGTCTGCTCCTATCGCGCATTCAGAATGAGCGGAAATTGCTTTCCGCCCCGAAGGCGCGTCGTATTGTAGACTGGCGCGAATTGAGCGATTCGGCGAAGCGCGGGAGCGCCCCCGATGCTCAGACCTGTTCGAGGAGGTTGTCGAGCAGCCCGTCGAGGTCGTAGGTGGACCGCACCCCGATATCCTGCCGGTGATCGCGCAGGAAAACGTCCGCCTGCACGTTGCCCTCCTCGCGCAGCAGCGTCAGGAACTCCCATTCCGCGTTGAGCTTCGAGGAGGCACCGAGCTTGACCATTAGCGGCGTGACGATGCGGTGGATACGCATGTCGGCCCAGGCCTCGACCCAGGTCACGTGTTCGAGCTCGCCCTCGTCGCGGAGCAGCCGCTGGAACATGGCGATGCCGCGCAGTTCCTTCTTCAGGCTCGCGTTGAAGGCGATTTCGTTGAGGCGGTTGAGGATGTCGCGCGCGCTCTTCGGCACGCCCGGGCGCTCGATGGGGTTGATCTGCACGAGGATGGTGTCGCGGGCGTCGCTCTCGCGCACGATCGGCGTCAGCAGCGGATTGCCGGAGAAGCCGCCGTCCCAGTAGGCGTCGCCGTCGATTTCCACCGCCTGATGCACCAGCGGCAGGCAGGCGGAGGCCAGCAGGACGTCGGACGAGAGTTCGTGATTGCGGAAAACCCGCGGCAGGCCCGTGCGCACGTTCGTGGTGTTGATGAAGAGCTTGATCGGCGACTGGCGCAGCCGCTCGAAGTCGATGCTCTCCTCCAGAATGTCCCGCAGCGGGTTGACGTTGGTGGGGTTGAGATCGTAGGGCGAGAACAGCCGGCTGGCGAGGTCGTAGAAGACATAGCCCGGCGAGTTGTCGAGCGTCCAGTTGCCCAGCAGTATGTCGATGGGCGCGCGCTGCAGCGGGCTGAAACGGGCAGCCTCGCTCACCTTGCGCCAGAACTGTTCGAGCGCCGCCTTCGCACCCTCCCGGCCGTTGAGCGTGTAGCCGTAGGCGAGGACGGCGGCGTTCATGGCGCCCGCCGACGTTCCGGTGACGCTTTCGATCTTCAACGTTTCATCGTCGAGAAAGCGCTCCGCCACACCCCACGTGAAGGCGCCGTGCGAACCGCCCCCCTGAAAGGCGAGGTCGATGAGGAGAGGATCGTCGTGCGTGCCCCGGTGGGCCCCGGATACAGCGGAGTTCATACTTCATCCTTCCCTGAAAGAAGATCCGCGACCCAGCGGCTTGTCTGGTACTGGTCGCAGAGGCTGACGATGGCGATCAGCACCGGCACGCCGATGAAGGCGCCGGGGATGCCCCAAAGAAAACTGAAGAAAAACACGGCGAACAGCACCATGAATGGCGACACTGCCAGTGCGTTGCCCGCGACGCGGGGTTCAAGATAGCTGCCGATCAGAAACTGGATGACGTTCATGCCCGCGAACACGGCTACCGCCATCTCCCAGCTTTCGAACTGCACGACGGCGAACAGCGTCGGCAGCACGGTGGCGATGAGCGGCCCGATGAACGGGATGTAGTTCAGCGAAAAGCCGATCACGCCCCACGCTACAGCCAGTTCCAGCCCCGCCACGGTGGCGAACGCCCACAGCACCACACCGGTCATGACGCTCATCAGCGTGCGTACCGCCATGTAGCGGCGGAATTTTTCGGCGATCTCCGTGCAGACATTGCGCAGCCGCACGCCCCAGTCCCCCGCGAGCGTGAGCTTGCGCGCGACCACGTCCACCTCCAGCAGGCCGAGCAGCACGAAGATGAAGGTGACGACCGAAAAGCCCGCGAGGCTGTTGGCCCAGGCGACGAAGCTCTGGAACAGGCGCACGAGCCAGTTGACGTCGAAGCGGTCCGAGAACATCCCGGCCAGCGCGATGCCGTGGCTTTCCAGCCATTCGGCCTTCTGCAGGTAGAGTTCCTGAAAGCGCGCGGCGTTGCCGATCATCCACTGGCCGGCGCGCGAGAAGCCCCACACCGCCATCGTCAGCAACGCGCCGATGACCACGATGGTGAGCACCAGCGTCACCGCCAGCGCCAGCAGTTGCGGAACGCGCTCCTGCAGGCTCTTCTGCAGCGGCCACACAACGGCGATGATGAATACCGCGAAGAAGATCGGCGCGAAGATGGAGCTTGCCACCGCCAGCCCCGTCAGCGAGAGGATGACGGCGCACACGCCGATCAGAAAGCCCGTGCCCCGTCCCATGACCGTTTCCCCTATGTCGCGGCGCCGGCGCTGTCGGGCGCGGCCGGTTTGTCCTCAAGCAGCGTCTGCGGCCCGAACCACGTCACGTAGAGCGCGGGAAGGAACACCAGCGTCAGCAGCGAGGCGACGAGCAGGCCGCCCATGATGGCGAACGCCATCGGCCCCCAGAAGACGGTCGGCGCGATCGGGATCATGCCGAGCACCGTGGAAACGGCGGTGAGCAGGATCGGGCGGAAGCGCAGCCCGCTCGCCTCGATCACCGCCTCCTGCACCGTCCTGCCGGCCTTGCGCTCAGCCTCGATCTGGCCGATCAGGATGACCGCGTTCTTGATGATCATGCCGAGCAGCGCGAGGATGCCGAGGATCGCCACGAAGCCGAGCGGCCGGCCCGACAGCAGCAGCGCCGCCACGATGCCGATGAGCCCGAGCGGCGCGACGCTCAGCACGATGAACAGGCGCTGGAAGCTCTGGAGCTGGAACATCAGCACCGTCAGCATGATGAGCAGCATCAGCGGCACCACGGCAACGACCGACGCCTGCGAGGCCGCGCTTTCCTCAACCGTGCCGCCGACCTCGATGCGGTAGCCCGGCGGCAGCGTCGCCGACAGTTCCGCGATCTTGCCGGAGAGCGCGTTGACCGCCGTCTCCGGCAACCCGCCCTGCACCACGTCGGCCTGCACCGTGAGCGTCGGCACGCGGTCGCGCCGCCACACCATGGGGAAGTGCTGGTCGTATTCGAAGGTCGCGAACTGGCTGAGGGGCACCGTGCGGCCGCCCGGCACGGCGACCTGCAGGGAGCGCAGCGTCTCGGGCGTCACGCGCTCCTCGTCGACCGCACGCATGACGACGTTGACGAGATAGATGTCGTCGCGCACCTGCGACACCGCCGCGCCGGAGATGACGGTGTTGAGGATGCCCGCCACCTGCTGCGAGGACAACCCGAGCAGCCGCGCCTGATCCTGATCGATGTGCAGGCGGATTTCGCGCGCCGGTTCGATCCAGTCGAAGTTGACCTTCTCGACTCCCGGATAGCTGGAGACGATGCCGGAAAGCTTCAGCGCGATCTGGCGCACTTCAGCGATGTCGGGGCCGACCACGCGATATTGCACCGGCCAGCCGACGGGCGGCCCCAGTTCCAGCGGCGAGATGCGGGCGACGACCTGCGGGAAGTGCTCCTCGAAGATGGCGTTCAGCTTGTCGCGCAGGCGCTCGCGCGCCGGCACGTCCTTCGCCACCACCACGGCCTCGGCGATGAAGCTGTTGGGCAACTGCACATCGAGCGGCAGATAGAAGCGGATCGCGCCCTGTCCGATGTAGGTGCTCCAGCGCTCGATATCCTCGTCGTCCTTGATGAGCGCCTCGAACTCCTTGACCAGCGTTTCCGTGCCCGCGATCGAGGCCGATTGCGGCAGACGCATGGTGACCAGCAGCTCCGGCCGGTCGGACGAGGGGAAGAACTGGCTCGGAATGAGCGGCAGCGCCAGGATGGAGAGGGCGAAAGCCCCGATCGTCACCGCGATCGTCACGTAGCGCGCCTTCAGCGCCAGCGCGAGAAACGTCTTGTAGCCGCTCTCGATGCGGCTGGGCTTCGCCGGCTCGCTGCTCTGCTTCGGCGCCTTGATCAGCGCGATGCCGAGCAGCGGCGTGAAGATGACCGCCACGAACCACGAAACGATGAGCGCGATGGAGACCACGGCGAACAGGGAGAACGTGTACTCGCCCGCCGAACTCGCCGCGAACCCTACCGGCACGAAGCCCGCCATGGTGACGAGCGTGCCCGCGAGCATGGCGAAGGCGTAGGTCTTGAAGGCGAAGGTCGCCGCCACTTCCTTGCTGTCGCCCTTGCCGAGCCGCGTGATCATGGCATCGGTCGTCGTCATGGCGTCGTCGACGAGCAGCGCCAGCGCGATGATGAGCGCGCCTAGCGAGATGCGCTGCATGTCGATGCCCGCAAGCTCCATCATCGAGAAGACGATGGCGAGCGTGATCGGGATGGCGAGCGCGATGACGAGGCCGGGGCGCACGCCGAGGCTCAGGAAGCAGATCGCCAGGATGATCGCCACCGCCTGCCACAGCGATTCCATGAATTCCGCGATGGCGCCATCGACGGTGACGGCCTGGTCGGCAACGAGTTCCACGTTGATGCCGATGGGCAGCTCCGCCTCGTAGTCCTGCATGACGCGCGCGATTGCCGCGCCCATGGCCAGGATGTCGCCGCCGTCGCGCATGGCGATGCCGAGGCCGATGGCCGGCTCGCCGTTCACCCGGAAGAGGGGCTGCGGCGGATCGACGAAACCGCGGTGCACGCGCGCAAAGTCGCCGAGGCGGATGATGCGGTCGCCGACCACGATATTGACGGAACGGATGTCCTGCTCGCCCTCGAAGGCACCCGACACGCGCAGCGAGATGCGCTCCTCGCCCGTCTCGATGACACCGGCGGGGTGCACCGCGTTCTGGCTCTGCAACGCCGCGACCACCGCCTGGCGGTCGATGCCGAGCCGTGCCAGATCCACCATCGAGAACTCGACGTAGATCACCTCGTCCTGCGCGCCGATCACTTCGATCTTGGAGACGTCCGGCACGTTGAGAAGGCGCGAGCGCGCCTCCTCCACGTAGTCGCGCAGCTCGCGATGCGTGAAGCCGTCGGCCTCGAAGCCGTAGATGATGCCGAAAGTGTCGCCGAATTCGTCGTTGAAGAACGGCCCACGCACGCCGGACGGCAGCGTATGCGCCATGTCGCCGATGCTCTTGCGCACGTGGTACCAGATGTCCGGCACCTCGTTCGCGGGCGTCGCGCCCTCAAGGTCGACGAAGATCGTCGTCACACCCGCGCGCGTGAAGCTGCGCAGGTTGTCGAGGCGCGGCGTCTCCTGCAGGGTGCGTTCCAGACGCTCCGTCACCTGCTGCAGCGTGTCCTCGACGGTGGCGCCCGGCCAGGCGGCGGAGACGACCATGGTCTTGATGACGAAGGTCGGATCCTCGTTGCGCCCCAGCCGCTGGAACGACAGCAGACCGGCCGCAACCGCGACGATCATGAAATAGATGACGAGCGAACGGTGCCTCAGCGCCCACTCGGAAAGGTTGAACCCCTTCATGACGGCGCACCCGACAGGCGCACCTTCATGCCGTCATGCAGCACCTGCACGCCCGCGGTGACGACGATCTCGCCCTCGTCGAGCCCGCTCGCGACCGCGACGGACGAGGGATTGAAGCGTTGCACCTCGATGTTGCGCAGGGAGACGGTGGACGTCGCCGGGTCGACGACCCAGACGGCGGGCTGCTGGTTGAATTCCGTGAGCGCGGAAGCGGGCAGCTCGATGGCGGCGCCCGCGTCGAGCCGCATCGTGCCGACCACGGTCGCACCGAGCCGGAATGCCTCCGGCGGGTTCGACAGGCCGACCTTCACGGCGAACGTGCGCGTTACCGGATCGGCCTGGGGGGCGATCTCGCGCACGCGCCCTTCCGCCGCCACGCCGGGTGAATCGCTGAGCGCGACCCTGATCACCGGATCGGCCGGGGCGTTACGCAGCACCTGCGCGGGCACGTCGAACACCGCGTCGCGGCCGTTTTCGCGGGCGATGCGCACGATCATCTGCCCCGCCTGCACCACCTCGCCCGGCTCCGCGCCGCGCGCCGTGATGACGCCGTCCGCATCGGCGTGAATTTCCGTGTAATCAAGGTTGTCACGCGCAATCTTGAGTTGTGCCGTCGCGTCGTCGACCGCCGATTGCGCGGAGAGATGTGCCTGCTGCGCGGCGTCGAAATTGGCGCGGGTGGTGAAGCCACGGTCGAGCAGATGGCGCTGGCGCTCGAAGGTGTTGCGGTGCTGCGCCAGCGTCGCCGAGGCCGCGCTCAGCGCCGCCTCGGCCGAACGCAGGTTGTTCTGCGCGTTCTGGCGGTCGAGCCGTGCCAGCACCTGGCCGGCCTTCACCCTGTCGCCGACATTGACGAGCCGTGCCAGCATGCGCCCGCCGACGCGGAAGGCGACCGCAGCTTCGTCCTGCGCCTCGACATGACCGGTGAGCGTGACGGTATCGCCCGCCTCGCGGACTTCCACCGTCACCGTGCGCACCGTGCGGGCGGGCCGCTCGGCGGCTTTCTCCTGCTGCTGGCAGGCGGCGAGCAGGGGCAGCGCCAGCAGCAGCAAACAGGCACCCATGGCCTTGCGACGGAACGGACGCCCGCTGCCCCGTTCATGGACGCGCCCTGCGGCATTCTCGTGTTGAAAGCCAATCCAGCCCGACACCCGAAACCCCCGATATATCAAGTCTAAATCTATCGGGGTCGGTTATACATGGAAACCGTGACAGAACAATACAGCGGAACATTAACAATTACAGGCGCTACAGGTAGCCTGCGTTTGCCGGCCCAGCCCCCCTGATGGAACCTCATGGTTGAGGATGGTCGAGGAATTTTGGTCATCCTGCCAACCTGATTTCCCTTGGCGCCGAACGCAGTAGATGCCGGTTGCGCCAGCCAGGATGGACAACGCGGCAGGGTCCAAAATCATCGGACAGCCGACCCTGCGAGGCGCTGTCAGGGATTCTTGCTCCATCTAGTCTGGACGGGTTTCAACGTAGATGCCCTCAAAACGTGCACCCCGGCGGGTGGCTGCCGCGCGTTGCGCCACGTCAAATGGCTGTGCAGGCCGGCGTGCTAGGGGTAATATGAAATACAGGCGCAATCGCTGCGCCAGCATGCCAAGAACGAGCTTGCCAATCGAGCTTGCCAAGAATGACTGGAGAACTCCCGTGAAAGCCGCCGATATCATGACCCGCGACGTCCTCACCGTGAAGCCGGAAGACCGCATCGCCGATGTCGTGGCGTTGATGCTTGAAAAGAAGGTCAGCGGCCTTCCCGTGGTCGACGCCGAAAACCATCTCGTCGGCGTCGTCACGGAGGGTGACTTCCTGCGCCGGTCCGAACTCGACACCCGGCGCGAACGCACCCGGTGGCTCGAATTCATCCTCGGCCCGGCGAAGGCCGCCGCCGACTACGTGGAGGCGAACGCGCGCCGGGTGAAGGACGTGATGACGCCCGATCCCGTCACCGTCACCCAGTACACGCCGCTTGCCGACATCGTCTCGCTGTTCGAGAAGCACAAGATCAAGCGCGTGCCGGTGACGGCCAACGGCAAGCTCGTCGGCATCGTCAGCCGCGTCGACCTGCTGCGGGCGCTCTCGAAGCAGCTGAGTCGCACGGAACTCGCCAGCGACCAGACCATCCGTGACCAGATCACCGCGGCCATCGCGCGCGAGCCGTGGGCGCCGCCCTACATCCCCACACCGGACGTCGAGGACGGCGTGGTGACGCTGCGCGGCACGATCTTCGACGCGACGGTGCGCGAGGCGCTGAAGGTGCTGATCGAATCGGTGCCCGGCGTGCGCGAGGTGCGGGACGAGCTCGTCCTCGTCGAGCCGCTGTCCGGCGTCATTCTCGATCAGCCGGAAGGCCAGAGCGGCCGCAACTGACGGCGTTCGCGCAACACCGGGCTTGACGCGCCGCGCCCGACGGGGACAGTGGCAGCGTCAAGTCTGGAGCAAGCATGCCGATATCCGCATCCGCCCTCGCCGCGCCCGTGATGGCGCTGGCCTTTCCGGCCATAGACCCGGTGGCCGTCGCCATCGGGCCCTTCGCGATTCGCTGGTACGCGCTCGCCTATATCACCGGCCTCGTCGGCGGATGGCTTTATGCGCGCCGCCTCGTCAGCGCCGCATCGCTGTGGGGCGGCGTGCCCCGGCCCTCCGTCACCGATATCGATGACATGCTGGTCTACGTCGCGCTCGGCGTCGTGCTGGGCGGGCGGCTCGGCTACGTGCTGTTCTACAACCCCGGCCAGTATTTCGCCGATCCGCTGTCGATCTTCGCCGTCTGGCAGGGCGGCATGGCCTTCCACGGCGGCCTCGCGGGCGCGGCCGTCGCCATGGCGCTGCTGGCGCGGGCGCGGAAGATTCCCATTCTGTCGTTCTTCGACGTTGCGGCGACGGTGGCGCCGATCGGCCTCTTTTTCGGCCGCATCGCGAATTTCATCAACGGCGAGCTGTGGGGCAGGCCTGCGCCCGACCTTCCGTTCGCGGTTGTGTTTCCGAATGGCGGGCCCGTTCCGCGCCATCCGAGCCAGTTGTACGAAGCACTTGCGGAGGGCGTG
This sequence comes from Pseudochelatococcus lubricantis, assembly GCF_011762225.1. Taxonomy (GTDB): domain Bacteria; phylum Pseudomonadota; class Alphaproteobacteria; order Rhizobiales; family Beijerinckiaceae; genus Pseudochelatococcus; species Pseudochelatococcus lubricantis. The sequence goes on from NZ_JAASQI010000004.1 coordinate 160,112, forward strand.
CTGCTCTTCCTGCTTGTCGCCGCGGTCGTGCGGGTGGCGGGTTTCCGCCGCCCCGGGCTGGTTACGGGCGTCTTCGCCGCAGGCTACGCCATCGCGCGCAGCGCCTGCGAATTTTTTCGCGAGCCCGATCCGCAGCTCGGTTTCCTGTTCGGCACGCAGGTTTCCGCGCTGGAGGGCGGCGTGACCATGGGCATGCTGCTGAGCCTGCCGTTGCTGATCGCCGGGCTGTGGCTCGTCCGGCGCGCTCTCGACCGCGAGCCACGCGCCGGAGAGGAAACAGCATGAGCACGCCCACGCACGACACGCCGAAGCCGGAAACGCCGCTGGCGCGGGAAATGAAGGCCGTCATCGCCGCCAACGGCCCCATCACGGTGGAGCTTTACATGGCGCTCTGCCTCGGCCATCCGCGCCACGGTTACTACATGACCCGCGATCCGCTCGGCCTTGCCGGCGATTTCGTAACCGCGCCGGAAATCTCGCAGATGTTCGGCGAGCTTATCGGCCTGTGGGCGGCGGAGGCGTGGCGCCATCTGGGCGAACCATCGCGCGTGCGCCTCGTCGAACTCGGCCCCGGGCGCGGCACGCTGATGAAGGACGCGCTACGCGCCGCCCGCGCCCTGCAGGCCTTCCACGCCGCCATCGAGGTGCACCTCGTCGAGACGAGCCCCGTGCTGCGCGGGCTGCAGGCGGCGACGCTGGAGCATTCCGGCTTCGCGCCCGAATGGCACGACGCCTTCGCGCAGGTGCCGGACGGTCCCACCATCGTCATCGCCAACGAGTTCTTCGATTGCCTGCCGGTGCGCCAGTACGTGCGCGGGCGCGAGGGCTGGTTCGAGCGGCTCGTCGGCCTCGACGCGAAGGGCGAACTCGCCTTCGGCCTCGCCCCGGCCCCGGAGCCCGCGCTGAAGCGCGACGCGCCCGAGGGCGCGCTGATGGAGTTTCCCGCCAGCCAGATCATCGCCATGCGCGAGATCACGGAGCGCATCGCGCACGACGGCGGCGCGCTGCTCGTCATCGACTACGGCCATCTGCGCACCGGCTACGGCGAAACGTTGCAGGCCGTGCGCGACCACGGCTACACTGGCGTGCTCGATGCGCCGGGCGAGGCGGATGTCACCGTGCATGTCGACTTCGCGGCCCTCGCGCAGGCCGCGCGGATGGCGGGCGGCGCGGTTCACGGCCCCACGACGCAGGGCGAGTTCCTGCTGAACCTCGGCATCCGCGAGCGGGCGGCGGCACTGCGGGAGGGCGCGCCCGACAAGGCGGTGTCCATCGATACGGCGCTCGCCCGTCTCATCGATATGGAGACGCGCGGCATGGGCCAGTTGTTCAAGGTGATGGCCGTGGCCCATCCGGCCATGCCGCTGCTGCCCGGCTTCGACAGGCGGCACGATCCCTGACGCGCGATCCCGGATCCGCCCCGGTTTAGCGGTTTTGAAACGTGCCCGGCCGATAAACGGCAGAAGGCACGACGATTCGACGACGAGCGGCACCGGAGCGCGTTCCGCTCACATCGGACCGTGCTGCAGGCCCACCCGACAGGAGGCATCATGAGCGGACAGAACGATACGCCCCCGGGCGCCGGGGGGCCGGAAGCGCTGGAAGCGGCGGTGCTGTCCGCCCTGCCCGGCCTGCGGCATGCCTTTTTCACCCGGCGCGGCGGCGCGTCGGACGGGCTTTACACGGGCCTCAACGGCGGGCTTGGCTCGGCGGATGCGCGCCCGGCCGTCGACGAGAATCGCCGGCGCATGGCGGGCCACTTCGGCCTCGCGCCCGAGCGCCTCGTCACGCTTTATCAGGTGCATTCCGCGGATGTGGTGACGGTGGAAACGCCGTTTCCGGCGGACGAGCGGCCACGCGCCGACGCCATGGTGACCGACAGGCCGGGCGTGATTCTCGGCATCGCCACCGCCGACTGCGGGCCGCTGCTGTTCGCCGATGCGCAGGCGGGCGTGATCGGCGCCGCGCACGCGGGCTGGAAGGGCGCTTTCGCTGGCGTGCTGGAGGCGACCATCGACCGCATGGAACGGCTCGGCGCGCAACGGGCACGCATTCGCGTGGCACTGGGCCCGACGATCAGCCAGACGGCCTATGAAGTGGGGCCGGAATTCGTCGACCGTTTCACGGAGGCCGACCCCGGCAACAGCCGGTTCTTCGCCTTCTCGGACAGCGCAGAGCACGCGCGCTTCGACCTGCCCGGCTTCATCGGCGCGCGGGCCGCCGCCGCCGGCATCGGCACCTTCGAGCATCTCGGCCTGTGCACCTATGGCGACGAAGTCCGCTTCTACAGCTATCGCCGGGCCACGCATCGCAACGAGACCGATTACGGCCGTCTGATAGCCGCGATCGCGCTGCATCAGGAAGCGTGACGGCAACCATAGCAGTTTGCATTCAAGTCGATCCATCGCATTGAGTGCGAGTTGCGGGAACGCAAGCTGCGGTAAAATATAGACTTTAGAGCGTACGATCTGATTCCATCAGATCGTCTGGCGCTCTATACGCCGACCGACAAGCCCGCCTCATCCGCGCCTGGCCGAGTGTTTCCGCTGAAAGAGGGGCATTCCGGCGCTTGCCTTTGGCGGAAAAAGCTCCGGTTCCTCAAAGACATAATTTTCTGACTTTGAGCGCAGCTTCCAACCGCGGGCGTTGGCGATATCTATATGTACTACGTTGTTCATGAGGTAGAGTAAATTAAATATAAGAAATTATACGTATAGCTTTATCGTAATAACTCGTGATAATTCAACGAAACGATTCGCCGTTAAAGCACATAAATGAATTATTTTCGCATGTAAAATTCCTTTCTATCCGATTCACTTTCTATCTTTATAGAAAAACAAGAAGGAAACAGGAAATATGATATTTTCAAAAATGAATAATTATTCAAAATATATGATTATATGTTTGTTTTAACGTCTTTCAGACCGCCTTGATTTCTGAAATATTGCACAGCTGTTTCAACAGAGTTTTCATCCCATGCATCGCAACACGCTGGCCCTGAAAAAACAGTTTCTGAAGATCGACGATACGACGATCGCCCTTCTCAGGGAGTGGTTCCCGACGATCGAGGCCCGTCTTCCGCAGGTGCTCGACACGTTTTACGAGCGTGTCGGCGGGTGGCCGGAACTCGTCGCCCTGTTCGGCGCGACGCCCGAGCAGCAGCGGACGGGCGTCGCCCGTGCGAAACAGGCGCAGATCGCGCATTGGAAGCAGCTCTTCACCGGCGGTTTCGAGGCTGATTACGTCGCCTCCTCTCGGCGCATCGGCACGGTGCACAGCCGCATCGGCCTGAAGCCCTCCGCTTATATCGGCGGCTATTTCATCCTGCTCGAACAATTGAACGCCATGGTCAACGGCACGCATTTCAGCCGTCTGCACCCGCGCGAAGCCGCCGGAAAGACCGCGCGGCTGGCAAGTGCCGTCGGGCGCGCGGTCATGCTCGACATGGATCTCGCGATTTCAAGCTATCTGGACGGCATCCGGGATTCGCTCGACGGGCGCATCGTCGACGAATTCGAGGAAACGATCGACCGGGTGACGCGGGACCTGCTGTCCTCCACCGAGGCGATGGCGCGGAGCGCCCGGGCCGTCGCCGACGGCATCGCGGAGACGGGCGCGCGGGCGAGCGCCTCGCTACGCTCCGCCGACGAGGCGACATCCACCGCGAACGCCATCGCCGCGGCGGCGGAACAACTGTCCGCCACCAACCTCGAAATCGGCCGCCAGATCGACCGCTCCGCCGGCGTCACCGGACGGGCGACGGAACAGGCGGAGCAGGCGATGGTGGCCGTGAACGGGCTGGCGGACCTCGCCGCGCGGGTCGACGAGGTGGCGAAGCTGATCCAGACCATCGCAGGGCAGACGCATCTTCTCGCCCTCAACGCCTCCGTCGAGGCCGCGCGCGCCGGGGAGGCGGGCGAGGGTTTCGCCGTTGTCGCGGCGGAGGTGAAGTCCCTCGCCGCCCGGACCGAGGGTGCGACGACCGATGTTTCGGAGCGTATGAACGAGATCAAGAAGGCATCGGCGCAGACTGTCAGCGCGATCGCGGGCATCCGGGCGACGATCGACGAGATCAACACGCTGACGGGCGCCGTCGCGGCATCCGTTCACGAGCAGGTCGCCGCCACGGGCGATATCACCCGCTCCATCCAGAGCGCCGCCGATGAAACCGCGCGCATTTCAAGAAGCGCCGGCGCCCTCGTCAGCGCAGCCGACGCGGCGGGCGAGGCCGGCGCGCAGGTGACGCGCAACGTCGCCGATCTGCACACCGAAGCCGACCGTCTGCACCGGGAGGCCACAGCTTTCGTCGCCTCCATCGGCAAGCAGAAAGATGATGAGTAGCTTTTTTTGCAATATACATCTAAAGATAATTATTATATTATAAAATAATTTTAAATATATTATCGAATTTTACCTGCTTTATCTTGAGAAAAAACAACTAGTACAGAGCCTGAAATACAGAGACAGACATGATCGACATATCCGACCGCATCTCGTTCCTGGGAATCGATGACGAGGTCAAGGCGACACTTCAGGAGCTTCGTCCGATCATCGAGGGGGCTCTGCCGGAGATTCTGGACGCCTTCTATGCGCACCTTCTGGCCCGGCCCGACGTCGCGCAGCTTTTCGGCCCCACGCCGGAAGCCGCGCAGAGCGCCGCCGGACATGCGCGGCGCGGACAGATCGTGCACTGGCAACGTCTGTTCTCGGGCCGGTTCGATGCGGACTATGTCTCCTCCGTCCAGCGGGTTGGCCTCATTCACAGCCGCATCGGCCTCGAACCTTCCCGCTACATCGGCGGCTACATGATCCTGCTCGATCATCTGAACACGCTCATCGCCCGCACCAGCGTCAGCCTCCTCCGGCCGGCGGCGGCACGGCAGCGGGCCGGGCGGATGGCGGATGCGGTCAATCGTGTCGTCATGCTCGATATGGACATCGCCATCTCCACCTATCTCGACGCCGTGCGGGAGGCCTACGACACGCAGCTTGCGAGCGGCTTCGACCTGTCGGTGAAAAACATCGTCGGCAGCGTCGCGCAGTCCATCGACGCCCTCAATGCAAGCGCCCGCTCCGTGACGGAGACCGTCGCCGTGACGCAGCGGCACGCCGAGGAGTCGACGAAGGCCGCCGAACTCGCCTCTGTCAACACCCAGACCGTCGCCGCCGCGACGGAGGAACTCTCCGCCACCAGCGACGAGATCAGCCGGCTCGTCGAACGTTCGGCCGAGGTCGCGCGGCAGGCAGTCACCCAGGCGACGGAGGTCAACGTGGCGGTGGACGGGCTGTCTCAGGTCGCGCGGCGAATCGGCGAGGTGGTGGAACTCATTCAGGCCGTCGCCGCGCAGACCCGGCTGCTCGCCCTCAACGCCACCATCGAGGCCGCGCGCGCAGGTAACGCGGGGCGCGGCTTCGCCGTCGTCGCGACGGAAGTGAAGTCTCTCGCGGCGCAGACCGAACACGCGACGGCGGACATCGCCACCCGCATCGCCGAAATCCAGCAGGCCGCTTCCGAAACCGCCTCGTCGATCAGCAGCGTGGGTGCCACCATCGGCGAGATCAGCGCCATCGCCGGCTCCGTCGCGACCTCCGTGCAGGAGCAACTGGCGGCGACCGCCGATATCTCGCGCTCCATCCAGCAGGCGGCAAACGAGACCACGCGCATCGCCGCCAACATGAACGAGGTGATCGAGGCCGCCGGGCACGCCACGCAATCGGGCGCCGAGGTCAGCGCGGTGTCGGAGCGCCTTGCCGGCGACGCCAGCAGCCTGGCCCGCGAGGCGGACACCTTCCTCACCTCCCTGAGAAAAGCCTGAGGCCGACTATTCGGGGATGCCGTCCACATCCGCGGTGCGCCAGAGCAGATGCTGGCCGCCATCCACCGCCAGCACCTGACCGGTGACGCTCGCCGCGCCCGCCAGATAGAGCACCGCATCGGCGATCTCGCCGGGCGACGGCCCGCGGCCGAGCAATGTCGCGGCAGCCTGGCGGGCGAAGTCCTCCGCCGTCTGCCGGGCGCCAGCGCAGGTAGGGCCGGGGGCAACACCGTTTACCCGGATGCGCGGCGCCAGCGCCTGCGCCATTGTGCGGGTGGCGGTGGCGAGCGCGCTTTTGGTCAGCGTGTAGGAGAAAAACTGCGGATTGGGCCTCAACACGCGCTGGTCCAGAATATTGACGATGGCGCCATACCGCCCCTCCGGCACACCTGCGGCCATGTCGCGCGCCAGCAGCATGGGCGCGCGCAGATTAACGGCGAACGTCTCTTCCCACAGGTCGAGGCCGAGGTCCGCGATGGCGTCGGGCTCGAAGATAGAGGCGCTGTTGACGAGCAACGTTACCGGCCCCAGCCGTTCGGTGGCATGGGGCACGAGCGTTGCAACGGCGCCGGCATCCGCGAGATCGGCGTGGAGCGTCGCCGCGCGGCCGCCCCCGCCGGCGATCTCCGCCGCCAGCGAGTCGGCCTCCGCCGCCGAGTGGCGGTAGTGGATGGCGACCGCATAGCCCGCCGCGGCCAGGCGCCGGGAGATCGCGCGGCCGATGCGCCGCGTGCCGCCGGTGACGAGCGCGACGCCTGTCGTCATCCGCCGTTCTCCGGATCCTGAGTCTCGTTCTGGCGGGCGAGCATGCGCCGTTCCACGTGCTTGGCGATGCGCAGATAGCGGAAATAGGCGAAGTTCATCGCCGTCATGAAGCCGTAAATGCCACGCACGATATGGCGGCGGCCGATGTAGGCCTTGATGAACGACGCCGGAAACTCGACGAACAGGCGCAGCACCGATACCTTCGCGCCGCGGCTGTCGAGATCAAGCGCCAGCGCATCGGTATAGCTGTTGAGCTTTGCGAGCTGGTCGCCGAGGGAGCGCACGGAGAAATGATGGATGGCGCCCTTGAGCCGCTTCACCTTCGCGCCCGGCGCGAGTTGCACCCGGTCATGCACCGTGGACAAGGCATAGCGACCCTTGTCGCGCCGGTAAAGGCGCACAGGGGCGAGCGTGTAGGCGAGCGGATGAGGCGCGCGCTCGCCAGGAAAAACCTCGGCGATGCGGATTTCGTAGGCGTCCGCGTCGGGCTCGCCACCGTCGAACAGCGCCCGGATGCGGCGGGCGAGATCGGGAGGAACCAGTTCGTCCGCGTCGATGTTCAGCAGCCACAGATGGCGGCACTGGTCCTCGGCGAAGCGCTTCTGCGGCCCATAGCCGGGCCAGTCGTTGTGGATCACCCGTGCGCCGTGCCGGGCCGCGATCTCCCGCGTGGCGTCGGTGGAGCCCGAATCGACGACGACGATATCGTCACTCAGATCGGCGACCGCCGCAAGTGTGCGGCCAATGCGGTCCGCCTCGTTGCGGGCGATGATGAAAATGGACAGTGGCAGCGGCGGTTGCGTCATGGATCCCGGGACCTCACTCGCCTCGCTTTGACACGATGTGCCTTCCATCGCAAGCCTCTGGGCCGTGCCCTGCCCGCGCGGCGGCCACCCCGGCCATGGTCCGCGCCCGCCGGCGGACGGCGGACGTTTGTTGAATACAAGTAAATGTATTCGACGTCTCCGCCGTTAACCCGCTGTTATCTATAACCCACGAAGCGAAAAGACCGAGAGAGTTCCGGCATCTGGAATCCAATGTGCGGGAACATCGCGCACATGATGCCACAGCCGCGATTTATCCTTCGAAACATCTTGCGCGAACAATGGGTTACGGTTAGGCTCCCTGAGCCGGCGACATGGCGGGGCCGGTGCAACATGGCCTGGTTTCCGTTATGTCGACACATTCCCGCCCTTTTTGGCGTTTTCTCTGTGGCACGAAAGGCACAGACGTCCTGCCCGAGTTGCTGTATGTATTGTGCAACTTCAGGGATGGCTGAAGGCCATTCGGCTTGAAGAAGACAGTTTTTTAGGAGTGAATGATGAAAAAGGTTCTTCTTGCGGGCGTTGCTGTCGCCAGCCTGGTCGCTTCGGGCGCTGCTTTTGCTGCTGACCTTCCGAGCCGGCAGGTCGAGCCGGTCGCTCCGGTTGTGGCTCCGATCTTCACGTGGACGGGCTTCTACGTCGGTGTGAACGCCGGTTACGCCTGGAACAGCAACAACGACGACAAGTTCTACAACGGTGCCACCTACTACAACGGTGGCAACAACGACGACGGCGGCTTCACGGGTGGTGGCCAGATCGGCTACAACTACCAGTTCGGCCAGTTCGTTGCCGGTCTCGAAGCCGACATCAACTACGCTGACCTGAAGGGCAAGAACAGCAACTATGCTCTCGCCTACAACCCGGCTGCTGGCTACTTCGGCGGCACGAGCACGGGCATCGAGTGGTTCGGCACCGTCCGCGCCCGCCTCGGTGTGGCCTTCGACCGCGCCTTCATCTACGGCACGGGCGGCTTCGCTTACGGCGGTGGCGGCAACGACAACGGCTTCGTCTACAACGGCGCCTACTACCAGAACAAGAGCGACACCCGCACGGGCTGGACGCTCGGCGCTGGCTTCGAGTACGCCATCACCAACAACATCACGGCGCGCCTCGAAGGTCTGTATGTCAACCTCGGCAAGGAAGACCGCAACGCCTTCCTGCCCCTCTACGACAACCGCAAGGACACCGAATTCGGCGTGGTCCGCGCTGGCCTGAACTACAAGTTCGACTCGTTCTGATTGAACGGCCCTTGCGGGCCAGCGATCAATCAGCTATCAGCCCGGCGGCGCAAGCCGCCGGGTTTTTTGTCTTGCGCGGATTTTCAGGCGCGAGGCGCCTCGCGAGCGATGTGGCTGCGCGCGCTTTGGTGCCGGTACCCCGGTCGCAGGGCCTATTCGCCCGCCAGCCAGTCGCAGCGAAAGCCGACCCGATCGCCACGTGCCAGCCGCTCCGCGAGCGCCGGCAGCAGAATTTCCGCCTCGTGCGCCAGTGTCCACGGCGGGTTGATGACGATGAGGCCGGAACCGTTCAGGCGCGAGGCGTCGTCCGCCCGGTCGATCAGCATTTCGAGCCGCAGGATTTTCGGCACGCCCGCGGCACGCAGAAAATCCGCAAGCTCCTCCGGCGCCGCCAGATCCTTGATGGGATACCAGCCGGCGAAAATGCCGCCGCTCCACTTGCGGCGCGCTTCCACCAGTGCCTGGCCAAGGTGCGCGAGTTCGCCCTCGACCTCATAGGGCGGGTCGATCAGCACAACGCCGCGCCGCTCGACGGGTGGAATCATCGCTTTCAGCGCCGTCCAGCCGTCCAGCTCCAGCACCTTGAGCCGCCGGTCGCGCCCCAGGTTCTCTTCCAGCAGGTGCACATCGGCGGGATGCTTCTCGACGAAAATGGCGCGGTCCTGCCGCCGCATCAGCAGGCTCGCCAGCATGGGGGAACCGGGATAGCGGGCCGCGCCGAAGCGCGCCGCGACATCCGCCAGCGCCGCGCGATAGGGCGCGAGCAGTGCCTCGGCCTCCCCGGCCAGCGGCGTGGCGAGCCGGGCGATGCCGTCCTGCCATTCCAGCGTCTTGCCCGCCTCGATGCCCGCGAGGTCATAAAGGCCGATGCCGGCATGGGTGTCGATGACGCGATACGGCGCCTCCTTCTGCCCCAGATAGAGAAGGATGCGCGCGAGGAGCGCGTGTTTCATGCAATCGGCAAAATTGCCGGCGTGATAGGCGTGGCGATAATTCATGGTGGGCGATCAATGGCAGAGTTTGCGCGTCCGCTCAACCGCCCATGCCACGCCTACTCAGGCGCGTCGATAGTGACGTTCCGGTCACGGCAGCCGCTGCGGTCGACCTCCGGGCAGACGCGGAAGCCGGAAAGGTCGCGGCTCAGGCAGATACGCACTTCCTTCAGCCGCCCACGCTGGCAGGCAGTGGCAATCATGTCCGGCTGCAGGCCCGGGTTGGCGGCGATGAAGGCGCGCTCGACCTCCGCGGGCGAGGCGACACGGTCGCCCGGCAAGCCGTGCAGCGCAGGCGGAATGGTTACCCTGTCGCGCGCCCGCGCGGTGTCGCGGAAATACGCCTCCGGGGTCTGCCCGGAGCAGGTGCCGTGCACCCGCCACTGGTGGCGCGCCAGCCCCTGTTCGGGAAAGATGCCTGCGGCGACGTTCATGGCCTGGCGGGAGGGCACGCGCGGCATCGCGGCGCATTCGCGCGGATAGCCGCGCTCATATTGCGGCCACAGGCCATGCACGACGAAGCCGTGCTTACGGCCGACCGCGCACTGATCGCGCCGGTCGGCGCGGCCCTCCAGTTCGCAGAAGCCGGGCGACCACGACAGCGCCAGCACGTAGAAATCGAACGCGCCGGGGCGCGCGCCCCGTTCCACACGCTGTGCGTGCGCCTCCCCGGCGAGAAGCGGCAGCGCGCACGCGAGGGCGGCGAGCAGCGGGAAGCGCCGCGCCGTCCGCAACGGCGCCGGGATGAGATGAGCCGACAGGAGCATTGCGCCAGGTCGGATCAGGGCAGAGCCGCCCGGCAGGCGGGGGCGAAGGACAGGTGGCGATCCAGCCCGACAACGCACCACTGTACGTCCGAGCCGATGCCGATGGGGCCCAGCGCCTCGCGCACCGAATAATGGACCACCCGCTTGCGGCCGTCGGAAATCTGCGACACCGCTGTGCAGAAGCGGCGCGGAATGAAGGCGTCACCCCAAGGCCGCAGTGCGACGTCGCGTACTCTCTCGAAGCCCTCGATGGTCAGCGGCGACTGCCAGAAATGCGCCTCGCGGAAGGCAAAGCGGTTGGCGATTCGCCTCAGCACGCGCGGATCGTCGCAGGCCGGCACGTTGCCGGAAAAGGCCAGAAACCGGTCCTCGGCGCGCACGTCATCGCGGGCGACAGCCGGCGCACCCGCCAGCAGCGAGGCAAGAACAGCGCCGGCGAAAGCTCCGGCAACAACAAGCGAACGCATGACAGCCCCCATTCACGCAATATCAATGCCGCAAGACCGCGCCGTCCGTCCGACGACGCCCTTCTCCATACCACATCATCAAGAACAGGAAATAACCATGAGCGCGGTTGTAACCAGGGTCAAGTTACCCAGGCATGAAACGCAGGCCAAAGACCGGATTTCCTGTGTCGTATGGTCCTGTCGTGCGCCGCCGCACTACCTCCGCCCGCTGCCGTCCCGCGTCGATCTCAGTCCGGTGCGCCGTCGCCGGCGAAAACCGCATTGATGACATGCACCTGCGCCTCGTTCCGCGCCGTCATGGCGGCGAAGCCATCTCGGCGCGCGCGCAGGCAAGCCTCCCGGAAAGCGGCGTCCTCCTGCCCGGCGCGCGCGGAGGCATCGATCGCCGGGACACCCGCGTGACTTGCGGCAAGCAGCGTCAGACCGCGCGACAGGCGCGACACATCGCCATCGGGCGTTTCCGCGCCGGGCAGCAGGAACGGCTCCCATACGAAGGCGGCAAGCCGTGGATGCGGACGCAGGCGCGGGGCTGCCATCACACCGGCCGCCGTACCGATGACGGCGACGATGCGGGTCTCGCCGTCCGGCCGGCCGAGCCGCGCCTCAAGCACGCGCAATCTGGCGCCGAGCTGCTCGATATCCTCCGGCCCGGCTACCGCCGGCAGTACGACAGCGGCGGGATGCGCCGGCAAGACAGCGGCGAGGTCGTCATCCGACGGGTCCGGATGGAGGCCGCCGGCGCGCATCCAGATCGCCGGCCGCCCGCCGCCCGCGTTCACGCACCTGAGGACCGCGCACGCGGCGGCGCGGGCGTCCTCCCCGACGAGATCGAGGACGACGCCGTCGGCCTCGCTGGCGAGGATCGCGGCGACGAGGCCATCGGCGACGCCGGCAAAGATCCGCAGCGAACGCATGTCTTCTCCTCCATCGGCAATCCGGCAAACGGCCGCCGCGATGACACGATAACGTAAAGCGCGCGTGAGACAATGGCACCGCAGGTCATGAGTCAGCGCTCCTTTACCATTGCATCGCGCTATACGGACTTCTTCATCGCCGCGCGCGATAATTTGACCGACGATACTTTCAATAGCTGCCAGTCTGTCCCATATAGCGGGTGTATGGGTCGGCGCACCCGCGCCCGGCCTGAAAAACATTCACGAATCCGGAGGTGAAATCCCGATGTCCCTGTCCCGCCGAGGCCGTATTCTGGCCGCTGTTGCCGCCGCCCTTCTCCTGACGGCCGGAATCGCCGAAGCCCGCGTGGGCCGGGGCGGCAGCTTCGGCAGCCGTGGAACGCGCACCTACAGCACGCCCGCGCCCACCAACACTGCGCCGGGCGCCGCGCCGATCCAGCGCTCCACCACACCGCAGGCGGCCCCCGGTGCCGCTGCGCAGGCGCCGCGTGCCGGCCAGCCCGGCGCGGCAGCGGCGGCTCAGCAGCGTCCCGGCTTCTTCGGCGGCGGCTTTGGCGGCGCGCTGATGGGTGGCCTGCTGGGCGCTGGCCTGTTCGGGCTGTTGTCGGGTGCCGGCCTGTTCGGCGGTTTCTCAGGTTTCGGTTCGTTCCTCGGCCTGCTGCTGCAGATCGGCCTGATCATCCTGCTGGTGCGCCTTGCCATGAACTGGTTCCGGCGTCGGCAGGAGGCCACCGCGGGCGGCCCTGGCAACATGCACGCACGCTCTGCAGCCGGTGGCCCGGGTCAGGGACCCGGTCAGGGACTTGGCCGCGGGCTCGGTCTGGCGGGAGCAGGTTCGCAGGGGCGTGCGGCTCCGGCCAGCCGGCCCGTCGAGATCGTGGGCGCCGACTACGCTGCCTTCGAGCGGTTGTTGCAGGAAACGCAGGACGCCTACTCGCGCGAGGATCTTGCCGCGCTGCGCCGGCTGACCACGCCGGAAGTCGCCTCCTACCTGATGGAGGAATTGACTGCGAACGCCTCGAACGGCGTGATCAACCGCGTCTCGGACGTCAACTTCCTGCAGGGCGATCTGGCGGAAGCGTGGAGCGAGGGTGACAGCGATTATGCGACGGTCGCGATGAAGTTTTCGCTGCGTGACGTCACCTTCGACCGCGCCACCAACGCCATCGTCGACGGTGACCCGACAACGCCGGTCACGACCACGGAAATCTGGACCTTCCGCCGCATGCGTGGCGGCGACTGGCTCGTGTCGGCCATCCAGCAGGCCTGATTCCTTCCACCCGTCATCAAAAAAGCGCCGGGAAACCGGCGCTTTTCATTTTCAGGCACCGAGAACCGGTATCAGTCGAACAGGCTGGAAACACTCGATTCCGTCGCCGTGCGCTCAATGGCTTCGCCGAGCAGGTTCGAGATGGTGATGCTGCGGATATTGGGCGCGACCTTCACCGCCTCCGTCGCCTGAATGGAATCGGTGATGACGAGTTCCTTCAGCCGCGATGACGCGATGCGCGCCACCGCGCCGCCGGAAAGCACGCCGTGCGTGCAATAGGCGTAGACTTCCTTTGCGCCCTTGGCGAGCAGCGCGTCCGCCGCGTTGCAGAGCGTGCCACCCGAATCGATGATGTCGTCGACCAGAATGCAGCTCTTGCCCTCGACGTGACCGATGATGTTCATCACCTCCGACTCGCCGGGCCGCTCACGCCGCTTGTCGACGATAGCGAGCGGCGCATCGATGCGCTTGGCGAGCGCACGGGCGCGGACCACGCCGCCGACGTCCGGCGAGACGACCATGATGTTCGACAGGTCAACCCGCTCGCGGATGTCGCGCACCATGACCGGCGCGGCGAACAGGTTGTCGGTGGGAATGTCGAAGAAGCCCTGGATCTGGCCGGCATGCAGGTCGACCGTGAGCACCCTGTCGGCGCCGGCGCGGGTAACGAGGTTGGCCACAAGCTTCGCGGAGATGGGCGTGCGCCCCGCCGAGCGCCTGTCCTGCCGGGCGTAGCCGAAGTACGGGATCACCGCCGTGATGCGCCTGGCCGAGGAACGGCGCAGCGCATCGGTCATGATGAGCAGTTCCATCAGGTGGTCGTTGGCCGGGAAGGAGGTCGACTGGATGACGAAGACATCCTCGCCGCGCACGTTTTCCTGAATCTCGACGAAGATTTCCATATCGGCGAAGCGGCGCACGAGGCATGTCGCCAGCGGCACTTCGAGATAGGTGGCGATCGCCTCTGCCAGGGGGCGATTCGAGTTGCCCGCGACGAGCTTGATCGAGGGTTTCATCCGGCCATTTCCTTCATAGGGTCCAACGTGCGTGCTACCGATCCGGCACGCCCGCCCGGGCGACGCCGCCGCGCAACGTTATGGAACACCCACAGGGAGTCGCGCAAGGTTCGACGCGCTCATATCAGCCACGACCTGTGTGAACAATAGGCTTGCTGTAAATAAGTGAACGCGCCGCGGCTACAGGGGCCGGCCTTCGAAATGCGTCACTGGAAACATGCCGCCCCCGATGCCCTCCGCCCCGCATGCGGCGCCACGATGGCCGCTCCCCTGAAGTGCATCTGTTTTTTCGTTCCGTTATCGACAGAAACAGGACAGCGGACACCGCTTCGGCATCCGCTGTCCTGCTGGTCTGTCTGTTTATCGACGCACAGGGTCTCCCGGGAAGAAAGCGGGTGCCGCCTCCCGGGAAATCGCTCAGCCCATGATGTGGTAGCCGGCGTCGATATGGATCGTCTCGCCGGTGATGTTGCGGGCGAGGTCGGAGGCGAGGAAGGCGGCGATGGCGCCGACGTCGTCGATGGTGGCCAGGCGGCGCATGGGCGAGCGCTCGACGGCAACCTTCATCAGGTCGTCGAAGTCACCGATGCCGGAGGCGGCGCGGGTGAGCATCGGGCCGGGCGACAGGGTGTTGACGGTGATGCCCTTGGGGCCCAGCTCGGAGGCGAGTTCGCGGGAGGTGGCCTCAAGCGCCGCCTTGACCGGCCCCATCAGGTTATAGTGCTCGACGACCTTCTCGGCGCCGTAGAAGCTCATGGTCATCGCCGACCCGCCGTTCTTCATCAGCGGCTCCGAGCGCTTCAGCAGGCGGATGAAGGAGTGGACCGAGATGTCGATGGACAGGCCGATGCCTTCCAGCGAGGCGTCGACAACGCGGCCGTGCAGGTCCTTCATCGGCGCGAAGGCGATGGAGTGAACCAGCGTGTCGAGCGTGCCCCATTCCTCCGTGATATGCTGGAACAGCGCGTCGGCCTCTTCCTCGTTACGCACGTCGAGCGGCAGGAAGATCGGCGCGCCGATCGATTCCGCCAGCGGCTGCACGTAAGGCTTGGCCTTCTCGTTGAGATAGGTCATCGCGACCTCGGCGCCGGCCTCATGGAGCGCCCTGGCGATGCCCCATGCGATGGAATGCTCGTTGGCGACGCCCACGACGAGCGCGCGCTTGTTGGACAGATCAATCATATCAACGGCCCCAAGTTGATCGAGATGACGGGTAGGAATTGCGGACAGGACTATTGCACATGCAGCATCAACGAAGATGACAGAATTTCGTGAAGCCATACAAAGACAAAGAGCGGAATTTGCGGCGGCTCAATAATTTATGCCGTCTGCTCCGAAGCCCGCGCGCAATGCCGGACGCGGCACAGAAATGCGGTCGGCCATCTTCCATCCGGACGCAAGACGCGCCATATTCGGGCCATGGCGCGCACACCCAGAAAATCCGACACCTCCGGAAAAGCCGGCGAGACCGGCGCACCGGCGAACGCGGACGTCGTTGCCGGAGCGGCGCCGGCGAAGCCCGCTCGCCGCAGCGGCGGGCGCGCGAAGGCATCGAAGCCCGAACTCGTGCCGCTCGACCCCTTCCTTGCCGATCTGCTCAATCCCGCCCTGAACAGGGATCGCGGGCTGGAGGAGGCGCCGCAGAGCGCCTATACCGCTGACGCTATCCCCGTCGCCTATCCGGCAGCAGCGGCGCGCGTCCCCGTCGCGCGGGAGGACGGCGAGCCATCGCCGCAGCAACGGCCGCGCCACCGGCGCAGCAAGGACGAGGCGGCGACGAACGCGGCGGCGCTCGCGGGGGAGGGCTCCGGCGTATCCGCCACGGTGGCGGCGCTGACGCAATTGCTGGAAGGCGGCAACCCGTTCATCAGGGAAGGCGAGATCTGGAAGCCGCATCGGCCCGAAAGACCGGAGAAATCGGAAGGCGGCATCCGCTTCCGCATGCAGTCAGATTTCGAGCCGTCCGGCGACCAGCCGACGGCCATCGCCGAACTGGTGCAGGGCGTGCAGGCAGATGAGCGCGATCAGGTTCTGCTCGGCGTCACAGGCTCCGGCAAGACGTTCACCATGGCGAAAGTGATCGAGGCAACCCAGCGTCCCGCGCTCGTCCTCGCGCCCAACAAGACGCTGGCCGCACAACTTTATGGCGAGTTCAAGGGCTTCTTCCCGGACAACGCCGTCGAGTACTTTGTTTCCTACTACGATTATTATCAGCCGGAAGCGTATGTTCCGCGTTCCGACACCTATATCGAGAAGGAATCGTCCATCAACGAGCAGATCGACCGGATGCGCCACGCCGCCACCCGCGCGCTGCTGGAGCGCGACGACGTGATCATCGTCGCCTCCGTGTCCTGCATCTACGGTATCGGCTCGGTCGAGACCTATACGGCGATGACTTTTTCGGTGAAGGTGGGCGAGCGCATCGAGCAGCGCCAGTTCATCGCCGATCTCGTCGCCCTGCAATACAAGC
This sequence comes from Pseudochelatococcus lubricantis, assembly GCF_011762225.1. Classification (GTDB taxonomy): domain Bacteria; phylum Pseudomonadota; class Alphaproteobacteria; order Rhizobiales; family Beijerinckiaceae; genus Pseudochelatococcus; species Pseudochelatococcus lubricantis. The sequence continues at coordinate 176,651 of NZ_JAASQI010000004.1, forward strand.
GCACCGGCATCGATTTCAGCCGCGGTACCTTCCGGGTGAGCGGCGACGTCATCGAAGTCTTTCCCGCCCACTATGAGGACCGGGCGTGGCGCGTCTCGCTGTTCGGCGACGAGGTGGAGTCCATCGCCGAGTTCGACCCGCTGACGGGACAGAAAACCGCCGATCTGGGCTTCGTCAAGATATACGCCAACTCGCACTACGTGACGCCGCGCCCGACACTGCTCCAGTCCATCAAGGGCATCAAGGAGGAGATGAAGTGGCGCGTCGAGGAGCTGACGCGCATGGGCCGCCTGCTGGAAGCGCAGCGGCTCGAACAGCGCACGGTGTTCGATATGGAGATGATGGAGGCCACCGGCTCCTGCGCCGGCATCGAGAACTATTCGCGCTATCTCACCGGCCGCAAGCCGGGCGAGCCGCCGCCGACGCTGTTCGAATACCTGCCGGACAACGCCATCGTCTTCGCCGACGAAAGCCACGTCACCATTCCGCAGATCGGCGGCATGTACCGGGGCGACTTCCGGCGCAAGGCGACGCTGGCCGAATACGGCTTTCGCCTGCCGTCCTGCATGGACAACCGCCCGCTGCGCTTCGAGGAATGGGACGCGATGCGCCCGCAGTCGATCCACGTCTCCGCGACACCGGGCAAGTGGGAGCTGGAGCGCACCGGCGGCGTGTTCGTGGAGCAGGTCATCCGCCCCACCGGCCTCGTCGATCCGCCCGTGGAAATCCGTCCGGCCCGCAGCCAGGTTGACGACCTGCTCGGGGAGGTGCGCGACACGGCGGCCAGAGGCTACCGCTCGCTCGTCACCGTGCTGACCAAGCGCATGGCGGAGGACCTCACCGAATACCTGCATGAGAACGGCGTGCGCGTGCGCTACATGCATTCGGACATCGATACGCTGGAGCGCATCGAGATCATCCGCGACCTGAGGCTCGGCGCGTTCGACGTGCTGGTTGGCATCAACCTGCTGCGCGAGGGCCTCGACATACCCGAATGCGCGCTCGTCGCCATTCTGGATGCCGACAAGGAAGGCTTCCTGCGTTCCGAAACCTCGCTCGTGCAGACCATCGGCCGCGCGGCGCGCAACGCGGACGGGCACGTCATCTGCTATGCCGACACCGTCACCGGCAGCCTGGAGCGCGCCATCGCGGAGACCAACCGCCGCCGCAGCCGGCAGGTCGCCTATAACGAAGAGCACGGCATTACCCCGCAGAGCGTGAAGAAGCGTATCGGCGACATTCTCGAATCGGTCTACGAACGCGATCACGTCACCATCGATACGGGCCTGACGGAGACGACCGCTGTCGGCCACAATCTCCAGGCCGTGCTGGCCGATCTCGACAAGCGCATGCGCGCCGCCGCCGCCGACCTCGAATTCGAGACCGCCGCACGGCTGCGCGACGAGATCAAACGCCTGCAGGCCACGGAACTCGCCATCGCCGATGATCCGCTGGCGCGCCAGCGCGAGGTCGAGGATCGCGCCGGTGCCTATGCCGGGGAGCGCAAATACGGCGCGAAGGCCAACCTGCCGCCGGCGCCCTTATCCGATGGCCGCGCCCGCAAACCGACGCTTGACGAAATGGGGCCGGGCCGGGAAACCGTGCCACTTGGTGCCGAGCATTTCCAGCCCCGCTCCACGGGCGGCTGGCCGGGCAAGACCACCGTCAAGAAGGGCGGACGGCGAACGACGAAGCCGACACGTTAGAGCATGATCCCGACAAGTGGATACCGCTCCTAAAGCGTTTTCAAGCAAAGTGGATACCGGTTTGCGTGAAGAAAGCGCGTAATATCAAAAACTTATAGCATTTCGGCGTTTCAATGAAATGTCGAAATGCTATAGAGCAGTTTGCATTGAACCCATCGAATTGAATGCAATTTGCGGTAAAATACAAAAGTTGGAGCGCATGCTCTGATTCCATCAGACCGTCTCGCGCTTTAAAAAATATTATGCTCAAATAAAAATATAGACCATTTTTGTTTCGTTGAAACGCAACAGCGGCGTCAATATTTTCTGGATTTGATTTATACTGCACCTCGATGCATCTGACTCATCGAGGTACAGCCCGCCCGTGGGGCGCCTGAGCAAAGCTCGCACGGGACCGGTCGGGGGCCGAAGGCATCAGTATTATATTTCACGCGGAACAGCAGCCTGTCCCTGACCTGGCGCGTTTATGTGACGCACGCCACGCAATTGCCCGCGTGTTCGTGGTCGCCATGCACAGGACGCGCCTCATCGATTCCGCAGCGCACAAAAAAAACGCCACGAGCGTCGATGTTTTCCATTTCACCATAAATTACACCGGAACTGAACATAAAATTATATTTTACATGTTGAACTCGGCTTTCACAGCCCTACATACGCCGCCCCATGGTTGCGGCGACCCGCCGCGAGGCAACAGCCTCGACGCGATTGGGTGCGCGCGCAACCGTAACAAGAGTAACTATGTGGATTGGGCAAAAAAAAGGCCGAATTCCACAAGGGGAACTCGGCCTGAAAGTAGCTCCAGCATTGCTGGAACTTCCAGAGGGGAACGGTTGAAACAAGCTCTACGCCGGGAGGAGGTGCGGAGCTAATCCGTCTCAACCAAAGACAAGATGCCTCTTTTGCTGCTTTTTTGCAATGCAACAGACTACATAACAGGCATGCATGTGGCGCATAATCAATCCAGATGATGGATCGGCGGTCGGCAACGCCCGCTTTTCGGGCAGCAACACGCTCCGTCTGCCTGTCGCCTGCCCGAAAAGCACCGCCGGCATGCAGCCGGAACCCGGCATCGGACCGCCGCCTGACGTCGGTCCGCAGTCCGATGCCGCGCTGCAGAGCGGGATGTCAATAGGTCCAGCGCTGAGCCTTGCCGATCAGAAAGTCGCGGAACACCTGCACCCGCGCAACGTTCTTCATTTCCTCGGGAAATACCAGATAGCTGTCGAGCGATGGCATCTCGACATCCGACAGCAACTGCACGAGGCCGAGCCCCGGCTCGACGATGTAGTCCGGCAGCACGGCGAGCCCCGCACCCTTCTCGACCGCCTTCTTCAGTGAGGTGACGTTGTTGACGAGCAGGTGGTAGTTGCGCTGGTCCCTGGTGTCGCGGCCTGCCGTCGCCAGCCAGTGCACCGCCAGCAGATAATGCGGAGCCGAGCCGCCGAAGCTCAGGATGCGATGGTTATCGAGGTCCGAGAGCCGCTCCGGCTGGCCGAAGCGCTTCAGATATTCCGTCGAGGCGTAGACGTGGAAATGCACGGTGAACAGGCGCCGCTGGATCAGGTCTCCCTGCACGGGCTGGCGCAGGCGGATGGCGACATCCGCCTCGCGCATGGACAGGTCCAGTTCGTCATCGGTCAGGATCAGCTCGATGCGGATGTCGGGATAGATATCCATGAACTCGCCGAGGCGCGGCGTCAGCCAGTGCGTGCCGAGGCCCGGCGTCGTCGTCACCCGCAGCGTGCCCGACGGGCGCTCGCGTGATTCGGACAGCCGCGCGCGGGTCGATTCGAGGCGCATGGTCATGTCGCGCGCGGCGCGGAACAGCAACTCGCCCTGCTCGGTGAGGATGAGCCCGCGCGCGTGCCGGTGGAAGAGCGGCGCCTTCAGCTCCCTCTCCAGCGCGCTGACCTGCCGGCTCACCGCCGACTGGCTCAGCCCGAGATCCTCGCCTGCCCGCGTGAAGCTGCCGGCCTCCGCAACGGTATAGAATATCCGTACCTTGTCCCAATCCACGGCCCGTCCCCTACCCTGGCATTATCTTGTTCTCCCGGTCCCCCTAGCGCGTCGCCGCGCAAACCGGGTCACTCTTCCGCGCGTGACGCGGCATCCTGCGCGGCGAGCCAGCGCTCGGCGTCGAGCGCCGCCATGCAGCCTAGCCCCGCCGCTGTCACCGCCTGCCGATACACATCATCCGCCACGTCGCCCGCAGCGAAGACACCGGGCACGCCGGTGCGCGTGCTGCCGGGCTCGGTACGGATGTAGCCAGAGGGGGTCAGATCGATCTGGCCGGCGAAAAGCCCGCTTTCCGGCCGGTGGCCGATGGCAATGAATACGCCGTCGACGGCCCGCTCGGTCACCTCGCCGGTGACGAGGTTGCGCAGCCGCACCCCGGTGACGGAACGCGGCAGCTCCTGCCCGACGATTTCCTCGACCGTGTTGTTCCAGACGACTTCGATCTTCGGATGCGCGAACAGGCGGTCCTGCAGGATGCGCTCCGCCCGCAGCGAATCACGCCGGTGGACCAGCACCACGCGAGAGGCGAGCTGCGCCAGATAGAGCGCCTCCTCCACCGCCGTGTTGCCGCCGCCCACGACCACGACCTCACGGTTGCGAAAGAAGAACCCGTCGCAGGTGGCACAGGCCGAGACGCCGAACCCCTGGAATGCCTGCTCGGATGGCAGGCCGAGCCACTTCGCCTGCGCGCCGGTGGCGATCACCAGCGCATCGCCCGTATAGACATGGCCGCTGTCGCCCGTCAGCCTGAAAGGCCGCGCCGACAGATCCGCCGACACGATCGTGTCCGACACCAGCCGCGCGCCGACGTGCTCGGCCTGCAGCCGCATCTGCTCGACCAGCCACGGCCCCTGGATGGGCTCGGCGAAGCCCGGATAGTTCTCGACCTCCGTCGTGATGGTGAGTTGCCCGCCCTGTTGCAGGCCCGATATCAGCACCGGCTCCAGCAATGCGCGCGCCGCATAGATCGCCGCCGTGTAGCCGGCGGGGCCCGAACCGATGATCAGCAACTTCGCATGGGTTGCGCCGCCCCTGACGGGCGTGATCGGCGTGGCGGCGGGAGAATGCGATGCGGAGGGCGTGGTCATGGATTTTCCGTTCGGTGTCTGTCGTCGGCTGGCCCCGCGAGGCGCGACCGGTGCGCGTGGTAGGACCGGACGATCTCACCCGCGACGGTCACCGTCGTATCTAAAGGCAGGTATGCGTTTCCTTCAAGCCTTCCCCTTAACCGGCGTGCGATGCCGCACTTTTCCAGCCCGTTCAGAAGCGCTTCAAGTTTCCGGTGTCCTCCCGAGGGCTCGAAAACCAGCAGCGGTGCGCCAGTCGCCGCCGCCTCTCCCAACATATTGGCCGAATCGGCTGTCACCACAACCGAATCAGCCAGCGCCAGCAGGGCAATGTAAGGATTATCCGCAGCATTCCCGCTGCGGCCGTCCCACAGGAAGCCGCCGGTGCGCCCAACCAGAGCGCGCAATCCCTCGCGGAGGTTGTCCGGCGTGCGCCGCGACGTCGTCGCCATCAGCACCGCCCCCTCCGCCGTCAGCGCTGCGAGCTGTTGCAGAAAACGCATGACATCGGCATCGGTGAAGCGGTGGTGGCGGCTGTTGCCGCCCACAAGAACGGCCACGCGCGGGCGCGGCAGGCGCGCGAGCGCCGCCGGCGGATCGGCACGCGCCTCGGCGAGCCGCTGTTGCGACACGTGGTGCGGCGCGGTCAGTGTGACGATCACATTGTCGCCGCGCAGCCGGTCGTGCGCCGGCACCCAGAGGAGATCGGCGGCGCGCGCGCCGGTGCGCGGGTCCTTCAGGATCACGGTGAAGGTGCGCCCGCGCGACGCGCGCTTGATCGCCCGGACATAGGCCACCGCCCGCCGGCCGGAGGCGATCAGGATATCGGGAAACGGCGGCGCGATCGGCGAGCCCGCACGGTCCGGCGCGTCACGCGGATCGATGCCGCCGCGCGGCATCATCCACGCGAACGGCGGGCGCGGATGTACGCGGCGCACCTCCACGCTGCATCCGAGCGCCCGCGCCACGCCGAGACACTGCAACTCGTCCCCTGCCTTGCCGTCGGTCAGCACCCAGCAGGATACGCCGGCGCCAAGGGCCGCCGGTTCGCGATGCGCCGCCCCTCCGGCGGGCCTGCTATCGGCGGCTGCCATGACGATCCAGGAAGGGACAAGATGGGGACAAGATCGAACCGGTGCGGCACATGGGGCTTGAAGCGTGATAGGGTATTGATTGCGCTTTGCTATTGTATCCCAGTATAACCTGTTTCGTGCGGCATGGAAGGCGGCATCCCGATGCCTTGCGATACACTCCGGAAGCCATCGCGAATCGACAGCCGTCGCGACGATGCGACATTTCCGGGGGCGGGACGCACGACAGCCCCTGCTCCGCCTGCACAGGACGCCGGACATGCGTTATTGTCGCGACGAACCGCTCCGGCTCGGCTAAAAGGTGCGGCGATGCGCGACGGCTTATCAAGGATGTGATGCTTGCCCCTCGAACTCGACGCAACCGACTGGAAGATCCTCAAGGAATTGCAGGCGAACGGACGCCTGACCAATGTCGAGCTGGCGCGCCGCGCCGGCCTTTCCGCGCCGCCCTGCCTGCGGCGCGTGCGCGCGCTGGAGGAAGCGGGCGTTATCCGTGGCTACCGGGCGCTGCTGGACGGCAAGCTGCTCGGCTTCGAGATCACCTGCTTCGCCATGGTCCAGTTGTCGAGCCAGGCGGGCACCGACCTTGCCCAGTTCGAGAGCCATATCCGCAACTGGTCGATCGTGCGCGAGTGCTGGTCGCTATCCGGCGATATCGATTTTCTGCTGAAATGCGTGGCGCGTGACCTGCACTCGTTCCAGAAGCTGGTGCTCGACCTCACGGCCCTGCCCAACGTCCGCAACGTCCGCACGGCGCTCACCGTCGCCCAGGTCAAGGACGCCCCGCCCATCCCGCTGGAAGCGGTACGGTAGGGGTTTTTTGTCGCGGCCGCCTCCAAACACCGGCGGAAACCGGTCGCGACCACTTCGGACGCTGCCTTCAGCGCCCAGGCACCCTGTCGCGAACCCATCTCGCGAAGGTGCGTGAAAGCCCGATGATCCGCCGGTTGTCAATGTCCGGCAGGTACCATGCGCCAGAGAAACTGGAGGGCAGCGCGAGCAGGATGTGGTAACGCGCACGTTCGCGGCCGTCCGGCCCGATCACGACGGCATAGCCGTCCATATAGTCGGAGTCGCCGCCGCCGCTGTACCAGCGGCCGCCGCCACCGCCGCCCGACCATGAGGAAAGGCTGACGCTGTCGACGCGCGCCACGAGCCGATCCGCCCCTTTGTCACGCGGAACCAGGCGGCCGGCGAACAGGCGGTCGAGTTCCGGCTGCATGGAGGCCTGCACCAGATTGGCCCACGGCGTCAGGCCGAGCGCCCGGAGCGGCGCGGTATCGACCGTCACGGAGCGCAGCCGCAGCGCAGCCCCATCGGCGGCCGACAGCGGCACGTCGCGCGATTCCGCGCAACCGCCGAGCGCAGCGGCGACTGCCGCACCGCCCGTCATTACGAATGCCCGACGCGACAACACGTTCATGATGCCAATCCCCTGGAGCATTTTTCATTGAGCGAATTCTTATCGATCAGATGATTCCATCTGATCGGAAAGCGCTCTAGCCACGGGGCGCTGCGGCACGCCCCTATTTGAAGACGACGTCGACGATCTCGTACGATTTGCTGCCACCCGGCGTCACCACCTCGACACTGTCGCCGACAGCCTTGCCGATCAGCGCGCGGGCGATGGGCGAGGCGATGGAGACCTTGCCGAGGCTTACGTTCGCTTCCGGCTCACCTACGATCTGATACACCTTTTCCTGTTCGGTGTCCTCATCGATGAGTTTGACGGTCGCGCCGAACTTTATCTTGTCGCCGCTCAACTTCGATACATCGATGATGTCGGCGCGCGAGATGAATCCCTCCAGCTCAAGGATGCGGCCCTCGTTGAGGCTCTGCTGTTCCTTCGCAGCGTGGTATTCCGCGTTTTCCGACAGGTCACCATGAGCCCGCGCCTCGGCGATCGCCTCGATTATGCGCTGGCGATCCTCCTGCTGACGGCGCTTGAGTTCTACCTCCAAAGCCGCATAGCCTGCGGCGGTCATGGGGATCTTTTCCATTATCTCTGTTTCCGTCGTCACATGTAAACAAGGGGCGCTCGAACGGCGCCCCGCGTCAAACAAATCGGGTCTGGAGAGCGGCGATCCGCACCGGCGGACTCGCGTCATTCCCCGCTATCGTTCCGGCGCGCCTCCCGGCCGACCGAACCTTCCATCCGGCCGGAAAGCGCTCCCGCCGCCCCTCTCACGCCGGCGACGGCCAGTAGTCCTGCAATGCGCGTACCTCCAGCGTACCGCCCTTCCAGGCGCGGATGCCTTCGGCTGCCGCGATTGCTCCCGCTAGAGTGGTGTAGTACGGCACCTTATGCAAGAGGGCGGCGCGACGTAGTGAACGGGAATCGGCCAGCGCCTGCGCCCCTTCGGTGGTGTTGAACAGGAGCTGCACGCCGCCGTTCTTGATGAGGTCGACGATGTGCGGGCGTCCTTCCAGCACCTTGTTGATGCGCGTCACCGCGATGCCGTGCTCGCGCAGGAAGTGCGCCGTCCCGTCCGTGGCGATGACGGAAAAGCCAAGTTCCACCAGCAGGTTGACGGTCGACAGGATGCGCGGCTTGTCAACGTCGCGCAGCGACACGAACACCGTGCCCTCCACCGGCACCTTGGTGCCGCCGCCGATCTGGCTCTTGGCGAACGCGGCGCCGAAGCTCGTGTCCAGGCCGATGACCTCGCCCGTCGACCGCATTTCCGGCCCGAGCAGGATGTCCACACCCGGAAAGCGCGCGAAGGGGAAAACCGCCTCCTTCACGCCGATGTGGTGCAGAACCTTCGGCTTGAGATCGAAGCTCGCCAGCGATTCGCCCGCCATGATGCGCGCCGCGATCCGCGCGAAGGGCTCGCCCATCACCTTGGCCACGAAGGGCACCGTGCGCGAGGCGCGCGGGTTGACCTCCAGCACGTAGATCTCGTCGCCCTTGATGGCGTATTGCACGTTCATCAGGCCGACGACCTGGAGCGCCAGCGCCATTTCGCGCGTCTGGCGCCCGATCTCGGCGATGATCTCCGGCGGCAGCGAACGCGGCGGCAGCGAGCAGGCGGAATCGCCCGAGTGGATGCCCGCCTCCTCGATGTGCTCCATGATGCCGGCGATGAACACGTCCTTGCCGTCCGCGAGCGCGTCGACATCGACCTCGATCGCGTCCGAGATATAGCTGTCGAACAGCAGCGGGTTCTTGCCGAGCAGCGTGTTGATCTGTCCCGTCTTGTCGTTGGGATAGCGTGCCTTGATCTCCTGTGGCACCAGCGCCGGCAGCGTGCCGAGCAGGTAGTCGTTCAGCGTTTCCTCGTCGCGGATGATCGCCATCGCCCGCCCGCCGAGCACGTAGGACGGACGCACGACGAGCGGCAGGCCGACCTCGGCCGCCACGAGCCGGCTCTGCTCCACCGAGAAGGCGATGCCGTTCGTCGGCTGGCGCAGGGCGAGCTTTTCCAGCAGGCGCTTGAAGCGGTCGCGGTCTTCCGCGAGATCGATGGCGTCGGGCGAGGTGCCGAGGATCGGCACCCGGTCCTCCTCCAGCGCGCGGGCGAGCTTGAGGGGCGTCTGGCCGCCGAACTGCACGATGACGCCGTGAAGCCGGCCCTGCTCCCGTTCCGTATCGATGATCTCCAGCACGTCCTCGCCCGTCAGCGGCTCGAAATAGAGCCGGTCGGACGTATCGTAGTCGGTCGACACCGTCTCCGGATTGCAGTTGACCATGATGGTCTCGTAGCCCGCGGCCCGGAGCGCGAAGGAGGCATGGCAGCAGCAATAGTCGAATTCGATGCCCTGGCCGATGCGGTTCGGACCGCCGCCCAGGATGATCACCTTGTCCCGCGTGGACGGAAAGGCCTCGTCGGCCGGCGCGGCGCCGAAGAGGGGGGCATAGGTCGAATACATATAGGCGGTGGGTGCGGCGAACTCGCCGGCGCAGGTGTCGATGCGCTTGAACACCGGCCGCACGCCGAGCGCCCGGCGCGCCGCGCGCACCTGCGCCTCCGTCCTGCCGGCGAGAACCGCGAGGCGCGAGTCGGAGAAGCCCGCCGCCTTCAGCTGCCGGAATGCCTTCGCCGTCTGCGGCAGGCCATGCACCTTCACCCGCGCCTCAAGGCCGATGATGTCCTCGATCTGCGCCAGGAACCACGGATCGATCTTGCAGGAAGCGTGCACCTCCTCCCGGCTGAGGCCAAGCCTGAGCGCTTGCGCCACGAACAGCAGACGGTCCGGCGTGGGCGTGCCGATCGCCGCCTTGATGGCGTTGCGGTCGTCGCCCTGCCCGAACCCGGGAATCTCGATCTCGTCGAGGCCCGTGAGACCTGTCTCCAGCGAGCGCAGCGCCTTCTGCAGCGATTCGGGGAAAGTGCGGCCGATGGCCATGGCCTCGCCCACCGATTTCATCGCCGTGGTCAGCGTCGGCGCCGCGCCGGGGAACTTTTCGAAGGCGAAGCGCGGGATCTTCGTGACCACGTAATCGATGGTCGGCTCGAAGGACGCCGGCATCGCGCCGCCCGTGATGTCGTTGGCGATCTCGTCGAGCGTGTAGCCCACCGCGAGCTTGGCCGCGACCTTGGCGATGGGGAAGCCCGTCGCCTTGGAGGCGAGTGCGGAAGAGCGCGACACACGCGGGTTCATCTCGATGACGATCATGCGGCCGTCTTCGGGATTGACCGCGAACTGCACGTTCGAGCCGCCCGTCTCGACGCCGATCTCGCGCAGCACCGCCAGCGAGGCGTCGCGCATGATCTGGTATTCCTTGTCGGTGAGCGTCAGCGCCGGCGCCACCGTGATGGAATCACCGGTATGGACGCCCATCGGGTCGATGTTCTCGATGGAGCAGACGATGATGCAGTTGTCGTTCCTGTCGCGGACGACCTCCATCTCGTACTCTTTCCACCCGAGCACGCTCTGTTCGATCAGCACCTCGTTGGTGGGCGAGGCGTCGATGCCGCGGTCGACGATGTCGATGAACTCTTCCTTGTTGTAGGCGATGCCGCCGCCCGTGCCGCCCATGGTGAAGGAGGGGCGGATGATGGCGGGCAGGCCGATCTCGTCCAGCACATTGAGCGCGTCACCGAGCGTGCGCACCTGGTGCGACAGCGGCGTCGAGAGGCCGATCCTGGTCATCGCCTCGCGGAACAGCTCGCGGTCCTCGGCCTTGTCGATGGCCTCGGCGGTGGCGCCGATCATCTCGACGTCGCACTCCTCCAGCACGCCCATCTTCTTCAGCGAGAGCGCGCAATTCAGCGCCGTCTGTCCGCCCATCGTCGGCAGCAGGGCGAAGCCGCCCGGCACCTTGTGGCGCTCCTTCCGGATGATCTTGGCCACGACTTCCGGCGTAATCGGCTCGACATAGGTGGCGTCGGCCAGTTCCGGGTCGGTCATGATCGTCGCAGGGTTCGAGTTGACCAGAACGACGCGATAGCCCTCCTCGCGCAGCGCCTTGCAGGCCTGCGTGCCGGAATAGTCGAACTCGCACGCCTGGCCGATGACGATCGGTCCGGCGCCTATGATGAGTATCGTGGACAGATCGGTGCGTTTGGGCATGGAGAAACCTTGGATCGTCTTGAACGGCAGCCGCGAATTCGGCACGAGAGCCAGCATTCCCGCGCATCGCCGCCGCAGGCCCGGGGGCGCGACGGACAACAGGCGGGATCGCCGGTCTGGAATGAAACTTAAAGGCGTCGTTTACACGTTGCGCGCCGGCATGGGAACCCCCAATTCCGGGGGAACCCGCTACATCCGGCGCATGCGGTCAGCGCCGCGCCGCCTTCTCGCGGTCGATCATCTCCACGAACCGGTCGAACAGGTAATGGCTGTCCTGCGGGCCGGGCGAGGCTTCGGGGTGATGCTGCACGGAGAAGGCCGGTCGATCGGTGAGCGCGATGCCGCAATTGGAGCCGTCGAACAGCGAGACGTGCGTTTCCTTCACATGATCCGGCAGCGATTCGCGGTCCACCGCGAAGCCGTGATTCATGGAGACGATCTCGACCTTGCCGGTCGTTACGTCCTTCACCGGATGGTTGGCGCCATGATGGCCCTGCGTCATCTTGACCGTGCGCCCGCCGGCGGCGAGCCCGAGCAGCTGGTGGCCGAAGCAGATGCCGAACAGCGGAACGCGGCTCTCCAGCAGGTCGCGGAGCACCGGCACCGCATATTCGGCGGTCGCGGCGGGATCGCCGGGGCCGTTCGACAGGAAGATGCCGTCGGGTTCGAGCGCCAGCACGTCCCGCGCGGTGGAGGCCGCGGGCAGCACGATCACCTCGCATTCCCGGTCGGCGAGCAGCCGCAGGATGTTGCGCTTGACACCGTAGTCGATGGCGACGACGCGCCGCTTCACGCCCTCGCGCCGGCCATAGCCCTCGCCGAGTTCCCAGGACGTCTCGTCCCAGTCGAGCCGCTGGGCGGTGGTGACGGCGGGCACGAGATCGAGCCCGCTCATGTCCGGCAGCGCGGCGGCCCGCGCCTTCAGGGCTTCCACGTCGAAGGTGCCGTCCGGGGAGTGGGCGACGACAGCGTTCACCATGCCCTTTTCGCGCACGCGGATGGCAAGGGCGCGCGTATCGATGCCCGACAGGCCGACGATGCCGCGCGCGGCGAGCCAGCGGTCGAGGTTGCGGGTAGCGCGCCAGTTGGCGGGCTCGGTCACGCGGGCATGCACGATCACGCCGTTGGCGCCGTTACCGGCCGCGAGCGACAGCGATTCGATATCCTCGTCGTTGACGCCGACATTGCCGATATGCGGAAAGGTGAAGGTCACGATCTGCCCGAGATAGGACGGATCGGTGAGGATTTCCTGATAGCCGGTCATCGCCGTGTTGAAGCAGACCTCGCCGGTGGCTTCCCCCGCCGCGCCGAAGCCTGCGCCCTCCAGCACCGTGCCGTCCGCCAGCACGAGCAGCGCCGTCGCCGCCTCGTCGTGCCAGCCGTCGGGCCGTGCGTCCCGGTCCGTGTTGCTTTCCCGGTTACCTTCTTGCAGCGTCGCCATGATCGGTTTAAAGCCTCTTCGTTGATATCCGGAGTGTCAGTCGACATAATTATCAGGGCCATTTCATGTCCTGACATACGCCGCCGGGTAATGCCGCGCCCAAGCGGGCATGCGATCCCGGCTCCGGGAAGGGCTTCCCGCCCATCCATCATTCCGGCCCGTTCTTTAGAGAAGGAAGGGCCGTGTCGTCAATGCCGCCTTTCGGCCGCCCTTCGGCCGCCGACTGGACCAGAATAACGAGGATAGACCATGCGTGAACGCCTGACCACCGCCCTCAAGGAAGCGCTGCGCGCCGGCGACAAGCAGCGCCTGTCCACCATCCGCCTGGTGCAGGCCGCCCTCAAGGACAAGGATATCGAGGCGCGCGGCGCCGGCCGCGAAACGGCCAGCGAGGACGAAATCCTCTCCCTGCTGCAGAAGCTCATCAAGCAGCGTCAGGAATCGGCGAAGATCTACGCCGAGGCCGGCCGCCCCGAACTCGCGGAACAGGAGACCGCGGAAGCGGCGATCATCGCCTCCTTCCTGCCGGCCCAGCTCAGCGAGGAGGAAACCGCCGCCGCCATCGACGCCGCCATCGCGGAAACGGGCGCCGCCGGCGTGAAGGACATGGGCCGCGTCGTCGGCCTGCTGAAGGAACGCTTCGCCGGCCGTCTCGACTTCGCCAAGGCCAGCGGCCTCGTCAAGGCACGGCTGTCGCAGGGTTGAGGCAGGCGTGGCGCCGGCCGGAAACCGTGAGGATAACGGGGATAACCGTGGCCGCCGCCGCGCGGCCCGCATCGGCCCGTGACTCTGGCGGCGGACCATGTCCCAATGTCAGGCTACGATGATCGTTTATCGCTGTCGGGTGAACTGAAAGACAATGCGCTATCCGCCTTCGCTGCTCGATGAGATCAGGGCGCGCCTGCCGGTGTCCGCCGTGGTGGGCAGGAAGGTGCGGCTCGTCAAGGCCGGACGCGAGTGGAAGGGTCTGTCGCCCTTCAACGCCGAGAAAACGCCTTCCTTCTTCGTCAACGACCAGAAGGGCTTTTACCACTGCTTCTCGTCCGGCAAGCACGGCGACATCTTCGCCTTCCTGATGGAAACCGAGGGCATGCCCTTTCCCGAGGCCGTCGAGCGGCTGGCGGCGGAGGCGGGCGTGCCGTTGCCGGCGTCGACACCCGAGATGACGCGCGAGGAGGAGCGCCGCAACGACCTCTACGACGTGGTGGAGCGCGCGGCCGCCTTCTTCGAGGAGACGCTGAACGCCAACGCCGGACGCGAGGCGCGCGCCTACCTGGAGCGGCGCGGCATCGGCGCGCGGACGCGGCGCGCCTTCCGTCTGGGCTACGCGCCGGGCGACCGCTTCGCCCTGCGCGACCACCTGGCCGCGAGCGGCGTCTCCCGCGAGGCGATGATCGAGGCGGGGCTGCTCATCGCCCATGAAGACACCGCCGTTCCCTACGACCGCTTCCGCGACCGCGTGATGTTCCCCATCCACGACCGGCGCGGGCGCGTCATCGCCTTCGGCGGACGGGCCATGAGCGCGGACGTGCAGGCCAAGTACCTCAACTCGTCCGAAACGCCGCTTTTCCACAAGGGGCGCGTGCTCTACAACCTGCACAACGCCCGCAAGGCGGCGAACGACTCGGGCGCGGTGATCGCGGTCGAGGGATATGTCGACGTCATCGCCATGAGCATGGCGGGCTTCGGCCATACCGTCGCCCCGCTGGGCACGGCGCTCACCGGCGATCAGGTCACGCTGCTATGGCGCATGGCGGACGAGCCGATCCTCTGTTTCGACGGCGATGCGGCCGGGCGACGCGCCGCTTTCCGCGCCATCGATACAGCCCTGCCGCTGCTCGCGCCCGGCAAGTCGTTGCGCTTCGCACTGCTGCCCGAGGGGCAGGATCCGGACGATCTCGTCCGCGCCGGCGGTGCGGAGGCGATCGCCACCGTGCTGCGGCAGGCACGCCCGCTCGCGGATATGCTGTGGATGCGCGAACGCGAACTCGGCCCGCTCGACACGCCCGAACGGCGCGCGGCACTGGAACGGCGCGTGAGCGACGTGGTAGCAACCATCGCCGACGAAACCATCCGCCGCCACTACCGCGCCGACATGCTGAACCGCCTGCGCGGCCTGCTGCCTTCCCCGGACCGCGGCGACAGCCGGCCACGGGCAGGCGCGGGTTTCGGAGGCCCGCGCAACGGCCCGGCCGTGCCGGGCGGCTGGCGCCCCGGCGCGCCTGGGCGGAGCAACCCGCAGGGCGGCGCTTTCGCCGGCGCGACGGCGCCTCGCGCCTCCCCGGCACTCGCGCGTCATCCGATGTTCGCACCCGTGCGCAACGAATCGCCGCGCGAGGCGCTGATCGTACTGGGGCTGCTGGCCCACACGTCGCTGCTCGACACGTTCGCGGAAGATATCGCCGCGCTCGACTTTTCCGGCCCGCTCTCCCGGCGGCTGCGCGCGCGGCTGGTGGACGTCGTCGCGAGCGGCGGCGCCGATCCGCGTGCGGTGCGCGAGCGAATCGAGGCGGCGGGCCTCGCCGAGACCGTCGCCGGCCTCGTCCGCATCGTCGTGCCCGGCGACCGCTGGATTCTGGCGCCCGACAGCGCCATCGACGACGTATCGACCGCGCTTCGGCAGGCCGTCACCTTGCAAAGGCGCGCGCGAACGCTACATACGGAACTCAGGGCGGCCGCCCATGCGTTGGCCGAGGACGACAGTGAGGCCAACCTGGCCTGGCTGCTGGACATTCAGGTGCAGGTCACCTCGCTCGAAGGTGCGGAGGCGGACGGCGATCCCTTGAATACCGGCGCCGCGCAGGATGACCCGTCCTCATAGACGGGCGGCCTGTGCGGATGGCCGGTGGACGGCTTGCCTGTGCGGGAGATGGACTCCGCCGGCCGCTATGGATATTGCGGTATGATGGTATAAGTAGCGGTTGACGACGATTCTCTGGGGATAACCTTCGCGAAGACGGACATGGACGGGGATGTTGGCGGACGGGCACCGGCGAAAGCGCCTTCTCGGAGAGGACGTTCTTTCGCCGGTGGCCGCAGCCTTACGTGACCCCCGCGGCACGGGCCGCATGGACGTTTTGGCAGGGAGATGGGCCGGAGATCGCCACGCGGTGACGGCCAGTGTGAGTGGAGCATAGGCATGGCGACGAAGACGACGGAGCGCGACGACAATCAGGAAGTGGCCGAAGCGCCTGCCGACAGCCCGCTGCTTGATCTCAGCGACGCCGCCGTGCGGCGCATGGTCAAGCTTGCGAAGAAGCGCGGCTACGTCACGTACGACGAGCTGAACGACGTCCTGCCCTCCGAGGAGTTCACCTCCGAGCAGATCGAGGACATCCTCTCGCAGTTGAGCGAGATGGGCATCAACGTCATCGAGTCCGAGGAAGCCGATCCGGAAACCGCCGAGAACACCGAGGCGTCCGAGGACGAGATCGAGGGCGGCGACCTCGTCGAGGCCACCCGTTCCGCGCTGCCCGTCAAGGCCGAAAAGACGACGGAGCCGGCCGAGCGCACGGACGACCCGGTGCGCATGTACCTGCGCGAGATGGGCTCGGTCGAGCTGCTCTCGCGCGAGGGCGAGATCGCGATTGCCAAGCGCATCGAGGCCGGGCGCGAGGCGATGATCGCCGGCCTGTGCGAAAGCCCGCTGACGTTCCAGGCCATCATCATCTGGCGCGACGAACTCAACGAAGCCAAGGTACTGCTGCGCGACATCATCGATCTGGAGGCCACCTACGCCGATCCGGAAGGCCGGGGCGTGGCCGACGACATCGATGGCGACGGAGAGGGCGAGGTTGAGAGCGACGGCGATGATATCGCCGCCGACGGCGCCGGACGCGCGCCCGCACAGCCCCAGCCCGGGCGCGGCGGCGCGCCGGACGGCGACAAGGATGCGGCTGCAGTCGACGGCGAACTCGACGAGGACGACATCGAGAACAACGTGTCGCTCTCGGCCATGGAAGCCGAGCTGAAGCCGCGCGTGCTGGAGACGTTCGACCGCATCGCCGACAATTACAAGAAGCTGCGCCGCCTGCAGGATCAGGACATCGAGAACCGCCTGCAGAACCTGAAGCTCTCGCCTGCGCAGGAGCGGAAGTACCGCAAGCTCAAGGACGACATCATCGTCGACGTCAAGTCGCTGTCGCTGAACCAGAACCGCATCGATGCGCTGGTCGAGCAGCTTTACGACATCAACAAGCGCCTGATCGGCCTCGAAGGCCGGCTGATGCGCCTTTCGGAAAGCTACGGCGTCACCCGCGACGACTTCCTGCGCCAGTATCAGGGCTCGGAACTCGATCCCAAGTGGATCCTGCGCGTGTCCAAGCTCGGCACGCGCGGCTGGAAGGAATTCGTCGCGCACGACAAGGACCGCATCCGCGAACTGCGGCAGGAAATCCAGGTGCTCGCCACCGAGACGGGCCTGGAGATCCTCGAATTCCGCAAGATCGTCGCTCTCGTCCAGAAAGGCGAAAAGGAAGCGCGGCAGGCCAAGAAGGAGATGATCGAGGCAAACCTGCGCCTCGTGATCTCGATCGCCAAGAAGTACACCAACCGCGGGCTGCAGTTCCTCGACCTTATTCAGGAGGGGAACATCGGCCTCATGAAGGCGGTCGACAAGTTCGAGTACCGGCGCGGCTACAAGTTCTCGACCTACGCCACCTGGTGGATCAGGCAGGCGATCACGCGCTCCATCGCCGATCAGGCCCGCACCATCCGCATTCCGGTGCACATGATCGAGACGATCAACAAGATCGTGCGCACGTCGCGCCAGATGCTGCACGAGATCGGCCGCGAGCCCACGCCCGAGGAACTCGCGGAAAAGCTCGCCATGCCGCTGGAAAAGGTGCGCAAGGTGCTCAAGATCGCCAAGGAGCCGATCTCTCTCGAAACCCCCATCGGCGACGAGGAAGACAGCCATCTGGGCGATTTCATCGAGGACAAGAACGCCATCCTGCCCATCGATGCGGCCATCCAGTCGAACCTGCGCGAGACGACGACGCGGGTGCTCGCCTCACTCACGCCCCGCGAGGAGCGCGTGCTACGCATGCGCTTCGGCATCGGCATGAACACCGATCATACGCTGGAGGAAGTCGGCCAGCAGTTCTCGGTCACGCGCGAGCGTATCCGCCAGATCGAGGCCAAGGCGCTGCGCAAGCTGAAGCACCCCTCGCGCTCGCGCAAGCTGCGCAGCTTCCTCGACAACTGAGAGGCGGCGAAGGCACGATGGCATCGGGGTGGCGGACGGGAAACCGGAGCCGCCGCCCTGCCCGTCGCTCATCCGGCAGGCCGCGCCGGAAACGGCGCCCGCTGCCGGCCCTACATTCAGGCCGGCGGGAACAGCACCTCGACGTTGGCCTTGCCAAGCGTCTCGGCGACGAGCTGGGGCGGCTCCTCGTTGGTCACCAGCGTGTCGATGCGGTCCGCGTCCAGCACGCGCACGATGGCCGGGCGCAACAGCTTGGCGCTTTCGCCGACAGCGATGATGCGGCTCGCACGTGTCGCAACCGCCTGCTTGACGGCAACCTTGCCCAGATCGAAGTCCATCAGCGCGCCATCGTCGTCGATCCCGGAGAAGCCGAGGATCGCGACATCGAACCGGAAGCGGGAGACGGCCTCGCGCGCCCACTCATCGGTCAGCGAACCGTCGGGCCCACGCAGCACGCCGCCGGTCACGAATACCTCGGCCTCCTGTTCCGCGGAGAGAATCGTCGCCGAGGCGAGGCTTGAGGTGAAGACCTTCAGACCGCCACGCCCCCGCAGGGCGCGCGCCACGGCCTCGACCGTCGTGCCGACATCGAGAAACACCGTCTCGCCGGGCTTGATGAGCGCCGCGGCAAGGCGTGCGATGCGCTCCTTGGCTTCGGCGGCGGTGACGCGCTTTTCGGCGTAGCCCAGCCGGACCGTCGTCTCCCGCACGCCCGCACCGCCGTGGAAGCGCTGCAGCAGTTGCTGCTCATCCAGATAGATGATGTCGCGGCGGATTGTCTGGGTGGAAACATCGAAATGGCGCGCGAGGGCGTCGATGGTGGCGAAGCCCTGATGATGGACGATCGTAAGTATCTCTTCCTGACGCGCCGAAAGTTCATGCCCTGTTTCAGCGTGTAGTCGCGCGCCCATGTTCGTCCGTGCTCCGCGTAGGGCGACCGCAGCTGCGCGCAATCCGCCCGTATTCCATTCCGACTTTATCAAATCATAGTGATGGCGAAACAGGATCACAAGCTCCGGCATCAGAAGAACGAGAAATGCCCTGTTCACAATGATATGTGACAACCGGCCGGCATCGCCGGGACCGCCGGTCTCCCCACGGTCGCTTTTTGTGGCGAATCCGCCCTGTAATGCAGCGGCCTGGCGGTAGATCAGCACCCGCATTTTCATGTGGACGGCCGCGCTGGCGGACGGTGACGCCCCGTCGATGGAAACAATCGCGATGGCAAATCTCAATCACGGCACAGGGGAAGCAATGCCACGCTCCCGGCGGCTGTCACCGGCGGACTACCGACGGCCGAGCATGAGTTCCGCCAGCGCGATGACGGCCGAGCAGATAGCCATCAGCACGATGGAGATCACGGCGGCGGCCGGCATATCGGTGCCGGTTTCCGAAATCTTGCTGTAGAGGACGAGCGGCAGGATGTTCACCTGCGTGCCGACCAGCGCGAGCGCGGTGCCATAGGCGCCGATCGCCACCGAGGCGGTCAGGGCATAGGCGGCGGCGAGGCTGGGGGCGATCTGCGGCAGCATGATGCCCGCCAGCGCCCGCAGGCGGGAGGCGCCCATGGAGCGCGCGGCCGCGATCTGCGTGGCATCGAAATTCATGATCGCCGGCAGCACGACCAGCACCACGCGCGGGATCAGATAGTAGGAATAGGCCAGGCCGAGGCCGAACACCGAATAGATGAATTGCCCGACGACAGCGGGGTCGAAGCCGAGTTCCGCGAGCAGCAGCGTCACGAAACCGCTGCGGCCGAACACGAGGATGAAGCCATAGGCAATGATCAGGCCGGAGAAGGTCAACGGCAGCGTGATGGCGACGAGCGTCGCCGTGCGCAGGCGCGGCGCGAGGCGCGACAGCGCAATCGCCACCATCACGCCGACCACGAGGGAAACGAAAGGCGCGATCGTGCCGATCAGCAGGCTGCCGCGCACGCCGTTCCAGAACACCGGGTCCGCGAACACCCGCGCCACGGCGCTCCCCGCATCCGACGCCGCCTCCAGCAGGATGGAGGTCGCGGGCAGCGCGAAGAACAGCACGAAAACGAGCGTGCCGGGCAGGAAAAACAGGGCGGCGATATGTCGCGGCATCGCGGTTCCCGGAGTTTGCCCGGCGCGGGAGCGCCGGGCAGGATGGACCGGATTACTGGCCCAGCACGGCCTTCGCCCAGCCGGCGTCGATCTCGGCCTTCTTGGCCGTGGCCTTGGCAATGTCGAGCGGGCGGATCTGCGGCGCGGAAGGCAGCTTGTCAGCGACGCTGTCGGGCAGCTTGATGCCGGGAACGGAAGGACGCACGAAGCCCTCGGCGAAGATGCCCTGACCGAAGTCGGTGGTGATGAAGTTCAGCCACAGCTTGCCGGCGTTCGGGTTGGGGCCGTTCTTGACGAGGCTGATCGCGTAGGGCGCGGCGGCGGAAGCCTCCTTGGGGATGACGACGGCGATGTCGTCGCCGAGGCCGTCGATGTGCTTCGCCTTCAGGCCGTCGTTCTCGTAGCCGATCCAGATCGGGATTTCGCCCTTGACGAACTGCGCGTAAGGCGTGGTGCCGACGTTGCGCAGCACGTTGCCGGACTTCGCCAGCTTGCCGAGATAGTCGATGCCCGGCTGCACGTTGTCCTCGTCACCGCCGTTGGCGAAGGCCGCGGCGAACGCGATCACCTGGCCCTGGCCCGTGGAGCGCGGATCCTGGTAGACGATGCTGTTCTTGTACTCGGGCTTCAGCAGGTCGGCCCAGCTTTCCGGCACGTCCTTGACGAGCTTCTTGTTGACGAGGAAAGCCACGTTCAGCGTGTGGATGGTGAACCACTGGCCTTCCGGATGGCGGAACTGCTCGGGCAGCTTCTCGAAGTTCACGGGCTTGAAGTCGGCGACGAGGCCCTTGGCCGCCGCGTCCAGCGCCGAAGCCGCGAAGTAATAGGCGGTATCGGCCTGCGGGCGGTTGCGCGACTTGTCGAGCGTCACCACGGTCGTGGCCGAGCCGATGTCGTTGTACACGAGTTCGATGCCCGGGTAGCGCTTCTGGAACGCCTTGAACTGCGCCGCCCAGTTCGCCCACGTCGGGCCGGTGTCGAAGGAGACGACGATGCCTTCCTTCTGCGCGGCCTCATAGAGCGCCTTTTCGCCTTTGTAGAGTTCGGGGCCTTCAAACGCCTGGGCGGGCGCGGCCAGAGCAAGCGGAGCGGCCAGCAGGGCTCCGAGCAGCCAGTTCTTCATCTTCCGTTCCTCTTCAGTATGCGGTCAATCCGCAGGCAGAAGCCGGATCGCGTCCGGCGGGATCGAGATGGCCGAGAATGCCTCCCGAACGTGGGTGTGCAGCCTCACGTTCACCCCGTCGACGGCGAAGTCGACGCGGCGGGTGGGGCCGAGGTACCGGTCGGTCGCAACCGCGCCGGTGAAGACGTTGATGCCGCTTGCAGGCGCCGGGCCGATCCGCTCCGGACGCACCATCACGGTCACGACATCGCCCGGGGCGAAGCCCTCCGTGTCCGCGGCGAGATCGAGGTTCGCGAGGGCCACGCGGCCGGGCGCGGCGATGCGCCCCTGCCACAGGTTGGCCTCGCCCACGAAGGCGGCGACAGCGCGCGTCGCCGGCCGCTCGTAAAGCTCGCGCGGCGGCGCCACCTGCGCGATGCGTCCGCCCGCGATCACCGCGACGCGGTCGCCGAGCGACAGCGCCTCTTCCTGATCGTGCGTGACGTGCAGGGTGGCGATGTCAGCCTGGCGCTGCACCTTCAGGATTTCGTCGCGCATGCCGACGCGCAGCGCCGCATCGAGCGCCGACAGCGGCTCGTCGAGCAGCAGGGCGCGCGGGGAGAATACAAGCGAGCGAGCAAGCGCTACCCGCTGTTGCTGCCCGCCCGACAGCGTCGCGGGCCGTCGTTCGGTGAAATCGCCGAGCCCGACGCGCACCAGCGCCGCGCGCGCCTGTTCCAGCCGCTGCGGCCGGCCGATGCCGCGCATCTTGAGCGGATAGGCGACGTTCTGCGCCGCGCTCATGTGCGGAAATAGCGCATAGTTCTGGAACACGATGCCAAGCTGCCGGTCCTCCGGCTTCAGGCCGGTCACATCCTTACCATCCACCAGGATCCGCCCGCTGTCGGGCACGAGGAAGCCGGCGAGCAGCTTGAGCAGCGTGGATTTGCCCGACCCCGACGCGCCGATGATCGCGAGCAGTTCCCCGTCCGCGATGGCGAGATCGATATCCGACACGCCGATGCGGGTGCCCGGATAGGTATAGGAAACCGCCCTGAACTCGATGCTCATGCTACGTCGCCCCCCCGCATGGAGCCGCCCGCCCGTCCCGTCAGCGCCGTCGCCAGCGCGGCGAGCACGGCAAGCACGAGCAATACCACGGTAGCGGCGCAGGCAAAGCCGGTGGCGCCGTAAAACGCCTGCAGCAGCACCACCGGATAGGTGCGCGACAGGAAACCCGAGACGAGGTTCGACAGCTGGAATTCGCCGATCGACAGCGCCGCCACCGTCAGCATCGCCGATGTCAGGCTGGTGGCGAGGAGCGGCAGCACGATGTCGAGAAAGCGCGAGCCGAAAGGCGCGCCAAGCCCCGCCGCAGCCTGCTCCAGCGCGGGCAGGCCGAGCTGCTGCATGTCCGCCACCAGCGCATTGACCGTATAGGGCAGCGTGAGCACCAGATGGCCGGCGACCACGATCCAGAACGTGCCGAGCCATGGCAGGGTATCCGAGGAAAACACCAGCACGAAGCCGAAGCCCAGCACCAGCTCAGGCACGGCAATCGGCAACAGCGACACGAGACGGGCGGCAAGCCGCACCCCGCGCCGCGCCGCCGCATGGATGGCATAGGCGAGCGGCAGGCCGATCAGCGCATTCAGCACGCACACCAGCGCCACGACCTTCAGGCTGACGAAAAAGGCGCGGCGAAAGCTCGGATCGGCCAGCAGTTCCGCATACCAGCGGCCGGTGAAGCCGCTCGGCAGCAGGGTGTTCGTCCATGTCTCGCCCACCGAGCCGACAAGCAGCAGGGCGATGGGCGCGGCCAGAAACACCAGATAGAGAAGCGTCACCAGCCCCAAAGCATCGCCTCCGCCAAGACCATTCCGAGAAAAGTATGACGCGCCTTTTTATCCGGAACTACCAGAAAAAAAGATCAGGCGGTCAGGCATTGCTGTGGCACGACGAACCGCCCCGGATATACATTGATCGAAAACTTACATATACGAATTTGACGATGCTTTCATGACGCATTCATTACAGGCTGCTCGGCCTGCCGGGCCGTTCAGGCTGCGCGCGGCGCGTTGTCCAGCAGATGGCGCGCGATGTGCGCGATAACGTCGCCGGGCGTCTCACAGGCGAGAATCCCCTCGACGAAGGGCGCATCGCCCAACGCCAGTACCGGACGATCAAAATGCAGGCCATAGGCCATTTCCGTCAAGGTGCCGTAGCCGCCGCCGATTGCCACGAGCACCGTGCTGGCGCGCGCCAGAATGGCATTGCGCACGGGGCCGATGCCTGTCGCGATGGGGATGGCGACATAGGGATTGCTTTCCCGCCATTCGGTATCGGGCAGGAGGCCGATGGGCAGGCCGCCCGCTTCGAGATTCCCCTTGCAGGCCGCCTCCATCACGCCGCTCTTGCCGCCGCAGAGCAGCTGCAGGCCGTGTTCGCCGAGCGCGCGGCCGACCGCCTCGGCCAGCTTGTACTCGGCGTCGGAGGCCTCACGCGGGCCGATCACGCCCACCGGCACCCGTCGTGTCTTCGACGCCGTGAACACGAGGCGCAGCGCTTCAGAGGAGGACGCCACGGCGGCGAGATCGGACGGGCGCGCCTCCTCCGCCACCCACGACAGACGCCACGAATCGAATCGCTCCCCGGGCCGATAAAGCGAGCATTCTGTTGCAGACCATGTCAGGGAAGGCGGCGTGGATAATGGCGTGGCGCGGTCGGAAAGCGACATTTTATGTCCGATTCTGCATGATGAGAGCCAGTATATTGATCGATAAATGACACTCTCATGATCCGCAAGCACACCGGACGTTTAAGATTTTGCCGCGCGTGCGGACGATGCCGCGGGCGGCTGGAATCGTGCCGCGACGCCGGCGCGTCACCGCCGTGTAATTCACAAGTTCTAGTCCAGTGAGGTCAGTTGACAACAACCGACTGGAGTTACCAACATGATTACACGTCGCAAAGTCATCACGATGAGCAGTGCAGCCGCCCTTTTGACCCCCTTCGCCGGTTTCAGCGTCTCCTCCTCCGCCGCGCAGTCCGGAGGACCGCTGTTCCGCTTTGGCGTCGTAGCCGATCCGCAGTACGCGCCGGTCCCGCCCAATGCCTCAAAAACCCGCTTCTACGCGAACAGCCTGTGGAAACTGAGCGAGGCCATCGAGACCCTCAACGGTGAGGATCTCAAGTTCGTCGTTACCCTTGGCGACATCATCGATCGTCACTGGGAGAGCTTCTCGGCGATTCTGCCTCTTTATGACAAGCTGAAGCACGAAAAGCTCTTCCTGCTCGGCAACCACGATTTCGACGTCGCGGGGGATTACCTGCAGTCCGTCGTCCGCACCGTCGGCATGCCGTCCGCGTATTACGACTTCGCCGGCGGTGGCTATCGCTTCATCGTGCTTGACGGCAATGACGTCAGCACGTTCGCGCCGCCGAAGGGCGACCCGCGCCGCGAGCTTGCCGACAAGCGCCTCGCCGAACTCAAGGCGCAGGGCGCGGCGAACGCCCAGTCGTGGAACGGCTCGCTCAGCGACACGCAGTTCCAGTGGCTGCAGGACACCATCGGGAAGGCCAGCGCGGCCAACGAGAAGGTTAT
The DNA here is from genome assembly GCF_011762225.1 of Pseudochelatococcus lubricantis. Lineage (GTDB taxonomy): Bacteria > Pseudomonadota > Alphaproteobacteria > Rhizobiales > Beijerinckiaceae > Pseudochelatococcus > Pseudochelatococcus lubricantis. The sequence continues at coordinate 201,494 of NZ_JAASQI010000004.1, forward strand.
CGTGCTCAACCACTATCCGGTCTATCCGGCCAACGAGCACAACCTCTGGGATGCCGACCGCGTCGTCGACCTTGTCAGCAATTCCGGCAATGTCGTCGCCTATTTCAACGGCCACAACCACGCCGGCAATTACGGCGAGCGCAACGGGAAGCACTTCCTGAACTTCAAAGGCATGGTCGACACGCCGACGACCACCGCCTTCGCGATCGTGGAAGTCTACTCCGACCGTCTGGAAATCAAGGGTTTCGGACGCGAGGAAAACCGCACTCTGAAGATCTGAGGACCGCGCCCGCGCCCCCTGCCGATTTGCCGTGACGCCGCCGGGGCATGCTCCTTCCCTGGCCGGCTGGGGGCGTCCGCTCCGGTCTCTTGCACGCTCTCCGGCTCCGCCGATAAAAATTTGCCGGCAGACTTATTCACAGGTATCCCGGCCGGATCGTTTCTTTATGAAGAATGCTTGACACCCGACGGCGCTGCCTTTAAGTCACAACCACCGCAGCAGTTCACCTACGTGAGCTGCCTCGGGGGTGTAGCTCAGTTGGTTAGAGCGCCGGCCTGTCACGCCGGAGGTCGCGGGTTCGAGCCCCGTCACTCCCGCCATTCAAAGCTTTGACGTTATTTATTGAATCAACGTAGATTCAGAACGTTAGCCTTTGTTTGTGACACTCTCCCCTTCCTGATTGTGACAGTTTTCCTGGCCTTAACCACCTTGGCAGCGCAGCCGTGCGGCGACCCGTGATGGCGGGCTGAAACGCCGTCTGGAAAAGCCGGATACAGTTTCCTTACTTCCCGTGATGCCCGAACGGAGGCGGGAGACCGCCGCCGCGGTGCCCCGTATCATATTGTCTTTATTCGTGCGTCACCCTTCTGAAAAAGGTGCGCGCTCTCCCACCCGATGCCTCAGCGCGCCGTCTGCCGGATGATGGGCAGGTCAAGATCGCGAATCTTCTTGCGCAGCGTGTTGCGGTTCACGCCCAGCAGTTCCGCCGCGCGAATCTGGTTGCCGTTGGTGGCGCTGAGCACCGCGCCGAGCAGGGGCGCCTCCACCTCGCGCAGCACGCGATGATAGAGGCCCGGCGGCGGCAGCGCGCCCCCGAGCGAATCGAAGTATCGCTTGAGATAGCGCTCCACGGCGCCCGACAGGTCGAGCGGATCGTGCTCCTGCACCACGCCCTCCGCCGGAGCGGGCGCAGGCGCGGGCGCGACATCGAGTTCCGCGTCGATGATCGGCGCCGTGATGGTCTCCTGCGTGTAGAGCGCGGTGAGACGACGGACGAGGTTCTCAAGTTCGCGCACATTGCCCGGCCAGCGATAGCGCTTGAGCCTGTCCATCGCCGCGGCGTCGATCTGCTTGGGGGCGAGCCCCTCGCGGGTGGCGCGGGAGAGAAAGTGACGCACGAGGTCCGGCACGTCCTCCGCGCGCTCGCGCAGCGGCGGCAGGCGCAGCGGCACGACGTTGAGGCGGAAGAACAGGTCCTCGCGGAACTGCCCCTGCTCGATGGACTGGCGCAGGTCCTTGTGGGTGGCGGCGATGATGCGGACATTGGTGCGGATCGGCGCCTTGCCGCCGACGGTGGCGTATTCGCCCTGCTGCAGCACACGCAGCAGCCGGGTCTGCGCCTCCATCGGCATGTCGCCGATCTCGTCCAGAAACAGCGTGCCGCCTTCCGCCTGCTCGAAACGCCCCGGCGAGCGAGCATGCGCGCCGGTGAAGGCGCCTTTCTCGTGGCCGAAGAGTTCCGATTCGATGAGATCGCGCGGGATCGCCGCCATGTTGACGGCCACGAACGGGCCGTTGCGGCGCTTGCCGTAGTCGTGCAAGGCGCGCGCGACAAGTTCCTTGCCCGTCCCCGATTCGCCCAGAATCATCACCGTGAGGTCGGTCGACATCAGGCGCGCCATGGCGCGATAGATATCCTGCATGGCCGGCGAGCGGCCGATGAGCGGGATCTCCTCCACCTCCTCGCCCAGCGCGATGCCGATGCCGCGGGGGCGCGACAGCGCCCGGCCGACGATGGTGATGAGTTCCTTCAGGTCGAAAGGCTTCGGCAGATATTCGTAGGCTCCGCGCTCGGAGGCGCGAATCGCGGTCATGAAGGTGTTCTGCGCGCTCATGACGATGACCGGCAAATCCGGCCGCAGCTTGCGGATACGCGGCAGCAGATCGAAGGCGTTCTCGTCCGGCATGACGACGTCGGTGACGACGAGATCGCCTTCGCCCTGCGACACCCAGTTCCACAAGGTTCCCGCATGGCCGGTCGTGCGGATGTCATAGCCGGCGCGCGTGAGCGCCTGGCTCAGGACTGTGCGGATGGAAGCGTCGTCATCCGCTACGAGAATGGTTCCGCGACCCATATGGCTCCCCGTTCAAACTACGCATTGGCCCTGCGCCTGCCGCCATGACGCTGCCGTCACGACATTGGCATCACCGCGCTGCCGTGGCCTCGCGTCCGTCACGCAGGGTCACGACGGGCAACAGCACCCGAAACGTGGTGCGATGCGCGGCGCTGTCGCATTCGATAATGCCGCCGTGCTCGCCCACAATCTTGGCAACCAATGCAAGGCCGAGGCCAGTTCCGCCTGTCTTCGTCGTCACAAAAGGATCGAACAGGTTCGGCAGCATGTCCGCGGGCACGCCAGGGCCGTTGTCGCGCACACTGATCTCCAGCGGCAGCCGCACCCGCTCCTGCCCCGCGACCTGCATTTGCACACCGGGACGGAAAGCCGTGGTGAGCACGATTTCGCCGTCTTCCGCGCCCTCGCCGATGGCTTCCGCCGCGTTCTTGACCAGATTGAGAAACACCTGGATGAGCTGGTCGCGGTTGCCGTCCACGGGCGGCAGCGAGGGATCGTAGTTCTGCACGATCCTGACATGGCGGGCGAAGCCGGAATGCGCCAGGCGCACCACGTGGTCGAGCACATCGTGGATGTTGACCGGCGCGCGCGCCAGCGGGCGGCCCTCGCCCAGCGTTTCCATGCGCTCGACGAGCTTCACGATGCGGTCGGTCTCGTCGCAGATCAGGCGCGTGAGCGGCCGGTCCTCGGCCGGCACCGCCGTTTCCAGCAGTTGCGCGGCACCGCGGATTCCCGACAACGGATTCTTGATTTCATGCGCCAGTATCGCGCCGAGCGCTGTCAATGAGCGCGCTGCCGTCCGATGCGTCAGCTGCCTGCCCATTTTTTCGGCATTTGTCCGTTCCTGCAGCAACAGCACCACGGCATCGGTCTCGCCGTCCTCGCCGCTTCCGCGCGGGGCGGCGTAGATGTCGACGATGCGTTCCTCCTGCGTGCGGGTCAGGGCCAGCTCCACCCGGTAGCCGGTGATGCCGGCGCCGCGCTCGCGCACCTCCTCCACCATTGCCAGCGCGGGCGAGCCGAAGGGCACCAGATCGCACAGGCGCTGGCGGCGCAGCACGGGCAGGCTGACGCCGAAGAAGGTTTCGGCCGCGGAGTTCGCATAGGCAAGGCGGTCGTCCGCCCCCACCACCAGCACGGGCAGCGGCAGAATGGCGAGGATGCCCGCCTCCTCATGCGGCGAGGGATGTATCGACATCTGTGTAAAGCTTCCGCAACAGCTGGATGACCTCGGCCGGCGCCTCGCTGACCACGAGCCGCGCGCGCATCTCCCGCGTCCGCGCGCACGGCGCGGCCTGTCCCAGCGCGTCGTCCGCATAGGCAGCGAGATGCTTTCGCGCATGGCGCACGCCGACCTTGAGGCCATAGGTGGCGAGCAGCGCCTCGTAATGCTCGATCGCTCCGGCGAGCCGTTCGCCGCGCGCCGGCGGCGCAGCGTCTCCGCCTTCCAGCGCCCGGGCGATCTGCCCCACGCACCACGGCCGCCCGAGCGCGGCGCGGCCCACCATCACCGCGTCGGCGCCGGAGGCTTCGAGAGCGTCGCGGGCGTCGGCCGTCGAGGCGATATCGCCGTTCACGACGAGCGGCAGGTCCGGCACGGCCTCGCGAACCGCCCGCACGGCCCGCCAGTCGGCCTGCCCCTTGTAGAACTGCTGGCGCGTGCGCCCATGCACGGTGACCATCCGCACGCCTGACGCCGCCGCGCGGCGCGCGAGTTCCGGCGCGTTCAGCGACGCTTCGTCCCAGCCGAGCCGCATCTTGAGCGTCACCGGCACGGAAACGGCTGCAACCGTGGCTTCGACGAGCCGCAACGCATGGTCGAGGTCGCGCATCAATGCCGAGCCGGACCAGCCGCCGGTGACGCGCTTGGCCGGGCATCCCATATTGATGTCGATGACGTGCGCACCCGCCGCCTCCGCCACGCGCGCGCCCTCGGCCATCCAGCCCGGATCGCAGCCGGCGAGCTGCACCACATGCGGCGTCACTCCCTCGCCCTCCGCGCGGGTGCGCGCCTCGGCGTCACCGCAAGCGAGATCGTCGCTCGCCACCATCTCCGACACCACGAGCGAGGCGCCGAAACGGCGCGCAAGCCGGCGCATGCCGACGTCGGTGATGCCCGACATCGGCGCCAGAAAGGCGCGTCCCGCAATCGCCACCGGCCCCAGGCGGAGCGCGGGCGAAGCCAACGCCTGATCATTGTCCCATTTTGTCATCGCGGAGCAGGAAAACAGCCATTTGGCCGCCGACGCAACATATTTCAACACTTCCATTCAACACGCGGGCCGCCATTGCCAGCGCGGCCGGGCTGTCCTATCAGACCTGTCATGGCCGGCAGAGCCCGGCTCAACCCGCATCCGCAAGACAGGTCGCAAGGAATGTCCGATATCGCCGCCATCGTCGTCGCAGCAGGGAGGGGCGAGCGCGCGGGGGCAGGCGTGCCCAAGCAATACCGGACGCTGGGCGATGCGCCGGTCCTCGCCCACACGCTCGGCGCCTTCGCCGCCCATCCGGCCGTCGGCCGCGTGCTGGCGGTCATCGGGGAAGCCGACGCCATACAATATAAGATGTGCCTCTCCTGCCTGCCAGATACGCGCCGCCTGCTCGCGCCCGTCAGCGGCGGAAACACGCGGCAGGCCTCGGTTCATGCCGGCCTCGCCGCGCTCGCCGATACGCCGCCGGCCATCGTGCTCGTCCACGACGGCGCGCGCCCCTTCCTCTCGCCGGCGCTGATCACGGAGGCGATCGCGGCGGCGCGGGCGCATGGCGCCGCGATTCCCGGCCTGCCCGTCACCGATACGGTCAAGATCGTGGATGAGGCGGGGCGCGTCACCGGAACGCCGGAACGCGCCGGCCTGCGGGCCGTGCAGACCCCGCAGGCCTTCGCCTTCGCGCCACTCCATGCGGCCCACGAGCGGGCACGGGCGGAGGGGCGGAACTCATTCACCGACGATGCGGCGATCATGGAATGGGCCGGGCATCCCGTGCATGTCTTCCCCGGAGAGGCAACCAACATGAAACTGACGCGGCCCGAGGACTTCGACACCGCCGAACGGCATCTGCGGCGCGATGCGACGCTCGTCTCCCGCACCGGCACGGGTTTCGACGTGCACGCCTTCGCCGACGGCGACCATGTCTGGCTCGGCGGCGTGAAAATTCCCCACGCGCGCGGCGTCATCGCCCATTCGGACGGCGATGTGGTGCTGCACGCGCTCACGGACGCCGTGCTCGGCGCGCTGGCCGATGGCGACATCGGCAGCCACTTCCCGCCGAGTGATCCGCAATGGAAGGGCGCATCGTCCGACCGTTTTCTCGCCCATGCGGTGGCACTGCTCCATGCGCGCGGCGGCGTGCTCGACCATCTCGATGCCACGGTCATCTGCGAGGCGCCGAAGGTCGGCCCGCACCGTGAGGCGATCCGCGCCCGCATCGCCGTCATCGTCGGCCTGCCGCTCGCCAGCGTTTCCATCAAGGCGACGACTTCGGAGCGTCTCGGCTTCACCGGCCGAGGGGAAGGCATCGCCGCCCAGGCGGCCGCCACCGTCCGCCTGCCCGCCAACCGCCATCCAACCGACGCACCCGGCGTCTGATTTCTTGATTTCAAGCAAATTCTTATCGATCAAATAATACTATTCGATCGGAAAGCGTTCCAAGGGAGACGCATCATGACGGACGATCACCATTTAACCGAAGATGAGTTGACAGCCCTGCCCTTCTCGCCGGCGCTCTATACGCGCGCACAAGCCCTGCTGGCCTCGGCGCGGGATCGCGGCCTGCATATCGCCACCGCCGAATCCTGCACCGGCGGCCTCGTCAGCGGCCTGCTGACGGCGGTGCCGGGCTCGTCCGATGTCGTCGAGGGCGGCTTCGTCACCTATTCGAACACCGTCAAGCATGTCAGCCTCGGCGTGCCGGAGGCAGCGCTCGCGAACTTCGGCGCGGTCAGCGAGCCGGTGGCACGGGCGATGGCGGAAGGCGTGCTGGGGAAGCTGCCCACTGCCGACGTGGCCGTGGCCGTCACCGGCATCGCCGGGCCGGCCGGCGGCTCGCCGGAAAAGCCGGTCGGGCTGGTGCACTTCGCGGCAGCGCGGCGCGGACACCCGACCTTGCACACCGTCCATCGCTTTGCGGACGAGGGCCGCGCCGCCATCCGCCTCCGGTCGGTCGGCGTGGCGCTCGGCCTGCTGGAGCAGGCCGTCAACACGCCGCTGACGGCCTGAGCGGCCCCAGCCCGGCAGAACCCGCCACACGCTCCGGCACGGCGGGTTTCCCGCTCAGACGACGCCGACGCGCTGCAGAAGCCTGATCGTCTTGTCCTCGAAGGCGCCGAGGGCCTCCTGCAGATGGGCGCGCGCGGCCTCGTCACCTTCCACGGCAGAGCCGTCCTTGCGCAGCACCTGGCCTTTCTCTTTCAACTGCGCGAGCACGTAGCCGACCTTGTCCGCCTCACCGGTCCAATGGGCGGCAAGGAAGAGCTGCGAGAGGCCATCGACACTGATGCCCGAACCGGTGACGGGTGACGCGAACGCATGAATGTTCTCGCCCGCGCGGATGCGCGCCACGATGGCGGCGTTGATCGCTTTCGTGCGCACCGCGCGTTCCGCCTCGCCGTCCGCCGGCAGGGCGATCTGCACCACCCCGAGAATGACGAGGAACAGCAGCGCCTCCGCCGCCTGCTCCCAGGCAAGTCTCGAAACCGCCTCGTCCCGCATCAGCTCGCCGAGCGTCTGCGGCCCCCTGGCGAGCGTCGCCAGCACGGGCTCGTAGACATCGGCGTTCAGCGTCACCTCGCCCACCTGCGCGGTGATCTTGCGCGGCACGTCCGCCGGGTCCTGCAGCAGCACGAAGCGCTGGGCGTTCCACAACTCCCGCTGCACGGAGCGCGCCGGAACGCCCGCTCCGCGCACGAAGATATCGCGCCGGAAGGACGTGTTGAGAAGCGTGTCCCGCACCAGTTCCCGCACCGTCACATCCGGGATCGAGGCGAGCAGCTTGCGCTGGTCGTCGGTGAAGTTGAGCAGATCGGCATGCTGGGCGAGGTTGGCCGAGGCGCCGAACACCACCTTCGCTTCCCCCAGTTCACGCGCTATATCGCTGAAATAGAATGCGTTCCAGTCTCTGTTCAGGTACTCGTGGGCAAGATAGTTCGCGGAGAGGTTCCCCAGCACGTCGAGTACCCGCCCGGCCTCCGGGTTGGCCGTGAAGAACGATGCATTCAGCTCCCGGAGGCGGCCGGCGAGGCCGAGCCCGCGCTGCAGCTGCTGCACGACGGAGCCGCCGCCCAGCGCTCCGCCATCGCGCAGAAGGCGCTGCAACGTCGCCCCCGCGGACCAGCCCGGATAGGCGTTGTAGGAAATATAGACGATGCCGCCAGGCTTCAGGTTCTTGCGGATGATCTCGCAGATATGGCCGCGGTTGGCGGCGCTTACCCAGCTATAGACGCCGTGTAGCGCGATGACGTCAAAGCCCGGCAGCGTGTCGTCGCCGGCAAGATCCTGAAAGCTGCGCTCCAGGAAGCGCACGTTCCGCGTGCCGGCCGCCTCGGCCAACGCCCGCGCCTGCCTGACATGCGCCGGGTTGAAGTCTACGCCCGTCACGTCGACATCCGGATTGGCGGCGGCGACGATATTGGCGGTGAGCCCGTTTCCGCAGCCGATCTCCAGATAGGAAAGCGGCCCCTGCGGCGCCCCGACTCCCTGAGACAACAACGCGAACCGCAACAGTTGAGGCGCAAGCTCAGAATAGAAACCGACTGTGTATTCGATTTCAGTTACATAACCTTCCGACCAATCAGACATAGATATCCTCTATATATGGCTTCTATACTGAACAAAATTTATATATTCATGCATTCGATGATTCACATGCGCAGACGAACACACACAAAATGACATAGCATGCGCGTTACTGTCCTGTACATAACGATGTTTATATTTGCATTTTATTTCGTTAAATCGATGTTAACCACGGGCGCCTAGGATCGGCGCATGGTCAAACGCAAGCGCATGCGCGCCATCCTCATTCCCGTCTTCCTGTACGCCGTATCCGCGGCCGTGGTCGGCTATTTCCTGTTCCACGCACAGAACGGCGCGCGCGGGCTGGAGGCAAAGCGCGAATACAAGCGGCAGATATTCGAGAAGGCCATCGAGCTTGAGGCGCTGAAGGCCGAGCACGCAGAATGGGACCGGCGCACCGCGCTGGTGCGCGAGGGCAAGATCGACGCCGACATCCTGGAGGAGGAGGCGCGCAAGACCCTCGGCCACGTCCATGCCAACGACGTCATCGTCTTCCTGGGCTCCCACGGCGCGCACTAATTTTATTTATTACCCCAACTTGCATTCAATTCGAGGGATCGACTTGAATGCAAACTGCTTTAGCGGCTGCAAGCGGCCACGGTCCTTTCCCGGAAACGGGCATTTCGGGACAGACGACTGCTGCCTCGTTTCTGCTGCCGCCACGCGGCGGGCGCCCGCCGGCATTCGATTGCCCGTCCAGCGCCACTTTGACCTTGATAATCCGCCTCGTTCGCTTACCATCGAAGCCAACGATATAACGATATAAAGGGCGGGGAACGACAAGCCTTTCAATCCGAAATGCCGCTGGCAGGTTTTCGGCCTGCGGCGGACCATCCCGACGCGCAGCGCGTCGTAGGCGGCCGATGCGAGCACGCGCCGCGGGGCACGCCCGGGGCTTGCGTCCCGCTGGGCGGACGGGCGTTTCCGGTGCCCGGCCCCGCATTGCGCCCGCAGGAGGACGGTCAATTGTCGCTGCGTTATTTAACCTGTTTTTTGTTAATTCAAAATAATGTCGCTTTATCATATGGTTAGTTTCAAAAAAACCTAATCCCCTCGCATTTTTGAGTCTCGCCAAACGGTGGCCACTGGGTTAAACATCGTCCTGAAAGGTCCCTTTCGTTAACCAAGATTGCCTGGGAGGATACGGCATGGCGGGTACAGCAGGAAAATCGACACGCGCGGACGCCACGCGCACGGGCCAGGAAACGGCGGCGCGCGCGCCCGGGCGCCGCGGACGCGGCAAGCCCGCCACCGCGAAGGAAAGCGCCTCGAAGTCCGCGCCGGCGCCTGTTCTGCTCAACCACAACCTCGACCTCGACGCCTATCGCGAGATGCTGCTCATCCGCCGCTTCGAGGAGAAGGCCGGCCAGATGTACGGCATGGGCCTGATCGGCGGCTTCTGCCATCTCTACATCGGGCAGGAAGCCGTCGTCGTCGGCATGCAGATCGCGCAGAAGGAAGGCGACCAGGTCATCACCGCCTACCGCGACCACGGCCACATGCTGGCTTGCGGCATGGACCCGAAGGGCGTCATGGCGGAACTCACCGGCCGGCAGGGCGGTTATTCGCGCGGCAAGGGCGGCTCCATGCACATGTTCTCGCGCGAGAAGAATTTCTACGGCGGCCACGGCATCGTCGGCGCGCAGGTATCGCTCGGCACCGGCCTTGCGTTCGCCAACAGCTACCGCGAGGACGGCGCGGTTTCCGTTACCTATTTCGGCGACGGCGCGGCCAACCAGGGCCAGGTCTACGAAAGCTTCAACATGGCTGAGCTGTGGAAGCTGCCGGTCGTCTACGTGATCGAGAACAACCGCTACGCCATGGGCACGGCAATCACGCGCTCGTCCGCGCAGACGGACCTGTCGAAGCGCGGCGCCTCCTTCAATATTCCGGGCGAGCAGGTCGATGGCATGGACTACCGCGCCGTCTACGAGGCCGGCCAGCGCGCCATCGACTGGGCGCGCTCCGGCAAGGGGCCGTATCTGCTCGAAATGCAGACCTACCGCTATCGCGGCCACTCGATGTCCGACCCGGCCAAATACCGCTCCAAGGACGAAGTCCAGCGGATGCGCGAGGAGCACGATCCCATCGAGCAGGTGAAGCGCCGCCTGATCGAGGAATGGAAGATCGATGAGAGCGAACTGAAGGCGATCGACGCCAAGGTGCGCGAGATCGTCAACGAGGCGGCGGATTTCGCCACCAACGATCCCGAGCCCGATCCGTCCGAGTTGTGGACCGACGTTCTCAAGTAACCGGTGGCCGGCAAACATAACCGTTTGCCGGTTAAATACCGCTTGATCCCATTCCAGAAGATTGCCGGAAAACCAACATGCCGACAGATATCCTGATGCCCGCGCTTTCCCCGACGATGGAAAGCGGCAAACTTTCCAAGTGGCTGAAGAAAGAGGGCGACGCCATCAAGTCCGGCGACGTCATCGCCGAGATCGAGACCGACAAGGCCACCATGGAGGTCGAGGCGGTCGACGAGGGCGTGCTCGCGAGGATTCTCGTGCCGGAGGGCACCGAGGACGTGGCCGTCAACACGCCGATCGCCGTTATCGCCGCCGAGGGCGAGGATGTCGCGGCGGTTGCGGCCGCCGGCGCCGGTGCGCCCGCGGCAGTGACCGCTCCGGCCGCGGCGCCCGCGCCCGTCGAGGCTGCGCCCGCCCCGCAACCCGCCGCGCCGCGCGTTCCCGCCGCCCCTCGCGCGCCGGAGCCGGCGGCTGCCGCCGATCCGGAGGTGCCCGAGGGCACCGAATTCGTCTCGCAGACGGTCCGCGAGGCGCTGCGTGACGCCATGGCCGAGGAAATGCGCCGCGACGGCGATGTCTTCGTCATGGGCGAGGAAGTCGCCGAATATCAGGGCGCCTACAAGGTCACGCAGGGCCTGCTGCAGGAATTCGGCGCACGGCGGGTGATCGACACGCCGATTACCGAGCACGGCTTCACGGGTGTCGCGGTCGGCGCAGCCTTCACGGGCCTGAAGCCGATCGTCGAGTTCATGACTTTCAACTTCGCCATGCAGGCGATTGACCAGATCATCAACTCCGCCGCCAAGACGCTCTACATGTCCGGCGGCCAGCTCGGCTGCCCCATCGTTTTCCGCGGCCCCAACGGCCCGGCCGCGCGCGTTGCCGCCCAGCATTCGCAGGATTATTCCTCCTGGTACAGCCACGTTCCCGGTCTCAAGGTGGTGGCGCCCTATTCGGCGGCCGACGCCAAGGGCCTGCTGAAGGCCGCGATCCGCGACCCGAACCCGGTGATCTTCCTCGAAAACGAAATCCTGTACGGCCACTCCTTCCCGGTGCCGAAGCTCGACGACTTCGTGCTGCCCATCGGCAAGGCTCGCATCGCGCGGCCGGGCAGGGACGTGACCATCGTCGCCTGGTCCTACGGCATGATCTATGCGCATGAGGCAGCCGAGAAGCTCGCGGCCGAAGGCATCGAGGCGGAAATCATCGACATGCGCTCCCTGCGGCCGCTTGACACGGACACCGTCATCGCTTCCGTGAAGAGGACGGGCCGGGTGGTCACCGTCGAGCAGGGCTGGGGGCAGTCCGGCGTGGGCGCGGAAATCGCCGCGCGCGTGCAGGAATTCGCCTTCGACTGGCTTGACGCGCCGGTGCTGCGCGTTTTCGGCAAGGACGTGCCGATGCCTTACGCCGCCAATCTCGAAAAGCTCGCCCTGCCCTCCGCCGACGACGTGATCGCGGCGGTCAAGGCCGTTACCTACCGCTGACGGGAGAGGTCAATGTCTGTCAAAATCCTGATGCCAGCCCTGTCCCCGACGATGGAAAAGGGCAATCTGGCCAAATGGCTGAAGAAAGAGGGCGACGCCATCAAGTCCGGTGACGTCATCGCCGAGATCGAAACCGACAAGGCCACCATGGAGGTCGAGGCGGTCGACGAAGGCGTGCTCGCCAAGATCGTCGTGCCGGAGGGCACCGCCGACGTGCCTGTCAACGATGTGATCGCCCTCATCGCCGAAGAGGGCGAGGACGTTGCCGCCGTTGCCGCTGCCGGTGCCGGGCAGGCCGCTCCGGCTCCGGCTCCGGCTCCGGCCCCCGCGCCGGCATCCCCGGCGGCGCCTGCGCCCGCATCGGCCCCGGCTGCTGCGGCTCCTGTGGCGCCCGCCCCGGCGGCGGCCGCTGCCGACCATGGCGAGCGCATCTTCTCCTCGCCCCTGGCGCGCCGGCTGGCGAAGGAGGCGGGCGTCGACCTCGCGGCAGTGACGGGCACCGGGCCGCACGGGCGCATCGTCGAGCGCGATGTGCAGGCCGCCATTGCCGGCGGCGCTACCAGAGCCGCTCCGCAGGCTGCCGCGGCGCCTGCCCCCGCGCCCGCGCCGCAGGCTGCGCCGAAGCCGGCGCCGGCCGGGGACGAGGCCGTGAAGAAGCTTTTCGCGCCGGGCTCCTACGAGGAAGTCCCGCACGACAACATGCGCAAGACGATCGCGCGCCGGCTCGTGGAATCGAAGCAGACGGTGCCGCATTTCTACCTCACCATCGACACGGAACTAGACGCGCTGCTGGCGCTGCGCGAGCAGGTGAACGCGGCGGCCCCGAGGGACAAGGACGGCAAGCCCGCCTACAAGGTCTCGGTGAACGATTTCGTCATCAAGGCGCTGGCGCTGGCGCTGAGGCAGGTGCCGGACGCCAACGTGAGCTGGACGGATTCCGCCATCCTGCGTCACAAGGTGGTGGATGTCGGCGTCGCGGTCGCCATTCCCGGCGGGCTGATCACGCCGGTGGTGCGCAACGCGGACATCAAGAGCATCTCGACCATCTCCAACGAGATGAAGGACTTTGCCGCGCGCGCCCGCAACCGCAAGCTGAAGCCGGAGGAATATCAGGGCGGCTCGTCGGCGGTCTCGAATCTGGGCATGTTCGGCATCAAGAACTTCTCCGCGATCATCAACCCGCCGCACGCCACCATTCTGGCGGTGGGCGCGGGCGAGAAGCGCGTGGTGGTGAAGGATGGCGCCCCCGCCGTCGCCACGGTGATGACGGTGACGCTCTCCACCGATCACCGCGCCGTCGACGGCGCGCTCGGCGCGGAACTGCTCGCTGCCTTCAGGCCGCTGATCGAGAACCCGCTGGGGCTGCTCGTCTGATCGCCCGAACCGTGATGGCCGGGCCTGCCCGGCCACTGTCCCTTCCGGATTTCATGAGGCTGTTATGGCCAGTGCATACGATATCATCGTTATCGGTTCAGGCCCCGGCGGCTATGTCACCGCCATCCGCGCGGCGCAGCTCGGCTTCAAGACCGCCGTCATCGAGCGCTCGTATCTCGGCGGCATCTGCCTGAACTGGGGCTGCATTCCGACCAAGGCGCTGCTGCGCTCGGCGGAAATCTATCATTACTTCCAGCACGCCAAGGACTACGGCCTCAGCGCCGATAACGTCGGCTTCGACGCGAAGGCCATCGTGGAACGCTCGCGCGGCGTCTCCAGGCAGCTCAACACCGGTGTCGGCTTCCTGCTCAAGAAGAACAAGGTCGACGTGATCTGGGGCGAGGCGACGCTCGACGCACCCGGTTCCGTCACGGTCTCGGCCGCGCCGGACGCGCCCCGGAACGATGCTCCAAAGGGCGCGCTGGGCAGCGGCACCTACAAGGCGCAGCACATCATCATCGCCACCGGCGCGCGTCCGCGCGTGCTGCCGGGGCTGGAGCCGGACAGGAAACTGGTCTGGACCTATTTCGAGGCCATGGTACCGCCCGCGATTCCGAAGTCCCTGCTGGTGGTCGGGTCGGGTGCGATCGGCATCGAGTTCGCTTCGTTCTACCGCACCATGGGCGCGGAAGTGACGGTGGTCGAGGTGCTGCCGCAGATCCTGCCGGTGGAGGATGCCGAGATTGCGGAACTCGCCCGCAAACGCTTCGAGAAGCAGGGCATCAGGGTGCTGACCGGCACCAAGGTCACGAAGCTCGACAAGGGCGCCGATAGCGTCACCGCGACGCTGGAGACGCCGAAGGGCAACGAGACCGTCACGGTGGAGCGCGTCATCTCGGCGGTCGGGGTCGTCGGCAATATCGAGAACCTCGGCCTCGAAAAGCTCGGCGTGAAGACGGATCGCGGCATCATCGTCACCGACGGGCTGGGGCGCACCAACGTGCCGGGCCTCTACGCCATCGGCGACGTCGCCGGCCCCCCAATGCTCGCCCACAAGGCGGAGCACGAGGGAACGCTGACGGTCGAGGCGATCAAGGGCCTGCCCGTGCATGCGCTCGACAAGGCGAAGATCCCCGGCTGCACCTACTGCAACCCGCAGATCGCCTCCGTGGGGCTGACGGAAGCGAAGGCGAAGGAAGCCGGCTACGACATCCGCGTCGGTCGCTTCCCCTTCATCGGCAACGGCAAGGCGATCGCGCTCGGCGAGCCGGAAGGGCTGGTGAAGACCATCTTCGACAGGAAGACCGGCCGCCTGCTCGGCGCGCACCTGATCGGCGCCGAAGTGACCGAACTGATCCAGGGCTTCGTCATCGCGCTCAACCTCGAAACCACCGAGGAAGAGCTGATGCATACGGTGTTCCCGCATCCCACGCTGTCGGAAACGATCCACGAAAGCGTGCTCGATGCCTACGGGCGCGCCATTCATATATGATGTTGATGCGCTGATGTCATTCTCCCCCGCTATTAAACAGGCGGATCGTGGAACGTATCGCAAAGCTTGGCGTTTATCCGTGGTCCGTCCGTTCAGCAAGGGGAGAAGCAAATGCAGGGCGTTGGTATCATCGGTGCGATCATTATCGGCCTGCTGGCCGGGTGGATCGCCCAGAACATCATGGGCCGCGAGGGCGGCGGGCTGGTCGCGAGCCTCGTGATCGGCCTGATCGGTGCCTTCATCGGCCCGATCGTGCTCGGCGTGCTCGGCATCTGGCAAGGATCGGGTTTTCTCCCGAGCCTCGTCGTGTCGACCATCGGCGCGGTCGTGCTGCTGTTCATCGTGCGCGTGCTCAGGCGCGCATGACGTGACGATACGCCCTGCCGGGGCTCTCTTGCATCCGGCGGGGCCACGGATTAGATGAATTGCGTTTCGAGACGGTTTGTGGCCTGATTGCAGGCCATTGGCATGCGGCGGGGCAAAGCTCTCGCCGTTTCTGATATGAGGCATGGAGTCTTCGGCTATGGCGGTCGTTCTGGATATTCTCAACCGCGATCCCCGCCGCAAGCTCGATGTCGACGCGCCTGCGCGCGAGCCCGCCAGTGCCCGCAAGCAGGAGGCGCGCCACCCCGAGAAGGCCCACCGGCCCGACCAGCCCGTCGCCCGCAAGCCGGACTGGATCAGGGTGAAGGCGCCGGGCTCACCGAAATGGGCCGAGACGAACCGCATCGTGCGGGACAACAAGCTCGTCACCGTCTGCGAGGAAGCCGGCTGCCCCAATATCGGCGAATGCTGGGAGAAGAAGCACGCCACCTTCATGATCATGGGCGACACGTGCACGCGCGCCTGTGCCTTCTGCAACGTGAAGACGGGCATGCCGCTGCCGCTCGACGCCAATGAGCCGGAGAGCGTGGCGAAGGCGGTCGAGAAGCTCGGCCTCACGCATGTCGTGATCACTTCCGTCGACCGCGACGACCTGCCCGACGGCGGGGCTCGACATTTCGCGGACGTCATCCACGCCATCCGCGCGCGCTCACCCGCGACCACGGTCGAGATCCTGACGCCGGACTTCCTGCGCAAGCCCGGCGCGCTTGAGGTGGTGGTGGCGGCGCGGCCCGACGTGTTCAACCACAATCTGGAAACCGTACCGTCGAAATACCTCAAGGTGCGGCCCGGCGCGCGCTACTTCCACTCCATCCGCCTGCTGCAGCGCGTGAAGGAGCTTGATCCGACGATCTTCACCAAGTCCGGCATCATGGTGGGGCTCGGGGAGGAGCGTAACGAGGTGCTGCAGCTGATGGACGACCTGCGGTCCGCGGAAGTGGATTTCATGACCATCGGCCAGTATCTGCAGCCCACGCGCAAGCACCACCCGGTGATCCGCTTCGTAACGCCCGACGAGTTCAAGGCGTTCGAGACCACGGCCTACGCCAAGGGCTTCCTGATGGTATCGTCGAGCCCGCTCACGCGATCGTCGCATCACGCGGGCGAGGATTTCGCGCGCCTCAAGACGGCGCGCGCGGCGCAGCTGGGCCACTGAGCGATGCCCGCGTTCCGTAACGAGCGCAGGGTGGGCCACGCCCCCGCCGCCATGTTCGACCTGGTGGCGGATGTCGAGCGCTATCCCTCCTTCGTGCCGCTGTGCGAGCGCCTTGTCGTACGCCAGCGCATCAACAGCGGCGAGGGCATCGAGACGCTGGTGGCCGACATGGACATTGGCTACAAGTCGATCCGCGAGAGCTTCACCACCCGCGTGACGCTGGACCGGCCGCGGCTGCGCATCATCGTCGAGTATATCGACGGGCCATTCCGCTTTCTGGAGAACCGCTGGACGTTCCGCGCGGCCGACGAGGCGGACGCCTGTATCGTCGATTTTTTCATCTCCTACGAGTTCAAGAGCCGGACACTCGGAATACTGATGGGCGCTGTGTTCGACAAGGCGTTCAAGAAGTTTTCCGATGCCTTCGCTGCCCGCGCGGACGCGATCTACGGCGGCGTCGGCCTCGCGGGCGCGTGAGGCGCCGACAAACGACAAGCCAGCGTCGACGCCGCGAAACGCATGGCTGCCGTGCTTCTTCCCGAGGTTGCTCACAACGCCCGAACCGGCAAACTGCGCACGGCGTTTTCGGACGGCGAGCCTTGGCTTTCCCACCCCGGAAACGGCTGGAGTAACTGGCGAAAGCGATTTGAGCGGTCCGGCGGCAAGTCACCCCGCTCCCGCAGCCGCAGGGAGGAAAAATGAGCCAGTCGTCGATTGCCGCGCGTCCGTCGCCCGAGGTCTTACAAGGTTTCGTTTGCACGTTGCTTGCCTATGTGATGTGGGGACTGCAGCCGCTTTACATGAAGCTGATGACGCATATTCCGGTGTTCGAGATCATCGCCCACCGCATCATCTGGTCAGTACCTGTCGCCGGGTTGCTGCTGCTTCTGACGGATCGCTCCGGCGCGATGCGGCAGGCGCTCGCCAATCCACGGATCGTGGGCATGGCGTGCATGACCGCCAGCCTGATCGCCGCCAACTGGACCATCTATATCTGGGCGATTACCGAGAACCGCGCGCTCGACGCCGCGCTCGGCTATTATATCAATCCACTGATGAATGTGCTGATCGGCGTCGTGTTCCTCAAGGAACGCCTGAGCCGGCCGCAGGTCCTGGCCATGGCGCTGGCGACGGCGGCCGTGCTGCTGCTGACGGTCAAGGCCGGCGGCTTGCCGTGGGTGTCGCTGGTGCTGGCGCTGTCCTTCGCCGTCTACGGCTATTGCCGCAAGACGATGCCGGTCGGGGCACTGCAGGGGTTCATGCTGGAAGTGCTGCTGCTGTCCGTCCCGGCGCTCGGCTATCTGATGTGGTCGACGGGCGGCGGCGTTCCTTTCGGCGACGGCAGCGGCTTCGACATCTTTCTGCTGCTGCTGGCGGGACCGATAACGGCGGCGCCCCTCATCATGTTTTCCGCGGGCGCGCGGCGGCTGCGGCTCTCGACCATCGGCATCATGCAATATGTGGGGCCGACGCTGATCTTCATCGTGGCCGTATTCGGCTTCAGGGAGCCATTCTCAACGGTGCAGGCCGTGGCCTTCGGCCTGATCTGGGTGGGACTGATCATCTTCGGCTGGGCAAGCATCGCGGCGGCCCGCCGGTAGGCCCCCTTCGCCTGACAAGGCCGCGGACCTGACACGACGGGCGCTGCGGCCCCGCCCATTTGCCGGCGCATCTGATTTTCCCGAACCGAAGGTCCTGCGGGCCGGCGGGCGCCTCGGCGTATTGACAAAATTATTTTTTTCCATATTTTCTGATGCCATAGAAATCATGAAGTAATTTTTATCTTTGTGAGGCATCATGGCAATCATCGCCGATCCTTCTTTGCTTATCAATTCTTTCCTAGTTAAAGTTGGTCTTCCTGAAAAGAATTTCGATGACAACGACGCAATGGCGTTGACCGTCGACAATACACTGATCGGCATACACAAGAACGACGAACAGCGACTTCTGTTGATTTCGTCGGTCATCGCCAGAATCCCGCTGGACGGGGAAGCCGCGCTCTATACCACCCTGCTGGTGAACAATTTCGCCACCACTGTGCTGGGAGCGGGTTCCGTGGGGCTCGATCCCCGGAGTGAGATGCTCGTCTACGCCAATGCCATCAGCCTCGTGGGCCTCGATCAGGAGGCGTTCGAGAAATTTCTGGAGAGATCCGTCAACATCATTGAAGACTGGCACGGGCTGGTGCGAAAAGTGAATCCGCCGACGCCTTCGGGTGCTGCGGCGGCTTCGAATGAGGGCGATGTTTCAATTATATCCGTCTGACTCTGCGGAACGATTTTTAGTACAGAGACTTCGGCATTTGCAATAATATACAGTATGGATTTTACATTCATATATTCAGGAGAAATACTATGTATGATATTTCGGCACTCCCCAGGCAAGACATTCCATTGGCCCAGCCAATGTCCGTGCAGAAATCGGGCATTGCGGACACCGACAAGAGCATCTCCAGGACGTCGAACGGCAATATCGAGACCGGAGGAGGCAAGCCGAAACTGGAACAGCGCAGCTGGGCGCACGAGCTGATGCGCGAGATAGCCGTTGGCATCGCCCGGATAGCCGGTACGTTCAGTCCTTTGCTGGCTCTTGCAGGCGCCATCAGTTTCGTTATCTTCCCGCCTGCAGCCATCCCTTTGCTGATTGCGGCCGGCGGCCTGTTACTGGGCGGCCTTGCGGTCGGCGGTGTTACAGACATCATCGAGTGTATAGTAGAGCGGCGCGAGGAATCGCCGTCGGACGAGAACAGCGCCCTTGAGGCCCAGGCGCGTGCCGACTATGCCCGCAAGGTGGGCTACCTGGATTTGTCGCCAGACAAACTGGTCTCGGCGACACAAGCTGGCGACAGCGAAACGCCGGACGGCTTCATCGTCATCGGGGAGGATTATAACTAGCATAAATTATATTTTTATTTAGTAATTTTAGTTTTTGCATCCCTTATGTTGAGGTTCTGCTTATTGAAAAAATCATTATATTTGAACAGAAGCGGCCTGAACGAAAGGACGCGCCCCCTGTCGGCAGGCGCAAAACAGAGTACAGCGACGCCGCTCATACATTCGCTGTCCGTTGATCCTGATTCACGCGCAGGTTGTTACCATCGCCTTGCCTGTCGGCGAACTGCTTCACCGGCATTATCCCTAGAGCGCGTTCCGATCAGAATTCGCTCAAAGTAAGAATCGAGAATCTGTCCTGTTTCAACGTAAACGGGACAGATTCTAGGAGCATTCACAGGGGGGCGCCCGGTCTGCAGCGGAACGTATTCATTAAAGCCATCTACGAAGGAGAAATATTATGCCTGATATCGCGCCAGCGTCCAACATCCGAACGACACCTTTGCTCCAGCCGATGTCCCTACAGAAATCGGGCATTGCAGACGCCGACAAAGGCATCTCCAGAACAGCGAAAGGTAATATCGAGACCGGGGGAGGCAAGCCGACACTGGAGCAGCGCGGCTGGGCTCACCAGCTGATGCACGAGATAGGCAACTTCATCGCCCGGATAACCGGTACGCTCACTCCCTTGTTGGCTCTTGCAGGCCTTGTCAGCTTCGCTCTCTTCCCGCCCGCGGCCATCCCTTTGTTGGTTGCAGCCGGCGGCCTGTTACTGGGCGGCCTTGCGATCGGCGGCGTTACAGACATCATCAAGCACGCCGTGGAGCGGCGCGAGGAACGGGCATCGGACGAGAACAACGCTCTGGAGACCCAGGCCCGCACAGACTATACTCGCAGGGCGGCCTTCCAGGATTCTTCACCTGACAAGCTCACGTCTCCTGCGTTGAATGTGCGCACTGATGACAGGGACTTTTCGGACCACATCATCCTCATCGGGGAGGACGACAATTGACGGAAGCAACCTGAGCGGCGGCTATCCGGCCGTTCGACAGGTGCGAGACAGGGTGCAGCAGCCCGCCGGCAGCGGCGGGCTGCATCGTTGGCAACCCGCCGCCCCTGCTTCACACGCCGGATTTCAGCGCCGCCTTGCCCGCGTACTGTGCGTAAGGGCCAAGCTCTTCCTCGATGCGGATGAGCTGGTTGTACTTGGCGATACGGTCGGAACGGCTCAGCGAACCGGTCTTGATCTGGCCGGCATTGGTCGCGACGGCGAGGTCAGCGATGGTGGCATCCTCCGTCTCGCCAGAGCGGTGCGAGATCACCGAGCGGTAGCCGTTGCGGTGCGCGAGGTCGACAGTAGCGAGCGTTTCCGTCAGCGAGCCGATCTGGTTGACCTTGACCAGCACCGCGTTGCCGACACCCTTGTCGATGCCCTGCTGCAGGCGGGTGACGTTGGTGACGAAGAGGTCATCGCCGACGAGCTGCACCCGGTCGCCGATGCGGTCGGTGAGCAGTTTCCAGCCCTCCCAGTCGTCTTCAGCAATGCCGTCTTCTATGGTGACGATGGGATACTGGCCGACGAGCTTCTCCAGATAGTCGACCTGCTCAATGGCGGAGCGCGTCTTGCCCTCGCCGGCGTAGACGTAGGAACCGTCCTTGAAGAACTCGGTCGCGGCCACGTCGAGCCCCAGCACCACGTCGTCGCCGGGCTTGTAGCCCGCCGTCTCGACGGCCTTGACGATGAAGTCGAGCGCCTCTTCCGCCGACTGCAGGTTGGGCGCGAAGCCGCCTTCATCACCCACGCCGGTGTTGTGGCCGGCGGCGTGCAGAGCCTTCTTCAGCGTGTGGAAAATCTCCGAACCGACACGCACCGCTTCCCGGATCGAACCCGCGCCGACCGGCAGGATCATGAACTCCTGGAAGTCGATCGGGTTGTCAGCGTGGGCGCCACCGTTAACGATGTTCATCATCGGCACCGGCAGCACGCGGGCGGAGGTGCCGCCGACGTAACGATAGAGCGTGAGGCCCGAAGCCTCCGCCGCCGCCTTCGCCACCGCGAGCGACACGCCGAGGATGGCATTGGCGCCAAGGCGGGACTTGTTGGGCGTGCCGTCGAGCGCGATCAGCGTCTCGTCGATCTTCACCTGCTCTTCCGCCTCGAAACCGCCGATGGCCTCGAAAATCTCGTGGTTGACGGCCTCGACCGCCTTCTTCACGCCCTTGCCGCCGTAGCGGCCCGTGTCGCCATCACGCAGTTCGACGGCCTCGTGCGCGCCCGTCGACGCGCCGGACGGCACGGCGGCGCGGCCCATGGAGCCGTCCTCCAGCACGACATCCACCTCGACGGTCGGGTTTCCGCGGCTGTCCAGAATTTCACGCGCAATGATATCAACGATGGCAGTCATCTAGGGCTCCTTCACCTGCGTTCGGCGGCGGTATTCGGCTGCTGAAGCCCGGGCGGCGGGCCGCGCCGCGTCCGGAACTTCCGACATGGCGGCTTGTACGCCAAAACGCAGCCGCTGGAAACGGCCTCCGGCCACGCTTATCGTCGAGATGGTTGACATCTCCGGCCTGCCGCTGGCGTGCCGGCAGGCGGGGAACGCCCCGGCGCGCGGATGCAGGGGCATCAACCTTTCGTTAAGGTTAATGCGGAGCGTCTGCCCGCCGATCGCCTCAACACGCTGACGAATAAGGCAATATTGCGTCAATCCGCAGCTGTCCGCACCCGATGCGCCGGCTTTGCCGCCGGACGAAGAGGGTTAACGCGCGTTAACCTGTCTTGCCTCGGCGGCGACAATGATCAAAGCTAACGGAACGTTAATGATGAGGTTTCATCGTGTTCCGTGTCATCCTCCGCGCTGCGGCCGCCGCCCTCTGTCTCGCGCTTGTCCTGCCGTTCGCCGCCGGCGACGCAGAGGCGAAGACGCGCCTGCCGGCGACGCCCGTCTCACAGGAGGCGTGGCAGACGGAAACGGGCCTCACCTCCCACCCCATCGGCTGGGAGGAATTCTGCCGCAAGAACGCCGCCGCCTGCCGCGTGCGTGACGACCGCCCCGGCAGCGTGGCGCTGGACGCCCGCATCTGGGCGCTGATCCTCAAGATCAACATCGACGTCAATGCCGCCGTCTCGCCCCTGTCCGACGAAGACCACTGGGGCGTGGCGGAATCGTGGGACCTGCCCGACGACGGCTACGGCGACTGCGAGGATTACGTCCTGATGAAGCGCAAGCTCCTGCACGATGCGGGCCTGCCGCTCGCCGCCCTCATGATCACCGTGGTGCGGGACCTTGAGAACGCCGGCCACGCCGTGCTGACCGTGCGCACCGATCGCGGCGATTTCGTGCTCGACAACAAGCGCAACCGCATCCTGAACTGGGCGGACACCGGCTATCGCTTCGTGAAGCGGCAGGCGAACCTCAACCCCACGCGCTGGGTTTCGCTGGGCACCACGCCGCCCACCTTCGCAACCGCCGCGCAGTGACGGCCGCGCCGGCCTTTTGACGGGCGTCATTGCCGGATGATGCCCCCGGCCCTAGCCTGACCCGATCCTGCTACCCGCGCCCGAGGGCGCACGATCGGAGGTTCACGGCCATGTCCGTCAATGCCACGCAAGCCGCAGATGCCCGCGTCGCCGGGAAGGTTGCCATCGTCACCGGCGCGGGGGCCGGCATCGGGCGCGAGACCGCGCTCGTGCTGGCGCGCCATGGCGCAAATGTCGCCATTTTCGACCTGACGGAAGCCGATGGGCAGGAAACCGTGCGCCTGATCGAGGCGGAGGGCAACGTCGCCCGCTTCTGGAAAGTCAACGTCGCCGTCGAAAGCGAGGTCAAAGCGGCGACGGACGCTGTCGTCACTGCCTTCGGCAAGCTCGACATTCTCGTCAACAACGCCGGCGTCACGGGCGTGGACAAGCCCACCCACGAGATCACCGAGGCGGAGTGGGACGCGGTATTCGCCGTCGACGTGAAGGGCGTGTTCTTTTCCACCAAACACGCCGTTCCGCATCTGCAGAAGAACGGCGGCGGCGCCATCGTCAACCTGTCGTCGATCTACGGCCTCATCGGCTCGCACGAGCTGACGCCCTACCATGCCGCCAAGGGCGCGGTCACGCTGATGTCGAAACAGGACGCCGTCGTCTACGGCCGCGACAACATCCGCGTCAATTCGGTGCACCCGGGCACCATCCTGACGCCACTCGTGAAGGAACTCGGCAGCCGCGGCGAGGGCGGGCTCGAAGCCTATCTCAAGCTGATGGGCGCCAAGCATCCCATCGGCCATCTGGGCGAGCCCATCGACGTCGCCAATGCAATCCTGTTCCTCGTCTCCGACGAGGCCCGCTTCATCACCGGCGCGGCGCTGACAGTCGACGGCGGTTATACGGCCGTGTAAGGCTCAGATTAACAGTTTGCACTCAATTCGATGGATCGACTTGAGTGCAAACTGCCTCAATGGCAGGGTCACGCAAGCTTTTGCGCGAACCTGCGCGCCGCCCACATGCCGAGCAGCATGGCGGGAACGAAGACGAGCGTGCCCGGCTGCGCCAGGCCGATCGCCACGAAGGCGGGGCCGGGGCAGAAGCCGCCGAGTCCCCAGCCGATGCCGAACAGCGCCGCCCCCGTCACCAGCTGGCGGTCGACATCCTTTTTCGCCGGCAGGTGAAACGCAGCGTCGAACAACGGCCGATCACGCCGGAAGGCAAGGCGATAGCCGACGAAAGTCACGACGACCGCGCCACCCATGACAAAGGCGAGCGAGGGGTCCCACGTTCCCGCGAGATCGAGAAAGTTCAGCACCTTGGCCGGGTTGCCCATGCCGGAGATCACGAGGCCGACGCCGAACAGCAGACCGAGCAGCAGGTTGATGACAACGGACATCCCGTTACCCCCCGATGACGTGGCGCACGATGAACACGGTGACGAAGGCCGTCGCCATGAAGGTGAGGGTTGCGACGAACGAGCGCACGGACAGGCGCGACAGGCCGCAGACGCCGTGCCCGGAGGTGCAGCCACCGCCAAGCACCGCGCCAAAGCCGACGAGAAACCCCGCCGCGATCATGAGCGGAATATTCGACGACACCGTCTGCAACACGGGCTCGCCGGTCACAGCCTCCACCGCGAAAGGCGCGGCGACGAGCCCCACAATGAAGGCGAGGCGCGCCGCGAAGCGCTCATCGATGGGAGGCAGCAGCCGGCTGGCGATGCCGCTGATGCCAGCGATGCGCCCTTCGAGCGCCATCAACAACACAGCCGAAAGCCCGATCAGCGCGCCGCCGATCAGGGAGGCCAGTGGTGTAAACTCTGTCATGACCCGCTCCTTCGCTCACCCGTTCAATCCTCGTTGGCGATCTGGATGAGATACTGGCCGTAACCGCTCTTGCCCAATGCCTCGCCCAGCCGGATCAGCGCCTCGCGGTCGATCAGCCCCATTCTGTAGGCGATTTCCTCGGGGCTGGCGATACGCTGTGCCTGCCGCGTCTCCAGCGTGCGCACGAACATCGCGGCATCGATGAGGCTGTCGTGAGTGCCGGTGTCGAGCCAGGCATAGCCGCGGTTCATCTTGCGCACTCTCAGTTGCCCGCGTTCCAGATAGGCGCGGTTGACGTCCGTGATCTCCAGCTCGCCGCGCTGCGAGGGTTTGAGCCCGGCGGCGATCTCGACCACCTGCGCGTCGTAGAAGTACAGCCCGGTCACCGCCCAGTTGGAGCGCGGCCGCTTCGGCTTTTCCTCGATGGTCTCGGCCATGCCCTGCCGGTCGAACGACACGATGCCGTAGCGCTCCGGATCGCTGACATTGTAGGCGAAGATGGTGGCGCCTGCTGTCTCCCGCGCCGCCTCGCCGAGCAGTTTCTGCATCCCGGAGCCGTAGAAGATGTTGTCGCCGAGGATGAGCGCCGACGGGCCGCCGGCGACGAAATCCGCGCCGATGACATAGGCCTGGGCCAGCCCGTCCGGGCTAGGCTGCGCGGCGTAGGAGAACTGCAGCCCCCATTGCGAGCCGTCGCCCAGCAGGCGCTGGAACAGCGGCAGGTCGTAAGGCGTCGAGATAATCAGGATCTCGCGGATGCCCGCCTGCATCAGCACGCTCAGCGGATAATAGATTAATGGCTTGTCGTAGACGGGCATCAACTGTTTCGACGTCACCAGCGTCAGCGGATGCAGCCGCGTTCCCGAGCCGCCTGCCAGAACGATACCCTTCATGAAGCCGACTCTCCGTAGCGTTTTCAGAGAAAGTGGATAACACTTTTTCGGTTCGAAAACCCGTCAAGCGGAATGTTTTCAAGCGGCGCCGTACAGCCGCGCCACGCATCGCGCCAGCGACTGCCGCCAATCGGGCAGGCGAACGCCGTGTAACTGCGCCAGTTTCGTGCCGTCGAGGCGGGAATTTTGCGGGCGGCGCGCCGGCGTCGGATACTCGGCCGTCGTGATCGGCGTCACCCTTGCCCCGCTGCCGCCGAACTGCCGGGCGAGTGCGAAGGTCTCCTCCGCCAGCTGCGCCCATGTCGCCTCGCCCGCGCCGGTGAGATGGAATATCCCGCGCAGGCCGGCGTCGCCGGGGCGCGCCAGCAGGTTCGCGGCCACGGCGATGAGCGCCTCCGCGATGTCGGGCGCGTAGGTGGGGCAGCCGTGCTGGTCGGCGACGACACGCAATTCGTCGCGCGTTTCCGCAAGCCGCAACATGGTGAGCACGAAGTTCTTGCCGTAGGGCGCATAGACCCAGGCCGTGCGCAGGATGACGTGATCGGGCGTCGCCGCCGCCACCGCCTGTTCCCCCGCCAGCTTCGACTTGCCGTAGATGCTGACAGGTCCGGTCGGGTCGTCCTCGCGATAGGGCGACGGCTTCCTGCCGTCGAAAACGTAGTCCGTGGACAGCTGGATGACCGGCACGGACAGCGCACGCGCCGCCGCTGCCACAGCGCCCGCGCCAGCCGCGTTGACGGCGAAGGCGGCCTCGGCCTCCGTCTCGGCGAGGTCGACCGCCGTGAAGGCTGCGGCGTTGACGATCGCATCGGGCCGCGTCTGCGCGAGCGCCGCCTGAACGGTGCCTGGCTCGGCTAGATCGAGTTCCGGCCGGCCGAGACGGATGATCTCGATGCCGCGCGCCGCACCCGTCCTCTCGCCGATCTCCGCGAGCGCGGTAGCGACCTGTCCGTCTCGTCCGGTCACGGCGATGCGCATCAGCCCGCTCCCCCTGTCAGGCCGAGCCGCGTCCCGGCATAGACGTTCTCCCGCAGCGGCTGCCACCACCAGTCGTTATCGAGATACCAGCGCACGGTTCGTTCAAGGCCGCTGTCAAACGTCTCCCGCGCACGCCAGCCGAGTTCCGTCTCCAGCTTCGATGCGTTGATGGCGTAACGCAGGTCGTGGCCAGGCCGGTCCGCCACATGACGGATGAGCTGCGCGTGGGGCGCGCCGGCAGGCACGAGGCGGTCGAGAATGGCGCAGATGGCATGGACGACCTCAAGATTGGTGCGCTCGTTGCGCCCGCCGACATTGTACTTCTCGCCGGCTTGTCCCTCGTTGAGAATCAGCCACAGTGCGCGCGCATGATCCTCCACGAAGAGCCAGTCGCGCACGTTCGCGCCGGCCCCGTAGACGGGCAGCGGCTTGCCGCCGAGCGCGTTGAGGATCATCAGCGGAATGAGCTTTTCGGGGAAGTGATACGGCCCGTAGTTGTTGGAGCAGTTGGACAGCACCACCGGCAGGCCGTAGGTGCGCTGCCAGGCGATCGCCAGATGGTCGGAAGCCGCCTTGGACGCCGAGTAGGGTGAGGACGGGTCGTAGCGTGTCGTCTCGCTGAACAGCCCCTCCGCGCCGAGCGAACCGTAAACCTCGTCGGTCGACACGTGCAGGAAGCGGAAGGCGTCGCGCGTGGCGGCATCCGCCTTCGCCAGATACGCCCGCGCGGCCTCCAGCAGGGTGAAAGTGCCGACGATGTTGGTGTCGATGAAGTCGCGCGCGGCATCGATGGAGCGGTCGACATGGCTTTCCGCCGCCAGATGCATCACACCGTCCGGCCGCACCTGCGCGAAAACCGCGTCCAGCGTCTCGCGGTCGCAGATATCCGCGCGGATGAAGCGATAGCGGGGGCTGTTCTCGATTTCCCGCAGCGAGGCGAGGTTGCCGGCATAGGTCAGCTTGTCGAGGTTGACGACCTCGGCCTGCGTCTCGCGGACAAGATGGCGGCAGACGGCGGAGCCGATGAAGCCCGCCCCGCCCGTCACCAGGATGCGCGCGCGCGTCATGATGTCACGCCGTCCACGCAAAAGGGGCCGGCAGATCGGCAAGGCGCGGCAGGTTGCGGTCCTTGTCGGAAAGGATGGCTTCCGCCGGCGTCACCGGCCAGTCAATGGCGATATCCGGATCGTCGAAGGCGACGCCGGCATCGTGCTCGGCGCTGTAATAGCGCGTGACCTTGTAGGCGACGACCGTGTCGTCCTCCAGCGTGCAGAAACCGTGCAGGAACCCTTCCGGCACCCAGAGCTGCGCGCCCTCCGCCGCATCGAGCCGCGCGGCCACGTGCCGGCCGTAGGTGGGCGAGCCGGCGCGCACGTCCACCGCAACGTCGAGGATCGCCCCCTCCAGCACGCGCACGAGCTTGCCCTGCCCCGCCGGCGGGCGCTGGAAGTGCAGGCCGCGCACCGTGCCCTTGCGGCGGGAGAGCGACTGGTTGTCCTGCACGAAGCCGACATCCGCCACCTGCTCGCGAAACCGCCGGTCCGACCACGTTTCGGAAAAATGGCCGCGCGCGTCCCCGAACCGGTCGGGAATGACGAGCGCGACATCGCGGATATCGAAGGTTCTGACGATCACGGGACCCACCGGGAAAGAGGCGCGCCCACGCGCGCGCCGCTCGATCTATAACGCCCCTTCCGCGCAGGTTTCAAGCACCGCCGTCGGCCGCCTGCATACCACGGCGGTGGCGCCTGGGGCCGACAAGGCAGGCGAGCGCCAGAATCCCGCCGCTCACCGTGGCGATCATGCCGGCGGCGCTGACGCTCGACGCGAAGCCGAGCCACAGCGGCCCGTAGGCCGCAAGCATGTATCCGGCGACGGCGGCAGCCGTGGCGAAGGCGACGCTCCATGCGAGCTGCGGCAGCAGCCGGTCCGTCATCAGGCGCGCGGCGCCCGCCGGGCAGATGAACATGGCCACGACGATGATCGCGCCCACGGCGTCGAACGCCATCACCGCCACAACCGCCACCATCACCACCAGCGCGAAACCGGTAAGGCCGGGGCGTGCGCCCACGCTCTCGGCGAAGCCGGGGTCGAAAGTGCCGATGAACAGCTCCTTCCAGAACAGGGCGATGAAGGCGATCACGGCGGCGAGCGCCAGCGCCAGGCGCGGCACGGGCGGCGGCAGCTCCGCCAGCGCAGCGGGGTCGAGCAGGGAACCCCAGCCGTCCGCCGCGAACCAGACGATGCTCTCCAGATTGCCGTAAAGCGCGTGCTCCACGTCGAGATGCACCTTGCCCGTATCCGTCTGTTCGAGCAGCAGCACGCCGGCCGCGAACAGCGCCGTGAACACCACGCCCATCGCCGCGCCCGGCTCGATACGCCCGGCGCGACGGACGATCTCGATCAGCACCAGCGCGGCGATCGCCGCCGCCCCTGCCCCGAGAAGCATCGCGCCCGCAGCCACCGTGCCCGTGGCGAGATAGGCCAGCACGATGCCCGGCAGGACCACATGGCTCACGGCATCGCCGATAAGCGCCTGCCGACGCAACACGAGAAAATTGCCGAGCAGCGCGCAGGCCACGGAGGTGAGCACGCCCACCACCAGCGGCACCAGACCCAGCATCACGAAATCCGCGCCCATGTCAGGCCGCCCTCAGGTTGCAGCGTTGTTCGAGGTCGCGCACCACATCCGGCGGCAGCGCCTCGTTGATCGGGGTGAGGCCGTGGTAGTCGGCATTCAGGGCCTGGTCGGGAAACAGCTTGCGATAGAGGCCCCACAGCGCTTCCTCGCGGGTTGCCGCGAGCGCCGCCGAGCGCCCTTCGAGCGTGGCCGCGCCGTCCGCGCGGATATAGCCTGCCCGTCGCAGCACCTTGAGCGTCAGCGGATCGTAGATCGGCTCGTCGCGCGCCAACGCCAGCAGGCCCTGACGCTCGTGCACGCGCTTGCGCAGCGCGAGCGTGGTCATCTGCCCGGCCAGAAGCCCGCGCAGCGGCGAGAACACCAGCGAGAACAGGAAGATCGCGAACGATACGAGCACGATCAGCGCGCCCGTCGGCAGCCCCGGCCCCAGCGACGAGACGACCGCGCCGAGATAGGCCGCGACAGCGCCGATGGCGGCGGCGATGAGCACCATCCGCTCCACGCGGTTGGTCCAGAAGCGCGCCGCGACCGGCGGCAGGATGGTGAGCGCCACGATCAGCACCAGCCCCGCCACCTTGAGCCCGATGACGGTGACGGCGAGCACGAGCGCCATCGTGGCAAGGTCGGTCGCCCGCACGTTGACGCCCTGCGTGGCGGCATATTCCTGATCGAAGCACACCAGCGTCAGCGGCCGGCGCAGAACGAAGATGGCGAGGCCGGTGAGCGTGGCGGCGACGGCGATCACCTCCGCCTCGCTGCGCAGCATGCCGGCCGTCGAGCCGAGCAGGAAGCCGCTGATGCCCGCCTGCCGGCCGGTGTCCATCGCCTGGATGACGGTGAGCAGCACGATGCCGAGGCCGAAGAACACCGACAGCACAGCGCCGATGGCGACATCCTCGGTGAGGCGCGTGCGGCGCGTGATCCATTCCACGGCGACGAGGCCAAGGCCGGCGCTGAGTGCGGCGCCCGCGAGCAGGCCGGGCATGAACCGCCCGTCGCCGGTCGCCAGCGCCATGACGATGAAGGCGAGCGCCAGCCCGGGCAGCGTGGCGTGAGAGATGGCATCGCTCACCAGCGAGCGCTTGCGCAGCAGCATGAAGGCGCCGATGGCGCCCGCGCTGGCGCCGAGCACGGCGGCGCCCGCCGTCACCAGCGCCGTGTTGTAGCCCGCTTGCAGAAAAAGCGCGGCGACGAAGGCATCGAGCATCGCGTTCCCCCGTTCACAGCGCCTGCGGCGACGCCGGCGCCACGCCACCGGCGTTCTCGGCCGTCAGCAGCCGTCCGCCGTAGGTTTCCTGAAGGTTATCGATTGTAAAGACCTCGTCGACCGGGCCCGCGGCGACACGGCGCACGTTGATCAGCAGCACGTGGTCGAAGTATTCGGTCACGGTGCCGAGATCGTGGTGCACGCAGATGATGGTCTTGCCGGCCGCCTTGAGATCCTTGAGAACCGCGATGATGGCGCGCTCCGTCACCGCGTCGACGCCTGCGAAGGGCTCGTCCATGATGTAGAGATCGGCCTCCTGTGCCAGTGCCCGCGCGATGAACACGCGCTGCTGCTGGCCGCCGGAGAGCTGGCCGATCTGCCGATCCGCGAAGGCCGCCATGCCCACGCGCTCCAGACAGGCGAGCGCGCTGCGGCGCAGGCGCGTGCCCGCGAACCGGAACAGGCCGAGCCTGCGGTAATAGCCCATCATGACGACGTCGATGACGGTGGCGGGGAAGTCCCAGTCCACGCTGGCGCGCTGCGGCACATAGGCTATTCGCGCCATTGCCTTCTCGCGTGGCAGGCCGAATGCCGTCACCTCACCCGACAGGCGCGGCACGATGCCGAGCGCGGCCTTGATCAGCGTCGACTTGCCGGCCCCGTTGGGACCGATAATTGCAACCATCGCACCCGGCGGCGTCACGAAATCGACCGACAGGACCGCCGGCCGGCCCCCATAGCTCACCGTCAGCCCCGATATGGCGAACGGGCTTTCGACATTCTCACGGGCCAGCTTGCGGCCATCCCTTGCGACAAGTTGGGGCGTTACGGCGTTCATCGTGCGGATCTTCAATCTCCGGAAGACGCACACCGCCTTCCTCTCCCATCAAAGATAGCTTCATCTTCTAAAAATGCAATTGCGAATTAACTGCAATAAAGATGTGGAGTGCATATTCAGTATCCGTCTCCGGCGTCTTCGTTCTGCAATGTTATTACGATACGAAAACCAAAGCGATGGATTGTCCATCCCCGCTTCTGGAGACCGATCATGACCCTTCTCAAGAACATTGCGCTCGGCCTTTGCCTCGCCTCCGCCATGGTGGCCCCGGCCCTTGCGCAGGGCACGCAAGCCAAGGGCCCGCAGGCCAAGAACGTCATCGTGATGATCACGGACGGCGCCGGCATCGAGACGTGGCGCGCGGCGAGCTTCTTCCGCCACGGCGCGCTCGGCCACGAGGTCTATGACGATTTCGATGTCAAGGTCTTCGCCTCGACCTATCCGCTCAACACCTCCAACACACCGACCAACACCCGCGAGGGGGCGGTGACCTTCAATCCGGAGAAGCTGTGGGATAATACAAAGGTTGACAGCGTGTTCGAGGGCAATCTGGGCAGCTTCCCCGGCTTCTTCGCCGGTTATGACTACGCCCGCGCCGACTTCACCGACAGCGCCGCCGCCGCCACGGCGCTCGCTTCGGGAACCAAGACCTACAACAACGCGATCAACTGGTCGAACACCGGCGAAAAGCTGAAGCACATCGGCGAATACGCGGTCGGGTCCGGCCGTTCGCTCGGCGTCATCTCCTCGGTCGAGTGGTCGCACGCCACTCCCGCCGGCTTCCTCGCCCACAACGTCAGCCGCAACGACTACGTCGGAATCGCCAAGGAAATCGTCGACAGCGGCCTGGCCACCGTGGTCCTTGGCAGCGGCCACCCGTATTACAAGGGCGACGGCACCCGCGTCGAGAACCCCGACGACAAGGCCTTCCGCTTCGTCGGCGGCAAGGACACGTGGGAGCGCCTGACCGGCGGCACGACCGACTACGCCCACATCGAGACCAGGGCCGATTTCGAGGCGCTCGCCGAGGGCAAGCTCGACCTCAAGGGCAAGTCGAAGGTGATCGGCACGGCGCAGAACATCCAGACGCTGCAGTTCAACCGCCCGGGCGTCACCGCCGGCAACCTGCTTGAGAACACCCCCGATCTCACGACGATGACCAGAGGTGCGCTCAACATGCTCGAAAAGAACGACAAGGGCTTCTTCCTCATGGTCGAGGGCGGTGCCGTGGACTGGGCCGCGCACGCCAACAACCTGCCGCGCCTGATCGAGGAGCAGATCGACTTCAACGATGCGGTCAAGGCGGTCGTCGACTGGGTCGAGAACAAGAGTTCGTGGGACGAGACACTGGTCATCGTCACCACCGACCACGGCAACGGCCTGCTGCAGGGCCCCGACTCCAACGTCAACGCCTATAGCCCGATCATCAGCCAGGGTGCGGGCGCGCTTCCGCTGGTGCGTTGGAACACGGACAACCACACGCGCGAACTGGTGCCGCTCTACGCGCACGGCGTCGGCGCCGGCTACTTCGTGAAGGCCGCGAAGAAGGATGCGGGCCTCGCCGCCTACAACGTGCCGGAGGAAAACCGCGTCTACGTCGACAACACCGACGTGTTCCGCGCCGCCGCGAATGCCTTCGGCATCGAGGTGCCGGCGAAGGATGCGGGCATCTGACGCCTCCGGCGCTGAACCGCGCGTCCATCATCCGCCGAGGGCCGCCCGCAGCGGCCCTCCCCCTTCCCCGGAGACCGATCATGTCCTTCCGCCGAGGCCTTCTGGCCACTGCCCTGATTTCATTCGCCATCGGCCTGCCCGCCCACGCTGCAGAGGAGGCCAGGCCCCTGACCGCAAGCGGAAAGGCGTGGGCCACCGTCCGCAAGGCCGTCCGGCAGGGCGACACGGTGGCGGTGGAGCTGCGCTTCGAGACCGACTACGCCGGCTATTCGGGCGAGACCATCTATGAAAAGCTGGCCGACGGCGCCATCTACCTGTCGGCGGGCGACACGCGCTTTCCGCTTCTGCGCGAGAACGACAAGCCTGCGGCGCCCGACGAACTCAAGCTCAAGTTCAACTACGACCCGACGAAGAATCCACGAGTCGGCGACTGGAAGGCGCGCTTCGCCGCCCCGCCAGCCGACGCGGCCAATGTCACGCTGACGCTTCCCAACGTCGCGCCCATCGGGCCGATCACGATCAGGAACCCGTGACGCCATAAGAACCGGAGCCATATCATGAGCGAGACCACACGCACCAAGACTTTCCGCGCGCAGGGCGACACCGGCGTCGTCTATACGGTCGTCGAGACGCACACCGGCAGCGAGGCCGGCGAGACGCAGGTCACCTACGCCCTTTCGGACGGCCGCGCGGTCGAAAAGATCGGCGCCGAACAGTTCGAGATCATCGAAACCAGGGAACTGATGACCTGGATCTGAGCTGCGTCACAGGCGGCGGGCCGCCCGGATGCCGGCGGACGGCCCGCAAGTACCCCTCAAATTCCGGAAACGATGCATTTCCATCCTTTCTGTTTCAAACATGCCGATTGATGCCCAAATCACGGTCAACGAAAGACCGGCGCATTGGGCGCCCGGGATGCCCGCGCGGGGCGCGGGGACTGGAGGATCGGAATGCTTAAGCAGATCAGGGGGCTGCACCATGTCACGTCCATGGCTGCGAGCGCCAGCGGCAACAATGCGTTCTTCACGAAGACGCTCGGCCTGCGCCGCGTCAAGAAGACGGTGAACTTCGACGAGCCCAGCGTCTACCACCTCTATTATGGCGATGAGGTGGGCACGCCCGGCACGGTGATGACCTACTTCCCCTTTCCGCACATCGCGCCCGGACGGCCCGGCACCGGCGAGGTCGGCGAAACGGAGTTTTCCGTGCCGAGGGACTCGCTCGGCTACTGGCAGCAGCGGTTGACGGACAGCGGCGCGGCGGGACTGGCGCGGGACGAGGCGTTCGGCGCCCGGCGCCTGCGCTTCCTCGGCCCCGATGACGACGCCTTCGCCCTCGTCGAGACGGACGGCGATGCACGTGCGCCCTGGACGGGCGGCGAGGTGCCCGAGGATACCGCGATCCGCGGCTTCCATGGCGCACGCCTGCGCCTTCGCAACGCCGGCGCCACGGCCGAGCTGCTGCGTTACATGGGCTATGAGCAGGTCGACGCGCGGGGCAACCTGACCCGCTTCGCGATCCCCGGCGGCAACGGCGCCGACAGGATCGATCTGGAAGAATTGCCCTCGGCCTCCAGCGCACATCTGGGGGCGGGCTCCGTCCATCACATCGCCTTCGCGGTGGAGAACCGGGCAGCACAGGCGGAGGTGCGCAAGGCGCTGCTGGATACGGGCTATCAGGTGACGCCGGTGATCGACCGCGACTACTTCTGGGCGATCTACTTCCGCACGCCGGGCGGTGTGCTGTTCGAGGTGGCGACCAACGAACCCGGCTTCGACCGGGACGAGGATACGGCCCATCTCGGCGAGGCGCTGAAGCTGCCCGTGCGCTACGAGCAGCTGCGCGGGCAGATCGAAGCCCATCTCTCCCCTCTCGAAGACTGACCGGCGGGGCCTTCGGGCCCCGCCCCCGTCTCGCATCCCATGGAGGCCACCGTGTCCCTCGATGCCTATTCCCATCTGCGTCACGACCCGGCCCCCGGCGCGCCGCTGGTGTTCGCCTTTCACGGCACCGGCGGGGACGAGCACCAGTTCTTCGGCCTGATCCGAGAGATCCTGCCGGAGGCGGGCATCGTCTCGCCCCGCGGCGACGTTTCAGAGCATGGCGCGAACCGCTTCTTCCGCCGCACCGGCGAAGGCGTCTACGACATGCGGGACCTCGCCGCGCGCACGGAAAAGATGGCCGGATTCGTCGCGGCCCATCGCGCCGCGCATCCGGATGCGCCCGTGGTCGGCCTCGGCTATTCCAACGGCGCCAACATCCTCGCGTCGGTCGTCTTCCATGCGCCGGCGCTGTTCAACAGAGCGGTGCTGATGCACCCGCTCATTCCGTGGACGGCCGTGCCCGATGCGCGGCTCGCGCCGCTCGACGTCCTCATCACGGCGGGCCAGCGCGATCCCATCTGCCCATGGCCACTGTCGCAGGCGCTGATCGATTTCTTCCGCGCGCAGGGCAGCAGCGTCGCCACCAGCATCCACCCCGGCGGCCACGAGGTGCGGCAGAGCGAGCTTGGCGATGTCGAAACCTTCCTCCGGACAACAGCCGGAGGCGGCGCGACGACACCCGGATAGAGCGCGCTCAAAATAAGGAAACGAGAATCTGTTCTGTTTCAACGTAAACGGGACAGATTCTAGTCACCCCGCGCCCAAGGCGCGACGGCCAGCGACTGGGCGAGATAGCCGGTGAGCGCCGTCACGCGCGCGGCACGCGGCCCGCCGGGCGGCAGGACGAGGTTGAGCGCGATACCGCCGATCTCCCATCCGGGCAGGATTTCCTCCAGCCGCCCTTCCGCCAGCTCGTCCCAGACCATGAACTCCGGCTGGAGCGCAAGCCCCTGCCCGGCCAGCAGGGCGGGGGTGAGCGCGTCCGCGTTGTTGGCCCTCACGGGGCCGCGCACGGCCACCGCGCAGTCGCCCTCCGTCTCGTGGTGAAAGCGCCAGACGTCCGGTGAGGGCAGGTTGGTGTAGATCAGGCAGGCGTGCTGCTCCAGCTCGCGCGGATGGCCGGGCCGTCCGTGTTTTTCGAGATAGGCGGGCGTCGCCACGAGCGGCCGGCGCACCGTGCACAGACGGCGCGCCCGCAGGGACGAGTCCATCAGCGCCGCGATCCGCAGCGCGACATCGAAACCGCCGGAAACGATATCGACCTGATGGTCGTCGAGGGACAGTTCGACCGTCACCTGCGGATAGCGTCGCAGAAAACCCGGAATGAGGGGCGCCAGATATTTCGTGCCGAAGGACATGGGCGCGGCAATCCGCACCGGCCCGCGCGGGCTGACGGCGGCGTCCGCCGCCTCCGCCTCCGCCGCCTCGCCCTCTGCCAGGAGGCGCATGGCCCGCTCGCGCATCGCCTCACCGGTGCGTGTCAGAGCGAGGCGCCGGGAGGTGCGGTGCAGCAGCGCGGTCCCGATGCGCGCCTCAAGGCGCGCGATGGCCTTCGATACCGTCGGCTGCGACATGCCGAGCGCCTTCGCCGCCCCGGCGAACGAGCCGGCTTCGGCGACGCGGGCGAACACCGCCCAGGCTTCGAGATCGGGAAGCTTGCTCATGCACGATCCGGAATGAATGGATGGCCGTCGTTTCCGTTTTCAACATCCGATATGTCCGCCCGTCCGCTCCCGTGTCAAGCGGCTCATGTCAAGCGGCGCCGAACAAACCGCTTGCCAGCGCGCGCATGATATGGCACCTGTTGCTGCCATCAGGTTCCGGATGAGACAGGGAGGGCTGGATGATAATCATGACCGTTGTCGCCCTCCCCGAGCCGTCCTTCCACTAGGTTGGAACGTGCCGTGGCCCGCCGCAGGCGCGAGCGTACCGGCCCCTGATCCCTTCAAGACGCTTCCTCCGCGGATGGCGGTCGTACGCCGCCCCGCCACGCTTCCCTGATCAATCTGGAGTCGGCGACCGCGCGGCGCCGAAGAATTCGATGTCCGTTCAAACCTCCACCAGGCGGCCGGAGCCGTTCCGGGCCGTCCTTGCCTTCACTTTCGGTCACTGGGCACGCCAGCCCCTCACCGTTTCCGCCATCGTCGCGGCCATCACGCTGATGACGACGGCCAACCTGTTCGTGCCCGTCTTCGCCGGGCAGCTCGTCGATGCCATAGCGCGGGCCGGGCCGGATGCGACAGAGGTGGCCACGGGGGCGCTGGCGTCCATCGTGGCTGTGGGCGTGCTGGCCGTGGCATTCCGTCATCTGGGCTTCCTCGCCATCACCCGCCTGACGCTGACGACGATGGAGCGGGTGGCGCAGGATGCCTTCGCACGCCTGCAGCGCTTCTCCACGGACTGGCACGCCAACAACTTCGCCGGCTCCACGGTGCGCAAGATCACGCGCGGCATGTGGGCGCTCGACCTGCTCACCGACACCATCCTGATCGCGCTGCTGCCCTCGCTCGTGGTGCTGTTCGGCACGACGATCCTGCTCGCGTGGCGGTGGCCGGCGATGGGGCTCGTCGTGCTCGCAGGCGCGGTGCTTTATGTCGGCGTGACGCTGTTCCTGTCGCTGCGTTTCGTCGCCCCGGCGGCCCGGCTTGCGAATGCGTGGGACACGCGCCTCGGCGGCGCGCTCGCGGACGCCATCTCCTGCAATCCCGTCGTCAAGGCGTTCGGCGCGGAACGGCGCGAGGACGACCGGCTGGCCGTGGTGCTGATGAAATGGCGCAAACGCACCCGCCGCACGTGGGTGCGCGGCACCATGTCGGGCTCCACGCAGGATGTCGTGCTGCTCGCGCTGCAGGCGTCCGTTGTCGGCTTCGTCATCTGGCTGTGGACGCAGGGCCGCGCCACGCCGGGCGACGTTACCTTCGTGCTGACGAGCTACACCGTGGTGCACGGCTATCTGCGCGACGTGGGACAGCATGTCCACAACCTCCAGCGTTCGGTCAACGACATGGAGGAACTCGTGGCCATGCACGCGCTGCCCTACGGCGTCGAGGACAGCGCCGGCGCGGGCGGGATGCGGGTGGGCGCGGGCAGGATCGTCTTCGACGACGTCACCTTCCACTACGCCGGCCACGACGAACCGCTCTACCGCGACTTCTCCGTCACCATCGCGGCGGGCGAAAAAGTCGGCCTCGTCGGACGCTCCGGTTCGGGCAAGACGACGTTCATCAAGCTGATCCAGCGTCTCTACGACGTCACGGGCGGGCGCGTCACCATCGACGGCATCGATATCGCGTCGGTGACACAGTCGAGCTTGCGCGCGAACATCGCCATCGTCCAGCAGGAGCCGGTGCTGTTCCACCGCTCGCTGGCCGAAAACATCGCCTATGGCCGGCCGGGGGCGTCGATGGCGGAGATCGCGCATGCGGCGGGGCTCGCCAACGCCCACGACTTCATCGCCCGCCTGCCCCGGGGCTATGCCACGCTGGTGGGCGAACGCGGCGTGAAACTCTCCGGCGGCGAACGCCAGCGTGTCGCCCTCGCCCGCGCGTTTCTGGCGGATGCGCCGATTCTCATTCTGGACGAGGCAACGTCAAGCCTCGACTCGGAATCGGAGGCGCTGATCCAGCAGGCGATCGAACGGCTGATGCAGGGCCGCACCACAATCGTCATCGCCCACCGGCTCTCCACCGTGCGGGCGATGGACCGCATCCTCGTCTTCGACCGCGGCCGCGTGGTTGAGGAAGGTAGCCACACCGCCCTGCTGGCACGGCCCGATGGCGCCTACAAGGCGCTGTTCGACCGCCAGGTCAGCGAATTCGGCAAGAGCATGGTTGCCTGACGAGCACGGTTGCATGAAAGGCGGCGAGAGATGACGGCGCGATGCCCGCCCCCTCGCCTGCCCGGCCGCAAGAGCATCGGGCCGCAAGAGTACCGGGCCTCACGACGAGATATGTCAGAGTTTTTCTCATTTTGATCGAATCAAAAAGCTAAAAACTCTTGAGCCCGCGCGGCGTTCAAGCGTTGAAAAAGCGAAGCTATTTCTGCCACGGGCAAATGCTGGAGTGTTTCTGTCTTTGACAGAAACACTCTACGATGCACCTGTATTATGCTAGCCGTTATCGTGCCGTCAGCCGGCGGCACAACATTCAGGATGGGCGCAATGACGGACCTCTGGACCGAAGTCGACGACTACCTCATCGACAGGCTCGTTCCCACCGACCCGGTTCTGGACGAGGTGCTGCGCGCCAACGCGGCGGCCGGTCTGCCGGCGATCGATGTCGCACCGAATCAGGGCAGGCTGCTGCACATCTTCGCGCTGATGGTCGGCGCGCGCCGTATTCTGGAAATCGGCACGCTCGGTGCCTACAGCACGATCTGGCTGGCGCGCGCCCTCGGCGAGGGCGGCAGGCTGGTGACGCTGGAGGCCGATGCGGCGCACGCCGCCGTGGCGCGGGAGAATATCGGCAGGGCCGGCCTGCAGGACGTCGTGGACCTGCGCGTCGGCCCGGCGCTCGAAACCCTGCCGCAGCTCGCCGGGGAAGCGCCGTTCGACCTCGTCTTCGTCGACGCTGACAAGGAGAACAACCCGGCCTATCTCGAATGGGCGCTCAGGCTCTCCCGCCCCGGCACCGTCATCATCTGCGACAATGTCGTGCGCGACGGGGCAATCGCCGATCCAGACAGCCCGGACCCTCGCGTGCAGGGTACTCGCCGGTTCTTCGACATGGT
The DNA here is from genome assembly GCF_011762225.1 of Pseudochelatococcus lubricantis. Classification (GTDB taxonomy): domain Bacteria; phylum Pseudomonadota; class Alphaproteobacteria; order Rhizobiales; family Beijerinckiaceae; genus Pseudochelatococcus; species Pseudochelatococcus lubricantis. The sequence goes on from NZ_JAASQI010000004.1 coordinate 240,763, forward strand.
CGCGGCCGAACCCCGTCTGGTGGCGAGCGCGATCCAGACCGTCGGCGGCAAGGGATGGGACGGCTTCGCCATCGCCGTCGTGAGATAGGCCGTCAGGTCGCCCGCACCGCGGGCAGCCGCCACAGCAGCGGCACGAGCACGAGGGCGACCGCCGGAAACACCAGCCAGTTGATCAGCTCCCATCCGGAGGCCGTCAGCAGGGTGCCGGCGGAGAACGAGGCGGCGGCGACCGTGCCGAAGATCAGGAAATCGTTGACGCCCTGCACCCGCCCGCGTTCCTCCGGTGTGTGGCAGTCCGTCACCATGGCGGTGGCGCCGATGAAGCCGAAGTTCCAGCCCACGCCGAGCAGGATGAGCGAAATCCAGAAGTGGGCGAGTTCCAGCCCCATCAGCGCCACCGCGCCGGAAGCCGCGATAAGCAGCAGGCCGAGTGCCGTCACCCGCTCCTTGCCGAAGCGGGTCATGAGGTTGCCCGTGACGAAACTCGGCGCGAACATCGCCAGCACATGCCACTGGATGCCGAGCGCCGCCTCCCCCACCGTGAAGCCGCAGCCGACCATGGCGATCGGCGCCGCCGTCATCACGAAACTCATCAGCGCATAGGATACGATACCCGCGGCGATAGCCAGCATCAGGCGTGGCGAGAGCAGGAGTTCGCGCAACGAGCGGCCGTTGGCGGCATGCGCGGCGCCCGCCGGCGCGGACGAGGCCGGCGGCGTGCGCAGCAGCGTGAGCACCGGCAGTGCCAGCAGCGCCAGCGCCGACTGGCTGAGGAAGCTTCCCGCGAAAGGCGCGGCGGGAAAGGCATCGCGCGTCCAGATGACGAGCTGCGGCCCGATCACCGCCGCCGCGAGACCGCCGATCATCACCCACGAGATGGCCTTGGCCTTGAGCGCGCCCGTCGCCGCGTCGGCCGCCGCGAAGCGGTAGCTCTGCACATACGCGCCATAGAAACCGGCCATGAAGGTGCCGAGACAGAAGACCACGAAGGCGGCCAGCACGATGCCGAGCGTCGCCACCAGCCCCGAGAACACGCCGATGGCCGCGCCGAGCAGATAGCCGCTCCGCCGCCCGAAACGGCGCATGATGAGGGCGGCCGGGATGGTGCCCATGGCGAGGCCCAGGCTGTAGAGGCTCACCGGCAGCGTCGCCAGCGCGGCGTCGGGCGACAGCATCTGGCCGACGATACCGCCGAGCGAGATGATGATCGGCGGCCCCGCCGCACCGAGTGACTGCGCCAGCGTAAGGACAAGAATGTTTCTGCGCGCCAGCGCCTCTGCCGCCATAATGGTCTCTCTCACCCGATGCGCGTTCGTGAGGCCATCGAAGCGGCTGACGGAACGCCAGAAATCCCCTCCGGACATCAGACCGGAAAACGGACACCGTTTCCCGGAAAATTCGATGCACCGCTCAAGCGATGACGCTGTGGCCCGGTTCGCCTCCCTATTTACCCTGCAATTGATGTGATTTCCATGCCTGTTTCCAGCGCCAGGCTGACCGGACACCTTTCGGCGATCGCCATCAGCGCCGCGCGCTGCTCGTCGTCCAGCGCGCCGGCGAGGGAGATCGTACGCTCCACCGCATGCCGCACGCCGCCTTCGCCGCCCGTGGCGGCGCGGACGTGACGCACCGAGACACGCACGTCGTCGAGCGGCCACTTCTTCCGGTTCGCGTACATGCGGATCGTCATCACCGTGCAGGCCCCGATGCCGGCGAGCACGAACTCGAACGGATCCGGCCCCGTATTGTGCCCGCCCACGGCGCCGGGCTCGTCCGCACCCATGATGTGCTGACCGATGCTGACGAACTGACCATAAGGCCCGTGACCGCTTTCCTGCACGAGAACGACATTGCGGTTTTCGACGGCTGACATGGTGGCTCCTTCCCTCGCGTGACTGCCGATTTTGTTTCATATATTTGATTGCAAAAATACGCAATATATATTACGAAACGAATATTCCGGCCATGCAGGAGACAACCGGCCGGACAGCGCTCCAACGCCCGACGAGGACAACGCATCATGAAAACTGCCGAATTCGTCGCCACGATTTTCGATGGCGCAGGCAACCCGGAGAAGGTGACCGTCGCCTTCACCATGGCGGTGAACGCGCTGACGAAGGGTCACAGCGCCGTCATCATCCTGATGGTCGAGGCGGTGCAACTCGGCAAGCCCGACGCGACGCAGGGCATGGCCATCGGCGCGCCCTTCGAGCCCGTCAGCGACCTGCTGCGGAAGTTCCTCGACGGCGGCGGCCGCATCGCCATCTGCGGTTCCTGCATGATTCACAACGGCCTCGACGCCGCGCAAATGGACCCGCGCTACACCATCATCACGGCTGCGGACGTGGTCGATCTGCTGATGAACGCCAGAGGCTCGCTGCAAATCACCTGAGCCGCCCGCCGCCATCCGGCGCGTGCCGCCGCCGGAATTCTGCCGGCGAAATGCCAAGCCGCTCGCGGAACGTCGCCGTCATGTGCGCGTGCGACGAGAAGCCCGCCGCGAGGGCGATCCCGGCGAGCCCCTGGCGGGATGTCAGCAACAGCCGGCGCGCCCGCGCGATGCGGCGGTCGATGACATAGCTGTGCGGGCTGCGCGCGGTCGCCGCCCGGAACGCGCGGGTGAAGAAGCCGGCGGAAAGGCCGAGCGCGGATGCGAGGTCTTCCACCGCCAGCGGCCCGTCGAGACGCGCCTCGATCATGTCGCTGACGGTGCGCAGCCGCGCCGGCGTCATCCAGCGCTCTGCCGCGCGGCGGCACGGCGCCGGAAAGGCCTGAAGCGCCACCCGCTCCAGCAGGTCGTGCACACCCTCCTCAACAAGCAGCGGCTCGACGGCTTCCTCCAGCAGGCGGGCGCGCAGCCGATGCGCCGCCGCGACGGCGGCGGGCAGAATGGCATCGGTGAAACGTGCGGCGTTCGCGAGCGGCGTTTCAGGCGACGACTGCAGCGCCACGACGAGATATTCGCCGCCCTCGGGCGAACGGGAATAGACGTCGCAGCCTCTCGGCACAAAGGCCACGCTGTTGGGGCGCGTGTGGAACGCGCTCGGCCGGTCGCTGCCGAAAGCATGCACACCCCGCTGCAGATCGAACGCGAAACCGACGCCGTCCGTCTCCGCCACGTAGCGGGCTTCGTAGGGGCGGGCGGGCAGCAGTTCGAGGCGCGCGCCGCCGCAGACGAACAACCGCGCCGGCTCGCCCGCCGGGAGACGGCCCGCCCCGCCACGAGATGCCCTGTCATTCGATGTCATTTTTCTGAAAGACCGGCCAACGACACGACGCCACATTCGGCGCGAGACACACCCTATCCGGAAACCGTCATGTTTGGCAAAAACGATCTCATCGAGGCGGCGAGCCTCGTCTACCGGCACATGCCGCCCACGCCGCAGTATAGCTGGCCGCTCCTCGACGAATGCACCGGCGCGACTGTCATCGTCAAGCACGAGAACCATACGCCGACGGGCGCCTTCAAGGTGCGCGGCGGCATCACCTTCATCGACTGGGTGAAGCGCACGCAGCCCGGCGTGCAAGGCATCGTCACCGCCACGCGCGGCAACCACGGCCAGAGCCAGGCGCGCGCCGCGACCGCCGCCGGGTTGCGGGCGACCATCGTCGTGCCCCACGGCAACTCGCCCGGCAAGAACGCGGCCATGCGTGCGTTCGGCGCGGATGTCGTCACCTTCGGCGCGGATTTCGATGCCGCGCGCGGCGAGGCTGCCCGGCTCGCATCAAGCGAAAATCTCTTCCCGGTGCCGCCGTTTCACCGGGAGATCGTGCGCGGCGTCGCCAGCTATGCGCTGGAGCTGTTCGCAGCCGCAACTGACCTCGATACCGTCTACGTGCCCGTAGGCTGCGGCTCCGGCATCTGCGGCGTGATCGCCGCGCGCGATGCGCTCGGCCTGCGGACAAAGGTGGTGGGCGTGGTGTCGACCGAGGCCGCGGGGGCCAAGCTGTCGTTCGAGAGCGGGCGGCTCACGGCGACAGACTCCGCCGACACCATTGCGGACGGACTCGCCGTCCGGACGCCCGTGGAAGAGGCATTCGCCATCTACGCGAGAGGCGCGGACCGGATCGTGGCCGTCAGCGATGACGAAGTGCGCGAGGCCATCCGCATCCTGTTCACCGCCACCCATAACGTGGCGGAGGGCGCGGGCGCGGCGGCCCTCGCCGCGCTGCTTCAGGAAAAGGAAAAGATGCGCGGCAGGAAAGTCGGGGTCGTGCTGTCGGGCGGCAACATCGATGCGCCCCTCCTTGCCGATATCCTGCAGGGTGCGGCGTAACGGCGGCATCGGCGGCGGGAGCTACGCCGCCGGCCGGCCGTCGGCTGCCGCATCCGTCACCAGCCGGTCGAGCAGCGACCGGCTGACACTCCCGATATGCTCCTCCAGCAGGGCGCACGCGCCGTCGATGTCGCCGTCGGCACACCGGCGCAGGATTCCGGCGTGCTCGGCTTCCGCCCGCTCCGGATTGCCAGAGAAGGAAAGCTGGATGCGCGTGTGCCGGTCGCATTCCTGCAGCAGATTGGCGACGATCGCCAGGGCGCGCGGCTGTCCGGCGTGGCTGTAGAGAAGCATGTGAAACGCGCAGTTGAGTTCGCCCCAACGGCTGGCGCGCTTCGCGCGCAGTTCCACGCTGTATTCGTGCAGGATATCGCGCAGCCGCTCGTAATCGGCGGGTGTGAGATGCGGCGCGGACGTGCGCAGCAGGCGCGGCTCCAACAGGGCGCGCAGCTCGAACAGTTCGAGGATCTCCGCCGGAGACAGCGCCACGACGATGGCGCCGCGATGCGGGTGGATCTTGACGAGCCCGTCCGCCTCAAGCTGCATGAGCGCTTCGCGCACCGGGATGCGGCTCACCCCGAATTCCGCCGCCAGCGCATCCTGCCGCAACTGGAAACCGGCGGGAAACTGGCCGTCGACGATGCGCTGGCGCAGTTCGCCCGCCACTGCGGCCGATATGGTCCTGTGCTCCAGCGTCTTGCGCACCGGCCTTGCCGGCACGGCGGTGGCCGCAAGCGACCCTTCAGGTGTGGAAAGCCGGGATGCGGACGCCCGCGGCGGCTGCGCCGCGTTGCGGGCGCTGGTCCGCGCCGAAGTGCTTTTTGTCGAACCGCTTTTGACTGCCATCGATCATATGCCCGATGCGAGAGGAAACGCCTGCATACCACGAATTGACGGATTCGCTTGACACGGGATATTTTATACAATCTACAATATGGTCGCTCAAGAAAACTTCCAGGGAGAAAAACAATGGCATCGCAGACCGGCCAGCAAGGCGCCACCCCGGCCGTCACAAGGCAGTTCCATCCGGAATGGCCCGGCGCCGGCCTGTGAGCCGAGACCGGCCGCGGCCGGAAACGATCCCGAAGACCGGCGGGTTCGCATCCCGCCTGTCGCCGAATGGTTCCTTTTTCGAACAGTGAGCGCAGCCATGTCGCGTCACACTTTCTTCTGTATCGACGGTCACACCTGCGGCAATCCGGTGCGGGTCGTCGCGGGCGGCAGCATACCGCGGCTCGAAGGCGCGACGATGTTCGAGCGCCGCCAGCATTTCCTCGCCGCATACGACTGGATCCGCACCGGCCTGATGTTCGAGCCGCGTGGGCATGACATGATGTCCGGCTCGATCCTCTACCCGCCGACCCGACCGGACTGCGATACGGGCGTGCTGTTCATCGAAACCTCGGGCTGCCTGCCGATGTGCGGACACGGCACAATCGGCACAGTGACGATCGCCCTCGAAAACGGGCTGATCCAGCCGCGCACGCCGGGCCTGCTGCGGCTCGACACGCCGGCGGGTCCCGTCGAGGCGCGCTACGAGCAGAACGGCCCCTTCGTCGAGAGCGTGCGCATCACCAACGTGCCATCGTTCCTTTACGGAACCGGTTACGAACTCGACATCGAAGGCCTCGGCCGGATCACGGTCGACGTCGCCTACGGCGGCAATTTCTACGCCATCATCGAGGCCCAGGAAAACTACACGGACGTTGCGGACATCGAGCCTTCCGATATCCTGCGCCTCAGTCCGCGCATCCGCAGCGCCTTCAACGCCCGCTACCGGATCGCCCATCCGGAAAACCCGGCCATCGACCGCCTCACCCATGTGATGTGGACCGGCAGGCCGCAGACGCCGAACGGCACGGCGCGCAACGCGGTGTTCTACGGCGACAAGGCCATCGATCGGTCGCCCTGCGGCACCGGCACCTCGGCACGCATGGCGCATCTTGCGGCGCGCGGTGCCTTGCGGGAGGGCGAGGCTTTCGTGCACGAAAGCATCATCGGCTCGCTCTTCACCGGCCGCATCGAGGGACGCGCGAAAGTCGGCGAACACGATGCGATCATTCCCTCCATAGAAGGATGGGCGCGGGTGACGGGATTCAATACAATCGTGATCGACGGGCGGGACCCGTTCGCCCACGGGTTCCAGGTCGTCGATGCGCAAGTTTCGTCGTAACCGATCGGAATGAAGCGCTTTCAGGCATATCCGTTGCTTCGTTGAGCCAGAAGGCAGGCAAGGGGGATCATGCGCGTAACCATTGTCGGAGCCGGCATCGTCGGCATTGCGGCCGCCCACGCCGCACTCGACCGCGGTCACGATGTCACCATCGTCGACAAGGAAGGCCGCGAGGGCCGCGCGACGGACGCCAACGCGGGCTGGATCGCCCATCTCGATATCATGCCCCTCGCGTCGCCGAAGGTGTGGCGCCAGTTGCCGCGCTGGCTGGCAGACCCGCTCGGCCCGCTGTCGATCCGGCCGGCCTACCTGCCGCAGCTCGTGCCGTGGCTGCTGCGCTTTCTCGCGGCATCCGGCGCGGACCGGATCGCGGCCGGATCGCACGCCATCCGCTCCCTCAACGCGCTCGCGCTGCCGGCGTGGAAGACATTGCTGGCGCAGCGCGGTCTCGACTACCACCTGCGCGAGCAGGGCATCCTCTCCGTCTGGCGCAACCGGGCGGATTTCGCCCGCGCGAGCGGCGTTCTGGCCAGCCAGCGTGCGCTTGGCATCGATGTGCAAGAACTCGGCCCGGGCGATCTCGCGGCGATCGAGCCGGCGCTGCGCAACGTGGAGGCCGCCGCCCTCTATCCGGCCGGCTGCCATGTCTCCGATCCGGCGATATTGGCGGCAGACCTGCTTCGCCAGGCCGTCGGGCGGGGAGTGCGTTTCATATCGGGGCAGGTCAACGGTATCGTCCCTGCGCCGGACGGCGTGGACATGCGGCTTGCGGACGCCGAGCCGCTCGGCGCCGACCGGGTGGTTGTCGCGGCCGGCGCGTGGTCCAGGCCGCTGGCGGCGCAACTCGGCGATGCCGTTCCGCTCGACACGGAACGCGGCTACAACGCAACCTATCAACCGGGAACCTTCGGCCTCGGCCGGCCGGTCATGTTCGAGGGCGAAGGCTTCGTCACGACGCCGCTCGCCATTGGCGACCGGGTCGGCGGGGCGGTGGAGTTCGCCGGGCTGGACGCGCCGGCCGACCACAGGCGCACGCTGGCCGTCGCGCAGCGGCTGCGCCGCTTCCTGCCCGGCTTCAACCCCGACGCACCGGCCCGGCGGTGGATGGGCTTCCGTCCCTCCATCCCGGACTCGCTCCCCGTCATCGGCACGGCGAGCCGCGACGGCCGGGTGATCTACGCCTTCGGGCACGGTCACCTCGGCCTCACGCAAGCGGCGGCGACGGCGCAGCTCGTCGCCAACTTCCTCGACGGCAATCCGCAGCCGATCGATATCGCGCCGTTCTCGGCCGGACGTTTCTGAAGACCGCGCCCGGCGGCTTCGGCTGCGTTCGAGACCATTGGTGGAAAGGTCTATTTTGATGTTGAAATAGTATAAAAGATGCTAAATTCTGCCAAACAGGCGCCGGGGCACGCATTCCCGGAGCTTCAAAAACTCCAGAGCAAGGGAAAAAATATGATGAATTTCAGGACCGGACTGTTCGCCGCCGTCGTAAGCCTCGCGATTGCCGCACCGGCATACGCCGATAAGCTTGACGATATTATCGCATCGGGCAAACTGCGCTGCGCCGTTACGCTCGACTTCCCACCCATGGGCTCGCGCGACGAGAGCAACAACCCCATCGGTTTCGACGTCGATACCTGCAACGATCTGGCGAAAATCCTCGGCGTCGAGGCCGAGATCGTCGAGACGCCCTTCCCGGACCGCGTTCCCGCGCTCGTTTCGGGACGCGCGGATGTCGGCGTGGCCTCCACCTCCGATACGCTGGAGCGCGCCAAGACCATCGGTTTCTCCATTCCCTACTTCGCATTCAAGATGGTGGTGCTGACGAAGGAGGGCAGCAACATCGATTCCTACGAATCGCTCAAGGGCCGCAAGGTCGGCTCCACCGCCGGCACCTACGAGGCCATCGCCCTTGAGGCCGATGTCAAGAAGTGGAACGATTCCAAGGGATCCTTCCGCAGCTACCAGACGCAGGCCGACGTCTTCCTCGCGCTCTCGCAGGGCCAGATCGAGGCCACCGTCGTCACCAACACGGTGGCGCAGGCCACCGTCAAGTCCGGCCGATTCAAGGGCTTCGTCGTGGGCGGCGATTCCGGCTACGTCACCGATTTCGTGTCGCTGATCGCGCTGCGGCAGGAATACGGCCTGCTCAACTATCTCAACCTGTTCGTGCATCAGCAGGTGCGCACGGGCCGCTATAAGGAACTGTTCGACAAGTGGGTGGGCGGCGACCTGCCCGGCCTGACCGTTCCCGGCGTCTACTACTGATGCGATCGCCGCCGGCCGGGCACCGGTTTTGCCCGGCCGGTCCGAAAACGCGGCCACGGAATGGTAGCGCGCCATGTTCAACTATACCTTTCACTGGCGGCCGGCGTTCAATGCGCTGCCCCGGATGTTCGAAGGCGCTCTCGTCTCGCTTCAGATAGCCGTCCTCTCGCTCGTGATCGGCACGGCAATTGCCGTCGTGCTCGCGCTGGGACGGCGGTCGGACAACCGCCTCTTTTACGGTTTCGCCACCGGCTGGGTCGAACTTGCCCGCAACACGCCGGCGCTGTTTCAGGTCTACATGACCTACTTCGGCCTCGGCTCGCTCGGCATCCACCTAGACTCCTACGCCTCGCTGCTCGTCGGCATCTCCTTCAACAACGCCGGCTATCTGGCGGAATCGTTCCGGGGCGGCCTCAACGCCATTCCCGAGACGCAGACGCGCGCGGCCCGGTCGCTCGGCATGGGCGCCACGCAGGCCTTCCGCCTCGTGGTGCTTCCGCAGATGTTCCGCATCGTGTTCTATCCGCTGACGAACCAGATGGTCTGGGCATTGCTGATGACATCGCTCGGCGTGACGGTAGGTCTCAACACCGACCTCACCGGCGTGACGCAGGAACTGAACGTGCGTACCTTCCGCACCTTCGAATATTTCCTGTTCGCCGCCGTCATCTACTACCTGATGGCGAAATTCATCACCCTCTCGGCGCGCCTGCTGGCCTGGCGCCTGTTCCGCTACTGAGGGAGGACGCGATGCTCGAAACCAACCTCGGATGGAACGACATCCTCTTCATGCTCAAGGGCGCGGGCGTCACGCTGTCCATCACGGCCTGGGCCATGCTGGGCGGCACGATCCTCGGCATGGCGTTCGGCCTGGCGCGCACCACGCTGCCGTGGTGGCTCAACGCGCCGCTCGGTGCCGTGCTCGATGTGCTGCGCTCCGTGCCGCTGCTGATCCAGTTCGTGCTGGCGAACTCGTTCAAGTCCATCATCGGGGTGAACGCCTCCGCCTTCACGGTGGCCTGCGTGATGCTGTCGCTTTACACGGCCTCCTACTGCTCGGAGATCGTGCGCGGCGGCATCCTCGCCGTTCCCGCCACCACCCGGCGCGCGGCGCGCTCCCTCGGCATGACCTACAGGCAGGATCTCGCGCATATCGTCTTTCCGATGGCGCTGCGCGTGGCGCTGCCGAACTGGATCGGCCTCGTGCTCAGCGTGATGAAGGACACGGCGCTGGTGCTGTGGATCGGCATCGTCGAGTTGCTGCGCGCCTCGCAGATCGTGGTTACGCGCCTTCAGGAGCCGCTGCTCGTGCTCTCCGTCGCCGGCCTGATCTACTTCCTGATGAGCTTTCCCGTTGCCCGCCTCGGCGCGCGCCTTGAAAAGCGGTGGCACGAAAATGATTGAAATCGAAAACGTACGCAAATCCTTCGGGCCGCTTGAGGTGCTGAAGGGTGTCAGCCTCGCCGTGCAGAAGGGCGAGGTGCTGTCCATCATCGGCGGATCGGGTTCCGGCAAGTCGACGCTGCTGATGTGCATCAACGGGCTGGAGCCGATCCAGGGCGGGCGCATCCTCGTCGACGGCACGGACGTGCATGCCCCCGGCACCGACCTCAACAGGCTGCGACGCAGGATCGGCATCGTGTTCCAGCAGTGGAACGCCTTCCCGCATCTCACCGTGCTGGAAAACGTGATGCTGGCGCCGCGCAAGGTGCTCGGCAAGGGCCGGCGGGAGGCGGAGGAAATTGCCGCCAAGAACCTCCGGCATGTGGGCCTCGGCGAGAAGCTCTCCGTCTATCCCTCGAAGCTGTCGGGTGGCCAGCAGCAGCGCATGGCGATCGCGCGGGCGCTCGCCATGTCGCCCGACTACATGCTGTTCGACGAGGTGACCTCGGCGCTCGATCCCCAGCTCGTGGGTGAGGTGCTCGACACACTCAGGATGCTGTCCGACGAAGGCATGACCATGATCCTCGTCACCCACGAAATCCGCTTCGCGCGCGACGTGTCGGATCGTGTGGCCTTCTTCCACAAGGGCGTCATCCACGAAATCGGCCCCGCGCGGGAGGTCATCGGCAACCCGCAGATGCCGGAGACCATCGACTTCCTCAAATCCGTGCTGTGAAGATGCCATGAAAATCACCGCGCAGGGCGCCGCCGCCGCGGGGCGGGCGTGTACCGGTTGACGCCCGTCCGACATCTGGCCGACAATCGGCCGGCATGACGCCCGACGCGGCAGCCATGCATCGACAATGACCGGAGGAAGAACTCGCCATGACCGACCACGTCGTCCTCTCGCTCGACGAGGCCCGCGCGCTGGGGCTCGACATCCTGCGCGCGGCCGGGCTTTCCGAACCCCACGCGCAGGCCATCGCCGACGTCGTGATCGCCGGCCAGCGTGACGAGTGCCATTCCCACGGGCTTTACCGGCTGCCCGGGGTCGTCCACTCCATCCGCGCCGGCAAGGTCGATCCGCAGGCCGTGCCGGACGTGGTCGACCACGCACCGGGCGTCGTGCGGGTCGACGCGCATTTTGGCTTCTCGCCGTTGGCCTTCGCGCTCGGCCGGCCGAAACTCGTGGAGAAGGCCCGCCGGCAGGGCATCGCGGCGCTCGCCATCAACAACTGTTTCCATTTCTCCGCCCTGTGGCCGGAGGTGGAGGCCATCGCGGCGGAAGGCGTCGTCGCCCTGGCGCTCACGCCGAGCCATAGCTGGGTCGCGCCCGCCGGCGGAACGAAACCCGTATTCGGCACCAACCCCATCGCCTTCGCCTGGCCGCGCCCCGACGGCACGCCATTCGTGTTCGATTTCGCGACAAGCGTCATCGCCCGCGGCGATATCGAGCTGCACCGACGCGCCGGCAAGCCGCTCCAGGAGGGCTGGGCGATCGACGGCGAAGGCACCCCCACCACCGACGCGGAGGCCGCGCTCGCGGGGGCGATGCTCACCTTCGGAGGGCACAAGGGGTCTGCCCTCGCTGCCATGATCGAGCTGCTGGCGGGCCCCCTCATCGGCGACATGACGAGCGCCGAATCCATGGCCTTCGACGACGGCGCGCGCGCCGCGCCCTGCCACGGCGAACTGATTCTCGCCCTCGATCCGGCAGTGTTCCTTGGCGTGGATGCGCCCCGGCACATCGACCGGGCGGAAAAGATGTTCGGCGCCATCGTCGAACAGGGCGCGCGCCTGCCCTCGCAGCGCCGTTACGAGGCGCGCCGGCGCAGCCTCGCCGGCGGGGTGAGCATTCCAAAGCCGCTGCACGACGAACTCGTCGCCCTGCGGCCCACGTGAGGATACACACCATGACTGCGGACTGGCCGCATCCCGTGCCGCCCATCGCCCCGGCGGAATACGCGCAGCGTCTGGAACGCCTGCGCACCCTCATGCAGGCGTCGGGCGTGGAGGCGGTGCTGCTCGGCGCCTCGGAGAGCATGCGCTACTTCACCGGGCTGGTCTGGCACCCCAGCGAGCGCCTGCTGGGCGCGCTGGTGCTGCCGACACGCCTCGTCTATATCGTGCCGGGGTTCGAGCGTTCGCGCGTCGAAACCCTTCCACACGTCGCGGGTGACATTGCGACGTGGGAGGAACACGAGGACGCGGCCGCTCTCGTTGCCAGTCTGGCCGGACCCGCCGGCAAGGTGGCGCTGGACGACACGCTGCCCCTGTTCGCCTTTTACCCGCTCGCCGCCGCGCTGGGAGCGGAGCGCATCGTGGAAGGCGCGCCGCTGCTGCGGAGCCTGCGCCTGCGCAAGTCCGCCGCAGAGATCGCGATCATCCGCCACGCCATGGGGCTGACGCTCGAAGTCCACCGCCGCGCACACGCCCTCATGAAACCCGGCATCCGGGCTTCGGAGGCGGTGCGCTTCATCGACGAGCAGCACCGCGCGCTTGGCGCGCCGGAGGGCTCGTCGTTCTGCATCGTCTCCTTCGGCAAGGCGACGGCGCTACCCCATGGCGCGGACGGCGAGCAGACGCTCCACGCCGGCGACGTCATTCTGGTCGACACCGGCTGCCGCATCGATGGCTACCATTCCGACCTCACGCGTACTTACACGCTCGATGAGCCCACGCCGGACGTGGCGCGCATCTGGGCGCTGGAGCGGGCGGCGCAGGAGGCCGTGTTCGCGGCCGCGCGGATCGGCGCGGCGGCCGAAGCGCTGGACGCCGCCGCGCGGCGCGTCATCGAGGCCGGCGGCCTCGGGCCCGGATACCGGCTTCCCGGCCTGCCACACCGGGCGGGCCACGGCCTCGGTCTCGACATTCACGAGCCGCCCTACATCGTGCGCGGCAACCGCATGGCGCTGGAAGCGGGGATGTGCTTCTCCGTGGAGCCGATGATCGTGGTGCCGGGCGCCTTCGGCATCCGGCTGGAAGACCACATCTGCATGACCGAGGATGGCCCGGACTGGTTCACTGAGCCCGCGAAAAGCCCGACCGAGCCTTTCGCCAGCCCGTAACCGCCGGTCAGACCGCCTGCGCCGCCGCCCCGCGCCGGCCTTCGACGCGAGCGCGGATCGAGGCGACGTCGGCGCGCGGCGTCGCGGCGAAGAGCTTCTTCGTGTAGGCATGCTGCGGATCGGAAAACACGGCATCGCGCGTGCCCGCCTCCACGACCTCGCCGTAATACATCACCATCACCTCGTCGGCGATGTAGCGCACGACCGAAAGATCGTGGCTGATGAAGACGTAGGTGAGGCTGAACTCGTCCTGCAGGTCGGCCAGCAGGTTCAGCACCTGCGCCTGCACCGAAAGGTCAAGCGCCGACACCGGCTCGTCCAGCACCAGAAGGCCGGGGCTCAGCATCAGCGCCCGGGCGATCGCGACGCGCTGGCGCTGACCGCCGGAGAACATGTGCGGATAGCGGTTGAAGTGCTCCGGCCCGAGGCCCACCTTGCGCAGCATGTGCATGGCGCGCTCGCGCCGCTCCGCCGCCGGCAGCGGCGTGTTGAGCAGCAGCGGCTCCATCAGCGCATCGCCGATCTTCTGGCGCGGGTTGAGCGAACCGTAGGGGTTCTGGAACACGATCTGCACCTTGCGCCGCATGTCGCGGGTCAGCCCGTCCCGCGCGATGTCGATGCGTGCGCCGTCGATGTAGAGTTCACCCGCCGTCGGCGCATCGATCAGCGAGAGAATCCGCGCCAGCGTCGACTTGCCGCAACCGCTCTCGCCGACGACGGCAAGCGTCTTCCCTCTCGCCAGCCGGAAACTCACGCTCTTCACCGCGTGCAGCACGCGCGGCGCGCCGAACAGGCCGCCGCTCAGATGATAGTCGCGGCAGATGCCGCGCGTTTCGAGCGCAACGTCCGTCATGATACGCCTCCCGCCGGCCCGTCGAGGAAGCTGCCGACCGTCGGCAGCCTGTCGCCCGCCGCGTTCTCCGGCAGGGCCGACAGCAGGGCGCGCGTATAAGGATTTTTCGGCGTCTCGAACAGCGACAGAACGTCCGCTTCCTCCATCTTGCGTCCCTTGTACTGCACGACGACCCTGTCCGCCGTTTCGGCGACGACGCCCATGTCGTGGGTGATCATGATCAAGCCCATGCCGTGCTCGGCCTGCAGGCGCATCAGCAGGTCGAGAATCTGCTTCTGGATGGTGACGTCGAGCGCCGTTGTGGGCTCGTCGGCAATCAGCAGCCGCGGATTGCAGGCGATCGCCATCGCGATCATGACGCGCTGGCATTGCCCGCCGGACAGCTGGTGCGGAAAGGCGCCGAGCCTTTTCTGCGCGTCGTTGAGGCCAACGGCCTCAAGCAGCTCCACCGTGCGCGCACGGCTGGCCCGCCCGCCGAGGCCCGCATGCTGCCTCAGCACCTCACCGATCTGGAAGCCGATGGTGAAGCACGGATTGAGGCTCGCGATCGGCTCCTGAAAGATCATGGCGATGTCGCGCCCGACGATCCGGCGCCGCTGCTTCGGCGTGATCGTCTGCAGGTCGAGCCCGTCGAACGCCATGCGGTCCGCCGTCACGGTGGCGGTGGGCGGCAGCAGCCCCATCACCGCCAGCATGCCGACCGACTTGCCGGAGCCGGACTCGCCGACAATGGCGAGCACCTCGCTGCGGTCGACATGCAGGTCGATGCCGTCGACGGCGCGGAAAGGCCCTCTCGACGTATCGAAGGAAACCGTCAGATTCCTGATTTCGAGCAGCGTCACGGTCAGCTCCTCTTCAGTCTGGGGTCGAGCGCGTCGCGCAGCCCGTCGCCGACAAGGTTGATGGCGAGCACCGTGATCAGGATGGCGAGGCCCGGAAACGTGACGACCCACCATGCCCGCAGGATGAACTCGCGCGCCTCCGCGAGCATCGTGCCCCATTCCGGCGTCGGCGGCTGCGCCCCCATGCCGAGGAAGCCGAGCGCCGCCGCATCGAGAATGGCGTTGGAGAAGGACAGCGTCGCCTGCACGATGAGCGGCGCAAGGCAGTTCGGCAGGATGGTGACGAACATCAGCCGCAACCGCCCGGCGCCGGCGAGCCGCGCGGCCGTGACGTACTCGCGGCTCTTCTCGGCCAGCACCGCCGCACGGGTGAGGCGCGCGAAATGCGGCTGCAGGATCAGCGCGATGGCGATCATGGCGTTCGTCAGCCCCGGCCCCAGCACGGCGACGAGGACGATCGCCAGCACCAGCGAGGGAAACGACAGGATGATATCCATCACCCGCATGATCATCGCATCGGCGAAACCGCCGAAATAGCCGGCGATCAGGCCGGTCGTCACGCCCACCGCAAGCGCGATGCCGACCACCACCACGCCCACGAAGAGCGAGAACTGCGAGCCGTAGATCAGACGGGAGAGGATGTCGCGCCCCACCGCGTCGGTGCCGAGCAGGAAGCGCGGACTGCCGCCCTGCTGCCATGCCGGCGGCGCGAGCAGCGCGTCCCGGAACTGTTCGCCCGGGTCGTGGGGGGCGATGAGCGGCGCGAACAGCGCCACCAGGACGAGGGCGGCGATGATCGCGAGACCGACCACGGCGCCGCGGTTCTCGCTGAAATGGAACCAGAAGCCGGCCAGCGCATGCTGCCTCGGCGCCTCTCCCGCCACGGGAACCGCGCCGGTATCGAAGGAAGGTCTGTCGTTCATGGCGGCGCCCTCAACGATGACGGATGCGGGGATTGACGAGGCCGTAGAGCAGATCGACCGTCAGGTTGACCGCCATGACCACCAGCGCGACGAGCAGCAGCCCGCCCTGCACGGCCGGATAATCGCGGCGGAAGATGGAATCGATCAGCCACTTGCCGATCCCCGGCCACGAGAAGATCGTCTCCGTCAGGATGGCGCCCGCGAGCAGCACGCCCACCTGCAGGCCGATGGTCGTGATCACCGGAATCATGGCGTTGCGCAGCGCATGCATGCCCACCACCCGGAGCGGCGACAACCCCTTGGCGCGTGCCGTGCGCACGTAGTCCTCGCCCAGCACTTCCAGCATCGCCGAGCGCGTTTGACGGGCGATCACCGCGAGCGGAATCGTCGCCAGCACGACGGTCGGCAGGATGAGATGCTGGACGGCGGAAGCAAACGCGCCCTTCTCGCCCGACAACAGGCTATCGATCAGCATGAAACCGGTGACGGGCTCGAAAAAGTAGATCAGCGAGATGCGGCCGGAGACCGGCGTCCACTGCAGAATGCCCGAAAACAGGATGATCAGAAGCAGCCCCCACCAGAAAATGGGCATTGAATAGCCGACGAGGGCAATCCCCATCGACGTCTGGTCGAACCATGATCCGCGCTTGACGGCGGCAAGCACCCCCGCCGGGATGCCGATGACGATCGCGACGACGATCGCGCAGACGCTCAATTCGACCGTGGCCGGGAAAAGCGAGAAAAACTCGTTGGCGATCGGCACCTTGGTGATGATGGACTGGCCGAGGTCGCCCTGCAGCAGCCCCGTGACGTAATCGAGATACTGCTCCCATAGCGGCCGGTCGAAGCCGAATTGCGCCATCAGTGCCGCGTGGCGCTCGGGGCTGACGCCGTGTTCGCCCGCCATCAGCAGCACCGGATCGCCCGGCAGCACCCGCACGAAGCCGAAGGCCACGATCGTGATGCCGATCAGGGTCGGCACCAGATAAAGCAGCCGCCCGACAATGAACTGGACCATGAAGACACCTCAACGGAGCACGCGCGGAACGCGGCCCGGGCGGAATGCCGCCGTCCGGCCGTGAAGCGATTCCTTTCCGGTCAGATAATTCCACCTGGCCGGAAAGCGCTCTAGAATCTGTCCTGTTTACGTTGAAACAGGGCAGCTTCTAGGTTCCTGATTTTGAGCGAATTCTGATCGATCAGATGTTTCCATGTGCTCGGAAATCGCTCTAGACCATTCCTATGCTTCGTTGAGATGTAGAAATGGCCCATCTTTTTGGTTCTGATGCCCAAATTGCTTTAATCTGCGATATCGACGCCGTCGAAGCGGTGCGAGCCGAGCGGATCCATCTTGTACCCGCTGACCTTCGTGGACAACGGCTGGAAGACCGTGGAATGAGCCAGCGTCGCCCACGGCGCCTGCTCCTTGAAGATCGCCTGCGCCTCCTCGTAAAGCTTCGCGCGCTCGGCCTGACCGGAGAGGGTCTTGGCCTTCAGGACGATCTCATCGAAAGGCTTGTAGCACCATTGCGCGCGGTTGTTGTTGCCCACGCCGGCGCAGCCCAGCAGCACGCCGAGGAAGTTGTCGGGGTCGCCGTTGTCGCCCGTCCAGCCCAGGATCACGGCGCCGTCACGGTCCACTTCCGCCGCCTTCTTGAGGTATTCGCCCCATTCCATCGAGACGATCTCGACACCGACGCCCACCTTGGCGAAATCGGCCTGGATCAGCTCGGCCGTGCGGCGCGCGTTGGGCATGTAGGGGCGGCTCACCGGCATCGCCCAGACCTTCATCTTCAGGCCCTTGACGCCGGCGGCCTCAAGCGCCTTCTTCGCGGCTTCGGGATCGTACTTGTCGTCCACCGTGCTTTCGCTATAGCTCCACATCGTCGGCGGGATCGGGTTCTTCGCCACCTGCCCGGAACCCTGGAACACGGCGTCGATGATCGCCTGCTTGTTGATCGCCTGGTTGAGCGCACGGCGCACCTCGGGCCTGTCGAACGGCGCCATCCGGGTGTTATAGGCGAGATAGGCGATGTTCAGCCCCGCCTGCTCCTCCACCTTCAGCTTGGGATCGGCCCGCAGGCCCGCGAGGTCGGCCGGCGGCGGATAGGGTGCGGCCTGGCACTCGCCTGCCTTCAGCTTCTGCACGCGCACGGCCGGATCGGTGGTGATGGCGAAGACGAGATTGTCGATCGGCTGCTTGCCGCCCCAGTAATCGGGGTGCGCCGCATAGCGGATGACGGCGTCCTTTTGGTAGGCGACGAAGGCGAAGGGCCCGGTGCCGATCGGCGCGAGGTTGATGTCTGCCTTCTTGTTGGCAGCCTCAAGCTTGTCTGCATATTCCTTCGACAGAATCGATGCAAAATCCATCGCCAGATTGGCGACGAAAGGCGCATCCGGCCGTGTCAGAACGAACTTCACCGTGTAATCGTCCACCTTGACGATGTCCTTGATGAGATTCGGCATGTCCATGCTGTCGAAATAGTCCCACGCGACGCCGGACGTATACTGATACCAGGGGCTGTCCTTCTGACGCTGGCGGTTGAAGGAGAACAGCACGTCGTCGGCATTGAACTCGCGGGTCGGCGTGAAGAAGGACGTCTTCTGGAACTTCACGCCCTTGCGCAGGTGAAACGTGTACTCAAGGCCGTCGTCCGACACCTCCCACTTTTCGGCGAGCGCCGGCACGACGGTCGTCTCGCCTTTCTCGAACTCCACCAGACGGTTATAGAGCGTCTTCGAGGAGGCGTCGTTCGTCGTGCCGGCCGTGTAGGGCGCGGGATCGAAGCCTTCCGGCGACCCTTCAGAGCAGTATATCAGGGTCTTGGCGGAGGCCGTGCCGGCAAGCAACATCGCCGCGACGGAAGCCGCCGCGAACACCGTTTTACGTACCATCGGTTCGTTCCCCTTTGTTGTCATTTCATGACCAGCCGGAATGCCCGGTCATGTTTCAAACGCTCAACAGACGCAGGTGACCCGCGATCGGATGACGCCGCAGTCCTCCGGAGCCAATTCCGAAGCAAAAGCGATGCCAGCTGCTGACCGTAGGTCCGGCCGCGCCCGACACCCTGCTCGTACTTCGCAAAATCGCGCCAACGGCGCTGCGCTCACCGTGCGTCTGCCTCGAAAACTGGCACCCCGTGAAATGACAGGCCATTGCCCTTGTTGTGGGCACCGGCGCGCCATCCGGCGTTCTGCCACGTCCCGATTCCCCCTCGCCCCGTTTTTATGGTTTCAATTTATATGTGATTTTCGGCAATGTCTAATCCTTCCCTCGGATCGAATCCTTATTGTGTTAATTAGTTGATGCACCATCTCGGCGGCTGTCGACATCAATTATTGCAATTGCTTGATAAAAACAGGTGCGGACAGATCGGCGGCTGCCCGCCATACGCAACGCCCCCGGCCATCACGGCCGGGGGCGGGGGTTTGTATTACGGTGATGGAGGAAAGTCGGCTCAGAACTTCCAGTTCAGATTGGCCTTGAAGCCGTGGTCCTGCGTGTCGTCGCCAAGCTGGCCCGCATAGGACAGGCCCACCGTCACCGCGTCGGTGACAGCGGCGTCGAGGCCTGCTTCCAGCACCGCGACATCGCGCGCCACGGGCACGCTGCTCGTGGTGAAGGCACTGCCCCGGCCGAACCAGAAGGTCGATTCCGGCGTGATGTCGTCGAAGGCGTGGCGCCAGCCGACGAGGCCGCGCGCCGTGGCCTTCACACTGCCCAGATCGAACGTCGCCGACAGGCGCAGGCCCAGCGTGGAATAGGTCACGTCGGTGTCGTCTCCCTTGCTGAACAGCGCCGCCGCGCCACCGCGCTCAACGAAGCCGTCCGTGTGCAGGTTGACATAGGCGAGACCCGCGAAGGGCTCGAACGAGACAGCGCCGACATCGAACCGGTAGCCCACCTCGCCGAACACCTGCGCGGTGGCAGCGTCGTAGGAGCCGCGCAGGCCATCGCTGAAGCCGGCGAAGGTTGCGAAACGGTCCGCCGACACGTCGTGCCACGTATAGGCACCGCCGAAGCGCAGCGAGAAAGCGTTCCACTGCCCGCCGCCGTAGAGGCCGAGATGGTAGTTGTCGCTGTCCGCCGACGAGAGGCGGTCATCGAGATCGACCTCGGTGCGGCTGTAGCCGGCGAGCGCGCCGAAGCGCCAGTTGTCGCTCACAAGCGCGTCGGCGCCGATGAAGAAGCCGCCCGTCGTGCGGTCGATGTCGCCGGCGTTGAAGTTGCCGTCCGTCTTGCCCCACGAACCGAAGCCCTGGCCCCAGAACGCATAGGGCGCGTTGGCGGACGCCGGCGTCGGCGCGGGCAGCGCGCCCTTGACGACCGGCTGGTCCTTGGCATCGTAGGTCACGACGCCGGCCGCGCCGTTGACGCCGTCTTGCGCCGCGCGCAGACGGCCGAGCGCGGCATCGCGCACGAAGCGGCTGTCCTCGATGGCGGCCGTCTTCACCGCGCTGTGGATTTCGCCCGAGAGCGCGTTGAAGGCGACGAGCGCCTCCGGCGTGCTGAGGCCGACGACCGCGTTGTAGATGGCGCTGTCCGGCCCGGCGCTCTGCACGCCCACGGCGGTCGCCGCCTGATTGGCGGTCTGCGCGATGGTGGCGAAGGAGATGTCGTTGCGCGTCAGCGTCAGGAAGGCATCCGTCGCCCCATAGGACAGCGACGGCGTCAGGAAGGCAAGGTTCGAGGTCACGCCCTCGAACCGGCCGGCCACGCCGCCGTTCGCCGTCAGGATCGTGTAGCGGGTGCGTGGGTCGTAGCTGCCGGTTTCCGCCAGCACCTGCACCAGGCCGCCCTCGATGGTCGCCTTGCCGGCAACCGCCAGATGATCCGACAGCCCGGCCGCGTTCACGTCCACCACATAGAAGGAGCCTGCGGAGAACGTCGCGTTGCCGGAAACGGTGAAGCTGCCGATGGAATGACCCGGCGCGACGGTGCCGCCGCTGCCGACGGCGAGGCCCGCCGCCGAGCCCGTGCCGTTGAGGGCCGCGCCGCGCCCGACGGTCACCGACGAGTTCTTAAGCGCGCCGTCCACCGTCAGCAGACCGCCGGTGATGTAGGTCGGGCCGCTATAGGTGTTCTGCCCGGTCAGCGCCAGCGTACCCGTGCCCGCCTTGGTGAGGCCGCCGGCGCCGCTGATATCGTTGTTCCATGAATCCCTGGCGTTGAAGCCGCCCTTCGCGGCATCCATGGTCACCGTCACGTTGCTCATGAAGGCGCCGTAACCGTCGGCGGCGGAGAAGAGGTCGAGGCGCGCCCAGCCCGAACCGTCGTCGAGGGGGCCGCCGGAGGGCAGTTCCGTCGTCGCCAGCACGTCGCGGCGCTGGCCGTCATCGAGGTAAGGGAAGCGCGTGGACAGCAGCACTTCGGCGCCTTCCGGCACCACGGGCCCGCGATCGGTGGGGCCGACGCTGCCGAGGCCGTAGGTCAGGCGGTAGGTGAAGTCGGCCTTGTTCGCCGCCTTGTCGCTGAAGCGGTCGGGCGCGCCGCGCGCCGCGCAGGTGGCGATGTCAGTGCCGCAGCCGCCTTCGAGCAGCTTGCGCAGATCGGCATTGGCGGCAACGAACAGCGCCGGGCTCTCCTGCATGGCGCGGGCGACGTTCTGCAGGGCGATGATGCGGCCGCCGATCACGTCGAGCGGATAATGGACGCCGAGCACGATACGGCTGTCGCCGAACTCGGAGCCGCGCGTCAGCGCTTCCTGAAAGCGCTCGGGAACCAGCATGGCGAACAGCAGCGCGGACGAGTAGCCGAAGGTGGTGTGGCCGCTGGGGAAAGCGGGGCTCGTCTTCAGGCTGGCGTTGAGGATGTCCTTGCCGCTATCGACCGGCAGGCCGAGGAGGTCGACGCCGCTGAAGCGCTCAATGCTTCCGGAACTCACCTGGAACGGACGCGAGTTGCCGATGGCGTTCCGCGTCTCTTCCGGCGGATTGTAGGCGAGGTCGTATACGTTGAACCGCCCGCCTTCGGGCAGCGTCACACCGTGGGCGGGCTCGTTATGGACGGTGCCGTCCGCGAAGAAGGTCTTGGCGGCTTCGGAATCGGAGAAGGCCGCGTTGTAGTTAACGTCGTAGAACAGGCCTGTCGTGGCCGCCGAAACGTTCGTGGTGTTGTAGGGAAGTCCGTAGCCGATGTAGGGCGATTTCGGATCAGGATAGAAGTAGACCTGTTGGCTGAAAATTCCGTTCAACGCCGTTCCCAGGCTGTCGGAAACGACACGGCCGTTGGTGGCGGACAGAAGCAGCCCGGCAAAGGTGTTGTCACTGAGCGCCTGCGCGCGCTCGGCATCGGTCGAAGCGTTGTTGATGCCGATGGCCGTCGCCAGATTGCGGTCGAGCACATCCCGCCCGGCCTGTGTGTTCAGCAGGGTGCTGAAGGGCGACAGGGCGTTGATGGCGCCGATGTTGGTCGCCGTCTGCGCCATGGCAGGATACGCACCGGATATCAGCAACGAAATTGTCAGAACAGAAACGCTATGCATGTATCGCACGGGTTATCCTCCTCGACTGGCTATTCTGCCTGTCGAGAGCAGTTAAAAGCATGCAACGACGGTATCATGACGCTGGAATATAGCCACCTTAACTGTTGAATACGGACGGATCGGAACGACCGGCGTGCAGTTGTGCAGACGCCAGCTTGCGCCGGGGCCGCGGAGATTTCGTCGGCAATGACGTCGCGATTCTGCTGAAACAATGGAGACGAATCAAAGCGATCCGGGTATATTGAGAGGTTCGCGAGAAAATTGATTCTGATCAATATATTCGGTTGAAGGAAAAATAATAAAAATCTGGAAAATAATCCGGGAAAATATATTCATGCTCATTGACTGGTTTTCCCGTCCCGGAAAAAGCTGTCCACCTCGTATGAGCCAACAAGAGGAACTGACCTTGTTCTACGTCGACATTCCCTCCCCTGCCGACATCAGCACCCTGAGCGCCCTGCGCGCCGATGCCGTCGTCTCGATCTACCTGCCGACGACGCCGGTGACGCAGAACGTCGGCGCCAGCCGCGTGGCGCTGGGCAATCTCATCAAGGCGGCGAGCCGCCAGCTTGGGGACGCCGGGTTCGACAAGCGCCGCCTCGCCGCGTTGGAGGAGCAGCTTCTCGACCTGCAGGACGACGACGAGTTCTGGGTGCAGCAGGCGAACAGCCTTGCGGTCATCGCGACGCCCGACCAGTTGAAAACCTTCCGCCTCGCCAACAAGCTCTCCGAGATCCTTGAGGTCTCCGACCGCGTGCATTTGAAGCCGCTTCTGCGCGCCATCACTTTCCCGCACGCGGCCTATGTGCTGTCGCTGTCGGAAAACGACGTGCGCCTGGTCGAGCTGTCCGCCGACCTGCCCGCGCAGCCGGTCTCCGTGCACGGCCTGCCGCGCGACGCCGCCTCGGCCGCCGGCAAGTCGACCCTGAATGACCGCTCCCATTCCCAGCGCATCCATGGCTCGGAAGGGCAGAAGACGCGGCTCACGCAGTACTCCCGCAAGGTGGATGCCGCGCTGCGTCCGCTGCTGTCGAGGAGTTCCGAGCCGCTGATCCTCGCCGCCACGGAGCCGCTGGCGTCGCTCTACCGCACCGTCAGCTCCTACCCGCACCTGCTGGCGCAGGGCATCGCCGACAGCACCGACCGCTGGACGCCCTCGCAGCTCGCGGACGCCTCCCGCCCGATTCTCGACGCGCATTATGCCGAGCAGATCGAGGCCGCGAAGGCGCTCTATGCCGTCCGTCAGGCGGAACGGCGCGCCACGACCGACGTCGCCGACGCGGCGCGGGCGGCAACCTTCGGCCAGGTCGACACACTGTTCGCGGACATCGACGAGGTGCTGCACGGCACGGTCGACGACGCCACGGGCGAGGTGCAGTTCGGCGAGGAAGGCCCCGACACCTACGGTATCGTCGACGAGATCGCGGTGCGGGTGCTGAACAGCGGCGGCAAGGTGCTGGCCGTGCGGCGCGCGGACATCCCGGGCGAAGGCTCGCTTGCGGCCATTCTGCGTTTCCCGCTCTGAGCCCTTGCATGCGCGCCCCCGCCGCTTCGCGGCGGGGGCGAATTTACCTGGACGGGCATGTCATCGTTTCTGTAGAATGATGACATGATCCTGGCTTCTGATTTTGAGCGAATGCTCGGCGATCATATGATTTCAGCCGATCAGAACGCACGCTAAAGCAATTTCAGCAAACCATGTCCACCGAGCCGATGCCCACCGTCCTTTACACTTTTCTGGAAAGCCCCATCGGCAACCTGCTTCTGGTTGGAGACGGGGAAAGGCTGTCGCGGATCGGCTTCCCGCGCGGGAAAGGCTCGTTCGCGCCGGAGGCGTCCTGGCGGCGGGACGATACGGCCTTCATGGATGCACGGGCGCAATTGCGCGCCTATTTCGGCAGGGAGCTGCACGCCTTCGACCTGCAGCTCACGCCCGTCGGCACGCCGTTTCAGAAACAGGTCTGGCAGGCACTGACGCGCATTCCGTGGGGAACCACCGCCAGCTACGGCGAAGTAGCGCGAGGCATCGGCCGGCCGGCGGCGAGCCGCGCGGTCGGCGCCGCCAACGGCGCCAATCCGTTGCCCATTGTCGTACCGTGCCATCGTGTCATCGGCGCCAGCGGCGCGCTCACCGGCTTCGGCGGCGGGATCGACACCAAGAAATGGCTGCTCGCGCTTGAGACGGAAAGCGACATTCCGCCTCCCCTCCCAACCCTTCGGGACGAGTGAACGCGCGGCGCGAAAGTCGCGGGTGCTGCCTGAACAGGCGGACCGCCCAAATCCCGGGCAGGCGCCGCGTTCCTTTTGGCTCCGTCGTCAGGATCGTTGCGCACCGATAGGCAGCCGGACGGCTGGCGCGCTTCTTGCTTCGCTCTCTTCCGTCAGCGCTCGGCGGCGCGACGACAACGGAGGGAATGCGATGGCCATGACAGCGTTCGATGAAATGTACGGCCTTCCCGGTGACGATCTCCATACGCGCGCGCCCTACGACGAGTTGCGGCGTTGGCTCGCCGCGACGCCGCCCGAGCAGTTCGCCATCCGCCGCAGCCAGGCGGAACTGTTCTTCAGGCGCATCGGCATCACCTTCTCCGTCTACGGCGAGGCGGAGGCGGGCGAGCGCATCATCCCCTTCGATATCATCCCGCGCGTCCTGACAGGCGACGAGTGGGCGGTGCTCGACAGGGGGCTGCGGCAGCGGGTCACCGCGCTCAACGCCTTTCTGGCGGATGTTTACGGCGCGGGCGAGTGCATCCGGGCGGGCATCGTGCCGGCCGAACTCATCTACAGCAACCCCGCCTATTTGCCAAAGATGGCCGGCCGCACGGTGCCGCACAACCTCTACGTCCATATCGCGGGCATCGACATCGTGCGGGTGGGCGAGGATGCGTTCTACGTGCTGGAGGACAACGCCCGCACGCCGTCCGGCGTCTCCTACATGCTGGAGAACCGCGAGGCGATGATGCGGCTGTTTCCGGAGCTTTTCTCCTGCCACCGGATCGCGCCGGTGGAGGTCTATCCCGAGGCACTGCTGGCGACGCTGCAATCCGTGGCGCCGGCGGGGGCACCGGCCTGCCCGACCATCGCGTTGCTGACGCCGGGACCATACAACTCCGCCTTCTACGAGCACTCGTTCCTCGCCGACAAGCTCGGCGTCGAACTCGTGGAAGGCCGCGACCTGATCGTGCGCGACGACACGGTCTATATGCGCACCACGGAAGGGCCAAGGCGCGTCGATGTCATTTACCGGCGCATCGACGACGACTTCCTCGACCCGCTCGCCTTCAGGCCGGACTCGGTGCTCGGCGTGCCGGGGCTGATGGACGCCTATCTCGCGGGCAACGTCACCCTGACGAACGCTGTCGGCACGGGCATCGCGGACGACAAGGCGATCTACAGCTACATGCCGGAGATCGTGCGCTTCTTCACGGGCGAGGAGGCGCTGCTGAAGAACGTGCCGACCTGGCGCTGCCGGGAGCCCGAAGCCCTTGCCTACGTGCTCGACAACCTGTCGGAACTCGTCGTGAAGGAAGTGAACGGCTCCGGCGGCTACGGCATGCTGGTCGGCCCCTGCGCGACGCAGGGCGAGATCGACCAGTTCCGCAAGAAGCTGCGCCGCTCGCCGGAAGGCTTCATCGCCCAGCCGACGCTGGCGCTGTCCACATGCCCGACCTTCGTCGCCTCGGGTGTCGCGCCGCGCCACGTCGACCTGCGGCCATTCGTGCTATCGGGAACGGATGGCATCCGCGTGGTGCCGGGCGGCCTGACGCGCGTCGCGCTCAAGGAAGGCTCGCTCGTCGTGAATTCCAGCCAGGGCGGCGGCACCAAGGATACGTGGGTGCTGGAGAATTGACCGGCGCCGGATGGCTGAATAACTTCAATTAAAAATAAATAATCAGAAATAATTATTCGATTCTCCTTTATTTTATAAAAAAGTATATTTTTTAATTATTATATAATATAATAATTCCATCGTCAGGGGGTCATAATGCTATCGAGAACGGCAGATAATATATACTGGAGTGCCCGATACCTCGAACGTGCCGATTTTCAGGCCCGTATTCTCGACGCCTGCACGCGGCTCACCTCGCTGCCCGCGAGTTATGCCGGCGCCAGCAATGCGTGGGAGGGCGCCATTGCATCGACAGGCGGCGCGAACCTGTTCAGGAGCCTCTATGACCGCATCGATGAATGGACGGTGCGGGATTTCATCGCCTTCAACCCCGGCAATCCGTCATCCATCAGCAATTGCCTGATGATAGCGCGCAACAACGCCCGCGCCGTGCGTACCGCCCTGACCAGCGAGATGTGGGAGGTGATCAACGATGCGTGGCTGGAGCTGAAGGGCAGCACGCGGCAGGACATGGACCGCGATGAGATCGCCCGTTTCATCGCCTGGGTGAAGGGCGTCACGCAGATGTTCGAGGGCGCGGCGCATCGCACCATGCTGCGCAACGACGCCTATTACTTCACCCGCATCGGCGGCGCCATCGAGCGCGCCGACAACACCGCCCGCATTCTCGACGTCAAGTATCACCTGTTGCTGCCCGTCAACGAAACCGTGGGCGGCGGGCTCGACTACTTCCAGTGGACCACCATCCTGCGCGAGGTCTCGGCGCTGACGGCCTATCACTGGGTATACCGGGAGAGCGTCAAGCCGTGGCTCATCGCCGACCTCCTGATCCTCAACCGCCAGATGCCGCGCTCGCTGGCGAGCTGCTACGAAGCGCTCGTGCGCCATTTCGACCTGATCGCCGAGACGTATGGCCAGCAGGGAGAGTGCCAGCGCCTTGCCGGGGCGACGCTCACCCATCTCCGGGCCTCCTGCATGGAGAGCGTCTTCCAGGAGGGGTTGCACGAGTTCGTCACCGGTTTCATCGGCCGCAACCACGCGCTCGGCGACGGCATCGCCCGCCAGTATCTGCTCTCCTGAACATCCCGCAGGACGGAAACCCCTTTGCATGACGTGCGCCGCCATCTATCAGAACGCAGGGACAGATTCGGAGCGGACAGGGATGACCTATTGCGTCGGCATATGCGTGGATGACGGGCTGGTGATGATCGCCGACACGCGCACCAACGCGGGCCTCGACAACGTCTCCACCTATCGCAAGCTGCGCCTGTTCTCCGTGCCGGGCGCGAAGGTCATCGCGGTCGCCACCGCCGGCAACCTGTCCATTTCGCAGTCGGTGATCAGCCTGCTGGAAGAGGGCCTGCCCCACCCCGAGACGGGTGAGCGCGAGCGCCTGATCGACGCGCCATCCATGTTCCGCGCCGCGCAGCTCGTCGGCCGCGCTATCCAGACGCTCAACGCGGAACTCGGCGCGGCGCTCGCCAGAGCCCATGTCGCGGCCGATGTCACGTTCCTGCTCGGCGGTCAGGTCGCCGGCGAGGACATGCGCCTGTTCATGGTCTACGCTGCCGGTAACTTCATCGAATGCGGGCCGGACACTCCCTTCCTGCAAATCGGCGAGCACAAATACGGCAAGCCGATCCTCGACCGCTCGATCACTTTCGGCACCGGCCTGCACGAAGCGCTGAAGCTCGGCCTGATCTCGATGGACTCGACCTTACGGTCGAACATCGGCGTCGGACTGCCGCTCGATCTCGTCACCGTGCGGCGCGGCGCGCTCACGCCCGAGACGACCCGCCGGGTGGAGACGGACGATCCCTATTTCCGCGATCTCAGCGACCGCTGGTCGGCCGCGCTCAGGGCGGCGCACATGGCCATTCCCGATCCGCCTTATTTCTAGGCATCGGCCGACCTCTGCCCGTTCGCGCGCCAGCGAAACACGCCTTCCGCGCTCGTGAGGGCGGGAAACGGGCGCCTCCGGCGCTGGCATGCACCTTGCTTTTCCTTCACCGGGTGTAATCGTTTCCATCCCGCTGAAGGACTGCCTCATGACTGATCAAGACTTGCCGGCAAACGTCTGCCGGAACCCATGAAAGACGTCATGACCGATGCTTTGACCGATCCGTCGCCGGAGCCCCTC
The DNA here is from genome assembly GCF_011762225.1 of Pseudochelatococcus lubricantis. Taxonomy (GTDB): domain Bacteria; phylum Pseudomonadota; class Alphaproteobacteria; order Rhizobiales; family Beijerinckiaceae; genus Pseudochelatococcus; species Pseudochelatococcus lubricantis. The sequence continues at coordinate 269,028 of NZ_JAASQI010000004.1, forward strand.
GCCGGCCTGCTGCGTCATTACCGCCCCGAGCCGGGCGTGCCGGACGAGATGCTGGACGGGCGCGGCGAGGTGCGTCCGATCTGGAGGGACTTCCTGTCCCGGATCGCGCGGATGAGCGCGCAGGAGCGCGCCCAGCGGATGGAGCGCGGCGACCTCTACGTGCGCGAGACTGGCATGTTCCACCGCCAGTACGGCGCCGAGGGCTCCGTCGAGCGCGACTGGCCGCTGAGCCACTTCCCGGTGCTGGTCGACGAGGCGGAATGGGAGCACGTCGCGCGGGGGCTGAAGCAGCGCGCCGACCTGCTCGAAGCCGTGCTGGCCGATCTTTACGACGGCAACCGGCTCGTCGCGGAAGGCCTGCTGCCGCCAACGCTGGTGGCGCGCAACCCCGAATGGCTGCGCCCGCTCGCCGGTGTCCGGCCGCGGTCCGGCCATTACCTGCATTTCGTGGCCTTCGATCTCGGACGCGGGGCGGACGGCGCCTGGCGCGTGCTCGCTGACCGCACGCAGGCGCCATCGGGCGCCGGCTTCGTGCTGGAGACACGCATCGCGACGGCGCACGTCTTTTCGGACATCTACACCCGCGCGCCCGTGCATCGGCTGGCCGGCTTCTTCCGCGCCTTCCGCGAGGCGTTGCAGGCGCAGCGGGGCAACGACGGCGGCCGCATCGCCATTCTCACGCCGGGGCGGCATAACGAAACCTACTTCGAGCACGCCTACATCGCCCGCTACCTCGGCTTCCTGCTGGTCGAGGGCGAGGACCTCGCCGTGCGCGACGGGCGGGTGATGGTGCGCACCATTTCCGGCCTGCAGCCCGTCTCCGTTCTGTGGCGGCGCATCGATGCGGACTGGACGGACCCGCTTGAGCTGAACGACGCATCGCGCATCGGCGTGCCGGGCCTGGTCAGCACGGTGCGGCGGGGCGGTGTGACGATGGTCAACGCGCTGGGCTCGGGCGCTGTCGAGATGCCCGGCTTTTCGGCGCTGTTGCCGCGCATCTGCGAGACGCTGCGGGGCGAGCCGCTGCTGCTCGCCAGCACCCTGGAGCACGAGACCGCGGCCCTGTCGACCACGCCGGCGTTCGTCGACGGCAGGCTGCGGCCGCGCCGGCTCGGGCTGCGCATGTTTCTGGCGCGCACGGAGGAGGGATGGGCCGTGATGCCCGGCGGCTTCGCCCGCATCGGCGCCTCCGGCGATCCGGCGGCGCTCGCCATGCAGCGGGGCGGGGCGGCGGCGGATGTGTGGGTGATGAGCCGTGGCACGGCCGACAGGCAGACGCTCCTCGCCTCGGCCACGGTCGGCGCGCAGCGCACCACGCCATACCTGCCCTCACGCGCCGCCGAAAACCTGTTCTGGCTGGGGCGCTACGTCGAGCGGGCCGAGTTCGTCATCCGGCTGCTGCGCGCGTGGCATGTGCGCCTGGTGGAGACCGGCCTGCCGGAATCGGCGCTGCTGCGGCATCTGGCTGCCTTTCTGCGCATCTATGGCGCGCCGCCGGACGGCGGCATTCCGCAGGGCCTCTCTGCCGCCGTCGGTTCCGCGCTCGCCGCCGCCGGGCAGGTGCGCGAGCGCTTTTCTGTTGATGGCTGGATGGCGCTCAACGACCTCGACCGCACCCTGCGCAAGGCCGTGCCGCGCGCGGAGCCAGGCGCCGACGCCGCGCGCATGACGGGCGTGCTGCTGCGCAAGATCAACGGCTTCTCCGGCCTTGTGCACGAGAACATGTATCAGTCGATGGGCTGGCGCTTCCTGAGCATGGGCCGCGCGCTGGAGCGGGCGCTGGCCATGGTCGACGCGCTGGCGTGGTTCGCCGAGCCTGCCGCACCCGAAGGGGCGCTCGACGTGCTCGTCGAGATCGGCGACAGCGTCATGTCGCACCGGCGCCGCTTCGCCGTCGCCACCAACCGCGACACGGTGATCGACCTGCTGGCGCTCGACCCGCTCAACCCCCGGGCGGTGCTGTTCCAGCTCCGGCAGCTCGACGCGCATATAGATGCGCTGCCGGGATCGGGGCCGGACGCGCCGCTCACGGCGCTGGAACGCGCCGTCGTGCGGCTATGCGCCGATGTCGCCACCGCCGGGACTGACGAACTCGACAGCGCGCAGCTCGCCGACGTCGCCGCCCGCATCCGCGCCCTGTCCGACCTGCTGGCCGCCGCATATCTGGGATAGGACCGATGCACTACGACATACGCCTCGTGATCGGCTACGACTACTCCCGCCCGGTCGAGGCGGGCCGGCATGTGCTGTGCCTGACGCCGCCGGGAGGCGCGGCCGGGCAATCCGTCGGCGCTTGTCGGCTCACCGTCGTCCCGCGCCCGGACGAATGGCTGAACCGGCAGGATTTCTTCGGCAACGACATGGTGGAGATCGCCTTCCGCGACGCCGTCAGCCACATGCGGTTCGAGATGGATGCCCGGGTGGAACGCCTGCCCGCGCCCTCGCCGCCCGGTGCGCCGGCCGCGCTGGCGGATATCGCGGGCGAGTTATCGGCCGTCCGCGATCTCGGGCCGCTGTCGCCGCACCATTTCATCGCGCCCTCCGCCCGCGCCGCGCCGGACGAAGCCATCGCCGCCTTCGCGCGCGACGTGACCGGCCATTGCGCCAGCGCCAGCGCCGCCGTGATCGCGCTGGGCGAGGCGCTGCACCGGACCATGGCCTACGATCCGGAGGCGACCGCCGTCGACACGCCGGCCGCGGGCGCCTTTGCCCTGCGCCGAGGGGTGTGCCAGGATTTTTCCCACATCATGATCATCGCCCTGCGGTCGCTCGGCATTCCGGCGGGCTACGTTTCGGGCTTCCTGCGCACCAACCCGCCGCCGGGCCAGCCGCGCCTGGAAGGGGCGGACGCCATGCACGCCTGGGTGCGCGCATGGTGCGGGCGGGAGGCGGGGTTCGTGGAATACGACCCCACCAACGCCACGTCCGCCGGCGAGGACCACATAACCGTTGCCGTAGGACGCGACTATGCGGATGTCGCACCCGTGCGCGGCGTCATGCGCAGCGCGGGCTGGCAGGTGACGCGCCAGTCTGTCGACGTCCGTCCGGTGACGGACATCGACTGATACCGAAGCTGCCGGTCGTCGACCGCTCGCGTGCTGGTTTTGCCAGGACACCCCGGGCGCCTGACCGCCCCTCGACGAGCCGGGCTCACGGTAGGCGTGTCTTCGTCAATTCCGCAAATGCTTTCCGGTGGCGAGCACGTGCCGGATGCGCTCCCGCGCCGCCGGTTTCGCGGCAAGGTCCAGCAGGGCCTCAAGCTCGCGCCGCATCTGGGTTTCCTCGGTTTGCGCGCTGCCGGGAAGCGCGTCGGCGCCGCCGGTCAGCACCCGCGCCAGCGCCTCGGCGATGGTGAAATCGGTCTGCGTGAAGACATTGCCGTCGCGCTTCTCGCCGGCGGCTTCCAGAAGGCGGTCATAGCCCGCCTTGCCCGCGCTTTCGATTGCCGCCCTCTCCGGCGCGCGATAGCCCGCCTCGCGCAGTTCCGCCGCGCGGCGCATGGCTGCCGCGAGCAGCAGGTCGCGGTTCATCACGATCCCGTCGCCGGCCCGCAGCAGGCCGAGCGAGAAGGCATGGCGCGCGGATTGCGACGTTTCCGCGCCCGTCACGATGTCGAAGGCCCGCCGCGCCGCCGATATGGCGTCGCCAGCGTGCTCCGCCTGCGCACGCAGGAGCAACTGCGTCGTGCCGCCCCAGGCGGGGATGATGCCCACCCTGAACTCCGGCAGCCCGATGGTGAGTTCCGCATGGGAGACGACCGTATCGGCATGCAGCGTCAGCTCGCACCCGCCACCCAGCGCGAAACCGTGCGTGGCGGCGACCACGGGGAAGGGCGCGTATTTCAGTTGCAGGTAGAGCGACTGCCCGCGCGCGATATAGGCCTCCAGCGCGCGCCAGTCCTGCTCCTCCACCAGCGAGGCGATGAATGCAAGGTCCGCGCCCGCCGAGAAGGCGCGCGGATCGTCGTTGCCGATGACGAGAGCGCTGAAATCCCTGCCGCCGCGCGCCAGCGTCTCCTCGATGAGGTCGAACACGCCGGGGGCGAGGCTGTTGAGCTTGGTGTGAATCTCGAAACAGGCGATGCCGTCGCCGAGATCGTGCAGGGAGGCCGCCTCGTTGCCCGCGATCGTGCGGCCCGCAGCCTTCACGCCCGCGAGACGGACGATGCCGGTTGCCGCATCCGCCTGCGCGCGGTAACCCCGCCCGTCCGACAGCAATGGCGCGCCGGCGGCGTTGAAGAAGCGTTCCGCCTCACGCGCACGCCGCAGCAGCGGGGGAACGGCGCGCCCTTCCCGCTCCAGACGCGCAACGATTTCCACGAGGCCCGCCTTCTGCGCCAGCGCGAAAGGACCGTCGCGCCATGCGTAGCCGAGCGCGATGGCCGTGTCGACGGCAGCCGTGTCGGCGGCGATCTCCGGGGCGCAGGCACTGGTATAGGCTATGAGGTGCGACAGCACGCTCCAGGCATAGCGGCCAAGCTTGCCGTCGTCCGCAACCAGCGCCGCCACATCGCGCCCGCCGCCGGGCAGGCTCTTCGGGTCGCAGGGGCGCTCCGGCCGATAGTCACCGGATGCGGGGTCGAACACCTCGCGCGATCTGTCGGCCGCGAGACGGTAAAAGCCGGCCTTCGCCTTGCGGCCAAACAGCCCCCGCCCGATCAACGTGCGGATGACCTCGCTGGCCGGCAGGTCGAAGGCATGCGCACCGTCCCCCGGCGGCAAGGCCTTCAGCAGGCTGCCCCAGACATGAGGCACGAGATCGATGCCGACGAGATCGAGCAGGCCGAATACGCCGGTTCTCGGCGCGCCCAGCGCCACGGCCACCGCGTCCGCCTCCTCGGGCGTCACGCCGAGCCGCAGCGCCTCCAGCGCGCCGACAGCCATCCAGTAGCAGCCGATGCGGTTGGCGATGAAGCCGGGCGTGTCGTTGCAATCGACCACCGTCTTGCCGAGCACGATCTCACACGCCTGCCGCGCACGGGCCACGATGGCGGGATCGTTCTCCGCGGTCGAGACCAGTTCGACGAGGCGCATCACGCGCGGCGGGTTGAAGAAGTGCGTGATGACGAAATCCGCGCGGAAACGGTCGCCCGCGCCCTCGACCAGCGCGGCGCGCGGAATGGTCGACGTATTGGAAGAGACGATGGAGCCCGGCTTGCGCACCGCATCGATGCGGGCATAAAGCGCGCGCTTGGCATCGGGATCCTCGATGATGGCCTCGACGATCCAGTCCGCCTCCGCAAGGCGGGCGAGATCGTCCTCCGTATTGCCGGGGCGCACCAGCGCGGCGACGGCGGGGTCCATGAAGCCGCCCGCCCTGAGCTGGCGTTCGATGCCCGCCTGCGCCGGCGCGTGGCGGGGGGCGCCCTCCCCGCCCGGGATATCGAGGAGATCGACCGGGATGCCCGCGTTGGCGAACTGCGCGGCGATGCCGCCCCCCATCGAGCCCGCGCCGATCACGGCGGCACGGCGGATGCCGGCGCGATCCAGGCCGAACACGGAGGGAGATACGATTTGCGTGGCCATGGAAACCTCTCGTGATACCGTCGTCCGCGATGTCGGCGCGGCGCTTCAGCGGCCGTGGAAGACCGGCTTGCGTTTGTCGATGAAGGCGGCGAGCGCCTGCGCGAAATCCTGCGTGCGCGCGCAGGCCGCGAAACTCACGGCCTCGCGGGCGAGTTGGGCGTCATAGCCGTTATCGAGCGAGGCACGCAGCAATGCCTTGATATGACCTTGTGCGACGGGCGCGCCACGCGCAAGCCGGGCAGCGAGCTTGCCGGTTTCCTCGTCCAGCGCCTCGCGGGGCACCACGCTGTTGACGAGCCCGAGCGAAAGCGCCTCCTGCGCATCGATGCTCTCCGACAGCAGTGCGATAGAGAGCGCGCGCCGCAGGCCCACGAGGCGCGGCAGCGCCCACGAGCCGCCGCAGTCGGGCGAGGTGCCGATGCGGCCATAGGCGAAATTGAACACGGAATCGTCCGCCGCGATCAACAGGTCGAGATTGAGCGCCAGACTCATGCCCCCGCCCGCGACCGCTCCCTTGAGGCTGCCGAGCACGATCTTCGGTGTGCGGGCGAGGTCGCCCAGCGTGGCGTGGAAGGGTTCGATCAGCGATAGCGCGGCGCCGGGCTTGTCCTGCGCCGCCTGCAGATAGCCGAGGTCCCCGCCCGCGCTGAAGCTGCGCCCGGCGGCGCGCACCACGATGACGCGCACGTCCTCGTCCCGAAGTGCCAGCGTCACCGCCTCGCGGAAGCCCTGCGCCAGCGCAAGGTCGAAGGCGTTGAGCTGCGCGGGGCGGTTGAACGTGATCCACGCCGCGCCGTCACGCGCTTCGTAGAGCACAGCCGTGTCGCGTTCGCCCGCGCCGTCGGCGGGCGTCTCCCTGGCCGTCATGCGTTTCTCCCGATCCTGCTTTTGTCGCACAGGTTTCGCGCCGGCGCATCGTCACGCGGGCGCCTCACGATTTGCCGCAAGGTAGAACGAAGACGCCGGCCCCGAAAAGGGGATGGCCGAAAATGCCGGTATTTTGGCGAGGAATGTCAGTCGCGCCCCGCCGCCTCGTCCGTCCGCGATGGCTTCACGCCGCGCCTGCGGTAGCTGCCGGGCGCGCTTCCCGTCCAGTTACGGAAAGCGCGGTTGAAGGCGGCAGGGTCGTCGAAGCCGAGCATCGCGCCGATGCTGGCGATGGACATGTTCGTGTTGAGGATCTGCGCGATCGCCACATCCCGACGCAGCGCGTCCTTGACCGCCTGGAAGTGCGTGCCCTCCTCCTCCAGGCGGCGCGCCAGCGTGCGGATGGAAAGGTGCAGCCCCTGCGCGGCGCTTTCTATTGTGGCGGCGAAACCGAGCTGCGTCTTCAGGATGTCGCGCACGCGGTGCGTCATGCGCTTCTCGTTGACGGCGACCTGAATCCAGTCCATCGGCGCGTTGCGCAGAAAGGTCGTCAGCGTCGACTTGCTCTGCCGGATCGGCAGGTCCAGATAGCCAAGTTCGAGATAGTAAGCCGTGCGCGGATAGTCGAAGAATACCGGCGCGGGATAAATGTTGGCGTATTCGGATGCGTATTCGGGCGCGGGAAAAGCAAACTCCGCCCGGCAGAACGGGATCCGGCGCCCCACGAGCCAGGACGCCACCCCCTGCAGCAGCATCAGCATCACCTCGTGCACAAGCACGTGATGCGGACCGGGCGGCGCGAGCTGGACGACGGTTATCTTGCCCAGATGATCCTCGCGGCCTAGTTCGAAGCGCAGGTCGTCCAGCATCAGCCGGAAGTACTGGCCGAACCGGTAGAGCGCGACACGCAGGTTGTCGGCGTTCAGAAGGTTGAGGCAGAGGAACTTGAACGTGCCGCCATAGAGGGGGCGGGAGAAGAAACCGGGACATTCGTCATCGAGCGCACCGGCGAGAAACCGGTAGAGCTGCCCGAACTGCGCCACGGTGACGCGCGCGCCCTCCTGCCCCAGCAGGTCCGGCGGAAGGCCAACGGTCGCCAGCGCACGCGCCGTATCCACCGATCCGCGCTGAGACGCGCAGGCCAGCATCTCCGTCATGAAGCGGATGGGAATGGTGCGCGTTTCGGCGCCGGGGTCGCGACAGTTCTCGATCATTGCTTGGTCAGCGGGACGTCCGCCGGACATGTAACGTTCCATATGGCGGGAAATGTATATATTTCGGCAAGGTCTGTCATCTGCGATGTCGACGCCGCTCGCTAATATGCCGGTCAAAATAAAGCTGATATGCGCAGGCATGTCGGGATCGGGGCATCGTGCCCGTCACCACACGGCCTGCATCTGGCAAGCCCTGCATATCCGCTGCACATCATGGCGCCTTCCATGGAACGAGGAGGCGGCAAGGGAGGTTGCATGAAGTCCCCGCACGGATCTGCATCGCATCAAGGGCCTGCTTCAACGTGAATGCCAGTGTGGCTGCACGGGTGAAGCGACGTGCACACGTTGAGACGACGTGCAAATGGGGGCGGCATGCATGCCGCGGCCTAAAGCAATTTCAGCAGGAGCGGACACCGCCTTTGCATCAGAAGCTTTTTTTAAAACAACTATATACGTCATAATTGCGTTTCAACGGAATGTAGCAGTGGCCTAGAGCGCGTTCCGATCAGATGATTCCATCTGATCGATCAGAATTCGCTCAAAATAAGGAATCTAGAATCTGTCCTGTTTCAACGTAAACAGGACAGATTCTAGCATCGGCATAACGGAACCAACTGGAGGAAGGATATGACTCGCGAAATCGTCGTCGTCGGCGCGGCCCGTACGGCCATCGGCACATTCGGCGGCAGCCTGAAGGACGTTCCGATGACGCGCCTCGCCACCGAAGTCACGCGCGCGGCGCTGGAGCGTTCGAAAGTGGCGCCCGATCAGGTCGGACACGTCGTGTTCGGCAACGTCATCCCGACCGAGCCCAACGACGCCTACCTCGCCCGCGTGGCGGCGCTCGACGCCGGCCTGCCGAAGGAGGTTCCGGCCTTCAACGTCAACCGCCTCTGCGGCTCCGGGCTGCAGGCCATCGTTTCCGCCGCGCAGGCCATCCGGCTCGGCGATGCCGATATTGCCATCGGCGGCGGCGCGGAATCGATGAGCCGCGGCCCCTACTTCGCCCTCGACGTCCGCTGGGGCACGAAAATGGGCGACAGCCGCAGCATCGACTACATGCTCGGCATCCTGCACGATCCCTGGCACAAGATCCACATGGGCATCACCGCCGAGAACGTCGCGGAACGTTTTCATGTCACCCGGCAGGACCAGGATGCGCTGGCCGCCGAAAGCCACCGGCGCGCGGCCCGGGCCATCGAGTCCGGTTACTTCCGCGAGCAGATCGTGCCGGTCGAGATCGCCACGCGCAAGGGTGTCACGGTGTTCGATACGGACGAGCACGTGCGCGCTGACACGACCGCCGACAGCCTAGCCGGCCTGCGGCCGGTGTTCCGGAAGGACGGCACGGTGACGGCCGGCAATTCCTCCGGCATCAACGATGCGGCGGCAGCCGTGGTGCTGGCCGAGGCCGGCCGCGCCGAGCGCGACGGTCTCGAACCGCTCGCCCGCCTCGTCGGCTATGCGCATGCGGGCGTCGAGCCGGAGCTGATGGGTATCGGCCCCATCCCCGCCACCCGCAAGGTGCTGGAGCGGACGGGCCTCACGGTCGACGACCTCGACGTGATCGAATCGAACGAGGCTTTCGCCGCCCAGGCCTGCGCGGTGGCGCGGGAACTCGGCTTCGACCCCGCCAGGGTCAACCCCAACGGCTCCGGCATCTCGCTCGGCCATCCGGTGGGCGCGACGGGCGCCATCATCACCACCAAGGCCATCTATGAGTTGCAGCGCATCAAGGGCCGCTACGCGCTGGTGACCATGTGCATTGGCGGCGGGCAGGGCATCGCCGCCATTTTCGAGCGGCTGTGACCGGATTGCGGCTTCGGATGACATGCAGGAAATGCCGATGACACGCAAACCGGACTGGTGGAACGAGGAACTTGCCCTCCTTCAGGAAAGCGTCATCCGCTTCCTGACGGCGGAGTACCTGCCGCATCAGGAAGAATGGGAGAAGGCGGGCATCGTGCCGCGCGTCTTCTGGGAAAAGGCGGCGCAGGCCGGCATCCTCGGCTCCTCCCTGCCGGAGGAGTACGGCGGCAGCGGCGGGACGATATTCCACGACACCGTCATCTTCGATGCGCTGGGCCGGCTGGGCATCACGGGCTTCGGCCTGCATGTCCACCTGATCGCCGCCCATTACGTGCTGGCCTACGGTTCGTCCGAACAAAAGGCCCGCTGGCTGCCGAAGCTGGCGACGGGCGAGTTCATCGGCGCCATCGCCATGACGGAACCCGGCACCGGATCGGACCTGAAGGCAATCAGGACGAGGGCCGTGCCCGATGGCGGCGACTACGTTGTCTCCGGCTCGAAAATCTTCATCTCCAACGGCATCAACGCGAATTTCATCGTCACCGTGGTGCGGACGGGCGACGACGGCGCGCGCGGCGTGTCGTTGCTCGGCGTGGAGACGGAGGGTCTCGCCGGCTTCCGGCGCGGGCGCAATCTGGACAAGGTCGGCCAGAAGGCGCAGGACACGGCGGAACTGTTCTACGAGGATTGCCGCGTCCCCCGCCACGACCTCCTCGGCCCGCAGGAGGGCGCGGGCTTCGCCCAGTTGATGGCGCAACTGCCGTATGAGCGCCTGATGCTCGCCATCGGCGCCATCGGCACGATCGATTACGCCATCGAGCTGACGAAGGCCTATACGGCGGAGCGCGAGGCCTTCGGCCGGCCGGTGCGCGCCTTCCAGAACACGGCCTTCCGGCTGGCGGAATGCGCGACGGAGGCCGCCATCGGCCGCGTCTTCGTCGAAGACTGCGTGGCCCGTTTCGCCGATGGCGGGCTCGATGTCACCACCGCCGCCATGGCGAAATGGTGGACCACCGAGAAACAGTGCGCCATCGTGGACACCTGCCTGCAGCTCTTCGGCGGCTACGGCTACATGCTGGAATACCCGATCGCCCGCCTCTACGCGGACAGCCGCGTGCAACGCATTTACGGCGGCACGACGGAAATCATGAAAGAACTGATTTCGCGCAACATCTGAAATCGCAAGTCTCCGGACACAAAGGCGAGGTGCCGCGCGCTGTGGCGGCATGGACGGCCTGCAGCAATACCGCCGAACATGTCCGGCGCCTTCGATCATATCGGCTTGAACAAGGAAGCCCCGGGCCGGATGGCGCGGGATAACCACGACAGGGAGACGCCAACCATGTGTGCAGCATTGTCGCCCGTGCGGGACATCGGTGATCGCGCACGACGCAACACCATTTCCGACGCATTCCAGCGTGCGGCGGGCCGCTATCCGGAACGGACCGCGCTCATTTTCGGCGACCGGCAATGGAGCTTTGCCGGGCTGGACCGGGCGATCGACCGGGTGGCGACGCGGCTTCTCGCGGCGGGCCTGGAAACCGGCGACCGTGTCGCCGCCTATGGCCGCAACTCCGATGCCTTCCTTATCCTGTGGCTGGCGTGTGCCCGCGCGGGTCTGGTCCATGTGCCGATCAACTACGCGCTGGTCGGGCGGGAACTGCACTACATCGTCCATCAATCGGGCGCGCGCGCCCTTTTCGTCGATCCCGCCCTGGCGGATAAGGCCCGCGAGGCCGTTGCCGATATCGTCGGACTGTCCGTCATCGGCTCGTTGTCCGGCGGCGACGATTTCGACATCGTCACAACTGCCCTCGACGAGAACGTCGCGATCGCGTCTGATATCGGTGCCTCCAACGACGACACGGATGTAGTACAACTCCTTTACACATCCGGCACGACAGCCGCCCCCAAGGGCGCGATGATGACCCATCGCTCGCTGCTGTCCGAGTACGAAAGCTGCATCATCGAACTCGGTTTCCGGGCGGCGGACCGCGCGCTCGCGGCGCTGCCGCTGTACCATTCCGCGCAGATGCACGTCTTCACCATGCCGCAGCTGCTGGTCGGCGCGACCACCGTACTGATCGAGGCGCCGAAGCCGGAGATTTGCCTGCAGCTCATCGAGGAACAGCGCATCACCTCGTTCTTCGCGCCGCCGACGGTGTGGATCAGCCTGCTGCGCGCGCCGGACTTCGACAAGCGGGACCTGTCGTCGCTGAAGCAGGTTTTCTACGGCGCATCGATCATGCCGGTGCCCGTGCTGCACGAGCTGCGCGAGCGCCTGCCCGGCACTCAGACCTTCAACTGCTACGGCCAGAGCGAGATCGGCCCGCTCGCGACCGTGCTGCGTCCGGAGGAGCACGACGCACGCCCGGCCTCCGCCGGACGGCCGATCTACAACGTGCAGACCCGCATCGTCGACACCGACATGAACGACGTGCCGCCCGGCGTGTCCGGCGAGATCGTGCACCGCTCGCCGCAGCTGCTGGTCGGCTACTGGGGCAAGCCGGAGGAAACGAAGGAAGCCTTCGAGGGCGGCTGGTTTCACTCCGGCGACGTGGGCATCCGCGACGAGGAAGGCTACATCACGGTCGTCGACCGGGTGAAAGACATCATCAAGACCGGCGGCACCATCGTGGCGAGCCGCGAGGTCGAGGAAGCCCTGTTCACCCATCCGGCCGTGCTGGAGGTCGCCGTCGTCGGCCTCCCCGACCCCAAGTGGATCGAGGCGGTAACGGCGCTCGTCGTGCTGCGCCAGGGCGCCCGGACGACGGAGGAGGACCTCATCGCCCATGTGCGGCCGCTGCTCGCGCCGTTCAAGCTGCCGAAGCGCGTCATCTTCCTGCCCGAGTTGCCCCGAAACACGGCGGGCAAGATTCTCAAGCGTGATCTGCGCAAGACGTTCCAGGATATGCTGGAGGGCGGCACACCCTGACGCCGCCACGTCGGGCCCGAGCGGCTCCGGGAGACGGATAGGTCGCCAGTGGTGACGGACGAACCCGGCCTCACGCGGCGTGAGGCCGCCATCCGATGGCGGGGGCGACATGCTCGGCAATCGTCCGCAGCAGCTTGGCATTGTAGTCGACGCCGAGCTGGTTCGGCACGGTCAGCAGGAGCGTGTCGGCCGCCATCACGGCCTCGTCCCGCGCGAGTTCGCGGGCAACCGCGTCCGGCGCGCCGATGTAGCTCTTGCCGAAGCGGCTGAGATAGCCATCGATGTAGCCGACCTGGTCCTGCGTGTCCCGGCCGCTGCCATCGCCGAAGTAGAGCCGGTCGGTGTCGTCGACGATAGGCAGCACCGAGCGCGACACCGAGACCTTCGGCTCCCGCCCCCAGCCCGCTGCCGCGAAGGATTCACGGTAGAGCCTGATCTGCTCGGCCTGCAGCTGGCTGAACGGCACGCCGGTGTCCTCCGTCAGCAGGGTGGAACTCATCAGGTTCATGCCCTTCTCCGCCGCCCAGACGGCGGACTGGCGCGTGCCTGCGCCCCACCAGATGCGCTCCCGCAGGCCCGGCGACTGGGGCTGGATGGCGAGCTTGCCGCTGCCGCCGGTCATCTTCGGGTCCGCCGGCACGACGCCCGCGCCGGAAAGCGCATGCAGGAAAGTGTCGGTTTTCACCCGCGCCATGTCGGCGCTGCGCGAATCCTCGCTCGACGCATAGCCGAAGGCTTCCCAGCCCCTGAGCGCCGGTTCCGGCGAGCCGCGGCTGATGCCCAGCTGCAGCCGGCCGGAGCCGATGAGGTCCGCAATCGCCGCCTCCTCTGCCATGTAGAGCGGATTTTCATAGCGCATGTCGACCACGGCGGTGCCGAACTCGATACGGCTGGTGCGCGCGGCGATGGCGGCCAGCAGAGGAAACGGCGAGGCGAGCTGCCGGGCGAAATGGTGCACGCGCACGAACGCGCCGTCGATGCCGATCTCCTCGGCGGCCACGGCAAGCTCGATCGTCTGCAGCAGGGCGTCCTGCCCCGTCAGTGTCTGCGATCCCCTGACATTCTGCCAGTGTCCGAAAGATAAAAAGCCGATCTTCTTCATGATGCGTCTCCGTGTCCGGCCCGAAAAGCCGCTCCGCTCACAGTACGACAGTACCCCTGATGCAGGGCGCGACGTGGCCGCCGATCCAGATATCCGTGCCGTCCTGCGCGACATGCACGCGCCCCTGCCGGCCGAGCGCCGTGCCCTGGCTCGCGACGTAGCGCGCGGGCGCGATGCCGGCGCCAATCAGCCATTGCGCGAGACCCGCGTTCAGGCTGCCGGTGACGGGGTCCTCGACCGCCGGCGGGTAAAAGGCGCGTACCTCGTATTGCGCGTCGTCGCCGTCGCGCGCCGGGTCCCATGGCCCGGCGATCCCGATCTTGAGATCGTCGAGGGCGGCATAGTCGGGCGTGACGGCGAGCACCTGCGCGCGCGAACGCAGCAGCAGCCCCAGCCAGCCCGGCCCGTTGTCAACCCAGTTGCTGGCTGCGACCGCCGCCGGCGGCAAACGCAGCGCGGCAACGGCGTGCGCGACGACATCCGCGGCGACCGCGCCCGAGCGCCGCAGGGGCGGCGCGGCGAAGAACAGCCTGTCGTCTTCCCGTCTGATGCGCACCGGCCCCACCGCGCATTCCTGCACGATCTCCCGATCGCCCTTCGGTACGCCGCCGGATGCCAGCCAGACATGGCAGGAGCCCAGCGTGGGATGCCCCGCGAACGGCAGCTCGCCCTGCGGCGTGAAAATGCGGACGCGATAGTCCGCACGTTCATCCTCGGGCCGCAGCAGAAAGGTCGTCTCGCTGAGATTGGTCCAGTTCGCGAAGGCCGCCATCTGCCGCTCGGACAGCCCGTCCGCGCCGACGACAACCGCAAGCGGGTTGCCCGCCATCGGCTGCGTGGTGAAAACATCGACCTGATGGAAGGAAAACTCGCTCATCACACGACCCTGACTCATGATTCGTCGCCACAGCATATACCAGAGCATACGCAAGCGCCGCCGGCGGCGGATCACGAAATCGGATGCGGCCGGCCTCAGGGCCGGATCGCAATGTTGTCCTCGACCTTCACCAGTTCGAAATCGGAGATGAGGATGTCGACGCGCACGGTCCATTGGCCCGCAACAGGCAGGTTGAGACCCTCGACTTGCCAGACGCCCTCGCTGTCACGGGTTGCCGGCCGCCTGATCTGCTCGATGCCGGCGGCGGGGTTCGACAACACGAGCGTGACGCCTGCGGGATCGAGCGGGCCGAAGTCTCCCGTCATGACGGCGATGGAAGCGCGCACGGGGCCGGCGCGGCCCGGCGCGATCGCGACATCCGCCATGGCCTTGTCCGCGTGGAGATGGACCGAGGCTGGCGCGGCGGCGGCCTCGGCGAGGGCGCGCGGCGGCGGCGTGAAGCGCCACAGGGCCGCCACGGCGAAGATCGCCAGCACGAGCACGAGTTCGGCGTATATCGAGCGGCGCAGGCGCGCCGTCGCCCTGCCGTCGCCACGCGCGGCCGGGGTGGTGAGCCGGAAGCGGTTGACGGCAGCCAGCAGGAAGAGGGCAGCCAGCAGCCCGAGCTTGATCAGCAGCACTTTGCCGTAGGCCGTGGTCCACAGGGCTTCCGGAGTTCGCAGCTGGACGGCGGCGAGCAGCACGCCCGCCACGACGAGCGGCAGCACGGCAACGGGAATGGCGCGGGAGAAGCGGCGCAGTGCGGCGCTGCCCTCGCCCTGCACCGGCGAGGCCAGCGCGGCGCCCAGCGGCACGAGCGCCCCCGCCCAGAAGGCGATGCCGACGGCGTGCAGGAAGACGGCAGGACGGGTCAGCCATTGGGGATGAGCGGCGCTGGCGTGGCCACTGGCGGCGAGCGCCAGACCGGCGACGACGAGCGCGGTAACGGACAGCCCCTTGCCGGCCGCGCCCCGGTCGACGCCGGCCATGGCAGCGAGAACGAGCGCCGCGAGGGCGACGAACGCCGTCTTGCCGTAGCTTGTCGAGAAGCCCGTTGCCCAGACAACCGGGCTGGCGAGGTCCGCCAGCGGGACACCGAGCGCATCGAGCCCCTGAAAACCGACGGAGAGGGGCACGGCGGCAAGGCCGGCGAAGACGCTCCACAGCGCCACCCGGTGGGTGCCGTCGCCGATCCAGCGGCCGAAGAAGACTCCTCCGATGCCGATGAACAGGCCGACATAGAGCGCGACTTTCGCTGCCCATACAGCGGCGCGCACCTGCCAGTCGGCGGCGTCGCCGGGCGCGAGAGCCGCCGAGGTGCCGGGCGCGCCGATCGAGAATACCGCCGAACCGCCGACCGGATGGCCGTCCTCGGACACGATCCGCCAGCTCAGGACATAGGTGCCGTGGCCGAGATCGGCGGGGGCGTCGATATCGAGCGTGGCATCCCGCAGCGTGAAACGGTCAAGGACGGCGCCGGTGCCGTCGGGCCGGATAAGCTTCAACACCAGCGGCGACGTGGGCTCGCTGAAGGTCAGCCTGAAAGCCTTCGGCGCCTCCGCCATGACCGCGCCGTCCGCCGGCTCGACGCGCACCAGCGAGGCATGGGCCCGGGCATGGCCCATGGACGCAAGCTGCGCCCCGGCGATGCACAGCACCGACAGGACGAGCAGCATGAGCCGCCGCCCGGCGGCTCCGGTTCTGCCGTTTCCGTTCATTCGAGCCTCCGTCAGAAGTCGTTGCGAAACCGCGCGAGGGAGCGGGATGGCGCCTCCGAAGAAACGCCCCCGCCCCCTTACGGCGGCGCTACTTCTTCTGGATGAGTTTCAGGCCGGGCGCCGGCTGCTCGTAGTCGTCGGCGCCCTTGCCCTCGGCGGGAATCTCGATCCAGCGCTCGGCGGCGCCGTCCGGGCACTCCTGCACGACGGGGAAATAGAGTGTCGTGTCGGGCTTGAGGTCGCCGGTGAGGTAAGCACGCAGGACGAATTCGTCGTACTCGTCATCGGGCAGGCTGCCGCCGCTCCAGACGATCTCCTTCACGCCCTCGCGCGTGGGAGTGCCGTAATAGTCGTAGGTCTTCGCATACTCGCCCCTGACCTTCTCGACCGTCCAGCCGGCCTTCGGCTGCGGCTTGACGGCGATGACGCCTTCGGGGATCCGCACCCGCACTTTGGTCGTCGGCTTGCCCTCGCAACCGTGCCCGACGCGGAACACGGCCTTGTAGGTCGACTGCACCGGGGCCTGCTGGTTTTCGAGCGTGATGTGGGCCGAGGCCGCCGTTGCGCCGGTGGCAAGCAAGGCGATGGCCGGGATGATGGATTTCAGGATGTTCATGGCAGTTTCCTGGATTTCTGGATCGAGGACGCAATCGTCCCCTGGCGCACGCTCCGCCCGCATGGGTGGGCGGTGCCGTTATCGCGGAAAAGGAAGTCAGCCGCGCCCGCGCGGCACCGCCCGGCGAAGGGGCGAATGTGCTGCGGCGAGGCGGCGCGATCCGGGATCAGGCGGCCGCGGGTGGCGCGCGCGGATTGCCGGGACTGCCCTCCCGGCCGGATGCGGGAATACGGATGTGGGAACGGAAGAATGCCGCCGCGCCGGGCCTCTCCCGGATAATCGCGCCGGCGGCTCCCTCGCGTGGCGGCAGCGCCGCCGCGAGCAGGCCGCAACCCCACTGGCAGCAGTTGGCCGCCTTGTGGACGTCCGGCGAACCGTCGTCGTCCGCGGCAGCCTGCACGGCGCCATGGGCGGTGCAGATGACGGGATCGAAGGCATCCGGCCCGGCAGGCGCGGCCAGGACGCCGGTGGCATAGGCACTCAGAAGCGACTGGAAGACGACCAGATAGGCCGCGACCAGCGCAACCCACGATCCCCGTTCTCGTCGTTTCAAGCCCACGCAGAATCCGCCTTTTTTGCGACAGGTTTTTTCTATCATTTTTGTAACAATGAGCAAAGCCGGAATCCGGATGCCGGAAGCGTTGCGGCATTTGCGTCCTTGTTGGTGTGGCCGGCGGGCGATACGCTGGCGGCAGCCGGACCGAAAACCTTCGCCGCCGCGGCAACAAGGACACAGACGCATGCTTCCCGACCTCTCGCCCTTCATGGCGCTGCGCCGGCATCTCGCCATCGCCCACCACGTGCCGGGGCGGATCAGGGTGAAGCTCGCCGCCGCCGCGCTCGCGCGCCTGCCGGACGTCGATCCGGAACCGTTCATCGCGCTGACGAAACGGATTCAGGGCGTGAATGCGATACGGGTCAACGTCGCGTCGCTTTCCGTTGTCATAGAATACGATGTCCGGCAGATCGCCGCTCCCGTCTGGGAGCGGTTGCTGGCGGGCGACACCGCCGAAATCGAAGCTATCCTCAGGGATCATATCGGGCGAACGGCCTGAGCCGGCGGCAGCGTCAGGCGGGGTTCGGCCCGCGAAGCCTGCCGCGGATGGACAACAGGCCGGCGACGGTCAGCGCGGCGAAGCCCGCCCCTGCGAGAAAGGTGCCCTGCGGACCGGTCACCTCCCACAGCGCCCCCGCGAGGATGCTTGCTGCCAGCAGTGCCGCGCCGGTGACGAGGTTGAACATGCCGAACGCGGTGCCGCGCAGTTCCGCCGGCGCCGCATCGGCAATCAGCGTGGCCAGCAGCCCCTGTGTGAAGCCCATGTGCAGCCCCCACAGCGCGACGCCGATGACGAGGCTCGTAAGCCCGCCGGTGAATGCCAGCACCCCGTCGGCGACGATGAGCCACAGAAGGCCGACGATCAGCAGCGTCACCCGGTCCATGCGGTCGGCCAGCACGCCGACCGGATAGGCCGAGAGCGAATAGGCGAGGCTCATGATCACCAGCACGATCGGAACGAAGGCCGGCGACAGGCCGATGGACTGCGCCCGCAGGATGAGGAACGCCTCGCTGAAGCGGGCGAGCGTGAACACCGTCGCCACCGCCACCACCCACCAGTAGCTCCCGCCGAGGCGGGCGAGTTCGTCGCGCCGCAGCGGCATGCGGACCTTGCGCAGCGCCTGCGGCCGCTCCGGCTCCGTCACGCCGAAAAGCATGACGGCAACCGACAGGAAGGCGGGGATGACGGCGATCCAGAACACCGCCTGAAAATTGTTCACCGTCAGCCACATGAGGCCGATGGCAAGCAGCGGGCCGATGAAGGCGCCGACCGTGTCGAGCGACTGCCGCAGGCCGAAGCTGGCGCCGCGCAGGTGCGGCGGCGCGATATCCGCGATGAGCGCATCGCGCGGGGCGCCGCGAATGCCCTTGCCCACGCGGTCGACGAAGCGGGCGGCGACGAGCCAGCCGAGCGAGGGCGCCAGCGGAAACACCGGCTTGGTAATCGCCGCGAGGCCATAGCCTAACGCGGCGAGGAACTTGCGCTTGCCGAGCCAGTCGCTGAGCGCACCGGAAAAAACCTTGGTAATCGCGGCGGTAGCTTCCGCGATACCCTCGATGATGCCGACGGCGAAGGTCGACGTTCCGAGCACGGTGACCATGTAGACGGGCAGCAGCGCATGGATCATCTCCGAGGAGACGTCCATCAGCAACGAAACCAGGCCGAGCGCCCAGATACCGGCGGGAATGCGCTGGCGCCCGGCGCCCGGCTGGGTGGTCTTTGCCGTCATGGTGGATCGCGCCCCCGCCTGTTTCCGTCGCGGACCTCAAGGACACGCCGCGCCACGACTCACGTGCGAACCTTGCACCGTTAAAGTCGACGCCGCCAATCTTGACAAGCTGGAAGGCGACCTTGAGGTGGAACCGCGCTGCCGCGCGCCGGCGCGTCGCCGGACGGGCGCCGGAAGACGATATCAGATGATGGCGTCAGGCTGGGCCGTCCGGCGGGAAAACGCCCAGCGCGGCCTTCCTGTACTCGCCCGGCGAACAGCCGACGGCGCGCTTGAAGGTGCGGGAGAAATGCGCCAGATCGCTGAAGCCGCGGCGGTAGCAGATTTCCGCGATCGACAGTTTCAGCCCCGGCAGGCACAGGTCTTTCTTGGTGGCCTCGATGCGCGTGTCGCGGATCCACTGCCCGAGGCTGCGGTCCGTATCACGGAACAGCTCATGCAGGTAGCGCTCAGATATGCCGCAGCACTGCGCGATGAACTCCGGCCCCAGATCGTGCCGGTGGAGGTTCTGGCGGATGAAGTATTGTGCCCGGCTGACATGGGCCGCCCGCACCGACGAACTGCCCGACGTCAGCGTGCGCCCGTCCGCATGGACCGACAGGGCCAGCAGATCGATGAGCTGGCAGCCCACCGCGCGCCGCGAGTCCAGGTTCATGGTCTCGAAACGCTCCGGAATGTGGTGGATCATGTCCACGAACAGCCCGGAAACGCCGTCGATGGCGTTGAACTGCAACCCGCAAAAGCGCTCCGGCACCGGCACCTTCTCGGCGAGCGCGGTCGCTTCCACCTTCATCACCCACAGGTCGGCCTTTTCGCCGTAGCTGAACTCGTAGGGCTCGTGGCTGCGTTCGAGGATGTAACCGCCCGGGCGGCAGTGCACCTCCCGGCCCGCCTGTGCGAAATAGACCTCAGCCTTCGCCGGGATCGTGATCAGGATATGCTCCAGCTCGTCGCGGGCGACATGACGCGGCAGCCGGTGATAGGACAACGCCTCCGAGCGCAGACGGGACAGCGAGACGCTGCCGAGTGTCCACTGGTCCAGCCGGCCGCCGAAGCGATCCGGTTCCTTGAAGTTCAGATCGAGCGGAAAATAGGCCTGCGCCACCGACCGGTGCCAGTGGGCGCTTCTGTTCCGCATGTCCACGCCGTTTGTCGTGATGAGTGTTCCCATTCGACGACCTCCCCCTGATGCCTGATTATTGCATCAGTTTCCGATCTGACAAATACGCAGGCCCCGGTTGCGCCCGGCGACAATATTTTATGCGCTGACGCGCAAAGACGGCGGCGCCCCACTGTTCCTAACCTGACGATCGGGGAACCAAACGAGAGCGGGAACGGGGGAAAGCCGCACCGGCGGCAACGGTTCCGCTCGCCTTTCCGACAGGTGGGAGAATGCAGCAATCATTTGACAAACAGCCGCCCGCACAGGGCGGCGCCGTGGATCCGATCACGCTTTCCGTCGTCCGGGGGATTCTCGAAACGACCCAGCGCGAAATGACGCTGTCGCTGGAAAAGACGGCGCGGTCGAGCGTGTTCAACCTGGCGCACGACTATTCGACGGCGCTCTTCAACGCCCGGCCGGAAATGATCCTGCAGGGGCAGGACATTCCCATTCACCTTGGCTCGCTGATCCCGGCCATGAAGGTGATTGCCGCCTATTTCGGCGACGACATCCACGAGGGCGATCTCATCATCCACAACGATCCCGCCTATGGCGGCAGCCACGCCATCGACACCTGTATCTACAAGCCCGTGTTCTACAAGGGCAAGCTCGTCTACTGGACAGTCTGCAAGGGGCATCTGACGGACATTGGCGGCCCGGTTCCCGCCGGTTACAACCCCGATGCCAAGGAAATCTATGCCGAGTGCCTGCGTATCCCGCCGGTCAAGATCTGGGATCGCGGCAAGCCGCGCACGGACGTCATCAACCTGATCCTCACCAACCTGCGCGCCCGGCGCGATCAGGAAGGGGACTTCAACGCGCTGATCGGCGCCTGCCAGGTTGGCGAGCGCAGCCTCATCCGCATGCTCGACAAATACGGCGAGGAGCAGATCGACGCCTGCATCGACGAATTGCTGGCGATGGCCGAGCGGCAGATGCGCAGCCTCATCCGCGCCGTGCCGGACGGCACCTACACCGGCACGGCCGTGCTGGAGGACGCCGGCCACGGCTTCGGCGATTTCGACATCACCGCCACCGTGACGATCGACGGCGACAATTGCCGCATCGCCATCGACAGCCCGCCGCAGGTGCCCTACTTCATCAATTCCTACGAGGGCAACTCCTATTCCGGCGTCTATCTGGGCCTGATGATGTTCGCCCAGTTGCCGCCGCCCTACAACGAGGGCCTCTACCGCTGCGTCAGCGTCGACATGGGGCCGAAGGGTACGCTCTGTAACGCCCGCGAGCCCGCGCCGCACATGAACTGCACGACGACGCCGATGGAAACGCTGACGGACGCCGTCCGCCTCGCGTTCGAGAAGGCGATGCCCTCCAAGGTCGCCGCGTCGTGGGGCCACGCCAACGGCCTCAATATCGCCGGCTGGGACAAGCGGCACAACGAGGAATACGTCACGATGGTGCTCGCCACCATCATCTCCGGCGCGGGCGCCACGCCGCATCAGGACGGCTGGCACGCCTGCGGGCCGGAATGCTGCTTCGGCGCGCTCACCTCGGGCGACGTGGAGCTGCTGGAGCACTCCTATCCCATCATCGTTCACCGTTATTCGCTGCTGACGGACAGTTGCGGCGCCGGGCTGCATCGCGGCGGTTCCGGCACGGCCTGGGAGGTGGAGCCGCTCGACGGCGAGATGACCTTCATCATGTTCGGCGAGGGCCGCCGCATCCCCGCGCTGGGGGCGGACGGCGCCACCTCCGCCATGACGGAAACGAAGGTCGGCAGGCTCGAACTGAAGCGCGGCGGCAAGGTGGAGACGCTGCGCCGCAACACCATCGGCGTCATCGGGCCGGGCGAAACCGTCACCAACATCAACCCCGGCGGCGGCGGCCACGGCGATCCACGGAAGCGGCCGGTCACCCGGGTGCTGGAGGACGTCAGGCTTGGGCTCGTTTCCGTCGAGGGCGCGCAGCGGGACTACGGCGTCGTCATCAGCGACCTCGAAACGCTCGCCGTCGACATCGAGGCGACGCAGCGCCTGCGCGGCGCGTGACCGGAACTTTTGCAGGGATTGCGACAATGGATAGCAAGTACAGGCTCGGCATTGACGCCGGCGGCACATTCACGGATTTCGTTCTGGCGGAAAAGTCCGGCCAGACACGGCTCTACAAGGCTCTCTCGACCCCGTCCGACCCGACCATCGCCATGGAGAACGGGCTGGCGCTGATCGCCGAGGACCTCGGCACCGATATCCGGGACATCATTTCGAACAGCGACCTGTGCATCAACGGCACCACGGTCGGCCTCAATGCATTGATCCAGTTCAGGGGCGCGCGCACCGGGCTGATCTGCACGGCGGGCCATGAGGATTCCATCGAAATCCGCAACGGCCACAAGGAAGACGGCTACCGCTACGACGCGACATACCCGCCGGCCGTCATGCTGGTGCCGCGCAACCTGCGCCGGGGCGTGCGGGAGCGCGTGCTCTCGAACGGCGATATCCGCGTGCCGCTGGAGGAGGAGGACGTGCGCGAAGCCTGCCGGCTGTTCCTGCGCGAGGGGATCGAATCGGTGGCGATTTCCTTCGTCTGGTCGGTGCTGCAGCCCGAACACGAGCGGCGGGCGGCCTCGATCGTGCGCGAGATGATGCCGGGCGTGGCGCTCACCGTCGGCAGCGATCTCTATCCGCAGGTGCGCGAATACACCCGCACCTCGACAGCCGTCACAAACGCCTACCTCTCCCCGATCCTGAAACGCTACGTGACGGCGGTAGACGCCTATTTCCGCACGCACGGCGCCCGCGCGCCGGTGCGCTACTTCCAGTCCAACGGCGGCCTTGCGGTGGGCGGCTTCGTGGCCGACCACGCGGTCTACGCCATCAACTCCGGCCCTGCCTCCGCGCCGCGCGCCGGGCTGCACGTGACGGAGCCCTTCGGCTACCGGAACGTCATCACCGTCGACATGGGCGGCACGTCGTTCGACATCACCCTGACGTACGACGGCGTCACCAACCTGAACAAGAACATCGATTTCCTGCGCTACCGCATCGGTGTGCCCATGATCCAGGTCGAGACGCTGGGGGCCGGCGGCGGTTCCATCGGCTGGATCGACGACATGGGCCTGCTGCAGATGGGCCCGCAAAGCGCGGGTTCCGATCCGGGGCCGGCCTGCTACGGCCGGGGCGGCACGGAGCCGACCACCACGGATGTCAATCTCGCCCTCGGCTACCTCAACACGCAGGGCCTCGTCGGCGGCCGGCTGCCGCTCGATGTCGCCAGGGCGCGGGCTGCGATAGAGACACGCATCGCCGGGCCGCTCGGCATCAGCCTGGAGCAGGCCGCCTACGGCATGTTCACCATCGTCAACGCCAACATGGTGAACGGCATCCGGCGCGTATCCATCGAGCGCGGCTACGATCCGCGCGACTTCGTCCTCGCGTGCGCGGGCGGGGCGACGGCCGCGCACATCACGGCGATCGGCCGCGAGATGGGCATCGATCGCATCCTGATCCCCAAACTGGCCTCCGGCCTGTGCGCCTTCGGCCAGATCATCTCCGACATGAAATACAACCACATGGCGACCTGCCCCGCCCGTCTCGACAACGGCGACGCCTATGCCCGCATCAACGGGCTGTTCCAGGAACTCGAAGCGAACGGACGGGAACAGCTCCGCAAGGACGGCTTCGACGACAGCCGCATCCGCATGAGCCGCAGCCTCGACATGCGCTATGTCGGACAGGTCCACGAATGCACGGTCGAGGTCGACGTCTTCGACATCGATGCAAGCACCGTGGACCGGCTGAAGGACGCCTTCCACCGCCGCCACGAGCAACTTTACACCTACAGCGAGCCGAACAACACCGTCGAGGTCGTCAACATCGAGAGCACGCTGTACGGCGTGGTCGACAAGCCGGGCAGGAACAGGCTCGCCGCCGGGCGCGGCGCCGGGCACGCGCAGAAGGGCGTGCGCGACGCCATCTTCTCGCGCGACGGCGTATACCGGCCCGCCCCCGTCTACGACGGCAACCTGCTCGGCGCCGGCGACCGCCTCGAAGGCCCCGCCATCATCGAGGAGGAGACGACGACCATCGTCGTCGAACCCGGCTGGACGGCAGAACTGCACGAAAGCGGCAGCTACGTGCTGATAGCGTCCGCCCGCCATTCGGCGAGCGCTCCTCACTGAACGGCGGCCAACCGTGCGGCGCCCGACAGGGCCCGCACGAGACGGCGATACGCCACCGGGAACGACACAACAGACGCATGACAAAATGCGAGGGGAACCTATCATGGCACATCAGGGAACAACGGAGAGAGGGGAGACCGGCACCCTCGACTATTCGGCCGTCGCCGTGCCCGAGAACGCACGCATGTCGAAGGCAGGGCTGACCATGGCCTGGTGGGCCGTGTGCAGCGCTGTCTTCTACATCGTGGTCGGTGCCTCGATGGCGCTCAATTTCGGCACGTGGAACGCCATAATCGGCATGCTGCTGTCGGTGATCACCTACGGCGCGATCAATGCGGTGCTGAGCCGCTTCGCCATCCGCACCGGCCTGTCGGTGGCGCTGTTCTCGCGCATCCTCTTCGGCAGTATCGGCGCGAGCATCGCGACGCTCATCTTCTGCGCGACAGCCATCTACTATGCGGTTTTCGAGGGCTCGGTCATCGCCGTGGGGATCAATACGGTATTTCCTGCTATATCGTATCAGGTCGCGGCGCTCATCGTCGTTATCTACAGTGCTTTGCTGATCTTTGGCAGCATCCAGAACTGGCTCGACAAGTTCAACGGCGTGCTGCTGCCGGTTTACCTTCTCGGTCTCGTGACGGCGACGGGGCTTGTCATCGCCGAATACGGCTACAGCGACAACTGGCTGCGCCTCGGCCCTGCCGGTGGTCCGCCCGCCGGCGGCTGGTGGTCCTGCTTCGTCTATTACATGGGCATCTGGGTGCTCATGATGTTCACCTTCGATTATGCCCGTTTCGGCCGCAAGGAAGATGCAGACTATCATGCCTTCTTCAACTTCGGGGTGCCGTTCTACCTGATGGCATTCCTGGTCAGCGGCCTGTTCGGCATCTTCATGGTGGGTTCCGTCCCGAACGACGGGGCGATTTCGGAAGTGTCCGTATTGCTGGCGCTGCTCAAGCTGATGGGCGTCTGGGGGCTGGTCTTCGTCTGGGTGACGCAGACGCGCATCAATACGGCGAACTACTATCTCGCCGCCGTCAACATGGAAGCGTTGCTGTCGCCGCTCGGCAGGCTGCCCTTCGGGCGCATCGGCTGGGCCGTGGCGGTCGGCGCCGTCGTCTATGTGCTGATGCTGGCGGACGTCTTCGGCTATCTGCTGCAGGCACTCGCCTATCAGGGCATTTTCGTGGTCGCCTGGGTTGCCGTCGCCCTCGCCTACATCGCCGGCCGAGGCCATGCGGGCGCGGCGGACGACGCTATGGCCGGCCGCGTCGCCAACGCGCCGGCCTTCGAGCCCTGCGGCCTGATTGCCTGGTTTGCCGCGACCGCGCTCGGCATCGCCCTTTACCTGGCCGGCGGCCCCTATGCGGAGGTTTCCGCGCCAGCCACCGCGATCGCGGCCTTCGTCTTCCATTATGCCGGCATGATCCTCACGAAAGCGCAGCCGCGCGCCGCTGCGCCGGTGGAGCGGGTGCGGTCGCTCGACCGGTAATATCGTCCCGGCGCAAGAAAGCGCTTGACGCTTGCGTCGGGACAAGATCAAACTTGCGGCCAAGCTTTTCCGGATGGGAATTCTGTCAAACGACAGTGCACGGGACGCCCTGTCTTATAAATTTCATCCTCCGGTGAAAAGATAGTCAGGTCCTTGTAATAATACATATCGGCATACTGTCAGTATATATCTGCTGTTACACCCCGCGCGGACGGCGCCGGGGCGCGTGCCTCGCTGCATGCGGCGGGTGAGTGGCCGGGCGCGGCACCTGTCCGGCTCCGACAGGTCACGCGGGCGAGAGAATGTCACGCGAGCAGACGGAACAGGGGGACCTCATGGAAAGCGTCATTTTCGTTCCCGGCATCATGGGAACCGCCCTCAGGACACCGGACGGACAGGAGGTATGGCCGCCGACGGCGTGGGAGACCCAGTTCGGCTACAGACGCAAGGCCGATCTGATGCGGGACGATCTCGTCGCCGGCGACGTCATCCGCAATGTCCTGTGTTTCGATTTCTACCGTCCGCTCATCAGGCAGTTGTCGGAAATCGGATTTCCGGAGGACGGCGCCGACAAGAAGCTGACGATCTTTCCATACGACTGGCGCCTCGACCTCGAAACGACGGCCGGCAAGCTGGCCGAGACGATCGCGAAACGCCACGACGAGGGCGCGACGTCAATCACGCTCATCGCCCACAGTATGGGCGGGCTGATATCGCGCCTCGTGCTCGAATCCGGAAAATATGATGCCGAGCCCTGGTTCGGCAAGATCGGCAGCTTTCTGGCACTCGCCACGCCGCATCTCGGCGCGCCGCTGGCGCTGGCGCGCGTTCTCGGCCTCGACAGCACGCTCGGCATCAGCGCGGCGGATTTCCGCGACCTTGCGAACGACCCCCGCTACCCGTCCGGCTACCAGCTTCTGCCGGCCCCCGGCGAAGCCGCGTGCTGGAACATCGCCAGCGAGACGCTCGACCCGCTCGATATCTACGACCCGCAGGTCTCGGCGGCGCTCGGCCTCAATCCCGCGCTGCTGGAGCGCGCCCGCTACGTCCACGACACACTCGGCCGCGGGGCCGCGCCCGCGCACGTCCGCTACTTCTATTTCGCGGGAACGGGACACAAGACGGCGACGCGCATCAACTTCGGCCACGGCGAGCCGAAAATCACCGTATCGGACGACGCCGGCGACGGCACGGTGCCGGTGTGGAGCGCGTTCCCCCGGCTGGGGCAGAAGCAGGCCGTGGTGGGCGAGCACGCGAGCTTCTTCACCGCCACCGCCTTCAAGCCGGTGTTCTATCGCCTGCTCGGCGCGGCCTCTCCCACACCGCCGCTGGGCGTCGCGCCCGCCGTCGACCTGTCGGTGCACGCCATCTCGCTGAAGAAATCGGAAACGATCGAACTGCTGCTCGTGCCGCCCTCCCCCACGGGCGAGATCAGCGGCACAATCGCGCTCATGCGGACCGACGATCCCGCCACGCCCTTCGCCCCCTTCGGCCCGCCGGTCACGGTCGCCTACAAGGGGCCGGCGGTTCCCCAGCTTCGGCTGATCCTTGAGCCGGCCGGGCAGCCGGGGCTGTTCCAGGCCGCTTTCACGGGCCTGCCGGGCAACTCGCCGGCGGTCCAGTTCGCCGTCACGGACCAGTAGGACCGGATCGGCAGGAGACGGACATGGCGACCGAAAACACCGCGGCAACGGGCAAGGTGCGGCTGCAATACATGGTGCGGGACCCTGTGAGCGCCGACGACGGCAGGGACCTGCTGGAAGGATGGGACTACAAGGCCACGGAGGCGATGCTCGACGGACCGGTCTGCCGCCGCGTCGCCGTCGTCGACATCGATCCCGACACGGGCGCGGTCAACGCCGGTGCGCCCTTCGTGCCGCCGAAGAAGGGCGCCAAGCTCGGCCGCTACCGGATCAAGGATCCGACGCGGCCGCACGCCGCCGATTTCCAGCAGGTCAGCGTGTTCGGGGCGGTCATGAAGACCATGGCGATGTTCGAGGAGGCGGACGTGCTCGGCCGGCCGCTGCGCTGGGCGTTCGACGGTGAGCAGCTGCTCGTCGTGCCGCGCGCCGGCCGCATGGCGAACGCCTTCTACCACCGCGATTCCCGCAGCCTGCAGTTCTTCTTTTTCGAGGCGACGGTGAGTGGCGCCGACACGACCGTCTACACCTGCCTGTCGCCGGACATCGTCGCCCACGAGACGACGCACGCCATCCTCGACGGCATCGCCCCCGATCTCTACGACGCGACGTCGCCACAAGCGCTGGGCCTGCACGAGGCGATCGCCGATCTCAGTGCCGTCATCTTCGCCATCCGCACGCGCCGGCTGCGGCTGGAAGTGCTGAGGTTGTCGCGCGGCGACCTGCGCAATGCCGGCGCCTTCAATGAGATCGCCAACCATTTCGGCGCCGCGGTCGCCGGCGACGCGCGCCCGCTGCGCGATCTTAACAGCGGCGTCTCCTTCAGCGGCCAGGGAAGGCGACCGGCGTCGCACGACCCGCACGACATCAGCGAGGTGCTGTCGGGTGCGCTCTACCTGCTGCTGGTGAAGGAGCACGACGACATCAAGCGCGCGATCGCCGCGGGCGCGGGCGGCCTCGAAGAGGAGGAAGGCGGGCAGGCCGCCGGCCCCGGCGACGAGGAGCTTTACCAGGCCTCCGGCAGGGCGCTCGCCATCGCGGGCAACAAGTTCAAGCGCATCGTCTTTCGCGGGCTGGATTATCTGCCGCCGGGCGAAATCTCCTTCGCCGACTACGGCCGGGCGCTGATCGCCGCCGATACCGCCTCCAATCCCGATGACGACGATGCGCGCGCCTTCATCAGGAAGGAGTTCGTGCGCCGGGGCATCGTGGCCGATGCCGGCGAACTCGTCTCGCCCCCGCCCACGCTCGCGCTGCCCGCCGATCTCGACCTCGACCTGCTCGTCCGCAGCGACTGGTCGGCCTACCAGTTCGCCGAGAAGCACCGCGAGGCGCTGATGATTCCGCCCAACGTGCCCTTCGACGTGCGCCCCCGTCTCTCGGTCGTCAAGACGGTCTACAGGTCGACCGGCGAGGCCGAGACGCACGAATGCCTCTTCAAGGTGGCGTGGCGGGAGAACCGCACGGTCGACCAGGGAGGCGGGTTCTTCGATGAGATCAGCATCATCTACGGCAGCACGCTGGTCATCGACCGGGATACCGGCGAGGTTCGCGCGCTGCTGTCGACGAGCCCGCGCCATCCCTCCCAGCAGGCGGAGGCGACGGCGGCGAACAACGCCATGCGGCTGGCCTACGTGGCCGACTGCTTCGACAAGGGATTGCTGGAAATCGGCTCTCCGGACGTGCAGATCCAGAACCGCACGCTGCGGCTGCGCGCCATGGGGCAGATGCTGCATATGAGGGGCCATTGACATGCAGGCGCTCAGGGTCCGCATCTACAACGTGCTGTTCGGCGACGCCATTCTGGTCAGCATTCCCGAGATCGACGGCAATGGCGAGGAGACTGTCGTCCATCTGCTGATCGACGTCGGCAACGCGCTCGCCGGCGCCGGCGGCGACGATTCCGTCTTCAGGAAGGTGCTCGAAAACATCCGGGACGAACTCGCCGGCAAGCCGGTCGACCTTTATCTGATGACCCATGAGCACATGGACCATATCCAGGGGCTGCTGTACGGTGCGAAGAAGCTCGATATTACCGTGCGCGCGGCGCGGGTATGGATGACCGCCTCGTCGGCGGAAGACTATTACCGGCGCTTTCCGGAGGCACGGAAGAAACGTTCCCTCGCGCTCGCCCTCATCAGGAGCGTGACGAAGTTCTTCCGCAAGAGCGCCGCGCCCGTGCCGCCGGGCGTCGCCGCGCTGTTGGCCATCAACAACCCGCGTGCCAGCAAGGACTGCGTCGACCATATCCGCAAGCTCGCGGACCATCCGCTCTATATTCATCGTGAGGCGCCGGTCGGCGGCAGCCACCCGTTCCGCCGCACGCAGGTGCGCATCCTCGCCCCGGAGGAGGATACATCGATCTATTACGGCCGGCTGGGGCCGGACATGTTCGGCGCCATGGCGGGCAATGCCGTGCCGACCGCCTTTCCCGCGCAGACGGTCACGCCGCCGGCCGGCGTCTCCGCCGGCGATTTTTTCGATCTCGTCCGTTTCCGCTCGAACGGCATGGCGGGCAATCTGCGTACCATCGACAAGGCCGCCAACAATTCGAGCGTGGTGATCGAACTCGAATGGGAAGGCTGGCGTCTGCTGTTTCCGGGCGATGCGGAAGAGAAAAGCTGGGAGATCATGGACCGTCGGGGGCTCTTGCGGCCCGTGCATTTTCTCAAGGTCAGCCATCACGGCAGCAGGAACGGCACGCCGCCCGTCGTCACAGACAAGGTGCTGCCCGAGACCGCACCCGACGGACGGCAACGGCGCGCCGTGGTCTCGACGCGCGTGGGTGCCTATGAGGGCGTTCCCGATACCGAAACGCTGGCGACGATCGCGGCACGGGCGCAGCTCTTCGACACGCGCACACTCGAACCCGGTGCATGGTTCGATCTGGAGTTCGCCGCGCCGTAGGAGGTGCCGCCGCCTATAACGGCAGGCGTAGCCAGCTCAACAGTTCGCCCGCCGCGATGCCTCCGGCCGACGCGACCGTGGCTCTGACCGACGCGACGGAACTGTCAAGGAAGGCGACGACATGCTCCCGCGTGCCCGACGGCCGCGCGGGCCCGGCTGGTGGCGAAACGTCGAGGGGCGGGATGGCGGCAGGCGATGCCGGATCGCCGTAATGCGAAAGCAGGAGCGGCGCGCTCCCGGGAGTTTTCACCGTGCAGCGGGCGGTCACGAGCGGATAGGACGCGCGCTCCGACGCGATCTGTTTGCCGATCGCGGCCCGGCAGGCCTCGACGCTCGACCAGCCGGACGACACCGTGCGGACGTCCCTGCACACGACGCCGTCGCAATCGCAACCGGCCAGCAGCATCAGGACGACCACCGTCTTCATCGGCCTTCTCCCTTGCCCCGCGCCATCCTTAGCCGCCGCAGGATCAGGCGGGGCGGAACCGCGTTCACGAATCCGATAAACGATGTGACCGCGATGCTGATGAGCTGTATATCCAACATATGCTGCTCCTTGTCATTTTTCATATTTTTCTGAATTTTATTTTCATTATTAAATATTTCGTTTTAATCGAAATTTAATTTGAATTACTGCATATCTCGCGAGCATGAACGTTGATCCTGTCGGCAAGGCGGTTGATGTGGATGCCGTCCATGGCATAGAGCGCGCCGTCCTCGCTTCCGGCATCGGCGGGGGGAAACAGCGCGACGCGCGCGCATGTCTCCCCCGTGCAGGTGTTGCCGATGACGGCGTCGAACGCGGCAATGGCGGAGCTGGAGAATGCCGCCGCCCCGCCCTCCTGCAACGGCGGAATCTGCGAGACGACCACCCGACGCGACCGCCAGCGCAGCACGGACAGCAGATTGTCCAGATTCCGCCGGAAGCGGATGACGGCATCGTAGGCGTCGGGCCTGCGCTTGAGATTGGCCTCGTTCGTGCCGATGGTGAGCAGCGTCAGCTTCGGCGGCCTGATCTTCGCTGCGGCGATCACCGACGACACGTCGTCGAGCGTCGCGCCAGAGAGGCCGGCGTTGAGCGTCGGCAGGCCGCAGAGCGTGGGCAGGTACAGCCGCTCGGTGTGGGAATCGCCTGCGAGCAGGATGTAGTCACCCTCGATCTGTTCAGCTTGCGCCTCGATGGTCCGCAGCCGCACGAGCGTATAGCCGTCGAGCGCCTCGCGCTTCGCCGTCATGAAGAGAGCGCCGGCAACGGCAACGGCGGCAAGGCCCGGTATGCCGAGCGCGATCAGCATTTTCGTCGTTCTGTTATAGGGCGGCAGGCCGCGCGGCACGATCTGGCTCCAGGCGCGCCACGACGGCAGCGGAAGACGTGCATGCATCCGAAACTCCTTCGCGATGCCGCACCATCGCCGGCGTTTGTTTCTCCCATATTCAGGCCGGAAGAGTGTTTGTTTCCGATTGTTTCCGGTTGTTTCCCCCGCGCGCCGGGAAACAACCGGAAAAAAATTTGTGATTTCCTCGGTTCCGCTAATGGGCTAACTGGTTCCGCAAGCAAGCATTCGCAGTGCAAACATTCGCAGTGAAGGAGCCCGTGCGGGACATGAGTGACGAGCCTCATATCCTCGTCGTCGAGGACGATCCGGATATAAGCACGCTCATTGCCCGCTATCTGGACAAGAACGGCTTCAGGACATCGGTCGCCGCAAACGGTCGCGCCATGGACCGCATCCTTGCCGACGCCCGCATCGACCTCATCGTGCTCGATCTCATGCTGCCGGGCGAGGACGGGCTCAGCATCTGCCGCCGCCTGCGCGGCGGTTCCACGGTTCCGGTGCTGATGCTGACAGCGCGCGGCGACGAGATAGACCGCATCGTCGGGCTGGAGATGGGCGCCGACGACTATCTCGTCAAACCGTTCAACCCTCGCGAACTGATGGCACGCATCCGCGCCGTGCTGCGGCGCACGGCGCAGGACGGCGCGCTCGCCGGGAAGGACATGGCCATCTACACGTTCGATGGCTGGGTGGTGGACGCGCGCCAGCATCACCTCACCGATCCGAACGGCGCGCGGGTTGCGGTGACCGGGGCGGAGTTCGACCTGCTGCTCGCGCTCTGCATGCGTCCGCAGCGCGTGCTGACGCGCGAGCAGTTGCTTGACCTGACGCGGGGACGGGAAGCCGGGCCGTTCGACCGCAGCGTCGATATCCTGATCAGCCGCCTGCGGCAGAAGCTGGAGCAGGACCCGCGCGACCCCCATTTCATCAAGACCGTGCGCAACAGCGGCTACATGTTCGCCGCCAGGGTGGAGCGGCAATGATTCCCGGTTTTGTGAAAGTTTTCCATCCGCGCCGCATCGCCGGGCAGATCGCGCTGCTGATCATTGCCTCGGTCATTCTGTCGCAGATCGTGATATCGGCGGCCTTCTTCCTTCTTGTGCCCGCGCCCGCCGAGCATGAGAACGAACGCCGGGAATGGGAACTCGTCACCATCGCCCGCCTGTTCGAGACCATTCCCGACGGCGCGGCGCGCATCGCCCTCACCGTCGCTGTGGCGCGGGAGTATCCTTGGCTCACTGTATCCATGCAGTTGCCGCCGTGGGCGGCGGCCTCAGCTTCGCCGGACACGCCGCCTGCACGTGTCATCGCCCACCGCCTCGGCGCCGATGTCGCCGTCTTTCACCGTCCGGAGACGCCCGACGCGCCGGAACAAATCGCGCTGCGGCTGTCGAACGGCATCGTCCTGGCGGCCTCCGGCGTGCCGGAAGGGCCGTCGGCCCCGCCGGTCTCGATCCGTCTGCTGGTGATGCTGGGCTTCCTCATGCCGGTGCTCGTCTTGCTGACCGTCTGGGCGATCACGGCGGTGACGGCGCCGCTGCGCCGGTTCACGGAAGCGGCTGAGAGCTTCGACGTCAACAGGGAGCACCTGCCGCTGCCCGAACAGGGACCGGAAGAGCTTCAGCGTGCCGCGCGCGCATTCAACCGGATGCGCGACCGCATCAAGGAACTGGTCGACGAGCGCACCCAGATGCTGCTCGCCGTCAGCCACGACCTGCGGACACCCATCACCCGCCTGCGGCTGCGGACGGAGTTCATCGAGGATGCGGCCGCGCGCGCGCAGATGGAGCGCGATCTCGACCAGGTGAACGCCATGCTGCGTTCGGCGCTGTCGTTCATCCGTGACGAGCGGGCGGAGGCCGCGCTCTCCACCATCGATCTCGCCAGCATCGCGCAGACCGTCGCCGACGAATTCTCGGATCTCGGCCATCCTGTCACCTATGTGGGGCCGGACCATCTCGTCTGCCTCGGGCGGCTCGACGACATGCACCGCGTGCTGACGAACCTCGTCGACAACGCCGTGCGCTACGCCCGCCACGTCGTCGTCCGCTTGCGCTACGGCGAGGGCAACGGCATCGTGCTGACGGTGGAGGACGACGGGCCCGGCATCCCGGTGGCCCGCCGGGAAGCCGCGCTGAAGCCGTTCGGCCGAGTGGAAGAGGAGCGTCCCGTGCGCTCCGGCCAGGGGTTCGGGCTCGGCCTCGCCATCGCCCGCTCGCTCGCCCGCGCCCACGGCGGGCGGCTCTCGCTGCACGAAAACACGCCGCACGGACTGATCGCACGCATCGACTTGCCTGGAACGGGAGCACACGCATGACCTTCTCCGCCACGTCCTTCCCCTCGTGGGAACCGGGCCGTTCATGAGTGCTGGAAACCGGGCGCGGACGATCACGAGAATCCTGCTCCTCCTGCTGACCGTCGCCGGCGCCGGCGCGGGATACTGGTTCTGGCAGAAAAACCGGACGGCCGCGCAATCCGCCAACGTGATGACCGCGCCCGTGACGCGCGGGGACATCGAGGTGACCGTACTCGCCACCGGCATCCTCAAGCCCGTGCGGCTGGTCGCGGTCGGCGCGCAGGTGTCCGGGCGGGTCACCACGCTGCATGTCGAACTCGGGCAGCAGGTGAAGGCGGGCGACCTGATCGCGGAAATCGATTCGGTCACGCAGGAAAACGCGCTACGCACCGCGCAGGCCGCGCTCGCGAACGTCCGCGCGCAGCGGACCGAGAAACAGGCGAGCCTCAAGCTCGCCGAGATCACGCTGGAGCGCCAGCGCCGGATGGCGGCACAGCGCGCCTCCTCGCAGGCGGATCTCGATACGGCGCAGGCCGACGTCGGCGTGATCCGCGCCCAGATCGAAGCCCTTGACGCCCAGATTATCGAGTCTGAAGTCGCCGTCGAGAACGCACGCGCCAACCTCGGCTACACCCGCATCACCGCGCCCATCGACGGAACGGTGCTGGCCGTCGTATCGCAGGAGGGGCAGACGGTGAATGCCGTCCAGTCCGCCCCGACCATCGTCGTTCTCGGGCAGCTCGACACAATGACCGTGCGGGCGGAGATTTCCGAAGCCGATGTCGTCCGGGTCGCGCCGGGCCAGCCGGTCTACTTCACCATCCTCGGTGAGCCGGACCGGCGCTACGACGCCACCCTGCGGCGCATCGAGCCCGCCCCCGAATCCATCACCAGCGACAGCAGCCTTAGCACCTCGCTCAGCAGTGCGTCCTCGTCGTCCTCGACCGCCTCCACGGCAATCTATTACAACGGCGTCTTCGACATCCCGAACCCGGACGGCCGGCTGCGCACCTACATGACGGCGGAGGTGCACATCGTGCTTGGGCGCGCGCAGGGCGCGCTCACCATTCCCGCGACGGCGCTCGGCGCCGCGGGCGGGGACGGCACTCATGGCGTGCAGGTGCTGGAGCCCTCCGGGCAGATCGCGACGCGGCAGGTGAAAATCGGCCTCAATAACAAGATTACGGCCGAGGTACTCTCCGGTCTTGAGGAGGGTGAGCGGATCGTGATGGGCACCTATTCGGCGACGGCCACCAGCGCGACGCCCGCCCGGCGCGGCCCGCCCTCGCCAATGGGGTTCTGACGCGATGAGCACGCAACGGCCCGGCAGCGCGGGAGCGGACGGCGCGCCGCTCATCGTCCTCGAAAAACTGCGCCGCGAGTTTCCGGCCGGTGACGGCACGCTCGTCGTGCTGAAGGATATCGACCTGACGATCCGCGCCGGAGAGATGGTGGCCATCGTCGGCGCTTCCGGCTCGGGCAAATCGACGCTGATGAACATCCTCGGCTGCCTCGACAGGCCGACCGCAGGCCATTACCGGATCGACGGGCGGGAGACGTCCGAACTCGACAGCGATGCGCTCGCCGCCCTGCGGCGCGAGCATTTCGGCTTCATCTTCCAGCGCTACCACCTGCTGCCGGAGCTGACGGCGGTGGGCAATGTCGAAATCCCGGCCATCTACGCGGGCCTGTCACCGGCGGAGCGCGGGAAGCACGCGGCGCAACTGCTCGGCCGCCTCGGCATGGCCGACCGCCTGAACCATCGGCCGGGGCAGCTGTCAGGCGGACAGCAGCAGCGTGTGTCCATCGCCCGCGCGCTCATGAACGGCGCCAACGTCATTCTGGCGGACGAACCGACGGGCGCGCTCGACCGGCGCAGCGGCGAGGAAGTGCTCGGCATCCTGCAGGAGCTGAACGCCACCGGCAAGACGGTCATCATCGTCACCCACGACATGACGGTGGCCGCGCGCGCGCAACGGATCATCGAGATCAGCGACGGCGCCATCGTCGCCGACAGGCAGACGCAGCCTGAGGTCACTCCGGACACGGACGCGCGCCCGGCGCCTGCCGCCCCGCCGGAGGACGGCGCCCGACCGCGGCGGCCATGGCGGGCGGGTGCGGACCGGTTCCGCGAGGCGTTCCGCATGGCCTTCCTGTCGATGCGGGCACACCGGCTGCGCACCTTCCTCACCATGCTCGGCATCATCATCGGTATCGCGTCCGTCGTCTGCGTGGTGGCGCTCGGCACGGGGTCGCAGCAGCAGGTGCTCGCCAACATCAGCAGCCTCGGCACCAACACGCTGGAGATTTTCGCGGGCAGGGATTTCGGCGACACGCGCTCAGGCAAGATCACGACGCTCGTCGTCGCGGATGCCCATGCGCTGGCCGCGCAGCCCTACGTCGCCGCCGTTACGCCGACGGTGTCGACGAATGACCTGCTGCAGTTCGGCGCGGTTTCCATCAACGCGATGGTCAACGGCGTCGGCGAGCAATACTTCGACGCCCGCGGCGTGAAGCTGGCGGAGGGGCAGTTCTTCGACACCGCCGGCGTGCGCCAGATGGCGCAGGACGCTGTGATCGACGAAAACACCCGCAAGGCCCTGTTCGCGAACTTCCCCGGCAGCCCGGTGGGGCAGGTCATCCTTGTCGGCAAGATGCCGGCGCGCATCGTCGGCGTCACGCTGCCGCAGCAGAGCGGCTTCGGCTCCAGCCAGAACCCGTCCGTTTATCTGCCCTACACCACCGTGCAGACGCGGCTCCTGGGGAACACGACGCTGCGCAGCATCACGGTGCGCGTCAGCGACGACGTGTCGACCGCCGTGGCCGAGCAGGCGGCGACGGCCTTTCTCACCGCCCGCCACGGCACCCGGGACTTCTTCATCCTCAACACGGACGACATCCGCCAGACGATCACCAGCACCACGGAAACGCTGACCCTGCTGATCGCCGCCATCGCGCTGATCTCGCTTCTCGTCGGCGGCATCGGCGTGATGAACATCATGCTGGTCACGGTTTCCGAACGGGTGGGCGAGATCGGCGTGCGCATGGCGGTCGGCGCGCGCCAGAGCGATATCATGCAGCAGTTCCTCATCGAGGCTATCGTCGTCTGCTTCATCGGCGGTCTGGGTGGCATCGGCCTCGCGCTGAGCTTCGGAGTCGTGTTCGATCTCCTCGGTTCGAGCTTCAGCCTCATCTACTCGCCGACGGCGATTGCCGCCTCGCTGCTGTGCTCGACCGCGATCGGCGTCGCCTTCGGCTTCCTGCCCGCCCGCAGCGCCGCCCGGCTCGACCCGGTCGTTGCGCTCTCGCGGAACTGAAGCCGCCCGCCCAAAAGGCGCATCAGGGCGGCGAAACGGGCGGATCGACGAAGACGCGCAGCTGCTTCGCGCGCCCGCGAACCTGGATGACATCGGCGGGAAGGCCGTCGGTGTCGACCTGTGCCATGCGCATGACGGGCTCGGACACGACAAGCGTGGCGTTGCGCTCCTTGGCGACGGATTCCAGCCGGCTCGCGACGTTCACGGTGTCGCCGACGGCGGTAAGGCTGCGCGCGCGGCCATAGCCCATGACGCCGATGACGGCCGGTCCGGCATGGATGCCGATGGCGACGCGCAACGGCGCGGGAAATTCGAGGCCGAGTTCACGATGCAGCCGCTCGATGTCCTCCGCGATCTTGCGTGCCGCCCGCAAGGCGGCGCGGCAGCCGTCGCGCGGCGTGCTGTCGATGCCGAACAGCGCCATCGCCCCGTCGCCGATGAACTTGTCGATGCGCCCGC
Source organism: Pseudochelatococcus lubricantis (assembly GCF_011762225.1). Taxonomy (GTDB): domain Bacteria; phylum Pseudomonadota; class Alphaproteobacteria; order Rhizobiales; family Beijerinckiaceae; genus Pseudochelatococcus; species Pseudochelatococcus lubricantis. The sequence continues at coordinate 306,725 of NZ_JAASQI010000004.1, forward strand.
CGCTCTCCTCGACCGCCTGCCCGACGAGGGCAAAATAGCGGTTGAGGAGGAACACCGTGTCGTAAGGCAGGCGCTTCTCGGTCATGCCCGTGAAGTTGCGCATGTCGCAGAACATCACCGCGATCTCCTGCTCCCGCCCCGGCGACATCTCGCGGACGTCCAGCAGCCGGCTGCGCTTGCGGTGCGGCACGAGGACGGGCGCTACGCTGATGTCGTGCGCGGGCCGCAGCTGGCAGGCGAGGCGAACGCCGGGCGGCGCGCCGACCCGCTCCAGCGTCGCCTTTTCCAGCTCGTCCGGCGGCGGCAGTGCGGCCGGATCGCCCAGCACCTCCACCCGGCAGGTGGAGCAGCGGCCCTTGCCGCCGCAGACGGCATAGTGGGGAATGCGGCCGACACGGCTCGCCTCCAGCACGGTGAAGCCGCGCGGCACCCTGACATTGCGGTTGCCCGGATAGTGGACCACGATGGTCGCGCCGCGCTCCCGCCATTGGCGCAGGCCACGCAGCCCGAACGTGCCGGCGAGGAGGCCGCCGAACGCGCCGTAGAGCGTCAACCGCGCCAGCTGCAGGCCCGCGTCCGCAGACGCCAGCACCTCCGGTTCGGGCAGCGGCGACACGGGGGCCGGCGCCCGCGCGAGGAGGCGCCCGGTTTCCGAAAAGCCGAGCAGCGCCAGCACCGGCAACAGCGTCGCTCCCATGAGCAGCGAGGGCGACGCATCCCGATACCAGTCGCGGTAGCGCAGCCAGAAATGCAGGCCGATGCAGCCGTGAGCCCATGCCACGACGAGCGCCACCGTCTGGCGCACGCCCGACACCGGCGTGGTCACCCACAGCGAGCGGATCACCGATTCATAGGTGATCCTTTCGCCATGCAAGGCGTGGGCGACGCGCGTGGCGACCACGTGATCGATCAGGAACAGCGGGATGAGCAGGCCGAGCACGAGCTGAAAGGCTTCCTCCGGCTGCATGCGCAGGCTGCAGCGCCGGTAAAGCGCATGGAGCACCAGCCCGATGTGGGTCAGCACCGCGCCGTAGAGCAGCACACCGCCGGCCGCCGAACCCCAGAACGCCGCGAACCATCGCAGCCCCGACTCGGCCACGGGCAGCGATATCAGGTTCAGCGAATGGTTGAGAAGGTGCGTCGTCATGAAGACGAACATGACAAGCCCGGTCGCGATCCGGAGCTTGCGCAAGGTCAGGTGAGACGGCAGCACCGGGGAGGAGGACATCGTCATAGGACGTCACCGGCGTGCCGCGCCGCCGGCGGCCGCACGGGAATGCACCGGGACGCGCTTCGCCGGACCGGGACCGTTGGCCGGATCAGGAGGATTGCGGGCCGGGTCATGCCGCGCCGGACAGCAGCCGCACCCGCGTTCCCCAGGGGTCGAGCGCCTCCACGCCGTTTTCCACTGGCGTCACGGCCAGACCGCCAGCGGCGAGGCGCGCCGACTGTGCTTCGACAATCGCGGCCTCCCGTACGCGCAGGGAAAACCAGTCGAGCCCGGTGCTGCGCGGATCGCGCCTGCCGGCGCCCGCGCTGTTCCAGACATTGAGCGCCACGTGGTGGTGATAGCCGCCCGAGGACAGGAAGGCCGCATCACGCCGGTCGCCCCGCGTGGACGCGAGGCCGAGCGCCCTTTCGTAAAACCCGCGCCCGGCGGGAATGTCGCCGACGCGCAGGTGGATGTGGCCGATGCGCAGGCCGGCGGGCGCGCCGCGGTAGGTGTCCCGTTCCGTCGTCGTCAGGTCGAGGATGGCGTCCATGTCGAGCTGATGCGTGCCCATGGTGACGACGCCGTCCTTCCACTCCCAGCGGTCGGCGGGACGATCGGCATAGATTTCGAGCCCGTTGCCTTCGGGATCGTCCAGATAGACGGCTTCGCTGACATTGTGGTCGGCGAAGCCGGACAGCGGCACGCGGGTGTAAGCCGCGTGCACCAGCCATTGCGCCAGATCGCGGCGCTCCGGCATCAGGAAGGCGATATGAAAAAGCCCCGCCTGCGTCGGCGGCTCGAACGACGCATCCGGTGCATCGATGAGCGTCAGCAGGGGAATGCCGTCGACGCCCAGCACCGACCGGCCGTCCGCCTCCGCCAGCAGCGACAGGCCGATGGCATCGCGGTAGAAGGCCGTCATCGTATCGCGCCGGAGCACCCGCAACGCCGCCGCGCCAATGCTGACAGGCGTGCCGTTCGCGAAGCCCGGCCCTGCGGAAGCGGTGGAGCTTCCACCCTCCGCCCGCACGGCGCCGGCCATTGCCGCCGACAGCGATGCGGCGCCAGCCAAGCCGAGAAGCGCCCTGCGCGTGGCGACGATGCTCATGGGACCATGCCTCCGTTGCGTCCGTTCCGCACCGACCGATAGCTTGGCCGCGCCCCCCGGACATCTCACAACCGTGTGACGATGCCGGCCCCGCCGGAACGGCCGGGACCGGCATCGCGATGTTTCGCGCGGTACTACGCCTTCAGGGCCGCCGCGACAGCATCCGCGAGCGGCGTCGTCGGACGGCCGATCAGCGTCGAGAGCTGATGGCCGTCGTCGAACAGCCCGTCCTGGGAGGCGCCGACGTCGAAGAGCGCGATGGCTTCCGCGAGGCCTTCCGGCAGGCCGACGCCCTTGAGAACGGCGGCATATTCCGCTTGCGGCAGGTTCCTGTAGGGAATGTCCTTGCCGGTCTGCTTCGAGATTTCGGCGGCGAGGCCGGCGAGCGTGTAGGCGTCGTCGCCGGCGAGTTCATAGACCTTGCCGGCATGGCCCTCACCCGCGAGAACGACGGCCGCGGCCTCGGCGTAGTCGGCGCGCGTCGCCGACGATATCCGGCCCTCGCCCGCGCTGCCGGCGAAGACGCCCGCCTGCACCGCGCCGGGCACAGAGCCGGTGTAGTTTTCGGTGTACCAGCCGTTGCGCAGGATCACGTGGGGAATGCCCGACGCCTTCAGCGCCGCCTCGGTCGCGACATGCTCCTCCGCCAGCACGGTCAGGGGCGAGGTGTCGGCATGCAGCAGGCTGGTGTAGACGATCTCCTTCACGCCCGCCTTCTTCGCCGCATCGATGACGTTGCGGTGCTGCACGGCACGCTGGCCGATAGCGTTCGAGGAAACGAGCAGAAGCCTGTCGACGCCCGCGAGCGCCTTCTCCAGGGTTTCGGGCTTCTCGTAGTCCGCCGCGCGGGCTTCGACGCCGAGATCGGCGGCCCTGGCGGGATCGCGCACGAGCGCGACGATATCGGAAGGGGCGACCTTCTCCTTCAGCTTCGCGATGACGAGGCGGCCGAGATGGCCGGTTGCTCCGGTAACGGCGATAGTCATGGGCGAACTCCTTGTTGCGTTGGGTAATCCATGTCATATACCGCCTTCGGTGACTTTTCGTAAGTACGCACAAAAAGGTTAGCTTGAATGTCTTCCGCTGCCAATCGTCTCACCCCCGCGCCGCAACGGCCGCTGTCGCTGTCCGAGAAGCTCGGGCGCGGCGATCTGATGGCGGCGGCCTGTCCCTCGCGGGAGGTGCTCCGGCATCTCACCAGCCGCTGGGGCGTGCTGGTCCTGATCGCGCTGCGGTCGGGCACGCTGCGCTTCGGCGATCTCCGCCGCCGGATCGGCGGCGTCAGCGAGCGCATGCTGGCGCAGACGCTGCAATGGCTGGAAAACGATGGCATGGTCGAACGCAAGGCCTACAAGATCGTGCCGCCGCATGTGGAATACACCCTCACGCCGCTCGGCGAGGAAGCGGCGGAGAAGGTCCGCGATCTGGCGGACTGGATCGAGACCAGCCTGCCGCGCATCTCGCGGCATTGGGGCGCGGACCGGGACGTCTGAACGGCACGCCAAGCCGGTCAATGCCCGCCCCCGCCCGCACCGGGCTGCGCCGGCCGGCGCATCAGCGGCACGGCGATCACGAGGCTGAGGAACAGGAAGGTGAGCAGGAAGAAGACGTCGGCGAAGGCCATGACGAGCGCTTCCCGCCGCACCAGCCCCGCCATCTGTTTCAGCGCGGCGGACTGCGCGTCCGAGCCGAGGCCGGCGAAGGCCTGCGCCATGTTGCCCAGCCGCTCGACGGCCGTGGCGCTCGCCCATTGCACATGCTCGTGCAAGCGGACGAGGTGCAGATCCCAGCGGTTGTTCAGCACCGTGTTGATGAGCGCGAGGCCGACAGCGCCGCCCAGATTGCGTGTGAGGTTGAACAGGCCCGAGGCGTTCTTGAGCTGGGCCGGGGGCAGCGTGCCAAGAGAGAGATTGTTGATGGGCACCATGGCCAGCATCAGCGAAGTGCCGCGCAGGATCTGGGGCACGAGCAATTCCCAGAAGTCCCAGTCCTTGGTGATCCCGGTCACCTGCCAGGTGCCGAGCGCGAACCCGGCGAAGCCGATGCCGATCATCAGGCGCGGGTCGAGCTTCGTCGTCAGCCGCCCGACGAGGGGCGCGGCGAGGAACATAGAGATGCCCGTCACGAACATGGTCTCGCCGATCATGAGCGCCGAATAGCCCCGCACGCGGCCGAGATAGAGGGGGTAGAGATAGGTCAGCCCGTAGAGCCCGATGCCCATCACGAAGCTGAAGGCCGAACCCGTGGCGAAGTTGCGGTTGAGGAATGCGCGCAGATCCACCACCGGCTCCGCCGCCGTCAGCGCCCGGGCGAAGAATGCGATGGACGAGACGGCGCAGATGACGGTGAAGAACAGGATCGCCTCATCCGCGAACCAGTCGTTGGTCGGGCCCTCCTCCAGCACGAATTCGAGGCTGCCCAGAAAGCCGGCCATGAACAGCAGGCCCCACCAGTCGAAGCGGTCGAGCAGTGCGAAGTCCGGCTCGTCGAAATCGACCAGGGTCGCCGTGGCGATGATGACGAAGATGCCCGGCACCACGTTCACCAGAAACAGCCAGTGCCAGGAGAAAAGGTCGGTCAGATAGCCGCCCACCGTCGGCCCGATGGTGGGAGCAAGCGTGGCGACGAGGCCGATCATCGGCGCGACGATGGGCTGCTTCTCACGCGGGAACACCGCGTAGGCCGAGGCGAACACGGTCGGGATCATGCCGCCGCCGAGAAACCCCTGAAGCGCGCGGTAGATGATCATCTGGTCGATCGTCGTCGCCGTCGCGCACAGGAAGCTCATGGCCGTGAAGCCCGCGGCCGAACCGACGAACAGCCAGCGCGTGGACAGCGCGCGCGACAGGAAGCCGGACAGCGGGATCATCACCACCTCGGCGATGAGATAGGATGTCTGCACCCAGGATATCTCGTCCGACGAGGCGGCGAGCCCCGCCTGGATTTCGGCGAGCGAGGCCGAGACGATCTGTATGTCCAGAATCGCCATGAACATGCCCAGCACCATGCAAAAGAAGGCGAACATCCGCCTTCCGTCGAGCTGGGCCGATCCTGCCGGCTGGGCCGATCCTGCCGGCTGGGCCGGGAGGGCCGTGGCGCCGGACACGGCGCCCTTCCCCGTCGTCACGAATGGCCACCGGTGCGGGTATCGACCACCGCGGTGACCGACATGCCCGGACGCAGTTCATGCTTGCCCGTCGCCGCCGGATCGAGCGCCACGCGCACCGGAATACGCTGCACGATCTTGGTGAAATTGCCGGTGGCGTTCTCCGGCGGCAACAGGCTGAACACGGAGCCGGAAGCAGGGGAAATGCTCTGCACCGTGCCCTGGAAATCCTCATCCGGATAGGCGTCGACCACGATATGCACCTTCTGGCCCAGCTGGATGCGCCCGAGCTGGGTTTCCTTGAAGTTCGCGTCGACATAGACGGCGTCGAGCGGCACCAGCGCCGCGAGGCGCGTGCCGGGCTGCACGAGCTGGCCCACCTGCACCGCCCGGTTGCCGACGACGCCGTCGAATGGCGCGCGCACCACGGTGAAATCGAGGTCGCGCTGTGCCCTGTCGCGCGCGGTGCGATATTCCTCAAGCTGGCGGGCGGCCTCCGTGCGCTGCGCAGCCAGCACCGCGATGGCGGCCTGCGCCGAGGCGATGGCGGCGATCGCCGCATCCGTATTCGCCTGCGCCTTGTCGCGCGCGGCACGCGCGTTGTCGAGCGCCGAGCGGCTGGCGAAGTCGGAGCGGGCAAGCTGGTTCTGGCGCTCGTATTCCACGCTCGCGCGCGTCAGCTCGGCCTTCGCGGCGGCGAGCTGTGCCTTTGCCTGATCGACATTGGTCTGCCCCGCCCTGATCTGCTCGTCGAAGCGGCCGAGCGCCGCCTCCTGCGTGGCGATCTTGTCCTGCGCCGCACGCAGCGCGAGGCCGTAGTCGCCGTCGTCGATGCGCACGAGCACGTCGCCCGCCTTCACCCACTGGTTGGAGGTGACGTCGACGCTGACGACATGCCCGCCGACCTTGGCCGCGAGCACGGAAGTATCGGCCCCGACATAGGCATCGTCGGTCGACACCTGGAAACGGCCGACCTGCCACCACTCGCGCCCGTACCAGGCACCGCCGGCCAGCAGCGCCACGAGAACGCCGGCGATCACCAGCCGCCGGCGCGGACGGCGCTTCACCGGCGCGACAGCCGCCGCGTCCGGCACTTCGTCGGGAACGGCATCGACCTGCGGCCTGCCGCGCAGCGACACGGCCCCCCGCCCCTGCGGCCGCGCTACCGCTTCCACCTTGTCTGCCTGCACCATTTGTCCGTTCTCTTCCCGCCTGGAGCTTGACTAAACCGTTCAGTTCTACGATGGTGGTGACAATATCAAACTGAACGGTTTAGTCAAATATTTTGACAGGGGCTTCCCGGCGCCTTATTTCAGTGGACGAAGAGGCATCCATGAACAGACCCGACCACAGCGCCGCTCGTCATGTTCCGGCAACGGACGGACGGACGGACACGGAATCGAAGAAACGCCGCGACATCATCGATGGCGCGCGGCGCGTGTTTTTCGACAAGGGGTTCGATGGCTCCAGCATGGACGAGATCGCCCGCGCGGCGGGCGTCTCCAAGGCGACGATCTACGCCTATTTCGACAGCAAGGAAGAGCTGTTCCAGGCCCTCGTCAAGGTGGACCGCAGCCAGTCCGCGGAGCGGCTGTTCGAATTCGATCCCGGGGATCCGGATGTCGAGGGCCTGCTGCGCCGGATCGGGACGTCCTTCATGACCATGATGGTGCGGCCCGACCACATCCGGCTGGTGCGTCTGGTGATGGGCGCGGCCGAGAAATTTCCACGCATTGGCCAGGCCTTTTTCGAGACCGGCCCCTGCATGGGCGGCAGGCGCCTTGCCGACCTGCTCGCCGACCAGACCCGGCACGGCCGCCTCAGGATCGATGACTGCGAGATGGCCGCCTTCCAGTTCTTCAACCTGTGCCAGGGCAACATCGTCAAGGGACTGATGTTCGGCGGCGACACGGCGCCGGCGCCGGCCACGATCGACGCCACGGTGGCGAGTGCCGTGAGGGTCTTCCTCGCCGCCTATGCGGTGAAGGCCCCCGCGGCGTAGTCTCCGTTCCCGCCGGCGCCGCCTCCGGGAATCAGGCCCGGGCGGTGGCGAAGGTCAGATGGCGGGTGAACCTGAAGCCCTCGGGCGTGCGCCGCGTCTCGATCAGCCGCTCGATCTCCTGGCGCAGACGGGCCTGCTGCTCCGGCGACAGCACGGCGAGGAAGTTGCCGAAGGAGCTGCTGGTCGACGAGGCGATCAGCGCATCCACACCGTCGTAAAAATCGGTGAAGCTGTATAGCGTTCCGATATAATTGCTGAAGCCGGCGGCTGTTATCAGCGGCTCCAGCTCCGCCTGCGGAACGCCGACAGTCGGCTGCACCTCGGCGGCGGAAAACGGCAGGCCGGTGACGGCGATGGCCTCGGCGATGAACTGACGCAATTCGTGCGGCCTGTCAGGGTTCTGGGTATTCAGGCCCAGTCGCCCGCCCGGTTTCAGCACGCGACGAGCTTCCGCCAACGCGCGCGGCTTGTCCTCCACCCAATGGAAGACGCTGTTGAGATAGACCACATCGAAGCTGGCGTCCGGGAAGGCGGAGAGGTCCTCGGCCTGCGCGACCTGCGTCTCGAACCGCCCCTGGCCGCGCTTGCGCGCCAGTTCGACACGCAGCGGCAGCGGGTCGACGGCGACGACGCGCCCGGACGGACCGGTCAGGGAAACGACATGCTCGGCGAGGCGCCCGGTGCCCGCGCCGACGTCGAGCACATGCTCGCCCGGCTTCGGGTTCAGGCTGGCGACGAGGATCTTGCCGTGCTCGAACTGGCGGTCGCTGGTGCGGTCGTAGGTCTCGGCCAGTTCCGGCGTGTCGTGTTCGAGGCTGATGGAAGACGGGGCGTTGCGGTTGTCGGTCATGATCGTTCCGTGTGGTTCCGGGATGCCGGGGGCCGATGAGGCGATTGCCGCGTGCGCGGCACGGAACCGGAGCTGCCGACAGGAATCGGGACCATGCCGCCGCTCCGTCTCCTCGCCGAGACGCCGAATCGGGCAACTCTAGCCGGAATACCCCCCACCTGCGGAAAGCCGTGGGCTCATTTTTTCTTTACCCGCCGGCAACGATATTTTCCTCCGGTCCGCCCGCGGGGGGGGGGCGCGAGGTAGACCCGCCCGTCCATCAGCCGCCGGGCCGTGCGATAAGACGACGGCGTCAATTCTGCGCTGCCGTCGTTCACTATCGAAAACGAAATAATACGCAGCTTCAGTACTGGAAGAACGCGCTTCCCTGTCGACAACAGTCGGCCGACATCGCCATCCCGCCCCTTCCGTCCGGAGCAATCTGCGCCGACTGGCGGCGCGATGCCGCCGTCAGGCCGCCTCCCCCGGCTTCGCGTTTTCCGCGTCCTGACGCGCGAACACTTCTTTCGCCGCGAACAGGCCGTTGAGCGCGGCCGGAAAACCGGCGTAGACGGCCATCTGCATGATGACCTCCGTGATCTCTCCGCGGCTGAGGCCGACGTTCAGCCCGGCCTCGATATGGACTCGCAATTGCGGACCGGCGTTCCCCATCGCCGTAAGCGCGGCGATGGTCGCGATCTCGCGGGCGCGGATGTCGAGGCCCGGACGGCTGTAGATGTCGCCGAACGGGAACTCCAGCAAGTAGGTGGCGAAGTCAGGGGCGATATCGGCGAGGGCGGCAATGACCTTGCCGCCCGCCTCGCCATCGATCTCAGCGAGCGCGCGTTGTCCGCGTTCCAGCCGGCTTTCGCCGGCGCTCCGGTGGTGTTGCGTCATATTCCTGCATCCTTCGTTCCGTGTCGGCATAGCCGGCGATCTTGGTGTCGAGGACGAGAAGGCAGTCCTGCAGTTCGGCCACCCTGGCGCGCACCTGCTCGCGATGCTGCTCCAGCAGCAGACGGCGCTCGGCCGCCGTGCCGGTGCCGCGCTCCCGCAGAGCCGCATAGCGCAGCATGTCGCGAATCGGCATTCCCGTCGCCTTCAGGCGGCCAAGAAAGTCGATCCAGATCAGGATGGAGGCATCATAGTCACGTTGCCCGGACCGGTCCCGGTCGGCGTGCGGCAGCAGCCCGATCCGCTCGTAGTAACGGATCGTATGGGCCGACAGCCCGCAACGCCTCGCCAGTTCGCCGATCTTCATGAGCCCTGCCTTCGTCACGACGCAACGGAAGCTACGGGTTGGAGCGCACTCCAAGTCAAGCGCAGAAAGTTCAGGCACGAAAATCGGGCGTCCCGGACGGGCCCGCGCGGCATGGCGGCCCTTCGCGCGGCTGGCGCAACCGGCCGGCCTGCAACCGGAATCTCCATTTTTTATAATGGCGCGCTCCTCCACTTATGGCACGATCCGGAAGGCTGTCCGCGGCACGCATCCGGCATACGGCTGTCGAACTTTCGGCCAAATGACGCCGGCGTGCCGATGTGCATAATCGCGGCCATCAGGAGGAAACTTCATGACCAGTCCCTACGCGACAGACCTCGACAAGAACCCGGCCAACTACCAGCCGCTGACGCCCATTTCCTATCTGGAACGCGCGGCGAAGGTGTTCCCTTCCCAGGTGGCGATTATCCACGGCGCATCGCGCTGGACGTACAGCGAGTTCTGGCGCCGTTCGCTCCGGCTCGCCTCGGCGCTCGCGAAGCTCGGCATCGGCAAGGGTGACACCGTGTCGGTGATGCTGTCCAACACGCCGCCCATGCTGGAAGCGCACTTCGGCGTGCCGATGGTCAAGGCCGTGCTGCACTCGCTCAACACGCGCCTCGACGCGCCGATTCTCGCCTTCCAGCTCGACCATGCCGAATCGAAGGTGCTCATCGTCGACCGCGAGTTCTCGCGCGTGGTGAAAGAGGCGCTCGCGCTCGCCAGCGTGAAGCCGCTGGTGATCGACTTCGACGATCCCGAATACGGCGACGACGCGCCCTATCCCAGGCACGAGCGCATCGGCACCCTCGACTACGAAGAGTTCGTGGCCTCCGGCGACGAGGATTTCGTGTGGTCGCGGCCCGATGACGAATGGGATGCCATCGCCCTCAACTATACCTCGGGCACCACGGGCAATCCCAAGGGTGTGGTCTACCATCACCGCGGCGCGGCGCTGATGGCCTATACCAACACGATCCATGCTGGCATGGGGCGGTACTCCGTCTATCTGTGGACGCTGCCGATGTTCCACTGCAACGGCTGGTGCTTCCCGTGGACGCTGGCGCTGACGGCCGGCACGCACGTGTGCCTGCGCTGGGTGCGGGCAAAGGCGATCTATGCGGCGATCGCCGACCACGGCGTCACGCACCTGTGCGGCGCGCCTATCGTCATGTCCGCGCTGCTCAACGTGCCCTCCGCTGACAAGCGGACCTTCCCGCAGACGGTGACTTTCAATACCGCCGCCGCGCCGCCGCCGGAATCGGTGCTGGCCGGCATGGCGGACGCCGGCTTCGCCGTCACCCATCTCTACGGGCTGACCGAAACCTACGGCCCCTCCGTCGTCAACGAATGGCAGCCGGAATGGGACGAACTGGACAAGGAAGCGCGCGCCGCGAAGAAGGCGCGCCAGGGCGTGCGCTACGCCGCCCTCGAAGACCTTGCGGTGATCGACCCCGTCACGATGGAGAGGGTGCCCGCCGACGGCGAGACCATCGGCGAGGTGATGTTCCGCGGCAACATCGTCATGAAGGGCTATCTCAAGAACCGGCCCGCCACCGAGGAAGCGTTCGAAGGTGGCTGGTTCCATTCCGGCGACCTCGGCGTGATGTACCCGGACGGCTATGTCCAGCTCAAGGACCGCTCGAAGGACATCATCATCTCCGGTGGCGAGAACATCTCCTCCATCGAGGTCGAGGACGCGATCTACAGGCACCCCGCCGTCTCCTCCTGCGCGGTGGTGGCCCGGCCCGACGAGAAATGGGGCGAAACGCCCATCGCCTACGTGGACCTGAAGCCCGGCGAGACGGTGACGGAAGAGGACATCATCGCGCATTGCCGCAAGCACCTGGCACACTTCAAGTGCCCGCGCACCGTGATCTTCACGGAGATCCCGAAAACCTCGACGGGCAAGATCCAGAAGTACCGGCTGCGGGAAATCGCGAAGGAACTCTGACGCACGATCCCGAAAAGATCATGCATCGGCAATAAGACAGGCCGGCGGTGAGGCTCCGGTTCTCCGTCCGCCGCTTGATGCCGTGAGACCGGGCCGGATAGCCGCCGGCCCGGAAACCGCCGGCGATGCGCCGGGCGCCCGGCAGGCACGCTTGCGCCTGCGCGCGCTGCTCACTTCGTCAGGATGAGCTTGCCGCGCGATGTGATGCGCAGCCTGTACCGCTCTCCGTTGTGAACCAGAAGAACTTCCCGGGCATCTCCCATGATGTCGCGCAAATCCCGTTCGGCGGGCGGATCGGGCTGCGGCACAGGTTGCGGCCCGTGCGGCTGCCGCGCCGCAAGAACATCGTCTTCATGCTCCGCCTCAAGCTTAATGCCGGCTTCTTCTCTGGTCATTTTATATATAACATTTCCATTCTACGAGCTTTTGCAATGTTTGTTCGGATATTTTTATTATAAGAATTCCAAACAAATCGCGTGTAATTGACTTAGCTATTGCATAACAATAAACGATATATTTGACGAGGTCATCGCAAGCCAGCGTGGATTCCGCTCCGCCAGCCAGCCGCCCCGCACAACCTCAATCAACAATCCCTTCATCAAGAAGGCCTTGCCGATGGCTTCACCCGTTTTCATGCTGCGCGTTGCCGCAGTTTCCCTGCTTGCGACCGTGTCGATGGCCGCCCTGTCCGTGCGGGCCGACGCGCAGACGAACGCCTCCCGCAACACCTCCGGAGCGGCCGCCCCCGCTGCCGCCGTGGACGAACAGGACGTCGGTACGCCGCTCGTGCTCGATACCGTGACGGTGGTGGCGACACGCACCCGCGAGCGCCTTGTCGATACGCTCGCCGGTGCCAGCGTGGTGACGCGCGACGACATCGCCCTGCAGCAGTCCGGCTCGGTCAGCGAGCTGCTGCGCAACGTGCCGGGCGTCACCGTGCAGCTTTCCCAGGACGACCCGGCGCAGGCCATCAACATCCGCGGCCTGCAGGACTTCGGCCGCGTGAACGTGCTCGTCGACGGTGCGCGGCAGAACTTCCAGACCAGCGGCCACGGCGCCAACGGTGTCTTCTATCTGGACCCGGAACTCATCGGCAGCGTGGATATCGTCCGCGGACCGGTCTCAAACATCTACGGTTCGGGTGCCATCGGCGGTGTGGCGTCGTTCACCACCCGCGGCATCGACGACCTTCTGCGCGAGAACGAACGCTACGGCGCGGAGCAGAAGACGGGCTACGGCTCCAACGGCTCGGGCTTCCTGAGCAGCACAGCCGGCGGGTTCCGCATCGGCACGGCGGCGGATGTCTACGGCCAGTTCGTGTTCCGCGACAAGCGCCCCTACAACGACGGCGACGGCAACCGCATCGACAGGACCGGCTCCGACCTCTCCGCCGGCCTGTTCAAGTTCAACGTGCGCCCGGCGGAGGGCCACACCGTCTCGGGCACCGCGCTCTATCAGGATTACACGTTCGAGAACGGCAGCTCGACGGTGTTCAGGAGTCACGTCACCAGCGGCACCTACACGCTGGGCTACACGTTCTCCCGCCCGGACGTTCCGTGGCTCGACCTGTCCGTGCGCGGCTATTACGCCGCGACGAAGAATGAGCAGCGGATCCTCTCGCCGAGTTCCACCTTCCAGCAGTTCGACGCGGATGCGGGATCGCGGCGCACGTTCGACCTCGGGACATACGGCATCGACATCCACAACACCGCCCGTTTCTCGACCGGCCCGATCGACCACGCGCTGACATTCGGCGTCGACGGCGTGTGGGACGATGTGACGGTCACCGATCAGGCCGGCGGCTTCGGTTCGGCCTTCACGCCGGGCGGCAAGCGCAACCTCTTCGGCGGCTTCATCCAGGACGAGCTGCGCTACAACGACTGGCTGCGCGTCATCGGTGCCCTGCGTTTCGATTCCTACGATCTCGACGGGAACGGGTTCAGCAGCAGCGGCGACAGGGTTTCGCCCAAGATCACCGTCGGCGTGACGCCCGTGCAGGGCATCGAACTCTATGCCACTTACGCCGAAGGCTACAGGGCGCCATCGATCAGCGAAACGCTCATCAGCGGCACGCACCCCTTCCCGGCGTTCGACATCCTGCCCAACCCGGACCTGAAGCCCGAAACGGCGCACAATATCGAGGGCGGCGTCAATATCTCCTATGACGACGTGCTGAAGACCGGCGACAAGGTGCGCGGCAAGATCAACGTCTACCGTAACGACGTCGACGATTACATCGATATGGTCGATGTGGGCGCCCCGCAGCTCACGCCCGTGATTCCCGGCATGCCCGCAAGCGTGTGCCGCTACTCGCCACGGCTGTGCATCCCGCTGTACGACCAGCAGTACCAGAACATCGCCAAGGCCAGGCTTGAGGGCGCGGAACTGGAGGCGGCCTACGACTGGGGCGGCGGCTTCATCACGCTCGCGGCCGCGCGGACGAACGGCAAGAACCGCACGGAAAACCTGCCGCTCGCATCGGCACCGCCCGCCCGGATCGGCTCCACCGTCGGCCTGCGCTTCTTCGACGACAAGCTCACCGTCGGCGCGCGCTGGACATACTTTGCGGCCAAGAAAAGCGGATCGACGCCCAGCGAGGCCTACCATCTCGTCGACGTGTTCGCCTCCTATGCGTACAACGAGAACGTCCGGGCGGACTTCTCCGTCCAGAACCTGTTCGACCAGCAATACACCGAGTATCGCCACTCCCAGGCAGGCTCCGGCCTGACCGCCAAGGGCGCGCTGACGGTCAGGTTCGCCTCGTACTGACCGCCATCCGGCTGGTGCGGCGTCCGAAAAACCGCTTCCCCTCGGACGCGGACAGCCGCACTCGCCGGAGACGCTTGCAGGAAGGATCTGCCGGAAGGATCCGCCGGCGATGGACATGTCACGAAAATGGCTTCAAATGTCTGTACGGCGAATGTCTGCACCGCATGAGCCGTGCCGACGTCCGGGAGACCGGGGCGCAGCGCGCAGCAACAGGGGAACCCGATGGGATTGCTGGCCCGAACCGCCAATATCGCGCTCGGCGTGCTCGTCACGGCAGCGAGCCTTTATGGCGCGCTGGCAATCCATTACTGGCTTCCGTGGCCTGAGTGGCTGCGGAGTGCGGGTAGCTGGCTGTTCCCCATCGCCATCCTCGCCCTGTGGTTCGCTCCCGGCGCGTGGCGCCGGTCCCGGCGGGCGGCTGCGCTGGGGAGCATCGCGCTTCTCACGGCCGCCTTTCTCGCCAAGGAGCCCGTCGAGCGTGACTGGGTCGATCTCCAGAGCAGGACCGCCCACGCCGTCATCGAGGGAAACCGCGCGACCATCTTCAATTTCAGGGACGCGGTCCATCGTCCCGGCGAGGAGTCGGACGTGCGCTGGACCACGGCCACCTTCGATCTCTCGCAGCTCGACGGCGTTGACCTGATCATCCAGCCCTTCGGCGCGGTGAAGGCGCTGGCGCACGTCATGCTGTCCTTCGGCTTTGCGGATGGACGGCATGTCGTCGTGTCGATGGAGGCCCGGCGCGTCAAAGGCGGCCGGTTCGATCCGCTCGCCGGCCTTTTCCGGCACGAACAGCTCTTCGCCGAACTCGCGACCGAGCGCGATCTGCTCTGGCAGCGGCTCGCCCGGACGCCTCCCGACGAGCTTCAAATCTACCCGATGCATGCGAGCCCGGAGGCCATTCGCGCGTATTTCACCCGCCTGCTGACGTTCGTCAACGAGCTTCACGAGCGCCCGCGCTTCTATTCGACGCTCCGCGAAAGCTGCATGACCACGCTCATGAACCTCGCTCCGGATAGCTTCCTGCCCGTTCCGTGGCATGACGTGCGGCGGTGGGTTCCCGGCTATGCGCTGAGCCTGTTCCAGCAACTGGGGCTGGTGGACGACGGCATGCCGGCGGCGGAGCTGCGCGACCTGCACCGGGTGCGCGACGGGGTTCCGCCGCCATGGAATTTTTCCTCCGACGAGGTCTGGAGCGCCAACCTGCGGAACGGCCTTCCCGGCAGCCGGAAGATTGGGGCGGCCGGCATCTGACACCCGCCGCGCAGGCGGGCCGCTTCCCGGCCGGCCGTGCGCATCGCGAAGCGATGTTATCGCTGCCTTCGAAGGTCCGTCGGCGTCACGCCCCAGGCCTGTCTCATCGTCGCCGTCAGATGGCTGTTGCTGGAGAATCCGCACGCCTTCGCCACCTCGGCCAGCGGCATGAACGTGTCGATAATCAACTTGCGGGCGCGGGCCAGACGGCAGGCGACCACATACCGATGCGGAGAGTTCCCCGTGCTTTCCCTGAACGCCCGCGCGAAGTGGCTGGACGACAGCCGGGCAACGGCCGCCATGCGCTGCAGCGACAGGGCTTCGCCCAGATGGCCGTGTATGAAGTCATTGACCCGCCGCCACGTGCCCGGCGACAGCCCGCCGCTGAACTGGCTAGGCCCCGGATCCTTCACGGACGGATGCTTGCGCAGCAGATGGACGGAGAAGACGGCGATGAACGAATCGGCGCACGCTTCACCGGCGGGATCGTCCTTATCCACCCCGCTGGCGACCAGCCGGGCGAGTGCCCGCGCCCGGTCGTCGGCGCGGCCTGGCCCGGGCAGACGAAGCTCGAAGGTGCCCTCGTTGAACTCCCCGTCCGGCATGTCGTTCAGAAGTCGCACCGATCGCCCTTTCCCGATGTGAACGTCAGCGCACCGGTTGACTGTCAGTATATAATCGTCAGAAAATGACAGTTGCAGTCGTGGCGTCGGACACCCCGTCTACCGGCCGCGCAGCCCGGTTTCCCGGCCATCCGCGTGCGAAAGAGGATACTGCCCAGCCGGAACCGATAAAGCCTGCGGCTCTGACATCACTTGTCAGGATTCCCGCACAAAGGCGATCGGTCGGCCGCCCGGATGAACGGCAGCCCATTGTCATGAAACAATCGTGTTGTCGAAAACGCGCCTGTTTCTGCACGGAAGGTCGGCCGGCGATCTCGCCGGAGGCGACGAACTACGCCGCGTCCTTGTTGACGGTGTTGCTCTGGCTGGTCGGTCCCGAGGGCTCGGACGCCCTGCCGAAGGCAACCGGATACAGCTCCGCCATTCCGGCGATCGCATCGGGTGCCGGGGTAAAGTCCCTGAAGGCCATGCGCGCGATGTCGTTCAGTGTATCGGTCTGGAAGCCGTCGCCAAGGATGCCGGGACCGTCGTCCTCGCCGCCGGGTACATGGAACGGTTCCAGATCGGTGAAGTGCGTTTCGTCGGTCAGCGCAAGACGGAAGATTGCGTTCTGGTCGTCCTCGACGAGTTCAAATGTCAGATTGGTCGCGGCCGAAAACAGCGCCAGCGCCTCGGCGACCCGGCTTTTCTGGTAGGCGCTCCATTCGGCGGTTTTATACCCGGCGCTGCCGGCGGCCGTGCTTTCCGGCACGAGGGCGTAGGTCACGTGGCTGCTGGAGAGCTTCGTCTCCCAGTCACTCCCCTCCAACAGATTGAAATCCGCCATAGCCGCCTCACATCGGTTACGATCTCGCTGCGGGTGGCGCCCCCCGCCGGAACAGGGGATGGAAGGAAGAAAAAGCCTTCTCCGCCAAGCGCTACAGCGGCCACTAGTTGAAGAAGGGGCAACTCCTGTCAACAAAAGGCGGGCCGAACAAGCTGGAGGCCGCGCTTTTTTGATCCGATTATGTCAATTTGATCGTTCTTTGACAGTAAGATGGCAAACCGGATTCGGCGGTCGCTTTCATGTCATGTGGCCCGGCGACGGGCTCCGGTCAATCGCTCAGACCCGCCTTCTCCGACGAGACGACAGCATGCCCGAAAATGATTGAATAAACAGCACGCTGTTCAAAAAATACGCATGTAACGCGCCTCTCACATTTAGGAGAGCACTGCGCAAATTGCGGTATTTTCTATTGGCAGAGGAGCCTATCGACTCTAGCTTACTTGTATTGCGCTCATACGACGCATTCAGGGCACCCGACTTTCAGAGCGATAAGGGGACCCGGCTATGAAAAGGCGACCGATCTATAGCAAATCCGGCAAGCCGCGCGGCGTGGGCAGCATGCCGTGGGCCGCGCCTGGAAACGTGGAGCTGGCCTATGTCGCGCCTCCCGATGATGAAGGCCCGGCGCTGCGGCAGCTTCTGGCGGCGTGGTGGGCCAGGCTTTACGGCCGCCATCAGGGCAAGCTGCTGGTGACTGTCAGCGTGGCGACGACGCTGGCGCTGGTCGGCCTCTATCATGCCTTGCAACCGCCAGCGCAACGTCTCACCCAGCGGCAACTGAATGCGGCAGTCAATTTCGCGCTGGATGAGCGGCCGCGCCCGCCATCGGCGAGTTCGGTAGCCTATGCCAGGATCATCGGCGCGGTGGTGCAGGTGAACGGCTTCGATCCGGAAGACGAGAAGCCGGAAGACGAGAAGCCAAAGAACGAGGCCGGGCGCGGCGAGGCTCCGCGGGCGGAAGCCCGGCCCGCTCCGGACACGAAGGAAGACGCGGGCGGGGATTTCCACGAGAAGTTCACCGCCATCGGCACGGGTGTCGTCATCGATGATCAGGGCACGATCCTGACCAATCTGCACGTTGCCCGCGGCGGCCCGCGGCTCCGGGTCACGTTCCGGGACGGCACGGAATCGGAGGCGACGATCATCGGCGCCCAGCCGGAAAACGATCTGGCGGTCATCCGCCCCTCCACCCTGCCCGACGATCTCATGCCGGCGACGCTGGCCTCCACCGCCAATCTGCGGCCCGGCGACGATGTGGTGGCCGTGGGCTTTCCCTTCGGCATCGGGCCGTCGGCCTCCGCCGGGGTGGTCTCCGGCCTCAGGCGGCAGTTCGCCGGGAGGGACGGGCGAACGATCACCAATCTCATCCAGTTCGACGCCGCAGCCAACCCCGGCAACTCCGGCGGGCCGCTGGTCAACGCGGACGGCGAGGTGGTGGGTATCGTCACCGCCATTCTGAACCCTTCCGGCGCGCGGACCTTCGTCGGCATCGGCTTTGCCGTGCCTATCGAGAACGCAGCCTCGGCACTCGGGGAATCCCCGCTGTAGAACAGGACCGGCAGGAACCATGAATCAATCCGCCTTGCATCAACCCGCCATGACCTCCGCCCCGCAGGCCGCCTCCCAGATGGAGCAGATCCTTTACGAGGTGAAAAAGGTCGTCGTCGGCCAGGACCATTTCCTGGAGCGCGTGCTGGTGGCCCTTCTGGCCGGGGGGCACCTGCTGGTCGAAGGCGTGCCGGGCCTCGCCAAGACGCTCACCGTCAACACGCTGGCGCAGGCGATCCAGGGCACGTTCAGGCGCATCCAGTTCACGCCGGACCTCGTGCCGGCCGATCTGGTGGGGACCCGCATCTATAACCAGAAGACGGGCGATTTCTCCACCTCGCTCGGCCCGGTCTTCGCCAACCTGCTGCTGGCCGACGAGATCAACCGCGCCCCGGCGAAAGTGCAGAGCGCCCTGCTCGAAGTGATGCAGGAGCGGCAGGTGACGATCGCCGGCGAAACCCGCAAGGTACCCGATCCGTTCGTGGTCATGGCCACGCAGAACCCGATCGAGACCGAGGGCACCTATCCCCTGCCCGAGGCGCAGGTCGACCGCTTCATGATGAAGGTTCTGGTGGGCTATCCCAGCGAGGAGGAGGAGTTCGTCATCGTCTCGCGCGTCACCGGCGCCGCGCAGGCCGTGGCGCCGGTCGCCGACACCCGGCAATTGCTCGCGCTGCAGGCCCGCTGCCGCACGCTCTATGTCGATCCGTCCCTCATCCAGTTCGCGGTGCGGGTTGTGTCGGCGACCCGCGACCCCGGTAAGGCCGGCCTCCGCGACCTGAGCCGGCTGATCCTCTACGGCGCCTCCCCGCGCGCGACCATCAACATGATCGCGGCGGGACGGGCGCTCGCCTTTCTCCGCGGCCGCGACTACGTGCTGCCCGAGGACGTGGTCGACGTGACGGCCGACGTGCTGCGCCACCGCATCGTTCTGTCCTACGAAGCGCTTTCCGAATCCGTCTCCGCCGACGAGATCGTTTCCCGGATCCTGAAGGCCGTTCCGGCTCCCGAAAAACCGTTGGAGGCCCATGTCCGCGTCGCCGCATCAAGCTGAACCGGTCCTGCGCCGGCTGGAATGGACGGTGATCCGGCGGCTCGACGGGCTGCTGCAGGGCGATTACCGCACGCTGTTCCGCGGCTTCGGGCTCGATCTGGCGGACCTGCGCGAATATCAGGCCTATGACGACGTGCGCCACATCGACTGGAACGTGACGGCACGCACGCAGGTGCCGCATGTACGTGTGTTCAACGAGGACCGCGAGGTCACGGCCTGGTTTCTGCTCGACCTCAGCCCTTCGGTGGATTTCGGCTCGGGCGAGGTCAGCAAGCGGCAGGTTCTGTGCGAGTTCACGGCCGTGCTCGCACGGCTCTTCACCCGGCAGGGCAACAGGGTCGGAGCGATCCTCTACAACGGCGTCGACGATTTCATCGTCCCGCCGCGCAGCGGCAGGCGGCACGTGCTGCATCTGCTCGACAGGACTCTGGCCCATCCGCGCCTGCCGCGCGCGCCCGGGACCGATCTCGGCGCGTTCCTCGGCCGGGCGCTGGCGGCGATCGGGCGGCGGTCGCTGATCTTCGTCGTGTCCGACTTCATTTCCCGGCCCGGCTGGGAAGCGGCGTTGAATCAGCTGAGCCGGCGCCACGAGGGGGTGGCGGTGCGGCTGCTCGATCCGCTGGAAACGGCCCTGCCCGACATCGGAATTCTGGTTTTTCAGGATGCCGAAAGCGGCGAACAGGTGGTCGTCGACACCGGCGACCGGGGTTTTCGCAGGCGCTTCGCGGCCGAGGCGGCACGGGCGGAAGAAGACCTGCTCGACGCCTTCTCGCATGCCGGGACGGATGTTCTGGAGCTTTCCACCGGCGACGATCTGACGGACGCGATCCTGCGTTTCGCCGACCTGCGCAAGGCGCGGACGCGGCTCGGCGGCGGGATGCCCGCGCATCCGGCTGCACGCGGCACGGGAACCGAAGCGGGCAACGAACCGAACGGGGTGATGCCATGACGTTCATCTGGATGGAAATGCTCTGGCTGCTGTTGCTGGTTCCGATCCTGATCGGGCTCTATGTCCTGATGCTGCGGCGGCGGAAACGCACAGCCGTCCGCTATGCCAGCCTCGCCATGGTCAAGCAGGCTCTGGGCAAGGGGCCGGGCTGGCGCCGTCATCTGCCGCCCGCCCTGCTGCTCATCGCCATTGCCGTGCTGATTCTGGCGGTGGCGCGGCCCGCCGCGGTGGTGACGCTCGCATCCTCGCGCGCCACCATCATTCTGGCCGTGGATGTATCCGGCTCGATGCGCGCGGCGGATGTCCCGCCGTCGCGCATCGTCGCAGCCCGGAATGCCGCAAGACAGTTCATCGCCGATCAGCCGGCGGACGTGCAGATCGGAGTCGTCGCCTTCGCCTCGGCGGCCTATCTGGTGCAGACGCCCACCATCGATCGCACGGCGTTATATCAGGCCATCGATCGCTTCCAGACGCGGCGCGGCACGGCGGTGGGGGCGGGCGTGCTGACATCGCTCGCCACGATCTTCCCGGACGAGGACTTCGAAACCCTCCAGAACGATCCCCGGCCGGGCGCGCCGGCGGGCGACGCCCGGCCGCCCGGCTACCGGAGCCTGCCACTGGACGGGCAGACCGCCGCCGAGGAAAAACCCGAGCACATTCCCGTGGAGCCGGGGTCGTACCGGAACGCCGTGGTGATCCTTCTCAGTGACGGCGCCACCACCACGGGCCCCGATCCGATCCAGGCCGGGCAGACCGCAGCCGACTATGGCGTGCGGGTCTTCACCGTGGGCTTCGGCTCGCCGTCCGGCGACGTGGTGGACTATGAAGGGCGCCGGATGCGTACCCAGCCCGACATCGAGACGCTGAAAACCATAGCACGCACCACCGACGCGCAGTTCTTCGAGGCGCAATCGTCCGACGACCTGACACGGGTCTACAAATCGCTGTCGGCCAAGCTCGTCAGCGAGAAGAAACTGACAGAAATCTCGTTCATCTTCGCCGGCGTCGGCGCCCTGTTCGCCTTGCTTGCCGGCACCCTGTCGCTGCTCTGGTTCGGCCGCGTGGCCTGAACGGCCCCGCCGCGACGTCATGCCGGGCGCGGAGCAGGCGGTAGCGGCGACCCCGTCTCTCCGTTCAACGGTGCCTGCCGGCCTTCAGCATGTCCGCGGCCCTGGCGTATCCGCCATCCATGCCATCCAGAAAATGCCGGTGCGCCGCCGGGTCGGTGGACGGCACCAGGCAGGTCATCAGCGCGTGCGTCTGGCGGTGCGCGCCGTATCTCACCTGCCCCCGCGCCGCTGCATCCCGAAGCAACTCCTCCACCGCGTCCGCCTGCGCTTGCGAGCAGTCGAGCGTGAGACGCAGGAGGTCGTCGTACTTCCTGAAGTCGGAGTTCGAGGCTATGCTCAGCCATTCCTCGGCAGCGACGCGCCTGTCCCCGTCCTTCAACGCGGGAACCGTTTCCGGCAGCGGATGGCCGCGACGCGGGTCCACCGCGAACACGGCGAGGATGCGGCGCGCGAGAGCAGCGAATACATCGCCGGCCGTGTTGTCGAGCGGCTCCACCAGCAGCGACAGGATCGTGCCGTTCCGGTTCGGGATCGGCGTCCACTCGCATGACAGTCCGGTCAAGTCCGGCCTTGGCGTCGCCGCATCCGGGACGATGGCATAGTGCCCGCTCTTCAGCTCGGCTTCCGCCCATTTGAGCCCGCCGCCCGCGAACATGGAATAGGTCGCGCGGGCCGATGCCGCATAGCGCGCTATCCTGACGTCGTGGCCGTTGGCGCGGATATCGCTCACGGGAATCAGCCCACCCCTCAGGAGCAGGCCGAAATCCGATTGTGCCGAGGCGACGACCTGCGTCAACGCGCGGGTGGCGGCCACGCGCTCGCTGTCCGGCACGGCGAAGGCCGCGCCGTCGCCGGAAAACGTGAAGGGGAAGTCGTAGTTTCCCAGTATGTTGCCGATGGCGGCGATCACCGATACGCCGGCGACGTTGACATCCTGATACGCACCCCGCCGGATGGCGGCAGTCGAGTCGACCACATCCGTGATGCCGATCAGCCAGTCGTCGGGAACCGCATCATAGGCCGTAAAGTCGAGAACGCTGTCGAAGTCGTCATAGGTTCTCACCTGCCGGGTCGCCGTTTCATCCATCGCCGCCTCCATGATGCGCGCAGCCGCCGGGGATCAGTCCGCCCGGCAAGGTCTCACAGCCCGGCTTGCATGTTGCCCTTGAGCGGTTCGCATTCAAGTCGATCCATCGAATTGCAAGTCGATCCATCGAATTGAATGCAGGTTGCGGTAAAATACAAAATCTGGAGCGCACGGTCCCACTCCGTCAGAACGTCGGCGGCGTACAGGCGCTCACGACCTCGCAGGGGACCGGGCCGACGCAGCGGAAGCGGTGCGGGCGCCGGCTCTCGAAATAATAGGCGTCGCCGGGGCCTAGAATCCGCCGTTCGCCGTCCACCGTCACCTCAAGCCGCCCGCTCAGGATGACCCCTCCTTCCTCGCCGTCGTGTACGAGCGGGATTACGCCGGTATCGGCGCCGGGCTGGTAACGTTCCTTGAGGATCTGCAGGGCGCGGCCGAACAGGTTCTCGCCGACCTGCCGGTAGGAGATCGGCCCCTTGCCGATCTCGACCATCTCGTCCTCGCGGTAGAAAGCCTTTTTCGGCGCTGCCGGCTGCAGGGCGAAGAAATCCGCGAGGCTGATCGGAATGCCGTCGAGAATGCGCTTCAGGGCGCCCACGGACGGATTGCTCGTATTCGATTCGATCAGCGAGATAGTGGAATTCGTCACGCCCACGCGCCTGGCGAGTTCCCGCTGCGACAGATTGTGAAGCTGGCGCACGTAGCGCAGCCGGCCGCCGAGATCCTCGATCAACGTCCGATCCCTGTCCAGGTGTTGCAGCCGTTGCGCATATCGCAACAGTCCGCCGAAACGGACCATATATTTCAATGTTTTGGCAATCAACAGAAAAGGACTTGTTGGCTATTTCCAGGCATGGTTACGCTGGTCGCAGGTGCCAGAGGGATACCTGCAAGAGGAGAGCATCATGAGCGATACCGCCCGCCCCAATACGCCGTCGCTTGACAGCTACTGGATGCCGTTCACCGCCAACCGGCAGTTCAAGAAGGCGCCGCGCCTTCTCGCCGCGGCCGAGGGAATGCACTACACCACGGACGACGGCCGCCGCGTGCTGGACGGCACCGCCGGTCTGTGGTGCGTCAACGCCGGGCACGGCCGCCGGCAGATCACGGCGGCGGTGGAGCGGCAGTTGTCCACGCTCGACTACGCGCCATCGTTCCAGATGGGCCACCCGATTGCCTTTGAATTCGCGGAACGCCTCGCCGCCATCGCACCCGGCGGACCGGAAGCGAAGCTCGACCGGGTGTTCTACACCGGCTCGGGCTCGGAATCGGTCGATACGGCGCTGAAGATCGCCATCGCCTACCAGCGCGCCATCGGCCAGGGCACGCGCACGCGCGTCATCGGCCGGGAGCGCGGCTATCACGGCGTCGGCTTCGGCGGCATCTCGGTCGGCGGGCTGGTCAACAACAGGCGCGTGTTCCCGCTGCTGCCGGGCACCGACCACCTGCGCCACACGCACGATCCCGACCGCAACGCCTTCACCCGCGGCCTGCCCGCGCACGGCGCCGAGCTTGCCGACGATCTGGAGCGGCTCGTCGCGCTGCACGGCGTCGAGACCATCGCGGCCGTCGTCGTCGAGCCGGTCGCGGGCTCGACCGGCGTGCTGCTGCCGCCGAAGGGCTATCTGGAGCGGCTGCGCGAGATCGCGACGCGGCACGGCATCCTGCTCATCTTCGACGAGGTGATCAGCGGCTTCGGCCGGCTCGGCACGCCCTTCGCCACCGACTATTTCGGCGTGACGCCGGACATCGTGACGACCGCCAAGGGCCTGACCAACGGCACCATCCCGATGGGCGCCGTCTTCGTGAAGCGGGACGTGCACGACGCGCTCATGACCGGACCGGAAGCCGCCATCGAGCTTTTCCACGGCTACACCTACTCCGGCCACCCCGTCGCCTGCGCCGCCGGCCTCGCCACGCTCGACGTCTACGCCGGCGAGGGACTGCTGACGCGCGGCGCGGCGCTGGCGCAGGAATGGGAAGACGCGATCTTCACCCTGAAGGATGCGCCCAACGTCATCGACATCCGCACCATCGGCCTCGTCGCGGGCATCGAGCTTGCCTCCCGGCCCGGCGCCGCAGGCGCGCGCGCCTATGACGTATTCCTGGACTGCTTCCACAAGGGCCTGCTGATCCGCGTCACAGGCGACATCATCGCCCTGTCGCCGCCGCTGATCGTCGAGCGTGAGCAGATCGGCGAAATCGTCTCCGTCCTCGGCGACGCTCTCGCCAGCGCCGGGTGACCGTCGCACCGGGATAGAGGAAAACGCCGGCAGGCCGGCAGGCGCGACGCGGCGGAAACGGGGAGAGGCCCGGACCCGCCGGATGTCCGCGCGAACGCGCTATGCGGCAGCCGGTGCGCGCCGCATGGCGCGTTCGCTGTCGCCGAGGGCGACGACCAGCAGCGACGCGATGACCGCGAGGGCGACGGAGGCGATCCAGAGAACGCCATAGCCGCCGCTTCCGTCGAAGACCGCGCCCCCTGCCCATGCGCCGGCCGCCGCGCCCACCGCATGGCCCGCCGAGAGCACGCCCATCGACAGGCCGAGCCGGCCGATCCCCAGCCGGCTCGCGAGATAGCTCGCCGTGACCGGAACGGTCGAGTAGTCGAACAGGCCGAACAGGACCGCGAAGACGATGAGCATCGGATAGTTGCCGGCCACGAACATCAGCAGGACGAAGGCGGCGGCGCGCGCCATGTAGATGATGGCCAGAAGTTGCGGGCGGTGCATGCGGTCCGACAGCCAGCCGGCGGCGATCATGCCGGTGAGGTTCAGCGCGGAGAGCACGCCATACGCGGTGGCGCTCGGCAGCGGGCCGAAGCCACACAGCGCGGCATAGGGCATGAGGTGGGTTTCGATGACGCCCGTCGTGGTGAAGCCGCAGATGGCGAAGCTCCAGAACACGGCATGGTAGACCGGGCTGCGGACGAGCGCGCCGAGATCGTCGCGGATGTTCCTGTGCTCGCCCGCGCGGCCGTTGTAGGCATTGCGGGGCGCCGCACCCCCGGGCGCGCGCAGGGTGAACCACGTCACGGGAATGAGCAGGAAGCAGGCAACCGCGAGCAACTGGAAGGACAGGCGCCATTCGCCGCTCTGCATGAAATAGGCAAGGACGGGCATCAGCAGAAGCTGGCCAGCCGTCGATCCGGCCGCGCCGATGCCGACAGCGAGGCCCCGGCGCTGCACGACCCGCTGCGCGATGGCGGCGGCGACGACGTGCTGGGCGATGGTACCGAAGCCGATGGAGGCGACGCCGGCAAAGCCGAGGGGCAGCAGCCATGCCCCGGCATCCGGGCGGGCGGCAGCGACGAGCACGACGCCGGTGCCGACCGCCGCCAGGCCGCCCATCAGGAGCGCGCGGGAACCGCGGCGGTCCACCAGCCCGCCCGCGAAGGGCGCCACCGTCGCCATGACCAGCAATGCCACGGCGGCGATGCCGGAGATGAAGCCGCGCGTCCAGCCGAACTCGGCCTGCCACACCGGCATGGCGAGCGACAGCGATCCCCGCACGGTGAACGCCAGCGCGAGCGTCATGAAGCCGAGGGCGACGACGCCCCAGGCATCCGCATTCCTGCCCCTTGCATCCGCGCCGGCGCCGGTCTCGCTGTTCATTGACGTTTCTCTCCCCCGGCCCTGTATCCGGCCGGTATCAGGTGGTCTCGATGGCGCGCGCGAATGCGGCGAAGGCCGTCTCGACGCGCCTGAAATAGGTGAATTTCCCGACCCGCAGCGGACGCAGGAAGCCCGCCCCGGTCAATATCTTCAGATGGACGGACGCCGCTCTCGCGTTCGAAATTGCTTCAAAACAAAGAGATAGACCATTTTGCGTTTCAACGAAACGTAGAACATGCATCGGGTTGCCATGCTTTGAACAACGGCTGCGCCCGCGGCCTGACGTCATCAGCCGGACGTCCCCCAGGCTTATCGTCGCCCGCATGGATCCGCCAATCCGCCCCATCACGAGGACCGACGATGAAGACTTCCGCCAATCTGAAAACCGCTGCGCTGGTCGCGGCCTGCCTGCACAGCGTGTTCGGGCTGCCGGGCGCTGCGAGCGCCGCCGAAGGCTACAGCTGGGAAAGCGCGGCTGGCGCCGACTGGCCGCCGCAGCCCACGGTGATCGCGCATCGCGGCGCATCCGCACTGCGGCCGGAGCACACGCTCGCCGCCTATCTCAAGGCGATCGAGGACGGCGCGGACGTCATCGAGCCCGATCTGGTCATCACGAAGGACGGCGTTCTCGTTGCCCGCCACGAGAACGCCATCGCCATCCTCAACGCCGACGGCAGCGTGAAGGAGGCGACCACCAACGTCGCCGACCTGCCGCAGTTCGCCGACCGCAAGACCACCAAGACCATCGACGGCGCCGCGATCACCGGCTGGTTCGTCGAGGACTTCACCCTCGCCGAACTCAAGACCCTGCGCGCCCGTGAGCGCATCCCCGCGATCCGTCCGGCCAACACGCAGTTCAACGACCAGTTCGAAGTCCCGACCTTCCAGGAGGTCATCGATCTCGCCCGCACCGAGTCGCAGAAGCGCGGCCGCACCATCGGCGTCGCCCCGGAGACGAAGCACCCCACCTTCTTCAGGAGCATCGGCCTGCCGCTGGAGAAGCCGCTCGTCGACATCCTGAACAGGAACGGCCTGAACAACAAGGCGGCGCCGGTCATCGTGCAGTCGTTCGAGGTCGGCAACCTGAAGGACCTGCGGACGCAGACGCCCGTGCGCCTCGCCCAGCTCATCGACAGCGAGGGCCGTCCCTACGATTTCATCGCGCAGGGCGACAAGGAAAAGCGCTCCTACGACGACCTCATCACCGACGCCGGCCTGAAGGAAATCAAGACCTACGCCGACATGCTGGCGCCCTACAAGACGCTGATCGTTCCCGTCGTCGACGGCAAGCACGGCGAGCCGACCGGCCTCGCGCAGCGCTCCCACGCGGCGGGCCTGCCCGTGGTCATCTGGACGCTGCGGCCGGAGAACAACTTCCTGCCCGCGGCCTTCCGGAAGGAGCCGCTCAACGACAAGACGGCGCGCGGCGACAGCATCGGCGAGATCACCGTCTATCTCAAGGCCGGCGTCAACGCGATCTTCTCGGACGACTCCGCCGTCGCCCGCGCGGCGGTGGACGCCTTCCGGAAGCAGTGACGGCCGGCACCACCGCTCCCGCAAAAGCAAGTGGCCTGCCGATGCCGGCAGGCCACAGGTTACAGCGGAATAGCCGGCGGACCGCCGGAACGATCACTCCCCGGCGCGTGGGACGGCCGGTGCGGGCTGCTCCGGAATAACGGGAACCGGCGCGCCGCCGAGCGCCGCCGCAAGCTTCTCGGGGTCAAGCTCGCGCTCCCAGCGCGCGACCACGATGCAGGCGACAGCATTGCCGACGAGGTTCGTCAGCGCCCGGCATTCGGACATGAAGCGGTCGACGCCCAGAATGAGCGCCATGCCGGCGACGGGAACCGCCGGCACCACGGACAGCGTGGCCGCCAGCGTGATGAAGCCCGCGCCCGTGATGCCTGCCGCACCCTTGGAGCTGAGCATCGCCACGAGCAGCAGCAGGATCTGGTCGCTGAGCGAGAGCGGAATATCCATCGCCTGCGCGATGAAGAGGGCGGCGAGCGTCATGTAGATGTTCGTGCCGTCCAGATTGAAGGAATAGCCGGTGGGGATGACGAGCCCCACGACGGAGCGCGTGCAGCCCGCCCGTTCGAGCTTTTCCATCAGCGTCGGCAGCGCGGCCTCCGACGAACTCGTGCCGAGCACGAGCAGCAGTTCTTCCCTGATGTAGCGGATGAGGGCGAGGATGGAGAAGCCGTTGTAGCGCGCCACCGCCCCGAGGACGACCAGCACGAACAGCAGCGAGGTCAGGTAGAAGGTGCCGACGAGCATCGCCAGATTGACGACCGACTCGATGCCGTACTTGCCGATGGTGAAGGCCATGGCGCCGAAGGCGCCGATGGGCGCGGCCTTCATCAGGAGCGATACCAGCCGGAAGATCGGGAAGGTCAGCGACTGCAGGAAGTGCAGCACCGGCTCGCCCTTCTTGCCGACCATGCCGAGCGCGATGCCGAACAGCACGGAGAAGAACAGCACCTGCAGGATGTCGCCAGACGCGAAGGCGCCGACGATCGTCGAGGGAATGATGCCCATCAGGAAGCCGACGAGGCTCTGTTCATGGGCCTTCTCGGCATAGGTCGCGACGGCCTTGGCGTCGAGCGAGGCCGGATCGATGTGCATGCCGCTGCCGGGGTGGACGACGTTGGCGATGACCAGGCCGACGATGAGCGCCAGCGTCGAGAAGGTCAGGAAGTAGAGCATCGCCTTGCCCGCGACCCGGCCGACCTTCTGGAGGTCGGACATGCCCGCGATACCGGTCGAAACCGTGAGGAAGATCACCGGCGCGATGATCATCTTGACGAGCTTGATGAACGCATCGCCGAACGGCTTCATCGCCGCGCCGATTTCGGGAGAGAAATGGCCCAGGGCGATGCCCACGGCGATGGCGACCAGAACCTGAACGTAGAGATGGCCGTAGAACGGAACTTTCGTCTTGCGCGCGGCCGGCGCGGCAATCTGGATCGGACTCACAGATTTCCTCCTGTTTTATCTTGGGGTGACAGCGACAGAAAGCTTGCCCTTCCTTCCAACCGGAGCAGAACGCTGTCCCTGCGTGGCACGGGAGGGCCAAAGCAAATTTCGCGCCACAAACAAAATGAGAATTATGTATCTGATAATGTTATATAATTTCTATAATCGCGATTATTCGCTTGCTATTTGTGCGGAAAATCGCTCTCAGTAGATGTTCTATTGTCCGAGATTCCGCACAGTGCCCATGGACAGCTCGCTCGTCACCTCGTTCCGGCAGGCGGCCCGCAGGCCGCTCGGCCTGCTGCGCGGCAGGCCGGGTTTCGTATGGGTCGTCTACGCGGTGGCGGCGGCCCTGCTGCTCGCCGCCGCGCTGTCGGTCGGCGGCGAGCGGGGCCGTGCCCGCGCCTATGCCGCCCTCGGCGACCGGGCCCGCCACACGGCGGTGATCAACGCCGCCCTCCTGCGCACCGTGCTGGAGAAGCAGCGGTCCCTCCCCTTCGTGCTGACGCAGGACGCCGAGGTGCAGGCGGCGCTGGCCGACGAGAACCCCGCGCGGCTGCAGGCGCTCAATGTCAAATTCGAGACACTCGCGGAAGGCACGCGGGCATCCGTCATCTATCTCCTGAACAGGAGCGGCCTGACGCTCGCGGCGAGCAACTGGCGCACGCCCATCAGCTTTGTCGGCAACGATTACAGCTTCCGCCCCTATTTTCTCGACGCCCTCGGCCGGGGCGCGGCCGAGTATTACGCGCTCGGCACGGCCAGCCGCGTGCCCGGCCTCTACATCACCCGCCGGATCGAGGGGCCTGGCGGTGTGACGGGCGTCGTCGTCGTCAAGGTGCAGTTCGATCAGGTGGAGGAGGACTGGCGCAACGCGCCCGAGATATCCTACGTCAGCGACGCGCATGACGTGGTCGTGGTTTCCCGGGTTCCCGAGTGGCGCTTCCGGACGATCGCCACGATTGCGGAGAGCGACAAGCAGGCGCTGCGCAAGAGCCTGCAGTTCGGCGATGCGCCGCTGACGCCGGTGCCGGTCACACCGGTCGTCGCCGCCGGAACGCCGGACATCGTTACCGCGCTGCTGCCGGGTGCGGCGGCGCCGTCGCGATTCCTGCGGACCCGCGTTCCCGTGCCCTCCACGCAATGGACGCTGCACCTGCTCGCCGCCGTGGACCGGGAGGCGAAGGCCGCCGCCTACGAAGGACGCCTGACCGCGACCGCCCTCGTCGCCCCGCTGCTGGCGGCGGCGGGCTGGCTCGTGCACCGCCACAACCGCAACCAGCGGCGCGCCGCCGAGAGCGAGGCGGCGCGGGCCGAGCTGGAACGGCGCGTCCGCGACCGCACGCGCGAACTCAGCACGGCCAACGAAAGGCTCCAATCGGAGGTGCTGCAGCGGCAGGAGGCCGTCACCCGCCTGCAGGAGATGCGGGAAGAACTGGCGCAGGCCAACCGGCTCGCCATCCTCGGGCAGGTGTCGGCCGGCATCGCGCACGACATCAACCAGCCGACCGCCGCCATCCGCAGCTATGCCGACAATGCGCAAGTCCTGCTGCAGCGCAACAGGAACGAGGCCGTGCGGGAGAACCTCGCCGCCATCGCCTCGCTGACGCAGCGCATCAGCACCATCATGGAGGACCTGCGTGCCTTCGCGCGCCGGCGCACCGGCGGCCTGGAGGCGACCGCCGTCACGCAATCCATCGAGGGCGCGCTGCTGCTGCTGCACAACCGGTTGCGGCAACAGGGCGTGGAGATGGTGTGCAACATGCCGCCACAGGAGGTGAAGGTCGTCGGCAACCGCATCCGGCTGGAGCAGGTGCTCGTCAACCTGATGCAGAACGCCATCGAGGCAATGGAAGGCAGGCCGGGAAGCCGGCTGGAGCTGGACTGGCGCACGCAGGAGAACGAGGTGCTGCTAAGCGTCCGCGACAACGGCCCGGGCATCCCCGACGAGGTCATGCAGCGCCTGTTCACCCCCTTCACCACGACCAAGCAGGGCGGGCTCGGCCTTGGCCACGTCATCTGCAACGACATCGTCACCGCCTTCGGCGGTTCTCTCGATGTCGAGAGTTCCCCCGAGCGGGGAACGTGTTTCACCATTCATCTCAAGCGTATCGAAGATGCCGAGAGCGCGCGGGAGCAGAGCGGACGGACAGACCATGAGCCGGAGTGACGCGGAAGCGGGCGAGCGGATCGACGTGGCTTTCGTCGACGACGACGCCGAGGTGAGGCGGGCGAA
Source organism: Pseudochelatococcus lubricantis (assembly GCF_011762225.1). Taxonomy (GTDB): domain Bacteria; phylum Pseudomonadota; class Alphaproteobacteria; order Rhizobiales; family Beijerinckiaceae; genus Pseudochelatococcus; species Pseudochelatococcus lubricantis. The sequence goes on from NZ_JAASQI010000004.1 coordinate 338,201, forward strand.
CGTGCAGACGCTCGAACTGGCGGGGCTGGACGTCCGGCCGTTCGAGACGGGCGCGCAGCTGGTGGCAGCCATCGACGCCGGCTTTCCCGGCGCCGTCGTCACCGATGTCCGCATGCCGGGCATGGACGGCTTCCAGCTGTTCCGCCGCCTGCGCGAGATCGACGCCGATATCCCGGTCATCCTGATTACCGGCCATGGCGACATCGATATGGCGGTGGAGGCCATGCACAAGGGCGCCTACGACTTCATCGCCAAGCCTTATTCCGCCGACCGTCTCGTGCAGAGCGTGCAGCGCGCGGTGGAGAAACGTCGGCTGGTGCTCGAAAACCGGCGGCTGCGCGACGCCGCCGCCCACGCGCAGGAGGACGTGCCGCTGATCGGCCAGACACCCGTCATGGAGCGGTTGCGCCAGACGCTGCGCCAGATCGCCATCGCCGATGTCGACGTCCTCGTCAACGGCGAAACGGGCAGCGGCAAGGAAGTGGCGGCGGAACTGCTGCACCGCTGGAGCCGCCGGCGCGAGGGGCGCTTCGTCGCCCTCAACTGCGGCGCGCTGCCCGAAAACGTCATCGAGAGCGAACTCTTCGGCCACGAGGCAGGCGCCTTCACCGGCGCGCTGAAGAAGCGCATCGGCCACGTCGAGTATTCCAGCGGCGGGACGCTGTTCCTCGACGAAATCGAGAGCATGCCCCTCGCCGCGCAGGCGAAGCTGCTGCGCGTGCTCGAAAAGCGGGAGGTCGTGCCGCTCGGCGGCAACGAAAGCCGCCAGCTCGACCTGCGCGTGATCGCGGCCGCCAAGATCGATCTCGGCGATCCCGCCGTCCGCGGCGATTTTCGGGAAGATCTCTATTTCCGGCTCAACGTCGTCAGCGTGACCATCCCGCCGCTGCGCGAGCGGCGCGACGACATCCCGCTGCTCTTCGTGCACTTCCTCAACCGGGCCGCCGCGCGCTTCGGGATCGAGCCGCCCGACGTGACGCCGGCATTGCGGGAGTTTCTGAGCACGCATCCCTGGCCCGGCAATGTGCGGGAACTCGCCCACGCCGCCGAACGGCACGCGCTCGGGCTGCTCGACGTCCCAGCGTGGCGGGACGAGGCGGAAAGCGACGAGAAGTTCAGCCTGCCCCGCCAGATGGAGCTTTACGAGGCCGAGCTTATCCGCAAGGCGCTCAAGGAGAGCAAGGGCAACGCGAAGGCTGCCATCGACGCGCTCGGCATCCCGCGCAAGACATTCTACGACAAGCTGCAGCGCCACGGGCTGGTGAGAAGCGACTTCGTCTAGAATCTGTCCTGTTTACGTTGAAACAGGACAGATTCCAGTGACCATGGACAAGGGCCTGAACGAGATCAAGCTGCCCGGTTCAGGGCGCCTCCAGCACGGCGCGGCACTGCGGCGGCAGGTCGGCGAGCCGCAGCGGCGGAGGCGGCGGCGTCTGCTTCTTGGGCCGGCGCGCCTCTTCCGAGAACCACCAGGCGAGTTCCTTGCCGCACCCGTCGTCGGCCGGCGGCGGGTCCTGGTTACGGCAGGCGGCGCTGCCGCGCGGGCAGGCGAGCCGGATGTGGAAATGGTAGTTGTGGCCCGGCGCCGGCCGAACCTTCGACAGCCAGCGACGATCGCCGTCCGCCTCGCGGCAGAGCGCCTTCTTGATGGCCGGGTTGACAAACAGGCGCGCCACCTCCGGCCGCCCCGCCACGTAGCGCAGCAGCCTGTGATGGGCGGCGGTCCAGCGGCCGGGGTCGATGTCGTTCCAGTCACCGGCGACGACATTGGTCGCGGACAGATTGTCCCGCTCGCTGACGGCGAGGCGGCGCGAGGGCGCCGGCGTGAGCCAGATATCGGCATCGATGCCGATCTGGTGCGAGGCGTGGCCCGTCAGCATGGGGCCGCCGCGCGGCTGGCCGATATCGCCGACGAGCAGGCCCGGCCAGCCGGCAGCAGCCGGCGCACCCGCCGCGATCTTCTCGATGAAGGTGATCAGGGAAGGATGCCCGAAGGCGCGGTTACGCGAGGGCCGCATCACCTGCCACGTCGCTCCGTCGGCGGGCAGCTCGACGGCACCGGCGACGCATCCCTTCGAGTAAAACCCGTAGACCTGCGCCGGACCGCCCGAGGGTGTTTCCACCTGCCCGAACAGCCGCCGCGCGGCATCGCCGGGCAGCGTTTTCAGAACCGCCTGCCGGCGGGCTGCCTCCTGCCGGGCATTGTCCTGCGCCATGGCGGGCGAGAGTAAGCCGCCGGCGGTGACAGCGGCCGACAGGAGAATGCTGAACAGAAAGGTGCTGCTTGGACGCATCGGAGACGAAGCCCATGGATCGATGGCATTGCCGCAACTCTGGCAGCATCGCCGCCCGCACGCAACGGCCCATGCCGCAACGCATGTGGAAGACGGTGCGGGGCGGCATCCGTTCCAGCCGGATGCCGCCCCGCGGTTATGCGATCAGGACGTTCGGATCGCCTTCGATCAGGCGTAGAAAACCGACTGCGCCGACAGATCGAGGCCGATGAGCAGCGGATCGTGGTCCGACGTCGCGAACACGTCGTCGTTGTAGAAGCGCGGGTCCTTGTACTGGCTGGAATAGCTCAGCAGGTCGGGCTCCTGCGCGTTGATGTGCCACTCGGTCACGCCCGTCACCTGCCCGGCGAGGGAGCTGTTCGCCAGCCCCTGATCCAGCGTGCCGCGCTGGCCGTTGAACAGGTAGCTGAAGGCCTGATCCTGCCCGATGAAGGCGTCGATCAGATCCGTGAAGCCGGCGTTCCGCAGCGCGGTGACCGGATCTTCCTTCGCGTAGGAGTTGAGATCGCCGATGATGAGCGCGTCCGGATCGACGATGCCGTGCTTCGCGAAGTAACCGTCCGGGTTGGTGATATCGAGCCACTCGGCGAGCTGGTGGGCGGTTTCGGTGCGGGTGGCGTTGAAGGCGCCCTGTCCGTCGCCCTTGTCGGCATCGGCGCCGGTGCCGGTGCCGCTCTTCGACTTGAAGTGGTTAACGGCGACCGTGAACTGCTCACCCGTGCCGACTTCCTCGAAGGTGGCGGTGACGGCGGGGCGGGTGCTCTGCTGGCCGCCTTCGTCGAAGGTGTAGATGTCGCTCGCCACGACGCTGACCTCGTTCGTCTTGTAGATGAGGCCGGTGGTGATGGCGTCGGTGCCGATGAAGCCATCGGAGCCCTGCGCGGTCGGGTTGACGAAGGCGTAGGTCGTACCGGCCGGCGCCTTCGCGTTGAGGCCGTTGACCAGCGCGACGATGGCCGAGTCGCTGTCGAAGCCGTTGTTCTCCAGCTCCTGCAGACCGAAGACGCTGGCGTCGATCTTCAGCATCGCCTCGACGATCTTGTCGAGCTGGCGCTGCAGGTCGCCTTCGGTCGTCGCGCCGCGCGGCGTGAGGTTGTTCGGGCCGGAGCCGTTGCCGGAACCGTTGTTGAGCGTGGTGAAGAAGTTCAGCAGGTTGAAGCTCGACACCGTCAGCCTGCCGCCGACGTCCTCCGGCGTTTGCTCGCGGGCGCCGCCGTTGGTGGCTTCATCGATCGGCAGGGTGCCATTCACCAGCAGCTTGAACTCATCGAAGCTGTAGGTGAGCACGCCGGACACGGAACCGGTCAGTTCCGCGCCCACGCGCAGCGTGGGACCGTTTTCGGTGAACGTATCACCGGCATCGATGTAACCGTTGCCGTTGTCGCCGGTGCTGGCCGGCGCGTACGGGAAGTGCGTGGGGTTCTGGGCGGAGTTGCCGTCGTCGATCTTGAAGCGGTTGTTGGCGTTGTCCTGCTGCAGCGCCTTGATCTCGTCGAGCTGCGTGTTGGGGTCGTAGATCTGCGTCGGCTGCACCTGCCCGCCGGCGGAGACGACGATCTCGCCGTAACGGTCGAAATCGTAGTTCTCGATGATGGTGAGCGGCTCGCTCGTGCCGGTTTTCAGCGTGACCGCCATGCCCTCGTACTGTTCGAGGTCGGCGACGAAATCGGGCGACAGCTCGATGACCGCCGGGGTCGGCTGGGCATTGTGCTGCGAGAGCGTGACGATCTTCGTCACGTCCTTGATCTGGGTCAGGTTGTAGTACTCGGCGACCGTGCCGGAAACATCGATGTGATCGCCGACGGCGACGCCGGACGCGGAGCCGGTGTAGACGAAGATGCCTTCCGACGTGCGCACGTCGGCATCCGCGTCGGAGTCCTCCTCCTGAAGGAAGAAGCCGTCGCCGGTCGTGTAGGTCACAATGGCGGAGACGAGCACGTACTTGCCTTCATAGGTGCTGGCGGTCGCGGTGCCCTGGATCTGCGAGATCAGCAGCGACTGCGGTTCGCCCGGGTTGGGCTCACCGCCGTTGCCGTCGTTGGCCGCGCCCTTCGTGGCCTCCTTCGGGCCGGTCCAGTCCGTAGGGCCGTCGCCCGTGCGCTGCAGCGACTGGCCGACCGGCGTGCTGGAACCTTCCTGAACGCCGATATCGGTCGATGTCTGCCCGTTGGCGGTGCCGTCCGTCGCGGTGAGCGTGCCTTCGTAGGACAGGAACTCGATCACCTTGCCGCCGCGCGACAGCGCGAAACCGTCCGGCGAGCCGTTCTGGATGCCATCGGCGGGCAGGCTCCAGACGTAGTAGTCGTAGGTGCCGTCAGTGGTCTTGGTAAGAGCCGCAACGGACGTCGAACCGTAAACGCGGCCGTTGGCGCCGTTGTAAAGCTCGACTGTCAGGTCCGACACGCTCTCGCCCGCCGCGACGCGGATCTCGATGAACTCGCCCGTGTCCGAGCCGGCGTTGTCGTAGTGCACTTCGTTGATGCGGGGCGCGATCTGAGGCGCGACGCCGTCATTCGAGGTGCCCTTGGTGCTCTCCGTCGGACCGGTCCAGTCCGTCGGGCCATCGCCCGTGCGCTGCAGCGACTGGCCGACCGGCGTGTTGGATGCTTCCTCGACCCCGATGTCGATCGAGGTCAGGCCGTTGGCGATGCCGTTCACGGCCTTGAAGCTGCCCTCGTAGGACAGGAACTCGATCACCTGGTTGCCGCGCGACAGAGCGAAACCGTCCGGCGAGCCGTTCTGGATGCCGTTGGCCGGCAGCGACCAGACATAATAGTCATACGTGCCGTCGGTGGTCTTCGTCAGGCTCGCGACCGAGGCCGAATCGTAGACCTTACCGTCGTTGCCGTTGTAAAGCTCGATCGTCAGGTTCGACACGCTCTCGCCCGCCGCAACGCGGATCTCGATGAATTCGCCCGTATCCGTGCCGGCGTTGTCATAGTGCACCTCGTTGATGCGGGGCGCGATCTGCGGGGCGACGGCGTCGTCGACGCCGTTGATGGTAACGGTGATCTGCTGCGCGGTGCCGTCCTCGGTCAGCACCGTAAAGGTGTCGGTCAGGCTCTCGCCGTCGTCCAGCGCGTCCACGGCGGCGTTGGCGTTGTCGAGCGTGTAGGTCCACTTGCCGTCCGCGGTGATGCTGTAGGCGCCGTAGCCGGCGGCGCTCGCCCGGCCGGCGACAGCCTGGAAGCCGCTGCCGTTGTCGACGTCGTTGGAGGTCAGCTGGCCCGACGCCGAGGGCGTGCCGGGGTTGACGGGCGACGCCTCGGTCACCGTGCCGGCGAGATCGCCCGTCACGACAGCCGCGTCGTTCGCGCCATGGACGGTCACCGTCACGGTCGCGGTGTCGATGCCGCCCTTGCCGTCATCGACGGTGTAGGTAAAGGTATCCGTCGCGGTCTGGCCGACGTTGAGATACTGGAAGACGTTGCCGGGGTTGTACGTGACGACGCCGCCGACGAGCGTCACGGCGGCGCCCGCCGCGCTCTGCGACGAGACGGCGGTGACGGAGAGCTTGTCGCCCTCGTAGTCCCAGTCGTTGGCGAGCAGCGTGGCCGCCTGGATGGTGAGCGCGCTGTCCTCGCCGGTCGCACCCACGTCGTCGCGCGCCAGCACGGCGTTGTTGCGGCCGTCGAGATAGAGCGTGTAGTCGTCCGCGTCGAAGCGCAGCGCCTCGACGTTCTGGAGCGTGTCCTGATCGCCGTTGGCGAGATCGGTGACGATGTAGCGGCGCGCGAACAGGAAGGGCTGGCGGCCGAGGGCGATGGTGTAGTCGGCGACATGGCCGCTATAATAGGCGATGTCGAAGCCGCCGCCGCCGTCGATCGTGTCGCTGCCCGCGCCGCCGTCGATGATGTCGTTGCCCTGACCGGCGGAAATAATGTCGTTGCCTTCCATCCCGCTGATAGCGTCGTCACCGCCGAAGCCGTATATCCGATCGTTGCGCCAGCTACCCGTGAGGACATTGGAGCCGGCGTCGCCGAAACGGAATGCCGGGAAAAACGAGATAAACGAAGAGAACGACATATCGCTAACCTTATTTTGAGAAGGCAATAGCGGGGGATTCCCCCGAAGGTGAGTCGGGAGTCACTAGCATGCGTCGGTGACAACAGGTTAACTGTCGGTCATGAATGCCGGCTGCTTGTTGCGGGAAAGTGCGCAGCCGGCAACGGCATCACGGCGCGCGGTCGATGATGTCCGCGTCGACGGTGCGGATGTCCCGCCGTCCGCACAGCGCCATCGAGACGTCGAGTTCGTGCCGGATGATCTCCAGCGCCCGCGTCACGCCCGCCCGTCCGCCGGCGCCGAGGCCGTAGAGGAACGGCCGGCCGATCCAGACGCCCTTCGCGCCGAGCGCGACCGCCTTCAGCACGTCCTGCCCCGAGCGCACGCCGCCGTCCATGTGCACCTCGATACGGTCGCCCACGGCCTCGACGATCGCCGGCAGCGCGGAGATCGAGGAGCGCGCGCCGTCGAGCTGGCGGCCACCGTGGTTCGACACGATGATGGCGTCGGCCCCGGTATCAGCGGCCATCCGCGCGTCCTCCGGGTCGAGAATGCCCTTGAGGATGAGCTTGCCGCCCCATTTTTCCTTGATCCACGCCACGTCCGCCCACGACAACCGTGGGTCGAACTGCTCCGCCGTCCATGCCGAGAGCGAGGATATGTCGCCGACATTGCGCGCGTGGCCGACGATGTTGCCGAAGGTGCGGTTCTTCGTGCCCAGCATCTCGAACGCCCAGGCCGGGCGGGTCGCCACCTGCCAGATGTGCTTCGGGGTGAACTTCGGCGGCGTTGAGAGGCCGTTGCGCACGTCCTTGTGCCGCTGGCCGAGAATCTGAAGGTCGAGGGTGAGCACCAGCGCCCCGCATTTCGCGGCCTTCGCGCGGTCGATCAGCCGCTCGATGAAATCGCGGTCGCGCATCACGTAGAGCTGAAACCAGAATGGCTTCGTGGTCGCAGCCGCGACGGCCTCGATGGAACACACGCTCATGGTGGAGAGGCAGAACGGCACGCCGAACGCCTCCGCCGCCTGCGCGGCGAGGATTTCGCCGTCGGCGTGCTGCATGCCCGTCAGCCCCGTGGGAGACAGCGCCAACGGCATGGCGACGGGCTGGCCGGCCATTTCCGAAGCCAGCGAGCGGTCCGTCATGTCCACGAGCACGCGCTGGCGCAGGCGTATCCGGGCGAAGTCCGCCTCGTTCGCGCGATAGGTGCTTTCCGTCCAGGCGCCCGAATCGGCGTAATCGAAGAACATCTTCGGCACCCTGCGGCGGGCCCGTTCCTTCAGATCGGCGATGGTCAGCGCTGTTTCCATTGTCTTCTCCCTTCCAGGCGCCCGGCATTCCGGAACCCGGGATGACCCGCGCCCCGGCGATGCCTTTACCGCCATATCATGAAGAATTTGGACCGTCCCGGGCCAGCGCGGGAAAGCGCTCAGCCGCGATCCCGCCGCGGCAGCACCTTGCCGGGATTGAGCAGCCCGGCCGGGTCCAGCGTCTGCTTCAGCGCGGCGGAGAGCGCCTGCTCGGCGGGCGTCTTCGTCCGCAGCCATTCGCCGACGCGGTACTGCCCGAGCCCGTGCTCGGCGGAGATGGACCCGCCGTGCCGCAGGACGGCGTCATGCACGGTGCGGTTGATCGCCGCGCCGTCGTCGCCGGGCCCCGCCATCATGACATTGTAGTGGAGATTGCCATCGCCGAGATGGCCGAAGACGTTGAGCCGCAGCGCCGGCGAGAGATCCTCCAGCGCCTTGCCGGCGTCGGCCAGAAAGGCGGGAATGGCCGTGACAGGCACGGAGATGTCGTGCTTGACGCTGCGCCCTTCCCGGCCCTCGGCCTCGGTGATGCGCTCACGAATCTCCCACAGCGCCCGCGCCTGTTGCTGGCTGGCGGCCGCGACGCCATCGACGGCGAGGCCGCTCTCGAACGCCTCCGCCAGCAGCGATTCGACCGCCTCACCGATCCCGGCGAGGGAGGATGCGCCCTCCAGCAGGATGAACCATTGCCCGCCGCTGGCCGGGCTCTTGAGGCCGAAATGCTTTTCCTGCAGGCCGACCGACGCGGCGGAAATCAGCTCGAAAGCCGACAGCGTGTCGCCGATACGGCTCTGGGCGAGACTGTAGAAGGCGAGCGCGGCGTCGATGTCCGGCACGGCGATGAACGCGGTGACGCTGTGCTGCGGCGCCGGCACGAGCCGCAGGACGGCGGCCGTCACGATGCCGAGCGTGCCTTCCGAGCCGATGAAAAGCTGCTTCCAGTCGTAGCCGGCGTTGTCCTTGCGCAGGCGCCGCAGGCCATTCACCACCGTGCCATCCGCCAGCACGACCTCAAGGCCGAGGACCAGCGCGCGCGTCATGCCGTAGCGCAGAACGTTCACACCCCCTGCGTTGGTGGAGACGATGCCGCCGATGGTTGCCGAGCCTTCCGCCCCGATGCCGGTCGGGAACATGCGGCCCTGCTCCAGCGCCGCCTCCCTCACCGTCTGCAGGATGGCGCCGGCCTCTACCTCCATGGTCATGCCGACGGGATCGAGCGCGCGGATACACGCCATGCGCTGGAGCGACAGGACCACCTCGCCGCCGCTGCCGTCGGGCGTGGCGCCGCCGGCGAGACCCGTGTTGCCGCCTTGCGGCACGACGGCCGCGCCGTGGCGGGCGCAGGCGCGGACGATGTCCGCCACCTCCTGCGTGGCGGCGGGACGCACGACGCAAAGCGGCGTGCCGAAGAACATCCGCCGCCAGTCGACGGCGTAGGGTTCCATGTCCGCCGCGTCGGTCAGCACCGCGCCGGGCCCTGCGATGGCGATCAGTTCATCGACGAGCGCCGTGCGCCCGGTTTGCGTGGTCATTCCTGCATATCTCCTGCCTGCGTCGTTCCCCTGCCCGCCGGCCGCCGCCCGGCGCCAGTTGCGATCCGTTTTAGTCCTTTCCCCCGCATGGCCGGACGATGTATGGTATTCCGGCTTGAATGCAGGGAGATTCTGTATGGTAACCGGCGAGCCTGGCTCGGACAGTATCGTAGACCGGGTCTATGAGCAGCTTAAATCCATGGCGATCCAGTTCGAGTTCAAACCCGGCGAGCGGTTGAACGAGGGCGACATATCGAAACGCCTCGGCGTCAGCCGCACCCCGCTGCGCGAGGCCCTCAACCGGCTGAAGACGGAAGGCTTCCTGCGCTTTTCGCCCGGCAAGGGCTTCTTCTGCCGGGAACTCGACGCCCACGACATCTTCGACCTCTACGAACTGCGCAAGGCGATCGAGGTCGCGGCCGTGCGGCTAGCGGTGAAGCGGGCGCGCGACGAGGACATCGACGACCTGCTGGCCTTTCTGGATGCGACCGGCCCCGATCCGGGGGAGCGGACGACGATGGAACTCGTCGCCCTCGACGAAAAGTTCCACGAGGGGCTGATGGCGACATCCGGCAACGCGGAGATGCTGCGCGTGCTGCGCAACATCAACGCGCGCATCCGCTTCGTCCGCTGGATCGACATGGACCGCATCAACCGTTCCAAGACGCAGTCCGAACACCGCGCCGTTCTCCTCAGTCTCAAGGAGCGTAACGAGGAAGCCTGCGCCGCCCTGCTGCAAACGCATATCGACCGCCGCTTCGACGAGATCAACGCCTCCATCAAGGAAGGCTACGCCCAGATCTACATGCCCGTCGCCGCCGTCACGCGGCGCTGACGGCGGCGCGGCGGCAGGTGGCGGGAGAGAATCAGAAGCGGCGGGGCCGCAGGCCGGCGTGAAACCACGTGATCATCGAATAGATGTCATAGACCGGGAGGCCCACCGCCTCCTGCAACGCGGCGGCGTAGGGCGGCATGTTGGTGCATTCGAGAACGATGGCGCCGACATCCGGATTGTTCGCGACGAGCTGCCGCCCGGCGTCCACGACGTCGGCCTCGGCGAGCGCGATGTCGAGATCATCCTTCTCGGCCTTGATGAGCACCCGGAAGAACTCGCGACCGTTCTCGGTGCCGACGAGCGGCGTGTCGAGCGGCACGCCCGCGCCCGCGAGATGGGCTGGCGACAGCGACGATCCGCTGACCGTAACGACGCCGACGCGCTTGCCCGGCGGCAGCGTCGCCTGCACCCAGGGCACCTGCATCAGCGAGGAAGTCGCGACCGGCACGCCGACCGCCGCCGCCAGTTCCTTCTGGAACAGCGCGAGAAAGCCGCAGTTGGTGGTGATCGCCTCCGCGCCCAGCCGGACGAGGTCCTGCGCCGCCTCGACGAAATCGGGCAACAGCCCCGCCGCGCCGTTCAGCACGACCTTTTCCGGGCTCGCGCCGCGCACCACCCGGTAGAGCACCGGGAACGGCCATGTCGTGCCGTTGCCCATGTCGCCGGAAATGCGGGGAAAGCGCGCTTCCAGCATCAGGATGCCCAGCGGCACGCCATAAATGGCCTTGCCACCCCGGGCAATCCGTGCGCCCGGCGCCTCGGCCGGCGTGCTTGAAGGGGAATTCATCGCGATGATCCTTTTCGTGACTGCGGGGAGCCATCCGGCTCCCCCGGCGCGGCGCGCTCAGAGATAGCGGCCCGGCGCGAAGGGGCCGACCGGAATTTCCGGCTCGCGTCCATCGATGAGTTGCGCGACGAGCCGGCCCGTGCGCGCGGAACCGGCGAGGCCGACATGGCCGTGGCCGAAGGCGTAGACGACGGCGTTGCAACGCCGGGCATGGCCGATGCAGGGCCGGCCGTCCGGCATGCTCGGGCGGTCGCCGACCCACACCTTCGCCTTCGATGCATCGGCATCCGGAAACAGGCGGGAGAGATGGTCGCGCAGAATCCCGGCGCGTTTCCAGTCGGGCGCGGCGCCGACGCCGGCGAACTCCACTTGCCCGGCACCCCGCAGGCCCATGGCCATGGGGTTGATGACCATCTTCACATCAGAGGCCATGAACGAACGCCGCAGGCCCGTCGCCGCGCCCTCGAACGTGACGTGATAACCCCGCTCCGCCTCCAGCGGCAGCGAATCGCCAAGCGCGGCGGCGAGCGGTTTCGAGCGGATGCCGGCGGCGACGACCGCGGCGTCGCACGGAATTTCGCCGACGTCCGTGCGCACGGCGGCAAGCCGCTCGCCCTCGAAGCGGAAGCCCGAGGCGCTCGCCCGATGCAGCACCGCGCCGCGCTGCCCGGCGAGGGCGGCGAGGGCGGCGATATAGGCGCCCGGATCGAGGCAGCGCCCGGCATCCGGCACCAGCGCCGCGAAGCCGTAACGCGCCGGCAGGGCCGGCTCCTCGGCGCGCAGCGCATCGCCCGACAGTTCCTGCCACGCGATGCCGTTGGCGCGCCGCACCGACCAGGCGAAGCCGTCCGCCTCGAACGCGGCCCGCGACGGATAGACGTGCAGGGTGCCGTTGTGCTCGATGAGATGGCCGACGCCCGCCTCCGCCGCCAGCATGCCATGCAGCTGTGGCGCATCCGCCAGCAGCAGCCGCAGCGCCCGGGCGGTTTCATGGACGCGCGCCGGCGTCCAGCCCGACAGCAAGTACTTCACCAGCCACGGCAGGATGCGGGGAAAATACGACCAGCGAATCGACAGCGGCCCCAGCGGGTCCGCCAGATAGGACGGCACCTTCTTCCACACGCCGGGCTCGGCCGGCGGAAGGACCGATTGCACGGAGAGCCAGCCGGCGTTGCCGTAGCTTGCCGCCTGCTCGCCTCCCGCCGCGCCCGGATCGACGAGCGTCACCGCGTGCCCTGCCCGCAGCAGTTCCAGCGCGCTGATCGTGCCGATCGCGCCCGCGCCGATGACGACGACATGCCGCGTCATGACAGCACCCGGCAGGCGGCGGCGATACGATCGCAGGCCTCGCGCAGGCTCGCCTCGGACGCCGCGTAGGAAATGCGGAAATAGGGCGCCAGGCCGAAGCAGCTCCCCGGCACCACCGCGACGTCCACCGAGTCGAGAAGATAACGGCAGAAGGCGCTGTCGCTGTCGATCGCGGTGCCGTCCGGCGCGTGGCGGCCCAGCAGGCCGGCGCAGCTCGCGAAGGTGTAGAACGCCCCCTCGGGCCGGCGGCAGGCGATGCCCTCGATGGCGTTCAGCCGCTCGACGACCAGATCGCGCCGCACGCGGAACGCCTCGCGCCGTTGCGCCAGCACGTCCTGCGGCCCGGTCAGCGCCTCGACGGCCGCCGCCTGGCTGATGGAACAGGGGTTGGACGTACTCTGACTCTGCACCACAGCCATCGCCGCAATCAGCTCCCGCGGGCCGCCGCCGTATCCGATACGCCAGCCCGTCATCGCATAAGCCTTCGACACGCCGTTCACGGTCAGCGTCCGCTCCCGCAGGGCGGGTTCGAGCTGGGCGCCGGTGACGAACGGCAGGTCATCGTAGACCAGATGCTCGTAGATGTCGTCGGACAACAGCCAGACGTGCGGATGGCGCCGGAGCACCTCCATAAGCGGCCGCAACTGCGCCTCGCTATAGGCCGCGCCGCTCGGGTTGGATGGCGAGTTCAGCAACAGCCAGCGCGTACGCGGCGTGATCGCCCGCTCCAGATCGGCGGCATCGAGGCGGAAGCCGTTGTCCTCCCGCCCCGGCACCGCGACCGGCACACCTTCGGCGATGGTCACCATGTCCGCGTAGGACGTCCAGTAGGGCGCAGCGAGAATCACCTCGTCGCCGGGATCGAGCGTCGCCATGAAGGCGTTGTGGATGACCTGCTTCCCGCCCGCGCCGACGGTGATCTCGTCCAGCGCGTAGTCGAGACCGTTGTCGCGGCGGAACTTGGCGGCGATTGCGGCCTTGAGTTCGGGCGTACCGTCGAGGATGGTGTATTTCGTCGCACCCGCGCCGATGGCCCGCACGGCGGCGGCCTTGACGTTGTCGGGCGTGTCGAAGTCCGGCTCACCGGCACCCAGCACGATGACCGGCCGCCCCTCGCGCCGGCGCTGAGCGGCAGTGGCGCCGATGCGCAGGATTTCCGACACGCTGATGGCGCCAATGCGCTTCGCCCGCCGAAACTCCGTGGCGGAATGCGCCGTACCATCCGCAGCAGATAGGCTCATGACAGCAACTCCCTTCGCCGCGCCGTTCAGTGGGACGCCACCACGATCAGCTCGACGCGCCAGGCCGGGTCCGCCAGCACCACGACGGCGCAGGCGCGGCAGGGTTGCGCGCCCGGCGTCACCCAGGCGTCCCACACCGCGTTGAAGGCCTCGTAGTCGTCGAGCGACTGCAGCCAGATGGTGACGCTCAGCACCCGCGACTTGTCGGTGCCGGCCGCGGCCAGCAGCGCGTCGACCTTGGCGAACGCCTGCCGGGCCTGCGCGGTAATGTCGGCGTCCCGGTCGTCAGCCACCTGCCCGGCGAGAAACACGAGGCTGTCGGTGGCGGAGGCGCGGCTGCGCCGGGCGTTGGCGTCGATGCGGACGATGTCGGTCATGATGGTTCCCCGGTTGTTGCGGCCGCGCTGCCCACGATGCGCCGGCAATGGTCGAGCGCGGCGTCGATGAGGTTGTCGCTCGCTTCCGGCGTGCGGAAAGCGGAATGGGCGGAAAGGGTGACATTGTCGAGCGTGGTGAACACATGCCCGGCCGGCAGCGGCTCCACGGTGAACACGTCGAGGCCGGCATGGCGCACATGGCCGGATCGCAGCGCATCGACGAGCGCCTCCTCGTCCACCAGCGCGCCACGCGCGGTATTGACGAGAATGACGCTCGGCTTGAGAGCGGCGATCTTCTCGCGCGAGATGAGGCCGCGCGTCTCGTCGTTCAGCAGCAGATGCAGCGACAGCACATCGGCCTGCGCCAGCACCTCGTCGAGCGGCAGGAAGGTGACGCCGGGGAAGGTCTTGGGCGAGCGGTTCCACGCCACGACCCGGAGGCCGGAGCCAAGGGCAATGCGCGCCACCTCCGCGGCGATGCCGCCGAAGCCGACGAGCCCCAGCGTCTTGCCCGTGAGCTGCACGGCATCCGTCCGCAACCAGTTGCCGGCGCGCATTTCACGGTCCATCAGCGTGAAGCTTCTGGCAGCCGCCCACATCAGCGCGATGGCGCATTCGGCCACCGCCGTGTCGCCGTAGCCGCTGATGGTGTGGACCGCGATACCGGCCTCCGCCAGCTCCTCCACATTCATGTAGCTGCGCGCCCCGGTGCCGAGAAACACCACATGGCGAAGACCGGCGCACTGGCGCGCGACGTCGGTCGGCAGGTGGGTATGATCGATGATGGCGATTTCGGCATCGCCGAGCACGCCGGGCAGCTCCGCGGGCGTGATGGCGGGCTGACGATTGACCGTGACCGACAGATCCCCCGGACGCAGGCGCCGCGCAACGACGGCCGACAGGGTTTCGTTGGCATCCACGAATACAGCGCGCAAGACCTTCTCCCTCTGCAAGACCTTCTCCATCTTGTGATTCCATCCCCGGTGCCCGGGGCGGCGCGGCCGGCTTCCCTCGCATCGGCGATCGCGCATCCATTTAGTGCTCAGACTTGTATACACTCCTGAATTTCATTGACAAGGCTAAAAACGGCACGCGAACTGCGTGCCTGAAAAATAGGCAGCGCGATAATTCTTTCGCATGCGGAAAACACTCCGCGATTAAAATACTGACTTGAATTTCATCCTGAATGCAGGAATAATTTTCCTGCTGGCGAACGGCGGCGCCTGCGCGGACACACCCGGACGCGGCCGCTTTCAGGGCCAACAAGCAACAGAGGGACCGTTCACATGCATCGCAGAAACATATTGACCGCGCTGGCGCTGGGTGCTGGCGCCGCCGCCGTGGCATCGAAACCGGCGGAGGCGCAGACGGCGTCCGGCGGCTCGACCTTCGAACGCATCAAGAGCACGGGGGTGTTGCGTGTCGGCGCCATCGTCGGGCAGGAGCCTTACTTCCACAAGGACCTCGCCAGCGGAGAATGGTCCGGCGCCTGCATCAGCATGGCGAAGGACATCGCGAGCAAGCTCAACGCACGCATCGAGATTGTGGAATCGACCTGGGGCAGCCAGGTGCTGGACCTGCAAGGCAACAAGATCGACCTCGCCTTCGCGGTGAACCCCACGCCGGAGCGTGCGCTTGTCGTGGACTTCACCACGCCGATTCTCGTCCACTCGTTCATGGTGATCACCGGCAAGAAATTCGCCAAGCCGGAGACGTGGCAGGACCTCAACAAGCCGGAGGTGAAGATCGCCGTCGATACGGGCTCGACCCACGAGCTGATCGCCCGCCGCTACGCCCCCAAGGCCACCATATCGAGCCTCAAGAACCGCGACGAGGCGATCCTCGCCGTCGCCACGGGCCGGGCGGACTGCAACGTGTCGCTGACCGTGCTCGCGCTCACCACGCTGAAGAAGAACCCGAACCTGGGCGGTATCGCGCTCCCGCGACCGGTTCTCACGCTGCCCACGAACATCGCCCTGCGCGCGGACAAGGACCAGTTCTTCGCCCGCTTCCTGAGCATATGGGCCGACTACAACCGCTCCATCGGCCAGACGCGGGAATGGCTGCTGGAAGGCTTCGCCATCCTTGGCCTGACGGCTGCGGATTTGCCGCCTGAAGTGCAGTTCTGACAGGTCGCACAATATGTATTCATGGGATTTTTCGGCGCTTCAGCCCTATTGGGGGCTGATCTGGAACGGGCTTGGCACGACGGTCATCTACACGCTCGTCACGGTCGCCGCGGGCGCGGCCATCGGCCTCGTCGTCGGGATACTGCGCCTCAACGCCGCGCGCTGGCTGGACATCCTGCTGAGGGCCTACATCGAGGTGTTCCGCTGCACGCCGCTGCTGGTGCAGCTCGTGTGGGTCTATTACGCGCTGCCGGTGCTGATCGGCGTGGACATGTCCGCGGCCACGGCCTGTTTCATCACGCTCTCGCTCTATGCGGGTTCGTTCTATGCCGAAATCTTCCGTGGCGGCATCCTGGCCGTCGACAAGGGACAGTGGGAGGCCGGTAGGGCCATCGGCATGCGCCGGGGAAAAATTTTCCGGCGCATCATCCTGCCGCAGGCCGTACAGGTGATGATCCCCTCCCTGATCAACCAGACGGTCCTGCAGCTCAAGAACACATCGCTGGTATCCGTCGTCGCGGTGAGCGACCTGCTCTATCAGGGCTCGGTCATCACGGCGGCGAGCTACCGCCCGCTGGAGGTCTATACGGTCATCGCCGTGCTCTACTTCGCCGTCCTGTTTCCGCTGACGCTCGTCGCGGACCGCATCGAAGCCAGAATGGGAGCGCACAAATGAACGGTCAGCAACGGCCCATTCTCGTCGCCGAGGGCATCCACAAGTCCTTCGGCAACCTGCACGTTCTCAAGGGGGCGTCGCTCAAGGTCGCGCCCGGCGAGGTGGTCACGCTCATCGGCGCGAGCGGCTCGGGCAAATCGACGTTCCTGCGCTGCATGAACCTGCTGGAGACGCCGCAGGACGGCTTTCTGGAGATCAACGGCCGCCGCTTCGGCTTTTCGCAGACCGGCGCGCCGCCGCGCGACCGCGAACTCGTCGCGCTGCGCCGCGATGTCGGCATGGTTTTCCAGCACTTCAACCTGTTTCCGCACATGAAGGTGATCGATAACATCATCGAGGGGCCGGTTCAGGCGAAGGGCATCCCGATCGGCGAGGCGCGCGAACACGCGCTCGACCTGCTGTCGAAGGTGGGGCTCGCCGACAAGGCGGACGTCTTTCCCTCCAAGCTTTCGGGCGGGCAGAAGCAGCGCGTGGCCATTGCCCGCGCCCTCGCCATGAAGCCCGATATCATGCTGTTCGACGAGCCGACCTCGGCGCTCGACCCCGAACTGGTGGGAGAGGTGCTGGGCGTCATCAGCGACCTCGCCCGCGACGGCATGACCATGATCCTCGTCACGCACGAAATGGGCTTCGCGGCGGATGTCTCCACCCGCGTCGGATTCATGAACAACGGCGTCATGGCGGAAATTGGCACGCCGGACGAAATCCTGCACCATCCGAAAAACGAGCGGCTCCGGAGCTTTCTCAACCGCTTTCACGCCAACCGCTGACGGGACGGCCAGGTCGTTTCCGCTCAATCTCGGGATTTCAGTACAATGAACATAACGAAAGGGAAGCGCAACGGCGGGCAGATACTCGTCGATGCGTTGCGCATTCACGGGGTGGACCGCGCATTCTGCGTGCCGGGGGAAAGCTATCTGGCCGTGCTCGATGCCCTCCATGACGCGCGCGACGCCATCGAGCTGATCGTCTGCCGGCAGGAGGGCGGCGCGTGCTACATGGCGGAGGCCTACGGAAAGCTGACGGGCAAGCCCGGCATCTGCTTCGTCACCCGCGGGCCGGGCGCGACGAACGCCTCCATCGGCGTCCACACCGCCTTTCAGGACTCGACGCCGCTCATCCTCTTCATCGGTCAGGTCGCGCGCGATCAGGCCGAACGGGAGGCGTTTCAGGAGATCGACTACCGCCACATGTTCGGGCATCTGGCGAAATGGGTGGTGGAGATCGACGCCGCCGAGCGGATTCCGGAACTCGTGAGCCAGGCGTTCCACCGGGCGGTCAACGGGCGCCCCGGCCCCGTCGTGGTCGCGCTGCCCGAGGACATGCTGACGGATCTCGCGGAAGCGCGCGACGCGCCCGCCTATGTCCGCACCGAAATCCATCCCGGTCCCGACCAGTTGCAGGAGTTGCACGGACACCTGCAACAGGCGCAGCGCCCCCTCGTCGTCGTGGGCGGCGGCGGGTGGTCGCAGCAGTCCGTCGCCGACATCCGTGCCTTCAGCGAGGGGGCGGGCCTGCCGGTCGCGGCCTCCTTCCGCTGTCAGGACCTCTTCGACAACACGCATCCGCACTACGCGGGCGACCTCGGCATCGCGGCCGGACCCGGGCTTCTTGAGCGGGTCAGGAACAGCGACCTGCTGATCGCCGTCGGCGCCCGCCTCGGCGAGATGACGACGGGCGGCTACACGCTGCTCGACATTCCGGTGCCCCGCCAGCCGCTGGTGCACGTGCATCCGGGCGCGGAGGAACTGGGGCGCGTCTATCACCCGACGCTTGCCATCAACGCCAGCGTCGGCGCCTTCGCCCGGCGCGTGGCGGCGCTCGCGCCCGTCGACTGGTCATACCGGGAGGCGTGGCTGCGGGGGGCGAACGCGGACTATCTGGACAACCTCGCGCATCCGCGCGTTCCCGGCAACGTGCAGATGGGTGACATCATGGCGTGGCTGCGCGCGCACCTGCCCGCCGACGCCATCCTGACGACGGGCGCCGGGAACTACTCGTCCTGGGCACATCGTTTCTACCAGTACCGCACCTACCGCACGCAGCTCGGGCCGACGAACGGCTCCATGGGCTATGGCGTGCCGGCGGCCATCGCCGCCAAGCTCACCGACCGCGCGCGGACGGTGGTCGCCTTCGCCGGCGACGGCTGCTTCCTGATGAACGGGCAGGAGCTGGCGACGGCGGCGCAATACGACGCGCGCATCATCGTGCTCGTCATCAACAACGGCATGTACGGCACCATCCGCATGCATCAGGAGCGCCACTATCCCGGGCGCGTCTCCGGAACGCAGCTCACCAACCCGGATTTCGCGGCCCTTGCCCGGGCCTACGGCCTGCACGGCGAAACGGTGGAGGACACCGCCGCCTTCGCCCCCGCTTTCGAACGCGCCGAACAGTCCGGCAAGCCCGCGCTGATCGAAATCCGCATCGATCCCGAGGCGCTGACACCGCGCCAGAGCCTGAGCCAGATTCGCGAGCAGGCGCTCGCGAAGGGCGGCGCGGCCTGAGGCGGAAAACAGCGGGATCGGGAGGGTGCCTCGCCGAAAAGCCCTCCCGGTCCCTCGCTTCCCCGCGCCGGGTTCTGTATCTTGCACCCGGGTGCCCTGCCGGCATGGCATCCGGACGCAAAATCGCGACGCGACCGGCGAGCGGCATGCAATGGCCAGAATACTCGTTTTGGGACATGTCCATCACGACCGGGTGTGGCGGCTCGACAGGCCGCTCGTGTCCGGCGCGCGCCTCCACTGGCAGACGCGGGAAACACGGCTCGGTGGTGGCGGCTTCAACACAGCCAGCGCACTGCGCAACCTCGGTCATGACGTCGTACTGGCCACGGCGCTGACGGACGACGCCGGCGGGCACGCGGCCATCGCCGCGCTGCGCCGGCTGGGCATCGATACGCGCCATGTCCGGCTCGTCGCGGGTGAGACGCAGCTTGTGGAAATCCTTCTCGATCCAGAGGGCGAACGGACGATCGTCTTCTCCGCCAGCCACGTCCGCCCCGCGATACCGGTGCCGGCGAACGCGGATTTCGACGCAGCCTACATCAACGCGCGGGCCTATGACGAAGCCGGCCTCGCGGCGCTCGAAAGCCTGCCGCTGGTCGTGGCGCAGTTTCCCCTGTCACAGGCCATGCCAATGCCCGCGACCGTCGTGGTGGGATCGCGGGCGGACCTCGCGCCGCGTGCCGCGTCCGACCTGTGGCCGGCGGCGGAGAGGGTCACCGGCGGGCGGGCGGAGTGGCTCGTGCTGACGGACGGGCCAGGCCCGGTCACGGTCACGGACGGCCGGAGCGAAGCCCTCGCCCCCGTGCCGCGCCGCCTCGACCTGCCGGACATGACCGGTGCGGGCGACTGCTTCGCCGCCGGCCTCGTCGCCGCGCTCGCCGGGCGCTCGGCTCTCGACATTGGTCTCCTGCTGGAAGCGGCCGGCGAGGCGAACGCCGCCACGGCGCGCCTGCTGGCCGACCGTGACCGCGTCTTGCCACCCGTCCTTCTTTGACCCGGAACGCTACGACAGGGCGAGTTCCAGGCGATCGGCGACCGTGTTCAGCACTGTGACACGTGCGTAGCGCTTGTCGACGGCGGGCACCAGCGTCCATGGCGCGAGCGGCGTGGATGTGCGGTCCACCATGTCGGTGACGGCTTCCTCGTAAAGATCCCACTTCTCGCGGTTGCGCCAGTCCTCATCCGTGATCTTGAACTGCTTGTAGGGCGTGTCCGCACGCTCCTCGAAGCGGCGAAGCTGCTCTTCCGGGCTGATCGCCAGCCAGAACTTGAGGACGATATAGCCGTTGCGCGTCAACTGGCGCTCGAAGGCGTTGATCTCCCCGTAGGCGCGCGTCCAGTCCGCGACCGAGGCAAAGCCCTCGACGCGCTCCACGAGCACGCGGCCATACCAGCTACGGTCGAAAACAGCCGTCCTGCCTCTGCGCGGGATGTTGCGCCAGAATCGCCAGAGATAGGGACGGGCGAGTTCCTCGTCGGACGGAGCGGCGACGGCGTGCACGCGGAAGTCGCGCGGGTCGAGCGCCTGCCGGAGGCGGCGGATGCAGCCGCCCTTGCCGGCAGCGTCGTTGCCCTCGAACACACAGACGAGGCCGCGTTTGCGGAACGCCTCGGACGAGGTCAGCTCGAAGATGCGGCGCTGATCCTCCCTGAGGCGGTGCTTGTAGTCCTTCGGATCGACGGTCTTCGTCAGATCGATGGCGCCGACGATCGATGGGCGCGGCAGCGGCCGTGTGGCGACCGGGGAGAGCACCCCGGCCCCCGGCGTCGCCTCGGCCGGAGCCTTCGGTTCGGCGGCCGCGAAAGTTGCGCGCATGAGGGCCAGCAGCGCCCGGCCGACGGCAACGTCGCGGTAGCGGGCGTCGGCGGCGGGCACGACGACCCACGGCACCGCATCCGGCGAGACGAGCTGGGCCACTTCCTTCGCGGCCTCATGCAGGCGCTTCTTGTTGTGGGCGGCCGGCACGTCCGCCCATTCCTGCACCAGCGGGTGGCCGAAGCCGCTTTTGCCGCGCGCCTTGCGATAGCGCCGCTCGGCCTCATCCGGATTGAGGTGCAGCCACAGCTTGAGCACGCGGACTCCTTCATGGCCCAGCATGGTCTCATGCTCGCGCGCCACCGCCACGGAGCCGAGAAAACCCTCGCGGTTCAGATGGCCGAGCGCCCGCTCGCGCAACATCAAATGATACCACGAGCCCAGCACGGCGGCGACGCGCCCCTTGGCCGGCACGCCGCGCCAGTAGTACCATTCCTTCGGCCAGTCGTTATTGGTTTTGTCGCGGATATCGATGCCGATCGTTTCGAGATAGCGCGGATCGAGCCACTCGTAGAGCCGGTTCAGCACTTCGCCCTTCCCGGCGCCGTCGGCGCCGTTGATCAGGATCATGATGCTGTGGGTGCCGCGCTCCTGCATCTCCCGCTGGGCATCGAGCAGCTCGTTACGAAGCTGCGCCTCGATTTCCTTGAACTCCTCCTTGCCCAGCTTGTGTTCCAGCCTGACTGAATCGAACACGGTTCTCCCCCCTTTCTTGTTATTGAGCCGGGAAAATTTCTTCATGTTAAAGCGCGTTCCGATCAGATGGAAGCATCTGATCGGAACGCGCTTTAGGCGTCAACTAACCGGCGCGGCGGCGTCGAGCTTCGCGATTTCGTCGAGCAGGCGCGTGGCCTCGTTGGATCCGGGCGCGGCGTAGTTGTAGTTCTTGAACAGGCCGGTAAGCTTCGTGAAATGGCGGCGCACCGCGTCCTTGTCCTCGAAGCCGTAGGGGCGGGTGGCGACGGAGTAGACGAGCGAGAACAGCTCCTTCTGCCGCTCCGGCGAGGCCGAGGAGTCAATCGGGTCGAAGGCGTCCTGCTGGAGGAATACCATGTCGACGAAGCGCGCCGCCTCGGCGGTGACGAAGTCGTCGGTGCTGATGCCCTCCTCGCCCGCCACCTGCTCCATGCGGGCGATCTCGTCGCCGCGCCGCAGCAGTTCGATGAGTTCGGTCACCTGCCCGCTCCAGCCGGCGCCCATGTGCTCCGTGTACCAGCCTTCGAGCTGCTGCCGGTAGCGCGACCACGACTGCAACGGGTCGATGGCCGGATAGAAGCGCTTGTAGGCGCGGTCGTAGGACAGGCCGAGAAAGCACTTGACGGCGGCGAGCGTCGACTGCGTCACCGGCTCCTCGAAATTGCCGCCCGCGGGCGACACCGCGCCGATGATGGTCAGCGCCCCCTTGTCGCCGTCGTTGGTGGCGAGCACGCCGGCGCGCTCATAGACGCCCTTGATCGCGCTGTCGAGATAGGCGGGGAAGGCTTCCTCGCCGGGGATTTCCTCCAGACGCCCGGAAATCTCGCGCATGGCCTGAGCCCAGCGCGACGAACTGTCGGCGATCATCAGGGTGCGCAGGCCCATCTGGCGGTAGTACTCGCCGATAGTAATGCCTGTGTAGATCGAGGCCTCGCGCGAGGCGACCGGCATCGACGACGTGTTGCACACGATCACCGTGCGGTCCATCAGCGAGTTGCCGGTGCGCGGGTCGGTGAGCTGCGGAAACTCGGTGATCGTCTCCACGACCTCGCCGGCGCGCTCGCCGCAGGCGACGAGAATGACCACGTCGACATCGGAATGGCGGGCGAGGAGGTTGAGCAGCACCGTCTTGCCCGCGCCGAACGGGCCGGGGATGCAGGCCGCCCCGCCCTGCACGACGGGGAAGAAGGCGTCGATGATGCGCTGGGTCGTCACCATCGGCTCGTGCGGATAGAGACGGGTGGAATAGCCCTTCGCCAGCAGCCGGCGCGGCAGCGCCTCGCGCACGGGCCACTCCTGCTCCATGGTGATGGTGCGGCTCGCGCCCGAATCCGCCTTGAGGCGCGCGAGCGGTTCGTCGATGGTCATGGAGCCGTCGCGGATCCAGTCGATCGTCACCGTCTCGTCGAGGCCGAACGGCACCATGATCTTGTGGGTGATCGGCCCTTCCGGCACGAGGCCGAGCACGTCGCCCGCCTTCACCCTGTCGCCGACCCGCCGCGTGGCGGTGAAGGCCCATTTCGCTACCCTGTCGAGGCCCGGCACCTCGACGCCGCGCGGCAGGAACACGCCATGCCCTGCCGCCAGCCCTTCCAGCGGATTCTGGAGGCCGTCGTAGACCTGTCCCAGCAGGCCGGGGCCGAGGCGGATCGACAACTGGCGGCCAGTCTGCTCAACGGGGTCGCCGAGGCCGACGCCGACCGTGCTCTCGAACACCTGCGCGTCGGCGGTGTCGCCCTGCACGCGCAGCACCTCGCCCTTCAGCCGCTGGTCAGGCGCGCGGGCGGGACGGATGTAGATCACCTCGTTCTTCACCAGGCGGCCCTCGTCGGGGTCGTTCAGCCGCAGGCGGATGATGTCCTCCTGCACCGCGACCACGGTCGCCGTCGGCGTCGCGACGCGGGATGAGCTGTCGGCGGAAACTGGTCCGGTCATGTCACGGCCTCGCGGTTGGGAAGGGCGTCGTCGAGCGCCTCGTCGAGCAGGCGGGTGAAGCGCGATGTGGCGGCGGCGGTGTCGTATTGCGCCCAGTTGTTCACGATGGCCCAACGCAGCAGATAGATGGCGACGGCTTCGATATCGAAGGAATGCGCATCCGCGTAACGCCCGGCCGCGGTCCACACCGCCTGCAGGATCACCCGTTCGAGGCCGGCGGTGTCGCCGCTCTCCAGCTTCTCGCGCGCCAGCCCCACCCACGGAAAGGCGCGCGCGATGCCGAAAGCCGGGTCGCTCCAGTTGGCGCGGATCGTGTTCACGAAGCGGCCGTAGCCCCAGCGCACATGGGCGGCGGGCGCATCCTCCCCGGCGTGCCGGCGGCGCAGGGCGGCGATGACGGTGCGGATTTCCAGCCTGTCACGTACCAGATCGCGAAGAACTTCGCTCTCCAGCGAGGCGACCACCTGCTCCGCGCGCGCAAGCACGGTCGCGTCCTCGTCCTCCGCCTGGATGCGCTCCCACGCGATGATGCCGGCCATGGCCTCCAGCTGCGCCCGGTCCTGCGGCGTCAGTATCGCCAGCCGCTCCTCGATCTGAAGCCAGTTTATCGGCGGGGATTGCGCCTCCAGGAACCCGCCAAGATCGGGCAGGCTCGCCACCAGCATGACGTAGGGGTCCGCCCGCGACCCGTTCATTTCACGACGCCTTCCAGCAGCGCGCGGAATCGCGGCTGCAGATGGGCGAGGATCATGTCCGCCACCGCCTGATCCGTGAGATCGACGGAGACGCCCCTGTCCAGAAGCTGGATGCGCAGCCCGCCGGCATCGTCGTCCGCGCGCGCGAAGGTCACGCCCTCGCGCAGCATGGCGGCGGCGGAGGCGGCGGCGAAATGCGTCAGCGATCCCTCCTTCAGCTCCTCGGGCCGGCGGCGCAATTCGTCGAGCCCCACGGCTGCGCGCGGCAGCTGGAACACTACTTCCTGCGAGCGGTCCACGCCCGCCTCCTCCCGCACGCGCCCGGCGACGGCCAGGATCATGCGTTTCAGCAGCTCCTCGTCGCGCATGGCGGCGGAAACCGTCTTGGCGACGTCGCCCGCGAAACGGCGCGAGAGATAGTCCTTGAGGTCCAGCACGGTATCGCGGGCGGCGGCCTTCAGCGCATCCTCGCCGGCGCGCTGAAGGTTGGCGGCCTCGCGGCGCGCCTTTTCCAGCATGCCGGCGGCCTGCTCCTCCGCCTCTTCGACGGTGGCGCGGGCCAGCACCTGCGCCTCGCCGACGATGCGCTCCGCCTCGGTGCGGCCGGCACCCACGCCCTCATCCCGCAGGCGGGCGATCAGCGCCTCGACGCCCGATGCCGTGCGCTGCGCTCCTGTCTTTTCAGCCATGTGGCTCCCCTCCCCGTTGCGGGATCACGATGCGATGCTGCCCGCCAGCACGAGCGCGAAGACGAAAGCGAACACCTGGAAGCCCTCGACGATCGCCGCCGGCGCAAGGCTCAGGCCGAAGATCTCCGGCTTGTTCTTGGAGGCCGCGATGGCGCTGGCGCACACACGCCCCTGCCACATGCCGGAATAGAGCAGCACGATACCCGTGAGGAAGCCGATGCCGAACAGCGCCCCGCCGTTTTCAGGCGTGATCGGCTGCTGCAGCGAGAACATCACCACGATGCCATAGATCACGTTCGACGACGGCATGAGGGAGACACCCAGATAGCGCCCGTAGTTGCTGTCCGTCTCCAGCATGGCGCCGATGGCCGCCTGCCCGGCCAGCGCCACGCCGATGGCGCTGCCGAGCGCGCCAAGCCCCATCGGCGCGAACACGCCAAGCCACCCGAGAGCGATGATGAACTCGTTCATTGACTGCCTCTTTCATTTGGCGTGTACGGACGGCGCAGCGGCCGCCCGTCTGGCGAAGGCACGGAAGGGGTAACCTTCGTCGGTCAACCCCCAACTGAAGAACTCGATGAAGTTGAGCCGCAGGCCGTGCACCACGCCGCTCATCAGGCCGAGCAGGAGGTTGACGCCATGGCCGAGCACCAGCACCATGATCGCCAGCAGCGTGCCGATCCCCGGGTTGTCGCCGCGCATTTCCAGCGCCAGCGAATTGAACGTGGCGGCGAGCGACGCGCTCGCGAGCCCCAGCGCAAACAGCCGCAGATAGCTGAGGATGTCGCCGAAGATCTTGGTGATGCCCGTGAGCGCGAGAATGCCGGAGAGCGCACGCTTGCCCCAGCCGGCAGCATCGTTCCCGGGTTGCTCCATCGCCCCGCCGACGGCAACCGCGACAAGACCGCCGAGGAACACGACCGACGTCAGCGAGGTCGCCACCGTCTCCCCCTCGCCGAGCCACATGAGAAAGCCCGCCCAGATGGTCGCGATCCAGCCGAGCGCGGTGACCGTCTTGCCCGTGCCGCGATTCACCCATGCGACAGTGCCGAGCGCCACCGTGAGATGAAGCACGCCGATGCCGATCGACAGGTGCATCATCGCATCGAAATCGCGCACGTCGATCACCGCGATCCGGGCCATCAGACTGCCCGCGGGCGGATGCAGGCCGAACCAGGAGCCGGCCAGCAGGCCGTAGACGAAGGAGACGGACGCAAGCGTCGCCAGCAGCACGCGGCCGCGCCTCAGCGCCGGGGTCTTGCCGAGCCTGCTCCAGAATACGGCCACGAGCACCGCGATGATCGCGGAATAGCCCGCATCCGCCACGATCATGGCGAAGAAGGCGGCGAAGGACACGAAGACGATCAGGCTGGGGTCCCAGCTACGATAGGCCGGACTTGTGTAGAACATGGTCAGGTCGGCACCGCTCGCCACCTGCGCGGGCGGGCGCAGCAGCGTCGGCGGCCGGTCGGCCGGCGACGGTTCCTCGACGACGAGGGCGAGCCCCCGCCGCTGCGCGAACTCCTCCAGCTTTTCCACGGCGTCCGCGGGCACCCAGCCCTGCAGGGCGAAGACCTGCTCGTCGTCGTAGGTCTGTTCGGCGACGGCGCGCCGCTCGTCGCTGTCCGCCGCGTCCGCCAGACGCAGGCCGAGCGCGAGGCGCCAGCGGGTGAGTTCCGCGCGCCTGACCTCGGCTTCCTCGATCGCGAACTCGGTGTCCTCAAGCCCCACCCGCAGGTCGCCCAGCGGCACGCTGCCCGTGCGCGAGCGCGGCACCGGCAGCACGTCGACGGGCGGCTCATCCGGCGAGACGACGGCGACGAAAAGCGTCGTCGGCCCCTTGCCGACGATTTGCCACGGCAGTTCCACCTGCTTCAGCGCCGGCCGCTCGCTGATGGGCAGGGCATAGAACCACAGCCGCTGGCCGCCGATGTCGTCGACCGGCGGCAGGCTGAAATCGCCCCATTGCTCCAGCGTGGCGATCCGCTGTTCCAGCGCGTCGCGGCGGTCGCGCAGCTGGCGCAGGCGGGCGCGGTTGGCGACGATCTCCTCGACCACCGCCGCCTGGTCGAGATCGGTCGTGGGCCGGAACGGGCGCAGCTTGTAAGGCGCTTCCTCAAGATGGCGAAACGCCGTTTCCGTACGCCGGCGAAGCACCGGGTCCTCCGGCGCGAGCGTGCCCGGCTGGCGCAGCGGAATGAGATGCACGACGCCGAGGTCCTGCAAGCCGGCGAAGATCGCTTCCTTCTCGCCGACCAGCCCGCAAAGGGTGATACGGCGCATGGGGACGATGCTCATACGCCGCCCTCCCCGTCGCTGCCGCCAGTCGCGCCCCCGAACTTGTGTTCCTCGCGCTTTTTCTTGGCGAGCTTGGCGCCGACGACCGCGGCCCGCTCGTTGTCGCCCACCGCCACGAGAATGCGGCGGATGTTCTTTTCCGCCTGCGGTATCAATATCTTGTCGAAAAGGTTGACGCGCTGCGTTGTGCGTGTCACCGCCTTGTCGAGCAGCGCGACGCCGCGCTCGGCGACCTCCGCCTCGATGCGCAGCCGCGCCGCCTCCGCCAGCCGGCGCACCGCGTCGTCCACCCAGTGCGGACGGGCGAAGCGGCCGTAGGGGCGGATCGTGATCGTGATGTCCTCGACCACGGGCAGCCGGACGCCGGCGACGTTCCTTTCGCCGATGCGCACGGCTTCGACCTTCACCAGCCCTTTCAGGTCAATGCGCCGGTCCGCCAGCATGGGGATGGCGGCGCCGGCCTCGACCACGGCCCGCTCGGCCGCCGCCCGCGTCTCGCGGCTGGCGGCGCGCGCCTTGTTGCGCTCGGCCATCAGTTGCTGGCGCTTGAGATCGAGCGCGGGCAGGAAACGGCGGCTCGCCGCGAGACTGTCCTTCTCACGCGCCAGCTGCGCCTTGCTGAGGGGAATTTGCGCCATGGGCCGGGACTCCCTCAGGCGGCTTGCGGATAGTATTTGTCAAGAAGATTCTGGCGTATCAGCAGCTCTTCCGGCGAGAAGCACTCGGCCATGGTGCGCCAGCCGAGATCGAGCGCCTGCTCCAGCGTGAGCGAGGCGGAGATGTCCATGAACCGTTCCTTGAACAGGCCGCCGAACCGCACCAGCCGCTCGTCGTAATCCGAAAGTTCGAACGCCATCGCCTGCTTGCGCTCGGCCTCCCGCGCGCCGGCATAGAGGCGGATCATGGTGTTCATCACCGCCGAATGGTCCTCGCGCGTTTCCTTGCCGATGACGTGCTGCTTGAGGCGCGACAGCGAGCCGAACGGGTCGATGACACCGTCGTGCAGGTAGAACTGGCCTTCCGTGATATAGCCCGTGTTGTCGGGCACCGGATGGGTGACATCGCCGCCCGGCATCGTGGTAACGGTCAGGATCGTCACCGATCCGGCGCCGTGGAAGACGGCGGCCTTCTCGTAGCGGCGCGCGAGCTGCGAATAGAGGTCGCCCAGATAGCCGCGGTTGGATGGCACGCGCTCCATCGCCACGCCCACCTCCTTGAGCGCATCGGCGAAGGCGGTCATGTCGGTGAGCAGCACGAGCACGCGCTTCTTTTCCTCGACGGCGAACTTCTCGGCCACGGCCAGCGCCATGTCCGGCACGAGCAGGCGTTCGAGCGGCGGGTCGGCGGCCTGGTTGACGAACATGACCGTGCGCGAGAACACGCCCGCATCCTCGAACGTGGAGCGAAAGCGCCAATAGTCGTCGAAGGTGAGCCCCAACCCGCCGAACACCACGATGTCGGCATCCGCCTGCACGCCGATGCGCGCGAGCAGCGCGTCGTAAGGCTCCCCCGCCCGCGAGAAGATCGGGATCTTCTGGCTTTCGACCAGGCAGTTGAACACGTCGATCATCGGCACGTCCGTGCGGATCATCCGCGAGGCGAGCGCGCGCCGCGCCGGATTGACCGACGGCCCGCCGATCTCGACCTGCGGCTCGTAGCCGAGCGAGGGACCGCCATCCGACACGCGCCCGTCACCGGAGAAGACGCGGCCGAGGATGTTGCCCGAAAACGCCACCCGCGGCGCGTGCCCGAGGAACCGCGCCTTCGAGCGCGTGGAAAGCCCCTGAGTGCCGCCGAACACCTGCAGCGACACCTCGCCCGCATCCAGCCGCACCACCTGCGCCAGACGCGCCCCGCCGGCTATTCCGCCCTCGTCCTCGCTGATGACAGCCAGATCGCCGTAGCGAGGCCCGTCGGGGTCCTCACCGACGGCGGCGGACGGCAAGGCAATGCGCACAACCTCTCCGACAATCGACAGAACTCTATCATAGTGGATCGAGAGTGCGCTCATCAGTCGATGCCCTTCCGGTTCTCTTCGGCGCTACATACAGGCATTCCACAGAGAATAAAAATTAAATCTGTCTGGCGCCACGGTACAACCGGCAAAACCGGACCCGGCCACTATATTTAGCCGGGCAATCCACATTGCGGCGAATCAATACTTGCCAAAGACCCGGATGTTCTTTCGCAAGGCCGGGCGGGGCGCGCCTTCAGCGCCCGCTGCCGGTCGAGGCGATGCGGATGGTGTTGGTCGCCCCCGGACGGCCGAAAGGTACGCCGGCGACGACGGCAATGCGCTGTCCGGGCTGCGTGAACCCTTCCGCAACGCTGATCTCGCAGGCGCGCCGCGCCATGTCGTCGACGTCGCGCGCGTCCGCCGTCACGATGGGATGAACGCCCCAGGCCAGCGTCAGACGGCGCGCGGTTTCCACGTTGGGCGTCAACGCCAGCACGGATGTGAGCGGCCGCTCACGCGCGATGCGCAGGCCCGTCGCGCCCGAAAAGCTCCACGCCACGATGGCGGGCAGCCGGAGCGTCTCCGCCATGGAGCGCGCGCCGGCAGCGATGGCGTCGGCGGTCGTCGCCTCCGGCTCCGCCCGCTGGCCGTTGATGATGAGAGGATAGTTGCCGTCGCTCTCGACCTCGACGGCGATGCGATCCATCGTGGCGACCGCCTCCAGCGGATAGCGGCCGGCGGCGCTCTCCGCCGACAGCATCACGGCGTCCGCGCCCTCGAAGACGGCAGTCGCCACGTCCGACACCTCGGCGCGCGTCGGCACCGGCGCCGAGATCATGGATTCGAGCATCTGCGTCGCCACGACGACGGGCTTCCCGAGCGCACGCGCCGCGCGGGTAATGCGCTTCTGGATGCCGGGCACCTTTTCGAGCGGCATCTCGACGCCGAGATCACCGCGCGCCACCATCAACCCGTCCGCGGCCTCCATGATCTCGTCGAGATGCATCACGGCCTGCGGCTTTTCGATCTTGGCCATGACCAGTGCGCGCCCCTTGGCGATCTTGCGCACGTCGGCGATGTCCTCCGGCCGCTGGACGAAGGACAGCGCGATCCAGTCCACGCCCAGCGCCACCGCCGCCTCGATATCGGCGAGGTCCTTTTCCGTCATGGCGGAAACAGGGATCGTGGTGTCCGGAAGGCTCACGCCCTTGCGGTTCGACACGCTGCCGCCGACGATGACCCGCGTCCTGGCCGTCACCTTGCCGCGTGTCCGCGTGACCGCGGTCGTCTCCAGCCGCACCTTGCCGTCGTCGATGAGGATGGCGTCGCCGGGCGCCAGCGCCTGCAGGATTTCCGGATGCGGCAGGCAGACGCGCGTCGCGTCGCCCGGACGCTTGCTGCTGTCGAGCACGAATTCCGCGCCGGTGTCGAGCATCACCCGCTCGTCGGCGAAGAGGCCGACGCGCAACTTCGGGCCCTGCAGGTCGACAAGGATGCCGATCGGCCGGCCGAACCGCGCCTCGACCTCCCGGATGGCCGCGACCCGCTCGCGCAGCGCCTCATGCGACGTGTGGCTCATGTTGATGCGGAACACATCCACGCCCGCCTCGAAAAGGCGCGCGATCATTTCCTCTCCGTTCGACGCGGGGCCGAGCGTGGCGACGATCTTAGTGCGCCTGGCGCGTTTCATCCGTATTACTCCCTCTGTTGATTCTGCTCCGTGAGCTGGATCGTCCAGCTTTTCTGCTGGCCGGTGTCGACCTCGAAGAAGCCGGTGCGGTCGAACCCCCGCGCCAGGCAATCCTCAACGCCGCGAATGGTGAATTCCTTCTCGCGCGTGCACATCAGCGACTTGCCGGACCATTCGCCGCCACGGTCGTAGTCGACGGCGTGGATGTAGTAATAGCGGGCGGCGAGCGGGCCGCTCACCAGCGTCTCGCAATCGCGCACGCCGAGGTTCCACCACCCCTCCGTCAGCCATCCGCGGCCGTCGCGGTATCCGAGTGCGACGCCGATGCGGCTCGTGGTCATGTTGCAGATTCGCAGATCCGCCCGCGCCGCGCCGGTGGCGAGCAGCGTGAGGCCCATGCCCAGCAGACCGGCGACGAGCACGGACGACACACAACGGTGGGCGGACGGCGGAACGGAAACGCGGACCATGGTGGCTCTACTCTCCTGCCCGGGCGGCTGCCGGGCGCGACGGTGAACGGACGGCCGGACTGTTGTGGCCAATCCGCACGGATGCTGTCAACGACCGGCCGCGCGCCGCAAGCGATTTCGCGTTGGCGAAGCGCTGCGAGCCTGCTTATACAAATTCTGCCGCGCCCGGCACCCCGGCCTGCGGCGATGCCGCGCCGGCTTGACCGAATTTCAACACGTTTGACGCATTGAAGATCGGCACCGGTTTTAGCCGGCACGCAGTTTCCGGGCTTATGCCCCCAGTCACGAGCAAGGATACATGGTCACAGACGTAGCCGACAGCGGCGTCGCCGCGGACGAACTGAAGCAGTTCATCGAACGAATCGAACGCCTTGAGGAAGAGAAAGCAGCCATCGCCGGCGACATCAAGGAAGTCTACGCGGAACTGAAGGGTCGCGGCTTCGACGCCAAGGCGATTCGCAAGATCGTGCAGATTCGCAAGAAGCCGGTGGAAGAGCGCGCCGAGGAGGATGCAATCCTCGAACTCTATCTCCAGGCGCTGGGCATGCAGGCCTGATGCCGGCCCGCCGTGCGTCCGGGGACGCACGGCGAACGCGGCTCACTGATTGAAGCGGGCAACCGGAAGCGGCCTGACCGCCGGGCCGGTGAAGCTGTTCGTCGACAGTTCCGACGCATCCTTCGAGAAGCCCATCTGGACGACAACCGCCGGAGGCGCTGCCTGAACGGGGGCAGGAGCGCGCGCGGCGGGTTTCGCCGCCGTTACGCGCGCCGTGCTCACCTTCGCGCGCGGCGACGGCGCCGTATCGGTCACGGCCATGGCGAAGAGCTGGCGCAGCGCGCTACGCTCGTCGCTGGCGCCGGTCGGCGCCGCCTTGGGCGGCAGCGACGGCGTCACCCGCGCGGGTGCGGGCGCAGGCGCAGGCACCGGTGCGGCCGCGACAGCCAGTGCCGAAGTCGCTACGGGGCGGGCGGGCGGCAGGGGATGCCGCACGAGCGCCGGGGCCGCATAGGCGAGGGCCGCGGTCTGGATCGACGTGTCGACGCCCGCCGGATCACGCCCGCCGGCGGAAGCGGCGGCGATGGCGGCAAGGGCGCTCTTGCCCGTGTCCCCGCCGGCGGCGGCGGCCTGCTCCGGCACGAGTTCGCCGGGGCGAACCGGCGGCTGCGGCACGAATGCCAACGGGAGGCCGGCGACGACCATGGCAGGCTCCGCCGCCCCTGCATCCGGACGGCGCGGCGGTAGCGGCAGCGTGGCGAGGGCCGACGTGGCGGCGGCGGGCGCGGCGATGCCCGGCGCAGGCACCTCGATCGCGGGCGCTTCCGGCGCGGCGACCGGGCGCGCGACCGGCAGCGGCCCGTCGAAGCTGGCGACGGGAACCTCACGCGCGGCTGGCGCAATCGGCGTGATCGGCACGTTGCGCGCGATGACAAGCGGCGTGGAGGGCAGCGACGGGACCGGCGCGGGCGGGATCGGCGCGAGCGCCGGTGGCGGAGGAGCCGGCGCCGGAGCTGGAGGCGGCGGAGGGGCTGGCTGCCGAACCGGCGTAACGGCCGGCGGGGGTGCCGGCGGTTGTGGCGCGGGCGCCTGCCGTGCCGGTGCGGGCGCGGTGTTGCGCGCCTGGCTGCTCACGAAAAAGCTGCGGGCATCGCCATCGTCATCGTAGGCGGCCGGCTGGCTGCGCGACGCGGAAGCCACCACCTGGCGGCGCGAGGAGGTGTCGGCAACCTGTGCATCCTCCTCCTCGTCGGCGCCGCCGAACAGCATCGCCCACAGGCTGCGGCGCCGCTGCGGCTGCTCGGCCGCTGCCGTGATGTCCGCAGCGCTCATGCCGGGCACGAGGTCGCCGCGCGAGACGATCATCTGCCTTGCAGCCTCATAACCTTCGAACGGCCGCCCGTCAGCCGGCAAATGAACGGTTTTTCCGTCCGGGAAAAGACGGGCGAGCTGGCTGCGCGGCATCCGCGGCCAGGACCGCACGGAGCCGGAGTCGAGATGGACGAACGGCACGTTGGGATAATAGCCGACGCCGCCCCTCTGCAGGCGCATTCCGATGGTGCGCACCCGCGCCATGTCCGCATCGGGGAGCTGGAAGTCGAGCGCGCGGCCCTGCATGTGCTGGCTGTTCTTCGCCACGGCGCTGGAGCGCCGGCGCAGCATGGCGTTGGTCTTGGGCGAGCGATAGGCCGACAGCACGCGGACGGCGCCGTTCGATCCCGCCTCACGCTGTGCCGCCCAGACGATATCGAACAGCTTCGGGTCCATCGATGTGGTTTCGTCGTTGCGCCAGTCGCGCAGGAACCAGTTGAGCTTCTGGAGTTCGCCCCGTTCGTAGCGGCCGTTGCGGCGGAAGGTGACGGTCAGCGATTCGCGGGTGTGCGTGTGATAGAGGGACAGCGTGCGCGTATCACCGTTGGCGACGGCATTCTGAAGGCCCTCGGTTCCCGCGACCAGCGTCACCGCGACGGTCACAACTCCCAAAGCGCCGTAACACGCCCACTTCAACATGCTTCCGAATCCTCCTGCGAGGGCGGTGTCGGCTTTCCAGTTGATCAGCGGCGTCATCAGCCGTGTGCGCGTCGAATGCACAAGAAAACTCGCCCGTTGCACGGCTGCCCGCGATAACCGCGATGGCCGTCGTTACGATTGATCGACTCGGAGGAACCGCGATTCCCCACCGTCGGACTCTTGCCCAGATGCGTTAACGAGAAGTTAGCTTTACCCGGAAAAATCATCAACCTGTTGCACACAAGAAACACGGTAAAATCGTAAATATGCACACAGGACAGGTGATTAGAGCGGCGGGCATCGAAGCGCCCTCACGGCCGCCGCTCCATGTCGTTGTCGACGCACAATCTTTTTTTAAGGAAACGGCACCCGCCTCCCGGAATCGTGCACCGGAGCGGCGAACGGGAACCCGAATCACCCCGCCACTCCCCGTTTTTCGTCCGGGCATCGAATTCGATGCCCTGGAAGCCGTCCTGTTTACGTTGAAACAGGACGGATTCTGGCTTCCTTATCTTGAGCGGATTCTGATCGACCAGATGATTCCATCTGATCGGAACGCGCTCTAGAGACTGCCCTGAGCGCGGTCGACGGCTTCAAGGGCGGTCTTCATGCGTTGATCGTAGCCATACACGTCCGGCAACGTCACGATCTTCCCATCCGGCTCCACGCGCAGCGTGAAGTACGTGAGATGGATGGGCAACGGCGTCTCCAGCCGGATGCTGCGTTCCTTGCCGCCGATCAGGCGTTCGAGACGGGTCTGCGTCCAGCCGTTGCCGAGCACCTTTTCGGCGAGTAGCAGCGGATTGTCAACACGCACGCAGCCGTGGCTGAGCGCCCTGTTGCTCTGCTTGAACAGGCTGCGGTTGGGTGTATCGTGCAGATAGATGGCCAGATCGTTGGGAAACATGAACTTGATCGTGCCGAGCGCGTTGCTTTCCCCCGGCGGCTGGCGCACGCGCACTGTTCCACCCTGGCGGATCACCTCGTAGCCGCGCCGCGCCGCGTAGCCGGGATCGCGCGCGAGCGCGGGCAGAATCTCGTTCTTGACGATGGACGGCGGCACATACCACGACGGATTGACGACAATATATTGCATCGTGTCCGAAAAGATCGGCGTCGGCGAGTCGAGCTTGCCGATGATGCCGGCCGTCGTATGGACGATCCTGTCGCCGTTCACGATCTTTACGTTCTGCTCCGGCACGTTGACGAGCGCGTATCTGTCGCCGAATTCGTGCGGGAACCAGCGCCACCGCTCCATGTTGATGCGAAGCGCCATCGCGAGCCGCGCCGTGTCGACCCGCGCGCCGACAGGTGGCGGCTCGCCGCCCGCGAGCGCGATCACCGTGCGACGGTTAGCCGCGCCGTTGCCCGGCAGCCCCTTCTCCTTCTGGAAGGCCGCGACCGCCTCCGCCAGCTTTTCGTCATAGACGCTCGCGGTCTCGGCGTCGTCCACGGGGCTCAGGCCGAGGCGCGCGCGGATCAGCGGCACGCGCTCGTCGCGCATGCCGATCTTCAGCGTCGGCCCCTGGGACAGGCGCGCCACAGGCGGGCGGGGAGTGTCCGGGCCGAGCCCCTTCAACGCCGCGAGCCGCGCCCGCAGCGCCGCATACTGCGGCGAGCGCGGCTGGTAGCTCTCCAGCGCGGCGCCGGCATCCGCCGCGAGATCAGCCACGGCGGCGAGCACGGCATCGGCGGCCGGCAGATCCGGCGCGGGCATGACGAGCGTGCCGATCTTGCGCCGGTCGAGCCGCGCACCGCGCGCATCCCGCGCGTAGGAAACCAACGCCACGGACAGCCGTATGTCTGCTTCGGCAAGCGCATCAAAAGCGCTTGAGACCGGCTCCGCCACACGGTAGCGCGCGGGCGAAAGGCCGTGGGAACCGGCGTCGCCAAGCACCTTGAGCACGGAACGCGCTGCCTCGTTCCACACGCCGTCGCGCAGCCAGAAGGGCGCAAAGCCCCGCGCCTCGTAGGCACCCACGAGGGCCTCGCGCTGGTCGCGCGGCAGGCGGGACGCGTCATCCCCCAGCAGGAACGCGCCGATCATGGTGGGCAGATCCGGCGCGGCGACGACGACGGGCGACGGCACCTCCGGCACGGGCAATCCAAGCTCGTCGCGTGCGTCCCCGGCCGCCCGCGCCTCGCCGTCCAGCGCGGAGGGCAGCGCGAGGTCCACGCTCGCCTCCCGCGCCAGCGGCGCGATCGAGCCCGTGGTGAACGGATCGGCCCCGCCGGCGGCGCGCGACAGGAGGGACTGGGACACGGCAACCGGCGCCGCCATCGCGACGCAGGCCATCGCTAGACCGGCGGTCGCGGCCGCGCGCGCGAGGGATGCGCGGCCCGAAGCCGCCTTCCCGCGACGGCTCCCCGCCCCGTCGACATGACGCCGATCCATAGCCATCCTCCCTCGTCCGGCACGCGCCGTTCAGACTGCGACCTCAGTATCCTCTTGCCCGACCTCCGGGCCCGGCCCGTCGCCAGGCACGACGACATCCGCCCCGGCGCTGCCGTTAGCCTCGCCATCGAAGCAGACATTCTTGAGTTTTCGGTAAAGCGTCGAGCGCCCGATCCCCAGACGTCGCGACACCTCCGACATGCGCCCCTGATAGTGACGGATGGCGAAGCGGATGATATCCGCCTCGATCGCCTCCAGCGGGCGCACGTCGCCGTCTCCATCGACCAGCGTCACCGCGGACGGATCGCCCGCCCGCGCCTCCGCCTTACCGTCAAACGCCTCATCGGCGCAAGCCCCCGCGGGCGCCGGCGCAAGGCGGAACCCCGTGAACGGCCGGGCGGCATCGGCGGCCATGCGAGCCGCGATCTGCGGCAGGTCGGCGGTCGTGATCCAGTCCCCTTCGGCCAGTGCAACGGCGCGGAACATCGCATTCTCAAGCTCCGCAACGTTGCCGGGCCACGAATAGCCGCGCAGCAAGGCGAGCGCGTCGGGCGCGATGTCGCGCACCGCCTTGCCCTCGGCGGCGGCGAAACGGGCCAGAAACGAGTGCGCCAGCGCGCCGATGTCGCCGCGCCGGGTGCGCAATGGCGGCAATGTGATCGGCAGCACGCTGAACCGATAGAACAGATCCTCGCGGAACGCCCCCCGGCGCACCGCCTCCAGCAGGCTGGCGCGCGTGGCGGCGATCACCCGCACGTCCTGGCGCGCGTCGCCACGCGCCGCCCTGCCTGAAGCCGTCCGCCGGGCGCGCTCACGGTCGTCGCCGGCGTTCACGATCTGCATCACCTGCGCCTGCAGGGCGGCCGGCAAGGCATCGACATCGTCCAGATAGAGCGTGCCGCCCTGCGCCTCGCACGCGCGCGCCGCGAACAGCCCGTGTTCGAGGCTGGCGGGGGTGGCGATGGCGCAGCGCAGGATCGCGAACGGCCGCGTGCGCCGCTCTTCCCCGCCCGCGTGGATGAGGCGCGCCAACATCTCGCGGCCGCTGCCCGCCTCGCCCTCGATCAGCACCGGCAGGCCCGGCGCGCGCGCGGCCCGGCCCGCGACCGACAGAGCCCGCACCATCGCCGGATCGTCCGCCACGATGCCGGCCGGTGAAGGCGCGCGTGCGCCGAGCGTCTGCACGAGGTTCTGCGTGCGCAGCACATCGAGCCGCAACGCCTGCATGCGCAGGGCATTGGCGACAGAAACCGCCAGGCGCTCCGGACTCACCGGCTTGACGACGAAATCCGCCGCGCCCGCCCGCATC
This sequence comes from Pseudochelatococcus lubricantis, assembly GCF_011762225.1. Classification (GTDB taxonomy): domain Bacteria; phylum Pseudomonadota; class Alphaproteobacteria; order Rhizobiales; family Beijerinckiaceae; genus Pseudochelatococcus; species Pseudochelatococcus lubricantis. The sequence goes on from NZ_JAASQI010000004.1 coordinate 375,660, forward strand.
AGGCCGGCGACGACATCGGCCATGCCGGGCGCGACGGCGGCGATCACCGGCGGTGCGCCGGGCAGGGCGCCGAAGCGCGCGATGGAGGCCCCGTCGCGACCGGTCGCGGCGGCGTCGGCGACCACGAGGTCGATGGCCGGCGCACGGCCGGGCAACTGCCCGCCCGCCGTCAGCAGGGCGCGCGCCGCTGCCGCGGATTCGGCCTCGACCGTCCGGTGCCCCAGCGTTTCGGCGACCTGCGCCATCCGTCTGCGCTGGATCGCTTCGTCGTCAACAATGAGAATGGTCGCCATGACTGCCGGATATAGAGACTGCCAGAGAGCGGGACGGCCGGATCGGGGCGCCCCCTTTTCCGTGTCCCGTTTCGGAACACGTTGCAACGGCGACAGTTAAACGTGCGTTAACGCTGCGGCGCGAAAACCACGTGGATCGCCACATCGCGGTCGTCTGCACGTCCTGGCAGGTGCCACCGCCATTCGCCGAATCGGCCGAGCTGGCCCAGAGGCCGTTAATGACCATGGATAGGGTCATTAACAGCCGCTAACCCGTTGGGCGGACGAAGCGAAAATGGGGTATCCACTTTTTCGGGAAACGCTACTAAGTTGAGCGTACGTCCCGAACCCGCTTCATATTTGCCCGCCGAATGCCCGGAGCCCACATCCCATGTCCACCAGCGCCGCCTCGTCGAACCAGCCTTCCCTCGGCAACCTGCCGGAATGGAACCTGACCGATCTCTATCCCGCGATCGACGCCCCCGCATTCGCCGCCGACCTCGACCGCGCGCTGTCGCTGTCGGCGGCGTTTTCGGGGGACTACGCGGGCAAGCTCGATGGCCTGCTGCGCGGCGCCAGCGCCAGCGCCGACCTCGGCGAGGCCGTGCGCCAGTATGAGGCGATCGAGGACCTGATCGGACGCCTCGCCTCCTACGCGAGCCTGGTCTATGCGGGCGACACGACGGACCCGGTGCGCGCCAAGTTCTACGGCGACACGCAGGACAAGCTCACCACCGCCTCGACCAGCCTGCTGTTCTTCGCGCTGGAACTGAACCGGCTCGACGATGCGCTGCTGGCGCAGGCCGCCGCAGACGAGCCGCTGGCGCGCTGGAAGCCGTGGCTCGACGACCTCGCCAAGGACAAGCCCTACCAGCTCGACGACGCCATCGAAAAGCTGTTCGTCGAGAAATCGGTCACCGGCCGCAACGCCTGGAACCGTCTTTACGACGAGACGCTGGCCTCCCTGCGCTTCGACGTGCGCGGCGAGAGGCTGACGCTGGAGGAAACCCTCAACAAGCTTCAGGAGCCCGACGCCGCGCTACGCAAGGATGCGAGCGAGGCATTGGCGAAGGTGTTCACCGAGAACGCGCGCGTGTTCACGCTGATCACCAACACGCTGGCCAAGGACAAGGAAATCTCCGACCGCTGGCGCGGCTTCAGGGATATCGCCGATTCCCGCCACCTCGCCAACCGGGTGGAGCGCGAGGTCGTCGAGGCATTGTCGGACGCCGTGCGCGCCGCCTACCCGCGCCTGTCTCACCGCTATTACAGGCTGAAGGCCCGCTGGCTCGGCAAGGATGCGCTGGAAAGCTGGGACCGCAACGCGCCGCTGCCGGAGACCGACAACCGCGTCATAGGCTGGGACGAGGCGCGCGACACCGTGCTCGGCGCCTATGCCGGCTTCTCGCCGCGCATGGCCGACATCGCCCGCGAATTCTTCGACAAGAGCTGGATCGACGCACCCGCCCGCCCCGGCAAGGCGCCGGGCGCCTTCGCGCATCCAACCGTGCCTTCCGCCCATCCTTACGTTCTGCTCAACTATCTCGGCAAGCCGCGCGATGTGATGACGCTGGCGCACGAACTCGGCCACGGCGTGCATCAGGTGCTGGCCGCGCCGCAGGGCGCGCTGCTCGCCCCCACGCCTCTGACACTGGCCGAGACCGCCTCCGTGTTCGGCGAGATGCTGACCTTCCGCAAGATTCTCGGCGCCACCGACGACCCCGTCCAGCGCAAGGTGCTGCTCGCAGGCAAGGTCGAGGACATGATCAACACGGTGGTGCGCCAGATCGCGTTCTACCAGTTCGAGCGCAAGGTTCACACCGCGCGCCGCGAGGGCGAGCTGACGACGGGGCAGATCAACGACCTGTGGCTTTCCGTGCAGGGCGAGAGCCTCGGGCCGGCGATCCGCCTCAATCCCGGCTACGAGACGTTCTGGACCTACATTCCGCACTTCATCCACACGCCGTTCTACGTCTATGCCTATGCCTTCGGCGACTGCCTCGTGAACTCGCTCTACGGCATCTACCAGAACGCGAGCGAGGGCTTCGTGGAGAAATATTTCGCGCTGCTGTCGGCGGGCGGCTCGAAGGGCTATCGCGAGCTGCTCGCGCCCTTCGGCCTCGATGCGGGCGATCCCGCCTTCTGGCAATACGGCCTCAACGTCATCGACGGCTTCATCACCGAGCTGGAGAAGCTGGAGGCGTGAAAAACTAAACGGAAAGAGCGCGGTCGCTCAGCACGATCGGGAAGCCGCGCGAGCACCGCTCCACCCGGCCCTCGATGCCGTAGGCACGGCGCAGCAGGTCCGGCGTCATCACGTCCTCGGGCGCGCCGGCCGCCAGCACGCCGCCGCCGCCGAGCACGATCACCGCATCGCAGAAACGCAGCGCCAGATTGACATCGTGGATGGCGATCAGGCAGATCGCGTTTTCGCCGCGCGTGATGCCGCGCACCGTTTCCAGCACGTTGAGCTGCCAGCGCAGGTCAAGCGCGCTGGTCGGCTCGTCGAGCAGCAGCAGCGGTGGCTTGCGCACCAGCACTTGCGCCAGCCCCACCATCTGCCGCTGGCCGCCCGACATCTCCGACAGGCGCCGCAGCGCGAGCCCTCGCAGGCCGAGCGCCGCGAACACCTCCTCGACCCGCCGCTCAACCTCGTCCGCGGACAGATCGCCGCGCACGGCGCGAAACGCGCTCGTTACCGCCTCGTAGGCGACGAGCGAGGTGGGCTGCGGCAGTGACTGTGACAGATAGCCAACGAGGCGTACGCGCTTCGCCAGCGGCAGGCGGGCAAGGTCGGTATCGCCGAGCCGGATGCCGCCAGTAGCAGGCCGCAGGCCCGCGATGGCCTTCAGCAGCGTGGACTTGCCCACCGCGTTCGAGCCCACCACGGCGACCAGCGAACCGGGCGCCACGGGGCCGATGTCGAGATGCGAGAGCACCGGCGTGCGGCCATAGCCGACGCTGACGTCCTCCAAACGCAGCGGGCCGCCCGCCGCATCGCTCATGCGCGCCTCCGCTGGGTGAGGATGAGCGCCATGAACAGCGGGATGCCGACGAGCGACGTGACGATGCCGACCGGCAGGATGAGGCCTGGCACCAGCACCTTGCTGGCGATGGAGGCCAGCGACAGCACCAGTGCCCCCGCGAGCGCGGCACCGGGCAGGTAGAAGCGATGATCCTCGCCGAGCGCGAGGCGCGCGATGTGCGGGCCGACGAGGCCGACGAAGCCGATGGTGCCCACGAAGCACACCGCCGCCGCGGCGAGCAGGCTCACCCGCAGCATGACGAGAAGCCGCAGCCGCTCCACCGGAATGCCGAAGCTGCGCGCATGGTCCTCGCCGCCGCGCAGCGCCGTCATCGCCCAGACATGCATCATGGATGCCGGCAGGCACAGCGCCAGCACGCCGGCGACGATGGCGATCTTCCCCCATGTCGCGCGTGTCAGGCTGCCCATGTTCCAGAACACCACCTGCTGCAACGCATCCGCGTCGGCGACGAACTGGATCAGCGCCACGAGCGCGTTCAGCACGAACACCATGGCGATGCCGAACAGCACGACAGTATCCACCGTCGCCCCGTAAAGACGCGACAACCCCTGGATCAGCATGGTCGCGCCGACAGCGAATACGAAGGCGCCGAGCGCCACGCCGTAATTCTGGTCTAGCCAGGCGGGCAGAACGTTGAAGACGATGACGACGGAGGCGCCGAGCATCGCCGCCGCCGACACGCCGAGCGTGAAAGGGCTCGCCAGCGGGTTGTTGAGCACGGTCTGCATCTCGGCACCCGCGAGACCGAGCGCCGCCCCCACGAGCACGGCCATCGCCGCGTAGGGCAGGCGCACGTCCCACAGGATAACGGCTTGCGAGCGGCTGAGCGCTTCCGGCGCGACAAGGCCGCGCAGGATGTCGCCGACCGTGAGACTGGACGTCCCCGTTGCGACATCGGCCAGAAAGGACAGAGCCACCACGACCAAGAGGACGACCAGAATGGCGACGCGCACCGCGATGAAACGGGCATACTGGCGCGACAGGCCCGTCTGCGTGTCGCTCGCGACAGCCGGGGCCCGCGTCGCTTCGTCGCCGGAAATGGTCATACGCTCTCAGTTCATCGCAAATCGAAACGGATCGGGATGGTGTAGGTCAGCCGGGATCCCTGCACATCCGCCGGAACGGCCGGCAACGGTTCGGCGCGCTTTATCATGGCCGTTACTTCCTGATCAAGCAGCGGAGCGCCGGAGGAGCCGACGATCTTGTAAGACAGCAGCCTGCCGGCCCGGTCCATCGTAAACTGAAGATGCGCGATGCCTTCCTCTCCCCGCTGCCGCGACAGCGCGGGATACCGCTGATTGCGCTTGATATGGGCGACAAGGCGGCTGCGCCACGACGGCGGCGTCGCGGACGGGTTGATCGCGCCGCCCTCCGAGGCGGCGGAGCGCGCGCCTGGCCGCCCCTGAGAGGCCGGCGGCGCGGTGGTGCGTTCTGCCTGTGGCTTGTCGGAGGTCTTTTTGGGCGCCGGCTTTGCCGGGGCCTCCTTCTTCGGCTCCGGCTTCGGCTTCGGTTCCCGCTTGGGCTTTGGCTCAGGCTTGGGTTCGGGCTTCTTCTCGACCACCGGGCGCGGCGCAGGCGGGGGTGGAGGCGGCAGGGTAACCGCCGGCTCCGGCACCGGCGGCGTCTCGACGAGTTCGGGCACCGGCTCCGGAGGCAAGGGCTCCGGAGGCAGCGGCTCGGGCTCGACGACAGGCTCGGGAGTAGGCTCGGGTACGGGCTCGGGCGGCGTTTCGGGCACCGGCTCCGGCTCCTCGATGGGTGGCACGTCCTCGACCGGCGGCAGATCCTCCATGGGCGGCGCTTCCTCGGCCACCGGGCCAGGTTCTGCTGCTTCCGACGGGACAACCTCGGGCGCCGCCGCCATCGGCTCCAGCTCAAGCATCATCGCCGCCGGCGGATTGCTGGGCAGTTGCTCGCTCTTTCCCCACGCATTCACCAGCGCGACGAGGCCGCCATGCGCCGCCAGAGCCACCACGGCCGCCAGAATCCAGCGCGGCAGCCCACTCGGCTCGCGACCGTCGTCATAGTGAAAGGTTGCCAAACTCATCGCGCCACAACTCAGGAAAACCGCACACGATCCGGATGCGCTCACGCCCCGCACGGGGGCCGAGCGCGTTAACTTTCGGTAAGACAGGGCAACAAGTAGCTTTCCCGCGCCACGGAATCAAGAGAAATAATCAAATAATTTCAGCAGCTTAACACTTTAGAAGCAGCAAAAACAACTGAAAAAGCGCCATGTTCAAAGCCGGTTACGCGGCGGCCGTTTTGCACCGCGGCCATTTTGCCATGGGTTCGCCACGCGCTTGTGAGGTTGGATCGGCGCGCAAATCGCATTACATGTTGGCGGCCCCGCGCACCGCAGGGCGAACCGACAAGGGGACTCCGCATGCCGCCAGCCGTTGCGCCGACCGCGCCTGCCGCCGACGAATTTCCCGTCTTCAGGAGCGGGCGGATCGGCGTCCTGCTGCTCAATCTGGGCACACCGGAAGCGACCGACTACTGGTCGATGCGCCGTTACCTGAAGGAGTTCCTGTCCGACCGGCGGGTGATCGAGATCCCGCGCCTGATCTGGTGGCCTGTACTCAACCTGATCGTGCTGACGAAGCGCCCCGGCCCCAAGGGGCGGGACTACGAGAGCATCTGGAACCGGGAACGCAACGAATCGCCGCTGAAGACCATCACCCGCTCGCAGAGCGAGAAACTCGCGGAAATCATCGCCGGAGGGGCACCGGAACAGGCGGCGCGGATCACTGTCGACTGGGCGATGCGCTACGGCCTTCCCGACGTCCGGAGCCGCCTGCAGTTCCTGCAGGATCAGGGCTGCGACCGCATCCTGCTGGTGCCGCTCTACCCGCAGTATGCCGCCGCCACCTCCGCGACCGCCTGCGACAAGGCCTTCGAGGCGCTGATGACGATGCGCTGGCAGCCGACCATCCGCGTCGCCCCGCCGTACTCCGACGAACCGGTCTATATCGACGCGCTCGCCACGAGCCTGCGGCAGGCGCTGGCTTCGCTCGACTTCGAGCCCGAGAAGATCCTCGCGTCGTTCCACGGCGTTCCCAAAAGCTACATCCTGAAAGGCGACCCCTACCGCAGCCAGTGCCTGCGGACCCACGCGCTGCTGTGCGAGGCGATGGGGCTGGCGCCGGACCGGCTGCTGCTCACCTTCCAGTCCCGCTTCGGCACCGAGGAATGGCTCACACCCTATACGGACGAAACGGTGAAGGGGCTGGCGCAGAGCGGCGTGAAGCGGCTTGCCATCATCACGCCCGGATTCTCGGCGGATTGCCTGGAGACGCTGGAGGAAATCGGCGTGGAGAATCGCGACATCTTCCTGCAAAACGGCGGAGAACGCTTCGCCGCCATTCCCTGCCTCAACGACACGCCAGAGGGCATGGCCGTCATCGCCCATGTCGTGCGGCGCGAATTGCGCGGCTGGATCGACATCTGATCCGCCGCACGCCGCACCTGATTTCCACACTGGAGGACCCCGCCGCCATGCCGGCCGCCCGCAAAGCACCTTTCGACGCCCTCACCTCCGCCCTCGACACCATCGAAACCGAACGCCGCGGGCTGGATCAGCTCGCGCAGGCGCTGCGCGACGGGCTTGGCGCGCCGTTCCGGGCGGCGGTAAGCCGCATCCGCGAAGCGAGCGGGCGCGTGATCGTCACCGGCATGGGCAAATCCGGCCATGTGGGGCGGAAGATTGCGGCCACCCTGTCGTCGACGGGCACGTCGGCCTATTTCGTGCACCCCTCGGAGGCGAGCCACGGCGATCTCGGCCAGATCCAGACGGACGACATCGTCCTCGCGCTTTCATGGTCCGGCGACACGGCGGAACTCGGCGCGATCCTCACCTACGCCAAGCGCTTCAGTATCCCGCTCGTCGCCATTACGTCGAACGCCGAATCGGAACTCGGGCGCGCGGCCGACATCGGGCTGATCCTGCCCCGGGCGCTGGAGGCCTGCCCGAACGGCCTCGCCCCCACCACCTCGACCACCATGCAGCTCGTCATCGGCGATGCCCTCGCCGTGGCGCTGATCGAGGCGCGCGGCTTCTCGGCGCAGGATTTCAAGGTGTTCCACCCCGGCGGGCGGCTCGGTGCGCAACTGCGCTTCGTGCGCGACATCATGCACACCGGCCCCATGCTGCCGCTGGTGCGAAGCGGCAGCAGCATGGCGCCGGCATTGGTCGAGATGAGCGCAAAGGGCTACGGCTGCGTGCTGGTCGACAATGCGGACGGCACGCTCGCCGGCATCATCACGGACGGCGACCTGCGCCGCCACATGACGAACGACCTGCCCACACGCACCGTCGACGAGGTGATGACCCGCACGCCCAAGGTCATCTCGCCCGATACCCTCGCCGGCGAGGCGGTGCAGATCGTCGAGCGCACGAAGGTCGGCGCGCTCATCGTCGCCGACGATAACCGCCGCCCGGTCGGCATCGTTCACATCCTCGACCTGCTGCGTGTGGGAACAGTATAGCGTTTTCGCATCTCGACCGAATCAAGAAGCCGAAACCCTTGAGCACGTCCGTCCAGAACAGCTTGCGTTCAAGTCGATCCATCGACTTGAACGCAAGTTTCTGTAAAATATAAATTTTAGAGTGCATAGTTTGATTGCATCAGAACGTCTGGCGCTCCAGAGTTCTGTCAAGGCGATAGTGGACTGCATGTCGACGGGTCGTCAAATTTGAGCGGACTCTTTAACTGGCAGACGAAGACGTTCGACAGGTGGCCGCGGCCTTACCGACGACAAGGCACGCCAGGTCATCAGCGACCACATGCCCGCCGCCTCAGCCCCGGCTGCGATTGCGGCCCTTGCGCAGGTCCTGCCGAAAGAACTGGTTGATCTGCGTGAAGGGTACGGCGCTCCGGAGGCTGGAGAAGGAGCCGCTGGCCGCGATCTCTTCCGCCGCGTGCATGAAGCCGCCCCAGGCGGCGCGGCACATGCCCGACCCGCTGCTGAGCCAGCGCACCCCGAGTTCCGCATAGTTCTTGATGGTCAGCCCGCATTCCGGCTCCACCACGATGCTGACGGGGCATGGCGCGACAGCCTTCACGATGGCCGTGATATCAGCCGGGTTGACGACACCCGGCACGTGCACGGCCTCGGCCCCCGCCGCGACATAGGCCTTGAGGCGAGCGAGGATGCCCGCAAGCGATTCCTCGTGGTTGTTGGTGAGCCGCTCGACGCCGGCCGTGAGCACCACACCCGTGCCACTCGCGTCAATGGCCGCGCGTGCCGCCCGGACCCGATCAACGGCCAGTTCCAGCGGATAGAACGGATGCTGGTGATCGGGCGTCGTGTCTTCGATCATGATGCCGGCGACGCCGGTCTCTATGCACATCAGCACGTTCCGCGCGACATCCTCCGGCTCGTTGGCATAGCCGGACTCGAAGTCGGCGCTGACCGGGAGGTCCGTCGCCGCCACGATCTCGCGGATGTGCTGGAGCATGACGCCACGCGGCACGGCCCAGTCGGTATCCGGAAAACCGTCTGCGAAGGCGATACCGGCGCTGGTGGTGGAGAGCGCCTTGAAGCCAAGGTGCTCCAGATAGCGCGCCGTGCCGACATTCCACGGATTGGGCAGGACATGGGTGCCCGACGATTCGTGCAGCTTGCGGAAAGCGCGCCGGCGTTCGTGGATGGTGCTCATGGCGCTCCCTCTTGCAGCGCCCTGCGTTGCGCCGCTCCAAAGCTGTGGCTCAGTCCGTGCTTCTCCCCGACGACGCGCCGGTCTACAGCTCGTTTCATCCTCGCCTGTCCATCATTTTCCAATTCATCAAACCGCTCCCCGGCGGTTCGCACGCCTATCAAAAACAGGAAGGGGAGCGGCCATCCGGAATGGCCGCTCCCCCGCAAGACAATCGCATGGATGGCGCAACGCACAGCCGCCACGCCGCCGGCGCGAGCCGACAATGGCAGAAGAACGTTCGGCAACAGGAACCGATGGCTGGCGTCATTGGCGTTTTCCCGGGCGCTTTGTCGCGCATCCTTATTGGATTTCCGTCCGGCAACACCTTTGCGCAGATCGGCGCCACAAATCAACCGTCCGAGCGATGCGCGGAACGCTGCTCACGGTTGCACAAACGCATTAACATCCGGGTGCGCCGACCGTCCCGTCCGCCATTCCGCCCGTCACACCTTCGCGGCAGTGGCGCCGGCGTCGATGTGCGCCACGAGATCCGGCGAGAGAGAAAGCGCGTCCGCCAGTTCCTGCAGGTAGGCGCGCTCGGCCTCGGTATCCGGCTCGATGGCAAGCCGCGACGCCGTGTAGATCTGCACGGCGAGTTCCTCGCTGGTCGCCGCCGAAGCAAGCTGGGTGATCGACGCCGGGTTGGCGAACTCGCGGTCCAGAAATTGCGTGGCCTCCGCCTGGAAACCGACCTTCGTCAGATTGCCGATGATCCGGCCGCGCTCTTCCGTATCAATCTGGCCGTCCGAAGCCGCAGCCGCGATCATGGCGCGGGCCAGCACCAGCGCCGTGTCCTGAGAGACGGCATCGGCACCGAAGGCGGAGTCGCGCGGCGGCGCCTCGATCGCGGTCTGACCTGCCCAGGCCGGCTGGCCGTTCTGCCAGCTCTGATAGGCCTTGTAGGCCAGCCCTCCGATCAGGGCGATGCCGCCGAGGCTTGCGGCGGAGCCGGCAATCGACTTGCCCGACCCGCGCGAGCCGAGCAGCAGGCCAGCAAGGCCACCCGCAACGGCGCTGGCAATGTTGCGGCCCTCCGGCGAGTCGAGATACTGGCGCGCCTGGCTGACCAGATCCGCGCCCGTCTCGGTGATGGAGCCGGGTTGGCCGCCCGTTCCGCCGGTCAACTGGCCGATGACGCTGCCCAGCAGATCGCCGACGCTTCCGCCGGCAGCGGGCGTTCCTTCGGCAGGAGCCGCACCGGCAGAAGAAGGACCGGCGGCGGCAGAACCGATGAGCGCATCAAGTAGCTTCTTTGCATCAAGCATGAACAGCTCCCTTGGTTAACGATGCATTAACGTTAAGCGGAGCGCAGCGTGTACACCAGAATTTTATTGCCATGCAGCAGCAAAAGAAACGCCCTCGATCGGCGGAACACGTCACAATTCTGTAAATTTCTGAACTGTATAGCGCCGCTCTCCGGCTTCAGACTGCGTCGTGTTTTTCGGTGTCGTCGGTCAACTGCAGGCGCTGCAGGCGTGCGTAAAGGCCGTCGCGAGCCACCAGGTCGTCGTGGCGGCCCTGCTCGACAATGCGGCCGCGGTCCATCACGAGAATGAGGTCGGCGCGCCGCACCGTGGACAGCCGGTGCGCGATGACGAGCGTCGTGCGCCCCTGCGTCAGGACGGCGAGCGCATCCTGAACCATGCGCTCTGCCTCGGCATCGAGGGCGCTCGTCGCCTCGTCGAGCAGGAGGACCGGCGCATCCTTCAGGATGGCGCGGGCCAGCGACACCCGTTGGCGTTCGCCGCCCGACAGCCGGGAGCCGCGATCGCCGACGCGGGTGTCGTAACCCTCCGGCAGCGCATCGATGAAGGCATGCGCCGCCGCCGCTTTTGCCGCCGCCACGATCTCCGCGTCCGACGCGCCGGGACGGCCGAACCCGATATTGGCGCGGATGGTGTCGTCGAACAGCACGACCTCCTGGCTGACGACGGCGACCTGCGCGCGCAGGCTTGCCAGCGTCACCTCGCGCACATCCCTCCCGTCTATCAGCACCGCGCCACCGGTCACATCGTAAAGGCGGGGCACGAGCGCCATCAGCGTCGACTTGCCGGAGCCGGAGCGGCCGACGAGCGCCGTGAGCTTGCCCGCCGGCAGCGTGACATCGATGCCGTCGAGCGCCGTCACGTCGTCCCGGTAGCGGAAGCGCACGTCGCGGAAGGCCACCTCGCCCTGCGTCAGCGCGAGGGGTTGCGCATCCGGCCTGTCGACGATAGCCGGCGGCAGGTCGAGAATGTCGTAGTAGCGCCGCAGCGCCGCCATCGCCTCCTGCACGATGGCGTTGAGGTTGCCGATGGAGCGCACGGGCTGGGCCGCCATCAGCAGCGCCGTGATGAAGCCGGTGAACTCGCCCATCGTGCTGTTGCCCTCCACGATGCGCCAGCCGATCAGCACCAGCACGCCCGCGACAGCGAGCCCGCCGCCGACTTCAAGCAGGGGGTCGAGCCGCCCGCGCGCATTGGCCGCCTTGACCTTCAATTCCCGCACGGTCTCGAAGGCCTGCGCCGCCCTCCCCTTCAGATAACCCTCAAGGGCGAACACCTTGGCGACACGCGCGCCGGCAAGGCTTTCGGAGATCAGGTTGGCCATCGCCCCGATCTCCTCCTGCGTGGAGGTGGCGACGCGGCGCAGCTTCCTGCCGAGCCGCGCCACCGGCTGCGCCACGAAAGGCGCAATCAGCCCGGCGACGATCGTCAGCACCGGGTCAATCCACAGCATCGCGCCGACGAGCGCGATCACCGTTGCCCCGTCGCGCAGCAGCACGGTGAAAAGGCGCGTCAGCGCCTCCTTGATGTAAGCGAAATCCGTCGTGAACCGCTGCGTGAGCGTCGCCGGGCTTTCGCGGTCGAGCTGCGCCAGATCGGCGTCGATGAGATGGCTGTAAAGGGCCGTCTGCATATCGGCCTCGATGCGCGAGATCACGCGGTTGGTCAGCACCGTCTGCCCCAGCAGCGCGAAGCCCCTGACGCTCGTGACCACGATGACGAGAAGCGGCGCGATCGCGATGGCGCTGGCGTCACGCGCCGTGAATGCGTCGAACGCCTCCTTGATGAGGACCGGGTAGAGTGCCGAGGCGCCCGCGATGACCGCGATCAACACCAGCACCAGCGACAGCGCGCCGCGGTGCGGGCGCATCTGATCCCGCCACAGGCGCCGGATGGTCGGCACCGTATCGCCGCGCGCGAAGGGCGTTCCCTTCCCGAGCATCCTGCCCAGAAAGAGCGGCGACGGACGCCCCGCGGCGCGCCTGTCGGGGTTGGGGTCAGGCGATGGATTGCTGGTCATCATGTCTCCGCACGAATCATGTCCCCGGCGTGATGCGCGGCTGCCAGACACGGCTCGTCTTGATTTCGGCATCCTCCAGCGCGCGCGTCACCGGCACCCTGTAGGTCGCAAGGCAGTCGAGCCGATCCTTGGGAAGATAGCTTCGTCCGGGGTCGCCGATCAGCACGCGCGCGCCGCGCCGTTGCAGCGTCACGAGCCACGCGAACACCGCCTCGGCAAGATCGCGCTCATAGCATATATCCCCAGCCAGCACGACATCCCAACCCTCATCGCGCCCGACGATATTGTCGGTGCGGACCTTCAACCGCACGTCATTAGCCAGCGAATTGACGCGGATGGCGCTTGCGGCGAAGGGATCGATATCGGCCGCCTCCACGCTTTCCGCCCCCGCCTTCGCCGCCGCTATCCCGACAAGGCCTGAGCCGGCAGCGAAATCGAGCACCCGCAGTTCCGCCACCGCATCCGGATAATCGAGGACATAGCGCGCCAGTGCCTGGCCGCCGGCCCAGGCAAAAGCCCAGAAGGGCGGCGGCAGCCCCATCTCGCCCAGCTCCTCCTCCGTCTTCTGCCACAGGGCCGTCGCCTCGTCCGCCACGAACAGGCTGATCTCCGGCGCATGCGGCACAGGCAGCAGTCGCGTGTGAGAGCGGATGAACGCTTCGTGGTCGGTGATGGTCATGACGGCCTCCTGAGAAGGCTCGCATACAGCGTCTTCACCGTATCCATCACGTGGCGCTCGGTGAAACCGCTCTCGACCCGTGCCCGCGCCGCGAGGCCCATTTCCTGAACTCGCACCCGATCATTTGCCAGCGAAACGAATGCCTGAGCCAAGGCAATCGCATTGTCAGGTGGCACGATGAGACCCTCGACGCCGTCGCGCACCAGACGCCGGCAGCCCGGCACGTCGGTGGTGACGATGGCGCGTCCGCTCGCGCCAGCTTCCAGCAGTGTGCGCGGCAGCCCCTCCCCGCCCCGGGACGGGAGGCATGCCACCTCATGCGCCCGCCAGACGGAGGGCACGTCCTGCGTCGCACCGCACCACGCGATGCCAGGCCGCGCGCCCCATTCCCGCAATGTCTCCTCCGGCACGGCGCGCGGGTTAGACGGATCGGGCGCGCCGTAGAGCGACAACGTCACGTCAGCGCCGGCGGCCCGCGCCATCGTCAGCGCCTCGACGGCGAGATCGATGCCCTTCGACCACAGCATACGCGCGACCACGGCGATTCTCAGGCTGGTCGACGGTGCTGGTCGCGTGACCGGGAACGCCGCCGGATCGACCCCCGCCCCGCCGACGAGCGCGACTTTGCCGGCATCGGCCGGATCGAGCCCCAGCATGCGGGCGTCGTCCTCGTTCTCAAACAGAAAGCGCGTTCGCGGTCCATCGAGCAGCGGCCGCAGGACGCCCCGCAGCAGCGCCCGCGCCGTGCGGCCGATGACGTCCGCGCGCGCGCCGAGGAAGCCGAGACCGGTAAGCGCATGCACCTTCGCCGTTCCGGCCGGGGCGGCCAACCCACCGAGAACGATCGAACGCAGCGCGATGCAGTGCAGAATATCCGGGCGTTCGTCGCGCAGCAGTTGCCGCAACCGCTTCAGCGTCGCCGCAACCGCCAGCGGATTGAGGCTGCGCCGCTCCGCCTGCAGGGGAACGACGCGCGCACCTGTCGCGGCAATCGCCGCCACATGATCGCGCACGCGCGTGATCACGGTGACCCGCAACCCGAGTTCGCACGCCGCCCGCGCCATCGGCAGGAAGTGCGACACGAAAAACCAGTCTTCCGTCACCAGGAACACGAGATGCGGCGCTGCACCGGCTTCGCTATGAACGTTGTCAACCATGGAAGGCATTATCCAGCTTCCTGTCCCGTCGACAGACGTCCCTTCCTGCTCGTCCATGGAACTTCATTCCCGATGCAGGATGCGGTCGACGAGAAATGCGGACCAGAAATTCGGGCGGAAGCGCGCCCTCAATTTATCCGGCTCATAAACAGTCGTGACCCACGTCATGAAGTCGAGGCCGGCTGCGGCACCTTCCTGCCGGTAGAGTTCGAAGAAGGCGTCGAGTATCCCTGTCTTCGCGAAGCGGAAGTGGCCGTAGCGCAGTGATAACTCGCGCACCGCCTCTTCGACGGGCCGCCCCTCATGCACCAGGAGAAACAGCGCCGCCATGAAGCCGGCTCGATCCGCGCCCGACTTACAGTGAACGAGAACAGGATAGTCGAGAGTCTCGAAAAACTTTTTCGCCGACAAAACTGTTTCTCGGGACGGCGCCTCCCGCGACCGCACCACGAATTCCGCAAGTGTAATGCCGTTGCGTTCGCAGGCGTCGCGCTCCAACGGCCAGGAGCCGTACTCGCGCCCGCCGCGCAGATTGACCACCGTTCGCACGCCCAGGCGCGCGATGGCGTCAATATCCCGGGGCGACGGTTGCGCGGCCCGCCAGAAGCGGTCCGTCACCTTGTGGCGATTGAGATAGATTGCCCGGAATATGCCATGATCGACGAACAGCATATTGACGTAGGCTTTGAGGTGCGCCCAGCCGCCTTCCAGCGGCGCATCCCAGCGCCTGATGCGGGCCATGCGGCGCGCATAGCGCACCTCGGGCTTGTTAAAACGGTTGAACACGGGGTCCCGAATGTCGTTGCAGTTGTCCTACGCCATAGCAGGCCGCGTGCGACACCACAACACGTATGAAATCTTGTCCATGTTCGAATCCATATCGGCTTTGCATCTTGTCGCCAGACACAGCTCATCCTAGACTTTTCATATGAACGAGGTCGTCATCAACATCCGCGCCGCACGACCGTCAGACGCCACGGCTCTGGCGGCGGTCCATGACGTTTCATGGCGCGAGGCCTATCGCGGCATCATCCCCGGGGTAGCGCTCGAACGCATGATAGCCTATCGGGGGCCGGGCTGGTGGCAGAAGTCCATCGCGCGCACGCGCTCTCTCATCGTCCTCGACATCGGCGAGCGTATCGCCGGTTACGCCAGCTTCGGCGCCAGCCGCAGCTTCTCCCTGCCTCAGCAGGGTGAGATCAGCGAGCTTTACCTCGATCCGGTCTTTCAGGGGCTTGGCCTCGGCACGCAGTTATTTGCGACCGCGCGGCGGGAACTCGCCATGCAACGCCGCCGGGGCCTCGTCGTTTGGGCACTGCAGGATAACGAACGCGCCGCGCGCTTCTACGAGAGGCTGGGCGGCCGGGCGCAGGTGAACGAGAACATTCGCGTCGGCGGTGTGTCGCTGATGCGTACGGCGTTTGTCTTTCCGTGATACCGCCGCCGTCACGGTAACGGTGTGAGCCAAAATGCGGATTTCACTTTTATAACCGATGCTGTAGAAAGAGCCGCCGCCGTGGTTGCGGCGTCATGCGGTACGGGCTCCTGTCCGGTGGCGTCGCGGCACGCTGTCTCCACCCGCGTCCGCGCGGTTTCGGCTGGCCAGCGCTGCCAGCACCGCCGGAACGTCGCATCATTGTCTATCCTGTCAGGAGTTTCCGACATGCGTCTCGACGCCATTGCCATCGGCAAGAATCCCCCCCACGACGTCAACGTCGTCATCGAGGTGCCGATCGGCGGGGAACCCATCAAGTATGAGCTGGACAAGGAATCGGGTACCCTTTTCGTCGACCGCTTCCTGTACACGCCGATGCGCTACCCGGGTAACTACGGCTTCATTCCGCACACGCTTTCTGGCGACGGTGACCCGGCTGACGTGCTGGTCGTCAACACCCGCGCCCTCATTCCTGGCGCCGTCATCTCCTCGCGCGTCATTGGCGTGCTCATCATGGAAGACGAATCCGGGCAGGACGAGAAGATCGTCGCGGTTCCCTCCTCCAAGCTGACCAAGCGGTATGACCGCGTGAAGAACTATACCGATCTGCCCGAAATCACGCTGCAGCAGATCGAGCACTTCTTCCAGCACTACAAGGATCTGGAGCCCAACAAGTGGGTCAAGATCGTGCGCTGGGGCGACGCTGAAGAGGCGCACAAGCTGATCAACGAAGCCATCGAGCGCGCAGCGAACCAGAGCACCGACAAGTAATTGGCACTGATGTCATTACCGGCCCGGATGTCGGCGATGGTATGATAAACGGATTACGGCGCGTCGACGCGCCGTAACATCCGCATCGAGATGTTTGAGGGGCGTTGATTTGCATCTCGTTTCTGCTCCGGGATATGAGCAGTAGTCTGCCGCAGACCGGTTCGGGATGGCCGGGCAGTCAACCCCTCACCCTTTACACAGGCGTTCCTGCGGTCAGCCCCGCAGACGACGGCAAAGGTTATCAAGCTGGTCGAGCGTCTTGTAACGCACCTTGACCTCGCCACCACCATTCGCCTTGTGCTCTATGGAAACAACGAGCCCCAGAACTTCCTCCAGCGCCTGCTCCAGCGCCCGGGTATCGGGGTCCTTTTCCGGCTTGGCCCGAGCGGCACGGCGATTGCCGCCGCCCTCCCCTTCTCCCTGAGTGTCACGCTGGGCGATGCGCTCCACATCGCGCACCGTCAGTCCCTGCGTGAGAATCTGCCGCGCCACGGCCTCCGGGTCCGCGACTGTCAGCAGCGCCCGTGCGTGCCCGGCAGAGAGTTCTCCGTCATTGACGAGTTGCTTGATCGACGCAGGCAGCCGCGAGAGGCGTAGCGTGTTGGCGACGTGGCTGCGACTCTTGCCAATGATCTGTGCAAGGTCGTTTTGCGAATAGTTGAACTCCGCAATCAGTTGCTCGTAACCGGCCGCCTCTTCGAGCGGACTGAGGTCCGTGCGTTGCACGTTCTCGATGATGGCTATTTCAAGCGCCACACGATCGTCGGCCTCCACGACGACAATGGGCACCTGATGCAGGTTCGCGCGCTGTGCCGCGCGCCAGCGCCGCTCGCCTGCAATGATTTCGTAGACATCGGCCACGCCCGGCAAGGCACGCACGATAATGGGCTGGATGAGACCACGTTCGCGGATCGATGCCGCCAGATCGTCGAGCGCCTCTGCGTTGAATATCTTGCGTGGGTTGCGCGGGTTAGGCCGCAGGAACTCGATCGGAACCTTCTGCGTCCCCGCGCTGGTCTGGCGCGTCTGGGCTGCGAACTCGTCACCGACGTCGCCGATCAGCGCCGCAAGTCCCCTCCCCAGGCGGGAACGGTTTGAATCCTCAGCCATACTGATCTCCATTACCATGGCCCACAAACGGCCCTCTCTCGGCAGCCCGATCCGTTTTCGGTGGGTCCGCCCTCATCGCCGACACCTGTCGGTGTACTTCCGTCATCAGGCGGCGCGCAGCGCCCGTTCCCGTTGAATGATCTCGGAAGCCAGCTTCAGATAAGCCTGCGATCCCGCACATTTCAGATCGTAAAGCAGCACCGGCTTACCGTGGGACGGTGCTTCTGAAACGCGGACATTGCGCGGAATGATTGTATCGTAGACCTTCGCGCCCATGAACTCGCGGACGTCGGCAACGACCTGGTTCGAAAGGTTGTTGCGCGGATCGAACATCGTCAGCACGATACCATGTATCCCGAGCCCCGGATTGAGCGATACGCGCACCTGCTCCACGGTTCGCAGCAATTGGCTCAAGCCTTCAAGCGCGAAAAACTCGCACTGGAGCGGCACCAGCACGGCATTCGACGCCGTCAATGCGTTAATAGTCAACAAGTTCAACGACGGCGGGCAATCGATGAGGACATAGGTAAAACCGTTGGGGCGGATGTCACGTCCCAGCACATCGATAGCGCGGCCAAGCCGGTGCACCCTGTCCTTGCTGGCGGCGATCTCCAGCTCCACGCCCAACAGATCCAGCGTCGACGGCGCCACGGCGAGACCCGGAACAGCCGTTTCCAGCAACGTGTCCTGCAATGTTGCCGAGCCGACCATGACATCGTACGTCGAAATCTTGCGGCTCTTCCTGTCAACCCCAAGTCCGGTCGATGCATTGCCCTGCGGATCAAGGTCAATAATCAGGACACGCTCGCCGATCGCCGCAAGCGCCGTTCCGAGATTGATCGCGGTCGTTGTCTTACCGACCCCACCCTTCTGGTTGGCCAGCGCCAGCACGCGAATTCCCGCCGAAACACCGCTGCCGGAAGGCTCCATAAGCTGATTAACGTCGGCCATGACCGCCATCGACCTCTTGCAGTTCCCGAACGACAAGAATGCGACCGCGGGAATCAACCAAGCTCGGTAACGCATCCACAGTGATTCTCCAGTATTTGCGCGCCTCGGTCAATTCACTCTCCCAGTCCTGCCCCTTTGGAAATACCCCTGTTGCACCGTTTCTCAACAGGTCTTTCGTCATATCCAGCAGCTCGGCAAGCGGAGCCAACGCGCGCGCTGTCACAGCATCGACTGGCGCCCCGCCGAGGATCGGCAGAATGTCAGCGATACGCCCCTGATGGACTGCGGCGCTGGCGCCGGTAGCTCGGATCGCGTGACGCAGAAAGGTACATTTGCGCCCGTTGCTTTCCACGAGATCGATATGCCCTTCCCCCCGTTCACGCAGCAGAATGCCCAGAACGATACCCGGAAACCCTGCTCCGGAGCCAAGGTCGAGCCAATGGCGTGCGTCGGGCGCGTGCCGGATAAGTTGCAACGAATCCGCGATATGGCGTGTCCAGACATTGGCCAGCGTGCCCGCCCCGACAAGGTTCTTCACGGCTTGCCAACGACGCAGCTCTTGCACCAGAATCGTCAGCCGATCGGATGTTTCACGTGAAACAGAAAACGCTGTCAGCGTTTCAAGCCTGTCAGCGTCCGGCGAAGATAAATCAGACGATGAAATCATTCCTCAAACTTGCTGCTGTGGTTGCTTCAGACGGCGTTTTCCGGCATGTCCGGAGAGAATCGTCAGCGCCGCCGGGGTAATACCTTCAATTCGCGCGGCCTGACCCAGCGTCCTGGGCCTGATTTGCGACAGCTTCTGCTGAAGTTCACCCGAAAGACCCGGCAGCGCTTCAAACGTAAGGTCTGCGGGCAGTTCAAGCTCTTCATCCCGCCGAAATGCGGCGATGTCCTCCTGCTGCCGGTCGAGGTACACGTCGTAGATTGCGTCCGTTTCAAGGCGTTCGCGCAGCCAGCGCGGCATCTCACCCAGTTCCGGCCAAATAACACGGAGCCGCTCGACGGAGATATCGGGATATGACAGCAACTGGAAAGCCGAGCGACGCTGGCCATCCTGATTGAGGGTCAAGCCGTGTCTTGAAGCCTCTCGCGGCGTCAGACTGAGCCCGCGCAGACGTGTGCGCCACTCGTGAACAAGACGGCTTCTCTCCTCATGGAACGCACCCCGGTGCGGCCCGACGCAACCGGCAGCAATCCCCTTGTCTGTAAGACGCTCATCGGCGTTATCGACGCGCAGACTGAGCCGATACTCCGACCTGGACGTAAACATGCGATAGGGTTCGCTGACACCATGTGTCACCAAATCGTCGATCATCACGCCAATATAGCCATCCGCGCGGTCGAAGGTGATACCGGGCTGGTTTCCCGCACGACGGGCCGCATTTAGTCCTGCGACAAGCCCCTGCGCTGCCGCTTCCTCATATCCGGTCGTTCCGTTGATCTGCCCGGCCAGAAACAGGCCTCTGATAGCCCGCGTCTCCAGAGTCGCGTCGAGGTGCCGCGGATCTACATAATCATACTCGATTGCATATCCCGGCCTCAGGATTGTGACGTGCTCCAGCCCCGGCATGGAATGAATGAAGGCGTCTTGCACATCCTCCGGCAACGATGACGAAATGCCGTTGGGATAGACGGTAAAATCGTCGAGACCCTCGGGCTCCAGAAATATCTGATGACTTTCCCGGTCAGCAAACCGCATCACCTTATCCTCGATAGACGGGCAGTATCGGGGGCCACGGCTTTCGATGACGCCTGCATAGAGGGGCGACCGGTGAATGTTCTGGCGAATAATTGTATGGGTTTCCGGCGTTGTTCGCGTAATACCGCAGGCAATCTGTGGGTTCGGTAGCCGTTCCGTCAGAAGCGAAAACGGCTCGGGCTCATCATCCCCTGCCTGACGATCGAGAATACTCCAGTCAATGGTCCGGCCGTCCAGGCGGGCTGGTGTACCCGTCTTGAGACGGCCGAGCGTCAGGCCGTGATGCATCAATATCGATGACAGCGCGTCCGCCGGCGCCTCACCGATGCGGCCCGCCGGGATCTGTTTTTCCCCGATATGGATAAGACCACGCAGGAATGTTCCGGTGGTCAGCACGACAGCGCCGGCGTCGTATGCCCGGCCGTCCACCAGCCTCACGCCCGTGATGCACCCGTCGCGCACCGAAAGATCGGCCACCTCACCTTCGATCACCGACAGGTTGGCGATGGTACTGATAGTGTCCTGCACAGCCCGCGCGTAGAGTTTGCGGTCGGCCTGCGCACGCGGACCGCGGACGGCCGGCCCCTTTCGCCGGTTCAGTACGCGAAACTGTATGCCCCCTTGATCGGCCGCACGCGCCATGACACCGTCGAGCGCGTCGATCTCTCGCACCAGATGTCCCTTGCCCAGACCGCCAATGGCAGGGTTACATGACATCGCGCCGATCGTCGCGAACTGATGGGTGACCAGCGCAACCCTTGCGCCGACGCGAGCGGCGGCGGCCGCGGCCTCTGTCCCCGCATGCCCTCCTCCGACGACGACAACGTCATACCCTCGCTCGCCGTTTTGCTGCCGCTCAACCATGCCTTCAATCACCGCCGATTCATCTACCCTTGTGTCGGGCACTGTTTATAACCCCTGAACGGGCCGTTGTCTTCCGGTAGCGTTTCTGTTTCGATTTATCGCACCTGGACAGACGAGATTGTTTCACGTGAAACACGGTGCGCGGATTTTCATTCCCATTATTTCCCGATGCAGAAACCCGCAAACAACCGATCCAGGACATCCTCGACATCCACGCGACCGGTGATTCTACCCAACGCTCGCATGCCGAGGCGGATGTCCTCCGCAAGCAGTTCCGGCGATGTAGATACGTGAGCCGCCGACACCCTGGACAAGTGGCGCGCTGCATCGGTCAGTGCAGTGCGATGGCGTTCGCGCGTGATGAGCGCCGTCTGCGAGTCGGATCGACCCGCGAGTTGTTGTTCAATTCGTTTCAGAAGGATATCGATTCCTGTCCCGGTCTTCGCGGACACCGCCACCGCGCCTTCTATCACTTCATCGTCCGGCTGAAGATCGTATTTCGTGCGAACCATGATAATGTTTTCCGGTGCAACTGCTTCGAATCCGGTAGCGCCATCGGTATCGGCGTCAATTTTGTTATCGAACAAAAGCAGGACGAGATCGGCCGCTTGCGCGCGCTTTCTGGCGCGTACAACGCCTTCTCTCTCAACCGGGTCGTCCGTGTCCCGCAGCCCGGCGGTGTCGACGAATACCACGGGCGTGCCGCCGAGATCGCAATGCAGCTCGATCATATCCCGAGTCGTTCCGGCAACGGGAGAGACGATGGCCACGTCCCGTCCGGCAATGCGATTGATCAACGTCGATTTGCCGACGTTCGGCGGACCAGCGATTACCACCGTGAAGCCGTCACGAAGACGCTCTCCCCGCGCGCCGTCATTCAGAACAGTCTCAATCTCCTTGCCCACCAACGACGCAGCCGACACGGCTTCATCCGTAAGGCCCTCGGGGACGTCACCCTCGTCGGAGAAGTCGAGCGATGCTTCGACCAGCGCCATCGTATCGACCAGGCGTTCGCGCCAGTTTTCCACCGTCAGCGACAACGCACCTTCAAGCTGGCGCATGGCCTGGCGGCGCTGTGTTTCCGTCTCCGCGTCGATCAGGTCGGCGATGCCTTCGGCCTCCGTCAGATCGAGCTTTCCGTTGATGAAGGCGCGTCGGGAAAACTCTCCCGCCTCAGCCAGCCGGCATAGCCTCGTCTCCAGCAAGCGCCCCAGCACTGCTGCGATTACCGCCGGCCCGCCGTGCAGATGCAGTTCAGCGACGTCCTCACCCGTGAAGCTCGCCGGCGCCGAAAAGAAAATAACGAGCGCCCGATCAAGCACGGCGCCATCGCTGGCGTAGATGGCGCGCAGGCTGGCGAAACGCGGTTGCGGCACGGAACCGGCCAGCACTTCCAGTATCCGCCGCGTCGCTGGGCCAGACAGCCGCAGGACAGCAATCGCAGCCCGTCCGCTACCCGTCGCCACCGCAACGATCGTATCTTCACGACGCAAGGAAAATCTCCACCGCAAAATCACCGACCGCCGTATCGCAGTCGCCATCCTCTACATTGCAAGTCGGAAACATCATAAGCCATGGCACAAGAAGCAGGAAAGGCCCTCCGCATATAGCGAAAGGCCTCTGTATCCTGCAGCAATCGAAGTGCGACGCAGCGCGACTACGTGTTCATCGAATCGAAGAAATCGGCGTTGCGGCGTGTCTGGCGCAGCTTGTCGAGCAGGAACTCCATGGCGTCGACGGTGCCCATCGGATTGAGGATGCGGCGCAGCACGTAGGTCTTCTTGAGGATGTCCGGCGGCACGAGCAGTTCTTCCTTGCGGGTGCCCGAGCGGGTGATATCGAGGGCCGGGAACACACGCTTGTCCGAAACCTTCCGGTCGAGAATGATTTCGGAGTTGCCGGTGCCCTTGAACTCCTCAAAGATCACCTCGTCCATGCGGCTGCCGGTGTCGATAAGGGCCGTCGCGATGATGGTCAGCGAGCCGCCTTCCTCGATGTTGCGTGCGGCACCGAAAAACCGCTTCGGCCGCTGCAGCGCATTGGCGTCCACGCCACCCGTCAGCACCTTGCCGGAGGACGGCACGACCGTGTTGTAGGCGCGGCCGAGACGGGTGATCGAATCGAGCAGGATGACGACATCGCGGCCATGCTCGACAAGGCGTTTGGCCTTCTCGATCACCATTTCCGCGACCTGCACGTGACGCGCCGCCGGTTCGTCAAAGGTCGAGGAAATGACCTCGCCCTTGACGGAGCGCTGCATGTCGGTGACTTCCTCCGGACGCTCGTCGATCAGCAGAACAATCAGGTAGCACTCGGGATGATTGGTCGTGATCGACTGCGCGACATTCTGCAACAACACTGTTTTGCCGGTGCGCGGCGGTGCGACGATGAGCGCGCGCTGGCCCTTGCCGATCGGTGAGACGATGTCGATGACACGGGCGGACAGGTCCTTCTTGGACGGCTCTTCCGTCTCCAGACGCAGCCGCTCATTGGGGTAAAGTGGCGTCAGGTTGTCGAAATGCACCTTGTGCCGGATCTTTTCGGGATCCTCGAAATTGATCGTGTTGACCTTGAGCAGGGCAAAATAGCGTTCGCCGTCCTTTGGGCCACGAATGGTGCCCTCGA
Source organism: Pseudochelatococcus lubricantis (assembly GCF_011762225.1). Classification (GTDB taxonomy): domain Bacteria; phylum Pseudomonadota; class Alphaproteobacteria; order Rhizobiales; family Beijerinckiaceae; genus Pseudochelatococcus; species Pseudochelatococcus lubricantis. The sequence continues at coordinate 399,259 of NZ_JAASQI010000004.1, forward strand.
CGGTGTCGCCGGTACGCAGGCCGAAGCGACGAATCTGGGACGGCGACACGTAAATATCGTCCGGCCCCGCCAGATAATTGGAATCGGGCGAACGCAGAAAACCGAAACCATCCTGCAGCACCTCCACGACGCCTTCCCCGATAATCTCGGTATCGGCGGCGGCCAGTTGCTTGAGGATGGCAAACATCAATTCCTGCTTGCGCAGGATGCTGGCGTTTTCGACCGACAGCTCTTCGGCAAAAGCCAAAAGCTCGGTCGGTGTCTTGGACTTGAGGTCCTGAAGCTTGATCTCCCGCATCGGGGAAAAACTCTCGATCTATAAGGGGGCTGCCGTGCAGCCCGGAAGGATGTGATGAAGCGCAGGTTGAAACGTCGGGTATACGACACAGGCGAGCATGCGCACAATATAACTGCACGCTCGCCATCCTGCTGTCAGGAAGGCACGCCTTATCTAGCGGATTTCCCTTCCGACTTCAAGTCCGACCCCGCGGTTTTTCGCCCTGTCCGCTCCGACTCCGCCGGATGCAGCCCTTTCCGTCCGCGCATACTAGAACGGCTTGAGTACCACGAGAATGACAATGAGGATCATGAGGAGCGTCGGCACCTCGTTGACGATGCGGTAGAAGCGCGGGCTGCGCGTGATCTTGTCAGCGGCGAACCGACGCAGCTCCGCGCCCAGGAAGCCGTGAACTCCCGACAGGATCACGACGAGCAGGAGCTTGCCATGAAACCACCCGGCGGCGAACCAGCCGCCTTCATAGGCGATGATCAGACCGAAAACCCATGTCGCTATCATGGCCGGCGTCATGATCGCCTTGTACAGGCGCCTTTCCATGACCTTGAAGGCCGCGATGCGATCGGAGCCCGGCACCGCCTCGGCATGGTAGACGAACAGGCGCGGCAGGTAGAGCATCGCCGCCATCCACGCAATGACCGAGATAATGTGCAGGGCCTTCAGCCATTCATAAAGCATCGCGCGCTCTCCGGATCGTCCCGACGTCGCCCGGGCCGTACGCTCTTTTCCCGCGAACGGCAGATTCCCGCAAGCATTTCTTCGACCGATTCCAGGTTACGGAAGCGGGCTGCGATCAACCGCGAACCCTGGCGATCATCTGCTCGACATGGGCGATCGGCGTCTGCGGCAAAATGCCATGCCCGAGGTTGAAGATATGCGGCCCATTGCCCAGCGCGGCGCGGATATCGTCCACGGCGCCGGCAAGAACATCGCCGCCGGCGAGCAAGGCCAGCGGATCGAGGTTGCCCTGCACCGGGCGCAGCTTCTGAACGCTGTCGCGCGCGCGCCATGGGTCGATAGTCCAGTCAAGCCCCACGGCGTCGGCAATGCCGGCCTGCGCCAGTTCCTCCACACCCACGCCGGCGCCGCGCGCAAACACGATCACGGGAATTCCCGGCCGTTGCGAACGGATGCGGTGAACGATGCGACCGACCGGCGCCAGAGACCAGCGCCGGAAGAGGGAAGGGGGCAGGGCGCCGGCGAAACTCTCGAAAATCTGCAGCGCTTGCGCACCGGCGTCGATTTGCGCAATGAGGTGGCTTGAAGTCGCGTCCACAAGCCTGTCGATGATCTCGCCGAAGAGCTCGGGGTGCTGATAGGCGAAAAGACGGGCGGGCGCCTGATCGGGGGTGCTCTTGCCGGCGATCATGTAGCTCGCCACGGTCCAGGGCGCGCCGGCGAAGCCGATCAGCGCGACTTCCGGGGGTAGGGTAGCGCGAACGATGCGCACCGTCTCGTAGACGGGCGCAAGCCGTTCCAGATCGAGTTCACTGGCGAGCGTCGCCAACCCCCCTTCGGGTGTCAGCGGATCGAGTTGTGGGCCTTCACCTTCCGCGAACCTGACCTTCTGGCCGAGAGCGTCGGGCACCACGAGGATGTCGCTGAAGAGAATGGCAGCGTCGAACCCGAAACGGCGGATCGGCTGAAGGGTAACCTCGGCGGCCTTTTCGGGATTGTAACAGAGATCGAGAAACGAGCCCGCCTTCTGGCGCAGCGCCCGGTATTCCGGCAGGTAGCGCCCGGCCTGCCGCATCATCCAGAGCGGAGGTGTTGCAAGGGTTTCACCGGCCAACACCCGCAGAAACGGGATGTTTGCGGAGAGAGGTTCGGTGCGGATGCGCTCGTCGTCTCGGGGGGGCAGGCTCACGATCCTTCACTCCTGTCTTGAATCAAAGAATGTCTATTAAAAGGATTCTGTTGTTCTTGTTAGACGGCGAATAGCAGCATCCCAGCGGCGTCCACATTTCGTCCCCAGATTCGCTCACCGTGCTTCGACGCCGCGGGAGCGCTGCGGCCGGGTCCGAGTTTCGCCCTATTCGTTAACGATTCGTTAACGTTTAGGAAGCGTTAAGCCTGTCGCGAAATCGCCTTTGCGGGATTTTGTCCACGGCCGCGAAAATCCGTGACTGAATCAGGCCACACGGAAACGACTGTTGAACGATTGGTTGGCGATTCACAGGGCCTTTTTCCGGCCGGCCGTTAACGGTTTGTTATCCACACGTGTCGACTCCCCCTGTTGGAATCGCGGTCCTCCGCCAGTGTTTCACGTGAATCCGCCAGGCGTTACCCGGTGCACGACGGCGGAGTTCCGGAAAGGTGTTCGCGCCGGCGCCGCCAGATGTTAAACCGGTTCGGGAAACGGATGGGGGATCACGTGAACCGCAGCTTTTTTCATCTGCATCTGGTGTCTGATTCGACCGGGGAGACGCTTCTTGCCGTGAGCAGGGCGGTTGCCGCGCAATATGAGGGAATCTCGGCGATCGAGCACGTCTACCCGCTCGTGCGTTCCGCCGCCCAACTGGAGCGGGCGATGGCCTCGATCATGGACGAACCTGGCATCGTCCTCTACACGCTCGTCAATCCAGATCTTGCGAACGAACTGAACCGCGTGTGCAGCGCGGAGGGAATTCCGGTGCTTTCTGTGCTTGATCCGGTGGTGAATCTGTTTCAGTCTTACATCGGCACCGAGACCATCGCGCGGCCCGGTGCGCAGCACACACTCAATGCCGAGTATTTCAAGCGTATCGATGCGATGAACTATACGCTTGCCCACGACGATGGACAGACGGGGGAGGATCTCGATTCGGCAGATGTCGTCCTGGTCGGCGTCAGCCGCACGTCCAAGACGCCGACGGCTATTTATCTCGCCAACCGGGGTATCAAGACCGCGAACGTTCCGCTGGTTCCCGGCTTCGCCTTGCCTGAGGCGCTGAGCACAACCAAGAGGCCGCTGATCGTGGGGCTTGTCGCGAGCCCGGACCGTATCGTCCAGATCAGGCAGAACCGCCTGTTGAGCCTGAACGCGGGCGACGACACAGCCTATGTCGATAGGGATTCGGTGGCGGCGGAGATTGCGGAATCGCGAAAGCTGTGCGCGCGCAACGGCTGGCCGGTGATCGACGTGACCCGCCGCTCCATCGAGGAGACGGCGGCGGCCATCATGGAACTGCTGCGCGCCCACCGCCTGCAGTTCATTGCCCTGTCCTGAGCCGCCGCTCTGAATGATGTCTTGATTTCTGTCATGCCGTGAAGGAGGGGACTTAATGTCGGAACCGGACCCTGCAACTCTCTGGATCGCGGATCAGCCGCTTGTTCTGGCGTCCACCAGCCGCACGCGGCGCAATCTCCTCGAAGCGGCGGGAATCGCCGTGGAAACACGGCAGCCGGGCGTGGATGAGCGGGCCATCGAGGAGCCGTTCAGTTCATCCGGTGCGCCGATAGAGGATCTTGCTTCGCTGCTGGCACGCGAAAAGGCGCTCGCCGTCAGCCGGCGGGAACCGGGACGTCTGGTTCTCGGCGCGGATCAGACGCTTGAGTGTGACGGGCGGCAGTTTCACAAACCCGTCGATATCGCTGCTGCGCGGAATCAACTTGCCGCGCTCTCGGGTAAGACGCATCATCTCCATTCCGCTGCCGCGCTGGCGCGTGACGGGGAGGTGGTGTTCGAAGTCGTCTCCACGGCCGATCTCGATGTGCGGCCGCTGGAGGAGGCGTTCGTCACCAGATATGTCGAGGTGGTGGGGGACAGCGTTCTGTCGAGCGTCGGTGGCTATCAGGTCGAGGGGGCCGGCGTCCAGTTGTTCTCCCGCATCAACGGCGATCACTTCACGATACTCGGTCTGCCGCTTCTGCCCGTTCTCGCCTTCCTGCGCGAGGAAGGATGTCTCGCGTCCTAAAGCAGTTTCAGCAAAAGCAGGCACCGCTTTTGCGTGCGAAATTGTGTAAAAACAAAAACGTAGGCCATTGTTGCGTTTCAACGAAACGTAGAAATGGCCCAGAGCGTGTTCCGGTCAAATTGAATCATTTAAGTGATAACAATTCGCCCGAATCAAGAAATGAGCGTGTGCCGGCGGCCCTGTCCATCGTCAATGACAAGGTCCGGCACAGAACGTTTTTTCGTTGAATTGCCGCGCCGTTCCGTCCATCTGGTTAAGCACGATCCTTCCCGGAAACTGTCTCCGCCTGTCGGAACCGCGCTCCGGACAGACAGCCTTTCATTCTCATGTTGATTCCCATGCCGCAACCGCTTCCATCATCCGCTCCCAAGGCCTGCATCATCGGCTTCCCGGCCCGTCACAGCCGTTCGCCTCTCATCCACCGCTTCTGGCTGCGGCAGCACGCCATCGCCGGGGACTACGGTTTCGCCGAGGTTTCGCCTGACGACTTTCCGGGCTTCATCCGCGATCTCGCCTCGAATGGATACGTGGGCGGCAATGTCACGGTTCCTCATAAGGAAACCGCCTTCGGGCTTGTGCATGACGCAACGGCTACGGCGCGGGCGCTCGGCGCGGTCAACACGCTCTGGTTCGAGGACGGGCGGCTGATGGGCGACAACACCGATGTCGCCGGTTTCCTCGCCAGCCTCGACGCGGACGCGCCGGGATGGGACGTGCGCACGCCAACCGCCACGGTGCTGGGAGCGGGGGGAGCGGCGCGGGCCGTCGTCTACGGCCTCCTGGCGCGCGGCGTCGAGCGCATCCATATCGTCAACCGCACGCTGGCGCGCGCGCAAGCATTGGCTGAACATTTCGGGCAGTTGTTCCCGGGCCGGCAGATCGCGGGTGCGGGATGGGACGCGCTGCCTGGCCTCCTGCCCGCCAGTTCGCTGCTCGTCAATACGACGTCGATGGGCATGCACGGCCAGCCCACCCTCGATGTGGACCCCGAAACACTACCGGAAACGGCGCTGGTGACGGACATCGTCTACGTGCCGCTTGAGACGCCGTTGCTTGCAGCGGCGCGGCAGCGCGGATTGCGGACCGTTGGCGGGCTTGGCATGCTGTTGCATCAGGCGGCGCCGGGATTCGCGCGCTGGTTTGGCATGACACCCGTCGTTTCGCGGGCTCTCTACGATGACGTGGTCGCGGATCTGCTCGCCACCACAGAAGGATCGAAGCCATGACATTCGTCCTCGGGTTGACCGGTTCGATCGGGATGGGCAAGTCCACCACCGCCAATTTCTTTCGGGCGAGGGGCGTGCCGGTGCACGATTCCGACGCCGCAGTCCACGAACTCTACCGGGGTCGCGCCGCGCCGCTGGTGGAGGCGGCGTTTCCGGGTGTCGTGGTTGATGGTGTTGTCGACCGCGAGCGGCTTGCCGCGCGGGTGCTTGGCGACGCGGAGGCGTTGCGCCGTCTGGAAGCGATCGTTCATCCGCTGGTGGCGGAGGAGGAGCGCGCCTTTCTGGAACGGGCACGCCGCGATGGGGCGCAGCTCGTCATCATCGATAGCCCTCTGCTGCTGGAGACCGCACAGGACGGCCGCTGCGACGCCGTCCTCGTGGTGAGTGCGCCGCCGGAGGTGCAGCGGGCGCGCGTGTTGTCGCGTCCCGGCATGACGGAGGAGAGGTTCGAGCGGATTCACGTGAAACAGATGCCGGATGCCGAAAAGCGCCGCCGCGCGCATTTCGTCGTGGACAGCTCGCGTGGTCTCGATGCGGCGGAGCGGCAAGTGCGCGATATTCTGAGGGCGCTCTCCGGCCGGCCGGGGCATCGACGGCAGGCGGAAGCGCCGGCCTGACGCCGGCGTCGAACGATCGTCCGTCTCCAGTCAGAATTATCGGGTCCAACCATGTCACGAGAAATCGTCTTCGATACCGAAACGACGGGCGTCGACCCCGCCACCGGCGACCGCGTGGTCGAAATCGGCTGTGTGGAGCTTGTCAATACGGTGCCGACGGGGCGGCATTTTCACGCCTACATCAATCCGGAACGGCCGATGAGCGAGGGCGCCTTTCGTGTGCACGGCCTCTCCGATGCGTTTCTTGCCGACAAGCCCGTGTTTGCGGCGGTGGTCGATGAGTTCCTCGCCTTCATCGCGGAAGCGCCGCTTGTCGCCCATAATATCAGCTTCGATGCCATGTTCATCAACGCGGAGTTCCGTCGACTGAACATCGCGCCGCTGGCGCAGGAACGGCTCGTCGACACGCTGGTGCTGGCGCGGCGCAAGCATCCGGGCGCGCCGAACAATCTCGATGCGCTCTGCGCGCGCTACAGCATCGACAACAGCAAGCGCACGAAACACGGCGCGCTGCTCGACGCCGAGATTCTGGCGGAGGTCTACATCGAGCTGCTCGGTGGCCGGCAGGCGGGCCTTGACCTTGGTATCGCGCCGTCCGCGCAGGTGACTGCCCACGCACAGCGCTCTGCCGCGCCACGGCGGCCAGTGCCGCTGCAGCCGCGTGTGAGTGACGCGGAGCGGCAGGCGCACGCCGCCTTCGTCTCCGAGCTGGGCGGCGCCAGCCAGTGGCTGAAGTATCTTCAGGCCGGCGGGGAGGGGCGCCAATAGAAAAGCCGGGAGCGGCGCCACGCGCTGCTCCCGGCCGGAAAGACCGCGCCACGGTGTTTTCGCAACACCCGAACGCGGGTATGTCCCTGCGAATCAGGAAACGGTCGCCTGTGCCTGTTCGGCCTGCAGCTCGGCGATCTTCTGGCGGTAGAGCGCCGAGAAATCGATCGGATCGATGAACAGGGGCGGGAAGCCGCCGTTGCGGACGGCGTCCGCGATGATCTGGCGGGCAAACGGAAACAGCAGGCGCGGGAATTCGATCATGACCGTGGGGTGGACGTGCTCGGCCGCGATGTTGCGCAGACGGAAGACGCCGCCGTACACGAGTTCGAACGCGAACAGCACCTCGTTGTCGATCGTCGCCTTGCCTTCCAGCGTCAGGTCGACCACGTAGTCTTCCTCACCGATCTGGTTGCCGCCGACGTTCACCTGAATGGAAATCTCGGGAGACTTTTCCTGCGGCGCCAGCGAGCGGGGCGCATTGGGGTTCTCGAAGGAGAAATCCTTGATGTACTGCGCGAGGGCGCTGACCACCGGCCCTGCGGTCGTTTCGCTATTGGTTGTTGCGTCGGTCATGTGATTTCTCCGCTAGTCATAGTCAGAATCATCATCATCGGTATCCGATGGATTCCCTAGACGTGTGACGTGTAAAGCCGATTAACGCAAGCCGCATATGAAAGGATCGGGCGTCATTTCCGCGCTTGTTGCCGTTCTGTCGCCGCATCTGGCAACATGGCTTCCGGTATAGGTTCCGGCATGAATTTTGATGATAAAAGCGTTTCCGTAAAGCCCGTCGCAGGATACGATACGCGGCCAGGGGCCGGTTTTGGAGCGCGGCCATTCCGGCGCGGCCGGGGCGCGTTCTTGTCCGGACGGGATGTGGATGTTACCAGCACGGCACACCATATGTGCCGGTGAAGCTGGTCGGAGCGACAGGGAAGTGAGACGATAGAAACATGCAGGACAGTTTTGACATCGTGACCATCGTCTTTCTCTGCCTTGCGGTGTTTGTCATCTGGCGGCTGCGCTCGGTTCTCGGCCAGCGCACCGGCAACGAGCGCCCGCCGGTCGACCCCTTCACCCGGCGCGACGCGCGCAACGGGAACGGGCAGCAAGGTGCGGCGAAGGGCCAGGCCGAGGGCCGCTCGGCCGAAGGCAACGGCGGCAACGTGGTGCATCTGCCGGGGCCGGCCAACGACGTGAGCGCGCCCGGCGCCGCTGTCGATCCGGACCGCTGGAAAGGCGTCGCCGAACCCGGCTCGCCCATCGCCCGCGGGCTCGACGCCGTCGCGGCGGCGGAACCCGCGTTCGACATCAAGGCCTTCCGGGAAGGCGCCAAGTCTGCATACGAAATCATCGTCACCGCTTTCGCCCAAGGCGACCGCAAGACGCTGAAGGGCTTGCTGTCCCGTGAGGTTTTCGACGGCTTCGACCGCGCCATCGGCGAGCGCGAACGCCGGGGCGAGGTAGTCAACACCACATTCGTTTCCGTCGACAGCGCGGATATCCAGGCTGTCGAGGTGCAGAATCAGGTCGCACAGATCACCATCCGGTTTGCGTCCAAGCTGATCACCGCGACCTATGACGTCGAGGGCAAGGTGATCGATGGCGCGGCGGACGAGGTGGCGGATGTCAGCGACACGTGGACGTTTTCACGCACGCTACGCAGCCGCGACCCCAACTGGTTGCTGATCGCGACCGAGTCCGGTCACTGACGCGATGGGCCGGGCGCACGTCGGCTGGCCCGGCACCTTCGCGCCGGTTCGGTGGCTCGTGACGCCGGCGTATCTCTGTTTTGTGTTGATGATTCTTGCCATGACGGCATCCGTGCAAACCGTTTCCGCGTCGAAGGCGCCATCCGTGGATGGCGCGGCGCTGGAGCAGCTGACGTTCGACGCGCTCGCCGAGTGGCGGGCGGACGACCACGCCGCGGCTTTCGCCGCCTTCCGGCGCACCTGTCAGACGGTCGTCGGCGACGCGGCGGTTCTGCGTCAGGGCGCCCCGCCGCCGCGCGCGTTACGGGCGGTGTGCTCGGCCGCGCTCGCAGCGCCGCCGTCTCCTGATGGCGACAGCGCCCGCCGCTTCTTCGAGCGTCATTTCCGCCCTTTCCGGATAAGGCCGGCAAACGGCGACGGCTTTCTCACCGGCTATTACGAACCGGAATTCGCCGGCCGGCTCGTCTCCGGCGGTGTCCATGACACGCCGCTGCTGTCGCGCCCGGACGATCTGGTGAACGTCGCAGAAGGCGAGAACGTCCCGGGCCTCGATCCGGCGCTGCGTGCGGCGCGCCGTGTCGCCGGGCCGCAGGGCGTTCGTCTGGAACCCGTTCCGGACCGCGCCGCGATTGAGGACGGGGCGCTGGGCGGCGGCGCGCGGCCGCTTGTCTATCTCGATGCCGTGGATGCATTCATGGCCCATGTGCAGGGCTCCGTGCGGGTGCGGCTCGTCGACGCCGGCACCGACGGGAAGGCGGTACGCCGTTTCGCCTACGCCGGCCGCAACGGCCACGCCTACACGTCGGTCGCGCGGCTCGTCGTCGCTGAGACGGGCATCGCACCTGCGGATCTGACGGCGCCGAAGCTTGTCGCGTGGCTGCGCGCCTACCCCGAGGAGGCGCGGCGACTGATGCGCCGCAATCGTTCCTATATCTTCTTTCGCCCCGCAGACGAACTCGCCGCGGACGACGGCCCGCTCGGCGGCGCTTCCGTGCAACTCACACCCGGGCGCGCAGTCGCGATCGACCGGCGCATCTGGGCCTATGGCCTGCCGGTCTGGATCGAGGCGCGGCTGCCGCATCCCGCGGGCGAGGGCGGTTCCGGTAGCGACGATTTCTATTCCCTGCGGCGGCTCATGGTTGCGCAGGATACGGGCTCCGCCATCGTTGGCCCGGCGAGGGCAGACATTTTCTTCGGCTCGGGCGAAGCGGCGGGGGCGCGGGCCGGGCTTGTCCGCCATGTGCCCGAGCGCTTCGTGGTGTTCCTGCCCGTCGGTGCGGAGCGGGGGACATGAAACGGCGCGGCGGCAGGCGCCTGTCTGAAGAGGAGGCGAAGCTCTGGCGCCACGTGACCCGCAGCATCCGGCCGCTTCCGGGCCACACGCCGCCGCTTGAGCCGGCACCCGCTCCGGAGGCGGAGGCGACGTCTCCGGAGCACCGGCCTGCGGAAGCCTCGCCGCCCGCAAAAATTGAACGCCGCCCGCCCGCCCCGCCGCCGCTGGTGCCGCTGGAACGGCGGCTGATGCGCGATCTGCGGCGCGGAATCGATCGCATCGATGCGCGCATCGATCTGCACGGCATGCGTCAGAACGAGGCCTATTACGCACTCCTCGGCTTCTTGCGCCGCGCGCAGGGGGAGGGGGCGCGCGTCGCGCTGGTGGTGACTGGCAAGGGCAGCACGGCCGCCGCGGTCGCGGATCCGTTCAGCGAGCGCGGGGTGCTGCGCCGCCTCGTGCCGCACTGGCTTGGTCTCGCGGAAATGCGCCCGGTGGTGGTGGGCTTCTCGACGGCCAGCCGCGAGCACGGCGGCGACGGCGCGCTTTACGTGAGGCTGCGCAAGGGCGCGAAGGGCCGCCCCGGGGGCGAGGCACGGCCATGACACCCTTCGGCATGCACCTGCGGGCATTGCGCGCCGCGCGCGGCGTCACCCAGAAGGAAATGGCGCAGGCGCTGCGCGTGTCGAGTGCCTATCTCTCGGCGCTCGAGCACGGCAAGCGCGGCAAGCCGACCTGGGCGCTGCTCCAGTCCATCCTCAACTACTTCAACCTCATCTGGGATGACGCCGACGCGCTGGTGAAGCTCGCGGACATATCGGACCCGCGCGTCGTCATCGACACGGCGGGCCTGTCTCCGAAGGCCACGCTGCTCGCCAACCGCCTCTCCGGCGATATCGCGAAGCTGACCGAGCCGGAACTCGAAGCGCTGATCGCGGTGCTCGACGCGCGGAAAGGACGCTGATCGGCTGAAGATGGCCGGGACCCGCTTCTACAGGGTGTTGAGGCGCGCTTTCAGCCGGTCGAGCAGGCGGTAGAGGACGACCTGCTCATCAAGGTCGAGACCTTCCAGCGCCTCCCGGTAGAATGCATCGATGGCGATCTGCATCTCAGACCATGCCAGGTCCCCGGCGGTTGTGAGAACGATGCGGCGGCTGCGGCCGTCCTCGGCGTCCTTGATCCGCTCGATCCAGCCGCGCGCTTCCAGCCGGTCCAGCACGGGCGTGATGTTCTGGCGGCTGACAAGGAGGAACGCGATCAGGTCCTTCACCGTCATGCCGTGTTCCCGCGGCTCCGGCCGGGCGAGCGCGCCGAGAACCGCCCATTGCTGCGTTGTGCTGTTGAAGTCGCCGATGAACCGCGCACCCACCTTGTGCATGAGATTGGCACATTGGTAGAGACGGAAGAAGACGCGGTTGGCGACATCGAAACGGGCCGGATCGGACTGCCGCGAATCGGATGGACGCAGAACGGAATGTTTCGCCGGGCTGTCGGTCATGAAACGCCTCGCTTCGAAATGCGCCTCGGATATGAGTCAATATATTGTTACAGCATCAAACCGGAAAACAGACGCCGTCTTCCGGAAAAATCTGATGTCTGAACAGGGAGATAGAGCGACGATGCGTCTCCGCTTGTACGCTGCTCCGTTGAATCGGGCCAATCACGCCGACACAGTAAATCATGCCATTGTTATGTCACTTAGGGAAGAGATGACGAAAGCAGCAGGCGCTGCCGGACACACGTCCTTGTGAAGCGCGGAAACGATGGCGGTATGGATTTTCAACGGCTGGCGGCGCGGCTACGTCAGATCTCCCAGAAGGCGGGATGCGCCTGGCTGAGATGCGGCCCGATGCGCACTGCCGATACCCGGACGGCAAGGCCGGTGGCGTCGTCGGTCTCGACCGCGAGCCCCGCCAGCGTGCCCGGCCCGGAGGCGGATTCAAGGCGGACACCGGGTGTCTTCTCGATAAAGCGGCGCAGCGGTTCCTCCGGCTGCATGCCGAGCATCGAATCGTAGTCGCCGCACATGCCGGCATCGCTCTGGTAAGCGGTGCCACCGGCGAGAATCTGCTCGTCCGCTGTCGGCACATGCGTATGGGTGCCGACGACGAGGCTCGCCCGCCCGTCGACGTGGCGCGCCATGGCCTGCTTCTCGCTGGTGGCCTCGGCATGCATATCGATGATCGCGGCGTCGACCACTTCGCGCAGCGGACATTCGGCCAGCGCCTTGTCGACGGCTGCGAACGGATCGTCGAGCGGGTCCATGAAAAGGCGGCCCATGGCGTTCACCACCAGCACCCGGCTGCCGTTCGCTGCTTCCACCACCGTTGCACCCCGCCCCGGCGTGCCCGGCGGATAGTTGATGGGGCGCAGCAGGCGCGGCTGGCGCTCGATGAACACGAGCGCCTCACGCTGGTCGAACGAATGGTTGCCGAGCGTCACGACATCCGCACCGGCATTGAGGAGATCGTCGCAGATCGCTTCCGTGATGCCGAACCCGCCCGCGGCGTTCTCGCCGTTGACGACCACGACGTCGAGTTTCCATCTGGTGCGCAGGTCGGGGAGCTGATCGACGACGGCCGCTCTTCCCGGCCGCCCGACGACATCGCCTAGAAACAACAGACGCATGAAACCTCCACATCCGCGCGAACCGCCGCCGCCGCCATGGCGCGTGCCTATTTCGTGATCGTGATCGATTGCACCTGCGTGACAATCGCGTCAAGCGGGCGATCGTGCGGCTCGGCCGGGATCTCGCCAATTTCCTGCACGTCGAAGGCTACGCCGATGGTGATGAGCGGGCGCTTCGCCGAGAGACGAGAGATGGCCTTGTCGTAATTGCCCTGCCCGTAGCCCAGCCGGTTGCCCCGGCGGTCGAATGCGGAGAGCGGTACCAGCAGCACGTCGGGGTCGACCTCCGGCGCTTCCGGCGGCGGCCCCTGTGTCCCGAATCCCGCGTCGATCAGTGGCAGGCCCGGCCGCCAGCGGCGGAAAACCAGCCCGTCCGGCGTGATCACCGGCAGCGCGAGCGGCACGGCGCGTTCATCGAGCGCCGCCATCAGCGGACGGGGATCGAGTTCACTGCGAATGGGCCAATATCCCGCCACGATGCCGCCGCGTAGCATAGCCGGGTAATCCGAAATGACCCGGTCGCTAACGGAGGCGGCAGCGGCCTGTACCCGTTTGAGATCGGCGGCGAACAGGTCACGCCGCGCCAGAGCCTCGCGCCGCAGACGCGCTTTCTGTTCGGCAGGCACTAGCGCCGCGATGTTAGGAAGGTCGGCCATGGAACGGGACGGCTCGGGAAGGAGGGGAAGATAAGGTGCGGGTCCACAATGGCCGTTGGAGAAAGATCCCGGGAACCTACAATGTAGGTGGGCGCCGTGTGCCCGGGTCCACGGACCTGGGCAGGGACAGCTCCCTGGGGATCAATAAGGCCCCGGGGAATATGCCTCCTGACGAACCTCGCAGAGCCCGCATCCCAAATCTATGCTTTCGTCGGATAAATATCCAGCCCCCTGCATGCGTTTTATGGGGGCATCCCGGGAGTCTTCACGTGGCCCTGAAGTCGCCCTATATGAAGCAGGATGAACCTCGCTCATTGATGGCCGGTGAGGCCTGCGCGAGGCAGGCTGCCGGGCACGTTGGCCGATGGTGCGGGGCCGGCGGGCTGACGCCGCAATGAAAGAGCGAAGACCGTGGAACTTTCGTCCGCTTCTGCCACCGAGCCCGTCGACGTCGCGGTGGCGGGCCTGCGCGACTGGCTGCTGACCGACGCCCGCCTGAGCGCCGATATCAGCCGCGCCATCGCGGGGCTCGCCGACCGGCTGAACGCGGAGGGCGTGCCCGTCGACCGGCTGACCTTCGCCGCGGAGGCGCTGCATTCCGAACACGCGGCGGTTTCGGGAACCTGGATCAAGGACGATCCGGGCGTCTGGAAGTTGCAGGCCTATGGCAAGGAGGTGACAGCCGGCTATGCGCACAGCCCCCAGCGGGTAGTGCACGAGTCCGGCCGGCCGCTCGCGTTCTGGATTGACGAGACGCCGGACGACCGTTTCGGCATCGTCGCCGATCTCCGTCAGGCGGGCTATCGTCATTATGTGTGCTTTCCCATCTTCTTCGCCAACGGCCACAACAACGCGGTGACTTTCGCGACCCGCAGCGCCGACGGTTTTCCGCCGCGTGCCTTCGCCCTGCTGGAGGGGCTGATTCCTTCCCTGACCGCGACGCTGGAAATCTTGTCCGGTTACAAGTCGCTCGACGAGGTATTGCGGATTTACGTTGGCGACGAGCCGCATCGCGCCATTCTCGCAGGCCGCATCGGGCGCGGACAGGTGAGCCGGATCCGCTCCGCCATCCTGTTCGCCGACATGCGCGGCTATACGCGCATCACCTCCGCCATCGATCCCGAGCAGGCGGTGCAATTGCTGAACCGGTATTTCGACTGCCTGGTGCCGCCTATCGAGGCGGAAGGCGGCGAGGTGATGAAATATATGGGGGACGGCCTGATGGCGATCTTCCGTGACCGGGGTGACGATACCGGCGCCGCCGCGCAATCGGCACTGACCGCGGCGACTGAGGCCCTCGCGCGCATCGGCCAGATCGACGGCACACCGTTCGGCGCGACCATCCGCGCAGGGATCGCGCTGCATCACGGTGAGGCGGCTTATGGCAATGTCGGTTCGGGAGCGCGTCTCGATTTCACCGTGGTCGGCCGCGACGTCAACCTGACCAGCCGCCTTGCTCAGCTTAACAAGGTGCTCGATGAGCCGCTACTGATGTCACGTGCCTTCAGTGAACATCTGTGGGCGAATCCTCACCCGCTGGGCGCATTCCGGCTCGACGGCTTTGAGGATGCGATAGAGGTCTACAGGCCCTGAGCGCCGGCCCAGCCGGCGCTCAGCCGCCGTTCACCACAGCCCGGTGGTCGTCGCGTCCGCCGCCGGGCGAACGGCCGGTGCATCCGCGACAGGCGACGCGGGGGTCGGCGTCGCAGCGGTCACAATCGCGTCCGCAGCCGGCACATTTGCCTCGACCGCCGTGCTCGCGGACTCGCTGGAACCGAGGCCCGAGAACGACATCATGCGGTTGAACAAGGACGGCTTTCCGGTAACGGCCGGTGCGGGCTCGCCCGGCGCCGTTGCCGCGGCGACCAAAACGGCGCCCGGGCGCGGCGTGGGCAGCGGCACCGACTGCGCCGCGGCGGGCTGTGCTGCAGCTGCCATCTGCGTCGCCGGCGCGGTAACCTTGGGGGCGGTTGCTTCGCGCGGCGCGCTCTCGGCCGGCGCGGCAGCCGCGACCTGCGTGGCTGGCGCGCCGCCGTCGTTCAGGACGATCTCCTGCGGGCCGGCGGCAAGGGCGTCAGGCCGGCTGACGAGCGTGGGATCGTAGCCAGGTGTGCGGCGGGAGAACGCGAGCAGGCCGGCTTCGGGATGGCGACCGCCCCGGAACACCGCGTGTTGCCCGCCATCCTGATAGACAAGACGGACTGCAGGCGTGCCCTTGGACAGCAGGTCGGCTATCTTGGCGTCGTCCGCCTGCTGCTTGGCAGCGACCGCCTGCTTGATGCCGCTGTCGATGTCAAGCGTCGGGCAGGCGCCGGCGGCGCTGAACTTGCTGCTGTTGCGGGCGTTGAAAACGTAGCGCTTGCCACAGACCGAAACGTCGGGTTCGAGACCGGTAGTCTCGAAATTGTCCGAACCTTCCTTCAGGTTGCGCCAGAAAGCGATATTGGGGTCGAGCCGGTGCTTGGCCATATTCTCCGGCGTCATGCGGAACGGATATGCCTGCACCTGGAACTTGCGCTGGCCGCCGTTGAAGGCCTCGCGCCCGATGGCGTAGATCTCGGCGATCTGCTCGTCGGTCATCGAATAGCAGCCGGCGGAAGAGCAGGCGCCGTGCACCATCAGATAGCGGCCGGTGCGACCGTTGGCGCGGTCGAAGGCGTTGGGATAGCCCATGTCGAAGGAAAGATAATAGGACGAGTTCGGGTTCATCAGCGCGGGGGTGATGCTGTAGAACCCTTCCGGCGCCTGCCGGTCGCCTTCCTTCTTCTTCGGCCCGAGCTGGCCGGACCAGCGGCAGATCGGGTAGGTCTTGAGCAGGGCGAAGCGGCCGTCGCGCCCCTTCTTCCAGACCTCAAGCTCGGCTTCCTTCTTGAAGATGCGGACAAGGATGGGCGATGACTGCTCCATCCCCTTCTCGCGCATCAGCGATACCGTCTCGGTGGGGATGGGCGCGCGGGCCTTGGTATTGCTGGCATATTTAGCGCTTTCCTGACACCCGGCCAGCGCCATGCCGACACCAACGAACAAGACAAGCCGCTTCAACATTCAGACACCTAACCTTTACGCTGATGCAGGAATGCACCCGATCGGAGGACTCTAGCCGTCCATCCTTACCGAAACATTACCGCTGCAGCCGACCGCACGACCGGGACGAATCGCCCGCGCCCACGCCGCCGCGATGACCGGCCAGACGCCTGTTCGGGCATCTTGCCGGATTTTCGCGTCCGCGTCGACCCCGCCCGGCGGCGAAGCCGTCAGAACAGCCGGTTGCTGCGGCTGAGACGCGCCACGCCGTCGCGTGCAACCTTGTTGTCCTGCGAGATGCTCTGTGCCCGTTGATAGGATTCGAGCGCGTCGCGCGTGTTGCCCTGCCGTTCGAGCGCCAGGCCGCGCGCCGCCCATGCGTCGGCATTGTTGTTGTTGACGTTCAGCGAGGCGTTGAAATCCTCGACCGCCTTGTCGTAACGCCCGACCTCGATCAGGCTCTGCCCGCGCGCCGTATAGGGCGCCGCCACGAAGGGATCGCGGTCTATGGCCGCGTCGAAATCGCGGATCGCGTTCTGATGCTGGCCAAGGCGCTGATAGACGAGGCCGCGCGCATGAAAGGCCTCGGCAGCCTCAGGATTGATGGCGATGGCACGCGACAGGTCCGCGAGCGCCTGATTTGTATCGCCTTTCGTCCGCAGCAGATTTGCGCGGCCGATATAGGCCGGGGAGTAATTGGCATCGGCGGTGATGGCTTGCGTGAAATCGCCCATCGCGGCATCGTCCTTGCCCGTCTGCCGGTACGCGAGCGCCCGGTTGGTATAGGCAGCGGCGTAACGGGGATCGAGAGTGACAGCCTGCGTGAAATCGCGCACCGCGTCGCCGTACTGCCCCTGTCGCGCATAGGCCGCGCCGCGCGTGTTGTAGGCGACGGGATCGCGCGGATTGGCGCTGATGACGCCGGACAGCGAGCTGATATTGACACGCGCGTCAGGATTGGTCTTGTCGACCACTGCGACATTTTGTGTCGGCGCGAAATTGCCCACCGTTCCGCAAGCACCCAGCAAGGCCGTGATGCCCAATACCAGAGCGACCGGCGCTCCCCGCGAGGCGGAGAACATGCCAGCCTTGTTGAATTCATCGAACGCGAATCGGTCAGTCACGGCCCACGCCCATTCTGCGACGTTCATCCTGCTGCATGTGCAGCGCAATCGACGCCTGTCACCACCACGTCGGCATCAATATGTGCCGGCAGACGAATGCCTATCAAACAGAACGCAAAACACCCGAAACGTAAGGGACGACGTGCGTAGCATACCGTTTCGGCAAAAGTCCGCGGCCAGCCTCGCGGCCGGCGGCGGGCCTGATCAGCAGCGGACTTCAGCGCGGCGAAACCGTGCGGGGCTTGGAGGGCAACAGGCCTTCGCGCTGCAGACGCTTGCGCTGCAGCTTGCGTGCGCGACGCACTGCCTCCGCCTTCTCGCGGGCCTTCTTTTCGGAAGGCTTTTCATAATGACCGCGAAGCTTCATCTCGCGGAAGATGCCTTCACGCTGCATCTTCTTCTTGAGAGCCCGAAGTGCCTGATCGACATTGTTATCGCGAACGAGAACCTGCACGCTTTGTCTTCCTGTAGTCTTGAAGGATGAAAAGGGCACAAGGCCCCCTGGCGCGACAAACGCGCCGCTAACCGATCCTTGCCGATAGCAGATCGGGTCGGCCTTGTCCACAACAAGCATGGCGCCTCTGCCATCGGCGGCAACGCGCGTTTTCCGGTCCGGCGCGTCAGGCTACACGGGTCACGTGACCCATCTTGCGGCCCGGCCGCGCCTCGCGCTTGCCGTAGAGATGCAGATGGGCTCCGGGCTCGGCGGCGATTCGCGCCCATTGATCGACGTCGTCGCCGATGAGATTCGTCATGGTCGCCCCCGTTCCCGTGAGCGCGACGGAGCCGAGCGGCCAGCCGCAGATGGCGCGAACATGCTGGGCGAACTGGGACGTGCGCGCGCCCTCGATCGTCCAGTGGCCGGAATTGTGCACCCGCGGCGCAATTTCGTTGACCAGCACCGATTCGCCGGCCTCGCTGACGACCACGAAGAGCTCCACCGCCAGAACGCCCACATAATCGAGCGCCGCCGCGATGCGCCACGCTGCATCCAGCGCCTGCTCCCGCGCCTGCGGAGAGACGACGGCGGGCACGCTGGTGACATCGAGAATGTGATGCCGATGCCTGTTCTCGCACAGGTCATAGGCCAGGAAGGTCCCGTCCTGCCCGCGCGCAGCCACCACCGATATCTCGCGCGTGAACGGCACGAAGCCCTCAAGAATCGCCGGCGCGTGGCCAAGGCCGGCGAGCGCCGCACCCGGATCGTCGCCTTCGCGGATTATCGCCTGCCCCTTGCCGTCATAGCCGAAGCGCCGCGTCTTGAGCACGGCGGGCCAGCCAAGTTCGTTCAGCGCCGTCTCGATATCGGCCAGGCTGTCGATGGCCCGGAAGGGCGCTGTGGGGATGCCGAGCCCGGCGACGAAATTCTTTTCGGCGAGGCGGTCCTGCGTGATGGCGAGCGCCTGCGCGCCCGGCCGCAGCGGCGCCCGCCCGGTGATCAGCCGCGCCGTCTCGGCCGGAACGTTCTCGAATTCATACGTCACGACATCGACTGCGCCGGCGAAATCCGCCAGCGCCTGCGCGTCGTCATAGGCCGCGCGC
This sequence comes from Pseudochelatococcus lubricantis, assembly GCF_011762225.1. GTDB lineage: Bacteria > Pseudomonadota > Alphaproteobacteria > Rhizobiales > Beijerinckiaceae > Pseudochelatococcus > Pseudochelatococcus lubricantis. Next base: position 418,023 of record NZ_JAASQI010000004.1, read on the forward strand.
GTGTGGCGGCCCGCAACCTCGAAGGCGGGGCTGCCGTCTTCCGGCGCATAGATATGAATGTGCATGCCGATCTCGGCTGCGGCGAGGGCGATCATCCGCCCGAGCTGTCCGCCGCCCAGAATGCCGATAGTGGAGCCGGGAGCAAGCATCGTCATGCCTCGTCAGCGGGAAAATCGGCAACGGAGGCCGTGCGCATCGCCCGCCAAGCGTCAAGCCGCGCCGCGAGATCCATATCGGACAGGCCGAGGACGGCCGCTGCCAGCAGGGCGGCGTTCACCGCGCCGGCCTTTCCGATGGCCAGCGTGCCGACGGGAATGCCTGCCGGCATCTGCACGATCGACAGCAGGCTGTCCTTCCCGCCCAGCGCCTTCGTTTCGACTGGTACGCCGAACACAGGCAGGCTGGTGATCGCCGCCGTCATGCCCGGAAGATGCGCCGCGCCGCCCGCGCCCGCGATGATGACGCGAAACCCGGCCGCCCGAGCCGAACGGGCGAAATCGTAAAGGCGATCGGGCGTGCGGTGGGCCGAGACGATGCGCGCCTCGTAGACGATGCCGAGCGCGTCGAGCGTTTCGGTCGCGTGGCGCATGGTTGCCCAGTCGGACTGGCTGCCCATGATAACCGCGACAACCGGCGTAGCGGCAGGAGAAACGGAAGCGACCGTTCCCATATCCGATGCTGCCGTGATGGCGGGCGGTAGATCGCTCATGCCGATATGCTCATTAGGTGTTATATCCCCACAACAGTTATCCGGCGGCCGACGCGCCGGTTGCCCCTCTCGCGGCCATGCGGGCGATGGCCGTGGAAGGGAATCCGGATAAGCCTACCATATCCTCCGCGCAAGCGAATCATCGCGCGAGCGAAAATTCGTATCGCCACCCGCTCGCCGGCCCTTGCGGGCGCCGGGTTTCGATGAGGATCGGCGTTGAGCGCTTTCATGACAACAGCCGGGTCTCGTGACACACTGTCCGCCATTTCGGGGCAGAACGAAGCCGCGCGTGATTGAATTGATGCTCCGCCCTATCATTTGTTCATGCGTGGTCTTCTGCAGCGGGGGTAGCCGCGCCGGGACCGTGCCAGGAAGACAGAATCGCAATGACAGCCGCTTCAGGCCGGCACGCGCCTTTCCCCGTCATCCCCTCCTCCGGCGTTTCGCGAACGCCGGTGCTGCGATTCGCGCCGAGCCCGAATGGCTTGTTGCATCGCGGGCACGGCTATTCCGCCCTGCTCAACCAGTATCTCGCCCACGCATGGGGCGGGCGCTTGCTGCTGCGGATCGAGGATATCGATGTCGCACGCTGCCCGGACGAGTTCGTCGAAGCCGCGATCGCCGATCTGCGCTGGCTGGGGCTTCGCTGGAACGGCGAGGTGCGGCGGCAATCGCGCCACTTCGCCGACTATGCCGAAGCGGCGGAAAAGCTGCGCGCACGGGGGCTGGCCTATCCCTGCTATGCCTCGCGCACCGAAATCGCGGCGGCGGCCGGCGGCGCGCGAGATCCGGATGGCGCGCCGCTGCGCTGGCGCGACAATCCGGTACTCGCGAAAGACGAGGAGAGCCGCCGCCGGCAATCGGGCGAGCCGTTCTCCCTGCGTCTCGACATGCGCCGCGCACTCGCCGCCTTGGATGCGGAAAATCTCGTCTTTCCCGCGCTTCCTGAGACGGGCGACATCGCGTGGCAAATGGCGGATCCTGCGCGTTGGGGCGACGTCGTTCTCATCCGCAAGGATGTGCCCGCGAGCTACCATCTCGCGGTGGTCGTCGACGACGCGCTGCAAGGAATCACCCACGTGATTCGCGGGCGCGATCTCGAAGCGGCGACCGATATCCATCGCCTGCTGCAGGAACTGCTCGGCCTGCCGGTTCCCGTCTATCATCACCATGCGCTTATTCGGGATGAGACGGGCGACAAGCTCGCGAAGTCCCGCGATTCGCTGCCTCTGCGGGCGCTACGCGAATCGGGCGTGACAGCGGAGACCATCCGCGCGGAACTCGGCTTCGGCGGAGTTTTCTCCGGCGCGCCCTGAAGCTGGCGGCTGTTAAAGCGCTTCCCATCAGATGGAATCGATCTGATCGATCAGAATTCGCCAAACTAAGGAACCTGGAATCTGTCCTGTTTTAATGTAAACAGGACAGATTCTAGGGCGTGGCGACAGTCTGAATAGAGGTCTGCGCCCGGGCGAGCAGCTCCTCGGCCTGTTCCCGCTGGCGCGAGAACTCCGCCAGTTCCGAGCCGCTGAGTTCGTTGCTGCGCGGCAGCTTGATCTTCATCGGGTCGACGAAACGGCCGTTGACCATCACCTCGTAATGCAGGTGAGGGCCGGTGGAGAGGCCGGTGTTGCCGAGATAGCCGATCACCTGCCCCTGCCGCACGCGCAGGCCGGGCTGGATGCCGCGCGCGAAATTCGACTGGTGCGAATAGGTGGAGACGTAGCCGTTCGCGTGCTGGATTTCCGTTCGCCGCCCGTAGCCCGACGACCACCCCGCCTTGAGAACCATGCCGTCGCCCGCGGCGAGGATCGGCGTGCCGATCCTGTCGGCCCAGTCCACACCCGTGTGCATCTTGGCGTAGTTCGTGATGGGATGATATCGCATGCCGAAGCCGGACGTCAGCCGCCCTTCGGCGATGGGCTTGCGGATCAGGAATTTCTGCAGCGAACGTCCCTCGGGATCGTAGAACGCCGTCTCGCTGCCGGGCGACTGGAAACGGAAGAGGCGCCTCTTTTCCCCTTCCACGGTCAGCGCCGCATACAGCAGTTCGGGTTCGTCGCCGTCCTCGGCTGTCGTATAGAGCAACTCCACCGATTCGCCTGTTCCGACACGGCGCTGGAAATCGACGTCGGAGGCGAAGAGCGGAACGATCTCCCGCACCAGATCGGCCGGCACTTCATAGCGCGCGGCAGTCTCATGCAGGCTTTCGTAGAGCGGCGCACCCGGCCCTTCCACACGCTCGATCCGCGAATCGTCGTGGCTGTGGTTTCCAGCGGCCGCCATCTCATCCTGCGGCAGGGAGACAGGCACATAACGGCCGTCGTCCGTCAGCGCCGCGATGGCGCGAATCGTCCCTTCGTCCCACAGCGTGACGCGCCCGATGGCCGACGAATCGCTATCGGAACCGTTCGCCGAGACGTCGAGCGCCGGCAGGATGGCGAGGCTCTGCCCTTCGCGGAGCCTGTCGCGCTCCTTGAGTTCGAGCGCGGCCAGAATGGCGCGGGCGGTCTCGGCTTGCGCACCCTGGCCGAGGATCACTTTCAGCACGGTGTCGCCCGGGCGGCCGGCGATTCGCTCCTCGCCGTGGCGTTCTCCGAGCGGCGACATGAGCGCCGGCGCTTGCTTGGGCAGCAGGGTGACGTTTTCCGGAATGACGCGGACATCGATATCACTGAAAGGCGCGTCAACCAGCGTCGCGTAGGCCATTGGCGCGGGTCCGACGGGCGCCTGGCGAAGGGAGTGGAACAGCATCAGGCGGGCTGCATCCGGCTGGGAAGCGTTGCCGCCAATGCTGCGCGTCAGCCTCTCCTCGGCGACGATCTGCGCCAGCGCCTCCTCGGCATCGAGGGCGGATGAGGTGGGCGTGAAGGCGATTCCCGCAAGCGGGCGCTTGATGACGGAGACGTCGACATCGGCGGCGTCCGGCGCGATGTCCCGGCCCGCTGCGGGGCCGTTATTGCTGTCGGCGAAGAGGTTGAGCGGGTTGAACGGCGGAATCGACCGCGCATAGGTGCCGGCGGTCAGCGACAACGGGGCGCTGATTCGCACGAAATCGCGCGTCTTGATGACCTCCCGATCGCCGACCCGCACCGTCATCGGCGCCTTGAACGCGAGGCGGGCGGAACTGCCGGTCATTTCCTTCCGGACCAGCCGGTCGGTCTTGCGCACGGTGGACTGCGATTCGCTGCCCGGGCTGCTTACGTCGGCCCGCTGCGGCCGGGCCACATACGCGATCTCCCCCTGCAGTGCGATGATGATCGCCCCGCCGATCAGCGCGCCGCCGCTCAAAGCCGTGAGAACGCTGCCCACGAGCCAGCGCAGACTGACGCGCCGCCTGTTCCGGTTGATGATGGCGATGCCGCTAGGATCGAGCGGCGGAACGTTATCGACGCTGGCGGACTCGAATCGCCGGTGAGCCAGTGTCGTCGGCTGCCGCAGCGCGGCATCGACCCGAAATGCAACCGGCGTTCTTTGAAGCATCAGAGCGTCCCGTCCTCGCCAATCATGCGTGCGCCCGTCCCAACCAGCGTTCGCGTGAAGATATATAGCGCCTCGCTCCATGTCGAGGTGCCGCTCTTTCCTCATTCGTCCGCGTAGCTGTCGGACGTTGCGCGACTCTCTCATGCGACGCGGCATAGCGGGAGAAGGCTCCCGAACCGGTTTTCCCGCACCATGGCGATGGCCGCCAAACCCAAAGCCGGCAAGGCTTTTTACCCACAAGGAGGATCGCCAATCGAAGAATTCGTCAAAAAAATTTCACAAGGGCGTTGACAGCGAAGGGCGGCCCGGCATATACAACAAACACACCGGCGCTGCGGGCGGTTTGAGAGATTGGTTGCGGCGGCTGGGTTTTATTTTTCTGTGAGCGGAATTGATTGTTTTGCCCGACTTGCGAGG